>NZ_CP077402.1:0-14831 GCF_019048745.1 Aeromonas sp. FDAARGOS 1410 | reverse complement strand
GCGACGCCGACAGGATCTAGCGCTGCGTTTGGTGTCAACACCAACAGCGCCACGCCCGCAGTTCCGCAAATAGCCCCCAGGACCGCCATCAATCGTATCGGGCTACCTAGCAGAGCGGCAGAGATGAACACGACCATCAGCGGCTGCACAGCGCCTACCGTCGCCGCGACCCCGCCCGGCAGGCGGTAGACCGAAATAAACAACAAGCTCCAGAATAGCGAAATATTAAGTGCGCCGAGGATGAAGATGCGCATCCACCAGATTCCCGTTGGAATCTGTCGGACGATCATCACGAGCAATAAACCCGCCGGCAACGCCCGCAGCATCGCGACCGTCATCGGTGAGAAGTTCGGCAGGTATTGGGTGGTGACAATGTAGGTGCTGCCCCAAATGGCAGGTGCTATCGCTGTGAACAATAAATCGGGCGTGCGTAATGACATGCGATTACAAGACCTCCGCTACGGCGATGGGTTTTTGAGAGTTGCAGGCGCCGCGATGACCGCACCCTGACTTGGACTGGCCCTGCCTCGCACCAATCCACCTGCGGCTATGGCCGCGATCATGCGAGGCCCGAAAATTACACGACCTGTACACGTCCGCCGAACCCGGAACGCAACAGAGCTTCGTGGGCATCCCGATCCGGGTCGTAGCAGCAGTCCTGGACCAAACGCACGTCGTAGTCCGCATCACTAGCCCAGGCGACGCTTGAAAGAACAACGCCGGTGGTGCTTATCCCGGCCATGACAAGCGTGCTTACGCCGCGCGTCCGAAGGTCGGCGTCGAGCGCCGTGCCATAAAAGACGCTGGCTCGCGGACATGCATAGAAAAGGTCGCCCCGTTCGATCGCAAGCCCTTCGACGGGCAGACCGGTGCGAAATCGTCCGCTCGGGAGATACGGTGAGATTTGGCGATTCGTCGCCGGCGGCGCATGTTCATACTCTTCGCCGAGCGAAAAGTTGGGGAACAGCACGGGCCGGCCGCGCAAGGCGTGCTGGCAGCCGTGCAGACCCTGCGTGAGATGAACGCCGACAACCTGCGCAAGGTGCCGGCCGATGCACCCACGGCCTTCATCAAGCCGCGCTGGAAGCCGCTGGTGATCACCCCGGAAGGCCTCGACCGGAAATTCTACGAAATCTGCGCCCTGTCCGAGCTGAAGAACGCCCTGCGCTCCGGCGACATCTGGGTCAAGGGCTCGCGGCAGTTCCGCGACTTCGACGACTACCTGCTGCCGGCCGAGAAGTTCGCCGCACTCAAGCGCGAGCAGGCCCTGCCCCTGGCGATCAACCCGAACAGCGACCAGTACCTGGAAGAGCGTTTGCAGCTGCTGGACGAGCAGTTGGCCACCGTCACCCGCCTGGCCAAGGACAACGAGCTGCCCGATGCCATCCTCACCGAGTCAGGGCTGAAAATCACCCCGCTGGATGCGGCGGTGCCGGATCGGGCGCAGGCGCTGATCGACCAAACCAGCCAGTTACTGCCGCGCATCAAGATCACCGAACTGCTGATGGACGTGGACGACTGGACGGGCTTCAGCCGCCACTTCACCCACTTGAAGGACGGGGCCGAGGCCAAAGACAGGACGTTGCTGCTGTCCGCAATCCTCGGTGATGCGATCAACCTCGGGCTGACCAAGATGGCCGAGTCGAGCCCCGGCCTGACCTACGCCAAGCTGTCCTGGCTGCAAGCCTGGCACATCCGCGACGAAACCTATTCGGCGGCCTTGGCCGAGCTGGTCAACCACCAGTATCGCCACGCCTTTGCCGCCCACTGGGGCGACGGCACGACCTCATCCTCCGATGGCCAGCGCTTCCGCGCGGGTGGCCGGGGCGAGAGCACCGGGCACGTCAACCCGAAGTACGGTAGCGAGCCGGGACGGCTGTTCTATACCCATATCTCCGACCAGTACGCGCCGTTCAGCACCCGCGTGGTGAATGTCGGCGTCCGCGATTCCACCTATGTGCTCGACGGCCTGCTGTACCACGAGTCCGACCTGCGGATCGAGGAGCACTACACCGACACGGCCGGCTTCACCGATCACGTCTTTGCCCTGATGCACCTGCTAGGCTTCCGCTTCGCGCCGCGCATCCGCGACCTCGGCGAAACCAAGCTGTACGTGCCGCAGGGCGTGCAAGCCTACCCGACGTTGCGCCCGCTGATCGGCGGCACCCTGAACATCAAGCACGTGCGTGCCCACTGGGACGACATCCTGCGCCTGGCCAGCTCGATCAAGCAGGGCACCGTCACCGCCTCGCTGATGCTGCGCAAGCTCGGCAGCTACCCGCGCCAGAACGGACTGGCCGTGGCCCTGCGCGAGCTGGGCCGGATCGAGCGCACGCTGTTCATCCTGGACTGGCTGCAAAGTGTTGAACTGCGCCGCCGCGTGCATGCCGGCCTGAACAAAGGTGAGGCGCGCAACTCGCTGGCCAGGGCGGTGTTCTTCAACCGCCTTGGGGAAATCAGGGATCGGAGCTTCGAGCAGCAGCGCTACCGGGCCAGCGGCCTCAACCTGGTGACGGCGGCTATCGTGCTGTGGAACACGGTGTACCTGGAACGCGCCACCCAGGGGTTGGTCGAGGCCGGCAAGCCGGTGGACGGCGAGCTGCTGCAATTCCTGTCGCCGCTGGGCTGGGAGCACATCAACCTAACCGGCGATTACGTCTGGCGGCAGAGCCGCAGACTGGAAGACGGGAAGTTTCGGCCCTTACGGATGCCCGGAAAACCTTAGCGTACGATTTTTTCCGAATTCTGCGGGCTCCCCGTCTGGAGTTCGGTGTCTGCCGCCAATGGGGATGTCGAGGCGGCTACAAAACGTGACCTTTTCGCCAAGCGTTTATCGCCTGCGGTATTGGCAGAGGCGCAGGCACTGGCTGGCCAGTATGTTGAACTGTACCAACCCAAGCAGTAACCCCATCGGCTAGTGCGTATAAGGGGGCGTTACGTTAAATCGGACGCCCTTTTTGCTGCTGGTCATCCTGCAAGATGACTTGTTTTGCGAGGCGTTATCTCCCATCCTGCGCCGCACTATCCCTTGTCTCGGAATCTCCCCCATGGAAACCATTACCCATCCCACCCTGGTACAACTGGTGGCGGCCGGTGCTGTTCGTGTCGTGATCGCAGTTGGCCAACCTGGCGGCTGGACGCTGCTGGTGCGCTACGGTCTAGCCGAACGTGCCCTGGCCGCCCAGCGCAGCAAGCAGCTCAGAGTTTTTCGCAAGCTCGATACCCTGGTTCTCTACCTGCAGCAGATCGGGGTCTGCCGGTTCGAGGTGGATGCCACGGGCTTCATGGGTGCCCCGAGACAGATCAGGAGCTCTTGAACATAAAAGGCGTTATGCGCACATCAAAACACCCTTCGATTCGCCAGTTTTGGGGGTTGTATAACCCCTAATTGCAGTACTGCAATTGGTGGGATCGGTGGACATTGATGGTTATCTAGTCGCACAATGTAAACATCTGACTACAAGGGGGTGTTATGAGCGTAATGTCTGTCCGTCTGCCGGATGAAGTAGACCAGCAATTGGGGCAGCTGGCCCAGTCTACAGGTAGAACCAAATCATGGTTGGCCAACCAAGCCATTCAGGATTACTTGGCGCGAGAAGCTTGGCAGATCGCGCAGATTGAGGCGGCATTGATCGAGGCTGATTCTGGCGATTTTGTACCGGAAAAAGAGATGGCCGCGAAGTTTAGTCGGTGGGGGATCAATGCGGGTTAAATGGCTACGTAAGGCTGCGCTCAACTTGGAGGATGCGCACGACTTCCTATCGAGAGAAAACCCGATAGTGGCACAGGAGTTTGTGCGCGAAGTGTATCGGCTGGTTAGCCTGTTATCGACTCAGCCGGCCATGGGGCGGCCCGGGCGGGTTCCTGGAACGAGAGAACTCGTGGTGCAGCCCTATCCGTTCCTGCTTCCGTATCGGGTGCAAGGGGATGAGATCCACATTCTGAGGGTATTCCACACCAGACAACGCTTTCCAAGCCAGTTGTGAGTTAGTGGCTGGGTTGAATGAGTCCTTTTTATTGCGGTTCTGGTATCTTGAGCGCTTTCACTGAAAATAAAAAATGGAGTTTTTCATGAGGGTTGTTGTTGCAGTTTTTTTGGCTCTGGCGCTTTCCGCCTGCGGGTCTGCGGACAAACCATTCTTGGGGTTTTGGAAGGTTCAGGGCGACCGCTTTGAATATTTGAAAATCGAGAAAAACGGCGAAGGTCATTTGCTGACAAGGTATGGAAATAGCATTTTGGATGGTTCGGTTGAACGCAAAGAGTTTCCTGCGACCATCAAAGACAATACGTTGACGATTGGGGCGCTTGGCGTCAGTGGCGTTTACAAAGAATCGGATAAAACGTTGGTGCTTAATGGGAAGCAAGTCTTTGCCAAGGTCGATGATGCTGAGGCACTTAAAGTGATCGAAGCCAAAGAGCAGGAAAAGGCGAAGGCAGAGGCCGATTGCAAGGCATTGCAAGAAGAGGTCGATCGCAAGAATGAGGAGCTCAAAGGCAAGAGCAAGGAAGAGTGGAATGCTTACGTGAAATCTTTGGATGGCCGTAAGCCCAAGCGTTGCTGGTTAAAAAATGCAGGAATGGCGTGGTAATCTCATTGCGTTAAGTCCTGTTATTGGGAGCATTGGCGCTGATTTTACACCTTCATTTTTTGAATTTGATTGATCGTTTTTTGAAAATGAAGCTGTCTTGCCACCACCTATAACAGGCTGTTTTTGGTCATCGATAGCTGAGGCTACTGAGTGTCCTCAGCTATCGCGACTGTTTGTTGGCAGTGTTCATCACAATCCCACGTTTTCACCCCCATCACTGTAGACTTGGCATGAAAGCCGATTGTTTTGACGTGCTGCATTGTTCTTCCAATGCAGAGGTCTAAGGTTGCCTAAGTTATCACCACCCCCATTCGATACTGGGGTTATGTGGTCAATTTCCCACCCGTACTTGTTATCTCTATTTCCGTATTGAAAGCGGTTGATCCATGCTCCGCATTGGTCTTTCCTGAATCCTCTGCTCTCGTTTTCTTGAGATACAAAGGTTGCCTTGTTCCATACGGCAGAGATCGTTTCTGTAGACCAGTTGCTCATGTTTGTTACCTCTCACTGGTCTTTTTTGGGGCGATTGAGGGGGATTTTGAACATGCCACCATTAGGTCTGGTGATGCGACGTCCTTTAACTGTGATGTACGGACGGTAGATATAAGCTGAACTTTCTTCGTCTAGTCGTAGCATTTTTTGTGCTCCTCTTTAGAATGCTATGATTTCTTTAGTCTCACTAGATCAATCTGATTGATGAGCCTAAAATCATTGTACCGATCATTTTGATTAGATCAAGCGTTCTCAGGAGGTTTTTGTGGTTAATGATAAAGCTGATGAAAATCAAAAGGTTGCTGAAAGATGGGCGTTTATTGAGCTTCTTCTCATGGCTAAGGGGTGGTTGTCTCGCGCTGATCTAATGAACCGGTTTGGTCTGAAGGAGGCTGCGGCCACGAGGGATCTTGGCGGGTATAGAGAGATTGCATCCCATAACTTGGAATTTAACCCTAGTTTAAAACGTTATGAAATTAAGAGTGCAACATTTAAGAGCGAATACCCTATATCTTCATCCTCAGTTATTTCAAGACTTAAAAGTAAGAAGGTTTCTTCTTACCTTGGATTTGTCGAGCCTCCAATAGTAAGTTTGAAAGATCTTCTTCCCATTCCAGAAAAAGAAGTTGTCTTATCAATATCAAGGGCTATAGCAAATGATTTGTCTATGTCATTTGAATATAGCTCTCTTTCTAGTGGTTTCTCAGTAAAGAAAATCCATCCTAGTAAAATATTTGATGTGAATGGTAAGTTTTATTTGAGGTGTTACGACTATAAGCATGGCAAATATTTGTCGCTATTGCTAAATAGAATTGGAAAATTTATTGGTTATCATAAAAAAGAAGATTCTGTTTGTAGTGATTTGGAGTGGGATGAAAGCGTGTCTATTGAGTTAATACCTCATCCAAAACTAGATGAAAAGGATAAGGATTCTATTGAGCGCGAGCTTGGAATGGTTGGTGGGGTTCTGGTTAAAGATGTGCCCATTGCTTTGTTTGGTTTCCAAATGTTGAAGTGGAAGGTTGATTGTTCTTTAGATAAAAACCTTGATCGTAGTTATTTGTTAGCTTTGAAAAATATGGATGTTCTTGAACGCTTACCTGATGGGATTAAAAATATTGCGCCAGGGGTTAATCCTAGAGCACAATGAGTACATGAGTACATGAGTACATGAGTACATGAGTACATGAGTACATGAGTACATGAGTACATGAGTACATGAGTACATGAGTACATGAGTACATGAGTACATGAGTACATGAGTACATGAGTACATGAGTACATGAGTACATGAGTGCATGAGCTGTTTTGTGCTGTATCACGTACTAGCCTTCGGGTTCTAGAGGTTGAAAGGTGGGGTGATGAAGGTAGTCTCCGTTTTAAATCAGAAGGGTGGGTCTGGTAAAACAACGATAGCAACTCACTTGGCAATGGGGTTGAAGTTGCGTGGGTTTGATGTCGTGCTGGTTGACTCGGATCCTCAGGGGAGCGCTAGAGATTGGGCTGCCGTGGCTGATGGTAATGATCTGCCGGTTATTGGAATTGATCGGCCGACTCTCGAACGAGATATAAAGGCTCTTGGTAAGAGGGATTTTATAGTTATTGATGGAGCACCGCAGGCTTCAGATTTGGCTATATCTGCAATAAGGTCATCTGACCTTATTGTTATTCCTGTTCAGCCATCACCATATGATATATGGGCAGCGTCAGATCTTGTTGATCTTGTTAAACAGCGCATCGATTTGACGGATGGTAAATTAAAAGCGTTTTTTGTTATTTCCAGAGCGATAAAAAACACAAAGATTGGTGGTGAGATTGAGTCTGCGCTTTTGGAGTACGGTTTGCCAGTGTTCAAGTCAAGGGTGTGCCAAAGCGTTTTATTTCCCACCTCTGCTGCTAATGGCGAGACTGTTATACAGGCATCTCCTAACAGCCCATCAGCAGGAGAGATTATGATGCTTACAGATGAGATGGTTTCTATACTTACAGGTGATTAATTATGCTGAAAGCTGGGCGGCCTAGTGTAAAAAAACATGTTGACTTAAAAAGCCTTGAGCTGACAAAAAAAAAGAGGGTCAACTTTGATATTGATGAAAATACGCATTCAAAGTTGAAGGTTTACGCCGCTGAAAATGGCAAGACAATTAAAGATGTTATTGTTGATTGCATAGAAACGCTATTGGCGGCGGAGTCTGGCTCTCAGAAAGCTTGATCAGCTGTGATGATCAAGCGTAGAGTTATGTCCTGAAACGAAAAAACCGCCTTGCAGGGCGGTTTCTTCGAAGGTGTTGCCGGTTGGGGAACCGACTTCACCTGGTAACGGCTCCGTGCGGGAAGCAGCTACCAAAAGTCCTAATCAGTTTAGCGGCCATTCGGCCATTCAATCAAGCTTTTCCCGCAACTCGACCCGTTACCGAAGGCCACCACCTTTGGCGCTTTGTCGTACCCGCACGGATTGGAAGCATGAGTTTGTTGCCGTTTGTGGGTGTGGTTGGTCGGGCAGAACGGGGAAATCTCACATACTGCCCAGCGTGCGATCGCGCACCACAGCCGCCCACGATTCGCAACCGTGGGGCATTTGCAAGCAGAGCGTAACGGGGAACCAACCACGGCCAGCTCTTAAAAAACGGCGCGGCAGTCAGGCCATCAGGCGGGGACTAAAGCAGATGCAGCAAGGACGGGGTGTGTCTCTGGAGCGCGTGAGAGGGAGCTGCCGCAAGCAGTCTCGATAGTCCGGAGCAAGGCGAGTCTATCTTGTGTAACTACGTCATTTTTAACGTAGCCAAGCAGGAGGGCTCTCCTATCTTGAAGCGCAGCGGAAAGATAGGAGAGCCTGCTGACTGTGGAGCTTGGCGACATCCTTTTCGCCGTGGTCTTTCCGTTCTTCATCATAGGGAGAGAACCTTGGCGAGGTGGTTAAGCCCGTTCCCGAAGGGCTGTCCATTAGGCCGTGTTTTTGGCCTGTGGGCAGTAGGGCTTATCCACGGAGCGGGTTTGGTTTTTTCGATCTTGCCCCATCTAGCTTTATCTGACGAATATCCTCGATTACTGCTGCCAGCAGCTCAGGGTCATTTTCCTCTTTAGCTGCCTTGAGGTATGCAGTGATCTCCGCTGTGTTCGTTAGGTAGTCCGTAACTTGGTATGGACTGAATTGGTCTTTTTTCACCCCAATCAAATCGTCGTTTTGACTCATCAGTTTGCCTTTATGATGCGTTTCTAATGAAGTGGCTTAACCTTGTTCCAAGCCGTATCTGGTTCGGGCATTCCCATGACCGTATTTCCTCTATTGACACCCCTGCCTCTATTGCCCTTTTGGCGATCGATTCCGAGTTGAAGCACACCTTTAAGTAGTCCGCCAAGTTGCCGGTTTCAGCTCCCAGCCTATCTAGCAGCGCATCAAGATCAGGATTGTTGTCGTGCTCGAACCTTTCCTTTTCCACGATGGTACTGAAAGCATTGGTTGTCACTTTTTTGACCGCCAATTTTGTTTCAGGTTGGGGGGAGGACTCCACTTTCTTCTTGGCTCTCTTGAGCATGCTTTTGTACGCAGCTACCGCTAGATCTGCACCGGTGACTTCGTTGATGTACTTCGTGACTCGTTCCCAGCCATACAGCCCCTTTGCCGCACAAAAATCATCATAGTGATAGTTGAACGTTACCTGCTTGGACTTAAAACGCTTCTCGCGTAATGCCTGACAGAGCTGCTCGATCTCTTTCATAATTCCTCACAACTATCCAATGTGCCCCATTTTGTACTCCATTATGTGTCCTATGTATCTCTTTGTGTGTCCTATTTTGTGCTCTTTTTTGTAGCCTTCCTTTGTTCGATGTGCTCCATTTTATGTCTCTTTTTGTGCCCTATTTTGTAGTCACGCAGATTTACGACAAGAAAGGCAGGCACGACACCGACTGTATACAGGCACGAGACCGACCGTATACAAACTGCGTTTGTACCGTCGGCGTGCCTGCATCCTATCGGCGTGCCAAAGGGGCTCCCCCTTTGAAACCAGAGTGCGGTTCTACGAACCTGAACAATGCCAGTCAAAATGAGAATTTGATGGTTCGTAATTGTAATTTGATGTTTGGCTGCGTTGGTGTCATAACGTAGATATGAGCCATCAAAACAGGGTTTTTGATATGGAAGAGATCAAGGCGAAGTGGGTATTTGAACAGGGGGGCTTTGCCAAGGCGGTGATCGCCCCGACCCCGATGGGCACCGGCTACCATCTTCACTTAGTGAAGTTTGGCCGCAATGCAGAAACGGAAGTGCTGGAACGCCAGCGTGGAGGATGGCGGGTTTTTAAGACCATCGATGCAGGGGTGAATACGGCGCACACTATCGGTTTTCGCCGCATCGAGGTGGATCTAAGCAGTCGTTAAGGCTGCCGCGCTGCGCTTGCCGACTCCCGAACGAAGCGCGACAGACTGCGCTAGTCGCTCCCGTTCGGGAGTGTTGCCCTGATCTCCACAGGATGGGGCCACTGCCCCCACTCTTGATGGACTCTGTTTTAGGCCCCCGCGGTCTCCGCTAGACGCGCTCGATGTTCCGAACGATGTGTTCGCGGCGAAAGTCCTGCTGCTGTGGTGGGTGAAGAGTTAAGATCTGTCGTGCTGCGTTTGGAGGTTTTGAAGAGCATTTTAAGAACTTATAGGGCGAGTTATGACGAGCATGGATTTTGGTGTCGGACTGTCTATTGGGGAGTCTGGGAAAGGTTATCTTCGTGGCCAGGTCGCCGGATGGAAAGAGCAGGCTTTGAGGATGGAGAGGGAGCTTGATGATGCAAGGCATTTTGGGCATTCACAAACGTTCAAGTACAACGGCGCTATTGAGCTTATCAAGGAAATGCTTGAAGAGATCCAAGAGTCCAATCCCAATTCCCCGTTAGCCAATCGGGATTTTTTGCGGGACAGGCTCAAGGAGCTTGCCTTACAAGATGCCTTGCAGTACGGCTTAGTTCTGGATTATGAGAATGATCGAGTAAGCGATAAACCCTGACGCTTAACAGTGGCCCTATCATAGATGGACTCTGTTTTGCTTCACCAATTGGCCCCCCGCTGGCGTCTGCCGGACGCGCTCGATGTTCCGAGCGATTTGTTCCCGCCACGATGCAATGGGGCGAGCGTTCTGTTCCAAGGTGGGGCCACTGGCCCCACCCTGATGGACTCTGTTTTGCTTCACCAATTGGCCCCCGCTGGCGTCTGCCGGACGCGCTCGATGTTCCGAGCGATTTGTTCCCGCCACGATGCAATGGGGCGAGCGTTCTGTTCCAAGGTGGGGCCACTGGCCCCACCCTGATGGACTCTGTTTTGCTTCACCAATTGGCCCCCGCTGGCGTCTGCCGGACGCGCTCGATGTTCCGAGCGATTTGTTCCCGCCACGATGCAATGGGGCGAGCGTTCTGTTCCAAGGTGGGGCCACTGGCCCCACCCTGATGGACTCTGTTTTGCTTCACCAATTGGCCCCCGCTGGCGTCTGCCGGACACGCTCGATGTTCCGAGCGATTTGTTCCTATCGGGGTTGTAGTGCAACCATAAAAACAGCATTAAGATCATGCTGCTATGGCTTTTTTGCCACCATTTTTACGACTCCTTTCTGATGAAGTATTCCTTTTCTTTCAATGCGTTGCACCAGCTTTACTGGTGCGTAATGTGTATGGCTGTGATCCACCGTTTTTAAGGGGGAATGACGGTGTGAATAGTGACTATGTCGTTAAGGACTGCACTGTGCGGGGGTACTGGAACACCGCGAAGCGGATAGCGGTACAAAACCGGAACAGATCCGGTACAAAACCGGAACAGATCCGGTACAAAACCGGAACAGATCCGGTACAAAACCGGGACAGAAGTGGGGCATTTTCAGGGCTGGGCGGGAACAAATCGCTCGGAGGGAAACCGAGACTAATGCGCGATAGGCCGCTAAAACCAGCTGAAACCATACCCCGCAGGATCTGGCCCTAAAAACGCCTCAGAAGCGTTGCAAACTTTCAGGCGGTAAACGCCGTGTCTTGTGTGTCAATACGCCACAAAACGCGATACAGGCGGCCGCATCCTGACGGAGTGGCCGTTTTGCCATGTGAAATCGGCAATTGAACATAAAAGCGATTAGGCGCGGCGGCTTTGGGGGAGCTCCTGCGCTGTTTTGGGATCCCCGAGACAACCCGCTGGTGCCACCTGCGATACGATGCGAGGCAGAATCCATAGATCAGTAGGAAAGAGATGAAAAAAGGGATTTTGGCACTGCTGGTCGTCGGGGCTTGTTGGGGCCCCACCCTGCAGGCAAATGACTGGAAAAATGCCCCCATTTCCGAAGTGCAGAAAGCGGCCGAACAGAGCGATGCAAAGGCGCAGTTTTTGCTGGGGTCAATGTACGTGCAGGGCAAGGGGGTGGCACAGGACGACAAGCAGGCGGTGACCTGGTTCCGCAAGGCGGCCGAACAGGGCGATGCCAAGGCGCAGGGCTTGCTGGGGATAATGTACGTGCAGGGCAAGGGGGTGGCACAGGACGACAAGCAGGCGGTGACCTGGTTCCGCAAGGCGGCCGAACAGGGCGATGCCACGGCGCAGTACCTTATGGGGATGGCATATGAGGATGGCCGGGGGGTGGCACAGGACGACAAGCAGGCGGTGGCCTGGTTCCGCAAGGCGGCCGAACAGGGCGATGCCAAGGCGCAGGGCTTGCTGGGGATAATGTACGTGCAGGGCAAGGGGGTGGCACAGGACGACAAGCAGGCGGTGACCTGGTTCCGCAAGGCGGCCGAACAGGGCGATGCCAAGGCGCAGAGCATGCTGGGGTCAATGTACGTGCAGGGCAAGGGGGTGGCGCAGGACTACAAGCAGGCGGTGGCTTGGACCCGTAAGGCCGCCGAACAGGGCAATGCCAAGGCACAACTTCTCCTCGGAGTGATGTACGACAACGGTGTGGGTGTGGTGCAGGATAACAAGCTAGCTTACGTCTGGGGGAGCCCGCAGAATTCGGAAAAAATCGTACGCTAAGGTTTTCCGAATTCTGCGGGCTCCCCTATCTCATCTGCGCAAGGCAGAACGTGAAGACGGCCGCCCTGGACCTCGCCCGCGAGCGCCAGGCGCACGAGGCCGGCGCGCGGACCCGCGCCACGGCCCACGAGCGGACGCCGCAGCAGGAGCGCCAGAAGGCCGCCAGAGAGGCCGAGCGCGGCCGTGAGGCTTGGACGCTAGGGCAGGGCATGAAAAAGCCCGTAGCGGGCTGCTACGGGCGTCTGACGCGGTGGAAAGGGGGAGGGGATGTTGTCTACATGGCTCTGCTGTAGTGAGTGGGTTGCGCTCCGGCAGCGGTCCTGATCAATCGTCACCCTTTCTCGGTCCTTCAACGTTCCTGACAACGAGCCTCCTTTTCGCCAATCCATCGACAATCACCGCGAGTCCCTGCTCGAACGCTGCGTCCGGACCGGCTTCGTCGAAGGCGTCTATCGCGGCCCGCAACAGCGGCGAGAGCGGAGCCTGTTCAACGGTGCCGCCGCGCTCGCCGGCATCGCTGTCGCCGGCCTGCTCCTCAAGCACGGCCCCAACAGTGAAGTAGCTGATTGTCATCAGCGCATTGACGGCGTCCTCGGCCGAAAAACCCGCCTCGCAGAGGAAGCGAAGCTGCGCGTCGGCCGTTTCCATCTGCGGTGCGCCCGGTCGCGTGCCGGCATGGATGCGCGCGCCATCGCGGTAGGCGAGCAGCGCCTGCCTGAAGCTGCGGGCATTCCCGATCAGAAATGAGCGCCAGTCGTCGTCGGCTCTCGGCACCGAATGCGTATGATTCTCCGCCAGCATGGCTTCGGCCAGTGCGTCGAGCAGCGCCCGCTTGTTCCTGAAGTGCCAGTAAAGCGCCGGCTGCTGAACCCCCAACCGTTCCGCCAGTTTGCGTGTCGTCAGACCGTCTACGCCGACCTCGTTCAACAGGTCCAGGGCGGCACGGATCACTGTATTCGGCTGCAACTTTGTCATGCTTGACACTTTATCACTGATAAACATAATATGTCCACCAACTTATCAGTGATAAAGAATCCGCGCGTTCAATCGGACCAGCGGAGGCTGGTCCGGAGGCCAGACGTGAAACCCAACAGACCCCTGATCGTAATTCTGAGCACTGTCGCGCTCGACGCTGTCGGCATCGGCCTGATTATGCCGGTGCTGCCGGGCCTCCTGCGCGATCTGGTTCACTCGAACGACGTCACCGCCCACTATGGCATTCTGCTGGCGCTGTATGCGTTGATGCAATTTGCCTGCGCACCTGTGCTGGGCGCGCTGTCGGATCGTTTCGGGCGGCGGCCGGTCTTGCTCGTCTCGCTGGCCGGCGCTGCTGTCGACTACGCCATCATGGCGACGGCGCCTTTCCTTTGGGTTCTCTATATCGGGCGGATCGTGGCCGGCATCACCGGGGCGACTGGGGCGGTAGCCGGCGCTTATATTGCCGATATCACTGATGGCGATGAGCGCGCGCGGCACTTCGGCTTCATGAGCGCCTGTTTCGGGTTCGGGATGGTCGCGGGACCTGTGCTCGGTGGGCTGATGGGCGGTTTCTCCCCCCACGCTCCGTTCTTCGCCGCGGCAGCCTTGAACGGCCTCAATTTCCTGACGGGCTGTTTCCTTTTGCCGGAGTCGCACAAAGGCGAACGCCGGCCGTTACGCCGGGAGGCTCTCAACCCGCTCGCTTCGTTCCGGTGGGCCCGGGGCATGACCGTCGTCGCCGCCCTGATGGCGGTCTTCTTCATCATGCAACTTGTCGGACAGGTGCCGGCCGCGCTTTGGGTCATTTTCGGCGAGGATCGCTTTCACTGGGACGCGACCACGATCGGCATTTCGCTTGCCGCATTTGGCATTCTGCATTCACTCGCCCAGGCAATGATCACCGGCCCTGTAGCCGCCCGGCTCGGCGAAAGGCGGGCACTCATGCTCGGAATGATTGCCGACGGCACAGGCTACATCCTGCTTGCCTTCGCGACACGGGGATGGATGGCGTTCCCGATCATGGTCCTGCTTGCTTCGGGTGGCATCGGAATGCCGGCGCTGCAAGCAATGTTGTCCAGGCAGGTGGATGAGGAACGTCAGGGGCAGCTGCAAGGCTCACTGGCGGCGCTCACCAGCCTGACCTCGATCGTCGGACCCCTCCTCTTCACGGCGATCTATGCGGCTTCTATAACAACGTGGAACGGGTGGGCATGGATTGCAGGCGCTGCCCTCTACTTGCTCTGCCTGCCGGCGCTGCGTCGCGGGCTTTGGAGCGGCGCAGGGCAACGAGCCGATCGCTGATCGTGGAAACGATAGGCCTATGCCATGCGGGTCAAGGCGACTTCCGGCAAGCTATACGCGCCCTAGGAGTGCGGTTGGAACGTTGGCCCAGCCAGATACTCCCGATCACGAGCAGGACGCCGATGATTTGAAGCGCACTCAGCGTCTGATCCAAGAACAACCATCCTAGCAACACGGCGGTCCCCGGGCTGAGAAAGCCCAGTAAGGAAACAACTGTAGGTTCGAGTCGCGAGATCCCCCGGAACCAAAGGAAGTAGGTTAAACCCGCTCCGATCAGGCCGAGCCACGCCAGGCCGAGAACATTGGTTCCTGTAGGCATCGGGATTGGCGGATCAAACACTAAAGCTACTGGAACGAGCAGAAGTCCTCCGGCCGCCAGTTGCCAGGCGGTAAAGGTGAGCAGAGGCACGGGAGGTTGCCACTTGCGGGTCAGCACGGTTCCGAACGCCATGGAAACCGCCCCCGCCAGGCCCGCT
>NZ_CP077401.1:4490000-4495463 GCF_019048745.1 Aeromonas sp. FDAARGOS 1410 | reverse complement strand
GATCGAATGCGGCTTCCAGCCATCCTTTATCCCTGTCACTGGGGGGAGAGGCAAGCAGCAGATAGTTGCCAAAGTAGTAGTCGGGAGCATCCGGAGTGCGCACTGCCCAGAACTGCTCGTGCCGGGTGACCTCGCCCTGATAGCGATCAAACAGCAAGTCGGTGGCAAAGCCAGGGTGGGTATCCATGATGGTGCTCCTGCGAAGATTCAATCTTTTATCGGCAGGTGCAGGAAGAAGTAGATAAAAAGGGGCCGGAGAATTGATTCTCCGGCCAAACAATCACACGCAGATTCAGAACGTCCAGGACGATCCGTCGTCTATCATAACTCGCTCGGGATAATTTTGGGATGAGGAGTTCCGCTTAGTCGTTGATTAATTTGTAACGATGAGTTTCATCTGACGGTGTTTGTGAAATGACAGTTGACTTTATATTGCTTTACTCATAAATATAGAGACGTTTAGACGTCCAAACATCCGTTTTGGCGTGCGTAGATGGATTGCAGGACAGGGAGAAGAGCAGATGGGATTTCACAGTGCACGTCAGGTTGAAGCGCTCAACCAGAGTCTGGCAGATTTGAATGGCGATATATCGGTCAGTTTCGAGTTTTTCCCCCCCAACAGCGAAGGGATGGAAAACACGCTCTGGCAGTCCATTGAGCGACTGAAAGTGCTGGAACCCAAGTTTGTCTCCGTGACCTACGGCGCTAATTCAGGTACCCGGGACCGTACTCACAAGGTGATCAAGGATATCAAGGAGCGCACCGGCCTGATTGCCGCGCCCCACCTGACCTGTATCGATGCCAGCCGCGACGAGTTGCGTACCATTGCCCGCGACTACTGGAACAGCGGTATCCGCCATATTGTGGCGCTGCGTGGTGATCTGCCTCAGGGGCTGGAGAAGCCCGAGATGTATGCCACCGATCTGGTTGCCCTGCTCAAGGCTGAAGCTGACTTCGATATCTCGGTGGCGGCCTATCCGGAAGGCCACCCGGAGGCAAAGAGCGCCCAGTCGGACCTGCTCAACCTCAAGCGCAAGATCGATGCTGGTGCCAACCGTGCCATTACCCAGTTCTTCTTCGATGTGGAGACCTATCTGCGTTTTCGGGATCGTTGTGCCGCTATCGGTATTGATGCCGAAATCGTGCCGGGGATCCTGCCGGTCTCCAACTACCAGACCCTGGCCAAGTTTGCCGGCTTCACCAACGTGAAGATCCCGCGCTGGATGCATCAGCGTTTTGAAGGGCTGGAGAACGATCAGATGACTCGTAATCTGGTGGGGGCGAGTATCGCTATCGATCAGGTGCGGGTGCTGAGTCAGGAGGGGGTCAAGGATTTCCACTTCTATACCCTGAACCGATCCGAATTAACCTATGCCATCTGCCACACCCTTGGGGTGCGACCGAAAGGTCAGCCGTAATCGGCAGAGGGATAAAAAGCCAATGAGTTGCTCATTGGCTTTTTTGTTATGGCGACCCGTCAGGGTCTGGTCGGGGCGATCTCTTTCGGCTCGAGATCGATCACGGCATTGCCTGCCGCTCCCGGATACTGGTGATAACTCTGGTCCTGCTCCAGGGTGTAGAAGGTATCCAGATAGTCATCGTCGTTGGTCATCCAGGAGTCGGGCAGCGCCTTGACGATACGACCGCCCAGATCGAGGAAGGGGAGTCCCTCCGGCACTCCGCCAGCGGTAAAGCCGAGCTTGAGCGCCTCAATCAGCAGGTCGGCCAGCTCCTTGTAGTTGACGTTGTCATCCTGCTCCATCATCACGATATCAACCGCACCCCAGCGGTAGCGATCCCAGTACACCAGGATCTGGTTGGGGGTGTAGTCGGTATTGTCATAGTCGAGGTAGGGCATATCGACGATATCGACCACGGGTTCATCCCGACTGGGGTTGACCCCGGCAACGACGGCATAAACCTCGGCAGCACCGAGCAGCCAGGGCTCCTGATCATCTTTCAGTCTGATCTTTTTCAGGATGCTGGTTTTGAGCGGTGCAGTGCTGGCAGAAGCCTTGGGTTGGGGGGCTGCCTGCATATCGGCCGCGGCAAACGCCTTGCGCATCACCTGCAGACCGGCATTTTTGGCTTTCACCGGATCTGCTTCGACCACGAGCACGGGTCGGGCCGGTGCCTTGTCGACATCCAGATAGACCGGATTGCCGGCGCTGTCGAACGCTTCGATGGCACTCCAGCTCTTCTCATCACCGCTCGGGACATAAGCGACCAGCGGTTCAACCCCCTGTTGCAAGGCGGCAGCCTGTTCCGGGTTGGCCAGTCGCAGCTGCATCAACTGCTTCACTTCCCCGTCGAGCCCTTGTCGGGCGATCGCTGCCTGATTGGCATCGGTTGCTTGCCGTTTAAGGCGGGTGGGCGCTTTCTTCAACAACTCGGGCAGCGGGCTTTGGTACTGAGGATTGCTCACCAGAGGCAGCAAACTCTTCTGTTGTAGCGCGAGCTGGCGCGCCAGCTCCCGATCTGTATCGGCAGCCTGGACGCTCGTGGCGCCCAGTATGGCCAGTAATAACAAGACAGCCTGATTTTTCATTTTTATTCTCCGTTATATGAACCTGACAGGCGGCAAATTGGGAAGAAGATGCCGCCTGATGCCACTAGATTAAAATTAGTTTCAGTTGTGAACTATTTTGTACGGAGAGTGTGGAATGGTTCACGGTTTGCGATCCAATTGATTCCTTTGTCGATAAATTTGGATGCCATAGAGCCCCATGCCGATGAGCAGTCCCCAGCAGGCGGCAGCGATGCCGAGCAGGTTGATCCCGGAAGCTGTGATGATGAAGGTCAGCAGGGCAGCCTCACGGGTATCATCGTGTTGCAATGCGGTGTGCAGGCTGCTGCCGATGGTGCCGAGCAGGGCTAGCCCGGCGACACAGGTCACCAGTGTCGCCGGGAAGGTTGTGAACAGCGCCGCCACCGTGGCCCCGAAACAGCCGGTCAGCAGATAGAAGCAGCCAGCCCACACTGCCGCGGGCCAGCGCCGGTTGGCATCCGGATCTACCTCTTTCCCCATGCAGATGGCAGCGGTGATGGCCGCCAGGTTGAAGGCGTAACCGCCGAATGGAGCCAGCAGCAGACCGGTCAGGCCGGTCCAGGTGATGAGAGATGAGGTGGCGGGTTGATAGCCGTGGGCCCGTAAAATGGTAATGCCCGGCATGTTCTGGGAGGTCATGGTGACGATGAACAGTGGCAGAGCGATACCAAACAGGGCACCAGGGGAGAACTCTGGCCAGGTCATGACCGGACCGGCCAGTTGCCAGTGAATGGTGTCAAGCTGCAGTTCTCCTCTCAACAGGCAGATGAGAATGCCGACCGCCAGCACCAGTAGCATGGTATAGCGTGGCCAGAGATGGCGGCCGAGCAGGAATGCGAGCAACAGGCTGCCGAGCAGCATGGGATCTGCCGGTGCGACTTTGAACAGATCCAGCCCGAATTTGAGCAGTACCCCAGCGAGCATGGCCGCCGCCAGCTGGGCGGGGATATGACGCATTAGCCGATCGAACCAGCCGCTGATGCCGCACAAGGTGATCAGCAGGGAAGAGATAATGAAGGCGCCGATGGCCTCGGCCAGGGTGAAGTTACCCAGGCTGGTGATGAGCAGGGCGGCCCCCGGGGTCGACCAGGCGGTCAAGACGGGGATGCGGTAATAGAGGGAGAGGCCGATGCAGCTGATGCCCATGCCGATACCCAGCGTCCATAACCAGGACACGAGCTGGGCAGCATCGGCCCCCGCTGCCGTGGCTGCCTGAATGATCAGGATGACCGAACTGGTATAACCGACCATCACGGCGATGAAGCCGGCGACCAGATGAGGAAGGGCAAAGGGCATGGTGACGTCCTTGTGGGATTGTGACGGTGTGTGTGTTATTGCGTACAATATTGCTTCAGACTATATCGCTGTGCGTTATAACGCACAAGGCGATTCAAGCAAGCGCAACAAAGAGGCAGTCATGCAAGAGATGAATCAGCATCTGGCCCAACGTCTGAAGGGGTTACGCAGCGAACTGGGCTGGAGTCTGGATGTAGCGGCGCGCGAAACGGGTGTCAGCAAGGCGATGCTGGGCCAGATTGAACGGGGGGAGTCGAGCCCGACGGTGGCTACCCTGTGGAAGATTGCCACCGGCTTTCGGGTCTCCTTCTCCAGTTTCATCGAGCCTGCGCCTGCTGCGCAGAACGAGGTGCTCTACCGCACCGCCGATGCTATTCGCCAGCAGCCGGCGGGAGAGGGCATGCAGGTCGCCCCTCTCTTCCCTTATGAGAGGCGCTTTGGTTTCGAATTGTTTGAGCTGACCCTGTTGCCCGGTTATCAGCGAGAATCAGAACCCCATGAGCCCGGAGTGACCGAGCATGTCATCGTCATCAGCGGCCAGATGGACGTGCTGGTGGAGGGAGAGTGGCGTTCCTTGACACAGGGAGAGGCGGTGCGTTTTGCGGCTGATCGCCCTCATGGCTATCGCAATCAGGGGGTGGCCCCGGCTATCTTCCACAATCTGATCCACTATCCGGCCAGCAGGTCTTGAGCTGGTGGCTCAGCCAGGTCGCCCATCTGCACGAGGGCTGGTCAGTATGGGGGCATAGACCCAGACAAACAGACCATACGCCAGACTCCAGGCCAGGCCGCTCAGGTTCCAGCCGTGCAGGGTATAGGCAGGCCAGAATAGCGGGATCACGACCCTGAGTAGGGCGGCCATGATCACCAGCGCGAACGCGTACTGGATCCTGCGCCCCACCTGCAAGGCCCGGCCACTGTGACCAAGGGAGACCCGGGCTATCATCCCCAGAATCATGGTCCCCATGCAGCCGGCAGTGAGCAGGTGGCTGGCCAGCGACAGACTGATGGGTAGGCCGGCAGCCAGAGCACCAAGGGCGAGCAGGCCGAGGGGAATAAACAGGTAGGCGAGGTGCAGCGACCACAAGAGGGGCTGGCCAAGAGTGGACGGCAGTCGCCAACGCAACTGGCGCCACAGATGCAAAACGGCCGCCACTATATATAGAGGGAACATATAAATGCTGGTGGTCCACTGTGTGGGTAGCAGCAGCCAGCTCACCAGGATGAGCCACAGCGTGGCAAAAGCCGCTCGCTCCAGCCAGAGAATAGGAACAGCTTTTTCCATCCCGGCGGCTCTGGCGGTAAAGAAGGGGATGACTCGTCCTCCCATCACGGCGATGAGGTTCGTAAACAAGAGCACAGCGGTAATGAACAGATGTTCCATATCTACCCACTGTGCCTCCCACAGCCAGCTGGCAGCGTTGAGCAGGGTCAGAACAACCAGCAGAGGCACAAAGAAGAGGTTGCGCCATTGTTTAGTCTGCACGATAGGTTTGGCCAGATACCAAGCGCAAAGCGGCAGCCAGAGCAGGTCTGCCGCCATCAAGAAGGTATTGTGCTCGCCCAGCCAGGGTAGCAAAGCTCTCGGCAATGCCCACAGCACTACGATCAGCACTAGC
>NZ_CP077401.1:4157500-4485000 GCF_019048745.1 Aeromonas sp. FDAARGOS 1410 | reverse complement strand
ATTGAACCTACATGTGTAGGATAGGTGGGAGGCTTTGAAGGCGTGACGCCAGTTGCGCTGGAGCCGTCCTTGAAATACCACCCTTGTATGTTTGATGTTCTAACGCAGGCCCATGAATCTGGGCCGCGGACAGTGCCTGGTGGGTAGTTTGACTGGGGCGGTCTCCTCCCAAAGAGTAACGGAGGAGCACGAAGGTTGGCTAATCCTGGTCGGACATCAGGAGGTTAGTGCAATGGCATAAGCCAGCTTAACTGCGAGACGGACAGGTCGAGCAGGTACGAAAGTAGGTCATAGTGATCCGGTGGTTCTGAATGGAAGGGCCATCGCTCAACGGATAAAAGGTACTCCGGGGATAACAGGCTGATACCGCCCAAGAGTTCATATCGACGGCGGTGTTTGGCACCTCGATGTCGGCTCATCACATCCTGGGGCTGAAGTCGGTCCCAAGGGTATGGCTGTTCGCCATTTAAAGTGGTACGCGAGCTGGGTTCAGAACGTCGTGAGACAGTTCGGTCCCTATCTGCCGTGGGCGTTGGATGATTGAAGGGAGTTGCTCCTAGTACGAGAGGACCGGAGTGAACGAACCTCTGGTGTTCGGGTTGTCACGCCAGTGGCACTGCCCGGTAGCTAAGTTCGGAATCGATAACCGCTGAAAGCATCTAAGCGGGAAGCGAGCCCTGAGATGAGTCATCCCTGACCCCTTGAGGGTCCTAAAGGGCCGTTGGAGACCACAACGTTGATAGGTGGGGTGTGTAAGCGCGGCGACGTGTTGAGCTAACCCATACTAATTACCCGTGAGGCTTAACCATACAACACCCAAGAAGTGTTCTAAGGCTTGTAGCAAATACGAACGAATTACTTACGTCAGCTTTCTCAGATTGAAGATTTTGCCTGGCGGCAATAGCGCCGTGGAACCACCTGATCCCATGCCGAACTCAGAAGTGAAACGCGGTAGCGCCGATGGTAGTGTGGCATTCGCCATGCGAGAGTAGGACACTGCCAGGCACCAAATTAGCAATAAGCTAGCCGAATGCGGAGCGGTAGTTCAGTCGGTTAGAATACCGGCCTGTCACGCCGGGGGTCGCGGGTTCGAGTCCCGTCCGCTCCGCCACTAAATAGAAGGCCTTCCCGATTGGGAAGGCCTTTTTGCTATGAGCGATTTGCCCGTGGGCCACAGCCGCGTCCACGCCAGAATAGACACCAAAGCCCGGTCTGATGACCGGGCTTTTTCGTATGGAAATCCACCCGGCTTGTTTATTTTTACTGGTCTGCTTTTGGCTTGTGGTGCGCGATTAGGGTTGTATCTCGCTTATAACTCGGTAGAGTAAGGGCATCTTGAGTTTGCCTGTCCCGCGCCGAGTTCGCCGGGTTCCAGGTGTAACTTGGCCAGTTTTTATCAACCTTAAGCTAGTGGTATCGATATGGAACAAGTAAACAAGTCCACCTTCAGCGATGTACTGGAATATGTGCGTATGTCCCGTCGCCAGAACAAACTCAAGCGTGAAATTGCGGATAACGAGAAGAAGATCCGTGACAACCAGAAGCGTGTACTGCTGCTCGATAACCTGAGCGACTATATCAAGCCGGGTATGAGCATCGATGAAGTGCAGGCCATCATCGCCAACATGCGTACCGACTATGAAGAGCGCGTGGATGACCACATCATCAAGAACGCCGAGCTCTCCAAAGAGCGCAAAGAGCTGAGCACCAAACTGAAGAGCATGAGCTCCCACAAGTAATGCTTCGCTTACCATGTTAAACAACACCGGCCATTGGCCGGTGTTTTGTTATCAGCTCTGATCTCTGCCACTCCTGCAACAATCGGCTCCCCTTTTCAGAGTTGCCCTGTTACCATCAATGCAAAGCGGTCAATAGTTTCAAGCCATTGACTTGAAACGACTAAGCTTGATTGAAACACAATAAATTGCGCAACCATGGTGGGGCTTTTATGGGCGCATCAGAACAGACGGATTTGACACAAGTGGCATCTCAAGATTCATCTGTCCAGACCACGGACGGGAACCCCAAGCGCAAGCGTCGTTCCTGGTGGCGCTGGCTGTTTTGTTTCCTCTTCCTCGCGTGTCTTGGGGCTGTGATCGCTCTGGTTGGCTACGAGATGAAAACCTCGAAGCTGCAATCTCAGGAGATCTCGCGCTATGCCGCCAAGCTTACCTATCAGGTTGAGCCCGGCCAGAGCAAGCAAATCGCTTTCCCTGAAGATGGGCCGTTCGACAAGCGACTTGGCTACGTACAACTGCCAATGATGCAGGAGCGGCTGCTGCAGCGCGGCTATCAGGTGAGCAAGCAGGTGCATTTCTCCGATGCGCTCTACGACTATGCCAAGCGTGGCTTCTTTGTCCCCTATACCGAGAAGGTACAGGCCGGGCTGTCGCTCTATGATTGCCGTGCCGAACCTTTTTACCAGTTCCGGTATCCGACCCATCACTATCCGGATTTTGCCTCGATCCCGCCGCTCATCATCCAGTCGCTGCTCTTTATCGAGAACCGCGACCTGCTGAGCAATGAGGAGCCGTTGGCCAACCCAGCTGTGGATTGGCCACGCTTTGCCAAAGCGGCTGTTTCTCAGGTAGGCAAAGCGCTGGATATGCAGGATCAATCTGCTGGCGGCAGTACGCTGGCGACCCAGGTGGAGAAGTATCGTCACTCTCCGGACGGCTTGACCATGTCCCCCACCGAGAAGATCCGCCAGATGGCATCTGCCAGTGTGCGAGCCTACCGACTTGGGCCAGAGACGCTGGAAGCGCGCAAACTGGTGGCTTGGGCCTATCTCAACTCGGTGCCCCTCTCGGCTGCTCCCGGCTACGGCGAGGTGCACGGGTTAGGTGATGGCCTCTGGGTCTGGTTTGGCGCCAATGTCGAGGATGTAAACCGTCTGCTGGATCCGGCTCGCAACCAGAATGCCTCACTGGCGGAGCAGGGGCTTGCGCTGCGTCAGGTGGTTTCTCTGATGATCGCCCACCGTCGTCCCTCCTACTATCTGGCTCAGGGGCGGAGTGCGCTGGCAACACTGACCGACAGCTATCTGCGTCTGTTTGTGCAGGAGGGGATGATCACGCCTCCGCTGATGGAAGCCGCCCTCAAGGCCAAGGTGACTTTCCGCGACTTTTTGCAATCTCCGGCGGTGACCAAGGTCAATAACAGCAAGGGGTTACAGGTAGCACGTACCCGTCTGAGCCGGCAGCTCGGGGTGCAGCTTTACGATCTCGACCGGATGGATCTGACAGCCGAGACCAGCCTCAATATGCCGTTGCAAAACGAGATTTCTCACTATCTGCAACAGCTGGCTGATCCCGCTTTTGCGGCACAGGTCGGCCTGTTTGGTGAGCGCCTGCTTTCGCCAGAGAAGACCGGTGATGTGCGTTACAGCTTCACCCTGTTCGAGAAGTCGCCGGAAGGGTTCAAGGTGCGGGTGCAGACCGACAACACCGATCAGCCGTTCGACATCAACGAAGGATCCAAGCTCGAGCTGGGCTCCACTGCCAAGCTGCGGGTGCTGACCACCTATCTGGAGATAGTGGCCGAGCTGCATGACAACTATGCCGACATGCCGGCAGCGAGCCTGCGCAAGCTGGCCGATGCCTCTCAGGATAACCTCAGCCGTTGGGCCATCTCCTATCTGATGACGGCGAAGGACAAGAGCCTGCCCCCGATGCTGGAAGCCGCGCTGGATCGCCAATACTCCGCAAGCCCCAGCGAAGGCTTCTTTACCGGTGGCGGTATGCACACCTTCAACAACTTCCGCAAAGAGGATAACGGCCGCATACCGGCGATTCGCGATGCGCTGCGCGAGTCCATCAACCTGCCGTTTGTCCGCCTGCTGCGTGACATTGTGCGTTACAGCCTCTACAAGGAGGGGAACCGCGCCCAGCTGCTCAAGGATGACAAGGATCCCCGTCGTCAGGAGTATCTGGCCAAGTTTGCCGACAAGGAGGGTCAGACCTATCTGCTGCGCTTCTGGCGCAAGTATCACGGCAAGAGTGCCGATGAGCAGCTCGATACCTTCCTGGATGGGTTGAAGCCGAGTGCGGTGCGTCTGGCGGCGGTTCACCGCTATCTGATGCCAGATGCTGACCTGGCGACCTTCTCAGCCTTCCTTGCCAAGCGTCTGCCGAATGAGAAGCTGAGTGCAAAACGGGTCGAGCAGCTCTATGTCAGTTACGGCCCCGGCAAGTATTCACTGCCGGATCAGGGCTATATCGCGCGGGTGCACCCGCTGGAGCTGTGGCTGCTCTCCTACCTCAAGGAGTTCGACAAGGCGACCTTTGCCGATGCTGTCGCGGCAAGCCGTGACGAGCGCCAGGAGGTTTACAGCTGGTTGTTCAAGACCCGTCACCGCAGTGCCCGTGACAGTCGTATCCGCACCATGCTGGAGGTTGAGGCCTTCCTCGATATCCATCAGCGCTGGGCGCGGCTGGGCTATCCATTCGACCATCTGGTGCCGTCGCTGGCGACTGCGTTGGGCAGCTCGGGCGATCGTCCGGCAGCCTTGGCCGAGTTGATGGGGATTATCCAGAATGGCGGTATCCGGGTACCGACGCTGCGCATCGAGCATCTCTCGTTTGCCAGAGGCACGCCTTTCGAGACCGAGTTCGATCCGACTCATACCGAAGGGACACGCGTCTTGCCGGCCGAGGTGGCAACAGCGCTGCGCAATGCACTCTCCAAGGTTGTCGAAGGGGGGACGGCGAAGCGAATTGCCGGCGCCTTTACCATGCCGGATGGCACTGTGCTGGCAATGGGCGGCAAGACGGGGACCGGTGACAACCGGATCGAGACGGTCGGGCGCTATGGCAATGTGACCAGCTCGCAGGCTCGCAACCGTACCGCTACTTTCGTCTTCTATCTGGGGGATGATCACTTCGGCACGCTGACGGCTTATGTGCCGGGCAGCCAATCGGACAAGTTCCGGTTCACCTCCGCGTTGCCGGTGCAGGTGCTCAAGGGGATGGCGCCGCTGCTGATCCCCTATCTGCTACCGGGTTCACATACCCAGTGTCTGGCCACTCAGTGAGTGGCAGACAGAGATAAAAACGGGGAGGCTGTGAAGCCTCCCCGTTTTTTTATTATTGAATACAGAGCTCTCGCTGACTCGTCAGGCGTTCAGAATGAACTGTTCAATCACCTGAGCCACGCCATCTTCATCGTTGCGAGCGGTTGTGTGCTGCGCCAGCGCCTTGATCTCATCGGTTGCGTTACCCATGGCGACACCCAGTCCTGCGTATTCGATCATATGGTGGTCATTGCCGGCATCGCCCACGCAGATCACCTGCTCTGCGGTTAGTCCGAGATGCTCGGCCAATGCGGCAACCCCGGTCCCCTTGTTGCTCTGCTTGTTCATGAATTCGAGGAAGAAGGGGGCACTCTGCACCACTGTGTAGCGCTCATAGAGCTCTGCAGGCAGACTCTCGATAGCGCGGGCGAGCTGGGGCGGTTCGTCGATCATCATCACCTTCATGATCTGCTCGTCGGCCGGCAGGGTGGCGAAGTCGATCAGATTGATGGGCATGCCGATAAGACGGGATTCATGCTCGGTGTAACGGCTGACGCGCGGGCTGATAAGCCCCTTGGTGACAGAAAAACCGTGTACGTTCACCTCAAGCTCGTCGGCCAGTTTGGCGACGGCGCTGGCATCGCTGCCGGTCAGCAGCTGGCTGCGGATGATGCGCTGATCGGCAACCTGCTGTACCAGAGCGCCGTTGTAGCAGATGACATAGTCATGCTCCCCGGTGAGGCCGAGCTCGACCAGATAACGGCTCATCCCCTCCAGCGGCCGGCCAGAGGCCAGTACCACGGTGACACCTTTGGCACGAGCAGCCGTGATGGCGGCGTGGGTGCGGGGAGTAATCTGGCCTTGCGGGTTGAGCAGGGTGCCATCCATATCCAATGCGATCAGCTTGTACATCATTCACTACCTGAGTCTGGGCGGCCCGCCCAATGGGGCCTGGGAAGTGGCGAGTGTAGCGAAAATCGGCGGCCGGATCACGGTCACTACTGATATGAATAGGGTCAGCCTGACCTATTTATGCGCCTCATAGGGGATCATCAGCAGCTGATCTTCCCGGATGCAGAAGTGGATGGGGCCGTGTTCAATATCGACCCGGTTGTGGTGATGGGCCATCTCTACCTCGATACCGGGGAAGAGATGCTGGGTGGCGATGATGTCCATCTCTGCCATCAGCTTTTGCAGCTCTTCGTGGTTGGCCGCAAGTTGCTCTTCCAGCTGGCGGAGCTCCTGCTGATGGCGCTCGCGGATTGGTTTGAGCTTGCGCAGGGTATCGGGATTGCGTTTTTCAGTGGGGAGTTGCACCAGCCGCATCACCAGCTCCTTGATCTTGTCGAGCTGCTCCTGACAGAGCTGTTGCTGTTGTTTGAGCTGATGCTCCTGCTCCTTGTGAGTAAAGTAGCCGCCAAGGATCTGCAGCTTGGTATGGTTGCCGGCCGATGCACCGAGTACAGGAGAGATGATGAGCCGGTTGGCGATGGCGAGCCCTCCCAGCAGGTTGCCTTTGCGCATCCCGCTGTCACCCACCTTGATATCCTGACCGCTGCGGCTATAGCAGTGGCTGAGCTGGGTCTGGATCTGGATATCACCGCCGGCCTCCAGCTGGGCATATTGGGCGTAGTTGGCGTGGATCTCCCCCTGCGCGTTGAGCTGGCAGAGGTACTCGCCCTGTTCATTGCGCCGACCTATGATGCCGTGACGCACCGTGATGGTGCCTCCCGCTTCAATCCAGCCTCCCTCGATAAAGCCGCCGACGACGATGTCACCGCTCACCGAGATCTTCATGCCCGGATTGACATCATCATTGACGATGAGTCCTCCCTCAAAGGTGATGTGACCGTGGCGGGCATCCACCCTCTTCACGCTCAGCACCTCATCCACTTTCATTCCCGCCTTCTCCTGACAGGGGAGACCGGCACGGCTTGCAATCAGCACGTCCGGGTCATCGGGCGAGAAGAAGGTGCCCTCTCCGGCGCTCATGGGACTGTCCTTGCCATGCTTGGCGGGGAGCTCCTGACCGGTCACGGTGAAGCCGGGGACGCCCTGAGTGGCCGGGTGACGGCGCATCAGCTGGGCACCTGCCTTGACGGTGACGATGGAGCCGAGATCCCTCAGATCGACCCGGCCATGATCCAGCTCCTGAGGTTTGAGAATACGTTCGGCAGGGGTCTCCACCAGCCGCTCGTAGCGGGTGTCCTGACCGTTGACTGCGGCTTGGCCGCGGGCGATGACCAGTTTCAGCATGCTGCCGGGGGCCGCTTCCTTGGCGGAGAGGATGGCGGTAGCAAGCAGAGCCTCGCTGACCCCCTGCTTCACCTCGCTGATGGAGATCGCCTCTTGCAACTGTTCGAGGGTCAGGTACTTGCCACCCCAGTCGGCGGTGATCTGGGCGCTGGCACTCATCCGGTCTTTCTCGACCACAATCATCACCTTGGCATCGTGCCGCTTGGCGATGGGGATGGGAGTCGTTGGAACAGAGGCGGCAGGGTTGCCTTGCAGCATGTTGAGCAGGGAGATCGACTGTTTGATCCCCTCCGTCAGGGGTTGGTAGCGGCGGCAGTTGGAAGCGAGCAGCAGGGTCTGCACATCCTGTTCGGTGACAGGTTTGGTGAGTCCCGGCGCGATGCGCAGGCAGACCTGATCCATGTCACTTGATAGCAGCAGCCACTCTTTGCTTAACACCGGCTCTCCTTGCTGGGTGGGAGAGGGAAGAGCCCCTCTACTGTCATTAAATCTCTCAATGATGGATAAAGCGAATCACTGAGCCGAAGAGTGTGCAGTATTTGGATATTTCTGCTGGAAGGTCAATGGATTGAGTGCAAATGGGTGACCGGATCGTAAGAAATGACAGTGCTGATTGGAGATGACCCGGCCCAATGCCGGATCATGAAAACGAGCCTGTGCGGCGCAGACGATTCAGGATTGGTTTTCAGCGTAGGTCAGTCGCCGAGCTGGGCCGTTCTGGTCAGGGTGAGGTAATCGGCCACTACCGGCAATCCCAGCAGATGGCGGCGCAGCATGTCGAGGGCGGCGAAGGCGAGGATCTTGCGGCGGCTCTCGGGATCCGGGTGGCTGACCTTGAGGGTCTGGCCGAACGAGATTTCATCGGCGCAGAGCAGCAGGGGCACGCCGTTCGGTCCCGCCCGGCCTATGGTCAGACTCATGCCATGGGGAGTGCCCGTCAGCTGGGCAAGTTCGCAGCTCAAGGCGCTGCTAAAGCTGGCCTCCAGCGCAGCGTGTTCATGGCACATGGCCAGCAAGGCCCCCCGGCTCTCACATTCATACAGAGTGAGTGGTTTCTCTCCCAGCAGAGTGAGGATCTGCTGCTCCGGTTCGAGATCCCCTCTGCCGACCAGCCAGGGCTCGATGGTGGCGAGCAGTCGCGCTTCGGCTGCATCCATGTCTGCCGTGCTGGCACCGTGGCCAATGAGCTTCAGCTCGATAAGCGGCATAGCGGATCGGTAACCGAGTTCGATCCCGCTGGGCCAGGGGGCCGCATCCAGCATATCGCTGAGGGCTGATTCCGAGACGCCAAACGTGTAGAAGCGGCGCAGCTCGGTGTCGGTCCGGGCACCGGCCAGCACCTTGAGGCGCGGCATGATCTGCTCGCGCACCATCTGTTTGAATTCGAAGGGGACGCCCGGGGTGAAGAAGAGCCGGCTCAGGCCGTGGCTGGCCGGGTGATTGACCATAAAGCCGCAAGCGGTACCGACCGGGTTGTCGAGGATCTCGCAATCCTGCGGCAGCCAGGCCTGCTTGGCATTGCTGGTGGGCATGGTTCGGCCGCGGCTGGCGTAACGCGCTTCAATGGTGGCGAGCCAGTCCGGAAACAGGGTGAGCGGCTGGCCGAAGGCCTCGGCCGCTGCCTGGGCGGTGAGATCGTCGGCAGTGGGGCCGAGCCCGCCACACACCAGCACCACCTCGGCGCGGCTGGCGCTCTCCTGCAGCACGTTTTTCAGGTCGGCGAGGTTGTCCCCCACCGTCAGGCGGCGGCGCACCTGCCACCCCTGTTCCAGCAGCAGGGCGCTGAGCCAGGCCGCATTGGTATCCACCACCAGTCCCGTCACTATCTCGTCTCCGGTGCTGATGATCTCGATACGCATGGCGGGCTCCTTGTGCTGAAACGGGGAAAAGATAGGGCTACTGGCCTGCGGGGATCAGGGCTTGTTGTGCTCGAAGTAGTAACTGATCCGGGTACGCGGGTTGAGGTACTCGAACACCGCAGGTGGCAACCGCTTGGGATGGATCACTTTGGCGATGGAGAGCTCGGCCTGCTGCAGGTCGATGATGGCCGCCTCCTGACGCGGGATACGCGGATCGTAGACCAGCACCGAGGGGTAGAGCAGGCGGGAGGCGTTGACCGACATCACCAGCCCGACCTGGCCGTTGGAGAGCTGCACCACGCTGCCGGGCGGGTAGATCCCCATCAGCCGGATCAGCATGCTGAGGTACTCCGGATTGAACTGGGCCTTGCGCTGCTTGTAGAGGCCGCTCAGGGCCGAGTAGGGCACCTTGGCCTGCATGTGGCAGAGGTTATCGTACTCGTTGATGAGGGAGACCATCTGGGTGAGCGGATCGAGCTGCCCCTTCTTGAGCCCTTCCGGCCCGCTGCCATCCAGATATTCGTGGTGGTGCAGCACAATGCCCTTCGCTTCGGCCGGGAAATCCTTGGCCAGATTGAGCAGATCCAGCCCGTAGCGCGGGTGCTGGGCCATCAGGTTCTGCTCCGGCTTGGTCAGCGGCTCGGTCTTGCGCAGGATCTGGCTCGGGATCTTCAATTTACCGATGTCGTGGAACAGGGCCCCCATGCCAACCTGGCGGATCTCGTCGGCCGTCATGCAGCACTCCTTGGCGAGCAGCATGCTGAGCACGCTCACATTGAGGGAGTGGAAGTAGAGGTTGTTGCCATCCTCGCCATCAGAGACCAGATGGAGCACCATCTCGTCTACCGAGAGCAACTGCTCGGTCATGGCGTTGACCAGCTCCTGCGCCTCGCCGATGGCATTGAGGGGGCGAGACTGGATCTTGCTCATCACGCTGCGCACCTGCGCCAGCGACTGCTGGAACTGCTTTTCGCACTGCTGCAGATTGCGGCGATAGAGTTGCAACTGCTCGATGCGGCGATCCTTCTCCTGCTGCATCTGGGCTTGCCGCAGGGCTGCATCGGCGTTTTCCGATGGCTGGGTGACGGCATGAGCCTGCTCGAGAGGCTTGGGCGGTACATCGCTCTTGTCGGGAATGATGGTCACCAGTTTGAGGCCCAGGCGACGGATCAGTTCGATCTCTTCTTCATTCTTGATTTTGAAGCTGGAAAACAGGAACGGGTGTTCGCGCCACCCCAGTGGCAGGGATACATAGTTGCCGACTTGCAGTCGATCTACGGAAATCTTGATACCGGTCATTATCTTGGATGCAGGGGAGATACTGAGCCGTATGCTAGTCAAAGGCGAGGGTGAATACAAAAGGTATCTGATGACAGGGTGAACGCTTTATTATAGGCTTCTGGATGTCCAGACATATTTACCGATGCAGTACAGGGAGTAAGCATGCCGATCAAGATCCCGGACCAGTTACCCGCCGCCGAAGTGCTGGGGCAGGAGAACATCTTCGTGATGACGGAATCACGGGCCGTCACCCAGAACATCCGCCCGCTGCGGGTGTTGATCCTCAATTTGATGCCCAAGAAGATTGAGACCGAGATCCAGTTGATGCGGATGCTCTCCAACTCGCCGCTACAGGTGGATGTGGATCTGCTGCGCATCGACGATCGGGAGTCGAAGAACACGCCGCAGGCGCATCTGGAGAACTTCTATCACGACTTCGAACAGGTGCGTGGCAACAACTACGACGGCATGATCATCACCGGGGCGCCGCTCGGGCTGGTGGAGTTCGAGGAGGTGGTTTACTGGCCGCGCATCGTCGAGATCATCGAGTGGTCACATCAGCATGTGACCTCTACCCTGTTCCTCTGCTGGGCAGTGCAGGCGGCGCTGAAAGCCCTTTATGGCATGGAGAAGCAGACCCGGGGCGAGAAGCTCTCCGGCGTCTATCACCACCACCGTCTCGACGAGCACGAGCCGCTGCTGCGCGGCTTTGATGACGAGTTTGTCGCGCCTCACTCCCGCTATGCGGCGTTCGACGGCGACCTGATCCGCGCTCACACCGATCTGCAGATTTTCGCGGAATCAGCAGAGGCGGGCGTCTATCTGGCAGCGACCAAAGATTGTCGTCAGGTCTTCGTGACCGGCCATCCCGAGTACGATGCGTTGACCCTGGATGGTGAATATCGCCGGGATCTGGCCGCGGGGCTCGACCCCATCATCCCGGTCAACTACTACCCGAACAACGACCCGAGCCAGACCCCGCGCGCCAGCTGGCGCAGCCACGGCCATCTGCTGTTCTCCAACTGGCTCAACTACTACGTCTATCAGCTCACCAGCTACCGGGTGGAGGATATCGGCAAGGTCTTTACCTACGACCAGAGCGGCAAGTAGTTAAGGCGTTGTTCTCCAGTCGATCGGCCTGCTGCTGCAGCCAGTGGCGGTGGGTATCCAGAGTGAATGCCTTGGGTCTGTGCGCCTTGACGGTGGCCATCGCCTCGTCAAGGGGCCGGCCAAGGGAGATCAGCAGAAGGGCGGCCAGCAGTCCGGTGCGACCGCTTCCCCCCTTGCAGTGGATGACCAGATGCTTGCCATCGCGCAGCAGCTCGGTCAGCCGGGGCAGAAGTTGCAGCCAGCTCTGCTCGAAACGGGAGTCGGGGGCTTGATCATCTTCGATGGGAAGGTGGAACCAGCGCATTCCCTCCCGTTCGACCTGCACGCCAAGATGGGCGAGGTCGAAGCGGGTCAGTTCGGCGTCAGTCATCAGGGTGATGACGGCGTGGGCACCGGCCAGTCGCAGCTGGTCGAGGGCGAGAGTCAGCGGCACCTGCTGGGTGCCCGGACAGGGGGTCAGCAGCAGCTGACCATCGACGCGGGGAAGCTCCAGGCTCCAGAAGGGATGAAACGGGTGCATGGCGGATCCTCGTGTGGCGGCCGGTTTACCGAGCCCGGCGAATGGCGCCAAGCATAGGCAGGGCGGGGGGGATGTCAATGGCCGTTGTGTTTGGCCCGGTTTACGGGCAGAGTCTAAAAAATTGAGCGGTTAGAGGAGTGAAGATGAGAAATCTGGATCAACTGGATTTGGATATCCTGGCCCATCTGTTTCGGGATGCAGGCATGACCAACAAGGATCTGGCCGCGCTGGTGGGGGTTGCTCCCTCCACCTGTCTGGAACGGGTACGCAAGCTGCAACAGGACGGGGTGCTCAAGGGGGCGCACTGCGAGGTCGATTATCAGGCCCTCGGTGGTCATATTCAGGCCATGGTCTCCCTGCAACTGGCCCGCCATAGCCGCCAGATCATCGATGATTTTCGCGATGCCATTCTGGTGCTGCCCGAGGTGATCAGCCTGTTCCACATGGGTGGCAAGGATGATTTCCTAGTGCACCTCTGCGTGGCCGATACCGAACACCTGCGCAACTTTGTCTTCGATCACTTCACCTCCCGCGAAGAGGTGGTGCATCTCGAGACCTCGCTGGTATTCGAGCACAGGTTCAGCCGCTCGCTGCCCTGTTTCCCCCAGCCATAACGCCAGTGTGAAAAAACCGCCTTTCGGCGGTTTTTTTCTATCGGGCGGCGCTGGTTGATGGCGCCTGTTCGGCAGCGGCGGTTCGCTCATCTTTAGCCGTCCGGTAGAGCCCCTTCTGATAAGCCAGGCTGCCCCAGAGCGCCAGCCCCAGCGTCGCCTCTTTCATGGCGGCTGGTTGTGCTACCGGCGTCAGCGTTTCGGTGGCATCGTCATAACGATACCCTTCAGCCGGACGCTCCGGTTGCAGGATCACCACATCCTGACCGCGCATCAGGGCAAAGTTCTTGTCGTACTGCATGATAGCGCGCCCCGGCCAGTCGGCTGGAATGCGGGTGAGATCCTTGCCAAGCATCGGATAGTCGGCACTGATCCCCATCAGGGAGAGCAGGGTCGGTGCCATGTCGATCTGGCTGACGATGCGCGGATCTTTCTTCGGCGCTATGCCGTCACCCACGATAACCCCCGGAATATGGAAGCGGGGAATGGGCACCAGACTGGCGCCGCTGACCCGGCTGTCGTGGTCGGCGATGACCAGAAACAGGGTGTCTTTCCAGTACTCCGAATTTCTCGCCTTTTTGAAGAACTCGCCAATGGCGTAATCCGCATACTTGGCCGCGTTGTTGCGGGTCTGCTTGGGCTGCTCATAGAGGGCGATGCGATTGTCGGGAAATTCGAACGGATCGTGGTTGCTGGAGCTGAACACCAGGCTGAAGAAGGGCTTGCCCTGTTTGTGCAGCTCTCTGAAGGTTTCGTCAGCCTTGGCCATCAGATCCTCATCGGAGGCGCCCCATGAGCCCTTGAAGACCGGGTTGGTGAAATCCTTCTGCTCGACGATGTTGGTGAAGCCGTTGCCGAGGAAGAAGCTGCGCATATTGTCGAAGTGACTCTCGCCGCCATAGATAAAGCTGGTGTCGTAACCTCGCTGCTTAAGCAAATCCGCGATGGTGAAGAAGTTGGTCTGGCTCTTGCCGAGCTTGACCACGGCCTGTGCCGGGGTCGGCGTGAAGCCGGTCAGCACGGCCTCGATGCCGCGCACCGAGCGGGTGCCGGTGGCGTAGAGCTGCTCGAACGCCCAGCCCTGTTGCGACAGGGCATCGATGTTGGGAGTGAGCGGCAGGCCGCCGAGGGAGCCGACGAACTGGGCGCCGAGGCTCTCCTGCAGCAGGATCACCAGATTCTTCGGTTTGCCGCCGTAGCTGGCTTCGTTGAAGGTCTGGCTCGGCAAGGTGTCGGAGCTGAACTCATGGGCGGCCCGGCCACTCTCCTGACGCACAATCTCGATGATCTGCTTGTCAGTCATCTTGCCGTAAAACTGGCTGGCATCCTCTTCGTCTCCCATCTGCTTGATGGCAAAGAAGAGGGAGTAGGCGGAGTTGACGGTCAGCGCATTGACCAGCGGGTCATCGGCAAAGGCGACCATGGCCGGGTTCAGGGCGCGATGGCCCAGGCTGGAGCGGGCACCGAGAAAACCTATGGCCAGAATGAGCAGGGCGAAGGCGGGCCGCCAGTACCAGCGCGGGAAGGTAAGATCGCGCAGCAGACGGCCACTCAGCCACCAGCCTCCGGTCAGCACGGCGCCACTGAAGACCACCGCCAGCAGCAGCTCGGCTTTGCGGCCCGCCCACAGCATGGAGAGCACCTCTTTCGGATAGATGAGGTATTCCACATAGAGGCGATTGGGGCGCACGCCATATTCGGTGACAAACGAGGGGGTGGAGATCTCGAGGAAGAGCATCAGCCAGAGCCCGACGGTCAGCCAGACGCGCATCAGCTGCATCCAGCCCCGACCGATGGTGTGAGGCCCCGCCAGCAGCAGGGTAAACATGGCCGGGACACCCCAGAGCCAGCAGATTGTGGCGAAATCGACCCGGATCCCTTGCTGCAGCATCTCCTGCCAGCCGGCGACGGCATCGACCCGTTCCAGTTGCCAAATCCCCAGCGCAATACGGCTGAGAGTCAGAGAGCCAAGGGCAAGCGCACAGAAGACGGCAAAAGGCCAGAACGGGCCTAGCCGCTGTTTCAGAGTTGTCATGGTTGTTCCTGATTGAGCCTGTAAGCATCTGTCCACAGATGCTTTTTTTGTTTTGTTGGGAGATATGACAAGGAGATGGGGAGAAGGTTGCGTGCTGATCGCGGTAAAAGAGATAAATTGCGTGCTGCTTATGCAAAAGTGTGACATCAGACAGCTGTAGCACACAGCATAACCTGCTGCCGGAAGTGTGAGCCGGCACGCTAATGGGGCCATGACAGCTATTTATAATTGCCGCGAATTATCTGGGTGGAGCCGAAGGATGCCGGTCTTTATCGATGTCGACTATTTGCAGGGATGGCGCCTGTTTCTGGTGTTGTCGGATGGCACAACAGGCGTGCTGGATCTGACCCCGTGGCGAGGTCAGCCGTTGTTTGCTGCGCTGGAGACGGAGCGTCATTGCGCCCGGGTCTTCATCAACCGCCACCACCAGCTGGAGTGGCCTGTTGGCTGCACGCTATCCGCCTATGAGGTCTATCACCTCATCATGCCGATGGACGAGCGGGAAGCCTTCCGCTAATCCCTGCTTTTTGTGAGCCAACGCCAGATTCCTGTTACTGGAATGTTTGGGCGTTTGCCTTCCTGAATCAAATTGGGTAAAAACAGCGCAACATTTTGCCAACCTGGCTTTGTTTCGTCTGATCAAGGCTTGCCGCACTCATGCAGCAGGCCTTTTTTGCGACCAGAGCCCAAACCTTTCCCTTGCTGAAAGGTTTGGCTGGCAAGATGAAAAAAACATAACAAACAAATACATAAGGAAAATGTATGGCTTGTCATATGCGCACACCCCTTGCCCTGCTGGTGGGAGGGTTGGCCTGTCACGGTGCTGCCGGGCAGGAGCAGATTCAGCAACCGGAAACCATGGTGGTCGTGGCGAGTCGCCCCGCCAGCACCCTGGAGGTGACGCTCGATCCCAAGAAACCCGGCTCTCCCATGCCGGCTGCCGATGGCGCCGGTTATCTCAAAAACGTCACCGGCATGAGCATGGTGCGCAAGGGCGGTCTGGGTGGCGATCCCGTGCTGCGGGGGATGGGGATGTCCCGTCTCAACGTGCAGATGGATGGCGGCATGCTGGCCGGTGGCTGTGGCGGCCGGATGGACCCGCCCACTGCCTATGTGTTCCCCCAATCTTTTGACCGGATCCGGGTGCTCAAGGGGCCGCAATCCCTCGAGCAGGGGGCGACCCTGGCGGGAACCGTGCTGTTCGAGCGGGACAGACCCGAGTTTATGGCGCCGGGCTTCAAGAGCGACGCCTCGGCCCTCTTTGGTAGCTTCGGCCGCGATGACCAGATGGTCGACATGACGGCGGGCTCGACCGATGGTTATCTGCGCGGTCAGTTCACCCACTCCGACAGCGACGATTACCGCGATGGTCACGGTAACAAGGTGCGATCCTTCTATCGCCGCGAGAACGGCACCGCCCAGTTGGGCTGGACGCTGGGGGAGCACACCTGGCTGGAACTCACCGCCGAGCGCAGCAATGCCCGAGCCGCCTATGCGGACCGCACCATGGATGGCCCCATGTTTGATCGCGAATCCTTCGGGCTGAAGCTCAAGCAGGAGGAGATCACCACTCACTGGCAGCGCAGCGAGCTGACCCTGTGGGACAACTACATCGACCACATCATGGACAACTTCAGTCTGCGGCCAAGCAGCGGCATGAAGATGCTCTCCAACCCGGATCGCCGCAACACCGGTGGGCGCTGGGCCAACGACATCGCTCTGCCAGCCGACTGGTTGCTGACAGCCGGGCTCGACAGCAACCGGGATCAGCACCGCAGCCGGAGTGGCGTCGACTATGCCACCAAGGATCGCCAGCGCACCCTGCGTTTCGAGCAGCAGGGCGGTTTTGCCGAGCTGGGGCGCCAGCAGGGGGCCCACAGCTACAAGGGGGGGTATCGTCAGGATCGGGTCGAGACAACCCGTTATGGTGCGGGTGATCAGACCCTCTACAGCGAGACCGAGCACCTCGACAGCGGTTTTGGTCGCTATGAGTACCAGTGGTCGCCCCGCTGGTCCAGCTATCTGGCGTGGGGACAGGCAGAGCGAGCGCCGGACTACTGGGAGCGCAGCAAGGACAGCACCCCGTTCACCCTCAACCCGGAGCGCAGCCGCCAGTGGGATGCGGGTCTGGCTTTGCGCAGCCGCGAGCTGGATCTGACCCTCTCCCTCTTTAGCGCCAACATCAAGGATTACCTGCTCTACAACAGCAAGTCGAACCAGGTGCGCAACATCGATGCCCAGACCCGGGGCGGCGAGCTGGAGGGGCGCTGGCAGTTTGCCGAGCAGTGGCGTCTCGATGGTGGTCTGGCGGTGGTCTACGGCGAAAACCAGAGCGACAACAAACCGCTGGCGCAGATGCCGCCCCTCGATGGCAAGCTGGCGCTGGGCTGGCAGCCGGACGAAGCGCTGAGCTTCACCCTGCTGGGGCGCGCCGTGGCGGCGCAGGATCGGGTAGATCTCTGGTCCGGTACCGTTGCGGGTCAGGATCAGGGGGAGACTCCGGGCTTCTTCACCATGAACCTGAGTGGCGCCTGGCAGTTTGCCAAGGGGTGGCAGCTCTCGGCCGGGGTAGACAACCTGTTCGACACCTTCTACTACGAGCACCTCTCCAAGTCGGTGCACAGCAGTCAGGCCGGGTTGGGCTATGAGCAGAGCGGCCGCATTCCCGAGCCGGGGCGTGCCTACTGGATCTCGGTCAACTACCGCTTTGCCTCCGACGGCGTACTCTGAGCAAGACGAGCGGGTAACGTTTTCAGTCACAGACCCCTCTGCGAGCGCTCGCTATCATGGCGAAAAGCAGGTGCATTCAGACACTTGTGCTCACAGCGGGAACATGACAATGAAACAGGGAACGTTGCGTTATGGCGGCCTCATCGGGGCCGCCCTGTTACTCGCCGCTTGCGGCGGCAGTGGAAGTTCTGGCGGGGGGAGTACGCCTCCCGCCGTCAATCCACCGGTTACTCACCCTCCGGTCGCCACGGCCAGTCGGGCCTGCTACGGCGATGAGCAACTCGCCTGCAATCTGCGCATCTATCAGGTGATGGTGGAGTCCTTCGTCGATGGCGACGGCAGCGCCAACTACGGCGTCGGCTACGGCCCCTCCCGCCACAACGGTGATCTGCAGGGGATCATCGACAGCCTCGACCACATCAAGAGCCTCAACGTCAATGCAATCTGGCTCACCCCCGTGTTCGACTCCTGCGCAGGGCAAGGGGGTGATGACAAGCTCGATGCCACCGGCTACTTTGCCTGCGACTTCTTCAACGTCGATCCCAGCTTCGGCAGCAATGCCCAGCTGAAAAAGCTGGTGGACGGGGCGCACCAGCGCGGCCTCTACGTCTTCCTCGACGGGGTGTTCGGCCACGTCAACAAGGTGGGGGTGAGCAAACCTTCACCGGCCGGCTTGCTGCCCGCCCTCAAGAGCGGCGGTGCCGGTTATCCCGGCCAGCTGGTGGATTACAGCCAGCCCCAGAGTCTCGCCTACTTCAAGGAGGTGGCCCGCTACTGGGTCGAGCAGTACGGCATCGACGGCTGGCGTCTCGATCAAGCCTATCAGCTGAGCCTCGATGAGTGGCGCGCCATTCGCCGCGAGGTGGAGCAGGCCAGCGCGGCACGCAAGGCGGCCGGTCAGCAGTGGGGCACCCTCGGCTACATGGTGGGCGAGGTGTGGAAGGGGGCCGACGAGATCCGCGCCCAGGCGTATGGGTCGAGCGACAACCCGGCGCTCTCGTCTGCGTTCGACTTCCCGCTGCGCTACGGCATCGTACAGGCGCTGGCGGTGGAGGAGTCCGGCAAGGGCGGGCAGGGGGCCAGCGTGCTCGACGCCAGCTGGAACAAGGTGGAGAACTACCCGAATCACGCCATGCCGAACCTGATGCTCGGCAACCACGATCTGGTGCGTTTCGGCGATCTGCTGGAGCGAGGTCATTTCAATCCGGCGGAGTACTGGCAGCGCCACAAGGCGGCCTTCAGCTTCCTCGCTGCCCGCTCCGGCCCCATCACTCTCTACTATGGCGAGGAGTTTGGCGACGAGGTGCCGGGCTTTGCCGCCAAGGTGGGCGGTGACTGCGCCGCGCTGGGATTGTGCGACGATCATGTTGCCCGCAGCGACGGCAAGGTGCTCGATGTCACCGGCTTTGTACCGGGCAGCGAGCAGGCAGAGCTCAAGCTGTGGCTCAGCCAGCTGCTGGCTCTGCGCGCCAAACACCCCGCCCTCTATCAGGGGGAGCGGGTCAAGCTGGTGGCCGAGGGGAGCCTCTATGGCGACATCAAGGAGACGGCAGCAGAGCAGATCGTCTACCTGCTCAACGTCTCGAGCACGCCCCAGAGCTATGCAGTGCCAGTCGGCAAACTGCGCAGCGGCAGTGCGCTGGTGGATCTGCAGAGCGGCGAGAGCCTGGCCATCGGCAGCAGCAGCGTAACGGTGGAGTTGCCCCCCCTCACCGGTCGCTTCCTGTTGCTGCAATAGCGCGACCACGACCCAACGCAAAGGGCTCCATATCGGAGCCCTTTTTCATGGCGATGCCCGTTGCGACGTCGTCCTACTTCTCTATGCCGCTGCCCAGCTCATCCGGGCGGGGAGCGGCTGGCGGGTGACCATTGCCGTTGCCATTGCGCCAGCTCTCCAGCCGGTTGTGCACCCCGCGGCGCAGGCTCTTGAAGCTGGTCTCCAGATAGTCGACACCGACCAGAATGGAGAGGGTGACGCCGGTGAGCAGCAGCGCCTGATGGAGCATCTGCATGCCGATGAGGGCGCCGAGGGCGGCCAGCATCCAGACAGTGGCGGCGGAGGTGACCCCCAGTACCTGGCCATCCCGGGTCATCATCACCCCGGCACCGAGAAAGCCGATGCCGGTGATGAGCTGGCCCAGCACCCGTGCCTGATCGGCGCTCTGGGGGCTGAGGGCGGCGCCGATGGCGAGAAAGCAGTAGGTGCCGAGGATGATGAGCGAGGAGGTGCGGATGCCGACCGGCTTGCCGCGTAGCTGGCGCTCCAGCCCTACCAGAGTGCCGCACACCAGACAGACCAGGATGTTCTCCCAGCCAAGGGGCGCAATGTCCCACCAATCAGTCGTCATCATATCCACCTCTGCAATCGATGCTTGTTGTTATCCGGCCGCGCTCTGCCCCCGGTTCTCCAGCCGCTGGCGGAAGGCGCGAGCGAGGCGCTCGTAGAGGTCCTTTGCCTCTCTGTCCTCAATATCGCCACGTATCCAGGGATTGTCGATGATTTCCAGCAGCACGCAGTCGCGCCCCTGCTGGCGCAGGTCGACCCCGAACAGGCCGTTGCCGAGCTGATGAACGGCGCGGCGGGCAGTTTGCAGCACCCGTTCTGGCACTTCGTTCAGTGGCAGCGCCTCGATCCGGCTCATGTCGAGAGGGTGCTTGCGGCGGCGGATGCGGTTGCCGGGCTCGGGGCGGAAACGGCGGCAGGCAAACAGCGGCGAGCCATCGAGAAAGCCGATGCGCCAGTCGAACTCGGCGGGGATCCGGCTCTGCACCAGCAGCAGGGCGGAGCGGGCCAGCCCCTCGTCCAGCAGGCGAGCCAGCTGCTGCTCGTCGCTGGCCATGGCCAGATCCCGCCCCTGTGCGCCGTCGGGCACCTTCACCATCAGCGGCAGGCCGAGCCGCTGCACCAGCTCGTCAACGTGGTGGCGGCCACGGCGGGTCACCACCATGGTGGGCGGCATGGGCACGCCGCTACGCACCATCAGCTCGTAGAGATAGAGCTTGTTGCTGCAGGCGAGGATGGCGCGGGAGCTGTCGATCACCGGCATCTTGAGCTGCTCGGCGCGGCGGGCAAATTCGAAGGTGTAGTGGCCGACCGCCGTCTCGGAGCGTAGCCAGAGGGTATCGAACTCCGGCAGCCGCTCGATGGCTGACGGCGCCAGGATCTCGGCCCGGATCCCCTGCGCTGCGGCCGCTTTGATAAAGCGCTCCAGCGCCACTGCATCGCTGCTGGCGCGGCCGTCGTTGGGGTCGACCAGAATGGCGAGCTGGTAGAGCGGCGCCGCCTGCTCCTCGTCGCCGGTGCCCACCAGTGCCTGGGCGTGGTGCAGCATCAACTCTTTCTCGCTCGTGCTCAGTTCCAGCGGTGACAGGCTCTGCTGCTGGCGCACCGACCAGCCGTGGCGGCCGCGCTTGAGGGTCAGCTCTTGCAGCGGCAGCTGGCTCAGGCCGTAGTAGTAGCGGGCCAGCCCCGCCAGCTCGCTCTGTTCGCACTGGCCGAAAATGGCGCGTACCCGGATTCGGTCCTCGCTCTGCTGGGCCAGCCAGCCCTGCAATTTTCGCCACAGCTTGGCCGGTGGCTGCTGGGGTTGCAGCTGGCTGATGGCCTGTAAACCCGGTAGACAGTGGTGGCCGCGGGCCTGGGCCAGCAGTGAGCAGTAGTAGCCGGCACTGAGGTGTTCCAGATTGCGGCAGAGGTTGATGATGCGGGGGCGGCCGCCGGTGGTGGGCACTCCGTGTTGCAGGTAGGTGCGGGCGGTCAGCAGATAATCGGCATGGCAGGGCCAGTCGCCCAGCTCTTCGACGATGACGTAGGTACTCATATTTTCGGCTCCACAGATGAAACTGCCTTAAGCGGCAGGATCCCCAGTGGGCTTCGATGCACCGACAAGCACGACAATGGCGCGAGGGGAAACAAGAGGTTACAGTGCCTAATATTCTGCCTTGGTAACTTGTGATACAAGTCGCATTTTTGGTGCTGAGGATAAATAACCGCACAAGGACTCCCCGTGTTGACCGTCCGCGCCGCCCGACCCAGCGATCTGGGCGCCATCGTTAAACTGGAACGCTACTGTTTTCCTCCCGAGGTCGCCTTTGGCCGCAGTCGCTGGCACTATCTGCTCGCCCAGGCCAGAGGCCGCACCCTGCTGGTGCTGGATGAGAAGGAGCAGCTGATGGGCTATCTCTGCCTGCTGGAGCACAAGGGGTGGGATCGCCTCATCGTGCAGACCCTCGCCATCCGCTGGACCATCCGTCGTCAGGGCTGGGCGCGGCGCCTGCTGGAGCAGGTGATCCGCGAAGGGCAGAAGGCTGGCTGGGGGGCGATCCGGCTGGAGGTCGGCGATGCCAACGCCGAGGCGCTGGCGCTCTACCTGGGGCTGGGGTTCAAAGCCACCCAGCGGCTGTCCGACTACTATGGCCCGGGTCAGCATGCCCATCGGCTGGTGCTGAAGCTGGCCGGGGAGAGGAGAGAAGAGGAGAGGGGATGAGCTGCGACAACTGTCTTGCCACCGCCATCAGGGCCAAGCTGGGGCGCTGCCCGGTCTGCGCCGGCCAGACCTTTGCCGTCGGCATGGTCGGCTGGCTGGTATGGTGGTGGTGTGGCGCCGACACCTCGGTCAACGCCCTCACCGGCTTGCTGTTTGCGCTGGGTGGCTCGGCCCTCTTGCTGCTCCATCTGGCGGTATTTGTCTGGCGCAAGGCGACCGGACGTGAATTGAGCGATGAATAAATCAGATTGGTTTCAACAACATAAATAACAATATCGGTTGAGATAATGGAGGTTCAGATGATAGCAATGGTAACGGGCGCCTCGTCCGGTTTTGGGGAGTCCATCAGCCGCCAGCTGGTGCAGGCGGGCTACAAGGTGATCGGTACCGGTCGCCGCGCCGAGCGGCTCGCTGCGCTGGCTGACGAGCTGGGCGAGCAGTTCCTGCCGCTGGCGTTCGACGTGCAGGACAAGGCGGCCACCCGCGCCGCCATCGCCGCTCTGCCAGCCGAGTGGAGCGAGGTGGATCTGCTGGTCAACAACGCAGGTCTGGCGCTGGGGCTGGAGCCGGCCCACAAGGCGGATCTGGAAGATTGGGAGCAGATGATCGCCACCAACATCAGCGGTCTGACCCTGCTCACCCGACTGCTGCTGCCGGGCATGGTGGCGCGCAATCGCGGTCACGTCATCAACATCGGCTCCATCGCCGGCACCTACCCCTATCCGGGCGGCAACGTCTACGGCGCCACCAAGGCGTTCGTGAAGCAGTTCAGCCTCAACCTGCGCGCCGATCTGGCGGGCACCGCCATCCGCGTCACCAACGTGGAGCCGGGCCTGTGTGGCGGCACCGAGTTCTCCAACGTGCGCTTCCACGGTGACGATGCCAAGGCGGCCTCCGTCTATCAGGGTGTGGAGGCGATCCTGCCGGACGATATCGCCAATACCGTGCTCTGGATCAGCCAGCAGCCCGCCCACGTCAACATCAATAGCATCGAGATCATGCCGGTGGCTCAGACCTTCGGCCCGCTCAATATCAGCCGCCGCTGATTGCAGATTTTGATGAAGCCAGCTTGATGAAATGAACAGAGGCACCCCGGGGTGCCTCTGTTCATGCTGTTCTATCAACCGAGCCGGTTACAGGCTCATGATCTTCTTGAACTCCTCCTCCGAGTATTTCTTCTCACTGCTTTTGGTCAGATCCGTCATCAGCTTGTAGCGCAGCGTTTTGGCCATCTGATAGGTCTGCTCCAACTGGCCATAGGAGTAGTCGGCGGCCAGCCCGATGGCGGTAGCCTTGTCGCTGGCGTAGGCCTGCTTCAGGCTCTGGTCGAGCAGTGCTACCTCCTTGTAAAGCTTGCTGCTCTCCTTGCTCCAGACGCCGCGCAGCAGCGGCAGGTACTTGTCCGGATCAGCGCTGGCCAGCGCGGTCAGGCTGCGGAACTGCCAGTAGGCGGAATCATCGGAGTAGCTGTCGCTGCCGGTGCGATAGGGCAGGGGGTAGTTTTCCAGCGTGTTGTAGAGCGGCACCATGACCGATTCGGCCAGCACGCCGTAGCTCTGCCAGATCAATCCCTGCAGCTCTTTGGGCATCTCCTTGCGCAGCTGGATGACGTGGGATTCCAGTTGGCGATCGATGCGGATCGGCCGCTCCGCCTTGCCCGCCAGCGGCGTGCCCTCATAGGTGGCGCTCAGCAGTTTGGCCACGTCCGGCACGGCGATGGGGGCATCCGGCTTCATAAAGAGCGGATATTGCGCCTGCCGGGTCGGCTGCGGGTGGCTGGCGGTCAGCATTTTCTGGCCGAGCCACTCCCGATCCACGTTATACGGGTCAGCGATGACCCCGAACGCCTTGGCGAAGTTGAACTCTTTCGGGTCGGCGTTATCCAGCAGTTTGTGCTCGCGTACAAACTCCAGCAGCTTGGGCGAGTGCAGCACATCGGCGCTGTCGAGATTGACGCCGTGGATGCGCAGGCCGTTGGCCACCATGGCGTAGCTGTCGTCCGGCACCCGCACCGCGATCCAGTGGTGGCCGGAGCCGATCTCCATCAGCCAGGCCTCGTTCACATCCGCCAGATAGAGGCTGTTGCCCTCACCGGCGCCATATTGCTCCACATAGCGGCCAAGCAGCTCGACCCCCTCTTTGGCCGTTTTGGCCTGTGGCAGGATCAGGGTGGGGATGATGGCTTCAATCACGCCCTTCTCGATCAGCGGATCGGCTTTCTGGGCCTTGTCGTTGACCTCGGCACTGGTGGTGGCCGAAATGGCGACGTTGAACTCGTTGATGCCGCGCTCCTCGTAATACTTGCCGTCCGGGTCGCTGGCTGTGGCATCCCAGTCACGAATGGCTGAGTAGGCGAAAAACGCCTTTGGCATCGGCACTTCCAGCCCGTTACCCAGCTTCCAGACCTTGCCCTCGTTCTGCTGCGCGGGCCGGAAGGCGAGGTACTTGTTCCAGTTGTTGACGCCAAAATCCTCGTTTCTGGCGATCATCACGCTGCCATCGGCACTGGCCCCCTTGCCGACGATAAGGCCGGTACAGGCGTCGGCACTGGTGCCAAGCAGGGTGAGCAGGGTGGCGGAGAGAAGACTCAAGGTGTGTTTTTTCATAGTTATGCCCGAAAGGTTGCGGTGAGTGAGAGCCAGACGAGGGGATGAGGTGTGGGGAGGCCGCAACTCCGAACTGGCAGCGGAGTGAGCTCGGCAGATTGGTCTGCCTGTTATTGGTTTGACGAACAGATCATCCATGACACGGCTGGCTGGTTGCGATGTGCACCAAAATTGTATGCCTCGCTGGTTGTTTGTTTTGTGATCGACGGAGCGTTCCTGCGGTTTATAGGGTGCAGTGTTTGTGGGGCAGCGGTATGTGTCGGAAATCGGGGTAAAAGCAGCGGATGAGTCATGATTCTGACGCTGCGTCGGGGCTGTAACCGCTGCCAGACTTGCCAGAGCGGGGATCTCGCCCAATCTGACAAGTTGGCCTGTAACTTGCTGGTTTTATTGTCAAAGGTGGGGCCAGACCCCATACCGCCGCATTCAGTCGGCCCGCTCCGGCGGGTCGGCACACAGAACGGGAGTCTTCATGGATATCAAACCCTACAGCCAGCAGCTTGCCCAGAGCGCCTCCAATAACCGCGCCCTCGCCACCCTCAACAGTGCCAGTAGCGGCGGGCAGGGTGGTGGCTGGGAGGAGATGGTCAGCCTCTCCACCCAGCGTATGACCGGTCAGGCCCAGCAGGTGCTCACCTATGAACATCTGGCCAAGAACAGCAAGCTGCCGCCGGCGCTCGACATGAGCTCCGACAAGGGGGGGGTGGTGCAGCAGCTGGTGGACAAGGCACTCGGGTTTGATCGCAAGAAATTCAATGAGATAGAAGACAAACTCAAGGCTATTGCCGACAACAAGAAGCTGACCCCGGAAGAGCGGGCCGAGCAGAGCAAGCCGCTCAACGAGCAGAAAGATGCGATGCTGAAAGAGGCAATGGATCGCCTGACCGGCAAGAAGAGCTCATCCAAAGATGAGGCCAAAACCGCCTGATCCAGTCACTTTTGTGAGAGATACCCGGTCGGCACCAATGGGCCAGTGTCGACCGCCGATGGGCAAGCTTCTGCCACCTCTTTTGACCTCACCTCCCCACAGGCGCACAATGTCCGCGCATTGAGCCAGTCGAGGAGTCCGCCGTGTACAACTTCCAATATGCCAATCCGACCCGCATCTGTTTCGGCGAGGGGCAGATCGCCAGCCTGCCCGAACTGATCCCGCCCGGCAGCCGGCTGCTGGTGCTCTACGGCGGTGGCAGCATCAAGCAGAACGGGGTGTATGAGCAGTTGACCCGGGCGCTGGAGGGGGTGACGTGGCAGGAGTTTTCCGGCATCGGCGCCAACCCCAGATTCGAGCTGTTGATGGAGGCGGTGGCGCAGGTGAAACGCGAGCGCATCGACTTCCTGCTGGCAGTCGGTGGCGGCTCGGTAGTCGATGGCACCAAGTTTGTCGCGGCCGCCGCCTGCTACGAGGGGGATGATCCCTGGGATATCTGCGGCAAGCAGGCGAGCGTGCACAAGGCGCTGCCGATGGGCTGCGTGCTGACCCTGCCGGCGACCGGCTCCGAGAGCAATCCCACCTCGGTGGTGAGCCGGGGGGATGTGAAGATCTCCTTCAGAAGTCCGCTGGTGCAGCCGCAGTTTGCGGTGCTCGACCCGACCACCACCTACAGCCTGCCACCGCGCCAGACCGGCAATGGGGTGGTGGACGCCTTTGTCCATATCGCCGAGCAGTACCTCACCTTTCCGGTGGGAGGCGAGGTACAGGACAGACTGGCGGAGGGGCTGCTGCAGGTGTTGGTGGAGAACGGCCCCAAGGCGCTGGCGGAGCCGACCAACTATCAGGTGCGGGCCAATCTGATGTGGGCGGCCAGTCTGGCGCTCAACGGCCTTATCGGTTGCGGGGTGCCGCAGGATTGGGCCTCCCACGCCATTGGCCATCAGCTGACGGCGCTTTACGGGCTCGACCACGGCCAGAGTCTGGCGGTGGTGCTACCCGCCTTGCTGCGGGAACGGGCTGCGCAGAAGCAGGAGAAGCTGGCCCAGTTTGCCGAGCGGGTGTGGCACTCCAGCCGCGAGGATTATGCCCTGCGCATTGAAGAGGCGATTATCCGCACCGAACAGTTCTTCCAGCAGATGGGGCTCGGTACCCGCCTCTCTGACTATGGTCTGAGCGAAAGCTGCATTCCGGCGGTCTGCTCCAACCTCAAGCGGGTCGGGCGTACCGCACTCGGGGAGCAGCAGGATATCGACCCGGATCAGGTTGCGCGGATCCTCGCCCAGGCGCTTTGAACGGCCAGAAGGGACGATCGGAGGTTTGCTCTCACCCCTCTGCCAGAGTGGCAGGCGTCAGCGCCAAACAAGATTGTTGCAAGAAAAGCTGACTATAAAATTTTTCTGTTGCGCTAGTGAGATAATCGCGCGACCACGCCAGCGGCTTGTTTCATCAGTGCTGGCAAATCCCGCTGGCCGATCTGCCGGTCAACCCGCGCTGACCAGGGGCTATCCCCGGCAATAACAAGGGCCGCATGTTGCGGCCCTTGTTGTATCTGTTACTCGGTGCGTGCCTTGAGGTAGCCGGCGTAGTCCGGGATCTGCACGCTGAACGCCTGCCGCATATGGGGGCTGTCCATGATGAAGTCGGCGGTCGCTTCGTTGGTGGCAACCGGGATGTTCCACACTGCGGCCAGTCGCAGCAGCGCCTTCACATCCGGATCGTGGGGCACCGCATTGAGGGGATCCCAGAAGAAGATCAGTACGTCGATTTTCCCTTCGGCAATCAGGGCGCCAAGCTGCTGGTCACCACCCATGGGGCCGGAGAAGAGGCAGGTGATGGGCAGCTCGGCCTTTTTGCCGAGCATGGTGCCGGTGGTGCCGGTGGCATAGAGGTGGTGCAGCTTGAGCTCCTCCTTGCGGCGCATGACCCAGTTCAGCAGAGGGGTTTTCATGTTGTCGTGAGCGACCAGTGCTACCCGCTTGTGGGGAGCCATCTCGCGTGCAATCTGTTCCATGAAGGTATCCGTAGCATTGTGATTGGAATTGAGCCGTATCCTAATCGAAAGCCATGACAGATGCTGTGTCGGGCGTATTAACTGTGATCCTGCCGGAAAGTTTTCGGGCAATGGTGGCCCAAATGAAGAGACCCGCCAGCAGCGGGTCTCTTCATTTGAGTTCTTTGGTGGGTCAGGAGCCGTGGTGCAACTGCGCCTGCTGGTAGTTCTCCAGCCCGATCCGATCGATGAGATCGAGCTGGGTCTCCAGCCAGTCCACATGCTCCTCCTCATCTTCCAGGATCTCCTGAAACAGGTCGCGGCTGATGTAATCCTGCACCGATTCGGCGTAGGCAATGGCCACTTTCAGGTCGGGAATGGCATCCATCTCCAGCGAAAGGTCGCAGCGCAGCATCTCTTCGACGGTCTCGCCGATACGCAGCTTGCCGAGATCCTGCAGGTTGGGCAGCCCTTCGAGAAACAGCACCCGCTTGACCAGCTCGTCGGCGTGCTTCATCTCGTCGATGGATTCGTGGTACTCCTTGTGCCCGAGCGCCTTGAGGCCCCAGTCATCGTAGATGCGGGCGTGCAGGAAGTATTGGTTGATGGCTATCAGCTCATTGGCCAGCACCTTGTTGAGGTGGGCAATGATCTTGGGGTCTCCTTTCATCGACAGTGCTCCTTGGTTCGTGCCTGAGGTGGCAATCATCAGAGCTTAGTCGAGAAACATGACGACTTCGGGATGGCGGCGGATCAGGCCACTTCGTAGTAGAGCGGGGTTTGCTCCTGCTCCAGCTTGTCGAGTTCGGCGGCGATGATCTCCATGGTCATGCGCACGCACTTGCCGCACTGGGCGCCCACCTCGAGCGACTGCTTGAGCTGGCGGAACTCGCTGCTACCTGACTGCACCGCCTTGCGGATCTGGGTATCTGTGATGCCGCGGCACAAACAGACGTACATGGTGGATTACCTCATATGAAATTGAGTGAAATCTAAATGAGAGTGGTTCGCAATGCAAATAACCATTGGTAATAAGATCCCCCGCTTGCCACTTGTCACCCCCTTGGGGAGAATGCCCTGATACAGAGGGAACCATCATGCTCAAGAAACTGTTCAGCGCCCTGTTCGGGGGCGAGCCAGCCAAGGCTGCGGAAGTCACTCCCACCGAATATGCCGGCTATCTCATCTATCCGGAACCCATGGCCGAAGGTGGCCAGTATCGGCTGGCAGGCCGCATCACCAAAGAGGTGGACGGCGTGCTGCAAACCCACCGCTTTATCCGCTCCGATCTGTTTGCCAATCCGGCCGATGCCGAGCGCTTCATGGTGCAGAAGGCCCACACCTTTATCGATCAGATGGGGGATCGCATGTTCGAGCCCCGCAAACCGGCTGACAGCCAGGCTTCATGACCCCGCCTGAGCTCAACAGCCTGCGCGAGGCGCTGGCCCGCGCCGGTGAGCGACGCCTGATCTGGCTGGAGGGGGAGGAGGCCGACTGCATTGCCCGCGCCCAATCCCTGCTCGGCGAGACCGTCTTCTGGCTGGGGGAGGGGCCCGAGTGTTATGCCCCGCAACCCGCAGCCAAGGCACTGCAGCGGCTCGGTCAGGAGTGCGACACGCTGGTGTTCAACGCCTTCAGCGGCTTTCATCCCGACGCCTTCGGGGCGCTGGCAGGCACTCTGCGCGCTGGCGGCTTGCTGTTGCTGCTAACGCCGCCCAGAGCACAGTGGCCTTCATGGCCGGATCCTGATCGGATTCGGCTGGTGGCCCAGCCGGAGGATGCCGGTCGGGCCGGTCACGGCTTTATCGCCCGCCTGGTGCGGTTGCTGGCGGGGGATCCTGCCCGCTCGCTGGAGCCGCCGGTTTGCTCGCAGCCTTGGCAACCACTTGGGCCCGAGCGCAGGCTGAGCTGCGATCAGACACGGGCACTGCCCGCCATCCACAAGGTGTTGCACGGTCATCGCCGCCGGCCGCTGGTGCTGAGTGCCGACCGGGGTCGTGGCAAGAGTGCGCTGCTGGGGCTGGCTGCCGCCGAGCTGCTGCGCCAGCAACCCGGGCTGAACATAGTGGTAACGGCCCCCTCACAGGCGACGGTGGCGACCCTGTTTGCCCACGCCGCTCGCGGGTTAGATACTACGTCGGAACAGCTGATCGGGCTGAGCTACTGCTCGCCGGATCGGCTGGTGCACGAGGCGATGAATCCCGATCTGCTGCTTGTGGATGAGGCTGCCGCCATTCCGACCCCGCTGCTCGAGGCCATGCTGGCCCGCCACAGCCGCATTGTGTTTGCCACCACCGAGCACGGTTACGAGGGGACGGGGCGCGGTTTCCACCTGCGCTTCAAGCGGGTGCTCGATAGCCAGACCCCGGAGTGGCAGGAGATCCACCTCTCTGAGCCCATTCGCTGGAGTGAGCGCGATCCGCTGGAGCCGCTGATTTTTCGCCTGCTCGGCCTCAATGCCGAAGTGGGCGCGCCTTTGCCGCCGACCAGCCCGAGCTGGCGTCTGGTCAGCCAGGAGGCGCTGGCCAGCGACGAGGCGTTGCTCAACCAGCTGTTCGGCCTGCTGGTGCTGGCTCACTACCAGACCACGCCGAGCGATCTCAGGTCCCTGTTGGAGAGCCCGGATCTCGACATCCATCTGCTGGAGCAGGATGCGAGCCTGCAGGGAGTGGCCTTGGTGGCGCGGGAAGGGGAGATAGACCCTGAACTTGCCAAGGCGATCTGGGCCGGGCGTCGCCGTCCGCGCGGCCATCTGCTGCCCCAGTCGCTGCTGGCTCACGCCGGTTTCAAAACGGCGGGGGGGCGCAGCTACGCCCGGGTGATGCGTATCGCCATCCATCCCGAGCTGCATCGCCACGGGTTGGGGTCGCTGCTGCTTGGCAAGCTTGAGGAGCACTATCGCAAGATTGGCATCGACTACCTCGGCTCGGCCTTTTCGGCCAGCGCTGACCTGCTCCCCTTCTGGCGCAAGGCCGGGCTGGCGGTGCTGCGCATCGGCCTGCAGCGGGATGCCGCCAGCGGCTGCCACGCTGCCCTGCAGCTCAAAGCGCTGAAACCCGAGCATGAGACCGAGTTGAATCAATGGCAGCAGCGTTTTGTACGCCAGCTGCCGACCTTGCTAGCGGGTGAGTTGAAAGGATTGGATCCCGAGTTGGTATGGCAATGCCTGCAAGGCAGTACCGTCACCGCGCCCAAGCTTGGCGAGTTCGAGCGCGACGAGATTGAGTGCTTTGCCCTGCATCACAAGCCGTTCGAACTGAGCCAGTCGAGCCTGCAGTTGTGGCTGGCGCGCAATCTGGATGTGTTGGCTTCACTGACTCCTGACGAACGTGCTCTGCTGATTGCCCCCATCTGGCAATACGCCGAGTGGGGGGCGCTGGCTGCTAGGTTGCAACTGGCGGGCAAGCCCGCCGTGATCAAGACGCTGCGGGCGCTGCTGGCGCGTCTCCTGACCTCCCCTACCACTCGATAGGTTTGCCCTGCCAGTCGAGAAAGCTCAGTTCGCCATCCGGTTGCAGCCGGTTCATCAGGTTAATCAGATGGTCGGCTACCAGCTCGGGACTCTGCACGTTTCCTGCCGGTATATTGGCGTGAAACGGGCGAGAGAGTGGGGTATCCACGGTGCCGGGATGGAAGGCCAGCAATTTGACGCCGGGGGCCCGCCGGGCCAGCTCGATGGCGGCACACTTGAGCAGCATGTTGAGGGCTGCCTTGGATGCGCGATAGCCATACCAGCCGCCAGCCCGGTTGTCGCCAATGCTGCCGACCCGGGCGCTGAGAACGGCCAGAGTGCAAGGCTCGCGGCCAAACAGCGGTAACAGCTCGCTGATCCAGCGCAGTGGCAGCAAGGCGTTGGTCTGGTAGAGACGGGTCATGGCATCGAGATTGAGTGCTTCCAGCCGCTTCTCTGGCTGGATCTCTCCCTGATGCAGGATGCCGTTGCATATCACCACCCGATGGGGTCGCGGTGCCAATTCCGCGATACGGGCTACCGCAGCTACCATCTGCTCATCGCTGTAATCGCAACATAGCCAGTGCAGACCCGGCGATGAGAGGTCAGCAGGTGCGGGCTGACGGCTGATGGCAATCACTGGCCCGACACCCGCCGCCAACCAGTGTGCGACCAGCGCCACCCCGATACCACCAGAAGCGCCAATCACGACTATGCCTTCACTCATCTCTGGCTCCTTATCAGCGCATGGATTTGTCCTGATTGGCAGATACGATCGTGCCAGCCTGCGGGATCAAGCGGTTAACGCTGCAATCTTGCCGAGATCCGAGCCGCTGGGCGAATTCCATTCCTATACTGAGGGAAAACCGCAGCGGAGTGCTGCCTGCGCAACCAGAGCATGAGAGTCACCATGATGGCCAAAGACGGGGAAGAGCGTAAATCCATTCTGACCGAGAGCGGCACCAACGAGCTCGAGATCATCGAATTTCACCTCAAGAAGCAGCTGCCGGACGGGCGCGAGAAGATCGCCTACTACGGGATCAACGTCGCCAAGGTGCGCGAGGTGATCCGGGTGCCGGAGACCACCGATTACCCCAATGCCCAGCGCCACATGGTGGGGGTATTCTCCCTACGGGATCGCCTCATCCCGCTGGTGGATCTGGCGGGCTGGCTCGGCATAAAGACCAACCCCGACCCCAGCCACAAGGTGGTGATCGTCACCGACTTCAACAAGATGGCCAACGGCTTTCTGATCGATAGCGTCAGCCGGATTCACCGGGTCTCCTGGGAGGATGTGGAGTCCCCCAGCCAGTTTCTGGAGGCCGGGGAGAACGACTGCGTGGTGGCCGTTGTCAGGCGCGATGGCAACCTCATCATGATCCTCGATTTCGAGAAGATCATCGCCGATATCAACCCCGAGCTCAGCATGGAGAAGTACGACGTCACTCAGGATCGCAAGGTGATCATCGACGATCGCATGATGGCACTGCGTCAGAGCAAAACCATTCTGGTGGTGGACGACTCGGCCTTTATCCGCAAGATGATCGAAACCACCCTGCGCACCGCCGGTTACAACGTGATCACGGCCAAGGATGGAGGAGAGGGGCTGGAGATGATGACGGATTTCGATCGTCTGGCCCAGGAGGAGAGGATGCCGGTGACCGGCTTCGTCAATGCGGTGATCACCGATGTGGAGATGCCGCGGATGGACGGTATGCACCTGCTCAAGCGGTTGCGGGAGACCCCCTCCTACAAGGAGATGCCCATCGTGATGTTCTCCTCGCTGATGAGCGATGACAACCGCCAGAAGGCGCTGCAACTGGGGGCGAACGATACCATCACCAAACCCGAGATTGGGCGGATGGTGGGGATGATGGATCACATGCTGCTGGGGATAGCACTCCCTTCGCCCGCCAACAATATCTGATAGCGGATTAGCCAAGAGAAAATGGCCACCTTATGGGGTGGCCGTTTTGCTTTGACTTGCTATCCGAAGGTCAGGCAGTTTTTTCCTGATCAAGCGTCACCCTCAGGAGGCAACGCTGGCACTGGCTGCTGAGGGGGCAACCGGCAGTTCGATAGCCGGTTTGGCCGGCTCTTCGGCAGGCTTGGGTGGCTTGATACAGGGCTGCTGGGTGCCGATGGTGCTTAGCGACAGGCAGGGGATCGGCAGACCGATATGGACTGGTTCGCCGAGAAACTTGGGCCCCTTGTCCAGCACGTAGAGATCGACCAGCCCCATCACCCGGGCAAACACCTCGCGGATCCGGGTACGGATGCCCTGATAGGCGCTGGGATCATCGGCGTTGAAGCCGACCGCATCGATGCCAAAGTGACGGGCAATAAAGATGGCCCGCTCGTTGTGAAAGCCCTGGGAGACCACGGTAAAGCGATCCTGACCGAATACCTCTTTGGCTCTGACCACAGAGTCGAGGGTGCGGAAGCCGGCGAAATCCATGTAGATGGCGGAGGCCGGGATCCCCGCCTTGATCAGGGCGCGCCGCATCTGGCGCGGTTCGTTGTACTGCAGGGTGGCGTTGTCGCCGGAGACTAGGATGTAGTCCACCTTGGCATTGTTGTAGAGCTCGGCCGCCGCCTTGATGCGGTATTTGAAGTAGTGGTTGGGGCCACCGCCCGAGAGGTATTTGGAGGTGCCCAGCACCACGGCAACCCGGTTGTATGGCACGTCGCTCACCTTGTCGAAGGTGTAGTGGCGTGCATCCGAGACGATCCACTCGCTATAGGCCAGCACCGAGGCAATCAGGGCCAGCAGTGACAGCAGGCAGGCGAGGAGGATCTTGGCAAACTTCTTCATGCGCGATGCGGTTTGGGTCTGAAATTGGGAATGGCTTCCGGCATTCTATTACAACTCGGCTGTTGGCGTCAGGCTTGATAGCAGTAGCTGGACGCATTGGGGCAGGGCTTGTCGCAGGAAATCACGGATATAAAGAGGGGCTGCGCTGGCAGCCCCTCGACGTTTTCAGGCCCGGGTCAGTGAGCCGAGTCATTGGCCTTGCAGGCTTCCGACTCCTTGTTGGCTTGCCACCAAGGCAGCAGATCCCGGCTCAGCCACTCCTGATAGGCTGCGCTGTCATTTGCGATCAGTTTGTCGAGCTCCGCCTCGAAGTCGCTCAGCGCCAGCTGCCGATCCGGATTGCGCAGTGCCTGCGCCATCGCCAGCCAGCTGGCATTGCGACCGGTATCGTTGAGGAAGCGGTGCACCGTGTAGGACCAGGAGTAGACCATCTCGCCCCCCTGGTCGTAATCAAGGTGCAGGATGGATGCCAGAGTCGGCCGCTGGTTGGCGGGGCGGTTGCTCACATTGTCCAGACCTCTGGCAAAGCACTTGCCATGGGCGATGTACTCCGCTACCCCCTCGGCCCACCAGGTGGTGCGATTGAGGGGATAGTGGCCAAAGCTGCCGTACTGGTTGAAGCGGCCGTCGAGATAGTGAACGTACTCGTGGCGCAGGTTCCACACCTGGAAGGCGGGGCGTTTCCACTCGGCCTCATAGGCAAAGAAGCGTGCCTGATTGCCGGGGCGAGCCGGATCCCCCTCGATGTAGATGCCGCCATTGTCGGTGGAGACGCCAAAGAGGGCGCCGCCGTACCGGCTCCAGTCGGCGGATGAGTTGAAGATCACCAGCTCCAGCGCCTCGTTGTGATCATCCGCCACCGGTTGTTCGCCGGTTTCCATCAGCTGGTGGAAATGCTGCTCTTCCTCACCCAGCTCGCGGCAGATCCCTTCAGCCTGAGCCTGGGTAAGATCTTGGGCGCGCAGGCGCAGGGTCGGTGAACAGGTGTGCTCGAATGGCAGGATATCCTCCATGCGGATTGGGGTGCAGAGCCCGGCAAACTCGCCGCTGACACAGGCTTCGCTGGTGCGATCCGTGTAGGTGAGGTAGTAGCTGGAGAGGGTAAGAGAGACCTCTTCCAGCAGGGCCGCGGGCTGGTTGCCTCCCGGAACCAGCCCGTGCTGGCGCATGATGGCGATGACATCGCGGTCGAGCTGCTGGCGATAGCTGTTTGCCTCGTCCGGTCTGGTGTAGCGCATCATCTGATAGAGGCGGCTGTGGGCATCGAGGATGTTGTTGAAGATAAACAGATCCCGCGAACCGTCACGCTGTTTCCAGAGTGCCAGCTCGCTCATGCCGAGCAGACGCAGGTTCTGGCGGATGGCTGTCTCCTGCGCCAGCATGGTGGCGGTGAAGTCCGCCTGCTGGCCATAGGATGCGCTCTGATCGACCAGATTGAGCAGTTCGAACAGCCCGTCAGCCCAGGGCTTGTGGCCATTGATCTGTGCCGCATGTTGCACGGCATAGCCGAGCGCCTGATTGAGCTGGGCCAGCATGGGGGCAGCGCTTTGCCGGAAGGCTTCCTGTCCCAGCTGTCCCTGGGCGGCCACGCTCCACGCTTCCAGCACGGTTCCGGCCTGATCCTGCGGTTCTGCGCCCAGCAGCAAGGGGTGGTTGAGCAGGTCAATCATGACGCCAGCCAGTGCGCGGGCGACCTGATCGCTCTCCTGCTTGATGCCGCCGTGATAGTTGTGGGCGCGCACATAGTAGAGCAGCTTGTCCATCGCCGGATGGGTCGGCTGATTGGCCGCCAGCAGGGCACGCATGCCACGCACCACCGCCATCAGCTTGGCATCGTCGTGACCATAGTCCGGCTGCCACGCGGGGCTGTTCTGCCCGCTCACATCGGCCACCAGCTTGGCGGCGTCGGCATCGAGCAGATCCGTATCGGGTTGCTCGGGCTCCGAGCAGGGGCGGCCGTTGGCGCGGCGACACTCCAGCTGCTCCTCCTTGCTATCAAGGATGATGGGGCGATTGAGTACCCTGCTCTCCTGCCACTCGTCGGTTTCCGGCAGCGGCTGCCACTCGCCCCCGGCGATCGAGTATTGGTAACCACTGTCCTTGAGGGTTACGGCGACGTTGCTGCCAGCCGGGATGACCTGACGGCAGATGCGATAGCGGATGGTGTTGGTTCCCTCCTTGCGCTCCTGCGGTTCGTCGCACTCCTGCTGTGGCGTGATCTGATCGAGCTGCCACTGATAACGGCGCCAGACGTGGATCTCGCTCACCTGAGCGGCCGCCTGAGAGCCGCTGTTCGGTTGCAGGCGGAAGAAGATCTGCTCCAGCCGGCCATCCCGTTCGCTGGGGCTCTCTTCCAGCACATGCAGTTGTAGCCAATCCTGTGGCTGGTAGTGCCACTCCGGCTCGGCGCAGCGCCCCTGTGCGTTGAGTTCACAGCGGTCCAGTTCGCGCTCGCTTTGCCCCAGGATCACCGCAGAGGGGAGTGGCAGGCGATCCTGGCGGGTGGCGGTCGGCGTGCCGGCCAGCTGCTCCCAGCGGCCCTGTTTCATGCCATAGCCGAAGTCATAGCTGCTGGCGGGGATCAGCTTGCCGGCCGGAACCCGATCTTCGCAGCGGACGAAGCGGATCTGCCAGCCGGATTCCACCCTGAGCTGGGGCTCGCCACACTGCTGCTCAGCGAGGGCCGCGAGGTCGCTCCCCTGCCAGTCAAAGCGGCGATAGACCCTGAGCTGCTGATAGGGAGCGCTGGTGCTGCGAGCCTTGAGCTCGTAGGTGATCTCGGTGATGCGTGCGGCGAGTTGCCGGCTCGACTCTCCGGTCAGCTGATACTGTTGCCAGTCGCTGGGGGTGTAGTTGGCCTGTGTTGAGGAGGCAAAAAGCAGAGGTGCTGCCAATAGCAGCCACCCGGAACCTGAACGATTCATTTTTATCCCTTGTTATTGTCTGCGTTGTAACCGACAGGCAATTTATAGGGATTCAAAAGAATATCAATTGCGATTTAAAAAAGATAAAAATCAATAAGATGTGCTTTATTTTTCGGGCGGGTGGTATGAGGGCGCTTCAGCAGTAGTAAAGGCTCACATGAGACATTCTCATGTATGGAGTGAAATCACGAAAATGGGAGAAACATCACATTCGGTTGCTGAGGCCAGGTCTGTTGACTGAATTAACCACCGCTCTCTCATCCCGGCGTTGGCCGGTTTTAGAGAGCGGCAGACCCGTTGTTAGCCGCAATCCAGCGACACACCTCTAATGCCGCGAAGGGCCCTCAGAGATAGCTGACAGTCACAATGGTCATGCTGCCACTATCAGCAACTTTATAGCTGATGGTGTTGCTGAGGAGATGGGTTTGACCACTTTGCCACAGTTTATTCAAAGCCATGCTTTGCTGGCTGGCGCCTGAATAGCAGGTCACGCTGCTGTCAGAAAAATTGCAGGGGGTCTCATAGATGGTTCCACTGAAAGTGACAGTGCCATCGTATGCAGATGCAGCCATTGGCATCAGCGATGTGCCAACAAGCAACGCAGAACAAATTGACAATGCGGATTTACGAGCTAAGCGGGAGAGGATGTGTTGAGCTTTCATTTCAATGTCCTTTTCGTCACTGGGTGGTACGAAAAGGGCAACGCAATATGAAGAAGATGCACACAAACAACGACATCAATCTTCTCAGATGGCGGCTCCGCTGTCTTAGGCATGGTAACCCTTAGACCGGTGGCTTTGCGTCCCGACCTTTCGATCGGTTTGCCCTTTACTCTATGTGTAGATGATAACACCCCACTTTGTGAAATCAATCATCCTAAAAAAGTCTGGGATATCAGTCACACATCGTTTGTATTGAGTGCTATGACCATAGTAAATGACTCCCATTCATCCAGACCAAATAGGTTATTCGGTTCATTTTTCGTAACAGGTATTAATGTTTTTTATTTTATAAAAATAACTTGCCATACCCTGAATATATAAAATGATAGATTACCTGATTACCTGATTACCTGATTACCTGATTACCTGATTACCTGATTACCTGATTACCTGATTACCTGATTACCTGATTACCTGATTACCTGATTACCTGATTACCTGATTACCTGATTACCTGATTACCTGATTACCTGATTACCTGATTACCTGATTACCTGATTACCTGATTACCTGATTACCTGATTACCTGATTACCTGATTACCTGATTACCTGATTACCTGATTACCTGATTACCTGATTACCTGATTACCTGATTACCTGATTACCTGATTACCTCTTTGGTGGTGGTTCGCAAGGTTGGTGATAACTATTACCAAATAACTTGAAGTTATTTTTGTTTTGCTTTTGTTGTGTGCTTGTTAACCGCTTTAAATTCATGGCCTGACAATATTGAAATAGATGTCTCTTATATGAACTTTATTTATTTCATGAGATTTCCTTATGTTGTGTGGTCGCCATAACCATTTGTTTTAATTGTGTTTATAAAAAAATTTATACAAATCAAAATGTATTTGATGTGCATCAAACGAGTCGTTAATTTGCTCGTCAAGCAAAAGCGGAATGCGGCTTTCTACACAGGAAAAAAGGATGTATGTAGCTGTGCGGTTCAGGGGTAGCGGGAACTACCCCTGATGCGGCGTGCTGCTTTTGCTTATTTAAATAAACCTGAAAAGGCACAGTTTATTATTGGCATGACCTCTCATCGGCTTAATGAGGGGCGAGCACCAACAGTTGCTGTGCAGTATATCGCCGCATCACTAAATATCGTGACTCCAGCATGATGTGAGTGATGCAGTACAACACACGTTAATGTAGGTATAAACGAATGAAAGCTAATAAGATTCTGGTTGCTATGGGTGTTGGTTCCATGCTGCTGTGCGGCTCCGCTTTTGCTGCTGGCGGCGCTGGTTCAGGTAAAGTCACCTTTAACGGTGAAATCATCAACGCCCCTTGCTCTGTAGCCCCTGAGTCTGTTGACCAGGTAGTTGAAATGGGTCAGATCAGCACTAAAGAGCTGGCCAATGGTGGTGAGTCCAGCTCCAAGCCGTTCAGCATCAAGCTGCTGAACTGTGAAATCTCCGACAAGGATGATGCCGTCAAGGTGACCTTCAGCGGTGCCAAAGACCCGGTAGATTCCACCCTGCTGGTTATCGGTGGTGGTGACGCCGCTGGTGCCGGTATCAAGATGACCGCTCCGGGCGGTGCTCCGATTGTTCTGGGTGCCCCGACAGCCGCCTTCGGTCTGGTAAACGGTAACAACGAGCTGCCCTTCAGCGCCGTGCTGAAAGGTTATGCAAGCCAAGACACCAATCCGCTGAAAGCTGGCGCTTTCACTGCAGTGACCAACTTTACTCTCTCTTACGAGTAATAGAGTGCCTTAACGTGTGACAAGGGTTGTGGTGGTGTGAGCCACCACAACTTCACACATTCTGTTTCCTCACATCGAACCTTGATCATGAAAACTTCAATGATGGCAGCCATAGCGCTGCAGCTGGTGATGATGGCGGGATCAGTCCACGCCAATCAACTCACGGATGGACTGGCCGAATCGGGCTGTACGCTTGAGGTGCTGCGCAGCATTCCGCTGCAGGCTCAGCAACCAGGCACGCTGAAAATCAGCGGCTGTCAGGTTGAAGGGGCGACAGAGGCATTACTGCCTTTTATTTCCATGTCCGTGCGCGGTGCCATGAGCGATGAGCTGGGCATTCTCAACAACGGCCAATATCACAAGGTATCCGGCGAGCGTTTTATTGTTTCGGATATCGTCAACAGTGATCTGGAATTCAATTTGGGGCTAACCAGCAGTCAACTGTTTTTTCCGGACAGTACGACGCTGTTGGAACTCAATTATATGTAAGCAAGCCAATTGCTTAGTGTAGATACCTCATTACGTGAGACCGTTATGCAATTCCTAGAGTGAAAATATGAGCGTTTCAACATCAGACTCTGTGAGAAAAAAACATTATTCAAAAATGGCTTTTATGCTATGCGTGCCCGGCCTGATGGCGGTGGCAAATCACGCATGGGCAGAAACGGAGTTTAATATTGATGCGCTCGATCTGGATGAGCGAACCAAGATCGACCTCTCCCAGTTTGCCGACGAAGGCTATATCCTGCCCGGCGACTATTACCTCGAAATCGAGGTCAACAAGAATAAGCTGCCCCTGCAGAAGATCCCTTTCTACGAGACCGACACAGGTAAGGGAAAGGGCGGGGTTGCCTGCTTGCCGCAAGAAGTGATCCCCAAGCTGGCACTGACCGACGAGGCTATCGCCAAGATCGATACCTGGCACGATGGCCAGTGTGCCAACCTGCTGGCACTGGACGGTGTGGTGATCTCCAACGACATCGGTAACGGTTTGCTGCGCATCGCCGTGCCCCAGGCGTGGATGAAATACAGCGATCCGAACTGGATTCCGCCCGAGCAATGGGATGAAGGGATCACGGGGATGATGCTGGATTACAACATCAACGCCCAGGTCAACGAAGGGGATGGTTACTCCAATCGCAATATCAGCAGCTACGGTACTCTGGGGTTCAATTATGGCGCCTGGCGTCTGCGGGGTGACTATCAGGCCAGCTCTTACTGGGGCGACAATGAGCGGACGTCGACCGAGCTAAACCGCATCTATGCCTATCGTCCGCTGCCGAACATGGCCGCCAAGCTGACGGTAGGTGAGCAGCAGCTCAACTCTCAGCTGATCGATGGCTTCCGCTATACCGGCGTCAACCTGGCCAATGATGAGCGCATGCTGCCGCCTAGCCTGCAGGGTTATGCGCCGGAAGTGAGCGGTATTGCCAAGACCAACGCCAAGGTGACCATCTCCCAGTCCGGCCGGGTCATCTATGAGACCAACGTACCGGCTGGTCCGTTTCGCATCCAGGGGCTGGATAGCTCGGTGCGCGGCCGCCTCGACGTGCGGGTAGAGGAGCAGGATGGCAGCGTCAACTCGTTCCAGGTAGACACCGCGACCGTTCCCTACCTGACTCGCCCCGGCTACGTCCGATACAACCTGGCGGTCGGCGCCCCTTCAGAACAGAGTGATTCGGTTCATGATGTGCACGGTCCGGCCTTTGTGACCGGTGATTTCTCCTGGGGGGTGGCAAACTCCTGGTCGCTGTACGGTGGCAGCCTAATCGCCGGTGAATACAATTCCATGGGATTGGGTATCGGTCGCGACCTCTATGCGTTTGGTGCCATCTCGGCTGACCTGACCCAATCCATCTCCAAGCTGCCTGGCCTGTCGACCAAGATTGGCCAGTCGGTGCGGGTGAACTACGCCAAGCAGTTCGATGAATACAACAGCTCGATCACCTTTGCAGGTTATCGCTTCTCCCAACATGACTTCATGACAATGTCGCAGTTCCTCAATAACAAGGAGCGGTTGGAGAAAAACGAGACCACCTCGAGTGATGACTACAACAACTGGGGTGACAAGGAGCTCTATACCATCACCGCCAACAAGACCTTCTGGGCAGATGATGCGTCCAAGGCGCTGACCGTCTACCTGGACTACACCCACAGAACCTACTGGGATCATGATGCCGAGGATCGCTACGGCCTCTCCATCAACAAGAACGTGAACATCGGCAGCTTCAAGGATGTTTCCGTCTACGTATCGGCCTACAAGACCAAGACCGAAAACTACGAGGATGACAAGAGCATCATGCTGACCCTGAGCATGCCGATCGGGGACAGAAAGAGCGCGGGATATAGCGTGCAGTCCTCCAATGGCAAGGTGACCCATCTTGCCACTTATCAGGATTACAGCCGGCCGGATGATACCTATCAGCTGGGGGCGGGTGTGCAGAGCAATGGCCACGCCGTGGCGCGGGGCTACTACAACCACAATAGCGACATCGGGGCGGTCAGTCTCAATGCCTATAGCGTGCAGAGCGAATACACCTCGGTCGGGGCCAGCCTGCGTGGTGGCCTGACGGCGACCGAGCACGGCGCGGCCCTGCACCAGGCGACCCGCCGTGGTGGTACCCGCATGATGGTGGATACCGACAAGACTTCTGGCGTCTCCTTCAACAACGGCCGCGCCGTGACCAACCGTTTTGGTGTCGCGGTGATCAGCGACATGACCGATTATCGCAAGAGCGATACCCGGGTCGATGTGGATCAGCTGAGCGACAACATTGATGCGATGAACGCCATCAAGCAGGGGACCCTGACCGAGGGGGCAATTGGGTATAATGCCTTCGAAATTGCGGAAGGGTTCAAGCTGCTGGCCAATGTCAGGCTGCCCGATGGCTCAGTGCCGCCGTTTGGTGCTACCGTCGTCAAGGATTCCGGCCGGGTGCTCTCGGTGGTGGATGAAGATGGCCTGGTCTATCTGACCGGGGTGAAACCGAATGAAACGTTTGAACTTTCATGGGGCGGGGCCCGCCAGTGCAAGATAGTGGCGCCGCAACAAGTAACCGATCTGTCGATGAAGACTCTCACTTGCAAGTAATGGGATACCGATGAAAAAGCTGCTCTCTTATACCTGTCTGGCTGTGCTGGGCATGACCTCGCTCAACGTCAGCGCCGCCATCGTACTGGACCGTACTCGCGCCGTTTATCCGGGCGGTGCCAAGTCCATCAGCCTAAACATCAAGAACGAGAACCAGAAGCTGCCCTACCTGGCGCAGGCCTGGATTGAAGATGCCCATGGCCAGAAGATCTCTTCTCCTTTCGTGGTGCTGCCGCCGGTACAGCGGGTGGATGCCAACCAGAAGTCCATCGTGCGCATCGCCAGTGTGCCGGCCATAGACAGCCTGCCCAAGGATCGCGAGTCCATCTACTACTTCAACCTGCGCGAGATCCCGCCCAAGAGCGAGAAGAGCAACGTGATGCAGATTGCCGTGCAGTCCAAGATAAAGCTGTTCTACCGCCCCGAGGCCATCCTGCCCGAGCGTGGGGCAGTCTGGCAGGATCAGGTGCTGATCACCAAGCAGGGCAAAGCTCTGAAGGTCAACAACCCGACCCCTTACTACATCACCTACGTGGGCCTCGGCCATCCGCAGGGCAAGGAGCGGACCACCATCAAGGGTTTCTCTGCCTTTATGGTTGCCCCCAAGTCAGAGCAGACGGTCACCATCCCGGAAACACTGGGCAATGAATTTGTGATCAGCTACGTCAATGACTACGGCGGATATATGGACATCAAATACCAGTGCACAGGCAATGCCTGTAAAGCCGTGAAGAGCGAGTAACGTTATGTATCGTTTCATTATCTGTGCAGGGATGATTGCTTTAGCGTCCCCGGCATTGGCAGTCAATGGCGCAGTGGTACCAGATGCAACTCAAACATATAATATAAATCTTGATAAGGCTGACATTGTAAATAAGCCAGGATCGAAGACTAAGCCTTTTAAATGGGAGCTGGGCACAACCTATGGTGGAACAGTCTATTGTCCAACCCAGACAATTCAGACATCTCCTATTTATTACAAAGCGGTGATCAGTGATGGTTTGACACAGGTTGGTGAGGGTTTTGTAAAGCTTAATGAATTTCTGGATATGAAGGTTGAAATATTTATAGCGGGCAATAGAAGAGAACTTGTCACCGCACCATTCAATAATGAAACAAATAAAGGTAGATATGGGCCTTGTTATCAGGGTGGGAAGGTTAGGTTCAACTTTGAGAGTGGCAGCCATGGTCAAGTTACCTTCCGTGTAAGAAAACCCATCATAAATGGGGTGCATATATCTGACCACCAAATAGTGGAAATGTTTGGGCGATTGGGAATGACCGACTCAGACTTCAGTGGCGACGTAATGTCACGAATTGTAATTCAGTCATCTATTCTCTATGTGCCGGAAGAGTGTGTGATAAATGGCGGCCAGACCATCGAGGTTGAATTTGGTGATCTTCCTGCTAATGGATTGGACGGAAATAACTTTGAAAAAATACTTCCATTGACTTTCCAATGTAAAGGGGGGGCATTTGAGGGAAATGCGCTAAAAATCAACCTAGGTATTTCTGGAAGACCAGCATCCTTCAATCAAGACTATTTGAGAACAACCAAAGATGGCTATCAGGGGGGAACAGTTATCCCTGACTTGGGTATCAAGTTTAAGCAGCTGGATGGTTCACCGCTTAATTTGAATACATTCTATCCAGTTTCCATGCAGGGCAATATCGGTGATTGGGGTTTTATCGCTGCGCCAGTAACACCCGCAGGGGCGGATATCCCAGCTGGTGACTTTTACGCCACAGCCACTATCGTTGCAGAGTTCCAATGAGGAGTCATTTTATGCTACGGACATTGTGGATAGGCTTGGCAGTGTGCCCACTGTTGGCGGTAACGGCAGCCCCCCGTGCTAGCAATGACTTGGAATTGTTGGGTAACACAGTTCATCTTCACGGCCGGATCATCGATCAGCCATGTGTTGTTGCCCCGGAATCCGTTGACCAAGAGGTCGACATGGGGGTGGTCGACGTGAAGGAGCTTTATGCCAACGGGGTCGGTGCCCACGTGCCTTTCGTGATCCGGTTGACCAACTGCAAGCCCGGGATCTTCCGTATGGCCAAGGTGACCTTTACCGGCTCGCAGGATACCCAACTCAGCGGCGGGTTGGCATTCACGGCTGGGATTGCCAAGGGGGCTGGTATCCGCCTATATGATGTGACTCAATCACCCCTGAATTTGGGTACTGCCTCTCGCGGCTATCTGCTGGGAGGTACGGCAGATAATCAGCTGCAATTCTTTGCTCGGGTTGAAGGGCATCCGGCGGCTCTGGCGGCCAAGAACATCCAGCCTGGCGACTATTCTGCCGTCGCCAATTTCATCATTGCTTATGAATAAACTCAGAAGTCGTTGCGCTGGATGACTTTTGAGTTACCAAGGCTGGGCCAGGTGATGACGCCCCCCAGATAACTGGAGAGGTAAATTCCGCCAGGCAATTGAATGAACTGGGACTTTTGTTTAGGTGGCGTCAGCGCAGCCACCAAAGTGGCTACCATACCGTTATTGGTCAGTGCCTGCTGATCAATGAAATTGACAATGGTATTTTTTACCTCGACCGAAATATCGCCATTATCCCGCTCCAGATCCCCGACGGAATCCATATTGAACAGTATCTTTCCCTGATTGTCGGTTGCTATCATGGTTGCCACAACTATTTCCCTGTTCATGGTTACAATGAATTTACTCTTTCTGGTTATCTCTACCCAGTTGTCCGGTGCCTGACAATTTCTGTGATATCTGACAGTGGTGTCTGGATTGTTGTAATAGTTGTGGGAAACATTCTCTACCTGTTGGGTCATGGTTGTGATGACGCATTGCACTTCTTCAGCCACCGGATGACCACTGCGCAGTAAAAAAACATTCTCTGATAATTTTCTGCGATTATTATCGATGGAAAAATAGCTGATGGCTTCTTTGCCGACTAAAATGGAAATCTGCTCATCGGCCTTGCGCGAAATACGCGTTATCAAGGGGGCTATTGAATCTATTTTGACATTCAGCGCTTTTTCTGTATCGCTGGTCATATAGAGAGAAATCTGACTGAGATTGATAGCGCGCAGCGTATTCGCCGTCACATAGTTATAAATAAAGATGGCCAGTGAAGTCAGTGAAACTAGCAGCAACACAAACAGCAGAATACGTTTTGGGTTGAAATAGCGGTCATATTTTCGGCGAGTATATTGCCGTCTGGCTTGAGGGGGATGGGAAGTCATCGCCGTTTGAGTTTCTTCATTTGACGTTGCTTCTTCCGTTTCACCTGCTGCTTCAATAGGGGCACAAAAGATATATCCCACTCGCGGAATAGTGTCGATAGCATCCATCAAACTGAATGATTCCAGCTTTCTTCTCAATGAGAGGATCTGCCGGTTCAAATTGGTGTCGGTATTGTCCTGATTGGGCCACAAGGTATCCTGCAGCTTGCTTCTGGGAATGACAGTACCTGCCTCATCACACAGCATTTCGAGCAGCTCGGCTTCCTTGTTGCTGAGCTTGATGTCCTTGTCTCCTTTTGAGAGTCGGAATATTGCAGCGGAGAAAAAGATATCCTCTGCAATTTTATAAATTTTGTTACTCATGTGTGACTCGTCTTACTGCCAAGGAGTGCATTTTACCACCATGCAGTCTTTGTTCAAATAATGATAAATTACTGATTTCCTTTACTATCAACCAGTTACCTCATTGCTTAAACGCATGGCGGGGGATATGGTACTACAGCTCATTAATTTGGTTCAAAAAATGTGCAAAAAAATGGCCGTTTATGTAATCGTTCTCACTTACTCCTGCATGTGCGGGAAATTTTGACGCTGTCAGCATTTTCTTTCGAATAATGTGCGTATTTGGATGACTCTTGCATGCCGGTTTTTGTCGCATGGCCGATTATTGCGCCTTAAAAAAATTCTGATATTGCTTGCGCTGGGGTTTGAGATTACCGCCGAGATTGGGCCAGGGGAGCCAGCGGTCGGGCACCATAAAGCCGGGCAGGGTGGCACGGATCCAGGCTGCCAGTTCGGGGTAGGGGACCGGTTCGCCGTGCCAGTCGATAAAGGCGGCGGGGCGCTGCCCCCACTCGTCGCTTGGTACCGGCACCACCAGTGCCTGGGCGACGGCCGGGTGATCCACCAGCCGCTGCTCTATGGTCTCGGGCTGGATATTTTCGCCCCCCGAGATAAAGAGGTTGTCGAGTCGCCCCTCTACCACCAGTTCGCCGTTCTCGCTGAAGTGGCCCTTGTCGCGGGTATGAAACCAACCGTCAGCATCAAGGGGCAGATCGAGAGTTCCATCGCGGTAGTAACCGGCAAACAGGGTGGCACCGCGCACGCAGATCTCCTGCTCCCTGATGCACACCTCCCGTCCCGGTAGCGGGCGGCCGACCACACCGGCATTGCCGGGGATGGTGGTGCAGACCTGACTGCCCATCTCGGAGAGGCCATAACTCACCTTGGGTTCGAGCCCCATGGCGCAGAGACGGCTCACCAGTGGCTGCGGGATGGCGGCACCGCCGAGCAGCAGCTCGCGCAGTCGGGTGCGTGCGGGGTCAAAGCCCTCTGCCAGCAGGCGCCAGAGCTGGGTCGGCACCAGCGAGAGGTGGGTGATGGGTTGCTGTTCAAGCCGCGCCTTGAGCGGCTGACTGCGATCATCCAGCACCAGAGTGGCGCCCGCCAGAAAAACCCGAAACAGGATGGCGTAACCGCCAACGTGAAACAGCGGCAGCGAGAGCAGCCAGCCGCACCCCTGATCGAGGGGGATCAGAGCGGCTGAACCGCGAGCCGAAGCCAGATGGTTGGCCAGCCGGTGTACCACGGCCTTCGGCGTACCGCTGGAGCCTGAGGTGAGGATCATGTTGTTGAGCTGGGCTGGCACCAGCATGCAGCTGCTTTCATCCGTTGCCAGCTCATGGGTGAAATCGAGGCGCAAGGCTTGCCAGCTGCCCGTCGGGATCTCGCCAGCCGACCAGAAGGCAGTGGCATCGAGCAGGGTTGCCAGCTCGGCCTGCCGCGCAGGCGGAAAGGCGGGATTGAGCGGACAGAAGATGATGCCGCTGCGCACGCATGCCCACGCCAGCAGCACATCCTGCTGCGCACCGCGCACTACCGCTGCAAGGTGATCGCCGTGCTGGAGCCCAGCCTGTGCCAGCTGTTGGCAGAGGCTGTTGATGTGGCGATCGAGCTGGCGATAGCTGAGCGGGGTCGGACCATGGATGGCGATATGGTCGGGTGTGAGCCCCGCCCAGTGGCGTACCGGGCAGGGTTCCTTGCTGTGGGCGGGATCAATCACGGAGAAACAGCTGGGTCAGTTGGCTCACGTCGGGCTTGCCATCGCTATCGAGCAGATCCCCCGCCATCCAGCGACGGGTATCGAGACCGGGAGCCTGCTCTGGCGCCCACTCCCCCGCCAGACGGGCGAGCTGATTCAGCCCGAGACCCGACTCGAAGCAAGAGGAGATGATTACCTTGAGTCGCAGCTCGCGAGCGCGGTTGACCAGCGCTTCGATATTGGCGAGCGAGCCAAGTAGGGTGGGTTTGAGCACCAGCGCCTTCAACTGCGGGATAGGCTCCCACGGTTTGCCCTGCGCCAGGAGTTCGTCCAGCGCTACCGGCATGCCGGTGCGGTTGGCAACGAAGGCGATATCGGCGAAATCGGCGCAAGGGTCTTCCAGATACTCGATGCGGTTCGGGTCGAGATGGCCGCAGAAGGTCCATGCCTCCTCGCGGGTCCAGCCCTGGTTGGCATCCAGCACCAGTTTGAGGGAAGGCACCCGATCGCACAGCAGGCGGATCAGTGCCAGCTCGTCACGCATCGGATAGCGGGCTACCTTCAGCTTGGCCTTGCTGGGGGTGCTGTGGAGCCACTCTTTCCAATTTTTCAGCAGCTCTTGCGGCGAGCCCTGAATAAGGGGGTAAGGCGCGGGCAGCGGGTTGCTCTGCTCCGGCCATTTGCGGCGTGCGCAGTCGAGGCCAAATTGCACCGACGGCAGCACGGGATTCGGGGTATCTCCGGCGGCCAGGGCCGCCAGAGCGGCGAGCGCTTCCTGCTCCGCCTGTTGCAGGCTCTCTTGCGAGAAGCCGGGCAGGGGGGCAATTTCCCCCCAGCCGTCGTTGATGCGCACCAACAGCCCCTCTCGCGCCACCTCCACCTTGCCGTGAAAGGTCAGTGGCTGGGTAAAAGGCAGTTGATAGCGATAGAGGGCTAGTGTCATCAGGGGTTCCGCTTGTATTTGGAGAAGTCGGGACGGCGTTTTTCGTTGAACGCGTTGCGCCCTTCCTGACCCTCTTCGGTCATGTAGAACAGCATGGTGGCATTGCCAGCCAGCTCCTGCAACCCTGCCTGACCGTCACAGTCGGCATTGAGGGCCGCCTTCAGGCAACGCAGCGCCATCGGGCTGTTTTGCAGCATCTCGCGGCACCAGCGCACGGTTTCGCGCTCCAGATCCGCCAGCGGCACGACGGTGTTGACCAGACCCATGTCGAGGGCTTGCCGGGCATCGTACATGCGGCAGAGGAACCAGATCTCGCGGGCTTTCTTCTGGCCGACGATGCGGGCCATGTAGGAGGCGCCCCAACCGCCGTCGAAGGAACCTACTTTCGGGCCGGTCTGGCCAAACTGGGCGTTGTCGGCGGCGATGGTCAGGTCACACATCATGTGCAGCACGTGGCCGCCACCGACCGCATAGCCGGCCACCATGGCCACCACCGGTTTCGGGCAGGTGCGGATGTCGCGCTGGAAGTCGAGCACGTTGAGGTGATGAGTCCCCTCGTCATCGCGATAGCCACCGTAGTCGCCGCGGATCTTCTGGTCGCCGCCGGCGCAGAAGGCCTTCTCGCCGAAACCGGTCAGGATGATGGTACCGACCTGATCGTCATAACGGGCATCGGCCAGCGCCTGCAGCATCTCTTTGACGGTGCGGGGACGGAAGGCGTTGCGTACCTGGGGGCGGTTGATAGTGATCTTGGCAATGCCATCGCCGGACTTGTGATAGAGGATGTCCTCGTAACCGGCGGAGCAATCACGCCACTCGACAGGTGCGTAGAGTTCCGCTTCAGTCATTGCTTCAATCATGACTCTTCTCTTCTTGTTGTTGGTTGACCCACTCCGCAAGGAGTCGGGCAAAAGCCTCGGGCTGGTGGGCATGCAGGTTATGGCCGCCATCCAGCTCCAAGTGGTTGATTTTGCGATGCTGACTCGCCATGAGGCAAGCCAGCTGATGGAATTTGTGATCCCGCTTGCCGCTGACATAAGTGACAGGCAACTCGCCTTGCGCCAGCCAGGAAGCGAGAGCCGGCTGCTGGCCAAGGGAGGTGGCGCGCAGCATGGCGGCCACGTCCTTGCCGTCGTTGCCAAGGCGGCGAGCGATCTGGCGAGCACGGGCTGCCTCATCGAGATCGGCAAACACCCCCTGCCGATACCAGTCGGCCAGCACATCAGCCAGGGGCTCGCGCTCGAAGCGCTCTGCCCAGCTCTCATCGTGGGCGATGCGGGCGGCTCGCTCACCGGCTGGCAGCCCCGGGTGGCAGTTCTCCAGCAGCAGTCCCGATAGCCCCGCCGGCTCACGGCTGGCGTGGTAGAGGGCCAGTCGTCCGCCCAGCGAGTAGCCGACCAGCAGGTAGCGCGCGATACCGCGACTGGCTAGCTCGCGGCACAGCCACTGGTGACTCTGCTCGAAGTCGTTGACCCGCAGCTCGTGATGCTGGCCGTGACCCGGCAGGTCGAGGGCAATGCAGTGGTGGCCGGGCAGGCGGTCAATGACCGGTTGCCAGTCGTTTCCATCGCCGAGCAGACCGTGCAGCAGAACCAGCGGTGTGTCGTTACAGCTCACGGATGGTGGCTCCCAATGCCTTGAGATCATCGGCCACCTGCTCGCTCGGTACCCTGATCTCGATCAGGGTAACGCCACCCTTGAGGGCCAAACCGTACTCCTGCTCGAACCCGGCCAGGGTCGTCGGCGCGCGGTAGGCGATGCCAAACATGGCGGCGGCATGTCCAAAGCCGAGGCCATGGGGCAGCCGGTAGTAGCTCTCCAGCAGCTCCCCTTCGGTGGGCACCGGCAACATGCGAAAGATGCTGCCGCCATCGTTGTTGAGCAGGAGCACCACCAGCGGCTGGCTCGCCTTGCTGAGCAGGGCCAGGCTGTTGAGATCGTGCAGGGCGCTCAGATCGCCGATCAGCAGGGTGGTGGGTTGGTTGCTGCTTTGTGCAAATCCGTAAGCGGTGGCGATGAGACCATCGATGCCGGAGGCGCCGCGGTTGGTCATCACCCGGCTCGGCCCCTTGCCCGTTTCGCCGAGCATGTCCATTAACCGGGCCGGCATGCTGTTGCCGACAAAGAGCTGCCCCTCGATAAGGCTATTGATGCGATGGCAGACTCCGAGCTCTGAGAAGCGATCGCAGGCGGCGGCTATCGCCTGACCGACCGGCTGCAGCAGCGCGGGCAGCCGATGCCAAGGGGCCTTGCTGGCGGTGACCGGATGGGCAGAGGCAAAGGTGCCGGCACTGCAGAGCAGGCGGTTGCGCAGCCGGTAGTCGGGATCGAGCCGCGCCGGCTGCGGGTCCACCAGCCAGTAGTCGTGCCACGCCTGCTGCTTGATGAACTGGCCAAGGCGCTTGGAGACCAGTCGGGCGCCAAATTGCAGCAGCACCTCGGCACGGCCCAGCTCGGCGGCCACGGCTGCATTGTTGAGGGCGAGGTCCAGCTCGATCAGATTGCGGCGATCGAAGCGCAGCTGGCTCTGGATATCGGCCAGCAGCGGCCAGCCAAGCCGCTCCGCCAGCTCGGCGGCAGCCTCTGCTTGCTGCGGGTCGGTAATGCGACCGGCAACAACGACGCCGCGTTTTTGCCGAAAGTTTTCCCACTCTGCCTGAGGGGGGCAGGTCGCTTCGCTCTGCTGCCACGGGCTCCAGGGGGTCTGCGAGCTGAGCCAGTCACCGAGGGGGGCCAGATAGTCGGAGAAATCCTGATAGTGTTCGCCCGGGTAGAGGGGCTCCGGGTACATGCAGTTGAAGTGCACCACCCCGGGGGTGAGCGCCTGCCTGGCCAAGGCTTGATCTACCGAACTCAGCACAAACGCCGCCGGAATGGTCGGGGTGGGGCTTGGCAGGTTCTGCTGATAGACGGGGTAGCGGCCGAAGATCCCCTGCTGGTCGATCGCCTGATTGGCGCCGTTGTCGATAAGCTCGTGGGGACGATCGGCGGAGAGAATAATCAGCGGCACACCGGTGAGCTGGGCCTCGGCCACCGCAGGCCAGAGGTTGGCCACCGCGGTGCCCGAGGTCATGATCACCGCCACCGGGCGATTGCTCCCCTTGGCCAGCCCGAGCGCCATAAAGCCGAGGCCACGCTCGTCAAAGTGCAGGTGGCGGCGAAAGCCCTGATGTGCCGCTGCAGCCATGGTCAGCGGCGCGGAGCGGGAGCCGGGAGCCAGCACCAGATCGCGCACGCCAAGGCGAAAGAGCTCCTCCAGCAACAGGGAGGACCAGACGTGGTTGAAGGTGGCGTGCTGATTTGAAAACGGGCGGCAGGCAAACACTTCGCTGGCTGGCTCTTTACGGGTGGGCATAGGGGCTCTCGTAGCGTGAAAAGGGTGAATGACTATCCCAGCAGGGAGAGCACATTGGCGATCTTGTTGTCGAGCTCGGCCCACTCGGCGGCAGGCTCGGAACCGGCGACGATGCCGGCACCGGCAAACAGGGTGACGCTGCCGGGCTGGATGCGGGCACTGCGGATGGCGACCGAAAACTCCGAGGTCTCCCGGCTCAGCATGCCGCAGGCGCCGGCATACCAGCCGCGCTCGTAGGGTTCGAACTCGCGGATAAAGGCGAGCGCCGCCTCGCGCGGGGCACCGCCCACCGCCGGAGTCGGGTGGAGGGCGTCGAGCAGTTGCCAGTCACAGACGCCGGGTTTTAGCTCGGCTTCGATATCGCACTTGAGGTGTTGCAGCAGCCGCAGTTTGAGAATGCGGGGCTCGGTCAGGGTGGCATCGTGGGCCAGTGGGGCCAGTCGGCTCAGGATGTCGGCGTGAACCAGCCGGTTCTCCAGCCGGTTTTTACTGTCGGTGAGCAGCTCGGTGGCCAGCGCTTCATCGGTCGCCTCGTCGCCGGAGCGGCGAATGGTGCCCGCCAGCGCCTCGGTAAAGAGGTGGCGCTCCTCGCGGCGGTAGAGCCGCTCGGGGGAGCAGGCGATAAAGGCCTGTTCGGGGGAGAATTGAAAACCGAAGTGGAAGCAGTCCTGTGCGTGGTTGGCCCACTGATCCAGCATGGCCCAGGGATTGATCTGGCCGGCGTCATGCTGGCTGGTCAGCACGCTTTCGCGCGATAGCACCACCTTGGGGGTGCTGGCCTGAAAGTCGGGGGTGGTGACTCGCTCCACCAGTGTCTGCCAGCGCTTGGGGCCGGGGCAGTCGTGACGATGCCAGCGCTGTTTTTGTAGCGGAGGCAGCGGCGCTTCCGGTTGCAGCGCATCGAGGGCGGTTTCGGCCGCGTGCAGCTCCTGCTCCAGATTGGCGCCGGTCAACCAGAGGTTGAGGCAGAGGCTGACGCACTCGCCGCGGCGTACCAGCTCGATGCGGGGCAGCACGAAACGGCAGGCGCCAAAGCCCTGCCATCCCGGCTGGGTCGGGTCGAACGCCAGACCGCCATAGTAGCGGGGACTATCATCATGGGGCTCTGCCGTGTTGCTGCACACCTGACGGATATCTTCCGGCGCAGTCAGCTCCTGAATGGCGCCCAGCGCGACATATTCGGGGCTGCTCTGGCCACGGGCATGCCAATAGATACGCGGATAGAGGGTTTGCGCCGCGAGCCAGCCCAGAAAAGAGCGGATCTCGAACGTCACGCGCAGCCGCACGAAGCCGCTGGCCTTGCTGTGACGCAGGGCGTCCAGTTGTTGCTTGATATGGGTCTGAGCCAACATGGATTCTTGTCTGAGCCGGATAGTAACGGCCGATCCCGCAGCGGGATGCCGTAGGTTTATGCCAAAGGCGATGATTTCCTATATATTATCTGCCCATTCGTCCATGTAAATCGCCCGAGGGTGCTGCACTCTCAGGGGCCAAGTATACCCAAATCCGGTTCGATAACCCTTAATCCGATCAATATCCGATAGTTTGGCCATCACAATATGACAAATAACGTATCTGTTTGGTTGCTGGCGGCGCGTTTGCGCACCTTGCCGCTCGCCTGCTCCTCCATCCTGCTGGGCTCCGGGCTGGCTGCCAGCCGCGGTGCCTTCGATGGCACCATCATGGCGCTCTCCCTGCTGACCGCCATCCTGCTGCAGATCCTCTCCAATCTGGCCAACGACTATGGCGATGCGGTCTCCGGTGCCGACAACGGTGAGCGGATCGGGCCACAACGGGCAGTCGTTTCCGGCCTGATCACCCGCAAGCAGATGTGCGTGGCGATGGCGCTGACCGCGCTGGCGGCGGTGGCCAGCGGCCTGCTGCTGCTCGGTTGCGCCTTTGGTGGCCAGTGGTTGCAGATCCTCACCTTCGTGGTGCTGGGTGGTGCGGCCATTGTCGCGGCAGTGACCTATACCGTGGGCAAGACTCCTTACGGCTACCGCGGTTTTGGCGACATCTCTGTGTTCCTCTTCTTTGGCCTGCTCGGGGTGCTCGGCTCCTACTACCTCTTTACCAAGACGCTGGAGCTGGATCTGTTGCTCCCTGCGACAGCCTGTGGCCTGCTGGCGACCGCGGTGCTCAACATCAACAATGTGCGCGATATCGAGACCGATGCCGCCAGCGGCAAGATCACTCTGGCAGTTCGCCTTGGCCGCAATCGTGCCATCGCCTATCACTGGGTGCTGCTGGGGGCGGCGCTGCTGGCGACCATCGCCTTTATCCTGACCCAGCCCGCCAGCTTCTGGCCGTGGATCTTCCTGCCTGCCATGAAGCCGCTCACCGATGCTGCCAGAACCCTGCGCGAAAGCTTCGATGGCGAGGTGCTGACCGGTGCCCTCAAGAAGACCGCCATCAGCGCATTTCTGTTCAGCCTGCTGCTCTCCATCGGGTTGGCGCTATCCTGACCTGCTGGATGGAACTGCGATAAATGAAAAGGGCTCCCGAACGGGAGCCCTTTTTGATCGTTATCGAGGCAGCTCAGCTGGCCTTGGCCAGCGCCGGAGTCCGGCGGGAGAAGAGCAGGGTATCCAGCAGCCAGATGGCGACCAGCGAGGCGCCCACCAGCGGGAAGGCAATGCCCAGCAGGATCAGCAGGGCGATGGCGCCACGCATCGGCGGAAGTTTGGCGGGCAGCGGCGGTGCGGCGAGACGACCCTGCGGGCGGCGGCACCACCAGATCCACAGACCGCTCACGGCGCTGGCCAGCACCATCAGGCAGATGAGCAGCATGGCGAGCTGGTGGGGCCAGCCGTAGAGCTTGCCCATGTGCAGCATGACGCCACTCTCCACCGTTTTGGCGACCGGGCCGTAATCCTGCCAGCGCACATCGGCCAGCACCTTGCCACTGTATTGATCGATATGCAGGGTAGCGTCGTTGCGCGGATCATCGGCAAAGATCGCGATGGTATAGACACCGGCGGTGCCGACCGGTGGGGTGATGCTGTACCCCGGACTCACCTTCCGGGCTGTGGCGATATCCACCACCTGTTGCAGCGGGATCCGCTGGCTGGCCATCACCATTCCCTCGTGCTCGCCGTGGTTCATGGCGCTGTGATCGTGCCCCTCATCAACCGGCTGCGAGCTGGGCATGGGGGTGTTTTCCACCGCCCAGGGGACGGTCTGCTCGTGGGCCTGATTCAGGCTGCGGGCCAGCGGTGCCGATTTGGGTACCTCGTTCCACATGGCGGCCGGGAAGCGGTTCCAGACTGCGGCAAACTGGTCGCCCCAGAAGCCGGTCCAGGTCATGCCGCTCAAGAGCAGCAGCAACAGGAAACCTGCACCCCAGAAGCCGATAACGGCGTGCAGATCGCGCCACCAGAGGCGGCCACGCTGGCTGACTCTGGGCCAGAGAATACCGCCCACGCCGGGACCCTTGCGCGGCCACCAGAGATAGAGTCCGCTCAACAGCAACACTATCCCCCAGCCGGCAGCCAGCTCGATCAGCCGATCTCCGGTGGTACCGAGCAGCAGCTCGGCGTGCAGAGCGCGAGCGACTGCCTGCAGATTCCACTTGTTATCCATGGTACCGAGCAGGGCGCCGCTGGCGGGATCGAGGAACAGGGTCAGTTCGCGATCCCCCTGATTGACGATGAACTGGGCGCTGGCATCCGGGCTGGCGGGCGGCAGATATTTGCGCAGGCTGGCGTCCGGCATGGCGATCATCGCCTTGGCCAGCAGCTGGTCGGCACTCAGGGTTTGACTGGCGGGGGCAACCTTCATCAGCTCGGGATACATCAGGTTGTCGAGCTGGGGTTTGAACAGATAGACGATCCCGGTCAGTGACAGCAGGATCAGAAAGGGGGCGACAAAGAGCCCTGCATAGAAGTGCCAGCGCCAGATCCGCTGGTAATGGTTAGAATCCCTGCTTTTCATTGCCCGTCCTTGTTGAGTGTTCAAACATTTCTGTAGGTGGAAGGTTTGTGGTGGCGCGGATAATAGCAGCAACGTTTCGTTAACTGCAATCACACATTCTGGCTATTCATCTGACCATGCGAGACGGTGCCGCCAGCGGGATATTCGAGGCATAACCTGCTCTGGAAGGGCTGGAGGGAGACCGGATTTATCTGGACTTTTTCATATGAATTATTACGTTATGGTAACAATCAGATTTCTGATGCCAATAAAAAGAGGGACGCAAGGATGCAGCCGCACGGTCAATTCGAGATGGAGCGCAGGGGACAGATGATGATCTGTCGGCCGAGCGGCCCCTTCAATCTGGCAGGGGCCGCCGCCTATGAAGCGCACTTTGCCCGTGAGTTGACCGGGTTGGTGGCCCATCCCTGGGGAATCGTCGAAGTGGCGACCGAGTTTGAAGCGGCCGGGCCCGAGGTTTTGACCCGTTTTCGCCGCCAGTTTGGCTGGTGCGCCGAGAACGGTTGTCTCTTTCTGGCGGTTGTGCTGTCGGGGGGATTCAAGCGCTATCTGGCCGATCAAGTTTTCAGCGGCTTGCCGTTTCGGGCGGTGCGCTATTTCGAGCAGGAGGGGGCCGCCATCCGCTGGCTGGAGCAGGAGCTATCGCTCTGCGAAGTGTGAGCAGCCGATCCACTCACGTCAGCTGAGGTTGATAAACCACTTGTCCCGCTCGTCGATGCAGTCGGGTTCCCCCATCTCGAAATCGCGGCAGATCAGCGGCCTGACTTCATAGATGCGGCACATCATGGTGTTGCGGTCGAGCGCCGCGCACCAGCCATCTTCCAGCCGATGCATAACCGGCACCTCGCCTTCCCGCTCCTCGATATAGCGATCCGGCACGCCGGTATCGGTAATGATCATCACTTCGAGACGGCAGCAGCAGGCTTCGCAATTCTGGCAGCTGACGGCTGGCTGGGTTGTCCGGGGCATGTTGTCTCTCTGGCCGGATAGCGGCATTGATGGATATGAAACAGGCGCCGTGACGGCGCCTGTGTCCGGGCAGGATGAACCTTAGCCCAGTTTGCGGGCGCGGTAGCTGCGGCCCTTGATCTTGCCTTCCTGCAGCCGCTTGAGTGCAGCCTTGGCCACGCTCTGTTTGACCGCGACGTAGGAGTACTGCTCGGAGATCTGGATCTTGCCGACGTCGGCGCCGGCAATGCCGCCTTCACCGGTCAGGGCACCCAGGATATCGCCAGCGCGCACCTTGGTCTTGCGGCCCGCATCGATGGAGAGGGTCACCATCTGCGGCGCCAGCGGCTTGATGGCACGGCCGATGGCATCGAGATCCCCCAGCGGCATAGGTGCCTGCTGGTACTCCTCGATGAGGTTTACCCGCTGCGCTTCATTCGGCTGATAGAGGCTCAGGGCCAGACCCTGCTGACCGGCGCGGCCGGTACGACCGATGCGGTGTACGTGCACTTCCGGGTCATAGGTGAGCTCGTAGTTGATGACGGCGCCCAGCTCCTTGATGTCGAGGCCGCGAGCCGCCACGTCGGTGGCGACCAGAATGGTGGCGCTGCCGTTGGCAAAACGCACCAGCACCTGATCCCGCTCGCGCTGCTCCAGATCGCCGTTCAGCGCCAGTGCCGAGAAGCCCTTGGCGGCCAGGTGATCGGCCACGTCATTGCAGGCCCGCTTGGTGTTGCAGAACACCACGCAGGAGCTTGGCTGATAGTGGCTCAGCAGCCAGGTGAGCGCGTCGAGGCGCTGACCGGCCGGTACTTCATAGAGCTTCTGTTCGATGGCGCTCTCTTCATGGAGTGCCTCTACGCTTACCTCGACCGGATTGCGCTGCACGCCGCGGCTCATCTGGGCAATCCCCTCTGGATAGGTGGCGGAGAAGAGCAGAGTCTGACGGTCGCGCGGGGCATGGCTGATGACCCGGTTGATATCTTCGCCAAAGCCCATGTCCAGCATGCGGTCTGCTTCGTCCAGTACCAGCGTCTTCAGACTGTCCAGCTCGAGCGTGCCCTGCTCCAGATGTTTGAGAATTCGACCCGGGGTGCCGACGGCGATGTGGGCGCCAAAGCTCAGGGTGGCCGATTGCGGTGCGGTCGGGGTGCCGCCGCACAGGGTCACCAGCTTGACGTTGGGCAGGGTGCGGGCGAGACGACGGATCTCGGTCGCCACCTGATCCGCCAGTTCGCGAGTCGGGCAGAGCACCAGCGCCTGTACCTCGAGCCGGTTGACGTCGAGGCTGGAGAGCAGGCCGAGGCCGAAGGCTGCGGTCTTGCCGCTGCCGGTTTTTGCCTTGGCGATCAAGTCTTTGCCGTCGAGTACCAGAGGCAGGCTCTGAGCCTGGATCGGGGTCATCTGCAGATAACCCAGAGTGGTGAGGTTCTCGAGCAGGGCGGGGGAGAGGTTCAGGCTGCTAAATTCGCTGTTGTTCACAAAAAGGCTCTATTTCGGAGAAAAACGGGCAGCGCCATGGCGCCAGGGGCGCGCATCATACCAGAATCCGGCGCAGGATGTGGCGGAAATTTGAACGACTGGTCCGCATCGGGTCATCTCGGGGTCATTTGTCGCCAAAGTAACAAACACGAGAGACCGGGAATAAATAGCCGGCATTTTTTAAACGTGTTTTTAATTATTCATCGCAGATAAACGTTTTTCGCTTGGGTTGATTAAATTATCGGGTGAAAAAACGGCGCAAATGGGGGTAGAGCAATTAACTGGCTGTTATGAAAATGATATGAAAATATCGGGTGGTATCGTTGCTTACATCCGTTTATTTTCTATCATTATGTTTTATATGAAGTTTGTTGGTGGTGATGTTGCATGATTAATATGCTTTTATTGCTTAATTAATTTAAAAACGTTTGTATTATCTGGCATGCATATTATTGAGCAGGATTGTGATGGCTATCTGATTTTTAAATATGCAAATGTCTATGATGGCGCCGTCAAAAAATACAATTTACTCAGGTGCTACTGGTATGGAATACGTTCACTTTGTGCTCGGACTGGTAATGGTCCTTGCCCTCTCTCTGCTGGCTAACCGCCACAACTGGAAACAGATCAAGCTGCGTTATATCGGCCAACTGCTGGTGGTCGAACTGGCGCTGGCCTGGTTCATGCTGAACTCCGAAGTGGGTCTGGCAGTAGTGGGTGGCTTTGCCGCCGGCTTTACCAAGTTGATGGAGTTTGCCAAACAGGGTACCGACTTCGTGTTCGGTGGTCTGGTCAACGAAGGGGCCTTCTCCTTCTTCCTGATGGTGCTGATGCCTATCGTCTTCATCTCCGTGCTGATCGGTATTCTGCAGTACATCCGTCTGCTGCCGCTGGTGATCCGTGGCATCGGTACCGTGCTGGCCAAGATCAACGGCATGGGCAAGCTGGAGTCCTTCAACGCCATCAGCTCCATGATCGTCGGCCAGTCCGAGAACTTCATCGCGCTCAAGAACATCCTGCCGCACCTGAACGAGAAGCAGATGTACACCCTGGCCGCCACTGCCATGTCCACCGTCTCCATGTCCATCGTCGGTGCCTACATGCAGCTGATCGAGCCGCGCTACGTGGTCGCCGCGCTGGTGCTCAACATGTTCAGTACCTTCATCGTGCTGTCGCTGATCAACCCCTACGAGCCGGACAATACCGTGACTGACGCCAAGGCGCTGGCCGAGGGTGACGAGCACCATACTCCGAAGAAAGAGAACTTCTTCGAGATGCTGGGCGAGTACATCATGGCCGGTTTCTCCGTTGCCGTTATCGTGGCTGCCATGCTGGTCGGTTTCATCGCCCTGATCGCACTGGTCAACTACCTGTTCGAGATGGCGTTTGGCGTCAACTTCCAGTACGTCATGGGTTACATCTTCTATCCGATCGCCTGGATCCTGGGTATCCCGAGTGGTGAAGCGCTGCAAGCGGGCTCCATCATGGCGACCAAGCTGGTGACCAACGAGTTCGTGGCCATGATGGATCTGGGCAAGGTTGCTGCTCAGCTCTCTCCGCGCACCGTCGGCATCCTCTCCATCTTCATGGTCTCCTTCGCCAACTTCAGCTCCATCGGCATCATCGCCGGTGCGGTAAAAGCGCTGAACGAAGAGAAGGGCAACATGGTCTCCCGCTTCGGTCTGAAGCTGGTATACGGTTCTACGCTGGTCAGCCTGCTCTCCGCAGTTATCGCAGGCATCATGCTCTGATCCTCTAGTGGCACTTGCCACTGTTTAGGCCCCTGATTTCGGTCAGGGGCCTTTTTTGTTTCTGGCTTACAGGTGCCAGCCACACCACCAGCCCGCGACCAGCAGGGTGAGGGTGCAAAAGCCGGTCTCGATGGCGCCACCGCTTTTGAGCGGCCAGCCCGGCAGGCGGTAGCGGCGCTTGATGGGCCAGAAGAGCGGAATGCCCGCCGGGGTGAGCCAATCCCCCAGCAGATGACTCAAGTAGCCGACGATCAGGGCATCCTTGACCCCGACCGGCAAGGTATCGGGCGGCAGCTGCTGGTTGAGCCCCCAGATGGCGGCTGCGACCGCCAGCAGGCTGTGGGTGAAGCCGCGATGGCCAAAGAGGCGCGACAGGGGTTTGGAGATCCACGGCAGTTGCTGCCCCAGCAGCGACTTGGGGTGGTCGAGATCCGGCAGCAGGGCGCTGGCCAGCGCGATCGGGATACTCTGCCACAGGCTGGCATCGGCCAGGGCCGGCGTCAGCTGCAGTTTGTGGGCGATCAGGGTACAGGTAACGGAGAAGAGCAGGTGCCCTTGGGCGGTCATGGTGGCTACAACATGGGAAAATGGCGGCGCATCTTACCAGTGTTGTAGCCCGTTGCAGCAAAAAAGCGGGGCTGGCGGGGGCAACCAGCTCAATCGTTGCGCGGGTCTTCCACTCTGGCGTCGGCAGGCACCCGTTTTTTGCCCACTATCATGGCGTGCAGCAGGTCGCTGCGAGTGAGGCGGTCGGTCAGGATCACTACGGCGGCGTGGACGCCGACGGCTGCCAGCAGGGTGTTGGCGATGGTGCCGTGCAGCTCTTCCAGCCAATCTTCGCCCCAGAAGGCATCCCAGGTGGTGAGCCAGCCGGTTGTGATGGTGCTCACCAGCAGCAGGATCAGCAGCCAGATCATCAGGGCTCCCATCGGGTTGTGGCCCAGATAGTAGGGGTGACGGCCTTTTAGAAGCTGCTGGAGGTAGCTTCGCACCTTGCCCGGGGTTGGCCACCACTGGCCGAAGCGGGCGTAGTAGGAGCCGGCAAAGCCCCATACCACTCTCACCAGCAGCAGCAGGGTCAAGGTATAACCGACATAGCGGTGGGGCTTGCTCCCCTCTTCCAGCACGAAGAAGTTGAGCAGGCAGAGGGTGACGGTGGCCCAGTGAAACAGCCGGATGAGGGGATCCCACACTTTCACTTCAGATGAGGTTGTCATGGCAAAACTCCATGGAGGGGCCGCCAGCGCGGCCCGTTACTGCGCTATTCGTCGATCTCTTCCTTCACTTTCTTCAGGTCGGTCGGATCAAAGTAGATTTCGACTTTGCGCTTCTCCTTGTCCCAGCCATAGATCTCGTAGCAGTTGGTCTTGGTGACCTTGAACTTCTTGATGTCGTAGCCCATCGCCTTGATCTGTTGTTGGGCATCGGCCTCGCTCAGCCATTTGCTCTTGTCGGTCCGGGTACATTGGGGATCGGCCAGGGCTGCGCCGCTCAACAGGGGGATCAGTAACAACAGGGGGTCAGTTTCATTGCTTGCTCCTTGCGGTTGATGTTGCAACAGCGACAAGGTTAGGCGGCAAGACTTAAGAGAGCGTTAAGAGGGGGAGGATATTTTCCCCGGCTTGCACCGGGGCGGCGCTTATTCCAGCTTGCCCTTGACCAGCCACTTGTCGAGGGCATTGGCAAAACGCTGCTTGTCGGCGGCGTTGAAGGGGGCTGGGCCGCCGGTTTGTACTCCGGCTGAGCGCAGCTCTTCCATGAAGTTGCGCATGCCAAGACGCGCCTTGATGGTCTCGCGGGTGTAGATCTCGCCGCGGGGATTGAGCGCCTCGCCGCCGGCATCGATCACCCAGGAGGCGAGAGGGATGTCGCCGGTGATCACCAGATCGCCGGGTTTGACCTGCTGGGCGATGACATGATCTGCCACATCGAATCCCTTCTCCACCTGCTGGGTTTTGATGAAAGGCGATGGAGGCACCCGCAGTCCCTGATTGGCCACCAGGGTGGTCACCACCTGGGCGCGGTGGGCGGCGCGGTAGAGGATCTCCTTGACCGGAATGGGGCAGGCATCGGCATCAACCCAGATAGGCATGGCATGGTTTCCTGTAGTCAAACGGACGACAAAATGGCAGTGCGCATGGTAGCACAATCCTCCCGAGGCTGGCTCGGGGCTGAGTCGGCCCCGCCTTTCGTGTAAGCTGGGGGCAGCATGTGACACGAGAAGGAGACGAGATGGATCGGGTGCCCAGTGATGTAATTTATGCCCTGACCCTGGATGGCAAGGGCGGCATGACGCCGCTGGCGGCGGGAAGCGAGATTCCGGAGAAGCAGCCGGGCTGGCTGCATCTGGACTACGGCAATCCAGAGGCGGCACGCTGGCTGCTGCAGACGCCGCTACTCAACGAGGCAGCAAAAGAGTCGCTGCTCGGCCAGAGCAATCGACCCAAGCTGGTCCGGATGGGGGAGACAGTGCTGCTGATCCTGCGCGGCATCAACCGCAACAAGGATCACCGGCCGGAAGAGATGGTGGCGCTGCGCATCTACATCACCCCGGATCTCATCATCAGCAGCCGACGCCGGCCGCTGCTCTCCGAACAGGATGTCTTCAATCAGCTCAAGCTGGGCGGCGGCGCAGATAGCCCGGCCGACTGGCTGGTGGAGATCTGCGATGCCCTGACCGATCGCGCCGGTGAATTTGTCGAGGAGCTGCACGACCAGATCCTCGAACTGGAAGAGATGGTGCTGATGCGTGACATGCCAGCCAATGGCCGACTGGCGCTAATCCGCAAGCAGCTCATCATGATCCGCCGCTACCTCTCGCCCCAGCGGGATCTGGTGGCGCGCCTCGCCAACGAGAAGATCAGCTGGCTGGATGAGGATGACCGCCGTCGTCTGCTCGACATCGCCGACCGCTTGCGGCGCTGGCTCGACGACCTCGATGCCGGGGTAGCGCGTACTGCCGTGCTGGCGGACGAGATCAACAACCTGATGGCAGAGGCGACCAACCGCCGTGCCTACCAGATGTCGGTGATGGCGCTGCTGTTTCTGCCCGCCAGCTTCCTGACCGGCCTGTTTGGCATCAACCTGGGGGGAATGCCGGGGGCCGAGAGCCCGACCGCCTTCTGGGTCTTCTGCGGATCATTGGTGGTGATGGCGGTGGGGCTGGCGTTCTGGCTCAAACATCGACGCTGGTGGTAGGGAGGAGCGAACCATGTGGCAATCCATCGGTTTGACCCTGCTGCTGTTGCTGGGTCATACCCTGATCCGGCGACTCATCCACAAGAGCCTGATGGCCCTTGGCCAGAGTCGGCAAGTGAGCGAGAACCGGGTCATTTACGTGGCCCACGTTTTCCACTTCCTGCTCGGCTGTGCCACCCTGCTGGTACTGGCCGGGGTGTGGGGGCTCGACTTCTCGCGGCTGGTGGTGCTCGCCTCCTCCTTCTTCGCGGTATTGGGCGTGGCCATGGTGGCGCAGTGGTCGATCCTCTCCAACATCACCGCCAGCATCACCATCTTCTTCGCCTTTCCCTACAAGATTGGCGACCGGATCCGCATCCTCGACAAGGATGATTCGGTCACCGGCGTCATCACCGAGATCGGTCTCTTCTATGTGCGGGTGCGCGATGACAACGGCGATCTGGTCACCTATCCGGCCAACCTGATCCTGCAAAAGCCGGTCAGAAAGCTGGAGTCCAAAGCGCCGGAACCGTTGCAACCGGAATAACGGGAATGGAACGCAACCGGAACAGAAAAGGCTCCCTCGGGAGCCTTTTTCACGATGGATGGTGTTAGCGTTCGAAGAAGCGGTAGAGGTGCTCCACCTGCACCGGGCAGTCCGCCACCAGATGCACATGTTCGCGCGCCTGATCGACCGTGCCGAAGCTGACCGGGCAGCCGAGGGTATCGGTCAGTTCATACAGGGTGCCCTTTTTGTCGCGAAATTCGATGAGCCAGCCGGGAATGGCAACGTCGTGGAGGATTTCGGCTTCTTGCAGGATATGTTGCTGATAGAGCTTACGAAGTTCACTGACTGTCATGATGCTCTCCTGTGAGGGGATATCCGGTTCCAGTCTATGCCTGTCACCCCGCGGGCGGCAACCGGATCATCCGCGCAGGCACTCCCAGCCCCAGCGGATGCGAATAAAGGTCTCGGCATCGCCCCCCCGATCCGGGTGATGCGCAAGGGCCAGCTCCCGCCAGCGGCGACGGATGGCCTCTGGCGTGGCATCCATCGCCAGCCCGAACAGGGCCAGCGCCTCCTCTCGTTGTCCCGCACCATCGCAGGTGCGCCAGAAGCTTGCAAGCAGGGCTTCCACCTCCTCCCGGCCGGTCTGCCAGAACACCTGCCAGTCGAGGTAGTAGCTGCGCAGCGCCTCGCCCCGGACGAGTGCACTCCCCGCATCAGCGTTGGAAGCAAGCGGTTCGAGGCGGATATCCAGCGTGCTTATCACCAGCCACCAACCCTCCTCATAAAGCTCGGCCTGCAGTTGGTAGAGGGCGTTCATGATGAGGAAGTTGAGCCGAAACAGCTGGATCTGCTCATCGTCAGCCAGCTGCGGAATCGCCCCCTGCAGGCGCAGTGCCGCCATCAGCTCGTGCACCTTGTAGCTGCCATCAGCCCGTTGCAGCAGTGCCAGCAGCGGGGCGATCAGCGGGTTGGCGCTCTGGTCGCTCATGGGGTGCGATTCCTCCGGATGAGAGTTGTTGTGACAGCTGGGGCCACCGTACAGGCGAGGGGGTGATGAGCCAGAGTGACATCAGTCAGAGGGTGGGGCAAGACGCAGTGGCAAGGTAGGCGCAGAAAAAGACCGCCAGCAGGCGGTCATGTCATTTCATGTGGCCGGATTAGATGGGGCTCTCCTTGTGGAGTTCGCCGACACAGTCGGCCAGCGCCAGTACCAGTGCGGAGCGCACCATCTGATCGAGCCGGTTGAGCTGCATCTGGTAGAAGGCCCAATCCTCTTCGCTGGCGGGGGGCTCCAGCTTCATCATGCCGCCCTGATTGACCCCGTGCAGGCGGTCGAGCAGATCGCGGATCGGCTTGTCGCTGAAGCGGTAATCCTTGGGGTCGCGCACCAGAAAGTCGCGGATCTTGAGATAGGCTTCCAGATCCTGATAGCGCTCAAGGGAGATGAGGCCGAGGGCGAAGATGAGCTTGAGGCGCACCTCCAGCTGGCCGAGGGGGCCGCTCTGGTTGAGCAGGGGTTCGATGGCGTATTTGACGGCATACTCCTCCTGACGAAAGGCGCGTCGCATCAGGGAGTCGACCGCTTCTTCCAGGATGGTCACGGCTTCGAGAAAGAAGCCGCGAGGGCCATCCTGCTCGTTCAGTCGTTCCAGTACTTCATCTTCCTGGTGTGTGGTCATAGGTGCATTGGGTCCAGCTGACAGGGAGAGAGTCAGCCTCTCTCCCGGTTTTTATCATATGGGGCGCATTTCCTTGCGATTCAATCAATTGGAGCATCCGGTCATGCGCCGCCAGCAGGGTATTACAAGGTCTCGTAACGAGCCACTATGGTGCGGACGATTTCGCTCTCTGCATCCAGTCCGGTGACGCGGGCCAACGCTTTGGCCGGGCCAAACTCCGCCAGCAGCTGTTGCAGCTCGACCGCCTGCGGATCATCGGCATTGCGATAGTGGAGCGCAGCGGCGATCCCCTCCTGCAACTGCTCGTTGGGCAGGCCGTACTCCAGGGTGCCGAGCAGCGGCTTCACCAGTCGATCCCCCGCCGCCAGCTTGCGCAGTGGCTGACGGCCGACCCGGTCAATCTCGTCCACCAGATAGGGGTTGGCGAAGCGGGCCAGGATCTTCTCGATATAGGCGGCGTGCAGGCGCGGGTCGAAGCCATAGCGTTTTACCAGCACGGCACCGCTCTCCTCCATGGCGCGGCGCACCTTGCTGCGGATCACCGGATCTTCGATCGCCTCGCGCACTGTGCGGTAGCCCCTCAGTTTGCCGAGGTAGGCGGTGACGATGTGGCCGGTGTTGAGGGTGTACAGCTTGCGCTCGACGAAGGCCATCAGGTTGTCGGTGGGCTCCATGCCCGCCACCTGTGGCAGCTCCCCCTTGAACTGGGTCTGGTCGACGATCCACTCGCTGAAGCTCTCGACCGTCACCTCCAGCGGGTCATCATTGGCAGCCGCGGCGGGCGGCACGATGCGATCCACCGCCGAGTCGACGAAGCCGATGCAGGATTCGAGCGTGGCATGATACGCGACCGGCAGGTACTTGAGTACCTCCTGCTTGAGGTGACTGGTGCCGCGCACCATGTTTTCGCAGGCGATGACGTTGAGCGGTGTCAGGTTGCCGGCATCGAAGCGGGCCTGCAGCCCCTTGGCCAGGGTGCTGGCAATCTTGTCCAGAATGCTGGGGCCGACCGCGGTGGTGACCAGATCGGCGGTGATGATACGAGCGATCACCTCGTGACCGGCGGAGCTCACCGCTGCCACGTTGCGTACCACGTCCAGCTTCTGATCCGCCCCCACCACATGGACCTTGTACTCCTGACGGTGGTTGAGCTGGTCGATCAGGGTGTCGTTGACGTCGGCGAAGGTGACCTGATGGCTGGCATCCGCCAGCACTTTACCGATAAAGCCGCGACCTATGTTACCAGCACCAAAATGCAATGTTTTCATGATATTAACCTCTTGAACCAAAGACGATGAAAGATGATTACGCAGCCTGTTCAGCACCCAGCAGATCCAGGAAGGCCTGGGGATCCGTGGTGCTGGCCAGCCGGTCGATGAGACCGGGTTCATCCAGTGCATTGGTCAGGCGGGTTATTACCTGCATGTGTTCGTCGTTGCGGGCGGCGATGCCGATCACCAGCCGCGCTACCTCATCGGCAGCCTCGCCAAAGGCGACCCCGGCCGGGTACTGGCAGATGACGATGCCGGTACGCTTCACAAACTCCTTGGCGGCGATGGTGCCGTGGGGCACGGCGATGGATTCGCCGAGGTAGGTGGAGACCAGCTGTTCGCGCTCCAGCATGGCGTTGACGTAGTCGGGCGCCACGTAGCCGCGCTCTGCCAGCAGTCTGCCTGCGGTCAGGATGGCGGCCTCCTTGTTGTCCGCTTTCAGTCCCAGATGCACGTCATGACGGCTCAGGGTGAACACTTCGGCCGCTTGCGGCTCATAGCTGTCGTCGTTGGCCGCCACCAGCAGTTGCGGGTTGGCGACGTCATCGTTGGCGGCCTGAGTCAGGCTCTGTACCAGCTCCTGATAGAGACCGTTGTCGAGGAAGTTGGTCAGTGAAATATGGTGGGCATGCGGCGCATGGCGACGGGCCCGCTCGGTCAGATCCTTGTGGGTGATGACCCAGTCCACCTGATCGTCGAGCTGATCGATAGCGCGGTTGGTGACGCTGATATCGAGGCCAGCGGCCTGTACCCGCTTGCGCAGCATGCCGGCGCCCATGGCGCTGGAACCCATGCCCGCATCGCAGGCGACCACGATATTGCGCACCGCCATCAGTTCACCGCCCGGCTTCTTGGCCGCTGCGGTTTCGGGCTTGCCGCCCTTCATGGCTTTCATCTTGCGGGTGGCTTCACCGAGGGCATCGGCCTCATCGGCTTCCGGCTGCTGGGCGCGGACGAACACTGCGGCGACCAGGAAGGAGACCAGAGTGGCGCTGATGATGGAGAGGGCGACCCCGATCAGGGAGGCTTTCGGCGTCATCAATAGCACGGCGAAGATGGAGCCCGGTGAGGCAGGGGAGACCAGACCGGCATTGAACAGGGTCAGGGTAAAGACCCCGGTCATGCCGCCGGCGATCACCGCCAGAATGAGGCGCGGGTTCATCAGCACGTACGGGAAGTAGATCTCGTGGATGCCGCCGAAGAAGTGAATGATGGAGGCACCAGCCGCAGACTGCTTCGCCGCACCACGACCGAACACCATGTAGGCCAGCAGCACGCCCATGCCCGGGCCCGGGTTTGCTTCAATCAGGAAGAATATAGAGCTGCCGTGCTCGGTCGCCTGCTGGATCCCCAGCGGCGAGAAGATGCCGTGGTTGATGGCGTTGTTGAGGAACAGGATCTTGGCCGGTTCGACAAAGATGGAGGTGAGCGGCAGCATGTGGTTATCCACCAGGAAGCCGACGCCACCGGCCAGCACGCCGGAGAGCACCTTGACGAAGGGGCCGATCACGAAGAAGGCGAGGATTGCCAGCAGCATGCCGATGAGGCCGGCGGAGAAGTTGTTGACCAGCATCTCGAAGCCGCTCTTGACGCGACCGTCCATCGCCTTGTCGAAGCGCTTGATGGCCCAGCCACCGAGCGGGCCGACCATCATGGCGCCCATGAACATCGGGATGTCGGTCCCCACGATGACGCCCATGGTGGTGATGGCACCGACCACGCCGCCACGATCACCGCCCATCAGCTTGCCGCCGGTGTAGCCAATCAGCAGCGGCAGCAGGTAGGTGATCATGGGGCCGACCAGCTTGGCCAAGGTTTCATTGGGCAGCCAGCCGGTGGGGATAAAGAGGGCGGTAATAAAGCCCCAGGCGATAAAGGCGCCTATGTTGGGCATGACCATATTGGACAGGAAGCGTCCAAAATTCTGTATCTTGACTTTGGTATCCGGTGATAACATGTCGGGACCCCGTTTTAAGCCTGTTTGATTAAAAGTGGTAGTTCGGGATGGCCGGTTTTGCCGAACCTCCATCCCTGTCGTCTAAGCAACTTCAATCTACCAGCTTGCGATCAAATTAGGCTGAAAACGGGGTGTCTTGTGATCCACATCTCAGATACCCCGTCATACCCCCTCTCCAACCAGTGATGAAGGTCACATTCGTTCGCTGTAATTCGGCTACATTTCGATCTTTTCTGTTTTTAATGACCATTTTTTGTGATTTATATCACCAACTCAGCTTTGCCGTGCCTTTGTGTAAAAGTGATTTACTTCACAAATTCAGTTTTTGTATTCGAATGGGCCAAATCACTCAATAACTCATCAGCGGGTAGTGACGATGGATCTATCGAAATCTCTCTCTACTCACCAATGAGTCAATAGTTTTGTAACCCTCTTTCAGTTTTTGCAGGCAGTGATGAGGGCTCTTTTGTGGCCGGTTGATGGAGATGATCGGCTGATTGCAGGAGGTTGTGGGACGCAGACGGATCTTTCTTGCCGCGCAGGGCTGACAGCAGATAAAAACAAACCGCCAGCAGGCGGTTTGTCGGTTTTGGCGATCTGGCCCCAGTCGGGAGTGTTACCGCTTAGTAGAAGCTTGCATCCTCGGGGGAGGGGCGGGTCTTGAAGCGGCGATGGAGCCACATGTACTGCTCCGGCGCCTTGCGCACCGCTGCTTCAATCTCGCGGTTGGCGCGAGCCGCATCGATCATGTCATCTCCGCTGGGGTAGTCGGCGAGGGGTGCCCCGATATGCAGGGTGTAACCCTCGCAGGTGCGGATGTTGTAGCAGGGCAGGGTGACGGTGTTCTTCACCCGTGCCAGCGTGGCGGTGCCGGTGATGGTGGCCGCCTGCTCCACCGCGAAGTAGGGCACGAACACGCTGGCGTGGGAGCCATAGTCGTGATCCGGCGCGTACCAGAGGGCGTCACCGTTGCGCAGCGCCTTGATCATCCCCTTCACATCCATCCGGTCTACCAGATATTTGTTGGAGGCGCAGCGACCGTGATACTGGGCATACTCCAGCACCGGGTTGGTGTTGGGGCGATAGACGCCGACCCCTGGCCGTACCAGCCCGAAACAGCGGGCGTTGAGTTCAAGCGTCAGGAAGTGGCAGGAGAGCAGCAGCATGCCCTGACCTTTTTCCATGGCGGCAATGACATGCTCTTCCCCTTCCACCTTCATCAGGTTGCGCATCCGCCAGTCCGGCCAGAACCAGGCGATACCCACCTCGAATACGGCGCAGCCCACGCTCTCGAAGTTTTGCTTGAGCAGCTTCTCGCGCTCGGCCAGAGTCAGCTCCGGCATCGCCAGCTCCAGATTGCGACGGGCAATCTTCACCCGTGACTTGAGCACTTTGGCGGCAAGATGACCGAGCTGACGACCCAGCCACATCTGGCTGCGCCACGGCAGCAGAGTCAGCAGCCAGAGCAGGCCGAGGCCAAACCAGCTTGCCCAGTAACGGGGATGAAACAGGCGGGGCTCGAGGCGGGGAGCATTGTCATGGGCCATGGAGAATCTCTTTGCTTGCGAAAACAATCGGGGGATTCTAGCCGAAAAGGGGGGGCGGGGGCGAATGGCTATCTGCTGGTCAGAGGGGCTGCTTGCATCTTGTCCGTATGGCGCGAAGGGTAACTATGGGTTTCCTTCCGCGTTCTTAAGGGAAACCACGGGTTTGCTTTTTCTCCCTCAAATAAAAGAGTGTGATAAAATCGGCGACTGATTTTTCAGGTTTTGAGAGTCGATACAGATGAAGATCACCCTGCCCGAGTTTGAAAAAGCCCGCGTTCTGGTCGTTGGCGATGTCATGTTGGACCGTTATTGGCATGGCCCCACCGGCCGGATCTCGCCCGAGGCACCGGTGCCCGTGGTCAAGGTTGAACACATTGAGGAGCGTCCGGGCGGTGCCGCCAACGTGGCCCTCAACTCCGCCGCCCTTGGCGCTCATGCCGTGCTGCTTGGCCTGACCGGTCAGGACGAGGCTGCCGATGCCCTGGCTGGCCAGATGGCTGGCGTCAAGGTGGCCTGTGACTTCGTTCGTCTGGCCGACTTCCCGACCATCACCAAGCTGCGCGTGCTGTCCCGCAACCAGCAGCTGCTGCGTCTGGACTTTGAAGAGCCCTTCCACTCCGTCGATGCCACCCTGTTGATGAGCAAGGTCGAGCAGGCACTGCCAAACAGTGACGTGATGATCCTCTCCGACTACGGCAAGGGTGCCCTCAACGATGTGCCCGGCATGATCCAGCGTGCCCGCGCCGCCGGCATTCCGGTGCTGGTCGATCCCAAGGGAACCGACTTCGAGAAGTATCGCGGCGCCACTCTGCTGACCCCTAACATGTCCGAGTTCGAGGCTGTAGTGGGCAAGGTGAAGAGCGAGGAGGAGCTGGTCGCCAAGGGGCTGGATCTGGTCAAGCGCTTCGAGCTGGATGCCCTGCTGGTCACCCGTTCCGAGAACGGCATGACCCTGATCCGCGAAGGCCAGCCGGAGCTGCATCTGCCGGCTCAGGCCCACGAGGTTTACGATGTGACCGGTGCCGGTGATACCGTCATCTCCACCCTGGCCACCTCGCTGGCCGCTGGCAAGAGCCTGGACGAAGCCTGTGCGCTGGCCAATACCGCCGCCGGTATCGTGGTCGGCAAGCTGGGTACCTCTACCGTCAGTCCGGTCGAGCTGGCCAATGCCCTCTATACCGAGCAGGAGACCGGCTTTGGCGTCATGTCCGAAGCCCAGCTGAAAGTGGCAGTTCGTGCCGCCCGTCTGCGCGGTGAGAAAGTGGTGATGACCAACGGTTGCTTCGACATCCTGCATGCCGGCCATGTCTCCTATTTGGCCAACGCCGGCAAGCTGGGGGAGCGCCTGATAGTGGCGGTCAACACCGACGAGTCTGTCCGCCGTCTGAAAGGGCCGGGTCGTCCGGTCAACCCGACCGAGCGTCGCATGGCCGTACTGGCTGCGTTGGGCGCGGTGGATTGGGTTGTGCCCTTCTCCGAGGATACTCCGCAGCGCCTGATCGCCGAGATCCTGCCGGATCTGCTGGTCAAGGGCGGTGATTACAAGCCGGAAGATATTGCCGGTTACGCCGAAGTGACCGCCAATGGCGGCGAGGTGCGCGTGCTCAACTTTGAAGATGGCTGCTCCACCACCGATATCATCAAGACGATTCGCGAGCGCAGCTAACCGCTCCACTGGCCCAGTAATCTGGCGGGGCTCACTATCAGCGGGAGCAAGCCGATAGAAACACGGATAAAAAAGGCGACCTTGCGGTCGCCTTTTTCATTCCCGATAACGGCTATCAGGCTTTGGTCTTGGCTTTTGCGGTAGCCGGCATCAGACCCTGGTTTACTTCCACCAGATCCTGCGCTTCCAGCACACCGGCAGCCTGCTTCAGGCTCAGGATGTTGAGGATGTAATTGTAACGGGCCTCGGAGAGCTTCTGCTTCGCTTCGTAGAGCTTGCGGGTGGAGTCCAGCACGTCGACGATGGTGCGGGTACCCACCTCGTAACCGGCCTCGGTTGCCTTCAGTGCGCTGTCGGCAGAGACCACGGACTGGCTGTAGGCGCGTACCGAGCCGATGCTGGCGTTCACGTTGTTGTAGGAGGAACGCACTGTGCTCTGCACCGAGCGGAAGTTCTTCTCCAACAGCTCGCTGGCTGCCACGTAGTTGAACTGGGCCTGTTTCACCTGGGAAGTGGTGGCGCCACCGCTGTAGAGCGGCAGTTTGAAGGTCAGCCCGATATTGGCCTGGTTGTCGTTGCCACCCGGAATGCTGTCCAGCTTGTAGTCGGTATTGCTGGTTTGCAGGCCGGCACCCAGATCCAGAGTCGGTTCGTGGCCGGTCTTGGCCAGATCGATCTGCTGCTTGGCGATGTCCTTGGCGATGCGGGCATTGTGCAGTTGCAGGTTCTTGTCCAGCGCCAGCTCCAGCCACTTGTCAGAACCGAAAGCGGTCTTCTGCGGGCTGAAACGCTCGGTGTTGAGGATGTCCAGATTGCGGTGATCGACACCGGTCAGCTCGCGCAGGGCTTCGTAGCTGTTGTCGAGGGTGTTCTCGGCATTGATCTCGTCAGCCAGCGCCTGGTCGCGGGAGGCCTCGGCTTCATGGACGTCGGTGATGGCGGTCAGACCCACCTCAAAACGCTGCTGGGTTTGTTCCAGCTGACGCTCCACGGCAACCTTGTTGGCGCGAACAAATTCCAGGGTATCCATCGCCTTGAGCACGTTGAAATAGGCGGTGGCGCTGCGCACCATCAGGTTCTGGACTTCGAGGTTGTAGGCGACATCGGACTGGGTAGCGCCCTTCTCGGTCAGATCCAGATTGACCCAGTTGCTGCGACGATAGATGGATTGATCCAGCGAAATAGAACCGGAGGCTTTGTTGTTGGTCTGGGTATCATTCTTGTTCTGCAGGTAGTTCAGACCGGCACCCAGGTTGATTTGGGGCAAGAGCGCAGCGCGAGATTCGTTGATCTTCTCGAAGGCCTGGTCGCGAACCGCTTTGGATTGCAGCAACTGCGGATCTTTGATCTGTGCTTGCTGGTAGATATCGAGCAGGTTTTCGGCGTGGGCACCGGCACTGACGCCCAGCAACACCATGACGGACAAAAGTGTTCTTTTCATAGATCGTTTTAACCTTATGTAGTAACCCAAAACGGTTGCTGGAGAGGGCAAATATTGTCATCAACCAAGCTTGATTGCAGCTTAATCACTCTACTATAAGCAAAATTTAATGCTAAGAGTCTTCGGTCCGGTAACGGGAACGTCAAGAACCAGCGGCAGTTTTCTCCCCGCGCGCCTAGCCAAATGGTCTGTGGCTGCTAAAATCCACCCCTCATTGCCATGGCACGCCGAGTGAATGAACGTTCATTCATGTTCCTCGGATTTTATGGTCAAACTGATACAAGTCAAGCTGACGGGAGCCCCGGATGTCGCAGCAACCCTTGCCACAAGATCGGCACTATGCCGCTGATGATGTGAAAATCATTGAAAAATCAGCTGGATATAACGGCTTCTTCAAGGTGAACGTCTATCGCCTGCAACACAGGTTATTTGCAGGTGGCTGGAATCAGCCCATCGTCCGCGAGCTGTTCGAGCGGGGCCATGCGGCCGCGCTGCTGCCCTACGATCCGGTGCGCGACCAGATAGTGCTGGTAGAGCAGTTCCGTATCGGTGCCATGGAGACCTGTTCCACCCCCTGGCTGCTGGAGCTGGTAGCCGGCATCATCGACGAAGGGGAAACCGCCGAGGCGGTGGTGCGCCGCGAAGCGGTGGAAGAGGCCGGGATCGAGGTTGCCCGCTGTGAACATGCCATCAGCTATCTGGTGAGCCCGGGTGGCAGCACCGAGCGGATCGAGGTTTATGTGGGCGAGGTGGATGCCAGCAAGGCGAGTGGTCTGCACGGTCTGGCTGATGAGGGCGAGGATATCCGGGTGCACGTGGTGAGCCGTGAGCAGGCCTATGCCTGGCTCAAAGAGGGACGTATCGACAACGCCGCCTCGGTCATTGCCCTGCAGTGGCTGGCCCTCAACCATGGCGAGCTGCGTGCCCGCTGGCTGGCGGATCGCTGAGGTGGCGCTGACCCTGCAACAGAGCAGGCGCTATGTGCCTGACCTGATGTCCTTGCAGCGTACCTGCGAGGTCAACTATATGGCGCTGATGAAGCTGCTGCCTCCGCAGGGGGAGGTGGGAGCCGAGCGCCGCTATCGGGTCGGCAACGATCTGCAGTTCCAGCTCACCATTTGTGGTGAGAGCCGCTTCACAACTCAGGTTCTTTTGAGTCAGCACAACCCCGAATTGCCCGAATATTTACAGGCTCAAATAGAGATTCGTTTGTATCATGATGTGCGGATGGCGGAAGTGTGTGCAGCGCAACAGATTTCCCGTTTGCAACCACGTTATGATTATCCCAATAAAAAGATGCACCAGCGGGATGAAAAGGAGCAGGTAAATCTGTTTCTGGCCGAGTGGCTAAAATTTTGTCTCAGACATGGTACCAGCCCGATCAATATCTCCAGTTGAACAAATATAAAGAAGCGTGATTTTGGAAACAGAGCTCCCCCAGGCGCAGGACGGCAGTGTGCGCCTGTTGCAAATTACTGATACCCATCTTTTTGCCAGTGCCGAGGGTCGGCTGCTGGCTGTGCGTACCGCCGAGAGTCTGGCTGCGGTGCTGGAGCGGGTGCAGGCCAACGACCATCCCTACGAGGTGATTCTGGCGACTGGCGACCTGTCGCAGGATCACAGCCCGGAGTCCTATCAGCGCTTCGCCTCCATGATGGCGCCTCTTGGCCGCCCCATCTACTGGTTGCCCGGCAACCATGATGACAGTCCCCTGATGACCGAGCAGCTCCATGCCGCCGGGATCAGCGAATCCAAGCAGCTGGTGGGCGACCACTGGCAGGTGATCCTGCTCGACACCCAGGTGCGCGGCAAACCCCACGGCATGATCGGCGATCACCAGCTGGAGTCGCTCGACCGCGCCCTGCGTCAGTATCCGGATCGCCATGCCCTTATCGCCCTGCACCATCAGGCGGTGCCGGTGGGTTGTGCCTGGCTGGATCAGCACAATCTCAAGAATGCCGACGATCTGTTTGCCGTGCTGGCGCGTCACCCGCAGCAGAAGACCATCCTGTTTGGCCACGTCCATCAGGAGTTTGACGAGGTGCACCGCGGCGTGCGGCTGATCGCCAGCCCATCGACCTGCATCCAGTTCAAACCGCTCTCTGATGGCTTCGCGCTAGACGAGTCCGGCCCGGGCTGGCGCTATCTCACCCTCTACCCGGATGGTCGTATCGCCAGCCAGGTGTGGCGTCTGCCGGTGGGGCAGTTTGTGCCCGACCCCAATGCCACCGGTTATTGAGGAGTCGCCATGAAGCCCGTTCTCCTCTACTTGCACGGTTTCAACTCCTCGCCCGGTTCAGCCAAGGCGCAGCAGATGGCTGCCTGGGTGGCAGAGCACAGACCCGATATCGAGGTGGTGATCCCAGCCCAGCCCAACACCCCTGCGGCGGCCTGGGCGGCCATCGAGCAGACCATCGCCAATTTGCAGAGCCGCTATGGCAGCGAGTTCAAACTCGGCGCCGTGGGCAGCTCCCTCGGCGGCTTTATGGCGACCCGGGTAAGCGAGCAGTACTGCTGCCGCGCGGCACTGATCAATCCGGCGGTGCGCCCCCACGAGCTGCTTTGTGACTACCTCGGCCCCCAGACCAATCCCTATACGGGTGAGCAGTATGTACTGCTGCCTGAACATATGGACGAGCTGCGGGCACTGGCGGTAGCGGTGACGGCGCCGGAGCGACTCTGGATCCTGCAGCAGCAGGGAGATGAGGTGCTCGACTATCGCAAGGCGTTGGACGAATACCGCTTTGCACGCCTCTCGCTGGAGTGCGGCGGCGACCACGCCTTCGTGGCGTTCGAGCGCTACCCCGCCCAGATCATCCGTTTCCTCGGGCTTTAATCATGCAACCGCCGTTGGCCGCCTATCTGGAACAGGTACTGGCCACGGCGCAAGCTGGCCTCACCTACTCCAAAGACCCCTTCGATATCGGCCGTTTCGAGGCGCTGCGAGCGGCCACCGTGGCCCTTATCGCCAGCCAGAGCGAGCTGGCGCCGGAAGCCATTAGAGACTGGATTGCCCTCGACAGCGGTTATCCCACCCCCAAGCTCGATGTGCGGGCCTTCATTCAGAACGATGCGGGCCATATCCTGCTGGTACAGGAGCGCAGCGACGACTGCTGGACTCTGCCCGGTGGCTGGTGCGATATCGGCGACTCGCCGGCGGATGCCGTGGTGCGCGAAGTGGTGGAGGAGACCGGCCTTGAGTGCCGTGCGGTGCAACTGCTGGCGCTGTTCGACAAGCTAAAACATCCTCATCCGCCCCAGCTGCCTCACGCCCACAAGGCTTTCTTTCTGTGCGAGGTGACCGGCGGCCAGCTGCTGGGCGAAACCGATGAAACCAAAGGGGCGGGTTACTTCCCCATCGACGACTTGCCCCCGCTCTCCTGCCATCGGGTGGTGGCCTCCCAGTTGCGCACCCTCCATGAGCACTTGCAGCAGGGGCGGCGCGATACCCTGTTTGATTGACATCTGAGGAAGTGAACCCGTCTGCAAGGAGGCAGGATGATCAAGCGCATCGGCAATACCCCGATTCAAGAGAAACACAAGGCCAGCTGCCACTGCGGCGCCGTGGTGCTGGAGCTGACCCTGCCGGATGGGGTGGTTGATCCGCGTCGCTGTGACTGTTCGTTATGCCGACGTCGGGGCGCCATCGTCGCCTCGGTGCCGCTGTCCGGCATCCGCATTCTGCAAGGGGAGGAGGTGCTGCGCTGCTACCAGTTCAATACCCGTACCGCCAAACACTACTTCTGCAGTATCTGCGGCATCTATACCCACCATCAGCGCCGCTCCAACCCAGCCGAGTATGGCTACAACCTCGCCTGTCTCGAAGGGGTCAACCCGTTCGAGCTGGGGGAGGTGCCGACGCGCGATGGTGTGCATCACCCAGCGGATCGACAGGTCTGAACAAAAGGGGCTCATATGTTCCTGTTGCGCCCTGCGGGGCAGTGTTAATCTTTAGCGGCCTGTTTACTTTGCCTCGCCCGGGGCAGGGGATGGCCGAACTCTTCTGAACTTCACTGCCAACAGGGAGCACGTTTGTGACAACTCCTTCTGCGCTGCCGGATCTGGTACTGGGCGCCTCTCTCTACTTTCCGCCGCTGTTCAAGGCGGTGCTGCTCGGCCTGCTCTGCTGGCTGCCGGTGCACCATCTGCTGCGTGACTGGCTCTATGGCGGGGATGTCTGGCACCCCTTGCTGATGGATCTCTCCCTCTTTATCCTCGCCGTCAGCGGCGCTCTATGGATGCTGTTACATGGCTAAATCACCTCTCGCGACCCTCAAATACTTCTCCACCCTGCTGGTCTGTGCGCTGGCGCTGGCGGCGGGCTGGTGGCTGTGGAACTACTACATGCAGGGGCCCTGGACCCGGGATGGCAAGGTGCGCGCCGAGCTGGTCAGCATTACCCCCGAGGTGTCGGGCAAGATCATCAAGATCGCGGTGAAGGACAACCAGCTGGTGAAGGCGGGGGAGGAGATCTTTACGCTCGACCCCGAGCCCTACCGGATTGCCCTCGATAATGCCCGGGCGGCGCTGGCCAAGGCGAAATCGGATCTCGACAAGGCCGAGCACGAGGCGAACCGGCGAAGTGGCCTGTCGCGCAGCGTCATCTCCGCCGAGACGATGGACGAAGCGCGCCTCAATGCGCAGGCAATGCAGGCGGCCTATCAGGTGGCGCAGGCCAATCTGGAGAAGGCGGAGTGGTCGCTGGCCAAGACCCGGGTGCATGCGGCGAGCGATGGCTACATCACCAACCTGCAGACCCGGGTCGGCAACTATGCCAGCGCCGGCGTGCCGCTGGTGGCGCTGGTGGATACTCACTCCTTCTATGTGCAGGGTTACTTTGAAGAGACCAAGCTTGGCCACATAGCGCCGGGCAAACCGGCCGAAGTGGTGCTCTACAGTGGTGAGCAGCGGTTGCGCGGCGAGGTGGAGAGCATAGGGCGCGCCATCCACGATCAGAGCGTCGATGGCGGCAACGGCCTGCTTATCGACGTCAAACCCAACGTGCCCTGGGTGCGGCTGGCCCAGCGGGTGCCGGTGCGGATCAAGCTGCTGGATGTGCCGGCGGACGTGACGCTGATCGCCGGCACCACCTGCACCATCACCATTGGCGAGTAGGGTGAGCGAGTCGTTCTGGTTGCGCACCCCTTGGGGGAGGGCGACAGGGGGGCAGTGGCGTTATGCCCTGCGCAATGCCCTGGCAATGTGCCTGTCGCTCTGGCTGGCCTTCGTGCTGCAGCTCGACTCCCCCTACTGGGCGATGAGTTCGGCCGCGGTGGTGAGTTTTCCCACCGTGGGCGGGGTGATCAGCAAGAGTCTGGGGCGGGTGGTTGGCAGTCTGATGGGGGCGATGGCGGCGGTGGTGATCACCGGTCTTGGCATCAGCGATCCCTGGCTGTTCAGCTTCCTTATCGCCCTCTGGCTGGGTTTGTGTACCTACATCTCCAACCACTATCAGAACAACGTCTCCTACGCCTTTGCCCTCGGCGGTTACACAGCCGCCATCATCGCCTTCTCCTGCGTCAATGTGGCGGATCCCCACCATATCTTCGATATTGCCCAGGCGCGGGTGAGCGAGGTGATCATCGGCATCCTCTGCGGTGGCCTGATGATGATGATCCTGCCCAGCACCTCGGACAGCGAAACTCTGCTGCAGTCTCTGCAAAAGAGTCAGACCCGCCTGCTGGAGCATGCCCAACTGCTCTGGCTGGGGGAGATGACGCCCGAGGTGCGCAGCTCCCACGAAGGGCTGATCGGCCAGATCCTCACCATGAACGTGCTGCGTATTCAGGCGGTCTGGAGCCATCACCGGCTGCGGCGCCAGAACCGGCTGCTCAACTTCCTGCTCCATCGCCAGCTGCGGCTCATCAGCCTTATCTCCAGCCAGCGCCGCATGCTGCACAACTGGCCGGAACAACCGGAAGGCATTCAGGCGCTGCTCGCTACCCTGCTGGCCGAGCTTGGCAAGCCGGAGTGCGACAAGTATCGGGTCGCGGGGTTGCTGGCTCCCCTGATGCCGACCAGCGAGCATGATTACCGGCTGCGCACCTTTTTGCTGCGGCTGCGCCACTTCTGCTGGAGCTATCTGGAGTGCCAGCGCTGGCTCGATCGGTTGACCCGCTACGACGATCAGGAGTGGCCGGCGCCGCCCCGTCACACCTCCCTCACCAGCCATACCGACACGCTGGAGGCCGCCTACAACGGCGGGCGCACCTTCCTCTGCGTGCTGCTCGGTTGCACCTTCTGGATCAACAGTCAGTGGGATGCGGGCAGCTCGGCGCTCACCATGCTCTCCATCTGCTGCGTGCTCTACTCGGCGACCCCGGCCCCAGCTCAGGGGGCCAACACCATGCTCAGGGCGATCCTGCTGCTCAGCCTCATCTGCTTTGCGGTCAAGTTTGGCCTGATGATCCGCATCGACGACTTTTGGGTTTTCTGCCTCTTGCTCTTTCCGGCGCTGCTCACCATGCAGCTCTGCAAACAACAGCAGGTGCGGCAGGCGGGCCTCTGGGGCCAGATGATCGTGCTGCTCGGCTCCTTTCTCGCCATCACCAATCCGCCCAGCTACGACTATCAGCAGTTCATCAACAGCAGCCTCGCCCAGATGCTGGGGGTGATGAGCGCCGCGCTGGCGTTTCAGCTGCTGCGACCCAGCTCGGATCGGCGCAAGAGCCGCCGCCTCATCCGCTCCCTGCGCCGCCACTTCATGGATCAGCTGGAGCCGGCCCCGCGCCAGAGCGAGAGCCAGTTCGAATCGCTGATCTACCACTGCATCAGCCAGCTCGGCCAGAGTCAGGATCAGACTGCCCGCCTCTGGGTATTGCGCTGGGGTGTGGTGCTGCTCAACTGCAGCCATATCGTCTGGCAGCTGCGCCAGTGGCGCGGTGACGAGCACCCCCTCTATCTGGTGCGTGACAACTGTATCCGCAGCCTGAAGGGGATCCTCACCGAGCAGGGGGTGCAGCACGCCTCCCTCGACCGCACGCTGGCCGAGCTGCAGCGGATCAGTCAGGGCCTGGCCAACCATGGCGATGGCACGGCGCGAGAGCTGGCAGGCATGGTGTGGCGGCTGCAAAGCTCGCTCTCCCAGCTGCAACAGGCGCTGCCGGGCCCTGCCGAGGGGAGCTGAAATAGCCTCCGGAGGGACACAATCCCCTCCGGATCACCCTTTCCCGCAGCCAAGTTTGTCCAATACCCTCCCAACGAGTAAGATTCTCCCCAAACGTCAATTCGCAAGGCCCTCCATGTCTACTCAATACAATGCGGATGCCATTGAGGTCCTCAATGGCCTTGAACCGGTGCGTCGCCGCCCCGGCATGTATACCGACACCACCCGGCCCAATCACCTCGGCCAGGAGGTCATCGACAACAGCGTCGATGAAGCGCTGGCAGGTCACGCCCGCAATCTGGAGGTGATCCTGCATGAAGACCAGTCCCTCGAAGTGATCGACGACGGCCGCGGCATGCCGGTCGATATCCACCCGGAAGAGGGTGTCAGCGGGGTGGAGCTGATCCTCTGCAAGCTGCACGCGGGCGGCAAATTCTCCAACAAGAACTACCAGTTCTCCGGCGGTCTGCACGGGGTGGGTATTTCGGTAGTAAACGCCCTCTCCGATCGGGTCGAGGTGACGGTACGTCGCGACGGTCAGGTCTACGACATCGCCTTCGAGCGTGGCGAGAAGGTACAGGAGCTGACCATCACCGGCACCTGCGGCCGTCGCAACACCGGCACCCGGGTGCGCTTCTGGCCGCAGGCGAGCTACTTCGATTCGCCCAAATTCTCGGTCACCAAGCTGGAACACCTGCTCAAAGCCAAGGCGGTACTCTGCCCCGGCCTCACCATCAAGTTCCTCGACAAGAACACCGGCATCAAGCTGGAGTGGTGCTATGAAGATGGCCTCAAGGATTACTTGGTCGACGCGGTCAAGCAGTTCACCTGCCTGCCGGAGCAGCCCTTTATCGGCTCGTTCAGCTCCGAACAGTCGGCGGTGGACTGGGCACTCTGCTGGTTGCCGGAAGGGGGCGAATGCCTCGCCGAATCCTATGTGAACCTCATTCCCACCGCGCAGGGCGGTACTCACGTCAACGGTCTGCGTCAGGGGCTGCTCGACGCCATGCGCGAGTTCTGCGAGTTCCGCAACCTGCTGCCGCGCGGGGTCAAGCTGACTCCGGAAGATATCTGGGATCGCTGCGCCTACATCCTCTCCATCAAGATGCAGGATCCGCAGTTCGCCGGTCAGACCAAGGAGCGCCTCTCCTCCCGTCAGAGCTCGGCGTTTGTCTCCGGCGTGGTGAAGGATGCCTTCAGCCTCTATCTGAACAGCAACACCGAGCTGGCGGAGCAGATCGCCGAGCTCTGCATCTCCAGCGCCCAGCGCCGGATGCGCGCCGCCAAGACGGTGGTGCGCAAGAAGATTACCCAAGGCCCGGCGCTGCCCGGCAAGCTGACCGACTGTGGCTGCGCCGACCCCATGCAGGGCGAGCTGTTCCTGGTGGAGGGTGACTCCGCGGGTGGCAGTGCCAAGCAGGCGCGGGATCGCGAGTTTCAGGCCATCATGCCGCTGCGCGGCAAGATCCTGAACACCTGGGAGGTGGAGGCCGGTCAGGTGCTCGCCTCGCAAGAAGTTCACGATATCTCGGTTGCCATCGGTCTTGACCCCGACTCCAACGACCTCAGTGGCCTGCGCTACGGCAAGGTGTGCATCCTCGCGGATGCGGACTCGGACGGTCTGCACATCGCCACCCTGCTCTGCGCCCTGTTCGTGAAGCACTTCCGCGCGCTGGTGGAGAAGGGCCACGTCTATGTCGCCATGCCGCCCCTCTACCGGATCGATATCGGTAAAGAGGTCTACTACGCCCTCGACGAGGACGAGAAGAACGGCGTGCTGCAGCGGGTCGAAGCCGAGAAGAAGAAGGGCAAGGTGATGGTGACCCGATTCAAGGGCTTGGGCGAAATGAACCCGAAACAGCTGCGGGAAACCACCATGGATCCCAACACCCGCCGTCTGGTGCAGCTCACCATGGATCCGGCAGGGGAGAGTGAAGGGGATGCGGCTGACGAGACCCTGCAGCTGATGGACATGCTGCTGGCCAAGAAGCGGGCGAGCGATCGTCGCGAATGGCTCGAAGAGAAGGGCAACCTCGCCCAAGTGATTTAAGATGTTAACTTTATTGATTAATGAGGGGAGATGAGATGATTAAAAGTTTTCGCTTAAAAAACTTTACGCTGTTCCGCGAGGAGGAACTGCATCTTTCTCCCAATCTGAATGTCATCATCGGTGAAAATGGTTGTGGCAAGTCACATCTATTAAAAGCGCTTTATTCCTTAGTGGCAGTGAGTGCGGAACAGGGGCGAAAAATAACAGACCATAATCTTGCAGAAAAAATAAACATAATTGATGCAAAATTACAATTTATTCAAACTATGGAGTTTGAACAAATAGTTTCTTCGCTACCGATACCAGACAGCTTCTCAACTAAGGAGCACTTAGAACAGTCAAAAAATAATTATGGCCTTAGCCTTAAAAGGCAAAGAGAAGATTTAATTAAAGAAATTGAAGGGTCAATAAATAAACCAACAAAAGCTTTTTTAGAAAAAGGTTGTGCCGAGAAGTTAAACAATGTGCTACGTCCAGAGAGGCTGGGAAATCTAACCTCACATCATGTGATTGGGGATGATGATCGGCGAGCCGAGCTATTTATCAGCAATGCTGATGAGCGCACCGATATTGGCATCAGCTTCTCAGCCAACAGCCAATCGGGGGTTCAGGTCGAGTCGTTACCACAAAGCTGGATCCGAGAAAAACCAGTATTTTTCCCGACTCGTGAGCTATTGACGCTCTATCCCGGTTTTGTCTCTACCTATGACAACCACTATCTGGAATTTGAGGAAACCTACCGTGATACTTGCTTGCTGCTGGGATTACCTGCCCTGAAAGGCGAGCGGGAGTTACGTGCAAAAGTCCTGATGAAACCGATTGAGGAAGCAATGGGTGGAGAGGTGATCCTAGATAACAACGGACGATTTTATCTGCAACAGGGGAAAAAACGTATCGAGATGCCTTTGGTGGCTGAGGGTTTACGCAAATTTGCCATGCTGGCACAGCTTATCGCCACAGGTGCTTTGCTGGATAAAGGCTATCTATTCTGGGATGAGCCAGAGGCCAACCTCAACCCCAAGTTGATCAAGACATTGGCCAAAGTCATATTGGATTTGTGTAAGCAGGGTATTCAGGTTTTTATCGCGACTCACTCTCTCTTTTTGCTGCGTGAGCTAGAAATTTTGCAAAAAGGTGAGGAATACAGAACTTTATCGCCGCGTTACTTTGGTTTGAATATTACCAGTGATGGAGTAAAGGTTGAGCAGGGAGATGAAATATACGATCTTAGCCAGATTGTTGTATTGGATGAGTCACTGCTGCAAGCGGATCGTTATCTGGATATGGAATAGCCACAAATGCCCATTTTTACAGAGCGGTTCCTGAATTTTAATTTTCCAGATGAGGCTGTCGTCGAAAAATTTGATGGCTGGCTATTTGTGAGAAATTATCAGAGGACAAATCAGGGCACCAAGGCAATCGATCTGGTTGCTTTGCGACCTGATGATGAGTGTTGCTGGCTAATAGAAGCGACCGATTATCGCATCTTTGCCAATCAGCGCGCCATCGACAAAGTCAACAAACCGAGTGTCTTGGTCGACGAGTTCGAAAAGAAGATAAAAGATTCACTGGTATTACTCGACGCTGCAAAAGTGAGCGCGCCACAAGCGCAGCAGTTATTTGCACAAGAGGTTTTGGCGAAGGCTCAAAAAAGAGCTGTGTTTCATATCGAACCTCATATTAAAACGCCTAACCTTTGCCCTGCGCCAGAACATCTGGCAGACATAAAAAGCGCATTAAAGCAAAGGCTTAGAGATATTGATCGCAATCCTATCGTTATGTCGATGGCTCGCCCGAGCAAACACGTCTTCTGGTCCGTCACATCGGATGAGCCCATAGAGGGGGCGCAATGATGAATGAACAATTAATGAGTCTGGACGGGGTAGAGCGCCAGCCAATGCGCACCTTTACCGAACAGGCTTACTTGAACTACTCCATGTACGTCATCATGGATCGGGCCCTGCCGCATATCGGCGACGGCCTCAAACCGGTGCAGCGGCGCATCATCTACGCCATGAGCGAGCTGGGTCTGTCGGCGCTCTCCAAGCACAAGAAATCCGCCCGTACCGTGGGTGACGTGCTGGGTAAGTACCACCCCCACGGCGACAGCGCCTGTTATGAAGCCATGGTGCTGATGGCCCAGCCCTTCTCCTACCGCTACCCGCTGGTGGATGGTCAGGGTAACTGGGGGGCGCCGGACGATCCCAAATCCTTCGCCGCCATGCGTTATACCGAGGCGCGGCTGTCGCGCTTCTCCGAGCTGCTGCTCTCAGAGCTGGGGCAAGGCACGGTGGAGTGGACGCCGAACTTCGACGGCACCATGAAGGAGCCGGTGGTGCTGCCTGCCCGCCTGCCGCACATCCTGCTCAACGGGGTGACCGGTATCGCGGTGGGCATGGCGACCGACATCCCGCCCCACAACGCGCGGGAAGTGGCCTACGCCTGTGCCGAGCTGCTCGACAACCCCAATGCGGGGCTGGATGTGTTGATGCAGCACATTCAGGGGCCGGACTACCCGACCAACGCCGAGATCATCACCCCGCGCGATGACATCCGCAAAATCTACGAGACCGGCAAGGGCTCCATCAAGCAGCGGGCGGTCTGGAGCGAGGAGGATGGCGATATCGTCATCACGGCGCTGCCTCATCAGGCCTCCGGCGCCAAGATCATGGAGCAGATCGCCGCCCAGATGGTGGCGAAAAAGCTGCCGATGGTCACCGACCTGCGGGATGAATCGGACCACGAGAACCCGACCCGTCTGGTGATCGTGCCGCGTTCCAACCGGGTGGATGTGGAGGGGCTGATGGCCCACCTGTTCGCCACCACGGATCTGGAGAAGAACTACCGGGTCAACCTCAACATCCTCGGCCTCGACAACCGGCCGCAGGTGAAGTGCCTCAAGACCATCCTCAGCGAGTGGATCCAGTTCCGCCGCGAGACCGTGCGTCGCCGCCTGCAGTTCCGCCTCGACAAGGTGCTGGCTCGCCTGCACATCCTCGAAGGCTTGTTGATTGCCTACCTCAACATCGACGAGGTGATCGAGATCATCCGTACCGAGGATGAGCCGGGCAAGGTGATGGTGGAGCGCTTCAACATTACCGAGACCCAGGCCGAAGCGATCCTCGAGCTGAAACTGCGCCATCTGGCCAAGCTCGAAGAGTTCAAGCTGCGCGCCGAACAGAACGAACTGGCCGAAGAGCGCGACAAGCTGGAGCTCATTCTGGGCTCCGAGCGCCGTCTCAACACCCTGCTCAAGAAAGAGCTGCTGGCCGATGCCGAGAAGTACGGCGACGATCGCCGCACCCCGCTGGTGGAGCGTGCCACCGCCGTGGCGCTGACCGAGAAAGAGCTGGTGCCGAGCGAGCCGGTCACCGTCATCCTCTCCGACAAGGGGTGGGTGCGCGCCGCCAAGGGCCACGACGTGGATGTCGAGGGGCTCTCCTACAAGGCGGGGGACAACTACCTCACCCACGCCTTTGGCCGCAGCAACCAGCAGGCGGTGTTCCTGTCGAGCTTTGGCCGCACCTACTCGCTGGAGGCGCACACCCTGCCCTCCGCCCGCAGTCAGGGCGAACCGCTCACCGGCCGCTTTGCGCTGGGTGCCGGTGAAGAGGTGCGTCATCTGGTGATGGGCAATGAAGGCGAGCCGTATCTGATCGCCAGCGACGCCGGTTACGGCTTTGTTTGCACCTATGACGACCTCATCGGCAAGAACAAGAACGGCAAGGCGCTGCTTACCGTGCCGGAAGGGGGTCTGGTGATGGCACCCCAGAAGATTGGCTCGCCGGAGACCGATCTCTGCATGGCTATCTCCAACGAGGGGCGCATGCTGCTGTTCCCGATGAACACTCTGCCGGTGCTCGGCAAGGGCAAGGGCAACAAGCTCATCAGCATTCCGTCGGCGCGCGTCAAGGCGCGGGAGGAGTTTGTGGTGATGGCCGCCGTCATCCCGCAGGGGCAGTCGGTCACCCTGTTTGCCGGCAAGCGCAAGCTCACCCTCAAACCCTCTGATCTCGACTACTACCGCGGCGAGCGCGGCCGCCGCGGCGCCAAGCTGCCCCGCGGTTTGCAGCGCGTCGATCGTATCGAGATTGAACCCGCCGCCGGCGCCGAACCGGTAGCCGGGGAAAATCAGGAAGGGTAATTAATATAAAAGGGCGCGAAAGCGCCCTTTCTTATTCAGGCTTTAGAAATCACTCGGCTTCAGCTGTAGTTTTTTCTTCTTGTTTTGCTTTTACTGGCTTCTCGTCACTTTTAGGTACAGGTATCTTTTTATTTAATTTGGTGTTTTCAGCAAAGCGCCCAGCTTCTTTGGCTAGTGCTGGAACCATATCAATAGCCTTTTTAAAAGCATCTGAGTCAATAAATTCATGCCATGGACTGTTATAATCCTTACCAGACAACAGGCGCAATGGCATTTCATCAAGACGATCTAAAGTTGAATTAAATAGCCGCTCACTGGTTTCTTGATTGAAGTCTTCCGATATTTTTCTAAAGCCAGTAAATGCTTTTGCAACAGTAGCCTTATAAGAATAATCCTCAGAAAGCTTAAAGCGATGATTTATTTGTTGTGTTGAGATCCAAGCAAGCCAAAGAGGTCCACCAATAGAAAAAATGGAAATGATGGTATGTAGTATTGCTTGACCTGCCGTTAAATTGTCTTTTAATGCCGCCGAGAACTCGGTTACTCTTGCAGATCCAATGATTAGACCCACAGATAGAGCAATTAGTAGCCCAACTATCCAAACCCAAATAGACTTCCTAAGTTCAGTCGCTTTTTGGTCAAAGCCTGCAGCTAAGCCCTGTGTTGTTGTTATTTGAAGAGCATCATCGCATTGCTCAACAAGACTAGAAGCGCTTTGCGCATAAGCATTAGTCTTTTCTAACAGACTTTTTATATTATCATGCATTGATATTGACTCTGATTTTTTTGCGCCAATAAATGCTTTTATTTCGCTTATCTCATTCTTATATTTATTAATTTCGTCCCGAGTTTCATTTATGGTTGATGTAAGTTTATTTTTTGCATCATTCAGATCTTGGATTACTGCGGGTAATGATTCTGCCGTTTCATAGGCACTGTTTATAGTTGTTACTTTTTCGTTTATATCGGAACAATCACCTTCTAAAGCATCAAGTCTAGAGTTTAGAGCTCTAAGTCTTGTTTTTATATTTTTAGGTGCAAGCTTGTTGCTGTTAATACTACTCCATGAAAATAGTGATGTGTCTAATTCATTATTGATTAACTGTATTAGAATAAAGGTTGATGTCACTATAGGTGTGATTCTACTCGGGTCTAGAGCAAGGTAAGTATCAACAAGCTGAGTTTGCTGCTTTACTCTTTCAATTAATACATCAATCACATCGTCTAGGGATGATGGTATTGTATCTATCTCATAGCCATCTAATTTTTCAGTGATGTTGTATATGAAATTTAAAATATTATCAGGCGAGATTGCTATAGTGTTCCACCCTAAGCTATCTGTAAAAGATTGCTCTGGTAAACCTTTGTTTAATATGGCGTCATGTAATTTATTTATTGCGGTCTTTAACGCAGATATTTTGGGGTGCATCACAGTTCCTTTTTAATAAAAATATTAATGGTTTTTGATAGTGTACTTTTTTTTGAGTTTTGAATGAAGCTTAGGTTCGCAAACAGGGGGGGGCTAATTAGCGAAGCGTAATCAGACGATCGCGAAAATCGGTTGCCGCAATTCTGCTGGTGCGCCAGCTGCTCTCTTCTCTATCTCCATCGCCACCGAGATTGCGGTACGGACGATTACGCTTCGCTAATCGACCCTACTTTTCTCTGTTTTCTTTAACGTTCTGCTGCTTGTCGGTGGCTTCTGTTGTGATGGTTTGTTCCCCCTCATCCCCGACCCTTCTCCCCTTATCTGTGGCAAAGAGTGGGAGAAGGGAGCAGAGATCGCAGCCATTGATAGCCCGTAGGTCTGATTAGCGAAGCGTAATCAGACGATCGCGAAAATCGGTTGCCGCAATTCTGCTGGTGCGCCAGCTGCTCTCTTCTCTATCTCCATCGCCACGGGGATTGCGGTGCGGACGATTACGCTTCGCTAATCGACCCTACGTGCTCCTGCTTGATTTAACGCACTGCTGCTTGTCGGTGGCTTCTGTTGTGATGGTTTGTTCCCCCTCATCCCCGACCCTTCTCCCCTTATCTATGGCAAAGAGTGGGAGAAGGGAGCAGAGATCGCAGCCATTGATAGTGACCGTGGTATGGCGTGATAGCTAAGGGTGACAGCTATGGCTACAGGTCGGCAGGCGCTGAGCCCCTCTCCCCTTGGGAGAGGGTCAGGGTGAGGGGAGGTAACCGTAGGGTGCAATGAAATTGCACCGCTATTGAATCCGCGAGGTTGCCGCTGCAACGGGCCGGACTTGTTGCGCCTTTTCGGCAATAAATGCGGCAATAAAAGGTGGCGGACTGGCCGCCACCTTGAGGGGGATTAACGCAGGCTCAGCAGCTCATAGATGACGGGATTATCGGCGCACTGTCCCGCGCCACACTCCAGCACGGTAGAGATCAGGTTTGCCGCAATCAGCAAGACAAACAGCAGGGAGGCGATACGCCCCCAGCGCGCCAGATCCAGCTTGGGCAGCGCAATAGCGAGCCCGTCCCGCACCATCAATATCAGGGCGACAGCCAGGATAATCAGCAGGGCGCTGATCAGCGACCAGCTATAAAAGTGCAGCCCGAGAAAGGTGGTACCGTAGCCGGGATCGCCGGGCAGAATATGCAGCAGCACCTGTCGGGCGCCGATCATGGCGGTGGTCAGGGCGCCGACAATCACGATGCCGTAGTGGGCCCCTTTTGCGCCAAATTGCAGGTTGAACATAAAGCCGAAACCGGCGACGACCAGGCCGACCCGCTGCAATAAACACAAGGGGCAGGGGAGTTCGGCCAGATAGAGCTGGTAATAGAAGGCGACGATCAGGGTCAGGCAGATGCCCGCCAGCCCCAGCGTATCGAGCAGCTGGGGCAGATCACTCTTCGCGGCGGTGGCAGAGGTCGAAAGGCTCATGGCGGGCTCCTAGAACGAGAGGGTGAGCGGGTCGGTCACATGGTGCATAAAGGAGAGCAGGGTCACCACCAGCAACAGAGCCCAGAGCAGATAGGAGGCGCCGCGCTTGTTCAGCAAGATGCTGATCCCCGTTATCAGCGCCAGCAGGAAGGGTAAAAACATATACATCTCATCTCTCCTTATCGTGGTGAGTCTGGCTCACAAGGCTTTGAGTATATGGCGGGCGGCATAGGGCGACTCCGATAACTGCGGTCGCTATATGGCTCCGACTTCACTCATCCTACCCCTGTCGGCGGGAAATACCTACCGGGCGGCTGACGCTGTGCAGAATCCCCTTACCCCCCCGATTTGCGCGATTGTTTCATCAGTGCGACAGTAAAAAATAGATTGGTTTCTTTGGTGCAAAAATAACCATAGGCGTCGTACCGCCAGCCAGAAACGAACCCGCCATCTCGCCAAAAGCAGAGGCCCCGCAATCCATGATTGCGGGGCCATTTTCGAGACGATCAGCAGGCGCAGACGTGGCGCCAGCGCTGCTCATAATCGAACTGTTGAAACTCCTCCTTGATAAATTCGATAAACACCCTGGTCTTGGACGGAATAAAGTTTCTGTTCGCATAGGCCATGCCGATGGAGAGATCGGGCAGTGTCCAGTCGGTGAGTACAGGTTTAAGACGCTGGCTGCGCAATTCGTCATAAATGGCATAAACGGGCTGTGCCAGGATCCCCATGCCGTTTTTGGCATTGGCGAGCAGGATCTGGGCGTCGTTGGACTCAATGGTGGGCGTGGTTGGCACCCGTAATTTTATCGAGCCCTTCATCATGGTCAGCTCTCCGGGATTGTGATAGCTGTAGAGCAACAGTTGGTGTTTTTTCAGATCGTGTGGCGTTTCCGGTTCGCCATAATGCTCAATATATTCCGGAGAGGCCGCCAGAATACGTGGTGCAGTGGCCAGAGGTTGAATAATAAGGCTGGAGTCCGGCTCAGACTCTCTTGAGCGAATACTGATGTCGATATTGTTTTCGATAATATCCAGATAGCGATTATTGGCAATCAACTCGACCTGAATGCCGGGATATTTCGCCATGAATTTCGGTATCAAGGGGGAGATGACATTCAGCATCAGTGACAGCGAAGCCGTCAATTTCAAGACCCCGGTTGGCATTCCCGTTTTGATACTGACTTCATCGATGGCTTCTCGCATCTCATTCAGCGCTGTTTTGCAGCGGGCATAGAAGTGCTCACCGATTTCAGTGACAAACAGGCGCCGGGTCGTTCGCTCGACGAGCCGTGCATTGAGTCGCTGCTCCAGTGCGGCCAGATGCCTGCTGGCTGCAGGGTTGGACAAGCCCAGTGCATCTGCGGCCTTGCTGAGACTCCCCAATTCGACCACCTGCACAAAGACTTCATATTCAGTCCATCTATCCATGGATTCTTCCTGATTTTATAAAAGAGATTTCCTGTTATTGCATTTATCATCTCCTGCCGGATTTGTACTATGGCCCCGTCTGGCAGTAACAGATATTCCATGCATCATATTTTCTAGTTAAATTGGATGTCAATTAATAAAACGGGAGTCGCCTGTGAGCAATAACGTCGATACAGTCATTAATTACTTTAAATATTGCGTAGATGGCAAGGATGTTGAACGGGTGAGTGAATATTTCTCGGAAGATCTTTGTATATTCAGACCTGACTGTGCAGAACCTATTACCACCCTTGAGCAATTTAAAACGTCATTGTCAGCCTGTGTGGTCGATCGTTATGAGTCTATTGAAACCACCTTTCAGAAAATAATGAGCTCGGAAGACGAGGTATTCGTTGCATTGACCCACGTCGCCAAAGGCTCAAATACCTGGAAAGGATTCGATGTCACCGGCAAGGATGTGACCTGGAGTGCCTTGACCTATTTCAGATTCAACGCCGAGGGCAAGGTGGTGGAGGAGATCGTCGAACGCAACGAGCTGGCCATGGCCAAGCAGCTGGGGATCGTTGACTTCGCCTGAAACAGGGGGGGGCTGATGATTTCAGGTCTGAACTATCAGAGGAAAGCCAAGGCAGTGCTACGGCTCGGTCTATTGCCTGACGGTCAGTAAAAGAGGGCCCCGCAACCGGAGTTGCGGGGCCCTTGCTCTTGCCTGTTGATCACGCCGCCATTATTGCAGGTGGTGCAAGCCCATCAGACGGGGATAGCTGTCGCCGCCGGAGGCGGGGTGATTTTCGAGGCGATCAGCAGGCGCAGACGGGGCACCAGCAACAGCAGGATGATCCCGCCCGCCATCGAGCCCCAGCCCAGCATGTTGAACACCGAGCTGTAGCCCGGGTTGGTGGCCACCGGAGAGCTGCCGATATTCTGCGGCATAGCGCTGGAGACATAGCCCGCCAGCACTGAGGCAACGCCGGTCACCATCATCCAGCAGCCCATCATCAAGCCTTGCAGGCTGGCGGGGGCCAGCTTGCCGATCATGGCGTAACCGATGGGGGAGATAAGCAGCTCGCCAAAACTCTGCAGCACATAGCTGATGGCGATCCACTTGAAGGCGACCAGCCCGTCGGCCCCCGCCAGATGGATGCCGAGCGGCAGCACCAGCATGCCGAGCCCCATGCAGAACAGGGAGGCGGCAAACTGGGAAGGAATGTCGATATTCCAGCCCTGTTCGCGCAGTCGCTTGAACAGCAGCGCCATCAGGGGGCCACCGATGACGATGACGAGGGTGTTGATGTTCTGGATCCACTGGGGGGCGACCCGCAGCCCGAACACGTTGAGGTTGATGTTGTGCTCGGAGAAGAGCATCAGCCCCATGGGCGCCAGCTGGTAGAGCGACCAGAAGATGAGGGAGCCAAGGGCGAGGATCAGGTAGGCCACCATGCGGCTGCGCTCGGCGGCGTCCGGGTGGCGGGCGGTCATCACGCAGAGCAGCACCAGCACCACGGCGCCGAGGATCTGCACAAAGCTGCCGCTGAAGCTGGCGTGGGTCAGCAGCAGACGCAGCGCCGGCACCAGCATGGCCAGAATGGCGATCCCGGCCAGCATGCGGCGGTAGAAGCCGCTCCCTTTGACATGGCGCAGCGGGGTGCTGATATCCGCCAGAATGGGCCAGCAGGCGAAGGTAGCGATGATGGCGATGATGTTGCCCAGCGTCGCAAACAGGAACAGGGTGCGGTAATCCTCGGTGAGCTGGAAGTAGCCCGCTACCGTGAAGCCGATAAAGAAGCCCAGATTCATCCCGGCGTAGTTCCACAGGAAGGCGCTCTCGCGGCGGTGATCATCCGGGGCGAAGCGCTGGGTCAGCATCATGTTGAGGCAGGTGACGTTGAGGCCGCTGCCTGTAAGGAACATGGCGAGCCCCCAGTAGAGGCCGGTGATCCCCATCTCGGCGATGAAGTAGCAGCCGATCACCTGCAGCACCATCCCCATCACGAACAGGTTGCGGTTGCTGAGGTAGCGCCCGCCGAGATAACCGCCAAACAGGTGCAGGCCATAGTTGAAGGCCCCGAAGACCCCCATCATGGCGTTGGCCTGGGATTCGCTAAAGCCGAGCCGCTTGGTGGCGTAGAGCACCAGCGTGGAGTAGAGCACGGCAAACCCCAGGGTCGAGAAGGTCTGGATAAAGAACAGCGCCCCGGAGCCGGGGGGAATGGTGGGGTGTTGATTCGAAGCGCTCACGGTCTGTCTCCTGTGAGAGAAGAAAGTCATAACTCGTCCTGAGAGCGTACCGGTCTGCTGCCGGCTAGCCTTGTGCGCTTCCATGCTGGTCTGAAGGCCGGTCTGTCATTTAGCGGCCAAGCGGTGCAAATAGCCATACCTGAAATTTAATCTGGCGAGATTAATTGTCTTTTATTGATCTATTCCGGTTTTTTATGCGGTTTTGGCTGCTGAAAAGCTGGCGCTGGCTGGGTAGGTATCAGAATGATCGGGGTTGAATGGAACCTATTTTGGCCTGAACTGATTTGATAGTGAGATCACCATCCCGCTTTTGGCTGCTCTTTCGCCATCGCCGCCGGCATGTTGAGTGGCAGCGTATTTATTCAGTTTCACTGTTTGAGTGAATAAATATTGAAAATGAGGACTTGCTCAGAGCCAGATGGTGTGGGGGATTTTTGAGCGTTTCATCGCAGGGGCTAATATATATTCTTGTTGTAATAACGTGATACAGATTAGTTTCGACAGATAGGTGACTTAAGATAGTCGGACAATATATTAATCAGAGCATTTTGGGGCTGGGAATCGTGATGCTATCCTTTATGAAAATATGTTTATTTTGCATTCCTTGAGTATTTCCCTCAGAGATAAAATCTGATTATGGTGAGAAAAGCTCGTAGTCCGGTGTGATAATAGAACCTTTCCGATAGGTCATATACACAATGGTTCCTTCCTCATCGACCATGGCATATGGCCATTTTCCGTTGGCTCCGTACATGGCCACATAGAGTGGGTTGAAATAATCTTGAGTCTGCCCAGCCGGGTCATACGGGAGTCGAACATGATAGATTGGATATTTACCATCGTTACATAACTCGACTTTTTTTAATATAACGCCTCGTTCCAGTAATACCTTTCTGGTCGGATGTTGCCAATTTTCCAAATCTACATTTTTACAGTTATTGGCAACTTCTCGATAAAGGCGGGTATCTGACAGTTGCGGAGTATTGGCGCTGATAAGCATTAAAAGTGGCAGCAGCATAAAAATCTGACCTGTATTATGACTGGTTTATTCAGCCCTGAATCAGGGGCGCAGTATAGCTTCGAACAAGGTTTGAATGAAGCCATCTGAACTGGTTGCATCCCGATTTGTTACGTCAATCGTGGGAGTTGATGAGGTAGATAGAACAACGCCCGGCGGGCCGGGCGTTGGGTCATCCCACATGGGGGCGCAACAAAAGAGGCGGCGAAAGCGGCCTTAGAAGTTGTGGTAGAGCGGCCAGCCGAGCAGCGGGTGCTTGAGACCGGCGCGCATCTCGATGTTGTCGAGCTTCTCCGGTGAGGCGTTCTCTTTTTGCAGCAGCTGGTACTGGCGCACAAAGCCGAGGGTGTGCAGCAGGTTGGGCACAAAGCCCGGGCTCAGCTCCTGACGCAGGGCGGCGGCCATGTCGGCGGGCAGCGCGCTTAGCATCAGGGCGAGCTGGGCGGCGAGGTAGTCGGTGTCATACCAGCCCTCGTCGAGCTCAATCTCCCGCGCCAGTTTGCGCTTGAGATCCTGCTTCACCTTGAGCGGGGCGGCGCCACTGCCCTTGCCGCAGAGGATGCGGTAGAGCAGCGCTTCGGCCAGCTTGTCCTCCATGGTGGGGTGGTCGCTCTCGCAGGCGAAGAAGTGCTGGTCGATGAGCTCCATCAGGCGGCTCTTGTTGTGCTCGGTCAGCGCCTTCTCGTACTCCTGCCACCCTTGCCACTCCTCCACATCGGGCGGGCTCGAGATCTTGTCCAGCAGGCGGGCATCCACATCACCGTAGAGGCTGTTGCCAGCCTGCTTGGGGCTGACGGTAATGAGCATCGACCAGCCCTTCTGGAACGGCTTGATGGGGCCTTCCGGCGCCTGCAGCAGCGCCAGCGCCTTGGCCGGATCCCGCGCCGAGAGCTCCTGCAGACCGAGGCTCACCACGCCGATGACGTCGTGGGCGGCCTGCTCCAGCAGGTGCATCTTGTACTTGTTGTAGTACTTGTCGGCGAATTTGAGGCTCATCAGCACCGCCTTGCCCTTGATGGCGGCCAGCTGTTGCTCGCTCAAACGTTCATTGTCGCGGCCAAAGCGCAGCACCTGGGTCAGAAAGGGGCCCTGGTTGGCATCGCGAATGACTAACTGCATGAATGGGCTCCTTAATCCAGAAAGCTGAACATGTCGTCGACGTCGCCGTACTCGTCTTCCTCGACCTTGTTCTTCTCTTTGGCCTGCATCACCAGCTCGGCGGCAAACTTGTTGATGATGCCGTCCCAGGTGGAGTGCTCGTTGCGCAGCAGCGCCTTGATGGCTTTCTCAACCTCGGGGGCCAGCTCGCGAATGAGCATCAGGAGGCTGCGCGGGTCATCCAGCGCGTAGTCGTGGACATCCTCGCTCTGCTGGCGCTCGCTGTAGCGCAGGGACTCTTCGAGATCTTCCTCTTCGGCGTGCAGCACGTCGCGGTAGCCTTCGTCCTCTTCATAGCGATCGCCGCGATAGAACTCGATAAAGGGGATGGCGAGGTAGAAGAGACCGGCCGGGTCTTCGGCCACGCACTCGAGGATCTCGCGCTGCTTGGCTTCGCTATCCTGGGTGCGGATCAGGTAGTTGAGGAAGTCGAAGGTGTGCTGTTGCAGCTCGTCGGCGTTGTTCTTGATCGCCTCTTCCCAATAGAGCGGCTGCTGGCAGACGATGTCGCGGATCCGCTCCGGGGTCATCAGCTCGGAGATGATGGAGGGGAAGGAGATATCGTGCTGGCCGTTAATCTGGGTCAGGGTAACGATATCAATGTTTTCAATCACTTCTGCCAGCTGGTCGTCAGACATGGTCTTGGCGATCAGCTCGAACTTCTCGCTGGCCTGCTTCGGCTCGATAACGGCCAGCTCTTTGATCTCGATGGCGGTAATTTCTATCAGACTGTTGCTCATGCCTTGCCCCAATTAGAAACGGACTTCGTCGTACATATCCTGATCGCCGTCGTCATCACCATAGCGGTCACTGCCGCCATGGTAGTCGGCGTCGGCATCTTCCCCGTCTTCATCTTCTTCGTCGCGCAGCTCATAGTCGTCATCCCTGCGGTGGCTGCCGCGCGGCAGCGGGTTATCGAGCAGGAACAGCACGGCGCAGGCTTCCATCAGCTGATCTTCGCTCTGGGCCCGCACCGCCTTGACCAGCTGCAGGGCGGCGTTGTTGAAGCCGACGCTCACCTTGAACTCGTCCCAGCTTGGCTGCTCGCCGCTGGCGAGCCACTTGTTCCACTGCGACTTGGCCTTGGCCGGGAACTGCACCCGGCCATAGAGGGCCAGCGGCAGATACTCGGGCATAAACTCCAGCATGCTCATATCGGCCAGCAGCAGGCTCTTCATCTGATCGGTGAACTGTTCCAGCCCCTTGGGGTCGTCCTGATCCCGGTAGGATTCGATGTTTTCGCTGGCATCGCTTTGCAGCGACTTGAGCCGCGCCTGGTCCCATCTCTTTTGCATAGTTGCTCTTTCTGCCTGCTGTTTCAGGGGTAGAACTGATCCCACATCTCCTGCATGGCGGAGGCGGGGTCGGTCACGATGACGTTGTTGAAATCCTTGATAAAGGCGGCCCGCTGTTTCGGATCGGACAGCACTTCATAGGCCTGCTTTACCTGGTGCAGCTTGATGGCTGCCTGCTCTTTCTCTTCTTCACTGGCCCCGTGCAGCTTGTCGGGGTGGTACTGGTTCGACAGCCGACGATAGGCTTTCTTGATGTCGTTTTCGCTGGCGTTGGACTTGACGCCCAGCACCCGAAAGTAGTTGTTCATGGCAGATCCTGCATCACTGGCATCATAGGATTCACGCTGCGAGTGCCTGATGGTGGGGATTGGCAAACCAGGCACGGCAAAAACCCGTCATTTTAACGGAAACAGCCCGCCAACGCGATGAGTTGGGCGATCAATTAACGGGCGAAATGAAGAGGGGTCAGTTGAGTGCCTATTGTTGCCAGTCGGTCTGGCCAGTGCAAGGGCGGCGGGGCAAAAGCGATGAAAAAACGGGCAGGAAAGGGGCGGGCGGCAGGCCGGGGCGAGGCTGCCGCCGCAGGGGTTACTCCTCCCAGAAGGAGGCGGAGGTGTGGTAGATCATCTTCTTGCTCATCCCGCCATCGACCACCAGATTGGCACCGTTGATAAAGTCGTTGCGAGGATCCGCCAGAAAGAGGCAGGCGCGGGTGATGTCGTCGGGGCGCCCGACCCGGCCACTCGGGTGCTGGCGGTGATCCGCCTCGGTCAGGGTGTGGTAATCCTCCGCCTGGATCCAGCCCGGACTGATGGCATTGACCGTGATGGGGTAGTCGGCCAGCGAGTTGGCGAGGGATTGGGTGAGAGCGACCAGCGCCCCCTTGGAGGCGCCGTAGGCATCCCAACCCGGTTCGTTCTGCTGCCAGCGGGTGGAGGCAATATTGATGATGCGGCCATAGGACAACCCGTGGTTGGCCTGCACAAAGGCGCGGGCGCAGAGCATGGCACCGCGCACATTGACCGTCATCACCTGATCGAACTGGGCTGCACTCAGCTCCTCGAAGCGGGTGTGGAACTTGCTGATGGCGCCGTTGTTGATCAGCAGATGGATGCCGCCGTGCTGCGCGCGCACCTCGGCAAAGAGCCGCGTGATAGCCTGCTCGTCCCGCAGATCGAGGGGGTGAAAGTGGATCTCCGGATGGTCGAAAGCGTGAGGGGCCAGATCGGTGGCGATCACCCGATAACCCGCCTCGGCCAGCCCGATGCAGAGCTGGCGGCCAATCCCGCCAGCGGCGCCGGTGACCAGTGCAATTGGGGTGTGGTTGGTCAGCTCGTTCATTGTGCCGCTCCATTGCGCGCCCGCAGCACCTTGATGAGGGCTGACACCTCCTGCTGACCAAACCCTTGTGCCACCCCTTCCTCAAACAGATCGGCGGCAAAACGCGGGAAGCGGCTGTCGATCCCGGCATCGGTGGCATGACCGGCGAGGCGACTGATTGCGGCGCTCCAGGTTTTCAGGCTGGCGTAGGGGTGATCGAAATCGCCGCTCGCCAGCGTCTTGCCAAGGTGGGCCACATCGCCACCGAGAATGGGCGAGAGCTCGCTGAACTGAGCGCACACCTTGGCTACCGGCAACCCTTCCGCCTCGCAAATCAGCGCGCCGTGCAGAGCACCGAGCAGACCACCGGCAAAGTAGGCGGCGACGGCACAATCTTGTGCCGCGGCTGCGCCTACCGCCTCGGCCACATGGTCGAGGGTGGGGGCGAGCAGGCGCAGCACCGGCTCGGCCTCGCTAAAGGCAGCGCTGGCCCCCGAGCAGATGATGCTGGCATCGCTGGTGCCTATTTGATCCGGGAAACAGAGAATGGCGCCATCGATATAACGGGCGCCACGGGCGTGGCTCCAGCTCTCCAGCGCTCTGGCCCCCTGCGGGCTGCCGGTGGAGAGCAGCACCAGCAGCTTGCCCGCCACGGCGTCGCTCGCCTCATCCAGCAATTGCTGGCTGACGGCGTAGTTATCGACGCAGACAAGGGTGATATCACTTGCGGCGATGGCTGCGCCAGCCGAGGGGGCGAGTGTTGCACCCAGCGCTTGCAGCGGGGCTGCCTTGGCGGCGCTGCGATTCCAGACGGTGACCGGATGGCCCGCCTTGATCAGGGTGGTGGCGAGGGCGGAGCCCATGGCCCCGAGGCCGATGACAGAGAGATGGCGCATGATGGCTCCTGACGGTGTTGATAGACGCTGATATAGAAAATTGGGATGCCTTGTGGCAGGTAAGCCACTATATTTGCCCCGTGTCGCCGTGAAAAATGGCTTTTATGACTGTCTGGTATAGGTGAATTCTATGGGTGTGCGAACCCTGCGTGCGTTTGTAGCTGTCTTCGAGGAGCGCAACATCACGGCGGCGGCCACCCGCCTCTTCATTACCCAACCCACCCTCTCCAACACCATCAAGACGCTGGAGGATGAGCTGGGGGTGACCCTGTTTGTGCGGCAGGCGCGCGGGGTGGAGGGGACTGAAGCGGCGCACCGGCTCTATCCCCGCGCCAAGCGGCTGATCGCCGATACCGACTCCCTCGCCCGCGAGTTTCGTGAAACCTCCCCCTGCCTCGAGGTGACGGTGGGGATTGAGGCGGATCTGGGTGATGGCGTGGTGGGGGCGCTGGTGCAAGGGGCGCTCGCCCACGAGGAGATCCTGCTGACCCTGGAGGAGGGCTGCTGTGGCGATGTGCGGCTGGGGTGTGAATCCCTGCGCTGTGGTGACGAGCTCTTTATCCCCCTGCTGGAGGAGGAGTTTGTGCTGGTGCTGCCGCCGGATCACCCGCTGGCGGGCAAGGGGGCGCTCACCCCGGCAGCGTTGGCGGATGAACCCTGGGTCACCTGCCCGCGCCACGACTCCCACTTGCGGCTGATCGCCATCCTCGGCAATCAGGCGCCGCTCTATCCACGGCGGGCGGGGTCGCTGCGACTGGCGGCGACTATGGTGGCCGCTGGGGCGGGGATCGCCTGGTTGCCCCGTTCGCTTTGTCCGCCCGGTTGTGCGGTCGTCGAGCTGGCGGCCTCTTCCTTCAAGCGGCGGGTGGGGCTCTGCTACGCCCCCGATGCGTTGCGCTCGATGGCGGTAACAGCCCTGCTGGAGCAGGTACGCGGGATGCAGCTCCCCGCCTGATGTCGGGATAATAATGTCGGGCATAAAAAAGGGCCATCCGGTGGGATGGCCCTGTTGCAGGCAACGATGCCGCGTGGCTAGAGCGACGCCCACCAGAGCCGCAGTTGCAGGCCCCACTTCGAGCTCCAGCCGGTGGTGCTGCTCACAAGCATCCCATCCTTGATGACGAGGAACGTCGGGGTGACGCCCACCTGCCACTGGGCAGCCAGCGCTCCCGACTCGTCGTTGTGGGTCGGGAAGGTGAGCCCCTTCTTGCTCATCCCCTTGCCTAACTGCTCGGAATTGCCGGAGCGCAGCGCCACCGTCAGCACGTTTTCCCCCTCCTGCCAGAGCTGCTGCACGGCCGGGGTGGTGAAACGGCACACCCCGCACCAGCTGGCCCAGTAGTAAACCAGCAGCGGCTTGCCGCGGCTCAGGGTGGCGAGATCCGTGTTGCTGCCATCCTGCAGGGTGACGGGGGCGCTCATCGCTCCCTCTGGCAGGGTCGGGCTGCGCCACAGATCGAGCAGGGTCGAGATGACCAGTGCCAGCAACAGCAGCCAGATCGCCTCCTTGCTCCAGCGTCGCCAGCGGGGTTGAGGGTTGGTGCTTGCCATCCCTTACCCCAGCTTGGCCAGTTCGGCCTTCACCAGCTGCTCCAGCTCCTCATAGGGAACGGCGCCCGGCACCAGCTGGTTGCCAATCAGGGTCGCCGGTGTGCCCTGCACCCCCAGAATGGTGCCGATACGCAGGCTGTTGCGCAGCTCTTCGGTCGCCTTGGGCGCGGGCTTGAGCGCCACGTTGCCGGTGGCCGCCAGCGCCTTGTTGATATCCGCCTCGGTCAGCATCCCCTGCTTGCTCATCAGCTTGTCATGCAGGGCGAGGAAGCGGGCCGGATCCTGCTGCCACAGGGTCAGGCTGTACTGGGCCGCCTTGGCAGAGCTCTGCCCCTTGAACGGCAGCAACTTGATCACCAGCCCCAGATCGTCCGGATAGGCCTTGAGCAGCTTGGTCAGCCGGGGATCGAACTGCTTGCAGTAGGCGCAGTTGTAGTCGGTGAACAGCACCAGCGTCAGCTTGGGGTTCTTGGCGCCGAGGCGCGGGCTGGTTGGGCTGTTGAACAGCACATCCTTGTTGCCCTTGATGAAGTTGCCAAGCTGCGCCTGTTGGGCTGCCGCGTTCTGCTTCTCCCAGGATTCGGCCGCCTCGTCGAGGATCTTGGGGTTGGCGATCAGGGTCTCGCGGATCAGCTCCTTGATGCGGGCCTCCTGCTCCGGGGTGAAGGGGGCGGCGTGCAGGGCTGGAGCAGTCAGCGAGCCGGCAAACAGGGCGGTGAACAGGGCGATGGAGCGCAGGTTCATGGAGTTCTCCTTAAAAATGGGTGGCGTTGGTCTGGATCAGACCGGCCTGATTCAAGAGGGAAAGCAGATCGGCCTTGTCCAGCAGGGGGGAGAGGGTCTCTCCCTGTGGCAGGCCGGGGCCGTAGATCTGGTTGAAGGGGACGGCTGCCGCCCCGCGCTGGTGCAGGAAGGCGGCGATGGTGTCGTCCGGTTTGCTCCAGTCGCCGCGCAGGGCCACCACATCGGGGGCCGAGAGTGCGGTTTGCACCTCATCGCGCAGCAATACGTTGTATTTGTTTGCCTTGCAGGTGACGCACCAGTCAGCTGTGACATCGACGAAGACCCGCTTGTTCTGGGCAAGCGCATCGGTGATGGCTCGTTCCGAGAGCGGCTGCCAGACCACCCGGTCGACGTTGCCAGTCCCCTGCGCCGTAAATGCTCCCCCCAGCAGCAGGGCAGCGCCGACAAGCGTCGAGAGGGAGAGGGCCAGCGTGAAGCCGCGCATGCCATAACGCCAGATGATGCCAATCAGCAGTGCCAGCAGCATGGCAACCATCAGCCAGTAAACCTGCATGTTGCCCAGATGGCTGCCAAGCAGGCTCGCCAGCCAGAGGCTGGAGCCCAGCATCAGCAAGCCGAGCAGGATGCGCAGGCGCCCCATCCAGCGACCCGGCTTGGGCAGCCAGAGGGCGAGCCGCGGCAGGGCCGCCACCAGCAGCCAGGGCAGGCTCATACCAATCCCCAAAGCTGTGAAGATAAGCCAGAGCTGGCCGAGCGGCGCAGCCAGCGCAAACGCCACCGCGGTGCCGAGGAAGGGGGCCGAGCAGGGAGTCGCCAGCAGGGTGGCGAAACTTCCCTGCAGAAAGTGACCGCCGAGGCCATTGCCGCCGCTGGTGGCGAGGTGGGTGTTGAGGTTGCTCGGCAGACGAATTTCGAACAGCCCCAGCAGGTTGGCGCAAAACAGCAGGGTGACCAGCACCATAAAGCCGATAAAACCGGCGCTCTGGAACTGGATGCCCCAGCCGACGACCCCTTGCGTGGCGCGCAGCAGACTGCTCATGGCCGCCAGCACCCAGAAGGAGGCGATGATCCCGGCGCTGGCGGCGAGGAACTGCTTGCGCACGGTTCCCTGTTCACGCTCCTGATGTTGCAGCACAGACCCCAACTTGAGCGCCAGCACCGGCAGCACGCAGGGCATCAGGTTGAGGATAAGGCCGCCGAGCAGCGCCGCCCCCAGCAACCAGAAGAGGGGTTGGCTCGGCGCTGGCAATACGAGCGCTTCGCCAATCGAGCCTTTGGTCTGCCACGCCTGCTCGCCACTGGTAAGCAGCAGGCCGAGGGATTGGCCGCGCAGATCCGGCGCATCTCCCTGCCAGCCATCGCTCACCGGAACCCGGGCGATCAGGGTGTTGCCCTCGACCTCGAGCACCGGCTTGCCAAACTCGGCCCCTTCCAGCGCATCGATAAAGAGGGCCGGTGATTGCCAACCCTCCGCCCGCTCGGCGCGCAGTTGCAGCTGGTTGTGCTGATAACCGAGCTCGACCCGGGTGTCGGCAGGCAGCGGCTGGGGCAGGTTGCTGATGGCCTTGGCCCAGCCGAAGTCGAAACCGGCCGGGGCCTGACCATCCACCGCGAGGGTGAAGGGGAAGTCGGTCAAGATGCAGACGTTGCTGCAGGTGGAGAGGCGCAAGGTGCCCTTGAGCGATTGGCCAGCGAGGTAGTTGAGGCTCAGGGGGAAGCGCACCTCACCCTGATAACCCTGGGTACTGAGTCCGGCCACCTCGAAGTGGCGCGGAGCGGGCCAGCGCCACTGAAAGTCTCCTACCGGCTCATCCCACAGGATCTGGGGGGCAATGCCCCCTTCGCCTGGGCTGTGCCAGTAGGTCTTCCAGCCGGACTCGAGGGCTACGTCGAGCAGGATGCGGGTGTGGTCAGGGGCGCTGCGGTCGGCCTGCAGTCGCACCCTGGCGTGATCATTCTGTGGGCTGGTGAGCCAGCCCGTATCGCTGGCCAATCCCGTGGATTGCCACAGCAGACAGGCCATAAGCAGGGCTGCCTTGAAAAAGTTTGTCATCTGTCTGGTCTCGCAAAAAATGAGTAACGGCGAATGGAAAAAGGCCGGAATCATTCCCGCCAGACGCAGAGCGTGAGGTGAAGTCGCCGCTCGGGTGGTGAGATAACCCTTGGCGGTGGTAAGGGAGGGGTATAGCGCCAGAGTGGCGCCAGCAGGGCAATCAGCAGGGCGACGGCAAAGAAGAGTTGTTCGACGCAGAGCAGGCTGGCGGCGCTCAGCCATTTGCCATTGAGCTGGCAGCTGGTGGGCTGCGGGCTGACAGGCTTGCCGTCGTTCTGCTCATCATCGATGCTCTGAGCGGGCAGGGCCTGACAGGTGAGGGCATGATCGAGCAGTGCCAGCCTGGCCAGCGGCTGGGCCGCGCAATTGAGCACCAGCAGGCAGACCAGCAGCAGGAGTCGTTTCGCCACGCGTTGTTGGTGAATCATGCTCGCCCCGTTCATCAAGATGGCCACATCCTAACGGCCAATGGCGGGTGGGGCAAGTTGCCGGCCGTTTTATGAGCGCTGAGGCTGGCACCGTGTGGTCGGTTCTGTTTGGCGAACGCTTGTTCGCTAAAAGGGGGATCAGTATACTGCGCCGAGTTAAAATTCGAGGTGTTCGATGCTCAAAATTGCCCGTGTGCTGCTGCTTGGTCTGCTGCTCATCTTCTGGTTCCTGTTCGGCCTGCTGCTCTGTCTGGTTCGTCCGCGCCACCCCAACAACGTCTATGTCTTCGCCCGCATGTATCATGCGGTCTGCCCGCTGATCGGGGTCCGGGTCAAGGTGACGGTGGCCGACGAGGTGAAATCGGTCGGGCCTGCGGTCTATGTCTGCAACCACCAGAGCAACTATGACATCTTCACTGTGACCGGTGCCGTGCAGCCCGGCGTGGTTGCGGTGGGCAAGAAGAGCCTGCTGTGGCTCCCCTTCTTCGGCCTCATCTTCTGGCTCTCCGGCAACGTGTTGATCGACCGCTCCAACCGCTCTCGCGCCATTGGCACCATTGGTCAGGTGGTGGATCGCATCAAGGCGCGCGGCACCTCCATCTGGATGTTCCCGGAAGGGACCCGCTCGCAGGGGCGTGGTCTGCTGCCGTTCAAGGCGGGCGCTTTCCATACCGCCGTACAGGCTGAAGTGCCGGTTGTGCCCATCGTCTGCTCCAGTTACTTCGGCCAGATTGACCTCAACCGCTGGGATAACGGCGAGGTGCTGCTGGAGGTGATGGCCCCGGTCTGCAGCAAGGAGCACGGTGCTGCCGGCATTCGCGAGCTCTCCGAGGTGTGCCGTGCCCGGATGGAGGCAAAACTGGCCGAACTGGATGGCAAGCTGGGTCGCCATCACGCCGCCTGAACGCCATCATAAGTGCATTGAAAAGGGAGCCACGGGCTCCCTTTTTTGTTGGTAAAAATAACCACGCCATTGGTTTTTTTCACCAACAAACCGTTATTGGATTCCCTCGTTAAATTCCCATCTATCTGTAAAGAAACAATAATTTTTCTTGGCACGGCTCTTGTAATGCAATGGGAAGAGATAGCCATCCCATCCACAAGGAGCCAGACCATGAGCGTGTTCAGCCGCCTGACCGACGTAATAAATGCCAACCTGCACAGCCTGCTCGACAAGAGTGAAGAGCCCGAGAAGATGCTGCGCCTGATGATCGAGGAGATGGAGCAGGTGCAGGTCGATATGCGCACCCAGGCCGCTCGCGTCATCGCCGAGCAAAAACAGCTGGAGCGCCATCAGCAGGCGTTGCAGGTGCAGATCCAGGAGTGGTCGGCCAAGGCCGAGCTCGCCATCCAGAAGGGACGTGAGGATCTGGCCCGCGCCGCCCTAACCGAGAAGCTGGCGGAGGTCAAAAAATGTGAACAGCTGGAGCAGGACAAGGCCCGGGTCGCCGAAGTGCTGGCCCAGCTTACCGCCGACAGCGAACGGTTGGCCTCCAAGCTGACCGAGGCGCGGGAGAAGCAGAAACTGCTGACCCTGCGCGAGCAGACCGCCCATAGCCGTATTCGTGCCCGCGCTCAGGTGGACAACCAGCGTATGCATGAGCTGATGGCCCGCTTCGAAGGCTTTCAGGGGCGGGTCGATCAGCTGGAAGCCCAGCTGGAGGCGGCCACTTTGGGGCAGAATCCCTCGCTGGAGGCGCAGTTCCGCGAGCTGGAACTCAATGACGAGATAGAGCGCGAGCTGGCCCGTCTCAAGGGTCAGAAGGTGGAGGCATAACCATGACTCCCTGGCCCAAGGATCTTGTCCATCGCAAGCTGACCGGCGTCTGCGCCGGCATTGCCAAACGGCTGGGGATATCCAGAGTGACGGTGCGAGTGGTGGCCCTGCTCGCCCTGATCCTGGTGCCGCCGCTGGCTCTGGCTGCCTATCTGCTGGCGGTGCTGGTGATGCCGCCCCGTTATGAATTGAAACGCTGGCTGGATTGACCGCAAGGCAGCCCGGCGGCACAGAGTGCCTGTAAGGAGCAAGTTATGCTGGAATTTTTCATATTGCTGGGAGTGTTGCTGGTGATGGCGCTGACCGGTTTTACCCTGGTGGCGATGCTGCTGGTGAGCGGCGTGTTTGTGCTGCTGGGGGTGCTGAGCGGCATGCTTGCCCTGATCATCAAGCTGGCTCCCTGGTTGCTGCTGGTGCTGGTGGTCTGCTGGCTTATCAGCCACGGCAGCAGGCGGTCCAATACCTACCTGTAATCGCCGCAAGTCGTGTCGTTATCCCTGAACTCCCTTTTGTCGGCCACCCGTGAGGTGGCCTTTTTTATGGCCCGGCTTTGCCTTTATGGTTCTGCGTTGCCGGGAGCGAGCCAGCGCAGGCTCCACGGCAGCCAGAGATCGGGGCAGGTGATGAGCTGCTCCTTGAACGCCTTGGGCTGCTGCTTGAGGCGATATTCGAGGCGCAGGGCCGCTCCTTTGTCGCCTACCTCCTGCTGCCACACCAGGGTGAGTGGCCCCTTGCCGCGCAGGGCGCGAGAGCCTTTGCCGCTCTGGTGCTGGCGCAGGCGGCGCTCCGGCGCCGTGCTGATCCCGGTATAGAGCAGGCCGGCCGTGGTGCGCACCATATAGATTGACCAGCAGGAGGGTGGGGTGGATGGCGATGCCGGAGCCCCGGTCGGGGGTTTTCTCATTCATGTTCTCTGTGCCAAACTCAAAAGCAGCTCAAGGAGGTGCGATGAGAGTCTGGTTCTGGTTGTGGTTGCTGTTGTCGGTTCCGGCTCTGGGGGAGACGATCCGTCTCTATGATTACCACCAGCATCCCCCTTTCAATACCGGGGTGAATGCCGGCTTGAGCAGCGAGCTGGTGAAGTATCTCAATGAAAGGCTGGGAGGTGAACCCAGGATCGAGCTCTGGCTGGTCAATCGCGCCAGACTGGCGCTGGAGATGTCGGATCCTGCCTTCAACGGTCTGGTCGCCTGGGTCAACCCGGCCTGGGTCGGGGATCCCCAGCGCGAGCTATACCTCTGGACTTTCCCCATCATGCGCGACACCAACGAGCTCATCTCAAGTCGCCAGCATCCGGTTACCTATCGTGGCCCTGACTCCCTCAAGGGGATGGTATTTGGCGGTGTCGAGGGGTATCGCTATCTGGGGATCGATGATGCTGCGGCCCGGGGCGAACTGGAGCGCCACGATGCCAAGAAGGTGAAGACCAATCTCGATCTGCTGGTACGCGGCCGCATCGATGTCACCCTAGTGCCCGGTTCGGCCCTCGCATTTTTCACCCACGTCCCTGACTATGAGGGCAAGCTGTTCGTCTCGCCCTTTGCCCAGTCCAGCTATACCCGCCACATTCTGGTGCCCAAGTCCCGCCCCGAACTTCATGCCCGGCTCAACGACATTGCCGAGCAGATGGATCGGGACCCCGCCTGGCACAAGATCCTGGAGTCCTACCGCGGCGCCCCTTGAGGCTGACGCTTGAGGCGGTGCAGCGGCACCAGACTCACCAGCAAGCCCGCCCAGACGAAGGCGAAGCCGACTGTCTTGATGGGATCCGGCGTTTCACCAAACCAGTAGATGGCGAGCAGGAAGGCAAGGCTGGGCTCGATATATTGCAACAGTCCCACCGTGCTCATCCGGGTTCTTGCCACTGCATAGCAGAAGAGCCCGACCGGCAACAGGGTGGCGGGCGCACTGCCCATCAGCAGCAGCTTGTCGGCCAGATCCCCGTTCACGAATGCCCCTTCCCCGTGCCACGCCAGCGTGCCGATGATGATCAGCGCGACGGGCAGTTGCACCATGGCTTCCAGATAGAGGCTGGTGCCGGTGTCGTAGTGGATCTTCTTCTTGATAAGGCCGTAGCAGGCGAAGTTGGCCCCCATGATGAGGGAGAACCAGGGGAGCTGGCCGTAGCAGAAGAGCATGTAGGCGAGCCCAGCCAGCGCCAGGGCGACTGCCAGATGCTTTTGCGGGGTGAGCCGCTCTTTGAGGAACAGCACGGCGAATACGATATTGAACAGCGGCGTCATAAAGAAGGCGAGGCTGGTGGTCAGTACCTGCCCTGTGGTGAGGCACCAGGTGAACATGCACCAGCTGATCGACATGACCGGGCCGGCCAGCAGGATGAGGCCGAGCTGGCGCGGCTCGCTACGCAGTTGTGCCCAAGGCACCTTGTGGCCAAGCAGCAGAAACAGGCCGCCAAGCAGGACAACCGACCAGAGCACGCGATGGGAGATGAGCTCCCACATGTTGACCTCGGGCATGAACTGATAATAGAGCGGCAGCATCCCCCAGAGGATGAAGGAGAGGGTCGCCGTGCCCGTGCCTAGCCAGTTTTTCATCTCTACCTGTTTATTAAATTAAACATCTATCGGTGAATAATAAATAGAGGCCAGTCCTTTCACAAGCGAGATCTGGTGGAAAACTCTGTTACTATCGCGCTCATGAGTCGACTGGATAGCCTGTTTGAAGAGATCCGTGCCTGCCGTCTGTGCGAGGCGCATCTGCCGCTCGGGCCGCGGCCGGTAATTCGCGGTGCCGAGAGTGCCCGCCTGCTGATCATCGGTCAGGCGCCTGGCACTCGGGTGCATGCCAGCGGTATCCCGTGGGATGACCCCTCTGGCGATCGCTTGCGTCAGTGGCTCGGGGTCGATAAACCCACTTTCTACGACGAATCACGTATTGCGATTATGCCGATGGGGCTCTGTTATCCCGGCAAGGGCAAGTCGGGCGACCTGCCGCCCAGACCCGAGTGCGCGCCCACTTGGCATGATAAGGTGTTGATGCTGCTGCCCAATATCGAGTTGACCCTGCTAATCGGTCAATATGCCCAGCATCGCTATCTGGGCAAGGCGGCCAGGGGATCGCTCACCGACACGGTGCGCAGCTGGGCCGACTATGGTCCCGGCTGGTTGCCGTTGCCGCATCCCTCCCCGCGCAACACCCTCTGGCTCAAAAAGAATCCCTGGTTCGAGCAGGAGGTCATCCCTCATCTGCAGCAAAGGGTCGCCCCTCTGCTGAAACGACCCTGAGTATTAGAGCGCTGGCTCGGCCAGCGGCTTTGGCTTGCTGCGCGCCATGGCGATAAGCGGCAGGACGATGCAGATACAGCCCAGCAGCAGTGGCAGACCGGGCTGCTCGTCAAACAGCCATACCCCAATGGCAACGGCCATCAGCAGGCCGGTATATTCCGCAGAGGCGATCTTGCTCGCTTCCGCCTTGCGATAGGCCACCACGCACAATCCCGCATAGACCATGATCAGCGCCGAGGAGCCGAAGGCGGGCCACCACATCTGCCACTGCCAGTCGCCCCCTTCCCACCAGGCCAGCGCGAGAATGAAGGGCATGCTAAGCACGTTGGTGAAAAACAGGGTCTGGGCGATGGGCTGCTTGAGCGGGATGCGCTTGATCAGCAGATTGTTGAGCGCCATCGAGAGCGCTACCCCGAGCGCCGCCAGCGCGGCCCAGTTCACTTCGGTCGGGCGCAATACGATCAGCACTCCGATAAACCCGATAACCGCAGTTAGCACCTTCTGGCGCGAGATCGCCTCTCCTGCCATCCACACTGCCAGCGGCACCATCATCAGCGGTGCGGCATAGAAGAGGGCGTTGGCAGTGGCGAGCGGCAAGCGGGTGAGGGCGACCACCATCAGGCAGACACCGACCGCCCAGATATGGGCCCGCAGCAGGTGCCACTTGATGGCCACCGGCGGGTTGCGGCGCCATGACCAGAGCAGCCAGGGCATCAGCAGAAGGGCTGCAGAAACCTGGCGGAAAAAGACAAACTGGAAGATGGGCTGATCGGGCTCCAGCACCTTGACCAGCGCATCGGAAAAAACCGCCACCATATTGCCCAGCACCAGATAAAGGATGCCGATCCCCACTGCATTCATACCACCTCCCACTTCAGATGAAGGGAGGGTAGCGTGCCGGTTGATATCCAGTAAAATGATAAAAAATGACCACCCATGAGATATTTAGATAATGAAGCTTCCTCCCCTGCGTGCGGTGCAATATTTCGAGGTGGTGGCCCGGCTGCTCAGCTTCTCCCGCGCCGCCCTTGAACTGAACGTCAGCCAGAGTGCGGTCAGCCACCAGATCCGCCTGCTGGAGGATTTTCTGGGGGAGCGATTGCTGCTGCGTCAGGGGCGCCTGCTCTCGTTGACGACGCAGGGCGAGAGCTATTTCGAGGGGATTGCTGCCGGGCTCGGCCAGATTGCCCAGAGCAGCGAGCAGCTGCGCGGGGGCGGCGAGATGCGGCTGCGCCTCGCGGTCTACAGCTCGTTTGCGGTGAAGTGGTTGATCCCGCGGTTGGCCGGATTGCGCCAGCTCTATCCCGAGCTGGATTTGAGTCTGGAGATGGTGGCGGAAGATCCCGAGCTCTCCGATCGGGTGGCCGACTGTTTTATCACAGTTTCACCACACGGGCGGGGCTACTGCCACGACCTTATCTATCAGGAGCGGCTCTTTCCGGTTTGCAGCCGCCGCTTGCTGCAGCAGGTGGAGGGGGAGTGGCCAGACGCCATCTGGCAACTGCCGCTGCTCTCGGTGCAGTCCATCTACAAGGCGCGGGGGGAGGATTGGCAGCGCTGGGCCAAGGCAGGTGGCTTGGTGATCCCTGACGAGGCGCGGATGCACCACTTCAGCCATGTGTTGCTGGCGATGGAGGCTGCGGCCTGGGATCAGGGAGTGGCGTTCGTGAATGACTACATGCTGCGGCCCGATGATCCCCAGCTGGTGGCCTTGCCGGTACACCAGCTGGAGACGGGGGATGCCTTCTATTTCACCTGCAAGCGCTCACGGGCCCATGAGCCCGCCATCAACCGGTTACGCCAGTGGCTGATGATGGAGACTCGCCAGAGCATGCCTCTCTAGCGTGGTATCAAGCCTTCTTGAACTGGCTCAGCACAAACAGGCTGGTGGCACAGACCACCACCGAGGGGCCAGCCGGGGTGTCCTGATACCAGGAGAGGGTCAATCCACCCAGCACGGCGAGGCAGCCGATCAGCGCGGCAAAGCCGGCCATCTGCTCCGGCGTCTGACTGAAACGGCGGGCGGTAGCGGCGGGGATGATCAGCAGGGAGGTGATGATCAGCGCCCCGACAAACTTCATCGCTACGGCGATCACCAGCCCGATCAGCAGCATCAGCACGCAGCGCAGCACATCGACCCGGCTCCCTTCAACTCGTGCCAGCTCTTCCGAGATGGTCATGGAGAGCAGGGGATCCCAAAGTCGCCACAGGGTGAGCAGCACCAGCGCGCCACCGCCGTAGATCCAGAGCAGATCCATCGGTTGTACCGAGAGCAGGTCGCCAAACAGGTAGGCCATCAGATCCACCCGCACGTTATCCATAAAACTCAAGGTAACCAGACCGAGGGACAGGGCGCTGTGGGCCAGAATCCCGAGCAGGGTATCGGTTGCTACCTGCTGGTTGCGGCTCATGATCACCAGCAGCATCGCCATGGCAAGGCAGCAGACCACTACCGCCAGGGTGAGATCGACCTGTAGCAGGATACCCAGCGCGATGCCGAACAGGCAGGCATGGGAGAGGGTGTCGCCAAAATAGGCCATTTTGCGCCATACCACGAAGCTGCCGAGGGGGCCGGCCAGCAGGGCGATGCCGAGGCCGGCCGCGAGGGCGTATAACAGAAAGCTGTCCACTTGAATGTCCTGTTCTTGCGCTATTTGCTGTGAGCGTTGTTGCGAGAGGGCAGGCGGATGACGGGGGCCTGCGGTTCATGATGATGGTGTTCGCCGTCGCAGTGGTGATGGTGGGTATAGACCGCCAGCACCTCCTGCTCCGGTCGCCCGAACAGGCGGGCAAATTCGGGATGGCGGGCCACGCTCTCCGGCTCGCCATGACAGCAGACGTGGCGATTGAGGCAGATCACCTCGTGGGTGCTGGCCATCACCAGATGCAGGTCGTGGGAGACCATCAGCACGGCGCAATTGAATTCGGCGGCGAGCTGACCGATCAGGGCGTAGAGCTCGATCTGGCCATTGATATCTACCCCTTGTACCGGTTCATCCAGCACCAGCAATTCGGGTTTGACCAGCAGAGCGCGGGCCAGCAGTACCCGCTGCATCTCGCCACCGGAGAGCTTCTGCATCCGGTTGTCCAGTAGCCCTTCGGCACCGACTCTGGTCAGCGCCTCTTCGATGGAGATCCGCCCCTTCTTGCCCAGTTGCAGAAAGCGGCGCACGGTGAGCGGCAGGGTGGGATCCAGATATAGGCGCTGGGGTACATAGCCGACTCTCAGGTCGCGGCTGCGGATTATCTGGCCGGAATCCGGGGTGAGCAGACCCAATACCAGTTTGCTCAGGGTGCTCTTGCCCGCCCCGTTGGGGCCGACCAGGGTAGTGATTTTGCCTTTATTGAGGGTAAAGGAGACCTTGTCGAGCACTGAGCGTCCATCGAACGAAAGACAGACCTCTTTCAGCTCTACCAGTTGGGTCATGACAGCTCCGGGGTTTACAGCCAGTGAGAGTTATAATATAACAAAAAACAGAAGCTGTTATATTATCACACAATCACCCGCTGACGAGATTCACCAATGAGAATTATTGCTTTTTTCACTGCCCTGCTGGCGGTGAGTTTGCCTGTTCGTGCCGTGGAGGTACTGACCACTATCAAGCCCTTGGGCTTTATTGCCGCGGCGATCACGGAAGGTGTGAGTGAGCCGGAAGTCCTGCTGCCAACCGGCGCTTCTCCCCACGACTTCTCTCTGCGTCCCTCCGATGTACGCAAGATCGGGGAGGCGGACTTGGTGGTCTGGGTCGGCCCCGAGCTGGAGGGTTTCATGAGCAAACCTCTGGCCAATCACCCCCATGTCTTGACCCTGACCCAGGTGCCGGGCATGCCGCTGTTCAACTACGCGACCAAGGATAGCCATGATGGCCATCAGCACGATGACCATGCAGCTCATGACCACGACGATGAAGGGCATGAAGGTCATCATCATGAAGGGATCGACCCCCATATCTGGCTTGGACCGATGCAGGCCAAGGTGATCGCCGGCGCTATCGCCAGCGAGCTGGGCAAGCAGGATCCGGCCAACAAGGCGCGCTACGAGGCCAATCTGGCCGCGTTTACCGCCAAGGTCGATGCCAGAGACAAGGTGATCGCTGGGCAGATGAAAGCGGTGAACCAGAAGGGGTACTTCGTATTCCACGAAGCGTATGGCTACTGGGAGCGCCACTACGGCATGAGTTCCAAGGGCCACTTTACCGTCAGTCCGGAGCGTCGTCCGGGAGCAAAAACACTGGTCGAGATCCGTAAGGCGCTGGAGGAGAAGCAGGCAAGCTGCATCTATGCCGAGCCGCAATTCTCGCCGGCGGTGATCGAGTCGGTTGCCCGCAATACCGGCGCCAGAGTGCTGCTGCTGGATGAGGTAGGTGAGCAGGTTCCGCTCGGTCCGGAAGGTTATCCCCAGTTCATGGATCAGTTGGCCAACGCTTTTGCCCAGTGTCGTTGACACTGGGCCCGAAGAGCCTGCTCTCTGTTGTCTGGGGCTATACTGACCTCCAGCATCTGACATGGAGTGTCCGGTATGAAATGGCTGTTAATCCCCACCTGCATGCTGGCACTAGGTTGTGCCGGCGTGCAGGCTTCCCGCCTGTCGGAATATATCGCCAGCCCCGAGCTGCGGGAGAAGTTGCAGGAGGTCTACGGCGGGCGCGCAATTCAGCGCGCCGAGGCGTTTTCCCGCTTGCTGACGCCCAGAGCCGGCACCACGGATCAGCAGAAGATCGAGCTGGTAAATCACTACTTCAATAACCTGACCTACAGCGATGATCCCAGATTGTGGGGAGAAGCGGACTACTGGGCCAATCCATTGGAGTTTATCGGCGCTCGCGGTGGCGACTGCGAGGATTACAGCATCTCCAAGTACTACACCCTGATGGAGCTGGGGGTGGACGAGAAGAAGCTGCGGCTGGCTTACGTCAAGGCGGTGCGTTACAACCAGTTCCACATGGTGACGCTCTATTTCGCGACCCCCAAATCAGATCCGCTGGTGCTCGACAACATCAACAGCCGCATTCTGCCCGGAAGTCAGCGCACTGACCTTATCCCTGTCTACAGCTTCGATGCCAAGAGCATCTGGATCATGAAGTCCCGCCGTGAGGGAACGCTGGCAGGCAGTGCCGACAGGCTGGCGCAGTGGACGTCGATGAAGACCCGGTTCTCCAGCGAGCAGCTGCGCTCCCCCCGCCGCCAGCTATAGCTTCCCGGCGGCTTTCAACTCGGCAAAATAACGTGCTGCGCCCGGATGCTGCTGAATGCTCAGCACCGGGCCGGTTTTGTTGCGCGCCTGATGGAACATGTTGGCGTAGCCATAAGTCTGTTCGTTGAACTTGGTCTGCTGTGCCAGCATGGCACGAGTCAGGTTATAGACCTCTTCTTCGGGAGTGGTTGCATTGGTCACCAGAGTGGCCGCGATGGCAAAGGTGGGGGTGGCTTTCAGATTGCCCAGATAGATTCGCGCGGGCACCTGGCTGCGCTGGTAATACCTGACCCCCTTGATCAGCTGGTCACGCAGAGCGCCGTCGACCGGCAGAAATCGGATGGCACACCGCTTGGCGGTATCGAGCACAATCCGGTTGGGGTGTCCCATCACCAGTCCATAGGCATCGATCTGTTTGCTGCAGAGCGCCTCGGCTGCATTGGCCATGCTTTTCAGATCGAGATCCTGCTCCTTGGCGCCCAGCAAGTTGAAAAGAGCCAGCGCAGTCTGGCGGGTACCGGAGCCCTTCAGCCCCATATCGATGGGGGCGAGCTTGAGCTGCTCCAGCGAGGTAATGTCGCCGTCGGCCCGGATCACTATGGTAAAGGGTTCGGCGTGGGTCGCAAACAGCGCGCGCAGGCCGGTTTGTGCGGCGTTGGCAAAGGGGCCGCTACCCTGACTGGCCTGATAGAGCCAGTCAGACTGCACCATGGCGTAGCGGCTTTGACCGCTCCGCAGTCGCTGCAGGTTCTCCATCGAACCGGAAGTTGCTTGCAGCGCACAGCTGATCTGCGAGTCAGTCTTGTGTGCGAGCCGGCAGAATTCGCTGGTGACCTGATAGTAGATCCCCTGTTCACCCCCTGTTGCTATGGTGGCCGGTGCGGCCATTGCTCCGGCTTGGCCGAACAACATCAGCAAGATAGCCAGCTTTTTCATGATTGTGCCTCCCTGGCATAACCATCAATCCCCCAGGTACGCAGCTTGTCGATGTCGCTGCCACTGCCCGCCTCGGCCAACAGGGTGTAACCAGCAGCATGCATGGTTTGCGAGAGAAGATGCCAGTAGAGCGGCTCCTCGCTCAGCTGACAGCAGACAAAGACAGGATTGAGGGGATCGAGTTGATTGAAGGTCTCCGTATTGAGCGGAATAGCGCTAAACGCCAGCTCGACCCCCTGTTCCTGCAAGCGGGTCAATATCGACTCACCCTCAGCCGGGAAGGAGGTCACATCCCAGCGCCAGTCGAGTGTCTTTCCTCTTCCCCGGGTCAGCAGCGGTGCTATGGCTTGCCACTGCGGGTGGTGGAGCAGGGAGAGCGGTAGCGAGATACCTTCAACATGGTGTTGCAACCACTGTTCCAGAACCGCTTGAATGGTGGCCAGCTCGCTGTCGGCGGTGAGTGCCGGGTGTGGCAGGAAGCGCTGGTAGAGGGTTATCTCGCCCTGTGTCGAGTCGAAGGTTTGCAGGTGGCCGCCACGGGTGTCGGTTAGCCCTTGTAGGGGCTGCGCTGTGGATGGGCGCAGTTGCTTGCCCATCTGGGTGATTTTGAGGCGTTGCTGCAACAGGTCGCGCTTGCGCTCGGAGACCAGCTGGTTGATGGAGAGCGCCACCTCTTTGAGATCCAGCAGCCAGGGGGTGGGGAGGGCGCTGTTGAACTGGTGCTTGCGGACCCGGATTAGCTGCTGGTTGATCTGTTCCAGCGGCTTTAGCAGCCGTTGGCTGACCAGGGAGATCACCAAAGTAAAGACAACCAGCCCACCCAGCAGTGCAAGTCCGATACGGCTGATGGCATTCCACAGGTGCTGGTAGGCGTAGCCGCTGTGACCTTCCAGCGTCAGAGTGCCGAGCATGCGCCAGCCGTCGGTCAGTTCTTGCTCAATCTTGACCGGTGGCATGCCGATAACCGAGGGAAGCCAGCCAGGCACGTTTTGCTGGGTGGCCTGGAACACCTTCTGGAACAGCAGTTGTCCGTCCGGGTCGATCAACCTGACCGAGCTGACGAAGCCGCCATCGAACATGGCATTGACGATGGTTTCGGCCAGCACCTTGTCATCGTTGAGCAAAGTACCTTGCAGCACTAGGCCCAGAGCGGTGACGGCAGTCTCCAGATTGGCAGACATCTGGTCGATGATGGATTGGCGGACAGTGGTGATTTCCAGCACAAACAGCAGGATGGCACCGATCAGAAACAGGATGAGGATTATCCTGCTCAATAGTTTTGATAACGTCATCTCCACTCCATGGAAAAGTTATTGCAACATTTGCGGTTTTTATTCTGGCGCTATGGCGAGCCGGTTCTTAAAAATAGGAAAAAATGGTTAAAAAAGACGATCATTTCTGCCCATCTGGGCTGGTTATGCATAAAATGTGAAGTTCATGCAGATTGCGATGAACTATTTGTATCGTTTTTTGTCAAACAGACAGTTTTATGCGGATTTGGTACTACCACATCGCAACTCACACTCTTCAGATATAAAGACAGGATAGCGGATGAAACGTCTCCGTCCCTTGGTAGCACAGGCTGCCAATTGGGAACCACCGGTTCCCCGCAAACACTTTTACGCAATGGTGATGCTGACGGCGATGACCCTGTCGGCAGTGGCATTGCTGCCGGCTCCGGGTGACATTCTGGAGCGGCCCCTGCGTTTGGAGTTGCCGATTGATACCGCGGGTACGGCAACCAACGAAAACAACACCGACTTTAACGAAATCCCCGATCACGAACTGGTTGATCCCGCCACGCCGGACGATGATATTCCGGTCGATACCGCGCCGCAGTGGCAGGATTACCGGGTGCGCAATGGCGAGAATCTGACCGCCATCTTCAACAATCTGGGGCTCTCGACCACCACCCTCTACAAGGTGCTGGATGCGGACAACAAGAATTATCTGGCGCGGCTCAAACCGGGCCAGACCATCGAGCTGCTGATTGATCAGGACAACATCCTGCAACAGCTCAAGATCCGCCTGAACATCAAACAGACGCTGGTGATGGCGCGCACCGACGACACCTATACCGCCTCGATGATCAACGAGAAGGTGGACTGGCAGCCGCAGCGCTACGATGGCGTGATCAATGGCAGCTTCTATGTCAGCGCCCGTAATGCCGGTATTCCGGCCAACCATATCCAGAAGATTGCCAACCTGTTCCAGTGGCGGATGAACTTTGCTCAGGACCTGAAAAAGGGTGACAAATTCAAAGTGCTGGTACGTCAGGAGACCGTCGAGGGCAAGAGCACAGGCAACAGCCAGCTGCTGGGTGTGGAAGTGACCAGCCAGGGCAAGACGGTATCGGCCTGGCTCTCCGATGACGGCAACTATTACGACGGTCAGGGCAACAGTCTGGAGCGTGGCTTCCGTCGCTATCCGACCCACAGCCGCTACCGGATCAGCTCCAACTTCAACCCGGCGCGTAAACATCCGGTAACCGGTATGGTGCGTCCTCACGAGGGCACCGACTTTGCAGTGCCGGTTGGCACTCCGGTGCTGGCGACCGGTGACGGTGTCGTCCAGAAGGCAACCAGCCACCCGCTGGCAGGTACCTATGTCGTCATCAAGCATGGCCGTACCCTGTCGACCCGTTATCTGCACCTGAGCAAGCTGCTGGTCAAACCGGGTCAGCGGGTCAAAATGGGTGACAAGATTGGCCTCTCCGGCAACACGGGGCGCTCGACCGGTGCTCACCTCCACTACGAGCTGCGCATCAACAACCGACCGGTCAACGCCATGACTGCCAAGCTGCCGATGGCCGAACCGCTCAGCGGCAAGGAGCGTCGCCAGTTCCTGGCCAAGGTGAAAGGCTACCGCAAGGAGCTGGCCGCAGGTTGATACCTCTCCCCGCTTGAAATGAAAAGGCCCCGCCAGATTGGCGGGGCCTTTTTGCATGAGCAATCAGTGGTCAGTATCCCTTGTCGAAGTCTATTTTGCCGTCGAGGGGCTGGCCGTCGATGAAGCGGATATAGTTGCGCACGAAGATTTGGGCCACATCCTCGGGGAAGCTGTAGGCGCTGTTGTGAGGGGTAACGATGAGGTTGGGTTGCCCCCACAATGGGCTGTCGGCGGGCAGTGGCTCCTGCTCGAACACATCCAGCACCGCCATCGCCAGCTTGCCGGTGCGCAGGGCTGTCAGCAGATCGCCGGAGTGAACTGCATTGCCACGTCCCACGTTGAACAGGATGGCGCCCGGTTTGCAGAACTCGAAGCGGGCGGCATTGAAGAGGTGGCGGGTGTCGCGGGTCGCCGGCAGCACGCTGACGATGACATCGGCCTGCGCCAGGATCTTGTTGAGTGCCGGTAGCTGGTAAACCTGATCAAAGCTGGCCCGCTCCCGGCCGCTGCGGCTGATGCCAAGTACCTTCATGCCAAAGTGCTTGCCGGTCTGGGCGATATGCTGGCCAATGCTGCCGGTGCCAAGGATCAGCATGGTTTTCCCCTTGAGCCCCTGATAGGGGTGGCTCTGCCAGAGACGCTGCCTTTGTTGTTCCCGATAGAGAGGAATTTGTCGCATCAAGCTGAGCAGATGGCCAAAGACATATTCGCTCATCAGCGGGCCGAAGATGCCGCGCACGTTGGTAAGCTGGTAGTCGCGCCGGCTGTCCGGGTCGAGCAGTACGTCCACTCCGGCATAGGTAGACTGGAACCATTTGAGTTTCCCCGCCTTGGGGAGGAGCGGTTTGGCACGGGCCGGTTCTGCCATCAGAATATGGGCTTCGCCAATCAGCTTCTCGGCATCGCTCTGGTTATCGGCTCGCAGAATGCGCAGATGGTGAAGATTGGCGGTCTTGAGCAGACGTTCGTAGTGAGCATTATCCTGGCTGAGCAAAAGAAGGGTACGTTGGCTCATACTCTTGTTCCTTATCAGAATTTGCGGCGCAACAAGATGCCGCACTCGTCCCATCTTACCCGAGTTGCCAGCGCAACATAGCCGACCAGGGCGCTTTTTCGTTTTCGCCGCGCCCCTCGTGGGCTACAATCTGCCCCACATTTTGCAGAGGATCCGACTCCAGTGTTTGGTGACAAGTTTTATAAGCGACTGGCCGAGCTACAGCCTTGGCAACAGACCGTCTACACCCTGGCGCTGGCAGAGCGCATGTACCCCAACTATGCCCTGTTCAGTCAGGCCTCCGGATTTGGCAATGCAGAGGCCTTCCGGCATGCGCTGGATCAGATGTGGAACTACCTGACCGTCAAGGGTTCCCGGGTCAATCTGGGTGCCATTCTCGAAGAGTTCGAAGCCCATATTCCGGATCCCCGCAAGTTTGAATCCTACGGTGCCTATCCGGCACTGGATGCCTGCGTGGCGCTGGGCTGTGCCTACAACTCGGTGATCTGCCGTGTTGGGGAAGAGGCCAACGATGCCAGTCATGCCTCCGTCGGTACCGTTGCCGGTTTTATCGAGATGATGGAAGAGCGGGATCTGACCGAAGAGGAGCTCTACGAGCACGAATATATGGAAGCCGAGCTGGAGTTTCAGGTCGAGTTGCTCAAGCGAGTTGCCCATGAGCGCGATAGCGACCGCATTCTGGCCATCAAGGTCTTTGCCGCTCAGGATGGCGTTTCCAATATTGGTATCAGCCTGGAAGAGTAATCGCCGGTGCAAACCACTAAAAAAGCTCCCGTTTCGGGAGCTTTTTTTATGCCTGCTCGGCGGTCAGGGGGCTGACGCTCAGCACCGGGGCGGCATCTATCCCGTCGGCATTCATCATGGCGGAGATGCGCTGCAGGGAGGAGAGCAGCAGGGTCTGTTCCCAGGTTTCAAGGGATTGAAAACGCTGGATAAAGCTCTCTTGCAGTGGTGTCGGCGCCTCGGCCAGCAGGGCGCGTCCGGCATCGGTCAGGGTCGCGTGTACCTTGCGCTTGTCGGTCTCGCTGCGAACGCGCTGTACCAGCTGACGGCTCTCGAGGCGATCCATGATGGTGGTGGCAGTGGCCTGACTCATGTTGGTGTGGTCGGCCAGCTGGCGCATGGAGATCTGGCCCAGCTCATCAATCCCTTTGAGCAGCAAGAGTTGTGGCGAGGTGAGACCCGCCTCCTTGATCAAGCGCTTGGAGTGCATGTCGATGGCACGAATGATCTGGCGCAGCGCTACCAGCACTTCATCATGTTTTTCCATGGTGTCGGAGTAGGAAGTCGGGTTGAAAGGGGGAAAATTCTGCTCCCGGTAGATAAAAAGGTCAATATAGTTATTACTCAAATGGTTTATGTTCAAATTAATTTTGTGTTAGTTTAGCCCCTCTTTGCGCTGTTTAACCTGACAAGAGAGGAGTAAACATGACCAATGAACTGGATATCAAGACCCTGGCCAGCGGCCTGAAAGTCGTGCGGGTTCGCTATGAACTGCCTGATACGTCAGCCTTTGTCCGCTATCAGCCCGCCTACGATGAAGACCCGAACAACCTCAAGGTTCACCACTACGACGGCGAACTGCCGCTCTCCTGTAGCGAAACAGGTACTTTCAACCTAAAGGAGTTGGTGAACGAATTGCGCTACGCCTATGTGCTGGTGCACCTCTTTCCTGATGAAAGTGCCATGCAGTTCTATCTGACCGGCCTCGATACCGGGTTGGCCCAGCTGGAGTTCATCGGCGGCTCTTACGACTTCAACCGGCTCTGGATCACCAGCGGTATCTCCAATCTGGGCGTGCCCATGGCCATCTTCCTCGGCAAACGCCACGCCGTGAACGGTCAGCCCTCGGTCACCCTGGTGGATCACCGTGAACAAGCGGCAGGCAAGCTGGTCTATCGCGCCATCGGTGGTGCCGGTGATCACGTGGGCGAAGAGTTTTTCAACAACGACTAAGGAGGCTGGATGAGAGCAAGCAAAGGGCTATTTAAAGGCCTCAACCCCACCATGGCCATGACGGCGTTGACCGTTATCACCCTGTTTCTGCTGTTCGGGGTCTTTGTCCCCGAGACGGCCGCCAGCTGGTTTGTCGGGGCCAAGGATCAGATTATTGCCGGGTTCAAGTGGTACTACATTCTGGTGGTCGCCCTGTTCCTGTTCTTCGCCGTCTACCTGATGTTCAGCCGTTTCGGCAACATCCGGCTGGGCGACGACGACCAGGTACCGGAGTTCGGCTACTTCGCCTGGTTCTCCATGCTGTTTAGCGCGGGCATGGGGATCGGGCTGGTGTTCTGGAGCATCGCCGAGCCGATGAACCACCTGCAGGGCAACCCTTTTATTACCGAAGGGATGACCCCGGAGGCGGCCCAGATCGCCATGCGCCTCACCTTTTTCCACTGGGGCCTCCATCCATGGGCAATCTATGTGATCGTCGGCTTGTCGCTCGCCTTCTTCAGCTATCGGCGCAAGCTGCCACTGGCCATTCGTTCCGTGCTCTATCCGCTGCTCGGCGATCGCATCTACGGCTTCTGGGGCCACGCCGCTGACGTGCTGGCGGTGTTCGGCACCGTGTTCGGGGTGGCGACCTCCCTTGGCCTGGGGGTCTCCCAGATGAATACCGGCCTCAACCAGATGTTTGGCATGGAAGTATCGCAGACGAACCAACTCTGGCTTATCGGTGGTATCAGCCTGATCGCCACCCTCTCGGCGGTCTCCGGGGTCGGGCGCGGGGTGAAGATCCTCTCCGAACTCAATATCTGGTTGAGCGTGTTCGTGCTCGCGCTCTTTCTGGTGCTGGGGCCGACCACCTATATCCTCAACGCCTATGTGCAGAACATCGGCGATTACCTGCAGAACATCGTCAAACTGAGCTTCTGGACCAACACCGAAGCCAATGGCACCTCGGCCTGGCAGTCGAGCTGGACGGCGTTTTACTGGGGCTGGTGGATTGCGTGGGCGCCGTTTGTCGGCATGTTTATCGCCCGCATCTCCAAGGGGCGTACTATCCGCGAGTTCGTGCTTGGCGTGCTGCTGGTGCCTTCGCTGCTCGGCATGTTCTGGCTCACCGTTTTTGGCGGTACGGCGATGAATCTGGAGCTGTTTGGTGGCGGCGGCGTGGTCGCAGCGGTCAATCAGGATGTGACGCTGGCGCTCTACAAGACGGTCGAACTGCTGCACTGGGAGACCTTTGGCTGGATTGCCAAGGGCGTGCTGACCCTGCTTATCTGCACCTACTTCATTACCTCCAGTGACTCGGGCACGCTGGTGATTACGACCCTGCTCTCCATCGGTGATCAGGATCCTCCTGTGCCCCACCGCGCGCTCTGGGGGCTGGGCCAGGGGCTGGTCGCTGCGATTTTACTGGTCTCCGGCGGTCTTGCTGCCCTGCAGGCGGCCAGCATCATAGCCGCGCTGCCCTTCTCGGTGATCATGCTGGCCATGTGCTATTCGCTGATGCTGGGGCTCAAACAGGAGAGCCAGCGCCAGTTCGAGTATCGTCAGAACCTCAAGCGCCACGATGGCTCATCCCATATGAGCTTGCTCGAGCGCATTGGCCCGGCGTAAACCGCCAGTCTGAACTCAGCTAAATGACAAAACGGCCGTACTGGCGAGGTCTCCTGCGGGAGCCTTGTCAGTATGGCCGTCTGTTCTTGTGCGGGGGGAGGGTTACTCCTCGATAAAGGTCCACTCATCCTTGATGCGGCTGATGGCATCGGTCCGCTTTTTGGCGAGCTGCTCCTTGATCTCTTCCCCCTTGTAACCGGCCGCCACTATCTCTTTCACCGGCACTGCCTGGGCGGCAGCCAGCGCTTCGGCCACATAGTCCGGCTCGGCGTAGACCCGCTCCTCGAAACCGGTGCGGCCGTGGAAGTCGGCGCGGCAGGCATCCAGCAGCTGGGCAAAGCGCTCGGGGCGGCGCCAGGCATCTGCCTTGTCAAACACCTTGAGCAGGGTGGCGGGCTTGAGTTCAAAGGCGATGTGGATGTGGGTGTGCAGATCGCTCACCAGCAGCGCCAGATCCCGGCACTCGTTGGGTACCCGGAACCGCTCGCACAGGGCGCGAATAAGCGGCAGCCCCTTCTGGCCGTGACCATGATGGCTGGGCCAGAACTCCTTGGGGGTCACTCCCTTGCCAAGGTCGTGGCAGAGGGCAGCAAAGCGGACGGTCAATTCCGGGGAGATCCGGCACGCCTGCTCCAGCACCATCAGGGTGTGGATGCCGGTGTCGATCTCCGGGTGCCACTTGGCTGGGGCGGGGACGCCGAACAGGGCATCGATCTCGGGGAAGAGCGCCTTGAGGGCACCGCACTGGCGCAGCACCTCGAAGAAGATCTGCGGGGTAGGCCCCAGCAGCACCTTCTCCAGCTCTTTCCAGACTCGCTCCGGCGTGAGGTGGGCCAGCTCGCCAGCGGCCGTCATCTCGCTCATCAGGGCGAGGGTCTCCGGCTCGATGGTAAAGCCCTGAGCGTGGAAGCGGGCGGCGAAGCGGGCGACCCGCAGGATGCGCAAAGGGTCTTCGGCAAAGGCGGGGGAGACGTGGCGCAGCAGCCGTTTTTCCAAATCCTTGATGCCACCGTAGGGATCGTGGAGCTCTCCCTGTTCATCTTCGGCGATGGCGTTGATGGTGAGATCCCGGCGCAGCAGATCCTGCTCCAGCGTCACATCGGGGGCTGCGTGGCAGACAAAGCCGGTGTAGCCCTGACCCTGCTTGCGTTCGGTACGGGCGAGGGCATACTCCTGCTGGGTTTTGGGGTGAAGAAACACGGGAAAGTCGCGACCGACCTGGGTAAAGCCCAGCGCCAGCATCTGCTCCACGGTGGCGCCGACCACCAGATAATCCCTGTCGCCCTGCTGCAATCCCAGCAGGCGATCCCGTACTGCGCCCCCAACCAGATAAGTCTGCAAACCATCTCTCCCGTCAACAATCGTGGGGCCGAGTATATCGTCTTTGTTACTGCATTGCTGCCCGGCCGTGACCGGGAAAATGTGGGGTAATCGAGTGTGTCAGCAGGGCTTTGACTTGGACGTGACGAGGCCGTACCCTGCCGCACCAGACGGCTGGCTCTGTATTGCGCAATGGCCTTACTACCGAGCAGCCAAAATAAGCCGAAGGAACCGCAGAGTTCCCTATATATCAACGACATGAGAACAACGTGAATCAATCAACCTTCGCAAGCCGAGTTCTGGAGTGGTATGAGCTTCATGGCCGCAAGAGCCTGCCCTGGCAGCAGGAGAAGACTCCTTACCGGGTCTGGGTTTCGGAGATCATGCTGCAGCAGACCCAGGTCGCTACCGTGATCCCCTATTACCAGCGTTTTATGGCGCGTTTCCCTGATGTGGTGGCGCTGGCCGATGCCCCCGTCGACGAAGTGCTGCATCACTGGACCGGGCTTGGCTACTATGCCCGGGCCCGCAACCTGCACAAGGCGGCCCAGCAGATCCGCGATCATCACCATGGCCTCTTTCCCGAGCGCTTTGACGAGGTGATGGCGCTGCCGGGCATTGGCCGTTCTACCGCCGGGGCCGTGCTGTCGCTCTCCCTCGGTCAGCCTCACGCCATCCTTGATGGCAATGTGAAGCGGGTACTCACCCGCTGGCTGGCGCTGCCGGGCTGGCCCGGCCAGAAGCAGGTTGAGAACGAGCTGTGGGAGATCGCCATTCGGCTCACTCCCAAGCTGGGCGTGGCGCAATACAATCAGGCGATGATGGATATCGGGGCAACGATCTGCACCCGCAGCAAGCCTGCTTGCGAGCGTTGCCCGGTGCGGGCCGATTGCCAGGGGCTGTCGCAAGGCAACCCGACTGCCTACCCCAACAGCAAGCCGAAGAAGAGCATTCCGGCCCGGGATGGCATCATGCTGCTGATCCGCCATGGCGACGAACTGCTGCTGGAGAAGCGGCCTCCGCAGGGGATCTGGGGTGGGCTCTATTGCTTCCCGCAGGTCGCCTCGCTGGCGGAGGTAGAGGGTCTGCTGGCGTCCCTTGGCCTGAGTCATCACGGTTATCGGGAGCTGGCCGGTTTTCGCCATACATTCAGTCACTTCCACCTCGATATCCAGCCGCTGCTGCTCGAGATTGAGGCAGCGCCAGCGCTGCGCCTCATGGAAGCAGATAACCGACTCTGGTATAACTTACGCCATCCTGCCGAGGTGGGGCTGGCGGCCGCCACGGCCCGTCTGCTCGCCTATCCGGAGCTACAACCATAGAGGTCAACATGAGCCGTACTGTATTTTGCCAACGCCTGAAAAAAGAGGGTCCGGGCCTGGATTTTCAACTCTACCCGGGTGAACTCGGCAAGCGGATTTTTGACAACATCAGCAAGGAAGCCTGGGCCGAGTGGCAGAAGAAGCAGGTGATGCTGATCAATGAAAAAAAGCTCAATATGATGAATCTTGAGCATCGTCAGTTGCTGGAAAAAGAGATGGTCAGCTACCTGTTTGAAGCGGGTGAAGTGCAGATCGAGGGTTATACCCCTCCCAGCCAGTAAGCAATCGAGCTGTAGTACCTGCGAGCGGGGAGTGGAGCCAAAGGTGGTCAGCCTCCCCTTGTTTACTCGCGGCATATGAATGATGGGCGGCACTGCCGCCCTGTTTGAGGATCCTATGGGCCGAATTTTCTGGCTGCTGTGCACCCTGCTGTTTCTCTCTGCCTGTTCATCTTCTCCCAAGCCCAGCGGGAATGAGGATGATGATCTCGTCAACGGCAAGGACATCCGCGGCTTTGAACACATGATCAGTGCGCTCTCCCATAACGTGAACGAAATATGGGGGCGAGAGGCGCTGTTTGCGGGCAAGTATGACTACGTCAAATACACGGATCAGTACAAGAGCCGTGCCCACATCGATTTCTCCAGCGGCCATATCATGGTCGAGACGGTATCTGGCATAGATCCCCGCGCTCACCTGCGTCGTGCCATTGTCGAGACCCTGCTGACACCAGACGATCCGGCCGAAGTGGATCTTTACTCCGACCGGGAGATCATGCCCGGCGGCGAGCCTTTCCTCTATGGCCAGGTGGTGGACAATCAGCGTCAGCCCATTCGGGCATCCTGGCGTGCCGAACGTTACGCCGACTACCTGCTCAACACGGCGATGAAGAAGCGCACCCTTGGTATTCGCACCATCTTCTTCGTCGATATCCCCATGGTGGCCAACCACGAAGACAGACGGGGTTACAAGTACGCCAGCCTGATCCGTGAAGCCTCCCGCAAATACGGGGTCTCTGAAAGCCTGATCTATGCGGTGATCAAGACCGAGAGCAGCTTCAACCCCTATGCGGTGAGCCATGCCAACGCTTATGGCCTGATGCAGGTCATTCCGGCGACGGCTGGGCGTGACGTCTATGTGCGGGTCAAGGGCAAGAGCGGTCAACCGACCCGGGAAGACCTGTTCAATCCGGCCTACAACATCGATGTCGGGACTGCCTATCTGCATCTGCTGCAGACCGTCTATCTGTCGGATATTCAGGATCCCCAATCCCGTCGCTATGCGGTGATCTCCGCCTATAACGGTGGGGCTGGCGGGGTGCTCAACACCTTCTCAAGCGATCGCAAGGCGGCTCCCAGCATGATCAACCAGCTCTCACCCGAGGCGGTTTACCAGGTGCTGACCGAGCAGCATCCCAAGGCGGAGGCGCGTCGCTACCTCTACAAGGTCAATCAGGCCGAGAAGGGGTTCAAGCGAACATTTGCCAGCCGTTCCGGTTAACGGGTCGCAGCGGCAGAACGGAAAATGAAAAAGGGCGCTTTCAACAGCGCCCTTTTTTACGTCTGGTCAGTCAGGGATCATTCCGCCTTACTTGGCGATGAAGCCGCCTTTAGCCTTGGGCGCCGCGCCCACTTTCTCCAGACTTTCCACATCAAGCTCGGTCTTGTTCCAGCTGTGGTCCACCTCGCCACGGATGCGGATCAGGTCGTCCGGCCCTACCTCTGTGCCACGCCATACCTTCTCGTCTACCTCGACCTCTACTTCGCCGCTCTCGTCGCGGAACAGGTAGTTTTCACCGCCGAGGTGCTTGACCAGTTTCCCTTCCAGGGTGGCCCAGCTGTCATCGGCCAGATCCTTGAGTTGCGCCACGGAGACCTTGTTCTGCTCCATCGGGCCCGTGTAGGCCGCCATGGCGAAAGAGGATACGGACATCAGGGTCAACATTCCGATAATGGCTGCGCTTGCTTTGTTCATTTCATGCTCCTGTCGTTGGGATGGGGGCATTGTGCGGAGGGGGGCGTGAAACAAGCGTGAAAGCATCCGTTTTATTTGCGATAAGGGGATAGAGCACAAAAAGTACGCGCTTTTTTCGGCTGTGGCAGCAGCCGAAATGGGTTGAAAATGGAATAAGAGATCGCCTGTTTTGTGAGCGCAATCGATTCTATTGTGCGAAAGAGTAGGTGAAGGTTTAGCCAGCTCGTTAATCTGTCGTCTTGATCAGGCGTCAGTGGAGATCTGCTTCTTCCCAAAGAGATCTCCGTTCGAGGAAAGCGAGCAAGGGTAACCCTTGCCGAACAATGAGAATAACAATATGAAAAAGTGGCTTGTTTGTTTATTGGGGTTGATGGCATTGACCGTTCAGGCGGTCGAGCGTCCTGCCTTTTCCCGTATCGTGATGTTTGGCGATAGCCTCTCCGATACCGGAAAAATGTACCAGAAGATGAAAGGGTATCTCCCCTCCAGTCCTCCCTATTTCAAGGGGCGTTTCAGTAATGGGCCAGTCTGGCTGGAATTGTTGCAACAAGAGCATTTCCCGGGGCTTAAGCTGGCCAACGAGGCTGAAGGCGGTGCCACTGCGGTGGCCTATAACCACCTCGGCCCCCTGAATGGCTGGCTTGGCTTCTGGTCCTGGGATCCCAAGTATCAGGTGATCAATAACCTGGAGTACGAGATCAAACAGTTCCTGAAAAAAGACAAGTTCCGCCCCGATGATCTGGTGGTGATTTGGGTGGGAGCCAACGATTATCTGGCCTATGGCTGGAACAAGGAGAAGGATGCAGATCGGGTGGTAGCCACCATTCAGGCGGCAGCGAATAATCTGGTTTTAAATGGCGCCAAGCAGATACTTCTGTTCAACATTCCTGATCTGGGGCAGACCCCGTCGGCTCACAGCATGAAGGTGGTCGACAAGGTGCGCCATGTAGCCAAATACCATAACCAGCGTTTGCAGGCGCTCACCAACGAGCTTGCCCCTCTTGGCATCGTGAAGCTGTTCGAAGTCGACAAGCAGTTTGACGAGATGGTGCGCGACCCGCAGCAGTTTGGGCTCAGTGATATCGAACATGCCTGCTACGGCGGTGGCTATGTCTGGAAGCCCTTTGCCAAGATGCCAAAAGCGGCGGCGCTGACGCTGCCGGAGCAGCTTGCCATTGCGAGCAACCCGATCCTGGCGCAGGCTGTGGTCAGCCCCGAGTTGATGCGGGCGGCCATGACAGCCAATTGCGAGGGCAACATGTTCTGGGATCAGGTGCACCCGACTCGTACCGTGCATAAAGTTCTGGGTCAGCGTGTGGCCGATTTTATCGAGAAGAACTACGAGTTCATCCGTCAGTAACAACCCTTCCGGGCCGGCGACAGGCTGGCCCGTTTCCCCGCAGAATGATGCATTCATCCCTTTCTTGGTTAAATAACAGACATTTGTTGCTGTTTTTGTGGTGTCATTGAGTTAAAGTGTTATTTGTTAATTGATATCAGGTACTTGAAAATAGGCTAACGTTGATATGCTGCGATCGTGTTTGTGCGGTTGCGCCTATAAGACGAGGTGATATCAATCAACCTCCTCCTACATAAAGTTGCAGAGGCTAAGACATGAAAAAATCATTGATTACCTTACTGGTTACCGGTTTGCTCGCTGCCAACGCACAGGCGGCCGGTCAGGACAATACCTGGTATGGCGGTGCCAAACTGGGCTGGTCCAACTTCTATGGCATTGATGAAAGCAACGCTTTTACTCTTGGCAATGAGACCAATGATTCCCTGGGGGCCGGTGTGTTTGGCGGCTATCAGGTTAACAAGAATCTGGGTGTTGAGCTGGGTTACGACTATCTGGGCAAGTACAAGTTTGATGCCGTAGAGAAATCAACCGGCACTGCATTTAACGACTCCGTGAAGGCACAACTGGCGCAACTGACCCTGAAGTTGGGCTTCCCGGTGACCGAGAGCCTGGACCTCTACGGTCGTGTAGGTGGTGGCTATGGCTGGGCTGACAACAGTGGTGAGGGAAGCGACAGCCGCTTTGTTGTCGTAGGTGCGCTGGGTGCTGAATATGCCTTCAATCGCGACTGGGCTGCTCGCCTCGAGTATCAATACTCCACTCCGTATGGCAGCCGTGACGACACCGGCCTGCGTATGGACAACGGCCTGCTCTCGCTGGGCGCTGTCTATCGCTTCGGTCAGGTTGCTCCTGTGGTTGCCGCACCGGCTCCTGCGCCGGCACCCGCTCCCGAGCCTGTTATTGTCGAGAAGCAGTTCACCCTGAGCTCCGACGTGCTGTTTGACTTCAACAAGGCAACGCTGAAGCCGAAAGCCAGCGAGGCTCTGGACAACCTCTACAGCCAGATTGAGTCTGCGCGTCCGAAGGATGGCGTCGCCACCGTGATCGGTTACACCGACCGCATTGGCTCTGACTCCTACAACCAGAAGCTCTCCGAGCAGCGTGCCCAGACCGTTGCCAACTATCTGGTTGGTAAAGGGATCCCGGCCAGCAAGGTCAATGTGGAAGGGCGTGGCAAGGCTTCCCCGGTTACCGGCGACAGCTGCGTCAGCAAGTCCAAGCGCGAGCTGATCGTCTGCCTGGCTCCGGATCGCCGTGTCGAAGTGAAAGTGGAAGGGGTCACAGAGGCCCAGCAGTAATCATCTGACTGGTGCCGTCATGGTTCCACCCCGGCGGCATTGGTAAGAGATGAAGAAAAGCCAGTCAGTGATCTGACTGGCTTTTCTATTGGGGACGATCCGGCAATTTGACGGCTCTCAGGAGGGGAGTGGCATGACCCGGTTACGGCCAAGCTCTTTGGCCTTGTAGAGCAGCTTGTCGGTTCGTTCGACCAGACAGTCGGCACTCTCCTGACCGTTGAACTCGCCCACGCCGAACGAGGCGGTGATGTGATCGATGCGTCGGCCCGATTTGCGATCCAGAATCGACATCCGCTCGATGGCGCGGCGCATGCTCTCTGCCATCTGCCTGGTCAGTGCCAGATTGCGATGGGGCACCAGCATGGCGAACTCTTCGCCCCCCAGCCGATAGGCGGTCACTCCCTCCTTGCAGGCATCGCGCAGCCGTTTGCTGAAAGCGCGCAGCACCTGATCGCCAAGCAGGTGACCATATTCGTCGTTGAAGTTCTTGAAGCGGTCGATGTCGGCAAGGATCAGCGAGAAGGGCTGCTGGCTGCGGATCAGGCTATCCAGTTCAAGGTCAAAGGCGCGCCGGTTGAGCAGGCTGGTGAGGGCATCCTCGTTGGCCAGTTTGCGGGTCTCGTTGAGCGCCGCCCGCAGCTCCTTGATCTCTTTTTCGGCATTGCTGAGCTGGTTGCGAAAGTGCATGGTGGACATGCGTACATCCCGCGATTCGCGCACCAAATCCCGCAGGATCCCCATGGTGTCTTCCAGACTGAAGCCTTCGTCGTCTATACGGCTCAGCTTGTCGAAGCTCTTGTCGAGCATCTCCTGAAACATGCCGGTATCCGAGATGGCGTCCTGCATGGAGTGGCCCAGCTCGTTGGCCATGGCGGCGAGGTTGAGCTTCATCGCCTCCATTTGCTTCTCGTCCTGAGCCGCCAGATATTGGTGGTAGAGGCGCTCGCAGGTGGTAAGAGAGCAGGTGCCCTGTAGCTTGACCGCCTGATCGATCGCCTGATTGAGCTCGGGCATGCTGGCCGCAACGTAGTTGTACCAGAGGTGATAGTTATCCGGCGTCGTGGGGATCTGGTACTTGATCATCAGGGGGACTGCCTGCTTGAGATAGGCGGCAGATTGGGCAAATGTGTCCTTACTCATGAGTTCTGTGTCTCATCATGCCAGCGAACTGAAGATAGTATGACAGAGAGATTGGCCAAAAGGCAGCCGATGGATGCCATTCGCCCCCCCCTCCGATATAATGGCACCGTTACCACCTACCCTAAGGCCTGCTTATGTCTCAAAAAGATCCTTTCCTCGAACGCGAGGCCGAAAAATACGAGAATCCCATCGCCAGTCGCGAGATGATCCTCGACCTCATCAAGGGCCACGAAAAACCCATGTCACGGGAAGAGCTGGCCAAGGTTCTCAAGCTGACCGATGAAGAGCCACTGGAAGCCCTGCGTCGCCGTCTGCGTGCCATGGAGCGCGATGGACAGCTGGTCTTCACGCGCAACCAGTGTTATGCCCTGCCGGATCGCCTGAATCTGGTGAAAGGCTACGTACTCGGCCACAAGGATGGCTTCGGTTTCCTGCGTCCCGAGGGTGGTGGCCCGGATCTGTTCCTCAACAACCGCGAAATGCAGCGTCTGATGCACGGCGACTATGCGCTGGTGCAGCCGACTGAAATCGACCGCAAGGGGCGCCAGGAGGCGCGTCTGGTGCGTCTGCTCAAATCCCGCGAAGCGGATATCGTCGGCCGTTACTTCGTCGAAAACGGCGTTGGTTTCGTGGTGCCTGATGACAGCCGCATCGGTCAGGACATCATCATCCCGGAAGGGGAGAATAAAGGGGCTCGCCAGAGCCAGGTCGTGGTCGTGCGCATCAACCAGCGCGCCACTGCCCGCTTCAACGCGGTCGGTACCGTGCTGGAGGTGCTGGGTGAAAACATGGCGCCCGGCATGGAGATCGAAATCGCCCTGCGTACCCACGGCATTCCGCACACCTGGCCGGAAGAGGTGACCAAAGAGGTTGCCGGTCTCGGCGAGCAGGTGCCGGAGAAGGCCAAAGAGGGCCGTATCGACCTGCGTGCCCTGCCGCTGGTCACCATCGACGGGGAAGATGCCCGCGACTTCGATGACGCCGTCTTCTGTGAAGCCAAACGCGGTGGCGGCTGGCGCCTGTGGGTTGCCATTGCCGACGTATCCGCCTATGTGAAGCCGGGCACAGCCCTCGACACCGAAGCCTATCAGCGCGGCAACTCGGTCTACTTCCCCGAGTTCGTGGTGCCCATGCTGCCGGAGGTGCTCTCCAACGGTCTCTGTTCCCTGAACCCGCAGGTTGACCGCCTCTGTATGGTGTGCGAGATGACCATCTCCGCCTCTGGCCGCATGTCCGGCTACAAGTTCTACGAAGCGGTGATGAACTCCCACGCTCGTCTCACCTACACCAAGGTGGCGGCGATCCTCGACGGGGATCCCAAGCTGCGTCAGCAGTATGACCCGCTGGTGGGCCATATCGAGGAGCTCAACAACCTCTACAAGGCGCTCAAACAGGCTCGTCATCAGCGCGGCGCGGTGGAGTTCGAGAGCGAGGAGACCCGCTTCATCTTCAATGCCCAGCGCAAGATCGACCGCATCGTGCCGCTGGTGCGCAACGACGCCCACAAGATCATCGAAGAGTGCATGATCCAGGCGAACGTGGCTGCCGCCCGCTACATCGAGAAGAACGAAGCTGCCGCCCTGTTCCGGGTGCACGACCGTCCGGGTGAAGAGCGTCTGACCGGTTTCCGTGACTTCCTGGCCGAACTGGGTCTGGAGCTCAAGGGCGGTCTTGAGCCCGAGCCGAAGGATTTCGCCGAGCTGGCTGCCAAGTTTGAAGGGCGGCCCGATGCGGAGCTGCTCTCCACCATGCTGCTGCGCTCCATGCGTCAGGCCATCTATCAGGCCGACAACATCGGTCACTTCGGTCTGGCTCTGAAGTCCTATGCCCACTTCACCTCGCCGATCCGTCGTTACCCCGACCTCATCCTGCACCGCGCGATCAAGTATCAGACCGCCAAGGAGCAGCAGGCCAACCTGCGCCACAAGTGGACCCCGAGCGGTGGTTACCACTACCAGCTGGAAGAAGTGGACCCGATGGGCGAGCACTGCTCCATGACCGAGCGTCGTGCCGACGATGCCACTCGCGATGTGGCCGACTGGCTCAAGTGCGAGTACATGCTGGATCACGTGGGTGACGAGTTTGACGGCGTCATCGCCAGCGTCACCGGCTTTGGCTTCTTCGTGCGTCTGGCCGAGATCCACATCGACGGTCTGGTGCACGTCAGCACCCTCACCAACGACTACTACCAGTTCGACCCGCTGCATCAGCAGCTGATCGGCGAGAACTTCCGCCGCCGCTACCGTCTGGGCGACAAGGTGCGGGTCAAGGTGATGGGCGTCAATCTGGACGATCGCAAGATCGACTTCGTGATGGTGGAAGAGCCCCTCAAGATCACCGGCAAGAACGCCAAGCAGGCTGTTCGCAAGATGGCCGAGATCAAGAAGGAGAAGGCCAAGAGCGCCGAGCGCCACGAAAAGCGCAAAGAGAAAGATGGCAAGGAGAGCGGCAAACCCGCCAAGGGTGGCCGTGCCAAACCCAGCAACAGACGACCGGGCAAAAAAGCTCGCGATAAGGCCAAGAGCACTAAATGAGTACTGAACTGATCTACGGCATTCACGCTGTATCCGCGCTGCTGGAGCGCACTCCCGAGCGCTTCATCGAAGTGTGGGCCCTCAAGGGGCGGGATGACGACCGGCTGCAACCCCTGCTGGCCGAGCTGGAATCCCTCGGCTTGCGCGTGCAGAGTGTGAACCGCAAGACCCTTGATGACAAAGCGGAAGGCAACAATCACCAGGGTATCATGGCCCGGGTGAAAGAGGCGCCGAAGCTGGCCGAGCACGATCTGGCCAGCCTGCTGGACGAGTTGGCGGCACAACAGAGCCAGCCCTTCCTGCTGGTGCTGGATGGCGTGACCGATCCGCACAATCTCGGCGCCTGCCTGCGCAGCGCCGATGCTGCCGGGGCTCATGCTGTCATCGTGCCGCGGGACAAGGCCACCGGCCTGACCCCAATCGTGCGCAAGGTTGCCTGTGGCGCCGCCGAAGTGGTGCCGCTCATTCAGGTCACCAACCTGGCCCGCACCCTGCGCGAATTGCAGGAGCGCGGCGTCTGGATCGTCGGCACCGCTGGCGAGGCCGACCACGACCTCTATCAGGCCAAACTGACCGGCCCGATGGCGTTGGTGATGGGCGCCGAAGGCAAGGGCATGCGTCGCCTGACCCGCGAGCACTGCGACGAGCTGGTGAGCATCCCGATGGCGGGGGCGGTATCCAGCCTCAACGTCTCGGTGGCAGCCGGCGTCTGCCTGTTTGAAGCCGTGCGTCAGCGCCGCGGTTAATCATGCTGACTGACAGACCCCCCTTCGATTGGGCGCAGGTCGCAGATAAAGAGGAGGCCGCGCGCCTCCTCTCTTTTGCCCGCCCGCTGGCCCTCAGCCCGAAAAGCTGCCTCTGGCATGCTGGCGACAGCCCGGATCTGCTGGTCAGGGTGGAGCAGGGGCTGCTGCGGGCCAAGCTGGTGCTGGAGGATGGCCGCGAGTACATCAAGGAGTTCTACTGGGAGGGGGACGAGTTTCTCGACTTTCACCACCTGCTCAGTGGCGAGCCTGCCCGCTACAGCGTGGAGGCGCTGGAGCCCTGCCGTCTGCAGCTGTTCACTCTGGCCGACTTGCGTCAGCTGCCCGGCTGGCCGCGCTGGTACCAGCACCTGCTGGAGGTGCAGCTGCGCATCAAGGAGGAGAAGGAGCAGTTGCTGCTGACCGGCAGCCCGCAGGCGCGCTATCAGCACTTTCTCGACAGCTTTCCCGCGCTCGATGCCAGAGTGCCCGACCACCAGATCGCCGCCTATCTCGGTATCACTCCCATCAGTCTTAGTCGCATTCGCAAAAGGTTGCGTTTCGTTTAATAAAGGCTGAGGTTCATAGTCTTACGTTAGTGTTGTTCTCATTTGAGTTCAAAATTGCCATGTGTAGTATTTTCAACAGAATGCGGAATTTACCCATGAGATGGTCATTAACTGTGGGTCAGTTAGTTTTAATGCTTTTTGGCACTGTTTCGGCGGCTTACTCTGCTTCATTTGACTGCTCAGTTGCTGGCACAGTAATAGAGCGAGAAATTTGTCATAACCAGGGACTTGGTGTTCTGGATGAACAACTTGCTGAATCATATCGGGATCTGCTCAAAAGAGCTCCGTTAGCTAAACGGAGTGTGCTGCGCACTGAACAGCGACAGTGGTTGAAACAGCGTAATAGCTGTAGTGAACAGTCATCAGTGCTGGTGCATTGTCTGAAAAATAGTATGACTGAACGGCTCAAAGCGCTTGATGAGCGTCTGTCACTTCAAGAGCAAGAGTTTGCCAAGGTTGTGAGTTCAATTCCTGGCAACCCTGCTGTCGCCGCGACCAAATTAAAGGACTACAGCACAGCAGAAGCATCAGCTTGGTTGGTCTATCTCAATCAGTTTGAGCCAACTAGCAAGGTGAGTGATGAACTGGCTCAAGCCCGCTATGAACAAGCGTTGGCTAATTTCAGCGACAAATCTGTCGCTCTTATGGCATCAGACAATGGTTACGATGCGGCTGCCACAAAGGCTAAGGCTGCGCTCATTCTGCTACGTTTAGCCCTCGAAGATGCCTCCAGAAATGAATCACAGATGCACTGTTTTATTTTTAAGCGGGTCGGTTGGCCTGCGTATGAGGCATTTGGCGGGTTCTGGGGTTCCAGTCGTGACAGTCAAGTGCCCTATTGCACAGTGCCGAAGAATTTGTTCAATCAACCCGCATGGAAACGGCTGTGGCAGACACTGGAGGTCCAGATGGGGCGAGTGTCCCCGAATTTTGGCACGATCGTGCATGGATACTATGCCAGTTGGACGATCAATGAGTTGCACGTCAATATTGCTCCGCAGGATTTTATGGCAATAGATCAGAAGTTCATGTCAACCCAACCAGTCGAGCCGCGCCTCAGCAACTGGGATGAGAAATCTTGGCCGGCCATAGAACGTGACGCTGTGATTAAGGCTCTTCCTACTGTTCGCCAGATCACCAAGATGTGGTTGCAGGATGAGAAGGGAATGCAGGCATCGGCTGCCACAATTGCTGCGAACAATATTGTTGCAATTTGGATGAACCAGAGACTTGATCTCATCGAAGAGTTTTCTGGGGCTGAATAACTCGTTACAGGCACTGAACTTAACAAAGGTTAATGCAGGGCGCTGGCGCCACGATTATGCTGGCAGGCCGAACTGATAAGGAGTTGCCGATGAACTGGATCCTGAAACCCTGGTCTGAACTGACCACTGACGAGTTGTATGAGTTGCTGGCGCTGCGGGCCGAGGTGTTCGTGGTGGAGCAGACCTGTCCCTTTCAGGATCTGGACGGGCTCGATCGCCGCGAGGGTGTCTGGCACCTGCTCGGCTATCAGGGCGAGCTGCTGGCCGCCTATGCGCGGATCATGGCGCCCGGCATCGGCGACGAGCGCGGCGCCGCCATCGGTCGGGTGGTGACCTCACCCAGGGCGCGTGGCGGTGGTCTCGGTCACCAGCTGATCGGCGAGGCGGTCAAGGCGTGCGAGGCGCGCTGGCCGACTCACAGCATCTGGCTGGGGGCGCAGGCCCATCTGCAGGGCTTCTATGGCCAGCACGGTTTTGTGGCCGAGGGGGAGGGATATGTCGAGGACGATATCCCCCATATCGGCATGCGCAAGACGGTAGCCTGACAGACTGGCAGCATTCAGAGGTGATTCGTTACCCAGATCGGGCGATGGCCTGGCAGGGCGTCTGACGGGCAAATTGATGCCCTGATGATCGGATGAGGTTCACTATAAGTTTTGGTTAGGTCATTTCCCTAAAACCCATAAATTAAATTTATAGTGAGCCGTTCTGGCTGCAAATAGCCCTGCTACGGCTGTGGCGAGCCCTAAGTAACACGGCTCCGATTGGCCAGATGTACAGAATGCAGAAGGGCCATCCCGCGGGATGGCCCTTCTCTTTATCGCCAGGCGATCACTTCTTCTTTTTCTTCTTGGCCGCTTTCTTCTTGCCATCGACCGGCTTTTTCTTCTTCACCGGTACCCGCGCCTCTTTATGTTTGGGGCGCAGCTCGTCGATCACCCGGCGCTTGAGGCGCTCTTCGGTGTAGCGCTCGATCTTGGCGACCATCGCCATGTCGTGGGCTTCCACCAGGCTGATGGCACAGCCGCGGTTGCCGGCGCGGCCGGTACGGCCGATCCGGTGGACGTAGACATCGGCGCCGTAGGGCATGTCGTAGTTGATGACATGGCTGACGTTCGGCAGGTCGATGCCGCGGGCAGCGACGTCGGTGGCGATCAGGAAGGGCACTTCACCTTCGTGGAACTTGCGGATCGACTCGATACGCTTGCTCTGCTCCATCTCGCCGCGGATCCAGGCGCAGGAGATGCCTGCCGCCTGCAGCTGGCCGGAGAGCTCCGCCAGACGCTCGCGGGTCTTGACGAAGATGATCGCCTTCTGGGTTTCCGGGTTTTTCAGAATGTGGGTCAGCAGCGCCAGCTTGTGGGCGGCGTCATCGGCCAGATGGATCCACTGGGTGATGGGACGACGCTCGCTGCGCGGCGGCTCGGCGTGCAGCTCCACCGGATCTTTGAGGATTTCGCTGGCGAACTTCTCAAGGCCAGCCCCTTCCAGGGTGGCGGAGAAGAGCATGGTGTGCTTGCGGTAGCGCGCCTCAGCCACGATGCGGTTCACATCCTTGATGAAGCCCATGTCCAGCATGCGATCCGCTTCGTCCAGCACCAGCACCTCGATGTCGTGGCTCTCGAACTCCTCTTTCTCGATGTACTCGAGCAGACGGCCCGGGGTGGCGACCACGATGTCGGTGGTTTTGGTCAGGGCAGGCAGCTGCTCTTCATGGCTGACGCCGCCGATGATGGTCTCGATGCTGAGGTTGGTGTGGGCCGCCAGCGCCTTGGCGTGGGCAGTCACCTGCAGCGCCAGTTCGCGGGTCGGGGTCAGGATCAGCATGCGGCAGGGGCCCGGCTTGCGACGCGGGAAGTCCAGCAGGTGCTGAAGCGCCGGCAGCAGGAAAGAGGCGGTCTTGCCGGTACCGGTCGGAGCGGATGCCAGAATATCGCGGCCGTCCAGGGCTGGCTCCAGTACCATCTGCTGGATGGTAGTGGGGCGGGTGAATCCCATCTCGGCCAAAGCCCGGTTGAGGGCAGGGTGCAGGTCGAAATCATCAAAGGACTGGCTCATGGCAATACTCGGTCATTAAGGAAACGGCAGATTATAGGCGATTATCTCGTCGGCTCCTATGGCGAGTGTGGCTTAGTCGCTATAATCGCCAACCATTTTTTCAGATGACGGGGGCCAGATGGGACGTAGTCGCGGTTTTACCTTCAAACAGTTCCATATCAATCACGATCGCTGCGCCATGAAGGTGGGCACCGACGGCATCCTGCTCGGTGCCTGGGCCCCGGTCGAACAGGCGCGCCGGGTGCTCGATATCGGCTCCGGTAGCGGCCTCATCGCCCTGATGCTGGCCCAGCGCAGCAGATCTGACTGCCAGATCGACGGGGTGGAGCTGGATAGTGATGCAGTGATCCAGGCCAGAGAGAACGTCGCCGCCTCCCCCTGGGCCGATCGCGTGGCCATCATCGAAAGCGCGGTGCAGGGGTATCAGGCCGCCCCTTACGATCTGATTGTCTCCAATCCCCCTTACTTCGTGGCAGGCCAGTCATTTAGCGACCCGGCGCGGGCGATGGCCCGCCATACCGGCGCCCTCGACAGCCATGCCCTGCTGGCTGCCTGCGACCGACTGCTGGCCCCGAATGGCGAAGTGGCACTGGTGCTGCCGACGGCCATGGCTGATGAAATTTTATGCATCTCGGCGGATTATGATCTGCATGGCATTTGTTATACAGCTGTTATCACCAGAGAGGGTAAAGAGGCAAATCGTGTTTTATTGCGACTTGGCAGAGGATTAAACAGGTGTGAAAGGGGGGATATTGTGATCCATTCTGCTGATGGAGCCTATTCCGACAGATATATCCAACTGACCAGCCCCTTCTATTTGAAGATGTAAATTTCGTCTTGAACTATTTTTTCATGCCATTATGCTGGTTCCAGATCGAGCACCCGCTCCAGACCAGCCAAAACCACTGGTCGCGATGAAAAATCAAGCGGGGCTCTTTTTTTTACCCATATGAACAAACTGGTCAATGACCGATAAAAACTATAACAAGCAATAATTTACAAGACAGACGAGGTTGAACTTGAAGAAATCACTCACGTTGTCCGACGTACTCGGATTGGGGTTCATGACCTTCGCCTTCTACCTGGGCGCCGGTAACATCATCTTCCCGCCGCTCGCTGGTTACATGGCTGGCGAACACCTCTCTCTGGCGATGCTGGGTTTTCTGGTTACCGCTGTGGGCCTGCCGCTCATCACCATCATTGCCGTCGCCAAGGCCGGTAACGGCTGGGCCGGCATGACCAAGTTGCTGCCTGCGGGCGTGGCCACAGCGCTGGCGGTTGCCATCTATATCATCATCGGCCCGGCCTTTGCGGCTCCCCGTACCGGTCTGGTGGCCTACGAGATGGGCCTCAAGCCTTTTATCGGTGATATGGGTCAGGCGGGTTTGGCTGCCTACACAGTGCTCTTCTTCGGGGTGGCCGTGCTGGTCTCCATGAACCAGGGCAAGCTGATGGATGCCATCGGCAAATACCTGACGCCGGTACTGATGTTGCTGCTGCTGACCCTCGCGATCGGCGTATTCGTGGCGCCGCAGGGCACCATGCCTGAATCTGCCGGTGACTATCAGAACAGCCCGTTTGTGAAAGGGATCCTGGAAGGCTACAACACCATGGATACCCTGGCTTCCCTGATGTTCGGTGCCCTGATCGTCGACCTGCTGCGCCAGAAAGGGATCCATGACTACCAGAGCCAGTTCAAGTATCTGGCCATTGCCGGCCTGATCTCGGCCATTGGTCTCTCCGTGGTCTACATCTCGCTGTTCGAGCTGGGCAACACTGCCGCAGGCGTAGCGACCGATGTCAGCAATGGTGGCGCCATCGTCAACGCCTATGTGCTGAGCCTGTTTGGTCAGCCGGGTCAGTTCATTCTGGCAGCCATCATTACTCTGGCTTGCTTCACCACCGCTGTGGGTCTGATCTCCGCCTGCTCCGACTTCTTCCACAATCTGACCGGCATGGCTTACAAAAAGCTGGTCGTGCTGCTGGGCGTTATCTGCGCCGTGGTGGCCAACGTGGGTCTGAGCCAGCTCATCAGCCTCTCCATTCCGGTGCTGGTTGCCATCTACCCTGTTGCCGTGGCGCTGGTGCTGGTCACCTTCCTGAAGGGTTACTTCGGTCGCCCGCGTCTGGTGTTCCGCGCCGTGCTGGTGGTGGCCTTCCTGTTCGGCTGCCTGGATGGTCTGGGTGCTGCCGGCATGAAGATGGATGCGTTTGCCTTCCTGCCGCTGTTTGACAAGGGCCTTGCCTGGTTGATGCCGACCCTGCTGGCTTGCGTGGTAGGGATGGTGGTTCGCCCGGCCGAGAAGCTGGCCGCCGAAGCTGCCTGATAGCTTCCCTCTCTGACAAAAGAGCCTGCCTTGTGCAGGCTCTTTTGTTTGTTGATTCCTGCACTGCTGCCGGATGCTTGCCAGCTTCCTTTCTCTCTCCCGCGCTTCACCTCCTGCCCCACCGTGGTCATTCAGCGATTAATTCTGGCCAAGCAAATTGTTTCAAGATATTAATGTGTGATTGAGATCAAATATCTCTTCTTTATGCTCAGGATGGCGCTCCTCATCCGATTGTCGGGGAGAGCGGGAAGCGAGCATATGGTTGTCAGGTTATCTGCCAGGCAGTGGGTGTAATCAACAAGAACAAGCTGATAAGGCAGATGAGGTTGGGTTTGACGAAATCATTGAAGTTGTCCGACGTATTCGGATTGGGGTTTATGACGTTCGCCTTCTATCTGGGGGCAGGCAATATCATTTTTCCGCCGCTGGCCGGCTTTATGGCCGGTGAGCATCTGGTCGCCGCCATGTGCGGTTTTCTGCTGACGGCGGTGGGGCTGCCGCTGATCACCCTGATTGCGGTGGCCAAGGGTAGCTCCGGACGTGGTGCCGGCGGCTGGACCGAGCTGACCCGCTATCTGCCGGCAGGCGTTGCCACTGCGCTGGCTATCGCCATCTACATCATCATGGGGCCTGCGTTCGCCATTCCCCGCACCGGTCTGGTCGCCTACGAGATGGGGCTCAAGCCGTGGCTCGGCGATGCCGGCCATGGGGGGCTGCTGCTCTATACCCTGAGCTTCTTTGCGCTGGTGATCCTGGTGGCGCTCGATCGCGGCAAGCTGCTCGATGCGGTCGGCAAGTACCTGACGCCGGCCCTGATGGTGATGCTGCTCATTCTGGCGGTCGGGGTCTTTGTGGCGCCGCAGGGCACCATGCCCGATGCCAGCGGTGAGTACATAGACGCAGCCCTGACCAAGGGGATGCTGGAGGGGTACAACACCATGGATACCCTGGCCTCCCTGATGTTCGGTGCCCTGATCATCGGCTTGCTGCGCCAGAAGGGGATTGAGGATTATCGCAGCCAGTTCAAATATCTGACCATCGCGGGGTTGATCTCGGCGGTCGGGTTGTCGGCGGTGTATGTCTCGCTCTTTCATCTGGGCAACAGCGCTGAAGGGGTGGCGAGCGATATCAGCAATGGCGGCACCATTGTCAATGCCTATGTGCTGAGCCTGTTTGGTCAGCCGGGTCAGTTCATTCTGGCGGCGATTATCACGTTGGCCTGCTTTACCAGCGCGGTCGGCCTGCTCTGTGCCGGTGCCGACTACTTCCATGGTCTGACCGGCTGGGCCTATCGTAGCTGGGTCATGCTGCTGGGGGCGCTCTGTGCGCTGGTGGCCAATGTGGGGTTGAGCGAGCTGATCGGCCTCTCCATCCCGGTGCTGGTGGCCATCTATCCGGTCGCCATCGCGCTGGTGCTGGTCACCTTCCTCAAGGGCTATTTTGGTCGCCCCCGTCTGGCGTTCCGCTGCGTGCTGGCGGTGGCCTTCCTGTTTGGCTGTCTCGATGGGCTGGGAGCTGCCGGCATGAAGATGGATGGGTTTGCCTTCCTGCCGCTGTTTGATAAGGGGCTCGCCTGGCTGATGCCAACCCTGCTGGCTTGTGTGCTTGGCATGCTGGTGCGGCCGGTCGGCGATCTGGCTGCCGAGGCAGCGTAAGCAGGTGATTTACCTGTTCGCATAACAAAAGAGGCCAGCTGATGCTGGCCTCTTTGTATTGGTCTTCGAGCTGACGAACTAGATGCGCGGGCCTTCCGGCTTGGGTTTGCCATCCAGACCATACCAGTGGGTCTGAACGCGCCCGGCATGCCATTCGAAGGTGCCCCACGGCGCTTTGGCTTGCCAGCGGGGGAAGTTGATGACTACCCGATTGTCTTCGTATTTGTAGAGGGAGGTGCTGATCTGGATATCAGAGAGGATCAGCAGCAACGCCCAGCAGATAAAGAACCATTTCAAGGCAGTCCACATCGTGACTACTCGAAGCAGATTTCGATGGTGGCACGACCAAAATCAGATTCGAAAGGCATCATGATCTTGGTGCCATCGGCGCGGTGAGTGATGGTGTGGTTAGGGCCGGAGACGATAACCGGAGTGGCCATGTCAAACTCGTAGCCCTTCTCGCCCAGCATCCGCTTGGCACCACCGGTCACCATGTTGGTGATTTCACCGACCATGTCGGTCACCTCTTCATTGATGGTGGCAGGAGCTTCCCCCAGCATGCGGCGCATGATCTCCAGCGCCAGCCCTTTTTCAAAGCTGATGGAGAGGGAGCCACGGGTCTGCGGGCCAACCATACCGATCAGGCCGGAGACATCGCCACGAGCCAGCTCGTCCATCTTGCGTTTTGGTTTGCCCGGTTTGAGTTCCAGTTGTGCCATGGTAGAGAGCACATTGAGCAGAGAGAGCAGGAACGGATTTACAAAATCAGCCTTCATGATGACTTCCTACAGTGGGCGTACAGCGAGCACATTGGCCATGTGCCTCTATCGTCTTATTGGTAATAGTAAAACCATGCAGATGGGCCTGCTCGGAAAACGCGCTATCGATCGCCGTGTCGTGCAGCTCGACCACCTCGCCGCAGTCATCGCAGATGAGCAGCTGCATCGGGTGAGCGTGATCGAAGTGGCAGCAGAAGATAAATGCGTTCAGCGATTCCACCTTGTGGGCAAAGCCCTGTTCGAGCAGAAAATCGAGTGCCCGGTATACGGTTGGCGGTTTGGCGTTGGCTTCCGTTTGCTGCAGTTGAGCCAACAAATCATAGGCGCTGATGGCATTGCCATGTGCCGCCAGCAGGCGAAATACCTGACGTCGGGTCGGGGTGAAGCGGATCCCTCGCTGTACACAGAGTCGCTCGGCTCGTTGTAAAAGTTGGTCTTGATTCATGATCGCGCAATTGCCCTTTCTATTAGCTGGATACTATCACAGGGCCTCGCATGGCGCGGCGACAAAATTCATTTTCTGGGGCTGCTTCACGTTGTGATAAAATCCGCCCCTTTCTTTAGCCAACCCGGATGATTTTTATGCAGGCGCAGCGTTTTTCCATCGCCCCCATGCTGGACTGGACCGATCGGCATTGCCGTTATTTTCATCGACTGATGAGCCGCCAGACCTTGCTCTATACCGAAATGGTGACCACTGGCGCCATCATCCACGGCAAGGGTGATTATCTGGGTTACAGCGAGCAGGAGCACCCCATCTCCCTGCAGCTGGGTGGCAGCAATCCGGCCGACCTGGCGCGCTGTGCCAAGCTGGCTGAGGAGCGTGGCTATGACGAGGTGAACATCAATGTCGGCTGCCCCTCCGATCGGGTGCAGAATGGCCGCTTTGGTGCCTGCCTGATGGGTGAACCGGCGCTGGTGGCTGATTGCGTCAAGGCGATGCGCGATGTGGTCGATATTCCGGTGACGGTGAAGACCCGTATCGGCATCGACGATCAGGACTCCTACGAATTTCTGCAAGCCTTTATCGAACAGGTGCGCGATGCCGGTTGCGACACCTTCATCGTCCATGCCCGCAAGGCCTGGCTGAGCGGCTTGAGCCCCAAGGAGAACCGCGAGATCCCGCCGCTCGATTACCCTCGGGTCTATCGGGTCAAGCAGGATTACCCGGATCTCACCATCGCCCTCAACGGCGGTGTCACCTCCATGGAGCAGACCCTTGAGCACCTGCAACACGTGGACGGCGTCATGATGGGGCGCGAAGCCTATCAGAACCCCTACATTCTGGCGCAGGTAGACAACCTGGTGTTCGGCCAGAATAACGCCGTGCCGAGCCGCCATGAAGTGGTACGGATGATGCTGCCCTATATCGAGCAGGAGCTGGCCAAGGGCAACTACCTCTCCCACATGACCCGCCATATGTTGGGGTTGTTCCAGAATATGCAGGGGGCGCGCGCCTGGCGTCGTCACCTGAGCGAAAACGCCTGCAAGCCGGGGGCTGATATTCAGGTGGTGCTAGATGCCATGGCGAAGGTGCCGGAGTTTGCTGCCAGCGAGCAGGACGAATAACTCTCCTGTCAGGCAAAGCGAAAAAAGCGCGTCTTGTGACGCGCTTTTTTGATCGCTGTCGCTTCAATATCTGAACTGGTTGATCAGCCGCGAGAGATCCTGCAGCCGTTCTACCAGCAGGGTGATGCCATCGAGCGCCTGCCTGCTGTTGTCGGCGGTGTGGCTGGCCAGCTGGTGGATCTGGTGCACCCCTTCATCGAGCGTTGCTGTCACATCGGCTTGCTGACTTACCGACTGGGCGATCTCGTCGCTGGTGCGGGTCACCTGTCCCAGCATCCGGTTGATCTGGGTGAGCACGTCGGCGGTGGTGCCGGCATGCTGCTGGCAGCGCTCCGAGGTTTGCGCTCCTTGCGTCATCCCGTCTGACAACTGACGGGTGGTCTGTTGCAGCGCCTGGATCATTCCGTGGATCTCGCTGGTTGAGGCACGGGTCTTCTGGGCCAGCGCCCGCACTTCATCCGCAACTACCGCAAACCCGCGGCCCTGTTCGCCCGCCCGGGCTGCCTCGATGGCTGCATTGAGGGCGAGCAGGTTGGTCTGGTCGGCGATTTGGCTGATCACCTCCAGAATGCCGCTGATCTTCTGGCTGTCGCTGGTGAGCTGGGCCAGCACCGCGTGGTTGGCATCGAGCTCATGATGGAGTTGGTTGACGGCGGAGCGGGTGGTCGCCAGCGCTTGCAGCCCTTCGGCGGAGACCTGCTGTACCTCGGTGACCAGATTGCTCGCCTCATGGGCACTGTGGGCCACATCACGAATGGAGTGGCTCAGCTCGGTGATGGCGGTGGCCAGCTGCTCGCTGCGGGCACGCTGTTGCTGCAGGTGAGTATCGATGGTCTGGATATTGCCCCTGTCATCTTCGGCAGCTTGCAGGATCTGCTGGTTGGTGTCGGCGCTGCGCCCGACTACGGCCTTGAGCTCTGCCTGCTTCATCCGCAGCGCCAGTTCGACGGCAGCCAGGGTATCGCGCCGCCGGGTATAGAGCACCTGACAGAGGCGGGTTCCCTTGTCTTGATCGGCAAGGGTGAGCAGATGCGTCAGCCGCTGTTGCAAGCGCCAACCGTGGATTGCTTGTGTCAGTAGCAGCAGGGCAGTGGGCAGCAGCCAGAGCAGGTTGTCGGTAGTAAACGCAATAAGGGTGGTGAGGAATGCAGAAACGGAGAGCCAAAGGGTCAGCTGGCCCGGTTCAATATGAAACCGGCTCAGCCAGGGAAGCGCCTTGCCGCTGCGCAGCAGGCCATAGAGCTGCTCGGCCCAGGCCACATCGCTGGCGGCGGGTTTGGTGCGTACCGACTGGTACTCGACGATCTCCTTCTGGGCATTGAGGATCGGGGTGACGTAAGCGTTTACCCAATAGAACTGACCGCTTTTGGCGCGGTTCTTGACCAGCCCCATCCAGCTTTTGCCCTGTCGCAGCCGCTGCCACATGTCGGCGAAAGCCGCCTTGGGCATGTCGGGGTGACGTACAAGATTGTGGGGCACCCCTTCCATCTCGGCAGCACCATACCCAGCCACATCACAGAAGTGCTGGTTGGCATAGGTGATATGGCTGGCGGGATCCGTGGTCGAGATGAGTGCAATGTTGTCGGGGAAGTGTATCTCCCCCTCCTGATGGAGTTTGGTCATGTGTCGTCCCTGAAAAAGCCAACTAACTGATAAATATGTTTTTTATTATTGTTTTCAGCTAGTCATTCTAAGGCGCTTCAGGGAGCCGAACTTGGCTTGGGTCAATTAATCAACACTATGAATTGATGAAGTGAGGGTCAGCTGGCTGGAGCAAAATCGTGAATTTCACCACTCCTCGGGGTGAGGCGAGGATCGCCGTCGTTATAGCTGCTCACTAGCTGCATGGTCTGGCAGAAACTGCCTGCTTTGTCGTACTCCTGCCGGGCAAGGTCGATAGCCCGCTCGGCCCGTCGCCGCGCCATCTTGTCCGCCTTGCGATCGCTGAACTGCTGTTGCTGATGCAGCATCCAGTCGACAAAGGCTTGCTGGCAGTGAGATTCACTCTCGGCCAGGGCTGGCAGTGTCCAGAGCAGGGAGAGCAGTAACAGGTAACGCATGATAAATGGCGATCGACAACGACTGATGGAATCGGAAAGCGGGCATTCTATGCGGCGATATCGGGTGTGAACAGTATCAATAAGAGGGCCGCCCGCAGGCGGCCCTCTTGTGCTTCAGCGCTCTATATCAGCTCAGTGTTTGACGATATAGAGCTGGCGGCTGTAGGCCACATCTTCCGGGTTGTTGATGGGGTAGCCCTTGAGCCAGGGCTTGATGAGCCGGGCATTGGTGTACTGATAGATGGGGGCGATGGGCGCCTGCTGTTCGAGGATGCTCTCCGCCTGATCGAACAGCCGGCTGCGGGCGCCGCTGTCACGGGTTTGCGCCGCCTTGTCCAGCAACTGGTCATAGCTTGCATCGGCAAAGCCGGTCATGTTGCCGCTGTGGTGAGAGCCCCACAGACCGAGGAAGGCTGAGGGGTCGTTGTAGTCGGCCACCCAGGAGGAGCGGATCACCTCGAACTGGCCGCTCTGGCGGCTGTCGAGATAGGTTTTCCACTCCTGATTGGTCAGCTCTACCTGAGCGCCCAGCTTCTGCTTCCACATGTTGGCGATGGCGAGCGCCAGCTTCTTGTGTACTTCGGCGGTGTTGTAGAGCAGCGAGAGCTTGAGCGGTTTGTCCGGGCCGTAGCCAGCCTCCTTGAGCAGCGCCTGTGCCTTGCTGTCCAGCTCCTGCTGGCTGCTGCTCGAGAGCAGGTTGGCCTTGGGCTCGAAGCTGGCGGTGACATCCGGGGTGAAGTGGTAGGCCGGTTTCTCGCCGGTGCCGAGCACCTTGTCGGCAATCAGGGCGCGATCGATGGTGTAGGAGAGCGCTTTGCGCACCCGCACGTCGTTCAACGGCGGCTGACGGGTATTGAAGGCATAGTAGTAGGTACCAAGCTGCATGGGGGTGTAGACCTCACCCGGGATCTCTTTCATCAGCTTGTCGTACTGCTCTTTGGGGAAGGATTCGGTGATCTGCAGATCCCCCGCCAGATAGCGGTTGGTGGCGGTGGTCTCCTGATTGATCGGCATGAAGATGACCTTGGTCAGCACAGTGTGGGCCTTGTCCCAGTAGTGGGGATTGGGCACCAGCTCCAGCTTCTCGTTGACCACCCGACTGCTCAGCACGAAGGCGCCGTTGCCGACCAGCTTGCCGGGCTGGGTCCACTTGTTGCCAAACTTCTCGATGCTGGCCTGATGCAGTGGCGACAGGCTGGGGTGGGTGAGCAGGCTCAGGAAATAGGGAACTGGTTGGGAGAGGTTGATCTGCAGGGTGTGGTCATCGATCGCCTTGACACCCAGCTCGCTGGCAGGCAATTTGCCAGCCATGATCTCGTCCACCTTGTCGAAGCGGGCAAGTTGGGCAAACCAGGCGAAAGTGGCCGCCTCTTTCGGGTCGACCAGCTTGCGCCAGCTATAGACGAAGTCGCCAGCCTTGACCGGATCGCCGTTGGACCAGCGGGCATCCGGGCGCAGGTGGAAGGTGAAAAACTGGTTGTCCTTGTTCTCCCAGCGCAAGGCAACGGCGGGGACGGGTTTGCCATCCGGCCCCTGGGTCAGCAGCCCCTCGAACAGATCCCGCAGCACCTGCAATTCGGGCAAGCCGACCAGCTTGAGCGGACTGAGACTGGCAGGTTCATCTTTCAGGTGGCGAACCACCACCTGTGTGGCGGCCAGTTCGGTTCCGGCGGGAATATCGGCAGCCTGGACTGCGGCACAGCCCAAGAGGGCCAGCAAGGGGCTCCATCCTTTCATGGGTCGGATCCTTCAAATTGTGTGAAGCGGGGAGAAAACTCGGCGAGAAAATGTCGCCGACAGACGGGAAATCATGATATCCCGTTTACTGGTCTGACCGCCAGCATTCGGCTCTCATCTGTCGCCGGGGCGGCGCCGCGTTGTCGCGTGTCCGGGATTGAATGTGACTAGGAGTAGCAAACGATGAAAGCATGGTTATTGCCGGGCTGTTTCCTGATGGTCGGGGCGCTCAGCCAGAGTGCCTGGGCGTTGACTCCGTGCCAGAGCGACACGGCGGTGGGCAGCTGGTGCGAGGCGGGGATCGAGACCCTGCACCCGACCCAGGGCGGGGTGGGGCAGCTGCAGGTGGATGAAACCCAGGCGACGCTGGCGGACATGAATCCGAAGCAGCTCGACAAGCTGATGAAAAAGAAAGAGATCCCTGTGGTGATTGCACCGGATGGCGGCTATTGGCTGGTGGACCGACACCACCTGACCAAGGCGCTCTGGCAGCAAGGGGTCAAGCAGGTGCGGGTCAAGGTGATCGGTCGCTTGCAGGATAAAGACAACTTCTGGAGCCAGATGCAGAACAACCACTGGGCCTGGCTCAAGGATGAGAAGGGGTTACCCCTCACGCCGGAGCAGCTGCCGACCAGCATCGACAAGCTGCCCGACTACCCCTATCGCACTCTGGCGGGGTTGCTGCAGGATGCGGGTTACTTCAGCAAGCAGGATCAGGTCTACTTTGTCGAGTTCGCCTGGGCCAGCTGGCTCGGCAAGCAGATGCAGTGGATGCCGATAGACAGCGCCAATCTGGCGGCCCGGCTGCAGCAGGCCAAACGGCTCGCCTGTGGTAGCGATGCCAAAGATCTGCCCGGTTATCCCGGCCGGCAGTGCAGCCTCAACCAGTCGAAAACGGCGAGCTGATAGCCAGACAACGAGAGAGGGCGACCCGTGGGTCGCCCTCTTTGTTATGCCTGTCTGCGCGTTATGGTGTCGCATCTGGCGCAGAAGCTTGGCTCTGCCAAGTGGCAGCCGCCTGTTCCAGTAGCGCCACCTCGCCCTGCTGGATCAGTGGCAACAGGGCATTGACCTGTTCGTTCGGCCAATCCCACCAGGCGAGGGCCTGCAGCCGGGCTATCTCGCTCTCGGTGAAGCGCATCCGCACTATGGCCGCTGGCGTACCGGCCACCATGGCGTAGGGCGGCACATCTTTGGTGACCAGCGCCCGGGCGGCGATGATGGCGCCATCGCCGATGGTGACGCCGGGCATGATCATCGCCTCCATGCCGATCCAGACATCGTTGCCGATGCGGGTATCGCCAGCAGGGCGGTAACTGCGCTTGAGCGCCTCCAGATCAGCAAACGGATAGGTGCTGATGAAGGCGGTATTGTGGGTGTGGTTGCCGCCCATGATGATCTTCACCCCGGCGGCGATCTGCACGTAGTCACCGATATGGAGCTGGTCGATATGCCAGAGCGGCTCCCAGCCGGTATCGGGATGGCGGCTGAAGCTGTCGCCATAGAGGTAACGCACCACCTCCTGTTCGAAGGGGCCATCCCAGGCGCCCGAGTAGTAGCTGTGTTGCCCCTTGAGGCGGATGTTGGGGTTGCTGACCGTCAGATGCAGATATTCGACCTGTGACCAGTGCTGGCAGGTTTTCATCCTGGTACTCCTTTGCTGAATGGATTTGATTGGTTGTGCTTGATGGAGCGCAGCTAATAGATCCAGACCAGCATGCGGGGCACGCAGAGCAGGGAGCAGCCCAGCATTTGGGGCAGACGGGGTCGCATTCGGGGTAAGCCCTGATATGGGAAATCGGCGCGATCATAAGGGTAATGATGGCGATTTGCCAACCTGCAGCGGAGATCCTGCACTAACCATCAGGTTGATATTTATTCTCAATTAGCCATCATTAACCTCCCGGTTGAGCAGGTGGGGAGAGAACGAAATGACACCAGAGAGTTGGCAGCGTTACATGCTGGAGGCGGAGCGGTCGTGGCAGTCCGGTTCGCTGGGGGCCGCCGTCTGCTTCTATCAGCAGGCGCTGGGGGATGTCTACGAGATGAGCGAGGTTGAGCTTGCCGAGCTGGCCAGCATGCGGGTCGCTACCTGCCACCGGCTGGCCGATTTCTGGCGGGCGATGGATGAGCCCGCCTACGAGTTGCGTTATCTCAAGCTTGCCTCCGAGCTGGTGACGGCGCTGGTACCGCAGTGCCCCAACCGGGAGTGCGAGGCGCTGATCAGCGAGCTGGGCTGCTGCCGCGGCGCCCTGCTCGCCTTCTTGAAGCGCCACCCCAACCCCGAAATAGCCAAACTGATCCAGTTGCAGGACAAGGTACAGGGCTGTGAACTGATCGGCCGTTTTCGTCTCAACTGACAGGCGTCGATCTCAGCTGCGGCGTTTGAGCTTTTGAGCGATGCGCTGCTGCGCCTCTTCCCCTTGCAGCGCCTGGGCGAAGGCGCGTGCCTCCAGATCGATGACGAAGTGGACCGCCTGTTTGAGCTCCTGTTTCATAAGCGCTTTGCTCTTTTGCACCGCCCTGGGCGCCTTGGTTGCCAGCTTGAGCCCCTGCTCGCGGGCAAAGGGGAGCAGGGCATCGGCAGCCACCACCTTGTTGGCGAGCCCGAGCCGCAGTGCCTCGTTGGCATCGATCGCCTCGGCCAGCAGCAACAGCTCCGCTGCCTTGAAGTGACCCACCATGCGCGGCAGCAGCAGGCTGGAGGCGAACTCCGGCACCAGCCCCAGCTCGACGAAGGGGAGTTGCAGGCGGGCGTTATCCGCCAGATAGACCAGATCGCAGTGGAGCAGGATGGTGGTGCCGATCCCCACCGCCGGGCCGCCGACCGCCGCAATCACCGGCTTGGGAAAGTCAGCCAGGGTGTGGAGGAACTGCAGGATGGGGTCATCGGGTTCCAGCGAGCTCTTGCCGACGAAATCGGCCAGATCATTGCCCGCGGTAAAGCAGTCGCTCTGACCCTGCAGCAGCAGGGCGTGTACCTCCTCATCGTTTGCCGCCTGTTGCAGGGCGCTCACCAACTGCTGATAGAGGGCGGTATTGAGGGCATTGCGCTTGTCGGGGCGGTTGAGCGTCAGGGTGAGCAAGCCATCCTGCTGCTCGGCGACGAGAATGGGGGCCATGTCTAAATCCTTGTTATTGAAGGGTGCACAAAGGTTACTGCCGGAGTAACCTTGGAGCCGTTTAACAACATCATAAAAGGATTTCAACCATGTTTAAACGTGCGTTTTATTCTCTGCTGGTGCTCGGCATGACGGCTCCCGCGCTGGCCAAGGTGGATGCGGTTGACGGCTATGTGCGTTTGCTGCCGCCGGGCTCTCCCAACACCGCCGCCTTCATGGTGCTCAAGAACGATGCCGACAAGCCGGTCAAGCTGGTGGCGGCAGCCTCTCCTGCGGCGGGTCGCGCCGAGCTGCATACCCACCTGCACGAGAATGGCGTGATGAAGATGCGTCAGGTCGAGAGCATCGAGATCCCGGCCAAGGGCGAAGTGGCGCTCAAGCCCGGCAGCTTCCACATCATGCTGTTCGAGATTGGTGCGCTCTCCGAAAAAACGCCGATGCCGCTCACCCTGACCATGGATGATGGCGAGAAGCTGGAGCTCTCCCTGCCGGTCAAACCGATCGAGCCGATGGCGGGGATGAACATGAAGCATATGAAACACTGACATTTGTCGTCGCTTGTTCAGATTTGAGACTGGGTATTTTGGCTGCACCGGGTAAAATAGCGCTCTTTCCATGTATGCAAGAGGAAGTGAAGTGATGAAAAAGACGCTGATTGCCGGTGTTCTGTTTGCCCTGTGCAGCCAGGGTGCCATGGCCGCCAATGACTGGCGTTTCGCCGCCGGTGCCGACGTATGGAACGCCCAGGGCAGTGGTCAGGTTTATGGTGCCAGCACCAACTATGACGATCACTACAACTGGAACGGCTACCTGCAGCTGGAACACGGCATCATTTTCCTGCCGAACGCCAAGTTTGAGATCTCCGACTTCAGCACCTCCGGCGGCACCTTCAAGAACGAGCTGACTGCCTACGATCTGAACCTCTACTACCGTCTGTTCAACAACGATCTGTTCAAGATCGATCTGGGTCTGACCGGTCGTTACTACGATGGCGAGCTGACCTCCTACGGTCGCAAGGGCTACGACAAGGACACCGTGATGGCCTACGCCGGTAGCGAACTCTACATCCCGAACACAGGTTTCGCCTTCTTCGGTGATCTGCGTACTCACGACGTGGACAACTATGACTACCGTCTGGGCGCTTCCTACAAGTTCTCCAACATGCCGGTCAAGCTGCGTGCCGGCTGGCGTGAAGCCAATGTGGACTTCGACAACGTCGACCAGCGTATCGACGGCTGGTTCATGGGTGGCGAATTCACCTTCTAATCTGAGCCTCTGACGACAAGGAGAAGTAATGGGCTACATCATAGTGACGGGGGCCGGTTCCGGTCTGGGCCGCGCCTTGACCGCAGGGCTGGTTGAGCGGGGCCATCGGGTTGCCATGATGGGGCGCCGTTACGAGAAGCTGCAGGAGCAGGAGGATCTGCTCGGTCAGGCGGTGATCGGCATTGCCGCCGATCTGGCGCACCACGAAGAGGTGGAGATGGCGTTTGCCGCCGCCGTCGAGTGGGGCGGCCTGCCCGAGATGGTGATCCACTGCGCCGGGGTTGGCGAGTTCGGCCCGGTCGGTATCTACACCGCCGAGCAGATCCGCAGCGTGGTGGAGAGCAATCTTATCTCCACCATACTGGTGGCCCAGCAGACGGTGCGCCTCATCGGCGAGAAAGGCGGGGTGCTGGCCAACGTGCTCTCCTCTGCCGCTCAGGTGGGCAAGGCCAACGAGAGCCTCTACTGCGCCTCCAAATGGGGGATGCGCGGCTTTCTAGAGTCGTTGCGCGCCGAGCTGAAAGGCTCGCCGCTGCGACTGGTTAACCTCTACCCGAGCGGGATCCGCAGCGCCTTCTGGGATAACTCGGATCACGTCGACCCGACCCGTTTCATGACCCCGGAAGATGCCGCCGCCTACATGCTCGATGCGCTGGCGGCGCGCAGCAGCTGCCACGTGACCGATCTCTTTATCGGTCGCAACGAGTAGCTCTTTCTCTTGCCGCGCAGGCTCAGGTTAAAGAAAGAGGGAGGCGTGATGCCTCCCTTGTTTTTTAGCTGATAGCAAAATCGATCATTGGCGCCCCCCTGCTTGGCCGCTTCTGCTGGCCAGTTTCCCTTTCAGCCAGCTCTCCAGGTCGGCCACATAGCTGTAGACAACCGGCACCATCAGCAGGCTCATGGCGGTGGCTGACAGTAACCCCCCTATTACGGCAATGGCCATCGGTTGGCGGAAGCTGGCATCCGCGCCAAAGCCCAGCGCAAGTGGCAGCAAACCCGCCGTCATGGCGACCGATGTCATGGTGATCGGCTGTGCCCGTTTATGACAGGCATCGAGCAGGGCATCGCGCAGGCTCATCCCCTGCTGTCTGGCTACGATGGCAAAATCCACTACCAGTATCGAGTTCTTGGTGACGATCCCCATCAGCATGACCAGCCCGATGAGCGATGGCAGATTCAATTCGCCGTGGGTCAGCAGCAAGGCGGCAAAGGCACCTCCCGCAGCCATCGGGACGGCAGAGAGGATGGTCAGAGGCTGGAACCAATCCTTGAACAGCAGCACCAGTACCCCGTAAACGCAAAGCACACCCGCAATCATGGCACCGCTCATACCGGCAAACAGCTCGGCCTGGGTCTCTGCATCGCCAGATTCCAGCAGCCGTACCTGTTCCGGGCGATCCTGCAGAGCAGGCAGCGCTTTAGCCGCTTTCAGGGCATTACCCAAGGCATAACCACCCAGGTCTGCCGTCAGCGTGACCTGACGTTCGCGATCAAATCTGTCTATTTGTGATGGGCCGCTCTCCAGCCCAATTGCGGCTACGTTGCCAAGAGGAACCAGTCCGGTGCGACCCGGCACGCGCAGCGCCGCGATAGCCTCAAGGTTCTGGCGCATCTCCCCGCGCAACAGCACCCTGATATCCAGTTGTCGCTGTTCCAGATTCAGTTTGGAGAGCGAGGACTCGCGATCTCCTGCCAGCGCGACCCGCAAGGTGTCGCCAATGGCCTGGGTTGTCACGCCGCTCTCGGCGGCCTGATCGGCATCGGGTCGGATGACTACATCTTGCCGCTCCAGACTGGCTGTCGAGGTCACGTTGTGGAGAAATGGCAAGCCACGTAGCTGTTGTTCCAGCTGTTTGGCGCTATTCATCAGCGCGTGTGTATCTGAGCTGGAGAGCACCAGCTCGAGTTTTTCACCCGAGCCACCGCTGCTAAATGAGAAGCGGGCACCGGGAACATCAGCCAACCGCTGCCGCATGGCCAGCTCGATCTCCCTCTGTTTCGGACGTTCCCCACGCTCGGCAAGCACGACGACCAGGCTGGCAAAGCGTACTTCACCGGGATCATTGGCCGAGGCATTGCCGGCATAGGCGAACATGGACTTCACGCCTTCAGTGCCAATCAGCGCATTTCTGGCCTCCTCGGCCATCTCCATGGTTTGATTGATGCTGGCTCCCGGAGGCAGCTCAATGCTGATGGTGGTGCTACCCCGATCAGCCGGTGGAATAAAGCCGGTAGGCAGCAGCGGCAACAGGGCGGCGGAGAGTACAAACAGACCGACCCCGATGAGCAAGGTCTTCAGACGATGATCGAGGCACCAGCGAGCCAGTCGCAGATAGAGCTGCATGGTGGGGCCATCGTGCTCTTGCTGGTGCAGACCGGGTTTGATCAGCCAGACCGCCATCATGGGGGTGATGATGCGGGCGACCATGAAAGAGAGACCGACGGCAATCACTATGGTCCAGCCAAATTGCTTGAATACCAGCCCGGGGACACCACTCATCATGGCGGTGGGCAGGAATACCACGATCAGCGTGGTGGTGGTCGCCGCTACTGCCAGCGCAATCTCGTTGACCGCGTCTTCAGTGGCTTCCCGGGCACTTTTTCCCTTGTTCATATGGCGGGCGATGTTCTCGACCTCAACGATGGCATCATCGACCAGGATCCCGACGACGACCGCCAGCGCCAGCAACGTAATGGTGTTGAGCGTATAGCCTGCCCAGTGCATATAGGCGAAGGCCGGTATGATGGAGAGAGGGAGTGCAACCGCCCCGATCAGGGTGGCTCGCCAGTCGCGCAGGAACAGCCAGATTACCAGCACGGAGATAATGGCGCCCTCATAGAGCATGTGCATCGAACCTTCGTACTGCTCCTCGGTATGCTCGACCGTGCTGTTGACCCGTAGCAACTTGATATCGGGATTTTTGTGCTGGATCTCCTTCAGCGCTTGCTCTACCCCTGCGGCAATGCGCACCTCGTCAAACCCCTTGGTGCGCCAGAGTTGAAATCCCACCGCAGGTTTGCCATCCAGCATGGCCGACTGGGTTCTGTCGGCAGTTGTATCCTGGACGGTCGCGATCTCGTCCAGACGGATTTTGCGTCCATCACTCAGCACCACCGGCAGGGCGCGCAGCTGGTCGGCTTGCTGTACCGTCGCCAGGGTTCGCACACTCTGCTCAGCCCCACCCATCTGACCCCGTCCGCCGGATGACTCCTGCTGGACACTGCGTAGCGCGCGCGATACATCAGCCGCAGTGGCCCCCAGCCCGGAGAGACGAATGGGATCGACTTCGATGCGCACTTCCCGGCGCACGCCACCGATCCGGGTGAAATCTGTGATGCCGGGAACGGCTTGCACTGCTTTGGCCAGTTCGTTGTCAACCAGCCACGACAGGGCCTCTTCGCTCATCTTGTCGCTGGCAATGGCATAGGTGAGCATGGCGCCGCCTGGCCCCGCGATCACCTTGCTGACGATAGGCTCCTGCAGGTCATCGGGCAGATCGTTGCGGATCCGATCCACCGCATCCTTGGTGTCGGACAAGGCTTCATTCAGATTGCGCTCCAGATCAAAGGTCACCGTGATGGTGACCACTCCATCGTTAATTTTGGTGGTCATGTGGCGCAGACCACGTACGGTCGCCAGCGAATCTTCCACCTTTTTGGCGACATCGGTTTCCAGCTGGGAGGGGCTGGCGCCCGGCTGACGGAGTTCCAGTTTGACGGTCGGTAAATCGAGATCCGGCAAATCATGGATCCCCAGCTTCTGGAAGCCGGCCACGCCGGCCAGGGTCAGCATGATAAACAGCAGAATGGAGGGAATGGGGTTGCGGATCGACCAGGTTGCCAGATTCATGGTTACTCCTTGCCTTTGGCGGTCATGACGCGAATGGCTTCACCATTGTTGAGGAACCCGGCCCCCTTGAGGGCAATCAGGTCGTTTTCCCGGATGCCCCGGGTGATTTCGACGGCATTGTCGCGGCGCAGGCCCACGGTGACCTCCTGCATATAGGCCTTGCCATCGTCGATGCGGAAAACGACGCTGCGGCCATCCCGGATCAGCAGCGCCTGTGCCGGGATGGTCAGTGCCTGCCGTTTCTCGACTTCAATTTGGCCACCGATATACATGGCCGACTTGGCACCGCTGCCCGGCAGGATATCGACATAGGCAGTACCCATCCGGCTGTTGTTGTCGAGTGCGCCAGCCAGCTGCCTGACCTGCCCTTCCGTTCTGGCACCGGATGGCAGGAGCAAGGAGACATGCTGGCCCGGCTTGACTTGCTCCATCTTGGCGGCGGTCAGTTCGGCGCGCCACTCAAGGCGATTTTGCCGTATGAGCCGAAACAGTTCGGTGCCTGTGGCTGGTACCTGCCCCAACGTGGCATTGCGAGCAGTAATAAGACCATCATCCGGCGCAATGATGCGGGTATCGTCCAGACGCACCTGCTGACTGGTCAGTGATGCCTTGGCAGATAGCTCCTGCGCCTGAGCCAGCTTGAGCTCGGTTTCCACTTTGAGCAGATCCTGATCGCTGACACTCTTTGCCTGATAGAGCCTGCGCATGCGCTGGGCATTGGCCAGGTTTTGCTGCAGGCTCGCCTCGGCCTTGATGAGCTCGGCTTGGGCTCGCTGCACATCTGCTCTGGCGATCCTGTCATCCAGCCGAGCCAGCATGGTGCCTCGAGTGACCAGATCACCGACAGCGGCGTTGATCTCCACCACCGCCATGTTGCCGCTATTGGCACTGACGATGGCCTCCTGCCAGGGGGTAACAACGCCCATTGCCGGAATGATGTCAGGCCAGAGCTGCCGCAGTGGTGTCACCGTCGTGATTGCCGTCGCCATTTTGTTTTCTGCGGCATCACTTATTAATGGGGTCAGACATAGTTGAGCGATGATTAGCATGAACAAAGGATGTCGCATAATTTGGAGGCTCCACGCAGTGGCCAATATGGCAATCATGTTATGCTACTATGATTACCAGTCATATTATTTGGTGATGGATTAAATAAATAATAAATTTAGCTGGTCGCTGGTGAAGCTGATTCAGGATGGGTAATTCCGGCAAGGAATATTGAAAATACCCCCGGAGCCTGCTTCTGGAGTTGTTCCATATCCTCGGCAATGACGGCCTGCATAATCAAACCTTGCAGCATACCGATGAATAATGTCGCCGCAGCATCCATATCCAGAGTTGATGGAAATTCATGGTTTGCAATTCCTTGCTGCATTAATTTAATCAACATCGCCCGATAACGTAATAACAATGTCTTGGCAATCGCTCTGGTTGGCGAGGCTCGGCTCTTTTGCAGCTCGCCAAACATCATTCTCGGAATACCGGGGTGATGAGCTGCAAATTCAGCGTGCGTCATAAACATGGCTTCCAGTGCAGCCGGTGCCGACTCGATACCCTCTATGGCCCGTTCGAGACGGGAGAGCAGGGTGTTGGCGATCCACTCCATCACCGTCTGGAAGATGGCATCCTTGGTGGGAAAATGTTTGAACAGGGCCCCCTGGGTGAGCCCCATGTGCTGCGCAATGATGGTGGTGGTGAGCTCCCCGGGGTGATGCTTGGCCAGCAGTGTGATGACCGTCTGGATCGTGGCGGCTTGCCGCTCTTCGCTCGGTAAATGCTTGGGATGACGCGCCATCTGGTCTGGTCTCGAAGTAAAGTAAGTCGCCTATTACTTAGCATCAATCTCTGTACGTTTTTTGTCAAGCAAGCCACATCGACAAAAACATAACCACAGGAAAGAGAAGGTTTTTTATATACAGCATCGTTTCTCCATCCTGGCCATGATGAGCTTTGCCAGCGGTTGAGCGGACTGGACTATCGTCACCAGGTTTCACGGGTGATGGGGTAGATCAAGAGATGATGGAGATGAACTCCTTGATGTCTTCGCTGTGCAGAGTTAACGACCAGAGGGCACGATGCTGGTCTGAGCTGAGGCCATCGGTATATATAATTGTGCTGTCTTGAATATGAATATGGTTACGGTGTGCTTCCATTTGCAGTCCCGTCGTTGGAAACCAGATATGTATAATTCCCGATGTAATAAAGGTAAATTGAGCAAAAAGTTCATTTTCGCCGACCAGTCTGAAGGTTCTCTCAATCACTTTGACTTGCATATATCCTCCCGGTTAAAAAACGCAATTGATATTTGCGTCAAGAGATAGTCCTGAAATTAACGGGAGACAATAGAATGTGGTGCTGATTGTGAGAGCGCTCACGGGTGGTGAAAAAGTAATTGCTGGGGCTCACTTGGGGGTTTTATGGCAATTAAAGGCGTGCTAGGCAGATATTTCTGTTAAATATCGGCTATATATCGCCGCAAGACTGGATTGTCCCACAGTTTATTTACGCAGAGCCATATTGAGCACATGGTGGGGAATTTCCGGTATTTCCCGTCAGATCACCCCAACATAGCGACACCTCCTTACCAGAGCGGGTGGCGCGGTTTGGCGGTCAGGAGTCAGGAGACAGTGCAGGAGGATACCCGACATCCTGATGTAACAGGGCCATCCGTCAGAGCGAGCAATAAAAAATGCCAGTCAGTATTGGCTGACTGGCACCATTTTGAGTGCGTTCGTTAACGCGGCAGTGGGGCTTAACGGCCCAGCTTGGCCTTGATCATGGCGACGATGTCGCTGATGGCCACTTCCTGCTTCTCGCCGGTGCGGCGGCACTTGTACTCCACCACGCCGTTATCCATGCCGCGCTCGCCGATGACGATGCCGTGCGGCACGCCCAGCAGCTCCATGTCGGCGAACATTACGCCCGGGCGCTCTTTACGGTCGTCGAACAGCACATCGACACCGGCCGCTTTCAGCTCGGCGTAGAACTGCTCGGCCAGCTCGGCAACACGCACGGACTTGTGCATGTTCATCGGCACGATGGCCACTTCGAACGGGGCGATGGCGTCCGGCCAGATGATGCCGTACTGGTCGTTGTTCTGCTCGATGGCGGCAGCCACCAGACGGGAAACCCCGATACCGTAGCAACCCATCTCCATGGTGACGGACTTGCCGCCTTCATTCAGCACGCTTGCCTTCATCGCTTCGGAGTACTTGGTACCCAGCTGGAAGATGTGGCCCACTTCGATACCGCGCTTGAGCAGCAGCTTGCCCTGGCCGCACGGGCTCGGGTCGCCTTCTACTACGTTGCGCAGGTCGGCAACTTCGTAAGCGGTGATATCGCGATCCCAGTTGGCACCGGTCAGGTGGAAACCGGTCTCGTTGGCGCCGCAGACGAAGTCCGCCAGATGGGCGGCGCTGCGATCGACGATGATGCGACCGGCAAAGCCGACCGGGCCGATGGAGCCTGCGTCGCAACCGGCGGCCGCTTTGATCTGCTCGTCGTTGGCGAAGGTCAGCGGGTTGGCCACGCCAGAAAGCTTCTCGGCCTTGATTTCGTTCAGCTCGTGGTCGCCACGCAGTACCAGCGCGATGACGGCCTGCTTGCCAGCTTCATCCTCTTCGCCCAGCACCAGCAGGGTCTTGGCGATGGCGGTCGGCGCCACGTTCAGGAAGGCAGCTACTTCGTCGATGGTGTGGACGTTCGGGGTGGCAACCTTGGTCAGGGCAGCAGTGGCGGCAGCGCGCTCGCCAGCCGGCGCCAGCGCTTCGGCCATCTCGATGTTGGCTGCGTAATCTGATGTATCGGAGAAGGCGATCAAGTCTTCACCGCTCTCGGCCAGCACCTGGAATTCGTGGGAACCGGTACCACCGATGGAGCCGGTATCGGCCTGCACCGGACGGAAGTTCAGACCCATGCGGGTGAACGCCTTGCAGTAGGCGGCGTGCATCTTCTCGTAGGTATCGACCAGAGACTCTTTGTCGATGTGGAAGGAGTAGGCATCCTTCATCAGGAATTCGCGGCCGCGCATCACGCCGAAACGGGGGCGCACTTCGTCGCGGAATTTGGTCTGGATCTGGTAGAGGTTGAGCGGCAGCTGCTTGTAGCTGTTCACTTCGTAACGCACCAGCGCAGTGATCACCTCTTCGTGGGTCGGGCCCAGCACGAAGGGACGGTTGTGACGGTCGGTCAGGCGGCACAGCTCGGGACCGTAGTCATCCCAGCGGCCGGACTCCTGCCACAGCTCGGCGGGCTGCACCACCGGCATGGAGACTTCGATGGCACCAGCATTGTTCATCTCTTCGCGAACAATGTTCTCGATTTTCTTCAGTACCCGCAGACCGGTTGGCAACCAGGCATACATGCCGGAGGCCAGTTTACGGATCATCCCGGCGCGCAGCATCAGCTGGTGGCTGACAACTTCAGCGTCGGAGGGGGTTTCCTTGAGAGTGGAAAGCAGATATTGGCTGGTACGCATCGCGGTAGACCTTAGCTAGAACGGGCGCGGGGCCCAGGATAATTTCAAGGGCGGAATTTTAACAGGCTGGGCGTTGCGGCCCAAGGGCTAAATTTGCCGCAGCCGCGAAAGGGCGGCGCGGGCTGGTCATCTTGTCCGGATCGGAGGGGATGCCCGGCTGGCCATCACCGGCTTGCCGGAGGCGCATGTGGCTGCAATTGGCTTGGCATAAGTAAAAGTTTGGCCATTTTGGCAAAACCCATAAATTTGATTTATACCGCGTGGTTTGTCCCTGTAACGGGCCGTAGGTTGCCAGTGAGGGCTCGCTAGGGGGATTGGCCGATCCTGACGGGAGCTACCTTGCCGCAACCAGCGGTGAACGGGGGTTGGCGGGGCCTTGTCCACGGGCCATTGGGCCGGGCTGCAAAAGCGGGGCGGGTAGTACCACAACCATTGGGCTTTTAATGCCTGCAATTTGGCCGGATCTCCGCTAAACTCTGCCACCTTTTCGTGACGGGTCGGCCAAACCGGCCCCGTCGCCCCCTCTTTTATTTGTACTTTTGGAGCCGCTCATGCCGCTAGTGGGACATCAACACCAGATCGAGATCCTGGAACTGACCGACAAAGGAGATGGCAAAGGACGCCTGTTCGACCGCCCCCTGTTTGTCGAAGGTCTGCTGCCGGGTGAGCAGGCGTTGGTCGAACTGACCGAGGTGAAGCCCAACTACCTGCACGGCAAGGTCGCCGAGCTGCTCCAGCCCTCCGCCGACCGGGTAGCCGACTTCTGCCCCAACACCGAGTGCGGTGGCTGTCAGGTGCGCCCGCTGGCCTATCCGGCCCAGCTCAAGCTCAAGCAGAGTCTGGTGCAGAGCGCCCTGGAGCAGGTCGGGCTGGGTGAGGCCGTGGTCAATCCCATCCTCGGCATGGAGACCCCGTTCGCCTATCGCAACAAGGCGCAGTACGCGGTGCGCGGCTGTGACGCCGGTGCCGAGATCGGTTTTTATCGCAAGCACTCCCACGACCTCATCACCGCCGATGACTGTGCGGTGCAGGACTCGCTGCATGTGGAGCTGAACGCCCGGGTACGCAACTGGATGCGCGCGCACGACATCGCGGCCTATGACGAAGTGAACCACACCGGCTGTGTGCGCAACCTGATGACCCGTAAGGGCTTCAAGAGTGGCGAGCTGATGGTGGTGCTGGTGACCCTGAGCGAGGAGCTGCCGTTTGAAGCCGAGCTGCTGGCGGCGCTGCAGGATCTGCCGATCACTACCCTGGTGCAGAACATCAACGAAGCGCGCACCAACCGCATTCTGGGCGACAACAACCGGGTGCTGCTGGGCAGCGGGGTGATCCGCGACAAGATCCACGAACTCGAATTCGAGATCTCGCCGCTCTCCTTCTTCCAGAACAATCCGAGCCAGACCGACGTGCTCTACTCCAAGGCACTGGAGTATTGCGAACTGACCGGCAACGAGACGGTGTTCGACATCTATTGCGGTATCGGCACCATCTCCCTGTTCCTGGCCGGCAAGGCCGCCAAGGTAGTGGGGATCGAGTCGGTCGAGAGCGCCATCAGCGATGCCCGTCGCAATGCGGCCCTCAACGGCATCGAGCAGACCGAGTTCCACGTCGGCAAGGCGGAGCAGCTGATGCCTGCCCTGCACGCCGAAGGGGTGAGCGCCGACGTGGTGGTGATGGATCCGCCGCGCAAGGGCTGTGACAAGGCCGTACTGCAGACGCTGGTGGCCATGGCGCCGCGCCGTCTGGTCTATGTCTCCTGCAACCCGCAGACCCTGGCCCGCGATCTCGCCTGGCTGGTCAAGCAGGGCTTCGTGCTGGATGAGGTACAGCCGGTCGATATGTTCCCGCACTCCATGCACGTCGAAGCTGTCGCCCGCCTGAGCCTGCCAGCGAAAGCGTGATAGGACATTGGCGCGGAGCGATTGACATGTTCCTCCTCCACGCCATGCACGTCGAAGCTGTCGCTCGCCTGAGCCTGCCCGCCAAGGCATAAGTCGCCTCTGATCTTGCGCTTATAAAAAACGACGCCAAGTGGCGTCGTTTTTTTCTATCTGATGCTCGCACTGATGCTCGCAGCTTGCGGTGTTCAGCCCTGCTTGCGTACCTCGTCGGCAATCTGGTCGAGCAGCTGTTGCCAGCCCAGACCCAGCTCGCTCACCAGCGCGTTGTAGCCATCGGCCGGCAGCACCCGCACCTGATTGAAGGGGGCTTCGCGCAGTACCGAGCCATCTTCCGCCAACAGGCGCCAGCGTCCGCTCAGCACGGCGCGGCCATCGTGACGACCCTGGAAGCGCTCGACCAGTATGGTCAGCACCGGGCCCTTGCGGCCGCCATCCTGACGGACGACCCAGCCCGGCAGGCGGGTGGAGAGGCCGTTGAGGGTGAGCTGGTTGAGCTGATCGTCGAGCGAACCGGCCCAGCGGTGGTACTCGGCGAAGTGGAGCTCCTGCCCCTCCAGCTGATAGACCAGACTGATCCGGTCGAGTTGACCCGCCAGCGCGATGGGGCGCAGCACCAGCTGGTGCTGCGGGGTAACCGGCGCCGCCGCCGGTTGCTGGCTGTCGGCGGCGAGGGAGTAGTAGTGCAGCGCTGGCTGGGTGCCGCTGCACCCGGCCAGCAGGCCGGTCAGCGCCAGCGTCAGGATGAACTTTTTCATGGTGTGCCTCGCTTGGGTTCAGGGTCCCGGGGACGGACGCGATCGAAGATCAGCGAACTCGGCTGCTCGTTGAGAGAGTGCACCAGCGGCTGCAGCTCGCGCATCAGCTGGTTGAGGGTCTGCACCGACTGACGCAGATCCTGATTGGTTTGCGACTGGGCATCATAGGCCTGCAGGGTCTCCTGCAACTGCTTGAGGCTCTCGTTGAGCGACGCCGGCAGCTGCTGGGTGGAGTCCTTGGCGGTGAGTTTGTCCAGATTGGCGCTGACCGCACTGATGTTCTTCAGGGTGCCATCCAGCGTCGAGAGCGAGCTGTTGACCTTGGTCAGGGTGGTGGCCATATCCATGTCGACAAACTTGTCGAGGATGAGGTTCACCTTGCGCTCGATCTGATCCAGCCCACCCTGCACGGTCGGGAAGACCTGATAGCCGGCCAGCTTGACCTGATCAAAGCGGGGAGCCGTGGGGTAGAAGTTGAGATCGATGATCTTGCCGCCGGTCAGCAGGCTCGAGGTCTTGAGGCTGGCACGCAACCCCTCCTTGAACTGCTTGCTGAACAGGGCGCGCCACTGATCTTTTTCCGCCTTGGCATAACGGTGGGAGAGACGCTGCACCTCGATGCGGGCCAGTACCGGGATCTGGCGGTTCTGGAAGATGCGAACCCCCTTCTCCTCGATCATGTAGGGCGCCGAGATGACGGTACCGACCCGGATGCCGCGATACTGCACCGCCGCGCCCGGATGGAGGCCCGCCACGTTGTCGTCGAACAGGAAGACGTAGTCGATGAACTGATCCAGACTACCGGCCAGCACGCTTGCCTCATCCTGGAACAGGGTGAATTCGTCGTGCTGCTTGACCGGATCACCCGGTGACCAGCCGGCAGGCAGGCCCATGGTGATGCCGCCGTCGATCAGGCTCTCCAGCGAATCCATCTTCACCTTCATCCCTTCGCTGCTCATGGAGACCTCGAAGCCCGGGGTCAGCCAGAAGCGGGAGTTGCTGCTCACCAGAATGTCGTAGGGAGCGTTGATGAAGATCTGATACTGCATCTCCCGCTTCTCGGGCAGGAACTTCGCCTCTTCCACCTGACCTATGGTGAAGCCCTGGTAGTTGATGGGCGAGCCCTCGCCAAGCGCCTTGGCTTCGCGGCTGGAGAGGGAGAGGCGCAGTCCCTTGGCATTGATGGAGGAGAGCGGCGGCTTGTCGAGCATGGCGTACTCGTCGCGTGCCTTCCCTTTCTTGCCGGGGGAGAGCTCGATATAGGCGCCGGAGAGCAGGGTGCTGAGACCCGATACCCCTTCGCGACCGACCCTGGGTTTGACCACCCAGAACTTGCTGTCGCCGCGCAGCATGCTGGCGGCGTCGTTGGTCAGGCGCCCCTTGAGCACGGCGTGGCTGTAGTCATCGCTCAGCTGGACGGCATCGATGCGGCCGACGGTGACCTCGCGTGAGCGGATCTCCGTCTTGCCTGCCACTATGCCTTCGGCGGTGGCGACTGTCAGGGTGAAGCTCGGCCCTTGGGAGTACCAGTGCTGAAACAGCATCCAGAGACCGATGAACAGTGCCAGCAGAGGCACCATCCAGATTGCGGCGGCGGAGCTCAGAAAGTCAGAGCCCGGTTTCCACCTTGTTTTACGCTCACTCACGTTCGCGTTCTCCTTGTTGTAAATCCCAGATCAGGCGCGAGTCGAAGCTCATGGCGGCGACCATGGTGATCAGCACCACGCCTGCAAATGCGACGGCCGCAGGGCCGGGGTAGATGGTCATCAGGTTGTCGAGCCGGATCAGGCCCGCCAGAATGGCCACCACGAAGACGTCGATCATCGACCAGCGTCCGACAAATTCGGTCATCCGATAGAGCTTGAGCTTGCCGAGCGGCGACTCGGCATGACCGCTCTGCACCATGTAGCAGAGCCAGAACAGCGCCAGGATCTTCACCAGCGGCACGACCACGCTGGCAAAGAAGATGACGGCGGCGATGGGGTAGGAGCCCATCGCCCAGAGCAGCACCACGCCACCGAGGATGGTGGAGGGGCTGTCATCGCCGAGAAAGACGGTGTCCATAATCGGGTAGACGTTGGCCGGGATGTAGAGAATGGCCGAGGTGATGAGCAGGGCCCAGGTGCGGTTCAGGCCGCCCGGTTTGCGGGCATGCAGCTTGCCGCCGCAGCGCTGGCAGCTGTGGCTGCCCGCCTCGCTCAGGGCGCCGCAGATATGGCAGCCCACCAGACCTGATACCATGGCGCCCGCTTCGGGGTCGAGCTCACGCTGCTCGGTCGGGCCGAACAGCCGTTGCCAGAGCCACATCCGATCCAGCGACGAGATGGTCTTGATGAGCAGGATGGTGTAACCGACGAAGGCCCAGAACGAGAGGCCCATCTGGATGTCGGCCATCCCCATCAGCTTGACCAGCGAGATGAGCACTCCCACCAGAAAGACATCCACCATCAGCCAGGGCTTGATACGGCAGAGCAGGCGGCCGAGAGAGCGCAGGGCGTGGCTGTGCAGGTCTTTGTCGAGGCGCCACAGTACCAGCATGATGGAGCCGATATAGACCAGCGGCAGACCGATCAGGGTGATGCTGAGCACGGCGCTGAGAAACAGATACCCTTCGTCCACCAGAGTCGAGATGCACTGGAGAAAGGTCATCTCCTGCCCGATCCCCTTGGCCGAGAAGGACATGAAGGTAAAGGAGTTGGAGAGCACGAACATGATGAGCGCCGCAAACCCGTAGGAGATGGGACGCAGCTCCTGCTGTGGCAGATGCTGGCTCAGGGTGTGACCGCAACGGGGGCAGTGGCTGGCTTCGCCCACCGCCAGCGGTGTGGCCGGGATCAGCAGGTCACACTCTTCGCAGGCGGTGTCGTCATGAACGTAGGTGGTATGGTGTTGGTGTGAAACCGGATGCAAGATAAAACCCCAGATTAGGCTCGCGAGAGAACCAGAGGGGCGATTATCGCAGTTGTACCGGTCAGCGACCAGTCCTGCTGCGGTGCGATTTGCGGGGCGGTGTGTGAGAATGACTTTGACAAGCCAGTGGCCATTTAGCACAATCAAACGCCACTTTTTTTCCGCGGGACAATAATTTATGACAACTGAATCCCCAAGCTACTCCACGATTGAGCAAGCCTTCTCCCTCGGGAGCGGGCAAGATTCTGCCCTCAACTGGTTGCGCAAAAACCGCAGTCAGGTCGCCATTTTCCTGGTGAGCGGCATCAAGCTGGAGGGCACCATCAGCGGGTTTGACCAGTACAGCGTGCTGCTGACCGATGCACATGGCAACCAGCAGCTGGTCTACAAGGCCAAGATCTCCACCATCGCCATGCACACCGGCCGTCCGCAGGTGAACATCCAGCGTGCTCGCAAGCCGCGTGTCTCCATGGCGCCGCGTCCCCACGGTGCGCCGGGTCGCTATGACGACAATCAGGGCGGCGGCAACAACGAGTAATCGTACGTCACTGCCTGTCCGTTGACCGCCTGCTGCGTCAACGGCTGACGGGAGTTCCGCTCATTCTCCATCCTGTCCCGTATGAGCGCGGACTCCCGTTATCGCCCTGTCAGGGCGATAACGTTCACCTCATCAGAAGTCGATCCCTACCGGTTTACCCTCTTTGACCATGCAGGTCTGCATCCCGGCAGCCTCGCCCGCCTGTACGCCGATCCCGGTATCTTCAAACACCAGACAGCCTGACGGTGCGACCCCCAGCTTGCTGGCGACCAGCAGGAAGGTGTCCGGATTGGGCTTGTGCAGCTCCACGTCGTCGGCCGTCACCACCACCTGAAAGTAGCGATCCAGCCCGGTATTGCGCAGCACCGCTTCGGCATTGACCCGGGGTGAGCCGGTGCCAATCCCCATCGGGATGGTGCCGTGATAGCGATCGAGCAGTGTCTGCATGGCCGGAAACACCGTCGCCTTGTGCAGATTGGCCACATAGTGGGCCGTCTTGCAGCGGGTCACCTCGAGCGGATCGAGGGGGAGCTGCTGCTCTTCGGCGACCAGCAGCGCGATCTTGCGGCTCGGCATGCCACCCAGTTCATAGAACCAGTCGGCATCGAAGCGAAAGCCAAACTCGCGGGCGGTGTGCTCCCAGGCTGCGAGGTGCAGCGGCATGGAGTCGACCAAAGTGCCATCAAGGTCAAAGACCAGGCCTTGGAATCCGGAAAGGGTCATGGTGCGGGGTCTGTCTCTGAAAAAAGGGAGCCCATTCTAGCCAGTGGCTCCCCGGCTCGCCATCACCTAGCTGGTGAGAAACGCTTGCCCCCACATTTGCGCCTGAAAATAGATAGGAGTGAGCCTGGCCGGATCGAGCTGGTAGTGCGGGGCCAGCTGTGCCAGCAGGGCCCAGTTGCCCTGCTCGTAGGTGTTGACCAGCTGGAACAGGTGAAACAGCGGCCCCTCGCGCAGCTCGATGGCCCGTTTGACGTTAGTTGGCAGGTGGAGCTTCATCTCCTCCGAGAGCAGGGAGGCATCCTGCACCAGCCCGACCAGAAAGGCCCAGCTGGCGTCGGCTTTACCGAGTGCCGTGAGGGCGATGAGCTCGCAGAAGCGGCCGCGAGCGATGGCCATCCGGGTACAGGCTTCGGGCATATGCTGGCTGGCCCGGGCCAGCCCGTTGATCAGCACGAATTTGCGGATCTCCTGCTCTCCCAGATAGGAGAGGGCGCGTGGCACCGAGGTGATGGGGGTGGCGTGATCGAAACCGGGGGCGTTGACATAGGTGAGCAGCAGGCCCGGTAGCCAGGCATCCTGCTCCAGCAGGCGGGCGACCTGGGCAAACGAGAACTCTTCGTGGCAGATGAGCTGGAGGATCTGCTGCACCAGCGCCATGTCAGGCTGCTGGGCGCGCTGGTTGACCAGCTCGGGACGGGCGAGAAAGCCGCCGGCGAAGAAGTCGACCCCCGCCTCCCGCAAGGGGAGAAAGTCCTCCCACGCCTCGACGTTGAGCGCCATCCGCTTGTGATCGGTGGGCTGGCAGATCCCCTCTTCCCCCGTCCAGAACACCAGCAGGCGGCTGGCGCCCAGCCAGCGGGCATCGCGATGGGCGCCATGGACGGCGAGTCTGCGTCGGCTGTCGCGCCACTGCTCCAGCACCGGAAAGGAGGTGGGTAGCCGTTCGCTGGATGCCTCGACCAGCGGGATGGTCTCCTGAGCAAACAACAGGGGGCGTTGCTCATCGAGCTGTTCGTGGCTGAACGGAACCAGATATTGCCGCCCCTGCGCCAGCAGGTGGCTATGTTGGGCCAGTGCGGGCCATTCGGCCGGTGAGCTGAGCTGATAGTCGATGCCGTAGGCCACCAGAGCCAGGCGACGGTTGAAGATGGGATAGCGACGCAACAGCATGGGATCACCGATAAGCCAGTGTGCGGGCCCTCCCTTCTGATTTGGCGTGGTAGAGCGCCTGGTCGGCCTGTTCAGTCAGGCTCTGCCATGCCTCGTCCTGGGAGGGGACCAGATAGCTAAAGCCTATGCTAACCGTAATGAAATCAGCAACTCGGGATGCTGGATGTGGCAGGTGCAGGCGGGCGAGTCCCTCATGGATCCGCTCCGCCAGCTGCTCCGCTTCACCGGGTTGCGGCGCGCAGAGCAGGATGACGAACTCCTCCCCGCCATAGCGAGCCACCAGATTGGTGCGGCGGCGCTCCGCTTCCTGCAGCACCCGCGCCACCTGCTGGAGGCACTCATCCCCCTTGGCGTGGCCAAAGTGATCGTTGTAACCCTTGAATTCGTCCACATCGATCATCAGTACGGCCAGCAGGCTCTGGGTGCGTCTTGCCCACTCCCACTCCCGTTGCATGGTGATATCCCACTGGCGCCGGTTGGCGATGCCGGTGAGGGGATCTTCCAGCGACAGCAGGGAAAGGCGCCGGTTGGCCTCCTCCAGCGCACGGTTGGTCTCGGCCAGTTGCATGGTGCGCTCGGCAACCCGCTCCTCCAGCTCGCGATTGAGCCGCTCCAGCTGCTCCTGGGTGCGCTGGCGGATCAGCAGTTGTGACAGGATGGCGGCGTACTGTTTGAAGATCTCGCTCTGATAGGCTTTGAGCGGGCGGTGCCACAGCAGGTTGTCGGCGGCAATCCAGCCGATGGGGATGGCGCCATCCCAGAGCGATACCATGGCGTTCCAGCCCTGTCCCACCTGCTGTTTCTCGTAGTAGAGAGGGGTATCTTCGAGCACCAGCACGTAATCCTTGCGCTTGAGCGCCTCCTGCACCGTGGGGTGATCCGGGATGGGGCTGACAAAATCGTGTTCGTCTACCAGCTCTCCCTCTTCACTGGTGCCCCAGGTGCCGCGCATGGTCTTGCCGTCGGGCTCGATGAGAAAGATGGCGACCCGGTCAAATTGCAGCTCCTTGCGTGCCAGCAGCACGGCATCACGCAGTAACTGGTTCTCGCTGCGGCTGCGGGAGAGGGTGACGCTGACCATGTGCAACGCCTGCAGCATGGTGAGGAAGGAGCCCTGCAGCGCCTGACTCTGCACCAGATCGGTCTGGGTATGCAGCCGCTGGTCCCGCTCCTGATCAACCTGATCTGCGAGCAGATGGTTGCTCAGTTCGGCGGTCAGGTAGTGGATCAGCAGCTGGATCCCCTGACGCTGATGGCGGGAGAGGCGATCGATCCGGCGGTGGGTTTCGAGGTAGATGACCCCTTCCAGCTTCAAGTGACGTTTGAGGGGGAAGCAGGCGCGCAGGCGGGGAGGTTGGGGCTCCGATTCATCCCGCTCGTCCGGAGGCTGGTGGACCGGCTCGATCATCAGCTGGCCCTGATGAATCGCCTTGTCGATCAAGGTGTGGGGCAGGGGCAACGCATCCAGATGGGCGAGATCGAGCGTGGTCAGCCCCTGCTCCAGCTGGAAGCGATAGAGTTTCGGCTCGGGGGATTTCAGCCAGAGATAGAGGTAGTCGGCATCTGTCTTGTCACGAATGGTAGCGAGGCTGACTTCGCATAATTGGGCAAAGTTGGTGAAGTGTTCCGGATCCCATTCCTGCATGCCAATATCCCTTTGGGTCTAACCCAGCGAGTATATATAGAGTCTGTTTAATTTATTGATTGAAATGTCAAAATGGAGATCCAGAGCTCAGATTTTGGCTCCTTTTATGGTGCGTGATGACGGGCTTTGCGTGGGGTGATTAACTGTTACGGGTAACAGCAATCAGTGGCAGGTTGGCAGGGAGATTTGAAGGGTTATGAAAAGAAGAGCCCGCACAGTGGCGGGCTCTGGAGAGGGGGATTTATTCCGCCTTGCTGGCTTCATCGACCGGTGCCGCAGCGTTATCCGCACCGCTCTCCGCGACCGGCGCTTCCGGTGCCGGACCGGGTACCAGATCTACAGCCGGTTTGGCGATGAGAGAGCGGGTCTCTTCCACCGCTTCGGTCAGCTTCACCTCGATGATCTGGCCGAGCTCGTAGACCACCTCGGTCTTGTCCAGATAGACGTGGCCGTTGTCCCAGTTGCACTCCAGTCGATCCTTGTTATCGAGGATGTGACGGGCAGGCATGAACACCACGGCGCCGTTCTCCTGCAGACGCAGCTTGAGACCGGCACGCATCACGTCGATGATCTCGGCGTTGAACACTTTGTCGGTGCCAGCATCGGCCTTGAGGTAGCGAACATAGAGCCAGTCGCCGATGTCACGCTCCACCATGCGGTGCAGACGGCGGCAGGCGGTCAGATGCTCGGTGAGCTCGGTGCTCGGGCGCTCGCCCGGGGTCTTGCCGGCGATAACGGCTTTAAGCAGACGATGGTTGACCATATCGCCGTACTTGCGAATAGGTGACGTCCAGGTGGCGTAGGCATCCAGACCCAGGCCGTAGTGGGCGCCCGGCTCGGAGGACATCAGCGCATAGCTCTGGAAACGGCGGATCTTGCCATCCAGCCAGCGGGTGTCGAGGTTGTCGATCCAGCGGCGCAGGGCACAGAAGCCGGAGAGGCTGGCGATCTCGTCGCGCTCGAACGGGGCTTCGGCACTCTTCAGCAGGTCGATGGCGCCGTCGAGGGACTCTTCGTCAAAGCCGGTGTGAACGTTGAAGATGCCGTAACCGACGCTCTTGCCCAGCACGCGACCGGCGCAGATGTTGGCGGCGATCATCGACTCTTCCACCATGCGGTTGGCGATGCGGCGTGGCTCGACGTGGATAGCCAGCACTTCGCCATTTTCGCCCAGCTCGAAGTCGTAGTCGGGTCTGTCCGGGAACACCAGCGCATGTTCGGTGCGCCACTTGATGCGCGCTTCGGTCATCGCCTTCATCAGCGGCAGCTGGGCCAGCACACCGGCGTCGATGGCCAGCTCTTTGCCATGCTCAGCCCAGTCGGAGACGTCGTCATAGTTGAGACGGGCGTGGGAGCAGATGCGGGCGGCGAAGAACTCGGTCTCCTCCAGTAGCAGACCATCTTCGGCGATGAGCAGACGGGCGCACAGGGTGTTGCGCTCCTCGCCCTCCTTCAGGGAGCAGAGCTCGTCCGAGAGGGTACGCGGAATCATGGGTACGTTGCGGCCCGGCATGTAGACGGTGAAGGCGCGCTGGGCGGCTTCCTTGTCCAGCTCGCTCCCTTCGGCCACATAGGCGGTCGGGTCGGCGATGGCGACCAGCAGCTCCCAGCCGTTATCCAGCTTGGTGATGGCCAGCGCATCGTCCATGTCCTTGGTCTTGGCACCGTCGATGGTGAAGAAAGGCACCTTGGTCAGGTCACGACGGGGCAGCTCCTCCTCTTCGATCACCTTCCACTCCGGCAGATCAGCCGGTTCGACCTGGGCCAGGTTGTGGCGCGCCAGCACCACCCACCAGGGCACGTTGTGATCTTCCTGAGCGGCAATCTTCTGGATGATCTCGGCAGAGAAGTTGCCGTCGACCAGCGCATGGCGTTTGAGGGTGGCGACTACCCAGTCCCCTTCCTTGAACTCTTTCTCATCCAGACCCTTCTTGACGCGGGCCTTGATGGCATCCTTGATCAGCGGGTGGTCGGCGACCACGTTGAGGCGGTCGCGGAACATCTTGACCCGGGCCACGAAGCGGGTGACGGACTGCTCCAGCAGGGCATCCGGCTCGGCCACTTCCTTCTCTTTTTCGGTACGGATCAGGGCGCTCACCCGGTCACCGTGCATCACCTTCTTCATGTAGGGAGGCGGCACGAAATAGCTGGTCTTCTCATCGACCTCCAGAAAGCCGAAGCCCCGATCGGAGGCGCGGATAACACCCTCTTTCTTGGGGATGTTTTCGCGGATTTGTTGCTTGAGCTGGGCCAGCAGCGGATTGTCTTGGAACATAAGTGAGGAACCTGAAGTGAAAACCTGGGTGGAGACCTGATGAAGGATCGCCCAGCACTATACGTTTTTAGCCCTGCAAAGCCAAGGTGAATGGCCTGCTCAGCGTGGTTTCAACTGCGATCTGGCATGGTCGATGAGACGTTGGGAGAGCTGCTTGTGAACCCCTTTTTCCAGTACCCAGCGGTGCCAGTAGAGGCGTTCCGTCAGGACGTGGTCGGGACTGAGGTTGAGCAGTGACCCGCCTGCGAGCTGGCCTCTTATCTGCAATTCGGGGATGAGACAATAGGCCAGGCCCTGTTCTGCCATGGCGACAAAGGCCTCGGACGAGTGAACCGTGTGACAGGGATAACCGCCGGGCTCCAGCCCGAAGTGTTGCGCCATGAAGCTGACATGCATGTCGTCGCGTTGATCGAAGGCCACTGCCGGAGCCTTGGCCAGCGCCTCCCGGGTCAGACCGTGGGGAAAGTGGCGCGCCACGAACGCGGGGCTGGCGGTAAGCTGATAGTTCATTTCGCCCAGCTCATCGACGCAGCAACCAGCCAGTGGCTGGGGGCTCAGGCTGACGGCGCCGAAGGCTTGGCCCTCGCGAACCTTGTCGAGGGTGCGGCTCTCGTCATCCACCAACAGATTGAGTTCGATGGGATGCTGCTCCAGCAAGGGGGCGATAGCGGGCAGAAACCAGGTGGCCAGGCTATCGGCATTGACGGCGATGCTGATACGGATAGGAGCTTTTGGCGTGGCGGGGGCCAGTTCGCCCGCCAGCTCAAGTTCGAGCTGGTGCACCTGACGATAGTGAGCCAGCAGCTTTTCCCCCAGCGGGGTTGCCTGCAACGGCTGATTGCGAATGATCAGCGGTTCGGCAAATTGCTGCTCCAGCTGCTTGATGCGTTGAGAGATAGCCGATTGGGTGATGTGCAGCGACCTGGCTGCCCGCTCGAAATTCTGCTCCTGCAACACGGCATCCAGTGCCCGCAGCAGTTTGTAATCCAGCTCTTTCATCCCTCATCCTCCCCTCGGCGCAGAGCCCAACTCTACGTGACTGCGCCGGGGACAACAACGGCGAGAGATGGCGCCATTCTGGCGGTGCTGTGATATCTGACAGTGGTAGAGGAGCCTTTTGGGGCAGATACTGGGCTCGTCGCGCTGGCAGCCCGGCGCGGAGTCATGGCGAGCCATTTGTCCCGGGGCGGGCTCCCGGGATTTTTTATGCTTGAGGGGTCAGTTCAGGCTGCTGATAGTGGCTGCTTTGATAGTTACCCTTGAGTGGCTGTGATACTGCCCTGGCGAAACGTTCATCGAGATGAAAGCGAATGCCAACCCCGCGAACTGCGCCCAGATCTACCGCCTGACGGTGACCAAGGCGTTCGATTGGAAGGCCAAGGCGTCGGAAAATGCGCTCTACCGGCAGGCTGACCACTGCGACCAGCTCGCGGATCCCGTGAGCGATTGCGAAAGCGTAGACTTCGCGAAAGATAACGCAGGTCAGTTCGTTGACTCCGCTTCCCATGCTGGGGGCACGGCTTGCATCTATGGCCAAACGGGTTAGCTCCCAGACATCGGAACTGCGTGGCGCGTTTTCGCCAGCCAGTGCCGTCGGGAATATCGTTGGTAGCATGTAGGCTTCGGCACAGTTGAGCATGCGGATACAGCCGCAAACACCTTCGCTATCTTCGATCAGCACCCAGTGCGTATCTGGTGAATCGAAGCTGTCACGCTCCAGTCCACGACGCGATTCGACATCCCACCCGAGGCGTTCTGAAAAGACGCTGTTGCGAAAGCGATAGAGTTCGTTCTCCACCTCGTTTCGTGGGTGTTCTCTCATTTTTCCAGTGAAAACAAACATTATGAACTCTCCATTACTCTATTCAGCGTTATAATCGGGGCCTGGTCAGGGGGACTACCACATGAAACGCGACCAACTGCTTGAATACCTCGAACACTTCACATCGGCCACAGATGGCAACCGCTTGGCTGAGCTGATCGGGCGCTTCACTATTGAAATGGGTTATGACTACTATCGTTTTGCCTTGATCATTCCCATGTCGATGCAAAGACCGAAGGTTGTGCTGTTTAATCAGTGCCCTGACTCCTGGGTGCAGGCCTATACCGAAAACAACATGCTGGCATGCGACCCCGTGATTCAGTTGGCGCGCAAACAGACATTACCCATCTACTGGAATCGCCTTGATGAACGAGCCCGCTTTTTACAAGAGGGGAGTATGGATGTGATGGGCATGGCTGCCGAATTCGGGCTGCGCAATGGCCTCTCTTTCCCTCTTCATGGCGCTGCTGGCGAAAACGGCATTCTCTCTTTCATCACTTCCGAGCGAGCATCAAGTGACTTGCTGCTGGAGTCCTCACCAGTTCTCTCCTGGATGTCCAATTACATCTTTGAAGCGGCTATACGGGTAGTGCGTTACAACATGGTGGAAACTTCGTACCCGGAGACTTTGACTGAACGCGAGACCGAGTGTCTTTTCTGGGCCAGTGAAGGGAAAACCTCGAGTGAAATTGCCTGCATTCTCGGCATTACCGAGCGCACGGTGAATTACCATCTCAATCAGGTCACCCGCAAAACAGGATCCATGAACCGCTATCAAGCGATTGCAAAAGGCGTCAGCAGCGGGATTCTGTTGCCCAACCTGGAACAGGTGGTCGTGACAAACTTTCCACTCGCACTGCAGTAAAACCCTACGACCTTGGTGGTAGCGATGGATTCTCCTGCTGCAATTGGAGGGTCACAATTGTCAGATCCTGTAATTGACAAGATGACTTGGTAAGAGCGTGGGTATTCGAGATTAAGAAATCATTAGGAAAATGAATCAATCAGTAAATCCATGAATTTCTCTGGATAGAAGCTCATCGCTATAGTGCCGTTTATTCCCAATTTCAGACGGTGCTTTTCATGTTCGCTACGACTCTGCAAGGCTTTACCCTTGGCCTTGCCATGATCATTCCCATCGGTGCCCAGAACGCCTTTGTGCTTAGCCGCGGCATTCATCGCAATCACCATCTGCTGACCGCAACGCTTTGCAGCTTCTGCGATCTCATCCTGATCGGGATCGGCGTATTTGGTGGTGCTACTGTCCTATCTGCAAGCCCCATTGGGATGGCGCTGCTGACCTGGGGCGGCGTGCTGTTTCTCTCCTGGTTCGGCGTGCGATCCCTGCGCAGTGCCTGGCGTGGTTCTCAGGTCGGGCTTGCCGACTCGCCCCAGCAAATGGGGGCCAAAAGCGTGCTGGCGATGACGCTGGGCGTCACCCTGCTCAATCCCCATGTCTATCTCGATACCCTGATGTTGCTCGGCTCCGTAGGCAGTCAGGTGGCAGACTCCTTGCGCCCGGCATTTGCCGCAGGTGCCATGCTGGCCTCGCTGGTATGGTTTTACTCACTGGCGCTGGGGGCTGCAGCTTTGGCCCCTTGGCTGGCAAAGGGGAGGGTGCAGCAGGGGATCGATCTGCTGGTCGGCATCATCATGCTGATCCTGGCGCTGCAACTGGCCAGAGGGAGTTAATTCATCCAGATAAAAAGATGCCACTCGCAGGGAGTGGCATCTTGGTTGTTCAGGGGGATCAGACCCGGAACTGCGAAAGCAGCCGCTGTTGCAGCAGGCTGGCCTGATGCAGTGACGAGGCGAGTTGCAGACACTCCTGCGCCTCCTGTTCACCGGTTTTGGCCTGCAGGCTGATGCCCGAGACTTTGTCGGAGGAGTGGCTGAGGGTGTGTGACAGCTGTCCGGTGGCAACGGCCACCTGTTGCACCATGTCGGCCAGCTGATCGATGGCACCCTGTACCTTGAACAGGATCTGCTTGGTGTTCTCGGAGTCTTGCATACCTGCTTCCACCGTCTTGAGATTGCGCTGCATCATCAGGTAGGCGGTCTCGGTTTGCTGCTGGATGCTACTAATCACCTGGCTAATCTCGGCGCTGGAGGCCGCTGTGCGGTTGGCCAAGGTGCGCACCTCGTCAGCCACAACCGCAAAGCCCCGCCCCATTTCCCCTGCTCGGGCCGCCTCAATCGCGGCATTGAGTGCCAGCAGATTGGTTTGCTCCGAGATACCGCTGATGGTGGAGATGATTTGGCCGATCTGCCCCGCCTGCTCCTTGAGGGAATTGATCGCGATGGCGCACTCGCTCACCTCCTGTACCACCCGCTGCATGCCCGCGCTGGCAGAGGCGACATACTGGCTGCTCTCGGTGGTCAGCTGGCGTACTTCATTGGCATTTTGGGCGGCCATGCTGCAGTTGTCCGAGATTCCGGTGGCAACCTGTACCATCTCTTCACTGTCATGATGCAGAGCCAGCGCGTGTTCTGCTGTCTGGCGGCTGCTCTGGCTGATGGCCTCCACCCGATTGACCGAGGTATGGACATGCTCGCTGATGTGCTGGTTGTTGTGCATCGTCGAGCTGATCATCTTCTGCAGCTTCTCGATAAAGCGATCCACGCTATTGGCGAGCGACCCGATCTCATCATCCCGCTTCAGGTTGATGCGCACGTTGAGATCGCCATCGCCTGCGGCTATATCCTCCATGCGTTTATTCACCTGTAGCAGCGGGGTGACCAGTTTGCGGGTCAGCCAGAAGCCACACAGGGTGACGATGACGAGGCTGAACACAAGGCCAGCCAGTATCAGGCTGTTGGTCTGGCCGATGATGCCATTGAGCTGGATAATCTGATCTTCCACGGTGGCATCGCCTTTTGCCTCGACATCGACCAGTTGCTGCGCTAGTCGATCTGCGCTTTGCTCATAGGTCGCCTGTTGTGTCTGATAACTGGCGAGGGCCGCTAGCCAGCTGCCCAGCAACTGTTTGTGGCGGGCCTGCAGCTCGCGGTATTGGCTCGACAGTGTATGGTCGCCGAATTCTCCGCTGCCCTGTGCATCGAACATTCCAGTGGCCAGCATCCGGCTGGCGGCACTCTCATAAAATGTGATTGCCTCTTCCAGCTCCTTTTTGATGGCATCCGAGATTCCGAGTCTACGCATCTTTTCCATGGCGTAGAGTTGGCGCAAGAAGCCGATATTGGCCTCCATACCGCCATCGGCAGCCTCCCATCGTGTTTCCAGACCGCCATTCCAGCTAATGGGTTGGTCAGGCGATTGCGTCAGGCCTTCCACGGCCTCATCACCGATGACCTCCATCTGTTCCGAGAGGCGAGCCAGTCGATCGGCATTATCGCGCAAGGATTGATCCACATCGGTATAGCTGCGATAGAGCGTCAGCAAGGCATCTTGCTGCTGTCGATAGTCCTGCTGCTGCTGCTCCATGATCTTGACTGCGGAAGGGTCGATGAGTTGCCCGTTGGCCACCCGCGTCAGTGCATCATCGGTTGCAGCCTTGGCTGAATTCAGTTTGCCATTATCGAGCGGGATCCCGTTGAGCATCTTCTGTATTTGCAGTTGCTGGTGGCCCAGTTCGATGGAGCCTTCCATGGCGCCATCTGCAGTTTGCCAGGCTGCCCCCAATACATAGGAGAGCAGATTGGCCAGTCGCTGGCTGCCGTACCAGCCGACGATCCCCATGCCCAGCGTGCAGCCAAGCAATATGGTGAGGCCCAGATTTGAGGTCGTAACAATCTTCATGTGATGGCCTTCCTTGGTGTGTTGCACTATCAGGTGCCGAATAAGTCTAATCAGACAACGCCATGTTTGCCAAAGATGCGGAGTCGGCTACCGGTTATCCCGTGCCTGAAAAAGCACAGGATCAAGCATGGTGGATCTTGCATAAAATGCTTCTCCGATGAGCGGCCACCGATAGGGCAATGCTGGATACTTATCCAGTTATTCTTTATGCTATGAGCCAATTTGCGAATTGCTGTACTGGTGAGGAGAGAGCCGTGATTGGTCGCTTGAGAGGCATTGTCATTGAGAAGCAGCCCCCCGAGGTTTTGCTGGAAGTGGGTGGCGTTGGCTACGAGGTGCAGATGCCAATGAGCTGTTTCTATGATTTGCCGGAAATCGGCAAGGAGGCGACCATCCACACCCATTTTGTGGTGCGTGAGGATGCCCAGCTGCTCTATGGTTTCAACCACAAGCAGGAGCGGGCCCTGTTTCGCGAGCTGATCAAGACCAACGGGGTCGGCCCCAAGCTGGCGCTGGCGATTCTCTCCGGTATGACGGCCAGTCAGTTTGTCATCTGTGTCGAGCGTGAAGAGATAAGCTCATTGGTCAAGCTGCCAGGGGTAGGCAAGAAGACGGCCGAACGGCTGGTGGTGGAGATGAAGGATCGCCTCAAGGGGTGGGTCAGCCATGATCTCTTCTCCCCAGCAGCGGTCACCTTGCCATCTCGCGAGCCGGAACTGCGAGCACCGGATGCTGCGGAAGAGGCGGCCAGCGCCCTGGTGGCGCTCGGTTACAAGCCGCAACAAGCGAGCCAGATCGTCAGCAAGGTCGCCAAAGATGGCATGTCGGTGGAAGATATCATCCGCGAATCCCTGCGTAGTCTGGTGTGAGGTAGCAGATGATTGAAGCTGATCGTCTCATTTCGTCCAGTGCCGCCCGCGAGGACGACATTATCGACCGTGCCATCCGCCCCAAAAAACTGGCGGACTATACCGGTCAGGATGCTGTTTGCGAGCAGATGGAGATCTTTATCGAGGCGGCGCGGCAGCGGGGGGAGGCTCTCGATCACCTGCTGATCTTCGGCCCGCCGGGTCTGGGCAAGACCACCCTCGCCAACATCGTTGCCAACGAGATGGGGGTCAACATCAAGACTACCTCTGGCCCCGTATTGGAGAAAGCGGGTGATCTGGCTGCATTGCTCACCAACCTCGAACCACACGATGTGCTCTTTATCGACGAGATCCACCGCCTCAGCCCGGTGGTGGAAGAGGTGCTCTATCCGGCGATGGAGGATTACCAGCTCGATATCATGATCGGGGAGGGGCCGGCGGCCCGCTCCATCAAGCTCGATCTGCCCCCATTTACCCTGATCGGTGCTACCACCCGGGCCGGCTCTCTTACCAGCCCGCTGAGGGATCGCTTCGGCATTGTTCAGCGTCTCGAGTTCTACAACGTCAAGGATCTCACCGATATCGTCTCCCGCAGTGCTCGCTGTCTGGGGTTAGATATGACAGAAGATGGTGCCATTGAGGTCGCTCGTCGCTCTCGCGGCACGCCGCGGATTGCTAACCGCTTGTTAAGACGGGTGCGCGACTTTGCCCAGGTCAAATCCGATGGCCGAATCGATGGCCCCATCGCAGCTCGGGCGATGGACATGTTGGACGTCGATAACGAGGGGTTTGATTTTATGGACCGCAAGTTATTGTTGGCTGTCATAGACAAGTTTATGGGGGGCCCGGTGGGTCTCGATAACCTGGCGGCGGCAATCGGTGAAGAGAAAGATACGATTGAGGATGTACTGGAGCCCTATCTGATCCAGCAGGGCTATCTGCAACGTACCCCAAGAGGGCGGATAGCGACTACGCGGGCATATGCTCATTTCGGCCTTCAGCGGCCTGATGAGAAGTAAGAAAACAGCTGTTTGAGTAAAAAACCGCCACCTGAGGCGGTTTTTTGTTATGCGGGCCAAAAAAAGCCCACGGCGGATGCGGTGGGCAAAGACAATTCAGGATGGATGTTCACAGACAGTGAGTGCGTCTGGACACAGACCGGAAAATAAACAGGTGAGCCGTCGCGAGCTCTCAGAGTCGGTTCAGTTGATAGAGCTGAACAAAGGAAAGCTTGTAGTAACGGATGGTTTTAGCAACAAACTTTTTCATCTTCGATTCCAATAGACAGGTTCAAATTGATGGTCGAATACGTACCGTGAACCCGGATTAACCGGCCTGTATCCAAGGGGATGCCCTCACTGCGAGGCGCATTGTAGGAGTTCGAATCGGCGTGGGCAAACAAGAAAAATTGCACCGTTCAGATTAGTTTATCTAATTTATTTCTCGATTGGTTTGGCTCGCATGAGTATGCATTTTTAGCAGTATTAAATTGCGTTTTTCAGAGCAGGAGTCAGTTGCGAATAACATAAGAAAAAGAAGCTTGGCTCCATTTTTCAAATTAAATGAAGGCATTGTTGGTTAAATAATTAAATTGATTTAAATCAATAAATTACTGTTTTTGTTATTCTGTGATCTGACTCATGTCATCAGACGTTAAATAGTTTAAAAATGCCTTTTGCGGTCATCTTTTGCGGGTGCTTTTACATTGATTTCAATCAAATAAAGGTGATATAAAACCACAGTCATCATGGGCGAGAATAAATTCCAGCTGGTTGTTTTATAAATGTTAAACATTAGCTTTCTTTGTTCTCAGTTATTGCCTTGTTGTTAATGCTGGTTGTTAGTAATGGGGTTTTGTTGTGAGTGCTCATGGCGGGACCCATTTGATGGCCATCAACGGAAGCTTTGTGCTTAAAACTTAAAATAGCCGTGCCAATAATCGGTGAGGAAACATCATGATTGCTGAGCATGTGGTCGACCTATCGCGGTTCCAGTTCGCTGCGACGGCCCTTTATCACTTCTTGTTTGTCCCCCTGACGCTGGGAATGACCTTCATTCTCGCGATCATGGAATCTGTCTATGTTATGACCAACAACCCCATCTACAAGGACATGACCAAGTTCTGGGGTAAGTTGTTCGCCATTAACTTCGCCCTCGGGGTAACGACCGGTTTGACCATGGAGTTCCAGTTCGGAACCAACTGGGCTTACTACTCCCACTATGTTGGCGATATCTTCGGTGCCCCGCTGGCTATCGAAGGTCTGATGGCTTTCTTCCTTGAATCTACTTTCGTCGGCATGTTCTTCTTCGGTTGGGATCGCCTGAGCAAGCATCAACACCTGGTTGCGACCTGGTTGATGGCGCTGGGTACCAACCTCTCTGCCCTCTGGATCCTGGTTGCCAACGGCTGGATGCAGAACCCGGTCGGTGCCGAGTTCAACTTCGAATCTATGCGGATGGAGATGGTGAGCTTCGCAGACCTGGTGTTCAACCCGGTTGCTCAGGTCAAGTTCGTCCACACCGTGGCTGCTGGCTATACCTGTGGCGCCATGTTCGTTCTGGGCATCTCCTCCTACTACCTGCTGAAGAATCGTGATGTGGCCTTTGCCCGTCGCTCTTTCGCCATCGCGGCCGCTTTCGGTATGGCTTCCATCCTCTCCGTACTGGTGCTGGGTGACGAGTCCGGTTACGAGACCGGTGAAGTGCAGAAGGTGAAACTGGCTGCCATCGAAGCCGAGTGGGAAACTGAGCCTGCTCCGGCTGCCTTTACCCTGTTCGGTATTCCGAATCAGGAAGAGATGCGCACCGACTACGCCATCAAGATCCCCTATGCCATGGGCATCATCGCGACTCGTTCCCTTGATACTCAGGTCACCGGTCTCAAGGATCTGAAGAGCGAGCACGAACTGCGCGTGCGTAACGGTATGACCGCTTACGATCTGTTGACCAAGCTGCAGTCTGGTGACAAGTCTGACGAAACCCGCGCTCGCTTCGATGAAGTGAAGCAGGATCTGGGTTACGGTCTGCTGCTCAAGCGCTACACCAGCAATGTGACCGACGCTACCGACGAGCAGATCAAGGCCGCCGTGGATGACTCCATCCCGCAGGTACTGCCGCTGTTCTTCGCTTTCCGCATCATGGTTGCCGTCGGCATGCTGATGCTGGTGCTGATCGGTATGGCCTTCTATGACAGTGCCCGTCACCAGATCGGCCAGCGCAAGTGGCTGCTCAAGGGTCTGCTGTGGGGTATTCCGCTGCCGTGGATCGCTATCGAAGCTGGCTGGTTCGTTGCCGAATATGGTCGTCAGCCCTGGACCATTGCCGAAGTGCTGCCGACCTCTGTCTCCGCTTCCAATGTGCCTGCCGCTGAAATCTGGTTCTCTCTGATCGGTATCTGCCTGTTCTACACAGTGCTGCTGGTGATCGAGATGTACCTGATGTTCAAGTTTGCCCGCCTCGGCCCAAGCAGCCTGAAGACCGGCAAGTATCACTTTGAACAGCTCAAGGCATAAGGAGAGTGGCCATGTTTGATTACGAAACTCTGCGTGTCATCTGGTGGGTACTGGTCGGCGTGCTGCTGATTGGCTTCGCCATCACTGACGGCTTCGACATGGGGGTGGGCGCACTGCTCCCCTTCGTCGGCAAGAAAGATATCGAGCGTCGCGTCATGATCAACTCCATCGCCCCCCACTGGGACGGCAACCAGGTGTGGCTGATCACTGCGGGTGGCGCTCTGTTCGCTGCCTGGCCGCTGGTTTACGCAACTGCGTTCTCCGGCTTCTATGTGGCGATGATCCTGACCCTGATGGCGCTCTTCTTCCGTCCGGTCGGTTTTGACTACCGTTCCAAGCTGGAGAGCCCGAGATGGCGCAACAACTGGGACTGGTGCCTGTTCATCGGTGGTGCGGTTCCGCCCATCGTGTTCGGCGTCGCGTTCGGTAACCTGCTGCAGGGCGTGCCGTTCGAATTCAACCAGTTCCTGATGTCCACCTATCACGGCAACTTCTTCGGCCTGCTCAACCCGTTCGGCCTGCTGGCCGGTATCGTCAGCCTCAGCATGTTCCTGGCTCAGGGCGCGACCTGGCTGATGATGAAGACCGAAGGCGAAGTGCTGGCTCGCTCCCGTACCGCCGCCATCGGCAGCTCGCTGCTGCTGCTGGTATTGTTCGCGGTGGCTGGCTGGTGGGTTAGCGGCATGGAAGGCTATGTCATCGTCAAGGCTGCGGCCAACGATGCGGTCTCCAACCCGCTGGGCAAGGAAGTTGTGCTGCAGGCTGGCGCCTGGATGAACAACTACAGCCTCTACCCGTGGATGATTGCCGCGCCGGTTCTGGGTCTCTCCATGAGCCTGCTGACTGCGCTGTTCGCCATGCTGAACAAAGGTTGGGTGGCGTTCACTACCTCCTCCCTGGCGATGGCGGGCGTGATCCTGACTGCCGGTTTCTCCATGTTCCCGTTCGTGATGCCCTCAAGCCTTGAGCCGTCACAGAGCCTGACCATGTGGGATACCACTGCCTCTTTCAACACCCTGCAGGTGATGACAGTGGCCGCAGCTATCTTCGTACCGATTGTGCTGGGTTACACCATCTGGACCTACATCAAGATGTTTGGCCGGGTGACCAACAAGCACATCGAAGATAACCAACATTCGGCCTACTAAGAGGAGCCCTGATAATGTGGTATTTCACCTGGATCCTGGGTCTGCTGCTGGCCTGTGCATTTGGCATCATTAATGCGCTGTGGTTGGAACATACCGAGAACATGGATCGTCAGATCGATGAGGATAAGTGATCGACTGGCCAGGCTGGCTGCTCCACTGGAGCGCCAGCCATGGCAAGGGTTGATGTTGCTCGCGGCGGCCTTGTTGGCCGTCGCTATTTTGCAGGCCCCCAATCTGATAGCAGCCAACACCAGCAGCCACGGCCACTGGTTGTCGTTCTGGCTGATGTGGGCGGTCTGCTGCGGCATCCTGAACGGACTCGGCTTTCATCTGAAAAGCGTGTTCGGGCGGATCCTGTTCAACCCCTGGCTCGCCTGGCCCAGTTTGTTGTATGGCCTTTGGCTGACACATTCATATTTCCTCTCATAAAAAACAGGGGGAGGCAGGATTTCCCTGCTTCCCCCTGCTTCTTTCCTATTCAGCCCTGCGCTATGATAGCCCCCCATCTGACTGTCGAATGGATCACAGATTGTTATGGGGGAAGTCCATGAGTTTCCGGTGCGTGTCTATTACGAGGACACCGACGCCGGGGGCATCGTCTACAACGCCAATTATCTCAAGTTTATGGAACGTGCTCGCACCGAGTTCCTTCGTGCCAAAGGGGTCGAACAGGACGTCTTGTTGCAGGAGGGATATGCCTTCGTCGTGAGTCGAACAGAGATCGATTTCCGCTCGGCGGCCCGTTTTAATGAACTTTTGAATGTGTTAACGCAAGTGACTGAAGTGAAACGCGCATCCATGCGTTTTTCACAGCAGATCCTGGCGGCTGATGGGCGACTGGTCACTCAGGCCATGGTACAGATAGCCTGTGTCAGTCATCCGCAAATGAAACCTGTTGCAATACCTGTAAATGTGAAGGGAGTGCTGTAAGTGCACGCTGAAATTTCGTTTATTGGCCTGTTTTGGCAAGCCAGCCTGTTGGTAAAACTGGTCATGATGACCCTGATGAGCATGTCGATTGTCTCCTGGGCGCTGATTATCCAGCGCTCCAAGGCGATCAAGGCTGCCAATATCGCATCTGAGCAGTTTGAAGATCGCTTCTGGTCAGGGGTTGATCTCAATCGCCTCTATCAGGAGTCCTCTTCCCGCCGCGATGACATCGAAGGCATGGAAGATATCTTCTACTCCGGTTTCAAGGAGTATGCCCGCTTGCTGAAGGCCGGCGCCCGCGGTCAGGATGCGGTGATGGACGGTACCTACCGTGCCATGCGCGTCTCCCTCTCCCGTGCGGTGGACGATCTCGAATCCAACCTGCCCATCCTGGCGACCATCGGCTCCATCAGTCCCTATATCGGTCTGTTCGGTACCGTATGGGGGATCATGAACGCCTTTATCGCCCTGGGTCAGGTACAGCAGGCGACCCTGCAGATGGTAGCCCCCGGTATCGCGGAAGCGCTGATCGCTACCGCCATGGGTCTGTTTGCCGCCATCCCGGCTGTTATCTTCTACAACCGCTTCTCCAACAAGGTGGAAAAGCTGGAGAACGCCTACGCCAACTTCATGGACGAGTTCACCACCATTCTGAACCGTCAAATTGCACAGCAGCAGGGTGATCAGTAATGCAAACCTATCAGCGGATCCGGCGCAAGAAGGTGGCCGAGATCAACGTGGTTCCCTATATCGACGTCATGCTGGTGCTGCTTATCATCTTTATGGCGGTAACGCCGGTGATCACCCAGGGGGTCAAGGTTGACCTGCCGCAGGCGGAATCCGAGCAGTTGCCGGAAGATGCCAAGCCGCCCTTCATCGTCAGCGTCAACACCGATGGTGAGTATGTCATCAAGGCTGGCGAAGCCGAGGATGAGCCGGTACCAAGCGGCACGCCCGAAGCGATGCAGCAGTACATCACCGAGAAAGCCATGGGCTATCTGGCTATCAACCAGAATGCTCCCGTGGTGGTGGCCGGTGACAAGTCGGTGCGCTACGAAGAGGTGATCCTGTTGATGGTGGCCCTCAAGAAAGCCGGTGTTCCTCAGGTTGGCCTGATGACTGATCCGGTGAATTGACGGAGATGGATGTGAAGCGTGGTATTTCCGGTTATCTCATCGCATCGTTTCTGCTGCACCTGATCATCGGCATCATCCTGTTTGTCGGTCTCGACTTCAGCAAGCCGAAGCGGCCCGAGTCGCAGGGGCAGATCGTCAATGCGGTGATGCTGGATAGCGAATTCCTGGCCCAGCAGGCGCAGCAGATCCAGCAGCAAAAGGCTCAGCCCAAGGCTGCACAGCAACAGCAGAAGAAAAAGGAAGAGGCGGAAGAGGCCAAGCGCGAGCTGGCCGAGCAGCAGGAGCGCCTGCGTATTGCCGAGACCAAGCGCAAGCAGGCCGAAGAGGCGACCCGCAAGGCAGAAGCCGAAAAGCAGAAGAAAGAGGCTGAGCAGAAGCAGGCGGAAGAGAAGGCCCAGAAAGCCGAGGAAGCCCGCAAGCTGGAAGAGCAAAAAGCCAAGAAGGCAGAAGCCGAGAAGAAAGCGGCGGAAGATGCCAAGGCGCTCGCGCTGAAGAAAAAGAAAGAGCTCGAGAAAAAACAGGCGGAAGAGAAAGCCAAGGCCGAAGAGGCCAAGGCCAAGAAAGCGGAAGCCGAGAAGAAGGCCAAAGCCGAAGCTGAGAAAAAAGCCAAGGCAGAAGCCGAGAAGAAAGCCAAAGCCGAGGCCGAGAAGAAGGCCAAGGAAGAGGCTGATAAAAAGGCAAAAGCTGACGCAGAGAAAAAAGCCAAAGCCGAAGCCGAGAAGAAGGCCAAGGCGGATGCCGAGCGCAAGCGCAAGGCAGAAGAGGCCAAGCTGCAGAAAGAGATGGAAGCCATGATGGAGCAGCAGATGGCGGCTGAAGCCAATGCGCGCAGTCAGGCTGCATCGGCGGCAGCCAAGGGTGAAGTCGACAAATATGCGGCACTCATCAAGGCCACTGTTGAGCGTTATATGATTTTGGATCCCACCATGCGGGGCAAAACATGTACTATCGGCGTACGTCTTGCGAGCAGTGGCTTTGTCATTTCGGTGGATAACGGCCAGGGTGACCCGGCGGTATGTCGTTCCGGTAAAGCGGCCGTATTGAAGGCCAACCAGTTGCCGGTGCCGAAGGATCCTGCGGCATTCGAGATGTTGAAGGAATTTAACCTCAAATTGGAACCGAGTATTTAAGCCATGATCAGAAAAGTGTTTTTTGCTTTGGTTGGTTGTTTGCTGCTGGGCCAGAGTGCCCATGCGGCTCTGGATATCGTCATCACTGGCGGTATTGACAGCGCCCGTCCCGTCGCCGTTGCCCCCTTCAAGTGGGAAGGCAACGGCCAGCTGCCGCAGGATATCGCGGAAGTGGTCTCCAACGACCTGATGCGCAGCGGCAAGTTCAAGCCGCTGGCGCGCAGCCAGATGCCGCAGACCCCGAGCAGCAGCAGCGAAATCAACTTCGCACCCTGGGCTGCCCAAGGGGTTGAGGCTGTGGTGGTAGGCTCCATCGCCGCCGTGGGTGATGGTACCTACAAGATCAACTTCGAGCTGGTCGATGTGCTCAAGGGCCAGTTGGCCAAGGCGCAGGGTGGCGAGAGCAATGGTTATATCCTGGATAGCCGTATGGCGACCATCCCGGGTGCCCAGATGCGTCAGTTCGCCCACCGCATCTCCGACATCGTCTATGAGCGTCTGACTGGCGAGCGTGGCGCCTTCCTGACTCGTCTGGCTTACGTTTCCGTACAGCAGGGGACCCAGTTCCCGTATCAGCTGCGGATCTCCGACTACGACGGTTACAACGAGAAGACCCTGCTGCGCTCCCGCGAGCCGCTGATGTCCCCGGCCTGGTCGCCGGATGGCAGCAAGCTGGCCTACGTGAGCTTCGAGAACCAAAAATCCGAGATTTACGTGCAGGATATCTACACCCAGCAGCGCAGCCTGATCACCAGCTTCCGCGGTATCAACGGTGCGCCGGAGTGGTCTCCGGATGGTCGTCGTCTGGCTATCGTTCTCTCCAAGGACGGGTCACCAAACCTCTATGTTGTTGATGTCGCTAGCAAGCAGCTGACCAGGGTCACCACCAGCCGGGTGATCGACACCGAACCCTCCTGGATGCCGGACGGGCAAAATTTGCTGTTCACCTCTGAACGTGGTGGCAAACCCCAGATTTATAGCGTAAATTTGGCGACTGGCATGACTCGCCGGATGACCTGGGAAGGTGAATCCAACCAGGGCGCATCCATCACACCTGATGGCAAGATCATGGTGATGGTGACCCGGGTTCAAGGGCAATATCGTATTGCCCGTCAGGATATGGACACCAATGCCCAGTTGGTCCTGACTCAGAGTGCACTGGACGAGTCCCCAAGTGTGGCTCCCAATGGCAGCATGATCATTTATGCCACCATCTATCAGGGTCGTAAGAGTCTTGCGTTGGTGTCGACTGATGGTCGCTTCAAGGCTGTGCTTCCGACCAGTAGCGGTGAAATTCGTGCACCAGCTTGGTCGCCCTTCTTGAATTGATAAAAATCCAATTGTTTTTTGTTTTGTTATAAAGGTTTAAGGAAATAGCATGCAACTCAATAAACTGCTCAAGGGTTTGGCCATCGCACTGCCACTGTTCACCCTGGCTGCTTGTAGCTCCTCTTCTGATTCAGGCTCTGCTGGTGCCGAATCAGGTATGACCGACGGCATGGGCGGTGTACAAACCGGTGGCGCCAACGGCATGTTGTCCCCGGAAGAGCAGATGCGTCAGAAGTTCGAAGCGCTGCAGCGCGACAACGTCATCTACTTCCCGTTTGACGGCTACGAAATCCAGGGTCAGTACGCTGATCTGCTGGATGCCCATGCCAGCTACCTGCGCGAGCGTCCGAGCGTGAAAGTACTGATCGAAGGCCACGCCGATGAGCGCGGTACTCCGGAGTACAACATCGCTCTGGGTGAGCGTCGTGCCAAGGCTGTTGCCAAGTATCTGCAAACCCTGGGTGTGCAGGCCGAGCAGCTCTCCATCGTCAGCTATGGCGAAGAGAAGCCGCTGGATCTGTCCCACACCGAGGAAGCCTTTGCCAAAAACCGCCGTGCGGTTCTGGTTTACTAAGGTTCTATACGGATGAATTTTGTGTATAAGCAAGCGGCCATTTCGATGGCCGTTTTATTTGCAGTCTCTGCCCATGCCGCGGCTCCGGTCAGCGATTTGGGGGGGGATTCCGGCGGCGTTGTCCTGAGTGGCAATAACGGCGCCATCGTGCCCACCGGTAGCCTCGAAGATCGGGTTGCCCTGCTGGAGCGCACCCTGAACGCCCGTCTGCGACTGCAAGCCGACTTGCAGCAGCAGGTCGACTCCCTGCAAGGGGAGGTCTCCGAGCTGCGTGGTCAACTGGAGCAGCAGACCTACCAGATGGAGCAGTCGCAAGAGCGTCAGCGTCAGCTCTACCAGGAGCTGGACAAGGTGAGCAGCCAGCAGCAGGCCGCAGCTCCGGCCGCCGCCGCACCAGCTGCCGCCACCGCCGCCAATCCGGCCCCGGCCGTCAACTACTCGACCAATCAGGACGAGAATCAGGCCTACGACGCTGCCGTGAACATGGTGCTCAAAGAGAAGAACTACGACAAAGCCATTCCGGCTTTCCAGGGCTTCATCAAGCAGTACCCCAGTTCAAGCTATGTCCCCAATGCACACTACTGGCTGGGCCAGCTGCTGTTCAACAAGGGTGACCGAGCCGGTGCTGCCGCCCAGTTCTCTACCGTCGCCAACAAGTACAGCAAGTCGCCCAAGCGCGCCGATGCCCTGCTGAAGCTGGGGATGCTGTCACAGCTGGATGGCAAGAAGGCCGAGGCGAAAGCCTTCTACGAGCAGGTGATCAAGGGTTACCCCAACACCTCTCCGGCACAGCTGGCGAAGCAGAGCCTGAGCAAGCTGTAACATTGCCGTATGTCACTGTTTTCGTAACGGTACTGTAAAAACAGCCTGCATTTGTACGCACAGTGAGCAAACGGATTTAAATTACGAATTTTCTGTTGCACCGGAAATTTAAATCCGTAATATAGGCCGCCGTCAGAGCCGAAGCAGTAATGCAGTCGGTACTGGTCGTGGTGAGGGTCGTTAGCTCAGTCGGTAGAGCAGTTGACTTTTAATCAATTGGTCGCTGGTTCGAATCCAGCACGACCCACCACTTGTCTCCACCAAGTGGAGACAGAATTCCCAGGTCGTTTAGCTCAGCTGGGAGAGCACCTCCCTTACAAGGAGGGGGTCACTGGTTCGATCCCAGTAACGACCACCAGTTTGTAAAAAAATGATTTAGATGGGTCGTTAGCTCAGTCGGTAGAGCAGTTGACTTTTAATCAATTGGTCGCTGGTTCGAATCCAGCACGACCCACCATCATTTCAGAATTCCCAGGTCGTTTAGCTCAGCTGGGAGAGCACCTCCCTTACAAGGAGGGGGTCACTGGTTCGATCCCAGTAACGACCACCATATTTGTAGTAAAAAGTTTAAAAAATGATTTAGATGGGTCGTTAGCTCAGTTGGTAGAGCAGTTGACTTTTAATCAATTGGTCGCTGGTTCGAATCCAGCACGACCCACCATCATTTCAGAATTCCCAGGTCGTTTAGCTCAGCTGGGAGAGCACCTCCCTTACAAGGAGGGGGTCACTGGTTCGATCCCAGTAACGACCACCAGTTTGTAAAAAAATGATTTAGATGGGTCGTTAGCTCAGTCGGTAGAGCAGTTGACTTTTAATCAATTGGTCGCTGGTTCGAATCCAGCACGACCCACCATCATTTCAGAATTCCCAGGTCGTTTAGCTCAGCTGGGAGAGCACCTCCCTTACAAGGAGGGGGTCACTGGTTCGATCCCAGTAACGACCACCAGTTTGTAAAAAAATGATTTAGATGGGTCGTTAGCTCAGTCGGTAGAGCAGTTGACTTTTAATCAATTGGTCGCTGGTTCGAATCCAGCACGACCCACCATCATTTCAGAATTCCCAGGTCGTTTAGCTCAGCTGGGAGAGCACCTCCCTTACAAGGAGGGGGTCACTGGTTCGATCCCAGTAACGACCACCAGTTTGTAAAAAATGATTTAGATGGGTCGTTAGCTCAGTCGGTAGAGCAGTTGACTTTTAATCAATTGGTCGCTGGTTCGAATCCAGCACGACCCACCATCATTTCAAGAATCCCAGGTCGTTTAGCTCAGCTGGGAGAGCACCTCCCTTACAAGGAGGGGGTCACTGGTTCGATCCCAGTAACGACCACCATATTCGCAAGCGAGGCTGAGATATCAGCTGCGGTTGCAGAGAAAGTCCCCACTCAGATGGGGATTTTTTTTGCCTGAAATTCAGTGATCAGCATTTTCTATTGCTCGATCTCTTAACCTGTCCCTCTGCTCCCGTCTGCTCCCGTTTGCTCCCGTCTGCTCCCGTCTTATCCAGCGCCCTTTCCATTCCCGCTCTTGGTCTGTTGATGCCTGCTCATCTTATTGCTGCTCCTTGACTGTCGCTTCTGGCGAGCGGCAAGAAAAAGGGCAGGCCAGAGCCTGCCCTCATCGCGATGAGCGACGTTACATGATCCCGCGGATCAGGATCCCGCTGATCAGCAGCGGTGCCACCACGCGCCAGCACCAGAGCAGCGCAAGGCGCAAGGAGGGTGACAGGCTTGCAGGCAGAATGGCATCACCCAGTCGCCAGCCCAGCAGCAGGGTCAGTACCAGACCAAACAGCGGCATCATCAGGTTAGAGGTGAGGTAGTCGAGCAGCTCGAAGATGGTCTTGCCAAACAGGGTCAGATCGTTCCAAGGGCCGAATGACAGGCTGACCGGAATGCCGGAGGCCATGATGAGCAGGGTCAATACCCGGCAGGCGCCACGGCGTGACCAGCCCCACTCCTCGGTGGTGAAGCGCACCAGATGCTCCAGCATGGAGATGGAGGAGGAGAGAGCGGCGACCAGCAGCAGCAGGAAGAAGATGACGCCTAACCCCTGACCGAACGGCAGATGGCTGAAGACGGCGGGCATGGTCATAAAGGTGAGCCCGGGCCCGGCAGTCGGGTCGATGCCGGTGGAGGCCAGCGCCGGGAAGATCATCAGCCCAGCCAGTACCGAGATCAGGCTGGCCAGGGTAACGACCCAGACGCCGGAGCGCACCACACCGTCGCTAGTGGGCAGGTAGGCGCCATAGGTGGTGTGTACCCCGAGCCCGATGGAGAGGGAGAAGAAGGCCAGTCCCAGCGCATCCAGCACGCTCTGGCCGGTCAGCATGGAGAAGTCCGGCAGCAGCAGCTGGCGCACACCCGCCATGGAGCCCGGCATGGAGAGGCCAACCCCCACCAGCAGCAACATCATGATGAACAGCGCCGGCATCATCCAGCGCAGCGCCCGCTCCACCCCTTTCTGAATGCCGCCCTGCACGAACCACCAGGTCAGGCCTGCGAAGATCAGATGGGTCAGCACCGGCCACCAGGGGTTGCTGACATAGCCGTTGAACAGGGCGGTGAGGGCGCTTCCCTCGCTCAGGTTGAGCTTGCCAGCCACCGCGAGCGTGGCGTAACCCACGGTCCAGCCGCCCACCACGCTATAGAAGCTGTAGATAAAGAAGCCGCAGGCGATCCCCATATACCCCATCCAGCGCCAGTTCGGCCCCACCAGCTTGCGGAAGGCGCCGAGCACCCCGCGCTGGCTATGGCTGCCGAGCAGGGTCTCGCCGACCTGTACCGCTACCCCCAGGGTGAAGCTGAACAGCAGAAACACCAGCAGGAAGGCGCCGCCGCCATTGGTGGCGGTCACATAGGGAAACTTCCAGATGGCACCAAGGCCAATCGCTGTGCCTGCTGCGGCCAACACATGACCAAGACGGGAAGACCACTGAACCTGGCTCATACAACCTCCGGGTAACACGACATCGAAGCAATACTCCTCTGTAGCAATAAACGACAGACAGCAAAAAGGCCGCCCGAGGCGACCTTTGCAATGAACATTCAGAAAACTGTGCGTGCAGGGTCACCTCTCTTGCGAGATAAAAAATCGACCAAACAGCACGAGGATGGCAGACATGGGTGACAGCCTGAATTGTGAATGAAGGCACAGCCTAAACCATGGAAAGAAAAATTGACACATAAAATAAAATTTTTTTGATAGCGATGGGCTGCATTCATGGTTCACCGCAGAGGCGGGGCTGGCGTGCCCTATCTTTTATCCCCTTTCACCCGTTACTGGGCGATAATCCAGCTAGCTTCTTGTGGAACTTGCGGTCATCAGCTGACTTTGCAGGTGCCAAACATGAGACAGGATGTCGTATGAGATGGATGGTTTTGCCCTGGCTGTTGTTGAGTCTGAGCTTGTCGGCCCAGCCGGGATTAACGCTGCTAAGTCATGATCTGCCCCCCTTTACCGAGTCCCGCGACGGCAAGCTCGACGGTCTGGCCATTCGGCTGGTGCAGCAGGTGCAGCATGAGCTGGGTAGTGATTATCCCGTCCGGCTCTATCCGCTCAAGCGCGCGCTGGCGTTGACTCAGGTCGAGCCGGGTTACGCGCTCTTTGTGGTGCAGCGGATCCCGGAGCGGGAGGCGCTGTTCAAATGGGTGGGCCCGCTTTTTATCAACCGGGTCTTTATCTATCAGGCGCCGGGCAGTGCCCGGCCACTGACCGAACTGGCCCAGCTGCGTCAACTGCCGAGAGTCGGGGTGGTGCTTGGCAATGCGGATGATGTGCGGCTGACCCACGAGGGCTACACCAATCTGGTGCGCTACAAAACGGTGACAGAGGCCATCGAGCGGCTGATGCTGGGCAAGATAGATGCCTTGCCGATGGCGGAGAGAGTCATGGATGCCACCCTCGACAAGATGGGGCTATCCCGTCACAGCGTGGCCAGCAGTGGCGTGCTGCTCCATGAGGCTGGCCTCTACATCGCCTTCTCCAGAGCCACTGACGATGGTGAGATAGTCCGTTGGCAACGAGCCCTGGACAAGGTGAGAGCCATAGATGGGCGGGCCGGTGAGCCCACCCATCATCATTGATCCTCAGATAAGACCGCGAACCAGGATCCCGCCGATCAGCAGCGGAGCAATCCAGCGCCAGCAGTTCATCAGCATGTGATGCCAGTGGGCAGAGAGCCCTTGCGGCAGCGCCTTACGCCCCAGTTTCCAGCCCAGCAGCAGCGTCAGCATCAGGCCGAACAGCGGCATCATCAGGTTGGAGGTGATGAAGTCGAGCAGCTCGAAGATGGTTTTGCCAAATAGGGTGACGTGTTGCAGCGGGCCAAACGACAGGCTGACCGGAATGCCGCACACCATGACGAACAGGGTGATGGCGCTGCAGGCGGTGCGACGCGACCAGCCCCAGGTTTCGCACAGGAAGCACTGCAGGTGCTCCAGCAGCGAAATGGCGGAGGAGAGCGCGGCAAAGACCAGCAGGGAGAAGAAGATCACCGCCAGACCCTGACCGAAGGGCAACAGCTGGAATACCGCCGGCATGGTCATGAAGGTGAGGCCCGGGCCCGCAGCAGGGTCGATACCGGTTGATGCCAGCACCGGGAAGATCATCAAGCCCGCCAGTACCGCCACCATGCTGGCCAGCAGCACCACCCAGAGGCTGGAGCGACCAACCCCTTCACTGGAGGGCAGGTAGGCGCCGTAGGTGGTATGAATACCCAGACCGATGGAGAGGGAGAAGAAGGCCAGCCCCATGGCGTCGAGCACGCCGGACATCCCCAGCTTGCTGAAATCGGGCATCAGGAAGTGGCGAACCCCCGCCATGGCGTTGGGCAGGGTGAGGCCAAAGGCGACCAGCATCAGGATCATCACGAACAGGGCCGGCATCATCCAGCGCAGGGTGCGTTCCACCCCTTTCTGGATCCCGCCCTGCACCACCATCCAGGTCAGTGCGGCAAACAACAGATGAGTGAGAATGGGCCAGACATCGCCGCTGACATAGTCATTGAAGCGGGCGGTGAGGGCCGCCGCATCCCCATGATTGAGCTGGCCGGCAGCGGCCATGCCGGTATAACCCAGGGTCCAGCCGCCCACCACGCTGTAGAAGCAGAAGATCAGCAGGGTGCTCAGCACCCCCATCACACCGACCCAGCTCCAGCGCTTGCCGAGCAGCTCGCCAAACGCACCCGCAACGCCGCGACGACTCATGCTGCCAAGCAGGGTCTCGCCCATCAGTACCGCAACCCCCAGGGTGAAGCTGAACAGCAGAAAGACCAGCAAAAAGGCACCACCGCCGTTGACGGCAGTGACGTAGGGAAACTTCCAGATTGCGCCGATACCGACGGCGGAGCCGGCGGCAGCGAGAATATAGCCGAGGCGGGAGGACCATTGGGACTGCATCATTTGAACTCCAATCGAGGGCCCATGGCTGGGCCAGAATGGCGCTCATATTACGGAAAGGGGTCCGCAATCACTACGCAGCTTGTCAGCCTTAAATACGATTTGTTGGCACGATTGCCTAATAAAATTCGCTTATTTGCGCGATTGTGCCAACAAATAAAAACCGGAGCATTTTTGCTCCGGTTTTGGATTGATGCCAGACTGGCAGGGCAGGTCAGATGACGCCCAGCTCGCGCAGCCGCTCCATCAGGTAGCTGTGGGCGGTATGACGCTCGGAGAGCACCACCTCGGGCCGCGGATGGAGGAACAGCGGCAGGGAGATGCGTGACTTGCTGGCGCTGCCGCCGGTCGGGTTGATGACGCGGTGGGTGGTGGAGGGGTAGTAGCCGCGGGAGGCCTCCTGCAGCATGTCGCCGATATTGATGATGAGGGTGCCAAAGTCGCACGGCACATCCATCCACTCGCCGTCGGAACCCTTCACCTGCAGACCGGGCTCGTTGGCGGCGGGGAGAATGGTGAGCAGGTTGATATCCTCGTGGGCGGCGGCGCGGATGGCACCCGGCTCCTCGGTGCCGTTGAACGGCGGATAGTGCAGCACCCGCAGCAGGGTCTTCTGGCTATCGTCGATCATCGAGGAGAGGGAGCAGCTGTAGTTGGCGGCGATATCGGCCGGGGTATGCTGCTCGACCCAGCCCAGCAGCTCGGCGGCCAGACCGTTGGCCAGACGATAGTACTCCATCGCCTGCTCTTTCAGATCTTCCGGCATCTGGCCCCAGGGGTAGATGTGGAAGTACTCCTTGATGTCTTTCTGGCTATGGCCCTTGGCCACCTCGGAGACCGATGGCGGGAAGTAGCCATCCTGGGTTTCGCGGTTGAACAGAAAATCCTGTTTCTGCTCGCTCATGAAGAAGCGATACCAGTTGTCGTAAATGGATTGCACCAGCTCTTTCGGGATGGGGTGGTTGGTCAACACACCAAAGCCGGTGGTACGCAGGGATTCGGTGAAGCGTTGGGCCGCATCGGGTGAGCGGTAATCGACGGTCAGGACTTTCATTGTTTTTGTTGCGCGCCAGTTAAAAGATGGCGCAGTTTACCCTGCAAGCCGTAACAAGGAAAGCAACGCAGCCTCCAGCGGCCGCCCCGTGCCTGATAGTGATAAAAACATCAGATAAAAGAGGCGGATAGTGGCGAGAGTGGCTCCCTTGTCCTGCCTGCCCATCCTCACTAGAATGCCAGCCACTGTCTTTTCCGGAGTTTGTCCATGTCCTCGAAGATCCTGTTGCTCACCCTGCCACTGCTGCTGGCCGGATGCAGCTCCCTGTCGGAAGATGAGTGCCGCACCATGAGCTGGTACAACCTTGGCTATCAGGATGGCGAGCAGGGCAAGACCCGCAATCAGGCGCGGGACTACGTCTCCACCTGCGGCGAGTATGGCCTCAAGGTGGACGAGGCGGAGTGGAAACGGGGTTACGACAAGGGGCTGGAGCTCTACTGCATCCCCGAGCTGGCCTACAGCAAGGGCAAGGAGGGGCAGGAGTATCGCGGTGTCTGTCCCAATGACGCCAGCTTCCTCAAGCAGTACCAGCGCGGCTATGAAGAGTACAAGCTGGCGACCCGGCTGCGGGAGATCAGCGACGAGTTGGAGCGCACCGAGCGGGATATCGACGATCTCGAGCGCAGCATCCGCAACGAGACCAACAGCGAGCAGCGCGACTACTACCGCGCCAAGCGCAATCGCGCCATTCGCCACTATGAATCCCTGCGCCGCGAATATGACCGGCTACGCTATCCGGATCGGGTGATCCAGTTCTCCTTCGGCAACTAAGCCATCTCTTGTGGCCAGCCATTGCGGCTGGCCATCTTGCATCCTGTCCGCTCAGGGCAGAACCCAGCGCTGCAGCGCCAGCGCAATGCCATCCTCGTTGTGATCGGCGGTGACCTGATCGGCATGGTGCTGGATCTGCGGCGCCGCATTGCCCATCGCCACCGCCAGCCCCACCTGCTCGAACATGCTGATGTCGTTGTTGTTGTCACCAAACGCCACCACCTGCTCCATCGCAATGCCCTCGCTGGCGGCCCACTGGGCCAGCCGGTTGCCCTTGCTGCAGCCGGGCTGCACCAGCTCCACCGCGTAGGGGGCAGCCCAGTCGCGGGTGAAGGGGATGAGGTCGCGCTCTTCGTCCATAAAGCGGTGCAGGCGCGCCGGATCCTGATTGAACAGCTCCAGCTTCCAGACCGGGTTGTCGAGCCAGCCTGCCAGCTCCTCGACCGGATGGATGGCGATCTTCAGGTGGTCCGGCTGATTGGCCGACCAGTGGCGGATGCGGGTGACATGCTCCTCGCAGCCGATGTAGCCGATCCCCTCGCTCAGGTGGAACAGGGCGCCCATCTGCTGCGCCTCGACTTGTGCCAGCAGGGCGTTGAGCGGCGCGCTTGCCAGCGGATCGCCGGCCAGAATGCGATCTGTCGTCGGGTCGTAGAGGCAGGCGCCGTTGCTGCAGATGATGGGGGTATCGAGCGCCAGCTCGTGGTGAAAGGGGCGCGCCGTCATGAAGTGGCGCCCGGTGACCAGCAGCACCTTGATACCGTGGGCGCGCGCCTGCGCCAGTGCCGCCCGGGTGGCCGACGAGATCCTGTGATCCCGGGTCAGCAGGGTGCCATCCATATCGAGGGCGATGGCCTTGTACTCACTCATAACACCTCCAGCATCGAACAAACCAGCAAGAGCCTTACCGTCCCAGACCCGGCGCCCCGATGCAAGTTTTGCCGCATGACGGAGCGCCGAACTGTGATCTTTTGCCGGCTCAGGCGCAACTGGCCAACTGCTGGCGGCGGTCGGCACGCTGGCGCAGCAGATAGAAACCGGCGGCGCTGGCAAGGGCGCAGAGGGTGGCGAGGTAGAAGGGCCACTCGCTCCCTGCCAGCAGTACCAGACTGCCCAGCACGACCGCCAGGATCTCGCTGCCCACCGCGAGGGCGCGGTAGAGCCCCATCGCCTGTCCCTGCTGCTCGGCATGGCTGCGGTTGGAGACCGCCACCGAGGTGGCCAGCTCCCCCAGACTCATGCCGATGCCGGCCGGAATGAAGGTGAGCGCCAGTCCCCACCAGTGGCTCGGCAGGATAAAGAGCAACATGCCGCTCGCCATCACCAGATGGCCGACGATGCCGAGAGTGCTGCCGCGCCAGTGGCGGGCAATCCGTGAGCCGAGCCAGGAGCCTGCCATCATCGGCAGGCTCACCAGCACCGCCGCCTGCGCCAGCTGGGCCGGATCCCAGGCCAGCCGCTCCACCAGCCAGATATTGAAGTAGGTGAAGTAGAGCTGCACCGCGCCATAGCTGACCAGAGTGAGGGTGAAGTAGGGGAGCAGGGCCGGTTGCAGCAACAGCTGGCGGCTGGAGAGGGTCGGTGCCTGCCGGGCGGCTGCCACCGGCGGGCGATGGGGCACCAGCCAGAGCACCAGCAGCAGGTTGAGCAGGGTCATCGCGACGGCCAGCCAGGCCGCCAGACTGTAATCCCCCGAGATCACCGCGGCGTAGCCCCCGATCACCGGCCCCACCACCCAGCCCAGATTCATGCCGATATTGATCCAGGCGAAGCTGCGCGCCTTGTGCTCCTTGCCGGCGAGATCCGCCGCCATCGCCTGCACGATGGCGATGTTGCCGTTGCACAGCCCCTCCACCACCCGGCTGAGCAGCAGCAGGGGGAGGGATCGCCAGGCGATGCCGAGCGCCATCAGGGCATAGCCGGTCAGCACGCCAGCCAGCGAGAGCAGCAGCAGTGGCTTGCGGCCGTAGCGGTCGGAGAGCCGCCCGAGCCAGGGGCTGCCCACCAGCTGGAACAGGGGATAGAGCCCCATGATGACCCCCAGCCACACCTTGCGGCTCCAGTCGGAGGCTTCCGGCGTCAGCATCCCCTGCGCCGGATCCAGCAGCAAGGGGGCCAATACCGGGGAGGGGAGGCTGAAGCCGGCGACCGCCAGCGTGACCGTCATCACCAGCACCCAGAGGGGGTTTTTGTGCCGTTGTTTCGCCATGTTGCATCCATTAAGTAAAGTAATTGGTTTATTTATGCTGGGTGATAATCGGTATTAAGTAAAGTGAATTGTTGATTTAATAAAGGGGGCTCCCCATAATGGAGTCATGAACGCAAGCACCGACAAGATCCTGTTTCTGCTCAAGAGCCATGGCCCGCAGAGCGCCGCCGCGCTGGGGGAGCAGTTGCAGATGACCTCCATGGGCGCCCGCCAGCACCTGCTCGCACTGGAGCAGGAGGGGTGGGTCACATTCAGCGACGAGGCGCGCGGACGCGGTCGTCCCGTGCGGCTGTGGCAGCTGACCGAGCAGGCCTGGCAGCGCTTCCCCGATACCCATAGCGACCTGACCGTGCAGCTGATCGACAACGTGCGCGAGCTGTTTGGCGAGGAGGGGATGGAGCGGCTGATCCTGCAGCGGGAGCAGCAGATGCTGGCGCGCTATCAGCAGACCCTGGGCAGCAAGGGGTTGTCCGGTCGGCTGGAGGCGCTCAGGGAGCTGCGCAGCCGCGAAGGCTATATGGCGGAGATCCGCCGTGAGGAGGATGGCAGCTGGCTGCTGTGGGAGAGTCACTGCCCCATCTGTGCGGCGGCGCGCAGCTGCCGTGGTTTTTGTCGCAGCGAGCTGGCGCTGTTTCGCCAGCTGCTGGCACCGGCGACGGTGGAGCGTGAGCAGTATCTGCTGGATGGCGCGCACCGCTGCCTCTATCGCATCACGCCGACCGCGCTCTGATAGCGCCGTTGGCAACCCTCCAAAAACAACAAAGCAGGCGCCGGGATGCCTGCTTTGTTGCCTTCGGGGGAGTGGATGCTCTCGTTCCAGCCCGTCGTTGCCCGATAAGGTGAGACGGCTGATGGGGCTCTTGACCCGGTAAGGTCCTTCGCCACAGAGACCCGGTCAGGTATCTGTCTTGCCACCGGAAGATGTAACCATAGTATCCCTCCCGTGCCAGTGAGTGGTTGCAAAGTAGCCACTTATTTCGGTTGTTTTTGCAATAGTTCACCCTTAACCTAGGAAAAGTGGATTAGTCATTGCAACGAGGAAGGGGTAATGCTGAAACTGGATCGCATAGACAGACACATTCTGGAACTGATGCAGGAGAATGGCCGCATCAGCAATCTCGAACTGGCCGAGCTGGTGGGGCTCTCGCCGTCACCCTGCTCCCGTCGGGTCAAGGCGCTGGAGGATGCCGGTCTCATCGACACCCACGTCACCCTGCTCAATGCCCGCCAGCTTGGTCTCACCCTCACCGCCTACATTCATATCTCCATGGACCGCCACACGCCGGAACGGTTCGAAAACTTCGACCGTGCCATCAGCGAGCTGCCCGAAGTGCTCGAGTGTGACCTCATCACCGGCAACGATGCCGACTACCAGCTCAAGGTAGTGGTGCGCGACATGGAGCACTACCAGCACTTCCTGCTGGACAAGCTGACCCATATTCCGGGGGTGACCGGGGTGCGCTCCAGCTTCGTGCTGCGCCGCATCAAGCACAAGACGGCGCTGCCGCTCAACCACCTCGGCTAACGGCGGGGCGACCAAAAGCAAAAGAGGAGGCCAATGCCTCCTCTTTGTTTAACCGGTTACCGGTCAGACGGCCACTTCGCGGACCTGCTCCACCTGCAGCAGCCAGCCGCTCTGATCCTGTTGCGGCGCCCCGCTCACCCGCAGCCGTTCCCCTGCGGGCACCCAGGCCCCGTCGGGCAGGGAGACCTGCAGACTCTCGCTACCGTTGTCGAACAGCCAGCGATTTTCACCAAGCGATTCAATCAGATAACCTTCCATCTCCACTCTGGATCCGGTTTGCCAGGATGGCGCAACGGAATCACGGCTCTCGATGAAATCCCCCTGAACACCAAAACTGGCTAGCCCCCACAGAATGGAGAGCCCGACCAATGATGACTCCATCTTGTCTCTCCTCTTTTGGAACTGTGGGGCCAGTATGGGAAGAGAAAACTGAGCGCTCTATGAACAAAACCGCAAAGTGGAACCGGGATCGCTAAAAAATCGATATCCGGTACCACTTTCGTCATTTTATGGCGCAGAGATCACACTCTCTGGCGGCTTGCTCCGTAGTGGCGGTCGTTACTGGCGTATCTCTCTGCGGGCCGTTTTTGCGGTTGATGGCGTGCAGCGCCTCCGGCAGGCTTGTCCTGCCCGTTTATCCGGCCTAAGGTAGGCCGTTTTCATTGCGCCATCGAGGAGGCTTGCTCATGTCCACCCCCTATCCCCGCGTCGGTGTCGGCGTCATCCTGACCAACCGCGACGGTCTGGTGCTGCTTGGCAAGCGCAAGGGGAGCCACGCCCCCTACTGGTCCATCCCGGGCGGTCATCTCGAGCTGGGGGAGAGCTTCGAATCGGCGGCGATCCGCGAGGTGGCCGAAGAGACCGGGCTGGCGATCAGCGCGCCCGAGGTGGTGGCGGTGACCAACAATCTGGAGACCTGGCGCGAGAGCGGCCTGCACTATATCTCGGTCACCCTGTACGCCCGGGCCGAGGGCGAGCCGCAACTGCTGGAGCCGGAGAAGTGCGAGGGGTGGATCTGGTGTGATCCGCGCGCGCTGCCCGAACCCCACTTCGATGCCAGTCGCCAGTCGATCGCCTGCTGGCTGGCGGGGCGCTGCTATCTGCCGGGTGATGTGGCCATGGTGTCGGCCGGATCAGCCTGATTGTCATAAAAAGATCATCGCGCTGTCATATTATCTCCTCTCCATCGGCGTGAAAGGGACGGGAGCAGCAGCGTGGGGGAGGTCTTTTGGCGGTTTTTGTGGCTGGGATGCGTCAGTTTTGGCGGCCCGGCCGCCCATATCGGGTATTTCCAGCGCACCTTTGTCCAGCGCCTGGGCTGGCTGGAGCAGGGCGAATTTGCCCGCCTGCTGGCGCTCTGCCAGCTGCTGCCGGGGCCAGCTTCCAGCCAGCTGGGCTTTGCCATCGGCCGCCATCGTGCCGGCCTTGGCGGGGCGCTGGCCGCCTTTGTCGGTTTCACCCTTCCCTCTTTTATCCTGCTGCTGGCGGCTGCCCTCGGGGTGGCGCTGGTGGGCAGCAACCTCTGGCTGGCGAGCGCCCTGCACGGCCTCAAGCTGCTGGCGCTGATCGTGGTGGCCGATGCCGTGCTCGCCATGAGTCGCCAGTTCTGCAGCAACCGCTTGGCTCAGGGGATCATGGTGGCGACCGCCGCCGCGCTCTGGTGGCAACCCGGTTTGCTGACCCAGCTGGGGATGCTGGCGCTCGCCGCGCTGCTCTCGGCCCGCTTCCAGCGCGGGGAGGGGAGGCAAGGGGCAGCCGAGCCACGAGCTGCCACCACCAGTCAGCCAAACTGGCTGCTTCTGCTGCTCTTTGTCGCCCTCTTTTTTGGCCTGCCGCTGCTCGGTGGCCCCCTTGGTCAGCTGGTGGCCGACTTCTATCGGGCGGGCGCGCTGGTGTTTGGTGGTGGCCACGTGGTGCTGCCGCTGCTGGCCGAGAGCGTGGGCCACACCCTCAGCGAACAGCAGTTCCTGACCGGTTACAGTCTGGCCCAGCTGGTGCCGGGCCCCATGTTTACCCTTGCCACCTACCTTGGCACCCAGCTGTTGCCCGGGACGCCGCTGCTCGGGGCCTTGTCGGCGACGCTGGCGCTCTTTGCGCCCGGCTTCCTGCTGCTCTGGGCGGTGGGGCCTTGCTGGCAGCAGTGGCTGGCAAGGCCTCGTCTGGCGGGGGCCGTCGCTGGCATCAATGCGGGCGTGGTGGGGCTTTTGCTGGCCGCGCTCTACCAGCCGGTGTGGCAGAGCGCCGTGCTGGCGCCCACCGATCTGGCGCTGGCCGTTATCGGCTTTTATCTGCTGCGGGTGGTGAAGCTGCCGGTGCCGGCCATCGCAGGGTTGCTGGTGCTGGCGGCTCTGTTGCAGGTGTGACGGGGGTTTTCCCTGCTGTGTTTTCAGGGGATGCCGCTTGGCGTTTTGCTGTTAATCGCCCATAGCGGATCGGGCACTGGCCTGTGGCGGCGGCCAACATGCCGCGAAAGGCGAGAGAAGCTATGAGTGGCTTGGTATAAGTAAAAGTTTGGCCATTCCACCAAAACTCATAAATCAAATTTATAGTGTCGGCTTGGCGGTGCGGCAGGCTCCGGGGCGGTGATCGCCGCTTACAGAGGGCCCCCTCCGATCCTGTCAGGCAGATAAAAAACGGCGCCTCCGTGATGGAGGCGCCGTTTCTGTAGCTGGTCGGGCTCAGGCGTCCGGCTCGAAGTCGAGGCTCAGGCTGTTGACGCAGTAGCGCTGGCCGGTATCGGTCGGCCCGTCGGGGAAGACGTGACCGAGGTGGGAGCCGCACTGGCTGCAGGTGATCTCCACCCGCTTCATGCCGTGGCTGTTGTCCTCGGTGTAGGTCACGGTTCCCTCGATGGCACGGTCGAACGAGGGCCAGCCGCAGCCGGAGTCAAACTTCGCATCTGAGTGGAACAGTACGCTCTTGCAGCAGACGCAGAGGTAGTCGCCACTCTTGCGATTGTGGAGCAGGGCGCCGCTGTAGGGGCGCTCGGTGCCCTTCTCCCAGCAGACATGAAACTGCTCGGCGCTCAGCTTGCTGCGCCACTGTTCCGGGTTGTTACTGCTCATACCGACTCCTTGCCATCAATAACGGAGCCCAGCATAGCGGCTCCGTAAAGCTGACTCCAGCATGCCTGTTATGGTTTGCCCGGATCTGTGATCGGGGTTTCAGCCATATCCGCACTGGATGCCGGCAGCAGTGCCTGTTCCGGCGGCTGGGCATCCTCAGCCGTGCAGGCCAGTGCCACCCGCTCCAGCAGTTTGAGAGAGTGGGCGCGGCCGACCGCCACCTGCCGCTTGATATCGTCGGGCAGGAACGGCAGCCCGTCGTTGGTGGCGGTGTCGATGGTCTGGATCCACTCCAGCCCTTCCCCCGGCGGTGGCAGGCGGAACTGGATATCGTAGTCGCTGGCGTTGAACAGCACGTACCAGCGCTCGCCGACGCAGTTGATCATGCCGATATCCATGGCAAACGCCTGCCCCATGGGGGCGTGCCAATCCTGATCGGTGAGCTGGTGGCCATCCGGGTGATACCAGTTGACCTGATGGCAGCTGGTGGCGGTGCCGTGCCAGCTGTCATCGCTCAGTTGCAGGTTGGAGAAAACGGTGGACTCCGCCCGCAGCGCCATCATCTGCTGGGTGAAGGCGAACAGCCGCTCATCCTCCGGTCGCCACTGCCAGTTGACCCAGCTGATCTGGTTGTCCTGACAGTAGGCGTTGTTGTTGCCAAGCTGGCTGCGCCCCATCTCGTCGCCGGCGAGGAAGTGCGGGGTGCCCTGGGAGAGCAGCAGGGTGGCGATCAGATTGCGCTTCTGCTGCTGGCGCAGGTTGTTGATGCGCGGATCCAGGGTCGGCCCCTCGACGCCGTGATTACTGGAGAGGTTGTTGCCGTGGCCGTCGCGGTTATCCTCGCCGTTGGCCTGATTGTGGCGCTGGTTGTAGGAGACCAGATCCTCCAGGGTGAAGCCGTCGTGATAGCAGAGGTAGTTGACGCTGGTGTGAGGCGAGCGCCAGTTCTTCGGGAAGAGGTCCCGCGAGCCGACCAGCCGGGTGGCAAAGTCGCCCATCTTGCCCGCATCGCCGCGCCAGAAGGAGCGCACCGTGTCACGGTAGCGGTCGTTGATCTCCAGCCACTGGCTCGGGAACTGGCCGAGGCGATAACCGAAGGGGCCGATATCCCAGGGTTCGGCGATGAGTTTGACCTGTGACAGCACGGGGTCGGCCATCACCGCCTTGAAGAAGGCGCCCATGGGGTCGAACTCGCCCGCTTCCCGCGCCAGCGTCACCGCCAGATCGAAGCGGAAGCCATCCACCTGCATCTCGGTCACCCAGTAGCGCAGGGCATCGAGCACCAGTCGCAGGGTGTTGGGGTGATCCAGATTGACGCTGTTGCCACAGCCGGTGACGTTGGCGTGGCGGGTGTAATCGGGGCCGTGGGAGCCCGCCTCGAAGGCGTAGTAACCGGCGTTGTCAAAGCCCTTGAAGGAGAGCATGGGGCCGTCGAAGCCCGACTCGGCGGTGTGGTTGTAGACCACATCCAGAATCACCTCGAGCCCGGCCCGGTGCAGTTCGCGCACCATGGTCTTGAACTCGGTCACGGCATCGTCTTGTCTGGTGCCGTAACGGGGCTCGGGGGCGAAGAAAGCGATGGGGTTGTAGCCCCAGTAGTTGGTGAGTCCCAGCTCTTCCAGCCGGGGCTCCGACATGAAGGCGGCCACCGGCATCAGCTGTAGCGAGGTGATGCCGAGGGACTTCATGTGTTCGATCATCAGCGGGTGGCTGATGCCAAGATAGGTGCCCTGCAGCTCCTTGGGGATCCCCGGGTGCTGGCGGGTAAAGCCCTTGACGTGGGCCTCGTAGAGAATGGTGCGCGAGTGGCAGATGGCCGGTTTGCTCACCCCCTGCCAGTCGAAGGCGTCATCCACCACCAGCGACTTGGCGATCATGGCGGCGCTGTCGCCCTGATAGAGGGCGTTGTCCCAGTAGGTGGGGCGGCTCACCGCCTGGGCATAAGGGTCGATCAGCAGCTTTTGCGGGTCGAACAGCATCCCCTCCTGGGGGATGCCATAGACCCGGTAGCCGTAGCGCTGACCTGCTTGTACGCCGCTTAAATAGCCAAAGCGATACTGGCCGCGGCGGCCGGGCAGCTCGAGGCGCGCCAGCTCCTGCTCCTGTTCGTCGAACAGACAGAGTTCCACCTTGTCCGACTGGGGAGCCCAGACGCAGAAGTTGCAACCGTTCTCGTCAAGACGGGCCCCCAGCGGGTAGCCCGACCCTTTTTCCATTACCAGCATCAGGACTCCTGTTTGATGAACAAGGTCGCCAGTGGCGGCAGATCCAGCACTATGCTGTGTGCCATCCCCTGCCAGGGGGTCGGCTCGGCCGCAAAGACCAGACCCACATCATAGTTGCTGCCCCAGTAATACTCGCTGTCGGTATTGAGCACCACCCGATAGTGGCCCGCCGCCGGTACGCCAATCCGGTATTCGATGCGCGGCACCGGCGTGAAGTTGCACGCCACCATGATGGCCTGTTTGCCCTCTTTGTCGGCCCGCAGCCAGGCAAAGATGCTGTTGTCGGCATCGTTGTGATCTAGCCAGCGGAAGCCGTTCTGCTCATAGTCCGCCTGATACAAGGCAGGCTCATGACGGTAGAGGTGGTTGAGATCGTGGATCAACCGCTGCTGGCCGCCGTGCTTGGGATATTGCAGCAGGTGCCAGGGCAGCTGGGCATCGTGGTTCCACTCGTTGCTCTGGGCGATTTCGGTGCCCATGAAGTTGAGCTTTTTGCCCGGGTGGCCGTACATAAAGCCCATGTAGGCGCGCAGGTTGGCGGCCTGCTGCCACTCGTCGCCCGGCATCTTGTAGAGCATGGAGTGCTTGCCGTGTACCACCTCGTCGTGAGAGAGCGACAGGATGAAGTTCTCGTCATAGTGGTAAACCATGGAGAAGGTCATGTCGTTGTGGTGATAGCGACGGTGGATCGGCTCTTTCTGCATGTAGGTGAGGGTGTCGTGCATCCAGCCCATATTCCACTTGAAGCCAAAGCCCAGGCCGCCGAGGAAGGTGGGACGGGAGACCCCGGCAAAGGCGGTGGACTCCTCGGCGATGGTCATGGCGTGGGGGTACTTGCGATAGACCTCCTCGTTGGTCCACTTGAGCAGGCTGATAGCCTCGTAGTTGTGGTTGCCGCCATCGACGTTCGGTACCCACTCGCCGGCGTTGCGCGAGTAATCCAGATAGAGCATGGAGGCGACTGCATCGACCCGCAGACCGTCGATATGGAACTTGTCGAGCCAGAACAGGGCGCTCGCCACCAGGAACTGGCGCACGGTATTGCGGCCGAAGTCGTAGATGTAGGAGTTCCAGTCCGGGTGCCAGCCACGGCGTGGATCCTCGTACTCGTAGAGCGGGGTGCCGTCGAAGCGGGCCAGGCCGTGGGCATCGGACGGGAAGTGGGCAGGCACCCAGTCCAGAATGATGCCGATCCCGGCCTGGTGGCACTGATCGACGAAGTATTTGAAATCATCAGCGGTGCCGTAGCGGCTGGTGGGGGAGAACATACCCACCGGCTGGTAGCCCCAGGATCCGCTGAAGGGGTGTTCGGAGACCGGCAGCAGCTCGATGTGGGTGTACTCCATCTCCTTGATGTAGGCGACCAGCTCGACCGCCAGTTCGCGCCAGCTCAGGCTGTCGCCATTGGGGTGACGCTTCCAGGAGCCGACGTGCAGCTCATAGATGGAGAGCGGCTGCTCGCGCTTGTCGTTGAGCTGGCTCTCGCGCCAGGCGGCATCCTGCCACTGGTACTGGTCGTGGTCATAGACCACGGAGGCGAAGGAGGGGTACTGCTCGCAGTAGAAGCCGACCGGGTCGCTCTTGTGCGGCAGCCGGTTGCCCATGGGATCCTTGAGCTCGAATTTGTAGCGATCCCCGGCCTTGATGCCCGGCACGAACAGCACCCAGTGACCGCACTGGCTGCGCTCCATCGGGTGGCGACGGCCATCCCAGAAGTTGAAATCGCCGATCAGGCTCACCGAGGTGGCGCTCGGTGCATAGACCGCAAAACGAACCCCTTCCACCTGCTGACCGAGATGCTCCACGGTGCGCAGCTGGGCGCCAAGGGTGTGGTAGAGGTTTTCCGGCTGGGCGGTCAGTTCGGCCAGGCCTGCCCAGGCGGCATCCTGAAACTGGTAGGGATCGATGACTTCGGCAGTCGCTTCTGCGTAACTGACGAGCAACTGGTAGGGGAAGGCGTTCTTGCGGCGGGTGAAAACAGTTTCAAAAAGACCCGATTCATCGGTGGGCGCCAGGGTGGCAACAACTTTGCCCGACTTGAGATCCTTGACGCGAACTTCAACGGCATCAGGCAACCAGGCAGTCAGTTTGAGGCCGGGCCCATCCGGATTGGCCTGCAGGCCTAAGTGTGAGAAGGGATCGGAACAGCGGGCAGCAACCAAACGTTCAACGAGCATCGAGATTTCCTTTCATGACAGAGCGTCCGCTCCGGCCTGAGCCGGAGCGGATTTAGGTGAGTCGGCTGTAGCGGACAACCGCTCAACGACTGGCCTCATCACGGGCGCGGCTCATCTTGCCGGCCAGTGCCTTGAGTGCCTCATTGGCAAAAATATCTTCCAGGTCGGCGGAGAGCTTGCGGCGCCAGTTGGGGTATTCGTAACTGGTGCCCGGTACGTTGACCGGCTTGTCCATCTCCAGCCAGTCTTCCAGCTGGGTACTGAACAGGGCGCAGCTACCACGGGACATGTGGATCTGCAGACCGTGGTTGAGTTCGGTATTCATACCGACCCAGTTCACGTCATGGCTGATGCTCTCGGGGATAACACCGTGGCCATGCAGGCTGTCGAGGATCCGCTGTTTGGCCTGGTGGCGATCAGCATACAGACTCTTCAGCACATCTTCATCTGGATACAAACCCAGTTGACGACCCAGCGCCAGATCATCGCAGTGCCAGAAGCCCTTGAGGGTTGGCATGTCGTGAGTGGTCAGGGCAGACATCGCCTGCTCGGCATAGTGAGCCGGGGAGATGAAGCCGCCATCGGCCTTGGAGCGCTCGAAGAAGAACACCTTGTAGGAGTGAACGCCGTTTTCCTTCAGGGTCACGTCGATCCCCTCCGGCACGGTACCCAGATCTTCGCCGATCAGCAGGCACTGGTTACGGTGGGATTCGAGGGCCAGGATGCCCAGCAGATCGTTGACCGGATAGTAGATGTAGGCGCCCTTGGCGGCAGACTCTCCGGGCGGTACCCACCACAGGCGCAGCAGCGCCATCACGTGGTCGATACGCAGTGCGCCGCAGGAGCGCATGTTGGCACGGAACAAGTCCACCATCGGCTGGTAGGCCGCTTCGAACAGCTTGTTCGGGTTCATCGGGGGCAGGCCCCAGTTCTGACCGAGCGGGCCGAGGATATCGGGCGGCGCACCGACCGAGGCTTTCGGGCAGTAGAGATCCTGGTTGGCCCAGATCTCGGTGGAGCCTTCGGAGACGCCCACCGCCAGATCGCGGTAGATCCCCATCACCATGCCGGCAGCCTTGGCGCGGGCATCGGCTTGCGCCAGCTGCTCGTCGGCCAGGAATTGCAGGTAGAGGTAGAAGTTCACATCCTGCTGGTGTTCGGCCATCCACTTGGCAACGGCGGGATTATGGTAGTCGCGGAACTGCTCCGGCCATACCGGCCAGCCCCAGGCATTCTCGCCCTTGCCATAGAAATAGGCTTGCAGGGCATCGAAAGCAGCCTGCTGTTGCAGGCTGTCGCCACCGGCGGCGACGAAGGCATCGAAGGCGGCCTGACGCTCGGCGCTCAGGGTGGCGTCGTCGAACACTTGACGCAGCATGCCAATCTTGGTTTCGATGACGCCGGTGTAATCGACGTTCTCTTTGGCGCGCAGATCGGCCAGATGCTGCTGGAAGGCGGGACTCGCCACGTCAGCTTTCAGGCGCGCATTGCTCTGGAATTCGGGCACCGCTTCCACATTGATGTAGGCCACGTTGAGCCAGCGACGGGAAGAGGGGCTGTAGGGACTGGCGCTCTCCGGGTTGGCCGGATAGAGGGCGTGGATGGGGTTGAGGCCGACGAAGTGGGCACCCCAGTCGGCCGCTTTCTCGACCAGCTGGCCGAGATCGCTGAAATCGCCGATACCCCAGTTGTGGCGGCTGCGCAGGCAGTAGAGCTGCACGCTCGGGCCCCACACCTTGCGACCATTGGCGATAGGCGCCTGCTTGTAGCACGCCTTGGGTGCAACGATGAGGCGCATGGTGGCCAGCGGCTCGTCGTTGCCATCTTCCAGCAACACCAGCTCGTGATAACCCAGTTCAGGGGCCATCTCCAGTGTCACGCGGTAGGCCTGGCACTCCATCTCTTCAAATTCGGCCACACCGACCAGCTCGCCCTCGATGGGGGTGAACTGGCCGGAGAGCTCGCCGCCCTGCTCCAGCTTGAGCTGCCAGGTGAGGGCGTCATTGACGAATTCGATGGGGAGGCGGACTTCGAGCGTGACGGCGTCACCGGTGCGAACCACCATGACGGGATCCAGCGCCCGCAGCCAGTGCTGGCGATGTTCCTCTTCCAGCTGCTGCATCAGGGCTGCTTCGTCATCGACGCGATAGCCCATGGCGCCCAGCATGGCAGCCTTGCTCTCTTCGGATACCTGAGCCGGCTGGCCCCAGGCATCGACATACTCGCTGGCAATGCCTTTTGCGGCAGCCAGCTGTTCAATCAGGGTGGTCATAGTTTGAGAATTCCCGCTGTGGATTCTATCTATACTATTTTGTTTGATTTTTATGGGGTGGTACTTGAACAGTGGCTCTATGGGCCATGCTAAACCGCGCACATTTTTACATATCCATCATCACGGTTGTGTGACGTGGCAGGCACTATTGTCGATCTCCGGGCGATGCAACAACTGACCTCTTTTTCGACAAAACGTGGTAATCAGTTACATAAACAGAAAATAAATTTCACAGTTTTTCATGATATAGCGCAATTTCAGACAGAATGTTGGTTGACTCACCAGAGAGTTCTAGTAAATTTACAAGCGGAATTTTCTTTGACTACTGAACAGTTAGGTAACTAAATATGACTATCAAAGTAGGTATTAACGGTTTTGGCCGTATCGGTCGTTTCGTATTCCGTCTGGCTTGCGAGCGTTCTGACATCGAAGTTGTTGGTATCAACGACCTGATCGATGTTGACTACATGGCTTACATGCTGAAGTACGACTCTACCCACGGTCGTTTCAAGGGTACCGTTGAAGTTAAAGACGGCAACCTGGTTGTAAACGGCAAAACCGTACGTGTTACCGCTGAGCGTGACCCGGCCAACCTGCGTTGGAACGAAATCGGTGTTGACGTTGTTGCCGAAGCTACCGGTCTGTTCCTGACCGACGAGACTGCTCGCAAGCACATCGCTGCCGGTGCCAAGAAAGTTGTTCTGACTGGCCCGTCCAAAGACGCGACCCCGATGTTCGTAATGGGCGTTAACCACGCTACCTATGCTGGCCAGGACATCGTTTCCAACGCTTCCTGCACCACCAACTGCCTGGCTCCGATCGCTAAAGTACTGAACGACACCTTCGGTATCGAATCCGGTCTGATGACCACCGTTCACGCTACCACTGCTACCCAGAAGACCGTTGATGGTCCGTCTGCCAAAGACTGGCGCGGTGGCCGCGGCGCGGCTCAGAACATCATCCCGTCCTCTACCGGTGCTGCCAAGGCTGTTGGCGTAGTTATCCCGGAACTGAAAGGCCTGCTGACCGGTATGGCTTTCCGTGTTCCGACTCCGGACGTGTCTGTTGTTGACCTGACCGTTAACCTGAAGAAAGCTGCCACCTACGCAGAAATCTGCGAAGCGATGAAAGCTGCTTCCGAAGGCTCCATGAAGGGCGTTCTGGGCTACACCGAAGACGAAGTTGTATCTACCGACTTCCTGGGTGAGCGTCAGACCTCCGTATTCGACGCCAAAGCTGGTATCCAGCTGACTGACAAGTTCGTTAAAGTTGTATCCTGGTACGACAACGAAATGGGCTACTCCAGCAAAGTTCTGGACCTGATCGCTCACATCACCAAGTAATTTGGGATGCGCAATCGCGTAGCTTGAAAAAGGCGGCCATGGGCCGCCTTTTTGTTTTCCGGTTTCCCTGATGACAGGAGTCCTCATGCAATCCATTCGTCCCCTGACAGCCAGCTGCCAGCTCGCCAACAATGCAGCCGGCCTGCCCGTTCTCACCGTCAACAACGACTATGCCAAGGCCGAGATCAGCCTGTTCGGTGGCCATGTGCTCACCTATCAGCGCCATGGCGAGCCAGCCTCCATCTGGTTGAGCGACAAGGCGGTGCTGGATGGCAGCAAGCCGATCCGTGGCGGTATTCCGCTTTGCTGGCCCTGGTTTGGCCCGGCGCCGGCCCGTGTCGGTAGCGGCAAACCCTCCCACGGTTTTGCCCGCACCACCCTCTGGATGCTGGACGGGGTCTCCGACCATGCCGACGGCACGCTCGTCCATCTCTCTCTGCGCGACAGCGATGCCACCCGAGCCCTGTGGGATCACGCCTTCGAGCTGGAGCTGGATGTGCTGGTCGGCAAGGAGCTCTCGCTGGTGCTGACCACTCGCAATACCGGTAGCCAGCCACTGGTCTATAGCGGGGCGCTACACACCTATTTGCAGATCAGCGCACCGGAGGCGGTGAGCGTCACCGGCCTTGGCGAGCTTTATGCCGACAAGCTGACCGGTCTGAATGGCCAGCAGCGGGGGGCGTTGACCCTGAACGGGCCGCTGGATCGGGTCTACTGGCAGCCTGAGGCGCTGGTACGCGTACAGGATGGCGATCGCGAGATCCGGGTGGTAAGTGGCAACCATGACAGCACAGTGGTCTGGACCCCCTGGCTGGAAGGGGCTACCGCCATGGCTGACATGAGCGATGATGGCTATCGCACCATGCTCTGTGTCGAAGCCGCCATTGCCGGCGACGCGGGGGTGACCGTCGCGCCGGATGAAGAGCACAGCTTCTCTACCGTGATCATCTGAGCAGGATGAGGTTCAGCTAAATAAAGAGGGCTCCCGCGGGAGCCCTCTTTGCATCTCGTTATTCCGGCAATCAGGCGTTGCCCTGGGTTTTCAATTTGAGTTCGGCGGCGAAATTGAGCATGCGGTCGAGCGGGATGAGGGCCTTAACCCGCAGCGCTTCATCGACATGGATCTCGTGGCGCTCGGCACCATCGGTGAGCGCTTCCTTGATCGCCACCAGACCGTTCATTGCCATCCAGGGGCAGTGGGCACAACTGCGGCAGGTGGCACCATCGCCACCGGTCGGGGCTTCCACCATCTTTTTCTCCGGACAGGCTTGCTGCATCTTGTAGAAGATGCCCCGGTCGGTCGCCACGATCAGCTTCTGCTGGGGCAGCTCTTTGGCTGCCTTGATCAGTTGGCTGGTGGAGCCGACCGCATCGGCCAGCTCGATCACCGAAGCGGGGGATTCCGGGTGCACCAGCACGGCAGCGTCCGGATTCTGCTCTTTCAGCTCGCGCAGGGCACGGGCCTTGAACTCGTCGTGGACGATGCAGTGGCCCTGCCAGCGCAGCATCTGGGCGCCGGTTTTCTTCTCGATATAGGCACCCAGATGGCGATCCGGGCCCCAGATGATCTTGTGACCCAGACTGTCGAGGTGTTCGACGATCTCGAGCGCGATGCTGGAGGTAACGACCCAGTCAGCCCGCGCTTTGACCGCAGCCGAGGTATTGGCGTAGACCACCACGGTATGATCCGGGTTGGCATCGCAAAACGCGGAGAATTGCTCGATGGGGCAGCCCAGATCAAGCGAGCATTCGGCCTCCAGCGTCGGCATCAGTACCCGCTTGTGGGGGCTCAGGATCTTGGAGGTTTCGCCCATAAAGCGCACCCCGGCGACGATCAGGGTCTGCGCCTCGTGATCGCGGCCAAAACGGGCCATCTCCAGCGAGTCACCAACAAAACCGCCAGTGGCTTCGGCCAGCGCCTGGATCTCGGGATCCGTGTAGTAGTGGGCTACCAGCACCGCCTTGCGCTCCTTGAGCAGTGCCTTGATCTCTGTCGTCAGGGCGGCTCTCAGCTCGGCACTCAGGGGCTGCGGTTTGGCCGGAAAGGGGTAGTCCATTTCGACTACCGGTGGGATACTGCTCAGTGCATTGCTCATTTGCGACTGTTCCATCAACGCTCGGGAAGGCAAAAATTATAACCAGAAGCCGGCTGCAAACCCATCAACAAATCGGGTGAGTGGCAAGTAGGGGAATATACTCAACTTATTCGTTGTTACTCTTGCCATAAGGAGTTGCCGCATGAAGCAACGTTCACTCAAGTTCAAGCTCTTGTGTCTGACCATGGGGCTCTTTCTCCTCACCGGTCTGGCCATGACCTTGCTGCAATCGGCCTCTTTCAGTTCTCTTCGTACCATGGTGATGACCCAGACCAGCGATGCGCTGGAGCAGGAGGTCTCCCACAGCCTGCAATATCAGGCTGAGCGCTATGCCATCCAGATATCCTCTCTGATGCAGAACTCCTACCAGATCCCCCTGACGGTCACTGCCCAGATTGAAGCGGCCATGGCCAAACCGGAACAGCGCTTGTCACGGCCACAGGTGGAGTCGCTGCTTGGCAGCAGCTTGCAGCAGGCGAGCGGGATCAGCTCCATCTATGCCCAATTTGAGCCGAACGGTTACGATGGCGAGGACGCCAACTGGGTGGCCGGAGCCAGCCACTCGGTGGCGGGCAAGGGGAGCCTGGAGGTTTATTTCACCAAGGGTCAGGGGGGCGCCGTTACCCAGCAGCCGATCGATGCGGCTGCCAGCGAGGCAAAGTTCGATACATCCCTCAACGAATTTGGCATCCGCAATAGCGAGTGGTATCTCTGTGGCCGCGATACCCGCCAACCCTGCCTGATGGAGCCCTACCTCTACGAGATAAGCCCGGGCAACAAGATGCTGATGACCAGTCTGACCGTGCCCGTTCTTCACGACGGCAAATTTGTCGGTCTGACCGGGGTCGACATGAACCTGCCCATCTTCCAGCAACTGGCCGAAACGCTGGGCAAGAGCCTTTATGACAACAAGGCGGATGTCACCATCGTCAGCAAGATGGGGTTGATTGTGGGCAGCAACCGCTACGCCAACAAGCTGGGTCGTCCGCTCAAGGAGGTGGGCCTAGCCCTGCCGACTGGCCAGCCGGTCAGCAGTGACAGTGACTTTATCCTCGAGCAGCCGATCCGGGTTGATGTCGCCAATGCCCAGTGGTGGCTGATGATCAAGGTGCCCAAGGCGCTGGCGCTGAGCAAGGCGCGCAGCATCAGCAGCGATCTGGGCGCCCTGCTGCAGGGTGCCCAGCAGCAGCAGGTGATGGCCATGGGAGTCATCACGCTGCTGGTGCTTGGCCTGCTGATCTGGTTTATCCAGACCATTACTGCGCCGCTGGCTCTGATCAGCCGTCATGTTTCTCACCTCTCCAGCAACGAGGGGGACCTGACCCAGAAGATAGAGATTGATACTCACGCAGAACTGATAGAGCTGGGAAGGCATCTCAACGCTTTCCTTGGCAAGCTGCGTGGCATGGTGCAGAGCAGCAAGGAGATAGGGCAGCAGGTTAACGATCAGGCCAGAGGCATGAAGCAGACCGCCAACACCATGCGCCAGAGTCTGGATGAACAGCATCTGGAGCTGGAGAGTGTGGTCAGTGCCATGCACGAGATGAGCACTACCGCGGTCAGCGTCGCAGGCTATGCCGAGCAGGCTGCCGAGGAGTCGGAGGCTGCGACCCATCACATCAACAGTGCCCAGCAGACCTTGAGCAATGCGCGGCAGGAGATCCATACCCTGGTTGAGGATATGCACGAGGCTGACAAGGCGGTGGCACTGGTGGCCCAGCGCAGCGCCAATATCAGCCGGATCCTCGATGTGATCCGGGCCATCGCCGAGCAGACCAACCTGCTGGCTCTGAACGCCGCCATCGAGGCTGCCCGCGCTGGCGACATGGGGCGCGGTTTTGCGGTGGTAGCGGACGAGGTGCGGGCACTGGCGACCAAGACAAGGGCGTCAACCGACGAGATAGGTCAGTTGATTGGTAGCTTGCAGGCCGAGGTGAACAGTAGCCAGCGCCTGATGAATACCGGCATCGAGCGCTCCAGCTCTACCGTGCAGGGAACCGAGCAGGCATTCGAGGCGCTCAATCTGGTCGTCTCCCAGATCCAGCAGATCCACGACCATATCAGCCAGGTCGCTACGGCTGCCGAACAGCAGAGCGCCGTCAGCGACGACATCAACCAGAACCTGATGCGTATTGGCGACACCGCCAACGTGATTGGTCAGGAGGCCAATGCCAGCCATCAGCTCAGCGAAACGCTGGAGCAAGCGGCAACGGCGCTGGCCAGCCAGCTGGAGCGGCTGCGTACCTGATGGTGATGCAAACAAAAGCCCGCGATATCGCGGGCTTTTTTATGGCTTGCAGGCGGTCAGGAGAGCGGTTCAACCAGCAGGATATGGGAGTCGGCTCCCACCACTCTGACTTGGGTGCCTGCCGGCAGTGGCTGGCTGCAGCGCACCGTCCAGACCGTATCATCCAGATGCACCCGGCTGGAGCCCTGCACGACATCATCGATCAGGGTCAGCTCACGGCCCAGATAGCTCTGCATCCGCTCGTTGATGGGGGCGGCGGCATCCTTTCCGGAGCGATCCCGATTGTGCTGCCAGCGCCACCAGGCCCAGGTGGTGAGCAGGGATTGCAGGGCGAACAGCAGCAGTTGTGCCTGCCAGCCGAAGGGCCAGACCAGCAGCAGCAGGCCCACCTCCAGCGCGGCGATGCCGGTCCAGAGCAGAAAACCCACCGACCCCAGCACCTCGATGGCCAGCAACACGAAGCCGAGCCCCAGCCAGTGCCAATGGGTCAGCCCCTCGAACAGGGTGATCATGACTTGCCGCCCTTGCCATCCTTGAATAGCTCGGCCATACCGGCCACGGCGCCAATCAGGCTGCCCGCTTCCAGCGGCATCATCACCACCTTGCTGTTGGGACCTTCACCGATGCGGGCCAGCGCTTCGGTATATTTCTGGGCTACGAAGTAGTTGATGGCCTGCAGATCCCCTTCGGCGATGGCCTTGGAGACCATGTGGGTCGCCTTGGCTTCTGCCTCGGCAGCCCGCTCGCGCGCTTCGGCGGCGAGGAAGGCGGCCTGACGCTCACCCTCGGCCTTGAGGATCTGGGACTGTTTCTCACCTTCCGCTTTCAGGATCTTGGACTGGCGCACCCCTTCGGCCTCCAGCACTTCGGCCCGTTTCTGGCGCTCGGCCTTCATCTGGGCGTTCATCGCTTCGACCAGTGCCAGCGGCGGGCGCACATCTTTAATTTCGATGCGGGTCACCTTGATACCCCAGGGGGCGGTGGCGGCATCCATGGTGCGCAGCAGTTTCTCGTTGATGGTGTCGCGCTGGGAGAGCATCTCGTCCAGCTCCATGGCGCCGAGCACGGTCCGCATATTGGTCATGGTGAGATTGCGTATAGCGCTGGTGAGATCGTTGACCTCGTAGCCCGCTTTGCGGGCATCCACCACCTGCACAAAGCTGATGGCGTCGATGGTGACGTTGGCGTTGTCGCGGGAGATCACCTCTTGTGCCGGGATGTCCAGCACCTGCTCCATCATGATGATCTTGTGGCCGACCCGATCCACATAGGGGATCAGCAGGTTGAGGCCCGGGGTCAGGGTGCGGGTGTAGCGGCCGAAGCGCTCGACAGTCCAGTTGAAGCCCTGTGGCACTATCTTGATGCCGGCACTCAGGGTTGCGATGACCAGAAATACAAAAATCCCTAGCACAATCAATGATTCGTTCATCATTAAGCTCCTTATGAAACACAGTCCATAGCCTAGGGTTTGCCCTTTGGCACTACAAGCGACTTTCGCTCTCTTTAGTCAGTAAATGGCTTTGCTAATTACCAAAGTGTCTTAAAAAGCATTTTTTATTATTTTGAGGGATAAGTGGCCCTGCCTATAGTCGCCCCATATTAGTCGTATTCCGAGGGATGGGTCGAAATGGATTATTTGCCGATGTTTGCCAAGTTGGACGGGCGCCCGGTGCTGCTGGTGGGCGGGGGCGAAGTGGCCCTGCGCAAGGCGCGCCTGCTGCTGGCGGCCGGTGCCCGACTGACCATCGTCTCCCCGGAGCTTGAACCGGAATTTGTGGAATTTTCCGGTCGTTTTACCCATCTTGCCGAGCGTTTCACCCCGGCCCATCTGGCAGGCCAGATCCTGGTGGTGGCGGCGACCGACAACCTCGAAGTCAACGCCCTCGTCTATCAGAGCGCCAACCAGCTGGGTCTGTTCGTCAATGTGGTGGATGATCCCAAGCGTTCCAGCTTTATCTTCCCCTCGATCATCGATCGTTCGCCGCTGATGGTGGCGGTCTCCAGCGGCGGCAAGGCGCCGGTGCTGGTGCGCTTGCTGCGCGAGCGGTTGGAGAGCCTGCTGCCGCGCCATCTTGGCGGGTTGACCGAGCTCTCCGGCCGGGTCCGTGACAAGGCCAAGCGGGTGCTCTCCTCGATTTCCGATCGTCGCCGCTTCTGGGAGCGCGCCTTTGCCTCCAACACCCTAGCCAGCCTGATTGAAAAAGAGGATTGGCAAGGTGCTGAGCAGTGGCTGAGCGATGGACTCGATCAGGCGAAAAGCGAAGTGGGCGAGGTGGTGCTGGTCGGCGCGGGCCCCGGCGATCCGGGCCTCTTGACCCTCAAGGCGCTGCAACAGATTCAACAGGCTGAAGTGGTGCTCTACGACCAGCTGGTCTCCGCCGAGATCCTCGATCTGGTGCGCCGCGACGCCACTCTGGTGTCGGTCGGCAAGAAGGCGGGCGCCCACAGCGTGCCGCAGGAGGAGACCAATCGCCTGCTGGTGGACTACGCCAAGGCGGGCAACCGGGTGGTGCGGCTGAAAGGGGGTGATCCCTTTATGTTTGGCCGTGGCGGCGAGGAGCTGGAAGTGCTGGCCGACGAAGGCATCCCCTTCTCGGTGGTGCCCGGCATCACGGCTGCCGCCGGAGCCACCGCCTATGCCGGCATTCCGCTCACCCACCGTGACTATGCCCAGAGCGCCGTCTTTATCACTGGCCACTGCCAGAAAGAGGGCAAGGAGCCCGACTGGCAGCAGCTCGCCGCCACCAGTCAGACCCTTGTCATCTACATGGGGCTGATGCGCTCCGAGCATATCCAGCAGCAGCTGGTGGATCACGGCCGAAGCCAAGCCACCCCCATCGCCATCATCGAGCGCGGCACTACATCCCGTCAGCGGGTGCTGACCGGCACGCTGGCCGACTTGGCCGAGCTGGCCAAACAGGCGGTAAGCCCGTCGCTTATCGTCATCGGCGAAGTGGTTGCCCTGCGCGAGCGGCTGGCCTGGTTTGGGGAAAAGAGCGGAGAACAGGGCGGCAAGCAGCACGCTAACCCGGATCTCGACAGCTGCGACCTCAAGCTGGTGCAGCTGGCCTGAGCGCAAAGAGATATTTGATGCGGCTGCCGGTGCGGCCGCGCACTGAACCACCCGGCGCCCCGAGCAGGCGCATAAGCAATGACCCGAGGACCAACATGGACCGTGAAAGATTGACGCACTTGCAGCAGCTGGAAGCCGAGAGCATCCATATCATCCGCGAGGTGGCTGCCGAATTTGAAAACCCGGTGATGATGTACTCCATCGGCAAGGACTCCTCCGTCATGCTGCATCTGGCCCGCAAGGCCTTCTATCCGGGCAAGATCCCGTTCCCCTTGCTCCACGTCGACACCGACTGGAAGTTCAAGGAGATGATCAAATTCCGCGACGAGACCGCCAAAAAGTACGGGCTGGATCTGATCGTCCACAAGAACCCGGAGGGGCTCGCCATGGGCATCAACCCCTTCGTGCACGGCAGCGGCAAGCACACCGACATCATGAAGACCGAGGGGCTCAAGCAGGCGCTCAACAAATATGGCTTCGACGCCGCCTTCGGTGGTGCCCGCCGCGACGAGGAGAAGTCCCGCGCCAAGGAGCGGGTCTACTCCTTCCGTGACAAGTCCCACCGCTGGGATCCGAAAAACCAGCGCCCCGAGCTGTGGCGGGTCTACAACAGCCAGGTCAACAAGGGGGAGAGCATCCGGGTGTTCCCGCTCTCCAACTGGACCGAGCTGGACATCTGGCAATACATCTATCTGGAGAACATCGACATAGTGCCGCTTTACTTCGCGGCCCATCGTCCGGTGGTGGAGCGCAACGGCATCAAGATCATGGTGGATGACGATCGCATGCCGCTCACCGCCGAGGATGAGGTGAAGCAGGAGCTGGTGCGTTTCCGCACCCTCGGCTGCTATCCGCTGACCGGGGCCATCGAATCCGCTGCCACCACCTTGCCGGAAATTATTGAAGAGATGCTGCTCACCACCTCGAGCGAGCGGCAAGGGCGGCTCATCGACCACGATCAGGCCGGCTCCATGGAGCAGAAGAAGCGTCAGGGATATTTCTAAGGAGTCGTCAGCATGAACAGCCATATTCAGACCGCCATCACCGAACAGGGCATCGAAGCCTATCTGCACGCCCAGCAGCACAAGAGTCTGCTGCGTTTTCTCACCTGCGGCAGCGTGGATGACGGCAAGAGCACCCTTATCGGTCGCCTGCTGCACGACTCCCAGCAGATTTATGAAGATCAGCTCAAAGCGCTGGAGTCCGACAGCCAGAAGCTCGGCACCACCGGCGAGAAGCTGGACCTGGCGCTGCTGGTCGACGGCCTGCAAGCGGAGCGCGAGCAGGGCATCACCATCGACGTGGCCTACCGCTATTTCTCCACCGCCAAGCGCAAATTTATCATCTCGGATACCCCGGGCCACGAGCAGTACACCCGCAACATGGCCACCGGCGCTTCCACCTGCGATCTGGCCATCATCCTGATCGACGCCCGCAAAGGCGTGCTGGATCAGACCCGTCGCCACAGCTTTATCGCGAGCCTGCTCGGTATCAAGCAGTTCGTGGTGGCGGTCAACAAGATGGATCTGGTGGAGTTCAGTCAGGAAGTATTCGAGCGCATCAGTGCCGACTACCGCGAGTTCGCCAAGAAGCTCAGCGTCGACACCATCCATATCGTGCCGGTCTCGGCGCTGGACGGTGACAACGTGGTCAATGCAAGCGACAAGCTGGCCTGGTATCAGGGGGAAACCTTGCTTGCTCTGCTGGAGTCTGCGGAAGTGGAGCGTGAGCTGGAGCGTCACCCGGTGCGCCTGCCGGTGCAGTATGTAAATCGCCCCAACCTCGATTTTCGCGGCTTCGCGGGGACCTTGGCCTCTGGCATCCTGCGGGTGGGTGACAAGCTGGCGGTGCTGCCGTCGGGCAAGGAGAGCACGGTGACCCGCATCGTCACCTTCGACGGCGATCTGGAGTACGCCCTGCCGGGTCAGGCCATCACCGTTACCTTCGCCGACGAGATCGACATCAGCCGCGGCGACCTGCTGGTGGATGCCGCCAACCGTCCGCAAGTGACCCAGAACCTGCTGGCCCATATCGTCTGGATGGGGGAGGAGTCCCTGCAACCGGGCCGGGTCTACGACGTCAAGCTGGCCACCAAGAAGAGTCGTGGTCAGGTGGAGGCGATCCGCCATCGCATCGAGATCAACAAGCTGGATGAGCTGCCCGCAAGCGAGCTCAAGCTCAACGAGATCGGCCTGTGCGAGCTGAGCCTCACCGACCCGGTGGCATTCGACCCGTATCAGGAGATCCGCGATACCGGCAGCTTTATCCTGATCGACCGGCTGAGCAACGTCACCGTCGGCGCCGGCATGATCGTAGAGGGCTTGGCCGCGAAAGCGGTGAAGGGGCACTACAGCGAGTTTGAAATCGAGCTCAACGCCTTGGTGCGCAAGCACTTCCCGCACTGGCAAGCCCTTGCCATCGGTAACGACAGCGACAAGCAATAGCGCGCTGTTCTCCCCTCCCTGCGGGAGAGAGCAGGATGATGAGCGTCCCCCGTTATTCCCACCCCTCCTGCCACTGAGGAAAAGAGGGGGTAGGGAATCGGTGTTCCCTCTCCCTTGGGAGATAGCAGGATGATGAGTGTCCTCCGTGATTCCCACCCCTCCTGCCGCTGAGGACAAAGAGGGGGCAGGGTGTGTTCCCTCTCCCTTTGGGAGAGGGTCAGGGTGAGGGGCGGGATTGCGCCGAAAAGAAGGAGTCTGGATGAATAACGTTGTGTGGCATCAGCATGCGGTGAACAAGGCCAGCCGGGCCGAGGCCAAGGGGCAGCGACCGCTGGTGATCTGGTTTACCGGGTTGTCGGGGGCGGGCAAATCGACTCTAGCGGGGGCGCTGGAGCAGGCGTTGGCCGCCGAGGGCAAGCACACCTATCTGCTCGATGGCGACAATGTGCGCCACGGTCTGTGTGGCGATCTCGGTTTCGATGATGCCGCGCGGCAGGAGAATATCCGCCGGGTCGGCGAGGTGGCAAAACTGATGGTAGATGCGGGCCTTATCGTGCTCACCGCCTTTATCTCGCCGTTTCGTGCCGAGCGGGAGCTGGTGCGCAGTCTCCTGGGCGAGGGGGAGTTTGTCGAGGTCTTTGTCGATGTGCCGCTCGCCGTCTGCGAAGAGCGCGACCCCAAGGGGCTCTACAAAAAGGCGCGGGCAGGGGAAATTCGCAACTTTACCGGTATCGACTCCGCCTATGAGGCGCCCGAGCAGCCGGAAATTCATCTGCTTAACGCCGGCAAACCGGTCGCTGCGCTGGTGGATGAGCTGCTGACCGCCCTGCGGCAGGGGAACTACCTGTAGCTGGATCGGAAGAACCTATAACAAGCTCCCTGCGGCCCTTAAGCTGGCCACCACAGGCGTTGATGGACTGGTGGTCGCCACTATAAGCAAAAGTTGGGTCATAATCGGAAAACCCATAAATCCAGCTTATAGTGGCACCGGCAAGTCTTGACCCACCCCAAGGCGGTCGATAGCAACCCCGCAAAGGGAGCTTCCGATCCCTGCTTATATCGCGGCGGGTTATTCGCGATTGTCCGAATACGCTGCGCTATTCGAACCTACGGGCTGAAGATTGGATGGGTCACATCAACGTTTTTATGGTGTTGTTGTGGGTTTGTGAGAGTCAGCATCAGCAGTTAATTGGTTTGGGCTCCAAGGGGGTCTTATTGGTGAAGGGTCGCATTAACATGTTATTGCTCACATTTTGGCTGGGGAAAATACTGTAAATAAGTAAGAAGTTAAAAGATGTAGGGGTTTTATGATGGGGATTGGCCTGCAGAGCTGGATCTATCTTATTGCGGCTGGATTGCTTGAAATAGGATGGCCAGTGGGGTTGAAAATGGCACAGGTGCCGGGGAAAACAGTTCCTGGAATATTGATTGCAGTTATATTCATGATCGCAAGTGGTGGGTTGTTGTTTCTAGCGCAACGGCAGATCCCGATCGGGACTGCGTATGCTGTTTGGACAGGTCTCGGTGCCGTAGGAACCTTTCTTATTGGAATTATGGTATATGGCGATCCAACATCGCTGCTCCGCTATTTGGGGGTTACGCTCATTTTGGCTGGTGTTATAACTCTGAAACTTGCTCATTGATACTTGGCTTAGAACCTATCCCCAAAGGGGTTGTCAGATAACAAGGGCCTGTCTCAATATCTAGTATGTTAGGCTACGCTCTGCGCCAGCCTGCAAAAACCACGCTACCGCCCCTGAATGTCAGCCTCCAGTCTGCTGCTTTTTACCTGCCACATGGTGCTGGTCTGGCTCATGGCTGACTCCGACAAGAGGTTGCCAGGCAGCTATGTTACCGAACGGGGCTGGGGTGAAAAGCGCAAGCGGGCCATTTCCTGAGCAAGATCAACAAACTAATCGGTTACGGGTGGCGATATGTTCGCGCCAGAGCAGTCGCCCATCAGCGCAGGGGGGAATCGGAAGGGGAAAGTGGGAGCATCGCCCTTTTGTTGGCAGACATTAAAAAACCACATGGGCCCAAGGGCCCATGTGGTTTTTCTGCGCTGATTGCTTGTCTTTATCTGGCTTAGCGAACCGGCACCACGCGGGCGGCTGGCATCTCGTAGCGGCTCTGGGTGGCCGGAGCCCCTTTCTGGAACTGGCGTACCAGACGGTTGAGCTCGCTCAGCTGGGTTACCAGCTGGGTGATGCCGTGGACGGCGTGCTGGCTGCCGACGCTGGAGTCATCGGCCAGGGTCTTGATGCTGAGCACGTTGCGGTTGATCTCGTCGGTGACGTGGGACTGTTCCAGCACCGCCTGGGCAATCTGGCCGCTGCCGGAGGCGACCTGCTGCAGCATGTTGTTGATTTGCTGCAGGATGGTGCCGGTGACCGATGCCTTCTGCTGGCAGCTCTCGGCCAGTTGGCAACCCTTCTCCATCGCCTGCTCAGCCTCGCCGGAGCTGTTCTGCAGTTCGGTGATCATCTTCTGGATTTCGCTGGTAGAGGATTGGGTCTTGATGGCGAGCGAGCGGATCTCGTCGGCGACCACCGAGAAGCCGCGACCCGCTTCACCGGCCCGGGCAGCTTCGATGGCGGCATTGAGGGCCAGCAGGTTGGTCTGGTTGGCGATGTTGTTGATGACATCGAGGATGCCGTCGATATCGCGGCAGTGACCGACCAGCGCGCTGATGACTGTTCTGGAGGTGGTCAGTTCGCTGTTCATGCCGGCAACGGCGGCGACGGTTTCGGTGACGCTGTCGTTGCCGCTCTTGAACAGGTCGGCGGTCTCGTCCAGCAGGCTGGAGGAGTCGCTGGAGCTTTGCGATACCTCGCGAATGGACTCGGACATCTCGGTGATGGCGGTCGCTACCTGATTGGTCTCGGCCTGTTGCTGCTGCAGGTTCTCGGTGATGGACTCGGCGTTGCGCAGATCCCCCTCGGCTGCTTGCAGGATCCGGCTGCAGGTCTGCTGGGTGCGGGCCAGCACGGCGTTGAACTCGGCCTGATTCATCACCATCGAGAGCTCGATGGCGGCGATGTTGTCCACCTTGTTGGTGTAGAGCAGCTGCATCAGCGGGTTGTCGAAGCGGCTGCGAGCCATTTTGTTGAGCTTGCCGAGGCGACGGGAGAGGGCGTTGAGGGTGATGGCAGCCACGGCCAGCGGAATGGCGGCCAGGGTCAGTTGCCAGCCCACGGTATGGGCGTAGCCAAAGCTGAGGATGGCGACCAGGCTCAGCAGCAGGCAGAGGTTGATGGCCAGAGTGTGGGAGAAGGTCGGCAGTTTCAGCGCCAGCGGCAGCTTGTCATTGCGCAGGTCGGCATAGATCTTCTCGGCCCGTTGTTTGATCTCTTCACTCGGCGCGGTGCGCACTGACTGGTACTCGACGACCCGGCCATTGGCATCCTTGATGGGGGTGACAAAGGCGCTGACCCAGTAGTGGTCGCCATTTTTGCAGCGGTTCTTCACCGGCCCCATCCAGACTTTGCCCTCTTTGATATGGCTCCACAGATCGCCAAAGGCCTGTTTCGGCATGTCCGGGTGGCGCACCAGATTGTGATGTTCGCCCACCAGCTCGTCCAGCTGGAAGCCGGCAATCTCGCAGAACTCTTCGTTGGCGTAAGTGATACGACTCTCCAGATCCGTGGTGGAGATGAGGCTCTGGTGTTCCGGATAGAGACGTTCGCGTTGGGTAACCGGTTGATTGACTCTCATGGCGTTGCTCCCGAACAGTGGTGGTTGAATTTTGATCTACATCAAGAGTGTGTGCAAAGGATGGGCCATGCTCCATTTTTAATGATTTTTATGTCATTAAAGGGCTGGTGAGCGTGGTAGTAGGGATTTTGTTTTGCAAGTTGCAAAAAAAGGGGGTGGTGAGGGGGGAGCGATCTGCATTTTGCACTTCATTTTGAAGATGAGAGCAATACAGAGCGCCCTATTCGCAAGAAGGGAGGGCTTGCCTCCCCGAGGTATTCAGGAACGGGTTCAGGGATGGCTTGCGGGAGTTGGCTCGGTGGGTGAGGGGGGCTGCTCGCTCGGTTGTTGCTGCACCTCTATCTGCATCCCCTGCACCAGCACGGTTTTCAGATCCTGCAGGTACTCATCCAGCGGCGCATCGGTGAGCAGCTGGGCCAGCTCGTTGCCCACCGGGGTGAGCCGGTAGTAGAGCAGGGTGATGTTGTTCTGCTTGCGCTGTAGCCGCCAGCGCTGGTTGCCGAACTCCAGCTCCACCCCATCGGCGGGCAGCGGGCCGGACTCCAGTTCGCCCTTGTGCAGCAGACCCAGCTCGAACAGCTGCAGCAGGGCGCTATAGGGCAGGCGATATTTGCCGAGCCCCAGCCGGGTTGCCTTGGCGCGGCTCAGCAGGCTGGCTCCCTTGTGCAGCCCCAGCAGCAGGCGCTGCTCGTCGCTGCCCGCATAGTGGCAGGTGAGGGAGCAGATGCGCTGGAACAGCTGGGCTTCGCGCTGGGTCATCTCCTTCAAGGTGGAGAGCGCCCGAATGGAGAAGCGACCTGGGGTGGCGATCTCCAGCGCGAAGATCCGCCCCCACAGCTGCTGCATCGGCACCATGCTGATATCTTCGGCCAGTTGCAGGAAGCGGGTCAGCCAGTCGCTGTCCATCTCGCCGCCAGCGGCGGTCTCTTCGCAGTGACGGGAGGCCATCACCATGATGGCTTCCAGATTGCGCTGGCGGGCGGCCTGATCCGCCAGATGGCGAAAGGTGGCGCGCTGTTCGAAGGTGCTGTCGGTGTTGCGGGTGAGCATGCCATCGATGCCGCGACTGCGGGCCAGACGCAGAGTCTGCTCCTGACTGCTCAGGATCGAACTCTCTTTCTTGGGGGGGGGCAGATCGGCCATGCTGACTCCATTCGCACAGGTGCAGGAGGTGAATGTTACTCCAAGCCAAGTTTGAAGATAACAAAGCGGCCTCCGTGGAGGCCGCTTTTTTTGCAAAGGGAGGATTACTCCTCGTAAACGCTCACCTCCACCGCATCCATGGCGTAGGAGGCGGTGGCCATTTCGTGGCTGGAGCTGACGGTGCGCATCTTGCCTTTGACCCAGATGGCGTCCCACAGGTCATCCACCGGCGCCCCCTTGGGGTAGCTCACATAGACCACCTGATTGGTGGGCGGGGGCGGCACGTGGATGCAGGCGCCAAAGTAGGGCACCAGCAGGAAGGCGGTGATCTTCTTGGCATCCCCCTCCAGCGGTACCACGAAGCCCGGCAGCCGCACATTTTGCTCATCCAGCTTCTTGTTCACGCCACCCACAGGTTGCGGCACCGAGGCAAAGTTGCCGTCATGGTTGATCGGCGGGGGCGGCTGGATCTTCTCCCCCTGCGGGATGAGCACATCCCAGTCGATGGTCTTGTAATCGTCTGCGGCCATGGCGGGCAGCGCCAGCAGGCTGGCGAGCAGCGCCACTATTTTCCACTTCATCATCTGTCCTTCTGTTTCTATTTTTGGGCGTCTCGCTAGACGCGAATACTCATGCCATCGCTCAGGCTGTAGCGGTAGGCGCGAGCGGCGGGGAGCAGGCCGATCACCATGCCCGCCAGCCACACCAGCCCCAGCAACTGCCACTCGTAGGCGCTTGGCAGCCCCAGACTCAGTTGCAGGCCATAGTGGCTGAGCAGCCAGGGGGTAGCAAGCCCCTGCCCGAGGTAGAGCACCGCCACCCCGAACGCGATGCCAACCGTGGTCAGCGCCATCGCCTCCAGCGCCAGCAGCAGGAACAGATGGGCGGGACCCGCGCCGAGGGAGCGCAATATGGCGAGCTCGCGGCGCCGCTCGTTAAGCCCGGCGAGCAAGGTGGTCAGCATGCCGATCAGGCCCGCCACCACCACAAAACCGGCGATGACCGACAGAGCGGTTTCTGCCACGCTCATCAGGCTCCACAGCTCCTGCAGGGCGGCGCCCGGCAGGATCGCCATCAGCGGCTCTCTGGAATAGGTGTTGATGGTGCGTTGCAGCTGGAACGCCAGAATCCGGTTGCTCAACCCCACCATAAAGGCGGTGATGGTTTTCGGGGTGAGATCCTGCGCCAGCGCCTGCTCCGGCGTCACGTTCTTGCTGTGGCGACCGGTATCCCACCCGAGATGGATCGCCTCGATCCCCGCCAGCGGCACATGGATGGTGCGATCGATGGGCGTGCCGGTCGGCGCCAGAATGCCCACCACCTTGAACGGCAGGTTGTCGTGCTGGCTGAACGAGGTGTTGCCGGCGCCGTGGGCGATGACGATGGACTGGCCAAGGTGATAGCCGAGCTTCTCGGCCACCTGGGCGCCGAGTACCGCTTCGAACGGCGTATCGAATGGTCGCCCCTCGCGCAGTTGCAGCGACTGCTGCTGGCCGTACTTCAGGTGGGTGAAGTAGTCGCCGTTGGTGCCGAGCACCCGAAATCCCTTGTGGGAGTCACCGAGGGAGAGCGGGATGGTCCAGGCGATGCCGGGGCGCTGCTTGATGGCCTGATAGGAGTCCCAGCCCACGTTGTTGGTGGGGTTGCCGATGCGAAACACCGAGTAGAGCAGCAGATTCACCTGACCGGAGCGGGCGCCGACGATGAGATCGGTGCCCGAGACGGTATTGGCAAAGCTGTCGCGTGCCTGATTGCGCACCCGCTCCACCCCGAGCAGCAGGGTGACGCTGATGGCGATGGCCAGCAGGGTAAGCCCGGCGGTAAGGCGGCGGGCCCAGAGACTTTGCAGGGCGAGAGTCAGCATGATGCCCTCCGGTTGAGCTGTTGCAGGTTTTCCACCCGCGGGAATAGCGGTTCGAGGTAAGGATCGTGGCTGACGAAGATGAGGGTCGAACCCTGCTTGTCGCACTCCTCGAACAACAGCTTGATAAAGGCGGCCCGGTTATCGGTGTCGAGGGCCGAGGTGGGCTCGTCGGCGATCACCAGTGGTGGCGAGCCGATCAGTGCCCGTGCAGCAGCAACCCGCTGCTGCTGACCGATGCTGAGGGCGTGCACGGGGCGATGCAGTGCTTCGTCCGGCAGTTGCAGCTCTGCCAGCAGGCGGCGCGCCTCCTGTTGTGGCGAGGCTTGCAGCCGACTGCGCTTCTCGGGGGAGAAGGTGAGCGCAGCGGTGACGTTATCCAGCACCGAGAGAAACGGCAGCAGGTTGAACTGCTGGAAGATGTAACCGAGATTGGCCGCCCGGAAGTGGTCACGGGCGCGACCAGAGAGCTGGGCCAGTGGCTGGCCCAGCACCTCCAGGGTGCCGTGGTTGGCGGTCTGGATCCCGGCCAGCAGGCCGAGCAGCGTCGATTTGCCGGAGCCCGACGGCCCCTTGATAAAGACCCGCTCGCCCTTTGCAATGGTCAGGGTGGGCAGGTCGAGTACAACCTCGTGACCCGGCCAGGCAAAGGCCAGATCGCGGATCTCAACCACGGCGTTTTTCATGGCGTTACCAGCTCAGCTTGTTGGCGGACGGGGTCAGTTCGGCTGCGGTCTGGCTGGTGGGCAGGATCCCCTGCACGCTCAGCTTCTCAAGGCTCGGATAGACGCTGAACAGGGTCGCTTCAAGACCGGTGAGTTTGGCCGGGGTAGCGCAGGTGTAGGTATACATGGCGCCCATATCGGCGTGACCCGCTTCGTCATGATCATGGTGGTGCTCATGCTCGCCGCTGGCAGCCTTGTCATGGTCATGGTCATGGTCATGGTCATGGTCGTGATCTTCTTTGGCGGCCTGCAGCTCCTGTTGGGTCAGCTTGCAGCCGGCGGCCGGGTCGAAGCGGAACAGGGTGTCAGGCTGCTGGAGGCGGGCAATGGCCTTGGCATATTGTGCCTTCTCTTCGTCGCTCTTGGCTGCGTGCTCGAAGCCCACCAGATCGGCGGCAGGGGCTTGCAGCTCGATCATCAGCTGGTCGCCATCGACCACCAGATTGAGGTGGCCGTGGCCATGTTCGTGGGCGCCGTGGCTGTGACTTTCGTGTTCATCGTGATTGGCGTGCGCGGCAAAGGTGGCTACCGCCAGCAACAGGGTAACTGCTTTCATCTTGAATCCTTTTAATAACAAAAAGATAACTTAAACAAAGGGATAGATAAAAGCGGAGAGCGGTGGCGCACGGATTGCGTAGCTGTGGGGAGGGGTGGCATCTGCCGAGTGTTGCATGAGTGCAACAACAGGCGTGTCGGCCGTTTTATCAGCGTAACAATATGGGGCAGGGGTGATCGCCTGTTTGCCATCCAGATGGAGGGCACAGACCAGACAGTGGTGGTTGTCGTGACCGGGTAGGGCGGAGTCAAGCTGATGCCGGGCGAGCAGGGGTTGTAGCAACAACCAGCCCAGCAACAGGATCCAGATTTTCAGCTTGATACGACCCATAGACCCTTATGGAAAGGGCGCCATCAGCGCCCTTTCACTCTGATTAGAGATGGGACTTGATGAGCCCCATCACGGTTGCGATGTTGTTGGCATCGAGCTGGCCATCTTTGGCAAACAGCACCTTGCCCTCTTTATCCAGCAGGATGATGGCTGAACTCTCCGGCGCCAGATCCCAGGCGTTGCGCGCCATGCCCTTGGCATCCAGCACCAGTGCGGACCAGGGGAACTCTTTCTTGGTATCTTCGGCGCTGCTCTTCACAAAGCCGGAGGTACCCCAGATAGCGTCATTGCTGTTGATGATGGTGACGGTCTGGTACTTGTCATGGGGCAGATGAGCCGCCTTGATCGCCTCGATCATCGGTGCATTCAGCTCTTTGGCACTGGTGCGACCGGCGATGTGCTGGATCAGGAAGACCTTGCCGGTGAGCGCCTTGCTCTGCCACGGCTGGTAGCTGATCTCCTTGCCGCTGAGTACCAGCTCACCCTTGTCGCTGATATTGACCAGCGGAACCGGGTTCGCTTCCTTGATGTTGCTGGCGAAGGCGAGGCAGGGCAGCAGCGCCAAAGTAAGTACGAGATGTTTCATCCTGATGACACTCCATTTGTTATGTTATAACGAGTTTCAGATTGAGGGAATGGGCGAGCTTCATCCTAAACTGATCGGATCTGTTTAAAAAGTGTTAAATAGAATCGCAATTCGGAAGTGCCACCACCCCGTCGGTTTGACGAGGTGGGCTAGGATGGCATGACATCGATAAAAATCAATGAATTGGCTGCTGGTCTGAGCTCTCGGGTTCAGTAGAGCGGCTGGCTGACGAGGGGGATCCTGGCCAGCGCCATCTGCTGCACCATCAGCGGAGATCCGGTCAGCAATACCTGACGCTGGTTGTTGATCATCAGGGTATCGCCCTTGAGGCCGCTGTCGGCGGTGATGGCGAGCCAGGCGGGCGAGACACTGCCGATGCTGATATCGGGATAAATGATGCTGAGCACATATTGCGGCGCCAGCTCTGCCAGCAGGCTGGCCATCAGCAGCGCCTTCTCGTCGCTGTCGGCCTTGTTCTCCTGCAGCGCCTGCAGCGGAGGGGCGAAGTGATCCATCTGCTCGGGCTGGGTCGGGATGGCGTTCAGCCACTCCTGCAGCAGGCTGACGCTGGTGGCGAGATCCTTGGCGGCAAACTGGCGGGCCAGCGGCTTGAGGGAGTCCTTGAAGTGGTAGAAGAGCCGCGAGTAGTCGGGCCGCACGCAGGGTAGCTTGCGATTGGAGGGATGCACGCAGGGCACCACCATCATCTGGTAGAAGGCATCATCCTGATACTGCTGGTACGCCTGCCAGAAAAGTTGCGACTCCATGCTGTCATCGTGCAGGGTGAAGGCCTGCTCCAGCGAGCGAAACTTGGTAGCGGTCTCGGGGCTGTACTGATTGATGAGATTGATGCTGTTGTAGAGCCTGGGTCCGATGTAGGCGTACAGGGTCTCCAGCGGCTTGGTGAGGGAGGCATCGAGCAGTTGCATCTCGTGCTGGCTCGCTGCCAGGGTCTGGTCATCTGTGGTCAGCTGAAAGTGCTGGTGCTGGCCGCCCGGCGATTGCCACTGCCAGCTCATCTGGATCTCGCTGGCATGAGCGGTGGTAGAGAGGGTCAAAGCGAGCAACAGCGCGGCGATTGGCTTCATGGCGGTGTTTCCTGCCGGGGATGATAATTAACAACTAGGTGAGACGGGGCCAGTTTGGCGATGTTTCGTTTTGTGAACCGGATAACAGACTGATGTGGCTTTAAATTTAATTGTGGAAAAAAGTCACGAGGAGGGGTTATGAAGCTGTGGCTCTTGGGATGGCTGGTGGCGGTGAGCCTGCCTGCAGTGGCGGGGCCTGTCATCGTCAGCAAGGGAGATGACGGGATCGATGCCTTTGCTCTGCGCGACAAGCTGGCGCGCGAACATGAGTGGCAGGAGTGGTTGCGCTTCCAGCAGGCCATCAAGTGGCTGGAGGTGCTGCCGGTCAATTGCGAGCTGGTGAGTCAGAAGGAGGGAGGGTATCGCTGCGGGAGCGATTACTACCGTCCCTACCAGCAGCAAGATGGTCGTGAAATATATATTCAGGGGGATCCTGCTGGCGAAACGCCCCCAAATTTGTCGCAACAGCCCACTAAAAAGGCGCCATAAGGCGCCTTTTTCATCTGCGGGTTGCGCTTACTTGGCAGCGTAACGCTCGGCAGAGGTTTTGATCTCGGCTTCGGCAGCGGCCTTGTCGCCCCAACCTTCAACCTTGACCCATTTGCCTGCTTCCAGCTCTTTGTAGCGCTCGAAGAAGTGCTGGATCTGTGCTTTCAGCAGTTCCGGCAGATCGTTCACATCCTGAATGTGGTCGTACTGCTTGGTCAGCTTGGAGTGCGGTACGGCAACGATCTTGGCATCTTCGCCAGATTCGTCGGTCATCTTCAGCACGCCAACCGGGCGGCAGCGGATGACGGAGCCCGCCAGCAGCGGGTAGGGGGTCGGAACCAGTACGTCGACGGGGTCACCATCCAGCGAGAGGGTCGCGTTCACATAGCCGTAGTTGCACGGATAGAACATCGGGGTGGACATGAAGCGATCCACGAAAATTGCGCCGCTATCCTTGTCGACTTCGTATTTGATCGGGTCGGCATTCTGCGGGATTTCGATGATGACGTAGATATCGTCGGGCAGGCTCTTGCCGGCCGGTACCAGGTTCAGGCTCATGATATTTCCTTGGTTTTAATATCGGGTTTGCAGGCCGACATTATAGCGATGTGATGTTAAATGACCATATTTCAGCAGATATCGCCGCCAAAGAGAGGGGATGTTTATCGCAGGGGGAGAGTAGGTGTGCGCAAAATGCAACAAATTGGCTGTTTTGATGCCATACCGGTGGGTTGCGTCACCGGTATGGCATGAGATTCAGAGCGAGTAGGGAAGCCGCGATTCGTTGACCAGTCGGGCGAGGGCAGCCACGACATGGGGGTCAAACTGGGTGCCGGAGCGCGACTGGATGTACTCCATGGTTTGCTCCAGCGTCCAGGGCTCCTTGTAGGGGCGTTTGCTGAGCAGGGCATCGAACACATCGACCACCGCCACAATCCGCGCCGAGAGCGGTATCTGCTGGCCAGCCAGCCGTTCGGGGTAACCCTTGCCGTCAAAATGCTCGTGGTGGCCACGGGCAATCTCGGCTCCGAGCGACAGGTAGCTGGTACCTTCCACCATTTCGCCCGCCTTGTGCAGTATGTTGGCGCCAATGCCGGCATGCTGCTCCATGATGGCCCGCTCGTCGGGATCGAAACGTCCCGGCTTGTGCAGGATATGGTCCGGTGTGCCCACCTTGCCCACATCGTGCAAGATGGAGGCCATGCCGATCATCTCGATAAACTCGGGGGTGAGCTGCTCGGGGTAGGCGGCCATCTGCTGCAGCTCTTCCACCAGAGCATCGGATAGCTTCTGGACCCGCAAGACGTGTTCGCCGGTGTCCGAGTCGCGGAACTCTGCCAGTGCAGCCAGCGCCACAACAGTCGCCTCCTGGGCACGCAGCAGCTGGTTGTAGAGATAGAGGTTGTCGTAGGCGGCGGAGATACGTTGGCAGAACACATCCAGCAGGTCGCACTCGAGGGGGTCGAGGGGCTGGGTGGGGGTAAAGCTCAGTACGAATTCCCGGCCATTCTGGGCGGCGATATAGAGCGAGTCCTGCGGGTGTTCAAAGCGGTTGCAACGGGCTGCCAGCGCCTTGGTCACCGACTCGTTGAGGGTCGGGAAGTCGGTAAGACTCCCCTGACTCAGCAGGGTTTCATAGTCACCGGTAGCCGCCAGGATCTCCAGTTTCTGCTCGCCCGGGCGGCGTTCGGCACAGATGGCACCCTCGGTACCGACGTCCAGAATCGCGCTGATCTGTTTGAGCACACCGGAGGCAAACTCCTTGAGCGAATGGAGATGGTAAAGGTCTCCGGCCCCTTCCAGGATCTTGCCAAGACCTTGCCGGCTCTTGTCGATGGCACTCAGCGTTTCATACGAGCGCAGGGAGGCTATGACGGTGGTGTAGAGCTTCTGTACCGTCAGCTCGGTCTTGGTCTTGTAGTCGTTGATATCGTAATCGAGGATCACCCGCTGCTCCGGTGCTTGGCCGGGTTGGCCGGTCCGCAACACGATGCGCACCAGCGAGTTGCGCATTTCGTTGCGGATCCTGTGCACCAGCCGCAGGCCGGCGTCTTCGGTTTCCATCACCACATCGAGCAGGATCAGGGCTATTTTGGGATTGGCCTCCAGCATAGTGGCGGCTTCAGCACCGCTGTAAGCATTGAGCAGTTCGAGCGGGCGGGATTTGTACTGAATATTGGAGAGGGCAAGCCGGGTGGCATGATGAATGTCGGGCTCATCATCCACGATCAGCACCTGCCAGGGGTTGAGTGCCTTGGGGATTACGACTTCTTCGTCATCGAGTTCGATGATGTCGTCATCCAGCCAAATGTCGTCCTTGTCTTGGGCACTGCTCATATCGGTTACGCCTCCGGCGTTCAATGAGTATGTAAACAGTATGCACGATCATGCTCGGTAGACGCATCAGCTTAAATGCAGATCGTGAACTTGCTCCGTGACTTTCATCTATTCGAATGGTTCCAGATATGTCTGGATTGAGCGCTTCAACCAGGCCAGCGCCTTGCCGTGATAGGCGTTCTGCGCCAGATAGACCCCGTAATCCCGCCACTGCAGGCTGAACTTGTGTTTCAGTGTCAGTAGCGACCCCTGCCTCAGCTGACTCTGTATGAGAGGCGAGGGGAGCACCGCCCAGCCAAGTCCGTCCAGCACCGCATTGCGCATCAACTCGAAGCTGGAGAGACCGATATGCTTGCCACCCACTGGCAGCAGGCTTTTTACAGAAAACTCATCCACATAGGAGAGTGTGACCTGAGTGTGATCGGTGAGATCCTGCTGCACCACTCGCTTCAGGGCCGCCAGCTGGTGGTTGGGGGCAACCACCATCAAGGTACGGATCGGGTTGAGCAGATCGATGTGGAGGCCGCTGCGCTCCTGATCTTCGGTAATGAGGCCGAAAGCGGCATCGACAAATCCCTCCTCGACCAGCGCGGGCAGCTCGGGCGGGGAGGCGAGCACCAGCGAGATGCTGGTACCGGGAAACTGGCTGTGCAGTCCAGCCAGCATCTCGCGCCATACCTGTTCGGGGATAGCGTCATCGCGGGCGATCCGCAGTGCCACTTCGGCCCCCGAAGCGTAGTGCTCGCATTTCTGTTGCAGGCTGTTGGCGGCCTGCAGCAGGCGGGTGCAGTCATCCAGCACCAGCTCGCCGATTTCGGTCAGCCGACTCTGGTTGGCACCGCGTTCAAAAAGTTCGACGCCAAGCTCGACTTCAAGAGCCGCTATGGCGGTACTGACTGCGCTGCGGCTTTTGCCAAGGCGGCGGGCAGTGCTGGCGATGGAGCCACTATTGGCAGACTCGACAAAGAGTTCTATCTGATAAAGCTTCATGGTTTACGGCATATGACACAGTGATCCCATCTTCACCTTACCCTGCCCCCGACTGACAAGGCAAACGAGTAGCGTCGATATTATCGACGCTCAGCGACTCCCGCCGGAGAGAAGACCCGAGCTACCATCTCTCCCGTCGCAGCAACAAAAGGAAAATTTATGTTATTCAGTCGCATGGTTTTAGCTCGAATATTTTTGACGGGCGCCATAGTGACCGAGGTGGCAGGCACCTCGAGTATGGCGATGATCCCCGAGAACGATGCCGGATGGCTCAACTATTTGCCGATGTGGGTGCTGATTTCGCTCTCGTATCTGCTACTGGCCAAAGCCGCCAAAACAATCTCCATTGGTATTGCCTTTGCGTTGTGGGAGGGGCTGGGGATTGCGCTGATCACCGTCGTCTCCGTGATGTTCCTCGACTACAACCTGAGTGCTCAGGAGTTGATTGGTCTGGGGCTGGCGATAGTGGGTATTGTTATGGTGACCATGGGGGAGTGCCACGATGAGCCGACAAGTGCTCACGGTGACACCCGCAATGGCGAGGAGGTTGTATGCACCCGTTAATCATCGTTTTTGGCGCAGCGCTGCTGGATATCGGCGCCAACATGGCGATCAACCGCTCGGTCGGCTTTCGCTACAAGAGGTGGGGTTTCCTCGGCATCCTGCTGGTGCTGATGGCCTTTACCCTGCTCTCCGAGGCGGTTAGCGGTGGCAAGATCGACCTGGCCGTGGCCTACGCGACCTGGGGTGCCATCGGTATTCTCGGTACTGCGCTGGGTGGCTTGCTCATCTTCCGCGAGCGCCTCAAGCCCATCGGCTGGGCCGGCATGATGGTGATGGCACTGGCTGTCGCCATGCTGACCACCGCCTGATAAAACGCCAGCAATAAATAAAAAAGCCGCCCGGTTCGCCGGGCGGCTTTTTGTTTGGCCGATGCGGACTCAGCGCGGCGCTTCGTAGAGCTCCAGCGGCAGGCCGTCGGGGTCAGCGAAAAAGGTGAAGCGCTTGCCGGTCAGCTCATCCACCCGCACCGGTTCCACTGCGACTTGGTGGGCATGCAGATGGGTGATGACGCGGTCAAGGTCGCCGACCCGAAAGGCCAAATGACGCAGGCCGCATGCCTCTGGCGTAGAGGGGCGCTTGGGCGTAATGGGGAAGCTGAACAGCTCCAGCTGACTGCCATCCGGCAGGGCCAGATCCAGTTTCCACGACTGGCGCGCCTCGCGCAGGGTCTCCGAAATGATGGGGAGCCCCAGCACCTCGTGATAGAAGTGGCGCGAGCGAGCGTAATCGCTGGCGATGATGGCAACGTGGTGGATGGCCTCAAACAGCGGCTGGTTCATGGTGACTCCTTGTAAGCGGGTTGGCGAGACGGGCAGCCCGGGCTACCCGTCTCCCTCGGTCAGTTGAAGAATCCGCCGAACCAGTCGTCCAGCGCGCTGCGTGGCGTACCCGGGCTGCTGCAGCTGGTCGGTGAGCCCATGGTCGATACCTTGGCCGGCACCTGCAGGCTGCCCGGGCAGTCGCTGGTGACCCGGGTGCCACTGGTACGAGAGAAGTTGGCCCAGGTAACCCCTTCCGGGATCTGCAGGCTCAGGCTGTTGACGCCGCGCTGGCTCATGTAGCCGGTAAACAGCTGCAGGGCGCCGCTGGCACCGGTGAGACCTGCCGGGGTGTTGTCATCGCGGCCGACCCAGATGCTGACCAGCTCATTGTTGTCGAGCCCGGTAAACCAGGAGTCGCGCAGCTCGTTGGTGGTGCCGGTCTTGGCCGCCATGGTGGCGCCCGGGAACTTGGCACCCAGCGAGCGTGCCGTCCCCTGACTCACCGTCTTGGTCATGGCGAACAGGGTGAGCCAGCTCGCCTGACTGTCGGTGACCCGTTTGGCGGTTTGATCATGCTGATAGAGCAGGCTGCCATCCCCCTTGACCACGGCGCGGATCGCCGACAGCGGCTGGGTAAGACCCTGATTGGCGATGGGCAGGTACATCTGGTTCACCTCCATCGGCGAGAGCGCAACGGCCCCCAGCACCAGCGACGGATAGGGCTGGATCTCCTGCTGCACCCCCAGCTTGTGCAGGGTGTCGACCACCTTCTCCAGCCCCACCTGCAGACCAAGATTGACGGTCGGCACGTTGAGGGAGCTGGCCAACGCATCCATCAGCGGCACACTCTGGCGGAACTTGCGATCGTAGTTCTGCGGTGTCCAGACCTGACCATCCTGACCGCGAATGCGGATCGGCTGATCTTTGAGCGGGGTCGCCAGGGTCAGGCCGTTGGAGAGGCCGGTCAGGTAGACCGCTGGCTTCACCAGCGAACCGATCTGGCGGCGGGCATCGAGCGCCCGGTTGAAACCGGCGTAGCGAGGATCGCGACCACCGACCAGTGCCACCACTTCGCCCTTGTGCCAGTCAGAGACCACCATGGCGGCCTCCAGCTTCTTCTTGCCGCGCAGTTTTTCGATGTCGGCGAGGCCAGAAGCGACCGCCTGCTCGGCGGCATGCTGGGCGATGGGGTCGAGGCTGGTGAAGATCTTGAGGCCGGACTGTTTGAGCAGATCCGGGCCGAAGCGGCTCTGGATCTCGCGCTTGAGCAGCCCCATGAAGGCCGGGGTGCGGCCGTAGCTCATCTGGCCGCGGGCGATGATGCCGAGCGGCTGCTTGCTGGCCAGATCATATTCGGCCTGGGTCAGGCTGCCGTGATCCATCAGCAGTTTCAGTACCAGATCGCGGCGCACCTTGGCCCGATCGGGGAAGCGCCAGGGATCGTAATAGGAGGGGCCTTTTACCAGACCGACCAGCAGGGCGACCTGATCGATGTCCAGCTCGTTGACCGGAATGCCGAAGTAGAAGTAGGAGGCGAGGCCGAAGCCATAGACCCCTTGCGAGAAGTTCTGCCCCAGATAGACCTCGTTGAGGTAGGACTCCAGGATCTCGTCCTTGCTATAGCGGTAGTCGATCAGCACTGCCATGTAGGCTTCCTGCAGTTTTCGCCACAGGCTGCGCTCACGGGTCAGGAAGAAGTTCTTGGCCAGCTGCTGGGTGAGGGTACTCCCCCCCTGCACGGTGCGGCCGGCGATCAGGTTGGCAAACATGGCGCGCATGATGGCGATGGGAGAGACGCCGCCATGCTGATAGAAGTCGCGATCCTCGGTGGTGAGCAGGGTCACCAGCAGGCTGTCCGGTACCTCGGCGAGGCGCACCAGCAGGCGATCTTCCCGATCTTCGGTGTTGAGGCGATCGAGCAGCACCGGGTCCATCTGGGCGTAACCGAGCTGGCGCTGGTTCTCCAGCGACTGGATCCCCTCGAGGCGCGGGCCGTTGAAGGTGAGGCGCAGGCCGCGGGCACCATCGGTGCCATCGTAGAAGGCAAATGGTCGGCGAATAAGCTCGATGCGGTTGCCGATGATGGTGTATTCACCCGGGGTATGGGGCTGGCGCACCTGCTTGTAGCTCAGCATGTTGAGCTCGCGCAGCATCTGGTCGCGCGACAGGCGCTGACCCGGATAGAGCTCCAGCGGACGGCTGTAGACCATCACCGGCAGCTGCCACTTCTCGCCGTCAAATCGCTCGCGCACCTGGGTATCGAGGTAGATGCCAAACACCACCATGAAGGCCGCTACCACCAGCGAGAGCTTGAAGCCAAGCCAGAACAGCTTGCGCCAGATGGTACGCTTGGGTGGCGCTTTCTTGGGGGCGCGCTTGCGTCGTTGGGTTGCCATAAATCCTCTTTGCTTTCCTTTCTACTTGTTATGTCGCATTCGCGAACGTCCGATCGGGCCTGGCCAATCGAACCTAGATACCCATCTTCTTCTTGGTGACTCTGGTCGGCATCGCCTCCAGCGGATTGTCCGGCCAGTAGTGGCGGGGATAGCGCCCCTTCATCTCTTTTTTCACCTGCTCGTAGGAGCCAGCCCAGAAAGCGGCCAGATCGGCGGTGATCTGCAGCGGTCGCTGGGCGGGGGAGAGCAGCTCTACAACCAGCGCCACCCGACCATCGGCCACGCAGGGGGTTGCCGCCTGACCGAACATCTCCTGAATTCGCACCGGGATCACCGGTGCCTGCCTCGGCTGATAGCGGATCCGTACCCGGCTGCCGGTCGGTGCCGTAAAGTGGCCGGGCAGTGCCTCGTCCAGCCTTTTGGGCAGTGGCCAGGGCAGAGATTGGCGCAGGATGTCGCTCATATCGAGCTTTTTCAACTGCTCCAGCCGGGTCATGCCGCTCACCGCCGGCAGCAGCCACTGTTCGAGGGTAGCCAGCAGGCTGTCGTCATCCATGGCTGGCCACTCCTCATCGGGCAGCCAGTCGCGGGCGCAGCGCAGACGGGCCAGCAGCCCTTCGCTGCTCTCGTCCCACGGCAGCACATGCAGCCCCTTGCGGCGGATGCCCTGCAGCAGGCAGCGCCCCTTCTGCTCATCCGAAAGATCTGTCAGCGGTCGCTGGCTCAGCACCAGCTCGCCGATCACCTGCTGGCGCTCGGCTCGCACCCGCTCCTCACGCTCGTCCCAGTCGAACCACTGCCGCTCGCTTACCAGCTCTGGCAGCAGGCGCGCCAGCTCATCCAGCTCTATCGGTTCGGCGATAAAGATGCGGCTGCCGCGCTCGTTCTGGCCCATCTCCACCGCAATCAGCGCACTCTGGCCCTGACAGGGGTGACCCTCGTTCAGATCGCAGCTCACCCCGCCACTGAGCTGGTAACGGCTGCCGCTGCGCAGCTTGCCGATGCGATCCGGCCAGGCAAGGGCGCAGAGCAGCCCGAGCCACTGACCCTGTGGATTGGCCGGGCGCACGCCAAGCCGTTCAAACCAGCGGGCCGCACTCTGGCGCAGGGCTCCCTGACGGCGGTGGAACAGCACCGAGAGGCGCTCCGATCCTCGCAGATCTTCTTCCAGCAACGCCACCAGATATGCGGCATCGGCGACAATCCCTGTCAGACCTTCAGCTTCCAGCTCGCGGGCGCGCAGCAGCATGCGGGCGAGCCGGGGATGGGTACCGAAGGCCGCCATGGCGCGGCCAGCCGGGGTAAGTTGTTGCTCACCCTCCGGCTTCATGGCGCCGAGGGCGACCAGCAGCCGCTGGGCGCTGGCGACGGCCGCGGCCGGCGGCATATCGAGCAGCGGCAGATCTTCCACCTTTGCCCCCCACTGGGCGGCGTCCAGCAGAAGACCGGTCAGCTCCTGAGTGAGGATGTCGGGCGGACTCTGCTCGGCGAGCCGCTCCTGCACCTCGCTGCTCCAGAGCCGGTAGCAGACGCCGGGGCCAAGGCGGCCGGCACGGCCCGCCCGCTGGGTGGCGGAGGCTTTGGCGATGGGGCGGGTCTCCAGTCGGGTGACGCCGCTTTTCAGATCGAACGAGGCACGCCGCTCCAGCCCGCTGTCGATCACGACAGAGACGCCTTCGATGGTGAGGGAGGTCTCCGCCACATTGGTGGTGAGCACCAGCTTACGGCGGCCCGCAGGTGCCGGCTCGATGGCCGCTTGCTGGGCTGCCATGTCGAGGCGGCCGTAGAGGGGGGTGAGGGTCACATCATCCGGCAGCCGTCCTTCCAGCCAATGTGCCAGCCGTTCGATCTCTCCCTGTCCCGGCAGAAAGACCAGCAGGCTGCCAGCTTGCCCGGCCAGCGCTTCGAGCACCACGGCGCCGACTTGCGGCTCCAGCCACTGCTGGCGATTGGCGGGGCGATAGTGGTAGTCGATGGGAAAGCCGCGCCCTTCCGAGCGGATCACCGGTGCATCCGGCAGCAACTTTTCCAGCGCCATGCCATCCAGAGTGGCGGACATCACCAGGAGCTTGAGGTCATCGCGCAACCCCTGCTGGCTCTCGATGGCGAAGGCCAGCGCGGTATCGGCATGCAGGCTGCGCTCGTGGAACTCGTCGAAGATGACCAGCGAGACGCCGCCGAGCTCGGGATCCTGCTGCAACATCCGGGTCAGCACCCCCTCGGTGACGATCTCGAGCCGGGTCGCGGAGCTGGTGCGGCTCTCGCCGCGCACCCGCAGGCCGATGTGCTCGCCCACCTTCTCCCCGAGCTGGCGCGCCAGAAAGCTGGCGATATTGCGCGCCGCCAGCCGTCTTGGTTCCAGCATGATGATGCGGCCGGGCAGCCGGTTCTGGCGTACCAGCTCCAGCGGCAGCAGGGTCGATTTGCCCGCGCCGGGGGGCGCCTGCAGGATCACGCTGCTGTGGCGGTCGAGGGCGGCAAAGAGTTCGGGCAGCACCGAAACGATGGGGAGTGGGGACAAAACGATCAACACCTTCTGTTGCAACCGGTAAAACGGCGCCTATTCTGCCACAGCCAGCCCGGCCACCGTGAGCAGATGTAGGGGAGCAGATGGCCCTCGGCCCGGATGGCGAGACAGGAGGAGATGGCTGCCATAGAATGGGCCACCCTCTCTGTCTGGAAAAAGGCATTTTCACCCGAATGGCCAAACTCTTCTTTGCCCTGCCCGTCGGGGAGCTCGCTCCCGAACTCATCAGCTGGCGTGATCAACGCCCCTGGCCCGGTCAGCCGGTGCCGCAAGCCAATCTTCACCTCACCCTTGCCTTCCTCGGTGAAGCGGACGAGGTGACCACCCGCCGCCTGATTGCCGCCGTTGAGCGCCAGCACTGTCCGCCTCTCACCATCAGGCTGGACGAGACCGGCTGGTTCAGCCGCGCCAAGGCTGGCTGGGTTGGCCCGAAGGAGTGGCCCAACGAGCTGACCGTGCTGGCGAAGGCGCTGCGGCGTCACGGCGAGAAGCTGGGACTTGGCAATGGCGAGCAGGGTTATCGCCCTCACGTCACCCTGTCGCGCAAGGCGGGCGAGGCGCCAGCCACCCTGCCGGCTCCCGATTTTCTGCTTAAGGCCGATCAATTTTGTCTCTATGAGTCGATCTCGACCCCGGACGGGGTGCGCTACCAGCCGCTCGCCTGCTGGCCGCTGCGGGCCAGAGCCAGGGATGAGGGAACTCGGGATGAGTGGGACAACGAACAGGCGCGGAGGGCGAACCCGTGATATTCGAGCCCCCGCTGCAATCCGGGCAGCTTGTTGCCCGCTACAAGCGCTTTCTGACCGATGTCGAACTGGCCAATGGCGAGGTGATCACCATCCACTGCGCCAACACCGGCGCCATGACCGGCTGCGCCGATCCGGGCACCCGGGTCTGGTATTCGACCTCCGACAACCCCAAGCGCAAGCTGCCCCATAGCTGGGAGATCGCCGAGAGCCCGGCCGGCCACTTTATCTGCGTCAACACCGCGCGCGCCAACCAGATCGCCCGGGAGCTTATCGAGCAGGGTGCCATCGCACCGCTGTGCGGCTATGCCAGATTGCGCACCGAGGTGAAATATGGCGAAGAGAACAGTCGCATCGACCTCTTGCTGGAAGATGAGAAGAGGGGCAACTGTTACATCGAGGTAAAATCGGTCACCCTGCTCGACGAGCGGGAAGATGCCGGCATGGGCTACTTCCCCGATGCGGTAACTGCCCGTGGCGCCAAGCATTTACGTGAATTGATGGCCATGAAAGCGGCAGGTCACAGAGCCGTGCTGCTATTTATGGTGTTGCACTCCGGAATAAGCCGGATGCGCCCTGCAGCGCACATAGATCCGCACTATAGTCTGCTAATTGAACAGGCAATTGCGGCGGGGGTTGAAATTTTATGCTATCGGCCCCATGTTGGGGTGCAAGGCATGGTGGCACAAGGATTTATCCCGTTTGAATCCAGCCACCTGTTACCCGAGGGGAGTTCATAAATATTGGAGTGGGTAACATTATTGGTACGGCTCGTTTGCTTACCCGTTACCCTTCTGCTATAGATGTCGCCCTCAATTTATGGATGGCACGGGTAGCGTGCTGAATTAGGAGACAGGGCATGCCAACAGGCGAAAACAGGAAATCTCTGGGCCCCCTGGCCATTGCGGGTGTCGCGCCTTACCAGGAAAAGCCGGGTGAGGAGTACATGAATGACCAACAGAAGGCGCATTTTCGCAAGATCCTGGGTGCCTGGCGCAACCAACTGATGCAGGAAGTTGACCGCACCGTTGATCACATGAAGGACGAGGCTGCCAACTTCCCGGATCCCGTGGATCGTGCCGCGCAGGAAGAGGAGTTCGCTCTCGAACTGCGTACCCGCGATCGTGAACGCAAGCTGATCAAGAAGATCGAGAAGACCTTGCAGCTGCTGGAAGATGACGACTTCGGTTACTGCGAGCACTGCGGTATCGAAATCGGTATCCGCCGTCTGGAAGCCCGTCCGACAGCCGACCTCTGTGTCGACTGCAAGACGCTGGCCGAGATCAAGGAAAAGCAGATGGCCGGTTGATACCGACCCGCTGCAATATGAAAAAGGGAGCTTGCGGGCTCCCTTTTTTATTGAGCTTTTGGGCGGGGCGTCCCAAAATGCGCCTCACTGAACTGCTTATCCGAACCGTCATGGCTGTGAATACCCCTTCCTCCCCCCAAATTCGCCCCTATGTGGGCCGCTTTGCGCCGTCCCCTTCCGGCCCGCTCCACTTCGGTTCGCTGATTGCGGCCCTCGGCAGCTTTTTGCAGGCCAGAGCGCAACAGGGGCGCTGGTTGGTGCGCATCGAGGATATCGATCCGCCGCGGGAGATGGCGGGGGCGGCCGACCTTATTCTCAAAACCCTTGAGGTATACGGTCTTGAGTGGGATGGCGAGGTGATGTTCCAGAGCGCGCGCCACGGCCGCTATGACGAGATCATCGACCAGCTCTACCGGGCGGGCGATCTCTACTGGTGCCGCTGTACCCGGCGCGAAATCATGGCGAGCGGTGGCTTTTACAATGGCCACTGCCGCACTTTGGGGCTGACGGCAGAGGGCTCGGCCGCCCGCTTGCGCCAGCACCATCCGGTCTACCACTTCGATGACCGGTTGCAGGGCCATATCGCGGTGCCGGCGGCGCTCGCCGAGGAGGATTTCATCATCCGCCGCCGCGACGGGCTCTACGCCTACAACCTGGCGGTGGTGGTGGATGACATGGACAGCGGCATCACCGAGATAGTGCGCGGCGCCGACCTGCTGGAGCCGACGGTGCGTCAGATTGCCCTCTACCAGACCCTGGGGGCAGCGGTGCCGGACTGGGTGCATCTGCCGCTGGCGGTACAGGCCGATGGCAACAAGCTCTCCAAGCAGAACCATGCGCCGGCGCTGGCGCTGGCGCTGGATGAGGTGCGCCCGGCCCTGTGGCAGGCGCTGCACTTCCTCGGTCAGTGCCCGCCGCCGGAGCTGATGGCAAGCCGGATCGACGAGATCATCAGCTGGGGCATCGCCCACTGGCAGCTGGCCCGGGTGCCCGCCAGCGAGAAGATCCCGTTGGTTGCCGGCTAAATCTGGCAGTCAAAGCCAAAAGCAAGGTGACAAGGTGAAGCGCTGCGCGAGTCAGCTTGAACAGATCGGGCGCAGGCTTTCGAGAGCAGGCAAGAGAGAACAACGGACCCTGCGCCGCGGATCCGGTTAGGTATAAGGTTAAATTGGGTCATTTCCCGAAAAGCCATAAATTAAATTTATAGTGACGGGGTTGGTGCCATAGCCGCCTTGTTGCCGTGCGGGCAGCCCTTAAAACGGCAATGGCCGGTTTGATGGCAGTGAATGGCCGCTATTTTTCCGGCAACGCCGATTCAAACGGGATCAATTGCCGTCACGGTTTTTCATTTGGTCAGGTGTGAGCTATCGGAATAGACCGCTATTTTTCCGGCAACGCCGATTCAAACGGGATCAATTGCCGTCACGGTTTTTCATTTGGTTAGGCGTGAGCTATGGGAATAGACCGCTATTTTTTCCGGCAACGCCGATTCAAACGGGATCAATTGCCGTCACGGTTTTTCATTTGGTTAGGCGTGAGCTATGATAGGCCGCTATTTTTTTGGCCTCCCGTCAATTTGAAGTCATAACGAGGTGTACCATTTTTTCCCAGATCGCAAACTTTTGCCGCAAAGTGCTCGGCAAGGATGAGGGCGAGCAGTCGGCGGAGTCCCCCATTCCGGCCCGTGTTGCCGGACAACGTCGAACCCTGAGTCGTGACCAGCACCCGATTTCGCGCAAAGAGATCAGCGAGAATGCACTCAAGGTGCTCTATCGCCTGAACAAGGGCGGCTACGAAGCCTACCTGGTCGGCGGCGGAGTCCGGGATCTGCTGCTCGGGAAGACGCCCAAGGATTTCGACATCGCCACCGATGCGACGCCGGAGCAGATCAAGGCGCTGTTCAGCAACTGCCGTCTGATTGGCCGCCGCTTCCGCCTGGCCCACATTGTCTTTGGTCGTGACGTGATCGAAGTGGCCACCTTCCGCGGTCACCACCATCAGGTCAATACCAGCAAACATGTGTCGGCCCAGTCCGATGAAGGGATGCTGCTGCGCGACAACGTCTACGGCACCATCGAAGAGGATGCCGAGCGCCGTGACTTTACCGTCAACGCCCTCTACTACAGCGCCAAGGATTTCACCCTGCACGATTTCGAGGGCGGGCTGGAAGATTTGGCCGAGCGCAAGCTGGAGCTCATTGGCGATCCCGAAACCCGCTACCGCGAAGATCCGGTGCGGATGCTGCGCGCTGTGCGTTTCGCCGCCAAGCTCGACATGACCATCAGCCCGCGCACCGCTGCCCCCATCAGGGAGCTGGCGCCGCTGCTGCAGGATATTCCGGCGGCCCGCCTGTTTGAGGAGACCCTCAAGCTGTTCCTGGCTGGCGATGCCCTGACTACCTACAAGCTGCTGCGCGAGTACGGCCTGTTCCAGCAGCTCTTCCCGCAAGTGGCTGCGCTGTTTACCCCGCACGGCAACTCGCCTTACGAGCAGTTTATCGAGCAGGCGCTGATCGATACCGACACTCGCGTTCGTGAAGATAAACGCGTCACCCCCGCCTTCCTCTACGCCACCCTGCTGTGGGGCTGCGTCGAGGCCCGTGGTCGGGTGCTGGAGAACGAGAGCGGCCTGCCCTGGTATGACGCCTTCATGCTGGCGATCAACGAGGTGCTCGACAATCAGGTGCGGATCATCGCCGTTCCCCGCCGTTTCACCACAGATGTCCGCGATATCTGGGCACTGCAACAGCGGCTGACCCGTCGTCAGGGCAAGCACCCCGAGCGCGCCATGGAGCACCCCAAGTTCCGTGCGGCGTTCGACTTCCTGTTGCTGCGCAACCGGGTCGAGCGCGGTCTCGGCGAGCTGGCCAGTTGGTGGGAGCGCTATGTCGCCTCCAACCCTGATGTCCGCCCGCAGCTGCAACGGGAAGCGACCCGTCGCCCGGCCAGCGGTGAGCGCGGTGAGAGCCGTAGCCACGATGGCGAGAAGCGCAGCAGCAACAGCCGCAATCGTCGCCGCCCGCGCCGTCGCAAGCCGAAAGCGGCCGAGTGATCGCAGACGTGATGACCGAGGTCTTCATCGCCATTGGCTCCAACCTGTCTGACCCGCTCGGTCAGGCGCGCCGCGCGGTCGCCGCGCTGGCGACCTTGCCGGAATCAGTGCTGGTGCAGGCCTCGTCGTTTTACAGCAGCCGCCCGATGGGGCCTGCTGATCAGCCGGACTACGTCAATGCCGTGGCCCGGCTCAACACCCGGCTGACGCCGCTGGCGCTGCTGGATCAACTACAAAAAATCGAGCTGGAACAGGGACGTGTGCGCAAAGAGGAGCGGTGGGGGCCCAGAACCCTGGATCTCGATCTGCTGCTCTTTGGCGATCAGGTGATCAACCACGAGCGCCTGATCGTTCCCCATTACGGCATGAAGGAGCGGGAGTTCGTGCTGCTGCCCCTGGCCGAAATCGCGCCCGCTCTGGTGCTGCCCTGCGGCACCCCGCTCGCACAACTGGTTGCCCGCTGCCCGGGCAATGATCTCGCCATCATTGCGCCGAGTGCAGACGTACAGGAGCCTTTATGAGCAAGATCACCACCGCCAGCCTGCTGAAGATGAAGCAGGATGGTCAAAAGTTCACCGCCATCACCGCCTATGATGCCACTTTTGCCAAGCTGTTCGACGACGAGGGGGCCCATGTGCTGCTCATCGGCGATTCGCTGGGCATGGTGCTGCAAGGGGGTCAGGATACCCTGGCGGTCAACATGGATGAGATGGTCTATCACACCCGCTGTGTGGCTCGCGGTGCCAGCAATGCGCTGATCATCGCCGACATGCCCTTCATGAGTTACGCCACCCCCGAGCAGACTTACCAGAACGCCGCCCGCCTGATGGCAGCCGGTGCCCGCATGGTCAAGATGGAAGGGGGCGACTGGCTGTGCGACTCCATCCGCCACCTCACCCGCAACGGGGTGCCGGTGTGCGGTCACCTCGGCCTCACCCCGCAATCCGTCCACGTCTTTGGCGGCTTCAAGGTGCAGGGGCGCGACGAGTTCCAGGCCCAGGAGATCTACCGTCAGGCCCTCGAGCTGCAGGCGGCCGGTATCCAGCTGCTGGTGCTCGAGTGTGTGCCGAGCTCGCTTGCCGAGCGGATCAGCAAGGCGCTGCGCATCCCGGTGATCGGCATTGGTGCCGGCCCTGCGACCGACGGTCAAATTCTGGTGATGCACGACGCCTTTGGCGTCACCTCCGGCTATGTGCCCAAGTTCACCAAGAACTTCCTGGCCGAGACCGGTGACGTGCGTGCCGCCGTGCGCCTCTATGTGCAGCAGGTGAGCGAGGGGAGTTTCCCCGGCCCGGAACACTGCTTCAACTGATGTGATGCCCTATCGATGAGAGCGGGGGCCAGTGCCCCCGTTTCGTCATCCTGTCAGGCTGATGTAACCCGTATCTTTTTGATTCATCTGAAGGTGAACTGCCGATGTTGGTTGTTAACAATCCTGCCGCTCTGCGTGAGCAGATCTCTCAATGGCGCCGTGAAGGGCGTGCCATCGCATTCGTGCCCACCATGGGCAATCTGCATCAGGGCCACCTGACGCTGGTGAAAGAGGCGCACAGCCACGCCGAGAAGGTGGTGGTCAGCATCTTCGTCAACCCGATGCAGTTCGACAAGGCCGAGGATCTTGCCAACTACCCGCGCACTCTGGAGCAGGATTGCGCTGCGCTGGAAGCGGCCGGGGTCGATATGGTGTTCACCCCGACCCCGGAGATCATGTATCCGCAGGGGCTGGCCAGCCAGACCTTCGTCGAGGTGCCGGGTCTCTCCAATCTGCTGGAGGGGGCGCTGCGTCCGGGTCACTTCCGCGGGGTCAGCACTGTCGTCACCAAGCTGTTCAATCTGGTACAGCCGGATGTGGCCTGCTTTGGCCAGAAGGATTACCAGCAGCTGGCGCTCATTCGCAAGATGGTGGCCGACATGGCGATGCCCATCGAGATCGTCGGCGTGCCGACCGTGCGGGCCGAAGACGGGCTGGCGCTCTCTTCGCGTAACGGCTACCTGACTGCTGCCGAGCGGGCCATTGCCCCCGAGCTGGCGCGCACCATGAACTGGATCGCCGAGCAGATCGAAGCGGGTGATCACCACCTGCCCTCCTTGGTGGCGCAGGCCAGCCAGCGCCTCGACAACGCCGGTTTTCGCACCGATGCCATCGACATCGTCGATGCCGCCAACCTCGAAGCGGCTACCGACGAGAGCGAGCAGCTGGTGATCCTGATGGCTGCTTATCTCGGCAAGGCCCGTCTTATCGACAACCGGGTGGTCACGCTACAGCAAGCCTGAGCGAGTCGCCCACAGGAGGATCTCATGTCCAAGAAGGTTTATTGCATCGCCCAATTCCTGCCGAAAGCTGGTCAGGAGCAGGCCCTGTTTCAGGTGTTGCAGGCACTGGAGCCCAACACCCTGCGTGAGGATGGCTGCCTGCAATATCGGGTAACCCGCCACATCGCCAGCCCGTTTGCCGAGGGGGAGAGCTTTCCCATCGTGTTCAACGAGATATGGCAAGATATGGCCTCTTTCGAGGCGCACTGCCAGCGCGCCGAGATCAAGGCTTTCTTCGAGCGTTACTGTCTGGCCGACGATGGCCTGGCTGCCAAGTGGAACGTCTGCGTCTATAGCGACGAACCCGAACAGTACGACGCCCCCGTAAAGAAGTAATTCCCCCGATTGTCAGCGGACGCCTTCCCGGGCGTCCGCTGCTTTTTCACGCCTGCACTCTCCTGCATCCCGGCGTTTTGTTCTGCGGCCCTGCCCGCATCCCCCTTTGTTTCAATCCACTCTCGGCCTGATGGCCGCTACAGGTATTCATGATGTTTGTCCTGATTACATCGCTTGTTTTCTGTCTGCTCTGTTTTGCTCTCACCCGGTTACCCTCGGGGTTGCCGCTCTCGCGCAAGGTGCTTGCGGGTCTGCTGCTTGGCGCCCTGTTCGGGCTGGCGCTGCAACTGGGGTGGGGCGCCGATGATGCCGGCGTCCAGCAGACCCTGGAGTGGGTCAATATCATCGGCGGCGGCTATGTCAGCCTGCTCAAGGTGGTGATGATGCCGCTGGTGTTCACCTCGATCCTCTCCGCCATCAACAAGCTGGAGCAGGCCCAGTCACTCGGCAAGATCAGCGCCGTGCTGATCGGCTCCATGCTGACCCTGGTGATGATCGCCGGTGTGGTGGGGATGACGGTGACCCATCTGAGTGGTCTCACTGCCGAGGGGCTGCTGAGCCACGGCAGCGACACGGCTGCGCTGCAACAGAGCATGAGCACCATCGACAGTGCCCAGACTCTGCCGGCCCTGCTGCTCTCGCTGGTGCCCACCAACTTTGCCGCCGATATGGCGGGTAGCCGCGGTCTCTCGGTGATCGGGGTGGTGATCTTCACCGTGCTGGCCGGGGTTGCCCTGCTGCAGTTGAAGGCGGAGCATCCAGAGGCTGGTGCTCGCGCCGCCGTGGCCATCGACACCCTGCAACTGTGGGTGATGAAGATGGTGCGGGTGGTGATTGCGCTCACCCCCTATGGAGTGATGGCGCTGATCGCCCGGGTGGTGGCTCACTATCCCCTGAGCGAGATCCTCAGCCTGCTCGGCTTTATTCTGGTCTGCTACGTCGCCATTCTGGCGATGTTTGCCGTGCACATGGTGATCCTGCTGCTGATCGGTCAGAACCCGCTCCACTATCTGCGGGAAGTGTGGGGCGTGCTCACCTTCGCCTTTATCTCCCGCAGCAGCGCCGCCTCCATCCCGCTCAGCATCGAGACCCAGCAACGTCTTGGCGTGCCCTCCAGCATCGCCAACTTTGCCGCCTCGTTCGGTGCCAACCTCGGCCAGAACGGCTGCGCCGGTATCTATCCGGCCATGATGGTGGCGATGATTGCCCCCATGCTCGGTATCAACCCGTTTGACCCGCTGTTCCTGCTGACTCTGCTGCCGGTGATTGCACTGGGCTCCATCGGGGTGGCAGGCGTCGGCGGTGGTGGCACCTTCGCCGCGCTGATCGTGCTCTCTACCCTCAACTTCCCCATTGCGCTGGTGGGGGTGATGATCGCCATCGAGCCACTGGTGGACATGGGTCGTACCGCCCTCAACGTCAACGGCTCCATCATGGCGGCCATGATCACCAAGCGCCTGCTTGGCGAACAAGCGCAGAGCGATGTCACGGAAGGCGAAGCGTCCCGAGTCGCCAGCTGACAGCCAGTATCGAAATAAGAGAAGCCCGCAGTTGCGGGCTTCTTTTTTGGGGCGAAAGGTCGGGTTACTCGGCCGTGACGGGGTAGCCAGCGCCTTTCCAGGCGAAGATGCCGCCCGGCACCCGATAGACCTGTTGATAGCCCTGATTGACCGCCCAAGCGGCAGCATTGTGGCTGCGGCCGCACTTGACGAAGCCGCAGTAGATCACCACGGGGCGGGCTTTGTCTTCACCCAACAGCGCCTGGAACTGCTCCGGTGTACCGCTTCCCTCGACAATCTCGCTCCAGTTGTCGCCCGCTTTCGCCTCTTTCACGAAGGCAAAGTTCTTGGCACCCGGGATGTGCTCCTTCTTGTAGGAGTCCTCATAGGGCATGGTGTCGATGATCACCAGCTCCTCGCCCTTGTCCATCCGGGTTTTCAGCTCGGCCACGGTCAACAGCTGATAGCCCCCCTGCTGCGCCTCCTGTGCCAGCTGCACAGCCGATTGCTCAAGCTTCACCTCCTGCTCGAACTGGTTGTCGCCACAGCCCGCGAGGGCAAAGCTGGCGGCGATCAGCGAGGCCAGCAGAGTGCGGGATCGCAATGTCATCATGTCACTACTCCTTTGGAACGGGAAAAACGGGGCGGGAGGTTCGCAGCAGGGCGCCCGCAAGCGTCAGTAGCAGCAGATCCCGCACAATGGCCTCCGGCAACGAGCTGAGATCAGCCCTGCCAAGACAGCCGCAAGAGATGTCGAGCCCGATGGCAACGCCATAGCCCAACACCGGAATAAACAGGGCGAGCAGCCCGATCACCAGCCACAATCCCCAGCGCCGGTTGGCGATGACTGCAAGCCCTGCGCAGAGCTCAAGGGCAATCAACCCCCAGGCGGCGAGTGGCAGCAGCGGTGGCCAGATCAGGCCAAAGGCGCCGATCTGCTCGATGAACAGGGCGGGGGAGGCCAGCTTGAACCCGGCGGAGGTGAGGAAGAATCCCCCCAGCGCCAGATTGGCCAGCATGCGCAGATAAATGGCGATGGGATAGCTCTTTATCATCCATGACTCCGACTGCCAGCCACAGGCGTTTGCTTCGCCATGTCCTGACTATCGGCCGGATAACGGGCCAGCTCCTGATAGTCGCCGTCCGCTTCGCAGCGAAAGACGGCGGCGGTTTCACCACTCTGGCACCACTGTTGCCACTCGTCTGGCGGGCAGTGGAGGCGAATGGCGAGTCCACAGCCGGCGCTGAGCAGGCGCGGCACGTCGCAGACCCGAAACTGTTGGCCATGTTGCTCCAGCCGCTTGCGCAGTCTGACTGTGCCGAGGGTGGAGTGGAACAGGTAGAGAAACTCCTGATTCATGATTTGCCTCCCGTGCTGGTGCGCGCGCCGAACAGGGCGGCCCCCAGCGCACCGGCAAACTGGGCGTCCGGGTGAGTGGCGACCTCACAGCCCAACCCTTCGGCCAGATAGTGGCGGAAGGTGGCGCAGTGGCTGACGCCGCCGGTAAAGAGCACGCTCGGTCGGGCGCCGAGGCGGCCGATAAAATTGGCACTGCGCCGGGCCATGGCGCGGACGATGCCGGCCAGGATCGACTCGGCGGGAATGCCCGCCGAGCGCAGGCTGATCGCCTCCGATTCGGCAAACACGGTACACATGCTGCTGATGTCGTGGGGCTCTGCGCCCTCCAACAGCTCGTCGAGCTGCTCGACCCGAGCTCCCAGAGTACGGGTGATCACCTCGAGAAAGCGACCGGTACCGGCGGCGCACTTGTCGTTCATCAGAAAGTCGGTGAGATTGCCCTCGCTATCTAGCTGGATCACCTTGCTGTCCTGCCCGCCGATGTCGATGACGGTGTGTACCGACGGGCAGAGCAGGCGAGCCCCCAGCCCATGGCAGGAGATCTCGGTAACCCGGCGATCGGCGAACGACGCCAGATCGCGGCCATAGCCGGTCAGGGTCAGGTGGGGGCGCTCTGGCAAATCGGCCGAGAGCTCCTCCCAGCCTTGCTCGATGGCGGCCAGCGGACGAAAGGGGGTTGGCACCAGAAAACGGCGGACGATGCGCCCGCCATCATTGTGGTCGAACAGGATCCCCTTGGTCGCGGTGGAGCCCGAGTCAATCCCGATGGAGAGTGACACGGCGCCTCCTCACAGCATTTCGATAAAGGCCGCCAGCCGGGTAGCCAGCTGTCCCTTGTCAGCGCTGGAGTAGTCGGTCTCGACCGCCATGTAGGGGATGCCATGGCGTTCTCGTACGTGACGCTTGATGGCGAGCGACTCCACCGCATAGGTGTGGCAGGCCTGCAGGATCACATCGATCACCCCGTCTGCCTGATACTCCTCCACCATCTGGCTCAGCAGCTTCATGCGCTGGTGGTTGGGGGAGATGCAAGAGCAGCCGATGGCCAGATACTTGTCGGTCAGCGCATCGAACAGGTCACCCTCCTCGCTGACGCACTGCTCGGTCGCCTTGGCGCCGGTGCAGTTCTCGTAACCTACTACCCAGCCGCCGTGTTCCTCGATAAGGCGCACCACCTTGTCGGCCGCGCCGCCGATGGGGCAGCCGGTGATGAGGATGCGCGGGCGGGCATCGAGCCGCTTGCCCTCGGCATACTCGGCCTTGATGCGGCGGGTCATCTCCTGCAGCTCGCTGATGAGCTGCTCCTTGTCGAAGCGGAAGGTGGCGCCATAGACCACCTTGAGCAGGTCGGTGCCGCTCAGCGCCGGCGGGTTGAGCTGACCCAGCCGATAGAAGTCGGCCAGCGCGCGGCGCTCGCGGTTCTTCAGCACGATGGCGTCGCGCAGCGCCTGCTCGCTGATGGGTTGGCCAAACTGCTGCTCCAGCAACTCCTTGAAGCGGACGATTTCGCTGCGCCACAGGGTGCGGGAGGCCTCGTCATCGGCGCGGTTGGGCAATTGCATCACGTGCACCGGTTTGAACTCGGCCATGTACTCGTACATCTTCTTCTTGCCGTCGCAGGTGGTTTCCCCCACCACCAGATCGGAGAAGTAGAAGTAGGGGCACTTGTCGGTCTTGCCGAAACCATAGCTGCTCTTGATCAGCGGGCAGAGGTTGCGGGGCAGATCTTTCTCGGCCTCCTCGATGGTCTCGTCGCTGGTGGAGCAGAGCGATACCACCACCGCGCCGGCGGCCATCGCCACCTCTTGCGGCATGAAGGTGCAGTAGGTGCCGATCAGGGGGATCTGTCGCTCCTTGAGTGCCATCACAGCCAGAAAGCCCTGACGACGGGCATCTGAAAAACTATCGAAAATGGCTGGCAACTCGGTGATAAGTGACATAGGCGATCCTGCCCTGATGAGAGAAATGAAGAGACGGATGCTCCATCAATAACGGCACATCCAACCGCGAGAATTATACCTTTGGGGGTAATTCGAAAATTGCGGTGGATCACAAGGTGTCAGGTAAAGCCTTAATAACAGGCAGGTTATTGCGAAGGGGGCTGGCAGGTTGAAGGAGCTACAGGGGGAATAAAAAACGGGCACCGCGAGGTGCCCGTTCTGGTCATCAGTGGCGCAGACCGGTGCCGCGCGAGATAAGCCACCAGGCCAGACCGTAGAGAGCCACGATGAAGCCGGTGATGATGAGGTAGGCGGTGCCGAGCGGCACGTCGGAGATACCGAGGAAGCCGAAACGGAATGCGTTCACCATGTAGATGATGGGGTTCACCTGGGAGACCCCCTGCCAGAAGGGGGGCAGCAGGCTGATGGAGTAGAACACCCCGCCCAGATAGGTAAGCGGCGTCAGCACGAAGGTGGGGATGATGCTGATGTCGTCGAAGGTCTTGGCAAACACCGCGTTGATGAGGCCACCCAGCGAGAAGAGGATGGCGGTCAGCAGCACGGTCACGCAGACGCTGAACAGATGGTGGATCTGCAGCGGCACGAAGAACAGCGACACCAGGGTGACAATGAGGCCGACGCAGAGGCCGCGCGCCACACCACCGCCCACGTAGCCGGCGATGATGACGTAGTTGGGCACCGGTGCCACCAGCAGCTCCTCCACGTTGCGCTGGAACTTGGCGCTGAAGAAGGAGGAGGCGACGTTGGAGTAGGAGTTGGTGATCACCGACATCATGATGAGGCCGGGCACGATGAACTCCATGTAGGTGAAGCCGCCCATGTCACCGATGCGCGAACCGATCAGGTTGCCGAAGATGACGAAGTAGAGGCTCATGGTGATGGCGGGCGGCACTAGGGTCTGGATCCAGATCCGGGTAAAGCGGCTCACCTCTTTGGCCAGAATGCTCTTGAAGGCGATGTAGTAAGTGGTCAGGTTCATGCTTTTCTCCCCTCTTCGACCAGGGTGACAAACAGCTCTTCCAGCCGGTTGGCCTTGTTGCGCATGCTCAGTACCTGCACCTGCTGGTGTGACAGCTGCTCGAACAGGCTGTTGAGGGACTGGCTCTTGTCGAGATCCACTTCCAGGGTGCGCTCATCTTGCATGCGGCCGTTGAATTCGGGCACGTTTGGTACGGCAGAACCTGGCGCCAGATCGAGCAGGAAGGTCTCGCGGCCCAGCTTGCCCAGCAGGTTTTTCATGCTGGTGTTCTCGATCAGACGACCCTTGTCGATGATGCCGATGTTGCGGCAGAGCATCTCCGCCTCTTCCAGATAGTGGGTGGTGAGAATGATGGTGACCCCCTGCTCGTTGAGATCCTTGAGGAAACTCCACATGGAGCGACGGATCTCGATATCGACCCCGGCGGTCGGTTCATCGAGGATCAGCAGCTTGGGTTCGTGCATCAGGGCGCGGGCGATCATCAACCGGCGCTTCATGCCGCCGGAGAGGGTGCGGGCCGGCATGTCGCGCTTCTCCCACAAATCGAGCTGGCGCAGGTACTTCTCGGCACGAATTTTGGCTTCTGCCTTGGGTACGCCGTAGAAGCCGGCCTGATGGGTGACAATCTGGATCACTTTCTCGAACTGGCTGAAGTTGAACTCCTGCGGCACCAGTCCGAGCTGGGCCTTGGCCTCTTCCAGATGGGTATCGATGTCATAACCGAATACCTTCACCTTGCCGCCACTCTTGTTCACCAGCGAGCTGATGACGCCGATGGTGGTGGACTTGCCCGCCCCGTTGGGGCCGAGCAGGGCGAAGAAATCCCCCTGCTTGACGGTGAGATCGATGCCTTTCAGGGCTTCGACGCCCCCCTGATAGGTCTTTTTCAGGCCGCTGATTTCCAGTGCGTTCATTGCAACCTCTAACTGGCTGAACCCGTCTTGATACAGAAAAGGCGGCCGAGGCCGCCTGAGACAGAAAATGGCGCAGCGCCACCTTGTTCGGTATGTTTTTTAACCTTGTTACTCTTGCGGTACCACTTTGCCGATGAAGGGCAGGTTGCGGTACTTCTGGGCGTAGTCGATGCCGCAGCCGACCACGAATTCATCCGGAATGGCAAAGCCGACCCAGTCAACCGGCACCTGCACTTCGCGGCGGGAGGGTTTGTCCAGCAGGGTGCAGATGGCGAGGGATTTCGGCTCGCGCAGGGAGAGGATCTCGCGCACCTTGTTGAGGGTGTAGCCGGTATCGATGATGTCTTCGACGATCACCACATCCTTGCCCTTGATGTCGTCATCCAGGTCTTTGAGGATACGCACGTCACGGGTGCTGTGCATGCCGGAGCCATAGCTGGAGGCGGTCATAAAATCCAGGGTGATGGGCAGCTGGCACTGACGGCAGAGGTCAGCCAGGAAGACGCAGGAGCCGCGCAGCAGACCGATCATTACGACTTCGTCGGAACCCTGGTAGCGGGCGGTGATCTCTTCACCCAATTTGGCGATCCGGGCGGCTACTTCAGCCTCGGAGATCATCACCTCGACAGTGTGTTTCATCACTTACTCCCATATGGCCAAAGGGAAACTGGCCGTTCATGAACATCAAAACCGATGATTCTACCACCCGTGTCGAGAGGCGCCATATATACGTGGTGCTTTTATCGGCTTATTTTAATTGATAGAGTTAGCAGGCACTCAGGCATGATTAGTTACAATACTATAAACACCATAATCAATAACTATTAGATGATAAAAACTATGGAACCACGCGCAGAAATAAGACGTCGTACCCGGCTGTCGCCGGAGGCTCGTCGCAATCAACTGATGGAATGTGCCATCGAAGTGTTCTCCCGCCGCGGTATCGGTCGTGCTGGTCACGCCGAAATTGCCGAGCAGGCCAAGGTCTCTGTTGCCACCGTCTTCAACTATTTCAACACCCGCGAGGAGTTGGTAGATGAGGTATTGGCCGAGATCGAACGCTTCGTGAACCTGACGTTGTCGCAGGCATACAGCGGCAATGGTTCAATCTTCGACAAGATCAAGCGCCATGTGAGCTTGTCTGTCGATGCGGCCTACGACCAGCCCGATTACGCAGGTATTTGGCTGGAGTGGAGTTCCTCGGTTCGGGAAGAGGTATGGCCTCGCTATACCCGGCTGCTCGATCAGTGCCTTGAGCTGATCGCCAGCGAGCTGCAAACCGCCATGGATGCAGGGGAGATCACCAGCGTGCTGTCGGCACAGGATCTGGCCCGCTCTCTGACCGGTTTTGGCTATGTGATGATGCAGATGATCAATCAACCTCAGCGCCCGGCGCGCGAAGAGGTGACTGATTTCCTGTTCAAGTACGTGACTGCACCTATTCAGGCTTGCTGATACGGCTTAACGAAAAAAGGCGCCCCTCATCGAGGGGCGCCTTTTTTTATCCGGTTTGTCTGGTCAGCTCAGCCGTGGCCATAGCCCCAGCGGCTGGTCAGCTCACGCTCGACACCCAGATGATCGAGGATGCGGGCGACCATAAAATCTACCAGATCCGCGATGCTTTTCGGCTCATGATAGAAGCCCGGCGCGGCGGGCATGATGGTTACCCCGAGGCGGGCCAGTTTCAGCATGTTCTCCAGATGGATCGCCGAGAAGGGACTCTCACGGGGCACCAGGATCAGCTGGCCGCGCTCCTTGATCACCACATCCGCCGCCCGCTCCAGCAGGTTGTCGGAAGTGCCGTTGGCAATGGCCGAGACGGTGCCCATTGAGCAGGGGCAGACCACCATCTGCTTGGGGGCCGCCGAGCCGGAGGCGACTGGTGAGAACCACTCCTCCTTGCCGCAGGCGACTATCTGACCCTCTTTGGCGCCATATTGGCGACAGAGATAAGCCGATAGCTCCTTCGGTGAGCCCGGCCACTCCTGCTGTTGCTCGGTCTTGAGTACCACCCGTGCCGCTGAGGAGGCGAGCAGGTAGACCCGATAGTCCGCCTGCACCAGACACTCCAGCAGGCGCAGGGCGTAGGGGGCGCCGGAGGCACCGGTCAGCGCCAGGGTGATCGCTTTGTTCATAGTTCGCCGTGGTAATCCTTGAGGCGGGCGATCAGCTTGTCATGAATGCCGCCGAAGCCGCCGTTGCTCATGATCAGAATATGGTCGCCATCGCGGCTCTCGGCCACCAGCCGGTTGATCAGGGTCTCCAGATCGTTGAACACCTTGGCGGGTCGGGTCATATGGGCCGTTACCTCGCCGAGATCCCAGCCAATGTTGGGCGGCTGGAAGAAGAACACCTCGTCGGCGCCATCGAAGCAGCCGGCCAGCTCCTCCTTGTGAACACCCAGCTTCATGGTGTTGGAGCGTGGCTCCAGCACGGCCAGAATACGGGCTTCACCCACCTTGGCGCGCAGACCGCCGAGGGTGGTCTCGATGGCGGTAGGGTGGTGGGCAAAGTCGTCATAGACGCTGATACCTGCCACTTCGCCCTTGAGCTCCATCCGCCGCTTGGGGGATTTGAACTGGCAGAGGGCCGCTATGCCGTGCTCTACCATGACGCCGGCATGACGGGCGGCAGCGATGGCCATCAGGCCATTGTTGACATTGTGCTCGCCGATGCACTCCCAGCGCACCTCGCCCTGCTTTTCGCCATCCAGCCACACCTCGAAGGCGGAGCCGTCATCGGCCAGCTTGACCGCTTTCCACTTGGCGTCGTCCTGACCCACCAGCTCTACCTCGCTCCAGCAGCCCATCTTGCGCACGGCGGCCAGGTTCTCGTCCCCCTTGGGGAAGAGCACTCGACCGTTGCTCGGTACGGTGCGCATCAGGTGGTGGAACTGGCGCTGGATGGCGGCGAGATCCGGGAAGATATCGGCGTGGTCGAACTCCAGGTTGTTCATCACCAGGGTGCGCGGATGGTAGTGGACGAACTTGGAGCGCTTGTCGAAGAAGGCGCAGTCATACTCGTCCGCTTCGATGACGAAGAAGGGGGCAGAGCCGAGGCGGGCCGAGACCGGGAAGTTGCCCGGCACGCCGCCAATAAGGAAACCGGGCTCCAGCTTGGCGTACTCCAGCACCCAGGCCAGCATGCTGGCGGTGGTGGTCTTGCCGTGGGTGCCGGCAACGGCCAGCACCCAGCGATCTTGCAGCACGTGCTCCAGCAGCCACTGGGGGCCGGAGATGTAGGGCAGATTGCGGTCCAGCACATATTCAACACAGGGGTTGCCGCGGCTCATGGCGTTGCCAATCACCACCAGATCCGGCGCCGGATCAAGCTGGGAAGGGTCATAGCCTTCGGTCAGCTCGATGCCCTGTTGCTCGAGCTGGGTGCTCATGGGGGGATAGACGTTGGCGTCCGAGCCGGTCACCCGGTAACCAAGCTGTTTTGCCAACACCGCCAGACCACCCATAAAGGTGCCGCAGATCCCGAGAATGTGAATATGCATACCGCTTCCTTTCGCAGTAAAGGGAAGTGCGCATTCTAGCAAGGTGACAGAAATTTGGCAGACCCAAGGGGGAGGCTGGCAGGAATTAAGTTGGTGGGGATGGGGCTTGATTTCAGATGAAAGCGCTTTAAAATGCCCCATTTTTGTGACAGCGGTAACATATTTTCGGCCGTTGCCCTTTCCGAGGAGAGTCTGCATGGGCAAGTTTCTGCTTTGCTATCTGGTCGGTGGTCTGGTGGCCATCAGTTGGGCCGCGCTGCCCGCCCATGGTCCCTGGGATCAGTGGGACCTCGCGATTTTTCACACCGTTAACGGCTGGCTCGGGCAGTCGCCTTTGTGGGCCGATCTGGTGGCCATCACCAACAACCGGCTGTTCGATCTGGTGGTGCTTGGCTGCATGGGATTGATCCTGGCTCGCTGTTTCTTTGCCCGTGATATTGCTGGTCGTCGCCAGCTGGTGGCGATGGGCATAGTGATGCTGCTAAGTGCACTGGTGATCAATCAGCTTGGTCACAGATTGCCGGTGGAGCGACCCAGCCCGACCCTGATGGTGGCCGATGCGCTGCGGGTGACCCAGATCAGCGGTATTCCGACCAAGGACTCTTCCGGTGACAGCTTCCCCGGGGATCACGCTCTGTTCCTGATGATCTTCGCCGGCTTTGCTCTGCGCTACCTGCCGCGCTGGGCGGGGATTACTGCGCTGCTGATGGTACCGCTTTTCTCCGCCCCCCGGATTTTCTCCGGCGCGCACTGGTTTACCGATGTCTATGTCGGCGCGCTGGGGCTGGCGACCCTCTGTCTGCCCTGGTTGCTGCTGACGCCGCTGGCGGATCGGCTGATAGGCCGCATCGCCCCCCGATTGGCCCGTGTGCCGTTGCTGCGCAGTCAGACCCACTGATTGAGCGTCGCAAAATAAAACGCCCCGACATCTTCATGTCGGGGCGTTTTGCTATGGCCAGCTCGGGAATTAACCCTGATAGCCGTTGGGGTTCTGGCTTTGCCAGCGCCAGGTATCGATCATCATCTGCTCCAGACCACGCTCTGCCTGCCAGCCCAGCTCGGCACGGGCCTTGTGCGGCTCGGCCCAGCACTCGGCGATGTCGCCCGGGCGACGGGGTTTGATCTGGTAGGGAATGGGTCGGCCGCTGGCCGCTTCAAACGCCCTGATCATCTCCAGCACCGAATAGCCCTGACCGGTGCCCAGGTTATAGGTAAAGACGCCGGTATCCGATTCGATGCGAGCCAGCGCTTTGAGGTGACCGATGGCGAGATCCACCACGTGGATATAGTCGCGCACCCCGGTACCGTCCGGCGTCGGGTAGTCGTTGCCAAACCCCCCCAGCTCCTTGAGCTTGCCCACGCCGACCTGACTGATATAGGGCAGCAGGTTGTTGGGAATGCCATTGGGATCTTCGCCAATCAGACCGCTCTCATGGGCACCGACCGGGTTGAAGTAGCGCAGCAGCACGATGGCCCAGCGGGGATCAGATTTGGCGAGGTCGCGCAGGATCTCTTCGACCATCAGCTTGGAGCGACCATAAGGGTTGGTGGCGCTGGTGGGGAAATCTTCCCGCAGCGGTACCGAGGCCGGATCGCCGTAGACGGTAGCCGAGGAGCTGAATACCAGCCGGAACACGCCGGCCCTGGCCATCTCTTCGCACAGCACCAGGGTGCCGCTGATGTTGTTCTGGTAGTAGGTGAGCGGGATCTGGCTTGACTCACCGACCGCCTTGAGGCCGGCGAAATGGATCACCGACTCGATCTGGTGGGTGGCAAACAGCTGCTGCAGACAAGCTCTGTCCAGCACGTCCCCTTCGACGAAGATGACCGGCTTGCCGGTGATCCGTTCGACCCGCTTGAGTGACACCGGTGAGGAGTTGGAGAGGTTGTCCAGCACCACCACCTGCTGCCCGACGTTCAAGAGTTCAACCAGGGTATGGGAGCCGATATAGCCGGCGCCCCCTGTAACCAGAATTGTCATTTTTTATCCCGTCTTCGACTGAAACTGGGGCTGCGTCTACCTGCCCGGCCCACTCGGGAAAAGCGCGAGATGCCAGGAACGCGCTTCAATAGTCGACGGTGACATCCCCGCTGGCGGTGCAGGAGCAGGCCAGAGCCACCCCGCTCTCGAGATCCTGCGCACTCAGGGTCATCACGCTCTGGCGCTCGATATCGCCTTCCGTGGTGCAGCGGCAGGCACCGCATACCCCGGCGCGGCAGGCAGCCATCATGGTCTCGCCCACAGCTTCCAGCGCTGCCAGCAGGGTCTGGCCCGGCAGGATCTTCACCTTCTTGCCGCTCTTTTTCAGGGTTAGCCAGAAGTGGTCGCTGCTGGTTGCAACTGGCGCCGTACTCGATGTAACCGCCGGCAGACCGAACGACTCCTGGTGCAACTGCGCTTCCGGTAGCCCCAGTTTCGCCAGCATGGTGCAAACTGCGGTCATGTAAGGCGCGGGCCCGCACAGATAGACGTGGCGCGCGAGCAGGTCTGGTGCCAATTCCTTCAACATGTCCGCTGTGAGCCGGCCAACCCAGGGGTGATCTGCAGGGGCCTCTTCCAGAATCAGGGCATGGCGTACACCGGGATGAGCCTCAGCCAGTGCAGCCAGCTCGTCTGCGAAGATCACATCTGCTGGCGAGCGGGCACTGTGAATAAAGCGGATGTCGGCGTCCGGCCGTTTGACCAGCTCGCCCCGCAGCATGGCCCACATGGGGGTGATGCCGGAGCCGGCGCTCAAGAGAAGCGGCCGCTCGCAGGGCAAAGCGGTCAGATTGAAGTCGCCGAAGGGGCCATCCACCCGGATCTCGTCCCCCACTTGCAGGGTCTGGTGCAGATGGTGGGAGACCAACCCCACATCCTTGATGGTGACCTGCCAGCAGGCATCCTGCGGGCTGGAGGAGAGGGTATAGGCGCGGCAGTGAGGCTTGCCATCGATCTCGGTATGCAGGGTGATGCACTGGCCAGCCAGCACGGCTGGCAAGGTTCCCGCCACTGGGGAAAGTCGCCAACTCGCCACGTCGTGGGTATCTGCCCGGCGACCGATGCAGCGCAGGGTCAAAGAGGTGGAGGTCATCGCAAGGCTCCTCTTGCTCGGAAATCGCTTTGAAAAAAGGCGAGCTCAATGGCTCGCCAAACGCTTACAACATGCTGGAATGTCAGGCCGCCAGGATCTCGGCCAAGTCAGCCTCGGCCGTGGTGGTCCCTTTCAGGCCAAACTGTTCCTCCAGCACCTTGAGCAGGGCCGGGGTGAGGAAGGCGGGGGCGGTCGGGCCGGTACGGATGTCCTTCACACCCAGTGCCAGCAGGGTGAGCAGGATGACAATAGCCTTCTGCTCGAACCAGGAGAGCACCAGCGTCAGCGGCAGATCGTTGACGCCGCACTCGAACGCCTCGGAGAGCGCCAGCGCGAGCTGGATGGCGGAGTAGGCATCGTTGCACTGACCCACGTCCAGCAGACGGGGAATGCCGCCGATGTCGCCAAAGTCGAGCTTGTTGAACTTGTACTTGCCGCAGCCCAGCGTGAGCAGCAGGCTGTCGCGTGGCGCAGCCTTGGCAAACTCGGTGAAGTAGGCGCGCTCGGCCTTGTCGCCGTCACAGCCACCCACCAGGAAGAAGTGGCTGATCTCCCCGGCTTTTACCTTCTCAATCACCGCCGGTGCGGCCTGCATCAGGGCATTGCGGGCAAAGCCGATGGTGATGAAGTGCTCCAGCTCGGTGTGCTTGAAGCCTTCCAGTGCTTGCGCCTTGGCGATCACGGCGGAGAAATCATCCCCCTCCAGATGAATGACACCCGGCCAGCCGACGATGGAGCGGGTGAAGATGCGATCCGAGTAGTTGCCCACGTTCGGGTCGATGATGCAGTTGGAGGTCATCACCACGGCGCCCGGGAAGTTGGCAAACTCCTTCTGCTGGTTTTGCCAGGCGGAGCCGTAGTTACCCACCAGATGGGGGTACTGCTTGAAGAAGGGGTAGGCCAGTGCGGGCAGCATCTCGCCGTGGGTGTAGACATGAATGCCGGCCCCCTTGGTCTGCTCCAGAATGAGCTTGAGATCCATCATGTCGTGGCCGGAGACCAGAATGCACTTGCCGGGAATTGGCGTGACCCTGACCTGGGTCGGTTCCGGGTGGCCGAAGGCCCTGGTTTCACCCAGATCCAGCATCTCCATGATTTTGAAGTTGAGCTGGCCGATCTCCATGGCGCAGTTGAACAGACGACCCATTTCGCTCGGATCTGTGCTGAGCCAGCTCATGATACGGTGGAATTCGGCGGCCACCTCGTCACTCTGCTGATCCAGCACCCGGGCGTGCTCCATGTAGGCGGCAGCACCCTTGAGGCCGTAAAGGCAGAGCAGGCGCAGCCCCATGATGTCCTCATTCACCTCGTTCTTGCCCCGATTGGGGGCGGTTGGCGCGGCATGGGCAAGTTGTTCCCGCAGCTCGGCACCGGGTTCGAAGTAAGCGGACTGTGGCAAGTCGTTGACCTGCACCGCCATGGCGGTCAGACGATCGGCCAGCTGCTGGCGATAGGCGAGGGCCTGATTGGCGTAGGCCACGATGCGATTCGAGTCGAAGTTGACGTTGGTGAGGGTGGCGAAGAAGGCCTTGGGCACGAAGGCATCGATCTCGCGGTCGATGACGCCCTGCTCGCGGGCAGCCAGCGCCCAGGCGCTGAGCCCCTGCAAGGTATAAATCAGCACATCCTGCAGATCCGAGGTTTCCGCCGTCTTGCCGCACATACCTTGTGCATAGGCGCAGCCGTTGCCTGCCGGGGTACGAATTGTCTGTTCACATTGCACACAAAACATCATGTCTCTCCTAATTGGACATTTCAGTTGTTTGTTTTGTGGCGATTCTATTCCTACGGCTCTGAACTTAATAGGCATTCAATTTGCCAATTCAATTTTCATTGATGCAGATCAAAAACAAAAAAGCCGCCCAGACAGGGCGGCAAGCGGGTGGATAAAAGGAGAGACAACTCAGGTTTGCAACAAAGCTCACTTCAACAATGGGTCAGGCCAGGTAGGCGCGCAGCATCCAGACCAGTTTCTCCTGCTGCTGCACGTAGTCGGAGAGGATGGAGGCCGTGCCCTCATCACCTGCATCGGCGGCTTGAGCCAGAATGCGGCGCTGAGCCACCAGCAGTTCACGGAAGCTCCCCAGCAGGGATTCGACACAGGCACGACCGTCGTGCAGCCCTTTCTGTTCGGGAATAGCGGAGACCTTGATGTAGTCGCTGAAGCTGTGCAGTGGCACGCTATCCAGGGTCAGGATGCGTTCTGCCAGGGCATCGACTTTCAGCAGCAGGTCGTTGTAAATCTCCTCGAACTTCAGGTGCAGCTCGAAGAACTGGTTGCCACGGATATTCCAGTGGAAGCCGCGGACGTTCATGTAGAGGATCTGGTAGCTGGCCAGCAACTTGTTCAGCTCGGCAGCCAGAGCTTGTGATTGAGCGGTATCAAGACCAATCGGGCTTTTCATCATTCACCTCCAGATAAGGAAATCGGGTTTGACAATCTGTCTTGGAACGAATTCAGATTAACCCCTTGTTATTTGAAGGGATAATCGCTCGTACCTAACAGTTTGATAGCGAGTGGCTATCAAAGCGGGGAGGGAAGTGGTGAAAGGGTGGGCTAGTTTGGGTACTTCTCGAGCAGAGCCATCAGGATGGCCTGACACTCGCTATCCGGCTCGCTATCGACGTTGCCAGCGCGAAAGTGGAGCTGGAAGGCACGCATGACGGCGCGACTCTGCTCGTCCCACTGGCCGCTCTGGGGGAGGCCGTAGCCGTAGCGAGCCAGCTGCTGCTGCCACATGGTGGCACTCCATTCGGGCAGAGGGTTGGCAAGCAGCTCTGCCACCCGGCTTTCATCTGGCCAGGCGCCGACGCCGTACTCCAGATAGAGCTGACGCCAGGGGAAGTGGGGGCCGGGATCCTGCTTGCGCTCGGGGGCGACATCGCTGTGGCCCAGCACCTGGGTCGGCGGGATCCGGTAACGGGCGACCAGCTCCCGACTGAGGGCGCCGACGGCGGCAATCTGCTGCGGGGTATAGGGTTGCCAGCGGCGGGCATCGGGGGCCAGCAGCTCATCTTCCGGCGGATAGCCGAGGTTGACGATCTCGATGCCAAGGGAGCTGGCATTGAGCCCGGCATATTGGTGCCAGCGGCTGCGCCCGGCATGCCAGGCACGCTGGCTATCCGGCACCAGCTGATAGACGGGGAGCGGTGTCTCGCGGCTGTCACGGGGGATCAGGTAGTGGGCGCTCACCTTGTGCTCCGGCTCGGTCAGCAGACGCAGGGAGTGGGCGTCATCCTCGTCGGTGTAGTGAAGGATAAGAAATGCGATCCGCTCGTTCTGGTTGGCGCTCTGATAGCGAGTGGAGAGCTGGTAGCTCTGCTGGTTGCAGCCTTGCAGCAAAGGGCCAAGCAGCGTGCCGAGAAGCAGCGATGCGGCGATGCGCCATCCCCTGACTGCTCGACGTTTGGGCAGTGTGATGGAGAGGCGCTTCGTCATGGCTGCTGGCCTGCCGGTTGAGCGGTGCAGTTAGCTGCGGTATTTGGCGGTGAGGCCGAGCAGGAAGTTGCGCAGGATCTGATCCCCGCAATCCTGATAGTGCTTGTGATCCTTGGAGCGGAACAGGGCGCTCAGCTCGGATTTGGAGAGGTTGAAGTTGGCGAGCTTGAGCGTGCCGAGCATATCCTCTTCTTTGAAGTTGAGGGCGATGCGCAGCTTGCGCAGGATCAGGTTGTTGTTGATCCGGTTTGGCACCACCTGGGGCGGCGCATCTTCCCGCACACCGCGACGGGTGACGATGAGACCGTCGAGGAACTGGCTCAGGGCAGAGTCGGGGCAGGCGGCATAGCCCGCTTCCTGCACTTCTCCCTCTTCGGCCTCTTTCATCAGCCAGCCGTGCAGTTGGGCATGGTCGATGGCCAGATTGCCCTTGGCAAACATCTCGACCATCTCGTCGTTGCTGATGGTGAGGGCGTAGCGCAGGCGGCGCAGAATATCGTTGTTGGTCATGCTGACTCCTGTTTAAACGGCGCAACTTTACCATCTGTCGGCCCCCGCGTCAGAAAAAGCGGGGTAACGATATCCTGGGCGTGAACCAGTCTGGCTCAATTCAGGTAGCGTGGCGCCTCCTGGCGCACCAGTTCAAGGGCATCCTGCAGCTCCAGCAGCTCGGGCTCCAGCTCGCTGACCGGCACGCCGTCGCGCAGCTGTTGCTCCAGTTGTGACAGCAGCCGCTGCAGGCCGGGCACCCCCGAGTAGGCGCAGCCGCCGTTGAGACGGTGGAGCTGGGCCAGCACTTCACCGTCGTCGATGGCACCCGCAAGAGCGGCATCCAGCACAGGCTCCACCTCGTCGAAGCTGGCCAGCAGCATGGTCAGCATCTCTCTGGCCAGATCCTCCTTGCCGGCCGCCTGCCGCACCGCCAGCGCCCAGTCGATCTGCTGATCGCCGACAATCTGGTGACGGCGATGGGCAAAGTCGGTGATGAGTCTGGCCAGCATGCTCTCGTCGATGGGCTTGGCCAGATAGTCATCCATCCCCTGGCGGATCAGGCGCTCCCGCTCGCCGGGAATGGCGTGGGCAGTCACCGCCACGATCGGCGTCTCGGTATTGAGGGACTGGCTGCGGATCGCCTGGGTGGCGCTGATACCATCCATGATCGGCATCTGGATATCCATGAAGATGATGTCGAACGGCTGGCTCTGGGCCTGTTTGACCGCCTCCTTGCCGTTCTTGCAGAGCACGACCTGAGTCACCATCTCCCTGAGCATGGCGGCGATGAGCTTGAGGTTGGCGGCGTTGTCATCCACTGCCAGCACCTTGATCGGCTGCAGCTGGCGAGCAGATGGCTGGGCCGGCAGCTGCTGGCGGCTCGCCTCCGGGGTGAGCAGGGCGTGCAGCAGCTTGCGATGGTTGAGCGGCTTGGAGAGACAGTGCTGTGCACCGTGAGCCAGCATCGCCTCGTAGAGCGCCGGTTCATGGCTGCTGAGCAGCACTATGGTGTTCTGCTGCTGGCCGCTCAGGCTGTCGAGTCGGCTGATCACCTGTTGCGGAGTATGCAGGGTGCTGCTGCCAATGAGCACAATGTCCTGTTCACTCATCTCTGGCCAGGGGGCATCGTTTGTCAGTAGCTGCACATCGAGCTGCCACTCGGCCAGCAGCGCCAGCAGAGCGGCGCGAGCAAAGGGGTCCGGCTCCAGCAGCCAGAGCCGTTTGTTGCGGATGCGATCCAGCGGCAGCTGATCGGTCTGCGGCAGGGGAGAGACCTCCAGATCCAGGCTGAAAGAGAAGACTGAGCCCTTGTCCAGCTCCGACTCGAAGCGGATCTGGCCGCCCATCTGCTGCACCAGCTTCTGGGTGATGACCAGACCCAGTCCGGTGCCGCCATAACGGCGCGAGATGGAGGAGTCGGCCTGATTGAAAGCCTGGAACAGCTGGCGCTGCTGCTCTTCCGAGATGCCGATGCCGGTATCCCGGATCCGCACGTTGAGCTTCACCTTGTGGTTGCTGCTGCCGAGCTGTTCGATATGAACATCCACGTTGCCGCGCTCGGTGAATTTGATGGCGTTACCGGTGAGGTTGGTCAGCACTTGCTGCAGACGCATGGGGTCGCCAGTGAGGGTATCGGGGACATCCGCATCGACCCGCAAAGAGAGCTCCAGCTGCTTGTCGTGGGCGCTGGGGCCGAGCAGGTGCATGGTCTCGTTGAGGGTGTCGCGCAGGCTGAAGGGGATATGCTCCAGCTGCAGCTTGCCCGCCTCCAGCTTGGAGAAGTCGAGGATGTCGTTGATGATGCCAAGCAGGTTGCGCGCCGACTTCTCGATGGTCTGCATGTAGTCGGTCTGGCTCGGCGTGAGGCTGGTCTTGAGCAGCTGGCGGGTAAAACCGATGACGCCGTTGAGCGGGGTGCGCAGCTCGTGAGACATGTTGGCGAGGAACTCCGATTTGACCCTTGCCGCCTCCTGCGCCCGCTTCTTGGCCATGTCGAGCTCGACGTTCTGGATCTCGATCTGCTCCAGCGTCTCGCGCAAATCCGAGGTGGCCTGATCGATATTCTGCTGCATCTCCTCGTGATATTCGGAGAGCGCCTTGGCCATCGCGTTGATACCGTTTTTCAGCATGTCCAGCTCGCCGGTCAGCTCGCCGCTGACCCGAGTGTCGAGCCGCCCTTCCCGGATCTTGTGCACCGCCTGCACCATGTTGGTGATGGGCTGGGTCACGCTCTTGACCAGCCGGAAACCAAACAGGGTGCTGACGGCGACCCCGAGCAGCACCATAATGATGGCGAAGAAGGTATCGCGGTAGTGGAGCAGCATGGCGCGATCCGTGGTCATCTGCATCGAGATGTAACCGATCATCGGCGGCTCCACATCGCTGGGCAGCGGGAAGCCATCCATGGTGGTTTCGGCCTGGATCGGGGTGCGCAATATGATGTCGTCACCGTAGAGGGTGATGCTGGTCAGCTCCGGAATCGGCTCGCCATCGGGCAGTTGCAACCGGGTGAAGTCCCTGTGGTAGTTGGACGTCACGAACAGCTGGTTGTCCTGAGTGAAGACGGCGATGGACTTGATGAGCGGCGAGTTCTTGCGATGGGTCAGACCAATCAGCCGCTTGAGGGATTCGCGGCTGTGCTGGGTCATACCATATTCACTGGCGATGGCCAGTGGCTCTATGATGTTGATCCCTTGATCGATCAGGTTGTTTTCCAGCTGCTGGTAGCGATGGAAGGTGAAGTAGCCGGCCATCAGGCCACCGATGATCAAGGTGGGTAATATGGTAAATGCCAGCACCCGCGCCCGAAGGCCGTATTTGGTCATACTATTATTCTTGTGGGACAATAGCCTGCTGCAGATTCCACAATCATGACATAGCCACCTATAGGCACCAAGTTTTATGGCCCAGTTTTTCAAGCCCCAAAAGAAATCCACCCAGCCCCAACGCATTGAATTTACGGTAGACACCCTCGATCACCACTGTGTCGGGATCGGTCGTCATCAAGGCAAGGCGATCTTTGTTGAAGGGGCACTGCCCGGCGAGACCATCAAGGCCCGCATCACCGAAGACAAAAAGCAGTATGGCCATGCCGCTCTGCAACAGGTGGTGACACCGGCCGCCAACCGCATTGCCCCTTTCTGCAGCCACTACCGCGAGTGCGGTGGTTGCAGCGCCCAGCATATGTCGGTGGCGGATCAGCAGGCAGCCAAGGCGGCCGGGCTGGTCAATCTGTTCGAGCGTCTTGGCAATATCAGTGCGCCGGTACTGGAGCCGGTGCTGACTGGCGAGGAGCGTGCCTATCGCCGGGTCTGCCGGCTGGCCATCAAATTCGACAAGAACGGTCGCTGCACCCGGGTCGGTTTTCGTCGCCGCAACAGCAACGATCTGGTGGAGATCGAAGGGTGCCCGGTGCTGGCCGAACCGCTCTCTGAACTGATTGCGCCGATGCGCGAGTGCCTCAATCGCTTGAAGAGCCAGCGCGAGCTGGGTCATGCCGAACTGATCCAGGCGGAGCAGGGGATCATGATGCTGCTGCGTCATACCGGTCGTCCCAACGAGACGGATCGGGCGCAGCTGGTGGAGTTTGCCGCCGAGCAGGGTATCGACCTCTATCTGCAGGCGGCCGACGACAAGATAGTGGCGCTGCATCAGCAGTTCGAGCCCTCTTACTCGCTGGATGGCCTGTCTCTTGCATTTGCTCCCGGTGACTTCATTCAGGTCAATGGCCCCGTCAACCAGCAGATGGTCGATCAGGCGCTCTCATGGCTTGGGGCGGGCAAGGATGACAAGGTGCTCGATCTCTTCTGTGGCATCGGCAACTTTACCCTGCCGCTGGCCCGTCAGGCCCGCGAAGTGGTGGGGGTGGAAGGTGAGCTGGCCATGGTGGCGCGCGCCGAAGAGAACGCCCGTCGCAATGGCATCAGCAACGCCCGTTTCTACAAGGCGGACTTGAGCGGCGATATCGTCGGCATGTCCTGGGCGCGGGAAGGGTTCGATCTGGTACTGCTGGATCCGGCTCGTCCCGGTGCGCTGGAGGTGATGGAGCACGTCGTGAAACTTTCACCCAAGCGGGTGGTCTACGTCTCCTGTAATCCGGTGACGCTGGCGCGTGATAGCCAGGTGCTGGTGAAGGGCGGTTATCGACTGGTGCGGTTGGGCATGCTCGACATGTTCCCCCACACCGGTCATCTGGAGTCCATGGCCCTCTTCGAGCGGGGCTAGCTAGTGCTCATCAGCAACCTGAACTGAAGCTGTTTGAGCAGACGTGATTGGGGTAACCTAGCCCCTCGTAATTCGGCTGGGCCTGCCGGAGAGACCTATTGTCTTTTTTGACAATATGCCTTGAAACCCTCTCCGGAAATCCCCATTTGAGGCGATCTCACAAGGGGTGAAAGTGACTACTTTCGGCCAAACACTTTAAAGGATTGATACCATGGTTGCGGTTCGCGATATTCATTTGAAAGACAACTTCACCCTGGAGGAGTGGGTCAGCTCGCTCACCCTGAGTGACAGTGACAAGGAGCAGTTGCGAACCGTCTACCAGTATTGCCTGACGTTGGGCGACGAGGCCCTCACCAGCAAGCTGCTGGTGCGCGGCATCGAGATGGTGGGCATCCTGCTGATGCTCAGCATGGATCTCGGTACTCTCAAGGCCGCCATCATCTACCCCTTTGTCGAAGCCGGTCTCATCAGCCAGGAGCGGATGGACGAGGATTTCGGGCCCAAGATCGCCAAGCTGGTGGAAGGGGTGCTGGAGATGGAGGCCATCCGCTCCCTGCAGACCCTCCATCGCAGCGAAACCTCGCCGGAGCAGGTCGACAATGTGCGCCGCATGCTGCTCGCCATGGTCGAGGATGTGCGCGCCGTGGTCATCAAGCTGGCCGAGCGGATCGCCTGCCTGCGGGAAGCGAAAAAGGCGGATGAAGAGACCCGGGTGCTGATGGCCCAGGAGATCACCAACATCTATGCGCCGCTCGCCAACCGGCTTGGTATCGGTCAGCTCAAGTGGGAGCTTGAAGATCTCGCCTTCCGCTACCTGCACCCGGAAACCTACAAGCAGATCGCCAAACAGCTGGATGAGAAGCGGCTCGATCGGGAACGCTACATTCAGGAGTTTGTGCGCTCCCTGCGCGATGCGCTGAAAGAGGCGGGGGTCGAGGCCGAGGTCTACGGCCGACCGAAACACATCTACAGCATCTGGCGCAAGATGCAGAAGAAGCATCTCGAATTCAACGAGCTGTTCGACGTGCGCGCGGTGCGGGTAGTAACCAAGCGGCTGCAGGATTGCTATGCGGCGCTCGGCATCGTTCACACCCACTTCCACCACATTCCCCGCGAGTTTGACGACTACGTCGCCAACCCCAAACCCAACGGCTATCAATCGATCCACACCGTAGTGGTGGGGCCGGAGGGCAAGACGGTCGAGATCCAGATCCGTACCGACCAGATGCATCAGGATGCCGAGCTCGGCGTCGCTGCCCACTGGCGCTACAAGGAGGGTCCGCAGGCTGGCGGCAAGGCCAACACCTTCGAAGACAAGATCGAGTGGCTGCGCAAGCTGCTCGCCTGGCAGGAGGATCTCTCCGAGAGCGGCTCTCTGCTGGAAGATCTGCGCAGTCAGGTGTTCGAGGACAGGGTCTATGTCTTCACCCCGAAAGGGGATGTCATCGACTTGCCGGCGGGTGCTACCCCGCTCGACTTTGCCTATCACGTCCACAGCATGATCGGCCACCGCTGCATCGGTGCCAAGATTGACGGCCGCATTGTGCCGTTCACCTACGCCCTTCAGACCGGCGATCAGGTGGAGGTGATCACCCAGAAAGAGCCGAACCCGAGCCGCGACTGGATGAACCCCAATGCCGGCTTCCTGCGCTCCAGCCGGGCGCGGGCCAAGGTAGCGACCTGGTTCAGAAAGCTGGATCGGGACAAGAATATCGTGGCCGGTCGCGAGCTGTTCGAGAAGGAGCTGGATCGCCACAACCTCAGCATGTCCAAGATCGACAAGGGCAACATGCTGCGCCGCTTCAATCTGGAGAGCACCGACGATCTGCTGGCTGGTATCGGCAGCGGCGATATCCGCATCAACCAGGTGCTCAACTATCTCGACACCTGCTACAACAAGCCGACGGCGGAAGAGGAAGATCGTCGCCTGCTGGAGAGGCTGGAGCAGAAGGCCAATGCGCCGATGCGCCACAAGCCCAAGGATCACATCGTCGTGGAAGGGGTCGGCAACCTGATGACCCATATTGCCCGCTGCTGTCAGCCGATCCCGGGCGATGCCATTCAGGGCTTCATCACCATGGGGCGCGGCGTCTCCATCCACCGGGAAGATTGCGAACAGTTGAAAGAGCTCTCCCGTCGCAACCCGGAGCGACTGATCGATGCGGTGTGGGGGGAGAACTATTCCGGCGGTTACAGCCTCACCATCCGGATCATCTCCAATGATCGCTCCGGCCTGCTGCGCGATATCACTACCGTGCTGGCCAACGAGAAGATCAATGTGATGGGGGTACGCTCACGCTCCAACGTGCGCGAGCAGACCGCCGAAATCGACATGGAGCTGGAGATCTACAACATCAACGCCTTCAACCGGGCGTTGGCAAAGCTCAGCCAGCTCAACGACGTAATTAGCGCCAAGCGGCTTTGATAGCGAACCGACCGGCCCCAGTGGCCGGTCTGTATTTGCGACCCTTTTTGAACTAATCGAAAGCGAATATCCCATGTCCCCACGTTATGACTTCTCCCGACTGTTTGACATGAGATTGCTCGACTGCGCGGCCTGATGTCGCTTCCTCCCCCATTTAACGAATCGAAAGTGAGTAGCCCATGTCCCAACGTTACGATCTGCCCCAACTGCTCGACATCATGGCTCGCCTGCGCGATCCGCAAAACGGCTGCCCCTGGGATCTGAAACAGAACTTCCAGACCATAGTGCCGCACACCCTGGAAGAGGCCTACGAAGTGGCCGATGCCATCGAGACCGAAGATTGGCAGGGGCTGAAAGGGGAGCTGGGTGACCTGCTGTTTCAGGTGGTGTTTTACGCCCAGCTTGGCAAGGAGCAGGGGCTGTTCGACTTCGCCGATATCGTCGATACGGTGAGTGAAAAGCTCATTCGCCGCCACCCCCATGTCTTCTCGGATGCCGACCTTGCCAACGAGCAGGCGGTGAAAGCGAACTGGGAAGCAGAAAAGGCCAGGGAGCGGGCGGCCCTCGACAAAGAGAGCGTGCTGGACGATATCCCGCTCTCGCTGCCAGCCCTGACCCGCGCCGCTAAGATCCAGAAACGCTGTGCCACCGTCGGTTTTGACTGGAAGACGCTGGGGCCGGTGGTGGACAAGATCCACGAGGAGATCGACGAGGTGATGGAAGAGGTGCTGATGGTCGATGTGGACGAGGCGCGGGTGAGCGACGAGCTTGGCGATCTGCTGTTTGCTACCGTCAATCTGGTGCGCCATCTGGGCAAGGATCCCGAGCAGGTGCTGCGGGGCGCCAACGCCAAGTTCGAGCGTCGCTTTCGTCAGGTTGAGCAGATAATCGCCGCAGAAGGGCTGAAAATGAGCGATTGCACCCTCGAAAAGCTTGATGCTGCCTGGGACAAGGCGAAGGAAACCGAGCAAAGTTGATTTGGCGCAAGATGGGGCGGCAAGGAGCCTGATAGATTTTTGCTCATTGTTTGGGAGAGGGGTTTTTGGTATACTGTTTCCCCGTCCTGCTTCATCCCCGAAGCACCCCTTAAAATTCCCTAAACTTCTTTCAGGTTCAGCATGACGACCAAATATATTTTTGTTACTGGTGGCGTTGTTTCATCCCTCGGCAAAGGCATTGCCGCAGCTTCTCTGGCAGCCATTCTGGAAGCCCGTGGTCTGGATGTGACCATCATGAAACTGGACCCCTACATCAACGTGGATCCGGGCACCATGAGCCCGACCCAGCATGGTGAAGTGTTCGTAACCGAGGACGGGGCCGAAACCGATCTGGATTTGGGTCACTACGAGCGTTTCATCCGCACCAAGATGACCCGTCGCAACAACTTTACCACCGGCCGTATCTACGCCGACGTACTGCGTAAAGAGCGTCGTGGTGACTATCTGGGCGCCACCATTCAGGTTATCCCGCACATCACCAACGCCATCAAGGAGCGGGTGATTGCCGGTGCCGAAGGCCATCAGGTTGCCATCGTCGAAGTGGGCGGTACCGTAGGTGACATCGAGTCCCTGCCGTTCCTCGAAGCCATTCGTCAGCTGGCTGCCGAAGTGGGCCGCAACAATGCCATGTTCATGCACCTGACGCTGGTTCCTTACCTGGCTGCTGCCGGTGAAGTGAAGACCAAGCCGACCCAGCACTCTGTAAAAGAGCTGCTCTCCATCGGTATCCAGCCGGATGTGCTGATCTGCCGCTCCGACCGTGCCATTCCGGCCAACGAGCGCGCCAAAATTGCCCTGTTCTGCAACGTGCCCGAGCGCGCCGTCATCTCCATGAAAGACGTCGACTCCATCTACAAGATCCCGGCACTGCTGAAATCCCAGAACCTGGACTCCTACTTCACCGAGCGTTTCGGTCTGGAGTGCAAAGAGGCCGATCTCTCCGAGTGGGAACAGGTTATCTACGAAGAGGCCAACCCGACTGGTGAAGTGACCATCGGTATGGTCGGCAAGTACGTCTCCCTGCCGGACGCCTACAAGTCCGTCAACGAGGCGCTCAAGCACGGTGGTCTCAAGACCCGCCACTCCGTCAACATCAAGTACATCGACTCTCAGGATATCGAGACCCGTGGCTCCGAGCTGCTGGAAGGTCTGGACGCGATCCTGGTGCCGGGTGGCTTCGGTGAGCGCGGCGTGGAAGGCAAAATCCTGGCTGCCCAGTATGCCCGCGAGAACAAGATCCCCTACCTGGGTATCTGCCTCGGCATGCAGGTTGCCATGATCGAATTCGCTCGCAACGTGGCGGGCATGGAAGGGGCTCACTCCTCCGAATTCAAGAAAGATTGCGCGTACCCGGTCGTTGGCCTCATCACCGAGTGGGTTGATGAAGAGGGCAATATCGAGACCCGTACCGAGAAGTCAGATCTGGGCGGTACCATGCGTCTGGGTTCCCAGCTCTGCCACCTGGTCGAAGATTCCAAGGTGCGTCAGATGTACGGCAGCCCGACCATTTACGAGCGTCACCGCCACCGTTATGAAGTCAACAACAAGCTGCTGCCGCAGATCGAGGCAGCCGGCCTGAAAGTGACCGGTCTCTCCGCTGACAAGAAGTTGGTGGAAATCATCGAGATCCCGGATCACCCCTGGTTCGTGGCCGCGCAGTTCCACCCGGAGTTCACCTCTACTCCTCGTGATGGCCACGCCCTGTTCGCCGGTTTTGTGAAGGCGGCAGGCGAGTATCAGAAGCGTAATTTGAAGTAATTGAAAATAAATGCGGTTGGGGCACTGTGCCACAGCCGCTTTTTTTGGCATATTTTTGTTGTTTTTTTACGAAACCTGAGGAAATACACATGTCCAAGATCGTTAAAGTGATCGGTCGTGAAATCATCGACTCCCGTGGTAACCCGACCGTTGAGGCCGAAGTTCACCTGGAAGGTGGTTTTGTTGGTATGGCAGCCGCTCCGTCTGGTGCGTCCACCGGTTCCCGCGAAGCGCTGGAACTGCGTGACGGCGACAAGAGCCGTTTCCTGGGTAAAGGCGTGCTGAAAGCCATCGAAGCCGTAAACGGCCCGATCGCTCAAGCTCTGCTGGGTAAAGATGCCAAGGACCAGGCCACTGTCGACCAGATCATGATCGACCTCGACGGTACCGAGAACAAATCCAAGTTCGGCGCCAACGCCATCCTGGCGGTTTCCCTGGCTAACGCCAAAGCTGCCGCTGCTGCCAAAGGCATGCCGCTGTACGCCCACATCGCCGAGCTGAACGGCACCCCGGGTGTTTACTCCATGCCGCTGCCGATGATGAACATCATCAACGGTGGTGAGCACGCCGACAACAACGTCGACATCCAGGAGTTCATGATCCAGCCGGTTGGCGCCAAGACCCTGAAAGAAGCCGTTCGCATGGGCGCAGAAGTGTTCCACAACCTGGCCAAAGTGCTGAAGTCCAAGGGCTACAACACTGCAGTTGGTGACGAAGGTGGTTTCGCTCCGAACCTGAAATCCAACGCCGAAGCGCTGGAAGTTATCGCTGAAGCCGTTGCCGCTGCCGGTTACAAACTGGGCACCGACATCACCCTGGCTATGGACTGCGCTGCTTCCGAGTTCTACGACGCAGAGAAGAAAGAGTACAACCTGAAAGGTGAAGGTCGTGTCTTCACCTCCAACGGTTTCTCCGACTTCCTGGCTGACCTGACCACCAAGTTCCCGATCGTCTCCATCGAAGATGGCCTGGACGAATCTGACTGGGAAGGTTTCGCCTACCAGACTGCTGAACTGGGCAAGAAAATCCAGATCGTTGGTGACGACCTGTTCGTAACCAACACCAAGATCCTGAAGCGCGGTATCGACAACGGCATCGCCAACTCCATCCTGATCAAGTTCAACCAGATCGGTTCCCTGACCGAAACTCTGGCTGCCATCAAGATGGCCAAAGACGCTGGCTACACTGCCGTCATCTCCCACCGCTCCGGTGAGACCGAAGACGCTACCATCGCCGACCTGGCTGTTGGTACCGCTGCTGGCCAGATCAAGACCGGTTCCATGAGCCGTTCTGACCGTGTTGCCAAGTACAACCAGCTGATCCGTATCGAAGAAGCTCTGGGTGCCAAAGCTCCTTTCCGCGGTCTGAAAGAAGTTAAGAACCAGGCTTAATCAAGCCTCGGTCGTCAACCTCGGTTGACCCGGCCAGACCTAAGGTTTGGCGAACAATCCGGAGCCCTTGTGGCTCCGGATTTTTTTATGGCTGCTTTCCGGCGCGATTGCCGGCGTGGCAGAAGTTGGCAGCGCAGCTAGCCAGGGTCAATAACGGCCAGACCGACAACAGATACAAAGAAGCCCGCATGAAGCGGGCTTTTTTGCTTGGGATGGGCTCAGCTCTTGGCGTGGTCAGCCTTGCTGCGGGGTTCAACTCCCGCAGTCGTGGAGGTGGCTGGGGCGCTCTGATCGGCCAGCTGCGGTGAAAGCAGGCTGGCTGGCGCGAGTTGGCCATAGGCGCGCGACTTGCCGTCAAACAGCAGGCTCTGCTGATACCAGGTGGTGGCCCAGCTGAAGTCCCGCTCGCGGGCCGCCGCGTCGTCGCAAGGCTGCGGCTGGTGCAGTTGCAGGTCTGCCTTCCAGTTAAAGCAGGTGAGCTTGTCCGGCTCGCGCATCGGGTACTCGACGATCTGCTCGCCGTAGACCCGCCCTATGGTACCGCTGGCGGCATAGATGCCCCCGCGCGGCGCTTCGCCTAGCAGGGAGTGGCCGGTAAACCAGGGCGCCTTGCCCCCCAGCAGGTCGAGGATGGTGGGGGCGATATCCTGCTGGGCGCCGATGCCCGGCTGATGGCGCGGGGTGATGGAGCCATCGGTGGCGAACATCAGGAAGGGGATCCAGTACCGCCCCATATGGCCGCTGCGCTCGCCGGCGGTGTGATCAGCGGTGATGACGAACAGGGTCGTGCCTAGGTTGGCCTGCTGGTACTCCTCGATAAAGCGGCCGAGTGCCTTGTCGGCATAGTGGAGCACGCTCATCTGCCGCTCGTTGCTGCTCTGATCGCCAAACAGCCAGGGCTCGCCCGGCGGCAGCTGGTCATCGTGGGTGGTGGTGTTGTTCACCATGTAGAAGAAGGGGCGCGACTCCGCGCGCGCCTTGCTCAGGATAAAGCGGTAGAGATCCGGGTCCTGATAGCCCCAGCTGTTCTGCTCCACCTTGGCGGCGGGCATCTCCAGCTTGCCGTAAGAAGCCTGCGTCCCCAGCAGCTGGGCCAGTTGCCCTGTCTCCCCCTTATGCATCCCCTGAAAGACCGCCGTGCTCCAGCCTGCGTCGCTCAACAGTTTGGGCAGGCACTCGTAGTGCTGATCCTGCAGCGGCGTATTGGGGATGCCCGCCTCCAGCGGGTTTTGATAAGAGCAGAGGGCGGTAAAGAACCCCTCCACCGTGCGACGGCCGCCGGCGATCAGGCCATCGGTGCGCAGCCCCTCGCGGTGCAGCGCATCCAGATGAGGTGTGGTGAGCGGCGCAGCCGGGTTGTAGCTCTGCATCAGCTCGGCAGGCCAGCTCTCCAGCAGCATCAGGATGACGTTCATCTTGCGCTGCGGCGGCTGGTAGGGGGCGTGGCCATCGAGCTGTGCCAGCGTCGCCAGCTGCTCCGTCGCGGGTGGTGGCAGCTGCTGATAGAGCGGCGTGCCGCCGCCGGTCTCGTCGGCGGAGCTGCTGCTGACCAGCATGGCGTAGACGGGGTTGAGGGCGAGCAGCGCCTGCTGGGGATTGCCGATGGCGTAGGCGCGATCCGGCTTCATCGGCAGATCGGTCAGGGAGCCGCGCACGCAGAGCACCGCGATGGCAAAGGTGAGCAGCAGCGGCAGCTCGGTCTTCGCCAGCGTCATGCGCGCCGGCAGGCGCAGCTGGCGGCGGCACAGCAGGGCGCTGGCCAGCGCACCGGCCAGGGTTGCGACCATCAGCAACGGGTACTGCTTGAGGGCGGTGGTGAGCAGACTGCCCGCCTCGCGGGTCACCTCGCCCAGCTCATAGCTGATATGGCGACCCGAATTGGCGAAATACATCAGGTCGGCCACCTGCAACCCCGCCAGCACCATGGCCGGAACCCACCACCAGAGCCAAGAGAGGCGACGTAGCCCGAGCCGCACCGCCAGCCAGCAGAGCAGGGCAACAGGCGCCCACAGCAGGGCCGCCGCCGCCAGATCGAAGCGAAAGCCCCACAGCAGCGCCTCGAGTTGTTGAGTGGTGGTCAGCACCGAAAAGCTGGCGGGCGACCAGAACAGCAGCAGGGATTTGAGCAGCAGTGCCAGGAGTGCGAGCAGCGCCAGACCCGACAGCAGAAAGCGAGCGAACATAGCCAATCCGGAGTTTCAGGAATTCATCGAGCGGCTATTGATAACGGATGTAGTTGTCGGCTTACAAGCATTACTGTCACGCAATGGTAACCAGATGTGACAAGTGTGAAGAGGTTCGCCTTTGCCGGGGAGATACGAGAGCCATAGTGCGCTCGCATCCCCTCCCGGTGGCGACCTAGCGGGCGGCGGATTGGCTGGTCAGCCACTCCTGCAAGGCATTGGCAAAGGCGGCGGGTTGCTCGATGGGGTAGAGGTGGTTGGCCCCCTCGAGCCGCTTGAGCTGGCAGTGCGGCAGCTGCGCGGCAAGGGCCTCGCCGACCAGCGCGAACAGCGGGCGGGTCGCCGCTCCCAGCATCACGCAGGCGGGCAGGGTCAGGGTGGCAAGACGTGCGGGCGACCAGTCAGGGCGTTCGCTCTGGCTCAACTGCTTGGGCAGGCTGGCTGCCTCGGCCAGCTGCGCCTGCTGCCACTTGACGGGCTGGCTGGCAAAATAGCCGCCGCGGCCACCCGAGCCATCGATCAGGCTGGCGACCGCCTGTGGCAACTTGCCCTCCTGCACCTGTGCAAACAGCGGGCCGAACATGGCGCCGGCATCGGCCATAAAGGCGGCAAGACCCTGCTCATCGAGGGCGCCGGGGCAACCCGGCTCCACCAGACAGAGTGAGCGAAACCGCTCGGGCGCCATCAGGGCGGCGGTCAGGGCGACATCCGCCCCGTATGACCAGCCCGCCAGATGCACTGGCCCGCACGACAGTTGTTCCAGCAGGTCAAGCAGATCGCTGGCATGGGTCTCAAGACCAAACGGCCCCTCTTTGCCCGCCTCGCCAAAGTGGCGCAGGGTGGGGGCATAGACGGTGTAGTGCTGCGAGAGCTGCTCGATATGTTCGAGCCAGAGGGTGTGGTTGGCCAGCGCGCCATGGATCAGCAGCAGTGGCTCGCCGCTGCCCGCCTGCAGGCAGGGCTGCGCGCTGCCATTGACGATAAAGGTGTGAGTCTGTGACTGCATATCAACGCCTCCCCGGCGTGTCATAAGAGCGGAGGAGTATATGACAAGCGCCCTGCGGCCGGTAAGTAGCCTCTTTCAGGCTGGCGCTAGCCACTATAAGCAAAAGTTGGGTCATTATCGGAAAACCCATAAATCCAGCTTATAGTGGCACCGGCGAGCCTTGGATTGCATCAGGGTGACTGATACAAGCCCCGCAAGGGGATCTTCCGATCCTTGGTGTTGTATTGGTGGGGATACTCGCGATTGTCCGAATACGCTGCGCTATTCGAACCTACGGGCTTAATCAGTGAATGACAGAACCGCCTCCGTGTCAGTAAATTCTGCTATCGAGATGGTGGTTGCGAGCATTTTGCGTCACTCAAGATTTATACAAACTTGATTGTGCCATGCAGACATGTTCGGCCATTTTTCATTAGAGCTTCCATTATGAGACCAATAGATGACTTCTCCTGTTTTTGATATGCAGAAATAGTCACCATTATCTTCAATAAAAGGCAATAAATCCCTCGGTACACCTATGATTTCCCAAGCTATTCTAGCCATTTCAAAAATATCAAGGCGGCCTGCATCGGGCAGAATAACTGCTGCTTCAAAAATTGCGTTTGCGACATCACTACCAGATTTTAAAAAGCATCGATAGTCATTGTGAAATGTGATGCCTAGTTTTCTCTCTGCAATAGCTATTTCATCATCTGTCGGGATTCTAAATGGGTCGTTTTGCATAAAACTATTCCAAAGCATTAATTGTCGGGGTGACTGTTGTATAGTATAAGGTTTGGAAAGATAAGTTGGATTAAATGATTACATCTTCTAAGAATGCTGCAAGCTTATAAGCTCTATCCAGATGAAAATAAAGTTGCGGGTCATCTATTTGGTGGTCATCAATCATTCTGAAGTCCATAAATAGCTTGTGTTTTATTTTATGGTAATGAAACTTGTTTTTGTTTTTTATTATATTTATGGCTCCGCGCACTTCGTTATATATTACTCTGTCTTTGTTGAGGTAATCATCTATTGTCCTCAGTTCATTGAGTAGTTCAGTTTCGATAGATTCAATTGTCATAGGTGCTTTATGGCCTATTATTAGCCCTTTTGTCGTTGGTGGAGGGTAAGTCAGGGGGGCTATCAGAATATCTATTGTGATTGCTTTATTCGCGACTTTTCGAGTCTACGGGCTGCGGCCGGTAAGTAACCTCTTTCAGGCTGGCCATAGCCACTATAAGCAAAAGTTGGGGCATTATCGGAAAACCCATAAATCCAGCTTATAGTGGCATCGGTGTACCTTGGGTTGCATCAGGGTGACTGATACAAGCCCCGAAAGGGGATCTTCCGAACCTTGGTGATGTATTGGCGGGGATATTCGCGATTGTCCGAATACGCTGCGCTATTCGAACCTACGGGCTAGTGCTCTCTAACGTTTGACGTGAGGGGCCGCCGTAGCGGCGAAGGGAACCCACAAGCGCAGCTTGTGGGTGGTCCCTCTCGACGGAATGGTTAGGGCTATTTTTCAAGTAAGGCACGGTAGTAATCTGCGACGTTATTTTCCGGCCCTTGCATGATGCGATTGAGCGCACGCCCCCAAGGCCAGAAGTTAACACCTGACTTGGTTTTGAGCCCTGGAAATTTTTGCCCATTCAAACTGACGATGCCCCACTCCCCACCGTGATTGCGACGGTAGACCTCGCCGATGTAACTGCCATAGCCTTTAGCAAATGACATGGCTTGCTCTTCAGTGGGACGCGGTTTCGTGGTGATGAATGAGGAGTGCATCAACGCCAATGCCTTCTCTACGGTTGGGATACTTGCATCAGACCAATCAAGGGTGATGCCAAATTGGTTCTTCGCCATATCCACGGCATCTTGCGCATATGCCTCGGCAACCTTTTGAACATTGGCGTCGGGCGTGAAAGTCGGTTTTGTTTCCGCCAAGGCAGGCTCCACGATTGAAAGAAGCGAAAGACAAAAGGCAAGCAGAGTGTTACGCATGCAGATAGCCCTAACAGTGATTAGATGGAAGGCGGCATTAATCCGTTAGCAGAGAATTCCATATAACCCCGTAACATTCTTACCGCCGAAAAGTAAAAATTATCATTAAATCATAACGTTATCAGCTTTTCTCTCGTGTTGGACGTATTCATTTGACTTCCTCTTTTTGCACCACCGTTACTACTGTATGAAAAATCAGTGCTCAGTGAAGTCTTGGAAAGCGCCGCCAAATCACGCTTGCGTGAACAGGTCAGAAATGAGAATGAGGTCGTCAACATTTGGAGTGGGTCGTAGGAAACTATCGCTTATCCATTCCATCTGGCATGGCTACCGCTCCTGAATTCCAGCCTCCAGTCTGCTGCTTTTAACCAATAAGGTGTGGCTGGCATGGCTCATGGGGTGACTCCGACGAGGCTTTGTTGCCAATTGGCTATAGTACCGCCAGCTTGGTCAAGGGAAAGGGCGATGAGGTGATTTTCTGAGCCAGATCAAGCAATTAATAAATCGCGACCGGTTGGCGCAGCGAGTGGAAAGTGCTGCCACTGTGTTGCTGGATAAAAAGTGTTGGCGGGTAGCCGTGTCGGTGGGGAAAAGCGCTGGCGGGTAAAAAACAAGAAGCCCCTGAACGGGGCTTCTCTTTGTAGGCCATGCCGCCACGGTGAGCGGCTTGGCTGATCGTCTCGCTGGCGCCTTGACCGGGCGCCAGAGCAGGTTGGGGCGGGCTTACTCTTCGACCTTGTTCAGCCACTCGACCTTGTATTGGGCGCCGGTGCCCTGCGCCAGCTTGGCACACAGCGGTTTGAGGAAGGCTTCAATCTGCTCGTCCAGCATCCAGGGCGGGCTGATGATCAGCATGCCTGAGCCGTTCATGCCCCAATCCTTGGTCTGACCGGCCACTTCCAGCTCGGCCACCAGCACGTTGCCGAAGTTCTCGCGCTTGATGGCGCGCAGCATGTCGCGGGATTTGTCCGCCTCTTCCCCCAGAATGGGATACCAGAGGGCGTAGATGCCGGTGGCCCAGCGCTTCTGCGCCTTTTTCAGGGTATCGACCACGGCGAAGTAATCTTCTTTGAGCTCATAAGGCGGGTCGATCAGCACCAGCCCGCGGCGCGGGGTGGGCGGCAGCAGGGCGACCAACCCTTCGAAACCGTCACGATGGTGGACGGCAACGCGCGGGTCGTAACCCATGTTGGCGCGCAGATCTTCCACTTCGTTGTTGTGCAGCTCCATCAGCGCCAGCTTGTCCTGCTCGCGGGTGAGGCGGCGGGAGAGCTCCGGCGAGCCGGGGTAGTAGTGGAGCTGGCCATCGCTATTCATCTCGTCGATAACGGCGAAATAGGGGGCCATGGCGGGCCACTGGCCGCGCTCGTCCCACAGCCGGCCGATGCCGTCGGCATACTCCGCCTTCTTCTGCGACCACTCGCCGCGCAGGTCGTAGAGACCGCCGCCGGCATGGGTATCCAGCACGATGAAGGGTTTCTCCTTCTTCTTGAGGGACTCGATGATCAGGGCCTGAACGGTGTGTTTCAGCACGTCGGCGTGGTTGCCGGCGTGAAAGGCGTGGCGATAACTCAGCATATTAGGTCTCTGAGGGGGCCCTGCGTGGCCCCCAGTAGCGATAGATAGTTCAACAGATTCTGGCTCTTGCCGCGCACCAGGGTGAGGCTGCGCAGGGTTTGCAGCAGCACCCCCTGCTGGAGCCGTTCCAGCTCCAGCTCGTGGGCCAGCATGGCCTGATATTCGGATTCACCGAGCCGCCCCTTGGCGTTTTTGCGCAGGGCGCGCCAGGGGGTCAGCACGGCTTCGGTTTGCAGCAGGGCGGGCTGCAGGTCGAGCAGATCGACCGGGATCCCGAGCTCATCGAGGCGATGCAGCAGCAGGGCCAGATTGACGTTGCCCCCCAGCTCCTGCACGGTGAGCCAGTCATGGCTGCGGGCGCCGTACACCTCGCCGCTCCACTGCCAGAAGCCGCGCGGGGAGGGGAGTTCATCGGCAGCGACCCGCTCCGGGGCCATCAGCATTTCGTCACGCAAGGAATTCCTGCTCCATGGTTTCCAGCTCTTCGGAGAGGCTCATCCACTCCATTTCGACATTCTCCAGCTCCTCCTTGATGGGGCCCTGGGACTTGAGCAGTTCGGAGAGCTTCTGCTTGGCGCTCTCCTCGTAGATGGCCGGATCGGCCAACTGGCTCTCGATGTCGGCCAGCTTGCCCTGCAGCTTCTCCATGCTCGCTTCGAGCTTTTCCAGCTTTTGGCGCAGCGGACGGGTTTGCTGGCGGAACTCCGCCTCGCGCCGCTTCTGATCCTTGCGCGCCACCGCCGAGTTGGCAGAGACGGGGCCATCGGCCGGTTTGGCGTTGGCCTCTTTCTCCTGCTCGCCGAGCCACTTGTGGTAGTCGTCGAGATCGCCGTCGAACGGCTCGACCCGGCCACCGTGCACCAGATAGAAGTCGTCGGTGGTGGTGCGCAGCAGGTGGCGATCGTGTGATACCACCACCATGGCCCCTTCAAAGCCTTGCAGCGCCATGGTCAGGGCGTGGCGCATCTCCAGATCCAGGTGGTTGGTCGGTTCATCGAGCAGTAAGAGGTTGGGCTTTTGCCAGGTGATCAGCGCCAGCACCAGCCGCGCCTTTTCACCGCCGGAGAAGGGGGCCACCTTGTCGAGCGCCTTGTCACCGTGAAAGCCGAAGCTGCCCAGATAGTTGCGCAGCTCCTGCTCGGTTTTGTCCGGCGCGAGGCGCACCAGATGATCGAGCGGGGTGTCGTCGAGACGCAGGGTCTCCAGCTGATGCTGGGCAAAGTAACCGATGCTCACCCCGGCACTCACTTCAAGCTTGCCGGAGAGCGGCGGGTTGGAGCCCGCCAGCATCTTGATAAAGGTCGATTTACCGGCGCCGTTGCGACCGAGCAGACCGATACGGGAACCCGGTACCAGATTGAGTTTGATCTTCTCGAGGATCACCTTGTCGCCGTAACCGGCGGAGAGGTTCTCCATGGCGATGAGCGGGGTTGGCAGAGCCGAGGGCTCGCGAAACTCGAAGCTGAATTCGGAGTCGGCGTGGGCGGGCAGGATCTTCTCCATCCGCTCCATGGCTTTCAGGCGGCTCTGGGCCTGACGGGCCTTGGAGGCCTTGTAGCGGAAGCGGTCCACATAGGATTGCATGTGGGCCATTTCGCGCTGCTGCTTCTCGTACATCGACTGCTGCTGGGCCAGATGTTCGGCGCGCTGCAGTTCGAAGTCGGAGTAGCCGCCGGTGTATTCGTTGAGCTTGCCGTTCTCGATATGGATGATGCGGCTGATGACCGAATCGAGGAAATCGCGGTCGTGAGAGATCAGCACCAGCGTGCCCTGATAGCCCTTGAGCCACTTCTCCAGCCAGATGACGGCGTCGAGATCCAGGTGGTTGGTCGGTTCATCGAGCAGCAGCAGGTCGGAGCGGCAGAGCAGCGCCTGGGCGAGGTTGAGGCGCATGCGCCAGCCGCCGGAGAAGCTGCGTACCGGCGAGCTGAGCTGCTCGTCGGCAAAGCCGAGGCCATGCAGCAGTTCGGCGGCGCGGGCGCGGATGCTGTAGGCGCCTATGGTGTCGAGCTTGCTGTGCAGCTCGGCCACCAGCAGGCCGTTGTCATCCTGCTCGGCCTGGGCGAGCTCGGCCTCCAGCGCGCGGAACTCCTTGTCGCCGTCGATCACGTAGTCGAGGGCTGAGCAGTCGAGCGCCGGGGTCTCCTGCGCCACGCCCGCAATCTGCCAGCCTGCGGGTAGGCTGAAGCTGCCGCTGTCGATGGCCAGCTCCCCCCGTACCAGTGCAAAAAAGGTGGACTTGCCACAGCCGTTTTTGCCCACCAGACCCACCTTGTGGCCCGGGTGAATGGTGGCGGAGGCGTTGTCCAGCAGCTTGCGGCCGCCGCGGATCAGTTCGATTTGACTGGCAACTATCATGGGTGGGATCTGCTTGCTCAAAAATGGAGGAGAAAAACTGGCGCGGATCTTACGTGAAAAGGCGCAGATTTGCACTTTGGCGCGCGGCTCGCTATGGCTGGTATGACAAAAACATGCCATAACAGAGAAACCAGTTTGGTTACGGGAGGTTAGCATGCTTATCAGGGATATTATGACGACCCGGGTCGCCACCGTGTCGATGGATGATCGGCTCAGCGTCATCAAGGATATCTTCGAGCAGGCCCACTTTCGCCATCTGCTGGTGCTGGAGGAGGGGGAGCTGGTGGGGGTCATCTCCGACCGCGACCTGTTTCGCGCCATCAGCCCCTATCTCGACTCCGAGGCCGAGATGACCCGCGACACCGAAACCCTCACCAAGCGGGCGCACCAGATCATGAGCCGCCACCCCGTCACCATTGCCCCCCAGCTCTCCGTGCGCGAAGGCGTGCAGCTGATGCTGGATAAGAATGTCTCCTGCCTGCCGGTGCTGGAAAACGGCGCTCTGGTCGGCATCATCAGCTGGAAGGATTTTCTGCGGGTTGCACTGACGCCGGACGGGCTCTGAATCGCCCCGGCCGCCTGGGGCCGAACGGGAAGTGATAATCGGAACGAGAGAGGGGAGCCATGGCTCCCCTCTCGCATTGAGGCTCACTGGTCGCTTGGGCTTTATGACGCCGGCGGCTTGCCGGAACTGCTCGCAGGCATGCTGCCGGAGAGCTTGGGTTGCAGGTGGCTGCGGATCTCGTTCAGGGTCTGGCGATACTGCTCCCCGTGCTGCTCCAGAAAGGCGGGGCTATGGCGCAGGCGCCGCTCCAGTCGATCTACCACCAGCGCCACCTTGGGCGCAGCCATGCCGGCGGGCCAGCTGTGCTGCAGCAGCTCCAGCAGTTGCCAGGCATCGCCGGGCAGGGCGGGGAACTCCTCCTGCAACTGCAATCCCGCCTGCAGCGCCAGCTGGTGGTCGCCGATGTGCATCGCCCGGTGGCGGGTCTGGCGCAGCTCGGTCAGGCGCTGCTCGCGGGCCGTCAGGCGCACTCCCAGCTCGCTCACCAGATGGTGAAAGAGCTGGCGGGTGAGGGGATGGGGGGCGACCCGGATGCGATATTCGGATAGTTGGGTCAGGTAGCGGCTCGCATGGTGCGGCAGCCCGCAGAACTGGCTGACGGCAAAGCCGAGCAGCAGGGTGACATGACTGGTGCTTGCCTGATCCGGCTGATGGTGCGAGATGAGGATCAACGCCTCGTCGAAGCGGTACTCCAGCCCCAGTTTCAGCGCCTGCAGCAGCTCGTACTCGTGCGCCTGCAGAGTCACGGTGCGCTTGAGGTGAACCCACTCCTGCAGCAGGGAGCGGATCCGGTTGGCGGAGGGGCTCTGCCACAGCACCGCCAGCGCCGCGCTCAGCATGAAGCTCTCCAGCGACTGGCGGGGATGCAGCTCACCGAAATAGCGCAGATTGAGGCTGTGGACCTGCTCCAGCACCTTATCCTCATCTTGCAAGATCAATCCCAGCAGCATGGCCAGCTGGTGCCAGCGTGGCTGGTGGGGGCGGATTTTTTGCAGCTCCTGCAGCGTGCCCCAGGCGGTTTGCCACTGATGTTGATGGAGCTGGCTGGCCAGCGTCAGCTCCCGCTTGGTGGCCAGCGGCAAGGTATCCTGATGGCGCTGCAGATCGGTGAGCGCACTCTGCAGTTTGCCCAGCCCGAGCAGGCCGTAAAAGAGGCCGGCTCTGGGCCACTTGGTGCGGTATTCGTTGGCGCAGAGGGCGTAGTGCTGGGCGGCTGCCATCTGATCGTCGGATTGCAGCAGCAGATAACCCTTGAGTCGATCCAGCCAGGGGTTGAGCTCCCGATGTTCCGGCTGGAACAGCAGGTCTTCACAGGTGGCGGTAGCGATCTGCCACTCCCGCAGGGCGATGGGGGCGCTGAGGGAGGGGGTGAGTGAGCTCAGGTGCACCAGCTGGCGCAGCACCTCGTCGAGCTGACCGGTCATAAAGGGGAGCGGCAGATAGAGGGAGAAGTAGAGATCCGAGGGGAGAAACTCCTGCTCGCTCTGGTCGGCATCGAGCAGCAGCAGGACACAACCGGGTTGCAGCAGGCCGAGGTAGTGCGCCTCGTGGAGCAGGCGGGCCCCTTCACGCCCCTGCTGCTTGTCCTGCTGAGAGATGATGGCATCAAAAGGTTGTTGCTGGAGCAGGGCAAACAGGCCGTTGTGTCCATGTTCCGGGTGGTTGTGGTAGTGAATATGCTCGGCCAGCACACCCTGTTCGGTCAGTTGCCGGATGATGGCGCTGCGCAGCAGAGGATCCTCATCAAGCAGCAATATCGCCATACAACACTCCCTTTTTGCCAATCCTTGAATGAATCATGGTAGAGCCAAGAGACGCTCGGGCCCAGTCTTGGGCGGATGAAAAGTTGACAGTAGTCAGCAGAGTGCGGGATGGGGCATGATGAGCAGTTATCACATCTCGCTTGTCTTGGCCGGGAAGCTGCACTCGGTCTGTCTGATCATGCGCTCTCCTTCTCCCCCGGCACCTTGCCAGCTTAGTTCGAGCTGCCCTAGGTGGCCAAGGTGGCGCAGCTCGAATTCGTAGCGCTGACAGGGATTATCCAGCGGCAGTGTGCTCATCCCCGTTGGCAACCGGTAGTCATAGCTGAGCCGCGGCCCATCCTGCAGCTGGCTGCGAAGCGGCACCAGTCCCTCCGGCGTGGGGGATGGCGCTTTCAGATAGCGGCGCAAGCTGAGCGGCGCGTCGATCGCCTTCTGATAGTTGAGGCCGTTCATGGCCGCCAGCTCCTCCTCCAGCCGTTGCAGCTCCCCCTCCAGACCCGTGATGACCACCCCCAGCTGTTGATGGGCTGGCGAGGCGCACCCGCCCAGCAGCAGGGTTAAGGCGAGCAGGGTGGCTCTGAAGCGGGGCATGGCATCTCCTTGACGGGTCATTGTGGTTGGTAGGGCAGACTATAGCAGGGGATTGCTGGGGGGCGTGCCCCGCAGCAGCTGGGCCAGCCGCTCCAGCCCTTCGGCCACACGGGCATCGGTAGCGGGCTGGCTCAGGCTCAGGCGTACCCCCTGCGGGGCGGCAAACTGGCCGGCGGCGAAGTGTTCCCCGCTTGCCACCCCGACGTCAAGGGCATCGGCTGCGGCGGCGAACTCCTGACTGCGCCACGGCTCGGGCAGTGGCAACCAGGCGTGCATGCTGCCCGGCTGCCAGCGGGCGCCGGGCAGCAGGTGGAGCAGCAGCTCGCCACGACGTGCCAGAGTCTGCCGCTGCTCGCGGATCAGCTGGTCGATCCCCGGCTGGCTCACCAGCTGGCAGGCCAGCTCGACCAGTAGGGGGCTCACCATCCAGCTGGAGAGGCGCATCGCCTGAGCGAAGGCCTGCTTGAGGTGGTCAGGCGCCAGCACGAAGCCGACCCGCATGCCGCCGCAGGCGATTTTGGCCAGACTGCCGAGATAGATGACCCGCTCCGGCGCCAGATTGACCAGCGGCACCTGATGGGGCTCCGGCAGCAGGCCGTTGACGTCATCCTCGATGATCAGCAGATCGTGCCGGCGGGCAACGGCGACGATGGCCTCGCGCCGTGCCAGCGACATGATGGCGGTGGTGGGGTTTTGCAGGGTAGGGGTGAGGTAGAGCACTCTGGCACGCCGACTGCGGCAGGCCGCCTCCAGCGCATCGGGCAGCAGCCCCTCCTCATCCATGGCAAGCCCGATGACCTGATTCTTCAGCTGGCGGGCATTGCCCAGCATGCCGGGATAGCTGAGCCCCTCGCACATCAGACTCTCGCCGACACAGCCGGTCGCCAGCATGGCCAGCATGATGCCGTGCTGGGCGCCGTGGCTGAACAGCAGCCGCTCCTCTTGCGCTGCAATACCCTGCCTTGTCAGCCACTCGATAAAGCGCTGGCGCTGATCCGGCTGGCCTGCCTCCTTGCCATAACCAAGCAGCAGGTTGAGATCCCCCTGACTCAGGTTTTCCAGCAGCGGGCGGATTAAGGCGGCCCGATCGAGCTGCACCGGCAGGTTTTGCCACAACTCGATGCGCGGCCCCTCCTCGGTGCGGATCACCCACTGATTGGCGGGATCCGTGCTCGCTCCCTTAACCCAGGTGCCGTGGCCGACCCGGGCGGCGACCAGCCCGCGCCGCTCCGCTTCGCTGTAGGCGCGGGTGACGGTACCCACAGTGACCCCCAGCTTGTCCGCCAGCGCCCTGTGGGTCGGCAGACGGGTTTGGGCGGGCAGCGAGCCATCCACAATGGCCTGCTCGATGGCGCTGGCCAGTCTGAGGTAGAGGGGGCCATCGAAGGGGGAGAGATCCGGCGTCCAGATTGTCATGGTGACAATAAATCCATTGATCGAAACTTGAGGGCAATATAGCGTGAATTTCAACCTGATAACAACCATTGAGGGTTGATTGTATCGATACAATCAACCTATCAAGATGAGGAGTCGCTCATGACGTTCGAATGGTATGCCACCCTGTTTGGCTTCGCCGTGCTCACCTGCGGCACGCCCGGCCCCAACAATTTGATGCTGACGGCCTCCGGTGCCAACTTCGGCGTGCGGCGCACCCTGCCACACCTGTTTGGCGTAGCGCTGGGGCAACCTGTGCTGCAACTGGTGCTGGCGCTGGGGCTCTATCCGCTGTTCGAGCGCTGGCCCTTGCTGCGCCTCGGCTTGCAGATCTTCGGCAGCCTCTATCTGCTTTGGCTGGCCTGGCGCATCGCGGTGGCGGGCGCTCCGAGCGATCCGGCCCGGCGCGCCCGGCCGCTGACCCTCCTGGAGGGGTTGGGTTTCCAGTTTCTCAACCCCAAGGCGTGGATGATGGGGATCTCCGCCATCAGTCTGTTCAGTCTGACCGGTGCCGGTTACTGGCCCAGCCAGCTGGCGGTGATGATCATGTTCGCACTGGTGGCTCTGCCCACCTGCTTTGTCTGGGTGCTCTTTGGCCATCAGCTGAGCAACTGGATCAGCACGGATCGGGGCTGGCGCCGGCTCAACGGCTCCCTCGGTCTGCTCACTGCCCTCTGCGTGGTGATGCTCTGGTATTGAGGCTTTTCCCACCCGCTTTCTCCTTGTGGTCGAGCTGCCGCTTCTGCATATTGGTGGGCTGCTTTATCTGGCAGATTGTCTGGCGGATTGTCTGGCAGAGAGTCCGATATGTGGTCTGAACGAGGTTGAGATGGATCTGAACTGGGTACTGCCCCTCGCGGGGTTTGCACTGGTCACCTGCGGTACGCCGGGGCCAAACAATATGCTGCTCACCAGCGCCGGGGCGGCGCAGGGATTTCGCCGCACGCTGCCGCTGCTGGTGGGGGTGGTCGGGGGGATAAACCTGATGATCCTCGCCATGGCGCTGGGGCTCGGGGTGATATTTGACAAGGTGCCGCTGCTGCACGACGGGCTCAAGCTGATCGGCTCGGCCTACCTGCTCTGGCTGGCGTGGAAGGTGGCGACCGCCAGCGGCCCGGCAGAAGGCAATCGGCCGCTTATTCCCGCCCATCAGGGGGCCATGCTGCAACTGCTCAACCCCAAGGCGTGGATGATGGCGCTCTCCGCCATCAGCGGTTTCACCCTGGCGGGAGAGGCCTACTGGCCATCCGCCATCTGGGTGCTCGCCATCTTCTTTGTGACCGGCCTCTATACCGGTGCTTTCTGGGTACTGTTTGGTGCTCAGGTGCGCCGTCTTATCCGCACCGCCCGGGGCTGGCGCCGTTTTAACCTCGGCATGGGGATCGCTACGGCGGCCTGCGTGCTGATGATCTGGATTTAGCCCGGGGTTGACCCGGGCCTTTACCGGCTGTCTTGTTGGCCCTGCGGGGCCTTTTTTATCTCGCTCGCGTGACCTTGCCTGCAAGGTGGCGTGGCACTGCCTTACCTTGGGATGAAAGGAGCTGTTATGAAATGTATCGGTCTGCTGGGTGGCATGAGCTGGGAGTCCACTGTCAGCTACTATCAGGCACTCAACCGCGGGGTGCGGGCCAAGCTCGGTGGCTTGCACTCGGCGCGGGTGCTGCTCAATAGCGTCGACTTTGCCGAGATAGAGCGGCTGCAGCATGCCGGAGACTGGCCCGCCACTGCCCGCCTGTTGGCGGCCGAAGCGCGCAAGCTGCAGGATGGTGGCGCCGATTTCTTGCTGATCGGCACCAACACCATGCACAAGGTGGCGCCCGAGATTGAGGCTGCCATCAATATCCCGCTGCTCCATATCGCCGATGCCACCGCGCGCAGCCTGCAAGCGGACGGGATAAAACGGGTCGGCCTGCTCGGCACCCGCTTTACCATGGAGCAGGATTTCTACAAGGGGCGGCTGCAAACGCACTTCGGGTTGGAGGTGCTGGTGCCTGCCGAGGCAGAGCGGGAGCGGGTCCATCGCATCATCTATGACGAGCTCTGTCTGGGCGAGATCCGCGACGCGTCGCGCGCCGAGTATCTGGCCATTATCGCCGGGCTGGCCGCTGCCGGCGCCGAGGCGGTGATCCTCGGTTGCACCGAGATTGCCCTGCTGGTGGGGGAGGCGCAGGCGGCCGTGCCGCTCTACGACACCACCGCCATTCATGCCGAGGCAGCCGTCACCCTGGCCCTGACATCCGATTAATTAACTGGTCAGATCTCACTATTCATGCTTGTCTCATACCCCTTGCCATAAAAGCGTGTAAAATTGCGCCCTGAATTTTCCCCGGCCAACGCGGGTTGGCTGCGGTTTCCTAGCATGCAAGGCTGACATTGTGACTGAAGTTGACAGATTCGCGGACATTCGCCCTTACCGCGATGAAGAAGTGCCGGCGGCCATCGAACGGCTGATCCAGGATGATGAATTTATCGGTGCCATCGCCAAATACCGTTTTGGCTCCCTGATGAGCTGGCTGGGCTGGGCGATTCGCCCGCTGATCCGCCAGGTGCTGCGCTACAAGTGGTCAAAAGTGACCACAGTGCATCAGGTGCAGGTCGGGGTGACCAACTATATGTCCCGGATGATCGCTACCTCCACCAAGGGGGTGACCTTCTCCGGGATCGAGCATCTGAAGAAGGAGCAGGGCTACCTGTTCGTCTCCAACCACAGGGACATCGCCATGGATCCGGCCTTCGTCAACTGGGGTCTCTATACCCACGGTTTTGACACGGTCCGCATCGCCATCGGCGACAACCTGCTGCGCAAACCCTGCGCCACCGAGCTGATGAAGCTCAACAAGAGCTTTATCGTCAAGCGCTCCGCCAAGGGGCCGCGGGAGATGATGAAGGCGCTCGGCGAGCTGTCGGCCTACATCGGCCAGTCGGTGCACGAAGGCCACTCCATCTGGATCGCCCAGAAGGAAGGGCGCGCCAAGAACGGCGACGACAAGACCGATCCGGCCATCCTCAAGATGTTCTACGTGGACGGCAAGAAGCAGAAGATCGACTTCGTCGACTACATGCGCAGCCTCAATATCGTGCCGGTCAGCATCAGCTACGAGCTGGATCCCACCGACAAGGCCAAGGCGCGCGAGCTGTACGAGAAGTCGGTCAACGGCAGCTACGAGAAGGGCGAGTTCGAGGACATCGAGAGCATCGTCGCCGGCATCGTCGGCCAGAAGGGGCGGGTACACGTCTCCTTTGGCGCCCCCATCACCGAGGGCTTCAGCGATCCGGATGAACTGGCCGCGCTCATCGACAAGGCGATCTGGGGCAACTACCGCCTCTTCCCGAGCAACTATCTGGCGGCCGATGTCTCTGGCAAGGCCAACACCATCGAGCAGGCGGCCTTCCTGACCCGTCAGTCAGAGGTGCCGGAAGAGCACAAGGCAATCTGGCGTGCCATGTATGCCAAACCGGTGGAAAACGCCGGCAAGGCTTGAATGAAACCGGTTGCGTGAAAAAAACGGGAGCAGATGCTCCCGTTTTTGCGTCTGGTCAAAGTCGCCGGCAAAAGGGTGGTGAATAATATGGTTTCAGCTGGTACGATCACCCGAAAAATGGGGTTCACGCTCTTGGCAACCACCGGATGAGTGTGTAACAGTGCCCCAATATGCTGAATGTGAGCATTAGCTCTAATCCCTCTGCACGGATCGCCGGGGGCATTATCGAAGGACCTGTAACAGGTCCTTTTTCATTGGGCGGCAAAGATGCCGCGCAGATATACCTAACAGGAAGATGCTCGCACCATGATCACCGGTAGCCTGAACACGTTGCAGCGTACGCCGCTGCCTGCCCCGCTGGATCGCATCATGGTCGAGGTGGTCAAAAGCGTTGCCCTCTGGCGCGAGGCGCCCCTTGGCAAGAGCGAGATCGACGGCCTCAAGCTGTTCTGTCTGGTGAGCGAGGAGATGACCGAGCCGGCTGCGGATCGCCGTGGCGAGTTCCACCGCGATTATCTCGATATCCAGCTGCTGCTGGCAGGCGAAGAGTGGATCGGTGTCGGGCCTCATGAGTATGCAGACGAAGGGGCTGACCATCCCCATCCCGACCTCTGGTTTGTCGATGACGAGCAGACCACCTATCTGGCGCTGCAACCTGGCGATTTCGCCATCTTCTGGCCGGGCGAACTGCATCGCCCGCTCTGTACGCGCAACCAGCCCGCCAAAGTGAAGAAGCTGGTGGTCAAGGTACATAGGGATCTGCTGGCCATCGCCTGAGCATCCCCATTGACGCGAGCCCTGCGCAGCAGATGCGTCGAGACTCGCAAGCATTGAAACGAGTGATACGCACCACAAGTGGCGATGACTCTTTCAAGAGCAAGAATTGAAAAATTGGACGCACCCTCCTGCGACCATAAGCCCCCGGCAGGGGAATCCCATCCTCTTTTGGATGACACGACACTGTCGGCATAAAGCCGAAGCACAGGAAGATGTAGAAAATGAGCAAGTTGGTACTGATCCTTAACTGCGGTAGCTCTTCCCTGAAATTTGCCGTAATGGACGCCGAAACAGGTGAGGACATGCTGTCCGGCCTGGCCGAATGCTTCAATCTGGATGATGCACGTATCAAATGGAAACTCCACGGGGTCAAGGGCGAAGCCATGCTGGGAGCGGGTGCCGCTCACCAGGAAGCGCTCGACCACATCGTGGGCCACATCCTGCCGCAGGATCCGTCTCTGGCCGGTCAGCTGGTGGCCATCGGCCATCGCATCGTACACGGTGGCGAGCAGTTCTCCCGTTCCGTTCGCATCGATGACAGCGTGATCGCCGGCATCGAAGCCGCTATCCCGTTCGCCCCACTGCACAACCCGGCTCACCTCATCGGTATCCGCGCTGCGCTCAAGGTGTTCCCGCAACTGGCTGACAAGAACGTGGCCGTGTTCGACACCGCGTTCCACCAGACCCTGCCGCAGGAGGCCTACCTCTACGCGCTGCCTTACAAGCTCTACAGCGAGCACGGCATCCGTCGTTACGGCGCGCACGGCACCTCCCACCGCTACATCGCGGAAGAGGCGGCCAAAGAGCTGGGCAAGCCGCTGAACGAACTGAACATCATCAACTGCCACCTGGGCAACGGTGCCTCTGTTTGCGCCATCAAGAACGGTGAGTCTGTTGACACCTCCATGGGTCTGACTCCGCTGGAAGGTCTGGCGATGGGCACCCGTTGTGGCGACATCGATCCGGCTGTGGTCTTCTTCATGCACGACCAGCTCGGTTACAGCGTGGAGCAGATCAACCACACCCTGACCCGTGAGTCCGGTCTGCTGGGGATGACTGAAGCGAGCAGCGACTGCCGCTATGTCACCACCAACTACGCCACCGACGCCGGTGCCAAGCGTGCGCTGGATGTCTTCACCTACCGTGTGGCCAAGTATGTCGGCGCCTACGCCGCTGCGATGGATGGCCGTCTGGACGCCGTGGTCTTCACCGGTGGTATCGGTGAGAACGCCGCCATGGTGCGCGAGATGGTGCTGGCGCGTCTGGCCCTGTTCGGCTTCAAGGTGGACAAAGAGGCGAACAACGCCGCGGTACTGGGTGGCGAAGGCCGCATCACTACCGCCGACAGCCGTTGCGCCATGGTGATCCCGACCAACGAAGAGCTGGTCATCGCCCGCGATGCCCTGGGTCTGGTCGGCTAACGCCAATCGGTCTCATCACAACGCCCGGCTTTTGCCGGGCGTTGTCGTTTGTGGCGACCCGTTATTTGACTTGGAGGCTCGGGGCGTTACCCTGACGGCCACGTTTTGGCATTGCAGCATAGGGGGAGAGGAATGAAAGAGACGTTTTTTAACTGGCTGTCGGCGCTTGGGGTCGAGGTGACCGGCATGATGGGGCTGGTGATTGCGCTCGCTTTCATCCTCGTCACCTCGCTGCTGCTGCACATGATGCTGCACCGCTTTCTGCTGGTGCGGCTGGTGGGTATTCTCGGCAGGGCCAAGCAGGTGTGGCTGCCACCCCAGCTGCAACAGCGCCTCTTCTACCGGCTTGCTTTCGTCTTTCAGGGGGCCGTGCTGCTCGGTCAGGCGGAGATCTGGCTGCCGCGTAGCTCCGATAGCCTGAAGCTTATCGAGATGGCGGCCCAGCTCTGGATCCTCTTCTTCCTGCTGCTCTCCTTCTTTACCCTGCTCGACTGCGTGCTGGCGGTGAGCCGCAACATCCGGTTGTGGCGGGATCTGCCTTTGCGCGGCATCTTCCAGGGGGCCAAGCTGGTGGGCAGCATTCTGGTCGGCATCCTGATGATTGCCCTGCTGCTTGGCAAGTCACCGCTGTTCCTGTTCAGCGGTCTGGGCGCCATGACCGCTGTGCTGATGTTGGTATTCAAGGACCCCATCCTCGGTCTGGTGGCGGGGATCCAGCTCTCTGCCAACCGGATGCTGAACGTTGGCGACTGGCTGCAGATGGACAAATATGGCGCCGACGGCGAGGTGACCGATATCGGCCTTACCACGGTCAAGGTGTCGAACTGGGACAAGACGGTCACCACCATTCCCACCTATGCCCTCATCTCCGACTCCTTCAAGAACTGGCAGGGGATGACCGAATCGGGCGGACGGCGCATCAAGCGCAGCATCAATATCGACATGACCAGCGTGCGCTTCATGACGGCCGAAGAGCAGTTGCAGCTCAAGCAGGCCCAGCTGCTGGCGCCCTATCTCACCCGCAAGGAGCAGGAGCTGAGCAGTTACAACCAGCAGCTGAGCGATGCCTTGAATTGTCCCATCAATGGCCGTCACCTCACCAACCTCGGCACCCTGCGCGCCTATCTGGATGCCTATCTGCGCGCCCATCCCGGCATTCGCAAGGATATGACCCTGATGGTGCGTCAGCTGGCGCCGACCTCTGACGGCTTGCCGCTGGAGATCTACTGCTTTACCGCGACGACGGCGTGGGCCGAGTACGAAGGGATCCAGGCCGATATTTTCGACCACATTTTCGCCATCATCGAGCAATTTCATCTGCGGTTGCACCAATCTCCCACTGGATACGATATGCGCTCCTGGCAGAAGGGATAAGCGGGCGACAGACAGGGGGTGGCGGCGGATAAAAAAAGCGATATTAATCGTCGACCCGCCGCTACTTGTCAGTTGAAATTTGCTTTGCAGAAGAGAAAAATGGCGGCCTTCTCTTCGCGCCCCTGATCCTCGTCTGATCAGCTGTCAGCCCAGAGATGTCAACTCAGTCATTATCATGGGAAAGTTATGAAGCTCCTTCGCAATAGTGTGGCAACACTCTGCTACAGCCTGCTGCTGACCGCTGCGCCGGTTTTCGCTGTTGAATATGCTCTGCCTGCGGCCAACAGCCGTCTGGTGGGGGAAAATCTGGAATACGTGGTCCCGGCCGAAGAGAACGGCCAGCCGCTGGAGGCCATTGCCGCAAAATTCCAGCTGGGGCTGACCAACATGATCGAAGCCAACCCCAAGGCTGACCCCCTGCTGGTGCAGACCGGCGAGAAGCTGGTGATCCCCCATCAGCTGATCCTGCCGGATGCGCCCCGTGAAGGCATCGTGCTGAACGTGGCCGAGATGCGCCTCTACTACTACCCGAAAGGCAAGAAGGTGGTGGAAGTGCTGCCCATCGGCATCGGCCAGCTGGGCACCGACACCCCGGAGAACTGGGTGACCAGCGTGCAGCGCAAGAAAGCGGGCCCGACCTGGACACCGACTGCCAAGATGCACGCCGAGTACGCCGCCCGTGGCGAGAGCCTGCCTGCGGTATGGCCGGCTGGCCCTGACAACCCCATGGGGCTGTTTGCGCTCTACATCGGCAAGATGTACGCCATCCACGGTACCAACGCCCAGTTCGGCATCGGCCTGCGGGTGAGCCACGGCTGTGTGCGTCTGCGCAACGATGACATCGAGTACCTGTTCAAGAAGGTACCGGTAGGCACTCGCGTCCAGTTCATCAACCAGCCGCTCAAGGCCTCTGTCGAGCCGGATGGCCGCCGCTATCTGGAAGTACATCAGCCGCTGTCGCGCAGTGAGGAGGAGTTCAACTCCAGCCTGCCGGCACCGCTGCCGATGACCCCGGCCATCACCCGCTTCATTGCCCACGCCGACAGCGACTCCCAGCTGGTCAAACAGGCGCTGGAGCAGCGCAGCGGCATGCCGGTCGCCATCAACGGCTAATCCCGGTAATCGGCCACAAGAAAGGGCGAACAGCGTGCTGTTCGCCCTTTCTCTTTTCTGGCCTTGTACGGGGCCGGGTTAGCTACGGCGCAGATTATCGGCGAGCTCTCCGGCGAGCTGATCGAGCATCTGGTAGCGTGCCTTGTAGCTGGCCCGTTTGCGGGAGGGGATCTCCTCCAGCGTCTTGCGCGGTATCTGCAGCGGCAGGCTCATCCAGAGTTCATCCATGACGTTGCCCTGATGCTCTTCCCACAGCCCATCCAGATCGAACTTGACCCGGTTTGCGGTGCGCTTGCTGCACTGGTAGACGTGGCTTTGAGTGCGGATCCCGAGCAGGGTTTCACACCCCAGGCCGCGAGCCAGCTCGGCCGCCATGTAGACCAGCAACGACATGGGACGCAGGCCCCCGCACGCCTTGGTGACCAGTTTGATCTCCTCACTCAGCCCCTTGCCCCCTTGCAGCGAGCAGATATCCAGCGTGGGCTGCGGCTCGCAGCGCAGGTTGAGCGCCATGAAGTAGAGCGCCGACTCGCCGAGCTTGAGGGTCAGGCTCATCTCCCCCTCTTTGGCCATGTGGGTCTGGTAATCGAGCTGCAGGGTGAGTGGTACGGCCAGCTTGTCGCTTTGCCAGCTGGCAAGTTGCAAGCCGCTCTGGCTGTAGATCGCCTGCTGCTGCGCTTCGGGCAGGGCCCGTGCCAGCTGCCGGTAGTGGGCGGTGATGAGCCCGGCGCGGAGCCCCTTGCGCAGCCCCTTGTGGCGATAGGGGTGAATCGGTTTTTCCAGAATATCGGGGAAGCGGGTGATCGCCTGCGCCAGCAGCGGCAGCGTCTCCTGCTGGCGATAGAGGGCACGGGCTCCCGGATGCAGCCAGAGGCGGCCAACGAATTTGGCCCGTCTGATGAGATGGCCCGACTCCTCTACCGGATGGAGACGGCGGGCGAGGGTGCGTAGTTGCGACAGATGGGAGGACATAGGCGTGGCCCCGGTTCGTTGGATTCAGGGCGGCGAGTGTAGGAGGGGACGGGGAGGATGTAAAAAGCTCGATAGTAACAAAATGTGAAGATAAAACGCTCAATAGCAGGGGCAAGTGCTCTGATCTCTCGCCCGGACGGAAAAGGAAATTCGGTTCTATCTCCTTGATGTAGAGATGATTTGCTGCGCAAAGGTTTTTATTGTGTTTTCTGTTTGTTAATAAAGGGGTTGGGCCGACAGGGACGGGTGATTAAGCTAGGCCGGTTTTTAGGGACGAGCCCGTCATCAGAGCGGGTAAAAGATGAAATAAAACGGAGTTTTGCATGACAGCCAGCACACCCATGTTAATCACCTTTCTGGTTTACATCCTCGGGATGGTACTGATCGGCTTTGTTGCCTATCGCGCCACCCGCAACTTTGACGATTACATCCTTGGCGGCCGCCGGATGGGGAGCTGGGTCACCGCCCTCTCCGCCGGCGCCTCCGACATGAGTGGATGGTTGCTGATGGGCTTGCCCGGCGCCATCTTCATCAGCGGCATCTCCGAGAGCTGGATCGCCATCGGTCTGGTCATCGGTGCCTACCTCAACTGGCGCTGGGTGGCGGGCCGCCTGCGGGTTCATACCGAGAAGAACCGCAACGCCCTGACCCTGCCGGACTACTTCACCTACCGCTTCGAAGATCACAGCAAGGTGCTGCGCATCCTCTCGGCGCTGGTGATCCTGCTCTTCTTCACCATCTACTGCGCTTCCGGCGTGGTGGCCGGTGCCCGCCTGTTCGAGAGCACCTTCGGCATGGATTACAACACCGCCCTCTGGGTCGGTGCGGCCGCCACCATCACCTACACCTTCTTCGGCGGTTTCCTCGCGGTGAGCTGGACCGATACGGTGCAGGCGACCCTGATGATCTTCGCCCTGATCCTCACGCCGGTCTTTGTCATCATCGCCGTGGGCGGGGTGGACAGCGCCATGATTGAGGTAGCCGCCAAGAGCGCCAGCAACCTCGACATGTTCAAGAATCTGGACGTTATCGCCATCATTTCCCTGATGGCGTGGGGGCTCGGTTACTTCGGTCAGCCGCATATTCTGGCCCGTTTCATGGCGGCCGATTCCCACCACTCCATGGCCAATGCCCGTCGTATCAGCATGACCTGGATGATCTTCTGCCTGGGCGGCGCGGTGGCCATCGGCTTCTTCGGTCTGGCCTACTTCGCCCGCTTCCCGGAAGTGGCGGGTGGCGTCACCGGCAACCCGGAGCGGGTCTTTATCGAGCTCTCCAAGATCCTGTTCAACCCCTGGATCGCCGGTGTGCTGCTCTCGGCCATTCTGGCAGCGGTGATGAGTACCCTGAGTTGCCAGCTGCTGGTCTGCTCCAGCGCCATCACCGAGGATCTCTACAAGCCGTTCCTGCGCAAGAACGCCTCCCAGCGCGAGCTGGTGTGGGTGGGGCGCCTGATGGTGCTGGCCATAGCCCTGATCGCCATCAGCGTTGCCATGAATCCGGAGAACCGGGTGCTCGGGCTGGTGAGTTACGCCTGGGCCGGTTTTGGTGCCGCGTTTGGCCCGGTGGTACTGCTCTCCGTGCTCTGGCCGCGAATGACCCGCAACGGCGCGCTGGCCGGCATGCTGGTGGGCGCCATCACGGTGATCGTCTGGAAACAGTTCGGCTGGCTGGGGCTGTATGAAATCATCCCGGGCTTCCTGTTTGCCTGTATCGCGATTGTAGCGGGCAGCCTGCTGGGAGAAGCGCCTTCAAAAACCATGCTGGAGCGTTTCCGCGAGGCCGAAGAGGAGTACAACACCCCGGCCGAGCTGGAAGGGGAGCCGGTCGCCGTCAACTGATAGCGGCACCTCCGTTCTGACAATCAACCCCGCCCCGGCGCATCTGACCACACTGGTCAATCCTTGCGCCGGTTTGGCGGGGTTTTGCGCTATCTGACTCACCTTTGGGCACTTTTTTCTGCTTGCCCGGCCCCTTCGGGGTATTGGCTTTCTTTTGTCTTTGCACCGAATATGGGACACTAGGCCGCTTGAAGGAGACCTAGAGCATGCGCCTATTCACCCTGATCCTGATCCTCCTGCTGGGAGGTCTGCAATATGACTTCTGGCTGGGGAAGAACGGGCTGTCCGACTACCAGAGTCTGTCGGAGGCCATCTCGCAGCAGCAGCGGGACAACCAGAGCCTCAAGGATCGCAACGACCTTATTTATCGCGAGATCGATGATCTCACCTCTGGCCTTGAGGCCATCGAGGAGCTTTCGCGCAACGATCTGGGCTACATCAAGCAGGGCGAGACCTTCTACCGGATCATCCCCAAAGAGAAAGAAAAAGAGAATGTGCCAGCGGATGCCCCTTACGATGACTGATGCGAGCCGTATTCCAGCTCTGACGGCGATCGTGCCGGCCGCCGGCATTGGCAGCCGGATGGGGGCCGAGTGCCCCAAGCAGTATCTGCAACTGGCGGGCAAGACCATTCTCGAGCACACCCTGGCGCGGCTGCTCGCACACCCCGCCATAGTGCAGGTGATCGTGGCGCTGGCTCCCCATGACCGCTGGTTTGACACCCTCCCGGTGGCGCAGGATGAGCGGATCCTGCGGGTCGAGGGGGGCGCCGAGCGCGCCTTTTCCGTCCTCAACGCCCTCCATGTGGCGCAAGGGGAGTGGGTGCTGGTGCACGATGCGGCCCGCCCCTGTCTGACCCACGGCGATCTCGACGCCTTGATTGCCACTGCTATGACGAGCGGTGGCGCCATCCTCGGCAGCCGGGTGCGCGATACCATGAAGCGCTCCGATGCGGCCGGCAATATCATTGCCACCGTCGAGCGCGAGCAGCTCTGGCATGCCCTGACGCCGCAGATGTTCCCTACCGGCCCTCTCAAGCGGGCACTGGAAGAGGGGTTGGCGCTCGGTGCCACCATTACCGATGAGGCCTCCGCCATGGAGCGCGCCGGATTCACGGTGCGGATGGTGGAGGGGCGCGCCGACAACATCAAGGTGACCCGGCCGGAGGATCTCTCTTTGGCGGGACTGTTTTTAAGCCAGCAGGCATAAGCCCACCTATCAGAACAAAGAGGTCTGAACAGACAGGCCGAACAAGGAGCGAGCATGATCCGGATTGGACATGGTTTTGACGTACACAAATTTGGCGGGGTTGGCCCCTGCATGCTGGGCGGGGTGCCGGTTCCCTACGAGCAGGGACTGATCGCCCACTCCGATGGCGACGTGGTGCTGCACGCGGTGAGCGATGCCCTGCTGGGCGCCATCGGTGCCGGTGACATCGGGCGTCACTTCCCCGATACCGCTGCCGAATTCAAGGGTATCGACAGCCGTATCCTGCTGCGGGATGTCTTTGCCCGCGTGCAGCGCGCAGGTTATGCCATCGGCAATCTGGATGTGACCATCATCGCTCAGGCACCCAAGATGGCGCCTCACATCGAGGCCATGTGCGCCGTGCTGGCTGCCGATCTGCAATGTGATTTGAACCGGGTGAACGTCAAGGCGACCACCACCGAACAGCTTGGCTTTACGGGGCGCAAGGAAGGGATCGCCACCGAAGCCGTCGTCTTACTGGTGAAACAATAATGCTGGAACAACTTGCCTACCTGCACGGTGCGCCCACCGCCCGCGGTATCCTCAAGGCCGAGGCCGCCGACTTCGTGGTCAATGAAGACCTCGGGTTTGAACCCTGCGGGGAAGGGGAGCACATCTTCGTCCGGGTGCGTAAAACCGGCGAGAACACCGCCTGGGTGGCTGGCCTGCTGGCCGATGCGGCCGGGGTCAACCGCAATGCGGTGACCTGGGCGGGCCTGAAGGATCGCCACGCAGTGACCGAGCAGTGGTTCGGCATTCACCTGCCGGGCAAGGCCGAGCCGGACCTCTCCGTCATCGAGAGCGACAGCATCCGGATCCTGGAGGTGAAGCGCCACAACAAGAAGCTGCGGGTCGGCTATCTCAAGGGCAACCACTTCACTCTGCGTCTCACCGGTCTGGAGCAGGCCGACGGGCTGGAGTCACGCCTGCAGGCTATCGCTACCCAGGGCGTGCCCAACTACTATGGCGAGCAGCGTTTCGGCCGTGAAGGCAACAACCTGGAAGCGGCCAAGGCGATGTTTGCCGGCAAGCGGATCAAGGATCGCAACAAGCGCTCTCTTTACCTCTCCGCCGCGCGCAGCATGCTGTTCAATGCCATCGTCAGCGCCCGTATCGAGCAGGGGCTGGCCCATCAGCTGCTGGCCGGTGACTGCGTGATGCTCAAAGGTAGCCACTCCATCTTCAGTGAAGAGAGCGTGACCCCCGAGCTGGAAGCGCGTCTCGCCTCCGGCGACGTGCAGCTCACCGCGCCCCAGTGGGGGCGTGGCCGGCTGGCCAGCCAGGGGGCCGCTGCCGAGTTCGAACAGGGCGTACTGGCGGCTTACAGCGACTGGTGTGACGGCCTGGAGAAAGCGGGGCTGGATCAGGATCGCCGCCCGCTGCTGCTCAAGCCGGAGCAGATGAGCTGGCAACTGGAGGGGGAGGTGCTGACTCTCTCCTTCTTCCTGCCGGCGGGCGCCTTTGCTACCAGCGTGGTGCGCGAGTTAATGCAGGCCGAAGAGGCCGATCACGGTTTCAGGAATCAAACCGATGCGAATTCTGGTCAGTAATGACGATGGTGTGCATGCCGAGGGCATCCGTGCCCTCAGCGAGGCGTTGCGCGCCTGCGGCGAGGTCGTGGTGGTGGCACCGGATCGCAACCGCAGCGGCGCGAGTCACTCCCTGACGCTGGAGGTGCCGCTGCGGGTCACCCGCATCAGCGAAACCGGTTATCATGCAGTGAAGGGGACGCCGACCGACTGCGTCCACCTCGCGGTCAACGAGCTGGTGCGCCCCGAGCCTGACATGGTGGTTGCCGGCATCAACCACGGTGCCAATCTGGGGGATGATGTCATCTACTCCGGCACGGTGGCGGCTGCGACCGAAGGGCGCCACCTTGGCTATCCCTCCCTCGCCATCTCGCTGGTGGGCAAGACCCATTTCGCCACGGCGGCCCACTATGCGGCCCTGTTGGTGAAGGGGTTGATGAAGCACCCCCTGCCAGCGGATCAGATCCTCAATGTGAATGTACCTGACCTGCCGCTTGAGCAGATCCGGGGGATCAGAGTGACCCGCCTTGGCAATCGCCATCGGGCGGAGTCGGTGATCCGCACCGAGGATCCCCGCGGTCAGCCCATCTACTGGATTGGCCCTCCCGGCGACAAGCAGGATGCAGGAGAAGGAACCGACTTTGCTGCCATCGAGCAGGGTTATGTCTCGATAACTCCCCTGACCATTGACATGACTGCCTATGACAGTCTCGCTGGTCTGGGGGCCTGGTTAGATCTGCAGGGATGAGGGTGTGATAGTACAGCGCCTGTTAAATCAGCTCATTGCGCAGGATATTCGCGATTTTCGCGTACTGGCGACCATCGCGAAAGTGCCGCGCCAGCTATTCGTGGATGAGGCCATGGCCCACAAGGCGTGGGACAACACCGCCTTGCCGATTGGCCATGGCCAGACCATTTCGCAGCCCTACATGGTGGCGCGAATGACCGAGCTGCTGATGCAAAATGATCCGGCCCATGTGCTGGAGATTGGCACTGGCTCCGGTTACCAGACGGCGATCCTCGCCCATCTGGTGGAGCACGTTTATACCGTGGAGCGGATCAAGTCGCTGCAGTTCCAGGCAAGACGCCGGCTGCGCCAGCTCGATCTGCACAATGTCTCGGCCAAGCACGGTAACGGCTGGCTGGGATGGCCCAACAAGGGGCCTTACGACGCCATTCTGGTGACGGCGGCGGCGAGCGAGATCCCGACGGCGCTCACCGATCAGCTGGCCGATGGCGGTCGGCTGGTATTGCCGGTGGGCGACAGCCAGCAGACCCTGCAACTGATTGAACGCTCCGGCTCCCAGCTGACCAGCCGAATTCTGGAACCGGTGCGTTTTGTTCCCCTGATCGACGGAGATGTTGAGTGAAGTTGTTTTCCCGTTTGTATGTACTGGTAATGCAGTGGGCACGCCACAAATACGCCCCTTGGTATCTCTCCATCACCGCCTTTATCGAATCGGTCTTCTGGCCCATCCCGGTTGACGTGATGCTGGCGCCGATGGCGCTCGGCAAGCCCCACAAGGCGTGGCACTACGCCACGCTGGCCACCGTCTTCTCGGTGCTGGGTGCGCTGTTTGGCTATGCCCTTGGCTACGCGCTGTGGGATCCGGTAGTGCAGCCGCTGGTGGCTTCCGTCGGTTATGAGGGCAAGATCGCCATCGCTCGCCACTGGTTCGAACAGTGGGGCATCTGGGTCATCTTTATCGCCAGCTTCACCCCGATCCCCTACAAGGTCTTTACCGTGACGGCTGGGCTGTTGCAAATGGCTCTGTTGCCCTTCATCATCACCTCCCTTATCGGCCGCGGTTTGCGCTTTTTCCTGGTGGCAGGTTTGATGCGCTGGGGTGGCGAGAAGATGGAACGCAAACTGATGCACTACGTAGATGTGCTCGGTTGGCTCTGTATTGGTCTGGCCGTCGTGGCCTATTTCTGGTTTAGTCGTTAAGGATCCGCTATGCGTTCGCGTATTTGGCAGGGAAGCAGTGTCGTCGTTCTTTCATGGCTGCTGCTTGCCTGTTCCTCCAGTAAAAATGCCGCTCCGGTTGAGGGGCTGGGTGATGGTCCCTTCGTCTCGACCATCCCGACCCGTCAGGCCAGCGCTCAGGTCAGTGCCCCCATTCAGGGCAACAGCTATGTGGTGAAGCGGGGCGATACCCTCTACTCCATCGCCTTCAACTCCGGCAACGACGTGCCGTCGCTGGCCAGCCTCAACAACATCAGCCCGCCCTACAACATCTATCCGGGGCAGCGCTTGCGACTCGATGGCTCCAGCGCCAGCGTGAGCAGCAGCCGCAGTTCCGGTACCTATGAGGTGCGTCGCGGCGATACCCTAAGCAGCATCGGCCGCCAGTTCGGCATGACGCCGCAGGCGCTGGCCCAGAGCAACAACCTGAGTGCCCCCTACGCCCTGCAACCGGGTCAGGTGCTCAACGTCCAGTCTGCTGGCGGCAGCAGCACCCAGATGGTAGCCGCAACCCGCCCGGTGACGCCGGTTCCGGTGCAGACCACCACGACCCGACCGAGCAGTGGCCCGCGTCCGCTGGCAGAACCGAGTGGATCTGGTCAGACCACGCCATTCATCTCGCAGAAATCCGTTGCTGCGGAGGCACCGAAGGAATACGCTCAGGTCAAAGAACAAAAAACAGACAACTCCCAGTCGAGACTCTCCTGGCACTGGCCTGCAAAAGGCCGGATCGTCGAGGGGTTCTCTGTTGCAGAACAGGGTAACAAGGGTATCGACATAGCCGGCCAGAAGGGGCAACCCGTCTACGCCGCCAGCAGCGGTAAGGTCGTATACGCTGGCAGTGCTTTAAGGGGGTACGGCAAGCTGATCATCCTCAAGCATGATGATGACTATCTCTCCGCCTACGCACACAACGACGAGTTGCGGGTGAAGGAAGGGGACAGCGTCAAGGGGGGCTCGGTCATTGCCAACATGGGCAGCACGGACGCGCCGGATGTGCGATTGCATTTCGAGATCCGGTATAGAGGCAAGTCGATCAATCCGATGAGCTATTTGCCAAAGCGTTAACCCCAGAGAGACCGTCTTACTCTGGTAACGTCAGGGAGACACACCATGAGCCAAGAACAACTGGTAATGCAGGATGCAGAGTTAGAGTTTGACGCTGACCCCGAGTCTCACGAAGAGGTAGAAGAGCTGGAGGAGGTGGCCGCCGAGGCGGAAGAGACCATCTCCGATGAATTGCTGGCACCGGAACTGAACAAGGTGATGGATGCCACCCAGCTCTATCTGGGGGAGATTGGCTTCTCCCCACTCCTCACTGCCGAAGAAGAAGTCTATTACGCCCGTCGTGCCTTGCGGGGTGACAAAGCAGCCCGCAAGCGCATGATCGAGTCCAACCTGCGACTGGTGGTCAAAATCGCCCGTCGTTACAACAACCGCGGCCTGGTGCTGCTGGATCTCATCGAAGAGGGTAACCTCGGTCTTATCCGCGCGGTCGAGAAGTTCGACCCCGAGCGCGGCTTCCGTTTCTCTACCTATGCCACCTGGTGGATCCGCCAGACCATCGAGCGGGCCATCATGAACCAGACCCGCACCATCCGTCTGCCCATTCATGTGGTCAAGGAGTTAAACGTTTACCTGCGCACTGCGCGTGAACTCTCTCACCGTCTCGATCACGAGCCGACCGCCGAAGATATCGCCCAGGCACTCGATTGCTCGGTGGACAATGTGAACCGCATGCTCAAGCTCAACGAGAAGATCACCTCGGTGGATACCCCCATCGGTGGCGATCGCGACAAGGCGCTGCTGGATGTGCTCTCCGACGAGCGCGGCATGGGGCCGGAGCTGGAGTCACAGGAAGATGATATGCGCAGCAGCATTGTGCACTGGCTGGAAGAGCTCAACCCCAAACAGCGGGAAGTGCTGGCGCGTCGTTTCGGCTTGCTGGGTTACGAGCCTGCCACCCTTGAGGATGTGGGGGCCGAGATTGGTCTGACCCGCGAGCGGGTACGCCAGATCCAGGTCGAGGGGCTGCGCCGTCTGCGGGAGATCCTGCTGAGCCAGGGGCTCTCAATCGAGGCCCTGTTCCGCACCAATTAAGTCCGCACCAACGCAATACGGCATCAGCCAGATAGCACGAGGGGAGCAACCGCTCCCCTCGTTTTTTATTGCCTGTTGTCTGGCGATACCGATGCGGTTAGACCAGTTCGGCCAGCATGGTGTCGGCGTAGGGCACCAGCGCTTCGCCATTTTTCACCTTGGCAAGATAGTCCGGGTTGGCGATAAGCGGACGGCCGATGGCCACCAGATCGAAGCGGTTGGCCTCGATGGCTGCGGCGGCGCGCTCGGCGTCGTAGTTGCCCACCCCGACCAGATTGCCCTTGTAGTGGGCGCGCAGATAGTCGGAGGCGCGGCCACCCAGATAATCGAAGGTGAGGTTGTCATCGAAGATGCCGAGGTGGATATAGGCCAGCGGGCGATCGTTGAGCTTGCTCAGCAGATAGTCGAACACGGCGCGATCTTCCGGGCTGCCCGCCAGATGGACATAGGCACCCGGGGAGAGACGAATACCAACCCGATCACCGCCGATGCGGGCGCTGATGGCATCGACCACTTCCAGCGCGAAGCGGCTCATATTTTCCGGGCAGCCACCGTAGTTGTCGGTGCGCAGGTTGGTGGAGTGGTGCAGGAACTGGTCGATCAGGTAGCCGTTGGCACCGTGGATCTCTACCCCGTCAAAGCCCGCCTCAATGGCGTTGGCTGCGGCTGTCGCGTAATCCTGCACCAGCTGGGCGATTTCGGCTTCGGTCAGGGCGCGTGGCACCTGATAGGTCAGCTCGCGCATGCGGGGCACAGTGCCCTCGTGCGCCACGGCAGAGGGAGCCAGCACTTCAGCCTGATGGAAGAAGGGGTGGGAGAGGCGGCCGACGTGCCACAGCTGGGCGAAGATCTTGCCGCCTTTGGCGTGTACGGCGCTGGTCACTCTCTTCCAGCCATCGATCTGGGCCTGGGTGAAGAGGCCCGGGGTATTGGGATAGCCCTGCGCATCGGGGCGGATGATGACGGCTTCGGAGACAATCAGGCCGATGTCGGCACGGCGAGCATAATAGGCAGCCATCTGCTCGGTCGGCACCAGACCGGGGCCTGCCATGCAGCGGGTGAGCGGGGCCATCATGAAGCGGTTGGCCAGGGTCAGAGTCTCATTAAGGCGATACGGCTGAAACAGGGTATTCATGATAGTGTGTCCTGAACGGGTTATTCTTGAACGTGCATTCAAGACGTTTTTTTGTTCCGATGCAAGTCTTTTTTGAATGCGCGTTCAAGATGGTTGGCCCCGACCTGCGAGTGGGGTACACTTGCCGACCTTTTCCAGCGCGCGTTGCCAGCGGCTCTTTTTGTGCCGTGGCAGCGAACCATTTCCGACGGGAGGAGCCATGCGCATTGCCGAGTTTGATCGTGACGAGGTGCTACGAAATGCCATGGAGGCGTTTCGCGCCAAGGGGTACGCCAAGACCACCATGCAGGAGCTGGTGGCTGCCACCGGCCTGCACCCGGGCAGCATCTACGGCGCCTTTGGCAACAAGCGCGGCCTGCTGCTGGCGGCTGTCGATCACTATGTGGAGAGCAAGCGGGCCCTGCGCCGCTCCCTGCTCGACAACCCGAGCCCGCTGGCCGGTCTTGCTGCCTATCTCGATCAGGTGGTGACCGAGGCGCTCTGCGGCACCTGTCTGGTGACCCGCACAATGATGGAGCTGAGCGAACAGGACGAAGAGCTTACCCAGCGGGTCAAGGGGATCTACGGCGAGCTGGAGCAGGAGCTGGCGGATCTGCTGGCGCAGGCGCAGCAGTGCGGTGAACTGGCGCCGGATCGGGATATCCGCACTCTCACCGCCCTGCTGCTGATCAACCTGCAGGGGCTTATCACCTTCGCCCAGTGCCGCCCCGATCGCCCCCTGCTCGACGACGTAGTTGCCCAGCTGATGCGGGCCCTGCGGGCGTAACGCGATACCGCAGAAACAACAGTGGCTCCCTCGGGAGCCACTGTTGTTTCTGGTCTCAGCCCTTCCTCGGCTTTTCCATCAATCTTTGATGCCAGACGCCGCGGTTTTACCTCGGCCCCACCAGCTCCTTCATCAAATCTTTCAGCCACACCAGCGCCGGTTGCTGGGCGTGCACGGGGTGCCAGACGCAGTTGAGGTGATAATCCGGTACGTCTGCGGGCAGCGGCAGGCTTTTCAGCGGCCAGTGGGTGGCGAGCAGCTCGGCCACCATGCTGGGCAGCACCAAGAGGTGATCGCTCTGGCTGACGATGGCGGCGGCGGACATATAACTCTGGCTGTTGACCGAGATGGTACGGCTAAAGCCCTGACTCTTCAGATAGCGGTCGAGGCTCGCCTCCGAGGTGCCCAGCGGCGAGTGGAACACATGGGGCATGGCGATAAGCTGCTGCAGGGTGATGCGCTCCTGCCACTGGGAGGGGTCATCCTCGGCGCCGGTGGGGGCCGATTTGGCAATGGGCAGATCGGCGCGCACCAGCCCGGCCAGCGGCTCGGTGAGCCAGGTCTCCTTGCCCAGATACCCCGGCACCTGCATGTACTCGTCAAAGCCCAGCACCAGATCGATCTCGCCGCTTGCCAGCTCGGCTTCGGGCAGGGTGTCGCGCAGGATGCGGATCTCGATGGTGACCCCCGGTGCCAGCCGTCTGAGCCGCTGAATAAGCGGCGGGATCAGCACACACTCCACGTAATCTGTGGTGCAGAGCACGAAGCGTCGCTTCGACTGGCTCGGCTCGAACTCTTCTTCCTCGGTGAGCTGCTGCTCCAGCAGCCGCAGCGCCTGCTGCACCCCGAGATGCAGCCGCTGGGCGCGCGGGGTTGGCAGCATCCCCTGCGGGGTGCGCACCAAAAGCGGGTCGCCGAGAAAGGTGCGCAGCCGGTTAAGGGAGTGGCTCATGGCGGGCTGGCTGATAAAGAGCGCCTCGGCGGCGCGGGTAACGCTGCCCTGCGTCATCAGGGCGTCAAAAGCGAGCAGCAGATTGAGGTCGAGCTGGTGCAGTTTCATGGGGGGATTATTCGCCGTGTTTATGGGACAATCCATCCTATTCATTTGATGGATGGGGGCGCAACGTCATAATCTGCGACCCACTCTTATTTTTCCGGGTTCCCGCGCCGCATCGGGCGTAAACGGGGGCCTCAATCCATGCAAGGAGCCTTGCGATGAGCATCAAGACCATTAACTCCACGCCGGCCGCCGACGGCTTCACCATGCCCGCCGAGTGGGCGCACCAGCAGGCCGTCTGGATGATCTGGCCGTTTCGCCCGGACAACTGGCGCGTAGCCGGTCGCTTCGCGCAAGAGACCTTCGCCAAGGTGGCCGATGCCATCGGTGGCGCCACCCCGGTCTTTATGGGTGTACCGGCCCAGTTTATGGAGCAGGCCCGCGCCATCATGCCCGCTCACGTCACCCTGGTCGAAATGGACAGCGATGACTGCTGGGCCCGCGATACCGGCCCGACCATCGTTACCAACGCTGCCGGCGAGTGCCGTGGCGTGGATTGGGGCTTCAACGCTTGGGGCGGCCACAAGGGCGGTCTCTACTATCCGTGGAATCAGGATGAGGAAGTGGCAGCCCAGATGCTGACCCAACACGAGATGGCTCGCTACGATGCGCCGCTGATTCTGGAAGGGGGCTCCATCCACGTCGATGGCGAAGGCACCTGCCTGACCACCGCCGAGTGCCTGCTCAACGAAAACCGCAACCCGCACCTGACCAAAGAGCAGATCGAAGCTCACCTGCGCGACTATCTGGGCGTCACCAGCTTTATCTGGCTGGACGAAGGTGTCTACATGGACGAAACCGACGGCCACATCGACAACATGTGCTGCTTCGTGCGTCCGGGTGAAGTGGCGCTGCACTGGACTGACGATCAGAACGATCCCCAGTACGCCCGCTCCGTGGCCGCCCTCAAGGTGCTGGAAGCGGCGGTCGATGCCAAGGGGCGCAAGCTGAAAGTGTGGAAGCTGCCCCAGCCGGGCCCGCTGTTCTGCACCGAAGAGGAGTCTGCCGGTGTCGAGAGTGGTACCGGTGTGCCGCGCGAGGCAGAAGGCCGTCTGGCCGGTTCCTATGTGAACTTCCTCATCACCAATGATCGCATCGTCTATCCGCTGCTGGATGCCGCCACCGATGGCGAAGCCCAGCGCATTCTGGAAGAGATCTTCCCGGAGCACACCGTGGTCGGCGTGCCGGCCCGCGAGATCCTGCTGGGCGGTGGCAATATTCACTGCATTACCCAGCAGATCCCTTCAGGTCAGTAAGCTGGTCGAAGAGTGTAGAAATTCAAAACCCCACGCCGTGGGGTTTTATCTCTTGATGGTGTGATGGTCGCAGGCGCTGATGCGGCGATCATCATGACAAACAGTCACCCTTTTACAGGAGATCCCCATGATCGAAGTGACCGAGGTTTCCATTGCCGAGCTGCGTGCCGCGCTCGAATCAGGCCGCACCACAGCGGTCGAACTGGTCAAGGCCTATCTGGCCCGGATCGAGGCCTACAACGGCCCCGAGACTGCCACCAAGCTCAACGCCGTGGTGGTCGCCAATCCCGATGCGCTGAAAGAGGCCGAAGCTTCCGATGCCCGCCGTGCCCGTGGTGAAACCCTGAGCCCGCTCGACGGCATCCCCTACACCGCCAAAGACAGCTATCTGGTCAAGGGGCTGACTGCCGCTTCCGGCAGCCCGGCCTTCAAGGATCTGGTAGCCCAGCGCGATGCCTTTACCGTTGAGCGCCTGCGCGCCGCCGGTGCCATCTGCCTTGGCAAAACCAATATGCCGCCGATGGCCAATGGCGGCATGCAGCGCGGCGTCTATGGCCGTGCCGAGAGCCCCTACAACGCCGACTACCTGACCGCGCCCTTTGCCTCCGGCTCCTCCAACGGCGCCGGTACAGCCACCGCCGCCAGCTTCTCCGCCTTTGGTCTGGCGGAAGAGACCTGGTCGAGCGGCCGTGGCCCGGCCTCCAACAACGGTCTGTGCGCCTACACCCCGTCCCGTGGCGTGATTTCGGTGCGCGGCAACTGGCCGCTGACCCCGACCATGGATGTGGTGGTGCCCTATGCCCGCACCATGAACGATCTGCTGGAAGTGCTCGACGTAGTGGTCGCCGACGATGCCGACACCCGTGGCGATCTGTGGCGCATGCAGCCCTGGGTGCAGCTGCCCAAGGCCTCTGAAGTGCGTCCGGCTTCCTATCTGGATCTGGCTGCCAAGCCCGATGCCCTCAAGGGCAAGCGCCTCGGCGTGCCGCGCATGTTTATCAACAAGGATGAACTGGCCGGCACCAGCGAAAACCCCGGTATCGGCGGCCCGACCGGTCAGCGCATCCATACCCGCGAGACCGTAATTGCCCTCTGGGAAGATGCGCGCAAGGCGCTGGAAGCCGCTGGCGCCGAAGTCATCGAAGTGGACTTCCCGCTGGTCTCCAACTGCGAAGGGGACCGACCCGGTGCGCCGACCGTGTTCAATCGCGGCATCGTGAGCCCGGAGTTTCTCAACGACGAGCTGTGGGAGCTCTCCGGCTGGGCGTTCGACGACTTCCTGCGTGCCAACGGCGATCCCAAGTTGAACAAGCTGGCCGATGTCGATGGGCTGAAGATCTTCCCCCACGATCCGGGCACCCTGCCGAACCGCGAGGGAGATCTGGCGGCGGGCATGGACGAGTACGTCAATATGGCCAAGCGCGGCATCAAGCGCTTTGACGAGATCCCCACAGTGCCGGATGGCCTGCGCGGTCTGGAAAAGACCCGCAAGCTGGACTTGGAAGATTGGATGGACGGGCTCAAGCTCGACGCCGTGCTGTTCCCGACCGTCGCTGACGTCGCCCCGGCTGATGCGGATGTGAATCCGGCCTCCGCCGATATCGCCTGGAGCAACGGCATCTGGGTTGCCAACGGCAACCTCGCCATTCGCCACCTCGGCGTGCCGACCGTCACCGTCCCCATGGGGGTGATGGCCGATATCGGTATGCCGGTGGGCCTGACCTTCGCCGGTCGCGCCTATGACGACAACAACCTGCTGCGCTTCGCCTCGGCCTTCGAATCCACCGGCAGCAAGCGTATGGTGCCACCGCGGACGCCGCCGTTGGGGTGAAGAAGATCTCCGTTATGAATGCAATAAGGCTCCCGATGGGAGCCTTATATTTATAAGTTCAGAGGTTCAGGCGAGATACAATATTCAGGTGGTTGATTTCAATCTTGTTCAGGAAAGTTTGCCTGCATCACTACGGCACTGCGGATTTCATCCTTTATGGACTTAGCGTTAATTTGCAGGCGAACAGGGCGACGTGACCACTCTCCTCTTTGCAATGCATCCAGATAGCGCCGATCTAATGTTCCATCTTGGACTTTAGCGATGAACTCATCACCAGACTCTTGGCTGCGGACTTTGACTTTGAACTCATCTGGGTTGGAAGAGTCGACATTTAAGATGCGATACATACCATCTAGCCGCACATCTTCGGATTTATTTCTAGCATTCTTTACCAGCTCTGCTGCCGTTTCTCCATCCATCTTCATGCCTTGGATTTCGACTTCATCAGCAGTTGCGCTTCGTTTAAACAACTCAGTTCTGGAGTCATCAGCATAGGCTTTGATAGTGTGCAGCTTTGGTTGTTGTTGGAGAAGCTCAGTCAACATTTCCATGCGCTTAGTCTCTTGGGCATCGTCTCGCGCACGCTCTTCCATTCGGAGCTTTTGTTGCTCAATCAGGAGTTGTTGCTCTTCTTTCTTCGCTTCAATTTGGCGAATCTCAACTCGTTGAGCAAGATAATCCGAGTATGCGGATTTACCTGCCCAAATGGCAGCAACAGCAATAACCATGGTGAGTAATGTTTTAGCATCCATTTTATCAATTAGATCCTTACCCCATTTTTCTAACAGGCCATCCAGATCCACACTGAATAAGGAGCTACCCGGTTCTACCTTTACAACGATCTGGAGTGCTTCTTTCTCTAGGGCATTTAGTGCCGTTACCTTAGGAGTATTGTAACGTGCGATAGCATAGCTTCTGTATATATTGCGTTGAAGTTCCAAGAAGGCACTCATCAAAGGAGGGGTGATTGTTGACTGAAATCCCTCTCCTTTTAGATGGACTGTTAATCGTGGCCATCCATCAAACCGCAGGTCATAAGCATCAACATCAATTTCGTTTTCCAACAGCTGCCGAAGCAGTTCATAGGCATCATTTTCTGAGCGAATAACAAACGCAGGTGCTTCCATAGGGTATCTTTCGGCCACGAGAAAAGAGCCAAAAGGTTACTATGAATCGTTTTGTGAATAAATTAGGTCTATCACAAATGAGCTCAAAACAGACTCAATTACTCACCATCTTGTATGTAGGGCTTCGCGCAGCGAAGCCCTACGTTTACAGAGTATTCGGTCGTTCGCGAACAGGAGGTCGCTGCTGATTTTTCCGGACTTTCCCCTGACTTCCCCCAGACTTCACCTTCTCTTCACACAACCTCATTTTCCCCTCACAAATCCCCCGTATCTTCTGCCCACTGCTTAAAAGGCCCGGCTTGCCACAGGGGTGGCGAGGGGGCGGTTGGTTCGAGGGAGCAAGATGATGAAAGGTTGGATGAAGTGCGGGTTGGCCGGGGCCGTGGTGCTGATGGCGAGTTTCTGGGGTGGCAGCGTGCGGGCGGCGGGGATCTCCCTCAAGCAGGTGAGCGGCCCTGTCTATGTGGTGGAGGACAACTACTACGTCAAAGAGAACTCCATGGTCTATTTCGGGGCCAAGGGGGTGACTGTGGTGGGGGCGACCTGGACGCCGGATACCGCCCGCGAGCTGCACAAGCTGATCAAACGGGTCAGCAGCAAGCCGGTGCTGGAGGTGATCAACACCAACTACCACACCGATCGGGCGGGCGGTAATGCCTACTGGAAGTCCATCGGTGCCAAGGTGGTGGCGACCCGCCAGACCCGGGATCTGATGAAGAGCGACTGGGCCGAGATTGTCGCCTTTACCCGCAAGGGGCTGCCGGAGTACCCGGATCTGCCGCTGGTGCTGCCGAACGTGGTGCACGATGGCGACTTCACCCTGCAAGATGGCAAGGTGCGCGCCTTCTATGCGGGCCCGGCCCATACGCCGGACGGCATCTTTGTCTACTTCCCCGACGAGCAGGTGCTCTATGGCAACTGCATCCTCAAGGAGAAGCTGGGCAACCTGAGCTTTGCCAATGTGAAGGAGTATCCGCAGACCATCGAGCGACTGAAGGCGATGAAGCTGCCGATCAAGACGGTGATTGGCGGTCACGACTCACCGCTGCACGGGCCCGAGCTGATCGATCACTACGAGGCGCTTATCAAGGCGGCGCCCCAGAGCTGACCCGCGCTGTTTTTAAACACACTGCAGCTTGTGGCAAGCGCAGCGCCGGTATAGAACGCTGCACACCCTCTATGCAAAAGGGCCCGTTACGGGCCCTTTTGCTATCAGATCAGCCACTGCCACCAGGTGAGGCCGATGCTCATCACCACGGCAAAGCCCACGATGGCGATCACCAGACCGATGCGCATCCACTCTGCGCTGGTGTGATAGCCCATCCCCATCAGCAGCGGGATGCGGGCGTGGGAGTAGGTGGCGAGGTTGCAGCCGACGTTGGTGATGGCGGCGATGCTGAAGATGGCGAGCTCGGCAGGCACGCCGACCGCCAGCAGGGCCCCGGCAATCACCGGTGCCAGCGCCACCACCTTGGCGGTGGCCGAGGCGAAGGCGTAGGAGGTAAAGAGGTAGAGCCCCATCACCACCAGCAGCATGGGAATGGTGCCGAGCCCGCCGAGGGTGCTGTGCATAAAGCCGGAGAGTTCATCCCCCAGCCAGCCGGTAAAGCCGACCCGTTTCAGGTTGTCGGCCATCCCCATCAGCACGCTGAACCAGATCAGGGTATCGAAGGCGGCGCTGTTGCCCTTCACATCGTTCCAGTTCAGCACCCCGAGCAGCAGCAGGGCGGCCAGACCGAGAAAGGCGACCGTGGTGGCATCCAGCCCCAGATTGCTGCCGCCGACCCAGAGCACCACCAGACCGACAAAGACCCCGAGCAGGCTCTTCTCATGGCGGGAGAGGGGGCCCATTTTGGCCAGCTCCTCGCGGGCGAAGCGGGGGGCATCCGGTGTATCGCGGGTCTCGGGGCGGATCACCATATAGAGCACCAGCGGCATGATCAGCAGCAGACCGATGGCGGGCGGCAGCAGATAGAGCGCCCACTCGCGAAAGCCGACCGTCAGCCCGGCGACGCTGGCGGCAATACCGACCAGCGCCAGATTGCCGGCAAAGCCGGTGCTGAAGGCGACCGCCGAGGCGTCGTTCATGGCGCTGACGCTGGAGAGCAGGAACTGCCCCAGCTTGCGGTCATCCTTGTTGATGGTCTTGGCCAGCGAGTCGGCAATGGGGGCGACGATGGCGGCGCGGGCCGTGTTGCTCGGGGTGGCGGGGGCCAGAATAAAGTCGGCAACCGCCAGACAGTAGGCGGAGCGCAGGGTGGACTGGCCAAAGCGGCTGAGCAGCAGCAGGGCGATCCGCTTGCCAAGGCCGGTCTTGGCAAAGGCGCTGGCAATCATGAAGGCGATGACGATAAGCCAGATCAGCGGGTGGTTGAAGTCGACCAGCGCCCCTTCGATGGCCGCCTTGGGGGTCGCTTCGCCGCCGGCATGGAGCACGGCGTAGAGCCCGAGGGAGAGGATGGCGATATAGCCGGTCGGCGCTATGTTGGTGACGATGACCAGAATGGTGGCGATAAACAGAATGGCGGTGTGGTAGGCCGCCGGTGCCAGTCCGGCCGGGGCTGGCAGCTGCCAGCAGACGATAGCCAGCAGCACGGTCACGAGTGCGGCGAGCTGGGCGAGAGTGAGTTTTTTCATAAGATTCCTGTCCGGAATGAGTGGGGAGGGAGCGATTGAGGCCGCTTCAGCCCCCCTACTATAAAAGGGGTATTGATGGATGCCAAATCCATCAATTACATCAAATTGAGCTTTCGATTAATTGCGGCTGGTTATTTGGGCTGGTCTGGCCTTGTGGAGATGGGGTGGTGCAGGGCAACCGGCAGGGAATCAAAAGTGATGAACAGCAAAACGCCCGGGAGCGGGCCTTTTGCCCTTGGTTGTTGTGAGTGCGCGGGATTAAGGCTGTTCAAGGCGGGTGGGCTTTCATAAGATGGCGTTTAGTCATACCCCGGAAAACCATAAATTTTCGTTATGCAATACGCCTCTCTCGCCCGCCTCAAACAGGCCTTTATCACCGGAATGTGGGCCTCGCTGGTCAGCATCGTTATCGGCTTCGCTTTCAAGGTGTGGCTGGCGCAGTGGGTCGCCAAGGGGGAGCTGGCGCTGTTCAACAGCGTGGTCGATTTGATCTCCCTCTCCTTTATCCTGATGACTGGTTTTCGCTCCTCCATGGTGGTGAGCTACTCCCAGACCAAAAACGATCGGGACATCATCAATATCTTTCGCTACTTCCTCATCGGCATTGTGCTGCTCACCTGGGGGGCGGTGATCCCTTATATCAAGCACGGGCTCCATATCCGGGTGGAGTATCTGCAACTGGTGGGGGTCATCTTCGGGCTGGGGCTCAAGGTCTACTTCACCAATCTGGTGGCCATGTACCGGATGTATGCGCTCTCCAACCGGGTCACCTGGCTGGAGCCGCTGGCCAACGGCCTGCTGTTCATGGCCTGCTACTTTGGGCTCGGGATGGATGCGCTCGCCTCGCTCTTCTACGGGCTGACCTTCTCCTCGCTCGCTATCGCCGGTTATATGTATCTTTCGCGGCGCCGGGCCATCGCCACCAGGCCGCTCGCCAAGGTGGCGCTCGGCCCCGAGATGGTGAGCTATGTGAAGAAGAGCTTTACCGCCTCGCTGGAGGCGGGGGCCAGCATCCTGATGATCTACATCACTGTGCTGCTCACCATCCGCCACTTCAGCCTCGACGAGCTGGGGGATTTTCAGGTGGTGGTGCGCCCCATCTTCACCTATATGACCACCCTGTTCGTCTTCCCCATCTACCGCTTTGTGCTGCCTGAGCTGGCGGTCAATCTGCGCAACGGCGATCACCGCCAGATCAGGATGATCCGGCGCTGGATCTTCCGTCTCTCCGCCATCGTCAGTCTGGCCTTCTTTGGCTTGATGCTGCTGGCGGGCAAGCCGCTGGTGCTGCTGTTCTTCCCCGCCGACTACGTGGGGGCGGTGCCGGTGCTGTTCCACTTCTCCATCTTCTTCATCTTTATGATGCTCAATGGCTATCAGCTCGCCTATATCAAGGCCCACGGTTACTTTACCCAGAGCCTGCTGATCCGGTTGGCGGGCATAGTGGCGCTGGTCGCCGCCTACTATCTGGTGGCCGAGTTCACCGCCAACGTGGTGGCGATTATCGTGGCGCTGGGTCTCGGCTATATGGTGATGTTTATTCTCTCGACCCTGGCGGAGCGGCAGATCCTGCGTACCCTGCCACCCGAGCTGGCGACGGCGCCCTAGCCGTTGCTGCTAAGGCTCGCAGTATCTGTGGGCACAAGGGGTTGGCAGGGGAGGATGGGTTGAAGCGACCAGGCAAAGAGAACGCCCGATCGGGCGTTCTCTTTTTATAGGGCTTGCAGCCCCGCTGTTGCCCCTTTATGGCAGACAGGGCGTGGCGGACATCGGTATAAGCTGGAGTTGGGTCATTTTGGGAAAACCCATAAATCCTGCTTATAGTGAGCCGGTTTGCCGCTGCGCCCCCGCACGGCGGCAAAACCGGCCGCACAGGGGTTTGCTCCGGTTTGTAGGGATGGGTTTGCAGGGATTGGGTTGCAGGGATTGGCGGGGGTTAGCGCCGACCCTTGCCACCCTTGTTGCCAGCGAGGGCCTGCTTTCTGGCGCGCTGTTTCTGGGCCGCCTTGCTGTTGCGGCGCGGCTCGGGCTCAAAGCGAGTCAGATCCGGCTCAAAGCCGGGGAACCACTGCTGGGGCAAACGGGTGTCGAGCACCGCTTCCACCTTCTCCAACAGGGGCGCATCTTCCGGGCTGAACAGGGTGATGGCGAGCCCTTTGTTGCCGGCGCGACCGGTGCGACCGATACGGTGGACGTAATCCTCAGCCACAAACGGGAACTCAAGGTTAATCACGTAGTTGAGATCCGTGATATCGAGGCCGCGGGCCGCCACGTCGGTGGCAACCAGCGCCTGCAAGGTGCCGGCGCGAAACTCCAGCAGCACCTTCTCCCGCGCGCTCTGCGACAGGTCGCCGTGGAAGGCGAGTGCATTGATGCCCGCTTTGCCAAGCTGCTGGGCCAGCTTGTCGGCCCCCTGCCGGGTGCGGCTGAAGATAAGCGCCGGTGCCCAGCCTTTCACTTTCAGCATATGCTCGACCAGCGCCAGCTTGCGATCGCTATCCACGGTATAGACCCGCTGCTCTACCTCGGCTGCCGTGGTGTTGCGCGGCGCCACTTCAATCAGTTCGGGGTCGCGCAGCAACACTTTGCAGAGGGCAAACAGGTTGTCGTCGCAGGTGGCGGAGAAGAGCAGGGTCTGGCGATCCGCCGGGATCTGTTTGAGCAGCGCCTTGATCTCGTCCATAAAGCCCATGTCGAGCATGCGGTCCGCTTCGTCAAACACCAGATGGCGCAGCGCCGCCAGACTCAAGGCCCCTTGCCGCAGATGGTCGAGCAGCCGGCCCGGGGTGGCGATCAGAATATCCACCCCGGCTTGAAGCGCCGCTACCTGCGCCGCGATACTCACCCCGCCGTAGACCTGGGTGCTGGTGAGACCTGTCCCCTGACCGTAGCGCGCCACACTCTCGGCGACCTGCACCGCCAGCTCGCGGGTCGGCACCAGCACCAGCGCGCGGATCGGGCGGGGCTCTGCCTGTGGCTGTTGTAGCAGCTGCTCCAGCAGTGGCAGCACGAAGGCGGCGGTCTTGCCGGTGCCGGTCTGGGCGCCCGCCATCAGATCGCGCCCCGCCAGAATGACGGGGATGGCGCTGGCCTGCACCGGGGTCGGCGCGGCATAGCCCAGTTCGGTCAGGGTCTGCTGCAAGCGGGGGGAGAGGGCCAGTTCGGCAAAGGAGGCTGTGGACATAGGGGCACCAGTTGGGGTTATCGCGGCCAGCGGCCACGATGCTGTGAGTGATCGTGGCCGCGATGGTAACAGATAGAGGGGGAGTGGCAGAAGGCGGGCCAGCTTAGCTGGCGATTTCGGCGTCGGGGTTGCGGATCAGGTGGATCTGCTGGCCATCGTAGCTGGCGATATTGTGTTTGCCCTGCTGCTTGACGTGATAGAGCAGCTCGTCGGCCAGATGCACCGCCTCGGCCACCGACAGGTAGTCGCGAATGCGGATCACGCCGGCCGAGAAGGTGATGGGGTCGGGCAGCTCGGTAATGGTGAGGGGGCGGGCCAGCAGCCGGGCGGCGGAGTGGCGCATCATCTCGTCATCATCCATCCCCTTGAACAGCACGATGAACTCCTCGCCGCCCCAGCGGATGGCGCTGTCCACCTTGCGGATATTGCTCCTGAGGTGGCGGGAAAAAGCGACCAGCGCCTGATCGCCAATACCGTGGCCATAGGTGTCGTTGATCGACTTGAAGTTGTCGATGTCGAGGATCATCAGGTAGTCGTGCTCGTGCAGCATGGTACGGTTGAGGATGTCGCGCCGCGGCAGCTGGGTCAGGTGATCGGTGTGAGCCAGGGTGCGCAGCCGCTGGTAGAGCTGCTTCCACGCCACCATCGCCAGCAGAATGATGATGATGTAGACCTTGAAGGCCGCGCTGTGGAGCGCCAGCTTGATGAAGTCGAGCCAGGAGTAGGACCACTTCAGATAGAGCACGGCGCCGCTTTTGGTCTGCATAAAGGGTTTGTTGAGACAGAGATGAAAGGCACGGCACGGCTCGGCGGCATCGAAGGCGATGGCGGTGCGGGTCGGGTTGAGATTGTGAAAGGGGCGCAGCACCTCGTTGAAGGCTTCATCTACCGCGATATCGATGGCCAGCAGGCCATATTTGTAGCCGCCGCGCCCCGGTTGATAGGTGAAGGGGAAGTACATCACTATGGTGTTGCGCAGGCTGAAGCTGTCTACCTCGATATCGGAGACCACTGCTTCATCGGTGCTGCAGAAGTGCCGGAGCTTGCTGAAGCTGGCGCAGCCGAAGTAGTGATACCAGGGGCGAAAACTCATCAGATCCACCCGGACAGAGCCCAGCTTGGCGGGCAGGATGCGCTCGTTGGCCACCATGCCGATCAGCCGGTAGTCGTCCCAGATGGTGTAGATGTTGATCACCTCCGGGTAGGAGAGGGCGTAGCGGAAGGTGTTGAGGATATTGGCCGCCGGGTATTGCAGCGGGACATCTGCAAAGCGCTCCTTGCTCTTGAGGTCGTAGCCGTAGAGATAGTCGGTGCCGACGCCGCTCGGGGGCGGGCGCCTGTCGAGCGGATGGTGTTGTGCCAGATAGCTGGCGATGTTCTCCACCTTGAGGATCTTGGCCCGCTGATAGAAGACGTCGAACACGTTCTTCTGCTTGGCGGTGATGAGGTTCATATCGTGCTGGACGTTGAGATAGGTGTAGTAGAAGACGCAACCCAGCCCGCCCAATACCAGCAGGGCGAGCCCCAGCAGGGTGGCTCTGGGACGGTCGAGTCGAATTTGATACCAGGCCATGGCCGGGGTCTCTCCTGAGTGGGGTGAAGGGTTCGTAGGTGCCGGATTGCGGGCGTGGACATGATTGAGTATATGCCACCCCGCCTGGCATCAGCCCCGGCGCGGCCGACTATTCAACCTGCGACACCTGCTCGCTGGCCAGATGGTGCAACCATTCCCGCACGATCAGCAGCACGGCGGCAAACTCCTCCTCCCGCGGCAACTGGTTGGCGGCGAGGGGATCCCCCTCAGCCATGGCGGCCAGCTGGCCAAAGGCTTGCTCCACCAGTTCCCGGCTCATGGTGTTATCCCCCAGCACTTCGGCCAGCGAGGGTTCGCTGCGCAGGGTGAGGGGCAGACCGGGCGGTATATCGGGAGCGATGCGCATCAACTCATCTTCCACCACCATGATGGCGCGCTCCAGTTCGAGCGGGGTGGGCGGCGCGTGGCGAAATGGCCCTGGCTGGATGGCGCGGGTGCCGAAGGCGAGCGTCCAGCTGGCGAGGGGAGCATCGGCGTGGCCAAGCCAGACCTGACTGCGCTGCTCGCCAATCTCCAGTAACAGTGTGGTGTCGGGGGCGGGATTCATGGTGCGGGACTCCTGTCGGGGGCGAGTGTGACAACCCTCTTTTGATAACGCCATCAACCGGCTTTGGCGAGCACAATTTCTGCCATAGCCCCTCTGTTTTGCGAGTGGCGGCTCACTTTGGTGTTAACACCTTGCAATAAATTCCTGCTGTGGCAGTCTGGATGGCCAAATGAAGGTTTTTAACCACTCATTGCCACCGTTTCAGGAGTTCAGATATGGATATTCGTACCGCTCCCCGCGCCATTGCGCTCGCCCTGCTGCTGGCCAGCAGTGTTGCCACCGCCAACGAGGCGCTGGTGATCCAGACCGACTTTGGCCTTAAAGATGGCGCCGTCTCGGCCATGAAGGGGGTCGCCTTCGGGGTGGATCGCACCCTGCCGCTCTATGACCTGACCCACGAGATCCCGGCCTACAACATCTGGGAAGCCTCCTACCGCCTCTATCAAACCTTGCAGTACTGGCCCAAGGGCACTGTGTTCGTCAGCGTGGTGGATCCGGGTGTCGGCACCGATCGCAAGTCGGTGGTGCTCAAGACCAAGAGCGGCCACTACATCGTCAGCCCGGATAACGGCACCCTGACTCTGGTAGCCGAACACTTCGGCATCGACACCGTGCGCCAGATCGACGAGAAGACCAACCGCCTCAAGGGCTCCGAGAAGTCCTACACCTTCCACGGTCGCGACGTCTACGCCTACACCGGCGCCCGGCTCGCGTCCGGTGCCATCAGCTACGAGCAGGTGGGCCCGAAACTGCCTGCCGAGGTGGTGAAGATCCCCTATCAGGCTGCGGTAGCCGAGAAGGATGGCACCCTCAAAGGCACCATCCCGATCCTCGATGTGCAGTACGGCAACGTCTGGACCAACATCGACGATGCGCTGCTGACCAAGGCGGGGATCAACAAGGGGGATACCGCCTGCATCAAGATCAGCGAAGGCTCTGCGCTGAAATATGACGGCAAGGCCCCCTACGTCAGCAGCTTTGGCGATGTGCCGGAAGGGCAGCCGCTGGTCTATCTCAACAGCCTGCTGCAGGTGTCGGTGGCGCTGAACATGGACAGCTTCGCAGCCAAGCATCAGGTGCAATCCGGTGCCAACTGGCATATCAGCCTGAAGAAGTGCTCCTGATCCGCACATATATAAGTAGCGATAGAAACAGCAACGGGCGCCTCGGCGCCCGTTTTGTTCTCTGGTAATAAAGAAAGGATCAGAACTCGTTGGAGAGCGCCTTGTACCCTTTGACCAGATCGATATTGGTGTGAGCCACATCCTCGGAGAACTCGGCGGCATCCACCGAAACCCGCGGGATATGGGTCAGATCGCTCTGCTGGTTGATGCGGGTGGTGGAGGGGACGTAGAACTCCGGCGGCAGATCGCAGCCATCGATCACCGAGTTGTGACGCACCACGGCACCATCGCCGATATGGCAGTTGAACAGCACGCTGTTGAAACCGATAAAGACCCGGTTCCCCACTTCGCACGGCCCGTGGACGATGGAGCGGTGGGCGATGGAGGTGTATTCGCCGATGGTGACGGCGGCGCCGGATTTGGAGTGGATCACCACCCCGTCCTGAATGTTGGAGTTGGCGCCGATGACGATGGGCTCCATCTCGCCGTTGGCATCCACCTCGTCGGCGCGGATCACCGCGTAGGGGCCGACGAAGACATTCTCTTTGATGATCACCTTGCCGCAGATGATGGCGGTTTTGTCGATATAGGCGGATTCATCGATGACCGGCAGGTGGCCGGAGGGATTTTTGCGGATCATGTTACATCCTGTGGTTGCCAAGAGGAGTGCTTGGGTGGTGGACGAGGCGTCCACCGGTCGGTCAGCTTACCCCTCGTCGCTCCTCGGTGAAAGCCCTGACTGGTCTGACCCTTGTCGCAAGCAGTGCCGCGATCACTGTTTCCGCTCGCCGGAATATGGGAGCATGGCTGCCATCCCAAGAGTCGGTTTGGATGGATATTAAGATGAAGAAGATGATGGCCCTGTTGGCTGGTGGTTTGCTGCTCTCCTCTGCGGTGCAGGCGAAAGGGGTGGCGGGTGACTTTGATTACTATGCCCTGGCGCTCTCCTGGTCGCCCGAGCACTGCGCCGTCAAACCTGCGGACAAGGATCAATGTTCCCGCAAGCTGGGCTTTGTGTTGCACGGTCTCTGGCCCCAGTACGATCGTGGTTACCCGAGCAACTGTACCCGCGAGCGGCTCGACGCCAACATGGAGCAGAAGTTTGCCGGCCTCTACCCCAGCCGTTTTCTCTATCGCCATGAGTGGGAGAAGCACGGCACCTGCTCCGGCCTGAGTCAGCCCCAATTCCATCAGCTGGCAAGCGACCTGCGCCAGAAGGTGAAGATCCCGGCGGCTTATCAATCCCCGGAAGAGCCGCTGCGCAAGAGCACCTTCCAGCTCAAGGCTGATCTGGTGAGCGCCAACGAGTGGCTGGCTCCCGACAACATCACGGTAGCGTGCGCCGATGGTGGCCGCTTCCTGCGGGAGATCTACATCTGCGTCAATAAAGAGGGGACGGATGCGGTCACCTGTTCCGCCGAGATGAAAAAGCGCGAGCGCCGCTCCTGCGGTCAGCCGGATTTCCTGCTGCGCAGCGTGCGTTGATGTGTCACTAGCGTGAGCGGGCCCATGATGGGCCCGTTCTATTTTTCCGCCATTTGCAGAAAGGAGTCTGGATCATGGATGCCCCTTCCCGTTTTGCTCGTCGCCTCGGTCTGCGTTACCCGCTGATCCAGGCCCCCATGGCAGGTGTGCAGGATCACCGGCTGACCATCGCCGCCTGTCAGGCTGGCCTGCTGGGCTCCTTGCCGGCGGCCATGCTCGGCTGCGAGCAATTATCCTCCCAGTTGCAGGCGATGCGGGCTGCGACCGATGCACCCTTTAACGTCAACTTCTTCTGCCATCTGCAGGAGGAACCGAGCCCGGAACAGCAGATGCGCTGGCAACAGGCGCTCTCTCCCTACTATGCCGAGTTTGACATCAGCATGGCGGCAGCAACGGCTGCCGCAGCCAGGGCGCCCACCCGGGCCCCGTTCAACGCACAATATGCCGAGCTGCTGACCGGGTTCAGGCCGGCGGTGGTCAGCTTCCACTTTGGTTTGCCTGCCCCCGAGCTGCTTGCCAACGTGAAGGCGAGCGGCGCCTATGTGCTGGGCAGTGCCACCACGGTGGCCGAGGCTCAGTGGCTTGCTCACCACGGCGCCGATGCGGTGATTGCGCAGGGGCTGGAAGCGGGCGGTCATCGCGGCCATTTCCTCTCTGATGATCTCGCGCTGCAGCAGAGCACCTTTACCTTGCTGCCACAGATCCTCGCCGCGATCGACCTGCCGGTGATCGCCGCCGGTGGCATCGTCGATGGCAAGGGGATTGCCAAAGCGTTGGCGCTGGGGGCGAGTGGCGTGCAGATGGGCACCGCCTTTCTCTGCTGCCATGAGGCGACTACCTCGCCGCTGCATCGTGCGGCGCTTCACTCATCTCGAGGCGAGCATACGGCGCTGACCAATCTGTTCAGCGGCCGCCCCGCCCGCGGCATCCGCAACCGGTTGATGCGGGAGCTGGGCCCGCTCTCGGATCTGGCGCCTTGCTTCCCTTATGCCAGTGGCGCCCTGGCTTTGCTGCGCTCAGTGGCGGAGTCCCGGGGCGATAGCGGGTTCTCTCCGCTCTGGGCGGGGCAGGATCTCTCCGGTTGTCGTGAGCTGCCCCTCCGCGAGCTGGTGGCGGAGTGGATAAAGGAGGCCGGGCTGGTGTGATTGCCTCTATACAAGAGGCAAAGAGAGCTGACTGGTGAGGGGATGGCTGGCGAACTGCGTGCTCAACCACCTGATAAGCGCTGTGTTATGGCCGCGAACAATCCGGATTTTACGCCTTTCTGTGGATAAGTCTGTGCAAAGCTTGTTGGTTGATATGAATAACCAATAAAGTGCAGTTTTTTGCGATTTTATTGCATTTTGGCCCTTGCCAAT
>NZ_CP077401.1:1247500-4155000 GCF_019048745.1 Aeromonas sp. FDAARGOS 1410 | reverse complement strand
TACTCACAGATTTCCGAATGGGGAAACCCACCCAAGATAACTTGGGTATCGTTACATGAATACATAGTGTAACGAGGCGAACCGGGAGAACTGAAACATCTAAGTACCCCGAGGAAAAGAAATCAACCGAGATTCCCTCAGTAGCGGCGAGCGAACGGGGATTAGCCCTTAAGCATCTTGGAAGTTAGTGGAACGGTCCTGGAAAGGCCGGCGATACAGGGTGATAGCCCCGTACACGAAAACAACCTTGATGTGAAATCGAGTAGGGCGGGACACGTGACATCCTGTCTGAATATGGGGGGACCATCCTCCAAGGCTAAATACTCCTGACTGACCGATAGTGAACCAGTACCGTGAGGGAAAGGCGAAAAGAACCCCTGTGAGGGGAGTGAAATAGAACCTGAAACCGTGTACGTACAAGCAGTGGGAGCCCTTCGGGGTGACTGCGTACCTTTTGTATAATGGGTCAGCGACTTACATTTTGTAGCGAGGTTAACCGTATAGGGGAGCCGTAGGGAAACCGAGTCTTAACTGGGCGTCTAGTTGCAAGGTGTAGACCCGAAACCGGGTGATCTAGCCATGGGCAGGTTGAAGGTTGAGTAACATCAACTGGAGGACCGAACCCACTAACGTTGCAAAGTTAGGGGATGACCTGTGGCTGGGGGTGAAAGGCCAATCAAACTCGGAGATAGCTGGTTCTCCCCGAAAGCTATTTAGGTAGCGCCTCGGACGAATACTACTGGGGGTAGAGCACTGTTTGGGCTAGGGGGTCATCCCGACTTACCAACCCCATGCAAACTCCGAATACCAGTAAGTACTATCCGGGAGACACACGGCGGGTGCTAACGTCCGTCGTGAAGAGGGAAACAACCCAGACCGCCGGCTAAGGTCCCAAAGTTCTGGTTAAGTGGGAAACGATGTGGGAAGGCTCAGACAGCTAGGATGTTGGCTTAGAAGCAGCCATCATTTAAAGAAAGCGTAATAGCTCACTAGTCGAGTCGGCCTGCGCGGAAGATGTAACGGGGCTCAAACCAGGCACCGAAGCCGCGGATTTGCACTTAGTGCAAGTGGTAGGGGAGCGTTCTGTAAGTCTGCGAAGGTGTATCGAGAGGTATGCTGGAGATATCAGAAGTGCGAATGCTGACGTAAGTAACGATAAAGGGGGTGAAAAGCCTCCTCGCCGGAAGACCAAGGGTTCCTGTCCAACGTTAATCGGGGCAGGGTGAGTCGACCCCTAAGGTGAGGCCGAAAGGCGTAATCGATGGGAAGCAGGTTAATATTCCTGCACGACTTGTAATTGCGATGGGGGGACGGAGAAGGCTAGGTGGGCCAGGCGACGGTTGTCCTGGTGAAAGTGCGTAGGCGGTACCTTTAGGTAAATCCGGAGGTGCAACGCTGAGACACGAGACGAACGCACTACGGTGCGGAAGCCATTGATGCCCTGCTTCCAGGAAAAGCCTCTAAGCTTCAGATTACAAGTCATCGTACCCCAAACCGACACAGGTGGTCGGGTAGAGAATACCAAGGCGCTTGAGAGAACTCGGGTGAAGGAACTAGGCAAAATAGTACCGTAACTTCGGGAGAAGGTACGCTCTTGTTGGTGAAGTCCCTTGCGGATGGAGCTGGCGGGAGTCGCAGTGACCAGATGGCTGGGACTGTTTATCAAAAACACAGCACTCTGCAAACACGAAAGTGGACGTATAGGGTGTGACACCTGCCCGGTGCCGGAAGGTTAATTGATGGGGTTAGCGCAAGCGAAGCTCTTGATCGAAGCCCCGGTAAACGGCGGCCGTAACTATAACGGTCCTAAGGTAGCGAAATTCCTTGTCGGGTAAGTTCCGACCTGCACGAATGGTGTAACCATGGCCATGCTGTCTCCACCCGAGACTCAGTGAAATCGAATTCGCCGTGAAGATGCGGTGTACCCGCGGCTAGACGGAAAGACCCCGTGAACCTTTACTACAGCTTGGCACTGAACATTGAACCTACATGTGTAGGATAGGTGGGAGGCTTTGAAGGCGTGACGCCAGTTGCGCTGGAGCCGTCCTTGAAATACCACCCTTGTATGTTTGATGTTCTAACGCAGGCCCATGAATCTGGGCCGCGGACAGTGCCTGGTGGGTAGTTTGACTGGGGCGGTCTCCTCCCAAAGAGTAACGGAGGAGCACGAAGGTTGGCTAATCCTGGTCGGACATCAGGAGGTTAGTGCAATGGCATAAGCCAGCTTAACTGCGAGACGGACAGGTCGAGCAGGTACGAAAGTAGGTCATAGTGATCCGGTGGTTCTGAATGGAAGGGCCATCGCTCAACGGATAAAAGGTACTCCGGGGATAACAGGCTGATACCGCCCAAGAGTTCATATCGACGGCGGTGTTTGGCACCTCGATGTCGGCTCATCACATCCTGGGGCTGAAGTCGGTCCCAAGGGTATGGCTGTTCGCCATTTAAAGTGGTACGCGAGCTGGGTTCAGAACGTCGTGAGACAGTTCGGTCCCTATCTGCCGTGGGCGTTGGATGATTGAAGGGAGTTGCTCCTAGTACGAGAGGACCGGAGTGAACGAACCTCTGGTGTTCGGGTTGTCACGCCAGTGGCACTGCCCGGTAGCTAAGTTCGGAATCGATAACCGCTGAAAGCATCTAAGCGGGAAGCGAGCCCTGAGATGAGTCATCCCTGACCCCTTGAGGGTCCTAAAGGGCCGTTGGAGACCACAACGTTGATAGGTGGGGTGTGTAAGCGCGGCGACGTGTTGAGCTAACCCATACTAATTACCCGTGAGGCTTAACCATACAACACCCAAGAAGTGTTCTAAGGCTTGTAGCAAATACGAACGAATTACTTACGTCAGCTTTCTCAGATTGAAGATTTTTGCCTGGCGGCAATAGCGCCGTGGAACCACCTGATCCCATGCCGAACTCAGAAGTGAAACGCGGTAGCGCCGATGGTAGTGTGGCATTCGCCATGCGAGAGTAGGACACTGCCAGGCACCCAATTTCAGAACCCCGCTCATCGAGCGGGGTTTTTTATTGCCTGAAAATCAGCAAATCGCCTGATAATTGCTCCGTTTTATTCCTCTCCCTTTGAATTCCTCGTCTTCCCCGTCGGTTTTACTCATAAAAAACGATCGCAACAGCTTAAAATGGCGCTTTATTTCGTCGGAGATAGCCCATGTTTTGTCCAAAATGCGGCGGTCAAACCCTGCAGAGCGTCAGCCCCAAAGAGTTTTGCTGTGGCTGCGGTTTTCATTTTTTCCAGAATGTGGCGACGGCTGTGATGGTGGCGCTTTGCTGGCAGGATGAGGTGCTGGTTGCGGTAAGAGCAGGCAATCCGGGCAAGGGGTTGCTGGATCTGCCAGGCGGATTTGTCGATCCCGGCGAGTCGCTGGAGGGGGCGCTGGTGCGCGAGTTACAGGAGGAGCTGGGACTCGATGTCAGCGCTCAACCTTTTACCTATCTCGGTTCCTTCCCCAATATTTACCCCTACGATGGCATCACCTATCACACCTGTGACACCTTTTTCGCTATCAAGCTGAGTGAAAAACCGGTCATCCAGCCGGCTGACGATGTGGCCGCCTGTCAGTGGTTGAAGATTAGCGATATCCCCTTGTCCCGCTTTGCTTTCGAGTCGACGCGTACCGCGATGGCGCGGTTGCAGCAATCCCCTTTGCAAGCCTGATCCCTGCTGATGACGATGGGGATTGGCAGCGACCATCCCTGTCTCATCCTTGTCCGCTTTTGTCCCGCAGACGCCATTCGTCAGACGGTGAGTGGTATAGTCTGCAGTGGATCCGGATTCAAGGAGCATATCGTGAAGAAGATAGTTCTCATCTTGCTCGGCATCGCCGTGGCGGCCTTGCTGGCCATAGTGACGTTGATAAGCCTTATCGACCCCAATCAATTCAAACCCCAACTGGCTGAACAGGTGCGCAAGAGCATGGGCCGGGAACTGGTGATGGCGGGGGAGATTGACTGGCGTTTCTGGCCGAGTCTCGGCCTCTCGCTGGAAAAGGTCGCCCTACGCAATCCGGCCGGTTTTGCCGAGCCGGATCTGGTTCGTTTCGAACAGGGCGAGGCCTCGGTGGCCCTGTTGCCGCTGCTCTCACATCGTCTGGAGATTGGCAAGGTGATCCTGAGTGGCGCCCATCTCTTTATCCAGACCAAGGCGGATGGCAGCTCCAATCTGAGCGGACTGATCAAAGATGCCACTGCTGATGCAAGCGAACCGGTCGTCCCCGCCCCCCCTGCGCCAACCGCTGATAGCAAGCCCTGGCAGATCAGCTTGCAGGGTGTCGCGCTCTCCCAAGCCAGTGCGCTGGTACAGGATGATCGCAGCGGCACCTCACTGCGACTGGATCGACTCGATCTCGATATGGGGCAGCTGGCCACCGGTCAGTGGGTACCCGTGACGCTGGCCGCCAAGGGGAGTGCCGACAAGCTCGCTTTCGATGTTAAAGGGCAGACCCAGATCAAGCTGGCGCAGGAGGTGATGGCGAGTGAACTGAAAGATCTGAGCCTCAGCGGCAGCCTGAGTGACCCGTCCCTGCGACTCGACAGTTTCTCTATCAAGGGAGACCGACTGGCTCTGGGTGAGTGGAGTAACCTCACGTTGGTGCTGAAAGGAGCCAAGGGTGAGGGGCAGCAAGCTTCACTGGCTGGCTCGTTGGAAGGCACGCTCAAGGGACGGCTCGATAAAGAGATGAAGCTGGCCGAGCTCTCCGATGTGCTGCTGACGGCAGCGCTGGAAGGTGATGCGCTGCCACGCCCACAGATGAAGCTGAAACTGGCCGGGTTTGCCCGTGCCGAGCTCGACAAGCAGTTGATTACCCTGAGCAAGCTGGTGATGAGTGCCGATGAGGCACTGCTGAGTGGTGATGGAACCGTGCAGCTTGGCGCTGTTCCCGCAATCAGCTTCGATCTCAAGGGGGAGAAGCTGGATCTCGACAAATGGCTCGCCAAATCGCCACCTAACACACCTGCGCAGGCGAAAGAGGACAAACCGGCGACCGGTGTTGCCAACACTGCTGCAAATGGCAATAAAGCGGCAACCGGCAAGAGCGAAGCTCTCTCCGCGGTTGAACCGGATCTGGGCGCGCTCAAAGGGGTGGATCTGGATGGTCGGCTGCAACTCGGCAGCCTGCGTCTGAAAGGGCTGGATCTCGGTGCTGTCGATCTTCAGGTGGCTCTGGCCAAAGGGCTGCTGACGCTCAAACAGTTCAGCGCGACCGTGGCAGGTGGTCAGGTAAACGCGAACGGGGTACTCGACGCGCGCCAGCAACCCGCCACCTACAAGGTGCACAAACAGGTGGCCGGGGTGAACATTCGTCCCTTGTTGCAGACTCTGGCCCAGAGTGATCTGCTGGAGGGCAAGGGCGATCTCGATGTGCAGGTGCAGGGGCGTGGTCTCTCCGCGCTGGCACTGCGCAACGGGATGCAGGGCAAGGTCACCTTGAAGCTGAGCGACGGTGCCCTGCACGGCATCAATCTGCCGGAGATGATCCGCGAGGCACGGGCCACCCTCACCGGCAAGGGGGCCGAGCAGGTGAAGGAGGAGCGCAAGACCGACTTCAGCGCCCTGACCGCCAGCTTCCAGATTGCCGATGGCGTCGCCCGCAGCAACGACATCCAGCTCTTTGCCCCGGCCTTGCGGGTCAAGGGGGAGGGGCAGACTGCGCTGGTGCCGGAGAGCCTCGACTTCCTGTTCCTCACCTCCATCGTCGAGAGCAGCAAGGGGCAGGGGGGCAAGGATGTGGACGAGCTGAAGGAGATCACCATTCCGGTGCGGATCGGCGGCCACTGGCAAGCCCCCAGCTATCAGCTCGATGTGAAGGCACTGCTCAGCAACAACAAGCTGCTGGAGGATAAGGCGCGCAAGGAGGCCGAACGGGGCCTCAAGAAGCTGCTGGGTGACAAGGCCGACAACGAGGCCGTCAAAGGGGTGGCCGACCAGCTGCTCAAGGGGCTGTTCAAATAGATGACGGTTCATATGGGCTTTAGCGGTTGACCGGATGTCAGCGCCATTGAAAAATGGCGCTGACATTTTTTATGGCGCAGTGACCTGCTGTGCCTTGATCCGGAGTCATCTCGAGTTGAACCCATGCGCCTGATCCTGCTGCTCTGCTCCCTGATCTGCTACGGCATGGCTTCTCCCGTGCTGGCCGGGCCATTGGCGGATCGCCTGGCGGGCGAGCTGGTCAGGCAGGTTCCCGAACAGGCGCTGCCTCTTGATGAGGTGCAGCGGCTCGACCGGCGCCTGATTGCTCCCGACTCCCTCTATCCCGCCTGGCAGCGTTATCCGCTGCGCCAGTTGCAAGCCATCTATCGCTATCAGCAGGAGTGCGGGACAGAGAAAGACTTGCCCGCCGAGTGGCTGCCACTGCTGCAGGCGCTTTGTGGCCAAGGGGCTACGCCCTCGACCCGCTGGTTTGCCGCTCACCCCATCTATCCGCTGGGGGGAAGCAGCGCTGCCCGCTGGCTGGCTCGTTATCCGACTGCGGGGCTCAACCATCTGCTCCATGTGCGGGAGCGGCGCGACCTGTTGGGGCAGCTCGGCGATGACAACCTAGACGCCCTGCTGCGGGGCGAGCGCTGGCTGCTGCAATCGGGTCAGCTCTGGCTGCTTGCCGATGGGCAGTGGCGTCGCTATGGCGCCGGGCAGTGGCAACCGCTGGCCGAACGGCTTGGCATGACGCTGGATAGCCGGGTCGATGGCCCCTGTCAGGAGCGGATAGGGGGGATCTGCATCAACGAGCGCCCCACGCTGCATTGGCAGTGGTTGGCGCTGGCCAGCACGTTTGGCTTTATCCTGTTGCTGGGGTGGGCCAGCTGGCAGCGCTGGCGCCTGCTGCGGGAGCGGCGTGTCGCATTGCAGATGCTGACCCACGAGCTGCGCACTCCCATCATGGCGCTCTCCGGCATCAGCGAGGAGCTGCGCCACGATTTCGACCGGCTGCCCCCTTCCGCCCAGCAGAGCGTGGGTCAGCTGCTGGGCAGTGTCGCCCGTCTGCATCAGCTGGCGCAGGCTAGTCGCCACTATCTGGCGGCAGAGACTCTCGAAGATGAGCGGGTTGCGGTCAGTCTCACCGAGTGGCTCACCCTGGCTTGCGAGCGGCATAGTGCCACCTTCTGTCTTGAGCGGGAGATGACTCTGGCGCTCCCCTTCTACTGGCTCGATCTCGCCCTCGACAACCTGCTGCGTAACGCCAGCCAGCATGGCCGCGCGCCGGTTCGGATCTGTGCCAGCTGGCAGGCGGGGCGTTTGATCCTTGCGGTCAGCGATGGCGGCGAGCTGCCAAATTACCGGCTCGCCACCCTGCTACGCCGCGGTGCCCGTGCCGATGGTCTGGGGCTGGGGCTTGCCATCGTGCGCCATCTGCTGCGCCGTCTTGGCGGGCGCCTCACCCTTTCCGGCCCGCCCACCACCTTCACCCTGACGCTGCCCTGCCAACTCTGGAGCGACCCCGAATCATGAAAACCATCCTGCTTGTTGAAGACGAGGCGCTGCTGGCGGAGAACCTGCAACGCTATCTGACCCGTGAAGGGTATCGCTGCCTCTGGTGCGACACCCTGGCAGCGGCGGAGCAGCAGTGGCTGGCGGCGGATCTGGTGCTGCTGGATCGCACCATGCCGGAGGGGGATGCCCTCGACTGGCTGCCCCAGTGGCTGGCGTGCAAGGCACTGCCGGTGATCGTGTTGACCGCCCGGGTGGAGGTGAGCGACCGGGTGGCCGGGCTCGATGCAGGGGCGCGCGACTACCTGACCAAGCCCTTCTCCCATGACGAGCTGCTGGCGCGGATCCGGGCCCAGCTGCGCCAGTTGGGGGATGGTACTCAGGCGGTGGGCGGCTTGCAGCTTCATCCCGCCCGGATGCAGGCGAGCTGGCAGGATGCGGAGGTGAGTTTTACCCCCACCGAGTTTGCCCTGCTCACCCTGCTGGTGCGGATGGCGGGGCGGGTGCTGAGCCGGGAGGAGATCCTCAATCGGGTGTGGGGCTATCAGGCGTTCCCCTCCACCCGCACCGTCGATACCCATATTCTGCAACTGCGCCAGAAGCTGCCCGGGCTGGTCATCGAGACGGTGCGCGGCATCGGCTACCGGCTGGAGGTGCCAGCGTGAAGCGTGCAACGCGGGCTGGACTGCTGTTGGCTCTAAGCGTCGGCCTTCTGAATGCAGGCAGTGTGATTGCAACCGATCGCCTCCTGGAAACCGAACGCGCCGACCCGCTGCAACCGGCTACCTTGGCGCTGTTGCAGGGGGATAACCGGCACGCCTGGCAATCTTTGCAGCAGGCGTGGCCTGCGCTTAACAGCGATGCCGAGCGCCGCAACTGGCAGGGGATGCTGGCTGTGCTGAGTGCCCAGCACTGCGGCAAGGATTTCCCGCTCACTCTGCCTGATGGGGTGAGCGAGCTGCGCCTTGAGCTGATCCAGCGCGATGCGCCGCTGCTGCGGGACTATCGGGTGCAGTTGACCGGGGAGGGGGCCATCGCCGCCGCGGAACTTATCGATCCCGCTGGCCGCAATCGGTTGGCAGGTGCCCAGTGGGAGGCGGAAGGGAGCAAGGGGGTCAGGGTCGTGGGGGCCGATCTGCCTACGCCTATGCCAGCCGGACTCTATCAGCTACGGCTGGCGGTGGCTGGCAAGGAGTGGCAGGTAGTGCTGCCGCTGCCTGCGGTGCAGGATCTGGATTGGCTCTCCCGCTCGCCGCAGACGGTGGCCAATCCCCCCGCCAATCCCGCTTCGTGCACTCCGCTCTGGCTCGATCAGGCTGTGCTGGCCCGCCCGCAATATTCCCTGCTCTGGTGGAACCGCCTGCCTCTCTATGGCAAGGTGGGTTGGCCTGCCACCACGCCCGACAGTTGGCGCACCCTCTCGCTGGTGCAGACCAGCCAGCGCGGTCAGCTGGTGTTGCAGCTGAGTCACAGTCAGGCGGGGCCGGTGGAGTGATGCCGGGGGATTGAGTCGTTGCAGGCAGCGATGGATGGGCTGCCTCAGTCACAGATTGTTTCGCTGGTGCAATGACTGTTACTTTTTGCTGATGTTATTTGCAACAATTGGCCAGGGGATGGCGGTGGCTATCAAACAGGAAATGGCAGAGCAGCCTCTCCGTTTTGGCTCTGGGCTTAATCCTGACATTGCCCTGACAATCTGAGCCTGCCGATCTGCTGCAATGGCGGCTCCCGTTTTTATCAGGAATCACCGACCATGACTTCTTTCCCCGTGCTGGCGAGCCGACTCCACCTGCTGCTGTTGATGCCGCTGCTCTCCCTGCCTGCCGAGGCGCTGACTCTGGCCAACGATCAGTGGCGTATCGAGCTGGATCCCGCCACTCTGGCGGCCGAGGCTATCCTACCCTCGGGCCAGCACCTTGCCATCTCTTCCCCCGGTCCGCGCCAACCGGTCACCACGCTGCAGCAGGAGGGGGAGCGTGCCAGCTGGCTGACCCGTGCCGATGGCGAGGTGCGAGCCTCTGCCCGTCTCGAGGGCAACCGTCTGATCCTCACCCTGAACCGTGCAAGTGCTGGCGAGCTGGTGTGGCCGCGGGTGCCGGCAGGGGCACAGGCGTTGATGCTGCCGATCCACGAGGGCTTTCGCATTCCCGCTACTCATCCCGCGTGGCGCAAGGCGCTGGCGCAAGAGTATCAGGGGATCAATACCACCGAAAATCTCACCCTGCCGCTGGTCGGGCTGGATCACGGCGATCAGCAGCTGGCGATCCTCTTTGCCAACCCCTTCAACAACCGGCTCACCTTTGCGCCCAAGCAAGATGGTATTGCCCTGACGGCGACCCATAGCGTCAATCGCCTCAATCTGACCGCCCCCTATGAGGTGGCGGTGTCGCTGCAACCGGGCAACGACTGGCTGGCGGCGGCCAAGGCCTATCGCAGCTGGCTGCAGGAGCGGGGCGAGCTGGTCTCGCTCGAGAGCAAGCTGGCGGCAGTAAAGGATGGCAAGCGGCTGATTGGTGCCTCTCACCTCTATCTCTGGGGCGAGCGACTGCTGGTGCCTCAGGATGTGAAGAGCTGGCCCGCGCTGCGCCGCCTGATCCCCGCCGACTGGCTCAAGGGGGAGAGTAAGAGTGCTCTGCAAGCGCCCGATCTTGAGCGCAACCGCTATCTGCAAAATCTGGTGCTGACCGGAGTTGAGCAGGCGCTGGCGCTGCGCCATCCGGGTCAGCAACCGGCCGATTTCACTGCCCGGCGAGTGCTGGCGACTAAACAACTGGGGGCTGCGCTCAACGAGCCACAGAGCTGGGGTGATGGCAGCTCAGCCAAGATGATCGCTGCTCTCAAGCAGTCTGGACTACCCAAACTCTGGCTGGGTCTGCCCCAGTGGACCGCCGGTTTTGCTGCGCCAGAGGGGATTGAACTTGCCAAACAGGCGGGCTATCTCATCGCCCCTTACGACTCTTACGATACCGCGCTGCCGGAGGGGAATAGCCAACAGAGCTGGCTCACCGCCCAGATGGGGCAGGATATCTACCTGCGCTGCGGCATCATGCAGGAGAACGGTCGGCGCAAGAGCGGCTTTCAAAATAGCGGCGTCTACACCAATCAGGCCTGTGTGCGCCCGGTGATGGAACAGCGCGTACCCTGGTTGCAGCAGGCGAGCCACTACAACAGCTGGTTCCTCGATGTGGCTGCGACCGGCATGGTGTTTGACGACTTCGACCCGGCCAAGCCGACCAGCCAGGCGCAGGATGCGCAAAACCGGATGGCCGGGATGGCGTGGATTGCCAGGAGTCAGGGGGTGCTGGTGGGCTCCGAGGAGGGCGGCGCGGTTGCCAACCGCACCGCGGCCTTTGCCCACGGCCCCCAGACCAGCGGCTTTGGCTGGCAGGATCCCGATATGCGCCGCAACAAGCGCTCTCCCTACTATCTGGGAGCCTGGTATCCCGACTATCAGCCCGCGTTCTTCTTTCGCCAGAGCCATCTAAAACCTGAGTATCAGGGGCTCTACTTCGATCCGGCGCTGCGGTTGCCGCTGTTCCAGAGCGTCTTTCACGACAGCATAGTGACCACCCATCACTGGACGATGGACAGCCTCAAATTCAGGGAGAGCCGTCAGGTGACCGAACTATTGCAGCAGCTCTACAACGTGCCGCCGCTGCTCAACCTCAGTCTGGATAGTGCCAGCGTGCGCATTCCCTATCTCAAGGGGCTCGATGCCTTCTTCCGCCCGCTGCATGAGCGGCTCTACAACCAGTCCCTCACCGGTTTTCGCTGGCTCGATAAAAGAGGCGTGGTGCAGCAGAGCGAGTTTGCCGATGGCACTCGACTGATTGCCAACTTCGGCCCGGCCACCGAGCTGGCAGGGATCAAACTGGCCGCTCAAAGCGTGCTGGCGCTGCTGCCCGATGGCAGCCAGCAGCAGTTTGTCTCGCAACCGGATGGCGCCCGCTAATCTGGCGTTCTGGCTTTTATTTCATCAGAGGATGATGTGGCAGAACTTTTCATGTATAGATGAACGTTCTGTAAAATATATGAGAGGCAGTTCTGATGATTGAGAGTGAAGTGATTAGAGAGGTAAACCATCCGGCGTGGCCGCTGGTCTGGCAGATCTATGGCGAGAGTTTTCCCCGCTACGAGCAGCGCCAGTCACAGCATCAGCCACAGAAGATGCGGGATCCTCGCTATCACTGCCAAATCTTTTATCAGGACGGCCTGTTGCTCGGTTTCATCTTCTGGTGGGCGTGTGACGAGCAGATCTATATCGAACATCTGGCCATCAATCCGGCGCTGCGCGGCCGCAACTACGGCAGCCGCCTGCTGGCCGAATTTTGCGAGCGGGCAGGCAAAACCGTCATTCTCGAGATCGATCCGCCAGAGGACGAGATTGCCATTCGCCGTCTGCGCTTCTATCAGGGGCTGGGCTTTTGTCTCAACGATTATGCCCATCTCCACCCACCCTATCATCCTGACTATCAAGGTCATGCGCTGCGGGTGTTGAGCTATCCGGGGCTTCTTGAGGAAGAGGCCTATCAGCGTTTCAACAGCATGCTGGTGGAGACGGTGATGGATCAGGCTGAGCAGCCGCAAGAATGCTGATTTTCCGATAAGAGAGGGGCCCGCCTGAAGCAATTCAGGCGGGCCCTTTTTCATTGCCGCTGGCGGGAATTACTCCCCCAGCAGGGTTTGCCAGACGGCGAGCACATGGCTGCGCTCACTCTGCAGCTGATCGTCGCTCACCTTGCGGGAGATCTCCGAGAGGTTGAGGCGATGGCCTAGGTTGCGGATCTCCAGATAGGCTTGCTTCAGCCCCTCCGCCTGCTCCAGGGTCAGCACCCCCGCCATCACGCACTCGTCGAAGATGCGCACGTTATCGGACCAGCGGGTGAGGGCATCGGGCTCGCCGCAGGCGTGGGCCAGCACCAGATACTGGGCGATAAACTCGATATCCACCATGCCGCCGGGTGACTGCTTGAGGTCGAACTCGCCGGCGCCGGCCTTGAGCAGGTGATCCCGCATCTTGTGGCGCATCTCGCGCACCTCGCGGGCCAGGGTCGGCAGGTCGCGTTCCCTGGCCAGCACATCGCGGCGGATGCGGCCAAACTCGGCAACGATGGCGTCATCGCCATAGATGGGGCGGGCCCGCACCAGCGCCTGATGCTCCCAGGTCCACGCTTCGTTTTGCTGATACTGCTCGTAGGCCGACAGCGACGAGACCAGCAGGCCGGAGTCGCCGGAGGGGCGCAGCCGCATGTCGATCTCGTAGAGGATGCCGGACGGGGTGCGGGTGCTGAACAGGTGCAGGATCCGCTGGGCGAGGCGCAGGTAGAACTGGCGGCTGTCGATGGGTTTGCGCCCGTCGGTGTAGCTGTTGGGGTCGCCGCCGTGCAGGAACACCAGATCGAGATCCGAGCCGTAACCGAGCTCGATGCCACCCAGCTTGCCGTAGGCCACTACCGCAAAGCCACGCTGACCGCTCAGCGCCACCTCGGGCGGTACCCCGTAGCGCTCGCTCATCTGGGCCCAGGCCTGATTGACCACCTCCTCGGTGATCGCCTCCGCCAGCCAGGTGAGGTGGTCGCTCACCTTCATCAGCGGCAGGGCGCCGGCGATGTCGGCCGCCACGATGCGCAGCAGCTGCACCTGCTTGAACTGACGCAGCGCCTCCATCTGCTGCTCCACGTCCTCTTCGGGGATGCGCAGCAGGAACTGGCGCAGCTGGGGCTTGTACTGATCGAGCGGGGTGGGGTGGTAGAGGTGCTGAGGATCGAGCAGCTCGTCAAGAAGGATGGGGTAGCGGGCCAGCTGTTCGCTCACCAGATGGCTGGCATCGCACAGCCGTACCAGCTGGCGCAGGGCGCCCGGATTTTCCGCCAACAGCTGCAGATAGGCGCTGCGGGTGAAGATGCGGGTCAGCAACTCGCATACCCGCTCGAACAGGCGGGCGGGTTGCTCGCTGGCCACCACCAGCCGCAGCAGCTCCGGCATCAGCCAGTCCAGCGCGATGCGCCCCTGCGGCCCCACCTGACGGCGTTTGTACTCCTCCTTGAAACGCAGCAGAGCGGCGCAGAGCGGGGCGGGCTCGGCCACTCCCTGCGCGCTCAGCAGTTTTTCCAGCTCGGCGGCATCGAGCTCGGTGCGCCAGAGATCGAGCCAGAGCTGCTCGAGATGGGCGGGAGCCTCCTTCTCTTCCCCCACCACGGCGGCGAACTCCTGATGGACGGCGGCCATCTCCTCATCGAGATGAGCCATAAAGGCACCCCAGTCGGCAAAACCGAGAGCGGCGATCAGCCGCTGGCGATCCCGCTCCTCGGTGGGCAGGGTCTGAGTCTGCTGATCGCCGATCTCCTGCAATATGTTCTCGACCCGACGCAGAAAGCGATAAGCCGCCAGCAGGCGATCGCAATGGGCGGATTCGAGGGCGCCACATTGGGCGATGGCGGCCAGCGCTTCGGGCAGGTGGCGCACCCGCAGCGCCGGTTCACGACCGCCGCGAATAAGTTGCAGCGCCTGGGCGATAAACTCCACTTCACGAATGCCGCCAGCCCCCAGCTTGATGTTGCCCTCCAGCCCCTTGCGGCGCACCTCGGCGGCGATCATCGCCTTCATCTGGCGCAGGCCGTCGATGACGCCAAAGTCGATATAGCGGCGAAACACGAAGGGGCGCAGCATCTCGGCCAGTTCCACTGCGTGCTCGCACTGGGGCCCCAGTACCCGCGCCTTGACCATGGCGTAGCGCTCCCAGTTGCGGCCGTGGTGCTGGTAGTAATCTTCCATGGCGGCAAACGAGATGGCGAGCGGCCCCGCATCGCCAAAGGGGCGCAGCCGCATGTCGACCCGGAACACCTGACCATCCTGGGTGGGCTGGTGGAGGGCGTTGATGATGCGCTGACCCAGCTTGATAAAGAACTGCTGGTTGGCGAGCTCGCGCCGCCCGCCAACCGTGTAGCCGTTTTCGGGGAAGGTGAAGATAAGGTCAATATCCGAGGAGAAGTTGAGCTCGCCACCGCCGAGCTTGCCCATGCCGAGGATCAGCAGCGGTTGCGGGTTGCCATTGCCATCCATCGGGGTGCCCAGCTCGCCGCACTGTTTGGCGTAGAGCCAGTCGCGGGCAGAGCAGATGAGGGCATCAGCCAGTTTGGTCAGGTGGATAAAGCTCTCTTCTACAGTCGCGTGGCCCAGCAGCTCGCGCCAGGCGATCACCAGCATGCGGCTGCGGCGGAACTGGCGCAGGATGCGCTTGAGCGCCTCTTCATCGCTTACCTCGGCGAGCAGGGCTGTGAGGTCACTCTGGTAGGCGGGCCAGCGCTCAGAGCGCTCCAGATCTCCGGAGGCGAGCAGCTCGGTCAGCAACTCCGGCTGTTTGAAGAGAGAGTCGGCGACAAAATCGGAGAGGCCGAGCAGGGTCAGCAGGGTCTGGCGCACCGGCTCGGGCTGGTTGCCATAGTCTGGGGCCAGTTCAGTCAGCCGTTGCCACTGGCGCTGGGCCAGCTCCTGCAGCAGGGGGGAGAAGGCGGAGAAAGAGGGAGAGTGCTGGGCCACGGTTGCCGTCCTTGTGATTAACGAAACTGCCGGATAAAAATCTGGCTGCCAATCTAGCACTGTCAGGTCCCCGCGTCACAGTGCAGGGGCGAGAAGCATGATCCGGCGGGAATTATCGGCAGCCAGTCATTCAGGTGCGCTGGTAGATGGCGGGATCGTAGATCTCCATCAGGCTGCCCGGGTTGGCCGGTGGAGCAAAGCCGAAACCGGCGTAGAGGCCGTGGGCATCAGAGGTGGCGAGGGAGAGGCGGCGCAACCCCTGCAACTCGGGATGGTCGACAATGGCGGCCACCAGCGCCTTGCTGTAGCCCCGGCCGCGATACTCAGGCAGCACGAAGACATCGGCCAGATAGCCAAAGGTAGCCTTGTCGGTGATGACCCGGGCGAAGGCAACCTGCTGACCATCGACATAGCCGCCAACGCAGAGGGAGTGGTTGATGGCCCGCACCACAGTGCTGTGGGGAATACCGCGACACCAGTAGGCTTCTTCAGACAAGAAGCGGTGGATAAGCGGCAGATCGAGCCGCCCCTTGTCGTCACTGATCTCGATGGGTGAGTGCGTCGTGCTCTGCTGCATGTTGGCTCCTTGCCGTGGGTCAGAAATGAGAAAGGCCCCTCGCGGGGCCTTCCAGTCTAACCGGATTGGAGCGGGAAAGTCAGGCGAGCTTGAAGGACTGGATCTGGCCATCCAGCTCCTGGCTGTGCTGCTCCACCAGTACCGAGGCCTCCTGCAGTTCGCGCAGCACCACCACGGAGCCTTCTGCGATCTGCTTGACCTGCTCCAGATTGCCGCGCATCTCCTCGGCTACCGAGCTCTGCTGATCGGAAGCGGCGGCGATGTGGCGGTTCATGTCGGCCACGCCCTGTACCCGCTCCACTATGGTGGCGAGCTGATCGCCCGCCTGGGTCACCTGGGCAACCCCCTTGTCGGCCTGTTGCACGCTCTGGGCCATCAGCTCGCCAGCCTGACGGGCATTGCCCTGCAACTGCTCGATCATCTTCTGGATCTCGACAGTGGCGGCCTGGGCGCGGTTGGCCAGCTCGCGCACCTCGGAGGCCACCACGGCAAAGCCGCGACCCGCTTCACCGGCGCGGGCGGCCTCGATGGCGGCGTTGAGCGCCAGCAGGTTGGTCTGCTCCGAGATGCCGCGAATGGTGTCGACTACCGAGCCGATTCGCTCGACCCCGTGCTCCACCTCGTTGACCACGTTGGCGGAGCGCTGGATGTTGCCGGAGAGGGTGTCGATGGTGTTGACGGTCTCGGCGACGCAGCGGCTCCCCTCTTCGGCCAGCTGGCTGGTCTCGGCAGTGGCCCGGGAGGCCTGATCGGCGTGAGAAGCCACTTCGCGAATGGCGCCGACCATCTGGCTCATGGCGCTGGCCAGCTGCTCAATCTGGGCGAACTCTTCGCTGATCGCCTCATTGGCCTCCTCCATGCAGAGGGTCACCTGGGAGGCGATGTCGTTGAGCTCCTTGCAGGCGGCGCGCTGGCTGCCAAAGACCGCTTTCAGATTCTCCTGCGAGTGGGAGACCGCCTTGGCGATGTCACCGAACTCGTCGCGGGAGCGGAGCAGTACCTTGTGGCTGAGGTCCCGCTTGGCGAAACGCTCCAGCAGATCGACCAGATAGTGTACCTGCTTGACCATCAGGCGGGAGCCGGTCATCAGCAGGATCACGAACAGCAGCCCCATGATGGTGGTCTCCATCAGGCCGCTCCAGAGCAGGCGGTCGGCAATGGCGTTGGCTTTCTCCGGATCCAGCCCCTCGGTGAGCAGGGTGGCCTCCAGATTGTTGGCATCAAACCAGAGTTTGGTCAGTAGCAAAATGGTACTGATCACCATCAGCAACACCACTTTCGGCACCAGCCGAATGTTGCTCATCCGCTTCTCCAGCAGGTTCAACTGCATCGTAAAATCTCCTTTGAAAATCGCTTTTTCCTTTGCCCTCAAGGCTATCGGCATTATCTTCTCTTTTATTAATTTGCACTGTGTTTAAAGTTGGAAAATGTATGCGGCATCACTTAACTCACTTGCGGGCGATGGATTTGCTGATGGCATTTCTGTCGATAGTCTCGGTGTTACTGGTAACAGCCCGCTGGTGGGGCCATCAGACACTGACCCCCCAGACCCTGCAGCTCTTCTATGACCTCGACAGCCTGATCTGCTACTTCTTCATCGCCCACTTTGCCTATGGCTGGCTCAGGGCGCCCGATCGCAAAGCATTCTTCAAGGCCAACTGGATCTATCTGCCGGGCAGTCTGCCGATGGTGGAGCAGTTGCGCTGGGCCCGTCTGCTCCAGCTGTGGCGGGTCTATCAGTTGTTCAAGGAGCACCCGGATCTCTGGGCCATGTTCCGCCGCGAGCGCAACGAGACCACCCTCTCCGGCATCCTGTTCCTCTTCTTCCTGCTGCTGGGGGTGGGCTCCGGCGTTATGTACTGGATTGAGTCGGGCCAGCCCGGCAGCCAGATTGAGACTCCCTACGATGCGTTCTGGTGGACGCTGGTGACCCTCTCCACCGTGGGCTATGGCGATCTGGTACCCAAAACCGAGGAGGGGCGCTTTGTCGCCAGCCTGTTGATCCTGTTCGGGGTTGGCCTGTTTGGTGCCATCAGCGGTTTCATGGCCAGCATCTTTTTGCAGCCGGCCAAGGAGAGCGAGACCGAGAAGTGGCGCCACCATTACAACAACCAGCAGGAGCAGCTGCTGCGCGAGTTGCGGGCGTTGCGCGACGAGGTGCGCGAGCTCAAGAAGAAGTAAGGTTGTCGCACGGGAGCGCAAGTTGCGAGCCAGCTCCCAGCTATCGGTTGTGACAGAGCGGGGGAGGTGCTTTTTCTTTGCTTGTCCTTTAACCTGCTGGCGGCTTAACATTCAACCTCTTGTCCAAACCTGAAAAAGAGAATCGATCAACCATGCGCGCCCTTCTCGGGATTCTTATCTGCTTGTGTGCCCAACAGGCACTGGCCGATACCCGTTATGTTTCAGACAACATCTTTACCTTTATCCACAATGGTCCGGGTACCCAGTACCGGATCCTCGGTAGCGTCAAGGCTGGTGAACCGCTGGAGGTGAAGGCGGTGAACGGCGAGGCCGGTTTCACTCAGGTGGTGGACGGTCGCGGCCGTGATGGATGGATCAAAAGCAGCGAACTGCAGAGCCAGATCAGCCTGCGCGAGCAGCTGCCGCAGGTAGAAAAGGAGCGTGACGAGCTCAAGGCCCGCCTGCAAAACCTCAACGGCGACAACGAGAAACGCTTCGCCGAGAAGGATGGCCAGATCGCTGCCCAGAGCAAGGAGATTGCCGCCCTCAAGGCCCAGCTGGCCAGCCAGGGTGAAGAGATGAACAATCTCAAAGAGCAGAACGATGCCCTGACCCAGAGTTACGACAACCAGGAGCACGACATGCAGATGGACTGGTTCATCCGTGGTGGTGCCATGGTAGGTGCCGGTATCCTGCTTGGCATTCTGTTGCCCATGTTGCCCCGCCGTCGCAGCCGTGGCGATCGCTGGATGAACTGATAGCCTCTGGCTGAATGAATTGATGAGAAGGGTCTCCGTGGCGGCCCTTCTTTTTTTGGCGCATTGGGGACATCCGCTATTGGGCGGGATGCGTGGCTGCTTTGCGACAGGGTGGAGGCAGATCGTATACAAAATGAAGTCAGATGACCCTCATGTTTACTGCAGGCTGGCTTCAAACGGGAGTTAATGGGGTGAATTAGCGATTTTTGTTAAAGAGTGGCAACAAATTCATTTCATATAGGGGGGGATATTGTATACATTGTCGGCGTTTCGGCGGCGCGACCGCCTTTGTCGATATCAGCCTTAGGGCGTACAGGAAGACCCCATATGTTCAAAGCTACTCAAGTGCTTGCCGCTGACTATATCCCCTCTGATCTGGCCGCCCTGCGCGAAGCCATCACCCAGAACTACGTGGTGGATGAAAATGCCTATCTGGCCGAACTGTCGGCCATGCTGCCGGGGGATGGCGCCTCGCTGGAGCAGGTGACCCAGCGTGCCCGTACTCTGGTGACCAAGGTGCGCAAGGAGAGCGGCTCCGGTGACGGTATCGACGCCTTCCTGCAGGAGTACAGCCTGGATACCCAGGAGGGGATCATCCTGATGTGTCTGGCCGAGGCGCTGCTGCGCATTCCCGATGCCGAGACCGCCGACGCCCTGATCAAGGACAAGCTCTCCGGCGCCAACTGGTCATCCCATTTCCGCAAGAGTGATTCCACCCTGGTTAACGCCTCCACCTGGGGGCTGATGCTGACCGGCAAGATCATCAAGCTGGACAAGAAGCTCGACGGCAACCCGGCCAACCTGCTGGGGCGCATGGTCAACAAGCTGGGGGAGCCGGTGGTGCGCTCCGCCATGTACGCCGCCATGAAGATCATGGGCAAGCAGTTCGTGCTGGGGCGCGATATGAAAGAGGCGCTCAAGGCGAGCCGCAAATCCCGCGAGCTGGGTTACACCCACACCTACGACATGCTGGGTGAGTCGGCGCTGACCATGCAGGATGCCGACAAGTATCTGACCGATTATCGCAACGCCATCGAGGCGGTGGGCAACGAGCGCATCAGCGACGGCGGCCCGGCTCCCTCTATCTCCATCAAACTGTCGGCGCTCCATCCGCGCTATGACGTAGCCAACCGCGAGCGGGTGCTCGGCGAGATGTGCGAGCGGCTGGTGGGGCTGGTGCGTCTGGCCCGCGACAAGGATGTGGCCATCAGCATCGATGCCGAAGAGATGGACCGCCTCGAGCTCTCTCTCGATCTGTTCGAGCAGCTCTACCGCTCCGACGCCAACCGTGGCTGGGGCAAGCTCGGCATGGTGGTGCAGGCCTACTCCAAGCGTGCGCTGCCGGTACTCTGCTGGCTGACCGCGCTGGCCCGCGAGCAGGGTGACCTCATTCCGGTGCGACTGGTAAAAGGCGCCTACTGGGACAGCGAACTGAAATATGCCCAGCAGGCGGGCCTGCCCGGCTACCCGCTCTTTACCCGCAAGGCGGGTACCGACATCTCCTACCTCGCCTGCGCCCGCTACCTGCTGAGCGAGCCGACTCGCGGCTTTATCGCTCCCCAGTTCGCCACCCACAACGCCAATACCGTGGTCAGCATTCTGGAGATGGCCGGTGATCGCCAGTTCGAATTCCAGCGCCTGCACGGCATGGGCGAGGAGCTGCACAACGCCGTGCTGAGCGACAATCCCGGTCTGCACTGCCGCATCTACGCGCCGGTCGGCGCCCACAAGGACTTGCTGCCCTATCTGGTGCGCCGCCTGCTGGAGAACGGGGCCAACACCTCCTTCGTTCACAAGCTGGTGGATCCCAACACCCCGGTGGATTCGCTGGCCGAGCACCCGTTGCGCACCCTCAAGCGCTACTCCGGCTTTGCCAACGACCGCATTCCGCAGCCGGTGAACCTGTTCAGCGACCGCAAGAACTCCAGCGGCGTCAACATGAACATCCTCTCCATCCAGCGCCCCTTCTTCGCCCGCTTGAAAGAGCTGGAGAGCAAGCAGTGGCTGGCGGGCCCCATCGTCGATGGCGAGACCCTCAAGCGCAGCGAGGCACGCACCGTGCTGAGCCCGCAGGATGTGAGCCTCACCGTCGGCAAGATCCACTGGGCCGACGAGCAGGCGGTGGAACAGGCGCTGGCATCTGCCCACGCAGCCTTCCCGCGCTGGCGTGAAACCCCGGTGAGCGAGCGTGCTGCCGCGCTGGAGAAGCTGGCGGATCTGCTGGAAGCGAACCGCGAGCAATTCGTCTCCCTCTGTACCCGCGAGGCGGGCAAGCTGCTGCAAGATGGCATCGACGAGGTGCGTGAGGCGGTGGATTTCTGCCGCTACTACGCGGTGCAGGCCCGCAGCCTGATGGGGCAGGCGACCCTGCTGCCCGGTTACACCGGCGAGCAGAACGAGCTGTTCCTGCAGGGGCGCGGCGTCTTTGTCTGCATCAGTCCGTGGAACTTCCCGCTGGCGATCTTCCTCGGCCAAATAGCAGCTGCGCTGGCCACCGGCAACACCGTCATCGCTAAACCGGCGGAGCAGACCGGTCTTATCGCCCATCTGGCGGTGACGCTGGCCCATCAGGCCGGTATTCCGGGCGACGTGCTGCAGCTGCTGCCCGGTGATGGTGCCACCGTCGGTGCCAAGTTAACGGCGGATCCGCGCATCGGCGGCGTCTGCTTCACCGGCTCCACCGAGACCGCCAAGCTGATCAACATCACCCTGGCCCAGCGCGATGGCGCAATTTTGCCGCTTATCGCCGAGACTGGTGGCCAAAACGCCATGATCGTCGACTCCACCGCCCTGCCGGAGCAGGTGGTGCGCGACGTGGTGAGCGCCGCCTTCCAGAGCGCCGGTCAGCGCTGCTCGGCCCTGCGGGTGCTCTACCTGCAGGAGGAGATCGCCGAGCGGGTGCTGGAGATCCTCACCGGCGCCATGCAGGAGCTGAAAGTGGGCAACCCGGCTGAGCACAACACCGACGTCGGCCCGGTGATCGATGCCGATGCCAAGGCCGGTCTCGATGCTCACCTCGCCTACATGGTGCCGCGCGCTCGCCTGATTGCGCAGGCGCCGATGCCGGCCGCGACCATGGAAGGGCACTTTGTCCAGCCGACCGCGCTGGAGATCGGCTCCATCCGCGAGCTGGCCAAGGAGCAGTTCGGCCCCATCCTGCACGTGGTGCGATACGCCACTCGGGATCTGGACAAGGTGATCAGCGATATCAACGGCACCGGCTACGGTCTGACGCTCGGGATCCACAGCCGCAACGAATCCCACGCCGAGGAGCTGGCGAGCCGCATCAACGTCGGCAACGTCTACATCAACCGCAACCAGATCGGCGCCATGGTCGGGGTGCAGCCGTTCGGCGGGCAGGGGCTCTCCGGCACCGGTCCCAAGGCGGGTGGCCCTCACTACCTGAGCCGTTTCGTTACCGAGAAGACCCGCACCATCAACACCACGGCGGTGGGTGGCAACGCCTCCCTGCTGGCGATGGGCGATGCCTGATCGGCGCAGCGAGAGAGCGATTGACAGCAGGCCGCCTTCGGGCGGCCTCTTTGTTGGTGTGCTCCTCTTGCTCGCCGGTTTTGGCCTCGGCGGGACGAAGATCGGAGGCGATTTTGTTGTGGCGGCGGGTCGTCAGTGGCGCTTGCCAGTCGTAAGATGGGGCCCATTCGCGCTATTTTGCCCCTGCTGCAGCCTGCTGTGACCGTGGCGTTGTTTAATCTGACTTAACGAGAGTGTTTATCCGATGTCATTAACTGAACAAGCCCGCTGGTTTGTCGTGGCGGGTGACCATCAAATCCTGCTCGATGAGGCGGGTCAGGTGCCGAGTGGCGAGAAGGCGTGCCTGCCCGCAGCGCTGGTCGGTGCCCGTTTCGAGCGTTTTGATGAGTGGCAGGGGCTGCCCTGCTATCTGCTGGATCTGGGGGCTGAGGCCGACACGACTATGATGGCCCCCCTGCGCCAGTTGATGGTGGCGGGGGATGAAGAGGGCTTTCGTCTCGCGGGCCGCGCCTGGCAGCTCGTTACTTTCCGCCGCACTCACCGTTTCTGCGGCGAGTGCGGCGCCCCCATGACCCCGAAGATGGGGGAGTGGGCGCAGGTCTGCCAGCAGGGGCACAGCGTCTATCCGCGCATCTCCCCCTGCATTATCGTGGCGGTGCGCAAGGGGCCGGAGATCCTGCTGGCGGCCCATCGCCGTCACTATCAGGCGGACGATCCCATGTATACCGTGCTGGCCGGCTTCGTGGAGGCGGGGGAGAATCTCGAGCAGTGCGTGGCACGGGAGGTGTTCGAGGAGAGCGGCGTCCGGGTGCGCAATGTGCGCTATGTGGCGAGCCAGCCCTGGCCCTTCCCCCACAGCCTGATGATGGGCTTTACCGCCGACTACGAGAGCGGCGAGATCAAGGTGCAGGATGACGAACTGGTGGCCGCCGCTTTCTTTGTCGCCGACCGGCTGCCGCGTTTGCCGCCTCACGGCACCATCGCCCGGCGGCTGATCGAGTTGTCACTGGCTGGCGAGGGGTAACGACGCTTATCTTTTCGCCAACTTTTTTGCACTTCTTTTTAAAAACGGGGCGCTCTGGTTTGCGCCCCTTCACATCTTTGCAACCGATCACCCATTTGCCACGTTTTGGGCAGTCCGCTTGACTGGGCAAAGTGGTATTATGGCCGCCATTTTATGCGTGATATGAATTCAGGAACTGGGATGAAAGAGCTGAAGAACGATCGATACCTGCGCGCTTTGCTGCGTCAGGATGTAGACATGACGCCGGTATGGATGATGCGCCAGGCAGGGCGCTATCTGCCGGAATACAAGGCGACTCGCGCCCAGGCGGGGGATTTCATGTCCCTGTGCCGCAATGCCGAGCTGGCCTGTGAAGTCACCCTGCAGCCGCTGCGTCGCTACCCGCTCGATGCCGCCATCCTCTTCTCCGACATCCTGACCGTGCCCGATGCCATGGGGCTGGGTCTCTACTTCGAGCAGGGTGAAGGCCCGCGCTTCGAGCGCCCGATCACCTCCATGGCCGACGTGCAGGCGCTGCCGATCCCGGATCCGGAAGATGAGCTGGGCTACGTGATGAACGCGGTGCGCACCATCCGCCGCGAGCTGAAGGGCGAAGTGCCGCTGATCGGTTTCTCCGGCAGCCCATGGACCCTGGCCACCTACATGGTGGAGGGGGGCAGCTCCAAGGCGTTCACCAAGATCAAGCAGATGATGTACGCAGAGCCGCAAACCCTGCACCTGCTGCTCGACAAGCTGGCCGACAGCGTTATTGCCTACCTCAACGCCCAGATCAAGGCGGGTGCGCAGGCGGTCATGGTGTTCGACACCTGGGGCGGCGTGCTCACACCGCGCGATTACCGCGACTTCTCCCTGCAGTACATGCACAAGATTGTCGATGGCCTGATCCGCGAGCACGACGGTCGCCGCGTGCCGGTCACCCTGTTTACCAAGAACGGTGGTCAGTGGTTGGAGCAGATTGCCGCCACCGGTTGCGATGCGCTGGGTCTGGACTGGACCACCGACATCGCCGACGCCAAGCGTCGGGTCGGCGACAAGGTGGCGCTGCAGGGCAACATGGATCCCTCCATGCTCTACGCCACCCCGGCTCGCATCCGTGAAGAGGTCGCCTCCATTCTGGCCGGTTTCGGTCACGGCAATGGCCACGTCTTCAACCTCGGCCACGGCATCCATCAGGATGTGAACCCGGAACACGCTGGCGTGTTCGTCAACGCGGTACACGAGCTCTCTGCCCAGTACCACGGTCGCTAAGGCCGGGGCGAGCGAAGAAGAGTTTGTTTGATATCCGGGGCCGTCAGGCCCCGTTTTACATTAAAAAATGGCGCTGCGACGACGAGAGCGTGGCGGCCGTGCAGGAGGCAAGATGAGCAGCAAGTCACTGGATTGGGGTATCGATCTTGGCGGTACCAAGTGCGAATGCGTGGTACTGGAAGGGGACGAGGTGCTGCTGCGCCATCGCATTCCCACCGAGCGTGCCGGCGGTTATGAGCACATGATCGGCCAGATCGCCAAGCTGGTAGCAGAGTGCGCCGAGAAGATTGGCCAGCGCCCGGCCGTCATCGGCATGGGCACGCCGGGGGCGCGGGATCCGCAGACCGGCCTGATGAAGAACTGCAACACCACCGAGCTCAATGGCAAGCCGTTCAAGGAAGATCTGGAGCGCCGGCTCGGCGTGCCGGTACTGATTGCCAACGATGCCAACTGCTTCGCGCTGGCAGAAACTCATCTCGGTGCGGTGCGCCAGCACCATCCCGATGCGAAAGTGGTGTTCGGCATCATCATGGGCACCGGGGTCGGCTCCGGCATCGTCATCAACGGCCGCATTCTCAACGGTCATCACGGCATCGCCGGTGAGTGGGGCCACAACGTGCTCTCTCCCGACGGCCCCGAGTGCTACTGTGGCAAGCACGGCTGCGTCGAGACCCTGATCAGCGGTCCGGCGCTGGAGGCCTGGTACGAGGCCAAGGCCAAGCGTCGCCTCTCGCTGGCGCAAATCGCGGCTGCCACCGCCCACGATCATGTGGCCAGGCTCACCATTGACCGTCTGCATCTGCTGTTTGGTCAGGCGCTGGCCAATGTGGTCAATATTCTCGACCCGGATGTTATTGTCATCGGCGGTGGGGTGGGCAACGTGCAGAGCCTCTACAGCGTGGGACGGCAGACTATTTTGCCCTTCCTCTTTAATCCCCGTTTCAGTGCCCCCATTATTGCTCCAGCCTTGGGCGACAGTGCCGGGGTGTTCGGGGCGGCCCTGCTGGCCCGCGGTGAATTCAAGGATGCCCTGCTGTCGTGAGCCGGGCCCAGGCAGCCGGTCGGCTGCTCTTTTCTCTAGCCCATGCGCTAGCAAATCTGTGGTAAGGAACTGGCTGCCAGATGATCAAGATTGCCATCAACGGTTACGGACGGATCGGCCGCAATGTACTGCGAGCCCTCTACGAGAGCGGGCGCGACAAGACCATCAAGATTGTCGCCATCAACGAGCTGGCGGCTCCCGAAGCCATGGTGCACCTGACCCGCTTCGATACCAGCCACGGTCGTTTTCACTATCCGGTGCAGCTGGCTGGCAACAGCATGCTGGTGGGGGAGGATCTTATCTCCCTGTTTGCCGAGCGGGATCCGTCGAACTTGCCGTGGCGGGCGCTGGGGGTGGATGTGGTGCTCGACTGCACCGGGGTATTTGGCTCGCGGGCCGATGCCGAGCTGCATCTGGCAGCGGGGGCGGGCAAGGTATTGTTCTCCCATCCGGCCGAAGCGGATGTGGACGCCACCATCGTCTACGGGGTCAATCATCAGGTGCTGACAGGGCGCGAGCGGATCGTCTCCAACGCCTCCTGTACCACCAACTGCGTGGTGCCGGTGATTGAAACATTGCATCGAGAATTCGAGATAAATTGTGGTACTATTACGACAATTCATTCGGCCATGCACGATCAGCAAGTCATCGATGCCTACCACAGTGACTTGCGCCGAACCCGCGCTGCCAGCCAGTCCATCATTCCGGTGGATACCAAGCTGGCAAAGGGGCTGGAGCGTATCCTGCCCCACTTCGCCGGCAAGTTCGAGGCGATCGCGGTGCGGGTGCCGACCATCAATGTAACAGCGATGGATCTGAGTATTACTGTTCGTAAAAAAGTGACAGTTAGTGACGTAAATCAAGCCCTGCAACGGGCATCCAGAGGTACATTACACGGTATTCTGGATTACACGGAAGAACCGCTGGTCTCCGTAGACTTCAATCATGATGCGCACTCATGCATCATTGATGGTACCCAGACCCGAGTGAGCGATGCCAACCTCGTCAAGATGTTGATGTGGTGCGATAACGAATGGGGCTTCGCAAACCGGATGCTGGATACCACCCGGGCCATGATGGTTGCAGGCTGAGCCTGCCCCGGGCGAAAGGTTACTGTTTTTAACATTACCTGGAAAATATAGAGGACTGAATATGTCTGTTATCAAGATGACTGACCTGGATCTGGCGGGCAAACGCGTTCTGATCCGTGCTGACCTGAACGTGCCGGTAAAAGACGGCAAGGTCACCTCCGATGCACGTATCGTCGCTACCCTGCCGACCATCAAGCTGGCTCTGGAAAAGGGCGCCAAGCTGATGATCACCTCCCACCTGGGTCGTCCGACCGAAGGCGAGTACAACGAAGAGTTCTCTCTGCTGCCGGTTGTCAACTATCTGAAAGACGCTCTGTCCTGCCCGGTTCGCCTGGCCAAGGATTACCTGGATGGCGTAGAAGTCGCTGCCGGTGAGCTGGTTGTGCTGGAAAACTGCCGCTTCAACAAAGGCGAGAAGAAGAACACCGAAGAGCTGGCCAAAAAATACGCCGCCCTGTGTGACGTCTTTGTAATGGACGCGTTCGGTACTGCTCACCGCGCCGAAGGCTCCACCTACGGTGTGGCTCAGTTCGCTCCGGTCGCTTGTGCCGGCCCGCTGCTGGCTGGTGAACTGGAAGCGCTGGGCAAAGCCATGCTGAAGCCCGAGCGCCCGATGGTTGCCATCGTTGGCGGCTCCAAGGTCTCCACCAAGCTGACCGTTCTGGAATCCCTCTCCAAAATCGCTGACCAGCTGGTTGTCGGTGGTGGCATCGCCAACACCTTCATCGCTGCTGCCGGTCACAACGTCGGCAAGTCCCTGTGCGAGCACGACCTGATCGACACAGCCAAGAAACTGGCTGCCGAGACCAACATTCCTGTGACCACCGACGTGGTTGTAGGTGCCGAGTTCTCCGAGTCCACTCCGGCCACCATCAAGTCTGTTAACGATGTGACCGACGGCGACATGATCTTCGACATCGGCCCGGATTCTGCCAAGGCTCTGGCTGACATCATCATGAACGCCAAGACCATCCTGTGGAACGGCCCGGTTGGTGTGTTCGAGTTCGACCAGTTCGCTGAAGGCACCAAGGTTATCGCTGAAGCCATCGCTGCTTCTCCGGCCTTCTCCATCGCTGGCGGTGGTGACACCCTGGCTGCCATCGACAAGTTCGGCATCGCTGACAAAGTCTCCTACATCTCCACTGGCGGCGGCGCCTTCCTGGAGTTCGTAGAAGGCAAGGTTCTGCCGGCCGTTGAGATTCTGGAACAGCGCGCCAAAGCCTAATTGACCCGGAACGGGGGGCAAAAGCCTCCCGTTTCGTTTATCATGTGCCCGCTGTGCCGGTTCATGATGAACCCCCCATTTTTTATTAACGGCATACGAGACAGGACGATTAAACATGTCTAAGAAAATTTTCGACTTCGTAAAACCCGGCGTGATCACTGGTGATGACGTTCAGAAAGTGTTCGCCATCGCTAAAGAGAACGGCTTCGCTCTGCCGGCCGTAAACTGCGTTGGTACCGACTCCGTGAACGCCGTACTGGAAGCTGCCGCCAAGGTTAAAGCGCCGGTTATCGTTCAGTTCTCCAACGGTGGTGCCGTGTTCACCGCTGGTAAGGGTCTGAAGCTGGAAGGTCAGAAAGCTGCCATCCTGGGTGCCATCTCCGGTGCCAAGCACGTTCACGCTGTTGCCGAAGCCTACGGCGTGCCGGTAATCCTGCACACCGACCACGCTGCCAAGAAGCTGCTGCCGTGGATCGACGGTCTGCTGGAAGCGGGCGAGAAGCACTTCGCTGAAACCGGCAAGCCGCTGTTCTCCTCCCACATGCTGGATCTGTCCGAAGAGTCTCTGGAAGAGAACATCGACATCTGCTGCGAGTACCTGACCCGCATGGCCAAGATGAACATGACTCTGGAGCTGGAACTGGGTTGCACCGGTGGCGAAGAAGACGGCGTCGACAACAGCCACATGGATCAGTCCGCTCTGTACACCCAGCCGGAAGATGTTGCTTACGCTTACGAGCGTCTGTCCAAGATCAGCCCGCGTTTCACCATCGCTGCCTCCTTCGGCAACGTACACGGTGTATACAAGCCGGGTAACGTCAAGCTGACCCCGTCCATCCTGGACGCTTCCCAGAAGTACGTTTCCGAGAAGTTCGGTATTCCGGCCAAGTCTCTGGACTTCGTATTCCACGGTGGTTCAGGTTCCACTCTGGAAGAGATCCGCGAGTCCATCTCCTACGGCGTAGTGAAGATGAACATCGACACCGACACCCAGTGGGCTACCTGGGAAGGTCTGCTGCACTTCTACAAGAAGAACGAAGCTTACCTGCAAGGTCAGCTGGGCAACCCGGAAGGTGCCGACAAGCCGAACAAGAAGTACTACGACCCGCGCGTATGGCTGCGTGAAGGTCAGACTTCCATGATCAAGCGTCTGGAACAGGCTTTCTCCGACCTGAACGCCATCGACGTACTGTAATTCGGTACAGCACCTTGATTGCATGAAAAGGCGCCCTTCGGGGCGCCTTTTGCATTTCTGTGATCCGTGGTAGCTGGTTTGCCGTGCCGTAGCTGGGTATTATCGAAACAAGTTTGCTTATTTTATTAAACAATTTGCAACAAGGCAGGATGCTGAACATGCAGGCAGGAAAGCACATCGGATATCAGGAGCACGCGGCCTCCTACTACGCCGCGACCCGCAACGATCCGCAGCAGTGGCCGGAACTCGAGGCCGAGCTGAAAGCGGATGTCTGCATCATCGGCGGCGGTTTTACCGGTCTCAACACCGCCATCAACCTGGCTGATGCAGGCTACAAGGTGGTGCTGTTGGAGGCCAACCGCATCGGCTGGGGTGCCTCCGGGCGTAACGGCGGCCAGCTTATTCGCGGTATCGGCCACGATACCAGCCAGTTCGCCCGCTGGATTGGTGAGGAAGGGGTACGCGAGCTCGACCTGATGGGGCTGGAGGCGGTGCAGCTGGTACGCGAGCGGGTCGAGCGTTTCAATATCGAGTGTGACCTCACCTGGGGTTACTGCGATCTGGCCACCCGTCAGCGCCATCTGGCCGGCTTCGAGGAGGATCTCGACCATCTGGCGAGCCTGGGCTATGAGCACGAACTCAGGCTGGTGCCGCGGGAAGATATCCATAGCGTGGTGGGGTCGGATCGCTATATCGGCGGCCTCATCGACATGGGCTCCGGCCATCTCCATCCCCTCAATCTGGCGCTCGGCGAGGCGCGCGCCGCAGCCAGCCTCGGGGTTTCCCTGTTTGAACACTCCAGAGTGACCCATATCGATTACGGCAAGCAGGTGGAGGTGACCACCGCCCACGGCCGGGTCACTGCCGACTATCTGGTGATCGGCTGCAACGCCTATCTCAATGACCTCAATCCAGAGCTGGGCGGGCGGGTGCTGCCGGCCGGCTCCTACATTCTCGCCACCGAAGTGCTGGATCGCCGCTTGCGCCAGCGCTTGCTGCCGCAAAACATGGCGGTGTGCGATCAGAACGTGGCGCTCGACTACTACCGTCTCTCCGCCGACGGTCGTCTGCTGTTCGGCGGGGCCTGCAACTACTCGGGAAGGGATCCCCGCGACATCAAGGCCTTTATGTTGCCCAAGATGCTGCGAGTCTTCCCCGAGCTGGCTGGCACCGCCATCGAGTTTCAGTGGGGCGGGATGATCGGGATTGGCGCCAACCGGCTGCCGCAGATTGGCCGCTTGAAGGCTCACCCCAACGTGCTCTATGCCCAGGCCTACTCGGGCCACGGCCTCAACGCCACCCATATGGCGGGCAAGCTGGTAGCCGAGGCGATCCGCGGCGAGAGCCGGGGTTTCGATCTCTTCGCCAGCGTGCCTCACATCACTTTCCCGGGTGGCCCGGCGTTGCGCTCTCCGCTGCTGGCGCTGGGGATGCTGTGGCACCGTTTCAAGGATATCTTCTGACCCCCATTGTCAGCCTGCGCAGTGCTGGCTGAACGCCAGCACCCTTGCCAGCCCTTGTTTATAGCGGGTTGGCACTATCGTTCCGCCTGATAGACCAAAAGATGCATTCGCGCCAATCCCTGCCGGTTGGCGCTATCTTTTAGGTGTGAGAGCGGTTATCTGCCAAGGGGCAAGGGTTGTCAGATTGCCGGAATATTTGTCGAGAAAGAGCTGAGGACGGGGGGAGGAGGGCCAAGATGGAGATAAATGTGGTCGCGTCGGGGGGGCCCAGCCCGCTGGTGCAACGGCAGGGATCTTCTATCGCGCAGCCATTGACGAAGACGATATTGTCGTCATCAGCTGGCAGTGACAGCCGGATGGTGCGCGATCTTGGCTCAGTGCTGGACAGTCTCGGACTGTCGTCAAAAGGAGAAGGGGGTGGCGGCAGCCATATGTCAATCAAGGACTCGCTGGAGGCGTTCATCAATACCATGATGGGAGCCCTGCAACAGCAGCAGGAGCAACAGCTGGCGTTGCAGCAACAACAGCGGCAAGAACAGGAACAACGAAAGATTGCGCTCGCCGACAACAGCGAGAGCCCGCTGAAACGGGATCTGGCGCGTCTGCTGGAGACGCTGGATCAACCGGGTGGGAAGGGCAAAGAGAGCAGCCAAGGGGGGCAGAACGACGCGATTGACCCCTTGCAGAGCCAGCTGACCAAGCTACTGGAGAGCAGCGGTGCGGCAGATAGCGGGATCACCCTCAAGGATGTGCTGTCTGGGTTGGCCAGCAAGTTGCCGGGTGAACCCGCAGAGCGAAAAGGGTATCGGGTCGATACCCAGGTCTGAGCTGGTCAATCACGGCAGAGCTTGCAGAGAGTAAGGGGCGGGCAGCCCTTTATTGCGCCGGTTCAGCCAGTCGCCACCCCTGTTCGCCTTTCATCATCCACACCTCTGCCTCTTGCGGCAACACCTGACCCGCTTCGAACTCGCCATATTTGCGCTCGAGCTCCATCAGTCCCATCTCCTGCTGGAAGGGACCGACACGGTCATAAATCAGATCTTCATCGTGCAGCACCTGCAGCTGATCCAGTCCCTGTTTGAAGTGGAGCTGGTAGCTCACCTTGACCAGATAGACCCCCTCCATCCGCTCCTCCTTGCCGAGGATGGTGAAATCGCTGATATCGAACAGGTTGGCATCCGTTTCGGCCAGCAACTTGGCGGTAACCTGCTGGCGGATAACATCTTCTCCGGGCCCTGCACTACAACCAAACAGCCAGAGGGCCAGCAGGGGGATGAACCACTTTTTCATCAAAACTCCGAACAGGTGCAAAAAGAGCAAAACGGGAGGGCAGATTGTGCCACGCGAACGGGCGGTGGCAAACCTCGGCTCACGGTTCCAGTGCGCGTTCCAGCACGATGGCCTCGGCCCGATAGCCGGCCAGCTCGCGACGATAGCACTCGGTGAACCCTCTGCGCTGCCAAAAAGAGAGTGCGGATTCATTGCTGGCAATGACCGACAGACGAAGCCGGGTGGCTCCCCATGAGCGCGCCAGTGAGCTGGCGTGGCGATAGAGCGCCTGACCACGACCAGCCCCTTGCCAGGGTTCCCCTACCAGCAACAGCCCCAGATAGGCGGTGGTCGGGTCGGGATAACCACGCAGCAGATCCACCACCGCGGTCAGCTCCCCCTCTTCCCAGCGACCGATGAGATGCTTGGCAGAGAGCGGCAGGTCGGGTGGGCAGGCTAGCAGCTCCTCTTCTGCGGCTTGTGCGGAGAGGGGCTCATCGCTCACTGCCGCCTGATAGGCGGGGGCCAGCTCGAGCAGACGCTGCAAGGCCGGCGCATCGCTTGGCTGCAATCGGCGCAGCTCACTTGGCATGGCTGACTCTGTCGAGGTGATCGAGGAACTCCGCCGGCCCCATAAAGCCGGTGACCCGCTGGCCTGTCAGCTCCTTGCCCTCGAGGTCGAAGAAGATGAGGGTCGGCAGCCCCAGCACGTTGAGGGTGTTGAGCAGCTCGACATCGGCATCGTCGTTGGCGGTGACATCCGCCTGCAGCAGCACCATCTGGCCGAAACGCTCGCGCACTGCGGCGTCGCTGAAGGTCTTGTATTCGAACTCCTTGCAGGCAACGCACCAGTCGGCGTAGAGGTCGAGCAGCACCGGCTTGCCGCGGGCGGCAGCCAGCTGCACCTTGAGGTCAGCCAGGGTCTTGATGCGGACAAACTGCGGGGCACTCTGGTTGGTGCCCGTCGTGACCGCGCCGGTAGCGGGCGGTTGCAGCAGATCCTTGCCCACCACCACGGCGCTGATCATCGCCAGCAGCAGCACGAAGCCGCGCAGGCTCTTGGCCACCGAGTGGGGCTGGTGCTGGTTGTGGTGATAGAGATAGCCGCATAGCAGCAGTCCCCAGCCAAGCCAGGCGAGGGTGGTGACCTGATCACTCCAGAGCCGTGACAGCAGCAGGATCGGCACCGCCAGCAGGGCAAAGCCAAACAGCTGCTTGATCACATCCATCCAGGCGCCCGCCTTGGGCAGCAGCTTGCCGCCCGAGGTGCCGAGCAGCAGCAGCGGCAGCCCCATCCCGAGCGAGAGGGCATAGAGCGCCGCAGCGCCGAGCCAGAGATCGCCGCTCTGGGCCACGTAGATCAGCGCCCCCGAGAGCGGCGCCGTGGTGCAGGGGGAGCAGACCAGCCCGGAGATCATTCCCATAATGGCGACCCCGGCCACCGAGCCGCCCTGTTGGCGGTTGGAGAGGCCGGAGAGCCGGGTTTGCAAGCTGCTCGGCAGCTGCAGGGTGTAGAGCCCGAACATGGAGAGGGCCAGCAGCACGAACATCAGCGAGAGGCCGATCAGCACATAGGGGTGTTGCAGTGCAGCCTGGAACTTCAGCCCTGCCGAGGCAACCACCAGTCCGAGCAAGGTGTAGGTCACCGCCATCCCCTGCACATAGACCATGGAGAGCAGGAAGGCGCGGCCGGTGGAGAGGCGATGGCCGGCACCGGCGATGATGCCGGTCAGAATGGGGTACATGGGGAATACGCAGGGGGTAAAGGCCAGTCCCAGCCCCAGTGCGAAGAAGGCGGCGACGCTGAGCCAGAAGCCCTGGCTGCCGAGGGCGGCGGCCAGCTGATCCTGTTGGCTGAGCGACGGGTTGGCCGCCTGCGGGTTATCCGTGCCAGACGTGGCGAGCGGGGCAACCTCGATCAGCTTGTCGGTCGGCGGGTAGCAGAGACCGTCGGTGCAGCCCTGATAGGTGAGGCGCAGGGTAGCGTGCTCCCCCACCTCTCGCAGCGGCACGGCTATGGTCACCTGTTGGTAATAGACCCGGGTCTTGCCGAAGAAGTCATCCTCATGCTCGCTCCCCTCCGGCAGCGCCGGGTCGCTGAAGGTGAGGTTGGTTCCCTTGAAGCGCAGGCTGTGGCGATAGAGGTAGTAGTCGTCAGCGATGTTGAGGGTCAGCAGCAGCTGATCACCCCGCTGTTCGCTCTCGAGGCGAAACGCCTCATCCACCTTGAGGAACGTCGGTTTGGCGTTCGCCGCAAGGCCGAGGGAACCGAGAATATCGGTGCCGCTGGCCCGGGCTGGCGCGAGTCCGGCCGTGGTCAGCGTCAGCAGCACCAGCAGGAGGGTGAACAGGCGACTGCGCATCATGGCGTCTCCTCCTTGAGCCAGGCGAGGTAGGCGGGCAGGCCGGCGCTCACCGGCAGCGCCAGCAGCTCGGGCACCTCATAGGGGTGATGGGCCAGAATACACGCCTGCAGTTCGGCAAAGAGCGGCTGACGGGATTTGATGACGAGCTGGATCTCGGTCGCCCGCTCCACTTTGCCTTGCCAGCGGTAGACGGAGGTGACCCCCGGCAGCTGATTGATGCAGGCGGCCAGCTGGCGGTTCAGCAGCTGTTCGCAGAGGAGGTCGGCACTGGTTTGGTCGGGGCAGGTGCAGAGCACCACAATGGCATCGGTCATAACGGAGAAGTTCGCCTCGATGAATAAGCAGGCGGGACACCCTTTTGCTGCAGAAATATCCCGAAAATCAGCGGCTACTATACCCCAGAGCCGGAGCAAATAGCATCTGGCGCCATTTGTGAGCGAGCGCCGAAAATTAGTGGGGGGCATGAGATAGACGCTGTCTCGGGGACAGGGCAGAATGAGCGGGATTGTTCCCTATCGACGTAAGGAAATGTATGACCCAACAGAATGAGCAGCAGAGAAACCGCATGTTGAGCCTGCTGCGCGAAGGTGAGCGCCGCATGTTGGTTCAATTGGCCGGGCTGCTGCGCACGACCGCCGATGAAATCAATGCCGAGCTGGAGAAAGAGGAGTTGATGGGAACCCTTGAGCAGCCCATCACGGTGGAGTATCTCAACGGCGTGGTGCAGCACCATCTGTTCGAGCGCAAGCACAAGGGTGACATGGCCGTGGCCCAGCAGATCCTGAGCGACTACCAGAACGAACTGGAGGCCCTGCAGGCCGCCCAGGCCCAACAGGAGAGCGAAGAGGCCGAGAGCAGCGAAGCCGCCAAGGCTCAAGCCTGATCCCCTGCCGCTGACCGACCGGTCAGCGCTCCCCGACCTCCTCTCCGGCACCATCATCAGGTTTCATGATGGTGCCCTGTTTTTACCGTCTGTTGCCGGTTTCTCTTCAACCCAGTGCATTCTGCTGCAGGTTCGGCATCGACTCGCCCGGGATCGGGAATACCTTGTCGTAAACCCAGTTGTAGACGAAGGCGTAGACCAGATAGAAGGCAACGAAGCCCAGATCCAGCACCAGCGCCTCCAGCATGCTGACGTTGAGCCACCAGGCCATGGCCGGCAGGGCCACGGTCAGGAGACCCCCTTCGAAGCCGATGGCGTGCACCACCCGCTGCCAGACATTCTTGTAGGTGTGTCCCTGATATTTGAGCAGCAGCTTGTCGACCCCGATGTTGTAGACGTAGTTCCAGAGGGTCGCCATCACCGAGAAGAAGAGCGCCAGCGGCCCCATGTGGCTGAGGTGAATGCCGGTCGCCCAGCTGGCCAGCGGGGCGGCAATGAACAGGCCAATCACTTCAAAGCCGATGGCTTGGCGGATGCGGTCGTTACGGGTACGCATAAATCACTCTCTTGAACAGTCACGTTGAAAACATGGGGGCAATCTATCGCTAAATTGCGATGGTTTCACGTTGGTATCTATCGCTAAAATAGATAGATGACAGGCCTGTCGGGGGCTAAAAAGAGGAGCCGAAGGGTGAATCCATCGCTGGAACAACTGAAAATCTTGCTGGCCGCTGCCGAGAGCGGCTCCTTCTCCGCCGCTGCCCGCAAGCTGGGCAAGGCGCAGTCGGTGGTAAGCAGCGCCATCGCCAATCTGGAGATCGATCTGGGGCTGACCCTGTTTGACCGCAGCGGTCGCTATCCGCAGTTGACGGAGGCGGGGGCGCGCATGGTGCAGGAGGCGGGGATCCTGCTAGCCCAGAGCGAGCGGTTGCAGTCCATCGCCGGCGAACTGGCGGCAGGTGTGGAGACGCGCCTGACCCTGGCCATCGACGATGACTCTCACCTACCCTGGCTCGGCACCCTGCTGGAGGAGTTCGCCACCCGCTACCCCACGGTGGAGCTGGAGCTGCTCTTCCCGCTGATGGAAGATGTGACCGAGATGCTGGTGACTGGCCGGGCCCAGCTCGGCATCAGCTACCAGAAGGTGCATCCCCAGCGGGAGATCGTCGCCCGTTCGTTGGGGGAGGTGACTATGCCACTGGTGGTGTCGCCGGATCATCCGCTGGCCCGCAAGCAGCCGCTGCGGGAGGTCGATCTGCAGGGGGCACGCCAGCTGATGGTGACCGGCAGACGGGAAGGGAGCGAGCGCCAGCGTTTTCGCATCTCGGCTCAAGTGTGGTGGGTCGAGGGGGATCTCGGGGTGCTGGAGCTGGTTAAGCGGGGCCTTGGCTGGTCCGCGATTCCGGAATTTCTACTGCATCAGCCGCTGAAGCGGGGCGAGGTGGTGGTGCTGGAGCCCGACTTTATCGCCAGCCATGCGTTGGCGCTGGAGCTGCAGTGGCATCGCGCCCGCCCGCTGGGGCAGGCGGGGCGCTGGCTGAAGGAGGCCCTGCTGGCGCGGGTGCCTCGCTAGCCGACCTTACTCGGTCAGTTCGTAGGGGAGGGGTTGCAGGGTGAGCTGGGAGCTCTCCTCCTGCTTGAGGCGAAAACGGGCGTCAGCCTCGGTATCTTTCGGCAGTACGGCGGTGAGCCATACCTGACCCTGATGTTGCCAGGCGTTGAGCACCATGCCGCTGCGACGCCAGTTGTCACCGAGCTGGATCTCCAGGGTGTCGCCCGCATTGACCGGCTCACTGGCACTGCCCGCCAGCAGGAACAGGGCGCGGTTGTTGGCGCCGCGATATTTGGCGCGAGCCACCGTCTCCTGCCCCATGTAGCAGCCCTTGTTGAAGCAGATGCCATCGAGCGCCTGCAGGTTGAGCATCTGCGGGATGAATTCGCCCTGATGCACCGCCTCCATGTGCGGCAGGCCGGCCTTGATCTCGAGACCCCACCAGAGGGATTCGTCACCCGCTGGCAGCGCGTCGGCTTGCTCACTGCTCACCAGCAGCCAGCGATCATGTTCGATCTTCACCGCCATGCCGTCAGCGACCAAACCGCTCTGCTCCAGACCAAACTGCGTGGCGACCCACGCATCTGTGCCCTTGCCAGCCAGACCGGTGGCGTGGCGTTCGTCGGCGGCAATCTCGACCTTGGAGAAGACGGCAAATTTTTTCAGCTCCGGCAGCTGGCGCTCCAGCACCGAAGGGGTGGTCAGCAGCAGCAGGCTCTCTTCAAGGCAGAGCAGGCGAAAATCGCTCCACAGCTTGCCCTTGGGATCACAGTGACCACCCAGCGTGCTCTGCCCCGGTTGCAGGGCGTTGACGTCGCAGGTGACCTGACCTTGCAGATATTTGACGCGATCCTGACCACTCAGTCGGGTGATGGCTATCTTGGTCAGGGCGAAGCGGGTCGGCTCGGCAGGAAAAACAGGGGGTTGCAGGCTCACGATGGTATTCCAGAGAGAAAGTATGTGACCTGCATGGTAAAGACGTAACTAATGTTTGTCAGCCGGAAAATCCAGCTGGTACCATCCCCGGGTCTTTGTAAGGAGAGTTCCATGTTGAGCCCAGTTGAAAAATCCCGCCTGAAGTGGGCCTGCCGCCGTGGCATGCTCGAGCTGGATGTTGTTTTTATGCCCTTTTTCGAACACGAGTTCGACTCCCTGAGCGAAGCCGATCAGCAGACCTTTATCCGCCTGCTGGAGAGCGATGATCCGGACCTGTTCCGCTGGACCATGGGGCACGCTGTGCCGGCCGATCCCGCCTTCAGCGCCATGATCAAGATGATCCTGGAGCGCAATCAGGCCCGTCACGACCGTCAGGCCTGATGCCTTGGAGCGGGTGATCATCCCTGTTCACCCCTCCCGCCATCAGCGCTACTGGCTGGTGGCCCTCGCTCTGTTGCTGCTCTGGCCGGTCAGCGCCCTCGTAACCGGCTGGCAGTGGGCGCTATTTGTTGCCGTCTGGTTGCTGGCACTTGCCCTGAGCTGGCGGGCATTGCCCCATACTCCGTTCGAGCTGGAGTGGGATGGCCAGTGGCTGCGCTGGCAGAACGTATCCTATCGGCTTGGCAACAAGAGCCGCATTCTGCCCGGCGTGCTGCGCCTTGAGCTGCATCCGGAGCAGGGGCGCCCTTGCGCGCTCTGGCTTTTCGCCGATGCGTTGGCTCCCGATCACTACCGCCTGCTGGCCCGGGCAATCAACTTTCCCGCCGACCGGCGCTGATTGTTTTCATCACTTCCCGATTTGCCTCTTTGCACAAGCAACGAGGGAGGCTCTCTGTTCGACGGTTTGTCCCGGATTGCCCTAAAAAAATTACCCCGCCGAAGCGGGGTCATTGGTATGGCAGGAGCGGGGATCAATCCCGCTCCGGGGTCAGTACGGTCGGTTTCGAGTCCGGCAGCATCTCCGGGTAATCGAGGTTGTAGTGCAGGCCGCGCGACTCCTTGCGCTGCAGGGCGCAGTTGACGATAAGCTCGGCCACCTGCAACAGGTTGCGCAGTTCCAGCAGGTTGTTGGAGACCCGGAAGTGGGCGTAGTACTCCTGCACCTCCTGCTTGAGCAGATCGATGCGGCGCTTGGCCCGGGCGAGGCGCTTGTTGGTACGCACTATGCCCACGTAGTCCCACATCATCAGCCGCAGCTCGTGCCAGTTGTGCTGAATGACCACCAGTTCGTCAGAATCCTCCACCTGGCTCTCGTCCCAGGCGGGCAGGCGCGGCGGCTCGGCGCTCATCGGCAGCTTGGCCAGAATGTCGGCCCCCGCCTGATGGGCGTAGACCACACATTCCAGCAGGGAGTTGGAGGCCATCCGGTTGGCACCGTGCAGACCGGTGTAGGTCACTTCGCCGATGGCGTAGAGGCCGGGGATGTCGGTCTGGCCATTGTTGTCAATCATCACGCCGCCACAGGTGTAGTGGGCGGCCGGGACGATGGGCATCGCCTCCTTGGTGATGTCGATGCCGACCGCGAGGCAGCGCTCATAAATGGTCGGGAAGTGCTTGATGATGAAATCGGCCGGTTTGTGGCTGATGTCCAGATACATGCAATCCGCCCCGAGTCGCTTCATCTCGTGGTCGATGGCGCGGGCGACGATATCGCGCGGCGCCAGCTCGGCACGCTCGTCAAACTCAGGCATAAAGCGGCTGCCGTCCGGGCGGCGCAGATAGGCCCCCTCGCCACGCAGCGCTTCGGTCAGCAGGAAGTTGGGATCGTCCGGGTGGAACAGGCTGGTGGGGTGGAACTGGTTGAACTCCAGATTCGCCACCCGGCAGCCGGCGCGCCATGCCATGGCGATGCCATCGCCAGAGCTCACATCGGGGTTGGAGGTGTACTGGTAGACCTTGGAGGCGCCGCCGGTGGCCAGCGCCACGAAGCGGGCGCGAACCACCTCGACCTGTTCGGCATTGCGGTTCCAGACATAGGCGCCCAGAACCTTGTTGCCTGGCAGACCGAGTTTGCGGGTGGTGATGAGGTCGACCGCGTTGAAGCGCTCCATCAGCTGGATGTTGGGGTGAGCGCGAACCTGATCAATCAGGGTGAGTTGCACCGCCTTGCCGGTGGCATCCGCCGCGTGGAAGATACGGCGATGGCTGTGACCCCCTTCGCGGGTCAGGTGGTACTGGGATTCACCGTCGGCGTTCTCCTCCTGATCGAAGGGAACCCCCTGCTGGATGAGCCACTGGATTGACTCGCGGGCGTGGCGGGCGGTGAACTCGACCACGGCCGGGTCACACAACCCGGCCCCGGCGTTGAGCGTGTCGCTCACGTGGGATTCGATGCTGTCGGTCTCGTCGAACACGGCAGCGATGCCTCCTTGCGCATAGAAAGTGGCCCCTTCACTGATGGGCCCCTTGCTCAGAACCAGGACTTTGGCCTGGTCTGCCAATCGCAATGCGAGAGTCAGACCAGCGGCACCGCTGCCAATGATCAGTACGTCGCAAAGGTATTCAACACTTGCTTTCATAAGTATCATTGGCCTGGATTAAGAACTGGCACCATGGTAGCCCAAGCGGGGGCGAGGATGCAGCCTGCATCACATTTTTTTAAACAGATTCGAACTTTCTCTGATTCTCCCTGTCTGAACTTGTGCGCTTAGGAAGGGCCGGAAAAGAAGAACGATAACCTGATGGGGGTTTTACGGCTCTGATGAGCGACCAGAATCTACTGGACGAACAGCTGGTTGAACGGGTCCAGCGCGGCGACAAAGCAGCTTTCAACCTGTTGGTAAAAAAATACCAGCATAAGGTGGTCAACCTGATTGCCCGGTATGTCAACAACCCCGGCGACGTGCCCGATGTGGCGCAAGAGGCGTTTATCAAAGCCTACCGGGCATTGCCGACATTCCGTGGCGAGAGTGCTTTTTACACCTGGTTGTACCGAATTGCCGTGAATACGGCGAAGAACTATCTGACCTCCCAGGGGCGCAGGCCCCCGAGCAGTGATGTGGAGGCTGACGAAGCGGAGTCTTATGGCGGCGGTGAAGCCTTGCAAGAGGTCTCAACCCCGGAAAACCTGGCGCTGACTGACGAGATCAAACGCACCGTGTTTTCAGCCATTGAGGCATTGCCGGAAGACCTGAGGACAGCGATCACCCTTCGCGAACTGGAAGGGCTGAGCTATGAAGAGATTGCCGAAATCATGGATTGCCCAGTGGGTACGGTCAGATCCCGTATCTTCCGGGCGAGGGAAGCAATCGACAAAAAGCTGCAACCTCTGATCGAGAATTAACTGGGGAAAGACGGGTTAACTTATGGCAAACAAAGAGCAAATCTCTGCCCTGATGGATGGTGAGCTGAGTGACGCAGAGGTACTGAACGAGCTGGAGATGGACTCTGGCTTGCAAGATACCTGGGGTCGTTACCACCTGATTGGCGATGCCATGCGGGGTGACCTGCCGGTCAATCTGCAACTGGATCTCAGTGACAGCATCATGGCTGCGCTGGAGGATGAGCCGACCATACTGGCACCCAAGCCGGTCGAGGCCGCTCCGGTGGCGCAACCGGTCGTTGCACCGGTCAAGACAGATTCCAATGTGGTACCCCTGTTTCGTCGGGTTGGCCAGCAGCTGGGGCAATATGCCATCGCTGCGTCTGTGGCCGCCGCCGTCATCTTCGGGGTGCAGCAGTATCAGGGTCAGGACGGCGTGCCGAACAACCCTGTGCTCAATACCATCCCCATCGGTGGTAGTGCTGCGCCAGTGAGCGTCCACTATCCGCAAGAGGGCAACCGCGTTCGGCCACAACAGGGAATGACCGAACAGCAGATGCAGGAGCAGCGCGAACGCATCAACGCCTTCCTGCGTGATCACCAGTTACAGCAGCGCCTGTTGCAAGACAGACAGATCCAACAATAACGAGTTGTCAGGGATACAAACGTGCGCCAGTCCAGCCGTATTTTGCTGGCCTCTCTCCTGCTAATCAGTGCCAAGGCCTCGGCCGACGACAAGTCGGCCGAGGCCTTGTTGCAGCAGATGCAGAGTGCCGTGCATCAACAGAATTTCGAGTTGTCCATGGTCAAGGCCCGTCAGGGGCGTCTTGAACCGATCCGCATCAGCCACGCCGTGATCAATGGCAAAGAAGTGGCTCATCTCAGCTACCTCGACGGCAAGGCGATCGAGTATCTGCAGCGCGAAAACGAGTTTACCTTCTTTGAAAACAGCCATGACCCCTACACCCTGAAGGATGCCCGCTTCCCAGGTATCTGGTCGAGCCTGGTCAGCATGCCGCTCTCCCGGGTATTGCAGAGCTATGATCCCGTACTGGCCGGCCGCAGCCGCGTCGCGGGTGTGGTGGCTCAGGTGGTGAGGCTGGTGCCCAAGGAGGCCGACAAGTACGGCTTCATGCTCTGGGTTGACGAGCAGAGCCATCTGCTGCTGCGTGTCGACATGGTGGAGCGGGAAGGCAATCTGGTCGAGCAGCTGCTTGGGGTTGATCTGGAGCTGCAGAACAAACCTGCCCCGTGGCTGGTGACCCTGGCCAACAGCAAGTTGCCCCCGGCGCTGGCGCTGGAAGATGCCTATCCGGCACCGCAGCAGCAGCTGAACTGGCAGGTGACCTGGTTGCCCGATGGCTTCAAGGTGTTGTCGCAGGACAGGCACCAGCTGGTGACCACCAGTATGCCAGTGGATTACATGATGCTCTCCGACGGGCTGGTGGATCTCTCGGTCTACGTCTCCCGGGTCGATCCCAAGCAGGCTGTGCGCCAGCAGCTGATCCGCCAGGGCGCCACCTCGCTGGTGAGCTTCGTCAACGAGGTGGGCGTCGAGATCACCGTGGTCGGGGAAGTGCCTGCCGAAACCGCCAAACGGATTGCCGAGTCGGTGCAGCCGCTGGCTCGCAACGAGGCCGTGCAGTGAGTCCATGCTCTGGGCTCACAGTGGTGCGCTGCTTGCCGTTGGCTGTGAGTCGTGTTCAGATCCAGCCATTGCATGAGCACGAGGTGTTGCCGTGAACGAGATGAGTGAAGAGCTGGCGACCGTAGTAGCCATCGAAGGAGATCATGCCTGGGTGGAGTGCGAACGGCGCTCTGCCTGCAACGGCTGCCAGCAGCAATCCGGTTGCGGTACCGGCACTGTCGCCAAGGCGTTTCCCCTGAAAGCCCCACGATTGCGGGTTCGCCTTACTGCCGAGGTGAGCGTTGGCCAGCAGATTCGGCTCGGCATCCCGCAAGAGAGCCTGCTACGCGGGGCCGCGCTGGTCTATGTGCTGCCGCTGTTCTGCCTGCTGGCGAGTGCTCTGCTGGGGCAACTCTGGCTGGCACCGCTGCTCTCGGGGGGAGAGGGGATCACCATTCTTGCCTCTCTGCTGGGGGGGGCTGGCGGCTTTTTACTGGTTCGTTACTTTTCCGGCCGGCTCGATGAGGGGCGTTATGGCCCCCGCATGCTCGGCGTTGTAGTTCCCGTCCGTACCCTCTCCTGACCGAACAGGCGCTATTTCACTGGCGTTGGCGACTAAAGAATGGCCGTCAGCCGGGTTATCCAGTAAAATCGCGCCTCCATAACCGACCTTAAACCAATTTTGAGTGACTCTTGCTCGATGAAACACATTCGTAACTTTTCGATTATTGCGCACATCGACCACGGTAAATCGACCCTGTCGGACCGTCTGATCCAGACTTGCGGTGGCTTGTCCGACCGCGAGATGCAGGCTCAGGTGCTTGACTCCATGGATCTGGAGCGCGAGCGCGGCATTACCATCAAGGCGCAGAGTGTGACCCTGAACTACCAGGCACAAGACGGTAACACCTACCAGCTGAACTTTATCGACACCCCGGGCCACGTGGATTTCTCCTACGAGGTCTCCCGCTCTTTGGCGGCCTGTGAAGGGGCGCTGCTGGTGGTAGATGCCGGCCAGGGGGTTGAGGCACAGACTCTGGCCAACTGCTACACCGCCATGGAGATGGATCTGGAAGTGGTGCCGGTACTGAACAAGATCGACCTGCCAGCCGCAGAACCCGAGCGGGTTGCCGAGGAGATCGAAGACATCGTCGGTATCGACGCGGTCGATGCGGTGCGCTGCTCTGCCAAGACCGGCCTCGGTGTCGATCTGGTACTGGAAGAGATCGTGGCCAAGATCCCGGCACCGGAAGGTGATCCGGACGCGCCGCTGCAGGCATTGATCATCGACTCCTGGTTCGACTCCTATCTGGGCGTCGTCTCTCTGGTGCGGATAAAGAACGGTTCCCTGAAGAAGAACGACAAGATCAAGGTGATGAGCACCGGTCAGGTGTGGGGTGTCGATCGTATCGGTATCTTCACGCCCAAGCAGGTGGACACCGACGGGCTGGGTTGCGGCGAGGTAGGTTGGGTTGTCTGCGGTATCAAGGACATCCACGGCGCGCCGGTGGGCGATACCCTGACTCAGGCCAAAAACGGTGCCGACAAGGCGCTGGCCGGTTTCAAGAAGGTGAAACCGCAGGTGTATGCGGGTCTGTTCCCCATCTCCAGCGATGACTACGAGTCGTTCCGTGACGCCCTCGACAAGCTCTCCCTGAACGATGCCTCCCTGTTCTTCGAACCGGAGAGCTCCACAGCGCTGGGCTTCGGCTTCCGTTGCGGCTTCCTCGGTATGCTGCACATGGAGATCATTCAGGAGCGTCTGGAGCGTGAATACGATCTGGATCTGATCACCACGGCGCCGACCGTAGTGTACGAGATCGAGCTGACCGACGGCTCCACCATCCACATCGACAGCCCGGCCCAGATGCCTGCCATCACCAGCATCAAGGAGATGCGCGAGCCGATCGCCGAGTGTCACATCCTGCTGCCGCAGGAGTACATGGGCAACGTGATCACCCTCTGTATCGAGAAGCGTGGCGTGCAGACCAACATGGTCTATCACGGCAAGCAGGTGGCGCTGACCTATGAAATCCCGATGGCGGAAGTGGTGCTCGACTTCTTCGACCGCCTGAAGTCAACCAGCCGCGGCTACGCCTCGCTGGACTACGGCTTCAAGCGTTTCGAAACCTCCGACATGGTGCGTCTGGACATCATGATCAACGGCGAGCGGGTCGACGCGCTCGCCATCATCACCCACAAGGACAACGCCCAGTATCGCGGTCGTCAGGTGGTGGAGAAGATGCGCGAGCTGATCCCGCGTCAGATGTTTGATATCGCGATTCAGGCTGCCATCGGCAACCAGATCATCGCGCGCAGCACCGTCAAGGCACTGCGCAAGGACGTAACTGCCAAGTGTTACGGTGGTGACGTGAGTCGTAAGAAGAAGCTGCTGAACAAGCAGAAAGAAGGTAAGAAGCGGATGAAGTCCCTCGGCCGTGTCGACGTGCCGCAGGAAGCCTTCCTCGCGATTCTCCACGTCGGAAAGGATTAATAGATGGCAAGCACGTTTTCCCTGATCCTGGTGGTGGTCTGTGCGATCACCGGTGTTATCTGGTGTCTGGACAAGATGATCTGGTCCAAACAGCGAGCCGCCAAAATTGCCGTGGCCCGTGCCCATGGCGGCGCTCATCTGGATGACAAAACCCTGGCCAAGGTGGCCCCCGTCCCGGTCTGGATTGAACAGACCGCCGGGGTCTTCCCGGTCATCACCTTTGTGCTGATCCTGCGTTCGTTCATCTTTGAACCGTTCCAGATCCCGTCAGGCTCCATGATGCCCACTCTGCTGGTGGGCGATTTCATCCTGGTGGAGAAGTTTGCCTATGGTCTGCGGGACCCGGTGACCAACACCAAGTTCCTCGAGACCGGTGAGCCCAAGCGCGGCGATGTGGTGGTGTTCAAATACCCGCTCGAACCGCGGGTGGACTACATCAAGCGGGTGGTCGGCATGCCGGGGGATCGGGTTATCTATCGCAACAAGGAGCTGATGATCCGGCCCAAGTGCGAGGAGCAGGAGGGGAAAACGTGCCCGGGCTTCCAGAAGCTCGATGTCAAGTTTGAACAAAGAGGCGAATTTACCCAGATGGGGATCCCCCTTGACCGCTATACCGAGCAGCTGGGCGATGTCTCCCATGAGACCCTGCGCAACCCGCTGATGCCCGATATGGTTGGCCGTTACTATCGCCAGCCCGGCACCTATCCTGATGAGTGGGTAGTACCGGAGGGGCAATATTTCGTGATGGGCGACAACCGTGACAACAGTACCGACAGCCGTTTCTGGGGCTTTGTGCCCGAGCAGAATCTGGTCGGCAAGGCGGTCGCTATCTGGATAAGTTTTGAATTCGAGCGCGAAGAGGGCTCCCTGCTGCCAAGCTGGGTACCGACAGGGGTGCGCTTCAACCGCATTGGCGGAATCAAGTAAATGAATATCAAGATGAACAGACTGCAGTCCCGTCTCGGACACGTCTTTCAGGATCTGGAACTGCTGACCCGGGCGCTGACTCACCGCAGCGCCGGTTCCCGTCACAACGAGCGACTGGAGTTTTTGGGTGACTCGATTTTGAGTCTGGTGATTGCCGACGATCTCTTCCACCGCTTCCCGCAAGCGGCGGAAGGGGATCTCAGCCGGATGCGCGCCACTCTGGTACGCGAAAAGACCCTGGCCGAGCTGGGCCGCGAGTTTGACCTCGGGGATCACCTGATCCTGGGGCCGGGCGAGCTGAAAAGCGGCGGTTTTCGCCGTGAATCTATCCTGGCCGATACGGTCGAGGCGGTGATTGGCGCCGTCTATCTGGACAGTGATCTCGAGACCGTACGCACTCTGCTGCTGGGCTGGTACACCAGCCGTCTGGAGGAGATCAAGCCGGGCATCGAACAGAAGGATCCCAAGACCCGTCTGCAAGAAATTCTGCAGGGAAGCCGCAAATCCCTGCCGACCTATACAGTGACCAACGTCAAGGGCGAAGCCCACAACCAGGAGTTCACCGTCCAGTGTGACGTGGAAGGTCTGGATGGTCCGATCAAAGGGGTCGGCACCAGCCGCCGCAAGGCCGAACAGGCCGCGGCGCAGCAAGCATTGGAAAAACTGTCATGACAGATACAACCTACTGCGGCTTTGTCGCCATCGTGGGCCGCCCCAACGTGGGCAAGTCCACCCTGCTCAACAAGCTGCTTGGCCAGAAGGTCAGCATCACCTCGAAAAAACCCCAGACCACCCGTCACCGGATCCTGGGGATCGACACCGAGGATAACTACCAGACCATCTATGTCGATACCCCGGGTCTGCACATTGAAGAGAAACGGGCCATCAACCGCCTGATGAACCGCGCCGCCACCAGTTCGCTGGGCGACGTGGCCATGGTGGTATTCATGGTGGACGGCACCCACTGGACCAAAGATGACGAGATGGTGCTGGGCAAGTTGCGCAATCTCAAATGCCCGGTGGTGCTGGCGGTCAACAAGATCGACAACGTCAAGGAGAAGGAGGAGCTGCTTCCCCACCTCGAGTGGCTGGGCCAGCAGATGAACTTCGCCCATATCCTGCCCATCAGTGCCCAGAAGGGCACCAACGTGGAGAAGATCCGCGAGTGGGCCAAGCCGTTGCTGCCGGAAAACGTCCACTTCTTCCCGGAAGACTACGTGACCGATCGCTCCTCCCGTTTCATGGCCTCCGAGATCATCCGCGAGAAGCTGATGCGCTTCACCGGTGAAGAGCTACCCTACTCGGTGACGGTGGAGATCGAGCGCTTCAAGGTGGAAGAGAGCGGTATCTATCACATCCACGGTCTCATTCTGGTCGAGCGCGATGGCCAGAAGAAGATGGTCATCGGCAACAAGGGCGAGAAGATCAAGACCATCGGTACCGAAGCGCGCCTCGATATGGAACGGCTGTTCCAGAACAAGGTGCACCTCGAGCTGTGGGTCAAGGTCAAGTCAGGCTGGGCCGATGACGAGCGCGCCCTGCGCAGTCTCGGTTACGGCGATGATTAAGAACCTGTGCACGCGCTTACTGCGAGGCCATGATCAAGGCTCATGCGCTGCTCGGAATCCTCATGTATTCACATACACTCCGGTTCCTGCGCTGCTTTTTACCTTGCTGACGGCCTCTCGTGACAGTGCGTGGACAGGTTTTGAGAGGTAATGGCGGATTGCTGACCCCGGCTTTCGTCATCCATAGCCGGCCCTATCGGGAGACCAGCCAGCTGGTCGAGGTATTCACCCAGGATAGTGGCCGCTTTACCTTGGTGGCTCGCGGTTCTCGCGGGCCACGCTCCCCTCTCAAGGGGCTGCTGCAACCCTTTACCCTGCTCACCATCGCCTGGCGCGGCAAGGGGGATCTCAAGAACCTCACCCAGGTCGAATGTCCCGACCACTCCCTGCGACTCGGTGGCGATCGCCTCTTCTACGGCCTCTATCTCAACGAGCTGGTCTACTACCTGCTGGAAGCGCACACCCCGTTCCCCGAGGTGTTCGATGCCTATGCCCGTGCCATCATGGCGCTGGCTGACGGCGAGACGCCTGAGCTGCCGCTGCGTCGCTTCGAGTTCCTGCTGCTGCAGGCGCTGGGTTATGCGGTGGATTTCGAATACACGGCGGACGACGAGTCGCCCATCGAGCCGACCCTGCTCTATGGCTTCGAGCGTGAATTGGGCTTTGTTGCTTGCGAGCGGGCGCCGGATCCCCGTACCCTGTTTCTCGGTGCCCACCTGCTCGCCTTTGCCGAGGGACGTTTCGATACCCCTCCCTTGCTGCAGGCGGCCAAACGTTTCAGCCGATTGGCCTTGCAACCCTATCTGGGCAAGCGCCAGCTAAAGAGCCGGGAGCTGTTTTTAAAACGCAAAGCCAGCATGCAAGGCTGACACAGATTACAGACATACGGATATTGGCGCGGGGGGATTCGCTGACCGCGCAGTCAACAGATGAAGCCTTTCAAGGAGTTCTCAATGAGTGAAATCTATCTGGGTGTGAACATCGACCATATCGCCACCCTGCGCAACGCCCGGGGCACCCAGTATCCGGATCCGGTACAGGCCGCCTTCGTGGCCGAGCAGGCCGGGGCCGATGGCATTACCGTGCATCTGCGTGAAGATCGCCGCCACATCACCGATCGCGACGTGGAGATCCTGCGCCAGACCATCCAGACCAGAATGAATCTTGAGATGGCGGTGACCGAAGAGATGATCGGCATCGCCTGCCGCATCAAGCCTCACTTCGTCTGTCTGGTGCCGGAGAAGCGCACCGAGGTGACCACCGAGGGCGGTCTGGACGTGGCCGGTCAGCTGGACAAGGTGACTGATGCCGTTGCCCGTCTCTCCGCGGTGGGGGCGCAGGTTTCGCTCTTTATCGATGCCGATCCCATTCAGATTGATGCGGCTGCCGAGAGTGGTGCTCCCTTTATTGAGATCCACACTGGCCGTTACGCCGATGCCACCACAGATGCCGAGCGCAACGCCGAGTTCAAGCGCATCGCCGCCGGTGCCTCCTATGCCGCTGGCAAGGGGCTCAAGGTCAATGCCGGCCACGGTCTGCACTACCACAACGTCAAGGCCATCGCCGCCATCCCCGAGCTCTATGAGCTCAACATCGGCCACGCCATCATCGGCCGCGCCGCCTTCGACGGTCTGGCCAAGGCCGTGAGCGATATGCGCCTGCTGATGCAGGAAGCCCGTCAGGGGATCTGATGGTTCGGGTACTGGCAACGCACAGTGGCCATATGAAACAAAAGGGACGCCATGGCGTCCCTTTTGTTGTTTCTGCCGATGGGAATATCGACAGCCGTCAGGCCTGCTGCTGTGCCCATTTTCCCAGACGCTGCAGCGCCTCACCGAGCAGCTGGCGGGAGGTGCCTATGTTGATCCGCACATACTCTTCGCCATCGCTGACGTAGTGGGAGCCATCTTCGATGATGACCCCCGCTTCGACTGCCCACCTGCGGGTCACCTCGCTTGCGCTCATTCCGCTCCCTTTGGTATTGACCCAGACCAGATAGGAGGCATCCATCGGCATGACTTGAAAGTCGGGCAGGTTCTCCCTGAAGTAGCACGCCAGCAGGGCGTAGTTTTCTCTCAGATAGAGATTCAAGTCGGCCAGCCATTCATCGCACTCGTTATAGGCGGTGATAATTCCCCAGAGCCCGAATACGTTGGGAGAGGTGATGGAGTTCTGCTCAAGGCGAGCTCTGAACCGACTTCTGATCTGCGGATTTGGAATGATGCTGTAGGAGGTTTTCAATCCGCCCAGATTGAATGCCTTGTTGGGCGAGCTCATCAGCATCATGTTGTTGCAGTAACGCTCCTCCAGCGCCAGAAAGGAGACGAACTCGCCATGGATGATGTGCTCGGCATGCACTTCATCGACCATCATCAACACATGATGGCGCAGGCAGATGTCGGCAACGACTTCCAGCTCGCTCTGACTCCAGATCCTGCCCGACGGGTTGTGGGGCGAGCAGAGAAAATAGATTTTGGGCTTGTGGCCAATGATCTGCTCCTCCAGCTTCGCCAGATCGATCCGGTATCGCCCCTTGCTCAGGGCTAACGGGTTGGCTACAACCTTGACCCCCTGCCTTTCGGCCGCCTTGGCAAAGGGATCATAGACAGGGGTGTTCATGATGATGCTGTCACCCGGCTGGCAGAATGCCTGCACCGTGTAGTGCAGGGTAGAGACGGTGCCATAGGAGAGGGTGATCCACTCCCGCTCCACCGCGACCTTGTGGTGGCGGGTCTGGAAGTTGATGACCGCCTCGTAGAAATCATCGATGCAGTGGGTGTAGCTGAAGGTGCCCCAGCTGATGATTTCGCTGAACTTGCGAGCCACAGCCGGCGGTGATTTGAAATCCATATCGGCAATCCACATGGGAATGCTGTCGGCGGGAACGGGGCCAAAGCGGCTCTCGATCACTTTCATATCCCACTTGCGGCATTTGTCGCTGATGCGATCTGCCAGCTCGTCGAAACGGGAGGGTTGCAAGTCGGCAGAGGTGGGGGGGAGGCGCAGGGCCTCCCGATCTTTACAGGAGAGCATCGAGATTATCCTTCACGGTTTGAACCTGAGCGCCAATGATGACCTGCACGCTGTGCTCGTCGATCTTGACGACGGAGAGGGCGCCAGCCTGTTTCAGGATCTTCTCCTGCAGCTTGCCCATATCGTGTACCACCAGTCTCAGCCGTGTGACGCAGTTGTCCAGGCTGACGATATTCTCCTTGCCACCGAGGGCACTCAGGATCACGGCCGGGTCGTGTTTCGCAATCTGGATATCATCAACCTCATCCCTGCCGGGGGTCTTGATGTCATATTTCTTGATGTACCAGTAGAAGACGGTGAAATAGATGGCAGACCAGATAAGGCCAATGGGAATTATCAGATACCACTTGGTTTGCCAGCCCTGCATGATGCCGAAAATAAGCAGGTCGAGTGCACTGCCATCGGTATTGCCGATGGTGACGCCACACATGGCCACCACAAAGAGCGCGGCGCCGGTCATAAAGACATGGAACAGATAGAGTACCGGTGCGACAAACAGAAACAGGAATTCGATGGGTTCGGAAATACCGGTCACGATAGAGACCAGTACCCCGGAGATAATCAGGCTCTTGATTCTGGTTCGATTGCTGGGCGTGGCTGCCATATACATGGCCAACGCTGCAGCAGGCAGGCCGAATATAAAGGTCGGCATAAACCCTTGAGACAGGAAGGCGGTTGCTGCCGGGCTGATGGGTTCACCCGCTTTCAACTGGGCGAAGAAGATATTGAGAGCGCCGGAAATGGTTTCGCCATTGACCAGCTCGGTACCGCCTGCCGGGGTAAAGCGCACCATGGCCAGCATGATGTGGTGCAAACCGAGCGGTTTGAGCAGGTTAATGGCCACTCCGTAGAGGAAGGCACCAAAAGAGCCGGCAGAGATGATCATGTTGCCGACCGCAGTAATACCGAGCGCCACATAGTGCCAGAAGAGCGGCATGGCGAGACCTATCAGCGACATGACCAGCACGGTGATGATGGGCACGGAGCGCAATCCGCTGAAGAACGAGAAGGCGTCGTGCAGTTTGAGGTTATAGAAACGGCGATGGATGAAGTAGGTCACGATCCCCGACACTATGCCACCCAGCACCCCCATGGAGAGGGTCTGAACCCCCATCACCATGGCTTGCCCCGCCAGTTTGATATTTTCCGGCGAAGCCAGTTGATTGGTACTGGCAAGATAGAAGTTGATCCCGATATTCATCGCCATATAGCCGACGAAACCGGAATAGGCCGCGACACCCTTGTTCTTTTCGGTCAATCCCATCGGAATTCCGATGGCAAACATGATGGGCAGATAGGTAAAGCCGAAGCTGCCTACGGTTGCCACCAGATTGAAGATGAGCTGGGTATATTCCCCACCAAGAAAAGGAAAATTATCTATGGTGGAGGGGCTGGTTATGGATGATCCCACCCCCAGCAGTAATCCCATGAATGCCATCAGAGAGACGGGAAACATAAATGTTTTCCCCAAACTCTGGGCAAATTCCCATACCTTATTTCGCAAGGATGCGCGAGCCATCATTATTATCTCCCAGACCTGTTACCGTAATTTTATTGTTATCAAATCTTGTTATTGCTCATGCACATACGGATTTTCGCCTCGACTACTTCCTCCATGGCGGCCATGGCGGGCACCAGATACTGGCGCGGGTCGCTGGCATCCGGATGAGAGCCAAGGAAGGCTTTCATCGCATCGGCGAAGGCTATCTTCAGTTCGGTCGCAACGTTGACCTTGCAGATCCCGAGCTCAATGCAGCGGCGCACATCGGCTTCCGGTACGCCGGAGGCACCGTGCAGTACCAGCGGAATATCCACCTGCTCGCGAATGGCGGCGAGGCGGGCGAAGTCCAGACGGGGCTCCTCCTTGTAGAGGCCGTGAGCGGTACCGATGGCCACCGCCAGCGAGTCGATGCCGGTGCGGCGGACAAACTCGGCTGCCTTGAGCGGGTCGGTAAATTTGGCATGAGCGGCATCGACGATGAGGTCATCTTCCTGACCGCCCAGCTGGCCCAGCTCCGCTTCGACGCTGGCGCCCATGCGGTGGCAGAAGGTCACCACGCTGCGCACCTTCTCGATGTTCTCTTCAAACGGAAAGTGCGAGGCATCGATCATGGCGGAGCGAATACCCGCTTCGACCTTGTTGTGGATGTCTTGCTCGTCTTCGTGGTGATCCAGATGCAGCACCAGCGGGATACGGTACTCATGGGCGGCGGCCTGACAGATGGAGACCAGATACTCGACTCCGGCATGGCGATAGGTGCCCGGGGTGCCAGCCAAAATCACCGGAGAGCGCATGCGAGCGGCGGTGCGAGCCACCACCTGCACGGTTTCCAGGTTGTGGATGTTGAAAGCCGGTACGGCGTAGCCGCGGCGCTGGGCATCTTTGAGCATTTCATGGGAAGAGATCAGATACATAGTGACTCCTGAGCGTCCTGATTGACGCGAGATCCTGAGAAAAGGGAGGAGAGCTGGGTCGGGTTTATCTCCCTGCCAGCCACCCAGATGTGTTGTTGATTGAGTTCAGTGGTTAGAGCGAGCAGGTTGGCCTGTTTGCCAACTGCCAGTGAACCGAGGCGATTGGCAATGCCGAGCATCTTTGCTGGTGCCAGCGAGGCCATTGCGATGGCTTCATCGAGCGGTACGTTCGCCAGCTGCACCATGTTGCGTACGGCGCCAAGCAGGGTGAGGGTGCTGCCCGCCAGACCGCCAGAGTCGGTGCGTACCACGCCGTTTTTCATCTCGACCCGATAGTTGCCAAGTAGATAGTGACCGTCGGGCATACCGGCGGCGCGCATCGCATCGGTGACCAAGAGCAGGCGCTGGCCGGCGCAGCAGTGACAGAGCTTGAGCACGCTCGGGTGGAGATGATGGCCATCGGCGATCAGCTCCAGCCAGGCTGCGGGATGGACAAGGCCCGCACCGACCATGCCGGGTTCGCGGTGGTGCAGGCCGCGCATGCCGTTAAAGCAGTGCACCAGCCCGGAGGCGCCCGCTGCCAGCGCCGCCATGGTGGTGTCGTGATCCGCCGCCGAGTGGCCCAGCATCACCCGTATGCCGTTTGCGGCAAGATGGTGAATGGCCGCGATGGCATTCGGCTTTTCCGGTGCCAGTGCGACCACCTTCAGGCTGCCACGCGCCAGCTGTTGCAGATGGTTCAGTTCGGCAATATCCAGCTCCCGAAACAGCGCCTGATCGTGGGCGCCCTTGTTGTCCGGCGTGAAGTAGGGGCCTTCCAGATAGCAGCCGAGCAGCTCGGCGCCCGGCATGCCGTGAGCAACGCCATCGGCAATGCGGGCAAGTGCTTGCTCTATCTCGGGGAGTGGGGCGGTGACCGTGGTGGCAAGAAAAGCGCCGACCCCTTCTGCCGCCTTGGCCATCGACAAGGTAGCCAAGGCATTGCCATCGCTATCCATGACATCGACACCGGCACCGCCGTGGACATGACCGTCGATCAGCGCGGGTACCAGCAGCTCGGCATCCCGCGCCGGATCGCCATCCGTGATGGGAGCGATGGCGGTGATGATGCCCCCTTCATGGGTGAGCTCCTGATGTTCCAGCCAACCCTGTTCGGTCAGCAGGCGACGGGCACGGATCCGTGAGACCATCAGATGCCCTCCTCGGCGAGAGCGACATCTGTCTGACGCTCTTTACCCATCTCATCCGCCAGCGAGGTGAGACCCCGGTGGCCGCAATCAAGGGCCTGCCGGCGGAATTCACGGGCGCTGAGGCCATCGCGCTCCAGCACCATCTCCAGCAGCAGCTGCAGGTTGGTACCGGTAATAACCTCCCGCTCTGGCTGGTGCAGTGAGAGGGTTGAGGCGACCCGAAACGGGGTGCCGCCGAGCAGGTCGGTCAGGAAAACCACGCCATCCCCCTTGTCGACCTCTGCCAGCGCCGCTTCGCACTGCGCCTGCAGCATGGCGGTGGTGGAGCTCTCGGGAAAGTCGATGGCGATAACCGCGTCCTGTTCGCCGAGGATCTGCAGCATGGCGCGCTCCAGACCGCTGGCGAAACCGCCATGACCACAAATGATGATGCCCAACATAGTCTGTTCCTTTACTGCAAAGGGGGCCGGCTGGCTGCCGGCTCCGGATTAGAGGAAACCGGCGAACTTGCCGACGATACCGAGTACCACCGTGATGACGATGAGGCGCAGCGGGCTCCAGCCTTTGCGGATCAGGGCGTACATCGCCAGGGTGTAGAGCAGCGGCAGGAAGGCGGGCATCAGCTTGTCGAGCACATCCGCCTGCAGTTTGACGACTGCATCACCGGCAGTGATCTCCAGCGTGGTGCCAAGACGCACATAGGTGGCGACCAGTGCGCCGATCACCGTCATACCGACGATGGATGCGGCATGGCCCACCTTGCGGGTGTTGGCCTTAATGACCGGAATGGCCGCTACCCCCATGCGGTAGGCGTAGTGCGCCAGACCAAAACGCAGGCCGAAGTGGACCACGTTGAACAGCAGGAAGAAGACCACGGCACCCATGATGGAGCCTTGCAGCGCCAGATCTGCCCCTATGCCGCCGCAGATGGGGAGCAGGGTGAGCCAGAACATTGCATCGCCGATCCCGCCGAGTGGTGCACCGACGGCAATCTTGGTGCTCTGGATGCTGTTGACGTTCTGCTTGGAGCGCTCCATCGCCAGCACGATCCCCATCACGAAGGTGACCAGGAAGGGGTGGGTGTTGAAGAAGCCCATGTGCCCTTTCATGGCCCGGGAGAGATCCCGCGGATTGGTGTGGATCTTCTGCAGTGCTGGCAGCAATCCATAGAGCCAGCCGGAGGCCTGCATCCGTTCATAGTTGAAGGAGGCCTGCAGCAGCAGGGATCGCCAGGCAAAGCGGTTGATATCCTGCTTGGTCAGCTCGGCGCCAAGCTGCTGATCTTCATAGGTGTCGTCGGATTGTGGCCGGGTATTGTGCGGTTCGGCGCTGGAGATGATCCGCGCAGCTGTGTTGTTAGATGCCATCTTCGGTTTCCTCCTGAACAGGACGAGCTTGCGGGGTGGTGGTGCGCATGAAGTCGATCAGGGCCATGGCCAGCGCGGCGGCGGCGATGGCCAGTACCGGCAACTGGAGCCAGGCGGCAGCGACGAAACCGAGGATGAAGTACGGGATATAGACGTTCTTCATCATGATCTTGAGCAGCACGGCAAAACCGATGGCGGGCATGATGCCGCCAGCAACGCCTAGGCCGTCGATGAGGCGGGCAGGCAGCACGTCGATGGCCGCCTTGGCATGTTCGGCCCCGAAGTAGGTGGGCAGGAAGGCACAGAGGAAGTAGAAAGTGCCCAACGCCAGCAGTGCCAGGTAGTTGACCCGCTCGATACCGCGCACGTCAGCCGCTTCGGCCATGCGATCGCAGCGGGACATGACCCCCGACATCACCGAGAAGAGGAAGGTGATCCCCATCTGCACGGCAACGGCGAAGGGAACGGCAACGCCGACCGCCACATCCGGTTTGACCCCGGTGGTGATGGCGAAGGTGGCGCCGACTATGGTGCCGATAATGACGTTGGGCGGTTGCGCCCCCGCCAGCGGGGCCAACCCCATCCAGACCAGCTCCAGAGTACCGCCCACCAGAATACCGGTGGGCAGGTCGCCGAGGATGAGGCCAACCAGCGGCCCCAGCACCACGGGACGGTGGAAGTGGGTCAGACCGTTGAACAGGTCGAGTCCGGCGAAAAACGCCAGGATGCCAAGCAGCAGACCTTGTAACAAACTGATTTCCATCACAATTGTCCTTAATCAGAGCAAATTGAAAATGTCCTGTGCCGGTTCGGTCGGCACGCCCTGGACATAGCACTCGACACGGGCGTCCCGCAGGGCGCGAAATGCGGTGATGTCCTGTTCGTCCACGGATACGGTCTTGTGGATTTGACGCTTGCCGTCGGCGTAATGCATGTTGCCGACGTTGATCCGGGAGATGGGGACACCTCCCTGAACCAGGGTGTTGAAATCGGTCGGGGTTTTGCAGACCAGCAGGATCTTCTGGCGATCTGCCGCCTTGTGGATGTTGTCGATCACCTTCTGGAGCGGCCAGAACCGCACTGCAATGCCTTCGGCCAGTACCATCTCCATCAGGTTCTGCTGGATGGGGTCCTCTGCCACTTCGTCGTTGGCGACCAGCACCAGATTGGCACCGGCAAAGCCGACCCACTGGACGCCGACCTGACCGTGGATCAGGCGCTCATCGATCCGGCTCAATACGATATTGGGCATCACAGCACTCCTTCTTGGTGGAACGGATAGATATTGACCCCCTGTACGACCCGGTTGACCTGACCGGTGGGGCAGGGATTGTCCGGGCTGATCCCCAGTTCCAGCGAGGTATGGAAGGCGTAGTACTGGGCATAGAGCAGGTAGCAGAAGGCGAGCTGGGCATCGTCGCCATGCAGGGGGTGGGGCAGGTAGATGTGCTCCCCCTCCTCGATGGCGGGATGGTGCTGGTCGGCGATGGCGACTACCCGGGCGGCCTTGCCATCGCTTCGCAGCTCGCGCAGCAGATCCAGATCGTATTGCCGGGTGTAAGGGTCGTTGGAGATGAGCAGCACGATGAGCGTCTGCTCGTTGACGACCGATTTCGGGCCGTGGCGAAAACCGGTGGGGGAGTCGAACATGGCGACCAGACGGCCGGCGGTCAGCTCCAGCAGCTTGAGTGCCGCCTCCTGCGCCACCCCTTGCAGACTGCCGCTGCCAAGATAGATGACCCGCTCGGGCAACGGCTCGTTCCAGGCCGGTACGCGCTGCACAACCTGCTCCAGAATGGCGTCACTGGTAGCGACCAGTTGCTCGCAGCGCTGGCGGTTGAACCGCTCTGGCAGGAAGAGAGCCAGACAGCTCAGCATCATGCTGGTCAGGCTGCTGGTCATGGCGAAGCTGCGATCATTGGTCTGGGGCGGCATCAGCAGGGCCAGAGAGTGGGCATCTTGCTGGCAGCGGCGATAGAGCGCCCCTTCACCGTTACAGGTCAGTACCAGATGGTGGCAGTGGCTGAGCAGCTGGCTGGCCAGTTCGACCGCCGCCACGCTCTCGGGGCTGTTGCCGGAGCGGGCAAAGGAGATAAGCAGGGTCGGGCAATCTTCGGCCAGATACTCGGCCGGGTCGGTGACGATATCCGTGGTGGCGATCGCCTCGACCCGGGCATGCAGGTGGGCCGAGAGATAGGGGGCGAGCGCCCGACCGGCAAAGGCGGAGGTGCCAGCCCCGGTCAGGATAATGCGCAGCTCTTGCCGGGCGAGCAGGGGGGCCAGAAAACGGGTCAATGCTGGACGGCACTCCTCGACCATGGTGAGGGTCTCGCGCCAGGTGGCGGGTTGCTGGCGAATTTCACGGGCAGTCGCCAGGCCATTGGCACTGCGCAACATCTCTTCTGGATAACCAAGGATCATGTCTGCAACTCCTTATACAACGGGGTCGAGCTGGGAATGGCGGCGAGAGGCCGCAGTGCAGGCGCTGGCGTAGTGCCGCAGCACCTCCTGCACCTGATCGAGAATGAGGTCATGGGGATTGGCCGAGAGCGTGCCCTGACGCACCTTGCGATACTGCAGGGGCAGATGCTGGCTCAGCAGTGGCAAGGGAATGGGCTCCGCCGCCAGATTGGCCAGCAATCTGGCGTAGCACTCATCGACCCGGCTATCGGGCCAGTAGTAGCGAATGCGATCCGAATAGCTGTAGCCACGGGCCAGCCGGCACTCGTTGGCACTGCCCTGATAGTGGCTGCGCCAGAAGTCGGGGCGCTCCAGCATGGTCTCTTCCATCACCTTGCGCAGACCTGAACAGGCCTTTGCAACCACCAGTTCCTCCTCGATGGCGGCAAGGGCAAACAGCGCTTCGCGCAGGGCGAAGGTGAGGGCGGGGCCGACTTTGAGAATGGCAAAGTGGTCGCGTACCAGCTGGCGGTAGGCCTCGGGAGTTTGGTAATCGGTGGAGTGAGCCTCGAACACCATGTGGGGATAGGCTTCGATCATCCGGCTAAGGGGAGCCGCTTTTTCGGGCCGGTAATCGATGACACGGGTATGGTCAAACTCGACACCGGGTTGCACCACCAGACCGATCACCCTCGGCCAGATATGGGCCAGCCCCGCCTTGTTGAAGGCCTGTTGATGGGCCTCGAGGGTATGGCGCGCCGCCTCCGGCGTGGTGACCGCCAGCTCGGCAAGATCTTCATGGGCACCGCCCGGCACCGGCACCTCGGTGCCAATCACATAGACCAGATCGCTCTCGCCAAAAGTGGCCAGGCAGGTTTGCTCGGCGATCTGCGCCAGTCGTGCCGCCCTTTCAGCGACCAGCTCGTCGGTCAGGGGAACGGGATCGCCCTGACAGGACATGCTGCAGTCGAGGTGGATCTTCTTGAACCCGGCCGCGACATAGCTGGCGATGAGATCTCCGGCATGGGCCATGGCCTGCTCGGCCGGTTCCCCCTGCCAGCGGTTGGGGCCCAGATGGTCGCCCCCCAGAATGAGGCGCTGCGCCGGAAAGTGACACTGTGCCGCCAGCTCGTAGAGGCGATCGCGAAAGTCAGCGGGGGTCATGCCGGTATAGCCGCCAAACTGATCCACCTGATTGGATGTGGCCTCGACCAGCAGCAGCTCATCCCCTTCGGCGGCCAGCCGCAGCGCGGCCTCCAGCACCAGCGGGTGAGCGGAGCAGACGGCGTAGATCCCGGTCTGTTCTCCCTGTTTATGTCTTTCGACCAGTGCCAGCATGGATTTCATTTTGATGTCCCTTGGTTGCTGCGTATGGAAATGTTCTTTCGATTTCTTTTCTTTACGGTAGTGGGGAGGAAAAGAAAACGAAACAAAAGAGTCGTCAGATCTTGAAAGGGATCACAAAAAGAAAGGTATCGAAAGACTTTGAATAGTGAGGAAAGATGATGAGAGTGGTGGTAAAGCGTAATGAAGGCTTGATTTGGCCCCTTCGCTGAGCGTTAATATGCAAACGTAACGAAGTGAAAGCGATCTTTCACTACAGCATTCCGGCAGAAGAACTATGCAAACAAGCGAAAAAGGTGCGCTCGGAACCAGCGAGCGGCGGGAGCGGATTATTCAGCAGCTGCGCAGCAATGGCAGCGTTCAGGTCAACGAGCTGGCGAGTCACTATCAGGTCTCTACCGTGACCATCCGCAACGATCTGGCCTTTCTGGAGAAGCAGGGGGTGGCCGTGCGCGCCTACGGCGGCGCCCTGTTGTGCGAGCCGGGCCAGACGGTGCCGGAGCGCACCATTGCCGACAAGAGTGTGCTCAATACTCCGGTGAAACAGCGGATCGGCGCGCTGGCGGCGACCCTGGTGCCCTCCGGTTGCCGCCTTATCCTCGATTCGGGGACGACAACCCTGGAGGTGGCGCGTCATCTGAAGGGACATCAGGAGATCCTGGTGATGACCAACGGCATGAACGTGGCGAATGAACTGCTCGAAGCAGAAGGGGTGGAGCTGTTGATGACGGGCGGACATCTGCGCCGCAAGTCGCTCTCCTTCTACGGTGCACAAGCGGAGCAGTCCCTGCAAAACTACCACTTTGACATGCTGTTTCTCGGGGTGGATGGCATCGATCTGGAGCGCGGCGTCAGCACCCATCATGAGGATGAGGCACGCCTCAACCGCTGCATGTGTCAGGTGGCCGAGCGGATTGTGGTGGTCACCGACTCCAGCAAGTTTGGCCGGCGCAGCCTGCACAAGATCATCGATACCCTGCGTATTCACACCCTGATCACCGACGATGCCGTGCCTGCCGATATTCTTTCCGGCCTGCGCAATGCCGGTATCGAAGTGCTGCTGGTACCGGCCGATGGCAGCACGGGACAGGAGAAGCGCGGGCAATATAATCCAGTGCAATCAGCTATAAGCGGTTGATGACAAACGCGATAGACTGGGTTTCTCACTCACTGATCGAGCCTGTTATGTACCACCCCGATATCACCGAACTTGAACCTGTCGCCCGCGCTGCGGGGGCGGCCATCATGGCCATCTACAGCCAGCCCTTCGCGGTGGAGTACAAGAGCGACGAGAGTCCGCTGACCGCGGCCGACAAGGGGGCTCATGAGGTGATCGTTCAGGCGTTGGCACGGCTGACTCCCGACATCCCTCTATTGTCCGAGGAGTCGGGGCCCGAGGTGATGGCGGCGCGCCACGGCTGGTCCCGTTACTGGCTGGTGGATCCCCTCGATGGCACCAAGGAGTTTGTCTCCCGCAACGGTGAGTTCACCGTCAATATCGCGCTGATTGAAGAGGGGGCGCCGCGCTGGGGGCTGGTCTATGCACCGGTGCTGGACAAGCTCTGGTACGGCGGCAAGGGCGCGGGGGCCTGGCGCATCGCCGATGGCAAGCGCGAGTCCATCCAGACCCGGCCTCATCGTGAAGGAGAGGCGTGGCGGGTGGTGGGCAGTCGCAACCACCTGTCGCAGGAGACCTTCGATTTCTTGGCTCCGTTTGGTGAAATCGAGCTGGTCTCCATGGGCAGTTCGCTCAAGTTCTGCATCATCGCCGAGGGGGGCGCCGAGCTCTATCCGCGCCTCGCCCCCACCTGCGAGTGGGATACCGGTGCGGCGCAGGCGGTGCTGGAGGGGGCGGGGGGCTGCGTCACCCAACTCGATGGTTCACCGCTGCGCTACAACAAGCCCGACATCCTCAACCCCTGGTTTGTCGCCAGGGCGTGAGGCTGATACCGGGATGCAAAAAGGCCGGACTGGAGTGAACTTCCAGTCCGGCCTTTTTATTTCGCTATGCGCTTCGGGTCAGAAGACCTTCTTGAACGGCTTGATGGTCACTTTGGCATAGACGCCTGCCGCCACATAGGGATCGGCATCGGCCCAGGCCTGGGCGTCCGCTTGCGAGGCAAACTCGGCGATGACAGTGCTGCCGGTAAAGCCGGCATCGGCCGGATCCTCGGCATCGATGGCCGGGTTGGGGCCGGCTGTCAGCAGCCGACCCTCATCCTGCAGGGCTTGCAGGCGAGCCAGATGGGCGGGGCGAACCTGCTTGCGCAGCGGCAGGCTGCCCTGAACATCTTCGGAGTAGATGAGATACCACATGAGACAATCCTTTTCTGATGAGGGTTATTTTTTCAGCTGTTCTTTCTGATCAGCCGGAATGTGGCGGTAGAGGTAGACACCGCTGAGCAGGGTAAAGACCAGCGTCATCCCCAGCAGGCCGAACACCTTGAAGTTGACCCACATCTCCTGCGGCAGGTTGAAGGCCACATAGAGATTGAGCAGGCCGCAGACGGCAAAGAAACCGGCCCAGCCGAGGTTGACCCGATCCCAGATGGCGTCGGGTGCCTGCAGCTCCTTGGCCAGCATCTGCTTGATCAGGTTCTTGCCAAAGCCATAGCGGCTGATGAGCAGCCCTAGCGCAAACAGGGCGTTGATGACGGTCACTTTCCACTTGATGAAGGTGTCATCGTGGAAGAACACGGTGAGACCGCCAAAGAAGCCGACCAGCAGGAAGGTAAAAAGCTGCATCTTCTCGACTTTGCGATAGCGGATCCAGCTGTAGGCGAGCTGCAGACCGGTGACCACCACCAGGGCGCCAGTGGCCATGTAGATGTCGTAGAACTTGTAGACCGCAAAGAAAACGATAAGTGGAATAAATTCAATAAATTGCTTCATTTCTGACGCCTAGTCCTCAAAGATGGCCTGCAAATTTTGCCCAGTCTACCTGCACGGTGGACAACGGCAAATGAATAAGACCGCTCATTTTTACGCCGGTTCCGCGCTGCCGCCAAACAGTTGGCGAGCAATGGTGATCCCCAGTCGCTGCTGATCGGCCAGCAGGTCGCGGATATGGCGCTCTTCAATCAGGGGGTTGAGCAGCACGGCGCGCAGCAGGGTGAGGGGTTGGGCACCGTAGCGCACCACGGCGCGCTGGGTACGGGAGACAAAGCTGTGCCCCTCGGCACGCTGGGCTTTTTGCAGCGCTACGTTGAAGGCGTTGATCTGCTCGTTGGCCGCTTTATCCAGCACCTTGCCCTGCAGATGGGGCGGGATGCAGCGATAGGAGAGCAGATTCATCACCGGAGCAGACATCAGCTCGAAGGCCGGATTACTGGTGATGAGCTCGGCCATCAGTCGGGCCCGGTCGTAGTTGGCCTCGATTAGGTTGGCATAGCCTTGCTGGCCGAACAACTGGAAGGCGGCATCCAGATAGAGGGCATTGGCCGGGCGGGTGCCCTCAAGCGTAAAGCGGCCCTGATCAAACGAGGTGGCACGAATGGCGTAGGGCGCCTCCCGTTTGACCGCCATCATCAGGTCGGGCTGGCGGCAGAGCAGCATGCCGGTACCGAGCGGCACCAGCAGCTGTTTGTGGCCATCCAGAGTTACGGTATCGGCGTGTTCGATCCCGGCCAGCAGGTTTTGATAGCGGGGGGAGAAGAGGGTTGGACCACCCCAGGCGGCATCCACGTGAAAGTGGATCTGCTCGCGTTTGGCGATGGCGGCCAGCTCCGGCAGGGGATCGATGGAGCCAAAGTCGGTGCTGCCCGCCACACCGACCAGCGCCAGTACTTTCAATTTCTGCTCTTTGCACTGGATCAGCGCCTGCTCCAGCGCGGCCAGACTGAGCCGGTTCTGCTCGTCGGTCTCGAGGCGCCAGACGCTGCGGGCGCCCAGCCCCAGCAGATCCATCCCCTTGTCGAAGGAGTAGTGCATCAGCTGGGAGCCGAGAATGACGGCGCCGCGATAGCCCTGCTCGTAGAGGGCGAACAGGTTGTCGCCGCAGGCGCGGTTGCGGGCCAGCCAGAGGGCGGTGACGTTGGCGATGGTGCCGCCGCTGGTCATGACGCCGAGGGCGGCATCCTTGGCATGCATCTGTTCGCCGTAGAAGGCATCGTCCATGCCGTAGATGAGGCGGTGCAGCTTGGCCAGCACCTCCCGCTCCAGAAAGCTGAGCAGACGGGAGGACTCCATCTTCATCGGATTCTGGTTGAGCATCACCACCAGACGGGAGAGCTCGGCAGTGAAGGCCGGCAATGGTGCCGTCATATGACCCATGTAGCGTGGCGAGGTGAGGTGAGAGGCGCCGGGTACCAGGGTAGCCAGCCGGGCGAGATAGGCCTCGGTCGAGCAGCCGCTGGCGGGCATGCGGGACTGGTCGAGCTGGTGGGTGAACAGGTCGCGCTGGTAGGGGGCCTGACTGTCGTCGGAGTGGTGGAAGGTCTCCAGCAAGGTGCTCATCGCCTCGCCAAAGGCGGGATCCGCTTGTGCAAACAGCTCAGTCAACTTCATCAGGTTCTCCAGACCAGGTCACCGGGGTAGGTGTCTATGCCGCTTCTGTCGGGCATCGGCGGCAGAGCATACACCAAAGGGGGGCGGGTGACAGCCACCCCATTTTTTAAGCGAACACTTGTACTCTGAAATGGCGCTGGGTAGAGTGTCGCCAATGATGACGGAGTGAATGTTATGAGTGGTGTGATGGATTACTCCCCCCGGGAAGAGCTGGCCAACCGGCTGAGCCACGGAGCGGGATTGTTGCTGGGTATTGCCGGGTTGGTGCTGCTGCTCATCAAGGGGTGGGGGCAGGGCACGCAAGCGCTGGTGAGCTACAGCCTCTATGGTGGCAGTCTGGTGCTGCTCTATCTCGCCTCGACCCTCTACCACAGCATGGCGGAGGGCAAGGCGCGACGTTGGTGCAAGGTGTTTGATCACTGCGCTATCTATCTGCTGATCGCCGGTACCTATACTCCCTTCCTGCTGGTGGCGCTCGATACGCCGCTGGCGCGCGGGCTGATGGTGGTGATCTGGGGGCTGGCGCTGGCCGGGGTGGTGTTCAAGCTGATATTCATCAACCGCTTCAAGAAGTTGTCGCTGTTTACTTATCTGATGCTGGGCTGGCTGTCGCTGGTGGTTATCTATCAGCTCTATATCCATCTGGCTGGTGAAGGGCTGCTGCTGCTCGCGGTGGGCGGGCTGGTCTACAGCCTCGGGGTGATCTTCTACGTGGCCAAGCGAATTCCCTACAACCACGCCATCTGGCATCTGTTTGTGCTGGGGGGCAGCATTTGTCACTTTATGGCCATTTATGGCTATGTCGTTTAATTAACCCTTAATTGGTATTTTTGCCGCACCAAAGGATAAATTCGTGCGTTATCACACAGTTGGCGGCATCGTTTGCTGACAAGCTAAGGACAGTTCAATTCGCAAAGGATGCACACAATGAGTGATATCGCGCTTTCCATCAGCATGTTGTCGCTGGTGGCAGTGCTGGGGCTCTGGCTGGGGAACTGGCGAGTCTATGGCGTCGGGTTGGGGATAGGAGGGGTGCTGTTCGGCGGCATCATAGTCGGCCACTTTGCCGGCCTCTCCGGTCTCGCACTGGATGAAAAAACCCTGCACTTCATTCAAGAGTTCGGTCTGATCCTGTTTGTCTACACCATCGGCATTCAGGTTGGTCCCGGCTTCTTCTCTTCTCTGCGCAGCTCCGGCCTCAAGCTCAACGGCTTTGCGGCCCTGCTGGTGCTGCTCGGTGGCGTGGTCGCTGCGGCCCTGCACCAGCTGTTCGATGTGCCGCTGCCGGTGATCCTCGGGGTCTTCTCCGGAGCAGTCACCAATACTCCTTCGCTCGGTGCGGGCCAGCAGATCCTGGGTGAACTGGGTGCAGCTCCCGGCTCCACCGGTCTGATGGGGATGGGCTATGCGGTTGCCTACCCGTTCGGTATCTGCGGCATTTTGCTCACCATGTGGCTGATCAGGGTCTTCTTTCGCATCAAGGTTGAGGAGGAAGCCGCCCAGTTCGAGCTGCAAACCGGCAAGACCAAGGAGAGCCTGCAGACCATCAACATCGCGGTGCGCAACCCCAATATGCATGGCCTGATGCTGAGCGAGATCCCGAGTCTTGACGAAGCCGATGTCATCTGTTCACGGCTCAAGCGCGGCGATGAGCTGATGGTGCCGCGTCCCGATTCGCGCATCGAGTTGGGCGACCTGCTCCACCTGGTGGGTGAGCGCCATGCGCTGCACAAGGTGCTGCTGGTGCTCGGGGAGGAGGTGGAGACCTCGCTCTCGACTCGTGGCACCGATCTGCGCGTCGAGCGGGTGGTAGTGACCAATGAACAGGTGTTGGGCAAGAAGATCCGCGATCTTGACATCAAACAGCGTTATGACGTGGTGATATCCCGCCTCAATCGGGCCGGTATCGAGCTGGTTCCGACCAGCCAGACCAGCCTGCAGTTTGGTGACATCCTCAACCTGGTGGGGCGCCTCGATGCTATCGAAGCGGTGACCAATGTGGTCGGCAACGTTCAGCAAAAGCTGCAGCAGGTGCAGATGCTGCCGGTCTTTATCGGGATCGGTCTTGGCGTGCTGCTTGGCTCCATCCCCTTCTATCTGCCGGGCTTCCCGGCCGCGCTCAAGCTCGGCCTGGCGGGTGGGCCGCTGGTGGTGGCGCTGATCCTGTCGCGGATCGGCAGCATCGGCAAGCTCTACTGGTTCATGCCGCCCAGTGCCAACCTGGCGCTGCGGGAGATCGGGATCGTGCTGTTTCTGGCGGTGGTCGGCTTCAAATCCGGTGCCGGCTTCGTCGATACCCTGATCCATGGCGATGGCCCCTCATGGATGCTCTACGGCGTCGCCATTACCCTTATTCCGTTGCTGGTGGTCGGGGTGCTGGCTCGCCTTTATGGCAAGATGAACTACCTCACCCTGTGTGGTTTGCTGGCCGGCTCCATGACCGATCCTCCCGCGCTGGCCTTTGCCAACGCCATGCATCCGACCAGCGGTGCCAGCGCCCTCTCCTATGCCACTGTCTACCCGCTGGTGATGTTCCTGCGGATCATCTCGCCGCAGCTCTTGGCCATCATCCTCTGGGCTGGCGCATAACTCTCTGAAATGGCAGGTGCATGGTTTGTCATGCTCCTGCCATATTTCTGTAATGTACTGATAAAATTGATTTTATTTTATATCCCTCCGTTAGCTCCGACCCTTCTGGCCGGCTGAACAGTTCAGCCCCAAATCAGTCTATTCTTTCGAATTTTCTCACTGGTTATTTCCACTGCCTGTGTGCAAAGTAGGCTGTGGCTTTTTGCATGCAAATCAGGATTCAGGAGAGAACATGATTACCAATGCCATTACCTTGGAACAGGGCGTAACCGTAACCCAACTCAAAGGAAAGATTTACCTGCTTGCCGCAGACGGCAGCCGGAAGCTGTTGGTTGAAGGGGATGTACTGCCAAAAGGGGCTGTGATTGTCTCTCCCGATGGTGGCAGCTTTATGGGCGGCAACCAGTCGTTCAATGTGCAGCCGGCCGGTCAGCCGAGCGAGTCGGCCGAAGAGGGAGATGCACCCCAGCTGGCACAAAACGGTGCACCCGGCACTCTGAGCGATATCAATGCACTGCAACAAGCCATTTTGGGTGGCGCTGACCCGACCAAGACTTTTGAAGCCTCTGCCGCGGGTGGCGCACCTGCCGCTGGCGGTGGCGGCGTCGGCGGTGTTGCTGGTGCCAGCGGCAACGGCGGCTTTGTCACCATCGACCGCGTAGGTGATGCCACCATCTCCCAGGCCGGGTTTGATACGACCTACAATAACGGCACCGCGCCGACGCTGGATGCGACAGGCATTGCAGATCAGCCTTTCATCTCCGCCAATCTGACCCTCTCTGCGCAGCCTCAAGTAAATGAAGGCGGTTCCATCACCTTTACTGCCTCTGTTGATGTACCTGTTTTTGGCACCGATCTGGTCATTACTCTCTCAAATGGTGCTGTCATTACCATTCCTGCTGGCCAAACTATCGGTTCCGTTACTGTGGCTGTGCCTGCCGACAGCCCCTATGTCGACCCGTCCACGATCACTGTTTCGATCACTGGTACTCAGGGCGGTGGTTTCAACCAGATCATTACCGGTCCTTCAACGACCACCCAGATTAACGACACCATCGATACCACCACAGTGACCCTGGGTGCTCCGGCGCAGGTCAACGAAGGGGGCCAGATCACCTACAGTGCCAGCGTCAACAACGCCCCGCAGAGTGACCTGGTGCTGACCCTGTCCAACGGCGCCAGCATCACCATCAAGGCGGGCGAGTTGAGCGGCAGCGTGACGGTCGATGCCCCGAGTGACGACGTTTACAAAGATGGCAGCAGCCTGACGGTGGGCATTACCGGCAGCAGCGGTGGCAACTACGAGCAGCTGGACACCAGCAGCAAGGTGATCACTGTGGTGGCTGACACAGTGGACACCACCACCGTGACCCTGAGCTCGGCCACCAACGGCCAGACCATGACCGAGGGCGGCAGCATTGTCTACACCGCCAGCGTCAGTAACCCGGTGACCGGCAGCCCGCTGACCGTGACCCTCTCCAACGGGGTGGTGATCACCATTCCGGTGGGCGCCAGCAGTGCCAACAGCGAGCCGGTACCGGTTCGTGGAGATGACATTTATCAGCAAGGTGAAGAGTCACTGAGAGTCACTATCGACAAGACCAGTGGTGGCAATTACGAGAATGTGGTTAGCACTGGCACCATCACCAATACAGTGGTGGATGATCAGGATGCCCCGACCCTGACCCTGACCGGCGATGCCAATGTGGTCGAGGGGGGCAAGGCGAGCTACACCCTGAGCATCAGCGATGCACCGAAAACCGATCTGACCGTCAAGGTGGTGGTGGGCCATCTCACCACCGACGAGGGGGATGTCCAGGCGCTGACCCGCGATGTGGTCATCAAGGCGGGCACCACCTCGGTGAGCTTCGACGTGGCGACCGAGGATGACGTCTATGCCGAGCCGGCCGAGCAGTTCAAGGTGAGCGTGAGCGGCACCAGCGGCGGTGGCTACGAGAAGGCGCCGGCGCTGCCGGGTGCGGTGACCACCACCATCACTGACGAGGATGGCAGCACTGACCAGCCGAAGGATGCCCCGACCCTGACCCTGACCGGCGATGCCAATGTGGTCGAGGGGGGCAAGGCGAGCTACACCCTGAGCATCAGCGATGCACCGAAAACCGATCTGACTGTCAAGGTGGTGGTGGGCCATCTCACCACCGACGAGGGGGATGTCCAGGCGGTGACCCGCGATGTGGTCATCAAGGCGGGCACCACCTCGGTGAGCTTCGACGTAGCGACCAAGGATGACGTCTATGCCGAGCCGGCCGAGCAGTTCAAGGTGAGCGTGAGCGGCACCAGCGGCGGTGGCTACGAGAAGGCGCCGGCGCTGCCGGGTGCGGTGACCACCACCATCACTGACGAGGATGGCAGCACTGACCAGCCGAAGGATGCCCCGACCCTGACCCTGACCGGCGATGCCAATGTGGTCGAGGGGGGCAAGGCGAGCTACACCCTGAGCATCAGCGATGCACCGAAAACCGATCTGACTGTCAAGGTGGTGGTGGGCCATCTCACCACCGACGAGGGGGATGTCCAGGCGCTGACCCGCGATGTGGTCATCAAGGCGGGCACCACCTCGGTGAGCTTCGACGTGGCGACCAAGGATGACGTCTATGCCGAGCCGGCCGAGCAGTTCAAGGTGAGCGTGAGCGGCACCAGCGGCGGTGGCTACGAGAAGGCGCCGGCGCTGCCGGGTGCGGTGACCACCACCATCACTGACGAGGATGGCAGCACTGACCAGCCGAAGGATGCCCCGACCCTGACCCTGACCGGCGATGCCAATGTGGTCGAGGGGGGCAAGGCGAGCTACACCCTGAGCATCAGCGATGCACCGAAAACCGATCTGACCGTCAAGGTGGTGGTGGGCCATCTCACCACCGACGAGGGGGATGTCCAGGCGCTGACCCGCGATGTGGTCATCAAGGCGGGCACCACCTCGGTGAGCTTCGACGTGGCGACCGAGGATGACGTCTATGCCGAGCCGGCCGAGCAGTTCAAGGTGAGCGTGAGCGGCACCAGCGGCGGTGGCTACGAGAAGGCGCCGGCGCTGCCGGGTGCGGTGACCACCACCATCACTGACGAGGATGGCAGCACTGACCAGCCGAAGGATGCCCCGACCCTGACCCTGACCGGCGATGCCAATGTGGTCGAGGGGGGCAAGGCGAGCTACACCCTGAGCATCAGCGATGCACCGAAAACCGATCTGACCGTCAAGGTGGTGGTGGGCCATCTCACCACCGACGAGGGGGATGTCCAGGCGCTGACCCGCGATGTGGTCATCAAGGCGGGCACCACCTCGGTGAGCTTCGACGTGGCGACCAAGGATGACGTCTATGCCGAGCCGGCCGAGCAGTTCAAGGTGAGCGTGAGCGGCACCAGCGGCGGTGGCTACGAGAAGGCGCCGGCGCTGCCGGGGGCGGTGACCACCACCATCACTGACGAGGATGGCAGCACTGACCAGCCGAAGGATGCCCCGACCCTGACCCTGACCGGCGATGCCAATGTGGTCGAGGGGGGCAAGGCGAGCTACACCCTGAGCATCAGCGATGCACCGAAAACCGATCTGACCGTCAAGGTGGTGGTGGGCCATCTCACCACCGACGAGGGGGATGTCCAGGCGGTGACCCGCGATGTGGTCATCAAGGCGGGCACCACCTCGGTGAGCTTCGACGTGGCGACCAAGGATGACGTCTATGCCGAGCCGGCCGAGCAGTTCAAGGTGAGCGTGAGCGGCACCAGCGGCGGTGGCTACGAGAAGGCGCCGGCGCTGCCGGGTGCGGTGACCACCACCATCACTGACGAGGATGGCAGCACTGACCAGCCGAAGGATGCCCCGACCCTGACCCTGACCGGCGATGCCAATGTGGTCGAGGGGGGCAAGGCGAGCTACACCCTGAGCATCAGCGATGCACCGAAAACCGATCTGACTGTCAAGGTGGTGGTGGGCCATCTCACCACCGACGAGGGGGATGTCCAGGCGCTGACCCGCGATGTGGTCATCAAGGCGGGCACCACCTCGGTGAGCTTCGACGTGGCGACCAAGGATGACGTCTATGCCGAGCCGGCCGAGCAGTTCAAGGTGAGCGTGAGCGGCACCAGCGGCGGTGGCTACGAGAAGGCGCCGGCGCTGCCGGGTGCGGTGACCACCACCATCACTGACGAGGATGGCAGCACTGACCAGCCGAAGGATGCCCCGACCCTGACCCTGACCGGCGATGCCAATGTGGTCGAGGGGGGCAAGGCGAGCTACACCCTGAGCATCAGCGATGCACCGAAAACCGATCTGACCGTCAAGGTGGTGGTGGGCCATCTCACCACCGACGAGGGGGATGTCCAGGCGCTGACCCGCGATGTGGTCATCAAGGCGGGCACCACCTCGGTGAGCTTCGACGTGGCGACCAAGGATGACGTCTATGCCGAGCCGGCCGAGCAGTTCAAGGTGAGCGTGAGCGGCACCAGCGGCGGTGGCTACGAGAAGGCGCCGGCGCTGCCGGGTGCGGTGACCACCACCATCACTGACGAGGATGGCAGCACTGACCAGCCGAAGGATGCCCCGACCCTGACCCTGACCGGCGATGCCAATGTGGTCGAGGGGGGCAAGGCGAGCTACACCCTGAGCATCAGCGATGCACCGAAAACCGATCTGACCGTCAAGGTGGTGGTGGGCCATCTCACCACCGACGAGGGGGATGTCCAGGCGCTGACCCGCGATGTGGTCATCAAGGCGGGCACCACCTCGGTGAGCTTCGACGTGGCGACCGAGGATGACGTCTATGCCGAGCCGGCCGAGCAGTTCAAGGTGAGCGTGAGCGGCACCAGCGGCGGTGGCTACGAGAAGGCGCCGGCGCTGCCGGGGGCGGTGACCACCACCATCACTGACGAGGATGGCAGCACTGACCAGCCGAAGGATGCCCCGACCCTGACCCTGACCGGCGATGCCAATGTGGTCGAGGGGGGCAAGGCGAGCTACACCCTGAGCATCAGCGATGCACCGAAAACCGATCTGACTGTCAAGGTGGTGGTGGGCCATCTCACCACCGACGAGGGGGATGTCCAGGCGGTGACCCGCGATGTGGTCATCAAGGCGGGCACCACCTCGGTGAGCTTCGACGTGGCGACCAAGGATGACGTCTATGCCGAGCCGGCCGAGCAGTTCAAGGTGAGCGTGAGCGGCACCAGCGGCGGTGGCTACGAGAAGGCGCCGGCGCTGCCGGGTGCGGTGACCACCACCATCACTGACGAGGATGGCAGCACTGACCAGCCGAAGGATGCCCCGACCCTGACCCTGACCGGCGATGCCAATGTGGTCGAGGGGGGCAAGGCGAGCTACACCCTGAGCATCAGCGATGCACCGAAAACCGATCTGACCGTCAAGGTGGTGGTGGGCCATCTCACCACCGACGAGGGGGATGTCCAGGCGGTGACCCGCGATGTGGTCATCAAGGCGGGCACCACCTCGGTGAGCTTCGACGTGGCGACCAAGGATGACGTCTATGCCGAGCCGGCCGAGCAGTTCAAGGTGAGCGTGAGCGGCACCAGCGGCGGTGGCTACGAGAAGGCGCCGGCGCTGCCGGGTGCGGTGACCACCACCATCACTGACGAGGATGGCAGCACTGACCAGCCGAAGGATGCCCCGACCCTGACCCTGACCGGCGATGCCAATGTGGTCGAGGGGGGCAAGGCGAGCTACACCCTGAGCATCAGCGATGCACCGAAAACCGATCTGACTGTCAAGGTGGTGGTGGGCCATCTCACCACCGACGAGGGGGATGTCCAGGCGGTGACCCGCGATGTGGTCATCAAGGCGGGCACCACCTCGGTGAGCTTCGACGTGGCGACCAAGGATGACGTCTATGCCGAGCCGGCCGAGCAGTTCAAGGTGAGCGTGAGCGGCACCAGCGGCGGTGGCTACGAGAAGGCGCCGGCGCTGCCGGGTGCGGTGACCACCACCATCACTGACGAGGATGGCAGCACTGACCAGCCGAAGGATGCCCCGACCCTGACCCTGACCGGCGATGCCAATGTGGTCGAGGGGGGCAAGGCGAGCTACACCCTGAGCATCAGCGATGCACCGAAAACCGATCTGACCGTCAAGGTGGTGGTGGGCCATCTCACCACCGACGAGGGGGATGTCCAGGCGGTGACCCGCGATGTGGTCATCAAGGCGGGCACCACCTCGGTGAGCTTCGACGTGGCGACCAAGGATGACGTCTATGCCGAGCCGGCCGAGCAGTTCAAGGTGAGCGTGAGCGGCACCAGCGGCGGTGGCTACGAGAAGGCGCCGGCGCTGCCGGGGGCGGTGACCACCACCATCACTGACGAGGATGGCAGCACTGACCAGCCGAAGGATGCCCCGACCCTGACCCTGACCGGCGATGCCAATGTGGTCGAGGGGGGCAAGGCGAGCTACACCCTGAGCATCAGCGATGCACCGAAAACCGATCTGACCGTCAAGGTGGTGGTGGGCCATCTCACCACCGACGAGGGGGATGTCCAGGCGGTGACCCGCGATGTGGTCATCAAGGCGGGCACCACCTCGGTGAGCTTCGACGTGGCGACCAAGGATGACGTCTATGCCGAGCCGGCCGAGCAGTTCAAGGTGAGCGTGAGCGGCACCAGCGGCGGTGGCTACGAGAAGGCGCCGGCGCTGCCGGGTGCGGTGACCACCACCATCACTGACGAGGATGGCAGCACTGACCAGCCGAAGGATGCCCCGACCCTGACCCTGACCGGCGATGCCAATGTGGTCGAGGGGGGCAAGGCGAGCTACACCCTGAGCATCAGCGATGCACCGAAAACCGATCTGACCGTCAAGGTGGTGGTGGGCCATCTCACCACCGACGAGGGGGATGTCCAGGCGGTGACCCGCGATGTGGTCATCAAGGCGGGCACCACCTCGGTGAGCTTCGACGTGGCGACCAAGGATGACGTCTATGCCGAGCCGGCCGAGCAGTTCAAGGTGAGCGTGAGCGGCACCAGCGGCGGTGGCTACGAGAAGGCGCCGGCGCTGCCGGGGGCGGTGACCACCACCATCACTGACGAGGATGGCAGCACTGACCAGCCGAAGGATGCCCCGACCCTGACCCTGACCGGCGATGCCAATGTGGTCGAGGGGGGCAAGGCGAGCTACACCCTGAGCATCAGCGATGCACCGAAAACCGATCTGACCGTCAAGGTGGTGGTGGGCCATCTCACCACCGACGAGGGGGATGTCCAGGCGGTGACCCGCGATGTGGTCATCAAGGCGGGCACCACCTCGGTGAGCTTCGACGTGGCGACCAAGGATGACGTCTATGCCGAGCCGGCCGAGCAGTTCAAGGTGAGCGTGAGCGGCACCAGCGGCGGTGGCTACGAGAAGGCGCCGGCGCTGCCGGGTGCGGTGACCACCACCATCACTGACGAGGATGGCAGCACTGACCAGCCGAAGGATGCCCCGACCCTGACCCTGACCGGCGATGCCAATGTGGTCGAGGGGGGCAAGGCGAGCTACACCCTGAGCATCAGCGATGCACCGAAAACCGATCTGACTGTCAAGGTGGTGGTGGGCCATCTCACCACCGACGAGGGGGATGTCCAGGCGCTGACCCGCGATGTGGTCATCAAGGCGGGCACCACCTCGGTGAGCTTCGACGTGGCGACCAAGGATGACGTCTATGCCGAGCCGGCCGAGCAGTTCAAGGTGAGCGTGAGCGGCACCAGCGGCGGTGGCTACGAGAAGGCGCCGGCGCTGCCGGGTGCGGTGACCACCACCATCACTGACGAGGATGGCAGCACTGACCAGCCGAAGGATGCCCCGACCCTGACCCTGACCGGCGATGCCAATGTGGTCGAGGGGGGCAAGGCGAGCTACACCCTGAGCATCAGCGATGCACCGAAAACCGATCTGACCGTCAAGGTGGTGGTGGGCCATCTCACCACCGACGAGGGGGATGTCCAGGCGCTGACCCGCGATGTGGTCATCAAGGCGGGCACCACCTCGGTGAGCTTCGACGTGGCGACCAAGGATGACGTCTATGCCGAGCCGGCCGAGCAGTTCAAGGTGAGCGTGAGCGGCACCAGCGGCGGTGGCTACGAGAAGGCGCCGGCGCTGCCGGGGGCGGTGACCACCACCATCACTGACGAGGATGGCAGCACTGACCAGCCGAAGGATGCCCCGACCCTGACCCTGACCGGCGATGCCAATGTGGTCGAGGGGGGCAAGGCGAGCTACACCCTGAGCATCAGCGATGCACCGAAAACCGATCTGACCGTCAAGGTGGTGGTGGGCCATCTCACCACCGACGAGGGGGATGTCCAGGCGCTGACCCGCGATGTGGTCATCAAGGCGGGCACCACCTCGGTGAGCTTCGACGTGGCGACCGAGGATGACGTCTATGCCGAGCCGGCCGAGCAGTTCAAGGTGAGCGTGAGCGGCACCAGCGGCGGTGGCTACGAGAAGGCGCCGGCGCTGCCGGGTGCGGTGACCACCACCATCACTGACGAGGATGGCAGCACTGACCAGCCGAAGGATGCCCCGACCCTGACCCTGACCGGCGATGCCAATGTGGTCGAGGGGGGCAAGGCGAGCTACACCCTGAGCATCAGCGATGCACCGAAAACCGATCTGACTGTCAAGGTGGTGGTGGGCCATCTCACCACCGACGAGGGGGATGTCCAGGCGGTGACCCGCGATGTGGTCATCAAGGCGGGCACCACCTCGGTGAGCTTCGACGTGGCGACCAAGGATGACGTCTATGCCGAGCCGGCCGAGCAGTTCAAGGTGAGCGTGAGCGGCACCAGCGGCGGTGGCTACGAGAAGGCGCCGGCGCTGCCGGGTGCGGTGACCACCACCATCACTGACGAGGATGGCAGCACTGACCAGCCGAAGGATGCCCCGACCCTGACCCTGACCGGCGATGTCAATGTGGTCGAGGGGGGCAAGGCGAGCTACACCCTGAGCATCAGCGATGCACCGAAAACCGATCTGACCGTCAAGGTGGTGGTGGGCCATCTCACCACCGACGAGGGGGATGTCCAGGCGGTGACCCGCGATGTGGTCATCAAGGCGGGCACCACCTCGGTGAGCTTCGACGTGGCGACCAAGGATGACGTCTATGCCGAGCCGGCCGAGCAGTTCAAGGTGAGCGTGAGCGGCACCAGCGGCGGTGGCTACGAGAAGGCGCCGGCGCTGCCGGGGGCGGTGACCACCACCATCACTGACGAGGATGGCAGCACTGACCAGCCGAAGGATGCCCCGACCCTGACCCTGACCGGCGATGCCAATGTGGTCGAGGGGGGCAAGGCGAGCTACACCCTGAGCATCAGCGATGCACCGAAAACCGATCTGACCGTCAAGGTGGTGGTGGGCCATCTCACCACCGACGAGGGGGATGTCCAGGCGCTGACCCGCGATGTGGTCATCAAGGCGGGCACCACCTCGGTGAGCTTCGACGTGGCGACCGAGGATGACGTCTATGCCGAGCCGGCCGAGCAGTTCAAGGTGAGCGTGAGCGGCACCAGCGGCGGTGGCTACGAGAAGGCGCCGGCGCTGCCGGGTGCGGTGACCACCACCATCACTGACGAGGATGGCAGCACTGACCAGCCGAAGGATGCCCCGACCCTGACCCTGACCGGCGATGCCAATGTGGTCGAGGGGGGCAAGGCGAGCTACACCCTGAGCATCAGCGATGCACCGAAAACCGATCTGACCGTCAAGGTGGTGGTGGGCCATCTCACCACCGACGAGGGGGATGTCCAGGCGCTGACCCGCGATGTGGTCATCAAGGCGGGCACCACCTCGGTGAGCTTCGACGTGGCGACCGAGGATGACGTCTATGCCGAGCCGGCCGAGCAGTTCAAGGTGAGCGTGAGCGGCACCAGCGGCGGTGGCTACGAGAAGGCGCCGGCGCTGCCGGGTGCGGTGACCACCACCATCACTGACGAGGATGGCAGCACTGACCAGCCGAAGGATGCCCCGACCCTGACCCTGACCGGCGATGCCAATGTGGTCGAGGGGGGCAAGGCGAGCTACACCCTGAGCATCAGCGATGCACCGAAAACCGATCTGACCGTCAAGGTGGTGGTGGGCCATCTCACCACCGACGAGGGGGATGTCCAGGCGGTGACCCGCGATGTGGTCATCAAGGCGGGCACCACCTCGGTGAGCTTCGACGTGGCGACCAAGGATGACGTCTATGCCGAGCCGGCCGAGCAGTTCAAGGTGAGCGTGAGCGGCACCAGCGGCGGTGGCTACGAGAAGGCGCCGGCGCTGCCGGGTGCGGTGACCACCACCATCACTGACGAGGATGGCAGCACTGACCAGCCGAAGGATGCCCCGACCCTGACCCTGACCGGCGATGCCAATGTGGTCGAGGGGGGCAAGGCGAGCTACACCCTGAGCATCAGCGATGCACCGAAAACCGATCTGACCGTCAAGGTGGTGGTGGGCCATCTCACCACCGACGAGGGGGATGTCCAGGCGGTGACCCGCGATGTGGTCATCAAGGCGGGCACCACCTCGGTGAGCTTCGACGTGGCGACCAAGGATGACGTCTATGCCGAGCCGGCCGAGCAGTTCAAGGTGAGCGTGAGCGGCACCAGCGGCGGTGGCTACGAGAAGGCGCCGGCGCTGCCGGGGGCGGTGACCACCACCATCACTGACGAGGATGGCAGCACTGACCAGCCGAAGGATGCCCCGACCCTGACCCTGACCGGCGATGCCAATGTGGTCGAGGGGGGCAAGGCGAGCTACACCCTGAGCATCAGCGATGCACCGAAAACCGATCTGACCGTCAAGGTGGTGGTGGGCCATCTCACCACCGACGAGGGGGATGTCCAGGCGGTGACCCGCGATGTGGTCATCAAGGCGGGCACCACCTCGGTGAGCTTCGACGTGGCGACCAAGGATGACGTCTATGCCGAGCCGGCCGAGCAGTTCAAGGTGAGCGTGAGCGGCACCAGCGGCGGTGGCTACGAGAAGGCGCCGGCGCTGCCGGGTGCGGTGACCACCACCATCACTGACGAGGATGGCAGCACTGACCAGCCGAAGGATGCCCCGACCCTGACCCTGACCGGCGATGCCAATGTGGTCGAGGGGGGCAAGGCGAGCTACACCCTGAGCATCAGCGATGCACCGAAAACCGATCTGACCGTCAAGGTGGTGGTGGGCCATCTCACCACCGACGAGGGGGATGTCCAGGCGCTGACCCGCGATGTGGTCATCAAGGCGGGCACCACCTCGGTGAGCTTCGACGTGGCGACCAAGGATGACGTCTATGCCGAGCCGGCCGAGCAGTTCAAGGTGAGCGTGAGCGGCACCAGCGGCGGTGGCTACGAGAAGGCGCCGGCGCTGCCGGGTGCGGTGACCACCACCATCACTGACGAGGATGGCAGCACTGACCAGCCGAAGGATGCCCCGACCCTGACCCTGACCGGCGATGCCAATGTGGTCGAGGGGGGCAAGGCGAGCTACACCCTGAGCATCAGCGATGCACCGAAAACCGATCTGACCGTCAAGGTGGTGGTGGGCCATCTCACCACCGACGAGGGGGATGTCCAGGCGCTGACCCGCGATGTGGTCATCAAGGCGGGCACCACCTCGGTGAGCTTCGACGTGGCGACCAAGGATGACGTCTATGCCGAGCCGGCCGAGCAGTTCAAGGTGAGCGTGAGCGGCACCAGCGGCGGTGGCTACGAGAAGGCGCCGGCGCTGCCGGGTGCGGTGACCACCACCATCACTGACGAGGATGGCAGCACTGACCAGCCGAAGGATGCCCCGACCCTGACCCTGACCGGCGATGCCAATGTGGTCGAGGGGGGCAAGGCGAGCTACACCCTGAGCATCAGCGATGCACCGAAAACCGATCTGACCGTCAAGGTGGTGGTGGGCCATCTCACCACCGACGAGGGGGATGTCCAGGCGCTGACCCGCGATGTGGTCATCAAGGCGGGCACCACCTCGGTGAGCTTCGACGTGGCGACCAAGGATGACGTCTATGCCGAGCCGGCCGAGCAGTTCAAGGTGAGCGTGAGCGGCACCAGCGGCGGTGGCTACGAGAAGGCGCCGGCGCTGCCGGGGGCGGTGACCACCACCATCACTGACGAGGATGGCAGCACTGACCAGCCGAAGGATGCCCCGACCCTGACCCTGACCGGCGATGCCAATGTGGTCGAGGGGGGCAAGGCGAGCTACACCCTGAGCATCAGCGATGCACCGAAAACCGATCTGACTGTCAAGGTGGTGGTGGGCCATCTCACCACCGACGAGGGGGATGTCCAGGCGGTGACCCGCGATGTGGTCATCAAGGCGGGCACCACCTCGGTGAGCTTCGACGTGGCGACCAAGGATGACGTCTATGCCGAGCCGGCCGAGCAGTTCAAGGTGAGCGTGAGCGGCACCAGCGGCGGTGGCTACGAGAAGGCGCCGGCGCTGCCGGGTGCGGTGACCACCACCATCACTGACGAGGATGGCAGCACTGACCAGCCGAAGGATGCCCCGACCCTGACCCTGACCGGCGATGCCAATGTGGTCGAGGGGGGCAAGGCGAGCTACACCCTGAGCATCAGCGATGCACCGAAAACCGATCTGACCGTCAAGGTGGTGGTGGGCCATCTCACCACCGACGAGGGGGATGTCCAGGCGGTGACCCGCGATGTGGTCATCAAGGCGGGCACCACCTCGGTGAGCTTCGACGTGGCGACCAAGGATGACGTCTATGCCGAGCCGGCCGAGCAGTTCAAGGTGAGCGTGAGCGGCACCAGCGGCGGTGGCTACGAGAAGGCGCCGGCGCTGCCGGGTGCGGTGACCACCACCATCACTGACGAGGATGGCAGCACTGACCAGCCGAAGGATGCCCCGACCCTGACCCTGACCGGCGATGCCAATGTGGTCGAGGGGGGCAAGGCGAGCTACACCCTGAGCATCAGCGATGCACCGAAAACCGATCTGACTGTCAAGGTGGTGGTGGGCCATCTCACCACCGACGAGGGGGATGTCCAGGCGGTGACCCGCGATGTGGTCATCAAGGCGGGCACCACCTCGGTGAGCTTCGACGTGGCGACCAAGGATGACGTCTATGCCGAGCCGGCCGAGCAGTTCAAGGTGAGCGTGAGCGGCACCAGCGGCGGTGGCTACGAGAAGGCGCCGGCGCTGCCGGGTGCGGTGACCACCACCATCACTGACGAGGATGGCAGCACTGACCAGCCGAAGGATGCCCCGACCCTGACCCTGACCGGCGATGCCAATGTGGTCGAGGGGGGCAAGGCGAGCTACACCCTGAGCATCAGCGATGCACCGAAAACCGATCTGACCGTCAAGGTGGTGGTGGGCCATCTCACCACCGACGAGGGGGATGTCCAGGCGGTGACCCGCGATGTGGTCATCAAGGCGGGCACCACCTCGGTGAGCTTCGACGTGGCGACCAAGGATGACGTCTATGCCGAGCCGGCCGAGCAGTTCAAGGTGAGCGTGAGCGGCACCAGCGGCGGTGGCTACGAGAAGGCGCCGGCGCTGCCGGGTGCGGTGACCACCACCATCACTGACGAGGATGGCAGCACTGACCAGCCGAAGGATGCCCCGACCCTGACCCTGACCGGCGATGCCAATGTGGTCGAGGGGGGCAAGGCGAGCTACACCCTGAGCATCAGCGATGCACCGAAAACCGATCTGACCGTCAAGGTGGTGGTGGGCCATCTCACCACCGACGAGGGGGATGTCCAGGCGCTGACCCGCGATGTGGTCATCAAGGCGGGCACCACCTCGGTGAGCTTCGACGTGGCGACCAAGGATGACGTCTATGCCGAGCCGGCCGAGCAGTTCAAGGTGAGCGTGAGCGGCACCAGCGGCGGTGGCTACGAGAAGGCGCCGGCGCTGCCGGGTGCGGTGACCACCACCATCACTGACGAGGATGGCAGCACTGACCAGCCGAAGGATGCCCCGACCCTGACCCTGACCGGCGATGCCAATGTGGTCGAGGGGGGCAAGGCGAGCTACACCCTGAGCATCAGCGATGCACCGAAAACCGATCTGACCGTCAAGGTGGTGGTGGGCCATCTCACCACCGACGAGGGGGATGTCCAGGCGGTGACCCGCGATGTGGTCATCAAGGCGGGCACCACCTCGGTGAGCTTCGACGTGGCGACCAAGGATGACGTCTATGCCGAGCCGGCCGAGCAGTTCAAGGTGAGCGTGAGCGGCACCAGCGGCGGTGGCTACGAGAAGGCGCCGGCGCTGCCGGGTGCGGTGACCACCACCATCACCGACGAGACGCTACCGGGAGCGGAAGACACCGTGTATGCCCAGATCGAGGTGGATCAATTCAGGGTGCTGGAAGGTGGCGCGCTCAAATACACCGTGAGCCTGGTGGACAAGGACGGCAATGCCGTGACACTGCCGGCAGGCAAACTGGTGACCCTGAATTTGGCATGGAGCGGGGCGGCGGCCAATGATGGCGACACCAGCGGTCGTCCGGCCAGCGTGACCATCGGTGCAAACGGCAAAGCCGAATTTACTGTTACTACAGTAAACGACACCATTTATGAGATAGATGAAAAGCTTGCTGTCACTATCAGTGGTGTGAAGATCAATTCAGCATTTGAAGCTATTTCGATAGTAAATGGAAAAGGTAGTGCTGAGACCGTCATTGTGGACAACGATGCTCCCCCTACCGTGGTGATCAATAAACCTGCGGTGGTGTCCGAAGAGGGGCTGGTCAACGGGTTGCCTGATAACGCAGGTAATACAGATTCCACCAATGCGACCGTCGCCAGCGGCACTATTACCGTGGGGGATGTCGATAGCAGTAGCTTGACGGTCAGCCTCTCTGGTCCATCCGGACTCAAGTCCGGCGGTCTGGATGTGAAGTGGAACTGGGATGTATCAGGCAAAGTGTTGACCGGGTATACCGGTACCTTGGGTGGTGCGGACTATAAGGCGGTGCTTGATGTCAAACTGACTGCGCCTGCAGGAAGTACCAAAGGAGATTGGGGATATGACGTTACTCTGAAAGGAGCACTCGATCATCCGGTGACTGGTGCCGAGGACACGCTGAGTTTCAACGTCGGAGTTTCTGTTTCTGATGGACAGAGCACTACGGTCGGTTCGCTGCCTATTACTGTTGAGGATGACGCGCCAATCGCTGGGGACATGACGGCCGTCTCTCTGGTGAAAACCAGCATCCCGGATGTGTTGACCGGCAAGTTCAGCCTGACCGGGTATGTCGGGGATAGCGGCAGCATTGATGCGGGCAAATTCACTATCACAGCACGGGGGTTCGAGTCTTCGACTTCCTCTAGGCTCGTTGATGCCAAGGTCAATGCCTCCGTTGACGGGCTAGGCGTCAAGAGCACGAGCGCGCCTTATCACAACATTGATAATGAGATCGATTTCCGCAAATTTGCGGATGGTTCGAGTGTATCCGAGGAGTTGGTGATCAAGCTGGATGCGGGCACTGTGGCATATGGTGCCAAGATTGAGTTCAGCAAGATCTATGGTGGAGAACTCGAGAGCGGTGTGGTCGAGTTCTGGCGCGACGGTAAACTGGTTGCAACACAGACATTCAGCTCGAATGCTGCCAATGGTGATTATGCTGCCAACTTCCAGGTTCAGCAGGGCGGTTTTGACACCATGGTGATCAAGGCGACCGATAACGGCAAGTCGGCCAGCTGGGGTGACAACAGTGACTTTACTGTCAAGTCTATCGAGTTCCTTGGTTCCTCTACCCCGCAGGCGATTGCCTATGGTTCGGGCACGCTCGATCCGCAGTGGGGCGCTGATGGCAAAGGACGTTTCGAACTGGTCACCGGTACGGTCGAATCCGGCCTCAAGACAGTCGTCGGTCTGGCTATCGCGATCACCGCCGATGGGGCTAATACCCTGCTTGGCAAGGACAGCAATGGCAGTCTGATCTTCAAGATGGAGTTCACGCCTGCAACAGGTAAATGGGAGTTCTTCCAGTATGCCGAGATGCAGCGCCCTGCTGACGGTGACATTGACTTTGCATTCAAAGCCTACGATCGCGACGGTGATGGCTCGCAAGGCAGCTTTGCGGTCAATCCGCTGGTTCGCCCCGATGTAATGGGGGTATCGAATGCCAGTGTGACTGAAGGGGGGGCTTTGCAACATGTTGTCACCCTGAGCGGAGCGACCAATGTGGCGACCGAGTACAGCCTCTCAATTGCTGGCAGCGGTGCTCATGCTGCCAGCAGTGCTGATTGGGGAGCTTTGCAGTTTACCAACGGGGTGACCTACAACAGCACCACCGGCAAGATAACCGTGCCTGCCGGAGTATCGAGTTTCACTGTATCGCTGAATACGGTAAACGACACGTTGCCCGAGTTCACCGAAACGCTGGCGATCTCGGTGGGTGGCGTTTCCGGTACCGGCACCATAGTCGACAATGATCTCTCGGTGCGGCTCGGTGGCGGTCTGGTCGATGAGGATGGTTTGTCTGGTGGCAACGCCGGTTTGCCCGAGCCTGTCGGGGCGCCGACCAGCGGCCCGCTCTCGGTAACCCAATCGCTGCAGGTTACTGATGGCAATGGTAGCAATGTATCCGGCGTTCAGCTCAAGCTGGTCAGCATCACCGGCTTGAGCGGCATTACCGGCATTGATGGCCAACCCGTGAATGTGGTGCAGGATGGTGCGGGTCTCAAAGGTTACTTTGGAACCAACCCGGCCAATGTGGCCTTTACCGTAACGGTAGACAACAACTCGAATCCACCGAGCTATACCTTCACCCTGATCAAGCCGCTCAGCCACCTTGTGGATGGTCAAAGCAGCGTATTGAGCAGTCAGGATGAGCTGCGTCTCACGGTGAATTATGAGGTGAGCAAAGCTGGTTCCGACACTGCGAGCGGCTCTTTCGATGTCGCCGTGCGTGATGATGTGCCGGTTGCTGTGGTCGATGATGCCAAAGTTAACGTGGTTGTTGATTCATTCCAAGTTTCGGGGGTTGATGCTAACTGGGTAAATTGGAGTGGTGGTTCGTATGTCAAAGTCAGTGACTCTGATGATGTTAACCCAGGTAAAGATCAGATTCGTTGGGGTGGGGGTAGTAATCCGTCTGGCTACGGCTTCCTGGACAATGATGCGGCATTGAATGGCGCAATTCCGATCAATGAAGAGATCAAACTGGGCACATTCACTCATTACAATAACCCGATTTATAACGATGCTATCAGTGCAGCAACGATGGAGGTTACTTTCTCCGTAACTGATGCATTGGGACGGGTCACACCAATAAAACTTGTTGTGAATTTCAATCATAACGAAACCCCCAATGACAAATGGGGGAATGGTGATGACATCATCTCGATCGGTAATACGACAGCTACCTTCAACTTTGAAGGTAAGGCATACACGCTGGAGGTACTGGGTTTCCGCGATGCGGGTGGCAACGTGGTGAAGACTATTTACACCAAAGAGAATGCCAGCAACAGCTTCGATCTGATCGTCAAGTTGGTGGAAGGGTCTGGTTATCAGTTGCCACAGACCACCGGTAATGTGCTGACCAACGATCTTGCCGGTGCTGATGGTGGTCTGAGTGTCATTGGCTACGGAGTCGGCAGCAGCTCGACCACCTATACCAATGGTGCGGGTATCCAGGTAGTTGGTCTGTACGGGGTACTGACCATTTTGGCCAACGGTGCCTATACCTATCAGGTCACCAAGAATGGCAGCCAAATCCCGGCCGATGCGCGCGAGGTGTTCAGCTACAGCGTACGCGATGGTGATGGCGACACCACCAACAGTACTCTGACCATCAGCGTCAACCCGGTGGACAGCAACGGGGTACCGGTTCATCTGCCGCTGACGGTCGATGGTACCGACCTCAACGACTCTATCGTGGTGCGCAATGGCGAGAGAGCGACTAATCCTGACCGCATGGATGTTTCCTTCGGCGGTAATCTGCTGGGTGAAGTCATTACCAGTAACGGCGGCACCGACCATATACATAGCGGTACCAGCTATAACAAGGGAAGTGCCGACCAGATCGTCAGCAGCGGTGCCGGCAATGACCATATCGAAACCGGCAGCGGCAACGATGTGATCTATGCAGGCAAAACCGGGGCTGATGGGTTTGGTACTGACGATTCGTTGCAACTGACGGTCGATCAGCTCAAGGCTCACCACATCATGACAGGCAGCTTCTCTGGCACTGATGCCATGCTCGATGGCGACGGTCTGTTGCTGAGTGTTGATGTCAGTAGCCGGCAAGCGGATGTGGTCAATGGTGGTAGCGGCAATGACAAGATCTACGGGCAGTCAGGTTCCGACATCCTGTTTGGTGGTACCGGTGACGACTATATCGATGGCGGCAGTCACAACGATGCGCTGCGTGGCGGTCTGGGGAACGATATCCTGATCGGCGGGCTCGGCAACGATGTGATGCGTGGTGACGGCGGTGCAGATACTTTTGTCTGGAACAAGGGGGATACCGTATCCGGCTCTCTGACCAAGGATTACATCATGGACTTCAACAAGGGGTCAGGCAGTGTCAATCTTTCGGAAGGCGACAAGCTGGATCTGCGCGATCTGCTGGATCACGATGGTTCTCACAACCAGAACGATCTGAAGAGCCTGCTCTCGGTGTTCCAGGATAACGAAGGGGTGCACTTGCAGGTCAAGGAGAGCAGCACGGCCTCTGTTACCCAGGAGATCGTGTTGATGAACCACACCTTCGACAGTCTGACGGGCGGTTCGGCGACCACGTCCAATCAGGTGATCGATTACATGTTGAATAATCACATGCTCGATATTGATAAGCCGTAAGCACTAACGGCTACGCAATAAAAAGCGGCAGAGAAATCTGCCGCTTTTTTATTTTGAAGTGAAGAAAAATCAGTTGCCGAGGGTGGCGAACAGGCTTTGCTCCAGGGTGCCGCGGGAGACACAGACCGGCTTGATGGAGGGGGCCGGTACGCGCTCGCCTGAGGACTCAACGAAGAACAGCTCGGTGTTGCCCTTGACGTTGACGGTCGCCACGCTGCTGTTGCCGCTCTGGGTGATGATCAGGTTGATCTGCAGGTTGGGGTTACCCAGTGCTACTTTGGAGCCCATAGTACCGCAATCCAGCCACTCCAGACCGTCGGCAGAGTGCTCGACGTTGGCGGTCATCAGGCCGGAACCGCGCTGACTGTTTTCGATGTTGAGGCCGTGATCGGTGAACCACTTCTCGGCACGGGCCCATACCAGGTCAACCGGGATCGCCATCTCCTGGGTATTGTTGGTCGCCTTGGCAATCGGCGGGTTGTAGCGGTACTCTTCACCACCATTGTTGTCACCGGCACAACCGACCAGCAGCAGCGCCAGAGCGCCTCCCATAATCTTTTTCATCTTCTTTCTCTCGTCCATTTCATCCGGCCATTGGCCAACCGGCGCCTATTATCTCCGGAGCGACAATCTCTGTCAGCAAGCATCCTGCATCGAGCGTGTTATTGTGCCAGTCAGGTCGCTTTACAAAATCGGTTTGCTATCATAGATTTGCTCGAAATTCCTCCATAAGCGCCCCTGTGAACAACATGCTCACCCCGGATCTGCTGCAGCAGATCATCGACCATCTGCCAATGAGTATCTTCTGTCGGGATAAGCATGGGCGCTACCTCTTTGCCAACCGCATGTTTGCCAGCGAGGCAGGCTATATCTCGCCTGCCGAGGTGGTCGGCAAGACGAATGCGCAGATGCCGTGGGGAGACATCTTTGGCGAGGAGGACAGGCAACTGCTGGCGAAGGGGGAGCCGCTGCTTTACCAGCAGCTCCACTGCAACAGCGGCGGCAACACCAGCTGGATGGAGATCCACAAGGTGCCGCTCTATGACCAGCAGGGCGAGCCTTATGCCGTGTTTGGCGTGGTCAACGAGATTGCGCAACGAAAAAACCTCGAGCAGACGGTCAAGAACCAGCAGGTATTGCAGCGGTTTTTGCTGGATGCGATCCCCGATATTATCCGCTTCGATGACCATAACGGCGTGCTGCTGGAGTGCAATCAGGCGTTTCTCGACTTTATCGGGCAGCGAGCTGAGGAGGTGCTGGGCCACCAGATCCCCTATCGACTCTCTGCGCCGCAAGGGATGGATCAGGGAGAGTGTTGCCTGCTGGACGCCAGTGGCAAGGGGCGGCATATGGAGATCACCCGGGTGGATGTGTCCGATGGTGATGGCCACTCCCTCGGTGTGCTGACGCTGGGTCGCGATATCACGGGGCTGCGTACCACTCAGGCCCAGCTGCAGCAGGAGCAGCACTACGACAGCCTTACCGGCTTGCTCAAGCTCTCCCGCTTTTTACAGACCAGCCGCCATCTCGGTGGCCGCAATGCCACGCTGGTGCTGGTCGACCTGCACCATTTTCGCGAGATCAACGATCGCTTCGGGATTCGGATTGCCGATCGCCTGCTCAGTCAGGTAGCCAAGCGGCTGCAGCAGCTGGCGCCGCCGCGCTCGCTGCTGTGCCGGGTGGCGGCTGATGACTTCAGCCTGCTGCTGCCCGAGCTCAACGAGCCGTTGCAAGGGTGGAGCCAGCAGTTGCAGCAGCAGCTGATGGAGCACTATCAGGTGGAAGAGCACCGCATCCAGATCCCGGTTTTCCTCGGGCTGGCTCAGGGCAAGGCCAATGATGCCGAACGGCTGCTCAGCCATGCGGAGGCGGCATTGGCGCAGGGCAAACGGCAGCAGCACTACACCACCCTGTTCGATCCTGAGCTCCATGCCAAGCTCAAACGGCGTCAGCTCATTGCGGCCCAGTTGCCACTGGCCATCAAGTCGGCTCAGCTGGTTGCGGTCTATCAACCCATCATCTGCAGCAGAACGCTTCGGTTGCATGGCGCCGAGCTGCTCTGTCGCTGGCCTCATCCAGAGCTGGGGATGATCTCCCCCGACGAGTTCATCCCGCTGGCAGAAGAGATGGGGGTGATCGGCCAGCTTGGTCAGCTGATGCTGGAGCAGGGCTGTGCCCAGCTGGCGCAGTGGCAGGCGGCTTGCCCGGAGATGATGCTCTCCATCAACCTCTCACCGCTGCAATTTCGTGATCCGGCCCTGTGCGAGCTGGTACAGGGTTGTATCGTCCGCCATGGGCTCAAGGCCAGTCAGCTGGAGCTGGAGATCACCGAAGGGGTCCTGATGGAGAATGCCGACCAGATAGAGACCAACCTCGACAACCTGATCGCTGCCGGCTTCCAGCTGGCCATCGATGATTTTGGCACCGGCTACTGCTCGTTGGCCTATCTGCCGCGGCTCAAGGTCGCGACCCTCAAGCTGGATCGCAGTTTTACCCAGGGGCTTGCCAGCAACACGGCGACGACCGCTATCGTGCGTTCCGTGATCGGGCTGGGCCATGAACTGGGGATCCGCATCACGGCCGAGGGGGTGGAGACGCCGGAGCAGCAGCAGTGGCTGACCGATGCCGGTTGCGATCGTCTGCAGGGCTACCTGTTCAGCCGGCCGCTGCCGCCGCAGGAGTTCGCCGCCAGCTATCTGGGCTGACTTTGTGCCAGAAACAACAAGGCCACCTCGCGGTGGCCTTGTTGTTTGGCGATGGGGGCAGGATCAATCCTGGAAGTAGGTGCCCCAGCCATCGTAGTCCACCCCGTATTTTTCGAGGATGGGCAGCATCTTGGCGATATCGGCCACGATGGCTTCGACATTCAGTTTGCACTCGATGGTGGCATCGAAGCAGAAGATGGTGGCGCCGTCATCCAGTTCCATCTCTTCGGCATCGGTCACTTCGAAACCGGCCTTGAACAGGTCAACCGCTGCTTTTTCCAGACGGTCGAAATCCTGGCAGGCGAAGTGGTGTTCAATGTCGTAATCCGCGTCAGGGTTGCTGCCGTCGGCCAGCAGCTCGTTGACGATCTCTGTGGTCTCTTCACGCCACTCTTGCATATTCAGACTCATGTTGCCTCCAGGCGGTATCGTTGCGGCAAAGCATACTCGCACAGCGCATCCGGCTCAATGCGGCAAACCTGCAGAAGCGCTGATTTCCCGCTGTTTGGTGATGAATGGCACAGGAGAGTGGGGTGGCGAGCTAGGTTTTTGCCCCGAAACGGCCAATAACCACCCGTTACGTTCAGTTGTTGAGCGAACGAACTTTTTATCGTGCCAGCGTGGTTGACACCGTGCGCTGGAAAGGGTTTAATGCGCGCCGTTGCCCAGATAGCTCAGTCGGTAGAGCAGGGGATTGAAAATCCCCGTGTCGGCGGTTCGATTCCGTCTCTGGGCACCACAATTCCTCCTTAGTTCAGTCGGTAGAACGGCGGACTGTTAATCCGTATGTCACTGGTTCAAGTCCAGTAGGAGGAGCCAAATTCGAAAAGCCCGCTCAATCGAGCGGGCTTTTTCATTTTTAGTTGCCGTTGCACGCGGCTAAAAAGAGTGTCGCGCCACAGGTGGCACTGAACAGCAACATGCCGGTCTGCAACATGCTGCCGGGGCATGGTTTTTTCTCTCTTTTTCCGGCCCTGATCCACTTCGGTTTCATCACGTTCCCTTATCCATTTTGACGGCCTGAATCCCTGCACTCCTCTGCAGGTTCGCCATCTTTGTTGAATGAGTGCATGGCGTCAATCTCCCGGCCAGGAGAATAATTCAGCAAGCAATCTCCTCCCTGACAACGCGATTCAATCCACTTTTTTGCACCCTTTGAACCAGCCTCCACATTCGCAAAAAGCGGCATGACCCGGCTGGCGAGCAGGGCTAAGATGGGGCTGAGCCTATTCCGACCTCGACATGGAGAGAGTCAAGATGAGCAGCCCACTGCACTACGTACTGGACGGCATCCACTGCGAGCCGCACTTTTTTACCGTTCCACTCGATCACGACGATCCCGATGGCGAGAGCCTGACTCTCTTTGCCCGCACTTTGTGCCGCAAGGATCGGCTCGATGACAAGCTCCCCTGGCTGCTCTTTTTGCAGGGGGGCCCCGGTTTCGGGGCGCCGCGCCCAAGCGCCAACAGTGGTTGGATCAAGCGGGCGCTTGAGGAGTTTCGGGTGGTACTGCTCGATCAGCGGGGCACCGGCATGTCGAGCCCCATCCACAGTCATAGACTGGCCAAAATGACCCCGGCCGAGCAGGCTCACTATCTCAGCCATTTTCGCGCCGACAACATAGTGCGGGACGCCGAGTTTATCCGGCTGGAGCTGAGCCCCAACCATCGCTGGAGCCTGCTGGGTCAGAGCTTTGGCGGCTTCTGCTGCCTGACCTACCTCTCGCTTTTCCCCGACAGCCTGCGGGAGGTCTATATCACCGGTGGCATCGCGCCGATTGGCCGTAGCGCAGAGGAGGTCTACCGCGCCACCTACCAGCGGGTGGCCGACAAGAATCGCGCCTTCTTTGCCCGCTTCCCCCATGCCCAGCCCATCGCCAACCGGCTGGCCAACCATCTGCACCAGCACGATGTGCGGCTGCCCAATGGTCAGCGCCTGACGGTGGAGCAGTTCCAGCAGCAGGGGCTGGATTTGGGTGCCACGGGAGCTTTCGAGGAGCTTTACTATCTGCTGGAAGAGGCCTTTATCGGCGACAAGCTGAGCCCGGCATTTCTCTATCAGGTGCAGAGCATGCAGCCATTCAATACCAATCCGCTGTTCGCCATCCTGCACGAGGCCATCTATGCCGAAGGAGAGGCGACTCGCTGGGCCGCCGCCCGGGTCAGAGAGGAACTTCCCGAACTGAACTGGGCACCCGGCAAGGATTTTGCCTTCACTGGCGAGATGATCTTCCCCTGGATGTTCGAGCAGTTCCGCGAGTTGCTGCCCCTGAAAGAGGCTGCCCATCTTTTGGCCAACAAGGCGGATTGGGGGCCGCTCTATGACCCGGCCCAGCTGGCCCGCAACAAGGTGCCGGTGGCCTGCGCCGTCTATGCCGAGGATATGTACGTGGAGTTTGACTACAGTCGCGAGACCCTGCGGGGTCTGGGTAGCAGCCGCGCCTGGATCACCAACGAGTATGAGCACAACGGCTTGCGGGCTGATGGTGAGGTGGTGCTCGACAAACTCATCGCCCTGAACCGGGATCGCTGAGGCGGATAGAGACGCCGGATTGCGGATAAAACAAGGGGCCATATCGGCCCCTTTTTCGTTGCTTGCTGTGATGTCACTTATTTTGTTTCATCGTGCCAGCGGCGGAAGATGAGTGAGGTGTTGATGCCGCCGAAGGCGAAGTTGTTGGACATCAGATACTCGATCTCCAGCTGGCGTCCCTGACCCGTGATGTGGTCGAGGGGCTCGCAGGCAGGATCCGGGTTGGCCAGATTGAGGGTCGGAGCAAACCAGCCATCGTGCAGCATCTCAAGCGACAGCCAGGCTTCGATGGCGCCACAGGCACCGAGGGTATGGCCGAAGTAGCTCTTGAGCGAGGAGATGGGGGTCTGGTCACCGAAGATGGCGGCGGTCGCCTGGCTCTCGGCGATATCGCCCCGCTCGGTGGCGGTGCCGTGAGCACTGATATAGCCAATCTGCTCGGGGCGCAGCCCGGCCTGATCCAGCGCCATCTGCATGCAGAGCTGCATGGTCTGGCTCTGGGGCTGGGTGACATGGGCCGCATCGCAGTTGGTGGCAAAGCCGACCAGCTCGGCGATGATGTGGGCACCGCGGGCGAGGGCGTGGTCCAGCTCTTCGAGCACCAGAGTGGCAGCCCCTTCGCCGATCACCAGTCCGTCGCGATCCCGGTCAAACGGGCGCGGGGTGAGCTCGGGGGTGTCGTTGAGCTGACTGGTGGCAAACAGGGTATCGAACACCACCGCCTCGGAGGGGCAGAGCTCCTCCGCGCCACCAGCCACCATCACGGTCTGGTAGCCGTGGCGGATCGCCTCGTAGGCGTAGCCGATCCCCTGGCTGCCGGAGGTGCAGGCGCTGGATGTCGGGATGACCCGGCCTCGCAGGCCGAAGAAGAGGCCGGTGTTGACCGCTGTCGTGTGCGGCATCATCTGCACATAGGTGGTGGCGGTGATGTTGGCGGTGGTCTTGTCGTTGAGCATGGCGCCAAAGGCGCTGATGGGTGCCGTGCTGCCGGTGGAGGAGCCATAGGCGATACCGGTGCGGCCATCGCTCAGCACAGCTTCGTTCAGCAACTTCGCCTGCTCCAGCGCGAGCTCGGAGGCCACGGTCGACATCTCGGAGACTCGCCCCATGGCGCGGATCTTCTTGCGCGGATAGTGGGCCGGCAGGGCAAAGTCGCTGATCGGTGCGGCTAGCCGGGTGTTGAGCCCGTCATAGACCCCCCACTCGTGCATGGTGACCACGGCGTTGCGCCCTGCCTGCAGGCGCGGTTTGACGCTGGCCCAGTCGTTGCCAAAGGCGGTCACACCGGCCATGCCGGTGACTACGACCCGTCGATTCATATCAGGCCTCCGTTGATGGAAATTACTTGCCGGGTGACATAGCCGGCGATATCGGACATCAGGTAGGAGACCAGACCGGCTACCTCCTCTGCCTGTCCCATGCGTTTGAGAGGGATCATCTTGAGCGCTTCTCCCTCCACTTCCGGGCTGACCATGCCGGTGTCGATAAGGCCGGGGGCCACGCAGTTGACCGTGATCCGCCGTTTGGCGAGCTCCAGCGCCAGCGCTTTGGTGGCACCGATAAGGCCGGCCTTGGAGGCGCTGTAGTTGACCTGACCGCGGTTACCCATGATGCCGGAGACCGAGGAGAGGGTGACGATGCGCCCGCCGCGGCGCAGTCCGATCATCGGCATGATGCAGGGTTTGAGCAGGTTGTAGAAACCGTCGAGGTTGGTGTGGATGACATCATCCCACTCGTCGTCGGTGAGTGCCGGGAAGGCGCCGTCACGCACGATGCCGGCATTGCAGACTACGCCGTAGTAAGCGCCGTGCTGCTCGATGTCGGCTTCAAGGCGTGCGCGGCACAGCTCGCGATCGCCGATATCAAACTGGATGAGGCGCCCGTTGCCGCCTAGGGCGGTGATCTCGTCGAGGGTCGCCTGCGCCCCCTGCAGGTCGCTGTGGTAGTGGACGACTACGGTGAAACCGTCGGCCGCAAGCTTGAGGGCGATGGCGCGGCCAATTCCCTTGCTGGCGCCGCTAACCAGTACGGTCGAATTCATTGTTTCTGCTCCAGTAAATCTGTCAGTTGTGCCTCGGTGGGCTGATAGGTGCTCAGGCGGGCTCTGGCGCACTCGCGATCCCCAAGCCAGATGCTGCATTCAAAGCTGGCCATCCCGCCATCCTGCAGCAGGCAGTGGGCCTCGATGCGCAGCAGGCTGCCGGAGGCAAAGACGGGCAGCTCGCTCTGGTATTTGCGGGTGCCGAGCAGCATGCCGATCCGCACCGGCTCATGGTGGCTGTGTGCCTGCATACCTGCCCAGGCGGCGATGGTTTGCGCCATCAGTTCGATACCGCACCAGCCGGGCAGATCGCCGTTGTCATCGAGCAGCAGCCCCTGCCGTGCTCCCACCACCGTTTCGCAGCAGACACTCTGCTCGTCGTGCGCTGTGACGCGCTCGAGCAGCAGCATTGGCGCGCGATGGGGAAGCAGTTGTTCTATGGGAGGAAAAGTCATGATGCCTCTTTGCCAAAAATCAGGCTGACGTTGTTGCCACCAAAGGCAAACGAGTTGGACATGATGATATCGACCGGCCCCTGCTTCTGCACAAGAGAGATGGGGGCTAGCGCCGGATCGGCCGTTTCACCCTGCGGTGGCAGCGGCAGGCCCCGCTCGATCAGCAGGCAGCAGAGCGCCGCTTCGGTCGCACCGGCAGCCCCGAGGGTGTGGCCGGTCAGCACCTTGGTCGAGCTGACCGGTACCTTGTTCGGGAAGAGGCGCGCCAGCGCGCGGCTCTCCATCTCGTCGTTGAGGCGGGTGGCGGTGCCGTGGGCATTGACGTAACCGATCCGTTCAGCCTCAAGGCCGGCGCGGGTCAGCGCCATCCGCATCGCCCGCTCGGCACCTTCCCCTTGCGGGTGCGGCGCCGAGATATGCCAGGCATCCGATGACTCTCCATCCCCCAGCAGGGCTAGCGGAGCGGGCTCCAGGCTCACCAGAAACAGGGCCGCCCCTTCGCCGATGTTGATGCCATCGCGCCCGGCGGCAAACGGCTGGCAGCGCTGTTCGCTCAAGGACTCCAGACTGTCAAAGCCGTTGAGGGTGAGGCCGCACAGGGAGTCGGCCCCACCGACCAGCGCCACATCGGCCTGACCGCTGGCCAGCAGGCGGCGGGCGGTAATGAAGGCGCGAGCGCTCGAGGAACAGGCGGTCGAAATGGTCATCGCCGGCCCCTCAAGACCAAGGTGAGCGGCGAGAAACAGCGAGGGTGAGCCGAGCTCCTGCTGTACGTAGTCAAACTGCGGTGGCAGCGCCTCGCCACGCTCGCTCGCCGCAACGGCGGCCTCGGCCTCGCCGATGCCGGAGGTGCTGGTGCCGAGCACCAGCGCCACCCGCTGCGATCCGACGCGGGCGATAGCGGCGTTCACTTCGTCTTCGATATCGGCCAGCGCCGCGAGCAGCAACCGGTTGTTGCGCGAGTCGTAAGTGGTGATCGTCACCGCTGGCAACGGATGGCGCACCCGACCCACCGGCGAGGTGCGGCCATCGACCAGCGTCCAGTGTTCGCCATCGAGCGGGCTGGCGCCACGGATGCGCCACGCCTCGAGGGCGGCACTCACCTCATCCTTGCCACGGCCGAGGGCGTTGATGAGGCTGTAGGCGTGAATGTAGAGGGTCATTGCGCCAGATTCTCCAGTTGCAGGCGGTAGCCAAAGCGGTGCTGGGTCAGGCTGACCGGCTCGCGCTGGCCTTGCCAGTGCTGATAGCGGATTTCGGTGACCAGTACGCCGGCAGGGTCGGTGAGGCGGCGAACATCCCCCTCATCGACCAGCTGCCAGCCCGCCGGCAGACGGGATTGCCACTCGGCCAGCGGCCAGTAGCAGAGCATCACGTCGGCCAGTACCTGAGCCGGCGGGGGCAGGGCGTTACCGGGCAGGGGGAGCAGCCGCTCGCTGTGAATGCCGCTCTGGTCGTACTGCACCTTGAACAGGCGCGCACCGGTCGGCATCAGCCCGACCAGGGTGATGCCCTGCTGGCCGGCCTCCAGTGCGGTGAGCAGCTGATACTGCTTACCCTTGACGCTGGCGATCAGCAGTTGTTGGCGGTTTAGCGGTTCGGCGCGCTGGGGCGCCGGCAGCGAGAGGGGAACGCCCGGGGCGATAAACGCCTCTATCCCCTGCTGGCTGCTGCAACCGCTCAGCAGCACCAGCAGCAAGTACCAGTATCTCATCATGACTCCGCAGCTGGCCGCGGGGCCAGCACCATGGGGGATAACAGAAACGCGGTGAAGATCCCGCCGCTCAGCACAATTCCGAAACCGGCGATGGCCGGGGTGTTGCTGAGCGCCAGCAGGCCGAAGGCCAGCAGGGTAGTGAGGTGGGCCAGCAGGATGGCGAGCAGGGTCGATTGCTGGCGGGCAGGCTCGCTGCCGCAGTGGGCGAAGAAGAGCCCGTAATCGATGCCGATGCCGAAGATAAGGCTCAGCGCCAGCACGCCAAAGAGGGTGAGCGGCTGGCCACTGAAGCCAAGCAGCGCCAGCCCCATGGCGATGGCCAGCCCGTTGACCAGCAGGATGCGCAGGGTCAGGCGCCAGCCGATGCGATGCCAGAGCAGCCCCATCACCAGCACCACTGCGACCAGCAGCAGCTCGGCGAGCTTGAGGCGGTAATCGGCAAAGAGCTGGCTCCACTGGCTGCGCTGATCCTGCCAGATCACCCCGTCATGCTCGTCAGCCAGACGGGCCAGCGCGGCGGCATCGTGAATGCCGGCCAGCGGCACCCAGATGCCGACCCGGCCATCGGGCAGGGCGTACCAGAGCAGGCGGCTCCCTTCGCTGACCGGGCTGGTTAGCCACGCCTCGGGGGTCAGCAGATCCAGGGGACGAGCGCTGGCCTCCACCGGCACACCGGCTGCCTTGAGGGCGGAAATGACGCCCGGTTGCAGCGCCATGATGGCCTGATGATCTGCCTGCTGACGAGCCCTCGAGGGGATCCACTGGCTGATGGCGACAAACTGGTCGAGCACCTTGTGCTGGCGGGCCAGCTCAAGCTGGTCAGCCAGCCTCTCTAGACGGGTGAGGGCCTGCTCGCCATCGCGGCCTACCACCAGATAGCCGGTCATGCCTCCCTGCTGGCCGGTCAGTTGCTGGATCTGGCGCTCCTGCGCCTGCAGCTCGTGGGGCAGGGGTTGCAGCTTCTGGATATCGTCATCCACCACGAGGCGGCTGATGCCGATGGCGCTGATCACCAGCACCAGTAGCGGCAGCCAGCGGCGCAGGCCGCCCGGGCGCTGCCAGGCCTCAATCCAGCGCACCTGCCAGTGGCGGATGGGCAAAGCCCCCTGCGGCAGGTCGCCCAGCCAGTAGGGGAAGAGCAGCAGCACGGTCAGGAAGGCGGCCAGCAAGCCTGCCAGCGCGCAGATGGCGAGCTGTTGCAGCCCCGGGAAGGGGGCGAGCCAGAGCAGGGCATAGCCGATCAGGGTGGTGAGCAGTGCCAGACTCAGCCCCGGCAGCAGGTGGGCGCGGGTCTGCGCCGGTGTCTCGTGACCATGCAGGCGCCGCTCGCTCAGGAAGTGGATGGCATAGTCGATGGAGATGCCGATGAGGCTTGAGCTGATCACCAGGGTGAAGACGTGGATCTCGCCAAACACCAGCAGTACGGCGCCTAGCCCCCACAGCATCCCCATCGTCAGCGGCAGCAGGGAGAGCAGCAGGGCGCGCACCGAGCGAAATGCCAGCCAGATGAGCACAATGACCCCGATAAGAGAGCCCAGCCCGATGGTCGAGATATCCTGCTCGGCGAGCGAACTGGCGTGCTGGCTGTAGAAGAGGGTGCCGCGGCGCAGCAGTTCGACGCCCGGATAGTGCTGGCGCAACTGCTGCTCGGCGGCTGCCAGCTCGGTGAGCAGCTGGCGGTTGCGCGCCATGTCGAAAGCGGAGAGGTTGAGTTCGGCCCGTACCATATACCAGCGGCGGCCATCCGGCCCGGTGCTGCTGAGCCAGCCTTTTTCGTCCAGCTGCATCGGACTCTTCTGCTCCAGCACCGCAGCGCGGGTCAGCAGCAGGGGATCGGCCTGCCACTCGGCGCGCGAGACGCCGCCGAAGGGGGAGTAGATCTGCCCCAGCACCCACTGGCTCCACCCCTCGGGGCCACTGGCCAGCCGTGCCCGCGCGCTCGGCGTGAGGTGTTGCCACGCCATCTGTCGCATGTAGCTCTGCCAGGCGCCGGCGAGAGACGGCTGGGCCGCCTTCAGATGTTCCAGTGAGTCGATGGCGGCCAGCTGCTTGCTCCATGCGGTCGCGGCAGCTTCACCATTTTCGCCGGCGGGCAGGCTCACCAGCCACACTAGCTGCCGGTCGAGGTTGGCGAGCAGTCCGGCCCGGATTTCCGGATGCCACTGCTGGTGCTCCTCCTTGGGCAGCAGATCCATCACGCTGGTATTGAAGCGGGCGCGGGGCAGGGCCAGCGCCAGGGCAAGGCAGACCGCCACGCAGAGCAGCAGCCACAATCGCCCCAGCAGGCGCCACTGTTTCTCAGTGAGCATCAAAACGGGATTGCTCCTCGGCACTCAGGGGCAGGTTTTTAAGCTGCCAGTCAACAAAGCGGATCAGGGTGACATCCCCCTGTTTGTCATGGATGGCGAGCGAGGCGAGCTCGTGACGCCCCTTGAGCACCAGACTGGCGAAGACCTTGTCGAGGGGCGAGCGGATGGGCTCGAGGGTCAGGGTCCACTCTTCCCCCTCGCTGGCGAGTTTGTGGCGAAAGTAGTTATCCAGCGCCGCTTCGCTCGGGTCGAACAGGGCCAGCATCAGGTTGCTGAACTCCAGCAGCTGCGGGCTGTCGAGGGTCTGGGCCGGTTGACCGGGCAGCTGCTGCACCATGCGCGTCGGGGTGAGGGTCAGCGTCAGGGGAAAGGGTTTCTGCTGCTGCCACCAGAGCCCCTTGCCCTTCACCAGCAGCAGCTCACCGCTGGAGCGCAGCGCCTGAGTGAGGCCGCTTATCTGGCGCTCCTGCTCGAAACGGGCGCTGCGGGCATCGGCCGCCGTGAGCTGTTGCTGCACATCGGCCAGCGTGATTCCCAGCGTTGGCCAGGAGAGCAGAGCCAGCAGCAGGGTGAGACGGGCCATCATTCGCTCATCCCCAGCTTGTCGAGCAGCACCTGCGGTGAGGCGAGGCACATCTCGCCGCTCTGCTTGCTGACCGCCACCTGCACCGTGTACCCCTTGCTGGTGCGTTTGCCACTCTGCGGGTCATAGAGAAGGTAATCGATCTTGAGGCGATGCTGGTACTCGACCAGGGTGGCGCGCACCCGCACCGTCTGGCCAAAGCGCAGCGGGGCTATGTACTTCATCCGCACATCGATGACCGGCCACAGATAGCCGGAGGCCTCCATCTGCGGGTAGTTGTAGTCGATGCGATCGAGCAGGGCACAGCGGGCCAGCTCGATGTAGCGCAGGTAGTGGCCGTGCCAGGCAACGGCCATCATGTCGACGTCGTGGAAGGGGACGGTGACATCGACCTCGGCACTCAGCTGCCAGGGCTCAGACATGGGACACCTCGTCATAAATCGGGTAGTGACGTGCCTGCAGGCGGGCCATCATGGCGCGCAGCTCGGCCTCCAGCGGGCGGTCTTCGCAGAGGAAGGGGTGATCGCGGCGTACCGCCTCGACAGTGGCAGCGAGCGCCGGACTGAGGGTGGTCTGGTCATTGCACTGCAGGGCAAGGCGCAGCTCGACTCCCTGCACCGCCGCCAGCAGGCTGGCGCTGGCCACCTGTTCGGTCAGGGTCAGCACCCGCAGCGCATCGCGGGCGGCGATGGTGCCCATGCTCACCTTGTCCTGATTGTGGCACTCGGTCGAGCGCGAAAAGACGCTGGCGGGCATGGTGTGCTTGAGCGCTTCCGCCGTCCAGGCCGAGGCGCCAATTTGCACCGCCTTGAAGCCGTGGTTGATAAAGCGGCGCTCGTCGCTTGCGCCGGAGAGGTTGCTCGGCAGCCCCTGATTGAACTTGCTGTCGACCAGCTGGGCCAGCTGACGGTCGAGCAGATCGGCCAGATTGGCCACCGCCACCTTCATGCTGTCCATCGCCATGGCGATATGGCCGCCGTAGAAGTGACCGCCGTGCATCACATGCTCCCCGTCACCGTCGATGAGGGGGTTGTCGTTGGCGCTGTTGAGCTCGTTTTCGATAAGCGTGCGCCACCAGGGCAGGCTGTCGGCCACCACGCCGATGACGTGGGGCGCGCAGCGCAGGGAGTAGCGATCCTGCAGCCGGTTGCTGTGGTGCGGCAGCTCGCCGCTCTGCAGATCGGCGCGCAGCCAGGCGGCGATCTGCTGCTGGCCCGGGTGGGGCTTGGCGGCAAACAGGCGCTCGTCAAAGTGGAAGGCGTTGCCCTCCATCGCCACGCTCACCAGCGCGGTGATTCGGGTGCAGAGCCGCATCAGGTATTCACAGCGGGCATAGGCGAGGCAGGCGAGCGCCGTCATCACCGAGGTGCCGTTCATCAGTGCCAGTCCCTCTTTCGGACGCAGCTGGAGCGGTGTGATGCCGAGCTCGCGATAGAGCTCGGCCGCGCTGGTCAGCTCCCCGTTGCGGTAGAGTTCTCGCTCGCCGATCAGCGCTGCCGCCACGTAGGAGAGCGGAGTGAGATCGCCGCTGGCACCGACCGAACCCTCTTCGGGAATGCGCGGCAACAGGTCTTGCTCCAGTAGCCAGGTAAGCCGCTCGAGCAGGGGCAGGCTGACGCCGGAGACCCCCTGTGCCAGCGAGTTGAGGCGGGTAGCCAGCACGGCGCGGGTCGCGGCCAGACTCAGGTTCTCGCCCATACCGCAGCCGTGAAAGCGGGTCAGATGCAGGGGCAGGGTATCGACCAGATCGAGCGGCACTGCCCGGGTGACCGAGTCGCCATAGCCCGTGGTGACCCCGTAGATCACCCCTTCCTCGGCGAGCAGCCGGTCAAGATAGTCGGCGCCGCGTTGGATACGGGCCCGGAACTCGGGGGCCGGGTTGAGGTGTGGCGTGGCGCGACGCTCGGCCAGCGCGACGACCTCTTCGATGGTGAGGGGGCGGGCCCCGAAATGGATCTCGTGCATGCCTTGATCAGTCCTGCTCATCGGTCAGATGCCAAAAGTCGAAAAAGTTGAACCACTCCAGCGGCGCACGCAGGCAGTGGTGTTCCAGCCGGTTGGCGTAGTGCTGTACCCGGGCCTCGAGTTGCTGCTGGCGCCCGGCCCGCGGCAGGGGCGAGCCGTCGGCGAACGGCTCGAAGTGCACCCGAAAGCGCCCCTGCTCCCGCAGCCCGAACATCAGGTAGGTGGGGCAGCCGAGGATGGCCGACAGCGCAAACGGGCCGAGCGGGAAGGGGGCCTTGGCACCGAGAAAATCGGCCCAGACTACCCGTTTCTCTTTGGTCACCGAGGTGCGATCGCCGACGATCACCACCCACTCCCCTTCCTCGATGCGCGATTTGAGCATGATGGCGGTATCTGCCCCCAGCTCCTGCACCTGCACCAGATTGAGGCCGGAGTCGGGGTTCACCTCCTGCAGCAGGGTGTTGAAGCGGGCGGCGTGGCGGGTAAAAACCAGCGCCGTGATGCGTACCCCTTGCGCCTTGCTGCCAAGGGCGCGGCACAGCTCCAGATTGCCCAGATGGGAGCCGATGATGAGGGCTCCCTTGCCGCGAGCCGCCTCGTAATGGTGCGGGTTCACCAGTTCGATGTCGTCGAGGCCGATGTCGCCGCGCCAGGCGGCCAGTTTGTCGAGCGCCGCCTCGCCAAAGCGCAGGAAGTGGCGCAAGCTCCCCACCGGTTCGGGCAGCGGCTGGTTGAGCTCGGCGGCGCGGGCGGTGAGGCGGGTCAGATAGTCGCGGGAGGCCTCGCGCTGGCTGCGACCGGTCAGCCAGAAGTAGCTGATGACCGGCAGCAGCAGGGCCTTGAAGCCCGGACGGCCAAGCAGCCGGTAGCTCCAGAGCATGGTACGGATGCCGAGCAGGGTGCCGCGCTCCGGGGTGCGTGACCAGTGTTCCCGTCCGCGCATCAACAGTTGGCCGGGGGCGCGCAACAGGCTGGCTGCACCATCGCGCAGCAGGGTCAGCACCAGACGGGTGTGCATCCAGGAGATGCGCAGGTTGTCGTGCAGCGGGTTGAAATGGGAGAGGCCGTTCTCGGGGTAGTGCACCTTGACCGGAACAAAGCGCACCGCCACACCGCGCCAGTGCAGGCGCACCATGATTTCGATGTCGAAATCCATCCGTTCGCCGAGAGGGCACTGCTCAAGCAGCGCGCAGCTCGCCTCGACCGGATAGACGCGAAGGCCGCACATGCTGTCCTTGATCTCGAAGGAGAGTGTCTCGATCCAGACCCAGACGTGAGTCAGGTAGCGGCCGTAGAGGCGCCCCTTGGGCACAGATTCATCGTATTCGGGGGCGCCGGAGATGAGCGCCTGCGGGAAGCGCTCTGATTCGGCCAGCAGCTCTGGCAGGCGGGAGAGATCGTGCTGGCCATCCGCATCGACCTGCAGGGCGTGGCTGAAGCCGCGCGCTCTGGCTGCCAGCAGCGCCGTCTTGACTGCGCCACCCTTGCCCCGGTTGTGCGGATGGCGAAGCAACGTGACCCAGCCGGCGTGTTCGGCTGCCAGCTGATCGAGCAGGGCGGCAGCGGCCGGCTCGCTGCCATCATCGACCAGCAGGCAGGGGAGGTTGAGCTGCGCGAGTTCACGCAGCACCGCCGCGAGAGGGGCTGCGTGGTTATAGCAGGGGATGATGATGCAGGGCGTCACGATAGCTTGACCCGTCCGCTGCTGGCGAGCGGCAGTGTATCGACATCCTCTGCGCTGCCGAGACGATATTCAAAGCGCAGCTGGCCGTCGCCATGAGCGCGCAAGATCAGCCAGCAGTGATCATCCGGGCGCAGCGGGCGTTGGAACTTGAGCTGGTCCATCCCCTGAAACTCGCCGGTGAGCAGCTTCTCTGCGCGGGCGAAGTGAATGGCCAGTTGCAGCTGGGTGACCCCGGGCAGCAGGGGCGCCCCGGGAAAATGGCCTGCAAACCAGGGCAGGTCGGCACTCAGGTGCAGCAGCAACTGCACGCTATCGGAGGTTGCCTGACGTGCCAGCAGGGCGGGCAGCAGTGAACTATCCATCAGGTGGGTACTCCGGGTTGTTGCAGTGGCGTCTGGTCAAACGCCTGACGCAGCGCCACACCGTCGCGTTTGCCCGCGCCGGTCAGGGGCAGCGCCGGAAAAAGTCTGATGCTGCGCGGCAGCGCCACCGGCTCGAGCCAGGGGCGCAGCTGGCGGCGCAGCTGTTGCAAGAAGGCACCGTGGCCAAGGCGGGTGAAGTTCTGCATCCCCTGCTGGCTGAGCACCAGTGCGGCACCGAGCACCTGGCGTCCGCCCTGCTCAAGGGGCAAGACGGCGGCATCGAGAACCCCCTCCAGCGCCTTGATGCGCAGCTCGACATCGTCGAGCGAGATGCGTTTCTCCTCGAGCTTGACGATGCGATCGCGCCTGCCAAGCAGGTGAAAGCGGCCTGCTGCGCCGTTGTCGCCATCATCACACAGAGCGATGCGATCACTGCCGACCCAGGGCTCAGGCTCATCCATAAAGGGTGAACGCAACAGCAGAGTCTGCTCTTCGTCACAGCTGACGGAGACGCCGGCAAAAGGGGTCCAGGGGATATCGGGCGCAGCGCTCTGGCGCCAGCCGATGCCGCCAGTCTCGCTGCTGCCGTAGATCTCCACCGGCAAGGGGCCGAGCCGCGCCGCGCACTGGCGCGCATCTTCATAGGCGAGCGGGCCGCCGGAGGAGAAGATCAACCGGCAGCCGCTTCCCGCAAGGGCGGGATCGAGCCGCGACAGGAAGGCGGGCGAGCTGACCAGTACCCATGGCTCTTTCTGGCTGGCCAGTTGCTCCGGATAGTCGGTCTGGCTGCGGGCAAACGGTATGCCGAGCGCCAGTGGCAGCAGGATGCGAAAGAGCAGGCCGTAGATGTGCTGATGGCTGACGCTGGAGAAGAGCCGCGCACCCTCAAGGTGCTGATGCCACAGGGCGATCTGGGTACGTACCTCTGCCTCAAGCAGCGCCCAGGGTTTGGTGATCCCCTTGGGCTGGCCGGTAGAACCCGAGGTGTAGAGGGTGATCTCGGGGGCCAGCGTTGCTATCGCTTCCGTGGCTGGCAATGGCTCGCAGGCTGTAACGGCATCGATGCGCAGCACGGTGCAGGGGAGGGGCAGTGGTTCATCGCAAAGCAGCCCATCGAAGGCATCTTGATCCAGCAGCTCCTGCAAGCCGGCGAGGCGCTGGTGGCCGGGCAGCACTACGGCTCGCCCAGCCATGGCGCAGGCGATCAGCGCCTGACAAAAGTGGTAGCTGTCGCCGGTGCAGATGGCCCAGCGCTGCGCAGGCAGTGCGCTGAGCTGGCGGGCGAGCAGCCCGGCGCTCTGGCGAAGTTGTGCCAGCGTCCACGCTCGCTGGCCATCGAAGGTGACGACGCGGTTGCCATCTGCCTGCAGCAGTTCATCGAGCAGGGTCATGCGCTATCCCGTTTCATCACGCGCTGGCGCACCAGCCATTCACCGCCCATCAGCACGCCCATCAGCAGATAGCTGACAAGGCCGTTGTAGAGGCTCCAGAGCGCCAGATCGCCGTGCCAGACAGTCCAGCCAGAAAAGAGGCCGTTGCCGATAAAAAAGAGGCACCACACCCGGGTCACCTTGCGGGTGTAGCGGACTCCCCGCTCCGGCAGATCCGGCGTGGTGAGGCGGGCCAGCCGCTCAACCAGCGTCATAGGTTGAGTGAGGCTCCAGCCAAACACTCCCAGCAGGGTCGCATTGACGGCAATGGGGTAGTACAGCAGCCAGTCGTGCTCGCGAAACCAGAGGTTGAGGCCGATCAGCAACAGGCCAATGGCCCCTAGCCAGCGGGTTGCCCAGCGCCACGCGCCCGGCAGGGCTGCGCCGGCAAACAGGCGAATGGCAAACAGCGGCAACAGCAGCAGAGCCAGCAGGCTTCTCTCCCCGTGGGACAGGCCAAGATAGACCAGCAGGGGATAGAGCAGCAGCAAGGCGCCCGCCAGCAGGTTGATGCGACGCATTACTCGGCGAGCAGGCGTTCGACGGCGTCGACCACGTCGGCGACGGTGCGTACCGACTTGAACTCTTCCGGCTTGATCTTCTTGCCGGTCAGTTTTTGCAGGTGCACCACCAGATCGATGGCATCGATGCTGTCGAGTTCAAGCTGTTGATAGAGCTTGGCATCCATGGTGACGTCTTCGGGGTCGATTTCGAACAGCTCGACCAGGGCGCGGCGAATTTCGTTGAAGATCTCATCTCTGGTCATGGCGATTATCCCCGCTGCTGGGTGACGAGGGCAGCCAGGGCTGCAACAGAGGCAAAGTGACGACGGGTATTCTCGTCATCAGCCGAGAGCACGATGCCGTAGCGTCCCTTGATCGCCAGTCCCAGCTCCAGTGCATCGATGGAGTCGAGGCCGAGACCGTCATTGAAGAGCGGGGCGTCGGTGTCGATATCGGCAGTCGTCATGCCTTCGAGGTTGAGGCTGTCGATGATCAGTTGTTTGATTTCTTCAGTTAATGTTTGTTGCATCTTGAGTCCATACAGAGGCGGATTGGGCCGGGCTCAATACCCGTTTGAAATAGTGAGTGAGATGCCGCGCGGCCAGCGAAGGGGCCTCTTCGTGCGGCATCAGGTCCCGAGCCTGACACTGTGGCAGAAACTCTACCGTAAAGAGTGGCTTGTGCGCGGGCACATGGAACCATTTGTGCTGTTTGGTCAGAAACGGGGCCGAGCAGTGAATGCGAACCGGTTGTAGCCAGGCCTGACAACGGACGGCCAGATGGGCTGCGCCGCGTTGCAGTTGCAGCGGCTCGCCGGGGGTCGTGCGGGTGCCTTCCGGAAAGACCAACAGTACCGCACCTTGTTGCAGGCGTTCACAACATACCGGTAATAGTGTTTCGGCCGCGGCATTGGGAATATAACCGGCGGCCCGCACGATGCCGGCGACAAACGGATTATGCCAGAGCGCCTCTTTGACAATACAGTCGCACTCCGGCATGTAAGCCGCCAGCAATACATAATCGAGCAGGCTGGGGTGGTTGGCCAATACCAATACGCCACTCAGTTGTTGGGGCATATTGTGAAAGCGATAATCCAGCACCCTTAATTGCCTGAGCACATTGAGGAAAAAACGAAAACTTATTCTGATGGTGCTTTGGGCAAGGTGGCGACGCGTTTCCCCGCGTACCAATAACCAGAGCAGTGGAAACCAGACCAGCGTCAGCAGCAGGCAACCAATTCCGAACAGGGTAAATCCCAGCATGGTACCAATCAGGCGCCAGAGCCGATTCAATTGCGCTGCCATAGCCACTCCCTGCGCCCGTCGGTGATGCTAAATTCTGGCATGCCGTCCAGCAAGGCGCGCCAGCACGCGAGTGCATCGCTCTTGCCGGTTGCGCCAGTGTCCGTCGCCAGCGCACTCCCCTGCCACTCATCGCCCCGGCTCAGCAACATTGCCACCGCATGGGGCGGTGGTTCATCGCCGAGCCAGGGTTGGCTAAATGTCGGCAGCGTACCCTCAAAGGCCACCACCAGTACCCGTTCCATACCGTCGGCGAGCATGCCGATGGCTTCCTGCAGGGCCGCGGCAAAGGTACCGCTCCCCGCTGCCAGCGAGCTCATGGGGATGGGCTGCTTGCCCTGAATGGAGGTCAACCCGGCTGCGGTGTTGTGTACTGACTGGGAGAAATCGGTGGGGGAGAGACTGCGCGCCTGTGCCAGTGCCGTCAGCAGGCCAATGGAGCGATCCAGCTCCCCGTGGCGGCTGGCAAACACAGCCCCCTCTACCGTATGGCGCGACATCATGTCGAGGGCCATTTCTACCGCAAGGCGGCTACCCAAGCTCATGCGGCGTGCCACCATCATGGGGATGTGGGGCGTTGCCACAGGCGATTGCGTTGGCCAGATCCCCTCTTTCGCCCAGCCTTGCCACTGCTCCCGGGTGGTGAGACCCGGCGCCAGCGCGTAGCTTTCAACGATGGAAAAAGAGGAATTCTTGTACACGAAACGACCTTGACAGGATGATGCTAACGGGGAGACTCGACCACGGGCTCCCCCAGTGGTTCAGCTCCAGTTAAGGATTTGAATAGGACGTGCATATTACCACCATTTCAAATCAAGAACAGAGGCAAGCAGTGACGCAAGTTACAAGTATGAAGAAAGTATTCACCCTCACCTTTATTTATTGAAAGGACACACATTTTATTGTCTCATTGGGTCGGCTTTGACAGGTTCCAATTACAAAGGGTTACAAAAATGAAAATGCTCAAAATTATTATCAGCGCATTAACACTGCTGTTGGTTGCCGGTTGCTCCACTTCCCAGCCGGTCATGAATATGACCAATAGTCTGGTTCCGGCCAATCTGAGTGAAAAGGATGTTTCTCGCGCCATTATTAATGCCGGTGTTAGTAAAAAGTGGGTAATGCGTGAAGATCAGCCCGGGTTAATTACTGGCCATATTCAGGTTCGCCAACATCAGGCCAATATCAGCATTCCTTATAACACCGTTAATTACTCCATTAATTATGTGAGCAGCGTCAATTTGGATGACAAGGGTAAAGGAAAAATCCACCGCAATTACAACCGCTGGATTATTGGGCTGAACGAAGCAATTCAAATCGAATTGAATCGCGCCAGCAGCAACAAGTAAGGTCGGTGTCTCTTGAATCACTATCAGGCGGATCGTCATAACGCACTGGATGCCATCAGTCAGGCCCAGCGGATCGCTTTTGCGCCCATGCTGTTTCAGGCAGCCTGGAGCTTGCGTGAGTTCGGCATTCTGGCGTTTCTTGCCAAAGAGCGGCAAGGGGCGACCGCGGCGCAGATCGCCGAGGCGACCGGCTTGACCGAGTATGCGGTCAGCGTACTGCTCGACATGGGGCTGGGGGGCGGCATCTGCCACCTCAACGGGGAGTGCTACCTGCTGGACAAGGTGGGTCACTATCTGTTGAGCGATCCCATGACCCGGGTCAACATGGATTTTGTCCAGCACGTCTGTTACAAGCCCCTTGCCCACCTGCAGCAGGCCATCGAAAGCGGTACGCCTGCCGGGCTCAAGGAGTTTGGCGACTGGTCAAATCTCTATGCCCATCTGAAGGATCTGCCTGAGCCTGCGCGCAGCAGCTGGTTTCGTTTCGATCACTTTTATTCGGACTGGGCGTTCAAGCAGGCGCAGGATCTGGTACTCGGCTACGAGCCGCGCCACCTCTACGATCTGGGGGGTAATACCGGCAAGTGGGCCATCTCGTGTGCCCGGCGCAGTCCCGAACTGCAGGTGACCATTCTCGATCTGCCCGAGCAGATTGCCATGGCCAGCGAGCAGATCCGGGTCGCGGGGCTTGCCGAGCGGGTGCAGGGGTATCCTGTCAACCTGCTGTCGGAGCAAGCGTTGCCCGGTGAGGCGGACATCTGGTGGATGAGCCAGTTTCTCGACTGCTTCAGCCATGACGAGATTGTGGCCATGCTGCGGCGGATCAGAAGCAGCATGAAGGAGGGGGCCAGGTTGTGCATTCTGGAGCTGTTCTGGGATCGGCAGCCGTTCGAGGCAGCGAGCTTCAGCCTCAATGCCACCTCTCTCTACTTTACCTGTCTGGCCAATGGCAACAGCCGCTTCTACCACTCCAAGGAGTTGTACCAGTGTCTGCGCGAGGCCGAGTTCCATGTCGAGGAGGATCACGACATTCCGGGGCCGGGCCATACCCTGCTGGTTGCCAGACCACTGTGATAACGCCGGGAGAAGTGACATGAGCACAGTACAGATGAAATGCGTTCTGCTGATTGCGGGCGTGTTGCTGACGGGGTGTGCCGAGATGAAGGGGGTTGGTCGAACGATTGGCCATACCTCTCGTGATGTCACCCGGGAGATCGGTCATACGACCCGTGATGTGACCAGGGAGATAGGTCACGGCACGCGCGATACCGTCAAGGGCATCGGCAACGAGATAAAAAACATGTGATAGCAGGAGGGCCAACAGGCCCTCCTTTCATTTGCGCTTGATTACAGTGCGGCGGCGATGCGGGCACCGAGCGCCGCGTTGTTCAGTACCAGCTGGATGTTGGCCGCCAGCGAGTTGCCGCCAGTCAGCTCGCAGACACGTGCCAGCAAGAAGGGGGTAGACACCTTGCCCTTGATCCCCTGCTCGTCCGCTTCATGGAGCGCTCGGGCAATGGCTGCGTCGATATCGGCTTTCGGCATGGCGTGTGCGGTCGGGATGGGATTGGCCACCACGGCGCCGCCCGCCAGTCCCAGCTCCCACTTGAGGCGCAGCGCCTCGGCGATGGCTGCCGGACTCTCCAGTCGATAATCAACCTTGAAGCCGCTCTCGCGGGTGTAGAAGGCGGGCAACTCTTCGGTTTGATAGCCGATCACCGGCACCCCTTGTGTTTCCAGATACTCCAGTGTCAGCCCGATATCGAGGATCGACTTGGCGCCGGCACAGACTACGGCCACCGGCGTTTGCGCCAGCTCCTGCAGATCGGCCGAGATATCGAAGGTCTCCTGCGCGCCGCGATGTACCCCACCAATGCCACCGGTGGCAAAGACCCGGATCCCCGCCATGGCAGCGATGATCATGGTGGAGGCGACCGTGGTGGCTCCCATTCCCTTGCGCGCCAGTACGAACGGAATGTCGCGGCGGCTGCACTTGGTCACGCTGTGGCCAGCCCGGCCCAGCGCTTCCAGCGCACCGGCATCCAGACCTACCTTGAGGCGGCCGTCGAGGATGGCGATGGTGGCCGGGATGGCACCGTTGTCGCGCACCACCTGTTCAACCTGACGGGCCGTCTCCACATTCTGCGGATAGGGCATGCCGTGGGAGATGATGGTGGATTCGAGGGCGACCACCGGTTTGCCGGCGGCCAGTGCGGCAGCAACTTCCGGTTGGATATCGAGGTAAGCGTTCAGCATGAGTACTCCTCCAGTATGCGGTCAACGGCGGTCTTGCTCAGACCGGAAAAAACGGTATCGGAACAATTGACGGTGAGGGCGGCGCAGCCCAGGGCAAAGCGGGTGGTCTGGGCAATGTCGAGCTCTTGCAGCCAGGCGTGGGCGAGGCCAGCCATAAAGGCATCCCCGCCGCCGGTGACGTTGAGTACCGGACTACCCAGCACCGGCAGGTGGCCCTGCTGCTCGCCATCGCTGTAGAAGATTCCCTGTTCACCCAGACTGAGGAATAGTCGCTTGACCCCGGCGCGGTGGAACCAGGCGGCCACCATGGGCCAGGTTTCGGGCCCGGCGATGGTCATGCCGCACAGCTGCTCGGCTTCGCTGCGATTGGGTTTGAGGGTGTGGATCTTGCCGAGCCAGGGGCGGATCTTCTCCACCTTGGCCACCGAAACAGTATCGACAAAGATGGCGTGCTCACCTTGCCGCTCGAACAGCCAGTCGAGGGTGTGGATGGCCAGATTGGTGTCGAGCACCCAGAGCCGGGCACCGCCGAGAAAGCCACCGAGTGGGGTCAGGCGGGCAGGAGTGAGCTGCTCGATAATGGCCATGTCATTGATGGCACAGCTCATTTCGCCGCTACCATCATGCAGGCTGAGATAACAGGAGGTGGTGTGGCCATCGAGCACCAGAGTCTGGCGCACATCGACGCCGGCCCGCTGGCTCACTTCCAATAGATGGTGACCATACTGGTCGTTGCCGACTGCGGTCAGCAGTCGGGTATCGCTGCCGAGCCGTGCCAGATTCTCTGCGATATTGCGGCCAACACCACCGGCCGAGGTGCGCACCTTGCCCGGATTGGAGTCGCCGAGCAGCAGGTTGTCGTGGCTGGTGCCGCAAATATCCATATTGGCACCGCCGATCACCACCACGTAGGGGCCTTCTCGCAGTACATAACCTCTGCCTTGCACATACCCCTGCCGGATCAGGCTGGAGATGTGGCTGGCCAGCGCAGAGCGGCTGATACCGAGGCGATCGGCCAGCTCCTGCTGGGCAATCATGGGATCCTGACGCAGCAGGGCGAGGATCTCTTGTTCACGCTCAGTCATAGACAAACATCCATTTGCAAACGTTTGTTCATTATTGCTGAGAAACGTTTGCCGGCTATCGACTTGTACAAAATTTGTCGGCTTGCGCACAAAAAATCGACATTCAAAGCTGGGTTGGCAAGCGGTTTATCTGGGGAGGGGACTTTTAACGGGTCGGTGGCCCTGCAACGGCTTATAATGGCCGCCGCAAGATGAGGAGAGATGATGGAAAAGAGAGCATTCTGCTGCATAGGGCTGGTCAATCCCAAATCCCCGGAAAATGTCGGTGCCGTGATGCGAGCTGCGGGTTGCTACGGGGTGGATGAGGTCTACTACACCGGCAACCGCTTCGAACTGGCGCGCCGCTTTGCCACCGATACCAAGCAGATGGTGGAGAAGATCCCGTTGCTCGGGGTTGATGACCTGCTGCAATTCATGCCGGAAGGGAGTGTTCCCGTGGTGGTCGATCTGATCGATGGCGCTACACCGCTCCCCGACTATATCCATCCGGAGCGCGCTTTTTATATCTTCGGACCGGAGGATGGCACGCTCGATCCTGCCCTCTACGGGGCGGTGAAAGATGTGGTTTATGTGCCGACCCAAGGCTGCATGAATCTGGCCGCATCGGTCAACGTGATCCTCTATGACCGACTGGCCAAGGGGTATGGCAAGCCCTGAGACTGGGCTGTAGCTGGCTAAACCTTGATGGTAAAGGTGCTGTTCAGTGGCAGAGTGGTGCGATCGGTTGCCGCAGGTGTCCCTTGCTCTTGGGGGGCAGGCTCGTCTCCTTTGGCTTTATCAGCCTGCAGGCGAGCAATTTCAACCATGATCATTGCCAGTTGTTGCTGCAGAACCTTTATCTGGTCTTGCCGCAATTTGGCGGACTCTTTGTCATTCGGGGCATTTTCATCAGGCTTGAGAAGCGAATTGATCTGTTTTTGAATCTTGGCGGCCTTTGCTTGCAGCTGTGCGATTTTTCCTTGAGGTTCACCTGATTTATCGCTGCCAGCAGCCGGATCTGCACGGCCTAAGGAGGCATGTATATCTGCATGTTTTTACTCTTTTTTATAGATAAGCACCTCCCTCTATCGGCCAACATGCTGAAGACTTGACCATGACGTTTATATAGTTATATCTGTCATTACCTTATTTCCCTGCCTTCGCTTCCTGCTCCTTGATAAAGCCCTGGTAATAGTCGTAAAGCTGATGGCGCCGATAGATATTGGCCAGCTTGCCGCTGCGGATCAGATTGACCATCTCCCTATCCCAAAGCTGCTGCAGTGCTTCCCCTCGCTCGCTGTCGCTAAAAACAGGATAGGTGGGGATCCAGCGTAAAAAGATGCGGCTCATGCTGGTGGGGGGCGGATTGGCGACGTGCAGCACACCGACGGTCATGTAATAGCGATAGCGCTCCTTCTCGAGCAGCAGGAGGGCTATCTCGTAGCTGTCCACTTCATGCCAGTTCATGGGTACTGATATGTATTTGTCCAGTGCCCATCCCCGCTGCCATAACACCTGCTGGCCAGCCAGACTCTGCTCCCCCTGCCATTTGGGCTGCCACTGCTTGAGCATGATGACAGAGAGATCGTCAGCTGAATCTGGGTATTCCGGCATACGCACATCGCCCAGTTCATGTTGATAGACCCCCAGTGCCATGTCCCCCTTGTTGCGGGTCACCATGGCGAGGGCCCGCTTGTAGGGAACAATATGGGGGACGATGGTGTAACCATGGGGTTGATAGATGCTGTTGACCAAATCGAGGTAGAACCCTTGTCCATCGGTTTGACAGAAACCGGGCCAGTTGTCGCAATAGACGTGGAGTGATTCTGCGCGGCAGAAGAGAGATGCGCAGAGATAACAGACCAACAGACAACCGATACGCAGTATGGTCACAATCGGCCTCTCGAGGGCAGCTAAAAAGGGGAAGTTAATACCTTATTTTACACCATGCTCTCTCCGGGAGGCGCGGTAACCATCCCTTTGAATGCTCGTTTTGCGACAGGGTCGAGAGTTATTTACAGTCGGGTTGATATGATCTCGTTGAGATTCAATAGCACCCCAATCAGTAGAGGAGACTGCTTATGCCATCGATCAAGACACTGCTTTGTCCCGTCGACTTTTCTCAAATGTCCAAAGCGGTTCTCGACTATGCAGTATTCATGGCGCAAAGCCATGACGCCCGGTTAAAGCTGGTTCACGTCGTCGATCAACTGCATGGTTTTGACAGCTACAAGATCCTGCACATGACTGCTGTCGAGATTACTCACGAGATGGAGCGTCAGGCCAGAACCCAGCTTAAGGAGCTGGTGGCTACCTTGCCGATTCCCGCCACGTTTGACATCCGTTTTGGCCGCGCGGCCGATGAGATTGTCATTCAGGCCAATGATGATGAGGCGGATCTCATCGTGATGGGGAGCCATGGTCGCTCCGGCATCAGCCACCTGCTGGTGGGCAGTGTTGCCGAATCTGTGGTACGTCATGCCCCTTGCCCGGTGCTGGTCGTTCGCCAATAAAACGAGCTGTACGGTTATTTAAAAACAAGTGTTCAAGGAAAGGGTCAGCGATTGCTGGCCCTCTTCTTTATCCGTGAGCGTAGATCACGCTCCCCCCCTTGATGGTATCTATGATGGCTCTGGCCTGCTCCTGGGGAAGGGCAGGGCAACCCCAGCTTCTGCCCAGCTTGTCATATTTGAGCAGATGGCGCGGGCTGGCATAGTCTGCTCCGTGCACCACGATGGCTCGCTTGCGGGCATTGCTGTTCAGACCCGGAGTCAGACCATCCAGCCGCAGCGAGTAGCCATGCTTGCCAAGATAGGTTTCGGCGGTGCGATAGACACCGAGAGAGCTTTTCATCGAGTTGGGTTGGTTGGAGAACTGATGGGCGGCCAGTTCGCCAGAGTTGCGACCGTGGCTGACCCAGGTGTAGTAGAGCAGTTTGTAGCGTTTCATATCGATGACCAGCAGCCGGCGCAGAGTAGATGGTTTGCTGTAATCGATGATGGTCAGAATGGATTTGTTTTTATGGCGCACGCTCTGGTAGCTATTGAGCGCTTTGCGAAAGGTTTGCTGATCGAGTTTGCCGGCGAGGCCGAGCTGACGGTAGAGGCTCTTGTCCCAGCTTGCCTGCGCGGGGGCGGTAAAACCGAGACTTCCCAACAGCAGCGACAGTATCAACCACATCTGCCACCAGATCTTGTTCCAGAACAGTCGTTTCATCCGTGAATGTCCTTCTGTGCACCTTTTTTGTATGCAGATAGCGGCACTTGGCAACTCTCCGCTCGATAGTTATATGCAAGGTGCTGAAAAGGCGCAATAAAAAACCGGCCGCAAGCGGCCGGAAGAAATTCAAACAGTGGACATTGATTTCACAGGTATAACTGACTTCTAAAAACTTAGAAGTTGTACTGCAGGGCTACAGCAACAACGTCATCGGTGTTCTGACCCAGGGAGTTGACGGACTTGCCATCTACGGAATCCAGCAGGTTCAGTTTGTAGTCGATGTAAGCGTTGAAGTTGTCGGTGAAGTTGTACCAGGCACCGATAGATACGTACTCGGTGTAGGTATCATCGATACCGTGAGCGCCATCTTTCACGTCAGTGCGCAGGTAGGCCAGAGAAGGCTTGAACTTGCCGATGGTGTACTGGGCAACGGCTTCGTAACCATCCATCTTCTCGGCGTAGCCGTTCTTGACGAACAGGTGATCTTCACCGTGGGAGTAGGTAGCGGCCAGGTAGAGGTTATCAGCAGCGTACTTGGCACCAAAGCCCATCAGCTTGGCATCTTTCTCGCCACCGAAGGCAGCGTATTTAGCCTGCTCGTCGGTCTTGCCTGCCTGGTTGTATACGGCACCCAGGCTCAGACCCATGTTGAAGTCATAGTTGGCGGAGAAGGCAAAGCCCTCTTTGGAACCGGTGCTATTCCAGTTGGTGCCAGCAACATACGGGTTGTTACCGTTGAAGGATTGGTTGATTTCGCTGCGGCCGGAGTTCTGCGGATCGTTGTTACCGGTGAACTGGGCGCCCAGGGTCAGACCCTGATAGGTGTAGATGTACTGGGCCAGGCCATTGGTACGACCGGTACCGAATACTTCGGTATTTTTACCCAGGCCGTCACCGCCCCACTCGGGCAGTACGTCGGTGTAGTTGTTAACGGCTTTGGTGAACAGGCCATCCTGACGACCGTAGCTGAAGGCACCGAAGCGGTCGTGCTTGATACCGGCGTAGGCATAACGCAGTTCATCGTTGTCAGAACCGGAAGTCGGCAGGTTGTATTCGGCAAAACCGAACGCTTTCATTTCCGGAGCAATTTTGGTTTCGCCTGCAACGTGCAGACGGAAATAGCTCTGGTCACCTTCGGCGCTGTTGTTGTCAGTGCCATAGTAAGCACCTTGAGCGCGGCCGCCGATGTCCAGCTTGGTGTCGTTCTGGTTGTACACAGTAGCAGCATGGGCACCGCTCGCCAGCAGCAGGCTGGAGATGGCCATAGTCAGTGCAGACTTCTTCATATGCTTATTCCTCTGATGTAAACACTTCCGAACCTGTATTCGGTTCTGTTAAATCGGAAATGGTCCGATAGCCACACGGTAGGCGCCCTAACCTTGACTGGCGCTGAATCTATCTGTGTTTAATTGGCGCCATAAGGAGATGAATATGTTGAGTGTGTCAGGTTTGTACAGTTTAAAAGTCTAGTTAATTCAGATTGTTAGTTTTTTAATCTGACTTTGGCTGGGGGGAGGGCAAAGGGGAGAGCAATGATTGAGCGTGTGAACCAAATCACGTTTTGATGTTCAAAGGGGGTCGGCGAGAGCAGGGAGCCTGCTCTCGCACTGTGATCAGAGCGGTTTTTGCCACAGGGTCAGCAGCAGATCCTGTTCCAGTTCGTCTGGGCCCTGATGGGTGAACGCGTGGCGCTGCTCACCCGTGGCCCGCCAGCCGAGGCGGCTGGTTTCCAGAATAAAGCTGCGCAGTCCCTGATCGAGAGTCTGGGAGAATTGAGCGCGTTGCTGCGCAATCTTGGTCAGGCCTGCGAGGGCCGGCCAGCTGAGCGGGTGTTCCATGCTGATCGGGTTGAGGCTGACTCTGAGTTGCCACTGATGGCGGGGGCCCGGCTGCAGATAGAGCAGATAGCCGCCCGGTGCCAGCCAGTTGACCAGCTGCTCTGTTTTGATCTTGAGGTCGTTGACCAGCAGCAAGTCAGCGGAGTTTGGCATAAGCGGGGCTTTGGCTGGATCGGCAATGACGAAACTGCCGTCAGGCTGCGCCTTGGTGGCGGCAAAGATGGCATTCTTGGCGATATCGACGCCGGCAAACTGCCAGCCCGGCAGGCGTTCGGCCAGCGCGCGGCAGTAGTAGCCCTCGCCACAGCCCAGATGGATCAGTTCGCGCGGCTCGAGGGGGGTGAGCAGGCTGGCCATTGCTTCGACGAGCGGCATTTGGTGGCCCTGTTCGAGAAAGTGACGCTTGGCGCGCATCAACGCCCGGCTGTCGCTGTCCTTGGGGTTTTTCTTGCCGGGGATGAGATCCAGATAGCCTTCCGGGGCGGGATCAAAGTGGTGCTTGTTGTCGCAGTAGCGACCTTTGGAGGCTTCATGCAGATGAAGCTGGCTGCGGCAACGGGGACAGTGAAGGTGCATAGCGATTCTCTTGGCGAAAGCTGGAACGGGCGTTCGGGATTATAGGGGAGGTGATCAAAAAAGGCTGCCGTAGCAGCCTTTTGGAGCCAGTGGTCCGGGACCAGTGGATCAGCGGGTACCGAATACCACAATGGTTTTACCGTGGGCAGAGATGAGCTCCTGCTCTTCCAGCATTTTGAGGATGCGGCCAACGGTTTCACGGGAGCAGCCGACGATCTGGCCGATCTCCTGACGGGTGATCTTGATCTGCATGCCATCCGGGTGGGTCATGGCATCCGGTTGTTTGGCCAGGTTCAGCAGGGTCTGGGCAATCCGGCCGGTTACATCCAGGAAGGCGAGGTTACCCACTTTCTGGCTGGTGTGCTGCAGGCGCTTGGCCATCTGGCCGGAGAGGCGCATCAGGATATCCGGGTTGACCTGGATCAGCTGACGGAACTTCTTGTAGGAGATCTCGGCAACTTCGCAGGAGCCCTTGGCGCGTACCCAGGCAGAGCGCTCGGGATTTTCGTTCTCTTCGAACATACCCATCTCGCCGAGGAAATCCCCCTGGTTGAGATAGGAGAGGATCATCTCTTTGCCCTCGTCGTCCTTGATCAGCACGGCAACCGTGCCCTTGACGATGTAGTAGAGGGTTTCCGCTTTTTCACCCGCGTGGATCAGGGTGCTCTTGGCGGGGTACTTATGAATGTGGCAGTGCGACAAGAACCATTCCAGGGTGGGATCGCTTTGCGGTTTGCCAATAACCATGAGAATTCCTCTGTAGTGTCTTTTTATGGACTCGAGCGTCCAGGCAAGCAGCCAACTCTTGCCATTCCTTGTATTAGTCGCAGTAGGATAAGAGCCTTTGTCTGTGCTGACAAGGCTTTGCGCCCTTTTGAATAGAGCCCTTTGAGTAATGCCTGCTGCGCCGCTTCAGCCATTCTAGGGAAGATAGGGGGGGGAGATGTTGATTTTGATCTATTAACCTCCCAATCATCTTGCCCCTGTGGTTACCCGGTCGGGTGAAGAGATGCCGAAGCCGTGATGGCTGGGGTATGCTAGGAGCATCATAAGCACAGGCTTAACCAAAGAGGATGCGAGATGAAAGCCAAGGTCAGCTGGGTTGAAGGGATGAAGTTTGTCGGGGAGAGCGAATCAGGGCACAAGGTGATCCTGGATGGCGCCAACCCGGGCGAGGGGGCCAGCCCGCTGGAGATGGTGTTGCTGGCCGTGGGTGGTTGCAGCTCCATCGACGTGGTATCCATTCTGGAGAAGGCGCGTCAGGTCGTGACGGCTTGCCATGTTGAACTCGACGGTGAGCGGGTTGACAGCGTGCCCCGGGTCTTTGAAAAGATTAATCTCCATTTTGTGGTGACCGGCAAGGGGCTGGCAGAAAAGCAGGTCGCCAGAGCGGTCGAGTTGTCGATGGAGAAATATTGTTCTGTTTCCCTGATGTTGGAAAAAGCGGTACAAATTACCCATAGTTATCAAATCCTTGAGGCTTGATAACCGAAGCGTTGTTCCATCGATAACGCCATGACATAAGGAAAGTGCAATGAAAAAAATGATCGCTCTGCTTCCCCTGTTGGGTCTGGCTGCGTGCACCAGCCCGCAACCCACCAAGTATCAGTACAGTCAGTACCAGTGCGGGGAAGAGCTGTTGGCCATTACCTATGATGCTCAGGCTGACATGGTGCAGTTCCCCTATGCCGGGGTCTATCACAAGCTGGGCCGTGTCGAATCGGATAACGGTGCCAAATATTCCGACGGCGTGACCACCTTCTGGAATCAGGACAAACAGGCACTGCTGACTCAGAAAGGGGTGACCCTGCTCACCTGCAAGCTGAAGTAATCCCGGCGCGTGCCAACAAAAAGAGCGGCTTGTCATCTGACAAGCCGCTCTTTTTATTCAAATCATCAGCAAGAAACTGATGAGGACGTCAGTGGGTGGGGACTGGCGCCAGCAGTTTGGCCGCGAGCTGCTGGCTGAGAGCCTGGCGCTGGTTATCGGCAATGGCTGCATCGCTGGCCAGCGAGATGACGCTGCTCCAGACGGCTTTCTGGGTTTTGCGGTCGAGCAACACAATGGCCAGGGTGCCCTTGCGCTGATCCGGTGCAGCCTGCACCCCAGGGGTCATACCCAGGCGGGCAAAAATCTGGCCATCGCTGATATCCTTGTCACCCGCCACACCGATAGCGACCCAGAGATCCGCTTCATCAAGAGGAACGCTCTGCCACCCCTTGCCATTTAGTTCTTTACTGACCGCATTCTGGATGGGTTCGAGCCACCCTTCGGCCTGATCGCCGGCAAACTGATACTGTTCCGCCAGGGCGTAGCGCGGAGTGGCGCCGAAGGTCCAGTCACCGAGCGAGCGAGCCACCATGGTTCCGGGTTCAAACGTTGGTGCTGACGGCCCGCTGCTGCAGCCACCCAGCAGGGCGAACAGCACCACAGAGAGAGAGGCAAAGCGCATCATAAGCTCCTTTGTATCAGGTGATTTTGCCCGTTTCGAGCAGTTGCTGGATCAGCGGCTTGAGGATCAGCTCCATCGCAAAGCCCATTTTGCCACCCGGAACCACGATTGTGTTCATCCGCGACATGAATGAGCCGTCGATCATCGAAAGCAGGTAGGGGAAATCTACCTGTTTGATGCCGCGAAACCGGATCACCAGCATACTCTCGTCCAGGCTCGGGATCACCTTGGCGCTGAAAGGGTTGGAGGTATCCACCGTCGGAACCCGCTGGAAGTTGATGTGGGTGCGGGAAAACTGCGGGGTGATGAAGTTGATGTAGTCATCCATCGAACGAACGATGGAGTCGGTTACCGCCTCACGGGAGTGGCCCCGCTCCGAGGTGTCGCGAATGAGCTTCTGGATCCACTCCAGGTTGACGATGGGCACCACGCCGATGAGAAAGTCCACGTGGCGAGCCACATTGTGATCTTCGGTGACCACACCGCCGTGCAACCCCTCATAGAAGAGCAGATCGGTATCGTTCGGCAGATGCTGCCAGGGGGTGAAGGTGCCGGGCATCTGGTTGAAAGGCACCGCTTCATCAAAGCTGTGCAGATAGCGACGGTACTGGCCGGTGCCATCCTGGCCATAGCCCTGAAAGAAACTCTCCAGTAGCCCGAAATCATTGGCCTCGGGGCCGAAATAGCTGATGTGGCGCCCCTGTTCACGGGCCTTGCGGATCGCCACGTCCATCTCGGGGCGGGTGTAGCGGTGAAAACTGTCGCCCTCGACCACTGCCGCCTGGTAACCAAGCTGATGAAACATGGAGCGAAAGGCGATGGTGGAGGTGGAGGTGCCGGCACCGGATGAACCGGTGACGGCAATAATGGGGTGCTTGGCCGACATAGAATTCTCTCTTCCTTGGAAATTCCGTTATAAAGGCTGGCTTCGGGTTCGGTCAAGCTGACTCGTCAAAGCGATCTTTGGGCACAATATTGACCGACTCGTGCAGCTCGCTGTAGACGATCACCGCCTTGCCTTGCTGTAATTGGCTGCGCACTTCCTCAACCTTGGTACCCAGTGATACATCCTGTTCGCCATACTCGGTTCCTTCCTGCAGTACGAAATGTTCGATCAGGTTGGTCAGGGTGTCGGCATCCAACTCTTGCCAGGGAATTATCATGAAGGGATCTCGATGCAAAAAGATATAACCACCGAGCTATTGTTGTGTTGAATTGCGCGAGTGCAACCAATTTCTACTTTTTTCGCCGGAGTCCGAGATGTTGTCTGAAGAGCAGCGCAGTGCGCCGTTAACCCTGGCGGATCATCTGAATCAGGCGCGCCGGCAGGCCATTGGTCGCGGCATGGTGTGGTTCTGGCTGCTGAACTGGCTGGTGGTGCTGTTTCTGGCGATTCGCTATGAGGTTTACAGTCAGGCAGGCCTTGCCAGTGATCACATGCTGCCATGGAGTTTTCAGAGTGAGTTGGCCCTGGTGATGGTGGCATTGTTGTTGCTGCCTGTTATCAGCCTGTTTTGTGACCATCTGCAGGATCGTACCTGGTTACGGATAGCTGCGCTGGTGATGGTGGTCTGGGGGGGATCTGGACCCTGTATATCTACACCCTTGGCCAGGTTGAGCTGCGTGGCGGCCTCAGTTATGCCCATGGGATCATGCGGCTCAACCTGCTGGCGGCACTCATCGCGTTTTATCCCGATCGCAAGGTGTTTTACGGCTATCTCTTGGGGCCGCTGACTGCTGGCGTGGGAATCGAGCTTTTTTTAAAGGTCGATTTTCCCCAGATCTATCTGCTTGGCGTGCTGTTCGGCATTATTGCACTGGAGGTGGGACGACGAATGCTCAACCGCTGGTTCGAGCTGGCGATTGTGCGTGAGCACGAGAATCTGGCCCTGTTGCGCCGTCTGGACCGATTGGCCAAACAGGATCCCCTGACCGGCGTTGCCAACCGGCGTCACTTCAATGTTGAGCTGGAGCGGGGGCTCACTCATAGCGGAGAGAGCGGCATGCCTCTCTCGCTCATTCTTATCGACGTGGACTACTTCAAGCGTTTCAACGACCGCTATGGTCATCAGGCCGGGGATATATGTCTCAAGGAGGTGGCAACTGCGCTCACCCATTCGGTTCGTAATCCGTCAGATTTGGTTGCCCGTTATGGCGGTGAGGAGTTTGTCCTGTTGCTGCCGGATGCGGATCAGCAGGGGGCTCGTGAGGTGGCGCGGCGGCTGCAGGACGGGATGGCCAGCCTGCAGCTGGAGCATCAGGCGTCCGATGTCGCCTCCTGGGTGACGGTGAGCCAGGGGATTGCCACACTGCTGCCCGGTGAAAGTGCAAGCCAGCTGCTGGAGCGGGCTGATCAGGCGCTCTATCGGGCCAAGGAGTCGGGGCGTAATCAGTTCTGTGTCGCGGCCTGACTCTGTTCGGCGATCCAGCGGCTGATCCGCTCGTCCAGCCAGAAGCGGGGACGCCACGGAGTGCCGTGCAGGAAGCCGACATGACCGCCACGGCGGCTCAATTCATAGCGCACATGGGGCGAGAGCTGCTCGGGGCGCGGGATGACGGCATCGGACATAAAGGGATCGTCGGCGGCGTGCAGGATCAGGGTGGGGATGGGGATCTGGCCCAGCAGTGGTAGCCCCGAGCAGCTCTGGTAGTAGTGGCTGGCGCTGTGAAAACCGTGCAGCGGCGCGGTTACCAGCTCGTCAAAGTCACGCAGAGTGGCTATTTCTTGCACTTGCTTCGGTTGCCAGCGCTCGCCCGCTTTTTGCTGCTGACTGATCTTGTTCAACAGGTTGCGGCGCATGGTGCGCAGCAGGTAGTTCTGATAGACCTTGGAAAATCCCTGATTGACCCGCTCGGCACAGCTGGCCAGTTGCAGCGGGGCCGAGACCACCACTGCCGCCTTCAGCGCCGCAGGGCAGGCGCGTGCCAGCAGATTGACCAGCATATTGCCCCCCAGAGAAAAGCCGATGGCGATCAATGGCTTGTCCGGAAAACGCCGGCTCAGCTCGGCAATGACCTCCTGGGCATCGTCGATGGCGCCGGAGTGATAAGCCTGCAGATGGCGGTTTGGTTCGCCACTGCAGCCACGAAAGTGCATCAGCACAGCCGCCATCCCCTGTTGTTGCAGATGGCCAAACAGCCCCTTGGCGTAGTGGGAGTGGATGCTTCCCTCCAGGCCATGAAATACCACCACCAGCGGCTGCGTATCAGCCGTGATCTCGCCGCTCCATGCGAGATCGACAAAATCCCCGTCAGTCAGTTCGAAGCGCTCGGCCACAAATCGGGCCGGAGTCCGGCGCAGCCATTTGGGCAGAATGGTTTGCAGGTGGGGATTGCGAGCCCACCATGGGGCGTGGAAGTGGCTTTCTGTGAGCATGGCGATGATCCGCTACGGCGATAGATAAGATGACAAACCGGCGAGCAGGGCTGCCCGCCGGATGGGGATCAGACCAGCAGTTTGTCGTGGTGCTCGGCACCGCGCAGCATGGCCTGGATCAGCTCGTTGGCCTCAAATTTGGTCAGCGCCTCGTGGGCGCCCACCTGATGGGCACGTTCGACACTGATTTCGCTCGAGAGAGAGGTGTGCAGAATGATGTAGGCGCCGGCCAGCTTGCTGTCGCTTTGCACCTCGAAGGCGAGCTCGTAGCCATCGAGCCCCGGCATCTCGATATCGCTCACCAGAATGTCGATCGGTGTTTTCTGGCTTGCCCGCTCCTGCATCAGGGCCAGTGCATCCTTGCCGTTGGTGCTCACCTCATAGGGGATATTGATGTAGTCGAGCGCCGCCATCAGCTGACGACGGGCGACGGAGGAGTCATCTACCAGCAGGATCCGCATCGGCTTGATCCGTTCGCGCTGCACATCGGTCAGCACCGGATAGAGGTGGCTCGGGTCATCGGGGTAAACCCGCGACAGGATGAGTTCGACGTCCAGCAGCTGGATCAGCTGATCGTTGACCCGGGTTACCCCGGTCACAAAGACGTTGTGACCCAGCGAAGCGGGAGGGGGCTCGATATCGCGCCAGTTGCACTCGGTGATCTTGTCGATACCGCGCACTAGAAAACCGACCAGAGTGCGGCGGCAATCGGTGATGATGATAAAGCAGTGCGGCATCTCCTCCTTGCTGATGGGGCGATAGCCCACCGCCATCGCCATGTCGATCACCGGAATGGTAGAACCGCGCATGTTGGCTGCCCCCAGCACGGTGGGGTGAGAGTGGGGCATGGCCGTCAGCTGGGTATAGGGCACTATCTCCTTCACCTTGAGAGTGCCGATGGCAAAAGATTGCTTGGCAGAGAGATGAAACAGCAACATGCCCTGTGATTGATTGGCTTTGCTCGTCATGGCAGGTGTCCTGTTGGTCGAAACTGTGGCTGTCATTTCTGGCCTCTAGCATAAAGGATTGCGGGGGCGATGGCCCCTTTGTTAACGGCCATCTGGCAAAAAGCTGGACTCAATCAGCCAAGATTTTAGCTCATTGGCTCCGGACGGCCCTATTCCCCCTAATCTTGTACCACTCCCCAGCGCTGGCAGGCAGCTTGCAGTGTGGCCTCATCGCCATAACCCAGTTTGTTGGCGACCTGAACGGCTTTGCTGCCACCCTTGAGCAGTCTGAGTGCCTGCAGCAGTTGCCACTGTTGTTGCAACTCTTCCCCTGCCAGCGGTACATCGCCACGTTGCTGCCACTCAGCCAAGGCTTGTGCGTCGCCGCGGGCCAAAGCCTGCCAGCATTGCTGCAGCGCTTCATTATCTTGTGGCTGGATGGAGCACTGCTGCAACTCATCGAGGATCACCTGCAGGCGGTGGCCATAGGCCCCTTGCCACGCTTGCGGTCGTTGCCACAGGGCAAGGGAGTCGAGCAGAGCATTGAGCAGGGGCGTGGCTTGCAGCCAGCCTGCCTGCTGCGGCTGGGTCACGCGCAAAGAGACGTTCAGCTGATCGTAATCACAACCGCTGAGCGGGCTGAAGGCGGCCAGTGCATCGGCACAGAGCCAGAAGCAACTGCCAGCCGGCAGCAGGAGTTCATGCTGACCAAGTCTCAGCAGTGCCGCGCCCCGGGTGATCCGCAGCAGTTGTCCGACCGGCGTGCGTTTGCGGTTGCCAGCCTGCAGGCCGTGACAGGAAAAATGGTGATACTCGATGGCGTGATGCATGTAAAAACCCTGATATGATGCTGCCTGGAGGTAACAAATATGGAAACCAGACGTAAAAAACGCTTCATTGCCGGTGCAGTTTGCCCAGCGTGCGGCAAATTGGACAACATGATGCTGTATATGGAGCATGGAGTCGAGAAGGTGACCTGCGTCGCGTGCGGTGATACCCAGGTGCAGACGCCGGAAGAGGTGGAGCGGGTAACCCGTGAAGCCGAAGAGGTGATCGGCGTATTTCGTCCCTGATAGCCCTGAAGAGTGCAGGGCGTTGTTGCCCAAACTGGTGGCATCGCCGATTTTTTCATCGCCCGCTGACGGGGCATGGCATATGCGCGGCCCGCTTTTTAGGTTATTCTGGGCCCGTTTTTTTCTATCCGCAGGATCCTGACATGAAAGTAGCTCCTCTGAGCGTGGTTACGCTGGAATACACAGTCACCGACGAGCACGGTGAAGTCATCGACAGCACTGTCGGCAAAGAGCCGCTGGTCTATCTGCACGGCACCCGTTATCTGGTTTCCGGCCTCGAAGCCGAGCTGGAAGGTCGTGCGGTAGGTGAAGCCTTCGAAGTGACCCTGACCCCGAGCCAGGCCTACGGCGAATACGACGAGTCTCTGGTGCAGGAAGTGCCGGGCGAGCTGTTCGACGGCATGGAAGTCTCCGAAGGGGATACTTTCGTGGCTGAAACCGACGACGGTCATCGTCCGGTGACTGTAGTTGAAGTGTCTGAAGAGTTCGTCAAGGTAGATGGCAACCATCCGCTGGCTGGCGTGACCCTGGGCTTCAAGGTCGAGATCAAGGACGTGCGCGCTGCCACTGCCGAAGAGCTGGCTCACGGCCACGTGCACGGTGCTGGCGGTTGCGGTCACGACCATGGTCATGACCACGATCACGGCCATGGCGGTTGCTGCGGTGGTCACGGCCACGGTCACGACCACGACGAAGAGCACGCTCACGGCGGTTGCTGTGGCGGTGCCGGTCACAGCCACGATCATGACCACGGCGACGACCATGGTCATGGCGGCTGCTGCGGTGGTGGCGGTTGTGGTGGCAAGGGCCATCACCACTGATCACGGCCACGCCGATGATAAAAAACCCGCGATTTATCGCGGGTTTTTTATTGGACAACATTTGCCGGGCAGACAGCGCTCATCAGTAGTGAGGAGGCGGGGTCTCTTCGGCCATGCTGGCGATCTGGCTCGGTTGCACGCTCTTGAGCTTGTCGATCAGCAGCTGGATCTGGTGCTTGAGCCGGTCGAGCTCGCGCCCCTGGGTAGTGACCTCGTCGTTGAGCAGCTCTATGGTGTACTCCGCATAGGCGAGACGGGTTTCCAGGGTTTCGATGCGTTCGTTTAAATGCTGACTCATGGGCCTGCGGGTCCTTACTTGATGGTCCAGATTTCGGCCAGGCCACTGGAGCTGGCGCTGACAAGGTGACTATTGTCGCGCAAAGCCACGCCGTAGACCACTGCACTGGGGGGTTTTACCTTGGGATGGGGAGAAACCAGCCAGCTTTGCAACAGGGCACCATCGTTCACCTGCCACAGCGAGAGCTGACGGGAGGGGGCGCCGGTGATGAGCCATTTGCCGTCATTGGCGAAGCGGGCGCTGGTGTAGACCTCGAACCTGTGTCCGAATTGCAGCTGGCTCACCTCTTTACCGGTTTTCAGATCCCAGATGCTGCCCCGGCTGCTGTCGGCGGTGAAGGCGTAGCGACCGTTCGGCTCCAGGCGTGCCATTACCACCCGGCCGCCATGGTTGAAGCGCCAGACCACCTGACCGCTGCGGGTATCCCACAGATAGGCGCTGTAGTCGTTGCCGCCGGTCAGGGCGTAGCGGCCGTTGGCGGAGAGATCCACCGTATTGATCTGCTCGGTGTGACCGAGAAACTGCAAGCGCCGTCCGGTTTGGGTGTCGACCCACTCCGCTTTGCCATCTTCACGTCCGATCAGCACATTGCGTCCATCTGCCGAGAGGGCAATGTCCCTCAGCCTGGATTCAGGAAGCGAGTAGTAGCCTTGCGCTTGGCCGTTCTGGAGCTGCCAGATGGCAAAGGTGGTGGCTGTGGCGGTCACGGCGTGACTATCCCCTTGCGCAAAACGGACGATGGAGACCAGATCATCGGGTGAGTCGGATTGTTTCCAGCGCCAGCGCTGGCGGTTCTGCTCCAGATCCCAGACCACGACCCCCTGGCCGAGGCTGGAGACGATGGCCTGCTTGCCGTCACTGGCCAGATCGGCGGCCAGCAGACCCGAGCTGGCGAGGGAAAGTTGCCGGTCTGGTCGGGCACTCTGCTCGCAGCCGGTGAGCATGAGGCAGAGCCCTAGCAGATAAATGGCACTTTTTATCATTTTTGATGTCTCACGCTTTTGTTACCTGCAATCACGGCGTTAGTATAAGGCGCTTATCACGATAAACCTCTCATTTCACGATGGAACCGAGAGCGGTATTTGGAGTTTGGAGAAACTGATGAACAAATTTCTGAAGGTGTCCCTGTTGGCTGCGGCGGTTGCCGTAGGTCTGACTGCTTGCCAAAAAGACGAGAAGCCGGCTGCCAATAGCGCCGAGGTGAAGGCAGAGGCCAGCAAACCGGCAGCGTCTACCAAGGCGCAGAGCTTTGAAGAGCAATCCGGTTACGCCATCGGCCTCTCCATGGGTCGCTACATTGCCAACACCCTGGAGCGCCAGCAGGAGCTGGGTATCAAGCTGGACAACGCCGTCATCCTGAAAGGGGTCACCGATGGTCTGGGCAAAGAAGCCAAGATGACCGACGAAGAGATCCAGAAAGTACTGCAGCAGTACGACGCCAAGATCAACGAGCTGACCAAGGCCAAAGCCGAGAAAGATGCCGTTGAGAATCTGAAGAAAGGTGAAGAGTTCCTGGCTGCCAACGCCAAGAAAGAGGGCGTGAAGAGCACCGAATCCGGCCTGCAGTATCAGGTCGAGAAGATGGGCACTGGCGCCAAGCCGAAAGCGACCGACATCGTCAAGGTTCACTACACCGGTACTCTGACCGATGGCACCAAGTTCGACAGCTCCGTTGACCGTGGCGAGCCGGCAACCTTCCCGCTCAACCAGGTTATCCCGGGCTGGACCGAAGGCGTGCAGCTGATGCCGGTTGGCTCCAAGTTCAAGTTCTTCCTGCCGTCCAAGCTGGCCTACGGCGAGCACGGTGCTGGCTCCATCCCGGCTAACGCCGTGCTGGTGTTTGACGTCGAACTGCTGGCTATCGAGAAGCCGGCTGCAGAAGACGCCAAGAAGTAATTTCTTTGTATCGATGAAAACGGCTCCTTAAGGAGCCGTTTTTACTTGTGCATCCTCTCGTTTCGCGGGATAAACTGAGAGCATTGCGCATGGGATATCAGCGGTAGCGCTAAAAATAAAGAACAAAATCAATTAACAAGGATCAATCCTGTGGCTGAGAACGCACCCCGTGTCCTGTTGGTGGAAGATACCCGGAGTCTGGCTGTAGTTTATGAGCAGTACCTGCGCCAGGATGGCTATGAGGTGGTGCTGGCCGATTGCGGACAGCAGGCGCTGGAGGTATTGCTGACGAGCCCCCCTCCGGTGGTGCTGCTTGACCTTGAGTTGCCCGACATGTCGGGCATGGAGATCCTGCAACAGATCACCGAACAGCAGCTCCCCTGCGCCGTGGTGGTGATCACCGCCCACGGCTCGGTGGATGTGGCGGTGGAGGCGATGCGTCTCGGTGCCTTCGATTTTCTGACCAAGCCGTTTGACAGTAAGCGGCTCTGCGCCACAGCCCGCAATGCCTTGAAACACCAGCAGTTGAGCTCGCTGGTTGCCCACTATCGCGAGAACTTCGAGCGGCAATCCTTCTTCGGTTTTATCGGTGCCTCCATGGCGATGCAGGCGGTTTATCGCATCATCGAGAGCGCGGCGCCGAGCAAGGCGACCGTCTTTATCACCGGCGAGAGCGGTACCGGCAAGGAGGTGTGTGCCGAGGCGATCCACCAGTGCAGCCCGCGCCGCGAGCAGCCCTTTATCGCCCTCAACTGCGCCGCCATTCCCCACGATCTGATGGAGAGCGAGATCTTCGGCCATGTGAAGGGCTCCTTCACCGGAGCCCAGGGCGATCGCAAAGGGGCAGCCAGTCTGGCGGATGGTGGCACCCTGTTTCTCGACGAGATCTGCGAGATGGATCTCGACCTGCAGAGCAAGCTGCTGCGTTTTATTCAGACCGGTACCCTGCAGCGGGTCGGCAGCGGCAAACTGGAGACCGTGGATGTGCGTTTTATCTGCGCCACCAACCGAGATCCACTGCTGGAAGTGAAGGCGGGCCGTTTTCGCGAGGATCTCTACTACCGGCTCCACGTCATCCCCCTCTATCTGCCGCCGCTCAGGGAGCGGGGCGAAGATATTCTGCTGCTGGCCCGCAGCCTGCTGCAGAATTATGCGAAAGAGGAGAACAGGCGCTTTCGCGACTTCGATGCCGCCGCGGCGCGGGTGCTGCTCGACTACCCTTGGCCCGGCAACGTGCGCGAACTGCAAAACGTGGTGCGCAATATCGTCGTGCTCAATGACAAGGAGCTGGTCAGCCCGGATATCCTGCCGCCGCCCCTCAACGGCGTGCGGGCTCTGGCTGTTGCAACGACAGCTGCCCAGCAACCCGCAGCGACAGCCACCACTCCCGCAGTTGGCGGGCCGATCAGGCCGCTCTGGCTGGTGGAAAAAGAGGTGATAGAGCAGGCCATTGCCAGCTGTGACGGCAATATTCCCAAGGCGGCGGCGCTGCTGGAGATCAGCCCCTCCACCATCTATCGCAAGAAGCAGGGGTGGGAAGAGGCCAATCTGGCCTGAACCAGCTTGCCAAAAGAGAAGGGCGGCCAGAGAGCCGCCCATATCTTTTGAGTCGTTCAGAGTTTGGCTAGGCGTTTGAGCCGGGTCAGCCGTTCCGCTTCATGGCTCTTGCTCCAGCTATCGCGCGAGAGCAGAAACCAGGCGCGGGCAAAGTATTCGGCCGCCGCCGGATCATCCAGCGCCAGCGCATTCTCCCCCAGCTCCTCGAACAGATCTCCATCTTCCGCAGCGCCGGCGTCGCTCATATCTGCTTTAAGCTGGGTCAGTTCTGCCATCGCTTGTTGATGCAGACCCATGGCCCGGCTCAGGCGGGCCAGACTCCAGCGGGCGATAAAAGCCTTGCCCTGCTCCTGATGCGCTTCATGCCAGCTCAGACACTTCTGTTGCAGCGCTTTTGCCTCGTCAAATCGCCCCAGCTCGAACAGGGTCCAGCCCAGATTATGGTAAATGGCAGGTAGCCAGCTGCGCACCCGCTCATCCGGGCTGCGCTCGGCCAGCTCCATCCCCAACTGATGCCAGCGGCTCTGCTCTGGCGGCGGCACCGTCATGGCCACCATCTGGGCGGCATCGATGGCGAGATAGAGCTCCTTGCTCTTGAGTCCCTGTTGCCAGGCCTGCTCAAACTGCGCTTTGGCCTGACTCTGATCGCCAGCGGCATGGAACAGGCGGCCCCGCTCGATATGCAACCTGACTCGGGCTCTGGGGGTAGCCCCGGTGAGGCGCTTCTCTACGTCATCAAGGGTCTGTCTGGCTTGCTCTGGCTGGTGTTGCAGGGCGTGGGTGCGGGCAATCTGAGTCAGCAGCTCCAGCTCGAGCTGCAAATCTTGGTCGGCGCGCGCTGTGGGCAACAGGGCATCGAAGCGCTGGGCAGTGGCGACGGGATCCTGATAGTCCCATAGCGCCATGAAATCGGGCGGATTCTCCATCTGGCCTCCTGGCTGGCGATCCTTGCACCAAGATGCCTGCAGGTTATTGATTGCACAAGGGGCGCTCGTCACAGAGCGCCCCTTGAGTCATGTCAGCGTCATCGGCCAGCCGGTCAGTAGACCATGGCCAGGCTCATCAGCATCAGACCGAGGGCGGCAAAGGCTCCCTCCTTGATGGCCAGACGTGGCACCAGTGCCTTGGGCAGGCCCGGAAACAGGCTCAGGGCAAAGCCAAGGCCCGGCATCAGCCAGTGGAAGGCGGGATTGCGCAGGGCGGGGTCGGCGGCGCCATTGATGATGATCAGCAGAATAAAGAGGGTAAAGGCGGGCAGAATAAACCAGCGCACTGTGCCGGCGGCAACGGCCCGCAGCGGCGAGATGCGATAGAGCAGCATGGTCACCAGAAAGAGCACAAAGGGGGCCAGCAGGTAGAGCGGAGCGGGGTTCATAACGAATTTCCTGAAAACAGATGACCAGACAGTCTGGGTTGGCAACAGCGTAGGTAGGGGCAAACAGAGGCGGGATTTAATCAGCCTTCAATTAGCCTGACCAGCCTGATGGCCCTGCTCTGTGAAGCGGATCCCGGACAAAGGTTTGCCAGCTTTTAGCGCAGCCACAACCAGACGGCGACAAAGCCGAGCCAGCTGGCGGCCAGCAGGGCCCATGGCAGCGGATGGTGGCGAGTGACCTCGATGACCTCAAGGGCTTCATCCTGTTCGTCGTCTTGCTGCGCTTGCTGGCTCTGTTTCGCTTTGGTCTGCAGCTTCTTCTGGCGACTGGCTTCGCGAGCCCGCACCTTCATCTGCTTTTTATACTCGTCGATCCCTTTCTGGATCCCCTGAGCGATAAGTTGGGTCTGCTCCTTGGTCTGCCCCGGCTTCTGGTTGGCGCGGGCAATTTTCATCGCCTCCTGCTGGGTCTCGGGGGAAATCTTGTCGTACTTGGCCATCAACACACTCCTCGGACATGGGGGAGGGAGTATGCCACAAAACAGCGTTTCGTGGCGCTTGGCACGGCATGGCCGCAAATGAGAAACGTCTCAATAAAAACATTTAAAAATCAGTCGAGAAGCGGATGTTGGGCCAGTGATCACAATTAACAGAATTTGTGAGTCATCGATGAAAAATGGCCACTGGTTGTTTGTTATATTTGCGCCCGACCTGCTGGATAGGGTCGCTAAATAACAAAACAATCAAGGTGATATGGAAATGAATAATAAATTTATCAAAGGCGGCGTGGCCCTGGCCGTGTTTGCTGCACTGACTGGCTGTAATACCTCAAAAAACGACAGCGTGGCACCCTGCACCGAAAATGTCTGCAAACTGACCATTCTGCACACCAACGATACCCACGGCCGTTTCTGGAACAACGCGGAAAACGAATATGGCATGGCGGCCCAGAAGACGCTGGTCGAGCGGCTGCGTAGCGAGGCCAAGGCGGCTGGCAGCGATGTGCTGGTGCTCTCCGGCGGTGACGTGAATACCGGGGTACCCGAGTCGGATCTGCAGGATGCCGAACCCGATTTCATGGCGATGAACAGCATCCGCTACGACGCCATGGCGGTGGGCAACCACGAATTTGACAACCCCCTCAGCGTGATCGAGAAGCAGCGTCAGTGGGCCAAGTTCCCCATGCTCTCCGCCAACATCTATGACAAGGCGAGTGGCAAGCACTACTTCGACCCCTACAAGGTGTTCAAGCTGGAGAGCGGTCTCAAGGTCGCCGTACTGGGCCTTACCACCGAGGATACCGCCCAACTGGTGGATCCCAACAACGTGAAAACTCTGGAGTTTCGCGATCCGACCACGGAAGCTGCCGCACTGGGCAAGCAGATCCGTGACAAGAAGGAGGCCAATCTGGTCTTCGCCATCACCCACATGGGCCACTATGCCGATGGCCAGCACGGCAGCAACGCGCCGGGCGATGTGGAGATGGCTCGCAAGCTGCCGGTTGGCACCCTGGATGCCATTATTGGCGGCCACTCCCAGAATCCGGTCTGTATGGAGCCGGGTACCGCCAACAAGTACGCCAACTTCAAGCCGGGTGATACCTGTCTGCCGGATCAGCAGAATGGCACCTGGATCATGCAGGCCCATGAGTGGGGCAAATATGTGGGTCGTGCCCAGTTTGACTACCAGAATGGCAAGCTGACCCTGACCAGCTATGAGCTGATCCCGGTCAACCTCATCAAGCGCAACGCCAAGGGCGAGGCGATCGATGCCAACGGTGCTGTGACCAAAGACACCAGCAAGATGCAGTTCGTGCAGGACGAGATCGTGAAGGATCCCGAGCTCTACAATACCCTGCTCGCCTATCAGGAGAAGGGCCAGCAGGAGCTCAGCGTGGTGATCGGTTCCACCGATGGGCTGCTGGTTGGCGATCGCAACTCGGTGCGCAACAAGCAGACCAACCTTGGTCGCCTGATCACGACGGCGACCACCGGCAAGCTGGGCGTTGACTTCGGTATCGTCAACTCGGGTGGTGTGCGTGACAGCATCCCGGCTGGCGACATTACCTATCGCAGCGTGCTGCTGGTGCACCCCTTTGGCAACACGGTCAACAAGGCGGTGATGAAGGGAAGCGAGCTGGCGACCTATCTGGGTCAGGTTGCTACCAAAACCCGCAACACCGGTGGTTACGCCCAGTTTGGCGGCATCAATATGGCGGTGGATTGCCAGGCCAAGAGCGTGAATATCACCAGCATCGGTGGCAAGGCGTTTGACCCGGCCGCCACTTACAGCTTCGCCATCCCGAGCTTCAGTGCCTCCGGTGGCGATGGTTATCCGAAGATCGATACCATCAACGCCGGCCTGGTCGATGCTGCCGTGCTGAAGGAGTACATCGAGGTCAAGAAGACCATCAACGTTGCTGACTATCAGCCGGCCAACGAGGTGAGCTATCTGAACTCTACTTCTGCAGAAGGGTGTAACTAAGCAACCTTGCATAGCCATCACAGGAGCCGTACTTGGCGGCGCCATTCAAACAGATCCCCGGGCCTTGCCCGGGGATTTTTTTATCTTGTGACGATGACTGGTGCCGCTTGTGCTGTTGCTGTCCGGCGCTTGGTATTCCGGCGATAAGCCGCTTTGCCATTGATCTTCAAACTCATGTTCGATGCTTTCCCTTCAGAAACCTCTTGGCGAGATCGGCCATGTTCTTTTGAAGGGCCGCTGGCAGCGCTAAAGGCACAAGGGGATGCACATCCTGCCACTGTAAATTCAATTTATAGGTTTTGCTGAAATGGCATCATTTTGACTTATACCAAACCGGTGGCAGAAGAGAGGCTCTGCCAGATCCGTTTATTGGCCCTGACAAGCCCTCCGCCGATTTTTGTGGCGATAGCGTGAGCAAAAAAAGAGGCAGCCGGATGGCTGCCTCTGCGGTTTTTCATGAACGCTGCGATTACAGCTGCTCGATACCAACGATATGCCAGGGGGCATTGTTCTTGGCCAGATCGCGTTCGAGGTGCCACACCTCTTTGATGTCTTCCTCGACCTGCTCCTGGCGGTCCATGTAGCGGCCGCTGAAGCGCACGCTCACCTGGGCCCAGTCGCTGCCGTAGTCGGCGCGCACCAGCTGGGTGTCGACATACATCACTTCGGTATGCTGGTCGCCAGTCAGTTCGGCGCGCTCGGCTTTGAGCTGCTCGAACAGCTCGGGGCTGACGTACTCGCGCACTTTTTCCAGATCGTTCTTGTTCCACGCCTCTTGCAGGGTGCGGTAGTGGTCGCGGGCACCGGCCAGGAAGCCGTTCATGTCAAAGCCCGGCGGCAGGCGGAACGGCACATCGCTGTCGGCAAAGCCGGTCGCTTGCGGGGCGCTGTGGCTCTGCTCGAACTGCTGCGGGGCCGCGCTCTGGGGCGGCTGATAGCCGGCATAGGCCGTCTGTTGCGGTTGTGGCGCTCCCATCTTGCCCCGGCGCATGGCCCGGAACAGGAATACGGCACCCAGTGCCAGCAGGGCGATCAGCAGGAAGTCCATCCCTTGCAGACCTTCAAAGGCGCCGCTGCCCAGCAGGTAGGCAAACAGGCCACCGGCCAGCAGACCGCCCAGCAGACCGCCCAGCAGACCACCCATCATGCCGCTCTTTTTCGGCGGGGTCTGGGCACCCAGGGTCGGGTTCTTGTTGTCGACCGGTTTGGCCGCAGGCTGTGCCGGCGCTGTCTTGTAACTTTTGCCAAAGGATTTGCCGCCACCAAACTTCTTGGCCTCGGCGTGCGGTGCCCCCAGGCCGATGGCCAGGATCATGGCAAACAGGGTCAGCATCTTTTTCATTTTGACTCTTTCACTCTCGTCTGTAGTTGGGGCATGCTCTGCTTAGGCAAGCTCAGCAAGGCGCATGGCAGGCTGCCTGTCCCTAAATGTGTCGCAGCTTGTATTCATCAATATCACCTCTGGCATGAATTATTCATGAACGAGATTGCCGCGATGCGGCGTCAAACAAGAGGAGTAAACCGGATGAAAAGCAGAAGATTGAGTCGCAAGGAGCGCAAAATGCGAAGCAAAATCAAAATGGTCAAGGCTGAGCAGACCCTGGTCTGGCCCTTTATGATGGTATGAGCCGCCAGATAGGGCTCGCCGTAGTTGGCTTTCTTTTGTAAAATTCCCGTCCCCTTCCCGCTGCGGTTTTTATGTGTATGGCAGAGCAAGTGACGGCGAAAAAAGACGCCAAGACACAACAGCTGAAAGTTCCCCCCCACTCTTTTGAGGCCGAACAGTCCGTACTGGGCGGCCTGATGCTGGATAACGACGCCTGGGATCGGGTCGCCGAGCGGGTGATCGACAAGGATTTCTACAGCCGTCCGCACCGGTTGATCTTCCAGGCCATGACCCGCCTCTCCAACGCGGGCAACCCCATCGACCTCATCACCCTGCAGGAGGAGCTGGAGCGTTCCGAACAGCTGGAGGAGGCAGGTGGCTTCGCCTATCTGGTGGAGATCGCCAAGAACACCCCGAGTGCCGCCAACATCAACGCCTACGCCGAAATCGTGCGCGAGCGGGCGGTGGTGCGGGAGATGATCTCTGTCGCCAACGAGATCGTCGAAGCGGGCTACGAGCCGCAGGGCCGAACCTCCAACGATCTGCTCGATCTGGCCGAGAGCAAGGTATTCCAGATCGCCGAGCAGCGCACCAGCGCCAACGAAGGCCCCCAGCCGCTCAAGCTGATCCTCGAGCAGACTGTCGACAAGATTGAAGAGCTGTTCAAGACCCCGCACAACGGGGTGACCGGTGTATCCTCGGGCTACAACGATCTGGACAAGATGACCGCCGGTTTGCAGCGCTCGGATCTGGTCATCGTCGCCGCCCGTCCCTCCATGGGCAAGACCACCTTTGCCATGAACCTCTGTGAGCATGCGGCCCTCACCGCCGACAAGCCGGTGCTTATCTTCTCGCTGGAGATGCCCTCCGAGCAGATCATCATGCGTATGCTCGCCTCGGTGGGTCGTATCGACCAGACCAAGGTGCGTACCGGTCAGCTCGACGACGAGGATTGGGCCCGTCTCTCCTCCACCATGGGGTTGCTGCTGGAGAAGGGCAAGATGTATATCGATGACTCCTCCGGCCTGACCCCGACCGAAGTGCGCTCGCGCGCCCGTCGGGTGGCACGGGACAACGGCGGCATCAGCATGATCATGGTGGACTACCTGCAGCTGATGCGGGTACCCAGCCTCTCCGACAACCGGACTCTGGAGATCGGTGAAATCTCCCGCTCCCTCAAGGCGCTGGCCAAAGAGCTGCAGTGCCCGGTGGTGGCGCTCTCCCAGCTCAACCGAAGTCTGGAACAGCGGGCCGACAAGCGTCCGGTCAACTCGGATCTTCGTGAATCGGGCTCCATCGAGCAGGATGCGGACTTGATCATGTTTATCTATCGTGATGAGGTTTATCACGATGACAGCCCTGACAAGGGGATTGCCGAGATCATCATCGGCAAGCAGCGTAACGGCCCCATCGGAAGAGTGCGTCTCACCTTCCAGGGGCAGTTCTCCCGGTTCGACAACTACGCCGGCCCGGCGTTTGACGACGATTATTGATGTAAACCCAAGGTGATGGCGATTTCGTCATTACCACGACTGCCCTGATCGATAGCCAGTCATTGGCTGCCGCTCAGGGCCTGTTTTCCCGGTTCGACAATTATGCCGGTCCGGCCTTCGACGACGATAAGTGAGTGGCGGTCTTCTGCCCGATGAGGGGGAGACCATTTGTGCCCTCGTAAGGGAAAACCATGAAAGCGGCTACTGCCCAAATCAACACTGCGGCCTTGCGCCACAACCTAGCCGTGGTCAAGCGCCACGCTCCCGCTTGCAAGATCATCGCTGTGGTCAAGGCCAACGCCTATGGCCACGGACTGCTGCCGGTCGCCCGCACCCTGGTGGATGCGGATGCCTACGCGGTGGCCCGTATCGAAGAGGCGCTGATGCTGCGCTCCTGCGCCGTGGTCAAACCCATCGTGCTGCTGGAGGGCTTCTTCTCCGCCGACGATCTGCCGGTGCTGGCGGCCAACAACCTGCAGACGGCGGTTCACACCTGGGAACAGCTCGAAGCGCTGGAGCAGGCCGAGCTGCCAGCCCCTGTGGTGGCCTGGCTCAAGCTCGACACCGGTATGCATCGGCTCGGGGTACGGGCCGACGAAATGCCTGCCTTTATCGAGCGCCTTGCTAAGTGCAAGAACGTGGTGCAGCCGTTCAACATCATGACCCACTTCAGCCGCTCCGATGAGCTGGAGCAGCCCACCACCCGCGAGCAGATCGACTTGTTCAGCAAGTTGACCGCGCCGCTCCTGGGCGAGCGGGCCATGGCCAACTCGGCGGGCATTCTGGCCTGGCCGGACTCCCACTGCGACTGGGTGCGCCCCGGTGTCATCCTCTATGGCGTGTCGCCATTCCCCAACACGGTGGCAGCCGATTACGATTTGCAGCCGGTGATGACCTTGAAGACCCAGCTGATTGCGGTGCGGGATCACAAGGCGGGCGAGCCGGTGGGCTACGGTGCCAACTGGGTGGCGGATCGCGATACTCGCCTCGGCGTGATCGCCATCGGCTACGGTGACGGCTATCCGCGCATGGCGCCCAACGGCACATCCGTGCTGGTCAACGGCCGCATCGTGCCGCTGGTGGGGCGTGTCTCCATGGATATGAGCACTGTCGATCTGGGCCCGGGCGCGACCGACAAGCCCGGCGACGAGGCGGTACTGTGGGGCGAGGGGTTGCCGGTGGAGCGGGTGGCCGATGAGATTGGCACCATCCCCTACGAGCTCATCACCAAGCTCACCTCCCGCGTCTTTATGGAGTACGTCTGATGTGGCAGCAGTGCCTGCTGACTCTGAAGCCCCGTTCGCGGGGCTTTCATCTGGTGACCGACGAGCTGGTGGCCAAGCTGCCGATGCTGGCGGATTACCGGATTGGCATGGCGCACCTGCTGCTGCAACACACCTCCGCCTCGCTCACCCTCAACGAGAATTGCGACCCCAGCGTGCGCAGCGATATGGAGGCCCATCTGCACCGGCTGGCGCCGGAGGATGCCCCCTACTATCGCCACACCTATGAGGGGCCGGATGACATGCCCGCCCACATCAAATCCTCCCTGCTCGGGGTGAGCCTGCAGCTGCCGATCCGCGATGGTCAGCTGGCGCTCGGCACCTGGCAGGGGATCTGGCTTGGTGAGCATCGTGTCGATGGCGGCGCCCGTAAGGTGCTGGTGACCCTGCAGGGTGAGTAAGCAGGCTGCAACCAGCTGAAAGATGACGATAAAAAAGAGGGATGGCATTGAGCCATCCCTCTTTTGTTTTTACGGTTTCGCGAGCTATCCGCTTGTCAGTGGCACGGCGCTCTGCGTGGCTCAACCGACCTTGAAGGGGGTCAGTTCGGCCAGCGGGGTTGCGTCCATAAAGGCTTGCGGCTCCTGACCGTGTTTGAAGATCTTGAAGTCCTGCTCGCGTGCGCTCCAGTACTCCAGACGCTCGCTGCCGTTTTCTCCGGTGATTTGCAGCAGGCTCGCTTCACGCAGGGCCACCACGTGCTCGCTCGGGTTGATGGCGCAGAACTCGGCCAGACGCTCGTCGCGGGTCTCGCCCATGTGGCCGCTGATGCTGGCGTCCAGATAGTGCGGGTTGATCTGCAGCGGGAACAGGCCCAGCGCCGGCAGTACGGCGGCGCTGCAAACCGGCATGTCGTTGGTGGTACGGATGCTCGGGGTCGCCACGTTGCAACCGGCGCTCCAGCCCACATAGGGGACACCCCGCTCGCGCACGGCACGCTGGATCGGCACGATCAGGCCGTTTTCATGCAGCATCTGGTTGAGGCGCCAGGTGTTGCCGCCGCTGATAAAGATGGCGTCCGCCTGATTGATGGCATCAACCGGATCATCGAAGTGGTGGATGCTGATGGCATCGACTCCCAGACTCTCCTGCAGCTCGTTGGCACGGGCATCCCAGTCGCTGCGGATCACCGCGTAGGGGATGAGCAGGATGCGCTTGACCTGTTTGCGCGCGAGCAGGCTTTGAACCCGATCCCGGGCCCAGCCGAGCAGACCCGGAAATTCGTTGGCTTTACCGTTGCTAAGCAGAAGCAGTTCCATCAAATCGTTCCTCAAAAAGTGAAAGCGGAGGAGAGGCCACCCCGGTTTGCCGTCGGCCAGCAGGGTGACAGGAGCGGGCATACTACCACTTTCGGATAGACGGTTCTGTGATCGGGGGGCTCATTAATGAGTTGTTCCTCAATGAGTCCGCATGAAAATCACCACATAAACAGAGGCCCCGCTTGTGCGGGGCCTTGGTCATGGTCGGGATGATCAGGAGGCGGTTGCCTCGACCACCTTGTAGGAGGGCTGCTGGCGCAGCTTCCACAACTCGCTCCACTTGCGCAGGGCAGAGAGCAGGATCAGCATCCCCAGCACCAGCATGATGAGGGAGATGATGCCGTTCATCGGGTTGTAGCCCTTGGCGGCCGAGTTGAAGTAGACGTTGCTCATCATCCAGTAGGCGGCGTAGTTGACGGTGACGAACAGGTAGGCCAGCGGGATCAGGCAGGTCAGCATGTAGCGGCGCTTGCTGGCCAGTCGCAAGATGATGGTGGCACCGATGATGAGGCCCACCGAGGCCATCAGCTGGTTCGATACCCCGAACAGCGCCCACACAGATCCGATATCACCGGACATCAGCAGGTAACCCCACATCACGCAGGCGAGTACGCTGGCGCCGATGGCACCCGGCATCCAGTCGATGCGTTTGAGGGGCGGGTAGAACTCGCCGAAGAAGTCCTGAATGAGGTAGCGGGAGACCCGGGTACCGGAGTCAACGGCGGTCAGGATGAACACCGCTTCGAACATCACCACGAACTGGAAGAAGTAGGAGGCGAGGTTACTGAACCAGGGCACCTTGGTGAAGATGTAGGACATGCCCACCGCCAGGGTGACGGCGCCGCCGGTGCGGCCGTTCAGGTCCATGCCGATCTCCTGGGAGAGGAACGGCAGATCCACCACCTGCATCCCCAGTTTGGCGAAGGCTTCCGGGGTGGCGTTGATGGCGAAGTAGTCAGCCGGGTGCAGGGCTGTGGCAGCGATCAGCGCCATCACGCCCACCACGCACTCGGCCAGCATGGCACCGAAGGCGACCGGCAGGATGTCGTTCCACTTGTCCACCAGTTTCGGGGTGGTGCCGGAACCGATAAAGGCGTGGAAGCCGGAGATGGCGCCACAGGCGATGGTGATTGAGATAAATGGCCAGACCGGGCCGCCCAGTACCGGGCCGCCGCCGTGGACGAACTGGGTCATGGCGGGGAACTGGATCTCCGGGTTGATGCAGATGACACCGATCACCAGCGCGCCGAACACGCCGATCTTCATAAAGCTGGAGATGTAGCCGCGCGGGGTGAGCAGCAGCCAGACCGGCAACGCGGTGGCGAAGAAGGCGTAGATGGGCAGTGCCAGACTGATGGTCTCGGCACGCAGGGTCAGCCAGGCACCGAAGGCGCTCTCCTGCACGTAGGGGCCGAAGAAGACGCAGGCCAGCACGGCGATGAAGCCCACCCAGGAGGCGGCTTGCAGGTTACCGGTCAGCTTGTGCCAGATCCCCACCACCATGGAGATGGGGATGGTCATGAAGACGGCAAACACGCCCCAGGCGTTACGCTCCAGCGCGTGCACCACCACCATGGAGAGACCCGCCATGGTGATGGTGATGATGAAGAGCATCGCAAGGCCGGTACACCAGCCGGCGATGGGGCCAAGCTCGGCCTTGGCCACCTCGGAGAGGGACTTGCCCTGATGCTTCATGGAGGCGAACAGCACGACTGTGTCATGCACAGCACCGCCGATGACGCAGCCGATCAGCAGCCAGAGAAAGCTTGGCAGGTAACCGTACTGGGCGGCCAGTACCGGGCCGACCAGCGGGCCGGCGGCGGCGATGGCCGCGAAGTGCTGGCCGAAGTTGACCCACTTGTTGGTTGGCACATAGTTCTTGCCATCTTCCAGCTGGTGGGAGGGGGTGACTTGCTTGTCGTCAGCCTGCAGCACCTTGCGCACAAAGAACACGCCGTAGAGGCGATATGCAATGGCGAGGATACAGAGGGCCGCAATGACAAAAGTGATTGCGTGTTGCATGGGGGAGTTTCCTTTTCCTGTGGCCAATCTGGCCGGGCTCAGGCTGCACTTTACGCAGGCGACAGGGAAAGGGGAGTGCAGAAAAGGTCAGTGGCAGAGGGCTGCCCGCGAGCGGCAGAAAAGCGGCCCCGAGCGGTTTGAGGGATGAACCGGCGGGCGTGGCAAGCGGGTGAGTGGTAACGGGCAGGGGGGCGGGGTGAGTGGCCCGCCCCCTCAGGGGATCTCCAACAGCTCCTTGAGGGGCTTGAGGTAGCGGCGGCTCACCGGCACCTTGTGGCCGCCCTGAGTCACCACTTCCGCCAGCCCGCCCTCCAGCAGCAGGATTTCGCGGATCTGGCCCGGGTTGAGCAGGTACTGGCGGTGACAGCGCACGAAGCCGGTCTTCTCCTCCAGGGTGCGCAGGGTCAGCTCGGTGGTGCCCTGCTGCTGGCCGCTGATCACCCGGTTGCCGGTGAGATCGCTGTGGATGAACTCCACCTCGCCAAGAGGCAGCAGCAGAATCCGGTTGTGGCCGCTGCAGGGGATGCTGCGCAGGGGCTGGGCGATGCGGGTCGGATCCGGCAGCGGTTGACCAGCCAGTTCACCTTTTGGCGAAAGCAGCCGGTTGATGCGTTCCAGTGCCTTGTTCATCCGCTCTGCAGTGACCGGTTTGAGCAGGTAGTCGAGGGCGTTCTCCTCAAACGCGCGCAGAGCAAACTCGTCGTAGGCGGTGATGAAGACGATGTGGGGGCGCAAGTCCGGGTCCAGCATGCTCACCAGCTCCAGCCCGTTGATGCGCGGCATCTGGATGTCGAGAAACAGCAGGTCGGGTTTGAGGCGGTGGATGGCGGGCAGCGCCTCCATGGCGTGGGCGCACTCTCCCAGCAGGCGGATATTGCCCGCCTGCTCCAGCAACAGGCGCAGCTCCTCGCGGGCGAGGGGTTCATCGTCAACGATCAGGGCGGTCAGCATGGGCTCTCCTGCAGGGGAAGGGTGATCCTCACCCGGGTTGATTGATGGGGGACGCAGTCGATGGCGACCCCATACTCGGCGCCGTAACGGGCCTTGATGCGCCGATCCACTATGTTCATGCCAAGGCCGCTCCCCTCCTGTTTCGTCTGGTAGAGCCCGGCGTTGTCGCACACCTCCAGCAACACCCGCTGCGCCTCAATCCGGGCGGTCAGGGTCAGCAGGCCGGGTTCGAACATCTGGGAGATGCCGTGCTTGACCGCGTTCTCGACGATGGGTTGCAGGGAGAAGGTGGGCAGCCGGTACTCCAGCAGCGACTCGGGAATATGGATCTGCACGCTCAGGTGCTCGGCGAAGCGGGCCTGTTCGATGTGCAGATAGGCGTTCACATGCTCCAGCTCGTCGGCCAGGGTCACCTCGTCCCCCTGGCGTTTGAGGTTCTTGCGAAAGAAGGTGGAGAGATTGTGCACCAGGGTGCGGGCGCTTTCGGGATCGCGCCGGATCACCGCCGACAGGGTGTTGAGGGCGTTGAACAGGAAGTGCGGGTTGATCTGCGCCTGCAACAGCTTGATCTCCGACTGGGCCAGCAGTCGCTTCTGCTCGTTGTATTTGCCCGCTAGGATCTGGCCGGAGAGCAGCCGGGCAATCCCCTCTCCCAGGGTGCGGTTGATGGAGGAGAAGAACTTGCGCTTGGGCTCGTAGAGTTTGATGGTACCAACCACCGACCCTTCTTCCCCCCGCAGCGGAATGACCAGCGAGGAGCCGAGCCGACACTGGGGATGCAGGTTGCAGCTGTAGGGGATGAGGTTGCCGTCGGCATAGACCACCTCGTTGTGCTGGATCGCCTTGAAAGTGTGGGCCGAGTTGATGGCGGTGCCCGGCAGGTGGTGATCCTCGCCGATGCCGATAAAGGCGAGCAGCTTCTCCCGATCGGTGATGGCCACCGCGCCGACCCCGGTCTCCTCGTAGAGGATGCGCGCCATCTGTTGACACGCCTGCTGGGTGAAGCCCTTGTCCAGCACCCGCATCGCCCGCTCGGCGATCTTGAGGGCGCGGGCAGAGAAGGCGACCGAGTATTTCTCCAGCATGGCGCGGTGATCGAGGATCATCCGCATGAACATGGCGGCCCCCAGGGTATTGGCTACCAGCATGGGGGCTATGATGTTCTCGATAAGGTGGACGGCGTCGTCAAACGGGCGGGCCACTAGCAGAATGATCCCCATCTGCATCAGCTCGGCGATGAGGGCCACCGAGCCCACCACCCAGGGGCTGAACAGCAGATCGAGCCGGTGGCGGGCGACGAAGTGGCGGTGCACCAGTCCGCCGAGCAGCCCCTCGGCGATAGTGGAGAAGGTGCAGGCCAGCGCGGTGAAGCCCCCCAGCGAGTAGCGATGAATGCCGCCGGTGAGCCCTACCAGCAGCCCCACCACCGGGCCGCCGACTATGCCCCCCAGCACGGCGCCGATGGCGCGGGTATTGGCGATGGAGTCCTCGACCCTGAGGCCAAAGTAGGTACCCATGACGCAGAAGCCGGAGAAGATGAGGTAGCAGAGGATCTTGTGGGGCCAGCTCAGGGTCACCTGAGTGAGGGGCATGAACAGCGGCGTCTTGGAGAGCAGCCAGGCGATCACCAGATAGACGCAGAGCTGCTGGAACAGCGAGATCACCAGAGTGAATTGTTCAAACGCCACGGCTCATTGCCCCGGTAATGGTTGGTCATTTAATGGACGCGGAGTATTAGCAAACCCCATACCCCCTTGCAAGGCAGGGGTATCGGAATGGTGGCGTAGCGCACGATTTGCCGAATCGTCTGCCGTAGTGGCGGGCGGTAACTGTCTGGTTACTCAGCATGGAGTCTGAGCTGGCGGCAGACGAGGTGATATGGCGGGCACAAAAAGGGGGCCAGAAGGCCCCCGAATTGACGGTCAGTGGGTAGCTCAATCGAGTTTCAGATCGACCCAGACCATACGGTGATCCGAACTGACTCCCTTGGCGATGCCGAGTTTCGCATCATAGACCAGGTGGTAACCCGCCTCGAAGCTGGCCGGCCAGTAGACACCACTCTTCACTGCGTTGAGATTCGCTGAGGGGATGACGTGATCCAGCTGCAGCACGCTGGTGTTGGTGATCCGCTCCGGGTTGGGACGATTGAGGTTGCGTTTGCAGTCGGTCCCCTTGCTGACACACTCCGGGCCTCCTTCGCTGACCGGGATCAGGGTGCCATTGGTGATGGCCTGATTCATCAGCGGGTTGTTCAGCAGATCCTGAATGGCAGTCAGGTCACCGTCGCCAGTGAGCGGATCGGCATTGAGATCGCCGGCGATAACAAACTTGGCGTTTTTGGCCAGTCCACCCTTGGTGCCCTTGTCATCGGTCATGTAGTTGAGACCCTTGACGTAGTCGTTCCAGAAGGCGATCTCGGCGCGGTTGTGCTTGACGGTGTGACGCGCTGCGTTGGCAAAAATCGGCGGAGTCGGGTGGGAGATCAGGAAGTGGATCACCTCTTCCCCCTTCTCAGTTTTTATCCGCACCGGCACATCGGCGTGGTTCTTGGAAGATAGCGGGTACTTCTGCCACACCTCATCGGCATACCAGGCATCGCCGCATTCACGATATGGGTTTTTGACCCCGTTCTTGTCGAACAGCTTTTTGCAGTCATCGATGACGGGGTTCTTCTCGCCCGGCATATCCTTCCACTTGAAGTTCTGGAAGGTGCGGATCTGCTTGGTGTCGATGGGATATTTGGACATCACCGCAAAGGCGTACTGGCCGTGGTAGTTGCCAAAGCCCCAGGCATCATCGGGGCCGTTGTTGACCTTGCCGTCGAGGTTGAGGTCATAACCGCTCATCAGACCGGTATTGGTGGCGAAGTTTTGCAGCACCGGATAGCTGATGGCGGTTACTCCATCGCGCTGGGCATGGGCCAGATAGTTGTCATTGAAGGCTTTCAGGTCGGCGGTGTTTTCACCTTTGCCATCGTTGTCGAATTCGTTGAGCAGGAAGACATCCGGGCGGGTGCGCTGGATTATTTCCGCGACATTGCGGATCTGCTGTACGCGTTTGGCTTTGATTTCTGCAGCGCCACTCAGGCGACCTTCGGTAAGCTGGGTCAGCAGCTCATCCTGTGCGGAGCGGGTCAGTGCCAGCTCACCGGTCAGTTCGCCAGCGTTATCGCGGTCAAAGGAGAGGTTGAAGGTGGCAAAACGGACCATGGAGTTGGGAGCCTTTGCTTCGTTGTTGTCGGTATCACTGTTGCAGCCTGCCAGCATCCCGAGGGAAATGGCGGCGGCCAGTAGGGTCTTGTTGATATTTTTCATTGCAATTATTCCGTAGCATCAATGAGTTATGCCTTCTGTGAGGCTGCGCCATTATAGAGATCGCTCAAAACTACGGGATGTTTGTCTGGCCAAAGTGTGAGGCTATTCACAGCCAGTTTGGGTCGATGATGAATATTGGCTGGCCTGTATGACTCGGGGTAAATCAGGTCACTTCGGCCCGAGTTGCGGTAAGGGACGACAGTTTTCCAATCCCCTACACCACCATCGGCAGGCCGCTTTCTGGATGGTGGAGCACCTGAGCCGGATAGCCGTAGAGGCGGGAGATAAGCTCGGGGGTGAGCACTTCGCCCGGTGTGCCATCAGCCATCAGTTTACCCCGTTCCAGCATCACCAGCCGGTCGGCATAGCGGGCCGCCAGATTGAGATCGTGCAGCACCACCAGCACGGCGGTGTTGCTGCTGGCCAGCGCCCGGGCCATAGCCAGCAGCTGGTGCTGATATTTCAGATCGAGGGCCGAAGTGGGCTCATCGAGCAGCAGCAGCCGTGGTTGTTCCGATTGCTCGGGTGAATCAGGGGCTTGCCAGATCTGGGCCAGTACCCGGGCAAACTGCACTCGCTGCCGCTCGCCGCCGGAGAGCCCGGGATAGAGCCGTTTGGCCAGATGTTCGACCCCCGCATGGGCCATGGCGGCGGCCACTATCTCCTCCTTGCGGCGAGCGGGTTCGCTGTGGGGCAGGCGTCCCATGGCCACCACCTCTTCACAGAGAAAGGGGAAGTTGAGCGACGAGCTCTGCGGCAGCACCCCGAGCCGGTGGGCCAGCTGGCTGCTATCCCACAGCTGACGCTCCCGGCCAAACAGGGTGATGGTGCCTTCATGGGACAGCTCACCGGTCAGGCATTTTAGCAGGGTGCTCTTGCCCGCTCCGTTGGGGCCGAGCAGGGCGGTCAGGGTGCCGCTGTGCAGAGCGAGATCGAGCCCATCCAGGATCTGGCGCTGGCCACGGCGCAGGCTCAGCCGGGAGCAGGTCAGCAGGGGGGAGGCAAATCGTTCCATAGCAATCCGTGTTAAAGCGCGCGGCGGCTCTTGATTAGCAGCCAGATGAAAAAGGGGGTTCCGAGCAGGGCGGTAATGATGCCGACCGGCAGCTCGGCCGGGGCCAGCAGGGTGCGCGCCAGCATGTCGGCTCCCAGCAGCAGGGCTGCTCCCATCAGGGCGGAGAGGGGAAGCAGTCTGACATGGTTGGGGCCGGCCAGCAGGCGCACCAGATGGGGCACTACCAGCCCGACAAACCCAATCATGCCGGCGACGGCCACCGCCACGCCGACACCGGCGGCGGTGAGCAGAATCATGCGGCGCTTGAGCGCCTGCACATCGATCCCCAGATGACGGGCTTCCCCTTCGCCGAGCAGCAGGGCGTTGAGGGGATTGGCATCGCGCATAAAGAGCCACAGCAGGGCCGCCAGCATAAGCAGCGCCAGCACCATGTCGGCAGGTTTGCCGGCGGCCAGGGTGCCCATCTGCCAGAGGCTGAGATCCCGCAGCATCTGATCGTCGGCGAGATAGCTGAGCAGGCCGATCACCGCGCCCGAGAGCGCCGTGATGGCGACCCCGGCCAGCAGCATGACGGTCACCGAGGTGCCCCCCTCCCGGGTGCCGAGCAGATAGACCAGAGTGGTGGTCAGCGCTCCGCCGAGAAAGGCGAGCAGCGGCAATAGCCCGATGCCGAGCTGCTGTTGCGGCGATTCACCGAGGGGAGCCAGCAGCACGATGGCCAAGGCCGCTCCGAGCGCCGCGCCGCCGGAGACCCCTATGATGCCGGGGTCAGCAAGGGGGTTGCGAAACAGCCCCTGCATCACGGCGCCACAGAGCCCGAGGATCCCGCCGACCGCGATGCAGAGCAGGGTACGAGGGAGCCTAATCTCCTGCACGATCAAAAGCTTGTGGGCCGCAATTCCGCTCCCCTGTCCGGCATAGAGCGCGCGCAGGCTCTCGCTCAGGGTGAGTGCCATCGGCCCGGTTGCCAGTGAACCGAGCAGCAGCAGGGCGAGCGCTGCCGTGGTGAGGGCCAGCAGCCAGGGGAGTGGCAAGCGCATCATGACCCCTGTTTGAGCCACTGGGCGATCTGGTTCGCCTGCTGCAGGGAGTTGAGGCTCAGGCCCCCTTGCAGGGCGTGACCGTCGATGGCGTGAATGGCGTTGCGCTTGCCGGCCGGGGTGGCGGCCAGTGCGGGGACTTCGGCCTGCACCTGGGCCGGGTCGGCATAGCGTTGCCAGTCGCGGCCGCTGACCAGCACCAGATCGGGCTGCATCTCGATAAGGGATTCGGCGGAGACGGGTTTGTAGTTGCGCAGCGTGGCTGCGGTATTGGTGCCGCCAGCCAGCGTAAGCAGGGCGCCGGCGGTGGTGTCGCCCCCGGCAATGCTCACCGGTTGCCCCTTGTGCAGCAGCAAAAAGGCAACCTTGAGCGGCTTGTTCAGTTTGGCTTGTGCCGCCAGCTGCTCGGTCTGGCTCTGGATCTGCTGTTTGAGCTGCTCGCCCGCGCCCTTGTCATCCAGCAGGCTGGCCAGGGTATCAATACGCTCATTGAGGTTGGCCAGAGTCGGTGCTGTTTCCAGCACTTCTACCTTGACCCCGGCACGGCGCAGCTGATCGAGGGTTGGTGCAGGCCCCATCTCGTCGCTGCCGACCACCAGAGTTGGTGCCAGACTGAGGATCCCTTCGGCTGCCAGTGCGCGCTGATAGCCCACCTTGGGCAACCCTTTTGGCAAGGGGCTGCTGACATCGGTCGCAACGAGGCGATCGTCGCCACCGAGCGCCAGAATAAGTTCAGTGGTGGCCGGGCCAATACTGACGATGCGGGTATTGGGCGCTGCGGCAGCATGAGTGAACAGGGGGAGCAGAGAGCTGCTCAGCAGGGTGAGTGCGAGGGCAAGAGGACGGCCCATGCTAACCTCCGACAGTAGGGTGAAACGGGTGTGCCGCCGAGAATATCAAGGGTTTGAATAAAATGCACTGAGAATGATAGCAATTATCAATTGCATTGATTCTGGTGCTTTATTAGAGTAGCCGCCATGATAAACAGCGAGGCGGGTGCCTCGCCGAGGGAGAAACGATGAGCATTGCACAACGCATTCAGGAGATGCTGGAGCAGGATCCCAGCGCTCACCCTTCAACCATTGCGACCCAGCTGGCCGTCAGCGAGTGGGAGGTGGTTCGCCAGCTGCCCGCGGAGCTGGTGACCCTGTTGCCAGCCGATCGCGCACAAGCTCTGCTGGAAGATCTGGCCGACTGGGGCCCGGTAACCACCATCGTCGAGTCGGAAGGTTCCATCTTCGAAGTGAAGGCGCCGTTCCCGAAGGGGAAAGATGCGCGTGGCTACTACAACCTGATGGGGCGCGACGGTGAGCTGCACGGTCACCTCAAGCTCGACAACGTGGCGGGGATTGCGCTGGTCAGCAAGCTGTTCATGGGCAAGGAGGGACACTCCTTCCAGTTCTTCGGCCACTCCGGTCGTTGCATCTTCAAGGTTTATCTCGGCCGCGACGAGAAGCGTCAGTTGCTTGCCGATCAGGTCACCCGTTTTATGGCCCTGCGCCACCCGTCTCAAGAGGAAGTAAAAGCATGAGTGAACGTCAGGAGCGTCTGCAGAACCGCCTGCAACCGGAGATCCGCGAGTTTCGCGACAGCTGCCGTACCCTGCAGCTCGCCACCGTCGACAGCCAAGGCAATCCCAACGCCAGCTATGCACCGTTCGTGCTTCAGGAAGATGGTTACTATGTGCTGATCTCCGAGATCGCCCGCCATGCCCGCAATCTGCAACAGGTACCCCGGGTATCCCTGATGCTGATCGAGGATGAGAGTGGTGCCCGCGAGCTGTTTGCCCGCAAGCGTCTGACCTTTGATGCGGTGGCTGAAGTCGTTGCCCGTGACGACGCTCGCTGGAGCAAGGCTGTGGCGGCGCTGGAGGGGCGTTTTGGCGAGATCATCAAGGGGCTCTCCAACCTCAAGGATTTCAAACTGTTCCGCCTCAAGCCGGAGCAGGGGCTGTTCGTCAAGGGCTTCGGCCAGGCGTTTGCGGTCTCCGGTGACGAGCTGGTGGACTTCGTCCATCTGGTGGAAGGGCACAAGCGCATCGACAACGGTGCCGAGCTCACCAGCCCGGCCGATGCGCCGGTCTGACGGCACGACATCAATTACAACAAAACGGGCAGCCAATTGGCTGCCCGTTTTTTATTGCGTTATCTCGTCCGGATTGCTTAATCCTGCCAGGAGGCCTTGTTGGGGAAGGTGCTGCGATCGGCAGCGGTTGCCGTCTCGTTGCACTCACCCCGCACCTTCCAGGAGGTCTGGCTCAGCACTATGTACCCTTCCCGGCAGTACTTTTTGCTGGCGAGGGTCTGGGTCAGCAGGTTCTCCTGCAATGCTTCCCGCAGCTCCAGCAGGCGCTGGCTCTGGGCGGCAGAGAGGCCGCGCGGCAGGGTATCGTTGGGCGCGGCTTCAAAGGTGAAGCGCTTGCTCCCCTCCTCGTTGATATGGGTCAGGAAGAGGGGCTCGGGCCCGTCATACTTCTGGCCAGGCAAGCTGGAGCAGGCCGACAGCAGGGGAAAGAGCAGCAACAGGGTGGCGGGCAACAGGCGCACGGCAAGACTCCGGTGAGAAACTAAGCGAGGGCGCCAGATTAACATGGCTGCCCAACGGGTGTTACTGCCAGCAGCTCGTCGGTGGTGAGCAGGGTCACACTGCGCCCATTCGGCAGGTCGAGATTGCGCCATATCCAGTTGTGATGCTCGATGATCTGGGGGGCGCCAAGGTGAGGGCGATTGGCGGTGGAGTGAGCATCGCTCAATACGAACACCTCGAAGCCATGAGAGGCTGCGCTGCGCACCGTGGTATCGACGCAGAAATCGGTGTTGCTGCCGCAGAGGATAAGCCTGTCGACCGGCTGTTCTGCCAGCAGAAACGCGAGCTCGGTGTCGAGGAAGCTGTCACATGCGCTCTTGCGTACCCGGCTATCGCTCTTGGCTGGCTGCAGCATACTGTGCAACTGCCAACCCGGGGTGCCGGGCTCCAGTTCGCCACCCGGCAGATCATCATGCTGGATATAGATGACTCGCCCCTGTTGTTGCCTGACATGGGCCGCAGCCCGATTGATATTGGCCAGCACTTGCTGTTGTTGATGATGGGTCTCCTTCATGACCCCTTGCTGCACATCGATGATCAGTAACACATCCATATTGTACCCGCCGTTTCCTTGATGATTAGGGTTGCAGCCACTGGCTGCAGTCACGGCTGCGGGATTGATGCAGCGCGCCCATATCTTGCTTCATCTCGGCACTGTTTTGCCAGCGTTCGGGGAGCGGCATCATCTTTACGGTTACATCGGCGGCTCGGCCCGGGGCTGTCTCTTCCCCGGTTTGCGGGACTACCAATGCCACCTTGAGTGCCGGATTGCGGCTGGCGATGCGACTGGCGATCCCGAGCCCCCCCTCTACATGGAAATTACCGGCGATATGCATGATCTGCTGGCCCGGGTGCTTGGCGAGATAATCCACCATGCTCTCGGCCATGGTGTCGTCCCAGCTGGTCTGGGCGGCGAAACGGCGGGCGTTGCTGTCGGCATCGCCGTGGTGCATGGAGGCCATGAACTTCTGGCGATAGGGGTCATCACCCAGTGTCAGTTGGCGGGCCAGCTGGCTGCGACGTGAGGTGGGCAACTTGTCTAACCAGGCGACTCCTTCCTGACCGACACAGCTCACCAGCGGTTTGGGGGCGTTGGCGGCGATCACCGACATGCGGTGCGTCTTGGCGAACTCCACCAGCGGGCGATAGTCGCTCGGGTAGTTGGGCCAGGCATGCCCTGCGCGGATCAGCGCAGCTTCACCGATCTTGCCTGCCAGATAGGCATCAAGGGTCGCTTGATCGGCCCGGCTGAACTGCTCCATGGAGAGGGTTAGCCCCCGTCCGTGTTGCTCTGCTTGCTGATACAGGGCGCTCAGCAGCTGTGACTGCAACAGGTGAATGGCTGGGTGGGTGTGCAGTTCGCCCACCAGAATGATGTCGGCCTCCGTGAGACGGGCAGTGGCCTGATCCAGAGTCAGGGTTTCCTGCTGCGAATTACTCAACTGATAGTCATAGAGGGTCGCCAGTGGGGGGGATACTGGTGGCTGGCTGGTAGCACAGGCAGCCAGCAGCAGGGGCAGAGCAAGCAGTGGGAGTCGTTTCATCAGTAATCTCGCGGTATAGAGAGGCCCGAACAGGGGTTGTGTCACAGGCATAAAACAGGAAATGGCTGGCAGTGTAAAACTAACAATTCTCTTTTTAAATGATAATGATTCTTTTTTATTGATCTTTGAGTCGGGGTGGGTAAGATGCGGCCTGTTTGATAATAGTTCTCAATAAGGATTCGCTGTGACCCATCAAAACGCACTCTCTCTGGTCGCGCTCGCCGTAGCGGCCGGTCTCTCCTCCCAGGTCTTTGCTGCCACTCAAAAGGCGGATGAAGTCGTGGTCGTCAGCGGCTCACGGATGGAGCAGAAGCTGGAAGATGTCTCCGGCCCCATTTCGGTGATTACCGCCAAACAGATCGAAGAGCAGGTGGTGACTGATGCCGCTGACCTGTTCCGCTATGAACCCGGTGTCGCCGTGCTGGGCGGGCAGGGAGATGCCCAGACCTTCATCATCCGCGGCATGGGTGAGAACCGGGTCAAGGTGGTGCGTGACGGGGTGCGCCAGAACGATGCCTACAGCAAGGGTGGAGTGGGTCAGAGCTACTTCGATACCGACATGATCAAGCAGGTGGAAGTAGCCAAGGGGCCTGCATCCGCGGCTTATGGCTCCGATGCGCTGGGTGGCGTTATTGCCATCACCACCAAGGATGCCAGCGACTTCCTCAAGGGCAAGGATAGCTATCTGGATGTGACCAGCGGTTACGCCTCCAGCAGTCACCAGAAGATGGCTGGTTTTACCGGCGCCCTGCGTACCGGTGACGTGGAGAACCTGCTGCGTTACACCTGGCGCGATGGTGGTGTCACCCAGAACTACGATTCAACCAAGACCGATTTCGATATCGGCACTCACGCCCTGCTGCTCAAGAGCAAGTGGAATCTCTCTGATGAGCAGTTCCTCAAGCTGACCGTCGATTATCTGACCGATGGCGAGGAGCCTGACGCGGTCAAGCTCAACAAGGTCGGTACCGGCACTGCCCGCGTGTTCGAGCAGCCCATCACCGACAAGCAGACCGACAACCTGTCGCTGGTGCTGGATCACGGCATCGCGCTGAATCAGAATTGGGCCGACCGGATGGATACCAAGGTCTACTTCGGACGCACCAAGCAGACGCTGGATCAGTACGCCTCATCCAAATATCCGGTTAACCCGCGCAACCCCTATGTGTTCAAGAACTCTCTCGATCACAACGTGTTCGATCAGAAGAACCTCGGCGCCCAGCTGCAGTTCCACAAGGCGGTGGCCAACCATCGTCTGGCCTGGGGGGCCGAGTATGAGCACACCGACAACGAACGCTCCCGCTACAAGGGGCCGACCAAACCAAATGATTTTGTCGGCTACAACGAGCTGAGCTTCCCGGCTACCACCAGCGAACGTGGCGCCCTGTGGGCCTTCGACGAGATGAAGTTTGGCGAGCGCTGGGTGCTGACACCGGGCGCCCGCTATGACTACTACCGGATGACCCCGGACAATGATCCCGCCTACACCGGTGACCAGTTGCACAAGTTCTCCGAAGGGGAGATCTCGCCCAAGCTCGGACTGGTGTTCAAGGCGCACGAGGCGGCCAACCTGTTTGCCCAGTACAGCCACGGCTTCAAGGCCCCCATGTATGACAGCGCCTTCTCCACCCTGAACCATCAGGCTTACGGCTATCGCATCGAGCCGAACCCGAACCTCAATCCGGAGAGCAGCGACGGCATCGATCTCGGTGTGCGTGGCAGCCACAATGGCTTCAGCTACGAGGTGGCCAGTTTCTACAACAAGTTCGATGATTTCATCGAGATGGTGGAAGTGGGCAAAGAGGGGCGCACCTCTGTCTACCAGTATCAGAACCTGAGCAAGGCGACCACCAAGGGGGTCGAAGCGAAAGCGGATTACTGGCTGACCGATCTGGTCAACGTCTGGGGCAACCTCGCCTACATCGATGGCAAGGATGGTGATGGCAACTACATCAACAGCCTGAGCCCGCTCAACGGCTCGGTCGGCGTTCGTCTGGAGCAGGAGAAGTGGAACTTCAATACGGCGTTGCGCTTTGCCGACGACATGGACAAGGTGCGCAAGGATGCCAAGGGCAACGAGTATGCGAAGGCGGCCGGTTGGGGCGTGGTGGACATGTATGCCCAGTTCAACCCGATGCAGGATCTGCAGCTCAACGTCGGTCTCTTCAACCTGTTTGACAAGGAGTACACCAGCTACGAGCGCATCGCCGGCCGTGATGCGGGTTCTGATAACAGCCTGATGACCGAGCCGGGCCGTAACCTCAGCGCCCGAGTCAAGTACCTATTCTAAAAACGACAACACACGCAGTGAACCCGGACTTGAGTCCACTCCGAATCCCCGCCCTGACAGGCGGGGATTTTTTATGAGGCATCCAGATATTGTGATGCTAACCCGTCACTGAGGCTATGAAAGAAGCATTTTCTTTGCGTAAACAAGATATTGTGCTATTTGTTCCATGCTTAATAACATCTAGAACATTTTGGCAACGGGGAAATGCGCTTTTGACTTCTACATCCCCCCACACTTTCGAGACGACCAACGCACTTGAGCTGATCACCCGGTTCAATGACGCATCCAATGAACAGACAATACTTGCTCTGCTGCGCCAGATCTGCGAGCTGATGGGATTTGACTACTTTCGCTTGGGATTTATCTCGCCCAGCTCCATTCAGCGGCCGGATGTGCGAATCTTCAATGGCTGTCCAGCAGAATGGGTTCAGTACTACAACGAACAAGCCCTTTATACCGTTGATCCGGTTGTCAAAAAAGGTATGGCTCAGAGTACACCGTTACTTTGGGCCAACCTCATTACTGAGTGTTGTGACCTGCAAGACAGCGCCGGGCTGGAAGTGATGCTACTGGCTCAGGAGGCCGGCTTGCGCGATGGCATCACCATCCCCTGGCACGGTGCAAATGGTCATATTGGACTGTTCTCATTGATTACCAGTGAGCCCCGTACCGAACATCAATGGTTGACTGCCATTCCGTTTCTGAGCTGGCTTGCGACCCATATCTTTGAAGCCGTGGCCAGGGTCTGCATTGCAGCCATGCCTCCTCGGGAGATGTTGACTACTCGCGAACTGGAGGTGTGCCAATGGGCTGCAGAGGGCAAACAGGTCAGCGATATTGCCCAGATCCTCGATATCAAACCCAGAACCGTGACTTTCCATCTGGAGAGAATTGCGGAGAAGCTGGGGGCAAGCAGCAAAAATCAGGCGATTTCCTGGGCCCTCAAGCAGGGGGTGGTCAAGCTCAATATTGATGCCGCGCAGGTCGAGAATGTGCTCGATAACAGTGAGTAGTTCTGTTCTAGGCAATCAATTGCTCATCTGGCAGATGAAATGGCTGTCTGTGCGAACTGTGCCGGTCAAAATGTTTTTCTGCGCAATTTATTGCATGGTTGCGCTGTGGGGGTTCAGCCTGCAATGGTTAAGGTGTTGATTTTTAAAAGATAAAAAAATGGCATGGTCGCTGCTAATAGTCTGGTCGAGTGCTATCTCATTTAACCAATCTATTTAGGAGCATACACATGCCAACTCCATGTTATATCAGCATCGAAGGTAAAACCCAGGGCAATATCACCGCCGGTGCCTTCACCTCCGATTCCGTCGGCAACATCTTCGTACAAGGTCACGAAGACGAGATGCTGGTACAAGAGTTCCAGCACGTTGTGACTGTCCCGACCGACCCGCAATCCGGTCAGCCGGCTGGTCAGCGTGTCCACAAGCCGTTCAAGTTCACCGTGGCCCTGAACAAAGCCGTGCCGCTGATGTACAACGCGCTGGCTTCCGGTGAGATGCTGCCGAAAGTGACCCTGAAGTGGTACCGCACCTCCGTTGAAGGCAAACAGGAACACTTCTTCTCCACCGTGCTGACCGATGCCACCATCGTTGACATCGACTGCCAGATGCCGCACTGCCAGGACCCGGCGAAGTCTGACTTCACCCAGCTTATCCAGGTCTCCATGGCTTACCGCAAGATTGACTGGGAACACACCGTTGCCGGTACTTCCGGTGCCGACGACTGGCGTGCGCCCATCGAGGCCTAATCCTCGTTTTGTTACTTTGGTATTCCTTGCAAGTAGTTATGTGTCTTATGGGCCGGTTGCCAAACCGGCCCTCTTAGCCCGTATTTCTCCGGCCCGCTCAGGTAGCCGGAGCTTTTCTGTTTTGCCATCCCTCTGCTGCGCATTCGATTGATGCGGGGGGATGGCAAAGCACTAAAGGGTGTCCTGTGATGCAGACCCAATCCGCCCGTAACCCGTGTTCGCCGCTATCTTGGTTGCCCGTTGTGGCACCGGAGAGGGCGGTAGCGTGGTTTGGCGGTTGGGGTCTTGAAGAGGGGCGCAGACATCGCGTGGCCGTGACAAGAGGGGAGAGCCATGGCTAATCAAACCGGATTGCAATTTACCGTCAAGGTGGGGGCGCTGCCCGAGAGCACCTTCGTGGTGGCGAGTTTCCAGCTGGACGAGGGGCTGAACCGGCCGTTCAACCTGCGCCTTGAGCTGGCCAGCAGCCAGCCCGATGTCGACTTTGGTGCCGTGCTGGACCAGCCCTGCGAGCTCATGGTGTGGTACAACGGCGAGCTGCAACGCCGGGTGGGCGGGGTAGTGAGCGAGTTTGCCCAAGGGGACAGCGGCTTTCGCCGTACCCGTTACCGCATTGAGGTGAAACCCGCCTTGTGGCGACTTGGTTTGCGCCAGAACTCTCGCATTTTTCAGGCGCAAAAGCCTGACGAAATCCTCAGTATCCTGCTGCAAGAGCACGGCATTACCGACTACGCCTTTGCGCTCAAGAATGAACATGCCCAGCGCGAATACTGCGTCCAGTACCGCGAGACCGACCTCGACTTTGTGAACCGCCTCGCAGCCGAAGAGGGCTTGTTCTACTTCCACGAGTTTGAAGCAGGCAAACACCGCATTGTATTTGCCGACGACGCGGCAGCATTGACTCAAGGCCCCGAGCTTTTCTTCAACCTCGGCAACCGCTCGCTGGAACAAGGCCCTTACGTGCGTCAGTTCCACTACCGCGAGGCGGTGCGCCCTTCTGATGTGGAGCTCAAGGACTACAGCTTCAAGACCCCGGCCTATGGCCTCTCCCATAAAAAGCAGGGCGCTGAGCTTGAGCATCAGCGCGATACCTACCAGCACTTCGACTACCCGGGCCGCTACAAGCAGGACCCGAGCGGCAAGGCCTTTGTCCAGCACCGGCTCGATGCCCTGCGCAATGACGCAGTCAGCGGCAGTGGCAAATCCAACAGCGCCGCATTGCTACCGGGCCAGCACTTTTCATTGACCGAACACCCCAACGGCAGCCTCAACACCGACTGGCAAATCGTCCATATCCGCCACACCGGTGAACAACCGCAGGCGCTGGAGGAAGAGGGTGGCAGCGGCCCGACCGTCTACCACAACGAATTTGGCGTGGTGAAGGCGAGCACCACTTGGCGGGCCCGCATCGGCAGCCCGGAAGCACCTCACAAACCCATGGTGGATGGCCCGCAAATCGCCATCGTGGTGGGTCCCGAGGGGGAAGAGATTTACTGCGACGAGCATGGCCGGGTGAAGCTGCAATTCCCGTGGGACAGATATGGCAGCTCCAACGACCAGAGCTCCTGCTGGGTGCGAGTGAGCCAGGGCTGGGCGGGCGGTCAATACGGCATGATGGCCATCCCGCGCATCGGCCACGAGGTCATCGTCTCGTTTCTGGAAGGAGACCCCGACCAGCCTATCGTGACCGGTCGCACCTTCCACGCCACCAACCGGCCACCGTATGAGTTGCCCGCCAACAAGACCCGCACCGTGCTGCGCACCGAAACCCACAAGGGCGAGGGTTTTAACGAGCTGCGCTTTGAAGACCAGGCGGGACAGGAAGAGATTTATATCCACGGTCAGAAAGACCTGAACGTGCTGATAGAGAACGACGCCGCCTGGCATATCAAACATGACGAGCATCGCGACATCGACTTTGATCGGGTAACCCGCATCAGAAAGGTGCCGGGCAAGGATGGTGCTCCGCCCAGCCTCGGTAATGACCACCTGACAGTTGAAGGTGAAAAACGCGACCACATCAAGGCGGACTATTCGCTGACAGTTGATACCTCCCTGCATCAGAAGCTAGGCCAATCCCTGTTGGTGGAAGCGGGTGAAGAGGTGCATATCAAGGTGGGTGACAAGCTGGTGCTGGAGGCGGGCTCCGAGATCACTCTCAAGGGCGGCGGTAGTTTTGTGAAAGTTGACCCGAGTGGCATCAAGCTGGTCGGCCCCGCCATCAAGCTCAATGCCGGCGGCAGCCCGGGCTCTGGCTCTGGCTGGGCTGGTCAGGCTCCCGTTACTCCCAAAGGGGTTGAGGTGGTCAAAGCCCCAGAACTGGTTGAACTGGTCAAGGCGATTGCCACCGAGAAGGCGATGGAGGCGCTCTTGAAAGACGAGAAGCCCGCTGCGTTCTATCTCTTTTCTGAATAAGGAGAAAGCATGAAGTTTGCATTTCCCATCCTCACAGCCACAGGGGAAGAATTCAAAGATGTCAAAGCCCTGACAGCACTTATTAATGGCGAGAAATCCGGTCATTATCTCCTGGGCAATCACAACAAGTGGCATGGCGGTATTCATATCAGCGACCAGAGTGCCCCCTGGTGCAAAGATAAATATCCTGTCAGAGCCATTGCTGACGGCAAAGTTGTGGCTTTTCGGATGATGAAGGATTATCTGACCTCTGAATTTCAGGGGGAGTCACTGCGTTATTCCAACTGCTTCTGCCTAGTCCAACACGAATATTGTGAAATAAATGCAGAAACAAAAGCTAAAAACGAGTTCACCTTTTATTCGCTCTATATGCACCTGTTGCCTTGGAATAAGTACCAAAGAACCGATACACTGGTGCTAAAAAAAGGTTGGAATGCTCGCAATTCCGTTCCCCACGCGAATCCTGATGCTGAGCAGCAGCGTGCCGATGCAGTCTTGCCCCGTTTCACTTTGCCTAAAGATACCGAACTGGAAATGGATAGCAGCACGCCATCCCAAAAGGGGAGTATCGGGGGCAAGGAGTATGATTTCATCAAGGTAAAGATCAAGAGCAAGCTGTCCAATGCCCAGATAAAAGAGGCTGAAAAGGCTGGCGTATTGGTCAGTGAAGGGAGTTCAGTCTGGATCGCCAATAGCCCGGATGCCGTGACCTTTATCAAGCCTAATGTGCCAACCTGGCTATTCGATCAGATAGATGCAGAGCTATTGAAGGATATGCCTGGGTGTGCAGACCCTGTTCTGGATGATAAAAGTGGTCGCTTGAGGGCCGGCAGTGGCAACGTCTTACTGCCAGCTGGCACCAAGTTGCAGTATGATGCGCACCAACTCGAATTCCATTGGATTGGTGATAAAGCGTGCAAGATGGCCAGATGCAAATATGTAATGCCGAGTGGGGGCGGCACTCAGGGGAATTGTGGTCTCGCCTGGGTGTGCGTAGAAGATGAATTTATCAAGGCTAAAAGGCTTCCTCCCTCCCATCTCGACGAGCTATATGTGCTGCCATCTCCCGTGGCAATTGCTGCAGGTGAAACCATAGGCTATCTCGGCTTGGTGGAAACGCCAGGGTCCCTGATTGGGGGCAAGCAGAGCAAGCATCAGGTTCATCTTGAGGTGTTTACCCAAGATCCTCGTCTGGACGATGTTCTGGCCAACAAAGCCGAAACAAAAGGCGGTGCAACCTATGCTAAAGTGCCTGCCGATGTGATCCTGCATGAGAAGAAGAGTGAGGGGGGACAATCCAAGTGGGTGGCAACCAAGGACAAAAGTCAGGAAGTGTTGGTTGAATCACCCAAGTTGGAAAAGGATGCTGCCAAGCAGGAGTGGGTCTGTGTCTCATCAGATAAATATGTCAAGAAAGAGCAAGTTGAGTTATTGAGTCAACATGACTGGTTGAAGATCGGTTTTAAAAAGGTCGATGGCTCAGGCTCTGACGGCTATCTGGATCCTGACGCGCCCTCCACCTTCTTTACCGAATTGGTAAAGAGTTTCGATACTGATAAGAATGGTGAGCTTAGCAGTGAAGAGATACAGACCGCTCTACAAAATAACGGTAATGCCGAACAACTTCATAATCTAATTGTGAAGCATCCCAGTGAATGGTACGAAAAATCATCAGGCAGTAGCTATGAATGGTTGGATAATCTTATGACCAAGATTGGCCTGCCAGACTTTGATTTATTAGTTGATCATGAAAAGCAGCGTATCGATAAGCTGGAGTGGATGCAGAGTGCCGCTAAATTAAAACTTGGAGAAAACATATGGCATTTTCATCCGATGGGGATAATCGGACTGATAAATAATATAGAAAACAACCTTATTACATTTGAAATGGTGTTTGCTGCTAATTTGAACCAAGGGCGAGTTAATTGCGAAAAAATTCTTCCATACTTAAATAAATATGCTCGTATTTATAATTTAAGGGATATGAGAGCGCTTGCTCACTTCTTATCTCAGGTCGGCCATGAATCTAACTTTGTTCCAATTAGTGAAAATTTAAAATATAGTCCTAAGGGTATGAGGAGGATTTTTGGTTGCAAAGGTGGGCCCAAAAATTATGATCCTTTGAAGGATGATGCTACTAAGGGAAGGTTAAGACCGAAACTCTGGACAGAAGAGAGTAAGTATGCATCTAACCCAGAGGCTCTAGGAAGTTATGTTTATGCTAGTAGAGAGGGAAGCGGTAACGGCGATGAAGCATCGGGTGATGGTTATAAATATCGCGGCAGGGGATTAATTCAAATAACATTCAAGGATACATATAAAAAATTCACAAAAGAACACAATAAAAGAAACCCTGAGGATTTAAAAGATTTTGTGCTTTCTCCTGACGATGTGCTTGATCTTGGATATGCTACGGAATCAGCATTTTTCTTCTGGTTTGTATATAAAAAAGACTTAAATAAGGTCGCTTCTATAGGGACTGTTAGTGAGGTAACTAAAATTGTAAATGGTGGGAAGAATGGATATGATGATAGACTGATGAGATTTAATTCTGTTGCTTCTGTAATTGGTATAAATAAAAGCAGTGAATAAAGTGGTGGTTTTCATGAATATACGCAAATGTCTTTTGGTTATTTTTACGTCTTTTGTATGTTTTTTTTCTTATGCGGGAGAGGTAATACAAGGTCCCTATAAAATAAGTCATGACACAGATTCTATTAGTGTGGAAAAAAGTAGCGATGAAGATTGTCCTGTAAACCTAATCGTATCTGGTAATAAGACATCCTATGTTATGGATAAGTTATGTATCAATGGTGATTTTCCAAATGTTAGGAGTGTTTTTTTTGCTAGGTTGGGAGGTGTAAACTATATTGGCACAATCGTTTCTTGGTATAACAAACATCAAGCTGAAGGGATAGATCAAACGGATTATCAGGTGACTATGTACAAAAAAAACAAGAGCGGGATTTATGTAATTGATAAAGAAAAAAACAATGATGCATCTTTTTATGGAACAGAAGATGGCACTGGTGATGGAAGTTATAGGTTTAATACCGCTTCGGCAGTAAAAAAATATTTAATGGGGAAGTATAACTAGGGTAGATAAAACTAGGGCAGGTGCGAATCGAATAAGAGCTCGATTCTAGTGATTACTAGGCATCGGCCAATAGTCTGGCTTGCGTGACTTTAGTGTATATTTCCTGCTGTATCAATTTCAGCCTCATCTTAGTGTATGGCCGGGGGGGGGGGGGGGGCGCTAGCCATCCTATTATTTGTAACAATGGTCAGATTATCCGCAAGGTCGGCTCTAGCAGATAAAAAGAAACCCGCCATGGGCGGGTGGAAGGATTGCAACACTAACCAGGAGGAGGTGTTATCAAGTAGACCCCGCTTCTTCGGTAATAGTTCAATTTTATTGAAGTTTTTTCGATTTCTTCGCGGGGTTTCCATCGGGATCTGCGGGGGAGGATAGGTTATCATTCTGCTCCCGTCATCCGGTTGCAGAGGATCTATGCCCGCGTTCTCCTGGTTAGCGCTCTTTTTCGGCGCCTTCTATTTTGTCTACGGCGCTTACTTGCCGTTCTGGTCGCTCTGGCTGGAGGGGGTGGGCGTCAGCGCCGAGATGATTGGTCTCCTGCTGGGGGCGGGGATGGCGATCCGCTTTGCCGGCAACCTGATGGTGATGGGACAGATCAAGGGGGCGGGCCATCTGCTGCCGGTTACTCGATTGCTCTCCCTGCTCAGCCTGCTCGCCTTCCTTGGTTTCTATCTCAGCCATCACCTCTGGTGGCTGGTTGGTCTCACCCTGATTGCCAACTTTATCTACCCGACCCTGATGCCGGTGGGTGAGGCGCTGGCAACCCGCATGGTGGTGCAGGCGCATATCGACTACGGCAAGGTGCGGCTGTGCGGTTCGTTTGCCTTTATCGTTGCCTCGACTTTGGTGGGGGCGCTGGTGGGCAACTTCGGCAGCGACTGGATTTTGCACACCATGGTGGCGGGGCTGGTGCTGATGCTGCTGCTCAGCTGGCTGCCACTTAGTCCCGCGCCACAGGATGTGCAGGGGGAGCGCGCCAAGGCATCCTTGCTGGCGACCCTACGCAGCGCGCCGGTGCGCCGCTTCCTGTTGCTGACAGCGCTGCTGCAGGGAAGCCACGCCGCCTATTACGGTTTCAGTGCCATCTACTGGAAGGCGCAAGGATATAGCGGCACCATCATCGGCTATCTCTGGGCGATCGGGGTGGTGGCCGAGATCTGTATGTTCGCCGCCGACAAGCGCTTCCTGCAACGCTTCGGGGCGCAGAGCCTCTTTATCGCCGGAGCCATCGGTTGTGTGGTGCGCTGGGTATTGCTGGGAGCTTCGACCGAGCTGTGGGTACTGGTGCTGGGGCAGCTGCTCCACGCGGTGACGTTCGGGGTGAGCCATCTCGGGGCGGTGCGCTTCATGACCCGCCAGCTACCGGCCGAGCAGTTGATCCCGACCCAGTCCCTTTACGCAGCGCTGGGTCTTGGCATGACGGTGGCGGCTCTGATGGCACTCTGCGGCGTGCTGTTCGAGCCACTGGGCGGCGGCATCTTCTTCCTGATGGTGCTGGTGGTCTTGCCGGTTTTCTTCCTGCGGCTGCGCCCCTTTGTGCCCTCTGCGCAGGAGAGTGCTCCATCCTGATATCTGTCTATCTGAACCATCACCTGGAAAAAGGGAGAGCCACGGCTCTCCCTTTTTCGTTGCTGCGGTTTGCGGTGTTACTGTGGTTCGCCAAGATAGCGGCGGCTGAGGCGGCGCCAAGTATCCGAGCCGATGGTGCCGGCAAGCAGTTCACTGGATGCGGCATCAAAGCGGCCATCCGTTAGCCAGCCCAGTTGGGGCAGCAGTTGGGCCAGCGTCACGTCATTGTGCTGCAGCTCCCGCTCCAGCGCTTCCCAGAAGGCGCTCCCCTTGACGTAAAAGAGCGGGTAGTAGGAGCGATCGCCAGCCATCACCTCGCGAGCTGCCCGATAGAGGCCACTCTCGCTATGGGGCAGCTGTTTGCCCCGCTCGGCCAGCTCGTTGACCGCCGTGACCTGATGCAGCCGAAAGCGGCGCAGTGCCTTGATGGCGAGGTACTCGGCGAGGCTCTCTTCAACCCAGGTGGGCTGTGGCGTCGAGCTGCGGGCGTTAAGAATGTGCGCAGCCTCGTGGGCCGAGGTGCGCAGCAGGCGCAGGGGCGCCTGTGGCGTCGGCTTGCCATTCATGGTTGGGTAGTTGGCGACAAACACCTGATCCCCGGCGGCTCCGCCAAGAGAGCGGGTCGCCACATCTCGCCCGAGCCACACCAGTTGCCATGGATGAGTGGGCGGGGCCACATCGAGCTGAAAGGCCAGATAGTCGATGATCTCATTCAGTTGTTGCTGCAAGGCCGGCAGATCGAGCTGGTTGGCAATCTCGTCATGGCTCAGCACCAGCCGCGGATCCGGTTTGGTGACGGGCACAGTTTGCAGACCAAATGGCAGGATCAGCGGTGGCTGGTTGACATCCGGTAACGGTTGGCAGCTGCCATCCGGCAGACACACCTTCCCTTGGTGGCTCCCCTGCTGGCGCACAAAGTTACCCCACTCGGTCAATAGCCACTGGTCGGGGGCAAACAGCAGCGACTGTTGAGCCGAGGCATCCGCCCCCAGCGCTGGAGCTGGTGTGAGAGTGATCTGCCAGCCAACCTCTTTGCAGGAGAAGGGCTGGTTGAGGGCTACCGGCTGGTTGTCTGCAAGGCAGACCAGCGCGGGGGAAACCGGCGTGGCACTGCCCGGCAACTGGCGGGCGGGGAGCAGGGTAAAAGGGGGCTCGCCCTGCATGGTGAGGCGCACTTGCAGCACATTAGCGCTGGCGTCCTGTTCGACAAGGTAGCGGGGGCCGCTCGCGTCATCGCTGGCGCAAGCCCACAACGGCAGCAGCCACAGGGCAAACAGGGTGATATGACGACTCATAAGGGGTTAGCGCTCCTGCTCGTAGCCCAGCAGATCGCCGGGCTGGCACTGGAGTTCACGGCAGATGGCCTCCAGAGTGGAGAAGCGCACCGCCTTGGCGTGGCCATTCTTGAGGATCGAGAGGTTGGCTTCGGTGATGTCGATGCGCTGGGCCAGTTCGCGAGCGGTCATTTTGCGTTCGGCCAGCAGGGCATCGAGCCGGATGATGATGGGCATGGGATCCTCACACCGTCAGTTGCTGTTCATCGGCCAGCAGTTTGGCCTCGCGCATGACCAGTGCCAGCGCCAGCACGATCAGTCCCGCCAGCAGTACCCGGAAATCGGAGGTACTCAGCGCTATGGTACCGAGTACTTCCGGGCCTCTCATGGTGAGCACCGTATCCAGCAGGGGCAGGTGGATCAACTCGACCACGAAGGTTGCACAGAGCAGCAGCCCGATTTGCCGGTAGCGGCGGATCTGCTCGAAGGTGAAGAGCAGGCCGTGGCGGTAGCCACGAAACAGCTGGCGCAGTTGCCAGAGCATCATCATGAAGACCAGATCCGGCAACAGTTGTACCAGAGTGCCGAGCAGCCGGGTGGAGAAGTGCAGTGGATAGTCTGCCGGGTTGATGCCGGGACGGCTCAGAATGGTGTTGAGCTTCTCCTGCAGCAAATCGGCGCCACCGAAGGGGGTCCACACCTCCAGCAAGGTGATCAAAGGGGTCGCCAGCAGAGCCAGTAGCAGCAGCCATTCGATCAGCATGCTCGAGCGTTCGAGTTTGTTGGATATCATCTCATTCCTCACCGTGATGGGTTTTGTATGAAAGGTAAAGTTTATCGTTTATCAATATTCATAGCGGCAATGTTTATTGTTTTGCGATATACAGTCAAGGCAAAACTTATTGAAAAACGATAATTTCAATCTGTCTGAAGGTGATGACTTTTAGCGGCCACCTCTCTAGACTGGCCGAACCTGCATACAAATTCTCAACATGGACAAGGGGTTGCAGATGCACCAGGGATGGTTGCTGATCGGATTGTCGCTCTCCTATCTGGGGCTGCTGTTTCTGATCGCCTTCGTGGCGGACAAGCACAAGCGGCATCGAATGAAGGGGCAGCCGCTGCTCTACAGCCTGTCGCTGGCGGTCTACTGCACCTCCTGGACCTTCTTCGGCACCGTGGGGCAGGCGAGTGAATCACCCTGGTCGCCGGTGCCCATCTATCTCGGCCCCATGCTGGTCTTTCTGTTTGGCTGGCGGCTGCTGGCGCGCCTCATTCTGGTGGCCAAGCGGGAACACATCACCTCCATCGCCGACTTCATCGCCGCCCGTTACGGCAAGTCCCAGCGTCTCGCCATGCTCATCGCCCTTATCGCCATCATGGGGATCCTTCCCTACCTGGTGCTGCAGCTCAAAGCGATCGTGACCGGGCTCGATCTGCTGATGGTCAACAGCGCAGGGACGGGGCACGCCAGCGCCATATCGGGCAATACCGCCGAACTGGCGCTCGGGGTCGCCATGCTGCTGGCGTTGTTCAGCATCCTGTTCGGCACCCGCCATCTCGATGCCACCGAGCACCACAGAGGAATGGTGGTAGCCATCGCTTTTGAGTCGGTGGTGAAGCTGCTCGCCTTTATCTCGGTGGGGGGCTTTGCCCTCTGGCTCATTCTGAGCAAGCCGAGCCCGGCACGCAGCGAGGTGGCGGGACACTTCTTCGATGCGGTGATGGCGGTGACGCCCGGCAGTCTGCTGGAGCTGGCCATCTACACGGTATTGGCGATGTGCGCGGTCATCTGCCTGCCGCGCCAGTTTCATGTGACTGTGGTGGAGAACAATCAGGGGCAGGATCTGCACTGGGCGCGCTGGATCTTCCCGCTCTACCTGTTCGTGATGGGGCTCTTTATCTGGCCGCTGGCGCTGGCTGGCAAGCAGTGGGTGGGGGCGGACATGGCCTCCGACACCTATGTGATCAGTCTGCCGATGGCCCTTGGTTTTGACGGGGTCGCCATGCTCGCCTTCCTTGGCGGCACCTCGGCGGCGACCGGCATGGTGATCGTCTGCACCATCGCGCTGGCCATCATGGTGAGCAACGATCTGGTGCTGCCGGTGCTGCTGCGCCGTTTCTGGCAGCAGGGGCGCGATGAGCGGCTGGTGCGGTTGCTGCTGCAGGTACGTCGTGGCGCCATCCTGTTGATCCTGCTGGCGGCCTGGTTGCTCTACCTCTGGCTTGGCGATCTCACCAGCTTGTCGCGCATCGGTTACCTCTCCTTTGGTGCCGTGGCCCAGTTTGCCCCAGCCCTGCTGCTCGGTCTCTATTGGCGGCACGGCAATCGCAAGGGGGTCTATCTCGGCCTGATCCTCGGCGTGAGCCTCTGGTTCATCACCCTGCTGGCGGAGAGCGGTCTGCTGGCCGGCTCACCGCTGGAGGCGTTGCTGGCGCCACCCGATTGGCCCGCTTTTCGCGATCTCAGCCTCGGGGCCTGGTGCATCTTCCTGAGCCTGCTCTTCAACCTGCTTGGCTATGTAGCGGGCTCGCTGCTCTCCCGTCCGGCGGTGAGCGAGCGGTTGCAGGCGGCCAACTTCGTCGGCAAGCCGAGTCGCGATACCACGGCGCTCTATCAGGCGCGGGTCTCGGTGAAGGAGCTGGAGATGCTGGCCGCCCGCTTCGTCGGGTCGAGCCGGGTCAAGCGTGCCTTTGGTCGCTTTGCCGGTGAGCATGGCGGCACGCTGGCACCGCAGATGCAGGCGTCGGCCGAGCTGATTGCCCATACCGAGCGGCTGCTGGCCGGGGTGTTTGGCACCTCGTCGGCGCGGCTGGTGCTCGCCTCTGCCCTGCAGGGGCGCAACATGCAGCTCGAGGAGATCGCCACCATAGTGGACGAGGCCTCTGACGTATTTCGCTTCAACCGCGGTCTGCTGCAAGGGGCGATCGAGCATATCGGGCAGGGGATCTCGGTGGTGGATCGGGAGCTCAAGCTGGTGGCGTGGAACCGGCGTTACATTGAGCTGTTCCACTATCCGCCCGGGCTTATCCAGGCGGGGCGCCCCATCGAGGAGATCATCCGCTACAACGCACTGCAGGGGCTGTGCGGCCCCGGCGATATCGAGGAGCATGTGGCGCGCCGGGTCGCGTTTATGAAACGGGGCAGTGCCCATATCTCGGCGCGGGAGCGCCCCGATGGCCGGGTGATCGAGATGCAGGGCAATCCCATGCCGGCAGGCGGGTTTGTCATGACCTTTACCGATATCACGCCGTTTCGTGATGCCGAACGGGTGCTGCGCGAAGCCAATGAACATCTGGAGGCGCGGGTCGCCGAGCGTACCCGCGAGCTCTCCGAACTCAACCGCCAGCTGCTGCTGGTGAACCAGCAGGTGGAGCGGGCCAATCAATCCAAGAGCCGTTTTCTGGCTGCGGTCAGCCACGATCTGACCCAGCCCCTCAACGCGGCCAAGCTCTTTACCTCCTCCTTGCTGGAGATGCTGCCGGCCGAAGAGGAGCCCGCCCGCATCGCCCGCCATATCGACGATGCGCTGGGGGCGACCGAGGATCTCATCAGCGATCTGCTCGATATCTCGCGCCTTGAGGCGGGCAAGTTCAAAGCCAAGAAACTCGACTTCGCCCTGCACGATCTGTTCGACAACCTGAAGGCGGAGTTCGGGGTGCTGGCGCAGGCGGGGGGGATCCACTTCTCGGTGGTGGAGAGCAAGCTGGCGGTGCACAGCGATGTGCGCCTGCTGCGCCGGGTGCTGCAGAACTTTCTCACCAATGCGTTTCGCTACAACCCGGGCGGCCGGGTGCTACTCGGCTGCCGCAGGCTGGGGAGTAAGATCCGCATCGAGGTGTGGGACAACGGCCCCGGCATTCCGCAAGACAAGCAGGAGGCGATCTTCGACGAGTTCTCCCGCCTCGATCACTCCCGTACCGCCAGGGAGCAGGGGCTGGGTCTGGGGCTCGCCATTGCCCGCGGCATCTCGCTGGTGCTGGGCCATCAGCTCACATTGCAGAGCTGGCCGGGCAAGGGATCGGTCTTTGCGGTGACCCTCAATCTGGCCACCCGGCCGGTGGCTGCCCATCCGGTTGCCGCGCCCGCTCTGCGTGACAGCCAGCTGGAGGGGGTCAGGGTGCTCTGCATCGACAACGAGCGCGATATTCTGGCGGCGATGAGTTCACTGCTTGGCCGCTGGGGCTGCGAGGTGCGCTGCGCCGTCGATCTGGCCGAGGCCGAGGCGCTGGTGGCAGAAGGGTTTGTGCCGAGACTTGTGCTCTCGGACTATCACCTCGACGACGGCAAGACCGGGCTGGAGGCCATTGCCGCGCTGCAGCAGGCTTGTGGTGACGAGCCGGGGGGGATCATCATCAGCGCTGATCGCAAGAGCGAGCTGCAGGCGCAGATCCGCGAGCGGGGATACGGCTACATCAGCAAGCCGGTCAAACCGCTCAAGCTGCGGGCCCTGATGAACAGCTTGTTGTTGCCGGTGCAGTGAGCCAGCTCACAAAATTAATCAAATGATGGAGGGATGGGAGTGGCGCGAAAGGGGGAGGGATAGAGGCTGATGTCGGAATAATCCTCACCATATCGAGCCAGTTCCCCTGAAACGAGTCCCATCACCTGTCATTTTTACTAGGTAGCACTTCGCAAATCGCCCCCCTATAGTCGAGGGGCGATTTTTTTTGTCGCGAATGAAGTGTGTTAAGGGCAAACCGGTCGAAAGGCCGGGACGCAAAGCTTCCGGTCTAAGGGTCAGCAGTACCTAAGATAGCGGGGCCACCACAGGTTGTTGCGCTCCTTTTGCCAAGGAGGAGCACTGCTGTCTGCGTTACCTGTCAGGCGCGTCGCCCTTTTCGTTGCAAACAATAACGAAATAGGGAAATACAACAAATGCCAAGTCCAAAACCTACCTTGCTGGCCCTTGCGGTCGGTCTTTTCTGTACCTCCGCCGCTTACGCGGCTGCGCCCGGCAAACCCACCATCGGCTGGGGCCCCACCAAGTTCGCCATTGTCGAAGTCGATCAGGCGGCAACCTCCTACAACAATCTGGTCAAGGTGAAAGATGCCGCCGATGTGGAGGTGAGCTGGAACCTCTGGAGCGGTGAAGTTGGCCAGACTGCCAAGGTGCTGCTCGATGGCAAGGAGGTGTGGTCTGGCCCCTCCGCCGCCGCAGGCACCGCCAAATTCAAGGTGAACAAGGGGGGCCGCTACCAGATGCAGGTGGCCCTCTGCAATGCCGACGGCTGCACCCTCTCCGACAAGAAGGAGATAGTGGTCGCCGATACCGATGGCAGCCACCTTGCACCGCTCAAGGCTGCGCTGCAGGAGAACAACAAGCCCTACGCCAACAAGTCCGGCAAGGTGGTGGGCACCTACTACGTGGAGTGGGGCGTCTACGGGCGCAAGTTCACCGTGGACAAGATCCCGGCACAGAACCTGACCCACATCCTCTATGGTTTCACCCCCATCTGTGGCGGGGATGGCATCAATGACAGCCTCAAGGAGATCGAGAACGGCAACAGCTTCCAGGCGCTGCAGCGTGCCTGTGCCGGCCGGGCTGACTTCAAGGTGGCGATCCACGATCCCTGGGCTGCCGTCCAGATGCCGCAAAGCGGCCTGACCGCCTATGACGAACCCTACAAGGGCAACTTCGGCGCCCTGATGGCGCTCAAGCAGGCCTACCCCGATCTCAAGATCCTCCCCTCCGTCGGCGGCTGGACCCTCTCCGATCCCTTCTACTTCCTCGGCGACAAGAGCAAGCGCGATACCTTCGTCGCCTCGGTCAAAGAGTTCCTGCAGACCTGGAAATTCTTCGATGGCGTGGACATCGACTGGGAGTATCCGGGCGGACAGGGGGCCAACCCGAAACTGGGCAGCCCGAGCGATGGTGCAACCTATGTGACCCTGATGAAGGAGCTGCGCGCCATGCTCGACGAGCTGGAGTCGCAGACTGGTCGCAAGTATGAGCTCACCTCCGCGGTTGGCGCCGGTTACGACAAGATTGAAGATGTCGATTACCGCGCGGCCCAGCAGTACATGAGCCACATCTTCATGATGACCTACGACTACAACGGCGCATGGAGCAATACCGAGCTGGGTCACCAGACCAACCTCTACGCGGCGAGCTGGGATCCCAACACCAAGTACACCACCGACAAGGCGGTCAACCTGATGCTGGCGCAGGGGGTTGACCCCGGCAAGCTGGTGGTCGGTGCCGCCATGTATGGCCGTGGCTGGACTGGCGTGAGCGGCTATCAGGGCAACAACCCCTTCACCGGCAAGGCGACCGGCAAGGTGAAAGGCACCTGGGAAGATGGCGTGGTCGATTACCGTGACATCGTCAACAACCGCATGGGCAGTGGCTGGGAGAAGAGCTACGACGAGGTGGCCGAGGCTCCCTATCTGTTCAAGGCTTCGACCGGTGATCTCATCACCTATGACAACGACCGCTCGGTCAAGGCCAAGGGGCAGTATGTGCTGGCCAACAAGCTGGGTGGCCTCTTCTCCTGGGAGATCGATGCCGACAACGGCGACATCCTCAATGCCATGCACGAGGGGCTGGGTCACGGTGAGGGAACCACTCCGCCAGCCAACAAGCCGCCGGTGGCCAACGCGGGCAGCGATCTGAGTGTCACTGGCCCGATCGAGGTGACGCTGAACGGCTCCGCGTCCCACGACCCGGAAAATGGCGCCCTCACCTATAGCTGGAAGCAGGTCTCCGGCCCGCAGGCTGCCCTGCTGGATGCCACTCAGGCCAAGGCCCGGGTTGTACTTGATGCCGTGTCTGCCGACATCAATCTGGTGTTCGAGCTGGCAGTGACCGACGACCACAACCTCACCGCCCGCGATCAGGTGGTGGTCACCAACAAGGCGCCACAGCCCAACCTGCCGCCACTGGTGAGCCTGCCGGCCACCGCCTCCGTGGAGTCCGGCAAGCAGGTGACCCTCAAGGCGACCGCGTCTGACCCGAACGGCGATCCGCTCACCTATCAGTGGACGGTGCCGGCCGGCCTCACCGCCAGCGGTCAGAACAGTGCCACTCTGGTGGTCACTGGCCCGAACGTCACCAGCGATACCGCCTATGACCTGAGCCTCACCGTCTCCGACGGCGCGCTGGATGCCAGTGCCGCCACTCGTCTGACGGTCAAGCCGGTCAGCGGTGGTGGCGGTTGCTCGGCCACCGACCCTGATGCCGCCAACTGGCCTGCCTGGCAGGCGAGCAAGGTTTACAACGGTGGTGACAAGGTGAGCCACAACCAGCTGGTGTGGCAAGCCAAGTACTGGACTCAGGGCAACGAACCGAGCCGCACTGCCGATCAGTGGACGCTGGTGAGCAAGGTGCAACTGGGGTGGGATGCCAATATCGCCTACAACAGCGGTGACCTGACCAACCACAATGGTCGCCAGTGGAAGGCCCAGTACTGGACTCGCGGTGATGAGCCCGGCAAGGCTGCGGTCTGGCAGGATGTCGGCGCCGCCAGCTGCAAGTAATACCTCCCGCTTGATGACAGGGGCATGGCGACATGCCCCTCCTTCCCGGTAGCCATCAACACGAGAAAATAAATGACTACATACATGACCCCGATAGCCGGCCTCATTATGGCAACGCTGGCGGCACCCCCTTTGTCTGCTGGCAGCGCGCCCCTGATATTCAATGACACGACCCCGCAAAGCGATCTGGCGGGCAGCCTGGCTGCCAGAGTGCAGTTTGCCCAGAGCCAGATCCTGCCATCCCATCCCAAGGAGGGGGATCGCCAACCCATCCTGACCAGCCTGCGCAAGAGCTTGCTGCTGGTGCAACCGCTCCAGGCCGACGGGGTGACCCCCATGATGGTGGAGGCCCGTGACGGCAGCGGCAAGCTGCTTGGCACCCTGACCTTGTCACCGCCGTCAGCGCTGCCAGAGACGGTCTACCACCTCGCGGGGGTTCCCGAAGGCGGAGTGAGCTTCGTCCCGGAGAGCGGCACCACTGCCATCATCAGCAGCAGTGCTGATTTGGCCAAACTGAGCGACAAGAGCGGCGCCTTCCTCAAGGATCGACTGAGCGGGCGTGCGCTGGTGGAGATCCAGACCGCCGACGGCCGTTGGGTTCGGGATATCTATCTGCCCGTGAGCCCGGAGCTGGAGGGCAAGATGGTGCGCTTCCGTTCCAGCGCAGGCTACAACTCGACAATTTTCTATGGCGAGCGGCAGGTGACGCTCTCCCGTGGCCAGACCCTGCAGTTCAAGTTTGCCAAGGGGCAGTGGTTCCGTGAGGGGGAGCTGGAGAACAACCGCATCACCTATGCCCCGGATACCTGGAGTGGCGAGCTGCCCGCAGAGTGGATCCAGCCCGGACTGAGCCTCTCCGTTCGTCAGGGCAACCTCACGGGTGAACTGCGTGACATCAGGGTCGGTGCCCCCGGCGAGCTGCTGCTGCACACCATCGACATCGGCATGCTTACCACGCCGCGGGATCGCTTTGCCTTTGCCAATGACAAGGAGGCCCATCGCGAATACTTCCAGACCATCCCGGCCAGCCGGTTGATCGTCAGTCAGTATGCGCCGCTCTCCCTGCCTGAGGTGATGCTGCCCAATGGCACCTTGCTGACCGATTTTGACCCGAGCGAGGGGGGGTGGCATGGCGGCACCATGCGCCAGCGCATCGGCAAGGAGCTTATCTCCCACGGCATCGACAATGCCAACTACGGCATCAACAGCAGTGCCGGTGAAGGGGAGGGGAGCCATCCCTTTGTGGTGGCCCAGCTGACGGCGCACAACAGCCGCGGCAAATATGCCAATGGGGTTCAGGTGCACGGTGGCTCCGGTGGCGGTGGTATCGTCACACTGGATGATTCGCTGGGCAACGAGTTCAGCCACGAAGTGGGCCATAACTTTGGCCTTGGCCACTATGTGGATGGCTTCCGTGGCTCGGTTCATCGCAGTGCCGATCAGCTCAACTCCAGCTGGGGCTGGGACAGTGACAAACACCGTTTCATCCCCAACTTCTCGCCGACCCGCACCAATGAGGATGCCTGTCTGGATGGCCAGTGCCAGCCACCGTTCGATGGCCGCAAGTTTGGCTACGATGCGATGGCGGGCGGGAGCCCTCTCTCCGGCGCCAACCGTTTCACCCTCTATACCCCCAATTCCGCCGCCATCATCCAGCGCTTCCTGGAGAGCAAGGCGGTGTTCGATGCCAACTCGGCCACCGGCTTTAGCAAGTGGAACAGTGCGACGGCCAGGATGGAGCCCTATCAGCACACAATCGAGGGGATCGAGAAGGTCGATGCCCCCATGGATGCCCTGAGCGAGGCCGGACTGAGTGCCCTGCTGGCGGATTACGGCTTGGTCAGGGTCGCCATGTGGGACGGTCGCTGGACTCGTGATATCCGGGTGCCGATTGCCTCTGCGGACAACCGGGGGCGCAGTCTGACCATCGATCACGGGGCCGGTTACAACAGTCGCCTCTTTATCAACGGCAAGGAAATTGTGGTGAACCGGGGCTTCAAGAAGAGCTTCACCTCGGATGGCCAGAGCTGGGTGGAGGTCTCCCCCATCGATACCAAGGTTGTGCGCAAGCCCGAGCAGTTCGGCGTGCCGGTGACCACCCTGGTGGGCTATTACGACCCGCAGGGGAGTCTGCCCAGCTACATCTATCCGGCGCTGCACGGCGCCTACGGCTTCACCTACCCGGATGACAGCAACACCCTGTCCGGCAGTGACTGCCAGTTGCAGGTGGAGACCCGCGATGGTCTGCAGCGCTTCAGGCTGGCCAATCACCGGGCTGCCAGCAGCGTCATGAACAAGTTCCACATCAACCTGCCCACCGCCAGCGAGCCCGGCCGCGCCACCATCCAGTGCCGTGGCCAGACACTGGTACAGCAGAGCTTGCTGCCACCACAGCAGTCACTCTCCTTTACCGTCAACGGGCGGCCGCTGGAGCAGGGCGTGGTTGAGAACCAGCCTCCGGTGGTGACCGTACCGGCGCATCTCGGCGGCATCGGCGGTGAGTGGCTGACCGTCACTGCCGAGGCGAGGGATCCCGAGGGGGATGCACTCAGCTACCGCTGGCACTTCCCGGCGGGCTGGCAGGCGGAAGGCGAGACCAGTGCCAACCTGCGTCTGCTGCCGCCAGCAGTCACCACCAGCGAGCAGCATGAGCTGAGTGTGAGCGTCTCGGACGGGGTACACCAAAGCGAAGGGCGCATCGTGCTGACGCTGGATCCCGTGGTCGACGGCTCTTGCAACACCACAGATCCGGAAGCGGCCAACGTTCCCGCATGGCAGGCCAGCAAGGTCTACAACGGCGGTGACAAGGTGAGCCACAACCAGCTGGTATGGCGTGCCAAGTACTGGACTCAGGGCAATGAGCCGAGTCGCAGTGCCGATCAGTGGGCGCTGGCGAGTCAGGTTGATCTGGGCTGGAGCGCCGCCGTTGCCTACAGCGGCGGGGAGCTGACCAACCACAACGGCCGTCGGTGGCAGGCCAGGTGGTGGACTCAGGGTAATGAGCCGGGCAAGCACGGCGTCTGGCTGGATGTCGGGGCGGCAAGCTGCCGTTAAGCCGGGATCCCTATGATGGTGGCGGGGTCTTATGAGGCCCCACCTTTTCTGCTGAAAACCTAGACAGAGAGCAACAATAATGAAAAAAAATCGCATATCCCTTCTGCTTGCCGGCTTGATGCTGAGCGGCCACCTGTGGGCGGCCGAGGCATACGACATCAACAAATCCTACCCGGGCGGCAGCCAGGTCAATTACAACGGCCAGGTTTTCGAGGCCAAATGGTGGGTCAACCCGGGTCAGACTCCGGGCATGGCGGCCGCCAATGAGTGGGATACCCCGTGGAAGCTTGTCGGCGAAGGGGAAGTGACCCCGCCGGATACTGGCGGCGATGACAAGCCCAATCCGCCGACGCCAACCCCGCCGGATGGCAGCACAACCCCCGTCTATATGAGCCAGGCCGAGCTGGATGCCAAAGAGAAGGCGCTGACCGACTTCCCGGCGATGGAAGCGGTCAAGGCTTCCATCGCTACCCGGGACAATCTGGTGGTCGAGGCCGTGCTGCCGGGCCGTGCCGACAACCCGGGCAACGTCAAGCGGGTCGAAAGCCTGCTGAGCGAGGGGCAGTTCAACTACCTGTTCCCGCTGCGCGCCCCCGAGTACACCTATCGCGGCCTGTTGCAGGCGGCGGCCAAGTTCCCGGCCTTGTGCAGCGACTACAGCGATGGCCGCGATGCCGATGCCATCTGCCGCAAGACCCTGGCGACCATGTTCGCCCACTTCGCCCAGGAGACTGGCGGCCATGAAAACTGGCGCCCGGAAGCCGAGTGGCGTCAGGCGCTGGTCTACGTGCGCGAGATGGGATGGAATGAGACCATGCGCGGCGGTTACAACGCCGAGTGCCGTCCCGATGTGTGGCAGGGTCAACAGTGGCCGTGCGGTACGTTCGATAATGGCGAGTTCAAGAGCTACTTTGGCCGCGGCGCCAAGCAGCTCTCCTACAACTACAACTACGGCCCCTTCTCCGAGGCGATGTTTGGTACGGTGCGCACCCTGCTCGACCGTCCCGATCTGGTGGCAGACACCTGGCTGAACCTGGCCAGCGCGGTGTTCTTCTATACCTATCCGCAGCCGCCCAAGCCCTCCATGCTCCATGTCATCGATGGCACCTGGCAGCCGAATGACCATGACAAGCAGAACGGTCTGGTGCCGGGCTTCGGGGTCACCACCCAGATCATCAATGGTGGGGTGGAGTGCGGTGGCCCGGTCGAGCACGCCCAGTCCCAGAACCGCATCAACTACTACCGCGAGTTTGCCAACTACCTCGGGGTGGCGGTGCCATCCGACGAGGTACTGGGTTGCAAGAACATGAAGGTGTTTGACGACAAGGGCGCCGGTGCCCTGCCCATCTACTGGGAGCAGGACTGGAGCTATGTGGCAGAGAACCCCAACGGCGGCAAGAGTTACGCGTGCAAGCTGGTGGGGTACCAGACCCGTTTCAGCGCCTTCAAGGAGGGGGATTACAGCCGCTGCGTTCAGCACTTCTATCCCGAAGTGGTGATCGAGGATAACGGCGGTGGCACCAACCTGCCGCCGGTGGCCAATATCACCGGCCCGGCGCAGGCGGAAGGTGGCAGCAAGGTGACCCTCTCCGGCCAGCACTCCAGCGATCCGGAAGGCAAGCCGCTCACTTATGCCTGGACTATCCCGGCCGGTGCCTCTGCGCCTGCGCTGGATCAGATGACGCTGGAGTTGACTCTGCCCAAGCCGGCCAGCGATACCAGGCTGGAGATCAAACTGACGGTCACAGATGAAGGTAATCTGAGTCGCAGCACCACCCATAGCCTGCTGGTGAAAGGAGAGGAGGGGGGCGTAACGCCGCCTGAATATCCAGCCTATAAAGAGGGGACTCCCTACAAGGCGGGCGAGCGGGTCAGCAACGGCGGTGCCAGCTACGAGTGCAAACCGCACCCCTACACCGGCTGGTGCGCCGGTGCGGCCTGGGCTTACAAGCCGGGCAAGGGAACCGCGTGGAGTGATGCCTGGATCAAGCTGTGATCCGGCATTAAGCCGAAGCAATAAAAGATGGGGCCTGCGGGCCCCATTCTTGTTTGGTGGAGTTCAGGTTTGGCCGTGGAACATCTGGCCCGGACAGGACAGCGCCTCGAGAGGGCTGTGTGATGATGTGTGTGTTGTAGTTTTATTACGTTTTCCGTGAAAGGCTTTCAGCAATTACTTGCCGTAGCGGAAGTAGTATTCACGGGTAGACGGAGCGTAGGTATCTTTCTCGACTACGCCGCTTTTTCTGGTTGCACCGCGCAGGTGGAACAGAACTGCCAGATTCTCGAACATGGTTTCACCTCATATCTCTGTTGGTTTGTTACTTTGTGTGACCTGGGTCACGGTTTGATCCTATGGCTATTTGTGAGCCAGATCAACTTTGCGTGTTGTAAATTTACATAAATCATGGAAAGGGTTTTCAAATTCAATCCTCTTTATGGAAAGGCTTTCGTGAACCGCCTCCTGCTGGGCGCTTCTGCCTTGCCATCTCGTAGAGCGCCCTCTCCTGCAGTGATGACTGGGTGAGTGGTGGCAGAGGCTGTGGTGTTGCGACCAGCACGCCAAAGCGCTGGTTAAACAGCGGGATTACGGGCATTTAGTCGATAAAAACAACGACTTGCTGCAATTTTGATTAAACGCGCCAATCGGGGTGATTTTAGGGTTGACAGTGAAGCGGGTGATGCCTATCATGCGCCTCCGTTGCCGGAGATAACTTCGGTGGCGCCGAGGTGAGTTGGGGTTATAGCTCAGCTGGGAGAGCGCTTGCATGGCATGCAAGAGGTCCGCGGTTCGATCCCGCGTAGCTCCACCAAATTCTCCTCGAACAATCTGGAATCAAAGGGGTTATAGCTCAGCTGGGAGAGCGCTTGCATGGCATGCAAGAGGTCCGCGGTTCGATCCCGCGTAGCTCCACCAGGTTCCTGATTGAAATGAAGTACCCAGGGCAGTGCGGTGTGTATCACCCAAGCCGACCTTTGTGGGGTTATAGCTCAGCTGGGAGAGCGCTTGCATGGCATGCAAGAGGTCCGCGGTTCGATCCCGCGTAGCTCCACCATTGTTGAGGATGAATGGCCGCCAGAACCATTCATTCAGTGCCGAATTTGGGGTTATAGCTCAGCTGGGAGAGCGCTTGCATGGCATGCAAGAGGTCCGCGGTTCGATCCCGCGTAGCTCCACCAAATTCAGAGTGACGTCAGTCATTCACACACATCGGGGTTATAGCTCAGCTGGGAGAGCGCTTGCATGGCATGCAAGAGGTCCGCGGTTCGATCCCGCGTAGCTCCACCATCTTTCGTAAAGAAAGTAGAAAAGGCCACCGCATTGCGGTGGCCTTTTTGTTTTCTCAGGCATTTATTTTCCCCATGCTTTCCTGCCTTTCATTTGCAAATCAAATGGCCAAAACTGAAAAGCCCGCGGATATCGCGGGCTTTTGGCTACTTTCAAGCGGGTTACCGGTTAGCGCCGACGGCGCCAGGCCAGCGGCAGCAGGGCCAGTAGGCCGAGCCCCAGTGCACCACCGCCACTTGAGCCGTGGTCCGGTTTGACGGCATCACCCTTCATTTTCAGATCGACGATGATGGGGTCGTGGTCGGAGGCGCTGAACGGATTATCCGATTTCAGCAGGGTGCCGGTGTACTGGTTGCCGTACTCGAACAGGTTGCTCTCGAAGGAGTTGATGTGCCAGTCGGCCACGTTCGCCACCTTGCTGGCCAGCGCCGGATTGGCGAGAGCATAGTCGAGGGTGCCGAGTTCGCTGTCATAGCTGTAGGAGATGGCTTTTTCCTTGTTGAACTTGACGTTGAGATCGATCAGGCCATAGCTGCGAGTCACCTCGCGACCGAGCTGTTCATAGGACTGGTCACCGATAAAGGTATGAGAGGCCGAAACAATCTTGCGCTCGCTGGCAGCCGGGTTGTAATCGGTCAGCACCCGGATCGGATCTTCTTTGGCGTAGGAGTTGAAGTCACCCACCAGCAGCACCTGTCCCGGCAGCTTGCTGACCGCTTCACCCAGCACCTTGGCCGCACTCACGCGGAACTCGGTACACTTGCCCTGCAGGTCGGCCGGTTCTGTCTTGCCATCGCCGTTTTCATAGCAGCCCGACCCCTTGGACTTGAGGTGGTTGACCACCAGCGTCAGCGGATCCTTGCTGCCAGCGACGGTAAAGCTCTGCACCAGAGAATCGCGCTGGCCGGCGGTTTTGGCCACGCCTCCCGTGGTATAGCGCTGCTCTGGCATGCGGATGACATTGGCCTCGCTAGCCGGGGTGAGCAGGGCAGGGCGATAGATCATGGCCACCATGATGGCGTCGCCACCGAAGAATTTCTCGCTGGTGAGCAGGCTTGCTGGCAGGCGGACATAGGCGTAGCGCTTGTTCGCATCCTTCTGCTGCTCGTTGAGGCGGGTCACCAGATTGTTGATGGCGGAGTTGTCGCCAAAGCCATTGTTCTCCATCTCCATCAGGCCGAGCAGGTCGGCATCCATCTCGGTGATGGCGTTGACGATCTTGGTGCGCTGCTTCTCGAAGTCGGCCTGACTCTTGGCGCCGCGGTTGCACCCTTTGGCGTTGTCGGCATCCGCCTGATCTTTGCACAGCACGTTGAGTGCGCCGCCAATGCTGGAGTGGCTGGTGAAGTAGTTGAGCACGTTGAAGCTGCCAATCCGCAGATCGCTGCCTGTGGCCCGGGCGGGTGCCGGCTGGCGGTCATCTTCCGGTGTACGCAGCAGGGCGCCGGTGCTCAGGGTGACATCGCTGGGTACTACCAGACGGAAGGCATCCTTGTTGTAGACAATGACCCCCTCCAGCCCGGTCAGTTGATCACCGATACGCAGATAGCCCTGATCGGCATCCCAGCTCGGGAACCAGGGTAGTACGCCATCCGGCGCCTTGTAATCAGACTCGACCACCAGCCGGTTGCTGCCATTTTTGGCGGCCAGAGCGACCGCTTCCGGGCTGCTGGCAATATGGAGCTGGGTCGGCTTGAGCAACGGCGCCTTGTGGGAGAGCTCGACGTTGTTGCGATAAACCTTGTAGTCGAAACCGTAGTTGCGGGTCAGGTGGAGATCGCTGCTGCTGTCGAGCCGTACCCGCATCCCTTCGTGGCGATTGAGCGCCTGCGCCAGCGTCTCCCCTTCATTGACCTGCAATACGCTGGTCGGCACATTCAGCCCTTGTGCGGTGACCTGCAAGTTGGCCTTTTTGGTGGCTTTGTCGACAAACGGGGTCAGCTGGGTGCCGCCGTAAAACTCTTGAACCTGCGCTTCCAGACAGACTTCGCTCCCCGGTTTGACGTCTTTGTATTTGGTTGCCATATCGTTCAGATAGACAAAGATGCCATCGGAGGTCGCCGGATTGCCATCTCCCGCCGGATCAGTCAGATAGAAGCCTTTGGTCAGACTCTGGCCTAGGGTGGTGACGACACCGCGCACCATGAAGGTACCCGGACTGATTTTTCCCGTGATGGTGCCGTTTTTATCGGTCACGGTGTCGGTCGCGAACTGGCTCCCTGAGCCTGTTCCCTGAATAGTCGGAATGGGGGTGAGTTGCGCCGGATCGGATGGGCAGACAAATGCCGCATGGGCGCCGGGGGCAGCGAGGGCCAGCCCCACGGCCAGAGACAGTAGGGTGCGAGTACCTTTCATAAGTGTTCCTTTTTTATTTTTGCCAGTGTTTCCATAGCCCTGGTCGCTGACCAGGGGCGCGCATTGTCACATTTTCGGCATATCGTACCAGTGAGCCAACGCACATTACCGGGATACAAATGAACGCAACTTGGCGTTTTTTGACTTGGCTAACACTCTGAAATTACTGATAAAACACTTACCAATGGTCGTGGTGGGAAAGTGTGATCCCGCTGGCAACCACATATTTTTCTCCGAGAATGAAGATTGAGACTCGGCAGCATGCTTTCTATACTCGGCTTGTTCCTCACGGAACCCAGGTAAAGGGCAAACCGGTTGAAATGCCGGGACGCAATACCTCCGGTCTTCCGATCAGACGATGATCCAGATAGCGGGGTTTCCCCGGGTGAAGAGGCAGTGTGCGGCGAGTCCATGGCCGGTAGTCTCCCTCCCTTCACGCAGGTTGCGCTTGTGCTTTGCCTTGGTCACCAATGCCAAGACAAAACAAGGAAGATAACAATATGCAACAGTTCCTGAGGCCCAGCCGGCTTGCCGTGCTGGTGGCTATCGCTGCCATGCCCGCCTGGGCGCAGGCAGCCTATCCCGCCTACAAGGCCGGTACTGCCTACAAAGCCGGTGACATCGTCAGCAATGCCGGCGCCCTCTATGAATGCAAAGAGTTCCCCTACTCGGGTTGGTGCGGGGCATCACCCTATCACTATGAACCCGGTATCGGGGTGGTCTGGGCGGATGCCTGGAAGCTCTACGGCGGCGAAGTGCCGCCACCGGCGCTCGGCGTGGCCGTCAGCTCTCCGGCTGCCGGTGCCAGCTTTAACGAAGGTGCCAGCGTTGCGCTGGCGGTGATCCTGAGTGGCCCGGTGACGGCGCTGGTTCGGGTGGAATACCTTATCGACGGCAAGCTTGCTGCCACGGCCAGCGCCTCGCCCTGGGGCGCCAGCTGGAGTGCTGCGGGCGTTGGGGCGCACGCCCTGAAAGCGCGGGCACTGGATAAGGATGGCAAGGTACTGAGCGAGGCGGATTCGAGCTTCAACGTCGCTGCCGTGGTGGCGCCAGAGGCGCCCAAGGTGAGCATCAGCAGCCCGGCCAGTGGTGCCAAGGTAACGCTGGGTCGCAGCGTGGCGGTGAACGGCAACGTCACCGATGCCAACAACGATGTGGCCAAAGTCGAGCTGTTTGTCGATGGCAAGAAGGTAGGGGAAGACAATGCCGCCCCCTGGCAGGTCAACTGGACGCCCGATGCCAAAGGCAGTGCCGCCCTCAAGCTGGTTGCCACCGACAAAACCAATCTGAGCGGCGAGTCGGCGGCAGTGAACGTCACTGTCGAGGAGGCCGCGCTGCCACCATCCGGTGGCAACCTCTCCTGCGATATCCGCCAGATCTATCGTCCTGATGGCTACGAGTGCATGGGGGATGACCATGCCCGCAGGGTCATCGGCTACTTCACCTCCTGGCGCACCGGCAAGAATGGCCTGCCCGCCTATCTGGTGAGTGACATTCCGTGGAGCAAGATCACCCACATCAACTACGCCTTCGCGGCGGTGGACGAGCAGAGCCACACCATCAAGGTGGATGACTCGGCGACCAAGATGACCTGGGATGGCGTGCCGGGTGCCGAGATGGATCCGGAGTTTGCCTACAAGGGGCACTTCAACCTGCTGTCGAAGTTCAAGAAGCAGTATCCGGACGTGAAAACCCTCATCTCGGTCGGGGGCTGGGCCGATACGCGCGGCTTCTACACTGCCACCACCAAGGGCGACTGCTCGGTCAACACCGATGGCATCAATGCGCTTGCCACGTCGGCGGTGAGCTTCATCCGTCAATACGGTTTTGACGGGGTCGATATCGATTACGAATACCCCACCTCCATGAAGGATGCGGGCAACCCCAACGACTTCCCGCTCTCCAACCAGTGCCGCGGCAAGCTGTTTGCCAACTACAAGGTGATGATGCAGACCCTGCGCAGCAAGCTGGATACAGCGGGCAGCGAGGATGGCCGCAAGTACATGCTGACCATCGCCTCGCCAGCTTCCGCCTATCTGCTGCGCGGCATGGAGAACTTCCAGGTCACCCAGTACCTCGACTATGTCAACCTGATGACCTACGACTTCCACGGTGCCTGGAACCACTTTGTCGGCCACAACGCCGCCCTGTTTGACAACAAGGCAGACGCCGAGCTGGCGCAGTGGGGCGTCTACACCCAGAAAGAGTTTGGCGGCATCGGCTACCTCAACGCAGCCTGGTCTGCTCACTACTTCCGTGGTGCGCTGGCGGCCGGCAAGATCAACGTGGGTGTGCCCTATTACACCCGCGGTTGGCAGGGGGTCAGCGGTGGCACGCACGGTCTGGGTGGCAAGGCAGCACTGCCGAGCCAGAGCAATTGCCAGCCGGGTACCGGTGGCGGCACCATTCCGTGCGGTAACGGGGCGGTCGGCATCGACAACATCTGGCACGATCTGGACAAGAACGGCAAGGAGATCGGCGGTGGCGCCGTCCCCATGTGGCATGCCAAGAACCTGGAGCACGCAGCCGATTTGGGGATCACCACCATGCCGAGCTACGGGCAGGCCTGGGGTCTGGATCCCAACAACCCGGCCCACGTGATGCAGGGCAAGTATGTCCGTTACTACGACGACAAGGCTCATGCCCCCTGGCTGTGGAACGAGGAGAAAAAGGTGTTCCTCTCCACCGAGGATGAGGAGTCCATGGGTCACAAGCTCGACTACATCGTCAATCGTGGTCTGGGTGGCGTGATGTTCTGGGAGATGGCGGGTGACTACGCCTACGATCCGGTGAAAAAAGAGTACGGCATGGGGGATACCCTGACCACGCTCGCCTACGACAAGTTTGCCAAGGCGACCAAGTACAACACCAAGCAGAACGATCTGGCAGCTCCGGCGGCCCAGCTCGACATCGCGGTGAGCCTCTCCGGCTTCAAGGAGGGGGATTCCAACTATCCGATCAACCCGACCCTGAAGCTCACCAACAACTCGACCCAGACCATTCCGGGCGGTGCCCGCATCGAGTTCCTGGTGCCAACCTCTACCTCTGACACCATCACCGACCAGAGCGGGATGGGGCTGAAAGTGGTGGAGAGCGGCGGCAACCAGAACTCCGACGGGATTGCCAACGAGAAGGATTTCCACAAGGTGGCTCTGACGCTGCCGACCTGGAAAGCCTGGACGCCGGGCAGCGATGTGGAAGTGGCGATGACCTACTATCTGCCGGCCGCTGGCGTGCCGAGTGGCATCCGCATCATCAGCGGCAGCCAGACCGCGGGTCTCAAGGCCGAGTTCCCGACCCTGCCGGAGGCCGTATTGGGCTCGGGCGGTGGTGAGGGCGGTGCGACCTGCAGCAGCCAGAACATCAATCCGGCAGCCTACAAGGCTTACCCGACCTGGCCGCAAGGGGATCATGCCAATGCGGGCGATCGCATCACCCACAACAAGGTGGTGTGGCAGGCCAACTGGTGGACCAGCAGTGAACCCAAGGCCACCGATGGCAGCTGGAAGTCTGTCTGTAGTTATTGATTTTTAAATCAAGGAGATAAGTGAGGCTTAGGCCTCACTTTTTTTATCTGCATGGTCGATCTGGTTGAAAATGCGTCTGCCTTTCCTGGCAGGCAGCCTCTATAATAGAAGTCGATTAATAATCAGATGGATGTCAGCATATGGCGAGTATATTGGATTCAGTTGATCAACGAACCCAGCTGGTAGGGGAAAACCGCCTGGAGTTGTTGATGTTCCGTCTCGGCACCCGCCAGATGTTTGCCATCAACGTCTTCAAGGTGCGAGAAGTGGTCAAGCTGCCGCACCTCAACAAGATGCCGGGCTCTCACCACAATATCAGCGGGGTAGCCAATATCCGCGGTACCTCGATCCCGGTGATCAATCTGCGCAGCGCCATCGGCATGCGTCCCATGCCGGTCGACAGTGAATCCAACCTCATCATCACCGAATACAACCGCACCATTCAGGGCTTTCTGGTGGGGCAGGTAGCCAACATCGTCAACATGACCTGGAAGGATATCCTGCCGCCGCCTCGCTCGGCCGGGCGTGCCAACTATCTCACCGCCATCACCCGCATCCCAGAAGACGGGGTGGATCAGATTGTCGAGATCATTGATGTTGAGAAGGTGCTGGCGGAGATCATCACCTACGACATCAGCATCTCCGAAGAGGTGCTGGATCGGGATATTCTGCCCGAGATGCATGGCCGCAAGGTGCTTATCGTCGATGACTCCAGCACTGCCCGCAATCAGGTACGCGAGACGCTGGGGCAGCTGGGGCTTGAGGTTATCGAGTGTCAGGACGGCTTGCAGGCGCTGACCCTGCTCAAGGGGTGGTGCGATGCCGGCAAGAAGGTGACCAACGAGATCCTGTTGATGATCACCGATGCGGAGATGCCGGAGATGGATGGCTATCGCCTGACCCACGAGGTGCGCAGCGATCCGCGCATGGCCGATCTCTTCATCACCCTCAATACCTCCCTGAGTGGCAACTTCAACGAAGCCATGGTCAAGAAGGTGGGGTGTGACCGCTTTATCTCCAAATTCCAGCCCGACCTGCTGGTTGGCGTGGCGCAGGAGCGGCTGCGTCAGGTACTGGAAAAGTAACCCGCCATACAGTTTGCAATAAAAAACATCCCGCCTCGGCGGGATGTTTGCTTATCTGCCGTCGTATATATGACACAGCCTGTTGCCAAGGTGTCAGCGGCTCATCAGTGGCTCCATAAAACGGGCTACCTTGTCGCGGATCTGCGGCTGCGCCGCCGGGGTAGGGTGAATACCATCGTTCATCATAAGTTCAGGGCGCAGCGCAATATCATCCATGAAGAAGGGGAGCAGGGGCAGCTTGTTGGTCTCGGCTAGTTCCGGGAAGATCTGCTCGAACTGGCGCAGATAGCGGGCTCCGTAGTTGCGGGGCAGCTGGATCTGGGTCAGTGCGACCTGAATCTGCTTCTCTTTGGCAAGGGCAATCATGCTGGCCAGATTCTGGCGGGTAATGGCAGGGGCAAAGCCGCGCAGGCCATCGTTGCCCCCCAGTTCGATCAGCAGCCAGTCCGGCTCATGCTGCTCCAGCAGGGCGGGCAGGCGCGCCAGTCCGCCCTGGGTGGTCTCACCGCTGACGCTGGCATTGATGAGGGTGTGCTCGCCCCCCTCGTTCTGCCATTTTTGTTCAAGCAGGGCAGGCCAGCTCTGCTTTTCCTGCATCTGATAACCGGCGCTCAGGCTGTCGCCGAGCACCAGCAGAGTCTGGGCCTGAACCGACGAGAGCAGGCTGCCGAGGCCAACGAACAAGGCAAACAGAATACGCACCATCAATTCAACTCCCGCTATGGATTGCCATCAAGGGATTGGGACAAAGGATATCGAGCATGAGTTCAACCCCCATTATTGTCGTCAAGGGCCTCGGCAAATCGGTCAGCCTAGGCCAGGAAAGCCTCACCATCCTTGAAGGGATCGATCTGCAAGTCAATAGCGGCGAGACGGTGGCACTGGTCGGCGCCTCCGGGTCAGGCAAGTCTACTTTGCTCGGATTGCTGGCCGGGCTCGATCTGCCGAGTCTTGGCTCCATCGAAATTCTCGGCAAGTCACTCGGCGAGCTGGATGAGGAGGGGCGGGCCAGATTGCGCGCCAAGCAGATCGGCTTTGTCTTCCAGTCATTCCTGCTGCTCCCGACCATGACGGCGCTTGAGAACGTGATGCTCCCTGCCGAGCTGCGCGGTGAGCGTGACTGTGAGCTCAGAGCCCGTGAACTGCTGGCGGCGGTAGGGCTTGCTGAACGTCTGCATCATATGCCGCCACGGCTCTCCGGTGGCGAGCAGCAGCGGGTGGCCATTGCCCGCGCCTTCATGACCCGGCCCAGCCTGCTGCTGGCAGACGAACCGACCGGCAACCTCGACAGCAAGACTGGTGACAAGGTGATTGAGCTGCTGTTTGAACTCAACCGCAAGCACGGCACCACCTTGGTGGTGGTGACCCATGACCAAGAGCTGGCCAGCCGGTGCCAGCGTCAGCTGGTGATGGCGGCAGGCAGGCTGGATCGCGAGGTGAGTCATGCCGTGGTGTAATGCAGGGGGCAGGCGAGTGAGCGGAGGTGGTCAGGGATGATGCAGTGGCGATTGGGATGGCGACTGCTGCGCCGGGAAGGATGGAGCGGCGAGCTGCGCTGGTTTGTGTTGGCGCTGGCCCTGAGTGTGGCCTGTGTGCTCAGCGTGGCGCTGGTGGCAGATCGGCTGGAGGCGGGACTCAAGGCATCTGGCCGCGACTTTATCGGGGCGGATCGGGTGCTGCGCAGCGCCACTGCGATACCGGATGGCTGGTTGCTGCAGGCACAAAAAGATGGTCTGGCGTTGCAGACCACGGTCAGTTTCAACAGCATGCTGTTTCACGGCGATGCGCTGCAGCTTGCCTCAATCCGGGCGGTGCCCGACGGTTTTCCCTTCTACGGCAAGCTGGAGCTGACCCCGGCCCGGACTCCTGCCCCCGGTGAAATCTGGCTCTCCGCCCGGGTAATGCAGTTGCTGACGGCCAAGGTGGGGGATGAGCTGGAGGTGGGCAATACGGTGCTCAAGGTGGCTGGTCTGCTTGGCGAGGAGCCCGATCAGGGATTCAGCCCCTTCCTGCTGGCGCCGCGGGCGCTCATCCACAGCGCCGACATTGAGGCGACCGGCGCCCTGCTGCCGGGTAGTCGTCAGCAGTGGCGCTATCTCTTCAAAGGGTCGCGAGAGGCGCTGGCCCGCTATGAACGCTGGCTGGTTCCTCAGCTGCAGGCCGGGCAGAAGTGGATCACGCCCGATGACAGTGAATCCCAGGTGGGCCGCTCGCTGGTCAATGCCGAGCGCTTCTTCCGGCTGGCGTCCCTTTGCGGCGTGCTGCTGGGCGCGCTGGCGATGGGCATAGCGGTACGTCACTTTGCCGAACGCCAGACCAATATGGTGGCCCTGCTCAAGACGCTGGGGGCATCGCGCACCAGTCTGTGGCAACTGATGAGCGGGCTGCTGCTGTCGCTGACCCTGATCGGCACCCTGCTGGGGCTGGTGGCGGGCACCATCATGCAGTGGTTCACCCTGCAACTGCTGGGTGAGTTGCTGCCACCGGATCTGCCGCCACCCTCCTGGCGCCCCTTTGCGCTAGGTGTGGCGGTTGCCCTCTTCATCACCCTGCTGCTCGCCTTTATCCCCTTCCTGCGGCTGCTGAAAGTGCCGCCGCTGCGAGTGTTGCGCCGCGAGCTGGAGGCGGGGATTCCCCCCTGGCTGGCGCTGCCGGTCGGTCTGCTCGGCCTGTTTGCGCTGGTATGGGGCTTTACCGCCGATGTGCGGCTGGCGCTGGGTTTGGTGGGTGGGATGGGCCTGCTGATGGGGCTGCTGGCTCTGCTGGCTTCCCTGATGTTGAGAGTGGGAGCGCGGGTGAGCGGCCCGCACGCCCTGCGGCTGGCATTGGCCCATCTGTCGCGCGAGCGGCGCAGCGGTCTGTTCCAGCTGGCCGGTTTTGCGCTGGCGCTGATGCTGTTTGGCTTGCTCTGGGCGGTTCGCATCGATCTGCTGGAGGAGTTCTCCGCTCGTTTGCCTGCCGATGCCCCCAACCGTTTTCTGGTCAATGTGGCCGAGAACGAGCGGGAAGGGATCCTGAGCGAACTGGCGGGAGCCGGCGCCGTTACCTCAGACTTCTATCCCATGGTGCGCGGGCGCCTGACCCATATCGCCGGTGATGCGGTGGGGGAAGGGGCTCGCAGTGGTCGCGAAGGGGTCGATCGGGAGCTCAACTTTACTACCACTACGACCCTGCCAGCCGACAACAAGCTGGTGGCAGGGAAGTGGTTCTCCGGCCCCGGCGAGGTATCGGTCGACAGCGAACTGGCCAAGCGGCTCGATATCAAGCTGGGTGACATGCTCGCCTTTACCATCGAGGGGCGCAGCTTCGGGGCCCGGGTCACCAGTCTGCGCAGTATCAAGTGGGACAACATGCGGCCCAACTTCTACATGATCTTCTCACCCGATCTGCTGGCCCCCTTTTCCCGCACCTGGATCGGCAGCTACCGGCTGCCGCCAGAGGGGCGTACCGCCGAGGTGGGGCTGATCCGCCACCATCCCACGGTGAGCCTGATTGATGTGGATGATCTCATCGTGCGGCTGACCCGGGTTTCGGAGCAGGTGAGCCGGGCGCTGGCCCTGATGCTGGGGCTGGTGACGGTGGCGGCACTGCTGGTGCTGCTGACCCAGACTCAGGCCAGCATGGCCCAGCGGCGGCGTGAACTGCTGTTGATGCGCACTCTGGGGGCTGGCAGCGCGCTGCTTGGCAAGATGTTGCGCTGGGAGCTGGTGGCGAGTGGCTTGCTGGCCGGACTCTGTGCCGCCATGGTGGTGGAGTTGTGTGCCGTTGCTCTCCAGTTCTGGTGGTTTGATGGTCAGTGGCAGTTCCACTGGCGCATCTGGCTCGGATTGCCAACCCTGGGGGCGTTGCTGGTCACCCTGGCCGGTCAGGGAATGCGGCGCCAGCTGCTGGCGGGCACCCTCAGCGACCGGTTGCGTGGTCTGGGTCAGGGATTGCTGTAATCAGGCCCCTGAGAGCGCAGGTGCCGGAGGCAATCAGCCCGACCAGTGGTCGGGCTGATTGCTGTGCGGCCTGTGGTGGTTAGGGGAAGTGTTAGCGAGTCTCTCGCAACAGATCGGTCAGTGCCTGCGGCAGCTGGGGGTAGGTAAAGTGGAAGCCGGCCTGTTGCAGATGCGCGGGCAGTACGTTTTGCCCGGTCAGCAGCAGATCGGCCGCCTCTCCCATCACCAGTTGCAGCAGCGGTGCCGGGACGAAGAAGAGGTGCGGGCGGTGGAGGGTGCGAGCCAGAGTCTGGCTAAACTCCCGGTTGCTGACAGGATGAGGCGCCGTGCCGTTGAAGATACCGTTGCACTCCTCGTGCTCCAGCAGAAACAGCATGGCGCGCACCAGATCCTGCACATGGATCCAGCTCATCATCTGGTTGCCGCTGCCCATGGGGCCGCCAAGGCCGAGTCGATAAGGTGGCAGCATTTTGGGCAGGGCGCCGCCATCCATGCCGAGCACCAGCCCGATCCGCACGATGCAGACCCGGGTCTGCTTGCTGCCAGCTTCCTGCGCCAGCGTCTCCCACTGCTGACAGAGCTGGTGGGTGAACTCCTGATGGGGTGAGCGGCACTGCTCGTCGAGGGGCTCTGCCCCCTGCCTGCCATACCAGCCGATGGCGGATGCGTTGACCAGCACTTTAGGGGGCGTTGTGGAGAGTTTGATAAGGTCGACCAGCTGCTCGGTCAGCAGCCAGCGGCTGTCGCAGAGCTGCTGTTTGCGCTGCTCGCTCCAGCGGCCTGCGGCTATGGGTTCCCCTGCCAGATTGATCACTGCATCCACATCGTTGAGGTCATCGAGGCTGTCGAGGTTATCGATGATCTGCACATCGTGGCCAAGCAGGGAGTAGGCGCGACTGCCTTGTCGGCTCAGGACGACCACGTCGTGATTGACCTTGAGATGGGCCACCAGACGGCGGCCAATAAAACCGGTTCCCCCGGTGATCAGAATCTTCATCGCTGCGCGCTCCTGCGGTCGTTTGCTCAACTTTAATGGTGCGGCTTCCCTTCAACAAGTGAGACGTGCTTCGGGAGTTTTTTGTTTGACGGATGTTAACTCTATCCTTTTCTTACAAGATATTGTTGAACAACAGCTTGAATTGATTGATTTTTGTTGGTTGGGTATTTGTTGAACAATCGCTATTATGGCGACCCTTTTCGCCTGTCCACCGAGGCTGTCACCCATTATCCGAGCATCAAAGAGGCCGCCATGCCATTTCGTCGTTTAAAACTTCGCCAGCTTTACTCGAGGATTCTGGTGGCGCTGCTGATGGGGGGCGGGATCCTGCTGCTGGGGGTTGTTGCCGTTATCTGGCAGACCGTGACGGAGATAGAGCGTGATGCCGAGTCACGGTTGCAGCATGCCCGTATGATGTTTGATCGCTCCATCGGCCATGCCTTGCAAGCGGCCATCAATGTGGAGGGGATGCTTGGCCACCCCTGCAAGGATGCGGCACAACTGCTACGCGAACAGGTGGCAACGGTGCCCGATGTTCGTTCCGCCAATCTGGCTGTCGGCGGCCACATCTACTGCACCTCGCTTTATGGTGACTATGATGGCCCCTTCAATCCTGACAGTTATGTGGATGGCAGGTTGCAACTGCTGCCAGGCAATGAAGTCACGCCGGATCGTCCCTTGATCGTGCTGCGTCATGAAACGGACAGGGGGAGTGTGCTGATTGGTATAGATGGCTACTACCTGCGCAATACTCTGGAGATCTCCAGCAAGAACTCCCCGATGGCTCTGGTGGTGGGGCAGAGGGCACTGTTTGGCTCAGGTCAGTTCGGGGCTGCGCCCTCTCCGCCAGAAGAGGGCTATATTGCCCTCACTTCGGCCAATTTCCCCTATCAGGTCGTCACCCAGGTCACGGTGCATGACTACTTGAGCCACGCATGGCGCTACTCCAGATATACCTTGCTCCTCTCTCCGTTACTGGCGCTGCTGATTGGATTCGGCACCTTCAGACTGATGGGGCGTAGCAGCTCACCATCGGAGGAGCTCAAGCGGGCGTTGATCGATGAGGAGTTTCTCCCCTACCTGCAGCCGGTGGTCTCCGGCGATGACGAGCATTGGCGTGGCTGTGAGGTGCTGATGCGCTGGCAGCATCCCAAACAGGGGATGATTCCGCCGGATCGTTTTATCCCTCTCGCGGAAGATAGCGGGCTGATTGTGCCCATGACCAGCCTGTTGATGGCCGAGGTGCGCGACCACTTCTCCCCTTATGCCGGCAAGCTGCCAGCCAAGTTTCATTTTTGCTTCAATATCAGCGCCAAACACTTTCAGGATCTCGACCTGTTGGCTGACTGCAAGGCGTTTCTCGACGCCTTCAAGGAGAATCCCGTTGATTTGGGGCTGGAGTTGACGGAGCGGGAGTTGCTGGTGGCCGATGAGACAACGGCCCGGATGTTTGCCGAATTGCGCAAGCTGGGCGTGTTGATCTCTATCGATGACTTTGGCACCGGCCATTCCAGTCTGACCTATCTGCAACAGTTTCAGGTCGATGCCATCAAGATTGACCGGAGCTTTGTGGAGATGATTGGTACGGATTCACTCTCCAGCCACATCGTCGAGAACGTGATTGATCTGGCGAAACGGCTTGAATTGATCCTGATCGCGGAAGGGGTCGAGAAGCAGTCGCAGGCGGACTATCTGCGGGATCGCCATGTCGACTATCTGCAAGGGTATCTCTATGGTCGCCCCATGCCGATGGCGCAGTTTTGCAAGAGCTTGTTTGGCTGATTGTGGTTAAGTGAAGGCATAAAAAAACCAGCGAACTGTTCGCTGGTTTTTTTGTTTCAGTGCGGTGGCTTGGGTCAGAGCATCCGCTGGAGGGCGCGAGCCAGCCGCTTGACCCCCTCCTCAATGGTCGCTTCATCGACGCAGGAGAAGCTCAAGCGCAGGGTGTTCTGAATTTCGGGGCGCACATAGAAGGGGGCGCCCGGTACGAAGGCTACCTTCTCCTTGATCGCCTCATCAAACAGGGCCATGGCGCTAATATGAGCCGGCAGGGTCAACCAGAGGAACATGCCCCCTTCCGGTCGAGTGTAGCTGACACCGGGCGGGCAGTGACGAGTCAGGGCGGCTTCCATGGCGGCGCGCTGACGGCCATAGACCTCCTTGATCTTCTCCAGATGGGCATCGAGGGAGTTATCCATCAGGAAGCGGTGCAGCACTTGCTGGCTGAAGGCGTTGCTGTGCAGGTCGGTCGCCTGCTTGGCGATGGTCACCTTCTTGCGCAGCCACTCCGGCACCAGCATCCAGCCCAGACGGAAGGCGGGCACCACGGTTTTGGAGAAGGAGCCGAGCAGCACTGTATTGTTTGGCGCCAGCTTGGCAATCGGGGGCAGATGTTCGCCCTCGAAGCGTAGCTCGCCGTAGGGATCATCTTCCACCATCAGGAGCTCGTGGCGCACCAGTCGCTCGGCCAGTGCCTCGCGGTTGGCGCGGCTGTAGGAGACGCCACTCGGGTTCTGGAAGTTGGGGACGCCGTAGAGCAACTTGGCATTGGAGTCGCTTGCCAGCAGCGCATCCAGCGCCGCCAGATCCAGCCCGGCTTCGCCGAGGGTGATTGGCTTGAAATTCGGTTGATAGACAGAGAAGGCCTGAATGGCGCCCAGATAACCAGGCTCTTCGATGATGAGATCCTGGCCTTCATCGATCAGCACCTTGCCCAGCAGATCCAGCGCCTGCTGGGAGCCACTGGTAATGAGGATGTTGTCCGGATTGACCTGCATGCCGTGGCGGGCCAGATAGCGGTCGGCAATGTATTGGCGCAGCGGCGCATACCCTTCGGTCGCCGCATATTGCAGGGCGGCAGCCCCCTGTTCGCGCAGCACATCCTGACAAGCCTGATCGATCGCCTTGACCGGAAACAGGTGGGGATTAGGCAGGCCACCGGCGAAGGAGATGATCTCCGGATTGGCGGCAACTTTGAGGATTTCACGGATAAAGGAAGGCTCGACCTTCTCGAAGCGCTGGGCAAAAAACGGCTGCATAGGCAATTCTCTCGGCATGTGGGCAGTCGCTCCATTCGACCGCCAGGTTATCCGTTTGTATCAGATTTCAGAAATGAGGCAATGATTGTCACAAAAATCGCTAAAAAAGGGCTGGATTGACTCTACTGCGGATTATATTGGGCGGTTAGTCGGAGTAGTGATGCCAGTAAGGGGGCAGGGGAGCGGCTGTCTGGAATATTTGTTGCTCGAAACACTTGCGCCTTGGGCCCATCTTGGGATAATTCGCTCCCCTGTTTTTGCGGTGCGATGAAATAGCGGGCCGCAAGCGATCCCCGGCGGGATCGGACACCAGATGTATTACCCGGATTGATGAAATAACGAGACCATTATGCCTGTGACCCAAGATGTATTTAACGAAGACGGCAAGTTCATGCGCAAGATCCGCAGCTTTGTCCGTCGCGAAGGCCGCCTGACCAAAGGGCAGGAGAAGGCCCTGGAAGAGCTCTGGCCGGTCATGGGCATCGATTTCGAGCCAAAGCAGCTCGATCTGGTCGCACTGTTTGGCCGTGAAGCACCAGTGGTGCTGGAGATCGGCTTTGGCATGGGCGCTTCTTTGGTCGAGATGGCCAAGAATGCACCCGAGAAGAACTTCATCGGCATCGAAGTGCACTCCCCGGGCGTGGGTGCCTGTCTGGGTACCGCTCAGGAAGCGGGTGTCACCAATCTGAAGGTGATTTGCCACGATGCGGTCGAGGTGCTGGAGCACATGATCCCGAACGGTTCACTCTCCTGCCTGCAGCTCTTCTTCCCGGATCCCTGGCACAAGAGCCGTCACCACAAGCGCCGCATCGTGCAGCCGGCCTTTGCTCAGGACATTCGCCAGAAGCTGGCCATCGGTGGCGTGTTCCACATGGCCACCGACTGGGAAAACTATGCCGAGCACATGCTGGAAGTGATGAGCGCCGCCGATGGTTACGAGAACACCTCTGCCACCGGCAACTGGGTGCCGCGCCCTGACTGGCGCCCGCTGACCAAATTCGAGCAACGTGGCCATCGTCTGGGGCACGGGGTCTGGGATCTGATTTTCAAGCGTGTCAGCTGAGCTGGCACGTCAACACACCTAGCGTATCAACTAACTTGAGGAGCTATCATGGCCAATCGTAGCCGCCGCCTGCGCAAGAAACTGCGCGTCGATGAATTCCAGGAAATGGGTTTCGACATCAGTTTCAACTTCCCGGTCGGCACTGCCGAAGAGACCATCGATGCCGTAGTCGATGCGATGATCGATGAAGTGATCGAGCCGCGCAAGCTGGCTTTCGCCGGTTCCGGCCACCTGGCCTGGGAAGGGATGATCTGCACCCAGCAGCTGGGCAAGTGCAGCGAAGAAGACCGTGCCGCCGTCAAATCCTGGCTGGAAGGCAAGGGGATGGAAGCTGTCGTGGTCACCGAACTGTTCGACCTCTGGTACGGCGAACCCGCCTGATACCAGACTCGCTGTGGCAGGCGAGCCGGTGTCGACTGCCTGCCGCAGTCAGATAGACAAATCCCGCCACTGGCGGGATTTTTGTCAGTGGGGATGGGATCTCCACACCCGCATTAGTCATGGAATTGCTTATGGTGTTGTCATCCGAATTACTGGCCAGCATTCTGGAAGAGGTGCGCCCGCTGCTGGGGCACGGCAAGGTGGCCGACTATATTCCTGCGCTGGCGCAGGTGCCGGCCGACCGGCTGGGCATTGCAGTCTGTACCGTGGAGGGGGAGCTGTTCACTGCCGGTGACGCCTTCGAACCCTTCTCCATCCAGAGTATCTCCAAGGCCCTGAGCCTGACGCTGGCCCTCACCCTCTATCAGGAGGAGGAGATCTGGGCCCGGGTCGGCAAAGAGCCCTCAGGCCAACCCTTCAATTCGCTGGTTCAGCTCGAGTTCGAGCAGGGGATACCCCGCAACCCCTTTATCAATGCCGGCGCTCTGGTGGTCAACGATCTGCTGGAGACCCGCCTCACTGCACCGCGTCAGCGTACTCTGGAGCTGGCTCGCCGCCTCTCCGGCAATCCGGCCATCATGGCGGATCAGGTCGTCGCCCGCTCCGAATATCAGCACTCGGCCCGCAATGCCGCCATCGCCTATCTGATGAAGGCCTATGGCAACTTCGAAAACGAAGTGGACAAGGTGCTGCAGAGCTATTTCAATGCCTGTGCCATCCGCATGAGTTGCGTCGATCTGGCGCGAACCTTTATCTATCTGGCCAACCGCGGCTTGCCGCTTGGCGAGACAACCCCGCTGCTGCCGGCGCGCACTACCAAGCAGGTCAATGCCCTGCTCGCGACCTGCGGCCTCTATGACGAGGCGGGAGATTTTGCCTACCGGGTTGGCATGCCGGGCAAGTCCGGGGTCGGCGGTGGTATCGTGGCCCTGATCCCGGGAGAATTGTGCGTCTGTGTCTGGTCGCCCGAGCTTAACAAAGCGGGCAATTCGCTGGCAGGGACGGCAGCGCTGGAGTTATTGGCCGAGCGTCTGGGCCGCTCCATTTTTTAACCTTGTTCACTATGAATCGAGAAATCACCATGAAACGACATCTTCGCTTCTTGCAGGCCGCGCTGGCGACCTTGCTGCTCTGGTGTGCCCTGCCCACCTTTGCAGCCGAGTTGCCACCGCTTTCGCTGGCTGATGCCAAGGCCAAACAGGCGGTCATCCTGGATACTCGCGCCAGCTACTTCTATCAGGGGTGGCCCATGGAGGGCGAGAAGCAGGGCGGCCATGTGGCCGGCGCCGAGAACCTCTCCGCCGAGTGGAAATACCGCGATGCGGATTGGCCTGCCGCCCTTGCCACCAAGGGGCTGAAAGCCGATCGCCCGGTCGCGCTCTATGGTGCGCCGCGCGAAGTGGCCGAAGTGGCGCGCATGCTGCGTATGCAGGGCATCAAGCAGCTGTTCGAGCTGCAGGGCTGGCAAAGCGCCCCGCGCGAACACCTGGCTCGCTGGCAACAGCTGGTCTATCCGCGCTGGTTGCTCGACCTGCAGGAAGGCCGGCCGGTAGCTGCAGCGCCCAAGGGTGACTGGAAGCTGTTTGAAGTGGATTGGGGTTCACCCAAGGCCTATCTGCTGAGCCATATTCCGGGGGCGGGTTATATCGATACCAACCGTCTGGAAGAGGAGCCGCTGTGGAACAAGGTCTCTGACGAGGCGCTTAAACAGCTGCTGCTGGAGAATGGCATCCGCCACGACACCACCGTGATCCTCTACGGTCGCAACACCATGGCGGCTGCCCGCGCTGCGCATCTGATGATGTATGCCGGCGTGGAAGACGTCCGCTTGCTGGACGGCGGCCTTGATGCCTGGTTTATCCAGCACCTGCGCACCGAAACCGGCCTGCCCAATAAATATGAGCCGGTGAAGGATTTTGGCGTGGCCATTCCGGCTCACCCCGAGTACTACACCACTTTGGATCAGGCCAAGACCCTGCTCAAGCAGCCCGATAGCGCGCTGGTCAGCGTGCGTACCTGGGACGAGTTTGTCGGCAACACCTCCGGCTACAGCTACATCAAGCCGAAGGGTGATATCCCGGGGGCCAAGTGGGGTCATGGTGGTGTCGATGCCAACAGCATGAGCGACTTCCACAACCCGGACGGCACCATGAAGCCGGCCCGCGAGATCCTCGCCATGTGGGATGAGTGGAACATCGAGCCGACCCAGCAGGCCGCTTTTTATTGCGGTACCGGCTGGCGTGCCTCCGAAGCCTTCTTCTACGCCTGGCTGATGGACTGGAAGCGGATCAGCGTCTACGACGGCGGCTGGTACGAGTGGAGTTCCGATCCCAAGAACCCGACCGTGACCGGCGAGCGCAAGCCTGCCAAGTAACGGATAGAGATCGCATAACAGGCCGGACAGCTGTCCGGCCTTTTTTATTCCGGCGCCTGATTCATCGCCGTCATAAAGGCTAACTCACTGATTTTTGACGCAGATCCCGTTCCCGAAATCGATGCAAACGGGGTCATGATGTTGAGCTAGGCTTCACTCATCATCCTCGTGGTGAGGGTGCAGAGGGAGGCAAAAGCGGCGATGAAACAACTGATGATGATCCTGATCTGTGCGCTGGGACTGGTGGCATGCAGCTCCCAATACATCATGAGCACCAAAGACGGCAAGATGATCACCACCGATAGCAAACCCAAACTGGACGAGAGCACCGGCATGTATCGTTACTACGATACCGAAGGTCGCGAAGTGATGATCAAAAAGGATGATGTCACCCAGATTATGGAGCGTTGAGCCAGCCATGAGATGACAAGGGCTGCCAGTGGCAGCCCTTGCTGTTTTTAAATTCATGCAAATTGCCGACATTCATAGCAAATTACCATCAATTCACTGCTTTTGGCCGCGGGGTACAGCTTCCGTTATGGTTGCTTCACTATCATGGCGCTCCATTTTTTATTGGAGGTGTTATGTCCCTGCTCGCTCTCTGGCGTTCCCGTTTTTCCGTTCGTGCCCTGCTGGGAACTCTTCTGCTGGTTGTCGCTACTGCCAGCCATGCCGGTGAAGATCAATTCACCCTCGGCCGCACCATTTTGCTGGGGGCCGGTGATCATGGTGCCACCATTCCCATGGTGATTTGCCGCCAGACCAAATATATCAAGGTGAAGGCAGAGCGTGATTTGACCCTGGAGCGAGTCGTCGTCACATATGGCGGTGATCGCACCAAGACGATCTATTTCGATCAGGATATGCGTGGTGATACCGAGACCGGCTGGAAATCCCTTGGCTCGCGCCGCTGTGTAAAGAAAATCGAAGTGTACGGTAATTCCGAGCGCAGCAAGGCCGGCGTGAAAGTATTTGGCCGTAAATAAGCGAAGCGGTTTGTTGGTGTGAAAAACCGGATAAAAAAATAGTGGTGAGCAATGCTCGCCACTATTTTTTATGGCCTGTTCAGAATTGGGTTATTTCTTTGGCCTAAATGGCTTGATGACGGTTTCGTCGCACTCCAGATAGGGCCCTTCCATCAGGTCGATGCAGTAGGGAATGGCGGGGAAGACCGCATCCAGACACTCACGGATCGATTTGGGCTTACCCGGCAGGTTGACGATCAGGGTATCGTCGCGCAGGCCCGCAGTCTGGCGTGACAGAATGGCGGTCGGTACAAACTTGAGGGATTCGGCCCGCATCAGCTCGCCAAAGCCCGGCATCATGCGATCGCATACCGCTTCGGTCGCTTCCGGGGTGACGTCCCGTTTGGCCGGGCCGGTGCCGCCGGTGGTGACGATGAGGCAGCACTGCTCCTCGTCCGCCAGCCGGATCAGGGTCGCTTCAATCTGAGCCTGCTCATCGGGGATCACCTGATACACGGGCTCCCATTCGGAGGTCAGATAGGCGTTGAGGGTGTCGATGATGGCCTTGCCGGAGAGGTCTTCGTAGATGCCGGCACTGGCGCGATCGCTGACGGTAACGATACCGATTTTTGCCTTGCTCATGGTCTGCTCTTGGATATCCGAAAAAGTGGTAATTAAAATAACATAATCAGTGAGATAAGTTAAATCGCCAGAAAAGCTGAGCCTTCCGGACTACGATTATCCAGTGTCGAATGAAGCAAAATATCCAGCAACAATTCATTAATCGGCAATAAAAAACAAATTACATCAGACAAAATTTTATAAGTGGCAGGTGGGCCGGATTATAAAAATAATCGTTTGATCCTTAACAGAATTAAAATAGAGAGAAGCGGCCAATACCAATAATACCCCGAAGGTCGTCATCAGGTGGATTGAACCCCTTATATCGGCATTGTATACAGAGAAAGAGATGCGTGGGGAAGGGATGCAGCACAGGCTGTGCTGCCCGTTGGCGTTGCCTGGGAGGGCATATGGAGTTGCCTGATTTTGACACCCTGAAAGAGCTGGCTGCGAGTGAACCCTCCCGGCTGGATGCCATTCTGGAGCAGCAGATTGAACAGCTGATGGCTCGGGCCAACCCCGATCAGCAGCGCCGTTTGCGCGGGCTCCAGTTCAAGATTGACGGTCAGCGCAGGTTGGCAAAAAACAACCTCGACAGCTGTATCCGCATTGCCAATATGATGCGGGACTCCTTTTATCTGATGGGCAGTGAAATGCGACAATTTCGCGAGGAGGAGATACCTCCGCCTGCAAACGATGGCAGTGGTAAAATAATCCGGCTGATCGACTATAAACGGCCCAAATAATCTGTCGCAATATTTAATATTGAAACTTGATTTGATGGAGAGTGGCAAAATAAGAACCTGTCACTCTCTTTTTATTTGTTATGAATTCTTGTGTCGCTGGTGATGAAATTGTGATGAGGTTTTATTTTATTGGGCCCAAATAGATTATTCAGGGAGTTGTGATAAGGGTGGATGAATAGCGATAAAAGTTAAGCTAATATGGCCAAAATTTATTGCTACGACTCGAAGGGATTATGAGAAGTATCACACCAAGACGGGTGCTGTCGCGGGAGCAACAGACAGAGATCACCCGCATTATCGTCAAGGTGGGGCAGATGCTGGCCCAGTTTGGTGCCGAGAGCCGGATCATCGAGCAGACCACGGTACGCCTTGGCATGGCACTGGGTCTGGAGAGCGTCGAGATGGCCATCTCCTCCAGTGCCATCGTACTCACCAGCCTCTATCAGGGCAGTTGCGTCACTACCACCCGGCGGGTGCGCGAACACGGCATCAACATGCAGGTGGTGTGCGAGATCCAGCGCATCTGCATCATGGCGGAGAAAGAGCTGATCGGTGCCCGTGAAGTGCGCCTGCGGCTCGAAGCCATCGTCCCCTTTCACTATCACCCCTGGCTGGTGGTGCCCATGGTGGGGCTCTCCTGCGGTGCTTTCAGCCTGCTGTTTGGCGGTGACTGGCCCATCTTCGTGGTGACCTGTCTCTCTGCCGCGATCGCGATGCGGGTGCGCCAACTGATGGCCCGCCACCACCACAGTCCGCTCATCAACTTTGCCGTGACCGGCTTTATCGCCACCCTGCTTGCCTCCAGCGCCACCTTTTTTGGCTGGGGCAGTCAGCCCTATCTCGCCATGGCGGCCAGCGTGCTGCTGCTGGTGCCGGGTTTTCCGCTCATCAATGCCGTCTCCGACATGGTGAAGGGCTACTTCAACATGGGGCTGGCTCGCTGGGGCACTGCGACCCTGCTCACCATCAGCGCTGCCATTGGCATCATCCTCGCCATGTCGGTGACCGGGATCTGGGGGTGGAAGGTATGATTGATCTGCTCTGGCTACTGGCCAAGGATGCCTTCTGGTCGGCCATTCCGGCAGTCGGGTTCGCCATGTTGTTCAACGTGCCGCCGCGAATGCTGAAGTACTGCGCCATGGGTGGTGCGCTGGCCCATAGTCTGCGAACCCTGCTTATCCACTACGGCATGCCCATCGAGTGGGCGACCCTGACCGCATCCACCACCGTGGGCTTTGTCTGCGTCTACTGGTCGCGCCGTTTGCTGGCGCCGCGCCCGGTGTTTAGCGTCGCCTCCATCATCCCGATGATTCCGGGCAGCTACGCCTTCAAGACCATGATCGCGGTGGTGGAGCTCAACATCAACGGCGTGACCATGACCCTGCTCCAGAGCGCGGTGGAGAACGGCCTCAAGGCGCTTTTTATCGTGGGAGCCCTCAGTTTCGGTTTGGCGATCCCCTCCCTGGTCGTGTACCGTAACCGCCCCATAATCTGACGGATGGTGAGAAGCCCAATGAAGATTTCCATGATTGCCGCAATGGCCCACGATCGGGTGATCGGCAAGGACAACCAGATGCCCTGGCACATGCCGGCCGATCTGGCCCACTTCAAGCGGGTCACCCTTGGCAAGCCGGTATTGATGGGGCGCAAGACCTTCGAATCCATCGGTCGTCCGCTGCCCGGTCGTCGTAATCTGGTGATCAGCCGCAATCCCGACTATCAGGCCGAGGGTATCGAGGTGGTGGGTTCCGTCGAGGCGGCGCTGGCGCTGCTGGCCGACAACGAGGTGGCGGAAGTGATGGTGATCGGGGGAGGGCACCTCTATGCCGAGCTGCTGCCCAAGGCCGATTGCCTCTATCTGACCCGCATCGAGCTGGAGGTGGAAGGGGATACCCGCTTCCCTGCCTTTGCGGATGAGCAGTGGCAGTGTGTCGAGCGTGAAGTTCACCAGGCCGATGAGAAGAACCCGCACCCCTATCGTTTCGAAACCTGGCTGCGCAAATAACGTCTCATGACACAAACAACAAGGGCACCTTCTGGTGCCCTTGTTGTTATGGGGTCAGATGCCCGACCCGCCGTTTTCAGCGCTCTCTTCGTGCAAGCCGCACTCGCGCTTGAGGCCGAAGAATCGGGTCTGCTCCTCGCTCATGCCGGGCTCCCACCTGGTGGTGGTGTGGACATCGCCCACCGAGAGGTAACCCTGCTCCCACAAGGGGTGGTAGGGGAGGTCGAACTCTTTGAGGTAGTAGTGCACATCCTTGTTGCTCCAGTCGATCACCGGCAGAAACTTGAAGCGGCCGCGCTGGATGGCCAGTACCGGCAATCCTTGGCGGCTGCCCGATTGCTCGCGGCGCAGCCCCGAGAACCAGGTGCGGGCCCCCAGCTCCTGCAGGGCGCGCTCCATTGGCTCCACCTTGTTGAGCTGGTTGTAGCGGGTGATCCCCTCGACGCCCTGTTCCCATAGTTTGCCATAACGCGCCTCCTGCCAGGCGGGGGTAAGCGTCGCCCGGTAGGTTTGCAGGTTGAGCCCAAGACGCTCGGTCAGTTCATCGATAAAGCGGTAAGTCTCGGGGAAGAGATAACCGGTATCGGTCAGCACCACCGGAATCTGCGGTTGCTCGCGGCTCACCAGATGCAGCATCAGCGCCGCCTGAATGCCAAAGCTTGACGACAGGATATGGCCACCCGGCAGGTTGGCCAGTGCCCAGCGCACCCGCTCGGGGGCACTCATCTGCTCCAGCTCCCGGTTATGGGGAGCCAGTGCCTCAATCTGCTCGTCCCGAGTCAGGGTAAGCAGGTGGTCGAGATCGAGAGTCATGATATCTCCCTCAGGCGGCATAGAAGTCGATGGCCGAGTTGACCACAGGTGCGACGATTCCGGCGCGGATGACGAAGTCGCCGAAGCACTCGCCCGCGTTGCGCTCGCTGGCCCAGCGGCCGATCAGCGCGTCCAGTTCGGCCAGGATCTGCGGCTCTGTGATGTTCTCCCGGTACATGCGCGGAATGCGTGTCCCTTCGAGGTTGCCGCCCAGATGGAGGTTGTAGCGGCCGGGCGCCTTGCCCACCAGACCTACTTCGGCCAGCATGGCGCGGCCGCAGCCGTTGGGGCAGCCGGTGACCCGGAAGACGATGGCATCGTTCGCCAGCTCGTGCTTGGCCAGCAGCCCTTCAAGTTCGGTGACGAAGGCGGGCAGCATGCGCTCCGCCTCGGCCATCGCCAGCGGGCAGGTAGGCAGGGCCACGCAGGCCATCGACTGCTTGCGCTGCTCGCTGACGCCGTCATCCAGCAGGCCGTACTGGCGTGCCAGCCCTTCGATACGGGCCTTCTCGCCAGCCGGGACGCCCGCGATGATCAGGTTCTGGTTGGCGGTCAGGCGAAAATCTCCCTGATGTACCTTGGCGATCTCCAGCATGCCGGTTTTGAGCGGCTTGCCTGGGAAGTCGAGCAGGCGCCCATTCTCGATAAACAGGGTGAGGTGGTGCTTGCCGTCGATCCCTTCGACCCAGCCGAAGCGATCGCCACGGCTGGTGAACTCATAGGGGCGAACCGGCCCGAACTGGATGCCAGCGCGGCTCTCCACCTCGGCCTTGAAGGCCTCGACGCCAACACGTTCGAGGGTGTACTTGGTCTTGGCGTTCTTGCGATTGGCCCGGTTGCCCCAGTCGCGCTGGGTGCTGACCACGGCTGCCGCCACCTCCAGCACGTGGGAGAGCGGAATAAAGCCAAAGTCGCTCGCCTTGCGTGGATAGGTGCTGGTGTCGCCGTGGGTCATGGCCAGGCCACCGCCCACCAGCACGTTGAAGCCCACCAGCTTGCCGTGTTCGGCAATCGCCACGAAGTTGAGATCGTTGGCATGGATATCCACGTCGTTGTGAGGCGGGATCACCACAGTGGTCTTGAATTTGCGCGGCAGGTAGTTGGAACCCAGGATCGGCTCCTCGTCCTGCCCCAGTTTTTCACCGTCCAGCCAGATCTCCACGTAGGCGCGGGTCTTGGGCAGCAGATGCTCGGAGATCTTCTTGGCCCACTCGTAGGCCTCCTGATGCAGTTCGGACTCCACCGGGTTGCTGGTGCAGAGCACGTTGCGGTTCACGTCGCCCGCAGTGGCGATGGAATCGATGCCGGTGCTGTTGAGAGTCTGGTGCATCAGCTTGATGTCGCGCTTCAATACCCCGTGAAACTGGAAGGTCTGCCGGGTGGTGAGACGGATACTGCCATAGAGGGTGTTCTCTTCGGCGAACTTGTCGATCACCTGCCACTGAGCCGGAGTAATGATGCCGCCGGGCAGACGGGCACGCAGCATGACGTTGTGCAGCGGCTCCAGCTTTTGCGCCGCGCGCTCCGGGCGGATGTCGCGGTCATCTTGCTGGTACATGCCGTGGAAGCGGATCAGCTGGAAGTTGTCGCCATTGAAGCCGCCGGTGAGCGGATCCTGCAGATCCTGTTCTATGGTGCCGCGCAGAAAGTTGCTTTCGCGTTTCAGACGTTCGTTGTCGGCCAGCGGTCCTTCGACCGGTCCCGCTTTTGGGTGAGAAAGAGGTTGTTTGCTCATCAATAGACATCCCTTTGATAACGTTTGGCACGACGCAATTCGCTCAAATACTCTTCTGCTTCCTCACGGCTCTTGTGGCCATGTTCGGCAATCAAATCCAGCAGGGCCTCCTGCACATCCTTGGCCATCTTGTTGGCGTCACCACACACATAGAAGTGAGCGCCTGCTTCCAGCCACTGATAGAGCTCCTGGCCCGCTTCGCGCAGGCGGTCCTGCACATAAATCTTGTGGGTCTGATCCCGACTGAAGGCCAGCGAGATCTTCGACAGTAGCCCCGATTTCACATAACGCTGCCACTCCACCTGATAGAGGAAATCCTGGGTAAAGTGCGGGTTGCCGAAGAAGAGCCAGTTTTTGCCCGAGGCCCCGATGGCTTCCCGCTCCTGCATAAAGGCGCGGAACGGGGCGATGCCGGTACCCGGGCCCACCATGATGACGGGGGTATCGGGATTGGCGGGCAGGCGGAAGTTGTCGTTGTGCTCGACAAACACCCGTACCTCGGCGCCCTCTTCAAGGCGATCAGCGAGGAACGAAGAGGCGCCACCACTGCGCACTGTGCCGTCCTCTTGCGGATAGCGCACCACTCCGACGGTCAGGTGCACCTCCTCTTCCACTTCGCGCTGGCTTGATGCGATGGAGTAGAGGCGCGGGGTGAGCGGGCGCAGCAGGCCAAGCAGCTGCTCGGCAGTGAGCGCGGTCGGGAAGCGCTTCAGTACATCCACAATCTGGGCTGAAGCGACCAGCGCATTGACCTGAACCTTGTCGCCGGCCAGATCTTTCAGCGCCGCGTTGCCTGCGATTTCGGCAAGGCCTGTGATAAAGCCACTGTGCAACCGGGTCAGTTCGAAGTGACCGGTCAGGGCTGCACGCAAGGTGCCGTGGGCCGTGGCTTCATCACCGGAGAGGCCGGTCAGAGCCTGCACTTCGCTCACCAGAGCTGCGTCGTTGTCGAACCAGACGCCGAGGGCATCCCCCGGTTGGTAGCTGAGGCCAGACTCTTCAAGGTTGATCTCGATGTGGCGGATATCCTTGGTGGAATCCCGGCCGGTGATCTTCTGATTGACCGACAGGCGGGCAGGGAAGGGGTTCTCCTTGCTGTAGTGGCTCAGGCCAACCGCCTGCTGCACCGCGCTGGCCACGTTGCTGCTGAGGGTCGCGGTGATGGCATTGAGTGCCTGTTCGCTCCACGCTTTGGCGGCATCCTGATAATCCACATCGAGGCTGGCGAGTTCGTGAATGCGTTCGGCCCCCGCTTTGGTGAGGAAGTCGTCAAAATCTTTGCCGGTCTGGCAGAAAAATTCGTAGGAGCTGTCGCCCAGCCCCAGTACGGCGAACTTGAGGCCCTCGAGTTTGCCAACTTTGCCTTTCTTCAGCTGGTCGTGGAGGTCGACGGCGCTCTCCGGCGGTTCACCCTCCCCGTAAGTGCTCACTACCACCAGCAGGTGGCTCTCTTTCTTGAGCTGCTTGGGTTTGTAGTCTGCCATCGACGCGAGGGTTACCGGTAGGCCACGGGCCTCTGCCTGCACCTTGATGGCACTGGCGACACCTTTGGCGTTGCCGGTCTGCGAGCCGTAGAGAATGGTCAGGCTGCCACTGGGCGCAGACACAGCCGCACCGGTCACGGCAGGCTGCAAGCCGGTCTGGGAGAGGCCGTAGAGATATCCGCTCACCCAGGCAAGCTGTTGGGTATTGAGGGTGGCGAGCACTTGGCTTAGCTGGCGTTGCTGCTCGTCGGAGAGGGGCGTCAGGTTGATCAGGGAGTCCTTCAATTGCATCACACACGTCTTCCATGGTCTGATTTTTGGTCAGGGTAAGGGGTGGGATAGCTAACAACAAAGAATAAAAATTTCTTCTTTATTCTATTACTGCATTAAAAAGCGCATTGGCTTGAGCGGGAAGTGACTCAGGTCGACAGGAGCCCCATGGTATAAAGAGCGATAAATGAGCCCGTTTGAAAAATACAGGAAGCGTGAATGTCGACCATCAGATTGTTTCATGTCAATGCCTTCAGTCAGCACCCCTTTGGCGGTAACCCTGCGGTGGTGGTGCTGAGGCCGAATCAGCCAGATGCCCACCTATTGGCCATGGCGGCCGAGTTCAACTTGTCGGAGACCGCCTTTCTGGTGCCTATTGGGCGGGCTCGCTATCAGTTGCGCTGGTTCACCCCCAAGGTGGAGGTGGAGCTCTGTGGTCATGGCACTCTGGCTGCAGCTCACGTGCTGTGGCAGGCGGGAGAGGTAGCCTCGGATGAGGCAATTTGCTTCGAAACCCGCAGCGGCGAACTGCTGGCCCGCCGCGAAGGGGAGTGGATCTGGCTCGATTTTCCGCGAATATCCCTTTCCCCGCAGACGCTGGCTCCGGCCTATGCGACGGCTGTTGGTTGCCAGCCACTGCAAACTCTGGCGGCTGGTGCCAAGTTTTTGCTGGAGCTGGCCAGCGAGGAAGAAGTCCGAGCGCTCACCCCGGATTTTCACGCCCTGCGGGCGCTGCCTGGTCGCGGCCTGATGGTTACTGCGCCCTCAAGTGACCCGAACCATGACTTTATCTCCCGCTATTTCGCTCCCTGGGTCGGGGTGGAGGAGGATCCGGTGACCGGCTCCAACCACTGCGCCTTGGTGCCCTTCTGGGCCGAGCGGCTTGGCAAACAGCAGCTGCGGGCCCGCCAGATTTCGGCCCGGGGTGGCGAGCTGCGGCTAGAACAGCAGGAGAATCGGGTGCTGATGGCCGGTCAGGCCATTACCCTGTGGCAGGGGGAGTGGTTACAGCCTCAGGCCTCATAAGTGGCAAGCTGGCGGCGTATTGAAGGTTCGTCACCGGTTTGTGCCCACCATAAAAAAACGCCCCGCTGTTGCGGGGCGTTTTCAAGCTATCGCGCTCGGGATGGATCCCGGCGGCATGAACCTTACTTCTGCGGACGCAGAGCCGGGAACAGGATGACGTCGCGGATGGTGTGGCTGTTGGTGAACAGCATCACCAGACGGTCGATACCGATACCCTGACCGGCAGTCGGCGGCAGACCGTGCTCCAGCGCGGTAACGAAGTCGGCGTCGTAGAACATGGCTTCGTCATCGCCTGCGGCTTTCTGGTCAACCTGAGCCTGGAAGCGCTCGGCCTGATCTTCTGCATCGTTCAGCTCGGAGAAGCCGTTGGCCAGCTCGCGGCCACCGATGAAGAATTCGAAGCGGTCGGTTACGTCCGGGTTCACGTCGTTGCGACGGGCCAGCGGAGAAACAGCAGCCGGGTACTCGGTGATGAAGGTCGGTTGCAGCAGCATGTGTTCAACGGTCTCTTCGAAGATCGCGGTGATCACGTGGCCCAGTTCCCAGCTCTTCATCAGCTCGATCTTCAGGCGCTTGGCGACGGCAGTCGCCTTCTCCAGAGTGGCCAGATCGTCACGGGTGACGTCCGGGTTGTACTTCAGGATGGAGTCAACCATGGAGAGGCGCTGGAACGGCTGACCGAAATCGATGGTCAGACCCTCTTCGCCCTCTTTGGCGTAACGGATCTTGGTGTCACCCAGAATGTCCTGTGCCAGAGTGCGCAGCATCTCTTCAGTCAGGTCCATCAGGTCGATGTAGTCGGCGTAGGCCATATAGAACTCGAGCATGGTGAACTCGGGGTTATGGCGAACGGAGATGCCTTCGTTACGGAAGTTGCGGTTGATCTCGTAGACACGTTCGAAACCACCAACCACCAGACGCTTCAGATAGAGTTCCGGTGCGATACGCAGGTACATGTCGATGTCCAGCGCATTGTGGTGAGTGATGAACGGACGGGCAGACGCGCCACCCGGGATGACTTGCATCATCGGGGTTTCCACTTCCATGAAACGCTTGTCGTTCAGGAACTTGCGGATACCGGCAACCACTTTGGTACGGGTTACGAAGGTCTTGCGGGACTCTTCGTTGGCGATCAGGTCCAGGTAACGCTGGCGGCAGCGAGCTTCCTGGTCGGTCAGACCCTTGTGCTTCTCGGGCAGCGGACGCAGTGCCTTGGTCAGCAGACGGATGTCGGAGACATGGATGGAGAGTTCACCGGTCTGGGTCTTGAACAGAGTACCTTCGACACCCACGATGTCGCCCAGATCCCACTTCTTGAACTGCTCGTTGTAGAAACCTTCCGGCAGGTCGTCGCGAGTGACGTAGACCTGGATCTTGCCGGCCATGTCCTGCAGGGTGGCGAAAGAAGCCTTGCCCATGATCCGGCGGGTCATGATGCGACCGGCAATCTTCACCCGTTTACCCAGGCTCGTCAGCTCCTCGGCGCTCTTGTCGCCAAACTCTGCCTGCAGATCGCCGGAGAGGCTGTCACGACGGAAGTCGTTGGGGAAAGGATTGCCCTGGGCGCGCAGGGCGGCCAGCTTGGAACGACGCTCAGTCATCTCGTTGTTGAGTTCGAGTGTTTGATCGACTTCCGGAGTGATGGTTTGTTCAGACATGGTGATTCCTGCTTGTTTACAGACCTGATTTCAGGCTGGCTTCGATAAACTTGTCCAAGTCACCGTCGAGCACCGATTGGGTATTACGGGTTTCGACGCCGGTGCGCAGATCCTTGATACGGGAGTCATCCAGCACATAGGAACGGATCTGGCTGCCCCATCCGATATCGGACTTGGTTTCTTCCAGGGCTTGTTTTTCGGCATTCTGCTTCTGAATTTCCAGCTCGTAGAGCTTGGCTTTCAGCTGCTTCATACACTGGTCTTTGTTTTTGTGCTGGGATCGGTCGTTCTGGCACTGTACCACGACACCGGTCGGAACGTGGGTAATACGCACCGCAGATTCGGTACGGTTAACGTGCTGACCACCGGCACCGGAGGCGCGGTAGACGTCGATACGCAGGTCGGCGGGGTTGATATCGATTTCGATATCGTCGTCGATTTCCGGGTAGACGAACACAGAACAGAAAGAGGTGTGGCGGCGACCGCCCGAGTCGAACGGGGACTTGCGTACCAGACGGTGCACGCCGGTTTCAGTACGCAGCCAGCCGAAGGCATATTCGCCGGTGAACTTGATGGTGGCGGACTTGATGCCGGCCACGTCGCCCTCGGAGCATTCAATCAGCTCGGGCTTGTAACCGTGGGCATCGCCCCAGCGCAGATACATGCGCAGCACCATGTTGGCCCAATCCTGCGCTTCGGTACCACCGGAGCCGGATTGAATATCGATATAGCAGTCGGAGCCGTCGTGCTGGCCGGAGAACATGCGGCGGAACTCGAGGTCCACCAGCTTGGCTTCCAGCTGTTCGGATTCGGCGATGGCTTCGTTGAAGGTCTCTTCGTCTTCCCCTTCCACGGCCAGGCTGACCAGCATCTCGACGTCATCGACGCCCTGGGTCAGGGTGTCTATGGTACCGACTACGTTTTCCAGCGCTACGCGCTCTTTGCCCAGCGCCTGTGCGCGCTCGGGTTCATTCCATACATCCGGCTGTTCCAGCTCGGCATTGACCTCTTCCAGACGCTCTTTCTTGGCGTCATAGTCAAAGGTACCCCCTAAGAAGCTCGGTCCGCTCAGACAGCTCCTTAAGTTTATTTAAAACGGGATTAACTTCGAACATCGTGAAAACTCTCAGGATCGATGTGATTTGAAAACGGGTCATTCTAGCCAATTGTGGAAGGAATAAACAGGGTTGCCTGAGTTTACGCGCGCCAGGTGAGCAATTTCTGATGCAGTTTTCCGCGCATCGGGAGAAAATATCGCCCGTCGATCCATTTTCCTGTTCAGTTTTGGAGCAGGGGGTCGCTAATGACTACTAGCGTTCGGTGTACATACGAGATAACTGCTTCCTAACCTCAAATAAGAAGAACAGATGATGAAAAACCTATCACTCAAGCAGAAGATACTGTTGTCGGTGGTGATTGCCCTTTCGTTGGTGATCCTGATGCTCTCCTGGCAGAGCTATAGCAGCCAGAAAAACCTGTTGCTGCAGGGCAGCCAGGAGCAGGTTCAGCGTCTTGGCAACCAGCAGGCCACCAGCGTCAGCGACTGGCTCGCAGCCCGCCGCGACGTCATTCAGGCACTGGGCAGCAAGGCGGGAGCCGAGCCCCTCAACGCCCTGCAACAGGCCCAGGTTTCCGGCCGCTTCCAGCTAACCTATTTTGGCGAGAGCAGCGGCAAGATGAATGACTCCGATCCCTCCATCAACCGCAGTGGCTATGACCCGCGCTCCCGTGGCTGGTATCAGGAAGCTGTGGCCAAGGGGGGTCTCATCGTGACCAAACCCTATCTGGATGTGGCCTACAACATCATGGTAGTGACCCTGGCCCAGCCGGCTCAGGGTGGCGTAGTGGGGGGCGACCTCTCCATCGCCTCGCTGGTGGAAGACGTCACCAAGATGAAACTGCCAGCTGACGGCTTTGCCATCATGATGCACAAGGATGGTACCGTCATCGCCTACAAGGATGCAGCCAAGGCGATGAAGCCGGCCACCGAGATCGACAACGATCTGACCAATGCCCTGATCGAACAGAGCAAGGCGAGCCAGGGGCTGGTGCCTGCCTACTTCGAAAACGAAGGGCGTGACAAGCTGCTTTGGGCGACCGACATCCCCGATACCGACTGGGAGCTGGTTCTGGTGCTGGACAAGGATACCCTTGAGGCGCCGCTCTCCTCCCTGCTGATGACCCAGCTCGGTCTGGCGCTGCTGGTGCTGGTGGGCAGCATCCTCGCCATCTCCTGGCTGGTCAGCATGCTGCTTGGCCCGCTCAGCAAGGTATCCCAGGCTCTGGCTCGCATCGCCGATGGTAACGGCGATCTGACCCAGCGCATCAAGATCGACGCCAACGATGAAGTGGGTCAGCTGGCCAACAGCTTCAACCGCTTCGTCGGCAGCCAGCACCAGCTGATCGCCAATATCCGCCAGCTGGCCAACGAGCTGAACGCCGATGCCGAGCGCAGTCTGGTGACCAACCAGGCCGCCGTGGACGAGCTGCAGCGTCAGCAGCAGGAGGTGACCATGGTCGCCACTGCGGTCACCGAGATGGCGAGCGCCACCATGGAGATCGCCGGTAACGCCGAAAACACCGCCGCTGCCGCCCAGCAATCGACCATGAGCAGCGAGCAGGGCAAGAAGCTGGTGCACAAGACCCGCGCCTCCATCAACAATCTGGCGCAAGAGGTGGGGCAGGCCACCGAAGTTATCGGCGAGCTGAGCCGTCATGCTCAGGCCATCTCCGGCATTCTCTCCACCATTCAGGGGATTGCCGAGCAGACCAACCTGCTGGCACTGAACGCCGCCATTGAAGCCGCTCGCGCCGGTGAGCAGGGCCGCGGCTTTGCCGTGGTGGCCGATGAGGTGCGGGTGCTCTCCAAGCGTACCCAGGACTCCACCCAGGAGATCCACGCCACCATCGAGACCCTGCAGCAGACCACTGCCCGCGCGGTGAGCCTGATGCAGACCAGTCAGGGGCTGGCGGACAACAGCGTACAGGATGCCGATGCCGCCGCCGCTGCGCTGGAGGAGATCACCCAGGCCGTATCGCTCATCTCCGACATGGCTGGCCAGATCGCCACCGCTGCCGAGGAGCAGACTCAGGTCACCGGCGAGATCACCCAAAACACCACCGCCATCAAGGATGTGAGTGACGAGATCACCGCCGCCGCGATGCGCGATCTGGATCAGGCCGAGAGCCTCAAGGGGCGGGCGACTGACCTCAACAAGCAGGTCTCGACCTTTATCCTGTAAGTTCTGAAGCGCGGCGAGCACGGCCGCCCGAGAAAGCCCCGCACTCTGCCGAGTGCGGGGCTTTTTATTTATCTATCTCGCAGGAATGACCGAATGAATGAGGTGCAGAAAGAGTGACGAGCCGAGGTTGCCCGCGTGCAGAAATGGCAGAGCCCACCAAAGGTGGGCTCTGTTCTTATACGTCTGACAGGAAGGGGTATTAGAGGAATGGCATCGCCATAAACAGCTTGATCACCATGGCGTTGATGATGTCGATAAAGAAGGCGCCCACCATGGGCACCACCAGAAACGCCAGGTGGGAGGGGCCGAAGCGCTGGGTGATGGCCTGCATGTTGGCAATCGCGGTCGGGGTGGCACCCAGGCCAAAGCCGCAGTGACCCGCCGCCAGCACGGCTGCATCGTAATTTTTGCCCATGACCCGGAAGGTGACGAAGATGGCGTAGAGCGCCATCGCCACGGTCTGGGCGGCCAGCAGGATGAAGATGGGCAGTGCCAGGCTGGCCAGATCCCACAGTTTCAGGCTCATCAGTGCCATCGCCAGGAACAGCGACAGGCTGACGTTGCCCAGCAGCGATACTTCGCGATCGCTTACCTCATGCCAGTTGAAGAGGGTGAGCAGGTTGCGCAGCAGCACACCGACAAACAGCACGCAGACGAAGATGGGCAGCTCCAGTGCACTCCCCTTGAGGTAGGCGGAGAGCAGCTCGCCCCCTTTCAGGCTGATGGCGATGAGGGCCAGGGTCTCGATCAGGCTGAAGGTGGTCAGCGGGCGCTCCATATCGGGCATCTCGAAGCCTTGCGGCGCGTCGTCGCGGTTGTGCTCCTCACCGGGCACCTCCACTTTTTTGACCAGATAGCGGGCTACCGGGCCACCGATCAGGCCACCCAGTACCAGACCAAAGGTGGCGCAGGCGATGGCCAGTTCGGCGGCGGATTGCACCCCGTACTTCTCGGAGAAGGTGGCACTCCAGGCCGCGCCGGTACCGTGACCGCCGGAGAGGGTGATGGAGCCGGCCAGCAGCCCCATGTGGGGATCAAGGCCCAGCATGGTGGCCAGCGTGACGCCCAGACTGTTCTGCACCAGCAGCAGGCCGGTGACCACCATCAGGAAGGTGACCACCGCCTTGCCGCCGCGTTTCAGGCTGGCGAGATCGGCAGAGAGACCGATGGAGGCGAAAAATGCCAGCATCAGCGGGGTTTGCAGGCTGGTATCAAATTGCAGCTCCAGCTGCATGGTAGAGCGCAGCAGCAGCAGGATCAGGGCAACGACCAGACCGCCTGCGACCGGTTTGGGGATGTTGAAGGTGCGCAGCAGTCCGACACGGGTGACCAGCATGCGGCCAAGCAGCAGGACCAGAGTGGCAGCGACCAGGGTGGCGTAGGAATCAAGTTGTAACATTCAGTACTCCCATGTTGATTGGCTGTGCCTTCGGGGTGAAGACTCACAGATTCAGCCGGGATAAAAACAGTGTGGCTTATGTGCCAGCAAAGAAGGGGAAACATCTCCCCGCCCCAGCAAATATGGGGCTTGTGCGGGCCTGAAATGCTCAGGCATCCAGATGAGATTTTAGTAAAATCCGGCGGATTGTAGCAAAAAGCATCGTTTAATTCCATCTTTGTCGTATTAATGCTCGTTTTAGTGTCTTATTGTGAAATTTAACACCATTGAGGTATGGCAACTAAACGCCGAAAAGGCGCAGAGAACGGCTGTCATTTGAGGCGTCAGTCTCTATAATTCGCCGGTTTCCAGCCCGCGGCGGAAACGGACGGGATCCGAGCAGTTGGTTCGCCCCGCATGGTTTATCATTCGCTGGTTTTCGGCCCACAGAGAGGAGAGGGTGTGAAGAAGTCCATCTACATCGCCTACACAGGCGGCACCATAGGGATGCAGCGTTCCGACCACGGTTATGTACCGATGGCGGGCTTTATGGAAGACTGTCTGGCGCGGATGCCCGAGTTCCATCGTCCCGAGATGCCGGATTACCATATCCACGAATATGCCCCTCTCATCGACTCCTCCGACATGACCCCGGCGGATTGGCAGCGCATCGCCGAGGATATTCGCGACAACTACGACAAGTACGACGGTTTCGTCATTTTGCACGGCACCGACACCATGTCGTTCACCGCCTCGGCGCTCTCCTTCATGCTGGAGGATCTGCACAAGCCGGTCATCATCACCGGCTCCCAGATCCCGCTGGCCGAGCTGCGCTCCGACGGCCAGCAGAACCTGCTCAACGCTCTCTATATTGCGGCCAACTACCCGATCCACGAGGTGACGCTGTTCTTCAACAACCAGCTCTATCGCGGCAACCGCAGCAAGAAGGTGCACGCCGATGGCTTCCACGCCTTCGATTCGCCCAACTATCCGCCGCTGCTCAACGCCGGGATCGCCATCTCGCTGGAAGCGGGCGAGTTGGGCGTGCCCTCCGAGCGGCCGCTGGTGCTGCACGACATCACCCCCCAGCCCATCGGCGTGGTGACCCTCTATCCGGGTATCTCCAGCGAGGTGATCGCCAACATCCTGCAACAGCCGGTGAAGGCGCTGATCCTGCTCTCGTTCGGGGTCGGCAATGCGCCGCAGAACCCGGCCATGCTGGCGCTGCTCTCCGAGGCATCGGCCCGCGGCGTTATCATCGTCAACCTGAGCCAGTGCCTGCACGGCAAGGTCAATATGGGGGGCTATGCCACCGGCAATGCGCTGTCGCGGGCCGGGGTCATCTCGGGCTTTGATATGACCGCCGAAGCGGCGCTCACCAAGCTCCACTTCCTGCTGAGTCAGGACTTGCCATCCCACCGGATTCGCGAGTTGATGCAACAGTCGCTGCGTGGGGAGCTGACCCCCTGAGCGTTGCGCCCCTCACCCTAACCCTCTCCCGGCGGGAGAGGGGATAGATCGAGGTGCTGTTGGCCACGAGGCTTGCCATGAAAATCGCCGGCTGGTGGCCCGTTCACTGTGCGCAGGTGCGAGCCTGCCCCCTTCTCCCCTGGCGGGAGAAGGGCTGGGGATGAGGGGGATAAGTCATCCGGCATCGATAGGAAAAAAGAGGGGAGCCATCATGGCTCCCCTCTCTGTTGTGGCCGCCGCGAGCGGCCTGCCGGATCAGGCTCAGTGGTTGAGGTCGACCCGCATTATCTCTTCCTCGTCGCGATACTGACGCTTGAGCTCGCTCTTGCTCTTCATCACGATCTCGCCGTCGCGGCCGATGTTCATGTGCTCCGGGTTGTCGAGGTGCATCGCCTGCCAGGCCATCACAGCCTGTAGCGACGTGGCCTTCTGCTCGTCGGTAAGGGGCTTGCCATCGGGCCACTTGCCCAGCTCGACTGCGGTCTTGAGCCGCTCGTACACCTCTGCGGGCATCTGCCTGATTGCTTGCAAAAACTCACCCTGTTGAAACGACATCCGGCCTTCTCCTTGAACTATTGAGCCATAAACTTCGGGGTCAGCCCGGCAGATCCTGGCGGGCTATGCAGGCAGATCCTGGCGGACTACGCCAGCCATCTGCTCCATCACCCGCACTACCTGACAACTGTACCCGAACTCGTTGTCATACCATACGTAGAGCACGCAGTGATCCCCCTCGGCGATGGTCGCCTGGGAGTCGACGATGCCCGCATAACGGGAGCCCACCATGTCGGAGGAGACCAGCTCGGTGCTGGCGCTGAAGTCGATCTGGCGATGCAGGGCCGAGCTTAGCGCCATCTGTTGCAGATAGGCGTTGAGGCTCTCCCGATCGGTGGCCTGCTCCAGCGACAGATTGATGATGGCCAGCGAGACGTTGGGGGTCGGCACCCGGATGGCGTTGCCGGTGAGCTTGCCCTTGAGCTCGGGCAGCGCCTTGGCCACGGCCTTGGCGGCGCCGGTGCTGGTCATCACCATATTGAGGGCGGCGCTGCGACCGCGGCGCTCGCCCTTGTGATAGTTGTCGATGAGGTTCTGATCGTTGGTGTAGGAGTGAACCGTCTCCACGTGGCCATGGCGGATGCCGTACCGCTCCTGCATTACCTTGAGCACCGGAGTGATGGCGTTGGTGGTGCAGGAGGCGGCGGAGATGATCCTGTCATCCGGCGCTATCACCTCATGGTTGACGCCGAACACCACGTTCTTCATCTCCCCCTTGCCGGGAGCGGTCAGCAGCACCTTGCCGGCACCGCGCGCCTTGAGATGCTCGGAGAGGCCCGCCTCGTCACGCCAGACCCCGGTGTTGTCGACGATCAGCGCATCGTGAATGCCGTAGGCGGTGTAGTCGATGTCGGCCGGGCTGTTGGCGTAGATCACCTGAATGAAGGTGCCGTTGGCTATGATGGCGCTGCGCTCAACATCCACTTCGATGGAGCCGTTGAAGGGGCCATGCACCGAGTCGCGGCGCAGCAGGCTGGCACGTTTCTCCAGATCCCCGTCGCGACCGCCACGTACCACGATGGCGCGCAGCCGTAGCGGATTGGCGGCGCCGGTGCGCTCGATCAGCAATCGGGCCAGCAGGCGGCCGATGCGGCCAAAGCCGTAGAGCACCACGTCGGTCGGCTGCGGCATCTGGCTGCGGCCAAGGGCCGGTGCCAGTCGCGCTTGCAGATAGTCCTCGATCCCCGCTTCATCCTGATGATCCTGCCAGTAACCGACCGCCAGCTTGCCAAGGTCTACCTCGGCGGCGGTGGGTTTGAGGGCTACGATGGCCTGAAGCAGGGGGAAGCTTTGCTGGATGGGGAGGGGGGCGCCCTGGTGGCGGCGGACGACCCGGTGGGCCTTGAGGATATCGATGGTGGAGGCGTTTTGCAGCGGGCGGCCGTAGAGGGTGATCTCGACCCCTTGTTGTCGGTAGAGGCGACCAATCAAGGGCTGCATGGCTTCGGCGAGCTCCTGGCTCTCCTGCCACGTTTGCAGATAGTGCTCGTGGGTCATTGACCAGATCCTTTATTTCACGTTGTTGGTGCAAATAGAAAATTCGTCGAATGCAGATCAGTGTAGGGGTGTCGATTTCGTTATAGTATTCTGCAATCGCGGCCTTATACGGCGCGCGCATTGTAATGGATATGTAACCGGTTTGCTAGCCGAAGGTGGCCACATAAGGCTCCAGTTGTTGCCAGTCACTGTTATCAACCAGATGTGAGCCATGATCCCCACAGCCCTGCGACAACCGCTCTTTATCCTCTCGGCCGGCCTTGCCGTCGCCGGTTGCGATAACGATCGGCTCCACACCATCTGCAGCAATCACCCCGAGCTCTGTCAGGATCTGGTGGACGACGGCTGGTGCCGCTACGAGCGCACCGATGTCATCCGTAGCCGCTTCTATCTGCAAGAGGAGCAGAGCGATCGCCGCAGCTACGAGCTGATGCGTAGTCTGGAGCGTTACATCAAGTGCGCCGAGCACTCCACCAACATCGAGTACAAGCGGGCCCGCGAGCAGAAGAGCCCGCGGGTGGAGGGGATGCTGGCCGCCGGCGATCAGCTGGCCCGGCTCGATGCGGCGACCCGCAACTCGCAGGATCCCTACCTGCTGCTCTGGCACTGGACCAACAACAGTGACGAGCGGGCTCGCCAGCAGTTTCTGGCGCAGGAGGGGAGCAAGGGGCTGGAAGAGCCCGACCTGCAGCTGGTACTGGCCGGTATCTATGCCAAGAGCGAGCCGGACAAGGCTATCGCCATCCTGCACCACGGCCTCTCCCTCTATCGCGAGGGGGAGCAGGTCAACAGCCGTCTGCTCACCTCCCTCAGCACCCTCTACATGGGCCAGAAGCAGTATGAGCAGGCCTATCTGTGGGGCAAGGTGAGCGAAGCCTTCCCGAACAACCACGAGGTCTCCGCCAAGCGTTTTGGCCTCTACTACAGCCTGAGCAAACCCCGTCAGGATGCCCTCGATGCCCAGGCGGCCGAGATCGTCCGGCAACTGCAAGGCGGCAGCTACCGACCCTGAGGAGATGATGAGCAACCCATCCGGGGCCAGCGCCTGGCCCGAGCCCTTCGACCTCTCGTTTGTGCATGGCGAGATAACCACCGATGGCCGCACCCTGGAGCGCCTCACGGTGCGCGCCGTGGTGCTGCGCGGCGACGAGCTGCTGCTGGTTCACTCCCGGGTCAACGGCGATCTGATGTTCCCCGGTGGCGGCATCGAGGCGGGGGAGAGCCACCATGTGGCGCTGGCCCGCGAGCTGCTGGAGGAGTGTGGCGCCGAGCTGCTGGACGTTGGCGCCCTGCTTGGCGAGACCCGCGAGTATCGCGCCGCCCGCGAGTTGGGGTTCGATGCCTACTGCATTCGCTCGCTCTACTATCTGTGCCGGATTGGCGAGCAGCTGGTGGCGCCGCAGCCGCAACCCTACGAGATCCGGCTTGGCTTTGTGCCGGGCTGGTTTGCGATCGATGAGGCGCTGCAGACCAACAAGACCCAGCTGGCGGGGCCATGCCCCCAGTGGACGGCGCGGGAGACCCGGGTGCTGGCCCAGTTGCAGCGCTGGCATCAGCAGGGGCGCTTCGAGGAGGAGTGACCATCAGGGGTGACAAGGGGGGGCGCTACGCCTCTCTTTGTCGTCTATATCGGGGGGGGCATCGAGCCTCGCCTGCTCGTATAGCGGGCGGCTTCACGATTCAGATTGTTGCAAATAAATCGGTTGGAATTTTCTATCTGTTGCACTGGTGAGACAATTTGCCTTGCCGATGCGTCCTGCTTGCCGGCCATGCTGGCCAGCAGAGGCGTCCGATCTGCCGCCGTAATCAGCATAAACAGATGAATGCGGGGGAGGGGCGTCGGCGGTCTTGATAGTGCAGCATCAGCCAGCCCAGAGATGAACCATAAAAAGAGCTGAGCCATAAAAAAGAGCGCCTCGGGGCGCTCTTTTTGTTGCTGCTGGCGAGAGGAGGTTTTTTTGACCCCTCTTTGCTGCGAGGTTATTTGACCTCTTCGCCCTTGGCTTGCAGATCCGCGTGGTAGGAGGAGCGCACGAAGGGGCCGCAGGCAGCATGGGTAAAGCCCAGCTCCATGGCGACATCTTTCAGCTCGTCGAACTCTGCGGGCGGCACGTAGCGCTTCACCGGCAGGTGGTGGCGGCTCGGCTGCAGATACTGGCCCAGAGTCAGCATGTTGACGCCGTGGGCGCGCAGATCTTTAAGCACCTCGACGATCTCTTCGTTGGTCTCGCCAAGGCCCATCATCAGACCGGATTTGGTCGGTACGTGGGGGTGCATCTCCTTGATACGGCGCAGCAGCTCCAGCGACCACTTGTAGTCGGCACCCGGGCGGGCAACGCGATACATACGCGGGGCAGTTTCCAGGTTGTGGTTGAACACATCCGGCGGGGTCTCGCGGAACACCTCAAGGGCCTGCTCCATCCGGCCGCGGAAGTCCGGGGTCAGGATCTCGATGCGGGTCTGCGGGCTGTGCTCGCGGATCTCGCGGATGCAGTCGGCGAAGTGCTGGGCACCGCCGTCGCGCAGATCGTCGCGGTCCACCGAGGTGATCACCACGTACTTGAGGTTCATCTCCTTGATGGTCAGCGCCAGCTTCTTCGGCTCTTCCGGATCGAGGGGGAGCGGACGGCCGTGGGCCACGTCGCAGAAGGGGCAGCGACGGGTACAGATGGCGCCCATGATCATGAAGGTGGCGGTGCCATGGTTGAAGCACTCCGCCAGATTGGGGCAGGAGGCCTCTTCACATACCGAGTGCAGCTTGTTCTTGCGCAGGGTGCTCTTGATGTGCTCGATCTTCTGGCTGGAGGGAGGCAGCTTGATCCGCATCCAGTCCGGCTTGCGAAGAAGTTCCTCGTTGGGATCCGGCATGAATTTCACCGGGATCAGGGCCATCTTGTCGCCATCGCGCAGCTTGACGCCCGGCTCCATACGAACGGGTTTGCTCATGATTCACTCTCGGTGTTTGTTATTGTTTGATAGCCAATCAGGCGGGCCAGCTCGGCCACCAGAATGGATTGCGCCTCGGCCACGCTTTGCGGGCCGCCCAGGGCGCTGGTCTGGGTCATGGCCATGCCCGCATAGCCGCACGGATTGATGTGCAGGAAGGGGGTCATGTCCATGTTGACGTTGAGGGCCAGCCCGTGGAACGAGCACCCCTTGCGGATGCGTAGACCCAGCGAGGCCAGTTTGGCCTCCATGCCGAGGTCGTTTTTCACATAGACCCCGGGAGCATCAGCCTTGGCGTAGGCCGCGATATCGCTTTTCGCCAGGGTGTTGATGATGGCCGTCTCCAGCGCAGTCACCAGCTCGCGCACCGAAAACTTGCAGCGGCGCACATCCACCAGCACGTAGAGCACCAGCTGGCCCGGGCCGTGATAGGTCACCTGACCACCGCGATCGCTCTGCACCACCGGGATATTGCCCGGGTTGAGCAGGTGTTCGGCCTTGCCGGCCTGACCCTGGGTGTAGACGGGGTCGTGTTCGACCACCCAGAACTCGTCCGGGGTGTCGCCGGTGCGGTTGTCGGTGAAGGCTTTCATGGCGTCCCATACCGGCTGGTAGGGGCGGCGACCCAGATGTCTGACGATAAGCGTGTTCTGGGCGGGGATCCCGGATGACATGGCTTCCTCACGGCGGCTCAATGGCCAAAAACAGTCGCCCCGCAGAACGGGGCGAGAGAGACATTACAGTACGTACTTCACCAGCTCGATCTTGCCAAGGGCGGTGTACATCGCTTCGATGTGCTCCTTGCTCTGGGCAGTCACGGTCACGCGAACCGAGTGGTAGTTGCCCTTGGAGCTGGGCTGGACGGTCGGGCTGTAGGTGCCGGGGGCGTGCTGCTGCAGCACTTCAACCACCATGTCCGGCAGCGCCGGGTCGGCAATGCCGAGTACCTTGAACGGGAATTTGCAGGGAAACTCCAGCAGTTCGTCAAACTTGGTATTCATTTACTCACCTTTGGGTGTCTTCATGGCGTCGTCACGGGATGACGCACTCTTGTTTGGCGCTTGGCCGATGGCCCGCGAGGGCCGCCATCTCAAGTCTATATGGGCATGGCCCGTGCCGGGATCAAGGCCCGGATCGTCAGACATGAGTGGGGGTGGTGCTTTTTACCACAAATCGGCATGGGGCGGAACCTGCAGTTTACAGGGTTATTCACTGGCTGGAGCCACCAGAAACAGCAGCGGCGCCTGTTGGCGCCGCTGTATGGTGAGGATTGTGCGTCCCGATTACTTGAACCAGCTGGAAACCAGCATCACCAGGTAGTCCCACAGACGGCTCATCAGGCCACCCTCTTGTACATCTTCCAGGGCAACCAGCGGAACCTGCTTGATCTCTTTGTCACCCTGTTTCAGGAACACGGTACCGACGCGCTGACCCTTGGCCAGCGGCGCTTTCAGTTCGCTCTCAAGCTGGAAGTCCGCTTTGAGGTTGTTGCCCTGACCGCGGGTGACCAGCACGGAGATATCCTTGTCGACACCCAGTTTCACTTCCGGCTTGTCGCCCATCCAGATCTTCTGGGTGACCAGTACGGTGCCCGCCTTGTAGGGGGTCAGGCTCTGGAAGAAACGGAAGCCGTAGGTGAGCAGCTTCTTGCTCTCGGCGGCGCGAGAGGCTTCGCTGTTGGCACCCAGCACCACGGCGATCAGACGCATGCCTTCGTTGTTGGTGGCGGAGGAGACCAGGTTGTAGCCGACCTGGCTGACGTGGCCGGTCTTGATGCCGTCAACTTGCAGGGATTGGTCCCACAGCAGACGGTTGCGGTTGTGCTGGGTGATGCCGTTGAAGACGAAAGACTTCTGGGAGTAAATCTTGTACTCCTCCGGCAGGTCGCGGATCAGCGCCTGACCCAGACGGGCCATGTCGTGAGCGGTACTGTAGTGACCTTCCGCATCCAGACCGTGCGGGTTCATGAAGTGGCTGTCTTTCATGCCGAGCTTGGCGGCCCAGCTGTTCATCAGGCTGGCGAAGGAGTCGGTGCTGCCGGCCAGGAATTCGGCCATGGCGACGCAGGCGTCGTTGCCGGACTGGATGATGATGCCCTTGTTCAGGTCATCGACGGAGACCTGCTTGCCCACCTCGATAAACATCTTGGAGGAGTCGGAGTAGTTCTTGGACCAGGCGTTCTGGCTGATGGTCACCATGTCGGTACGCTTGATGTTCCCCTTCAGCAGCTCCTGGCCGATGATGTAGGAGGTCATCATCTTGGTCAGACTGGCGGGCGGCAGGCGCTCTTCGGCGTTCTGCTCGGCCAGCACCTGGCCGGAGTAGTAGTCGATCAGAATATGGGCCTTGGCGGAGATCTCGGGTGCGGCGGGAACAACAACCGGGTTGCTGTTCGGAGTAGGAGCCGGCATCGGGGTATTGGCCTGAGCGGTGGCGCTGATCAGTGAGGCCAGAAGAACTGAACGGGCAAATTTGGACATCTTGAAATTCCTGCGATCCAGATGGGGATAAAATGCGGGCCTAACTATACCAGATGCGCCCGCAGGTTATAGCCCGACATGGCGATCAGAACTGGTTTTTTATCCATCACTTGACGCCAGCACGCCATAAAACGACGTGATGGCGGTAAGTAAGCGGTTAGTCACACCCGCAGCAAAAGGGTAACGATCAGGGAACGATAAAGGCCTGTTCGAGGCCACCCTGACGCACTTTTTCCAATGTTGCGGCTTGCTGGTCGGCCGCAACAGGGCCAATCAGAACCCGGAAAATGGCGCCATGGCTATCGATCCGGTAGGGGAGGCCATAACGCTGGGTCATCACCTTGCCCATCGCCTCGGCCCGCTGCTGGGAGCCGCTGGCCAGTACCTGGATCATCTTGCCGTCACCGCTGCTGGCAGGGGCTGCCGCCTTGGCCGGAGCCGGTTTGGCCGGTGCCACTTTGGCTGGTTTGGCGGCGGGGGCCTTGACGGGCGCCGCTTCTGCGGCCGGCGCAGCCATGGCAAGCTCGGTCGGTTGACCGATGAAGCCATCCTGTGACATCGCCTGAGGTGCAGCGGCGGCAGCCGGGGCGGTTGGCGTCATCTCGATGGGCTTCATCGGCTCCATGATCACCATCTGATCCGGGGTGTCGTTGATGAGTTCGAGCCGCACCCGCGCCTCGCCCCCCTCGATCATCTCGAGCTGTTTGGCGGCGGCGGGGGAGAGGTCGATGAGGCGGCTGCTGTCAAACGGGCCGCGATCGTTGACCCGCACTATGGTCTCCAGCCCGTTGTCCAGATTGGTGACCCGCACGTAGCTTGGCAGCGGCAGGTTGCGGTGGGCGGCGCTGAACAGCTTGCTGTCCTGCACGTCGCCATTGGCGGTCTTCTGGCCATCGAGGGAGGGAGAGAGCCAGCTGGCTGTGCCCTCTTCGCTGTAGTGCTTGATATCGCGCCACACCTCGAATTTCTCCTGGCCGCGCCAGTAGTCGCGGTTGCCGCTGGTGCTCAGGGGCTCGGGACGCGGGATGGCGCCGGTGGCTTGCGGGATCTCGATAACGGGCGGTTTGCTGGCGGGCGGCAGATCGACCGGGGCGGACTGTTCCGGCTGGCTGCTACTGCAGGCGGCCAGCAACAAGCTCAGGCTGAGCGGGAGGAGTTTGTGACGAAGATGCATACGCTTCCTGAATGGCTTGGCTAAGTTGATACACCGCCATCGCGTAGAGCGGGCTGCGATTGTAGCGGGTGATCACATAAAAGTTATGCCGTGCGACCCAGTATTCCGGTCCATCGGCTTGATCAAATGCCAGTAACTTGACCGGCGTCTGCGGGGCCAGCGGCGTGGCGAGCTCAATCCCTGCCGCCGCCAGTTCTGACCACTGTTGTGTCAGCTCGGGCTCTCGCCTGAGCAGGGGATCAACCGCCATCAGCCCGATCTGGGCCGGCTCGACCACCGCTTCGCCCCAGCGCCACTGGTGGCTGGCGAAGTAGTTGGCCACGCTACCGATGGCATCGGCCGGATTGGCGAAGAGATCCCGTTTGCCATCGCCGTCAAAATCGACGGCGTAGTGGCGATAGCTGGAGGGCATGAACTGCCCCATCCCCATGGCCCCGGCATAGGAGCCCTTGAGGGTATCGAGTTGCCACCCCTCCTCTTTAGCCAGCAACACCAGCTGGGCAAACTCCTTGGCAAAGAAATCGCTGCGCTCGGGGTAGTGAAACCCCAGGGTGTAGAGGCTGTCCAGCACCGGATGACGGCCCATCTGGCGACCGTAGAAGGTCTCGATACCGATGATGGCGACGATAAGCGAGGCCGGTACCCGATAGGTCTGCTCGGCTCGCGCCAGCGTGGCGGCATGCTGCTGCCAGAACTGCAGGCCATCCCGGATGCGATCCGGGGTGACGAACAGCGGCCGGTAGCGGTGCCAGGGCTTGGCCTCCCACGGCCGGCTGATGGTGTCGAGCACCTCCTGCCTTAGCCGGGCGCTGGCCACTGCCGCCTGCAACTCGGCTAACGGCACTTGCTGCTGTTCGGCAAGTCGAGCGAGCCCGGCAGGTTCGACGGCCGCCTCTGCCGTAAGGGAAACGAGCGAGAGCAAAAAACCAGCCAGACGCATCAGGCAAGCAGTCTTCTATGAGTCTGGATGGACATCAGTATGCCAAAACCGGCCATCAGGGTCACCATGGAGGTGCCGCCATAGCTCACCAGCGGCAAGGGCACCCCTACCACCGGCAGGATGCCGCTTACCATGCCCATGTTGACGAACACATAGACGAAGAAGGTGAGTGTGATGGCGCCACCCAGCAGCCGTTCAAAGCTGTTCTGGGCCTGCATCGAGATAAACAGGCAGCGGCTGATGACGTAGAGATAGAGCACCAGCAGCAGCGCTACACCCACCAGACCAAACTCCTCGCTGAATACCGCGAAGATGAAGTCGGTGTGGCGCTCGGGCAGAAACTCCAGCTGGGACTGGGTGCCCTGCAGCCACCCCTTGCCAAAGACGCCGCCGGAGCCGATGGCAATCTTGGACTGGATGATGTGGTAGCCGCGGCCGAGCGGGTCTTTCTCCGGGTCGATCAGCATCATGACCCGCTGGCGCTGATAGTCGTGCATCAGGAAGAACCAGAGCACCGGCATAAAGGCTGCAATCAGCAGCACCGCCAGTCCGATCAGCCACCAGCTGAGCCCCGCCAGGAAGATGACGAAGAAGCCGGAGGCCGCCACCAGAATGGAGGTGCCAAGGTCGGGCTGGGCGGCAATTAGCAGGGTCGGCAGCAGCACCATGATGAGGGCAATCACCACGTGGCTGAGTTTGGGGGGCAGCGAGTGACGGCTGAGCCAGGCGGCCACCATGATCGGCATGGAGAGCTTCATCACCTCGGAGGGCTGGAACTTCATAAAGCCCAAGTCGAGCCAGCGCTGGGCCCCCTTGCCAATATGGCCGAACACGTCCACCGCGATGAGCAGCAGCACTACCCCGACAAACAGCGGCACCGACCAGCGGGCGTAGAGGGAGGGCGGCAGCTGGGCCATGCCGATCATCAGGGCGAAGGCGAGTCCGCCGCGCACCAGCTGGCGCACGATGGAGTCCATATCCTGGCCGGAGGCGGAGTAGAGCACCACCATGGAGAGGGCAATGACGGCCAGCAACCCCAGCAGCAGGGGCAGGTCGATGTGCAGCTTGTACCAGATACTCTGCTGGCGGGCTGAATTACTCATTGGTAGCAACCTCACTCGGTTTGGACGGCTTTTCCGGTGCCGGTGGCAGTTGTGGTTCGGGCGGCAGCAGGAAGGCATCCATCATCTGGCGTGCGATGGGGGATGCGGCACGGCCACCACCACCACCAATGGAGTTCTCCAGCACCAGCGCAACGACCGCCTTGGGGGCTTCAAAGGGGGCGTAAGCGACGAATAGCGCATTGTCGCGATGCTCCGCCTTGACGGTTTTGATGTTGTAGACCTGGTTCTCTTTCAGACCGACCACCTGAGCGGTGCCCGACTTGCCGCCCGAGGAGTAGGGGGCCTTGGCAAACGACAGGCGACCACTGCCTTCGCTGCCATGGTTGACGCGCCACATCCCCTCTTGCGCCACTTTCCAGAAGCTGTCGTTCTTGAGCTTGAGGGCGATGTTGGGGTTGACCGGGGCATCGACCACGCCCGCCTGCGAGGCGGTACTCTTGAGCAGGTGCGGGGTGACGTCGTGACCGTTCTGGGTCAGGATGCTGATCGCCTTGGCCAGCTGCAGCGGGGTGGCGCTCCAGTAGCCCTGACCGATACCGATGGAGATGGTGTCACCCTGATACCAGGGCTGGCGCCAGCGAGCCATCTTCCAGTCGCGGGACGGCATGACCCCCTTGCTCTCCTCATAGAGGTCAACCCCGGTGTACTGACCGAAGCCGAACTTGGTCATGTAGCTGTGGATCTTGTCGATGCCGACCCGGTAGGCGAGATCGTAGAAGTAGGTGTCGGCCGATACCTCGATGGCGCGATAGACATCGAGCCAGCCATGACCCCAGCGGCGCCAGTCGCGGAACTTCTTGGTGGTACCGGGAATGGAGAAGCTGGGGCCACCGAAGTAGCGATAGCCCGGGGTAATGGCCCCTTCGTTGAGGCCCATGATGGACATCATGGGTTTGACGGTGGAGGCGGGAGCATAGATGCCCTGGGTGGTGCGGTTGACCAGCGGCCGCGCCGGATCGTTGAGCAGCGCCGAGTAGTTGGGGCCCGAGATACCGGTCACGAACAGGTTGGGGTCGTAGCTCGGGCTCGACTCCATGGCCAGAATGGCGCCGGTCTTGGGATCCATCATCACGATGGCACCACGCTGGCCGGCCAGCAACTGCTGGGCCTTGAGCTGCAGCCGCACATCGATGTTGAGGTAGATATCCTTGCCCGGAACCGGTGGCTGGAACTTGAGGGTGCGGACAATCCGGCCGCGGTTGTTGACCTCGACCTCCTGATAGCCCGCCACGCCGTGCAGCTCATCCTCGTAATACTTCTCCACCCCCTGCTTGCCGATATCCTTGGTGGCTGCGTAGTTGGCGAGTTTGTCTTCCTTGTCGAGGCGCTCCACGTCGCGGGTGTTGATCTTGGCCACATAGCCCAGCGCATGGGTGAGGGTGTCGCCAAACGGGTAGTAGCGCTTGAGGTAAGCCTCGATGCTGGCACCCGGGTAGTTGTGCTGGTTGACCGAAAAGAGCGCCACCTGATACTCGGTCAGCTTCTCGTAGAGGGCGACCGGTTTGAAGCGGCGCTGGCGCTTCACTTCGGCCAGAAACTTCTCTTTTGTCCCCTCCGGCAGACCCAGCAGGGCGACCAGCTCATCGGCGGTTTTGGCCAGATCCGGCGTCTCTTCGGGGACAATCTCCAGACTGTAGACGGGGCGGTTTTCCGCCAGCAGCACGCCGTTGGTGTCATAGATGAGGCCGCGCGGCGGCGCCACCGGCACCACCCGGATGCGGTTGGAGTTGGAGCGGGTCTGGTAGGTGTCGTAGGACTCGACCTGCAGGTAATAGAGATTGCCCAGCAGCACCAGCATCAGCACGACGATGCCGATGTAGGCTACCAGAGTGCGCCGGAAGAACAGATTGCCCTCGGCACTGTGATCGCGCATCTCGATGCGTTGTTTCAGCATGCCTTTACCTCAGAACCATTGGGGCAATAACAGCAGGAGCGGCATTGTTCACTCTCTGTGATTCGCATGTGTGTCGGGGAGGGTGAGCCACATCCTGGCTCACTCCCTGTGATACGGGTGATTGGTGGTAATGCTCCAGGCTCGGTAGAGGCTCTCTGCGACCAGTACCCGCACCAGCGGGTGGGGCAGGGTCAGCGGCGAGAGCGACCAGCTCTGCTCGGCGGCTGCCTTGCACTCCGGTGACAAGCCTTCCGGCCCGCCTACCAGCAGGGCGACATCGCGGCCATCGAGCTTCCACGCCTCCAGCTGGGTAGCCAGCTGCTCCGTGGTCCATGGCTTGCCCGGAATATCGAGGGTGACGATGCGCGAGCGGCCAGCGGCAGCCAGCATGGCTTCCCCCTCTTTTTGCAGAATGCGGGGAATATCGGCATTTTTGCCCCGTTTGCCGGCGCCAATCTCCACCAGCTCGAACGGCATGTCTTTCGGGAAGCGGCGGCGATACTCTTCAAAGCCATGCTCTACCCAGGCGGGCATCTTTGTGCCCACCGCGATCAACTGAATCTTCATGTCGGTACTTTGCTGCTCTCGTTATTGCGTGTTCACTTGAGCGGCACCGCCCCACAGTTTTTCCAGCTGGTAGAAGTCACGATGTTCATCCTGCATCACATGCACGATCACCGATCCCATATCTACCAGTACCCACTCTCCGCTCAGCTCGCCTTCCACGCTCAGCAGGTCGAGCCCGGCATGACGGGCTTCACTGGCCAGATGGTTGGCGATGGCGCAGACGTGACGGTTGGAGTTGCCGGAGCAGACGATCATGGTGTCAGTGATGCTGGATTTGCCGCGTACATCGAGGGTGATGATATCGCGGCCTTTCATGTCATCAATCTTGTCGATGATAAAGGCGTGAAGTTCTTGGCCTTGCAATGAGTCTCTCCTGTATTCCGGCGCCTGACAGCGTGAGGGCGGCGGATTATATCATGGTCACTCCCGTTTCATACCGGAACGGGACAGCTGGGAAGTCTTACCGGCAGATGGCGCGGTAGAGCCCCTGTTGATCAATATAGTGCGCAACCGGCTCGGGCAAGAGGTAGCGGGGATCTTCTCCCGCCGCCAGCAGCTCGCGCAGCCGGGTAGCAGACAATTCAATGGGTTGGTTGCTGGCCAACCAGATATGGCCTGCCCGTTGCCGGTGCAGTGCGGCTACCTCTTTGACCTGATGACGGGCCAGCAGTTCAGCCAGTTCGGCCGGATAATCGGGTTGCCAGCCGGGGCGGGTGCTCACCACCAGATGGGCGTAGTCGAGCAGCTCCCGCCAGCGGTGCCAGCCGGGCAGGCCAAGCAGCGAGTCCATCCCCATCAAAAAGCAGAGCGGCGTATCGGGCAGCTCCTGACGTAGCTCGATCAGGGTATCGATGGTGTAGGAGGGCTTGTCACGCCAAAGTTCCCGCTCATCCACCACGAAGTGGCGGTTCTCTGCCGCCGCCAGCCTGACCATGGCCAGACGCTGCTCGCTGGAGCAGTGCGGGTTGGCGCGGTGGGGCGGTATATGGTTCGGGATCAGCCGCACTTCCGCAAGACCAATGGCATCGCGCGCCTCGATGGCGGGGCGCAGATGGCCGATATGGATAGGGTCGAACGTGCCCCCCAGCAGGCCAATAGGCGCCTTTAGCATGGCGCACTCTCCATCGCCAGCGGCAGGGGCGTGCCGTCACGAAAGCCGAGGGCTATGGTCTGCAGCATCAGCCAGGCCTGCTCGGTATCAAAGCGGCGCTGGGCGTCATCCAGTTGTGCCATCAGCTGCCACAGCTGCTGCAGCTTGGCAAACGGCAGTCGGGTCAGCGCCTGTTGAATGAGCTGCTGGCGGCTTTGCCAGATGCGCAGGCGGCTGAAGTGTTCCCCCAGTGGCTGGCCGTTGCGCATCGCCAGCGACAGTTCGGTCAGCTGCTCCAGCTCGCGACAGAGGGTCCATGCCAGCATCCCCGGCTCGGTGCCTTCGGCCCGCAGAGCGGCCAGAATGCGCTGGGCCCGGTTCACTTTCCCTTCCAGCAGGGTATCGACCAGCTGGAACGGGGTGAAGTGGGCGTGGCGGATGATGGTCTCCTGCAGATAGGTGACGCTGATGGGCTGGGGCGGCGAGAGCAGGGTCAGCTTCTCGATCTCCTGGCTCGCGGCCAGCAGGTTGCCCTCGTAGGAGTGGCACATAAAGTTGATGGCATCGGGCAGCGCCTTGAGGCCAAAACGCTGGAAGCGGGCGCTCATCCAGCGTGGAAAGAACTTGGGCTCCGGGTGGTTGACCGGCACATAGGTGCCGATCTGGTAGAGCTTGTCGAACCAGGCTGCCTTCATCTGGGTCTGGTTGAGACGACCGCCGCTCAGTACCAGCAGCAGATCTGGGTGGAGCTGCTTGCCAATGTCGCTGATACGGGCAGCGAGATCCTTGTCGACCTTGGCGGGCAGTTCCAGTTCAATGATTTGGCGGGCAGAAAAAAGGCTCATCGCCTGACAGGCGTCGTAGACCTGATTCCAGTCCAGCCCCTGTTCCACCACGAAGGTGTGGCGTTCATCGAATCCCTGCTTGCGGGCGACCTGACGGATGGCGTCGATGGCTTCCAGTCGCAACAGGGGCTCGTCACCAAAAACGAGATAGCAGGGCCGAAGCCCTGCTTTGAGGTGGTCACCAAACTGTTCAGGGTAGATCCGCATCAGAAGCTGACCTGACTCAACTGCCGGATCACCTGATTGGCCGCCTGCTCCTGCATCTCGCGGTTGAGCTGCTCCTGCTCACGGGAGGAGGCGAGGGCTGCATCGGGCTTGTTGAGGAAGCTGCGGTTGAAGTTGATGGGGAAAACCTGAGTCGGTTTGCCCGGCACCGAGACGGTGAACTGGGTGCTGAAGCCCATCACATACTCGGTATCGACACCCTGTGCGTTGACCGAGGCGACCTGATTGCTGGCTCCGATACCACCCAGGGTCAGTACCGGGATCCCCTCCTTGTCGGCCAGGGTAACCCCTGATGCCTTGAGGCGGGTGGTGACCATCCGGTAGAAGTCGCTCTTGTTGTCGCCCACGACCTTCATGGTCTTCAGCTCGGCCGGAATGCCGGTGCCACGCATGTGAAAACCGCAGCCTTGCAGCAGTAGGGCTGCCAGCATGATAGCCATCCAGCGGGTGAAGATGGTGCCCATAGAAAATCCTCTTTGCATTAAGGGAAAGCGGCGGGCGCAGGGCCCGCCGTTATCATCCGTTTGCTGTTACAGATTGGCAACGCTCGTTGGCGACCGATCAGTTGGCGACAATGTTGAGCAGCTTGCCCGGTACATAGATCACCTTGCGCACGGTCAGACCGTCGGTGAACTTCTGCACGGATGCATCGGCCATAGCCAGCTTCTCGACATCAGCTTGGCTGATCTCGGCCGGAACGGTCAGCTTGCCGCGCATCTTGCCGTTGATCTGCACCACGACCAGCTTCTCGGTCTCGACCATGGCCGCTTCATCGGCCACCGGCCATGCAGCGTGATCCACGTCGTCGCCCTTGCCCAGCATCTTCCACAGCTCGAAGCCGATGTGCGGGGTGATGGGGTAGAGCATGACCACCACCGCTTCCAGCGCTTCCTGCATCAGAGCGCGGTCCTGCTCGTCGTTGCCAAGTTTGGAGAGATTGTTCATCAGCTCCATGATGGCGGCAATGGCGGTGTTGAAGGTCTGACGGCGACCCACGTCGTCGCTCACCTTGGCGATGGTCTTGTGCAGTTCGCGGCGTACCGCTTTCTGCTCGTTGGAGAGGGCAGCCAGATCCAGCGCAGCAACGGCGCCACCGGAGACGTGCTCGAAGGTGGTACGCCACAGGCGACGCAGGAAGCGCTGGGCACCCTCTACGCCGGAGTCGGACCACTCCAGGGTCATCTCGGCCGGGGAGGCGAACATCATGAACAGACGGACGGTATCGGCGCCATAACGCTCGACCATCAGCTGCGGGTCGATGCCGTTGTTCTTGGACTTGGACATCTTGGTCATGCCGGAGTGGATCACTTCGCGGCCTTCATTATCGATGGCCTTGGTGATGCGACCCTTCTCGTCACGCTCTACCTTGACGTCGGTCGGGCTGACCCAGACGTTACCGCCTTTTTCGTCCTTGTAGTAGAAAGCGTCGGCCAGCACCATGCCCTGACAGAGCAGACGCTTGAACGGCTCGTCGCTGTTCACGAGACCTGCGTCACGCAGCAGCTTGTGGAAGAAGCGGGCGTAGAGCAGGTGCATACAGGCGTGCTCGATGCCGCCGATGTACTGATCCACCGGCAGCCAGTGGTTGGCAGCCGCCGGGTCCAGCATGCCCTTGTCGTAGTCCGGAGAGCAGTAGCGCGCGTAGTACCAGGAGGACTCCATGAAGGTGTCGAAGGTATCGGTTTCGCGGAACGCTTCCTGACCGTTGTAGGTGGTCTTGGCCCACTCGGCGTCGGCCTTGATCGGGCTCTGGATACCATCCATCACCACATCTTCCGGCAGCAGTACCGGCAGCTGGTCTTCCGGCGTCGGCACCACTGTGCCGTCAGCCAGAGTCAGCATCGGGATGGGAGCACCCCAGTAGCGCTGACGGGAGACACCCCAGTCGCGCAGACGGAAGTTGACGGTGCGCTTGCCCTTGCCCAGTGTTTCCAGCTTGTTGGCGATGGCATCAAAGGCGCCCTGGAAGTCGAGACCGTCAAACTCGCCGGAGTTGAACAGTACGCCCTTCTCGGTGTAAGCGGCTTCGCTCACGTCGACGTCGCCATCAACCGGCTTGATGACCGCCTTGATGTCGAGGCCATATTTGGTGGCGAATTCGAAGTCACGTTGATCGTGGGCCGGAACCGCCATCACGGCGCCGGTGCCATAGTTCATCAGCACGAAGTTGGCGACCCAGACCGGTACCTTGCGGCCATCCAGCGGGTGCATGGCGTAGAGGCCGGTGGCCATGCCCTTCTTCTCCATGGTGGCCAGTTCGGCTTCGGCTACCTTGGTGTTCTTGCACTCTTCGATAAAGGCGGCCAGTTCCGGATTGTTTTCGGCGGCCTGCAGGGCCAGCGGGTGGCCAGCGGCGATACCGACATAGGTGACGCCCATGAAGGTGTCCGGACGGGTGGTATAGACCTCCAGCTGATCAGCATGACCCTCGATATTGAAGCTGATGTTGACCCCTTCGGAGCGGCCAATCCAGTTGCGCTGCATGGTCTTGACCATCTCTGGCCAGCCTTCGAGGTTGTCGATATCGTTCAGCAGCTCTTCGGCGTAGTCGGTGATCTTGATGAACCACTGGGGGATCTCTTTCTGCTCCACCGGGGTGTCACAGCGCCAGCAGCAGTTGTCGACAACCTGCTCGTTGGCCAGCACGGTCATGTCGTTCGGGCACCAGTTGACGGAGGAGGTCTTCTTGTAGACCAGACCCTTCTCGTAGAGCTTGGTGAAGAACCACTGCTCCCAGCGGTAGTAGTCCGGCTTGCAGGTGGCGACTTCACGATCCCAGTCATAACCCAGACCCAGCATCTTCAGCTGGTTCTTCATGTATTCGATGTTTTCGTAGGTCCAGGGGGCCGGCGCCGTGTTGTTCTTGATGGCGGCGTTTTCCGCCGGCAGACCGAACGCATCCCAACCGATGGGTTGCAGCACGTTCTTGCCATTGAGGCGTTGATAACGGGAGATCACATCACCTATGGTGTAGTTGCGAACGTGCCCCATGTGTAGACGACCAGACGGATAGGGGAACATGGAGAGGCAGTAGAACTTCTCTTTGTCTACTTTTTCCACGGCCTTGAAGGTTTTCTTGGCATCCCAGTGCTTCTGCACTGCTGGTTCGATTGATTGGGGAACGTATTGCTCTTGCATTGGTGACATCCGGATCTGTGAAATGAATAGATAAATCAGCTGGGAAATCGCAATAGAATACCCATATCCTGCGGCGGCAACAACCGCCAGCATCCGTCAAGCCTGAAGCCGGGCCAGAAAGGGATTTAGCAGAGGAGTAACAGCCATGGACAAACGTCAAAAAGGGTATGAAACCTTCATTGCCGAACTGCAAAAGCAGTGGCAAGAGACAGAGCAGTTCCAGGGGGAGCGCCTCAACCGGATGATTGCCCGCGTTCAGGCCTATCTGGAAGCGGCCAGCGACCTCACTCAGGACGAACTGGCGCTGATCGCCGAGTATGTGAAGCGGGATCTGGGCAACTATGACGAGGGGCGCAAGGATGAGCAGGTGGAGGAGTCTGCCTTTATGCTGGCGCTCAAAGATACCGCCTGGTCCTGGTTGGCGGATGTGACTGACCGTGCCCAGGTGGAGTGGCGCGAGCTGGCCGACGAGCTGGAGCACAAGGGCGTCTATGAGGCGGGCGACTGGGTGGGGCTCGGGGTCATGGTGTGCGACCAGTGTGGTTGGCGCCATACCGTGCTCCATCCCGAGCAGCTCGATACCTGCCCCGAATGCGGCTGCGCCGAGTATCACCGCGAACCGCTCTCACCCTGAGTCATGCCATCAATGCGGACGAGATAACAAGCAAAAAGGCGCCATCAGGCGCCTTTTTCTATTGATGGGCTGGATTACTTGCCCGCGACGGAGAGTCCGCCAAAACGGATAAGCGGGGCGTAGAAGCCCTTGCCATCGTTGTGGTGCAGAGTATCGCCGACCGCTTCCAGCTCGCCCAGCAGGCGGTAGAAGTTGCCCGCCACCGTGATGCCGCGTACCGGCTGCAGGCGAACCCCATCGCGGCAGAGGAATCCTGACGCGCCAAAGGAGAAGTCGCCGCTCACCGCATCGGCCCCCGAATGCAGACCGTCCAGCTTGACCAGCTCCAGATAGTCGCCGCTCTGCACCTCCGCTTCGCTGTGGGGGCCGGCGCCAAATACCAGATGGCGAGCGGTCACATCGAGGGCACTGCGGGCGCCGCGGGCGGCCGAGCCGTTGCTGGCGACTCCAAAGTGGCGAGCGGTGGCGCTGTTGTGGAGCAGGGTTTGCAGCTCACCGTCGCCAATCAGCAGCAGATCCGAGGTGGCAGCTCCCTCGCCATCAAACGCCTTGATGTTCATGCCGCCCGGCATATAGACCCGGCTTTCCAGAGTGAGCCAGCGTGACGCCACGCTCTGCCCCACCTTCTCCCGCCAGGGGTTGATCCCCTGCTGGGCCCACTTGCCCGACAGCACCCCCTGGAAGCAGCCAAACAGACTGGCGAAGCAGTTGGTACTGAAGATGACGCTGTAGCGACCGCTCGGCACCGCTTCACCGGGCAGCAGACCATCGGCGATGGCGTAGATTTGCTCGATCAGGGCCTGACTGTCCAGCTCGTCGAAGCGACGGCCATACTGCCCCTGCGAGTGCATCGACTGGCGGCCATCCCGTTCGACCAGAGCCGAGGTGTAGCAGCCGACGCTGAACTCGCCGTGCTGGCAGAGGGTGCCCTGACTGTTGGCGAGCCAGAGCTGGCTCTCCCCTTCGAAGAAGCTGTTGTAGGGCGCGCCGCTCACATCGGGCATGGCCAGCATGTCTGACTCCAGGCGCAGGGCCAGGGCGATCTTCTCCTCAACCGGCGTGGTATCGGGCTGATTGATCTCGGCGCAATCTGTGGTGAGCCGGCTATTGGCCACCGAGATGCGCTGATCCGGATCCACCTTGGCAAAGCGGCTGGCATCGAGCGCATCTTGCAGCATGGCATCGAGCGCCGCCTCATCGAGCGCTTCCGAGTAGGCGATGCCGACCCGGCCCTCTTTTATCAGGCGAATGCCAAGCTGCTGACTGCTGGTCACCTTGTATTCGCCGAGCTCGCCCTTGTCGGCCTTGAGGGAGAAGGCTCTCTCCTGATTGGCGATGATGTCCGCTTCGGCGTTGAGATCGGCCACCTTGTCCAGCAGGCGGGTGAGCAGTTGGTTCATGTCGATGGTGCTCATCAGGCGTTCCCTCCCACCAGAATATTGTCCACTTTCAGCGCCGGCTGGCCCACCGAGGTGGGGACCGAGCCCGAGACCGAGCCGCACATGCCGGCGGCCAGCGCCAGATTGCTGCCCACCATGGAGATCTCTTTCAACACCTGCGGGCCGGTACCGATCAGGGTGGCCGACTTGAGCGGTCTGGTGATTTTGCCGTGCTCGATGAGGTAGGCCTCCTGCACGTTGAAGTTGAATTCACCGGTGCCGGGCTGTACCGAGCCGCCCCCCATCTTTTTGGCGTAGATGCCGTGCTCCACCGTGGCCAGCATGTCGTCGAGGCTGTGGTTGCCCGGTTCGATATAGGTGTTGCGCATGCGCGAGGTGGGGGCGTACTTGTAGGATTCACGCCGACCCGAGCCGGTACGGGCATAACCGGTTTTGAGGGCGCCCATTCTGTCCACCAGAAAACCGGTCAGCACGCCGTCCTTGATGAGCTGGGTATGCTGGGCTGCCATCCCCTCGTCATCGACGTTGATGGAGCCCCAGACGTTGCCTTGCAGCCCTTCGTCCACCGCATTGACTACCGGATTGGCGATGAGTTGGCCCATCTTGTCGTGGAATACCGACGCTTTCTTGGCCACCGAGGTGGTCTCCAGCAGATGGCCGCACGCCTCGTGGAAGATAACGCCGCCAAAGCCGTTCTCCATGATGACCGGCAGGGTACCGCTCGGGCAGGGGGCTGCCCCCAGTTTCACCAGTGCCTGACGGGTGGCGGTGAGCGCCAGCTCGCGCGGATCGATGCGTTCGGCATGCTCCCACCCCATCAGGGCGCCCGGTGCCTCATAGCCGACGCTCTGCTCGCTCCCTTCGCGGGCGATGGTCTGGGCCATGATGCGGTTGTAGTGGCGGCGATCGGCCACCTGCAGCCCTTCGCTGTTGAAGATCTCCACCTCCTGCTCCCAGCCCAGCACGTTGCCGGAGAACTGGCTCACCTTGTCGCTCTCGGCGCGGGCCACCGCATCCATGGCGTGCAGATAGGCGATCTTCTGCTCCAGCAGCTTGTCGGCCGACAGCGGCAGGGCGACCGGGTTGCGATCGGTCAAGCGGGTAAAATCGAAGGCGGTGGCGGTCACCACCGGGTCGCGGCGGTCTTTGGCTGCCAGCAGGGTGACGATACGCAGCAGCTCATCGCGGCTGGCCAGATTGGTGTAGCCGTAGAGCACCTTGTGGCCATAGCAGAGGCGCACGCCGATGCCGAAATCGAGGCCACCGCTGATGTTCTCTATCTGGCTGGAGAGCAGGCTGAGCTGGCTGCGGCGCTTGCGCTCGACAAACAGCTCGGCGAAATCGGCCCCGAGTGCCAGTGCGTGATCGAGCACGTCGCGGGCGATGGCGGGGGCCAACAGGGAGAGTGGCGTCATAGGATCTCCTTTTCTGGGCGGGTCTCAGCCTTCGCGACCCGGATTCGAGCGTGATGGTGTAGCAGCCCCATTGTTGCAGAGCGTTACTCAAATGTCGCTATGGCGTCAGCGGATGATACCGATTGAAAAAATCGATGCGATAACTGCGACCGCATTGGCGGCAAAGGAGGATTTAAGAGAGCGGAGAGAAGGGGGAGGAAGCCGGCATCCGCACAGGCTGGGATGCCGGACAGGCAGCGCGGGTCAGAGCAGCTCGTGAATTTCAGTCAGGATCTGGTCGACCCACTGCTCGATGCGGGAGTCGGTCTGGTCATACTGGTTGGCATCGTCGAGGGCCAGGCCGACGAAGTGGCGGCCATCATCGATCAGCGCCTTGGAGGCATCGAACTCGTAGCCTTCGTTGGGCCAGTAACCCACCAGCTTGACCCCTCTGGGCACCAGCTGATCGTGCAGCATGCCGAGGGCATCCTGGAACCATTCGCCATAACCCAGCTGGTCGCCGAGGCCAAACAGGGCGACGATACGCCCCTCCAGATGGAGGTCGCCAATATCTTCCCAGCGGGACTCCCAATCCTCCTGCAGCTCGCCGAAATCCCAGGTGGAGATGCCGAGGATCAGCACCTCGTAATCCTCCATCAGGCGCAGGGAGACATCCTTGATGTTGTGGATATCCACCAGCTCGGGGCCGATAAGGGCGCGGATCTTCTCGGCAGCCATCTCGGTGTAGCAGGTGGTAGAACCGTAAAACAGACCAATCTTCATCGCTCTTTATCTCTTTTGGCGCTTTCTCGCTTGCTCGTGTGGGCTGCACCTGTTGGCAACACGATGGGCAACATAAGGGGAGGGCGCCAGTCTAGCAGATTGGCTGCGCTCCTTCACCGCCCGATATCACGGGCAGATCAGGTCGCGGCAAGCGGCTTGCGCATCCGGCAAGCAGAGGCGTTACAATGGGCCACTGTTCTTCTGACTGCGACCGACCATGAGCAAGCCCGAGCCACATCCCCTGATTGAACCCTTTCTCGATGCCCTCTGGCTGGAGCGGGGCCTCTCCGACAACACGGTCAGCTCCTATCGTACCGATCTGGAAAAATTCTCCCTCTGGCTCGATGGGCAGGGCAGCTCCCTGCTGCTGGCGGGGATGGACGAGATCCAGCACTACCTCGCATGGCGGGTCGATCATCAGTTTGCCGCCAGCAGTACGGCCCGCTTTCTGTCGGCCCTGCGCCGCTTCTATCAGTACCTCAACCGCGAGAAGCTGCGCAGCGACGACCCCACCGTACTGCTGGAGGGGCCCAAGCTGCCCAAGAAGCTCCCCTCCGATCTGAGCGAAGCGGAAGTGGAAGCGCTGTTGACGGCGCCGCTGGTGGATGATCCGCTGGAGCTGCGGGACAAGGCGATGCTGGAGCTGCTCTACGCCACCGGCTTGCGGGTTTCCGAGCTGGTGGGGCTGACTGCCGAGCATGTCAGCCTGCGGCAGGGGCTGGTGCGGGTGGTCGGCAAGGGCAACAAGGAGCGACTGGTGCCCATGGGCGAGGAGGCGATGTACTGGCTGGAGCGCTACTACCGGGAGGGGCGAACCTTGCTGCTCGGCGGTACCAGCTCGGATGTGGTCTTCCCCTCCAAACTGGCCCGGATGATGACCCGCCAGACCTTCTGGCACCGCATCAAGCTCTATGCCCAGCGGGCCGGGATCAACGGCGAGTTATCCCCCCATACCCTGCGCCACGCCTTTGCCACCCACCTGCTCAACCACGGCGCCGATCTGCGGGTGGTGCAGATGCTGCTGGGCCATGCAGATCTCTCCACTACCCAGATCTACACCCATGTCGCCAACGAGCGGCTCAAGGCGCTGCACGGCGAGCATCACCCGCGGGCCTGAGCGGGTTGGGTGGCCAACAAAACAAAAAACCGCCTGCGGGCGGTTTTTTTATGAATACACGACGGGAAGTGACGCTTATTTGCCTTGCTGGGCTTTCAGCAGGTCGCGGATCTCGGTCAGCAGCTCCTGCTCCTTGGTCGGTGCTGCGGGGGCGGCTGCTTCCTCCTCCTGCTTTTTCTTCAGGGTATTGATGGCCTTCAGCCCCATAAAGATGGCGAAGGAGATGATCAGAAAATCGATGATGGTCTGGATGAACTTGCCGTAGGCAATGACCACGGCAGGAGCGCTGCCTTCGGCAGCCTTCAGGGTGACTGCCAGGTCGCTGAAGTCCACGCCGCCCAGGATCAGGCCGATAGGCGGCATGATCACGTCACCGACGAAGGAGGAGACAATCTTGCCAAAGGCGGCACCAATAATGATACCGACCGCCATATCGATCACGTTGCCTCTGGATGCAAAGGCCTTGAACTCTTGTATCAGACTCATTCTTTCCTCCGAAATTAAGCACGCTAGCGTAGCGGTCGCGCCTTGTTCTGGCGGCGATCCGCTATCGGGAGCAGGGTAGCAAGAGCACATGCCACCTGTTCTCCCTGACTAGCTTGCTGAGGTTGGCTCTGCTTGGCAATCAGGGGGGCGTGATTTTTTGGTTCAACCTGATATTAATTTTTCGATAAATAGCAGGTTGAATGCTGAACTGTGCTGCTGTACTTTGTTGAGTCCATTCATTCATGCCACGTGAGTAAAAGAGTGAAGTATTTACTACTGGGAATGATGCTTTTGTGCACATTTACTGCCAAAGCGGGGATGGATCCCCAGGCCTTGAAAACAGCCATATCCACCAGGCTGGGGATATCCGTATATACGGTGGATCAGACGCCTATTGCGGGCCTGTATATGCTGGGCACCTCCAAGGGGGTGCTATATAGCGATGCCAAAGGGGATTATCTGGTACAGGGGGTCATGCTGGACATGACCCGGGACATGAAGAACCTGACCATCTCCGGCATGCGCACTCAGCGTCGACTGGGATTGGCGCAGGCAGCCCATGATCCCATTGTGCTCAAGGCCCGGGATGAGCGTCATCGGGTCGCGTTGTTTCTTGGCGAGAAGGATGCGGCACGGCGTCAGCTACCCGGGACTCTGCAGCATCTGCAGGCATCCGGGGTGAGCATCGCGATCTATCCGGTCATTGACCATGCCGAGCGAGCCACCGACTGGTGCAGCGATCCCCTGCTGCAAAATTCGCCCTTCAAAGCTTATTTGCCTCAAAAGGAATGTAGTGAGACCCTTATCCAAAATATTGGCCTGAGCCAATGGTTGGGGGTAAAGGTACTGCCGGCCTGGATCTCCTCTGAAGGAGATCTGGTGCGGGGTTACCAGAGCCCTGAACAACTGCTCAAGATACTGGATAATTTTGATGCCTCTGCACATTCGTCGTCGTCCGCGAGTTGATGATTCCCATCTGCCCGCCAACCTGCATCCGCTGCTTCGCCAAATCTTCGCCAGCCGTGGCGTAGACGATCCCGTCCTGCTCGAGCGCAGTGCCAGCTCGCTGCTGCCACCCCAGCGCCTCTATGGCATGGAGCAGGCGGTGCCGCTGCTGGCCGACGCGCTGGCCGCCCAGAAACGGATCCTCATCGTCGGTGACTTCGACTGCGACGGCGCCACCAGCTCGGCGCTGTGCGTGCTGGCCCTGCGCGCTATGGGTGGCCGTCACATCGATTTTCTGGTGCCCAACCGCTTCGAGTTCGGATACGGCCTTACCCCCGAGATCGTCGAGTTGGCGGTGGCCCGCGGCGCCGAGTTCCTGATCACGGTGGATAACGGCATCTCCAGTATCGCCGGGGTGGCGGCGGCCAAGGCGGCCGGCATGCAGGTACTGGTTACCGATCACCATTTGCCGGGTCAGGAGTTGCCTGACGCCGATGCCATCGTCAATCCCAACCAGCATGGTTGCGACTTCCCCTCCAAGTCGCTGGCCGGGGTCGGGGTCGCCTTCTACCTGATGGCGGCGCTCAACACTCACCTCAAGCAGTCCGGCTGGTATGAGCGGTTCGGCATCGTGGCCCCCAATGTGGCGGATTACCTCGATCTGGTGGCCCTCGGCACTGTTGCCGACGTGGTGGCGCTCGACGGCAACAACCGCATTCTGGTCCATCAGGGCTTGCAGCGGATCCGCGCCGGTCGCTGTCGCCCCGGCATTCAGGCGCTGGTGGATGTGTCGGGCCGCGATGGTCGCCGCCTCACCGCCGCCGACCTCGGTTTTGCGCTGGGGCCGCGCCTCAACGCGGTGGGACGCCTCGATGACATGTCGCTCGGGGTCGCCTGTCTGCTCTGCGATGATCTCAATCTGGCGCGCCAGCTCGCCTCCGAGATGGACAGCCTCAATCAGGAACGCAAGGAGATCGAGCAGGGGATGCAGCAGGAGGCGCTTGCCACCCTGGAGCAGATCCGGTTTCGTGATGGCGAGGTGCCGTCGGGCATCGTGCTGCACCGCAACGAGTGGCATCAGGGAGTAGTGGGGCTGGTGGCCTCCAAGGTGAAGGAGAAGTACTACCGCCCGGTCATCGCCTTTGCCGAGAGCAGCGACACCGAGCTCAAGGGCTCCGGTCGCTCCATCCCCGGGGTGCATCTGCGCGATGCGCTGGAACTGCTCGACACCCGCCACCCGGGGCTGATGGGCAAGTTTGGCGGCCACGCCATGGCGGCGGGGCTGACCCTGCCCAAGGCCAATATCGAGGCGTTCGGTCGGGCTTTCGAGGCAGTCATCAGCGAGCTGGTGACCCCCGAGCTCTTAACCGGGGTGTTGCTCACCGATGGTGAGCTGCTGCCGGATGAGCTCAATATCGAGCTGGCGGAGCTGATCCGCGCCTCCGGCCCCTGGGGTCAGGCCTTCCCCGAGCCGCTGTTCGACGGCGAATTCGTGCTGGTACAGCAGCGGCTAGTCGGGGAGAAGCACCTCAAGATGATGCTGACTACCGATTCCGGTCACGCAGTGGATGCCATCGCCTTTGGCGTCGATCTCAAGCGTTGGCCCGATGCCTCGGTGAAACGGGTGCGGCTGGTCTACCGGCTCGACGTCAACGAGTGGCGCGGCAACCGCAGCGTGCAGCTGCTGGTGGAGCATCTGGAGGCCGCCGGTCTCTGAGCTGATAACTTTTTGGCTGTAGATAGCGGTAGGTAAGCAGAAGCTGGTAAGAAAAAGAGGCGCCCATGGGCGCCTCGTTTGTTATTCAGTGCAGATGACTCAGAGCTCGCGGGCCCAGGGGTGCGCCTTGGGGCGCAGCGCCAGGGCCAGACCCAGCAGCAGCACGGTCATGCCGTAGAGGGGCCAGTTGCCAAAGCGCATATAGGGGGTGGCACCGTGAGCCGGGCGTACTTCGCTGCGCAGTACACCCGCTTCGAACTGCGGGATCTGGCCGATGATGCTGCCATCGATCTCGGTAACGACAGTGATGCCGGTGTTGGTGTCGCGCAGCAGCGGACGAGCCAGCTCCAGCGCACGCATCCGGGCGATTTCCATATGCTGCCAGGGGCCGATGCTGGTGCCGAACCAGGCGTCATTGGAAACGGTCAGCAGGAAGTCGGTATCCGGGTTGACGTTGCGGCGCACCTCTTCCGGGAAGATGATCTCGTAACAGATGGCGGCGGCAAACTTGAGCCCCTTGGCGATCAGGTTCGGTTGCACCTCGTCACCCCGGCTGAAAGAGGACATCGGCAGGTTGAAGAAGGGGGCGATGGGGCGCAGCAGATCTTCAAACGGCACGAACTCGCCGATAGGCAGCAGGTGGTACTTGTTGTAGCGGTTGGGGTGGCCGTAGAAGTAGGACTCCTTGCCATCCGCATCCTGTACCCCCATGCCGAGCACTGTATTGTAGAAGCGTTGCTGCTTCTCGTCGTAGTGGATGATCCCCGCCAGCAGGCCGGTCTCGTTCACCTTCATCGCCTTGTCGAGGTTCTCCAGATAGGGGCCCATGGTCTTTTCGAGGGCCGGGATCGCCGATTCCGGCCAGACGATGATATCGGCATCCTGATTGTCGCGGCTCAAATCCTGATAGGTACGCACCGTGGGGGCCAGCGCCTCCGGATCCCACTTGAGGGACTGGGCGATATTGCCCTGTACCAGCGCCACCTTGACCGGTTCGCCACGGGTGACCCAGTTGAGCTGCATCAAGCCGTGAGCGCCGGCAGCCAGCAGGGCGGGCACCGCCAGCCACAGTGGCGAGCGGGACTTCCACACCAGCCAGATGGCGGAGGCGGAGAATAGCAGTGCCAGGGTAATGCCCTGTACCCCGAGAATGGGGGCGAACCCCTTGAGTGGGCCGTCGATCTGGGTGTAGCCAAACCAGAGCCAGGGGAAGCCGGTCATCACCCAGCCGCGCAGCCAGTCGGCCAGCAGCCAGAGTGCCGGGAAGGCGAGCAGCCAGCGGCTCCAGTGACGACCGCTGAAGAAGCGGGCAAAGGCCCAGCAGGCCAGCGTCGGATAGAGCGCCAGATAGGCTGACAGACCAGCCAGCAGCACGAAAGCGACCGGCAGCGGTATGCCGCCAAATTCGGTCATGCTGACATGGATCCACCACAGACCCGGCAAGAACAGCCCCATGGCGTAGCCAAAGCCGCGCCAGGCCGCCTGTTTGGGGCTGGCCTTGTCCAGCAGGGCGTAGAGGCCGAGCAGGGAAGGAATAACCAGCGGCCAGTAGCCGAAGGGGGAGAAGGCCAGCACAGCGATGGCACCAGAGGCCAACGCACTGAGGCTTAACAGAATTTTTGAAGTAACAGGGGATAATCTCACGGGCGATGGTGCTCGTCTTGGTCTGCAACTGGGTCGAATGGCCGGTATCTTACCCTGTACGGTTGCCAACGGCGAGCCTCCTGCCGTCCGGATAGAACAACGCCCCGAGGTCGGGGCGTAGTTCAATGCACTCAGGCGACTTACTGGGGTTCAGATTGCGCCACTGCATGGTTCTCGGGGATCTTCACCTGCAACTGCTGCAGGCGGCGCTTGTCGGCGTGCATCACCTTGAACAGGTAGCCGTCCAGCTCGATCTCCTCGCCCTTCTTGGGCAGGTGGCTGAAAGCGTGCATCACCAGACCACCGACCGTATCCACCTCTTCATCGCTGAACTTGGTGCCGAAGAAGTCGTTGAAATCCTCGATCTCGGTCAGGGCGCTGATGGAGAAGACCCGCTTGCTGAGGCGGCGGATCTCGTCCGGCTCATCCTCGATGTCGTCAAACTCGTCGTCGATCTCGCCAACGATAAGTTCCAGTATGTCTTCAATGGTCACCAGACCGGAGACGCCACCAAACTCGTCGACCACGATGGCCATGTGGTAGCGCTCTTCGCGAAACTCCTTGAGCAGGCGATCAACGCGCTTGCTCTCGGGGACGATCACCGTGGGGCGCAGGATCTTCTCCAGTTGCAGTGGTTCGCTGGCATGGTGACCACCGAAACCGAAGGGGAGCAGATCCTTGGCGAGCAGAATACCCTCGACATGATCCTTGTCCTCATTGATCACCGGGAAGCGGGAGTGACCCGACTCGATGATCACCGGCAGGATCTCGTCGATCGGCTGGGACTTCTCGATGGTGACCATCTGGGAGCGGGGGATCATGATGTCGCGTACCCGGAGATCGGCGATCTCCAGCACCCCTTCGATCATGTCCTTGGTGTCCTGATCGATAAGGTCACGCTCTTCGGCATCGGCTATCACTTCCACCAAATCATTGCGGTCTTTTGGCTCGCCCTGGAAGAGTTGGCTGAGCTTGTCGAGCCAGGTTTTCTTCGGCGAGCCGGTACTAGGGTGATCGTCGGTCATTTTTTCTCTTGGTTACTCATTGAATATACGGGGATTTCACTTCAGCTATATGAGGATGGCAGCCATCTGTTTCAAGCCGATGAACCGCCATGCTGCACATTACTCTTCGTCGCTCTGATAAGGGTCGGCAAAGCCCAGCTCCTGCATGATGTCGCGCTCAAGCGCTTCCATCTCTTCGGCTTCCTCATCCTCGATATGGTCATAACCTAGCAGATGCAGACTGCCGTGCACAACCATGTGGGCCCAGTGGGCCATGAGGGGCTTGCCCTGCTCTTGTGCCTCGCGCTCCACCACCTGACGGCAGATCACCAGATCGCCCAGCAGCGGCAGCTCCAGACCGGGTGGCGCCTCGAACGGGAAGGAGAGCACGTTGGTAGGCTTGTCCTTGCCGCGATAGGTGAGGTTGAGTTCGTTGCTCTCTGCCTCGTCGACGATGCGCACCGTCACTTCGGCCTCCTGCTGGAAGCCGAGAATGGTGCCGTCGAGCCAGCCCTGCAGTTGGGCCTCGCTTGGCAGGCCGTCGGTGCTGGCACTGGCCAGTTGCAGATCCAGGGTTACGCTCATTGCTCGCTCTCTTTGCTGGTGTTGACTTGGCCGGCCACCTTCTCGGCTGCCTGCTTGGCGTCGAATGCTTCATAGGCCTGCACGATGCGGGCCACCACCGGATGGCGTACCACGTCGGTGGACTGGAAGAAGTTGAACGACAGACCATCAACGCCCTGCAGCACTTCCAGCGCGTGGCGTAGGCCGGATTTGGCATTGCGTGGCAGGTCGATCTGGGTGATGTCGCCGGTCACCACGGCCTTGGAGTTGAAGCCGATGCGGGTCAGGAACATCTTCATCTGTTCGGTGGTGGTGTTCTGGGCCTCATCGAGAATGATGAAGGCATCGTTGAGGGTACGGCCACGCATGTAGGCAAGCGGCGCCACCTCGATGATGTTGCGCTCCATCAGCTTCTCGACCCGCTCAAAACCCAGCATCTCGAACAGGGCGTCGTAGAGCGGGCGCAGGTAGGGGTCTACCTTCTGGGAGAGATCGCCGGGCAGGAAGCCGAGCTTCTCGCCCGCTTCCACCGCCGGACGGGTTAGTAGAATGCGGCGGATCTCCTGACGCTCCAGCGCATCCACAGCCGCCGCCACCGCCAGATAGGTCTTGCCGGTACCGGCCGGGCCGATGCCGAAGCAGATGTCGTGGCGCACGATATTGGCGATGTACTGGGCCTGATTGGGGCTACGTGGCTTGATGAGACCGCGCTTGGTCTTGACCGTCACCTCCTTGCCATAAGGGATGGAGGGGGCCGGTTCGTCATCCTGCTCCAGCACTCGCGACTCCAGAATGGCCAGATGAACCATGTCGGGGGTGATGTCGGTTACCTTGCCACCCTTGAGGGGCTGGGTTTCCACATAGAGGTGCTTGATGATGACGGCGGCGGCATCCACCTGGGCCTGCTTGCCCAGCAGCTGGAAGTGGTTGTCACGGTAGCTGATCTCGATGCCGAGGCGGCGCTCCAGCTGCTTGATGTTGTCATCGAAGGGGCCGCAGAGACTGGCAAGACGCTGGTTGTCGGCGGGTTCGAGATGCAGGTTCAGGGTCGAGAGGTGTCGGCTCACAATATCCTCGTATCAGGGCGCTCCCCATCCGCCGGGCGGATGGGGAGGGGGAGATTAATGGGGAGTGAAGGCGGCCACGCCCAGCTCGTCCGGCACGTTGTCGGGACGACGGGCCAGAATGTCGCTCGGGGCGGTGGCGATGCGCAGGTTCATCTCGCTCTCGCCGCGGATGAATTTGCCGCGCAGGGAGTTGGGCAGCACTTCGGTGATTTCCACGTCGGCAAAGCCGCCAATCAGGGTATGGGCCCCTTCGAAGTTGACCACCCGGTTGTTCTCGGTGCGGCCGCACAGCTGCATCGGGTCGAGCTTGGATGGCCCTTCCACCAGAATGCGCTGGGTGGTGCCCAGCATGGAGCGACCAATCTGCATCGCCTGATTGTTGATGACGTGCTGCAGGCGGGCCAGACGGGCTTTCTTCACTTCCATGTCGACATCGTCGGGCATGTCGGCGGCCGGCGTACCGGGGCGCGGACTGAAGATGAAGCTGAAGCTCATGTCAAAGCCCACATCCTCGATCAGCTTCATGGTGGCCTCGAAATCCTCATCGGTTTCGTTCGGGAAGCCAACGATGAAGTCGGAGCTGATGGTGATGTCGGGACGGGCGGCGCGCAGACGACGGAGCTTGGATTTGTACTCCAGAATGGTGTGCGGGCGCTTCATCATGGTCAGGATACGGTCGGAACCGCTCTGCACCGGCAGGTGCAGGAAGCTGACCACTTCCGGCGTGTCCTTGTAGACCTCGATGATGTCGTCGGTGAACTCTATGGGGTGGCTGGTGGTGTAGCGGATACGGTCGATGCCGTCGATGGCGGCCACCAGACGCAGCAGCTCGGCGAAGGTGCAGATGCCGTCATCATGGGTCGGGCCACGGTAGGCGTTGACGTTCTGGCCGAGCAGGTTCACTTCGCGCACCCCTTGCTGGGCGAGCTGGGCGATTTCATAGAGCACGTCGTCGAGCGGACGGCTCACCTCTTCACCGCGGGTGTAGGGCACCACGCAGTAAGTACAGTATTTGGAGCACCCTTCCATGATGGAGACGAAGGCGGTTGCCCCTTCGGCGCGCGGCTCGGGCAGGCGGTCAAACTTCTCGATCTCGGGGAAGCTGACGTCCACCTGGGCGCCACGCCCCTCCTGAACCTGTTTGATCATGGTGGGCAGGCGGTGCAGGGTCTGCGGGCCGAACACGATATCGACATAGGGAGCGCGTTGGCGAATGGCATCGCCCTCCTGGGAGGCCACGCAACCACCGACGCCGATCACCAGACCGGGCTTGTTTGCCTTGAGCTTTTTCCAGCGGCCCAGCTGGTGGAACACCTTCTCCTGCGCCTTTTCGCGGATGGAACAGGTGTTGAGCAGCAGCACATCTGCCTCTTCCGGCTCCTCGGTAAGCGTGTAGCCATTGCTGGCATCCAGCAGGTCGGCCATCTTGGACGAGTCGTACTCGTTCATCTGGCAGCCCCAGGTTTTAATGTGAAGTTTCTTGCTCATTGCTACTCTTGACTGGTTTTGAATTTGGCATGGTCAAAGGACCGGGCATTTTACTCCGCAATCGTGAGACTGCCTAGCGAATATCCAGTCCGGCCCCTTTGCCAGCGGGGGCGCCACGTGCGGGAGAAAATCGGCTTTCCCCTTGATTTGACGCAGCAATTCTCCACCCCCTTCACTGTTTATCCCGCCCCCTTGCGGTATCATGGCGCCATTCGGTTTGGCCCCGGCCACCCATGAACGGGGCGCCCCTTTTGCAGGAATAAAGTTATGGAACAGTGTGATATCGCCATCGTCGGCGCCGGCATGGTGGGGGCGGCTACCGCCTGTCTGCTGGCGGCCCAGGGCCTCTCGGTGCGGGTCATCGAAACCCAGCTGCCGGAGCAATACGCGCCGGAGCAGCCGCTGGATCTGCGGGTCTCCGCCATCAGTCAGGCTTCGGTGGCGCTGCTGGAGCAGGCTGGCGCCTGGCACCATCTGCAGCAGATGCGGCTCTGCCCCTATCGCCGGCTGGAGACCTGGGAGCTGGATGGCTTTGCTACCCGCTTCAACGCCGCCGACCTCGGCCTGCCCCAGCTCGGTTACATCATCGAGAACCGGCTGGTGCAGCTCGCCCTGCTCAAGCGGATGGAAGATTTCCCCAACATCCAGACCCACACCCCGGCGGCGGTGACAAGCCTGCGCCAGAGTGCGGATGAAGCTGTGCTGACTCTGGACGACGGCACTGAACTGGCCGCCCGCTGGGTGCTGGCCTGCGACGGCGCCGAATCCCACACCCGCAAGCTGGCTGGCATCGGGGTATCGCGCTTCGAGTACCGCCAGCACTGCATGCTGATCAATATCGACACCGACTTTGCGCAGGAAGATATCACCTGGCAGCAGTTCACCCCGAGCGGCCCGCGCGCCTTCTTGCCGCTACCCGGCCAGCACGGCTCCTTGGTGTGGTATGACAGTCCGGCCCGGATCCGGGCGCTGGCGGCCATGAGCAATGAGGCGCTCGCCGCCGAAGTGCGCCGCCACTTCCCAAGCCGGCTCGGCGGCTTTACCGTCACCGGCAAGGGGAGCTTCCCGCTGGTGCGCCGCCACGCCAACGACTACCACGCCGGCCGGGTGGTGCTGCTTGGCGATGCCGCCCACACCATCAACCCGCTGGCGGGGCAGGGGGTCAACCTCGGCTTCAAGGATGTGGCCTGCTGGGTCGACTTACAGCAAGGGGCTGGCGCCGACTGGCATCAACTTGTGCTGGCCGAGCGCTACGAGCGGCGCCGTCGTCCCGACAACCTGCTGATGCAGTCGGGGATGGATCTCTTCTACGGGGTATTCAGCAACGATATTGGCCCGCTCAAGCTGGCTCGCAATCTGGCCCTCAATCTGGCGGACAAGGCGGGCCCCCTGAAGGAGATGGCCCTGCGCTACGCGCTTGGACTGGTGTAAGCGGGGAGGATGCAGAAGGCCAATTGCCGTGCCTGCGCTGTTCATGTCAGTAAGGTTGGCTGGATGGGCTGTGCAGGCGCGAAAAAGCGAGTATAACAGGTCGGCTATCAACCACGATTTGGGAGAGAAGGGATGAACAAGGCACTACTGGTGATCGATTTTATCAACGACATCGCCCATCCTGACGGTCGCATTGCGACCACGGCCGACCATGTGATGGAGCAGAACGCCATCGCGCATGCCAATGAGGCGATGGCTTATGCCCGCGCCCACGACTGGCTGGTGGTACTGATCAAGGTCGGTTTCGACAGCCGTTATCAACTGCAACCCAAGGGTTCCCCCATGTTTGGCCGGGCCCATCAGCTTGGCGCCCTCTCACTTTGCGACAGCGGCACCGATTTTCATGCGGACCTCGATGTGCAGCCCGGTGATCTGGTGCTGGCCAAACCCAGAGTGAGCCCATTCTATGGTACTGCGCTGGAACCCGCCTTGCGGGCCAACCACATCGACCACCTCTATCTGTGCGGCGTAAGCACCAGCTGGGCCATTCAGTCGGCGGCGCGAGATGGTCACGATCGCGACTACGCCATCACCATTCTGGAGGATGCCTGCGCGGCGGCGGATGCCACCGAGCATCACACCTCGCTGCGGATGCTGAGCCGTATCGCCGAGGTTATCAAGGTGTCCCAGCTCGACTGACCCTCCGGCAGCAGGCTGCGCTTGTTCACTGTTTTGACATTTATATCTGCGGCCCTCTGTTGGGCCGCAGCTGTTTTGGGCAACATGGACAGATTGCCTGTGGCCACAAGGATGAGGACATGCGTTATCAGGGACGGATCGTGCGTTGGAACGAGGAGCGCGGTTTTGGTTTTATCGTGCCCGAGCAAGAGGGCACGCAGAAAGGTGCCGAGCTGTTCGTGCACATCACTGCACTGCAAACAGATGGTTTGAGCCCGATGGCGGGAGAGCGGGTCTCCTATCTGATGGGGAGCGGTAAAGATGGCAACCCCCGCGCCGAGCAGGTGTTCTTCCCTGATCGTCCGTTGTCGCTGGCGGCGAGCCATAGATCTTCGCGCTCGGAGTCGGCTTCAAGCCAAGGTCGTTCGCATACTCCTGCCAGTACGTATCGTCGTCCGCGCCCTGCCTATCAGCGCCGTAGCCGCTGGCGCAGCACGTTTGTTCCCCTGCTGTTGGTGGCACTGTGCCTTTTCAGCTATTCCCGCTTCTCGGCCAAGTCGGTGACGTCCGCGTCTGCCACTCCTGCCAGTAGTGGTGAGAGCAGTATGGGATTGTTTTCCGACACAAACGCATCGCTGCCAACCCACAGCTATCACTGCGATGGTCGCCAATATTGCTCCCAGATGACCTCTTGTGAGGAGGCGACCTGGTTTTTACAAAACTGCCCTGATACCAAAATGGATGGAGAGGGAGATGGCATCCCCTGTGAAAATCAGTGGTGCAGGAATTAAATACTATTTCTGAATAAAAAATTGATGATTTGTCCTCTTTTTATCCGGTTCGGGAGCTGGCCTGAAACCTTGCCGGATGGTGTGACATGGTGACATTTGGTCTCAGTTGGCTAAGTGAGAATTGGGTGCTTTACTCTACCTGCTGACTTGATTGTTAATAGCTGGCGAGGCGCCACTTTTGCCACAGGATGGCCACCATGATTGATAACATGCCGGGGGGGATGCGTCGCTTTGCCGAGCGAGCTCAGGATCTGGTTGCATTGCTGGATTCACTGGATGACCAGTTTGCAGTAATAGACGGCAACGGGGTGATCCATTATACCAACCTCGCCTGGAATCGATTCGCCGAGCAAAATGGTATGGCAAAGGGGTATAACTGGCGTGGCGTCAATTATTTAAGCGCTTGCGATGGCTCTGCTGAGCCTTCGGCGCTGAGCGCTATTGAGGGGTTGCGACGGGTCTTGCTGCGCCAGCAGGAGAGCTTCTATCTGGAATATCCCTGCCACAGCCCGGATACCCAGCGCTGGTTCATGATGCGCATTGTTCCGGTCAAAGGAATAGATGCCGAGTTTTATGTCATCACCCATTCCAATATTACCGAACGGAAATTGCTGGAGCTGGAGGTGGAAAGTCTTTCGCTCCATGACCCGCTGACCGGTCTGGCAAACCGCAGACTGTTCAACAGCTTCCTGCACAACGAGTGGCGCCGCAGCGTGCGCGAGCATACCCCCCTCTCCCTTATCATGCTCGATCTCGATAACTTCAAGGCGTGCAATGACCATCTTGGCCATCAGATGGGGGATGGTTCCCTCCAGCTGGTGGGCCATCTGTTGCAATCCTTTTGCCAGCGACCGGCCGATCTGCCCTGCCGCTTTGGCGGTGACGAGTTTGCTCTGATCCTCGGTAATACCAACAGAGAGGCTGCACAACGGATTGGCGAGGAGATCCGCCAGGCCATCCACGATCTCGACATCGTGGTGGCGGACAATATCCAGCTCAGCGCCAGTATTGGCATTGCCACCTACACGGCAGAGCAACCGCTGGAGGGGGAAGGGGAGTTGCTGGCTGCGGCCGATGCGGCGCTCTATAGCGCCAAGGGGGCGGGTAAGAACCGTAGTTATTGCACCAACTGTTGAGCCTGACCGCCGCTTTGGTTGTTAATGCGCCCCCTTCCGGGGGCGCACTGTTTTGGCTGGGTATTGAACAACCCATAGCCGCAGCCATCAGCGCTCGGGCGTGGCCGAGATTGGCGTAGGGTGCGTGGCGATCACCAGCTTGACGAAGCTGTCGCGGATGGGATCGGCAAAGAGGGGATTCCATACCAGACTGACCTCCCACTCGGAATTGGGGCCGGAGAGAGGATAGAGGGTGACGTCAGGGCCGGCGATAAAGCTGACGCTGCGCGGCAGGATGGCGTTGCCGATCCCGGCGGCTACCAGCGCTACCAGCGTCTGAATATCTTCGGCCTCCTGGATCATCCCGGTCAGCCGGTTGGCGCCGAGAAAGCTGGCGATCTGCTGGCTGAGGCCGGGGCAGCGATGGCCCACCATCTGCAGCAGCGGCTGGCTGGTCAAGGCCCGTTGGAGATCAAACGCAGCCGGATCTGGCAGGGTCATCCGGGTTGGCACCGCCAGCACCAGCCGATCAATCAGCAACCTGTGCTCGCGCAACTGCGGCAACTGCGGGCGGCGCATAAAGCCAAGCTGGAGTTGACCGGAGAGCAGTTGCTCCTGCTGGATAGCGGAAGGCATGTCCTGCAGATGCACCATCACATCGGGCACCTGCTGCTTGAAGCGGGCGACCAGCGAGGGGGCCAGCGCAAAGCTCGACAGACCAAAGCCAATCTTGAGACGACCGGCAACTCCGCTCGCCACCGCCAGCGCATGGCTCTCGAACTCCCGCCCGTGTTCGACTAGCGCACTCGCCTGGGTCAGCAGCTGGGCGCCGACGGCGGTCAGTTCGGCACCGTGACGACCGCGATTGAACAGGGTGCTGCCGAGGGTCTGCTCCAGTCCCTGGATCTGCTTGGTGAGGGCGGGCTGGGTAATGAAGAGGCGATTGGCCGCTTCCCGGTAGTTGGCGGTCTCGGCCAGCATCACGAACGCCTGCAGTTGTTTAAGGTCGAATTTCATTCCGTTTGATTATCGAAAGTGGCTATTTACTCATTATAAATTATCTAAACGCCCTGTTCTAATGGCGCTGAAAGGGGAGCCGAGTCCCCTCCGGTCTGGAACAAGGAGCCATATCATGTCGACCCAACGCTATCTCTTTTTGATCAAAGGCACCCTGGTGCTGGCCCAACCGCTGGCCGCGCCAGAAACGGGGGAGCTGCTCGCCAGCCTGCTGCAACAGGGGTTTGTGGTCGGCCCGCTGCAGGTGTGGGCAGGCAGCGCCGAACAGGCGCTCGCCTGTTATGAACGTGCCGCCCAGCAGCAGGCCTTTGCCGATGCGCTGCAGGGGGTTCAGCCAGAGCTTACGGGAGTATCGGCATGATTACCGGCATGAGTCGCGAACCGGTCGTTTGTACAGGCGACACAAAAACCGTGGTGGTCGCCGCCCTGCTGCTCGATATGGATGGCACCCTGGTCTGCTCGACCGACGATGTGGAGCAGGTATGGCGGATCTGGTGTCGTGAACATCAGCTGGAGCCCGAGCCGGTGCTGGCGATGTGCCACGGCATGCGCTCGCGGGAGGTGATCCGGGCGCTGGCCCTGCAACTGGATGTGGAGCGGGAGGCGGCGCGGCTCGACGAGCTGGAGATGCTGCATACCGGGGGCGATGCCATCGCCGGGGTTGGCGAGTTGCTGCGCCGCTTGCCATCACAGCGCTGGGCCATCGTGACCTCCGCCAGTGAGCGGGTTGCCCGTCACCGCCTGCATTGTGCCGGTTTGCCGCTGCCCGCCGTGCTGGTGGGGGCCGAAGCTGTGGTCAATGGCAAACCCGATCCCGAGCCCTATCTGCTGGGGGCTGAACGGCTTGGTGTCTCGCCCGCTCGTTGTCTGGTGTTCGAGGATGCCCCTGCCGGTATCGAGAGCGCCCTGAACGCAGGCTGTGCCGTGGTGCAGGTGGGTGGCGATGCGCCGCTCAATCCGGCAGTGGTGGCGGTGATCCGCGACTGGCGCGAGGTGAAGGTGGAGTTGGGGGAAGACAACTCCCTGCTGGTGACCCTGTCCGCCTGAGCGATGGAGAGATCACGTTGCAGCCACAGCCAGCCGCAATAAAAACGCCCCCGAACTACGGGGGCGTTTTGCCATCTGACCGTTATTTGAAAACGCGGAAACGGGTGGCGTCGTCGATAAAGGTCTTCTCTCCGGCCGGTTGCTTGATGCTGCCAAAGGGCATCTGGGCGCGCAGTAGCCAGCTGGCGGGCAGGTTCCACTCCTTGCGTACCGCCTCGTCGATAAGCGGATTGTAGTGTTGCAGGGAGGCGCCGACCTTCTCCTGCGCCAGCGTCGTCCAGACCGCAAACTGGGCGATGCCGGTGGCATGTTCCGACCAGATGGGGAAGTTGTCGGCATAGAGGGCGAATTTTTGCTGCAGATCCTTGATGACGTCGGTGTCCTCAAAGAACAGCACAGTGCCAAAGCCTGCACGGAAGCTGCCATCCACCTTGGCCTCACTCTGGGCGTAGGCCTCCGGTGGCACGATCTTTTTCAGCTCGGCTTTGACGATATCCCACAGCTTGTGGTGCTGGGCGCCAAACAGGATGACGGCGCGGGAGCTCTGGGAGTTGAAGGAGGAGGGGCTGTGTCTGATGGCATCCTGGATCAGGGCCGTCAGCTGCTCCGGCGTATGGGAGACCTGGTCACCCAGGGCATAGATGGTACGACGTGCTTTGATCTGCTCGATAAACGGACTGCTCATAACATCTCCTTTGCTTGATAGTCACCGGGCGCCAGCCTTGTGGCCAGCCAACCCCTGTTGTTCAAGCTATAGACTATACCACCCGATTATCTTCCGGGCGTTTACATGCAGTGGGTTCACTTTCAACCGGGGGTAAAAAACCATCTGCAGGCGACCGGATCGATCGCCTGCAGATGGAGCCGGGTTAGCTGAACAGCAGGTAGGAGAGGGTCATGCAGCAGATGATGCCCGAGATGATGGGCACCGAGGTGCGCTTGATGATCTCGATGGGGTTGCTACCGGTGATCGAGGCGATAACGATGATCACCGCGGCGACCGGCGACATGGAGCGGATCAGGTTGGCAGTGAGCTGCATCGGCAGGGCCACTGCGACGCTGTTGACGCCGACCTTCTCGGTGATCTCGGGAATGATGTTGATAAAGGAGTAGAAGACCGCCAGCCCGCTGCCGCTGATAAAGCCGATCAGCGCCGCCGTACCGGAGAAGAAGAACATAAGGATGGAGCCGACGCCGTCGATGTGTTTCACGCTATCGACCAGGGTATCTATGATGCCGATGGCTTTCAGTCCCTCCACCAACATGCTGGCCGCTACGATGAGCGAGACCACCTGAGCGAGCCCCGTGCCCATGCCGGTGAAGAAGATGGCGAACTCCTTGCTGGTCTCCTTGATATTGCCTTTGCGCAGCAGCTCCACCCCTATGGTGAGCAGCAGGCAGACGAAGGTGATCTCCACCAGCCCGAGGGAGATATGGGTGAAGCAGATGCCGAACAGCAGTACCAGCACCAGTGGCAGCACCGGAAAGAGGCCGTAGTAGGCGGGCGGCAAGCCGGTGGGCACGGCGAGCGACTCCTCTTTTTCCTCCAGTCCGCCGCGCGCCTGCTGGCGTTTGTCCATCGCCTTTTGCCAGAAGTAGTGCACTACTGCCATCAACGCCAGCGTCGGCAGCGAGATGGGAGCGTGGTAGGAGACGATGTACTCCACCAGCGGGATCCCCAGCTTCTGGGCGGCCAGCACGTTATCGGCCCCCAGCGGGCTGGGCATGATGGTGGCAGTGGTGGCAATGACGGCCCCCGCGGTAAGGGAGGACATGTTTGACGCCTTGAGCACCGGATAGAGGGTCGCCATCAGCAACACCGCCAGACTGGCAGCGCTTGGCACCACCAGCGAGAGCAGGTTGCCCAGCAGGAAAATCACCGGCACCAGCAGGTAGGGGGAGCGGATGCGGCTCAAGGGGCGGGTCAGCAGCATGACGGTGACATCGTTGGCACCGATGTGGCTCATGTAGCTGGAGAAGCCGAACAGCACCATGATGGTGAGCCCGACATTGCCCATCTGGCTGATGAAGATCTGCTTGATCTGGACGAAGGGATCAAGCCAGCTGAGGCCGCTGCTCTGCGCCGCAGGCAGCAGGGGGTGGCCCAGTCCAACGGCGGCAAACATCAGCAGTAACCCGGCGCCAAACAGCACTATCTTGGCATCGTAGTTTTTGGCGATGAGATAGCCGCAGATGACCAGGATCAGGGTGCTGACAATTATTTCCAGCATGTTTCCAACACTCTCTTCTTGATGTGAATGGGCCAGCGAGCTGGCGGTTCGGGATCAGATGGCGCGGGCAAGGGTCTCCATGCACCAGGCCCTGAATCCGGGCACGTCGATATCGAGACACACCTCGGCGTTGGGCGGGCGTTTGAGCCGGTTGTTGATATCCACCGAGGTGGTGCCGAGGGTGTGCTCACCCCGGGTCTCGATAGCCACATTGCAGGCCCGGGTGATAAAGAGGTCGGGGCGCACCAGATAGGCGATGGCGCAGAGATCGTGCATCTTGAGCCCGGTCTGCATGCTGCCACCTCGATAGTGGCCGAACAGGGCGTGGAGCATGGCGCCAGTGCGGTTGAGGGCGGGCAGCGCCGCAATCATCTCGCCGGTCAGGGTGGCCCGGCTGGTGACATCGAGTCCGCACATCACGATGGGCAGGCCGCTGCTGAAGACAATGTGGGCCGCCTCGGGATCCACGTAGATATTGAACTCGGCATTGGGGGTGTGGTTGCCCCGACCGGCCGAGCCGCCCATCAACACGATCCGCGCGATCTTCTCCCGACACTCGGGGTGCAGGGTGAGCAGCAGGGCGATATTGGTCAGCGGCCCGATGGGCACCAGCGTCATGGGTTGTTCGCTGGCGAGCAGGGTGGCCTTCATGGCTTCGACGGCATGCATCGGCAGCGGCTGTTGGCCGGGCTCGGCAAACTCGTAACCATCGAGGCCGGAGTGGCCGTGGATGTGGCTGGCATTGTCGAGGGGGCGCACGAGGGGCTGGCTGGCCCCCTGTGCCACCGGCACCTCTTTGCCGAAAAAGTGCAGCAGGCGCAGGGCGTTGCGGGTGGTCTTGCTGGCATCGACATTGCCGGCGACCGTGGTGATGAGCGCCAGCTCGATCCCGGGGTGAAACAGGGCGGCGGCGATGGCAACGGCATCGTCGATGCCGGGGTCGGTGTCCAGAATAATGGCGACAGGGTTCACGCTGTTCTCCTCGGTGTTAATCGGCTTGGCGGGCATCGGCTTGGCTGGCATCGTGGGGCCAGCAGCAGATGAAGGGGTCGACAATCTCGCGGGTCAGGCCATCGGTGAGGCCGAGATCGGTCAGATGGGGCCCCGCATTGCAGGCAAGACAGGTCCCCTCGATGGCCTTGAAGACCCGATAGGGGGGCTCCCACTCCACCACCTTGCCGCTCACTTCGCGCAGGGCGTGGAAGCTGGCAGCCAGCTCGCTGGCCGGCAGGTCGGAGAGCATGCCGGCGATGGGCATGGCAACGTGGGCAAGCACCTCACCCTGCTGGATGACCGCCATGCCGCCTCCGCTGGTGATCAGGGTGTTGGCGGCCAGCATCATCTCTTGCGGGTCGCGCCCCAGCACCACCAGATTGTGGGAGTCGTGGGAGTAGCTGGTGGCGATGGCTCCTTGCAGCTCGCCCCACCCCTCCAGCAGCGCCAGCCGGGTGCCCCCCTGATGGCGGCCGTGACGGTGTTGCACCGAGATGAGGCTAAATCCCGCTGGTACGATGACCTGACCATCCCGAACCTCAACTTCGGTTTCACTCCACTGGGTGAAGCGAGCCCCCTTGATGGTCTTGAGGCGGGCACGACCCGCAGTCAGCCCGGGCACCCGGATGATGAACTCCTCCAGCGTGCGCAGGGGGATCTGCATGGTATCGCGTGGCGCCTGACAACCTGCGACAGGCTCGGAGGGGCTGAGAATGGCGCCATGGCGGGCGACCCGCTGGCCACCGCTGTAGACCCAAATCGGGTTGAGATCGGTGAGGTTGTCGAACACCACCAGATCGGCGCAGCGGCCGGCGGCAACCAGCCCCAGATCGTTGCGCTGCAGCCGGATGGCGGCATTGAGGGTGGCCATTCGCAGCACATCGGGCACCGCCAGCCCGAGTTCAGCCAGCAGCTTGACCAGCGCAATCATGCCCCCTTTCTCCAGCAGCATGTCGGGCGGCACATCGTCGGTACAGAGGGTGATTTGGGAGGAGAGGTGGGGCAGCTGTTTCAGCGCCGCGACGATCTCCGGCAGCAGATAGGGGTGGGAGCCACGCAGCTGCAGGGTGAGCCCGGCCCGCAATTTTTCCAGCGCATCGGCAGCCGAGGTGAGTTCGTGATCCGAGCTGACTCCAGCCGCCAGATAGGCTTGCAGCCGGTGACCAGTGAGGCCCCGGGCGTGTCCCTCAATCAGGGCATTGCGCTGCAAACCGGCGTGCAGAATGCCGGTCATCCGCTCGCTGCCGCCCAGCACACCCTGCATGTCCATCACCTCGGCGATCCCCGCCACCTCCGGCCACTCCAGCATGGTGGCCATCTCGGGGCCGTGGAAGTCGGCGCCCGACATCTCGAGACCCGGCGTCGAGGGAACGCTGGAGGGGGCGGCGCAGATGACTCGCAGCGGCAGATTGCGGCTGGCGTCGATGGCGTAGCGCACCCCCGCCAGCCCGAGCACATTGGCCAGTTCGTGGGGATCCCAGAAGATGGTGGTGGTGCCCTGCGCGACCACCACATCGGCGTAGCGCTCCGGCGTCAGGTGGGAGCTCTCCACATGGACATGGCTGTCGATAAGACCGGGCGAAAGATAGGCGCCGGCCAGATCGTGGGTCTCGCGTGCCTGCTGGAAGGAGCCGACCGGATGGACGCTGGCGATCAGCGGGCCGACCAGCCCCACGTCGACGGGGCGGATCTCGCCGGTCACCATGTCGATCAGGTTGGCGTTGGTCAGCAGCAGATCGAAGGGGGCTTCGCCGAGGGCAGCCTGCACGGCGCGGCGGCGCAAGTTGAGGGATGCATCTTGTTCACACATGAAGGAGATGGCCTGACAAGGGGAATAATGGGCCCACTTTAGGGAGGGGATTGGCCCGTGCATAGCGCAAAGAATTTATAACTGGATAAGAAAGGGTTATGCTGCTGCAAACGTTTTTCTCCGGTTGTCGATTTCATGTCCGAACCCTGGCGCCGTCTGCCTGCGCTCTCTCTCAAGCAGATCCAGTATTTTGTCACGCTGGCCCAGCTGCGCCACTTCACCGAAACGGCCAATCAGATGGCCATCAGCCAACCCGCCCTGAGCAGTGCCCTGCGTCAGATTGAATCTGTGCTTGGCGGCAAACTGTTTCACCGCACCGCGCAGGCGGTCACCCTGACCGAACAGGGGGAGGCGATCCTGCCCCACGCCAAGGGGCTGCTCAATGTGGCCCACGCCGCTTTTGCCGATATGCAGCAGGTGATGGCAGAAGGGGGCGATGGCACCCTGCGCATCGGTCTGATCCCGTCGGCCTGCACCCTGATGTTTCCGCTGGCGGCCGCCCGTCTGCAGCAGCAGTTCCCGGGCTTGCGGGTCGAGTTTCAGGATCACACCAACGACGGTCTGTTGCAGGCGCTGGCCGAGGGGTCTCTGGATGCAGGGATTGGCGTGCTGGATGGCGAGTTGCCCGACTCGCTGGAGGTAACGCCGCTGCTGGACGATGCGCTGGTGGCGGTGATCAACCGGCAGGATCCGCTGGCAGCGGCGGAGGCCATCAGCTGGCAGGCGCTGACCCGCCGCGACATCGCCCTCTTTGCCAGAGGCAACGTCAGCCGGCAGGTCAACGGACTGGCCCAGAGCCAGCTGCCCGGGCTCAAGCCCAGATACACCACAGATTATGTCGAGACACTCTACGGCCTGGTGCGCTCCGGGCTGGCGGTTGCCATCCTGCCCGGGCTCTATGCCGCGAACCAGTGCGATCCCCAGCTCAGGGTTGTGGCGCTGCACGAACCGGTGCTGAGCCGCACCCTAGCCCTGATGTGGGCGAAGGGGCTCTCCCGTTCAACCCGCATCGATGAGGGGCGCGTGCTGCTGCGTCAGGTCATCATGGCGCAGTACGCCGCATCCTCCTCTCGCTAATCGGCTGCAGGGCTGGTGACAGGAGCTGTCCGATGGCCGCTTGACCCTGACGGGCGAAAGCGGTGGCAACTGCCTTTGGCTGCTCGCCTCCACTTCTGATATTTCACCGGTTTCCCCTTCTGATTCAATTCGTTGCATCGATGGCTCTGCCTGCATTCCTGATTTGACGCGACTTGAGCTGCATGGGTGGCGATTGTCCCCCATCTGGCGCTGGCCCCGCTGCTTTGTATAGTGCCGGTGGAATTAATCAGGTTTGGCAGGAGTACCCATGGAGATGAATTCGCGCGCGCTTCGCGCACTGGCCCTGTTGGGCGCCTTGCTCGCTGGCAGCACGACCGTGCACGCCTCCGAGACCCTCAATACCATTCTCGGTGGCGGCGCAGGTGGGGTGGCGGGCACCATGATCGGCAAGGAGTTGGGGGGTGATACCGGTGCGCTGGTTGGTGCGGCTATTGGCGGCGCAGCTGGTGGCGCTGCGACGGCCAACAAGGGCAACAAGAATGAAGCGGCGCTCGGTGGGGCCGTGGGGGCGCTGGGTGGTGCTGCGATCGGCAAGAGTGTCGGTGGTGATACCGGCCAGCTGATCGGCGCAGGGGTTGGCGGGGCGAGTGGCTCGGCCATCGGTGCCAAGACCGGCGATGGCCACCAGAGTCAGGATCGCTATTACGATGATGATGACCACCATCACAAGCACCACAAAAAGCACAAGAAGCATAAAAAACACAGATGGCATGACGACGATTGATCGCCATCTGTCGTGAGTGGTGGGGATGAAACAACGGGGCCAGTGGGCCCCGTTTTGCATGTTTGCTCAGACCAGCCGGTGCTGGCGGCGACCGGCGGCAAAGGCGTTGATGTTGTCGATCAGCTGGTCGGCCAGCCGCTGCATCGACTCCTCGCTGGCCCACGCTACATGCGGGGTGAGGATGAAGTGGGGGTATTGCAGCGCCTTCATCAGGGGATGGTCGGGGGGCGGGGGTTCGACGCTCGCCACATCGAAACCGGCGCCGCCGAGGCGGCCGTTGGCCAGCGCCCGCAGCAGCGCCTCTTCATCCACCAGACCGCCGCGGCCGACGTTGATCAGCAGGGCGCCCGGTTTCATCAAGCCCAGCTCCCGCTCGCCAATCAGGTTGCGGGTGTAAGGGGTGAGCGGGCAGTGCAGGCTGATCACATCCGAGCTTTGCAGCAGCTCGTCGAGGGGCAGGCGATCCTCGTCGTGGCTGCCACCGATCTGGCTCTGGGCGTAACGTACCGTCATCCCCATTCCCTTGGCCCGCTCGCCGAGCGCCTGACCCAGGGTTCCCTTGCCGATGATGCCAAGCTGCTTGCCGTGCAGATCCATGATGTTGTGGTCGAAGAAGCAGAACTGACCGCTCTGTTGCCAGCGCCCCTCCAGCAACGACTGGCGCCAGCAGAAGAGGTTGCGCGACAGGGCCAGCATCAGCGCCATGGCATGTTCCGGCACCGAGGGGCCCGAGTAGTTGCGGATATTGCACACCCCGACGTTGGCGGCGCGGCACGCCTCCAGATCCACGTTGTCGCTGCCGGTAGCGGCCAGGGCGATGAGTTTGAGTTCCGGCAGTTGGGCCAGCTCGGCGGCGCCGATGCGCACCTTGTTGATGATGGCGATGCTGGCATCTTTCAGCCGTTCGACCACCTGTTCCGGGGCTGTGCTGGGATAACTCTGCCAGTGGTGGGGAAAGTCGGGATGATGCAGGGTGATGCCCGCATCCAGGGTATCGCTGTCGAGAAACACAATCTGCTGCATGTACCTTCCTGCCATATTCGGGTTTGAACCGTCATGATGCCAAAAAGGGCGCCATCAGAGCCAGTGTGCCGCGCCATGGCGGGTGGGCTTTCTCCGGCAGATGTGATGTTGCGCGTGCTTTGTGGCCCGAGGTCAGAGCCAGCCCAGATGGTTGAGCCACCCCTGAATGCGGGTGGGGGTTTCGCCCAGTTCCATCAGGGCGTAGGGACGATAGTTGAGCTTGTGGCTGCGCCGGCTCTCGGTCTGGCGAGCCTCGGCCGCCAGCAGCGGCCAGCGGCCGCCATCCTCCTGATAGAGATCCAGAGTAGGGATGGTGCCCTGCGCTATCTCTTTTGCGAGGATCTGGTTGCTCTGCTGGTCGGGGAAGAAGCCATCAAGCAGCACCAGCGCATCGGGGGCAGGCAGCTGTTCGCTGGCGATAAGGTTGGCGGTCCAGGCGGCGCCGGTGCCTTGCGCCAGGATCAGCTTGAAGCCCCCCTCCTGCAGTTTGGCATCAGCCAGCTTGCTGATCCGCTCGGCCAGTTGCTTGCGAAAGGCGTCACTCTCCTTGGCTTTCTTCTCGGCGGCAGGGTCGAGCTCGGTTTGCTGGGGAGAGGGGAGCAGCAGCAGGGTATCAAAGCCCAGCTGGCTGAGGGCACGGGTCAGTTGCCAGAGCTGGCCGCTGCGCTGCCAGTCGGGCAGCAGGATGGCGAGCCCCACATAGTTGTCGCTATCGTGCTTGGCAAACAGCACCGTCTGTTTGTCGATCTGGGTGGCTTCGGGTTGCCCTTTCCAGTCGCTCGCTTGCCAGTGATCGAGTGGGAGTGGCTCTGCGATGGGGGGCGCAACGTCGCTCGCCTCTGCCCCATGGCCAGCCAGCATGGTCAATAACAGCAGTGATAAGGATAATCTGGCCATAGTGTGCTCCCCCGGTTATCTGGGTTAGCGGCGGCGGCGCGATTTTCTGAAGGAGGTTGGCGTTATAGCTGCAAACAGGCAATAAAAAAGCGAGCCGGAGGCTCGCTTTTTTGCAATCAATTCAACGTGGTCAATTAGTTGACGCGACGCTTGAATTCACCGGTGCGGGTATCGATTTCGATCTTGTCACCGATCTCTACGAAAGCGGCAACAGCCAGCTCGTAGGTAGTGCCTTTCAGACGGGCAGGCTTGGTCACTTTACCGGAGGTGTCGCCACGGGCAGCCGGTTCGGTGTACTCAACTTCGCGCACGATGGTGGTCGGCAGTTCTACGGAGATGGCTTTCTCGTTGTAGAAAGTCACTTCACACAGATCTTCCATGCCGTCTACCAGGTAGTTCAGCACGTCACCCAGGTTGTCTTTCTCTACGTCGTACTGGTTGTACTCGGTGTCCATAAAGACATACAGGGGGTCGGAGAAGTAGGAGTAGGTGCACTCTTTACGCTCCAGCTGAACAACGTCCAGCTTGTCGTCGGCCTTGAAGACAGTCTCGGTGGCGCTGCCGTTCAGCAGGCCTTTCAGCTTCATTTTGACCACGGCGGAGTTACGGCCGGATTTGTTGAATTCAGCCTTCTGGACCACCATCGGCTCGGTGCCGATCATGACTACGTTACCAGCGCGGATTTCCTGAGCGGTTTTCATGTAAAAAATTCCTGTTCGTGAAACGGACGGATAAAAACTGCCAGATTATATACGGCTTTCCAGAAATTTCACCAACCTCGTGACGAGATCCCCATCCCGGAGCAGCTTCTGTGACCAGAGTCGCCCATGTTGCTGCCAAATCGCGCTGTATTGCGGCCATTGGGCCCAGAGTTCGCGGCAATCTTCACCACGGTTGAGAGCCAGATTGAAGCAGCGCAGCCATTGGGCGCAATCGGCAGGCAGATCAGCAAGATAGTGGTCGAGGAACTGCTCCAGCTTGATCAGATGGGCCTCCTCCTCCTGTTGGTAGATATGCCAGAGGAAAGGACGTGCTGCCCACTGGGCCCGCACGAAGGAGTCCTCCCCGCGCACCAGATTGAGATCGCAGCTCCACAGCAGTCGATCGTAACCAGCCTGATCGGTCATCGGCAGCAGCTTGATGGTGAGGTTGCCCGAGTGGAGCAGATCCCCCGCCTTGGCGGTGGTGATGGTATCTTCAAGGCTTGCGCCGCGCAGCACATCTTGCAGCGAGCGCCCCAGCGGCAACAGCAGGGTGACGGGCGTGGTGCTCTGGCACCAGCTCTCGACCAGGCTTTGCAGCGCATCGCTCTCGTAGGTAAAGAGGCTGACCCGCAGCTCGTTCTCTTGTCTGGGCGGCAAACCGAGGCTGGCCCAGTAGGCTGCCAGTCCCGCATCATCTTGCTGCCACTGCTCCCGTTCGGCGATGAGGTCGTGCTCGCACAAAAGGCCGCCGGTTTTAGCGGTAAAGCCCGGGAAGAAGAAGTATTTGTTGAGGCTCTGGTTGCCAACTCGCTGGGGCGAGGCGAGGCCGTGGCAATCCTCGACCCAGCTCTCCGCCGAGAGGTACTCCAGATTGATCCAGCAGGAGGGCTTGGGTTGGCTCGCCATCAGTTCGGCCATTCGTGCAATGAAGGGGGCGGGCAGTTCGCAGGCAAAGGCCTCGATCACCACTCTGGCCGGGGTCATGTCGGTCGGCAGGGTCTCATGCCAGTGCTGGATATAGATGCCATCGACCCACTGGCCATCCTGCGCCGGGTCGAGCCCGGGGCAGATGCGGGCGAAACTTGCCAGATCGTCCACCCAGAGCCGCACCTGAACCTCATCGCCATGTGCCGCAATATTCCCCTCCCGCTTTAGCTGGCGGGCAAGTCGCCAGGTGACACCGATGTCACCGAAGTTGTCGACGACGCAGCAGAAGATGTCCCAGTCAAACGGGGGCAGGGGAGTTGTCATGGGTCAGGGTTCCAAATGCAAAAAAAACCGGTGCGCAGGGTAGCACACCGGTTGACTGGCTTCTAACCGTCAGCGTGTGACGGTCGCTGCGGCAGGTTACTCCTTGCCGTAGACGTTGTTCTCTTGCTCGCGTACCCGGATAAAGGTGGTGCGCTTGGTGAGCTCTTTCAGCTGGCTGGCTCCGACGTAGGTACAGGTGGAGCGCACGCCGCCCAGAATGTCGCGCACGGCGTTCTCGACCGGGCCGCGGTAGGGCAGCAGCACGGTTTTACCCTCGGAGGCGCGGTATTCGGCGACGCCACCGGCGTGCTTGTCCATGGCGCTGGAGGAGCTCATGCCGTAGAACTTCATGAAGGGTTCGCCGTCTACATCGATGATCTCGCCACCGCACTCTTCGTGGGCTGCCAGCATGCCGCCCAGCATCACGAAGTCGGCACCGCCGCCGAAGGCTTTGGCGACGTCGCCCGGGCAGGTGCAGCCGCCGTCACCGACGATCTGGCCGCCGAGGCCGTGGGCCGCATCGGCACACTCGATGATGGCGGAGAGCTGCGGGTAGCCGACGCCGGTCTTGACGCGAGTGGTGCAGACCGAGCCCGGGCCGATGCCGACCTTGACGATGTCGGCGCCGGAGAGGATCAGCTCTTCGACCATCTCGCCGGTCACCACGTTGCCCGCCAGGATGACGTGGTTGGGGCAGGCTTCACGAATTTTGCGCACGAACTCGACGAAGTGTTCGGAGTAGCCATTGGCCACATCGACACAGATGAAACGCAGCGCTTCGGACATGGCGAGGATTTGGCGGGTCTTGGCGAAATCTTCAGCCGAGGTGCCGGTGGAGACCATCACATGGCCCAGCAGCGCCGGATCGGTCTCGTTGACGAAAGCTTGCCATTGCTCAAGGCTGTAGTGCTTGTGTACCGCGGTCATCATCTCGAAACCGGCCAGCGTGCGCGCCATGGCAAAGCTGCCGACGGTATCCATGTTGGCGGCGATAACGGGTACGCCTTGCCATTGGGTCTGAGTGTGTTTGAAGGTGAACTGACGGGTCAGGCTTACTTGGGAACGGCTCTTGAGAGTAGAGCGCTTGGGGCGGAACAGGACATCCTTGAAACCGAGCTTCAAGTCTTCTTCGATACGCATTACAAATTCCTTATTGAGCCTTGTTGAAAGTCACTTTTGCAGTGGCAAATTTTCGGCAGGCGCAAAAAAACCGGTGGTTTTCAGGCCCTCCGGTTTACAACAGTGTAGGCAAAAATCCCTTCAGAACAAGACTGATAATTCGCTCATTGTTGTGGTAGCCTTTGGCGTCACAACCTGAGGTTGGCCACAAGCTTCATCCAGCACCTTATCTTGCCTCCCGTTTACCTCTTTTCTCCCTGTTTTCAACTCTATGCAATCGGCGTCGCAGCTGCCACCGACTGTCGTCTGCCGTTGCGGTTTGCCGGGCCGGTTGCTGCTGGTCATAACAAATCGGGTTGACCCCCGGGGTGGCTGTGATAGATCTGGGCGCAATATCGACAATGCGAGAGATCGTGATGGGCAAAAGATTGTTGAGTGCCGCCATCCTGTGGGGGCTCTGTGGCAGCGCACTGGCGGCAACACCGACCAGCTATGGTTGGGTCGAGAAGGGGCTCATCATGCCGATCGGTGTGGCGGTGAAGATGAAACTCGATACCGGTGCGCTCACCTCCTCTCTTGATGCGCGCTCCCTCGTCCACTTCAAACGGGATGGCAAACCCTGGGTGCGCTTCATGCTGGATGTGACCGATGCCGACAGCGGTGAGCGGGTCAAACAGCAGTTCGAGCGTCCGGTGGAGCAGAGCGTGACCATTCGCGGCGCCGGTGGCATCGAGCAGCGGCCGACCGTCACCATGTCCATCTGTCTGGGGGACAAGGTGTACGAGGAGTGGTTCACCCTGCGGGATCGCAGCGACATGATCTATCCGGTGCTGCTTGGCCGTCGCCTGCTGGCGGATCTCGGCCCGGTGGATGCTGGTCGAACCTTTACCGTGCAGCCAAATTGTCATTGATAGCAAACAGCCCGCATTGCGGGCTGTTTGTTTATTGCTTATCTTGCCAGCGGAAGTGGGAGGAACACACTCACTTCGAGCCCTCCCTCCGGCCGGTTGTGGACATCAAGCTCGGCGCCATGCAGCTGGGCGATGCGCGAGACAATCGCCATGCCAAGGCCGACGCCATCCCCCTGCTGGGGATTGACCCGAAAGAAGCGTTCGCACAGCCGTGACAGCGCAGCGGTTGGAATGCCGGGGCCGTTATCGCGGATATCGACCCTGACCCTGTGTCCCTCCTGTTGCACATCGACGGTGATCTCCCCCTTGGCCTGGGTGTAGCGCAACGCATTGTCGATGAGGTTGCTGAATAGCAGATCGAGCAGGGTGCCCTGACCCATCACCATCAGATTCTCATCCCCCTCCAGCGAAAGTTGCTGATCCTTTTTCAGGGCAATGGGGGCCAGTGTTGCCAGCGAGGTTTGCAGCAGTTGGCTCAGGTTGAGCTCACTCTGCACCACCCCTTGCTGGTTGTCGATGCGAGCCTGGGTCAGCAGCTGGCGGATCAGCCGGTCGCTGCGATCGAGGGCCTGCAGCATCTTGTGCATCGATTGCTGGCGGCTCTCCTCATCCTCGGCGCTCAGGGCATTTTCACTGTGGATCCGCAGTACCGCCAGCGGGGTGCGCAGTTCGTGGGCTGCCTCGTTGGTGAACTGTTTCTCCCGCTCGATGGTTTCGGCCAGCGCATGCATCAGGCGGTTGATCTCGTTGGTGAGCGGAGTCAGTTCGTGGGCGCTTGTCTTGAGGTTGAGCGGGCTCAGGTTGGCGGGGTGGCGCTCGCTGATCGCTTGCGCCAGCAGGCGCAGGGGGGCCAGACCGCGGGTGATGAGCCACCAGAGCAGCACCAGCAGAAAGGGGAGGGTCAGCAGCAGGGGCAGCATGGTAAGAGCCGCCATCTTGCTGGCCAGTTCACTGCGTTCGTCATCCCGCTCGGCCACCACCAGCCAGGTGCGGCCATCCTCGTTGTAGAGAGTGAAGGTGCGCCACTGATGGTGATCCTTTTTCACTGTGCTGAAACCGCGGGTGAGCTCGACCAGTGGCTGATCCGGGGCACTGGGGGAGCGCAGCAGCATTACCCCCTTGTCGTTGAGCAGCTGGAAGTAGAGGTTGCGCTCGAACTCGTGACCATAGGGGGTGAGTTCCCGATCCTCACCGCTCAGATTGAAGCTGGGATCCTTGGTCCACTCGTCGGGGTTTTGCACCTCCCAATCCTGATAGATGGTGCCATTGGCTGGCAGAGCCCCTTGCTGGGCCAGATAGCGCTCCAGCAGCTGGTCGGTGATGCGGGCGGACTGGGCCAGCCGTGCGTCGAACAGCTCCTCCATCTCGTGGCTCGCCTCCAGATAGCCGATGACGGCGCTGATGGTGAGGCTGAGCCCCACCAGCGTGAGAATGCCGGTGAGCAGAAAGCGGCGGATGGAGCGCGGTTTTTTCATCGGGGGGCACTCCGGCTGGCCTGATCAAGCTGAGGAATGATGTAACCGACACCGCGAATATTGCGGATAAGGTCGCTATAGAACTTCTTGCGCAGGTGGTGGATATGCACCTCCACCGCGTTGCTTTCGGCCCCCTCGTCCCAGCCGTAGAGGCTTTGTTGCAGCTGCTCCTTGCTGAGCACCCGGCCGCTCTGGCTGATGAGTTCTTGCAGCAGCTTGTATTCGTGGGGGGTGAGCTTGACCGGCTCGCCCCGATAGGTGACCTGTTGCGCCTCGGGGTAGATGAGGATCTCCCCGTACTCCAGCACGGCCTGCACCTGCCCCTTGCTGCGGCGCACCAGCGCGCGCAGGCGGGCGTTGAGCTCCTGCAGGGCGAAGGGTTTGACCATGTAGTCGTCGGAGCCGGCATCAAGGCCGATGACCCGATCATCGAGGGCATCGCGAGCGGTGAGGATCAGCACCGGCAGCTGGTGTCCTTCGCGGCGCAGCTTGCGCAGCAGGCTGAGGCCGTCGATATCGGGCAGGTTGAGGTCCAGAATGAGGGCGGCAAACTCGTCGCTCTTGAGTGCCGTCAGGGCGGGCAACCCCTGCTGCAGCCAGTCCACCGTATAACCGCTGTGGCGCAAGGCATCCTGCATGCCATCACCCAGCATCACATCATCTTCAACCAGCAGGATCCGCATTGTTATTCCCCTTGAAACGACTCTGCCCACCAGTATGCAAGCTGGTGGGCAGAGTTTAAATAGATCTCTGATACGGCAGAACTTTACAGCTTGGCGAGCCGCTCGCGGATCTCCATTTTGCGGCCCTCGTCCGCCACTTCCCGGCCCGGGCGCGCTGGAGCTGCCATCGCCTTGTCGAGATAAGTTTTGGCCTCAGCCTTGCGGCCCTGATCCAGCAGGAAGTCGCCGTAAAAGAAGTTGGGGTCGATGCCGGTCGGGTTGATGGCCAGCGCCTGCTTGAGCAGCTGCTCGGCCTTCTCGTCATCGCCGAAGCCGACTGGCCAGCCGGGTACCTGATAGTAGAGCGAACCCAGGCTGGTGTAGGCGGAGCCCTCCAGCGCCTTGGGATCCTGCTTGATGGCCAGCTCCAGTTTGGCCTTGGCCTCTTTCACCAGCCCCAGCGCTCCCAGCCCGCCCTTGGCACCAGCCCAGGTGCTCTTGACGATGGCTGACCAGATGAGCAGGTCGGTGCGAAATGGCTCCTTGGCACTGGCCGCTTCGGCCTGGGTGCTCAGGGTTTCGAGGCAGCTCTCTTTCGCTTTGCCGTTCTGCTGGTATTGGCAGACGGCCCACTGCTGCTGGATGGGGGCGAGAGCATCTGTGGCTGCCTGGGCGCAGGTCGAGCCAAGCAGGAGGGCGATGACGCAGGAGGTGGCGGATTTTAGCGCAACGTTCATATCAAAGTTCCTTTTTGGTCGGGATGGGGCGTGAGAGATCGGGCTGCAGCGCCGCGCCGCTCTCGGCCATGCCCGGCTGTTGGCGGGCATAGCGTTTAATGATGGGCAGCTGTTTGGCCAGCGCCTTGTCGACGATGCTGGGCAGCAGGGCATTGAGTCGCACGAACAGCTTTTCCGGCCAGCCGAGCCAGCTGCGGCGGGTCTCGTTGCACAGGGCGATGATGGCCGCTTCGGCTACCTCCTGCGGGCTGTCGGTCTGGGTGCCGAGCGCCGCATTCATCTCGTAGGCAGCTTCAGAGTTGAGTTTGGTACGGGTGGCGCGGGGGGCAAAGTGGAGCACCTTGATGCCGCTGCCCTCCAGCTCCCGCCCCAGCGCCTCGCTAAAGCCGCGCAGGGCGAACTTGGTAGCGCAGTAGACGCTGTAGCCCGGGTAGCCGATGCCGCCAAACCCCGACCCCATGTTCATGATGATCCCCGGTTTGCGCAGGCGGGGCAGCAGGGCGCGGGTCAGCTGGATCGGCGCCTCGATATTGAGCAGCAGTTGGCGCTCGACCTGCTCGCTGCTCTGATCTTCCAGCCAGGCAAACTGGTTGCAGCCGGCGTTGTTGATCAGGATGTCGAGCCCCTGTTCCAGCGCTGGATGCTGCAACAACTTGGCCCGCTCGTGGGGCACGCCAAGGTCGGCGATCACCACCTGATGGCGCTCGGGGTGCGGCAGCGACTTGCACAGGCGCTCCAGCGCCGGAGCGCGGCGGCCGTGCAGCAGCAGATGGGCGCCCTGGGCGGCCAGCTCCTGGGCCAGCTCCTCGCCAATCCCGCCGCTGGCGCCGGTGAGCAGCACCGTTTTTCCTTCAAGTTTCATGATGCGGATTCCTTCTGGTCACGGCGTGGCGGTGAGGTTGTAGAGCATCTCGCCGTAGAGGCGATAGACCACCTTGGTGGAGTGGATGATGGCGGCCTGATCTGCCGGGCTCTCGACCTTATCCATCAAGGATTCAAAGAACTTGAGGTGCTCCTGATCCAGGGTGCCGTGGGAGCTGAGATAGCTCATCGCCTGCGGGGGCAGCCCGAGGCCGCTTTTCAGCTGGTCGGCCACAGTGAGGGCGATGGCGACGCTGGTGCCTTCCAGCACCTGTACCATGCCGAAGAAACCCATGGGGTTTCCCCGCTGGATCTGGTCGTAGAGGAAGGCGACCATCAGCTCGATGGGCAGCCCGGGCTGGCCATGACGCACCGCCTCGGCATCGCCGCCACAGGCGCGGATGTCATTGAGGATCCACTCCTGATGGCCGTACTCCTCGTCGATGTACTCAGCAATGGCGCCGCGTACCCACTCATACTCCTGACCCAGCTTGCCGCCGGTTGCCATTAAAAGCGGGACAGTGTGGCGCACGTGGTAGTAGGCCTGCGCCAGAAAGGCGAGATAGGTGTCGCGACTGATGTCACCACGGCGGCAAGCTTCAATGATGGGGGCCTTGAAAAGGTGCTCGCGCTCAGTGGCAGTGGCTTGTTGCAGAGTCTGATAGAAGCTCATGAGGATTCTCCTGTGGTGCCGGTTGCAAGGCACTGGCTGATCTGTTGGGCAAACTGGCGATAGGTCTCTTCCCGGCGCACCCGCCCGTTGGCGGTGAGCAGCCCGGGATGCTGGTCGAGTGCCACCGGCAGCCAGTGGTGCAGGCGGGCGTAGTCGGGGAGACGACGATTCAATACTTCGATCTGTTGTGGCAGTTCTGCCTCTTTGCCCGGCAGGGGCTGGATCAGCGCCACGTTGGCGGGCTGGCCATCGCCGAACACCACGATACGGGCGATGGCGGGGCAGAGCTGGGCTTCAGCCTCGACCCACTCGGGGGAGAAGTTGCGGCCAAAGGCGGTGATCTGGACATTCTTCTTGCGCCCGGTGATGTGGAGGTAGCCCTCTTCATCGAGGCGGCCCAGATCTCCCGTGGCAATCAGCTCGGGGATTGACTCATCGCTACCCAGATATCCCAGCATGGCGCTGCCGCGTACCAGGATCTCGCCATCGTCGCCGATGGTGACCCGGGTGTGGGGCAGGGGGCGGCCAACGCTGCCTGGCTTGTCAGTACCCATGGTGTTGAGGGCCACCACCGAGCAGCACTCCGAGAGGCCATACCCCTCGTAGACTGGCAGACCAAGCTGGCGGGCATGGGCGATAAGATCGGGGGCAACCTTGCCACCGCCGACGGCGATAAAGCGCAGACCGCGCAGCTGCTGGGCCAGCACCGGGGTACTGGTACAGAGCGCCAGCAATAGGCGCAGCAGCTCGGGCACCAGCACCAGACTGTGAGTTGACCAGCGCAGCAGCGCCTCCCCCAGCATGGCTGGATTGAGCGAGCTGGAGCCGGTGAAGCCGAGTTCTGCCAGCGATGGAATGCGGCTGCAGGCACCGGTCAGCAGCGGTACATAGAGGCCGGTGAGGTTCTCAAGCAGGGTGGCCAGCGGCAGCAGGGTGAGGTGTTTTTCCACCTTGGCTGGCGCAACACGCTCGGCCAGCGATTCGCACACCGCCATCATGCTGGCCAGCGAGAGGCAGACCCCTTTGGGCTGGCCCGTGGTGCCGGAGGTGTAGGTGATCTTGGCAGTGCCCTGTGGCAATACCGGGAGGTTTGCCGGTTTGCGGCGCCAGAGTGGCAGTTCGCCGCTGACCAGCAACAGCGGCTCGGCAGCGTGCCATCCCTGATGGGCCGGGCCAACCAGCGCATCGGCGCCGCTGCTCTCCAGCAGCCACTCTTGCTGCTCAAGGCTGAAGAAGTGGGGTACCGGGATCACCACGATCCCGGCTTTGGTGCAGGCCAGATCCATCAGCGCCCATGGCAAGCCGTTGTCGAGTTGCAGGGCAAGGCGCTTGATGCCGGCTTGCTGCAGTTTGCCAGCCAGATGCTGGATCTGCTGCCAGAGGCTGTGGTAGTCGAGCCGCTGCTGGCTGCTCAGCAGCGCAGGTGATTGCGGATTCTCGCGGGCATGTTTGGCGATGGCGTCGAACAGGCTCATTGGGCGCACCTTTTCTCACTGGTCAGGGTTGCATCGGTAAAAAGCACTGGCATGGGGGCCAGCAGGTTGAGCAGCAGGCTGCTCTGGGCGAGCACTGCCCGCCCCTGATTGATATCTCCCACCATCACCTTGGGCTGGCAGCGGTAGTACTCGCCCCAGGCAGCGGCGTCGGCACCGACCTGATGGGCCTGGGCGGGGGCCAGTTCGACCGGATTGAGGCGCAGACGGGTGAAGCTGTTGCGCAGCTTGGCGGTGCCGGTAAAGACCACATAGTCGAGGGCGTTGTCACACAGCATGCGGCAGAGAGCGGCAAACATCAGGCGGGCATTGCCCGGCTCGCGACAGGCGAGATTGCCCACTTCGATGATGCGCTGGCGGTCGGGACGAACACCAAGGCTAGTCTCGATGGAGGCTTCGATCGGTTGCTCCAGATACTGCTCCAGATAGAGGCGATGCTCGCCGGCCTGGCTGCTGGCACGGTTGAGGCCACAGGCACCAACCAGCGTCCCGTCGGCGCGATATAGTCCGATCAGGCAGGGCAGAAAATGGGGAATGCGGGCATTGAACTCCAGGGTGTAGGCATCCTGGATATAGGCTTGCAGCGCCATGACCTGCTGCTCTGATTCGGCCAGGATCAACCGGTATGGGGCTTGGATCTCGGTGGTCATGGGGAGGCTCCTTCTCTTGCGATGGATTCAGAGTAAAAGCCCAAACTTAAGAAACCCTTAAGCGGCAAAAAAAAGTTGTCAGCATCCGGTACGGCAGGCAAGCTGCCCCCCTGTCGCCATCCCGAGGTATTCCATGTCATCGACTGCCTGCTGCCCCCTCTGTGCCAGCCATCACTCCTATCCCCTGCCGGTGGCGGGCAAGCGCTATCACCGCTGTCGCCAATGCGAGCTGGTCTGGCTGGATGCAGGCGATCATCTGGATGAGGCGGCGGAGAAGGCGGTCTACGACGGCCACGATAACCGGGTGGATGATCCCCGTTATCGCACGTTTTTGATGCGGGCTTTTGGCGAGGTGCTGGTGCGGGTGCCGCTACCTGCCAGCGGCCTTGATTTTGGCTGCGGTCCCGGCCCTGCGCTGGTGGCGATGGGGCGTGAAGCGGGTTACGACATGGTTGGATATGACAAGTTCTATGCCGACTTTCCCGAGTTGCTGACGCGTCAGTATGACTTCATCACCAGTACCGAGGTGATAGAGCACATTGCCGAACCGCGCGCCGTGCTTGACCGGTTGTGGGCCTGCCTCAAGCCCGGCGGTATGCTGGTGCTGCAAACCCAGCGGGTGCTCGGCGACGAGCGGTTCAAGAACTGGCGTTACCGCCACGATCCTACCCATATCGTCTTCTTTTCCGAGGCGTCGTTTCGGGTGCTGGCAGCTCGCTGGCAGGCCAAGCTTGAGTTGCCTCATGCCGATGTGGCGGTATTGCACAAAGGCACGCCTTGAGGCGTGCCTTGTTCTGTTGCTCGTTGGTCAGTTACTCGTCGTAGCCCTTGTCCTGCCACTGGTAGTACATCAGGGCTGACTTGACGCCGATTGACTTGAACGGCTCCGGCGGCAGCCACATTGGCAGCGTCTGCTCGGCGTGGTTGAACCAGGGGTGCTCCTTGCCCTGATAGAGGCTGGCCACGATGTCGCCAAACAGGAAGGAGAGGTTGATGCCGTGGCCGTTGTAGCCGAGGGCGTAGTAGATGTTCTTGTGATCCCCCATCACCCCCACCGCTTCGGTGCTGTCGCCGGTCATGCCGAGTACCCCGTCCCACACCTGCTCAAACTTGATCCCCTTGAGGGCCGGATAGAGTGTCACCAGCTCCTTCATCATCATGGCGCTGACCCGGTTGAGGTCTCCCTTGTAGTTGAGGCCGTCGTTGAAGACGTACTCGGCATTGCCACCGCCAATAACGATCCGGTTGTCCGGGGTCAATACCAGATGAAACAGGATGTTGCGGGTGTCATAGAAGGGCATCCGGCTCTGCCACTGGATGGCGTTGAGCTGATCCCGGGTAAGCGGTTCGGTCACGGCGCTCTGGGCGTGTACCGGAAAGACCCGGCCGCTGAAGTAGCCAAGTTTTGAGGTGTAGCCGTTGGTCGCCAGCACTATGCTGTCGGCGGTCACCTTGTACTTGTCGGCCACGTTCAGTTCGATCTGCTTCCCCTCCTTGATCCCGAGAACCGGGCTCTGTTCATAGATGGTGACGCCCGCCTGCTCCACCGCCTTGTGCAGGGCGTTGACCAGCTTCATGGCGTGTACCTGACCGCCATTGGGGTCGTAGACTGCCCCTACATAGCGGTCGGTGCCGAGTTTCTCTTCGGTGGTGTCGGCGTTCCAGTATTGCAGCGGGATGCCGAGGCGATTGGCGGTTTTTACATAGTCGCGGTACTCGGGAATATCCTCCTCATCGAGGATCGCCTCCACATAACCATCGAGCCTCATATCGGCATCGATGCCGGTCGATTCAACCAGTGCCTGCAGCTTGTGCATGCTGGCGACCGTCAGATCATAGTGGCGCTTGCTCGCTTCCCCCTCTTCATAGAGGTCCATCACCTCGGAGCCCGGCAGCACCATGCCGCCGTTGCGGCCCGAGGCGCCGCTGCCGACCTGTTTGGCCTCGAAGATGGCAATCTTGAGCGACGGATTGGCCTTGGCCAGATGCCAGGCGCTGGAGAGGCCGCTGTAGCCGCCACCTATGATGGCGATATCCACCTTCAGATCTTGTGCCAGCGGGGCACTCTCCTCTGCCGGTTTCTCCTTGAACCAGTAGCTGGTGTTGGGCTCAAAGTCGCTCATTTTGGGGCCGCAGGCGGCGAGGAAAAAACAGCTGATACACATGGTCAACGCTCGTTGGCAGAGGGTGGTCGGGTTCATGGTTTGCTCCGGGTTCAGATTGCTTGTTCGGTGTTGCTGGCTGGTTGCGCCGTATTGACCCGGCGTCCGATATCCCGCAGCCGGGCGAGCTGGTCGGCAAGACCGGGCCCTTCATCCAGGCTGCTGACAAAATTCCACAGGTAGGTCATCACAGCATAGACATGGCCTGCGGAGACCTGGGGTTGGGCCATCAGCATGGTGATGGCGAGCAAAAAGAGCAGGGCCGCGCTGACGCCAACCACCAGAAAGGCGAGCGCCTCCCGATCCGATACCCGGATACGGATCCATGCGAGGGTGCGGTAGTGACGGGCCAGCCTGATTTGCTCGGCGTGCGTCACCAGCTTGACCTCGTGCTCCAGCCGGTCGTTGAGGCGCTCATGCAGCAGCTGGTTCTTGCGTGAAAAACCGGGCAGCAACAAACCGAACAGCAGCAGAACCCCCATACAGGCGATACCGACCCAGAACTCGATCACCGTCAGCATGATGGCGGCACCCATGATGGAGACCAGGCTGGTGGCCAGGATCGGGATATGTTTCTCGAAGAAGTCGACAAACTCCCGTGCCAGGGTTACCCGCGCCACTATGGTGGATTGCCCCTCCTGCTGCTGACGCTGGGCCAGGATCACCGGCACCGCCAGCGCTGCGTAGATATGGGTGAAAGTGCGGGTATCGACCGCACGGCGCAGGGCGCCGATGAGCCAGAACAGCAGCACGATGAGGGCATAGCTCGAGGCTTGCCACCACTCTCCCTTGACGATGGCGTCGATGGCAAAGCCGGCGAACAGGGGATAAGCCACCAGCAGGATGTTTTCGAGGGCGACCAGTGAGAAGGTGCCCGCCAGCTTGAGGGGATTGGCCCGTGCAATCGCCCCCAGCGAACGACCGGCCGAGTGTGGCAACGGCATGGCCTGCTCGTTGCAACTGGCTGCCGAAGTGGTTGGTGTTGTCATGGGTTATCTCCTAAGATGTCGGAAATGCTAACTTTGAGCAAGTGCTCAAAGTTTGTTTGAGCGGTCGCTCAAAGTCAAGCGGAACGATTGATATCGCAGGAGGTAAGATGGCACGCCCATCAGCAGAACAGCGTAAAGAGATGATCATCGAGGCCGTACTGGCCCTGTTTCGAGAGAAGGGAATGGCAGCCTCTTCTACCCGTGATGTGGCCGAGCGCACCGGTCTGGCGCGCAGCCACGTCTACCACTACTTCAAGGATTGGAAAGAGCTCTGTCTCTGCGCCGTGGAGCGCTTCACCAGTCAGGAGATAGCCGAGCAGCGGGAGTGGCTGTTGCCGCTGCCGGCCTGTGAAGCGTTGCCACTGTTCGTGCGGGACAACCTGCCGACCAGTCAGGATGCCTCCTGGGCCATCTATCTGGATGCATGGAACGAGTCGCTACGCGACCCGGTATTTGCCGAGAGTTACCGCAAGACCATTCAGGCATGGCGCGAGGTGCTGGAGCAGATCCTGCAAAAGGGGATCGACAGCGGCGACTTCATGGCCGCTGATACCGGACGACTGGCGCGCCAGATCACCTCCCTCATCAACGGCTATGCCGATGACCTCATTCTGGAGCCAACCCCCGAGACGGTAGAAGCCACCTATCAGGAGATCATGGCGGTGGTGAACCGGCTGGTCCTGCCAAACAATCCGGCATAAAGCTGGGGGAGGGGTCATCAACTCTTCCCCATGTTTATTTGGCCGCTGTTCGGGCATGCTGGAGGTCGGTTACCAAGGAGTGGTTTGATGTCTATCCCCCATTTATCGCTACAGGATGCCCGTCATTTGCAGCTGGCGGCGCAGGCGCTGCTGGTGCCGCGCCGCGGCAAGGCTGCCCCGGCCGATCTGCTAGCGACCATCCGCCGCATGGCGCTGCTGCAGATCGATACCATCTCGGTGGTAGCGCGCAGCCCCTATCTGGTGCTTTTTAGCCGCCTTGGCCACTATGAACCTCGCTGGCTGGAGCAGTTGCTGGCCGACGGCGAGATCTTCGAGTATTGGGCCCATGAGGCCTGCTTCGTGCCCCGCGAGGATTATCGGCTGTTGCGTCACCGGATGCTCGACCCTGCCGCCATGGGCTGGAAGTTTTCGGCCAACTGGCTCGCTACCCATCAGCAAGAGATTGGCCAGCTTATCGGGCGCATTCGCCACCATGGCCCGGTACGGGCGGCCGATTTTGAGCGCAAAGAGGGGAAGGGCAATGGCTGGTGGGACTGGAAACCGGAGAAACGTCATCTGGAGGTGCTCTTTACCACCGGTCAGCTGATGGTGCGGGAGCGGCGCAACTTTCAGCGGGTCTATGATCTCGCCGAGCGGGTGCTCCCCGAGTGGAGCGACCGGCGGGATCTGCCGAGCATCGAGCAGGCGCAGCGGGATATGGTGCGCGCCAGTTGCCGGGCGCTGGGGCTGGTCAAAACTGGCTGGGTGGCTGATTACTACCGGCTGCGGCGTGGCAAATATGACGCCTTGCTCCATCAACTGGCGGACGAGGGGGAGCTGCTGCCGGTACGTGTCGAGGGATGGCAGCACGGTGCTTTCGTGCACGCATCTCTGGCCGATGAGCTGGCAAGGGCGCAGGCGGGTTGTCTCAAGGCAACCCATACCACCGCCCTGTCGCCGTTCGATCCGCTGGTATGGGATCGCAAGCGAGCCAGTGAGTTGTTCAACTTCGACTATCGCATCGAGTGCTATACCCCGGCGCCCAAGCGTCAGTACGGCTACTTCGTGTTGCCGCTGCTGCATCGTGGCAAGCTGGTGGGCAGAATGGATGCCAAGGCCCATCGCCAGCAGGGGATCTTCGAGATCAAGAGCCTCTATCTGGAAGCCGGGGTGAGAGTGACCCGCCAGCTTGCGCAGGATCTGGCGAAGGCTCTGCAAAAGTTGGCCGAGTGGCACCAGACGCCGGCGCTGCACTATGGCGCCATTCCGGCGCCCTTGCTGGCCATGTGGCAATCCGGTGTTGCCCAAGGCGGTGAGGCAGCGGCAGTGGACTAATCTGCACAGTAACGCGTCGCAAGATGATGGCATGAGTGGGGAGAGAGGGATGAGACGAACCCGATTGCTGCTGGCAGGGCTGGGCCTTGCCATGCTGATACCGGCGAGCTTGGCCAGCGCGGCAGAGAAGCCGGTACAGATCTGTCTGGGGGAGGGCAACGAGTGGGCCCCCTTTACTTACTGGGAGCGCAAGGATGGGGTGCCCGATACCAGCCGGTTGACCGGCTCGGCCACCACGCTGGTGCTCGATGCCATCAAGAAAAATGGCTTGTCCTACCAGATCCGCTATCTGCCCTGGGCACGGGTGCAACAGGAGCTGGCGGATTATCACCAGAACGGCCTGTGCGAGCTGACCTGGGATGCCAGCTACAAGCCGGAGCGGGCCGAGTTCGCCTTCTACAGCGTGCCGCTCTACTACACCCATCTCGGTTTCTTCTATCTCAAGCGCCGCTATCCTGAAGCGCCCGATCTGCAGACGGTCAACAGCTCACGGGTATGCGGCGTGATTGGCTATAACTATGCCCCCTATGGGCTCGCGCAGGAGCCACGCCGGGTCAAGCAGTTGCAACAGGCGCTCGACATGCTGGGGCGGGATCGCTGTGACTTCTTGCCAAGCGAGATTGAGCCGCTTGTTGGCGGGTTAACCCTGGGCATCTACCAGAGCGAACCCGGTCTGCTCAATCTCGCCCTGCCAAGTCGCAAGGGATTCTATCTGCTGGTCAGCAAGGGATCGCCTCGTGCCTACGAGCTGGTTACCCGCCTGAATCAGACGTTGGTGGCATTTCAGGAGCAGGGTCATGCGGAGGAGGTGATGCGCCGCTTCCTGCCGCCGATGGAGTAAGCGCCAAGAAGGCTAATCACCCAGATTTATCAGATGAAAAAGAGCCAGCCGGTGCAAACCGGCTGGCTCTTCCGTTTTATGGGAAAACCATCAGGCTGCGATGCGGGTCAGCACCTTCACCAGCAGTTCGATGCGAGGGCCAATGCTGGCCAGATCGAGATACTCCTCGTCACTGTGGAAACCGGCACCAATGGGGCCCAGACCATCCAGGGTGGGGATGCCGAGGGCGGCAGTGAGGTTGGCATCTGAGCCGCCCCCTACCTCTTGCCAGCGAATGGGCAGCCCCAGTTCGGCACCGCACTCCTCCACCAGCTGCATCAGTGCCTGAGTGCCTTCTGACGGCACCATGGCCGGTTTATGCGCCTCGCGGGTCAGCTTGATGGTGACCCCTTCCAGATGGGGCCGCTCGACCAGGGTCAACAGATGATCGTTGACCAGGTTGTACTCCTGATTGTCCCAGAAGCGCACATCCACCACCGCGCTGGCGTGGGCCGGCACTATGTTGGCGCCGTTGCCCCCCTCGACGATGCCGATGTTGAGGGTAGTGCCGCTCTCGAAGTTGGTCAGGGCATTGATGGCGAGGATCCAGTGACCCAGCTCGGTGATGGCGCTGCGCCCCTTCTGCGGCTCGTTGCCGGCGTGAGCCGCCTTGCCGGTGAAGTCGATGCGATAGCGTGCCATTCCCTTGCGAGCCTTGACCAGCGAGCCATCGGCACGGGCCGCTTCGGCCACCAGCACTTGTCTGGCTTGCTTGGCCACCGATGCCAGCCAGTCGCTGGAGTGGAGGGAGCCAATCTCCTCGTCCGGGTTCATGCAGACGCAGATGCTCAGGCGATCGCGCACCTCGCGGGGCAGTGCACGCAGGGCATAGACGATGTTGAGCAGGCCGGATTTCATGTCGGAGACGCCGGGGCCGTAGGCGCGCTCGCCATCGACACTCATCGGGCGTTCGGCTGCGGTACCGACCGGGAAGACGGTATCCATATGACCGATCAGCATGATGTCGATCTGCTCGGCCTGCGGCTGGTTGCGGATCTCCAGCCCGACCCCGGCGATGCCGCAGTCGACCCGTTTGATCTGCCAGCCGCCCATGGCCTCGTATTTGGCGGCCATCAGCTCGGCCACTGTGGCAATGCCCGGCTGGTGCAGAGAGCCGCAATCCAGATTGATCAGGGGGGCCAGCTCGGCCAGATATTGATCCAAAGAAAAAGTCATTGTTTGCTCCGCTATCAGATCCGGGGTCACAGGATGATGTTCATTACCAGCATGGCGCCAAAGGCGTTGAGCACCGAGATGGCGATCATGACCGGGATATAGCGCCCTTCGGTACCGATACAGCCGAGGATGCGGCCCATGTACTGCACCTGTGAACCCATCAGGTAGATGGCTGGCGCCAGAATGGCGATGTGAGTGCCGTTGAGGATCCCCTGATCGAACAGGGTGATGACCACACCGACTGCACCGCCCATCGACATCCAGGCGCCGATCAGCACGGCTGCCGCTTCACCGGGCAGGCCGAAGATGGCCATGACGGGGGAGAAGATGGCGCCCATGGCGTCCAGCGCGCCGGTGATCTGCAGCGCTTTGATGATGACGAAGGCCATCAGCACGTTGGGAACGGTGGAGGTGGTAGCGATGACCCATCCCTTCTTGGCCCCTTCGACGAAGATATCGGTGACGATGGGTTTCTTGACGTTGGCCTGGCTCATTTGGCTTGCTCCTGGGTGGTAAGGGTCTGATCGCGTTTGCTGTTGTCGGCACTCTTGCCTTCGGTGAGGTTGAGATAGACCCGGAACAGATTGGCGCCAATGAACTTGAAGACGAACATCACGGCGACTGCCAGCCCGATGGAGGAGCTGACCGCCTGGGTGCCGTCAGCCAGGGTCAGGGTGAAGAGCACGGCACCGGAGGAGAAGAAGTTGACTATGGTGGCGCCAGCGGAGAACTGGAACATGGTGAACACGTCGGTCTCGCGCTTGGTGATGAGCCCTTCATCCTTGAGCTGGCGAGTCATGGCAGCACCCGCATCGGTACTCTGCAGCGAGGCGATAAGGGCGAGGCCGGTGTTGCCCGGGATCCCCATCAGCGGGCGAAGCAGCGGAGTCAGCAGCTTGCGGGCGGCATCCAGCGCGCCGTAGTGCTCAAGCACGTTGATCATGCCGAGGGCAAACATCACGGTGGGGATCAGGGTCAGGGCGAACAGGAAGCCATCGCGAGCGCCATTGCCTCCCTTGCCACGCATGTCGGTCATGGCTGTTTTGATACCATCCCCGTTTTCGCTGACGCTCTGCACCATGGTGCCGAACGAACCGTTCAGCGTAGTGAAGTCAAATACCCCGTACCACTGGTTGGACTGCAGCAGCCCGGAGAAGAAGACAATGGCAAAGGCCAGTGCCAGATAACAGCCGATCGTCACCGGACGGTTTTTTTCGCTCATAGATAGCTCCACATGAATAATTATTTAATCGGATAAATTATGGTTGATACGGCTATCAATTATTTGATGGGGGTCAAGGAGCCTTGCTGATATGCGGGGTGACGTTGGTGATATGTGAGGATGATCGTCCTCTGAAAAGAAGAAGATCCGGTTTTTGTTTAATTTGTTGAAAAAGTCAGCGGCAAGGATGCGTGGGGATGCTGCAATAAAAAAAACCGGGCACTTGGCCCGGTTTGTTCAATCAGTTGTGCGGTGATTACTGGAGTACCAGCACCATCAGCAGACCGACGGTAATGGCAGATACCAGGAAGGCAAAGCCATAGAACACATAGTGGTGCAGCTTGGTGGTGTGGATCCCCAGATCATGCAGACCGTGGTAGATACGGTGCATGCCGTGCCAGATCGGCAGAGCGATGATCACCAGCAGGATGCAGGCACCCCACCAGGAGCTGGCGAATGCCAGAACGCGGTCATAGCTCATGGTCTCTACGTCCATGATACCCATGGGTACCAGCAGACCGGTGATGAGGACAATGACCGGCAGCAGCATGGCAACGACCATGCCACCCGCACCAAACAGACCCCAGTAAATTGGCTCGTCAGAACGTCTCATTGTTTTCTCCTCAGGCCACGATGATCAGGACAAGCAGGGATACCACAGCCAGCGCCACATACTGGGCGATGACGATCGGTTTCTCCGGCACCAGGTCTTCACCACGGAAGATACGCATGGCTTTCGGCGCCAGAGCGAACCAGGTCTTGGCATGGAACAGGCAGGCTGCCAGCGCAATCACGTGGAACAGGATGGCGATCGGGCTTTGCAGGGATTCCAGCCAGCCATTGAACGCTTCCTGACCCTGTACCAGACGCATCAGACCCCACATCAGCACAACAGCGTAGATGGAGACGAAGATACTGGTGCCTTCGCGGATCATGTAACCGGTGTAGAAGGCGTTCTTCAGCCACCAGTCTTTCTTCATTTCGCGGACGTAAGGTTTACGTTTGCTTTCAGTGTTGTTCATGGTCTCAATCCTGCTCTCAATCTGGCTTGAACATGGCGATCATGTAGTCCTTGGCACTCTCTACCTTGCCAAGCTGGATGGCCGCTGCCGGATCGACGCCCTTCGGGCACACTTCGGAGCAATAGCCCACGAAGGTACAGCCCCAGACGCCTTCGTCCTGGCTGATGATGCGCATACGCTCTTTGGCGCCGGCATCACGGTTGTCGACGTTGTAGCGATAGGCCAGAGCCAGTGCCGCCGGACCGGTGAACTTCTTGTTGATGCCGTACTGCGGGCAGGCCGCGTAGCAGAGACCACAGTTGATGCACTGGGAGAACTGCTTGTACTTCGCCATCTCTGCCGGAGTCTGGATGTATTCGCCATCGCACAGGTTGCGCGGCTCGCTCGGGATGATGTAGGGCTTGATGCTTTCCAGCTTCTCGATGAAATCGGACATGTCGACCACCAGGTCACGCTCGATCGGGAAGTTGTTGAGCGGCTCGATGGTCATTTTGCCCGGCAGATAGTCGCGCAGGAATGCCTTGCAGCCCAGCTTGGGCACACCGTTGACCATCATGCCGCAGGAGCCGCAGATCGCCATCCGGCAGGACCAGCGGAAGCTCAGGGTAGAGTCCAGGTGATCCTTGATGTATTGCAGCGCATCCAGCAGAGACATCTCTCTCTGGTAGGGCACCTGGAAGGTCTGCATCCAGGGCTCGTTATCCTGCTCCGGACGATAGCGCAGGATTTCAATTTCAATCATCTCAGCCATTCTTCTTAGCCTCGTCTTGTTTCTCACCCTCGGAGCCGTACACGCGTTTTGCCGGCTGGGACTTAGTGATCTTCACATCGGAGTAATCGATGGAGGGCGTTTCGCCATTGTTGTAAAACGAGAGCGTGTGCTTGAGGAAGTTCACGTCATCACGCTCTTCGTAACCATCCAGACGCTGGTGGGAACCGCGGGACTCTTTACGATTGATGGCGGAGTGAGCCATGGCTTCTGCCACGTCCAGCATGTAACCCAGTTCGATGGCGTACAGCAGGTCGGTGTTGAAGACAGAGGACTTGTCGTTGATCTTGACCTTCTTGTAACGGGCTTTCAGCTCGTTGATCTTGTCGATGGTGCCCTGCATCAGCTCTTCGGTACGGTAGATACCGACACCGGCTTCCATGGAGGTGCCCAGTTCGTTGCGGATGTCTGCCGGGTTCTCGGTGCCATCGATGTCGAGCAGGGAGAGGTGCTGCTTGACCAGAGCCTCGGCCTTGGCGACCAGCGCTTCGGTATTGCCATGCTTCTGGGTCTTGGCGAATTCACCGGCTTGTTCACCAGCCAGCTTGCCGAATACCACGATCTCGGACAGGGAGTTGGAACCCAGACGGTTGGCGCCGTGCAGACCAACGGAGGCACATTCGCCAGCGGCGTAGAGGCCGGCCAGACGGGTGGCACACTTGTTGTCGGTCTCGATACCACCCATGGTGTAGTGGGCAGTCGGACGTACCGGGATAGGCTCTTTGGCCGGATCCACGTTGACGTAGGCTTTGGCCAGTTCGCAGATGAACGGCAGACGCTCTTTCAGGTACTTCTCGCCGAGGTGACGCAGGTCGAGGTGAACTACATCGCCCATTGGGCCCTGGATCACGCGGCCTTTCTGCTGTTCTTGCCAGAATGCCTGGGAAACGCGGTCGCGCGGACCCAGTTCCATGTATTTGCTCTTCGGCTGGCCGATCGGAGTTTCCGGGCCCAAGCCGTAGTCTTGCAGGTAGCGGTAGCCATCCTTGTTGAGCAGGACGCCACCCTCACCACGACAACCTTCGGTCATCAGGATGCCGGTACCCGGCAAACCGGTCGGGTGATACTGAACGAATTCCATGTCACGCAGCGGTACGCCGTGACGATAGGCCAGTGCCATGCCGTCACCGGTGACAATGCCGCCGTTGGTGTTGTAACGGTAAACACGACCAGCACCACCAGTTGCCAGAATCACGGATTTGGCCTGGATGAAGCGGGTGATGCCGTTCTGGATGTCAAAGGTCAGAACGCCCTGAACGCGACCATCTTCCACGATCAGGTCGAGGCAGAAGTGCTCGTCGAAGCGCTTGATGCTCGGGTATTTGACGGAGGTCTGGAACAGGGTGTGCAGAATGTGGAAACCGGATTTGTCAGCGGCGAACCAGGTACGGGGAACCTTCATGCCACCAAACGGACGCACGTTGGCTTTGCCATCCGGCTTGCGGCTCCAGGGGCAACCCCAGTGCTCCAGCTGGATCATCTCTTTGGTCGCATTGTTGACGAAGTAATCGACAACGTCCTGCTCACACAGCCAGTCACCACCGGAGACGGTGTCGTTGAAGTGGTTTTCGAGGGAGTCGTCATCACGAACGACACCGGCGGCGCCACCTTCGGCTGCCACGGTATGGCTACGCATCGGATAGACTTTGGAAATCAGGGCGATATCCAGGTCTGGCTGTGATTCGGCTATAGCGATAGCGGCGCGCAGGCCAGTACCGCCGGCACCGATGATGGCTACATCGGTCTTGATAATATCCACATCTGCCTCCTTAGGGATAGATTTGCTGGGCACGATTTTGCTCTATGAAAAAAATTCAGGCTTGATGCAAGTCAAACAGCTTGGTTTTATTCCATTTTTCGTAGTTATTTTTTTCTAAAACACCCTGATCCCTGGATGAAAATGTCGTAATTTTCGTCATTTTTTGGTGTTATTGAGCAGTAAAACACCTTGCTACGAAGACTTTAACTTCCGGATTATACGTAGTTTTCTTTCAATAAAATGCGAATCACCTCTCTTTTTAGGTACTCACGAAAAAAATTTTAAGTTTTTTATTAAAACTTTTTAATGATAATTATTGGCATTTAAATATATGCATAAAAATTACTAATCCTTTTTGTGGCTGAAAAAGTGGAATATATCCGATGGGAGCTACTGGATGGCGGGGGCAACAGGAAGGAGGAGAGGCGACGGTAGTGTTAGATTACTCACTGATAATTAAGCGATATTTAAAAAAGTAAAGGGGCCTGTACGGCCCCTTTCTTATCATCGTCAGATCCGGAACATACCGACCTGATTACTCAATTCACCCGAAATATTTTTAAGTTGTTCAGAGAGATGGCGTGAGCTGTCGGCATCTACGGCCAGCTCGTCAGACACGTCTTTCACCGCCTGAATGTTGCGGCTGACCTCGTCAGTAACAGCTCGTTGCTCCTCGGCGGCGCTGGAGATCTGGGTCGCCATGTCGGAGATCTGGTTGATGGAAGCGGTGATCTGCTCCAGCGCCTGGGTGGCGTTGTTGGCATCATCCACGCTGTTCTGGGCCAGCAACTGCCCTTCATGCATGGTGCTGACCGCCCCCTGGGTATTGCGCTGCAGGGTTTCGATCATGCTGCGGATCTCGACGGTGGAGCTGTGAGTGCGCTGTGACAGCACCCGCACCTCGTCTGCCACCACCGCAAAGCCACGGCCCTGTTCGCCGGCACGAGCAGCTTCAATAGCGGCGTTCAGTGCCAGCAGGTTGGTCTGTTCTGCGATGCCCTGAATGGTGGAGAGGATGGTATTGATCTCCTGCGCGTTCTTCTCCAGCTCTTGAATGATGTTGGAGGCCTGCTCGACCTGAGTTGCCAGATCGGTGATGGAACGCTGGTTGCGGGCGATGACCTGCTTGCCATGTTCACAGCTGCTGCTGGAGGAGCGCGCCGCTTCGGCTGTCTGCTCGGCGTTGCTGGCTACCTCGACGGCTGTGGCTGACATTTCGTGGACGGCCGTTGCAATCTGGGAGATCTCGTTTTGCTGGCGAGCCAGCCCCTGATTGGCCTTCTCTGCCATGTTGTGTGAGGACTTGGCCTGCTGGTTGAGTTGGCCGGAGGAGTTAGATATATCCTGCACCATCACATGGATCCGCTCGATAAAGGTGTTGACGTGTTTGGCGACCACGCCGACCTCGTCTTCACGCTCAATCTTGATGCGGCGAGTGAGATCGCCATTGCCACGGGAGAGATCGGCAATCGCTTCACCCAGGGTTTTCAGCGGAGCCAGAGAGCCATTGATGGCGACATAGGAGAAACCCGCCACGATGATGATGGTGAGCAGGCCTTGCAGAAGTGCTGACGTGACCATGCGTTTGACCGACTGATAGGCCACCGCCTCATCGACCACAATGCCGTAGTACCAGTCGGTATTGGGGATCTGGTTCAGGTCAAACACGCTCAGTTTGCCGCTGATATCCATCTCTGAAATGGTGCCGTCATGAGCAATGCGATTGACCCCGGAGGCAGTCAGCTCAGGGGAGAGGGCGGTGGCTGGTTTCAGGGTCAGTGAAGCATCCGGGTGGGCAATGATGGTACCGCTGCTGTCGATAAGTACCGCGTAGGTGCCTTCGGTATTGACCGCCAGAATGTCGGAGACCAATCCGCTGATGGATACGTCACCGGCGATCACCCCCTGGGTATTGCCACGCTGGAACGGTTCGGCGATGGTGATAATCAGCTGCCCGGTGGAGATATCTGCATAGGGTGCAGTGATGGTCATTTTACCTGCGGCCATGGCGTCCTTGTACCAGGGGCGCTGGCGCGGGTCGTAGCCGGCGGGCAGATCGGTCGGCTTGCTCTGGATCATCTTGCCATCATTTGTGCCCACATAGACGAGATCAAACCCGCCCGCATTCATGGACTGGGCCAGATGGCTGATGGGGTTATCCTCTTTGGCAAACGCCTCCTTGGTGGAGCTGACCATATTGACGCGGGCATCGAGCCAGCGGGAGATCCCCTTGACGTTGGCGGCTGAACTTTCGTCGATAAAGCTCCAGATCAGTCGCTGGGTTTCGCTGCGCAGCTGCGAGGTGTTGTACCAGACCTGCAGGCCGGTGATCACCAGAATGATGATTCCGATAGCCAGAACAAGTTTGTTTTTAATGGATAAGTTCATAGTTACTTCCTTGTGAGCGTCAGTCTGAAGTGTGTTCGAGCGAATTATTGTTATGTGCCATCTCTTATCGGCCGAAGTTGGACTCTTTTTATCCCGGTCTACGACTTAAAGTTAGCGGTTAACCTCACGCTTATCCATCCGGATGCGGGTTGCTCACAGTGTTAAAAAACGGTCGGGCCGATTGGTGAATATGCCGTCGACCCCCATAGCGGCCAGCTGTTGCTGATCGGCATGCTGATCGACCGTGTAGACCAGAACCTTTAGTCCGCGCTGATGTGCATCATCGACCAGCGCAGCGTCAATGAAATCAACATCACAATTGATGGACCAGGCTCCCAGCTTTTCGGCAAAGTGCGCCAGTTCGAGCGGCAGATTGGCCGTAAGAGCGCCAATCCGGATATCGGGTCGCAGGGTCGCAAAGCGAGCCAGCTCTGGATGGTGGAATGAGGAGACCACCCATTGGTTGGCGGTGAAGCAAAGCTCGTTCTCGGCCCGTTTGGTCAGTGCCGCGACGGCATCGGCGGTATTGGTACCCTTAAGTTCGATATGCAGCTCACAGCTGCCGTCAATCAGGCTCATCACCTGCCACAAGGTCGGAATTATCTCCCCCTCGCCAGCATCGAGCTGTTCCAGATAAGAGCGGGATTGCTCGGTCAATACTCCCTTGCCGTTGGTACAGCGCTCGAGCCGCCGATCGTGGAATACCCACAACTCACCATCGGCCGCCTGCACGTCAATCTCGATAGCGGGGGCTCCTAGCTCCAGCGCTTTGGCCATCGCTTTGAGGGTGTTCTCGGGGGCCAGGCCGCTGGCACCCCGGTGAGCAATGATCTGCATGGTTTGCTCCTTTCTCATTGGCCGGGTTAGCCCCTGCTCAAGTGAATATCGATCTGTTGGTGGGGCAGGGTGAGCCCCTGTTGCTGCATCTTCTCCAGCACCAGCGAGTGAACTTCGTGGGTGATGGGCATCCGGTGATCCATGTTGTTCACGTAGAGCCGGATCTCGTAGATCAGTGCCGAGTCGGTGAACTCGATCAGGAACACTTCGGGAGTCGGGGTATCGAGCACCAGTGTCGATGCCTTGACCGACTCTTCCAGAATAGTCTGAACCAGTTTGGGATCCCGGGTCAGGCCGATGCGGATCCGCAGTCGTACCCGGGTGATGGCATCGGAGAGCGACCAGTTGATGAACTGCTCGGTGATGAAGGCCTTGTTGGGGACGATGATCTCCTTGCGATCCCAATCCACTATGGTAGTGGCGCGCGTCTTGATCTTGGTGACGGTGCCGGTCAGATCGCGGATGGTGACGGTATCACCCAGCCGGATCGGTTTCTCGAACAGGATGATGAGGCCGGAGACGAAGTTGGCGAAGATCTCCTGCAGACCGAAACCCAGACCGACCGATAGAGCGGCAACCAGCCACTGGGTCTTGGACCAGTCGATGCCGAGCATCGAGAAGCCGGTGAGGGCGCCGATCAGGATCACCAGATACTTGCTGGTGGTGGTGAGTGCAAAGCCGGTGCCGGGGGAGAGGCTCAGATGCTGCAGCAGGGTCAGCTCCATCAGGCTCGGCAAGTTGCGAGCGGTGACCACGGTCAGGATGAAGACGAAGGCGGTCAGCATCAGATCCTGCAAGGTGATGGCCGAGAGCTGCTCTATGCCGCCAATCTTGCTGCTGACCTGCCACACCTCGATGTTGCTGAGGAAGCTGAAGGCGGAGTTGAGATCCGACCATTGCACCACCACCAGCAGGGTGAAGCCGAGCATCAGCAGAGTGCGGATCAGCCCCAGCGACTGGGTGCTGAGGGTATCGAGGTCAAGCTCGGTCTCCTCGACCACATCCGGGATCTCCGAGCTCAACTCCTCGTGCGATTCATCCCGGCCGCGCAGGGCCAAGATCTCCGCCCGCTTGCTCTTGGCCCGATCGAAGGCCAGCCGGCGACGCTGGATCAGCATCCAGCGTCTGGCCAGATAGTAGACAAGCAGACAGCCAAGCCCCATCAGCAGGCTCAGCTCCAGCTGGCGCAGCAGAATGCGCGAGGTATAAAAGTAGCCAAACAGGGTGCCAATCACCGCCAATAGCGGCGCCAGCATCAGGCTGTTCCAGATGAAGTGGTGCAGCAGATGGGGTTTGGTCATATCGCTCTGGCCCCAGGTGAGCGGCAGTCGCTCCCGGTTGAGACGGGCGAAGAAGAGCAGCAGCCAGAGGGCGCCGATGATAAAGGCCAGCCGCCCGAGGGAGTCGTAGAAGGCGTGCTCCTGATAGCTGTTGGCCATCCCCTGCACAAAAAAGCTCGGGATCAGTACCAGCAGCAGGGTACGAAACTGTCCCCACACTTTCTGCACCTGCTCTTTTGGCCAGCGAAAGTGGTGGATCAGGATCCCCTTCTCAAGGGTGAGGTGACGGGCCAGCACCAGTGCCAGCAGCAGAAACCAGATCTCGCCAAGGCCACGGCCGATAGCCACGGCAAAGGGGTATTGCCAGGCACCGCCCAGCAGCCCCCGCACCATCAGTACCATGGCGGGGAGCGGCATGGCTGCAAGCAGAGAGCGCAACAGCAGCCGGCTGGTAAGGCTGAACTTGTCCTGGGTTACCTTGCCGATCCGTGGTGCTATGTGGTCGCAATAGTGGGTCAGATGGCGAGCCAGTTTGAACCAGCTCCAGGCCAGTACCAGCAGTCCCAGCGTGGCCAGGGTCAGACTGAGCGGCGTGTTTTCGGCGATAGCGTGGGGGACTTGCAGCCAGTTCTCCGGATTGAAAGCCAGCGATAGGGCGGCAGGCACCCCGAGCATGACGGAGGGGGTGAGCGGCCGCACATCCGGCATCCAGAACAGGTGACTGGCGCTGAGCTCACGGATCTCGTCGATCTTGCTGTTGCGATGGCTGTAGAGCAGCTTGAGCCGGGTCTGCTCCTGAATCAGGGTGTCGGACGCGTCGTTGAGACGGGTCAGCAGCTGGCGGCGAGCCTTGAGCAGATTGTCGAGCACTGCCTGCTGCGGGCGGTCAAGGGAGACCTCTTCATTGGCGAGGAGCTGGTCGCGCAGCTGACGGGGATCCTTGAGGGTATCCTGCTCGGTCTCGTACTGATATTTGGCCATGCGGGCGCTGACGATTTCGGATTCGAGCTTGTCGAGGGGGTAGTAGGCGGGCAAATCGGCCAGCTTGCTGCGCAGGTTCTCGCCGTAAGCGTCGCTTATCTGCAGCCATTCAAGCTGCTCGCGCACCGAGTTGACCAGTTCGTTGAGCTCAAACAGATTCTTGTCGACGCTGCGTTGCCTGTCCTGCACCTCTTCGATCTGCTCCTCCAGCCGGCCGAGCTGGATGGAGAGAGCCTGATTCTGTTGCTGCTGCTCCAGCAGCAGGGGCATATCGTCAGAGAGCTGTTTGCGCAGTCGCTCGCTCTCTTCCAGTGCCTGCTCGGTCTTCTCCCGACGCAACTGGTTTTGCTGGGCCATCAGGGCCGCTTGCCACTCGTCCTCATCGGCAATGGTCAGATTGAGCTCCTGCAATTTGAGCTTGCCAAGATCGCTGCGCTGCTGGGCCGAGAGCTGCTCCAGCTCCAGCATCTGGATCCGGTCGGAGATACTCTGCTCCTTGATCCGGGTCAGCAGCAGTTGTGCCTCCTGCAGCCGATCCGATTCGCTGCTGAAGTTGAGTCGCTCCAGCTGACTGCGGGTGACTTGCAGCTGTTTGCGCAGATCATCCACTCGCAGATGGTAATCCTGACCGGTGCTCTCCAGCTGATTGAGGCTGTCCATGATGCCCTGACGCTCTTTGCGCAGCATCATCTGGCGGTTGCTGCTAAGGCCAATGGCCTGGCGCAGGCTCTCCTCCTTGAGACTGGAGAGGGCTGGACGGCTCTTGGGCTGATAGTTGCGCAGGCTCTCCTTGAGGCGGGCCGACTCCTCGGGATAGTCGATCAATACCTGCTGATAGGCTTTGCCCTGCTCCCGGTAACGTTCTGCTTCCCGGGCAAACTGCAGTGCCTGCTGATAGCTCTCCCTCAGTTTCTGATTTTCCGGCGTATCGCTCTTGGGGACGCTTTGCAGCAGCGCTTCGGCCTGGGCGATGGTGTCATCGGCCTGTGCCGTGGTCGTGAGCAGAGCGAGGGAAAGAAGCAGGAGGGCGAGCAGGCGTTGCAACATGAAGCACGTGTCCGTTCATAAGAGGTTGCCCTAGCCTAAAGCAGGGGCAGAAGAGGGTAAAGCGTTCAATATTAATGATTTGTAACACAAATAACGGGCGATCCCGGCCCGATTTGGCTATTATTCTGGCCGTTTTTCCCTCCATTGAGCATTTTATGTCCGCAGTCGATCTGGGCACCGCCCCTCTTTCCCGCCTCTTTTGGCGCTATGTCACCCCGACCGTGGCCGCCATGCTGGTCACCGGCATCTATGTCACCATTGATGGCATCTTTGTCGGCCATATTCTGGGGCAGGATGGCTTGGCCGGACTGATGCTCGCCTATCCCATCTGCGCCGTGCTCTACGCTGTTGGTGCGCTGATCGGCATGGGCTCCTCCTCGCTCGCCTCTTTCTACCTTGGCAAGGGGGAGCAAAAACGGGCGCGCCATATTGTCGGCAATGCACTGGTGATGGTGCTGGTGGCTGCCGCCGTGCTCGCTTTCATCGGCATCAACTATGGCGATGAGATGCTGGCCTGGATGGGGGCCGAAGGGGATATTTTTACCGCCGGTCTGGCCTATCTGCAGTGGTATGCCTGGCTCGGCGTCTTTGCCGTGCTCTCCATGGCCTTTACCGCCCTGCTGCGCAACGACGGGCGGCCGGGACTGACTACCTGGATCCTGGTCGGGGGCGGTTTGCTCAACGTGCTGCTCGACTATCTGCTGATGGCGGTCATTCCATGGGGGCTGGCGGGGGCCGCGATTGCCACCATGCTCTCCCAGGCTGTTACCGGTGGTCTTTGTCTGTGGCACTTCTTTACTCCGCGCAGCAAGTTGCGCATCGGTTGGGATACCCTGCTGCCCGACTGGCGGCTGATGCTGGAGACGGTGAAACTCGGCTTCTCCAGCTTCCTGATGTACCTCTACCTCTCGGTGGTGCTGGCGCTGCATAACAAGGCGTTGCTGGCTGTCGGTACCTCTTTGCATGTCGCTGCCTACGGGGTGATCAGCTATACCGAGGCCTTCTTCTATCTCATCTTCGAGGGGATCGCCATGGGGATCCAGCCCATCGCCAGCTTCAATGCCGGCGCGGGCAACTGGCAACGGGTGTTGCGGATCCGCAATCTGGCGCTGGGGGTGACCGTCGCCATCGCACTTTGTGGCATGGTGCCGCTCTACCTCTGGCCCGAGGGGGTTGTCTACCTCTTTGCAGGCGACAATGCGACTCTGCTGCCGGTGGCAACGCTCGGGATCTGGCTCTACTTCTGGGGGCTGCCGATGGAGGGATTGCTGCTGGTGGGCGCCACCTATTTTCAGGCGATCAACCGTCCCCGCATTGCCTCGCTGCTGACTGGTGGCAAGCTGCTGCTGATCGGTGGCTTCCTGTGGGGATTCTCGACCCTGTGGGGCGTGGCCGGGGTGTGGCTGGCACTGCCGACCTGCAGCACTCTGCTGGTGTTGCTGATGTGGCGGGCGATGTGTCAGGAGTCCGGCTCCCACACGCAGGACTAGTAAGAATACCGGACGTTTTATACAACAAAGGCAGCGATTGGCTGCCTTTGTCATTATCAGGGCTTGAACGCGCCGATAAAGATGGCGGGATCGACCCGGGTGTCGTTGAGGCTGACGTTCCAGTGCATATGGGGCCCGGTGGCGCGACCGGTTGAACCGACCCGTCCGACAATGCCGCCGCGCGGCAGACTCTGGCCGAGCTTCACATCGATTTTCGACATGTGGCAGAACATGCTGATGAGCCCCTGACCGTGGTCGACAAAGACGGTATTGCCGTTGAAGAAGTAGTTGCCAATCAGGATCACCTTGCCGGCAGCGGGGGATTTGATCGGGGTGCCGGCGCCGACGGCGAAGTCGAGCCCGGAGTGGGGATTGCGCTCCTCGCCATTGAAGAAGCGGCGCAGGCCGAACGGGCTCGATAGCGGGCCATCGACCGGCTTGTCGAACATCAGATTGCTCGGCTGGTTGGGACTAAAGGTTTGATAAGCTCGTGTCTGTTCGGCCAGTTCACGGTTGATACGGGTCATGTCTTCGGCGAGCGGATTGACCTGACGGCTGTTTTTTAGCTTGATGTGCTGCTCGCGGTAGTGCTTCGGTGTCACGGTGAAGGCGAGGGTGCGACCATCGCTTGTGGTCAGGTTTTGGTTACCAAGCGGGCTTTTGAGGGAGATGCCTACGATGGCGATCCACTGGCCATCTTCCTGCACGACCAGTACGGGCTTGCCCTGATAATGGGCTTGTGGCGCCGGGGATGCCTTGCCAAGGGGGACAACGGCCACGCCGCCCGGCACCGGATGGTTGAGCAGACGGCTGATAAAACCTTCGGCAAGCGCCGACTGGCTGGCCAGCAATAACAACAGACAACACACAACTCTCATGACGATACCACTCGCTGTTAAAACGCTTCAGATGGCGGAAAGTGCGCCCCGTGGGCTGATTGGCCTGCGGGCGCAGGGAGACGATTTTGCCCTCTCTGCGTAGTTGCAGCCAGTGCCGGGTGTTGAAAAGAGCGGACAATCGGGGTTGGCTGCGTCAGGTTTTATGTCGCTGACATCCTGCTTCGCCATTGAGTCACTGGTGTCCAGCCTCTAGAATCGGCATCCGGCACTGATGCCTGCGATACACCGAGGAGACGACATGAATGGATTATCCCCTTTGCGCCAAGCACCGGCCCGCCACCCGCTCAGCCGTGGCTGGGTCTGGGTTCGCAGCGGGTTCGATATCTTCAACAAGGGGATGGGTGCCAGCGTCGCCATGGTGGTGTTCTGGTTCGGCGTTGGCATGGTGCTCGACCTGCTGCCAGCCGGCGGGCTGATCTCCCAACTGCTCTATATGGTGTGGGGAGCGGGATGGGCCGTTGTAGCAGCTAGGGGATACCGCGGTGAAGCGCTCAACTTCAACGATCTCTTTGCCGGTTTTCGCCACAAGCTGACCCCCCTGATGCTGGGTGGTCTGCTGGTCTTGGCACTTTTCACCCTGATTGGGCTGGTTTGCGTGGGGTTGCTCTCCATGTGGGGTCTGCTCTCGGTGCTGACCCAGGATCCCGATAGCATGGTGGTCTCTGCCCTGCAGGTGCAGCAGCTGTTGATCGTACTGCTGGTGGGGATGATGCTGGTTATTCCGGTGCTGATGGCGGTCACTTTCGCGCCAGCCCTCATCTATTTCCACGATATCGGTATTTTGCAGGCGGCTCGCCTCAGCTTTGCCGGCTGCTGGCGCAACATGTGGCCCTTCTTCTGGTGGGGGATCCTCTGCGCCATCCTGCTGCTCTTTGGCGCTGTGCTGTTACTGGTGGGTCTGCTGGTGGTGATCCCGGCGCTCAACTACTCCATCTATGTGGCGTACCGTGACATCTTCGTCGACGAAGAGGGGGAGGTGAAGCCTCCGGTGACTCCGTTTGGCTTCGAAGCCTGACGCAGCCTTGAACAGTTGATTAAAGAAGGGGCCCTCTGTGGCCCCTTCTGCATTGCTGGATGTTGTCACTCCCGCCAAAGCGGGTCTGCCGCCATGCGGGCCAGCAGAAAATCGAGGAAGCTGCGCAGCAGCGGTGACATCTGCTTGCGGGTGGCATACACCCCGTAAACGCCGAGTCGCTTGGGTTGCCACTGGGTCAGCAGCGGGACCAGCTCTCCCCGCTCAAGATAGGGCTGGGCCGAGTAGCGTGGTTGCAGGCTGATCCCGGCACCGCCCAGGGTCGCCTCCAGCAACAGGTTGGAGATATTGGCACTCAGGTTGCCGCTGACCGGCACCGATTCGGGGCCGTCCGGGCCGTTGAACTCCCACAGACTCTTGCCGAAGTAGGTGTAGGTGAGGCAGTTGTGCAGCGCCAAATCCTGCACCTTTTGCGGTGCCGGGTGGTTGGCCAGATAGGCCGGGCTGGCGCAGACCACCGAATGGCAGGTGCCAAGTCGGCGAGCCACCAGATTGGGGTCGAGATCGTTGGTGATGCGCACGGCCAGATCGATCCGCTCCTCCACCAGATTGACGGTTCTATCCAGCAGCAGGATATCGATGGCGGTGCCCGGGTATTGCGCCAGATAGTCGTTGGCCGCGCCAACCAGCAAGGCTTCCGAGAGGGAGTAACTGCTGGTGATCCGCAGTTGCCCCTTGGGGGCATCATCCCCCTTCACGGCGATCTGCTCCATCTCCTCTCCCAACGCCAGCATGGCGCGGGCCCGGTTCAGCGCCTCCTCGCCCGGGCCGGTCAGGCTCAGACGCCGGGTGGTGCGATGCAGCAGCCGGGCACCCATCCAGCTCTCCAGCTCGGCCAGGTAGCGCGACACCATGGCGCGCGACATATCCAGTTTCTCGCCGGCGCCACTCAGGCTCCCCTGTTCGACTACGCTGACGAAGACCCGTAAAGCGGTCAGTCGATCCATGTATGGCTCTCTATATGTTCGATTTGTGCAACAGTGATGCGCTGTTAGTGCTGTATTTGCACCTTAAGTGATCTAATAAACTCTGTCCATCAAATGAACCCCCGAATGATTAATGAGGAAAACATGATGAACAACCTGATCCGCAACCTGACTCTGACCACCACCCTGTTGAGCGGCGCCGTTCTGGCGGGCCCGCTGAGCGTGACCGTCTACAACCCCGGTGAAAAGGCGATCTTCCCGGTCTCCTCCTCGCTGGTAGCGGGCGATAAAGAGGCCATCCTGATCGATGCCCAGTTCGACGTACAGAATGGTCAGGCGCTGGTCGACATGATCAAGAAGAGTGGCAAGCAGCTGACCACCGTTTATATCAGCGCCGGTGACCCCGACTTCTACTTCGGTCTGGAGCCGGTACTGGCCGCCTTCCCGAACGTGAAGGTGCTGGCCGACCAGCACGTGGTCGACCACATCAAGGAGACCAAGGATGCCAAACTGGCTTACTGGGGACCGATCCTGGGTAAAGGGGCTCCGAAGAGCCTGACCGTGCCGCAAGTGATGACTGCCAGCCAGCTGACCCTTGATGGCGAGAAGATCGAAATCAAAGAGATGAACACACCGAATGCCTACCTCTGGGCGCCTTCCATCAAGACCGCTTTTGGTGGTGTGCCGGTTTACCACGGTGTGCATGTCTGGATGGCCGACAGCCAGACCAAAGCGGCCCGCAGCAACTGGGTTCAGGCTCTCGACAAGCTGCTGGCGCTGAAACCCGAGCGGGTAGTGCCGGGCCACTTCCTGGGGGCAGAACCGAAAGGGAGCGAAGCAGTGACCTTTACCCGTGACTATGTGCAGCGTTTCGAGCAAGAGCTGGCGAAAGCGAAGAACTCCGGCCAGCTGATCGATAGCTTGAAGAAGGCCTACCCCTCCCTGCCGGTTGACGATGGTCTGGCCATCGGTGCCAAGGTCAATACCGGCGAGATGAAGTGGTAATTCACTGAGCCGTATCCCTGTGTTTTTTTACCGGGCCAGAAGGCCCGGTTTTTTATCCTGAATGTGAAGAGAGATACCATGAAGCAACAGAATCCCGTTCTCCATTATGTTTATGACCCCCTCTGTGGCTGGTGCTACGGTGCGGCGCCCCTGCTGCAAAGTGCGGCCACCATTACCGGGCTGAAGATTGAGCTCCATGCTGGCGGACTCTGGCTGGGTGTGCGTCGTCAGCCGATGGGCGAAGCGCTGCGCGACTACGTCCGGCCTCATGATCAGCGGATCGAAGCGCTGACCGGTCAGCCTTTTGGCGAGCGCTATTTCAATGATCTTCTGCTACGTGATGGCTGTTTGCTGGACTCCGAACCGCCGATCCGTGCGGTACTGGCAGTCACCGCTCTGGGTGGTGATGGCCTGACCATGCTGCACCGGATCCAGCAATCCCATTATCGGGACGGGATCTGGGTGGGCTCCGCCGAACATCTGGCCACGCTGGCAGCAGAGCAGGGGATCAGTGAAGAGGCGTTCCAGCAAGCCTATCTGCAGGCCCTTCTGCTGCAACATTTGGCTGACAGCCAGGGGTGGATGAAGAGGGTTGGTGGTCAGGGCTACCCCACGCTTGGGCTGGAGTGCGATGGCAAGGTGAGCCCTGTCCGAGTGTCCGACTTTTTGGGCGACCCGGCAGGGTTGCGTCAGCAGTTGTTGGAGCTGATGAAATAGTTATTAAAGTGTGAACAGACAATGCACCTTTAGCGCGGAGGGGGCAGGCCGATATTCCGGTATGCAGAAGCGATATGAAACACTTCGATTTTCTGCTTGCAGGCTATGCTCTATATGACCATTCCCGAGGGACGTTGCGGGAGTGAAGACCTATTTCAAGGAACCCCTCCTATGTTCAAAAACATGTCTATTGGCCAGAAGCTGAGTGCTGGTTTCGCCATACTGGCTTTGCTGGTGCTGGGTTTGGCCTGGTTCTCCATCAGCCAGTTGGCCAAGCTTTATGATGATACCGAAACCATCACTACCAATTTGCTGCCTTCCACCCGTTATGCCAGCCAGATGCATGTGGCCATTCTGGATGCACGCCGTTCTGAACTGGCTCAGGTCATTGGCGGGCTCAACAAGGATGCGCAGGAGGTGAGTGAACGGACGCTCACCTTCAACAAGGCCAAGCAGGAGTTTGAGACTGCGGCAGATAAATATGGTGCCTTGCCTTTCACCACCGATGAAGAGAAGCAAGTTTATGATCAACTCCGCAGTGCCGGAGCCAAGTACTTCTCGGTGCACGAAGAGTTGATGAGTGCCTTTGCTGCCGGTGATCTGGATAAAGTCAGAAGCCTGCGCAAAAACGAGACCAGAGCTGCGTTGGAAGAGGCTGGGGCCAAATCCTATCGCCTGCGCGAGATCAACAATGAAATCGCCGAGCAGATGACCAAAGGGGTGGCCGATCTCTACGACAGTGCCAGAACCATGAGCATCGTCGTTAGCCTGATCACCCTTGGCTTTGTCGTTGTGATTGCCTGGTTGCTGACTGGCCAGATCCGCAATCCGGTGATGGCCCTGCTTGAGCAGACTCGCAGAGTCTCTGCCGGGGATCTCACCTCGCGCATCGATATGCAGCAGTTCAACAACGACGAATTGGGTACGCTGGCCAAGGGGTTTGGCGAGATGCAGACCAATTTGCGTACTCTGGTCAGCGAAGTATCAGGTTCCGTGGTGCAACTGAGTTCGGCTGCCGAGGAGATTAGCTCGGTCGCCAGCCAGTCTGCCAACAATATGCATTCCCAGCAGCATGAGCTCAATCAGCTGGCAACGGCGATGAACGAGATGCAAGCCACGGTGCAGGAGGTGTCGCGCAACACCAGCGATGCTGCCAGTGCGGCCACTTCTGCCAGTGAAACTGCTGAACTGGGTGCCAAGACGGTCAATGACTCCATCCAGCGCATCGAGCGGGTGGCGAGCGCTATCGAGAGTACGGCAGTGGTGATCCGCCAGTTGGGTGATGACAGTCGCAACATTGGCATGGTGCTGGAAGTGATCCGCGGCATTGCCGAGCAGACCAACCTGCTGGCGCTTAACGCGGCTATCGAGGCTGCCCGTGCCGGTGAACAGGGGCGCGGGTTTGCTGTGGTGGCGGACGAGGTGAGAACCTTGGCCAAACGTACTCAGGACTCCACTTCCCAGATCAACAACATCATCGCCGAGCTGCAACAGCGTGCCGAGCAGGCTGGCAGCACCATGCAGCAGAGCCAGGATCTGATGAATACCACTGTGGCCACGGCGCGGGAAGCCGGTGAGTCTATCTCCCAGATCAGTGGCTCGGTCAGCAGCATCTCTCACATGAATATCCAGATCGCGACAGCGACCGAAGAGCAGGGGGCAGTGAGCGAGGAGCTCAACCGCAACGTGGTCAATATCAGCCACGCCTCCGAGGAGGTCGCCTCCGGTGCAACCCAGATGGCGCAGGCGTGCAATGAACTGAACCATCTGGCTACCCAGCTGCAGGAGATGGTGCGCCGTTTCCGGGTTTGATTGTTACAAAAGCAAGGCCGACAACCGCAAGGTTGTCGGCCTTTTTTATTAACGTAGCAATATGGCGTAAGCCCTGGGATGGCGATGGCTTGTTCCTGGTGCGGATATTGGGCATTCTGTTGACCCATTTGCCGGGCAGGACTCTTGCTGTATGAACCTTCGTGATCTCGAATATCTGGTGGCACTGGATGAGGAAAAGCACTTTCGCAAGGCGGCCGAGCGCTGCTTTGTCAGCCAGCCAACCCTGAGCGGCCAGCTGCGCAAGCTGGAGGATGAGCTCGGGGTGATCCTGATAGAGCGCACCTCACGCAAGGTTCTGTTTACCCCTGCAGGGGATGCCATGGCCCAGCAGGCGAGACGAGTGCTCAAGGAAGTGCGTGAGCTCAAGAGTATCGGCCAGCATTTTTCAGAACCCATGTCGGGGGAGATCCATATCGGATTTATCCCGACGGTGGGACCTTACCTGTTGCCTCGTATCATTCAAGTCCTGCGCGAGAGCTTCCCCCAGCTGGAATTCTACCTCTATGAAGAGCAGACCCAGAGCTTGCTCAAGCGGCTGGAGGAGGGAGAGCTGGATTGCGTCATTCTGGCCGAGATGGCTGGCATGGAGGGCTTTGGCTCCATCCCGCTTTATCACGAGCCGATGTGGCTGGCAGTGCCTTGCCAGCACCCGGAGGCAAGATCCAAAGAGGTGCCGCTCGGGCATCTCAAGGGTAAAAAGCTGCTGATGCTGGAGGATGGCCACTGCCTGCGGGATCAAGCCATGGGCTTCTGCTTTGCCGGCGGCATCGGTGAGGATCAGCGTTTCAAGGGAACCAGTCTGGAGACACTGCGCAACATGGTGGCTGCCGGTAGCGGCATGACCCTTATCCCCCGACTGGCAGTTCCTGCCGATCGTGATGAAGGGGGCGTCAGTTATCGACCTGTCATTGATCCGGTTCCCGGGCGGACTATCTCTTTGCTTTACCGTCACTACTCGGTACGGCGTCCATGTTTCAATGAACTGGCAACCAAAATTGCGGGCTTGATGAAGGTCGCTCTGGCGCAATAAAAAACCGGCAGCGCAGGCTGCCGGTTTGAATTGAACCATTGAGCTGATTTAGAAGATATCGTCGGTGGAGACGGGGCCTTCTATATTCGGATTATCTCCGCCATACACCTGATTGCCATCAGAGGTCGGTGTCGCATAGCGGGTCGGTTCGGTTCCTTCCTTGAAGTATTCATCGGTACCGCCACCCGTGGCCAGCAGTCCTGTCTCACTGTCAATCTTGACGGTCATGATCCCTTCCGGCACCGGCATCTTGTGCTCGGGGATATTCTTGAGCGCCACCTTCATGAAGTCGATCCAGATAGGCTGAGCTGCGCCACCGCCAAACTCGGCACGGCCCAGACCGCGTTGGTGGTTGTCAAACCCGATCCAGGATGTGGCGACAATATCCGGGGTATAGCCGGAGAACCAGGCATCACGAGATTCGTTGGTGGTACCGGTTTTACCGGAAATATCGTGGCGCTTCAGGTCACGCGCTGCACGCCAGCCGGTACCGCGCCAACCGTTGCCACCCCAGATGGCGGTGCTCAGGGTATCGGTAATGAGGAAAGAGCTCTGGGCACTGATGGTATGCGGAGCTATGGCAGCAGTGGCACTGGGTGTTGCTCCGTCAGTGGCAGGTGCAGTTTGTTCGGTCTGCTGCTGCGGGTCGCTTTGCTGTTCGCAGGTGGTGCAGGCGATCGCCGGATTGGCTTGATAGAGGGTGTTCTCCTGGCTGTCGGTTACCTTGTCGATAAAGTAAGGGGTGACCAGGAAACCGCCGTTGGCCAGTACCGAGTAGCCGCGCACCACTTCAAGAGGCGTGAATTCAGCTGCGCCCAGCGCCAATGCTTCATGAGGTGAAATGAAGTCGCGCGGGAAACCGAAGCGGGTCAGGCCGTCGATATAGGTATCGAGGCCAATGGCGCGCATCAGGCGTACCGACATGACGTTCTTGGACTTGGCGAGACCCAAACGCAGCGGTGTCGGACCATCGTAGACGGCCGGCGAGTTTTTAGGTTGCCACATCGGCCCCTTGGAGGGATCCCACTGGTTGATCGGTGCGTCGTTGATAAGTGACGCCAGGGTATAACCATGCTCCAGCGCGGTGGCATAGAGGAAAGGCTTGATGTTGGAACCAATCTGGCGACGTGCTTGATCAACCCGGTTGAACTTGGAGAGTTCGAAGCTGAAGCCACCGACCAGCGCTTCCAGCGCACCATTTTTCGGGTTCATGGCAACCAGTGCCGCGTTGACGTCCGGGATTTGAGCCAGCAGCAGCTCTTCGCCCTGCTCGCGAACCCAGATCCGAGCGCCGACTTTCAACACATCCCGCGCTGATTTGGGGGCATAGCCCTGGCGGTCGTCGGTAATAAAGGCGCGAGCCCACTTGATGCCGTTCCAGCCAAGGGTGGCTTCTTTGCCATTTTTCAGAACCAGGGTGGCATTACGGTCATCCAGCTTGGTGACGACGGCAGCCATCAGCGGATCATAGGTAGGCTGTTTGGCCAGATGGGCGACGATCTGCTCGTAGTCCCAGCTCGACTCACCTGCTTTCCACAATTGTTCGCTCGGTCCGCGGTAACCGTGGCGCATGTCATAGGCAAAGACACCGTCCAGCAGGGCCTGTCTGGCCGCGCGCTGACGATCGGCAGAGACGGTGGTGTAGACATGCAGGCCCATGGTGTAGGCATCTTCACCAAACTGCTCGACCATTTTCTGGCGCACCATCTCACCCAGATAGGGGGCATGCAGGGTCACTTCGGCGCCGTGATAACGAGCCTTGATCGGCATCTTGGAGGCTTCGTCAAACTGGGCCTGAGTGATCTTGCCTGTCTCCAGCATCCGACCCAGCACCACATTGCGGCGTGCAAATGCGCGCTCCGGCGAACGGATTGGGTTGAGCATGGAGGGGGCTTTTGGCAGACCGGCGATGATGGCGATCTCGTCGAGTCCCAAATCTTTTACTTCTTTACCGAAGTAGACCTGTGCGGCTGCGCCGACACCAAATGCACGGTAGCCAAGGGGAATTTTGTTGAGATAGAGCTCGAGGATCTCATCTTTGGAGAGGTTTTGCTCAATCCGCCAGGCAAGGAAGACCTCCTTGATCTTGCGGATCAGGGTCTTCTCGTTGCTCAGGAAGAAGTTGCGGGCAACCTGCTGGGTGATGGTACTGGCACCCTGACGGGCCTGGCCGGAGACAGCCCAGACAGTTGCTGCACGCAGGATGCCGATGGGGTCGATCCCCGGGTGCTCATAGAAGCGGGCATCTTCCGTTGCCAGCACGGCATCGATCATCGGCTTTGGAATTTCATCCAGATGCAATGGAATGCGACGGATCTCGCCATATTGGGCGATCAACTCGCCATCACGACTATAGACCCGCATCGGAGTTGCCAGTTTGACGTCACGCAGTGCAGTAACGTCAGGCAGTTGAGGCTTGATGTAGAAGTAGATACCGATGAGGCTGGCAACACCCAGCACAGCACCCAGCATCATGACAATAAACAGGCGAACGAGCCATTTCAGCATGGAAGAACTACCAATCGTCTTAAAATTAGCCAACGGGCGCAGAGTATAGCCCTTTTGCTATCTGGAATTCGAGGTTTTCCTGTGGCGAACCACCCACCTCGAAGGATGCGAGAGGTTAGCACTCCGGGGCGCAATAACCAAGGAGACGCCTTCCGATTAAGAAAGCGAGGCAAGTCACTTTTCGGTATAAACTTTATGACATTGATAGATAGAGCATTTAGGATAGCCAAAGACCTCTTCGGGTGGGCTGTCCTACACTGAACCCAGAAACCAAACCCAATAACGCATGGATGTGTATATGTTTGGGCTATTCAACAAGGGATCCCTCCTCCCGTTGGTGGGCGTTGATTTTGGCAGTCAGACCATCAAGGCGGTCACCCTCAGTGGACGTCCCGGCAAGCTGCATATCGATTCCGTCGCAGATATCGTTACCCCGAAGGGGACGCTGGTGGATTACCAGTTACAGGATATCGAGCGAGTCAGCCAGTCCCTCAAAAGTCTTAAACGCCTGCTCCCCGGTAACAGCGACTATGCCGCCACTGCCGTGACGGGTTCCAACGTGATCACCAAAGTTATTCAACTTGATGCAGCTCTCAGCGACAAGGAACTGGAGAATCAGGTTCAGCTCGAGGCCGAGCAAATCATTCCTTTTCCGCTTGATGAGGTCAGCCTCGATTTTGAGGTACTGGGTAATAGTCTTAACAATGAAGAACGTCTTGATGTGCTGCTGAGTGCAGCACGAACCGAAAGTGTGAATGGCAGGGTTAGTGCGCTTTCCGAGTCAGGTTTTATGGTCAAAGTGGTTGATATCGGGTCACACGCACTGGGACGTGCCGTGGTGACTTGTCTGCCTGAGTTGCTGGAAAGCGAACGCCCTGTGGGGGTAATTGATATCGGTGCCAGCTCAATGACCTTTGCTGCACTGGTTAAGGGAGAGGTTATCTACTCCCGGCTGCAAAACTTCGGTGGCGATCAATATAGCCAGGCACTCTCCTCCTTTTATGGCATGACGCTGGAAGAAGCAGAGCAGGCCAAGACCAAAGGCACGCTACCGGTGGATCACGAGCTGGATGTGCTGATGCCCCATATCAATTCACTGCTTCAGCAGGTTCGCCGCAATATTCAGCTCTTTTGCAGCTCTTCCGGCTATCGGGAAGTATCCAGGCTGGTGTTGAGCGGTGGAGGGAGCTTGTTGCCGGGTCTGGTGGTGCAGCTGAAAGAGGAAGTCAACTGCGAGGTATTGCACCCGGATCTCTTTGCCTTGTTTGGCAAACCAAAAAGTGAAGTCGAACAGTCACATGGTGCCAAATATATGACTGCGTTCGGGTTGGCCTTGAGGAGCTTCACTCCATGTCAAATATAAACCTCCTGCCCTGGCGCGAGGTACGAGCACAGCGCCAGAAGAAACAGTTTGGTGTCTTATTAGGGGCCTTTGTGCTGGCGACGGTTGCACTTGGTTTTTTTGTCGACTGGTTGGTTGAACATCAGGTGGGTTCACAGCAGCAGCGAAATCAGCGTCTTGTTCAGGAGATGGCTATTTTGGATGCGCATCTGGGAGAGATCCGGTTGCTCAAGGAGCGGCGCAAAGAGCTGATCGACAGGATGCAGCTTATCGAGCAGTTGCAGATGCGCCGCAACTTGCCGGTTCGCCTCTTCAACCAACTGCCATCTTTGGTGCCTAACGGGGTCTATCTCAATACTCTCGCCTTGCAGAACAATACGATAGATGTAAATGGCAAGACGGAGGCATATGGTCGGGTAGCCAGCATGATGCGCAGGATTGATGCTTCCGGTTGGCTGGGACAGTCCAAGATCAGCACTATTTTTACTGCCGACGTTGAGCCTGTTTCCCTCAGCCAGTTTTCCATGATGTTCCTTATCGCCAACAATGCGGCAGCTGCCGATGATGCGAACAAGGAGAAAAAATGAATCTGCAGCAACTCAATGAGCTGGATTTCAACAACATAGCGAGCTGGCCCAAGGCTGCAAAAGTGATCTTTATTCTGTTTTGCTGTGTGTTGACTGGTGGGCTCCTCTACTACTACGTGATAGCCAACTCACTGGCTGTGCTGACACAAGAAACGGAGCAGGAGACTGAACTGAAGTCTCAGTTTGAGAGCAAAGCGATGCTTGCTGCGAACTTGGGGGTATACAAGGCTCAGATGGTTGAGCTGGAACATCTGGTCGATACCCAGCTAAAGCAGCTGCCCAATACTCATGAAGTAGCGGGGTTGCTGGATGACATCAGTTTTATTGCGACGGATAACGGCTTGAAGCTGAATCGCATTAATTGGGAACCTGAAGTGAAACACGAATTTTCGACCGAGCTTCCCATGCGTATCGAGGTGGTAGGAACCTATCATGAACTTGGCAAGTTCACGGCTGACATGGCGGCGTTACCTCGTATCGTCATCCTCGACTCCTTTACGCTCGATCAGAACAAGGATTCGGGAGACCTGATCTCGATGTCGATGCTGGCCAAGACCTACAAATATAACGGCAAAACAGTGGGGTCTAAATAATGAAGCGTATCTGCTGGTTGTTACCTGCTCTCCTGCTGGCGGGGTGTGGTGGCCAGGAGGACATGGATTCCTATATTGCCGACGTTAAAGCAAGGCCGCCGATCCCCATTGAACCATTGCCGGAGCTCAAGCCGTTTTCTCCCATGCACTACCAACAACAGGAGTTGCGTAGCCCCTTCATGATGCCTCAGCCCGAGGCGAGCAGTGGGACAGAGAATAGTGCCAAGCTAAAGCCTGATTGTGCACAAGTAGTAAGCGATCGGGAAAAAGAGGTGCTGGAGAATTACTCGTTAGCCAGCCTGTCGATGCAAGGTTCATTGGCCAAGGCAGGGCAATTGTGGGCGTTGATCCGAACTCCCGATGGTCAGTCTATGCGGGTCGGACTAAACCAGTATATGGGGCTTGATCAGGGGCGGGTCATCAAAATTACTGATACTGCAGTGGATTTGCTGGAAACCATACCGGATGGGAAGGGGTGCTGGGTAACAAGAGAAACCCAGTTGGCCATGGCCAATACGCAGGCAAAACAATAATCAGGGATGAGCAGCAATGAGAAGAACAATGGAACATGTAACCAAGGTGGCCCTGCTGTTTTGTGCCAGTGCCTTTACTCAGGCCTGGGCGGTTGCAACCCTGCAAGAGATCAAGGTCAATCCTCTGCTTGCTGACCAACTGCAGCTTGAATTGAGTTTTAGTGAACCAGTCAGCAGTTTTACCGATCGCCTCTCCTACCAACCCAATCAACTGCTGTTACATATTCCCGGTGCAGTAGGTGCCCTCAAGGTCAATCCGTTACCAATCCAGAGACAGGGGGTTGATAACATCAAGGTGGAGGGTAAAGGAGCCGGACTTGATATCAAGATCGCTCTTGATCAGTTGGCCCCCTACCAGGTACAGCAGCAGGGCAGTAAATTGCTGGTATCGCTGGGGGAAGGGGCATCAACGGCGTCTTTTAATGCAGAGAGTGCTCTGCTGACCCCAGCTGCGACACCTGTTGCTACTTCAGCCGCTCCTGTCACCACATCGGCATTGATCAATTCCAACGTGGTAGCCAGTTCGCAGCCTGTTCAACCGCAGGCGATGCCTGTTGCCTCAACGTCCTTAGCCAAACCCGTTCTCAATAATTATCAGAACAGTGGCGGTGGCGCCTATTTCAATACGGTAACTGGCGTTGATTTTCGTCGTGGCAAGGATGGTCAGGGCGAGTTTCTGGTGACACTGGACAACAGCTCAGCAGCGGTGGATGTGAGCAGTCGTGGCCAGACTGTGATGGCCAAATTCCACGGTACCAGCGTGCCTGACGGCTTGCTCAACCTTATCAATGTGCAGGATTTCGCGACCCCGGTTTCTCAGGTCGAAGTGTCTCGTCAGGGCAGTGACACCCTGTTCGAATTATCGGTAAATGGTCAGTTTGATTATCGTTATGATCAGGCAGACAAAATGTTCATTATCGAGGTGAAAAAGCGCACGGCTGCGGCTGGTTCCAAGCAGTATCAAGGAAAGCCCATCTCATTGAACTTTCAGGATATTCCTGTAAGGACCGTGCTGCAGCTCATTGCTGACTTCAATAACCTCAATCTGGTTACCACCGATTCTGTATCCGGTAACATCACGCTGCGTCTTGATGGCGTACCCTGGGAGCAGGCACTCGATATCATCCTGAAGGTGCGTGGGCTGGATAAGCGGCTGGACAACAATATTCTGCTGGTTGCTCCTGCTGACGAGATTGCTACTCGCGAGAAACAGCAGTTGGAGAGTCGCAATCAGGTTGCTGATCTGGCACCGCTTTACACCGAATATCTGCAGATCAACTATGCCAAAGCATCTGAAGTCGCGGCGTTGCTCTCCTCCCAGAGTACCAAGCTGCTCTCGTCCCGCGGTGCGGTCAGTGTGGACGAGCGTACCAACGTGCTGGTGGTAAAGGATACGGCTGAGGTGATCAGCAATATCAAGCGAATGCTGGATATTCTCGATATACCTGTCAAGCAGGTCGTTATTGAAGCTCGCATGGTGACCATTGACGACGGCTTCGATGAGGCGCTCGGGGTGCGTTGGGGAGTGACCAAGAATGATGGCCATGGCAACAGCACCTCGGGCTCCATCCAAGGTAACGATACTTCGGGTAATAACAACGGTACGTCGGCGATTACCAGACCTACCGTTGATGATCGTATGAACGTCAATCTGCCTGTGACCAATGCTGCAGGCACATTGGCCTTTCAGGTGGCTCGTCTGGCTGATGGCACGCTTCTGGACCTTGAACTCTCTGCGCTGGAGAAGGAGAGCAAGGCCGAAATCATCGCAAGTCCCCGGGTAACCACCGCCAACCAGAAACCGGCGCTGATTGAGCAGGGTACCGAGATCCCCTATGTGGAGTCCTCTTCTAGTGGTGCTACCTCTGTTACCTTCAAAAAGGCGGTACTGAGTCTGAAGGTGACTCCGCAGATCACTCCCGACAACCGGGTGATCCTCGATCTGACCGTGACGCAGGATACCAAGGGTGAGACAGTGCCGACCGGCACTGGCGATGCGGTATCCATCAACGCCCAGTCCATCACCACCCAGGTGCTGGTGAACAATGGCGAGACCCTGGTGCTTGGCGGTATCTACCAACAGACCATCAAGAGCGATGTGACCAAGGTGCCGCTACTGGGGGATATTCCCGGATTGGGGGCCCTGTTTCGCAAGACAACCAGCGAGAACAAAAAGCGTGAGCTGCTGATTTTCGTCACACCCAAGATAGTCACCGACGCTTTTTGAATGCTTTACATGTGAGGGTAAAACACATATAACCTTACGCCCCGACAAGGCTGGGGCGTAAGGGCTGCGGTTGCCAGTCCCGATTTCTATTGAGATAATCCCCCACCTGATCCATCGCAAGATAAGGTTCACAGGTACCCCGATCCAGTATTTATCGGGGTCGTACAGTTTGTAATTACTAACGAAAAGACATGGCTGAGAAACGCAATATTTTCCTGATAGGTCCCATGGGTGCGGGCAAGAGCACCATAGGTAGACATCTGGCAGAACAACTGCACATGGAGTTTTTCGACTCAGATCATGAGATTGAGCGCCGCAGTGGTGCTGATATCAGCTGGGTGTTCGATGTTGAAGGCGAAGAGGGTTTTCGGATCCGCGAAGAGAAGGTGATCGGCGAGCTGTCCGAACAGCAGGGTATCGTGCTGGCGACCGGTGGCGGAGCCATCAAGAGTCGCGAAACTCGCAATAAACTCTCTGCTCGTGGCATCGTGGTCTACCTCGAAACCACCATTGAAAAGCAGCTGGCGCGTACACAACGCGACAAGCGTCGCCCTCTGCTGCAGACCGAAGAGCCAGCTCGTGAAGTGCTTGAGCGTTTGGCACAAGAGCGTAATGCCCTGTATGAAGAGGTTGCCGACTTTGTTGTGCATACCGATGAGCAGAGTGCAAAAGTGGTTGCCAATCAAATCGTCAAGCTGATCGGTATGTAAACAAGAGGACGTCCATGGAACGGTTGAAGGTTGAATTGGGTGAACGCAGCTATCCCATCGAGATAGCTGCAGGCTTGTTGCAGCGTGCTGATGTGCTGACATCGGCTATCAAGGGCAAGCGGGTAATGATAGTGACCAACACGGTCGTTGCCCCGCTCTATCTTGAGCTGGTTACCTCCCGACTCTCTGGTTTTCAGGTCGAGCACCTGATCCTGCCGGATGGCGAGGCTTACAAGAACCTGGCAACCTTCGAGCAGATCATGTCTGCTCTGCTTGAAACCAACCATGGGCGCGATACGACACTGATCGCTCTGGGGGGCGGTGTGATAGGGGATGTGGTGGGCTTTGCGGCAGCAAGCTATCAACGTGGCATTCCTTTTATCCAGATCCCGACCACCCTGCTCTCCCAGGTTGACTCCTCTGTGGGCGGTAAAACCGCTGTCAACCACCCCCTCGGCAAGAACATGATTGGGGCTTTTTATCAGCCCAAACAAGTTGTTATCGATACCGAATGTCTGAGTACCTTGCCCGCCCGCGAGTTTGCCGCAGGGATGGCCGAGGTGATCAAGTACGGCATCATTTGGGATGCTGATTTCTTCAGCTGGCTGGAGCAGAACATGGTTCTGCTGCAACAGCTTGATCCTGCTGCGTTGGCATACGCCATCAAGCGCTGCTGCCAGATCAAGGCGGATGTGGTCGGTCAGGACGAGACCGAGCATGGCGTACGAGCACTGCTCAATCTGGGCCACACCTTTGGTCATGCTATCGAAGCGGAACAGGGCTACGGCAACTGGCTGCACGGTGAAGCGGTGGCGGCTGGTATCATGCTGGCGGCCTGGACGGCTCGGGCCCGTGGCGAGATGACCGAGCAGGAGGTCGCCCGAGTTCGCGCTCTGCTGCTGGCGGCAAACTTGCCGATCAAGGCTCCGGCCGAGATGGATTTTGCCGCTTTTATTCGCCATATGCGTCGCGACAAGAAGGTACTGGAAGGCAAGCTGCGTCTGGTTTTGCCGGTCGGTATCGGTCATGCACAGGTGGTTGCAGATGTCTCCGACGCAGAGCTGTTGGCGGTGATCGAGTCAGGTCGTGAGTAAACTCCTTCAATTTCCTTCCCAGCGGCAGCTGGTTGACCGGCTGCTGCATCTGATTGAATTCAATCACCCTTTTATCTTTCTCTCCGGCAAGCCCGGGAGCGGTCGCGGTACCCTCTGCGAGTCACTGCTCGGCAAACTGCCGGAAAAAGTACGCGTCGTCAGCCTGATAGGCACTCCTGCCATGAAGATGGTGGATGTGCGTCAACTGCTGCTGCCTCAAGTGGTGGCACGCCCTCTGTTCAACCCGCAGGATGCGCTGGCTGACAGCTTCTTTCGCATGCTGGAGGGGAGCAAGCCTGCCACCCTGTTGCTGATGATTGAGCGGGCAGACGAGCTGCCTGCCGAGTTGCTGGGTGAGCTGTGGGCCATCAGCCGCCACAACGATACGCTGGCAATACCGCATCGCCTGGCCATCATCGTCTCCGGGAGTGATCACTGGTGTCGCAGCCAGCGGCCTCAGCTCAAAGGGCGAGCCATGCCGGCGCTGGAGCTGGAGGTGCCGCCACTGAGCCCACCGGAGCAACGCATCTTCTTGTATGAAAAGGCCAAAGAGCTCAAGATCCCGACGACCCTCTTGCCCAAGGTCAAAGTGGAAGAGATCCTGACTACGGCGAATGGACATCCGTCCACCATCATGCAGTTACTGGAGGATATCATGACCGACAGAAGGCCCAAGAAGCGTCAGGCCGAGTTGCCCGTCAAGAAGATTGCCACCGTCATCGCGATGGTGGCTGGTGGTCTGCTGGCGATGAGCTATCTGCTGCCTGCGCTGTTTAGCAGCGACAGCAAACCTGCCATGCAAGACCCGGCTCAGACAACCCCCTTGCCCATCCAGGTTTCAGGCGGCGATCCCCTGACCGTCGGCAGTGGCGATAGCAGCCAGCAGGCTGCGCAGGATAATGGCAGCGGCGATGCAAGCAGTGCTACTGGCGTAGTGAAGGATTGGCAGCCGGAGGCCAAGGTGCTGCCCAAGTCGGTCGACAGCGATACCGTCACGACCGAATCCACCAACTACGAGGGGCGCCGGGTGGTGATCTCCGATGAGGTGGTGCAAAAGCTGATGAGCGAGCCCAAGGTGAGCGGTGCATTGCCGACCGATGTGGTTGACGAGCTGACCGGCAAAGGCCCGGCGGTGGCGAGTGGCGCTGCCACGACTGGCACGGCCACGACCACTGCCAAGGCAGCGACCAGTGTGCCGGTTACCGCAACGAGCAAAACCGCTACGCCTGCGGCAACCACCCGCAGCGAACCGGCCGCCGCGCCAGCGCCCAAGGTGGAGCTTACGCCCGTGGCGACTCTCACTAAGAAGCCGCGCAACCACTACAGCATCCAGTTGATGGGGGCGAGCAACACCAAAGCGGTGGATCAGTTTGTTGCCGAGCATGGTTTGGCGGGCAAGGTGTGGGTCTATCAGACCAAGTTCCGCGGTAGTCCCTGGTATGTGGTTCTGCAGGGGGATTACGCCGGCCTGAGCCAGGCCAAAAGTGCCATTCGCAAACTCTCCCCCGAGCTGCTGAAAGGGCAGCCCTGGCCCAAGTCGTTTGCACAGGTACAAAAAGAGCTGAAGCAATAGCCTTGATACCGGATAAGGGGGTAGAATCGACCCCCTTTTTGGGTCTTGCCTTCTTACACACCGGATTTCCATGAAAAAAACACGCGCTTTTTTAAAATGGGCCGGGGGAAAATACTCCCTGGTTGAAGAGATCGCCGAGCGTTTGCCAGCCGGGCGTGTGTTGCTGGAGCCCTTCGTCGGGGCCGGTTCTGTCTTCCTCAATACCGACTACGACGCCTATGTGCTCAATGACATCAATCCGGATCTGATCGCCCTCTATAACCATCTCAAAGAGACACCGGATCATTTCATCGACGAAGCGCGCAAGCTGTTTGTGGCCGAGCATAACCACAAGGCTGCCTACTACCGGCTGCGTACCCAGTTCAACCAGACCGATACCAGCTTCGAGCGCTCCCTGCTGTTCCTCTTCCTCAACCGCCACGGCTTCAATGGCCTGTGCCGTTACAACAAGAAGGGGGGATTCAACGTCCCGTTTGGTTCCTACAAAAAGCCCTACTTCCCGGAGAAGGAGCTGTGGGCCTTTGCCGAGAAGGCGCAGAAAGCGACCTTTATCTGCGAAAGCTACGCCGATGCCATCAAGCGGGCCGAAGAGGATTGGGTTATCTACTGCGATCCTCCCTATGCGCCGCTCTCGACCACGGCGAGCTTCACCACTTATGCAGCCGGCGGCTTTACGCTGGACGATCAGGCGGTACTTGCCCGTCTGGCGCGGCACACCGCGGCCCATAAGGGCGTGCCTGTTCTGATCAGCAATCACGACATCGAACTGACCCGCGAGCTCTATCGCGGCGCCCGTCTCGACGAGATCCTGGTCAAGCGCACCATCAGCCGCAACGGTGGCACCCGCAACAAGGTGGCCGAATTGCTGGCGCTCTATCCGCCCGGAATCGAACCGGAGCAGGGCTACTACCCCAGCGACAGCGAGCTGCTGCCGCTGAGCTAGCAACAAGACGGCACCTTCGGGGGCCGTTTTTGTTTGGCGAGCCGACCTGAATGGAAGCAGGGTAGGGGATTGCCCCATTTCTCCCGCTTTCGAGTCGTTTTCGCCTGCCATTTACGTTAAAATTGCGCCGCTTTTTCTCCCTGGCTGCCAATGGATGATGCTGATGAAAGACTTTCTGATTGCCCCCTCGATCCTCTCTGCCGATTTTGCCCGTCTGGGTGACGACGTAGCCAAGGTACTGGCTGCCGGTGCCGACGTGGTTCACTTCGACGTGATGGACAACCACTATGTCCCCAACCTGACCATTGGCCCCATGGTCTGTCAGGCGCTGCGTGACTTTGGTATCGAGGCCCCCATCGACGTGCATCTGATGGTCAAGCCGGTAGATCGCATCATTCCTGATTTTGCCAAGGCGGGTGCTTCCCTTATCACCTTCCATCCGGAAGCATCCGACCACGTCGACCGTTCTCTGGGCCTGATCAAGGAGATGGGCTGCCAGGCGGGTCTGGTGCTCAATCCGGCTACCTCGCTCTCCTGCCTCGAGTATGTGATGGACAAGCTGGACGTGATCCTGCTGATGTCGGTCAACCCGGGCTTCGGTGGCCAGAGCTTCATCCCCGGCACCCTCGACAAGCTGCGTCAGGTACGTCGCCTGATCGACGAGAGCGGCCGTGACATTCGCCTCGAGATCGATGGTGGGGTCAAGGTCGACAATATCCGTGAAATCGCTGAAGCGGGTGCCGACATGTTCGTCGCCGGCTCTGCCATCTTCGGCAAGCCCGATTACAAAGCGGTGATCGACCAGATGCGTGCGGAGCTGGCTCATGTCAAACGCTGAGCGCGCATTTGACCTGGTGCTGTTCGATCTGGACGGCACCCTGATCGACAGCGCCGCCCAACTGGCGCTGGCTGTCAATCTGACTCTGGCTGATCTGGGTCTGGAACAAGCTGATGAAGCGGTTATCCGTACCTGGGTCGGCAATGGTGCCGACAAGCTGATCCAGCGGGCCCTTGCCTATCGCGAGGCCGACCCCGAGCTGTTTGCCAAGGCCCGTCCGATCTTTTTCCAGCACTACAACGCCTGTTTGCTGCAGGGATTGGCCATGTATGATGGGGTTGCCCGGAGTCTGCGCCGCCTGCAAACCCTGGGTTACAAGCAGGCGATCGTCACCAACAAGCCGAGCGATTTCGTGGCCCCTATCCTCGATGCTCTTGGCATCAGCGATTGCTTCGCGCTCTGGCTCGGTGGCAACTGCGTGCCGGTCAAGAAGCCGAGTCCGGAACCCTTGCTGCACGCCTGCCTGGAGCTGGGAGTGAGTCCGGCTCGTACCCTGATGGTGGGTGACTCCGAAAATGATGTGCTGGCTGCCAAAGCGGCCGGCATGAAGGTGGTGGGGCTCACCTACGGTTACAACTATGGCCGCCCCATTGCCGACTCCCGGCCCGACTGGGTGTTCGAACACTTTTCCCAGCTCGATGCGCTGCTGAGCTAAGCGCGCCGCCGGACTGGCTGAATTACAAGGATTACTACTCTCATGACCAAACCAATCGTATTGAGCGGGGCGCAGCCCTCCGGTCAGCTGACCATCGGCAACTACATGGGCGCACTGCGTCAGTGGGTCAACATGCAAGATGAGTACGACTGCCTCTACTGCATCGTCGACCTGCATGCCATCACCACCCGCCAGGATCCGGTTGCCCTGCGCAAGGCCTGCCTCGATGCGGCTGCCCTCTATCTGGCGGTCGGTATCGATCCCAAGAAGAGCACCGTTTTCATCCAGTCTCACGTGCCGCAGCACGCCGAGCTGGGCTGGATCCTCAACTGCTACACCCAGATGGGTGAGCTGTCGCGCATGACCCAGTTCAAGGACAAGTCCGCCCGTTTCGAGAACAACGTCAACGTTGGCCTGTTCGGTTATCCGGTGCTGATGGCAGCCGATATCCTGCTCTATCAGGCCAATCAGGTTCCGGTCGGCAACGACCAGAAGCAGCATCTCGAGCTGACCCGCGATATCTGCACCCGTTTTAACAACCTCTATGGTGAGGTGTTCACCATGCCTGAGCCCTTCATTCCGACCGAAGGGGCGCGAGTGATGAGCCTGCAGGATCCGACCAAGAAGATGTCCAAGTCGGATGACAACGAGGCCAACTTCATCGGCCTGCTGGAAGATCCCAAGCAGATCGTCAAGAAGATCAAGCGTGCGGTGACCGACTCCGATGATCCGGCCGTGGTGCGTTTTGATCCGGAAAATAAACCGGGCGTCTCCAACCTGCTGACCCTGATGTCCGGTGTGACCGGCCGCACCATCCCCGAGCTGGAGCTGCATTTTGAAGGCAAAATGTACGGTCACCTCAAGACCGAAACCGCCGAGGCGGTTGTCGCGCTGCTGGAGCCGATTCAGGCCCGTTTCAATGAGCTGCGTCAGGATGAGGCCCATCTGATTGCGATTTTGGCCGAAGGGGCACAAAAGGCGCGTGAAAGGGCTGAAAAAACTTTGACCAGCGTATATGATGTAGTCGGCTTCGTTCCTCGAGCCTGACATACTGGGAAGGTGTAGTAGAAGAGAGCTGGGTATTTGCCTGGCTTTCTTTATTTTCCCCAGCTCTATTTTTGTTTGATTTTATTATTCCAACCCGGGATATATCCCCAAGAGTACCCATGTCTGTTCAACCGAATATTTCAATTGAAGAGCTGAGTGACAAAGGTCACTGGCTGCGCAAGTTTCGCAAGGCGAAAAACCTCAATACCCTGCAGTTGATGGTCTCCAATGCCATCGACAAGCATCACAAGACCGCTGCCATTGCTGCCGCCATCTATCTGGCCGAATGTCAGCGTGAGCGGGAAATGGAGCAGGGTCGTTTTCTCGATCGTTAATTCTCCGCTGCTGGTTATCTCATGTTGCTGTTAATTGATAACTACGACTCCTTTACCTGGAATCTGGTGCAATATTTTGGCGCGCTGGGTCAGGAGGTAGAGGTCAGACGCAATGATGAACTGACGCTGACCGATATCGAGCAGTTATCTCCCCGTTTTCTGGTTATCTCTCCCGGCCCCTGTACTCCCAACGAGGCAGGTATCTCTCTCGACGCCATCACCCATTTCGCTGGCAAGCTGCCCATTCTCGGCGTCTGCCTTGGTCATCAGTCGCTGGCGCAGGCGTTTGGTGCCCGCGTGGTTCGCGCACGTCAGGTAATGCACGGTAAGACCTCCCTCATCCGTCATCGCGGCGAAGGGGTATTCTGCGGTCTCAAGGATCCCTTGCGGGTGACCCGATATCATTCGCTGGTGGTGGAGCGCGAGACGCTGCCCGACTGCTTCGAGATCACCGCCTGGAGCGAGCATGCCGATGGCTCATTCGACGAGATCATGGGGCTGCGTCACAAGACGCTCAACATCGAGGGGGTGCAGTTCCATCCGGAGAGTATTTTGAGCGAGCAGGGTCATTTGTTACTGGCCAATTTTCTGACCCGTTCATAAAAAGTTGTGACCGCCTTCTCAATATCGAGAGAAGGCAAAAAAAATTTCTCTGACACTTTATTCACCCCCTCTCCTGCCCAAATTATCTCTTGCCAAGCCCCCCTGAGTCGTTATGCAATGCGGTTGCCTAAAATATCAGGGGCAGTCGAACATTGTTCCTTACAGGCCCTCTTGTTACAGACTTTTTACTTTATTTCTGTGATAATCCCGTCACGTTTACACGGATTTAACTTTTGGGCGGTGGATTATTCTGTCGCCGAATCGAAGGAGAGCTATATGTCAGAGTTGTTGGCAGTGACACGTGAAGTGTTTGATGAAGTGATGGTTCCCAACTATGCGCCGGCCAAGATCATCCCGGTGCGTGGCGAAGGATCACGTGTCTGGGATCAGGATGGTCGCGAGTATATCGACTTTGCCGGGGGCATCGCCGTAAACGGCCTTGGCCACTGCCATCCCAAGCTGGTCGAGGCCCTGAAAAGCCAGGGCGAGAAGCTGTGGCACCTCTCCAACGTGATGACCAACGAGCCGGCCCTGCGTCTGGCCAAGAAGCTGGTCGCCGCCACCTTTGCCGACAAGGTCTACTTCTGCAACTCCGGCGCCGAGGCCAACGAGGCCGCCCTCAAGCTGGCTCGTCGCTACGCCATCGAAAAGTTCGGTGAGCAGAAGACCCAGATCATCGCCTTCAATCAGGGCTTCCACGGTCGCACCTTCTTTACCGTCAGCGTCGGCGGTCAGGCTGCCTACTCCGATGGTTTCGGGCCCAAGCCCGGTGACATCACTCACGTCCCCTATAACGATCTGGCCGCGCTGGCTGACGTGATCTCCGATAACACCTGCGCCGTGGTGATGGAGCCGCTGCAGGGGGAGGGGGGCATCATTCGTCCCACCGACGAGTTTGCCAAAGGGGTGCGCGAGCTGTGCGACAAGCACAATGCCCTGCTCATCTATGACGAAGTGCAGTCTGGTGTCGGTCGTACCGGTGAGCTCTACGCCTATATGGGGCTTGGCGTCACGCCGGACATCCTCACCAGCGCCAAGGCACTGGGTGGCGGTTTCCCCATCGGCGCCATGCTGACTACCAACGAAATCGCCTCTTACCTGAAAGTGGGCACTCACGGCTCTACTTACGGTGGCAACCCGCTGGCCTGTGCGGTGGCGGAAGCAGTGATCGATGTGATCAACACCCCGGAGGTGCTGGCGGGTATCAAGCAACGCGAGCAGCTGTTCCGTGATGGGCTTGAAGCCATCAATGCCAAGTACCACTGCTTTAGCGAAATTCGCGGCAAGGGGCTGCTGCTGGGCGCCGCTCTGAGCGAAGAGTACAAGGGGCGCTCGCGCGACTTCCTGCTGGCCTCCATCGATCAGGGGCTGATGGCGCTGGTTGCCGGCACCAACGTGGTCCGTTTTGCTCCTTCGCTGGTGATCCCGGAAGCGGACATCAAGGAGGGGCTGGCCCGCTTCGAGAAGGCGGTCGCCCAGGTGGTTAACGCCTGATCCAAATTGAGGTGGGGAGCCCTCCCGGCAGGAGCCGGGACCCCACCTGACGTCAATGAAAGGGAGTTGTCATTTATGTTGGTTATCCGTCCCATCGAGCAAAAAGATTTTGCCGGGCTCAAGACCTGCGCCATCGAGTCCGGCACCGGCATGACCTCGTTGCCCGTCAACGATGAGCTGCTGCAGCGCAAGATCGATGCTTCCACCCAGACTTTTTCCGACAAGCCGGCCGGCAAGGGGGACTGCCTCTACTTCTTCGTGGCCGAGGATCTCGAGACCGGCGAGATGGTAGGGACCTGCGCCATCGATGCGGCTGTTGGTCTCTCCCAGCCGTTTTACAACTACCACATCGGCAAGGTGGTGCACTCTTCGCCCAAACTCGGTATCTACAATGTGGTCGAGACGCTGACTCTCTCCAATGACTACACCGGCAATACAGAGCTTTGCACCCTGTTCCTGCGCGAATGCGCTCGCGAGGGGCTCAATGGCCGCCTGCTCTCCAAGCACCGCTTCCTGTTTATGGCCGAGCACCCCGAGCTGTTTGACGAAACCGTCTTTGCCGAGATGCGCGGCGTCTCGGATGGCAATGGCCACAGCCCCTTCTACGAGTGGTTGCAGACCCACTTCTTCTCGATGGACTTTCCCACCGTCGACTATCTGACCGGGATCGGCAAGAAGCGCTTCATCGCCGAGCTGATGCCCAAGTACCCCATCTACGTCAACTTGCTGAGCAAGGAGGCGCGCGCCGTCATCGGCCAGACCCACGAGAAGACCCGTCCGGCCATCAAGATGCTGCAGGACGAGGGATTCGTGAATCGCGGCTATGTCGATATCTTCGATGCGGGGCCGGCGGTCGAGTGCGAGTTGAAGAACATCCGCAGCGTGCGTCGCAGCCAGAAACTGCGGGTGCTGATCGGCGAGCCCATCGGCGGCCGCACCCATCTGCTTTGCAACAGCCGTTTCGAACAGTACCGCGCCTGCTACGGCAATATCCGGGTCGATCTCGACAAGCATGAGGCCATCATTCCGCCCAAGATGGCGGCGGCACTCAAGGTGCAGGATGGCGACATGGTGCGGGTAGTCGACCTCGACTGAGGCAGACAGGACAAGCAAATTGATTATCAAGCAGGCAGCCGAGGCTGCCTGTCAGCGACAGGGAGTGAATGGATGAGCCAGTTAGTGCAATTTATCGACGGTCAGTGGCTTGCCGGTGAAGGCAAGCCGTTCGAGTCACGGGATCCGGCCAAAAACGAGGTGATCTGGCAGGGCGCTGCCGCCAGTGAGGCTCAGGTCGATGCGGCCGTCAAGGCTGCCCGCGCCGCCTTCTACCACTGGTCTGATATGGATCTCGAGGATCGCCTGACCATAGTGCGTCGCTATGCCGACCTGCTGGGTGAGCACAAGGAGGCGTTGGCGCTGACTATCGCCCGCGAAACCGGCAAACCGCTGTGGGAGACCCGCACCGAAGTGGCCGCCATGCAGGGCAAGATCGCCATCTCCATCCGCGCCCATGACGAGCGCACCGGTACGGTGGAAAACCCCATGCCGGGCGCCAAGGCGTTTGTCCGTCACAAGCCCCACGGTGTGGTGGCGGTGTTCGGCCCCTACAACTTCCCGGGCCATCTGCCCAACGGCCATATCGTGCCGGCTCTGATCGCGGGCAATGCCGTGGTGTTCAAACCCTCCGAGCTGACACCCATGGTGGCGGAAGCCATGCTCAAGGTGTGGCAGGAGGCGGGGCTGCCCAAAGGGGTCATCAATCTGGTGCAAGGGGAGGTCGAGACCGGTAAGGCGCTGGCGGGCAACCCCGATATCGACGGCCTCTTCTTTACCGGTTCATCCCGTACCGGTCATTTCCTCCATCAGCAGTTTGCCGGCCAGCCGGGCAAAATTCTGGCCCTCGAGATGGGTGGCAACAACCCGCTGATCGTGAAAGAGGTGAGCGACATCGACGGTGCCGTCCATGCCATCGTCCAGTCGGCGTTTATTACCTCCGGTCAGCGCTGCACCTGCTCGCGTCGCCTGTTTGTCGAGCGCGGCGAGCGTGGCGATGCCCTGGTCAAGCGACTGGTCGAGGTGGTCGGCAAGATCAAGGTCGGCCTCTACGACTCCGCCGAACAGCCGTTTATGGGGGCGATGATCAGCGAGAAAGCGGCGATTGGCATGGTCGAAGCGCAGGCCAACCTGCAACAGCTGGGCGGCGAGAGCCTGCAGGTGCTTGAGCACCTGAAAGCGGGCACCGGCTTTGTCTCCCCGGGCATCATCGACGTGACTGCGGTCAGCGCGTTGCCGGACGAAGAGTACTTCGGCCCGCTGCTGCAGCTCATTCGCTATGACGATTTCGATGCGGCCATCGATCTGGCCAATGCCACTCGCTACGGCCTCTCGGCCGGTCTGCTGGGTGACAAGGAGGCGGACTGGAATCACTTCTTCAAGCGGATCCGCGCTGGCATCGTCAACTGGAACAAGCCCATTACCGGTGCTTCCAGTGCCGCGCCGTTTGGCGGTATCGGCGCTTCCGGCAACCACAGGGCGAGCGCCTACTACGCTGCTGACTACTGTGCTTATCCTGTTGCATCCGTCGAGGATAGCAAAGCGGCAATGCCGGAGCAGCTGTCTCCCGGTCTGAGCTTCTGACAATAACAAAACGGGGCATCCGGCGGGTGCCCCAACCTGTACCCGCAATCAAAGGAAAGAGAGATGCAAAAGGATATCGACACCCTGTTCAGTCATCTGTGGGACAACTACATCAAGGTGACGCCGAGCGCCCTTAAAGTGCATGCCCTGCTGGGGGGCGGTGAGCCCATCATCAACGACCACATCGCCTTTCGGACCTACAACCTGCCCAAACTGGGGTTGGAGAAGCTGGCCGCCCACTTTCTGGCGCTGGGTTACGAGCAGAAGGGGGAGTATGTGTTCAAGGCGAAGAAGCTCAACGCCAAACACTTCGAGCACAAGGATCCCGATGCTCCCAAGGTGTTTATCAGCGAGCTGAAGGTCGAAGAGCTCTCCGCAGGCGCGCAGGCCATCATCCACAAGCTGGCGGATCAGGTGCCCGAGCATCTGACCGATACACCGGCATTTCTCTACGCTGGTGCCCCCTGGCAGGTCTCTTACGCCGACTACCAGACCCTGCTGGCGGAGAGCGAGTATGCGGCCTGGATGGCAGCCTGGGGTTATCGTGCCAACCACTTCACGGTCAATATCAACAAGTTGAAGGACTTCGACACCATCCATCAGGTCAATGCGGCACTCAAGGCGGCGGGTTTTGTCCTCAACAGCGTGGGTGGCGAGGTGAAGGGAGATCCGCAGGTCATGCTGGAGCAATCCTCCACCATGGCCGACAAGGCGGATGTGCCGTTCAGCGATGGGGTGCGTACCATCCCGAGCTGCTTCTACGAGTTTGCCCTGCGCTACCCGCAGCCAGATGGCGTGCTCTATCCGGGCTTTGTCGAGGCGTCGGCCGACAAGATCTTCGAATCGACCAATGCGATGTAAGGGTCGGTGACCGGCACGGGTTGTGCCGTGCCACTTGGCATGAGAACGCCTCCCCTGTGGAGGCGTTTTGTTTGCCGTGGGTGGTGATGCTCTCTCAGGTTATCAATGACTTAAGAGGAGAGGGGGTACGGGTTTTGCTGGTGTTTGGTGTGGCCGAATTGTTGATAAAAATGTGAACGGGATCACTCGATACGCCACAGATTGACGCAGGCAAGCGGGCAAAAAGGAGTAGAATGACGCTTTATTTTTGCGGGGCCAATCGATGCCTAACTATCACTTTTTCAAGCAAGGTCAGTCGCTTACCTATCTCGATGCGAATGCGCCCAGCTATAGCGATGAGCGTCGACATCTGGTTGCGCAGGGTTTTGCTGCCATTGCTGCGCCCACCTTTGCGGATAGTCCGAGCAAGGCGCTGGAGCTGCTGTGCGCTCATCAGAAGCAGCATGAGTTGCATGCCGATGGCTTAACTCTCACGGTGTCTGAAGTCCCTGCGTCTGCGGCCTCCCTCTCGGGCAAATAGGTCGGGCAAACAGGTTGGGCAAACAGGCGTCAGCCAGTTACGAGTCGGGGAGCTGACAGGCTCCCCGAAAATGATTGCAGTTGTGCCTTGGCACGGTGGCGATGTCCCTGTTATCTCGGGTGCCACTCTCCCTCAAGCACCAGCACGGTATCCATACCTGCCGCCTTGCCTGCCTCAAGCCCGATCTGGGTATCTTCAAACACCAGACAGTTGGCCGGATTGGCCCCCAGCTGTTCGGCTACCTGCAAGAAGGTGTCCGGGTGCGGCTTGTGGTTGATGACGTCATCGGCGCTCACCACCACAGAGATATAGGCGTCGAGACCGGTACTCTTCAGGATCGACTCCGCCTGATTGCGCGGTGAACCGGTACCAATCCCCATCGGCACCTTGCCGTGGTAGTGCCTGACCAGCTCCCACATCCGGGGGAAGACGCTGACCTTGTCTATATGTTCCATATAGAGGGCAATCTTGCGGCGGGCGAAGGCGTCGGTGTCTACCTCCAGTCCCTGCTGCTCGGCCAGCATGGCGATGATCTTGCGAGTCGGAATGCCGCCGTACTGGTAGAGCTGCTCCCGCTTGAAGGGGATGCCGAATTCGGCGCAGGTAAGCTCCCAGGCATCGAGGTGGAGGGGCATGGAATCAACCAGAGTGCCATCCATATCGAAAATCAGGGCATCGTAGTGATCAAACCGGTACTGCTCGCTCATGGGGACTCCTTGGCTAAATAGGGCAGGCTAGCAGATCGGGGACCTGGATTGTGGGATCGGCCTCATGGTTGAGGATGGCCGGCCATGGTTTTTTCTCTCTCTTGCTGATTTGTGAGACAATAATTCGCTCAATGCCGGATCCTTTGGCATATCAGATTAGCGAGTCCTCTTATGTCCCCGAAAACCATCTTCTCGAGTGTGGCGCTGGTGATCGCACTGGGATCTCTGGAAAAAAGCATCGTCACTACCCCGCTGCCCATGATTGGCGCCGAGCTGCATGCCGGTGGCGCCCTCACCTGGGTGGTCACCGCCTACCTGCTGGCGGCCACCGCCGTGCTACCTCTCTACGGCAAGCTGAGCGATCTCTTTGGCCGGGTGCGGATGCTCAATATCGGCATCGGCCTGTTTCTGGCAGGCTCGGTGGCCTGCGCCCTCTCCCAGGATCTGCAGACCCTGCTGGCAGCGCGGGTGCTGCAAGGGCTGGGGGGCGGCGGTCTGATTGCCCTCGCGTTTACCGTGATTGCCGACACCATTCCGCCGCGGGAGGTGGGCAAATATCAGGGCTACATTTCGGCAGTCTATGCGGTCTCCAGCATCGCCGGCCCCTTGCTCGGCGGCTACTTCACCGAGCAGCTCAGCTGGCGCTGGATCTTCTGGATCAATCTGCCGCTCGGGGCGCTGGCGGTCTTTCTCATCAACCGCAACCTCAAGCAGCTCAACGTGCGTCGCCACAGTCGCTTCGACTGGAAGGGGGCGGGTCTGCTGATTACCGTCACCACGCTCACCCTGTTGCTGCTCTCGCCGGAGGCGGCGCTGCCCGCCGTCTGGCTCTCGGCAGCGCTGGGCGTTGCACTGCTGTTGCTCATTCTGATTGAGCGGCGTGCCCACGACCCCATTCTGCCCGCCCATCTGGCCCGGCTGCCCGGCTATCTGGTGAGCGTGCTGCTGGTGATGCTCTCCCAGTTGCTGATGTTTGCCGTGCTGGTCTATCTGCCGTTGCAGATGCAGTGGCAGAAGGGGATGAGCGCCAGCGAGAGCGGCGCCATCATGGTCATCTTCATGATTTGCATCACCGCCGGCGCCTTTGTCGGCGGCAAGCTGATTGGCCGTACCGGTCACTACAAGAGCTTTGTTGCGGTGGGCTTTGGCCTCGCGGCGGTGGCGCTGTGGCAGATCCACTTCGATGCCTGGGTCAGACTGGCGCTCGGGTTTGCCGGTATTGGTCTCGGTCTGGTGCTGCCCGCCCTCTCGGTGGTGGTACAGAATGCCCTGCCGCGGCAGGACCGCGGCATCGGCATGTCGCTGTTCAACTTCGGGCGTGAGCTTGGCGGTGCCGTCGGCGTGGCCATCTGCTCCATGCTGTTCCACTTCCGCCTGCCAGCCGGCAGCGATGGCGATCTGAGCCGGCTCGCCCCCGATCTGCTGGCCCCGGGCTTCAGCGCGACCTATATCGGCATGGCATTGATCGCCACGCTGGCGCTGCTCATCACATTGCTGGCGTTGAAGCGCCATGAGCTGGCCTCCATCAGCGCCTGATTTGGCCTGCGCCGACATAGGCTCACCATAGATAGCATCAGGGCTCCCCGCGGGGAGCCCTGATCGTTATTTGGCGAATAGAGTGGCTGCTGCCATCAAGCCATACGTGGCTTACTCCTGCGCCGTACTCTCCTTGCCTGCCAGCTGGCTCAGCCAGGCGAAGCGGCGGTTGGCCTCCCGCTCCGCCTCTTGATAGAGCTGGCTGGCCACCTCCGGCAGCTGGCGCTCCAGCCGCTGGAAGCGGGGCTCATGGCGCAAGGTTTCGGCCAGCGAGGCATTGGGGGCCCGCGAGTCGAGCGCCAGCGGCAGTTTGCCCTCGTCAGCACGGCGCGGATCGAAGCGGTAGAGCGGCCAGAAGCCGGTGGCGGTCAGCTGCTTCATCTGCTCATGGCTCTCGGCCATGTCGTAGCCATGCTCCTCGCAGGGGCTGTAGGCGATGATGAGCGAGGGGCCCGGGTAGGCTTCCGCCTCCTGAATTGCCTTCACTGTCTGGTTCATCTGGGCGCCGAGGGAGATCTGCGCCACATAGACGTGACCATACATCATCACGCTGGCCCCGAGATCCTTGCGTGCCTTGCGCTTGCCCTGCTCGCCAAACTTGGTGATGGCCCCAAGCGGGGTTGCCTTCGACTGTTGGCCGCCGGTGTTGGAGTAGCACTGGGTGTCGAGCACCAGCACATTGATGTTCTCCCCCAGACTCAGCACATGGTCGAGCCCGCCAAAGCCGATGTCGTAGGCCCAGCCATCGCCGCCGATGAGCCAGACCGATTTTTCCACCAGATAGTCCGCATCGCGAGCCAGCTCTTGGGCTGCCGGGATCTGGCTCTCCTGCAGCAGTGCTCGCAACTGCTGGATATGGGCCCGCTGCTCGGAAACCGGCAGGGTGGCATCGCCGAGCGCCTCGCGCAGCGCTGCCGGTATGGTGTCGCCCAGGCTCGCCAGCAGGCGGCTAACCCGCTCCCTGTGCTGATCGACGGTGAGACGGAAGCCCAGTCCGAACTCGGCGTTGTCTTCAAACAGCGAGTTGGCCCAGGCCGGCCCGCGCCCCTCGGCGTTGGTGGTGTAGGGGGTGGTAGGCAGGTTGCCGCCATAAATGGACGAGCAGCCGGTGGCGTTGGCAATCAGCAGCCGATCGCCATAGAGCTGGGTCAGCAACTTGATATAGGGGGTCTCACCACAGCCGGAGCAGGCGCCCGAGTATTCAAACAGCGGCGAGATGAGCTGGGAGGTGCGAATGTCGATGCGCTCCAGCTGCTCGGCGCTGCGCTCTGGCAGGTCGAGGAAGAAGTCGTAGTTGGCCTTCTGCTCGTCGAGGTGATCGAGGCGTGAAGCCATATTGATCGCCTTGCGATCCGGGTTGCTGCGATCCTTGGCCGGGCACACCTCGACGCAGAGATTGCAGCCGGTGCAATCCTCCGGCGCCACCTGCAGCACGTACTGCTGGCCGCGCATGTCACGGGATTTCACATCCAGCGCATCCAGGGTGGCGGGGGCAGCGGCCAGCGCATCCGGTTCCACCACCTTGGCGCGAATGGCCGAGTGGGGACAGGCGGCGACACAGTAGTTGCACTGGGTGCAGAGCTCCGCCTCCCAGATGGGGATCTCCTTGGCGATGTTGCGCTTCTCCCAGCGGGTGGTGCCGACTGGCCAGGTGCCATCCGGCGGGAAGGCGGAGACCGGCAGGCTGTCACCCAGTCCCGCCAGCATGGCGGCGGTGACGGTCTGGACAAAGTCGGGGGCCTTGGCCGAAACCACCGGCGGGCGCGGGCGGCTGGCGGGATCCTGCTCGCCAAGTAGCACCCGGGTCAGGGCGGCGCAGGTTGCCTCCAGTGCCTGCCAGTTGCGTTCGACCAGCGCTTGTCCCTTGCTGCCATAGCTGGTCGCGATGGCCTGCTTCAGCAGGCTGGTCGCCTCCTCGGGGGGAATGATGACGCTGAGCTGGAAGAAGGCCATCTGCATCACGGTATTGATGCGGTTACCGAGCTGGCAGTCGCGGGCAATTTTGGCGGCGTTGATGATGTAGAAGCGCGCCTCTTTCTCGCGCAGGGCATGCTGTACCTCGCTGGGGAGGCGCTGCCAGATCTCCGCTTCGCTGTAGGGGGTGTTGAGCAGGAATATGCCGCCCGCTTTCAAGCGTTCCGCCATCCGGTACTTGTCGACAAACTGCCACTGATGGCAGCCGATAAAGTCCGCCTCTTCCACCAGATAGGCCGATTGGAGCGGCCGCTCGCCCACCCGCAGGTGAGAGACGGTGAGGCCGCCCGCCTTCTTGGAGTCGTAGACGAAATAGCCCTGCGGATAGAGGTCGGTGTGGTTGCCGAGGATCTTGATGCTGTTCTTGGCCGCCGAGACGGTGCCGTCGCTGCCAAGGCCGTAGAAGAGCGCCTCCAGCTTGTGTTGCTGGTTGTGGATGGGGCTTTGCGAATTGAGCGCTGCCAGCGGTAGCGAGAGACCTGTGATGTCATCGAAGATGCCGACGGTAAAGCGCGGGCGCGGGTTCTCCTGCGCCAGTTCGGCAAACACCGCCAGCGCGCAGGCGGGGCCGAACTCTTTGGAGGAGAGGCCATAGCGACCGCCGATGACCCGCGGCAGGCTTGCCCGCTCGCCCCGGCTGACCGCTTCGGCCAGCGCCGTCATCACGTCGAGATAGAGGGGCTCGGCCTGTGCGCCCGGCTCCTTGGTGCGATCCAGCACGGCGATGGCGCGGGCACTCTCGGGAATCACGGCCAACAGGTGCTCGGCCGAGAAGGGGCGGAACAGCCGCACCTTCACCAGCCCCACCTTCTCCCCTTGGGCCAGCAGGCGTTCGATCACCTCTTCACAGGTGCCGATGGCTGAGCCCATCAGCACCATAATTCGCTCCGCCTGCGGGTGGCCGACATATTCAAACGGCCGGTAGTGGCGGCCGGTCTGCTTGCCAAACGCCTGCATCGCCTCGCTCACATGGCCATAGGCAGCGTCATACCAGGGGTTGCTCGCCTCCCGACACTGGAAGTAGGTGTCCGGGTTGGCGGCAGTGCCGCGAATGACCGGTTTGTCGGGGGTGAGCGCCCGGTCACGATGAGCACGGATGGCATCTGCGGGCAGCAGGGCACGCAGGGTGTCGTCAGCGAGCGGCGCTATCTTGGCGATCTCGTGAGAGGTACGAAAGCCGTCGAAGAAGTGGATAAAGGGGAGGCGGCTGTTGAGGCTCGCTATCTGTGAAATCAGGGCAAAGTCCTGCGCCTCCTGCACATTGCTGGCACAGAGCATGGCACAGCCGGTCTGGCGCACCGCCATCACGTCCGAGTGATCGCCAAAGATCGATAGCGCATGGGTCGCTACGGTGCGCGCCGCCACATGCAGCACAAAGGGGATGAGCTGACCCGCCAGCTTGTAGAGGTTGGGGATCATCAGCAGCAACCCCTGCGACGAGGTAAACGAGGTCGCCAGCGCGCCGGTCTGCAGGGCTCCGTGGACGGCGGCGATGGCGCCCCCTTCCGACTGCATCTCGACAACCCGGGGGACATCCCCCCAGAGGTTCTTGCCCCGCCCGCTCGACCAGGCCGACGACTGCTCAGCCATGGCCGAACTGGGGGTGATGGGGTAGATGGCGATGACTTCGCTGGTGCGGTACGCCACCGAGGCGACTGCGTTATTCCCGTCTGTGGTGATCATGTGTTTTCCACTTTGCTATGCCAGTTTGAAGGCCGATAGTTGCATCGGCAATGGATAGGTCGCTGGCATAGTAAGAGGGGCAATAAGAGCGTATCAAACGGGATAAATAATCAATTAATAAGTCAGTAATAGTGGTTAATTTAATCCCGCCGCGTGGGTGCATGATTTTCTGCTGGTAACCGACGGATGGCGATTGACGGGCCATTGGCATGGCCCGTCAGCACGGGGTTAACCCTGATCCACTTGCAGCCAGATGGCGCACTGATAAGGGGCGAAGAGTGGCAGTGGTTCGCTTGGGTAATTGGCCAGCAGCAACCGCATTCCGTCTGCCACCTTGTCGAAGTGGGGCATCGGCAAGGGGTTCGCCGTGAGATTGGCGAGTAGCAGCAGGGTGTGCCGCTCTCCGCTGGCCGGATCCTGCCAGTGGCGGCGATAGCCGATACGATCTGGGTCATCCCCATCCAGCAGATCGAAATTGCCGTGGCGAATGACAGGGTGAGCCTTGCGCAGGGCGATGAGCTGGCGATAGCAGTGAAACGGCGAGTCGGGACGGGCCAGCTGCTCGGCGGCATTTATCTCGACGTGATTGGCGTTGAGGGCAATCCAGGGCGTGGCCGTACTGAATCCGGCGTGGGGGCCGGCGTCCCACTGCATCGGGGTACGGGCGTTGTCGCGGCCGATGGCGTCGAGCCGCCGACTCAGCTCGGCAGGATCCAGCCCTGACTGGCTGGCGCGGTAGTTGAGCGCCTCCACATCGCGCAGCTCGCCCGGCTGCCAGTGGCGGTTGGACATGGCGAGCTCCTCCCCCTGATAGATGAAGGGGGTGCCCTGCATCATGTGCAGCACCATGGCCCACAGCTTGGCGCTGGTTTCACGCCACTCGGGTCTGTCATCGCCAAAGCGGGAGACGGCGCGGGGCAGGTCGTGATTGCCGAGAAACAGGCTGTTCCAGCCGCGCCCGTGTAGCCCTTGCTGGTGGCGGGCCATGGCTCGCTTGAAGGCGAGGGGATCAAAGCGGGATGACCACTTGTCACTGCCGAGCCCCAGATGCTCGAAGTTGAACACCATGCTGAACTCGCTGCCATCGTGGTTCGAATAGTTCTGCATATGGGCGAGATCGGCCCCCCAGGTCTCCCCCACAGTAATGATCCCCTTGCCGCCGAAGCTGGCAGCATTGAGCTCGCGAATATAGTCGTGCAGGCGCGGGCCATTGCTCATGGCAAGCCGGTCCCACTCCTTGCTCACCATGTCTATCACATCGAAGCGAAATCCCTTGATCCCTTTGCCCAGCCAGAAGTTGATCACCGCTGCCATCTCGGCGCGCACCGCCGGGTTGTCCCAGTCCAGATCGGCCTGACTGGGATCGAAGTTGTGCAGGTAGTAGCGATCAAGCGCTGGCACATACTGCCAGCCGCTGCCGCCAAAAATCGAGGTAATGGGGTGAGCATCGACAAAGGCTTGATCCCGGAATACGTAATAACCCTGATAACAGGGATCCCCGGCCAGTGCCTTCATAAACCACTCGTGCTCGGTAGAGGTGTGGTTGGCGACGATATCCATCATGATGCCGATGCCGTGAGCGGCCGCTTCGGCTATCAGCTGCTCCATCTCGGTCAGGGTACCGAAGGCGGGGTCGATGGCACGGTAGTCCGCCACATCGTAGCCGTTGTCCCGCTTGGGGGAGCGATAGATGGGGGTGAGCCAGAGCATATCGACCCCGAGGGTGGCCAGATAGTCGAGGCGCTGACGGATGCCGTTGATATCGCCCATGCCGTCGCCATCGCTGTCCTGAAAACTCATGGGGTAGATCTGGTAGATGACGCAGCTATCGAGGTCTATATCGGGCGTGTGAAGGGAGTGCGTATTCATCAGCGTGGCCAGTTGGGGGAGAGGATTTTCTATCTTACGCAGATGAACGGGGACTCGACAGGGCAGGGGAAACCTTGAAAAGGGTTCCATAGTTGGCTGATTGCCAAAAGTGAGGGGAGGGTCACAACTGGGCCATCCCGAGCCACGGCTGTGGTCGGGATGGCACGGCACTCAGCGATGATGCTGTGCAGGAATAAAGGTTATTGAGCAGCCTTGGCCTGCTCGCTGCGCTGTTCCTGCTGGCGCTCGGTCTGGGCTTCCAGCTCCTTGCCGAGGAAGTAGTTCAGGAAGGTGCGGATCACCGCGATGATGGCGAGGCGGATCAGCTCCTCCTTGCTCGGCGCCACCGTGGTGGCCAGGATGTCCGCGGCGAGCTGGAACTCCAGCGCCAAGATGAGCCAACTGCCGAAACAGAGGCGAATGCGCGGAAAGCCGGGTTCGTGATCCTCCATCCGTGCCGCCAGCCAGAGGGTCTTGCCAAGCCCTATCACCACACAGGCGATGGAGATGATCTCCAGCAGCAGCTGGAACAGCTCGACCCCGTGCATCATCCCTTCTCTCAGGCTCGCTATCTCAAACACTCGGGTCACCTCCATGATTCAAAAGAGGACACTATTAACACATCGCTCGGCAAAGGCCAAATCCGGCTCAGGCAATCATTTTGAATTCAATCACATAGAGCGGCGGCAGAGCGGGGTAGATATCGCGGATCACCTGTTTGAGTTCGGGAAGGGTCATGTTCTCCTGACGGGCGTGTTCGTCGTTCAGTTCATCGAAGGCCACTGCATTGACGGAGATCACCTCGATGGTGCCAAAGGGCTGGTGTTCCGGGTTGGTGAACAGCGCCAGCCGCTGGCCAGGCTGCCAGTTGGCCTCGCTCTCGTCGCGGATGGTGATGGTCTTGCGACCCGCCTGAATGTCGGCAACGAAGCGGCTGAAGAAGGTGAACTCTGGATAGGTGTGAGTAGACATGGTGACTCCTGACAGGGTGAATCGAAATGGGGTGAATAGAAATCAAAGGTCGAGATAGGCGCGCAGCCTGGCCAGATCGGCGATAACGGGGCCGTCACTGCCGTCGGCAACTATGCCCTGTTCGACCAGCTCCTTGAGGGCGCGGCGGTAAACCCGCTCGGTGGTGCCGAAGCGCGCCGCCTCGTGGGCCCGCTTGCGTGACCCCAGCATGGGGGTGCGCTGGCGTTCTCGCCACAACTCATAGGCGATGTTGTAGGCGATGGGGTGGAGCAGTCGGCTGGTGGTGATCTCCAGCGTATCGAGATAGTCGCTGGCAAGCGCCGCGGCGAAGAAGAGGGTCAGCTCGGGCTCGGCCAGCAGGCGCTGGGCCAGCTTGTCGGCACAGATGACCCGGGCGTCGAGTTCGGTCTCGGCCACCACGTTCCACTGCACCGGGGTGGCGCTGAAGAACTCCATTTCGCCGAAGATCTGGCTGTGACACTCAATCTCGCCGAGCTGGAAGATGCGGCCCGAGTGGACGGCGCTATTGAGGGAGACCCGCCCTGCGCCCACCAGATAGAGCTGCTCGCTCAGCTCCCCCTGCCGCATGATGGATTCGCCCGGCAGGTAGCGACGCAGAAACAGGGTGCACGCTTCCAGCGCCGCGGCAAAGCGGGGTTCCAGTTTGGCGAGTTCGGCGTGAAAACGACCGAGGGGATAGGGCTGTTGCTGCATGACGTACCTGTCGCACCGATGACGAGGGCCATGAGGCTAGCAAGAGCGCGGGCCGGATACCAGCCCGCCTCCTGTCGAATGTACCGAGATTAACGATTTGCGGGTTATTGCACCAGGGCGTGGAGGGCGGCGGCGATGGCGTTTCGCTCGCCGTTCATCATAGCCTGCTCGGCGTTGGCGTACTCATTGACCCCATCCTGCACATCCTGCTCGAACAGCACCACGTTGCAGAGCACGGCGGCAACCCGCACCTTGCGCAGGCGCCCCACCGTCAGCAGAGAGGCAGTTTCCATATCGGCGCCCAGCACACCACGGGCATGCCAGTAGCGGCATACCTCCTGCTCGTCATCCCGATAGAAGCTGTCGTGGGAGCGCACCAGCCCGTGCCAATGAGGCTGGCCGCTGGCCGCCACCTGATTGAGCAGGGCAGCTTGCAGCCAGATGTCGGCACAGGCGGGGTACTCGGCGGGCAGATAGGCCTGCGAGGCCCCCTCATTGCGTACCGCCCCTTCCACCACGATAAGGTCGCCAAGACCGATGTCGTGCTGCAGGGCGCCGGCCGAGCCGACCCGAATAAGCGAGCGGGCGCCGGCTTGCACCAGCTCCTCCAGCGCTATGATGGCCGAGGCGCCGCCGATGCCGGTGCTGCAAACCGTGATGGGCACTCCCTGATAACGGCCATTGATGAGACGAAACTCCCGGTGCTGGCCCAGCACTTCGCACTCGTCGAGCTGGCTGGCGATGCGATCAACCCGGGCCGGGTCGCCGCACAGCACCACCCGCTCGGCAATCTGGTCGGGGCGGCACTGGATATGGGGTAGCAGCGTCATGGCTTATACCCCCTGTGGCTGGCGCTTGGCGGCAATCACCCAGAGGCGGGTGCCGTTGGCTGCGATAAAGAGCAGGAGCAGGTATTCGAGCGACATGGCGTAGACACCCTGCGCCGCATAGATACCGATGCTGATGATGTTGATGACCACCCAGAGGATCCAGTTCTCCACGTATTTGCGGGTCATCAGGATCTGCGCGACCACCGAGAGCACCGTCATGGTGGCATCCCAGAACGGGAAGGCATCGGGGGAGGGCTCTGGGGTGGCAAGGTTGGCACCAAACAGGTTGAGCAACGCGACCGAGGTGCGCGCCAGCGCCGCGAATACCGGGTCGATGTAGCGGGTCAGCAGGGCGATGGCCAGCACGCTCACCACGGCAGTGACGATGAGTTTGGATTTGCTGAGCCAGCGGATCTGCAGGGTATCCCCCTGATCGTTGGCCGGGCGGGTCCAGGCGTACCAGCCGTAGACGTTGGCGCAGAAGAAGAACAGCTGCAGCAGCAACAGCCCGTAGAGCTGGATCTGGAAGAAGATGATGGCAAACAGGGTGACGTTGATAAGACCGAACAGGTAGTTGATGGTCTTCTCCTGACTGGCGAACCAGATGCAGGCTAGCCCGAACAGGGTACCGATGGCTTCAATCCACGACATGGCGTAACCGCCGCCCAGCGGTATGGTCACTAGCGTGTTATTGATGCTGAACAGCTCGAATATGCTCATTTTCTGATCCTTGGCATGGAGGTAGTGCGAGGGTGCCATTCTAGGCGGCGCGGCCGCTGCCGGGCAGGACTTTTGTCCCCCCTGTGCTTGGCACACATCAAAGAAATCCAATCCGATGACCGCCTATTCAAGCGCTGATGGGTTATGGTGCGATAGCTGGCCGGACTTTATTGATATGTAACAAGACCATAGCCTCATGGCTGTGGTCTGATAGAGTCCACTCTCCGGGAGGAGAATCGTGTTGTAAAAGGAGGTTCCATTGAATTCCGAGCTTGTCTGGGTGCTCTCTCTGCTGGCGGGTGCCATTTATCTCTTCATGACCAATAAAGTCCGGATGGACGTGGTCGCCCTGTTGATCATTATCCTCTTTGTGCTGAGCGGCACCCTCACTTTGCCGGAGGCGCTGGCGGGTTTCAGCGATCCCAACGTTATTCTGATTGCCGCCCTGTTCGTGGTCGGGGATGGGTTGGTGCGCACCGGCATTGCCTATCAGGTGGGGGATGCGCTGGTGAAGGTGGCGGGCAGCAGCGAGACCAAACTGCTGGTGCTGCTGATGGTGGCGGTGGCAACGCTGGGGGCTGTGATGAGTAGCACCGGGGTGGTGGCCATTTTCATCCCGGTGGTGCTGAGCGTGGCGAATCGGATGGGGATCCCGGCTGGTCGCCTGATGATGCCGCTCGGTTTTGCCGGCCTTATCAGTGGCATGATGACGCTGGTGGCTACACCGCCCAACATGGTGGTCAACAGTGAACTGATGCGTCATGGCATTCATGGCTTCACCTTTTTCAGCTTCACACCGCTCGGCGCCCTGATCCTGCTGTGCGGGATTGTCTACATGCTGCTGGTGCGCGGCTCCCTGGTGGGCGAGGGGGAAGAGGGCAAAGGCAAACAGAGTGGACGGCGCACTTTTCGCGATCTTATCCGCGACTATCGCCTTACCGGCCGGGCTCGCCGGTTGGCGCTACGCCCCGATTCACCGCTGATTGGCCATACCCTGGATGAGTTGCAACTGCGCGCCCGCTATGGCGCCCACGTCATCGGGGTAGAGCGCTGGCGCAAGTTTCGTCGGGTGATGGTGCCGGTCTCGGGGATCAGTGAATTTCAGGCCAGGGATGTGCTGCTGATCGACATGTCCGATCCCGAGATCGATATTCGCGAGTTTTGCAGCGAGGCGCGGCTCGAGCCGATGATCCTGCGTGGCGAGTACTTCTCCGATCAGGCGCGGGAGGTGGGGATGGCCGAGGTGTCGCTGATCCCCGAGTCGAGTCTGCTTGGCAAAACCGTGCGCGAGGTGACCTTCCGATCCAGCTACGGTTTGAGTGTGGTGGGGCTGCGCCGGGATGGCGAGACGATGGGTGGCAAGCTGGTGGATGAGCCGCTGCAGATGGGGGATACCCTGCTGGTGGTGGGCAACTGGAGTCATATCCGGCTGCTGCAAACCCACAGCCGTGACTTTCTGCTGATGGGGCTGCCGGCCGAGGTAGACGAGATGGCGCCGGCGCGCAGTCAGGCCATTCACGCCCTCATCTGCCTCGGGGTGATGATCCTGCTGATGGTGACCGACCCGGTGCCCAACGTCATTGCCGCGCTGATCGCCTGTCTGCTGATGGGCAAGTTTCGCTGCATCGACATGGAGAGCGCCTACAAGTCGATCCACTGGCCAACCCTGATCCTGATTGTCGGTATGCTCCCTTTCGCACTGGCGCTGCAAAAAACCGGCGGGGTGGATCTTATCGTGGGCGGGTTGATGAGCGCAGTGGGAGAGATGGGGCCGCGGGTGATGCTGGCCAGTCTGTTTGCCCTCTGCGCCGTGATCGGTTTGTTCATCTCCAACACGGCGACGGCAGTATTGATGGCGCCGATTGCGTTGGGCACGGCGCAGCAGATGGGGGTATCGCCCTATCCGTTTGCCATGACCATCGCCATCGCCGCCTCGGCCGCCTTCATGACGCCGGTCTCGTCACCGGTGAATACCCTGGTATTGGGGCCGGGCAACTACAAGTTCGCCGACTTTATCCGTATCGGTGTGCCCTTTACCCTGCTGGTGATGGCGGTGAGCGTGGTAGCCATTCCCTGGTTCTTCCCGTTCTGACCATTTGAGGCAAATAGGTGTTTATCTGGCGGCCTGCGGGCCGCTTTTTTGTGGGCGAGTGAAAGCCGTATCGAGAAGATCGGGAAGGGGGAGCAGCAAGAAAGTGGGCAAAAAGAGGCAAATTTCAGATACAAAAAAACCAGCATAAAGCTGGTCTGTTTGGTACTTCGTTCAATGGTGCGGAAGGAGAGACTCGAACTCTCACGCCTAGGGCGCCAGAACCTAAATCTGGTGCGTCTACCAATTTCGCCACTTCCGCAAATTGATGGTGGCTATGACGGGATTCGAACCTGTGACCCCCGCATTATGAGTGCGATGCTCTAACCAACTGAGCTACATAGCCTTTGTTATCGACCACAAGGTGGAAGAGAACAGAATAATGGCTGGGGCACTAGGATTCGAACCTAGGTATGGCGAGATCAAAACCCGCTGCCTTACCGCTTGGCGATGCCCCAACAGTGTTCTTTGCAATCAAATGATTGAAGGAACGTTTTTCAAAAATGGTGGCTATGACGGGATTCGAACCTGTGACCCCCGCATTATGAGTGCGATGCTCTAACCAACTGAGCTACATAGCCGTTTGTTATCAACCACAAGGTGGAAGAGAACAGAATAATGGCTGGGGCACTAGGATTCGAACCTAGGTATGGCGAGATCAAAACCCGCTGCCTTACCGCTTGGCGATGCCCCAACAGTGATGCCTGACAGAAACCATCAAACACCATTTTAAAAATGGCTGGGGCACTAGGATTCGAACCTAGGTATGGCGAGATCAAAACCCGCTGCCTTACCGCTTGGCGATGCCCCAACAGTGATGTCTGACAGAAACTATCAAACACCTTTAAAAAATGGCTGGGGCACTAGGATTCGAACCTAGGTATGGCGAGATCAAAACCCGCTGCCTTACCGCTTGGCGATGCCCCAACTAAGGATGGTGGCTATGACGGGATTCGAACCTGTGACCCCCGCATTATGAGTGCGATGCTCTAACCAACTGAGCTACATAGCCAACCTTGCTTCCGGTGAGTCGTTACCTCGTCACCGTGCGGGCCGAATTATGCGTATCTGGCTCTGGGGCGTCAACCATTTTTTTGCCAGAAAAACTCAATTTGAGTGCGTTTGGCCAGTTATTGGTCTCTGTTGCGCAAAAGCCCAACAATCTGCATTTTTTTACGTCATCTCCTGCTTTGGTGTAACGGCAAAAGATAAAAAGGGAGGCTCGTGAGGGTTGCCTTGTAATAGGGGAGAGAGGAGAGGAAAGGGGGCTGCCACTGGGAGAGAAGAGTGTTTGGCTCCTTTCTATGTCGTCCAGTTGCTACTTTTTAAATCAATATCTTATTCGATGGTCACTCACGGCAGCGTTGTCTTGTGGGGATTTGCTGCTACAAACGGGTCAACAGGGAGATTTTTGGCATGCCATTGGCTTTTCAAAGGCGCTTTTTGCGGTTTTGATTGCTGCCAGCGTAGCCACGCTCCCCGATGGCAATATGGGTTGTTTTCATTTGAGTTCTATATAAGGGGTTCTGGCCGACAAGTCGGGAGTGAACGTCATTTTTGCGAGCCGTCTCACCCCTCTTTCCCCTGACGCAACCCGGTCAAGTCGGTAAGCTTGGCAGAGTCACCAAAGGCAAGGACGCCCGATGAACTTCACTTTTCGCCAGATCCGCTATTTCGTGGCCGTTGCCGACAGTCTGTCGGTCAGCCGTGCAGCCCAGGAGCTGCACATCTCCCAGTCCGCCGTCACCGGCGCCATTCGCGAGCTGGAGGAGGGGGTGGGCGCCACCCTGTTCGAGCGTGGCCCGCGCGGGGTGACGCTCACCCCTCAGGGTCACCAGTTTCTGCTCCATGCCCGGCGCATCCTTGGCGCCATGAGCGATGCGGCCCACTCCCTGAAAGGAACCGCACGGGAAGAGGAGGGGAGTCTCACCATAGGTGTCACCAGTCTGGTGGCGGGTTACTACCTCTCCGATGCCCTCGGCCGCTTTCGCCGCCTCTTTCCGGCAGTGCATATCGAAGTGAAAGAGGATGAACAGGCGTTTCTCGAGCACCAGCTGGTCAATGGCGAGATCGATGTGGGGCTCTTGATGACCAACCGCACCATCCGCCACGAGGCGTTCGATACCGAGCTGCTGACCCGCTCACCGCTGCGGCTCTGGCTGCCGGTCAACCATCCTCTCTGCGCCCAGCCCTCCATCTCGTTGACCGAGCTGGCCAACGAGCCGCTCATCGCCCTCACTGCCGACCAGATGGAGCAGGTGATTCAGGCTGGACTGCGCCGTTATGGCCTGCGGCCGCGTATCGTGCTGCGCACCGGTTCGGTGGAGGCAGTGCGCAGTCTGGTGACCAGCCATCTTGGTCTGGCCCTGCTGCCGGATTTTGCCTATCGCCCCTGGTCGCTGGAGCAGGAGCGGGTGGAGGCGCGGGAGATCAAGGAGCCGATCCCCGCCATCGATATCGGACTGGTGTGGCGACGTGGCTCGCGTCTGCCGTGGGCGGCGCGCGAGTTTATTGAAATAGCCAAGGAGCAAGGGCGGCTGCGCGCCCGGCTCGGGCCGGCCAGATAGGGTTCATACGACGTCGCTATCACTTTTACTGATAGCTTGGCCCCTGAAAATTGAAATTCTCATTGCTCTCTCCTTCCCCTACGCTCACTCAAGCGTTAACAGGATGTTAATTCACTACTGGAGAAGGAGATCACCATGAGACTGACTGCACTCTGTCTCGGATTGCTGGCGTCGTCCCTGCCGCTGCACGCCGCGCAGAAAGGGGAGGGACAGGTCGACATCGTCGCCTGGGCCGGCTACGTGGAGCGGGGCGAAACCGACAAGAACTACGACTGGGTGACCGGTTTCGAGCAGGCTACCGGCTGCAAGGTGACGGTCAAGACCGCCGCTACATCGGACGAGATGGTCGCCCTGATGAATGAAGGGGGCTTCGATCTGGTGACCGCCTCGGGAGATGCCAGTCTGCGTCTCATCGCCGGTGGCAAGGTACAACCCCTAGATCTGTCGCGCATCCCCAGCTGGAGCAAGGTGGATCCCCGTCTGCAAAATGCCCCCTGGCACACGGTGAATGGCAAGCACTACGGCGTGCCCTACCAGTGGGGCTCCAACGTCCTGATGTACAACACCAAGGTATTCCCCAAGGCGCCCGACTCCTGGTCCGTGGTGTTCGAAGCCCAGACCCTGCCCGATGGCAAGCCCAACAAGGGGCGCATTCAGGCCTTTGATGGCCCCATCTATATCGCCGATGCCGCTCTCTATCTGATGACTCACAAGCCGGAGTTGGGGATCAAGGATCCCTATGAGCTGAACGAGGATCAGTACAAGGCTGCGCTGGAGCTGCTGCGCCAGCAACGGCAGCTGGTCGGTCGCTACTGGCACGATGCCTTCGTGCAGATCGACGACTTCAAGAATGAAGGGGTGGTGGCGTCGAGTTCCTGGCCGTTCCAGGCCAATACCCTGGCCGCGGACAAGCAGCCGGTCGCCACCGTGGTGCCCAAAGAGGGGGTCACCGGCTGGGCCGATACCACCATGCTGCACGCCGAAGCCAAACACCCGGTTTGTGCCTATCAGTGGCTCGAACACTCCCTCGACAACAAGCTGCAGGGGGATCTCGCCTCCTGGTTTGGCTCCGTGCCTGTGGTTCCTGCGGCTTGTCAGGGTAATGCCCTGCTCGGCGCCGAAGGATGCAAGACCAACGGGGCTGACAACTTCGCCCGGGTGCACTTCTGGCGTACCCCGGTCAGCCAGTGCAAGAGCCAGGGTACCTGCGTCCCTTACTACCGCTGGGTCTCCGATTACATCGCCATTCTTGGCGGCCGCTGACACGTCCGGGCCGGCTTGCCGGCCCCTCACTCTGGAGTCAATTCATGCACGCAGTTCAGTTTGAACGGGTGAGCCGTCACTATGGCGCCGTCAAGGCGGTGGACGAGGTGTCGCTGGCCATCGCGCCGGGGGAGTTCTTCTCCCTGCTGGGGCCGAGCGGTTCCGGCAAGACCACCTGTCTGCGGATGCTGGCCGGGTTCGAGTACCCGACCGGTGGCACCATCCGCCTCTTTGGCGAGGAGTGCTCGACACGTCCACCCTACGAGCGCCCTCTCAATACCGTTTTTCAGGATTACGCCCTCTTTCCCAACATGAATGTGCGGGACAACATCGCCTACGGGCTGATGCTCAAAGGGATCGACAAGGCCACCCGCCACCGCCGCGCCGACGAGATGCTCGAACTGGTGCGCCTGCCCGGGGTGGGGGATCGCCGGCCGGGTCAGCTCTCCGGTGGTCAGCGCCAGCGCATCGCCATCGCGCGGGCCCTCATCAATCAGCCGCGGGTGCTGCTGCTGGATGAACCGCTCGGCGCTCTCGATCTCAAGCTGCGCGAGCAGATGCAGCTTGAACTCAAGGCGCTGCAGCGCCAGCTCGGCATCACCTTTATCTTCGTGACCCACGATCAGCAGGAGGCGCTCTCCATGAGCGATCGCATCTGCATCTTCAATCAGGGTCGCATCGAGCAGGTCGCCTCTCCCGAGACCATCTACGACACGCCAGCCACCCCCTTCGTGGCCCGCTTTGTCGGCAGCGTCAACCTGTTCGAAGGGGAGGCCGCCCGCCGTCTCACCGGCCAGAGCGGTCAGGTGATGGTGCGTCCGGAGCGGATCCGGCTCGCCACGGCCGGTGTGCCCGGCTGGTCAGGCGAGGTACGCGAGGTGGAGTATCTCGGCCCCTATGTGCGCTACCGGGTACGTATCGACAGTGACATCGAACTCATCGTCAACCACCCCAACGAGGGACAGGCGCGCCTGCCACTCGGGGAGCGGGTCTCGCTGAGCTGGGCGGCACCCGCCGTGCATGCTTTGGGAGCGACCCCATGAACAGTGCGAGTCTGACCATGCCAACCGTGCTTCCCCCTGCACCGCTGCGTCGGCGCCTCTCGAACCTGCTTTATGGCCGCTCCGGTCTGCTGCTGGGGATCCTGCTCGGGCCGCCCCTCATCTGGCTTGGCCTTATCTATGCCGGCTCCCTGCTGATGCTGCTCTCCAACTCCTTTTTCGGGCTCGACGAGTTCAGCGGCCAGATCCGCCACGAGTTCACCTGGCAGAACTTTATCGATCTGGCGCGCCCCGAAAACCGGGATGTGATCCTGCGTACCGTGGTCATGTCCCTGTTGGTCACGCTGGCCTGTGCCCTGATCGCCTTTCCGATTGCCTATTACATGGCGCGCTACACCAGAGGGCGGCAGCGGGCTTTTTTCTATATCGCCATCATGCTGCCGCTCTGGTCGAGCTATCTGGTGCGGGTCTACGCCTGGAAGCTGATCCTCGCCAAGGAGGGGGCGGTGAACTGGCTGGCGGGTCAGTTGGGGCTGGACGGGGTGTTGCAGGCACTGCTCAGTCTGCCGGAGATTGGCGGCCCCTCGTTGTCATTCTCACGGATCGGCACCTTTATCGTCTTCGTCTATGTCTGGCTCCCCTTCATGATCCTGCCCATTCAGGCGGCCGTGGAGCGGATCCCTCTCTCCCTCATCGAGGCGAGCGCCGATCTCGGGGCCACTCCGGGGCAGACCTTCCGTACCCTGCTGCTGCCGCTGGCGCTGCCGGGTGTAGTGGCCGGCTCCATCTTCACCTTCTCGCTGACCCTTGGCGACTACATCATCCCGGGCATTATCGGCAACTCCACCCTCTACATCGGTCAGGTGGTCTACATGCAACAGGGGACGGCGGGCAACCTGCCTTTCGCCGCGGCCTTCTCACTGGTGCCCATCCTCATCATCGCCGTCTATCTGATGGTGGCAAAACGTCTGGGGGCTTTCGATGCGCTTTGATCAACCGGGTCGTACCCTGCGGGTAGCCGCTTACGGCGGGCTCGCCTTCCTGCACTTTCCAATCCTCTTTATCTTTCTCTATGCCTTCACCACCGAGAGCAAGAGTTACCAGTTTCCGCCGCCGGGCTTTACCCTCCACTGGGTTGCGGTGACCTTCGAACGGCCCGATGTCTGGCGCGCCATCCAGCTTTCGCTGGAGGTGGCGAGCCTTGCAACTCTGGTTGCCCTGCTGTTGGGGACGCTGGCAGCCGCCGCCATCGCCCGCAGCCGCTTCTTCGGTCAGGAGATGGTCTCGCTGATGCTGATCCTGCCTATCGCCCTGCCGGGGATAGTGACCGGTCTGGCGCTGCGTTCGGCCTACGGTGCGCTGGAGATCCCCTTCAGCTTCTGGACCATCGTCATCGGCCACGCCACCTTCTGCGTGGTGGTGGTCTACAACAATGCGCTGGCCCGTTTTCGCCGTACCAACCGCTCGCTCATCGAGGCATCGATGGATCTCGGGGCCGACGGTTTCCAGACCGTGCGTTACGTCATCCTGCCCAACATCGCCACAGCGCTGCTGGCGGGCGGCATGCTGGCCTTTGCCCTCAGCTTTGACGAGGTGATCGTCACCACCTTTACCGCCGGCCAGCAGACCACGCTGCCTATCTGGATGTATCAGGAGCTGATCAGGCCGCGAGATCGCCCGGTCACCAACGTGGTTGCCCTTATCATCGTCGCCGTCACCACGGTGCCGATCCTGCTCGCCTATTACCTGACCCGCGATGGCAACGACGCCGTGCGCTAATTACCAAGGAAGGTTATTCATGAACATTTCGACCCAGCAACTTATCGACGGCCAGTTTGTAACAGGGGAGGGCCCGAGCGAACCGGTACTCAACCCCGCGACCGGTGAGCTGATTGTCCAGCTGCCGGAGGCCTCCTTCGAGCAGGTGAGCCGCGCCGTCAACGCCGCCCAGCGCGCTTTTGGCACCTGGCGCCACACCACGCCGGCGACCCGCAGCAACCTGCTGCTGCGCCTTGCCGCCGCCATCGAGGAGCGGGCCGAGGCCTTCGCCGCCATCGAGTCCCTCAACTGCGGCAAACCCTATGCGGCCGTGCTGGGTGACGAGCTGCCGGCGGTAGTCGACTGCTTCCGCTTCTTTGCCGGAGCGGCCCGCTGTCTGCACGGCCCGCTGGCGGGCGAGTACCTCGACGGCCACACCAGCATGATCCGCCGCGATCCCATCGGGGTGGTGGGCAGCATCGCCCCCTGGAACTATCCGTTGATGATGGCGGCCTGGAAGATTGCCCCTGTGCTGGCGGCCGGCAATACGGTGGTGCTCAAGCCATCGGAGCAGACCCCGCTGAGCGCTCTGTTGCTGGCGGAGATTGCCAGCGAGATCTTCCCGCGCGGGGTGATCAACATCATCTGCGGCCGTGGCGAGAGCGTGGGCGCCCCGATGGTGGAGCATCCGCTGGTGCGGATGGTGTCGCTCACCGGCGATATCGCCACCGGTCAGAAGATCCTGCAGAGCGCGGCGCGCACCATGAAGCGCACCCACCTCGAACTGGGTGGCAAGGCCCCGGTCATCATCTTTGACGATGCGGATCTCGATGCGGTGGTGGCTGGCATTCGCACCTTCGGTTTCTACAATGCCGGGCAGGATTGCACCGCCGCCTGCCGCATCTATGTGCAGAACAAGTTGCACGACCGCTTCGTCGCCGCCCTGACCGATGCCGTCTCCTCCATCAAGGTGGGTACCCAGCACGAAGAGGGGGTCGAGATGGGGCCGCTTATCTCCGATCGCCAGCGCCATCGGGTAGCGAGCTTTGTCGAACGGGCCGTCACCAGCGGCCATATGGAGGTGACTACCGGCGGGCGGATGCGCCCCGGCAGCGGCTTCTTCTACGAGCCGACCCTGATCGTGGGGGCCCGTCAGGAGGACGAGATCGTGCGCCGCGAAGTGTTCGGCCCCGTGGTGTCGGTGACCCGTTTCAGCGATGCCGAGCAGGTAGTGCAGTGGGCCAACGATTCGGACTATGGCCTCGCCTCTTCGGTCTGGACCCGGGATCTGGGGCTGGCCCACAAGGTGGCCGCAGGGCTTCAGTATGGCTGCACCTGGATCAACACCCACTTCATGCTGGCTACCGAGATGCCCCACGGCGGGATGAAGATGTCCGGTTACGGCAAGGATCTCTCCCTCTATGCGCTGGAGGATTACACGGTACCGCGCCACATCATGGTCAAGCTCTAGCAATCGGCTCTGAACCACGGCCTGGTGAAAGTGGCAAGGCCGCGTTGCAATGCGCAAAAGAAAAAGCCCATCCGTTGCCGGATGGGCTTTTTGTCGTCCCGGGCCGCGAACTGCGGCCAGCGCAGGATTAGACGTTGAACAGGAAGTTCATGATATCGCCATCTTTGACGATGTAGTCCTTGCCTTCGGCGCGCATCTTGCCCGCTTCTTTGGCGCCCTGCTCACCCTTGTAGGTGATGAAGTCTTCAAAGGCGATGGTCTGGGCACGGATGAAGCCCTTCTCGAAGTCGGTGTGGATCTTGCCAGCCGCTTGCGGGGCAGTGGCGCCGACCGGAATAGTCCATGCACGCACCTCTTTCACGCCGGCGGTGAAGTAGGTCTGCAGGTTGAGCAGCTGGTAGCCGGAGCGGATAACACGGTTCAGACCTGGCTCTTCGATGCCAAGGTCTGCCATGAACTCGGCGCGATCTTCGTCGTCGAGCTCAGCGATGTCAGCTTCGATGGCGCAGCAGACGACAACGACAACTGCGTTCTCGGCAGCAGCAATCTCGCGCACCTTGTCCAGATAGGGGTTGTTCTCGAAACCATCTTCCGCCACGTTGGCGATGTACATGGTGGGTTTGAGGGTCAGGAAGTTGAGGTGGCTGACAGCGGCCAGCTCTTCCTTGTCCAGCTTCATGCCGCGGATCATCTGGCCGTTTTCCAGCGCGACCTTGATCTTCTCCAGGGTTTCGACTTCCAGCTTGGCATCCTTGTCGCCGCCCTTGGCGCGCTTGGACTGGCGGTGAATGGCGCGCTCGCAGGCGTCCAGATCCGACAGGGCCAGCTCGGTGTTGATTACTTCGATGTCGTCGGCAGGGGAGACCTTGCCGGCAACGTGGATGATGTTTTCGTCGTCGAAGCAGCGCACAACGTGGCCGATCGCTTCGGTTTCACGGATGTTAGCCAGGAACTGGTTGCCCAGACCTTCACCCTTGGAGGCTCCGGCTACCAGACCGGCGATGTCGACGAATTCCATGGTGGTAGGCACAACGCGCTGCGGATTGATGATGGCCGCCAGTTGGTCGAGGCGCGGATCCGGCATCGGCACTACACCGGTGTTCGGCTCGATGGTGCAGAACGGGAAGTTGGCGGCTTCGATACCGGCCTTGGTCAGCGCGTTGAACAGGGTGGATTTGCCTACATTGGGCAGGCCCACGATACCGCATTTAAAACCCATGGATTGTTACCTTACTTGATGGATGCTGTGAGGCTCGCCCGCAGGCGGCCCGTGTCATGCTTTATTCGGCCTTGAAGCTGTGCAGCCGGTTCATGGCCTTGGTCATATCTTGTTTGAACAGGATATCGGTGGCACGCAGGGACTCGTCCAGTGCGGCATCGATCAGATTCTGTTCACTGCTGGGCGCCTTGGTCAGCACGAAGCCGGCGACCAGCTCCTTGGCTCCGGGATGGCCGATCCCGAGGCGCAGCCGGAAGAAGTTATTGTTGTTGCCCATCTTGGCGATGATGTCCTTGAGGCCGTTATGGCCGCCGTGACCACCACCCTGCTTGAACTTAGCGATGCCCGGGGGCAGATCCAGTTCATCATGGGCCACCAGAATCGCTTCCGGCTCAATCTGATAAAAACGCGCCAGAGCGGCGACCGCCTTGCCGGAGAGGTTCATGTAGGTGTTCGGGATGAGCAGTCGTACATCCTGCCCATCAACCAAAATGCGGGCAGTGTGGCCGAAGAACTTGGGCTCTTCGCGCAGGCTGACATTGTGCCAGCGGGCCAGTTGCTCCACATACCAGGCGCCCGCATTGTGGCGGGTTTTGGCATATTCCGGGCCGGGATTGCCCAGTCCGACGATCAGTTTGATTTGGCTTGTCACGCTTGATGTCTTCACTCGCAGCTGCCGTGGGCACACTACCCAGGGCAATAGGACGCAATATTCTAGCCGCCGAGTGGCGATCACTCAACCAATGTGCATGTTATGGCGGGATTTGAGCGATTTTGGCCGCCAATGGATGACAAACGGGCCTCTTGCGAGAGGCCCGTTCTCTGTCGATTTGCTGATGACCCGGTTATTTGGCGCGCAGCAGGGTGACCGTTTCCTCATCCAGCGCGGTCAGGGTGGAGCGGGCATCGCGCACATACTCGACGAAGGAGGCTGCGTCGGTGCCGCAATCGACCCCGGCAGCCTTGCAGTCGAGGGATTTGCCCGAGGCATAGACGGCGCCGAGCAACTCGCCATTTTGTGCCACTTTGAGCACCGGGAAGGCGGTCAGCTTGCCGTTGACGCTGGCGATGTCGACCCGCTCGCTCTTCAAACGCTGGGCATTGGCCAGCGCCTGCCAGCCGTCGTTGCCGTTGGCGCTGTAGGCGTTCATCACCACGCGATAGCGCTGGCTATCCACCAGATCCTGCCACTCGCCGCTCGCCGTCTTGTGCTGCAACCGGGTCAGGGTGCCTGCCTTGCCTGCGCTGGTCTCCTGGAAGGTGTAGCGCAGGTGGCCACCATAGGGGAACTTGCCAGCATGGGCGCTGGCGGGCAGGGTGGCGGTGATGGTTTCGGTCAGCAGGGCACGCACCTCGGCGCCGGTCAGGGTCAGCACCGCGAGCTGGTTCTTGAACGGCAGCAGGGTGAGGGAGCTATCCCCCTCGCGCCACTCGCCGGCCGGCAGCTCGGCGCGCACGCCACCCACCGCTACCAGTGCGAAGTCGACCGGACCACCGGTCAGGGCCTGAACAGCCGGAGTATTGGCCCAGTAGAACTCCCCTTCGGCAACCAGCGGTGCCACGTCGGAGCCGTGGCTGTCGCTGCCGTTGTCGCCGGGGCGACGGGCATTTTGCAACTGCTCGGGAATGGTGCCGATCACCGGGCCATAGGCCTTCTCCAGCGCCGGTTTGTAGTGGCTGTCGATGATGCCGCGCAGGCGGGGATCTTCATCCACGGTGACCAGATTGGGCTGGTTGTCGACGAACTGGCTCGCCTCCTTGCTGCGGTTTTCGTCGAGGGGCTGCTTGCGCGCCGCATCGGCGAAAAAGTCGCGGCTGGCCAGCAGGCTGTTGTGGCCCTGACAGTCGGTCACATGACCCTGACCATCAAAGCTCACCTGAGCCAGACCAATGGCCTGGGCGTAGGAGCCAGCTTGCACCACGCAGGTCTTGCCGATGCCGTCCGGGTTGGTCACCAGCTTGGCGTATTCGCCGGTGTTGCCCCAGCCGATATTGCGAAAATCGCCGAGCAGGCTGTGGGAGTGACCGCCGACGATGGCATCAATGCCATTTACCTTGGCGGCCAGCGCCAGATCCCGCTCGTTGCCGATGTGGGTGAGCGCCACGATCTGGTGGATCCCCTTGGCTTGCAGCATATCCACCGTGGCCTGGGCCGATTCAACCTCTTTGGCAAAGCGCAGCTTGCCGACGTTGGGCGCTATGTTGCCCATATCTTCCAGCACCAGACCGATGACGGCGACCAGCTGTTTGCCTTGCGGCAGGTTGTTGATGTCGGTGACCGGGCTCTTCTGGTTGCCATCAAAGGCGTAGACAGTGAAAGGCTTGAGATTGGCCACCTTGCTGAGGGCGGGATCGGCCTTGGTATCGAGATTGGCGGCCAGCACCGGGAAGTTGACCCCCTTGATGAAGCGGGCCAGCTTCTGGTTGTCGAGATCGAATTCGTGGTTGCCAAGGGCCATGGCATCGAGGCCGAACTGGTTGAGCAGCTCGGCGTTGGCCATCCCCTCGTTGAGCTTGAAGTAGCCGCTGCCCTGCCAGGCATCGCCGCCGTGCAGCAGCAGCATGGCGTGGTTCTGGGCCAGTGCATCGGCCTGATAGGCCTTGGCCATGGTCAGCAGCCGCGGGTAGCCGCCAAAACGGGTGTAGAGGGTATCGGTCTCTCCCTCCTTTGCAAAGATATGCCCCTTCAGCTCGGCGTTGACCGGGTCAAACTGGGAGTGGGTATCGTTCATGTGAGCCAGCGTCAGCACGAAGGGCTGATTTTCTTTGGCAGGCTGACAGGCGAAGAGGGCGGAGGTCAGGGTCGCAAGCAGGAGGGGGCGCAAGCCATTCATGGGTAAATCCTTAACACCTGCCACAGGCAGGGTCGTACATATAGCCGGGGTCTAGAAAGACGAAAACCGCCTGATGGCGGTTTTCGTTATTGCTGAATCTATCAATGCTCAAACATGGCAGAGATGGACTCTTCGTTGCTGATGCGACGAATGGCTTCGGCCAGAACAGTTGAGAGGGTCAGCTGTTTGACTTTGCCAACTGCCTTCATCTCCGCGGTGAGCGGGATGGAGTCAGTGATGATCAGTTCGTCGATCACGGAGTTCTTGATGTTCTCGACGGCAGAACCGGAGAAGACCGGGTGGGTAGCGTAGGCGAATACACGCTTGGCACCGCGCTCTTTCAGGGCTTCTGCTGCTTTGCACAGAGTGCCGCCGGTATCGATCATGTCGTCAACGATGATGCAGTCGCGGCCGGCAACGTCACCGATCAGGTGCATGACCTGGGAGACGTTCGGGCGGGGACGACGCTTGTCGATGATGGCGATGTCGGTATCGTCCAGCAGCTTGGCGATGGCGCGGGCGCGCACTACGCCGCCGATGTCCGGCGATACGACGACAGGGGACTCGAGGTTCTTGGACTTCATGTCTTCGAGCAGCACCGGGCTACCGAATACGTTGTCTACCGGAACGTCGAAGAAGCCCTGGATTTGCTCGGCATGCAGGTCAACGGTCAGCACGCGATCCACACCCACGCTGGAGAGGAAGTCAGCGACAACCTTGGCGGTGATGGGCACACGGGCGGAGCGGACACGACGGTCCTGACGGGCATAACCAAAATAGGGGATTACGGCAGTGATACGGCCAGCTGAAGCACGACGCAGTGCATCCACCATGACGATCAATTCCATCAAATTGTCGTTGGTCGGGGCACAGGTGGATTGAATGATGAAGATATCGCCACCACGTACATTCTCGTTGATCTGTACGCTGATCTCGCCGTCGCTAAAGCGACCTACGGCAGCATTGCCGAGTTTGATAAACAGGCGATCTGCGATCTTCTGGGCTAGTTCCGGCGTTGCGTTACCAGCAAACAGCTTCATGTCAGGCACGGTTTGAAACCTCGGGGTTGCATCCAGTATGTGGGGGAGTCTGAAATCAGACCCTTATCGTTTTGGGGCAAACGATTTAGCCAGACAACGAGCAAGGGATTAGCCGCATCGGGATGGCAGAAGGGGGGTGAGCCCTGCGACGTGGGCGAGCACGACATCGCCCGCGTCACTGCCATCAGATCAAATTGGCTGGGGTACTAGGATTCGAACCTAGGGATGGCGAGATCAAAACCCGCTGCCTTACCGCTTGGCGATACCCCAATCATTTGAATTGTTGCAAAGTAGCGAGGAGTGGTGATATGTTCTCGCCCTTGGCGACAAACCCATCCAGCCCCTTCGGCACTCTGGCCAACACTTCCCGAGCAGTCACTTCGTCTTCAAACTGAGCAAAGACGCAGGCTCCTGTGCCCGTCATTCTTGACGGCGCGTATTCTAGCAACCAGCCGAGCGCATTGGCAACCTCGGGGTGGCGCTTTTTCACGAGTGCTTCGCAATCGTTTTTCCACTCCCCCTCCATCAGGTTGTGCAAAGCCATCTTCGGAGTGGCCCTGGGCAGGTCCGGATCCTGGAACACGACAGCGGTTGCCACATGGCAATCCGGCTTGAGCACCAGATACCATGACTCGGGCAATTCGACCGGTTGCAGCCGCTCGCCCACCCCCTCGGCAAAGGCCGCCCGGCCACGGACAAAGACCGGCACATCGGCCCCCAGCTGCACGCCAAGCGCTGCCAGTTCATCTTCGTCAAGACCAGCCTGCCAGAGGTGGTTAAGCGCCACCAGCGTGGTGGCCGCATCGGATGAGCCGCCGCCGATGCCGCCACCCATGGGCAGCACCTTCTCCAGCCGGATATGGGCTCCCTGCGGGCTCGGCAGCTTTGCCTGCAGCAGGCGGGCGGCACGGATGATGAGGTTCTGTTCATCAGGTACGCCGGGAATGGCCGGGCTCAGGGTGAGGGTGTTGCTATCTGGAATCACCTCGAATTCGAGCCAGTCACCGTGGTTGAGGAAGATGAACAGGGTTTGCAGCTCGTGGTAGCCATCCGGGCGACGGCCATTGACGTGCAGGAACAGGTTGAGTTTGGCCGGTGCCGGCCAGCGTGTGGAAGCCATTAGCGTGCAAGAGTCCATTGGTTGATCTGAAGCTTGAGGCGGCTGCCCTGACCGGTCATGGTCAGCTGGTGGGGCAGGCGGTAGCCATCCTGATCCCGATAGTCGCCATAGACGATCTGCCACTGGCCATCGCGGACGCGGGCCAGACTGCTGTCGGGGTTGAGCTCGAAGTCGGCTTCGCCCGGCAGCCCCTTGATCCACTCCGGCAGTCCGGCGACCGGAATGTTCCAGCCGGTGAGCTGATAGATAAGCCCTTCGGCATCCTGGCTCTGGTGACGCTTGCCCTCGCTGTCGATCAGGGTGATTTCGCCCTTGCTGCGAGAGAGCTCGAGAATGCTGGTGCCGATCAGGCTGGTTAGGTTGAGCCGATAATCATCGCCATCCTGCTGCCAGTTGAGGCGGGCGCTGCCCTTTTGCTGGGGGGTGATGATGGCCATCTTGCCGGAAAGCTCCCAATGGGTGAGCTGTTCGAGGCGGGTTCGCTCCTGATCCCAGTTCACCTGGGCCCGCTGGGGCTGGGTGGTGGCACAACCGCCAAGGATCAGCAGGCAGGCGAGGGTAAAAATACGTAGCAGCAAGAGAAGGCTCCAGAGAGAGGAATTTGCCACAGTATACGGGGCGGCCGTATTGCTTTTAAAGACTTACCCTTTCTCGTACAATTGGCAGCCTTTGCACCCAGCGTATGAAATGATCGTCGCCCACTCATGAGTTTGCTTGCCCTCGGAATCAACCACAACACCGCCAGTGTCGCCTTGCGGGAGCGGGTCGCCTTTGGCCCGGACTGCATCGATCGCGCCTTGCGTGAGCTGGTGAACCAACCCGGCATCAACGAGGCGGTGATCGTCTCCACCTGCAACCGGACCGAGCTTTACTGCAATCTGGCCGGTGAACAGCAGGGCGAGGTGCTGCGCTGGCTGCAGCAGTTCCATGGGCTGGATGCGGCGGAACTGGTCAGCGCCATCTACCAGCACCATGACGAAGAGGCGGTGCGCCACCTGATGCGGGTGGCGTGCGGGCTCGACTCGCTGGTGCTGGGAGAGCCGCAGATCCTCGGCCAGATCAAGCAATCCTACGCCCATGCCCAGCAGGCGGAGTCGGTGAAGGGGGCGCTGGAGCGGCTGTTCCAGAAATCCTTCTCGGTTGCCAAACGGGTGCGTACCGATACCGAGATTGGCGCGAGCGCCGTGTCGGTGGCTTTTGCGGCCGTCAGCCTTGGCCGCCGTATCTTTGCCGATCTCTCCCAGACCAAGGTGCTCTTGGTCGGTGCTGGCGAAACCATCGAGCTGGTGGCCCGCCATCTGCGCGAACAGAGCGTGACCCAGATGATGGTGGCCAACCGGACGCTGCAACGGGCCCAGACCCTGGCTGCCGAATTTGGTGCCCAAGTGATGACGCTCGAAGAGATCCCCGATTATCTGCATGAGGCGGATATCGTCATCAGCTCGACCGCGAGCCCGCTGCCCATCATCGGCAAGGGGATGGTGGAGCGAGCCCTCAAGGCCCGCCGCTTCAAGCCGATGTTTCTGGTCGATATCGCCGTACCGCGCGACATCGAGGCGGAAGTGGATGAGCTCTCCGACGCCTACCTCTACACGGTGGATGATCTGCAGGGGATCATCGAGCAGAACCTGGAGACCCGCAAACGGGCCGCGGCACAAGCCGAGGTAATCGTGCAGGAGGAGCGCGACGAGTTCATGGGCTGGTATCGCGGCCAGAGCTCGGTTGATCTCATTCGCGACTACCGTCAGCAGTCCCAGCAGGTCGCTGACGAAGAGTTGCAACGCGCCCTGCTGGCGCTGGCCCAGGGCGAGAGTGCCGAACAGGCGCTCAAGGCGATGGCCCATCGCCTCACCAACAAGTTGATCCATGCGCCGACCCAGGCCCTGCGCCAGGCGGCCTCCCAGGGCGACGAGAGTGCGCTGTCCCGTCTGCGGCAGGCACTGGGGTTGTCACAAGAGTAATTTTTCGGGGCTACCATGCTGGTGGTCTCGTCCTCCATTTGAGATTGCAAGAGTTATGAATCCGTCACTGATCAGAAAGCTGGAAGGCCTCATCGAGCGCCACGAAGAAGTTCAGGCCATGCTCGGCGAGCCCGACGTGGTCTCGGATCAGGAGCGCTATCGCGCCCTGACCCGTGAATATGCCCAGCTGGAAGATATCGTTCACGCCTTCCAGCGTTTCCGTCAGGCGCAGGATGATCTGGAGACGACCCAGATGATGCTGGAAGAGGATGATGCCGACCTGCGCGAGATGGCGCAGGAGGAGCTGCCGCTCGCCAAGGCCAATCTGGAGACGCTGGAGCAGGAGCTGCAAGTGATGCTGCTGCCCAAGGATCCCAAGGATGACAACAACTGCTATCTGGAGATCCGGGCCGGGGCCGGCGGTGATGAAGCGGCCATCTTTGCAGGCGACCTGTTCCGCATGTACTCCCGCTTTGCCGAGCGTCAGGGCTGGCGTGTCTCCATCGTCAGCTGCAACGACGGGGAATATGGCGGTTACAAGGAGGTCATCGCCAAGATCGACGGCGAGCGCGTCTATGGCCGTCTCAAGTTTGAATCCGGTGGTCACCGGGTACAGCGGGTGCCGGAGACCGAATCTCAGGGGCGGGTGCACACCTCCGCCTGTACCGTCGCGGTGCTGCCGGAAGTGCCGGAAGCCGAGCAGATCGAGATCAACCCCTCCGATCTGAAGATCGACACCTTCCGCGCCTCCGGTGCCGGTGGTCAGCACGTCAACAAGACCGACTCGGCCATTCGTATCACCCACCTGCCGACCGGGCTGGTGGTGGAGTGTCAGGACGAACGTTCCCAGCACAAGAACCGCGCCAAGGCGATGTCGGTGCTCTCCGCCCGCCTGCAGGCGGCTGAGGATGAGCGCCATCGCGCCGCCGAGCAGAGCACCCGCCGCAATCTGGTGGGCTCCGGTGATCGCTCCGAGCGCATCCGGACCTACAACTATCCGCAGGGCCGTCTCTCCGAGCACCGTATCAACCTGACCCTTTACCGCCTCTCCGAAATTTTGGAAGGGGATCTGGACTGCATTATCACCCCGCTGGTGCAGGAGTATCAGGCCGACCAGCTCGCTTCGCTGGCCGAGAGCAATTGATGCAAATGCAGAACCGGCAAGTTCGCATTAAGTGTTGTGCCCAGAATATGGAGCCGCAGTGATGCAGATCCAGCAGGCTCGTGCCCATATCATGACCGTACTGGCTGAGGGGGAGTCTCCTCGCGCCGATGCCGATGTGCTGCTCTGTCATCTGCTTGACTGCCGGCGCAGCTATCTGATGACCTGGCCAGAGCGTGAGCTGGATGCCGCCCAGCAGGCCATCCTGCAGACGTGGCTGGCCCGTCGTCTCAACGGCGAGCCAATCGCTCATCTCGTTGGCGAGCGGGAGTTCTGGTCGCTGCCGCTGAAAGTGAGTCCGGCGACCCTGATCCCGCGCCCCGATACCGAGGTGCTGGTGGAGCAGGCGCTGGCGAAGATCCCGCAAGGGCCCTGCGCCGTGCTGGATCTCGGTACCGGCACCGGCGCCATCGCGCTGGCCATCAAGTCCGAGCGACCCGAGCTCGATGTGTGGGCGGTGGATCGCATGGCGGACGCTGCCGCACTGGCGCGTGAGAACAGCGCGGCGCTGGGGTTGCCCATCGAGGTGCGTGACGGCAGCTGGTTTGCCCCGCTCGATGAGCAGGCTCCCCGTTTTGCTGTGATTGTCTCCAATCCCCCCTATATTGATGGCGCCGATCCCCATCTCGAGCAGGGTGATGTACGCTTTGAACCGCGCTCGGCGCTGGTGGCGGACGAAGCGGGGCTGGCGGATATCCGCCACATCGCGACCCATGCCCCGGCCCATCTGCACAGCGAAGGGTGGCTGCTACTGGAACATGGCTGGGATCAGGGGATGGCGGTGCGCCAGCTGTTGCAGGATCTCGGCTATCGCAGCGTAACCACGGTGCGCGATTACGGGGAGAACGAGCGGGTCACTCTGGGTATGTGCCCGGCCTGCTGAATCTCTTAACTACCGGTTTGACGGGCAGGGGCGCGGCCTCTGCATCGAGGATTGATATTGAATAGCTATCTTGTGCTCAAACATCTGCATCTCACCCTGATTGGCGGGGCCGTGCTGATGTTTATGCTGCGTTTTTACTGGGTTCAGGCAGGTTCTGGCCGGGCGTTCAGCGCACCCGTGCTGAAAACCAGCGGTCTGCTCAACGGACTGGTGGTGCTCTCCGGCATACTGCTTTGCGTGGTGCTGGGTCTCAACCCGCTCAATAACGGCATTCCCTGGCTCAGCGAGAAGCTGACGGGGATCCTGGTATTGGTCTTTCTGGCGGCGATGGCGCTGCGGCTGGCCAAAAGCAATCTGGTGCGCTGGTGCTCTTTTCTGGGGGCGCTCGGCTGGATCTACTTTATTGCCAAGTTGGCAGTGCTCAAACAGGCGAGTTTGTTCGGTTAAGGCATGAAGAGCATGTTACGTATAGACGAATGGACCGATTTTGAAGCCCATGAGCTGACCGAGCTGGCCCTGGCGGTCAGCGACGAAATCTATGGCTCGGCCGAGCAGGGGATCCGCGAGCTGCAGCTGCTGGACGAGTGGCTGGACGAGCAGATCGAAGAGGGCACCTGCGACGAGGTGCGCCAGCAACTGCTGCGCGGTTTCTATCAGAGCCTCGGGTTTTACGGCGACTGGCAGGATTACTTCTCGGCCGACAATTGCGACATCAATCAGGTGTTGCTGCAGCGCAAGGGGATCCCGGTCAGTCTCGGTATCCTCATCATCCAGCTGGGACGCAAGCTCGGGCTCGATGTGGAGGGGATCTGCTTCCCGGGCCACTTCCTGGTGAGCTTTGCCGGCGGCGAGGGGGAGGTTTATGTCGATCCCTTCACCGGCGATGAGCTGAGCCTGGCCCGTATCGAACTGCTGCTGCGCGGTGCGCTCGGCGATCTGGCCACCCTGACCCCGGATTACCTGCAGCCCTCTGGCCAGTGGGAGATCATCGAGCGGCTGCTCAATGTCAGCAAGGGCGCCCTGCTGCGGGAAGACCGCATGTCCGAGGCGCTGCGCTGCAGCGAGTTATTGCTGCGGATGAAGCCGGGCGATCCGCTGGAGACGCGGGATCGCGGCTTTATCTACGAGCAGCTCGATTGTCCCCGTCAGGCTGCCGACGACTTTGAATACTTTATTGAACAGTGCCCGGACGATCCGGTAGCCGACGTGCTGAAAGTGCAGCTGGCTGCGCTGGATTTGACCCCCAAGCCCCTCCATTAAGGATGTCTTAGATGGAACAGAAGAATATCAAGATCAACGAGATCAACGTTGCCAATGACAAACCGTTCGTGCTGTTTGGCGGCATGAATGTGCTCGAGTCTCGCGACATGGCGATGGCGGTGTGCGAGAAGTACGTGGAAGTGACCAGCAAGCTGGGCATCCCGTTTGTCTTCAAGGCGAGCTGGGACAAGGCGAACCGCTCCTCCATCCACTCCTATCGTGGCCCGGGTCTGGAAGAGGGGATGAAGATTTTCCAGGAGCTGAAGGCGACCTTCGGCATGCCGGTCATCTCCGATCTGCACGAGCCTCATCAGGCCAAGCCGGTCGCCGAGGTGGTTGACGTTATCCAGCTGCCCGCCTTCCTGGCGCGCCAGACCGATCTGGTAGAGGCGATGGCCCGTACCGGCAACGTCATCAACATCAAGAAGCCGCAGTTCCTCAGCCCAAGCCAGATGAAGAACATCACCGACAAGTTCGAGGAGTGCGGCAACGATCGCCTGATCCTGTGCGAGCGCGGCGTCAACTTCGGTTATGACAACCTGGTGGTAGACATGCTGGGTCTGGGCGTGATGAAGAAGAGCACCGGTGGCTATCCGGTTATCTTCGACGTAACTCACTCCCTGCAGTGCCGCGACCCGCTGGGGGCAGCGTCCGGCGGTCGCCGCGAGCAGGTCACCGAGCTGGCGCGTGCCGGTATGGCGGTTGGTCTGGCCGGTCTCTTTATCGAGTCCCACCCGGATCCGAAAATTGCCCGCTGCGATGGCCCGAGTGCGCTGCCACTCGACAAGCTGGAAGGCTTCCTCAAGCAGATGAAAGCGATCGACGATCTGGTCAAGGGCTTCGAGCCGCTTGATACCTCTGTCTGATTGGCTTCATAACGCTGGTTAAGACTGACAAGGCCCCGCATGCGGGGCCATGTCATTGGTGCAATCCCCTCTGTTTTCCCCTCCTGTCAGACAGCTTCCCCCTCATTGCGTACTCCCCACCAATTAATAATCAGTGAATAAATATTTATAAATGGTTACTAATGTTGCGTGATCGGTGTCGCTTAACTCCATTTTTTAACATGAGATGATGGCGCTACAGTCACCAGTGCGCGGCATCAGCCGATCCAGGATTCGTTACGTCTCCTGCGGGTTGCTTTTGCCTGATGCATCGGGGCTGCATACCAATAAAACAGAACAACACACCGACAACGGAAGGGATGAAGCAGCATGAGTAAAAAGATTATGGGCAGCCTCTATTTTCAGGTACTGCTCGCCATAACCCTCGGGGTATGTCTTGGCCACCTCTATCCCCAATTGGGAGCCGACATGAAACCCCTTGGCGATGGTTTCGTCAAACTGATCAAGATGATTATCGCCCCCGTCATCTTCTGTACCGTGGTAACAGGGATTGCCGGTATGGAGAGCATGAAGGCCGTTGGCAAGACCGGTGCCATCGCCCTCGTCTATTTCGAGGTGGTCAGCACCATCGCCCTGATCATCGGCTTGTGCGTGGTGAACCTGCTGCAGCCGGGGGCCGGCATGAACGTTGATCCGGCCGCACTGGATGCTAGCGCCATCGCCGTCTATGCCGAGCAGGCCAAGTCACAGGGGATCATTCCATTCCTGCTCGACATCATTCCGGGTAGCGTGATCGGTGCCTTTGCCAGCGGCAACATCCTGCAGGTGCTGCTCTTTGCCGTGCTGTTTGGCTTCTCCCTGCACCATATCAGCGAGAAGGGGAAAATTATTTTCGGGGTCATCGAGAGCTTCTCCACCGTCATCTTCGGCATCATCAACATGATCATGAAGCTGGCGCCGGTAGGGGCATTCGGTGCCATGGCGTTTACCATCGGCAAATACGGGGTGGGCTCTCTGGTGCAATTGGGCCAGCTTATCGCCTGCTTCTATATCACTTGTCTCTTCTTCATCTTTATCGTGCTGGGCAGCATCGCTAGAGCCTCCGGTTTTAGCATCCTGCGTTTCATCTCTTACATCCGCGAGGAGCTGCTTATCGTGCTGGGCACCTCCTCCTCCGAGTCTGCTCTGCCGCGCATGCTGGACAAGATGGAGAAGCTGGGTTGCCAGAAATCGGTAGTAGGGCTGGTTATTCCGACCGGTTACTCCTTCAACCTGGATGGCACCTCCATCTATCTGACCATGGCTGCCATCTTCATCGCCCAGGCGACCAATACCCCGCTCGATCTGTTCCATCAGATCACGCTGCTGGTGGTGCTGCTTATCTCCTCGAAAGGGGCGGCCGGGGTCACCGGGAGTGGCTTCATTGTGCTGGCAGCGACCATCTCCGCAGTTGGCCACCTGCCGCTGGCCGGTCTGGCGCTGATCCTGGGGATTGACCGCTTCATGTCGGAAGCGCGGGCGCTGACCAACCTGATTGGCAACGGGGTTGCGACCGTGGTGGTGGCAAAATATTGCAAGCAGCTGGATGTGAAGAAAATGGAGGGCGTGCTGGGCCGCAAGGGCGGGATTCTGGAAACCGAAAAGGTGTAACGGATCCTGTCAGGCTGAATGCAACGCAATAAAAAAACGGCCCTCGGGCCGTTTTTTAGTGACATCCATAGATGTCATCACTTCATGACAGAGCGGGAATTACAGGCTCTGGGTGAAGGTACGGGTAACAACGTCACGCTGCTGTTCCGGGGTCAGGGCGTTGAAGCGCACTGCATAGCCGGAAACGCGGATGGTCAGCTGCGGGTACTTCTCCGGGTTGGCGATGGCATCTTCCAGAGTTTCACGACGCAGCACGTTGACGTTCAGGTGCTGGCCACCTTCAACGGCAGGTTCAGCTTGAACAGGCAGCTCGCGGTATTCGAACTGACCCAGATCAGCCAGTTGAACTTCCTGATCGGCAGCAAAGGCGTCGCCTTTGACACAGATGCAGCGAGCCTGTTGCTTCTCTTCGTCCAGCAGCCAGAAAGAGTTCAGCAGAGCGGTGTTGGCGGCCTGGGTGATTTGAATGCCTTTGATCATGGTATGACTCCTCAATGGGAACGCGAATCCAACTGTAAGGAAATTACCCTGATGTATTTAAGCTACCGAGGATATCGACGACTTAAAGGGCCCTTGCCTTACACCTTTACTTTGTTGGGGTCATATATACCACGGTGGTAATATTACCAAAATTGATCCAGATCAATAAAAATCAACAAATCGCCATTTCAATGGGATTAAATTATTGAGTTGAATCAAAAATAGGTCATTTTTCTGATTTTGTAAGATATCCAAATTATGCATCTTTTATCTTTTAAATCTAGTAATTTAACTACACCTTATGGCGTTTGTGGTGCGTATCAGGGAAGGGTGACTCGAGAGAACTACACTTGATGGAAAATAAAGAGGAGAGTCACGGGTGAAGAGTGGGTGGCAAAAATGGCGCTGGCTGATAGTGGCCTGCTGCCTGGTTATGGCTGGAATGGGGCGGGCCGAAACAGTCCGGATCGCCGTGGGCGAGTGGCCGCCCTATATCAGCGAGTCTCTGCCCGAGCAGGGGTTCCTCTGTCAGGTGGTGCGCGAAGCCTTTGCCGCCGAGGGGCTTGATGTCAGCTTTCACTTTTACCCCTGGGCTGAAGCCTACAAGCTCACTCTTGCCGGGGATTATGTTGTGACCATGCCCTGGTTTCGTTCCCGCGAACGTGAACAGAGCTTCTATCTCTCCGCATCGCTCGGCCAGTTCACGACCCGTCTTTTTACCTTGTCCGGTTCGCCAGTCGTCAATCTCGGGGAGATCAACCACGAGCCGGTGGGGGTGACCCGCGGCTATTTTTACGGAGATGGTTTTGCCGCTCGTCAATCCGAACTGGCTCTTGAGTGGTCGGATTCTGATCAGGAGAGCCTTGAGAAGCTCGTCGCCGGCCGTATTCGCTATCTGGTGATGGATGAACAGGTGGCCAAGGCTCTCTTTCTGCAGATGCAATCCCGCCATCCCGGGGCGCTGTCGTTGACCAGCTCGCCCGACCCTATCTGGTCTCAACCCGGTTATCTGCTGATGCGCAAGGCGGATCCCGATGCGCGTCGTCTGATGCTGCTGTTTAATGCGGGTCTGCACAAACTGGAGCGCTCCGGGCGGCTCGCCAGGCTCTGGAAAGTGTGAGTCACGGTTGCGTCTTGCGGGCTGCCCCCCTATCCTGACTCCTTCGCCGTATCAAGTGAGGAGTTCGGGGTGCTGACCTGGAGTGATGTGATTGGCTCTGAAAAAGAGCAGGACTATTTCAAGAGTACGCTGGCGACTGTCAGGGCAGAGCGGGAAGCGGGCAAGGTAATCTATCCCCCTGCAGCCGATGTGTTCAATGCCTTCAAACTGACCGAGCTGGATCAGATCAAGGTCGTCATCCTGGGGCAGGATCCCTACCACGGCCCCAACCAGGCGCATGGTCTCTGCTTCTCCGTTCTGCCCGGCGTGCGCACGCCCCCCTCTCTGGTCAACATCTATAAAGAGATGCAGCGAGACCTGTCAGGTTTCGTCACACCCAACCACGGTTTCCTCGAATCCTGGGCCAAGCAGGGGGTATTGTTGCTCAATACCGTGCTGACGGTGCAGGCCGGTCAGGCTCACTCTCATGCCCATCTGGGTTGGGAGACCTTTACCGACAGGGTTATCGAGCAGATCAATGCCAGCTGCAACGGGGTGGTGTTCCTGTTGTGGGGTTCCCATGCCCAGAAGAAGGGGCGTTTTATCGACCGGCAGCGCCATCATGTGCTGACGGCCCCCCATCCCAGCCCCCTCTCCGCCCATCGCGGTTTCATCGGTTGCGGTCATTTTTCGCAAACCAACCAGCTGCTGGAGCAGCAGGGCAAGAGTCCCATTGAGTGGCAATCTGTCTGCCGCCCACTTGATTGAGTGCAAAGTTCGGGCGACAAATGACCGTATACTCAGGAAAATAACATCTTATTTCAGCGCCAAGGAGTGCCCATGTTATCGAGTCTGCACAAGGATCACCTCAACATCGCCCGACTGCTGGAGCTGCTCAAGCAGAAGCTGGCAGCCATTCACGCCGAGCAGCCCATCAGCTATTTTCTGGTGCGCGACGTCATCGACTATCTGCGGGAGGTCTCTGACAAGTACCACCATCCCAAGGAAGATCTTATCTATGACTACTACCTGAAATACCGGGTGGTGGAGGGGGAGGTTGCCAACCGGTTGCAGGAGGAGCACGTCAAGCTGCTGGAGGCGGGTGGTGAGCTCAAGGAGATGGTGGAGATGATCCTGATGGATGCAGTGATCCCGCTCGACCAGTTCACCGCCAAGCTGGAGCGTTTTGTTGAGCTGCAGGAGGCGCACATGAATTACGAGGAGGGAATCATCTTCCCCCATCTGCGCGATTCTCTGACCGAGGATGACTGGCGTCATCTGGAGCAAAACTGGCAAAACCGTGCCATCGGTGACCCCCTGTTCGGGGCCGAAGTGAGCCAGAGCTTCCAGGCACTGGCCAAACGCCTCTCTCTGCCGCTTACCACTCACTGACAGAAACTCTTGCGGCCAGCAATGCCGCCTGTCAGCCAAGCATAAGAAAGGCCTCCCTATGGAGGCCTTTTGCATATGCGCAGCTTTACTCCTGCGGCTTGAGAAAGTGGCGATAGAGCATATAGAGGTGGGCCGAACTCCAGCTGAAGTTGCTGGCTCCCTGCATAGCACCGCTCTCCGGGTTGTAGTTCTCGCGGATGGGGCCGCTGCCGGCCAGCCCTTCGGCGTTGGCAAACAGCTTGTTGACCAGCATCTGGGCATCGCTGCGATAACCGTAGTTCTCCAGCCCCTTCACCCCGAAGTAGAACTGATCCAGCCATACCCGGCCGCGCCAGTAGATGTTGGGGTCGTAGGCCGGGTTGGTCAGCGCCGCCGTGCCGAGCGGTACCTTGGTGTTGAATTCCTGAGAATTAAGCATCACTTCGCGCACTCGTGCTGCTTTTTCCTGGTCGGCGACTTCGGCCCAGAGCGGGCTCCACCCCTCGGGGCCGCGGCCGCGGGCGGTCAACAGCTTGCCGACACAGCCGTTGCTGTCGGCTACATCACCAGCAGCGATCTGTCGGTCGTAATAGAACCCGGAGGCGTCATCAAACATACAGGTGTTGATGTAGCTGGCGAGCTTGGTCGCGCCATCGCGGTAGCGGCTCGCATCGCCCGGTTTGCCGAGCAGGTCGGCCATATCTGCCAGAATGCGTTTCTCCTTGGCGAGGAAGGCGTTTAGCTCTACCGACTCCTGATCGATGGAGAAGCCGATAAGATCGCCATTGTCCTGATGGTTTTCAAAGAAGAAGACGTTCCAGTCCTGGCGTGCCTTGGCGATATCGCCGCCATAGGTCTTGTCAGCATATCGCTTGAGCTGATCCGGCTCGATAAAGCCGAAGCGGGCAGCGTTGTCCATACCGGACTCCCAACCGGCGCCGTGTTGGGCACCGATATCCATATCGCTGTAGCCGCCAACACTCAATACCTGCTGGTAGAGCGCCATGCCGGTGCAGCCATACCAGTTATCTCCCTCGTTACTGCAACCTGAGAGTGAGATGCCCCCCGGCACGCCGTTGGCATACTGCACCTTGAAGGTGATATTGCCGTACTCGTCGTTATGTTCGACGTGCTTGGTAGCACCATATTCGATGATGCCGTTGCGGTTGTTGTCACGTGCGCGGTACCACCAGTCGTGATAGGCCTGCAGTTTGGGATACATCTCGGCAATGAATGCCTTGTCCTTGGTGGCGCTGTAGATCTCCCAGATGGCCCAGGCTGAGAGGGGCGGTTTGGTGTCGCGCTCGTTCCAGTTGCCGCCATCGCCACCGCGATCCGATTGCTTGTTGTAGAAGACGGCGTCTATCACCATGCCGGCATCCTGCGGACGAACCGGGTCATTGGCCTGGATCTGGTAGTCATACATGGCGCGAACGTTGTTTTTGGCCACTTCCGGGTTGAAGTGAGCCATGGCGTAGGCGTGCTTCCAGCTGTCCCAGGCCCAGACGCCGTCGAACCAGCGGGCGGTATTGGAAGGGGTCACCCCGTCGTGCAGGATGGCGCCAGCCGGCGAGCGCCAGTTGCCGTTGAGAGTCTCCATCGCCTTGACCGCGATGCGTCGTTCCGACTCGGGGATCCCCTGATTGGAGAGACCCTTGGCAAGATAGCCTTCCCAGCGGCGGATGGAGTCGGCGAAGTAGGTCGCCGGGTCGGCCAGCAAGGCCTGACGGCTCTGCTGGTGGCGGTTGGCATCCTCGGCGGAGTGGAGGTAACTCTGCAGGGTATAGATATCCTCACTCCCCTTGGCCGCCAGTTGGATGGTGGCTTCGCTCACATAACCCAGCGACTTTTCGTCGATGGTGGTGCGGCTTGGCAGGGTACGTTCGATGCGGTAGCGAGCGCTGCCGCTCTGCATGATGTTCCAGGTACTGCGCAGATTGCCGAACTGGAACTCAACCCCCTGCTTGTTCTGGCTGATGGTGCGGGTCCAGTCAGGATACTGCTCGGCGATCGTCTTCTTGGCGTCCCACTGATTGAGCAGCTCCCCCTGCCAGTTGAGGTTGAGGGTGAGCGGGGCATCGGTGTTGTTTTGCAGGCGAGTGCGGATCAGAGCTGTGCGGGCATCGCCGTAGCGCAGCTCCAGCTCCAGCGTGAAGGGCTCGAACTCGAAGCGTTGTACCAACGCACCGGGAATGGCGTACACCTCCTGCTTGCTGGCGCTGGTGAGCGGGAAAGCCCGACCGCTCGCATTGCTCAGGGTGAGCTTGTCCAGCTCGCTTGCGAAGAAGAGGCTGTACTCCTCCGAGATGACCATGGGGCCGGTGAATCCCCCCCACTCCTTGTCGCTGGCTGGCAGCAGGAAGCCGTGCCAGGCGCCCAGATCGAGCAGCGGGTTGTATTTGAGGTTGGAGTAGCTGTCAAAGTCGCGGAATTGGGTCGGTGTTCCCCGGCGGTCGATCACGTCCTTGTACTGGATGGCCTGCTCCGGTTTGGCGACGGTGCTGCTCTCTGTCTGGTTATCGTTGCAGGCAGTCAGTCCGAACAGGGCGGTGCCGAGGGCTACCGAGAGTAAAGTTTTACGAAACATTTCTCGCTCCAATTCCGTTTATGTAGGTTAAGAGGAAGGTTTTTTACGCTTATTTTTAGTGAAAAGGTTTTCGGTGGCCATTGTATGGCAAGGGAAAAGGGAGCGTTGGCGCGAGATCACATTCTGAAGAGGTGGCAATGTGAGCATGATCACCTGGTTACATCAGGTTACACAATGGGCTTATTTAGTAATGTTTTACTTGGTATTGCCGAGTCGTACGGCAGGGCAGGTTTGCAGGTATTGGTAAGGGGTCAGGCCGAACTCCTGTTTGAAGCGGGCAGCAAAGCGGCTGAGGGAATCATAACCGCAGGCGATGGCTACCTCTTGCAGGGAGAGTGATTGTTGCAACAGGGTGAGTGCATGGCTCATCCGTACCTGAGCCAGCAGGTGACGGAAGGTGCGCCCTTCGGCTGTCAGTTTGCGAACCAGCGAGGCGCGGCTCATCGAGAAGTGAGGGGCAACAGTTTCCAGCGTGTGATCGGCTCCGGGCTCAACGCCGAGGTAACGGGCCAGCCGCTCGCCGAGGGTCATGGTGCTGGCGGGAAAGAGCAGATGAAGCGCGCCAGCAGCCCTCAACTCCGCATAGAAGGCCCGCAGCAGCTCGCTCTGGGTCGCCTCACTCAGCCCCCGCTCTGTCATGGTGCAGACCATCTCGAAGCAGTAGGCGAGGTTTGTCGTCACCTTTATTGCGGGATCTGCCATCGCCTGAGTCGCGGAGGGCGTATCGGGCAGCCACCCGGCGGGTGGCGGCGTCAGCAGGGTAAGGACATGGGAGCGAAACTTCTCCTGCTCCGGCTGGTTGACGAAGGTGAGCTGGTGACCCGCCGGGATCAGCAGCCAGCTCTCCTTGCCAAACGAGAGACGTCGCTCCTGCCACCAGAGCAGCTTCCTGCCCTGTTTGACCCAGATGATGGTCGGCGCATAGATGAGCACCCGGTGCAGCGGCTGCTGGCGGATCCCGAGATAGTGGTGCTGTTGCAGCAGCGGCGTGCTCATCCGGTTGCTCCTAGGGGGTGACGAAAGTGGCGGTCAGAGTAGCCTTACCAAGGGCCATGCTGTTGAGCATGTAGCCTACCATGGCGGGCGGGGTGTCTGCTTTTACCTCCAGATTCTGGGGCAGGGCCCAGGCGGTGAACTGATAGCGATGCATGCCGTGGCCAGCGGGCGGGCAGGGGCCGCCGTAGCCCTGGCTGCCGAAGTCGGTCTTAAGCTCCAGTCCCTGCTTGAGCTTGCCGGAGGCATTGCTGGCGAGCTCGCTCTGGGTGGCAGGCAGATTCACCACCAGCCAGTGCCACCAGCCGCTGCCGGTGGGGGCATCGGGGTCATAGGCTGTGATGGCAACGCTTTTGGTGCCGGCCGGCAGATCCTGCCAGCTCAGCTGGGGTGAACGGTTGTCGCCGCTACAGCCAAAGCCGTTGAAGCTGAAGGCTTTGTCCATCAGCTGGCCTTCGTGGATATCGCTGCTCTTCAGGGTCATGGCAAAGGCTGGCATGGCCGTCAGGCAGAGTAGTGGCAACAGGGCACTGTGTTTGAGCAATTTCATTGGGTGACTCCTCGTGTGGTAACGGGTTCACTTTAGCGAGGGTGGCGCAGGATGTTGTTGCAGAACGACTCAATGTGCTGTCGATTTGTGAGTTAATTGAGCCTTTTAGTTGTTTTTATGGCGAGAGGGTAAATCGCAGCCATAAAAAAACCGGCATCATGGATGCCGGTTTTTCACAGTGCTGGCAGCTGATCGCGCGGATTAACGCAGGATCATCTCGTCACGGCCCGGGCCGACGGAGACCATCGGAACCGGTACGCCCAGCAGCTCTTCGATACGCAGTACGTACTGCTGGGCCGCTTTGGGCAGCTCTTCGAAGGTGCGGCAGCCGGTGATGTCTTCGCTCCAGCTTTCCATCTGCTCGTAAACCGGCTTCAGGGCTGCGGTTTGCGGCCAAATCGGGTTCTCGGTGTGAGCACCTTCGTAGGCCACGCAGATCTTCAGATCCGGCAGACCGGTCAGGCAGTCCAGCTTGGTCAGGGCGACTTCGGTCGCAGCCTGCAGCTCGACACCGTTCTTGGTGGCAACGGCATCGAAGTAGCCGACGTCACGGGGACGACCGGTGGTTGCGCCGAATTCGTTGGCGATCTTGCGGAATTCGTCCTGGTTCTCCATGGCGGTCAGCAGGGTGCCGGTGCCGACGGAGGTGCTGAATGCCTTGGCAACAGCGATGACGCGCTCGGGACGCAGGCCCGGCAGACCGCCACCGATGCCGGCGTAGGCACCGGATACGTGGGAGGAGGTTACCCAGGGGTATTCGCCGTAGATCAGGTCACGGCCGGCGCCCAGCTGAGCTTCGAACAGCAGGGTCTTGCCTTCGGCCTGCAGCTCTTTGAGCGGCATGCTGACGTTGCAGACGGAGTCGATCCAGGGAGCGGACACTTCCAGCAGCCAGTCAGCCATCTCCTGGGCGGTCTGGTTGAACTCGAAGGTCGGGTAGAGCGCTTTAAGTTGCGGCAGTTTCCAGTCGAGGAAGAATTGAATGCGCTCGACCAGTACTTCCGGCTGCTTCAGCCAGCCAACCAGGATCGCTTTCTTCATGACGCGATCGCCGTAGGCCGGCGCAATGCCCTGACGGGTGGAACCGTAGGCACCGTCACCCAGACGCTGCTCTTCCAGGGTATCTTCCATGGCGTGCAGCGGCAGGCAGAGGGTAGCGCGGTCAGAGATGGCCAGCTTGGGAACGACACCGGAGGCTTTCACTTCGTCGAGTTCGACGGTGAGCTTCTCGGGGCTGATCACCATGCCCGGGCCCAGCACGACCAGGCAGTTCGGGTTGAAGACACCGCTCGGAACCTGGTGCAGCTTGAAGGTGCCAAGGTCGTTGACGACGGTATGGCCGGCGTTGTTGCCGCCCTGGAAGCGAATGCTGGCGCCAGCTTGGCCTGCCAGATAATCCACGATGCGGCCTTTGCCTTCATCACCCCAGTTGGCACCTACGACTACGATAGACGACATGACTCTTTCTCCTAAGACGTTAGGCGTTCATCCTAGGAGCCTGCTGCGGATTAGAAAAATTAATTATCTTTATAGTTCCGATAATAAAACCATATAATGATGGCCAATTTATCGGCATGTGGCCGCAAGATCGCCGCGCAGAGCCCAATGAACAGTGAGTTGAGGGAGTCTTATGCTGGACATCCACTGGCTGCAAACCTTCATCACCCTGGCCCGGTTGCAGCACTTTGGCCAGACCGCCACCGAACTGCACATGACCCAGCCCAACGTTAGTCTGCATATCAAGCGGTTGGAGCAGGCGACCCGAGTGCGGCTTATCGAGCGCAGCCCCTTTCGTCTGACTCAGGCTGGCGAGCGGCTGTTGCAAAGCGCCGAGCGGGCCATCGCCGAACTCCAGCTTTGCCAATCCGATCTCAATGCTCTCAACCAGTTGAGTCAGGGGACACTGGCCATCGCGGCCAGCGATATCATCTCGCGCCTGTTGCTCATTCAGCCGTTTCAGCGCTTCAAGCGGGAGTTTCCCGGCATCGACCTCACCCTGTTCAACACCACCTCGGATCAGGCGGCTGAGCTGGTCAAAAGCGGCAAGGCGGATCTGGGTTTTGTGATGGCGCAAAAGCGCAGTGAACCGCTGTTCTACACCGAACTGCAGCAGGTGACCTGGTGCGCGCTGGGCCACGGTCTCGCCCGTTGGCAGGCGCGGGCCAGAGCGGGGGAGAGCGATCCCCTCGATGAGCCGACCCTGATCCTGCTTGGTCATGACACCCGTACCAGGGCCCTTATTGATCCCTCCTTGCCGCTGCTGGCGCTCCCCCCTTGCCGCATCATGGAGGTGGGCAGCGTGGACGCCCAGCTGGATTGGGCCGAAGCCGGGTTTGGCGTAGCTATCGTGCCGGACTTCTCCCTGCATCCTCGTCTCAATCTGACAGCGCCGGTTGCCAGCCTGACCGATTTCCCGGGCACCAGCCTGGGTTATGTGGTGCGCCAGAATCAGGTGCTGTCGCGCGCTATCAAGCAACTGCTTGTCTGGGTGGAGGAGGAGATCCACAAACCCAACCCCTATCTGGCAGGGGCTGATAAACAGCCCGAGCAGAGATAGGGAAGAAACCGAGATAAACAAACAGAGCAGCCAAGGCTGCTCTGTTTGTTTGATATACCAGCGCGGCGTCGCTTTATTGCGTCGCGACAGCGCTGCTGGTGGCAACGGCGCTGCTGCTGGCTGCTACAGGCTCGGTTGCTGGCATGGTCTCTGCTGCTGCACTGGCTTGAATGGCTGTTGCCGCCACTTCCCCGCTTGTCGATACCGCGTCAGAGGGGGCTACCGCAGGTGCCGCTGCGGAAGTGGCAGGTTCGAGCTGGGTCGGTTGTGGCTCGGAGGCTGGCTGCGTCGCGACCGCCGCGCTGCTGGCTGTGGGATCGGCGCTGGAGACGGCACCGGAAGCCACTTCAGAGGCGACCCCGGTCGAGATGGCCGCACTGGTGGCTGCAGAGGGAGCTTCCCCCGCTATCAGCTGCTCGGGGGCGAGCGGCAGCGGTTCGGGCACTTCATCCGACATACCCTGGTGCAGCGGCAGCTCGGTCTGCGCCTGCAGCTGTTCCGGCGTCACGGTACTCAGGGCCGGGTGGAGGCGGCTGAACTGCCTGACCCGCGCCAGCAGGGTGTCGCGCACAGTGCGAACGATGGGATCCGGCAGGCTGGCCAGCGCCACCAGCTCGGCGCTCATCCCGATATTGTTGATGGCGGTGAGCTGCCCCGGATAGAGGTTGGCGGCGATCTGGCTGCGATGGTAGTAGGGATGCTGCTTGAGCAGTTTGTCGATCTGCTCCCCTTCGATAGGGATGAGGCGCACCTGGCAGCGGCTAATCAGATCGCCGATCGCCTGGCTCGGGTGGCCTACCACCACGAAGGCGGCGTCCAGTGTGCCGTCACAGAGTCCCTCCAGCGGGGTTTGCGGTGATTTGAGCTTGTAGGCGGCAAACTGCTTGGGATGCCACCCCATGGCGCCCATCAGGGCCTGACTGGTCACCATGTCGCCGGCCCCGGCATTGCCCGGGTAGACCCGCTTGCCCTCTATATCGGCCAGAGTGGTGATATTGCTGTTGGCACTGGCCAGCAGGGTCAGCGACTCCTGATAGAGGCGAAACAGGCTGCGCAGCTTGTGATTGGCTCCCTGTCCGCTGAAGGGGCCGGTGCCATGGAGTGCATGGTGGAGCACGTCGGACTGCACCAGTGCCAGCTGCACTTCTCCCTTGTTCAGCGCCTTGAGATTGGCCAGAGCACCGCGGGTGCTCTGCACCGTACAGCTGTCGCCATGCAGGGCGTGATCGACATTGAGCACCCGGCAGATGGCGCCTCCCGTGGGGTAGTAGACGCCATTGAGGGGGCCCGTGCCGATGGTCAGCGCCTGACTGCCGAAGGGGAGCAGGATGCCGAGTGAGAGCAGGAGGTGACGCAAAATCCGTGGGTACATAGTTAACCGCTGGCTGGTGGTGCAGGAAAAGGGGACGGGCACTGCCCGTCCTGTCAGTTGTTACTGTTTGCCGTGGCTCAGGATGGCCCGTTCCATCCGCGCCAGAGCCTCGACCAGACGCGCTTTGGTGCAGCCGAAGTTGAGGCGAACGAACTGGCCATTGCCAAACTGGGCTCCCGGCGAGAGACCGACCCCAGCCTGTTCAAAGAAGGCGACGGGATCGTCCAGTTCGAGCGCGCTCACATCGATCCAGGCCAGATACGTCGCCTGATGGCTGGCCAGCTCGACACCGGGCCAGCGGGCGACGGCCTGCTGGATCAGGGCCAGATTGGCCGCCAGATAGTCGAGTTGTTCGCAGAGCCACTGCTCGCCACCCTCATAGGCAGCTTCAGCCGCCACAAAGCCGAGCAGGTTGACGTCGGCGCTGATGCCGCGCATCGCCTGTTGCAAACGGAAGCGCAGACGGGCATTGGGCACCACGGCAAAGGAGCAGCAGAGGCCGGCGATGTTGAAGGTTTTGCTCGGAGCCATCATCACGGCGCAGCGCTCGGCTGCCTCCGGGCTGATGGCGCCGTAGGGGATGTGGCGGGCCGACTTGTCCAGCAGCAGGTCGCAGTGGATCTCGTCTGAGCAGATCACCAGATTGTGGCGCTCGGCGATGGCGTCGATGGCCAGCAGCTCCTCGCGGGTGAAGACGGTACCGCCCGGGTTGTGGGGGTTGCAGAGCAGCAGCAGGTCAGCCGAGGGGGCCTGGCGCTCCAGTTCTGCAAGATCCAGCACCCAGCGACCGGCCTCTTCCACCATGGGGACGGTGAGCAGGGGACGGTCGTTGAAGCCCGGCGCCTGCAGGAAGGGGTAGTAGACCGGCTTGGGGGTGATGATGCCGCGGCCATGCTGGCTCCACGCCTTGCAGGCAAGGTTGAGCCCAGGTACCACGCCGGGCAGAAAGACCAGCCACTCCGGCTGGATGGCCCAGCCATAACGGGTGGCCAGCCGTTCGATGATGAGTTCGATCAGGCGGGGGGAGGGGCGAGAGTAGCCGAAAATGCCGTGAGCAACCCGTTGGGTGAGCGCCTCGATCACGGATGGCGGAGAGACAAAGTCGGTGTCGGCAACCCACATGGGCAACACATCCTGGCCCTTGTACTTGTCCCACTTCAGACTCATGGTGCCACTGCGGTCAACTTCCCGATCAAAATCAAACATGCGAACTCCTTGTGCTGGCCAGATGGGCTTTCACTCTACGGGGTCGCGGCCCGCCCCGCAAGCGACAACCCCGGGGTGAGCAGCCTTGAGCCGGCTCTTGATAATGACATAAGATAAGTGCGGTTTTTTCATGCGGTTGCTGCTCTGACCTTCCGTATTTTCTGCTTCGCGACGAATGGTAATCCTATGGCCTTGCTGACGGCGGTAACAAGACGCCCCGATCCCGTATCCCTCTCCTTTCTTGTTGTCACCTTCATGACCGGTGTGGCGGTGGCGCTTCAGGTGCCAACCTTGAGCCTCTTTCTTGCACAAGAGGTTCAGGTGCGCCCCTTTCTGGTGGGCTTCTTTTACACCATCAATGCCGTGGTCGGCATCCTGATCAGCCAGTGGCTGGGCCATCGCTCCGACAACCGGGGGGATCGCAAGCGCCTCATCCTGCGCTGCTGTTTTGCCGGCATAGCCCTCTCCTTGCTGTTTGCCTGGAACCGCAACTACTGGCTGCTGGTGAGTCTGGGGGTATTGCTGGCCAGTCTGGCGGCTACGGCCAGCCCCCAGCTGTTTGCACTGGCGCGGGAGTACTCCGACAGCCGCAACAAACGGGCTGACATGTTCAGCTCGGTGATGCGCGCCCAGTTCTCGCTGGCCTGGGTCATCGGTCCGCCCATCGCCTTTGCGCTGGCCATCGGCTACGGCTTCGAGGTGATGTATCTCGCCTCCGCAGTTGCCTATCTGCTCTGTACCCTAGTGGTCTGGCGCTGGCTCCCCTCTCTGCCGTTGCCAAAGATGGCCGAAGAGACCGAGCGGGTCAGCAGCTGGCGGGATCCTTCGGTGCGGGCGCTGTTTATCGCGTCCACCCTGATGTGGACCTGCAACAGCATGTACCTCATCAATATGCCGCTCTACATCACCCGCGAGCTGGGAATGGACGAGAAGCTGGCGGGGGTGCTGATGGGGACGGCTGCGGCCCTCGAGATCCCCTTCATGCTGCTGGCGGGCTACTACACGGCGCGGTTTGGCAAGCGGCCCATGATGCTGCTGGCGGTGCTGGCCGGTGTCATCTTCTATGGCGGACTGGTGAGCTTCACCAGCCACTATGCGCTGATCGCGCTGCAGCTCTTCAACGCCATCTTCATCGGTATCGTTGCGGGGATCGGCATGTCTTACTTTCAGGATCTGATGCCGGGTCGGGCAGGGGTTGCCACCACGCTCTTCTCGAACAGCATCCGCACCGGCTCCATCATGGCGGGCGCCATTGCCGGCATTGTGGCGGAGGTGTGGAGCTTTCACGGTGTCTTCATGGTGGCACTGGTGCTGGCCATGGTGGCGCTGGCCGCCTGCTGGCGGGTGCCCAATGTCTAGGAGAAAAGGGTAGCGGCTTATTTACCCTGCGCGGAGAGGCTCTGCTCGCCCTGATACTCGTTGCGCAGGCAGCGCAGCAGCAGCTCGGTGGCGGGGCCAAGTGATTCGGGAGAGAGGGTAAGCAGGTAGGTGTAGAGGTGGCGTTCGTTGCCGCTCTCCAGATCGAGCTGCACCAGCGCACCGGAGGCCAGCTCTGCTTCCACCAGATGACGCGGCAGCCAGGCGTAGCCAAGCCCCTGCAGGATCATGCTGATCACCTCGTGGTAGTGCGTCGCCTTCCAGCCGGTATCATCTGCGTCGTTCCAGTCCACCGAGCGGTGAATGGGGGGATGAAGGCTGATCTGGTTGTGGCTGGTGAGGTCATCGAGGCTGATGGGCCCCTCCAGTTGGGCCAGCGGGTGGCTGGCGGCGCAGAGCGGGCGCAGGCACACCTCGTCCAGCACCAGCCCGGTGCGATCCCCCGGCAGATGTTCCGAGAGCATCAGATCCCCCGGCTGCAACGCGTTGAAATGGCAGTGAATTCGCTCGTGCAGATTAACCCGGCAGCCACGGCTGCGGGGGTAGAAGTGGGTCAGCGCACGATAGAGGCGCTCCCTCGGCTGTAGCGCCGAGACGTAGAGGTTGATCTGCGGCTCCCACTGCCGCTCCAGGTTATTAGCCAGATTCTCCAGCTCCTCCACTTGCTGACTCAACTGGCGCGCCCGCTTGAGGAAGATCTCCCCCGCCGGTGTCAGCACCGCCTTGCGGCCGCGCACTTCCAGCAGGGGCACCCCCAGACTCTGTTGCAACTTCGCAACCGCATGGTTGAGGGAGGACTGGCTCTTGTTCAGCGCCTCGGCCGCCTGGGCGTAGCCGCCACAGTCGACCACTGCCTGAAAGATCCGCCATTGCTCAAACGTGCTTTTGGGACGAAACATAGTTCAACCTGATTGGAGAGGGTGGAGTCAGGGAGATGCAGGGAGCCGAGGCTCCCTATTCAATTTAATCCCTGTCTCGCAATAACCCGGTTATTTTGTTGATTTATTTGGGCTGCGCCACAAAGGTCTGGCCGGTTTTGCCCCGGCTGTCGCTTCCCATCAGATAGAGGTAGAGCGGCATCAGGTCGGCCGGAGTCTTGAGGTTCATCGGATCTTCCGCCGGGAAGGCGCTGGCCCGCATCTTGGTCCGGGTGCCACCCGGGTTGAGGGTATTGACCCGCACGCCGGTGTTTTCCAGCTCGTCCGCCAGCACTTCCATCATCCCCTCAATGGCAAATTTGGAGATGGCGTAAGTGCCCCAGTAAGCCCGTCCTTTGCGGCCCACACTGGAGGAGGTGTAGACGATGGAGGCATCGCCGTGCTCTTTGGCGCTCTGGCGAACCAGCGGTAGCAGCGCCTGGGTCAGCAGAAATTCCGATTTGACGTTGACCTGCATTACCTCGTCCCACTCCTTCTCCTGAATGTGCTCGAAGGGGGAGAGGGTGCCGAGCAGTCCGGCATTGAACAGAATGCCGTCGAGGCGGCCAAACTGGCGGGCGAAGGTGGTGGCCAGTCCACGATAATCGGCGGCGGTTGCGGTTTTCAGATCGAGCGGAACGATGGCGGGCAGCGGGTAACCGGCAGCCTCAATCTGGTCATAGACGGCTTCAAGTTTGGCGCTGGTGCGGCCGAGCAGGATCACGGTGGCGCCGTGGGCGGCATAGGTGAGGGCGGCTTCGCGGCCGATCCCGTCTCCGGCACCGGTGACCAGAATGACCTTCTCCCTGAGCAGATCGCGGGGGGCCTGATAATCGAGCATGGCAACTCCTGTTAACAAATTCCGGCCATAAGTGCATGGCAATCGAGGCCAAGTGTACTGATCCGCGCCTCGGTTTGACCAGCTCATCGCCGAAAAAATGTGAAGAAAATAGAGGGGTTGTGAGTATCAGGTTGGATTTTTAACGGCTTGATGCAGAGTTTTTGCGCGCGTCCGGCAAACTCCCTAGAATGTGACAAAACCGATCCTCTCTGGAGTCCACCGTGACATTTTTGACCGAATATGGCCTGTTTCTGGCCAAAACCGTGACCTTTTTGCTGGCCATCGGCGCCATCGTCCTGATGGTGGTCAGCAGTCGTCAACCCAAGGCGCGCAAGGGCGAGCTGGTGGTGACCGATCTTTCTAACGAACTGGAGCAGGGGCAGTTTGCACTCAAGAGCGCACTGGCCAGCAAGGCCGAGCGTAAAGTGCTGGAGAAGCAGCAGAAAGAGGAGCAGAAAAAGCGCGCCAAGACGGGTGACGAACGCAGCCGGCTGTTCGTCATCGATTTCAATGGCAGCATGGATGCCAAAGAGGTTGCATCACTGCGCGAAGAGGTGAGCGCGGTCATCGGCGTAGCTCAGCCGAGCGACGAGGTGTTGCTGCGCCTTGAGTCCGGTGGCGGTGTGGTGCATGGCTACGGTCTTGCCGCTTCCCAGCTGCAGCGGCTGCGTGACAAGGGGATCAAGCTCACCGTAGCCATCGACAAGGTGGCTGCGAGCGGCGGCTACATGATGGCCTGCGTGGCGGATCAAATCCTGGCTGCGCCGTTTGCCATCGTGGGCTCCATCGGGGTGATCGCCCAGATGCCGAACTTCAACAAGCTGCTGAAAAAGCACGACATCGAGTTCGAGATGCACACCGCAGGTCAGTACAAGCGCACCATCACCATGTTTGGCGAGAATGACGATCTGGGCCGCGAGAAGTTTCGCGAGGAGCTGGCCGCCATCCACGAGCGCTTCAAGCAGTTTGTTGCCGAGCACCGGCCGCAGCTCGATATCGATCTGGTCACCACCGGCGAGCACTGGCTGGCGAGTCAGGCCAAGGGATTGGGGCTGGTGGATAGCCTCTGTACCAGTGATGACTACCTGCTGGCGCAGGCCAGCCAGCACAAGGTGGTAGGCATTCGCTACAGCCGGCCCAAGAGCCTGACCCAGAAATTGGGGCAGCAGGGCGCACAGGCGCTGGAAGCCGGGCTTGGCCGCTTGTGGCAGCAGAGCCCCTGGCGCTGAGTCGCGACCCGCAACGGCGTGACAAGTGGTGAGCGAGGCCAGTCGGGGTAATCCGGCTGGCCTTGTTTTTTGGCCACGTTGCAGGCCGTGTTGCCGATGAGGCAACTCCGTGGCGAGGAGGGTTGTATCCATTTAAACCCTCTGTTAAAACTGAGGGCTTTCCCCTTTCATTGCAGGGCCCTACGGGCCATGGAGCAGGCCAATGCCATGGAGCACCTTCAGGCAATTTACCCCGCTGGTCTGGATCGTCATTCTGGGCACCTTCATGGTGCGCACCAGCTACTACATGGTGTGGCCCTTTCTCTCCATCCTGCTCTATCGGGAGTATAACCTCTCGGCAACCCTCATCGGCCTGCTGCTGGGGGGCTCGGCAGCGCTCTCGACGCTGGTGAGTTTCTACGGCGGCTGGCTTTCGGACCGCTTCGGGCGGCACAGCATTTTGCTCGGCGGTTGTCTGGTGGCGATGCTCTGTTTTGGTTTGCTCGGCTTTTCCCACTCCGTGCTCTGGCTTGGCGTCGGAGTGATGGGGAGCGGGCTTGCCTCCGGGCTTATCGATGCGCCCGGCAAGGCGCTGATGGCTGACAGTCTGGCGTCGGCCAAGGCGCGGGAGCTGGCTCTGCACCTGCGCTATTTCCTGCTCAACCTTGGTGCCGCGCTGGGGCCACTGCTCGGGGTGACGCTCGGGATCAATGCCCAGCAGGAGACCTTCCTCTTTCTGGCCACGAGCTATCTGCTGCTGGGTGTCGCCTTTGGCTGGGGCTTTCGTCGGGCGGGTTCCTCTCACCGTCATGGCGCTGCCGGCCCCGGTTTGCGCGATGCCATTCAGGTGTTGCTGGCAGATCGTGCCTTCCTGCTGCTGGTGATGGCCAATCTGCTGATGGTGCTGGTCTACTCCCAGTTTCACTCGCCACTGGTTCAGTACCTGACCCGCGCCGGCATGCCGCAGGTAGCCGAGCTGGTTGCCTTGCTGGTGGCGACCAATGCCCTGACGGTGGTGTTGCTGCAGTTCCCGCTGCTGCGGCTGCTCTCGCGCTGGCCGGTGCGGGTGCGTCTTCATATCGGCATGGCTCTGTTTCTGGCGGCCCAGCTGCTGTTTGCCGCAGGGGATCCGCTGGTGCGTAGCCACTGGTTTGCCGCCGTACTGCTGCTTAGCATCGGCGAGACAATCCTTTTCCCCCTGCTCAACGTGCTGATCGACCAGATGGCGCCCGGCCATCTCAAGGGGAGCTATTTTGGTGCCAGTGCGCTTGCGGGCTTGGGCAGCGCCGTGGGGGCTTTGCTGGGGGGCTGGATCCTGGAGCAGTGGAGTGGGCAGCTGCTATTCCTGCTGATGGCGCTGCTCTGCGTGGCCATCTTCTGGCTCTATGAACGGGGTGCCCGCGTGCGGCACCCTGCGGCAGCCGTGTCGAAGCCCGGCAGCAACTGAGTGCTCAATGGCGCTCTTTGGGGGAAACTGTCTTGAGGGCTCGCTTGGCGGCATACATCCGCTCGTCCGCCAGCCGGATCAGGTTTAGCCCCTCGTCATAGTGTTCGGGGCCGGTCTGTACTATGCCGATACTGAGGGTGATCCCGGCCAGTTGATCTTTTATCGCCTGGGTCAGCCGCTTGAGATAGATATCCCGCGCCTGCGCCTCGTTGCAGTTGGGCAGGATCAGGCAGAACTCATCCCCGCCATAGCGAAAGCAGCTATCCTCGGTGCGAAAGACCTGACGGATGCAGGTACCGACGGTGCGCAGGATCTCGTCCCCGCGCTGGTGCCCCTCGTTGTCGTTGATCTGCTTGAAGTTGTCGATATCGAGGTAGGCGATGGCCACCGGTTCGGCTCGTCGCTGGCAGGAGCGCAGCGTCAGCTGCAGCTGATCATTGAGGTGGCGAACGTTGAGCAATCCCGTCAGCGCATCGGTGCGATTGAGCTCCTCCAGCTGATGGGTGCGCTCGCGAACCTTCTGTTCGAGGCTTTTCGCATAGTTCTCCGATTTCTCTCTGGACGACTCGATCTCTGACACCAGGCTGCGGATATAGGTTTCGAAGACCAGCGTGATGTCGAACAGGATCAGCTTGTCCAGCGCCGCCAGCATGGCGATCCGCTCGCTCTCGTTGCCGATTTGGTCAAAGATGTTTTCGATCAGCAGCGCCTTGAGGGTGTTGATGGCGGCCAGATAGAGCTTGGGTTCGACGCCGATCCGCTTGTGCACCAGCCCGATCCGCAGCCGGTTGTTGACGTACTCCAGATCGTAGAGACCGCTGAACAGATCGAGAATGTAGCGCCGCTGGGCGGCTCGCAGCCGGTTGAGGGTATCGGCATCGCCTATCAGCAGGGCAATCTCGGTGATGGCTGTTTGCTGCTGGTAAAACTTGTCGACCAGCTCATCGATATGGGGCTCGATCTTGCCGCTGTAACTTGCCAGCAGAGCGACATCCTGTTCGTTCAGCAAAAGCAGCTCTTTGCGATGGGCAATTTCAAATTCGGTGATCCGCATCTGCTCCAGCAGGGTCTGTTCCGTGGGTTTCATCGCCGCTCTCTATCAAGGGGGGCGGCAGGACTCCGTGTCGCTGCCGTAGCCTTATTGGAAATAATTTGCAATTGATAGTGTAGACACTTGTGGGGTGGAGACTGAAATGGCTCTTGTCGACAGAGCCATTTCATCGGGCTGGATAGTAAGGCGAGCGGTATTAGAAGGTCAGTACCTTGTCAGCGGCGAGGGTCCACTGGGCCAGCATCGGCAGGGTGCCGATCTCGATGCCCTCGATCAGCGGCAGGGCAGTGATACCACGAGCATCGGTGCAGGTTTTGCACAGGCGAATGGTGACCCCTTGTGCCAGCAGGATCTCCAGCATCTGGCGCAAGTTGTATCCTTCGGCCGGAGCCTGACCGGCCAGCGCCGCGCTCACCGCATCGGACATCAGGAACAGCTTGAGGCTGGCACCGCCCTGTTCGTTGAGGGCAATGGCCAGACGCAAGGCATTGAACAGGGATTCGCTGCCATAGGGGGCACCATTGGCAATCACCACAATTTGTTGATTCATAAGAGACTCCCGATTGGAAAGAGCGCCATTGTAGAACCAATAAGGTGGCAATTGCGTGATATGACACAACTTCTGTCGCACCTTTTTCCCGCTTGCTTGACCCTGCTGCCGATCGAGGTTTTTATGGTCAGCTCGCAAACAAGACCGGATGAATCGAGATGTGGAAAGTATTGGGAGCCGGCTTGCTGCTGTTGGCGGGCTCGGCCTGTGCCAGTCAGCCTGTCGGTTGCAAGGCCCGCCTGCAGGCGGTCAACGAGCAGCTGGTGTTTGCCAAAGCACACAACAATGCCGGGCAGATTGCCGGGCTGGAACAGGCCGCGCGCAATATCAAGGCCTACTGTACCGACGAAGGACTCCTCAAGGAGCAGAAACAACGGGTAAGCAAGCTGCGGGGAGAGGTCAATGAGCGCCTGCTTGAACTGCAGGAGGCCAGAGTGTCCGGCAAACCGGGCAAGGTGGCCGACAAGCAGAGCAAGCTGGAACAGGCTCAGACCGACTTGCTGGAGGCGCAGCGGGAGCTGGGTGAGTTGAATCGGTTGGTCAACAAAAAGTAGCGCCCATTCGATGAGCGGGGATCAAAAAGGCCGGGATAACCCGGCCTTTTGCATTTACTGCCTGTGCATCCGCACAAACTTCTCCATCAGCTGATCTTCGGTCTCCACATGGGCGGGATCCCAGATGATGCAGTCGATGGGGCAGACACTGATACAGGTCGGCTTCTCGTAGTGACCGACGCACTCGGTGCAGCGACCGGGATCGATCTCGTAGATCTCCTCCCCTAAGCTGATTGCCTGGTTCGGGCACTCGGGATCGCACATGTCACAGTTGATGCACTTGTCGGTGATGAGCAGCGCCATCTCAAGCCGCCGTATGGGGGTTACGCGTGTCTTCGCGATCCCCGAGGTTGCGCAGCAGGATACCGAAGTTCACATCCAGATCTTTGGGAACCGGCACATAGACCACGTGACCGTTGCCCGGCGCGGTGTCGATGAGCTCGCCTTTGCGGTTCTCCATCTGCTCCAGATTGAAGCGGACGTTGCCCTGCGGGGTCATCAGCTCCAGGCTGTTGCCAACCAGGAACTTGTTCTTCACTTCCACTTCCACCATGTCGCCACGGCGACCGGTGATCTCGCCGACAAACTGCTGGGTGTCGGAGACGGAGTAGCCGTAGTCGTAGTTCTGGTATTCGCTGTGGTTGTGACGGCGCAGGAAGCCCTCGGTATAGCCGCGGTGAGCCAGGTTTTCGAGGGTGCCCATCAGGCTGCGATCGAACGGACGGCCTGCCACTGCATCGTCGATGGCCTTGCGATAGACCTGAGCGGTGCGGGCGCAGTAGTAGAAGGACTTGGTGCGGCCTTCGATTTTCAGCGAGTGAACGCCCATCCTGGTCAGACGCTCAACGTGCTCGATGGCACGCAGGTCCTTGGAGTTCATGATGTAGGTGCCGTGCTCGTCCTCAAACGCGCTCATGTACTCGCCCGGACGGTTGGACTCCTCCAGCAGCACCAGTGCATCGCTCGGCTTGCCGAGGCCCAAAGTCGGGTCAACTTTCTGCACGGCGATAGGCTCCTGACGATGGACTATCTGGCCCACTTCGTCTTCCTTGCCCTCGTGTACCTTGTACTCCCAGCGGCAGGAGTTGGTGCAGGTGCCCTGATTGGGGTCACGCTTGTTGATGTAGCCGGAGAGCAGGCAACGGCCGGAGTAGGCCATGCACAGCGCCCCGTGAACGAACACTTCCAGCTCCATCTCCGGCACCTGCATGCGGATCTCTTCGATCTCGTCCAGCGACAGCTCGCGGGAGAGGATGACCCGGGTCAGGCCCATCTGATGCCAGAACTTCACCGTGGCCCAGTTGACCGCGTTGGCCTGCACCGACAGGTGAATGGGCATATCAGGGAAAGCTTCGCGCATCATCATGATGAGACCGGGGTCGGACATGATCAGCGCATCCGGCTTCATCTCCACCACCGGACGCATGTCGCGGATAAAGGTCTTGAGCTTGGAGTTGTGGGGCTGGATGTTGGCAACCACGTAGAACTGCTTGCCGAGGGCATGGGCTTCGTTGATGCCAAGCTGCAGGTTCTCGTGATCGAATTCGTTGTTACGCACCCGCAGGCTGTAACGGGGTTGGCCGGCATAGACGGCATCGGCGCCATAGGCGTAGGCGTAACGCATGTTCTTGAGGGAACCTGCGGGGGAGAGCAATTCTGGTTTAAACATGTCGGACTCTTCGTATCTGATTGCAAATCAGGACGACGCCACCTGATGGCGCCGTATGGATTGAGTAGCAGCGCGAGCCATTACATGGTGCTCTGCCACCCGATAACGGCATATCCAGCCTGCACGCTTATAAAATATGCGCCAGATATTCGGGGTGCGAGATTGTACTCGCCCCCACGCCATCATGCAATTTGGCAGGGATAAAGAGGGACGGGGTGTATCGCTGTCAGGCCCAACGGGAGAGGGGGGCGGGCATGGCGTGGGCATAGCCCTGCTGATAGTCGCAACCGAGCTGGTTGGCGATCTCGATGTGAGTCAGGGTCTCGACCCCTTCGCACACCACCTTCATGCCAAAGCGCTGCAGATACTCCACCAGACCGCTCAGCATCCGCAAAGCATGGCTACTCTTGCTCGCCTGTAGCAGCAGGGAGCGATCCAGCTTGATGATCTCGTAAGGGAGTGCCATCACCCGCTGAAAATTGCACTCCTGGGTGCCGAAATCATCGCAGGCGATATGAGCGCCGTGGCTACGCAGCACTTCGATAAGATCGCGATGTTTGCGATAGAGCGGCGCGTGTTCCAGCACCTCGAACCAGATCGCTATCCCCAGCTTGCGAGCCTGCAGGATCACCAGCAACAGCAGGTTCTGGTATGTCGAGCTCTCAAGTGCAGGATTCAAGTTAATGGAAAGAGAGCAGGGCGCATGGCGTGCCAGTACGGGCAGGTCACGCCAAATTGCTCTCAGTATAACTATATCGATGTCCAGAGCTTCACCCTGGCTCAGAGTCAGGAAGTCGATACCCTGGTAGCCCTGCCGGGCGGGATCCCAGCGTCTGGCCAGCGCTTCAAAGCCGATGATCTTGCGATCCCGGTCAACGATTGGCTGATAAAAGGGTACGGCAATGTCCGCTGTCGTCAGGGATGCCACGCCACTGACCGGAAACTCTTCTTTGAACGCAAACATGGCACTCACCTGTTGACGGATATAGCTGCGAATAATACGAGAGGCAACAGAAGTCTGGCTGTAGGAATTGTCCGATTATTGAAAGGGAGATAGAGAGGAGAATAGTTTGGCAATATCAGATTATTCCGATTAAGTTTGGTGCGAGCATTATCTAGACTGGCCTTAATGATGAACAACAAAACAAAATATAATTATTGAATTGTTTGCAAGTAAACATTTATTAGAGCTCTGATATGACAGAGTCTCTTTCTATTTTAGTAGTGTGATAACACCCATGAATAAATTTTTTGTTTTGTTGCTGTTTATATTGAGCAGTAACGCATTGGCATCGCCGGATATCAGCGTTGGTACTTTATATGACTATATGCCGGCAGAGAAAAGCACCTTGCTAAAGCGGGTTAGAAATATTGGTGATGAGACGGCCTTTGTCAAAATAACGCTGGCCGAGATTGTATATGGTGTTGATGGTGTGCCACAGGAGCGGGAGTTACCTGAGGAGGGCGTTCGTCAGCTGGTGACCAGCCCATCAAGGTTGATTATTCCCGCAAGCAGCATGCAGGCCACCCGCTTTATCTATATGGGAGAGCGGGAACGGGAACGTTATTTTCGGGTGCGTTTTGTACCGGTCAAGCCACAGGATGATGAAATAACCGAATTACCACCACAACAGCAAATAAGTGCCGGTGTCAGCATCATGACCGGTTTTGGCACTATTCTGTTTGTGGCACCCAAAGAGACCCGTTATGACACCCGGATTGAACGTGAAACCGGGGCCCTTTATGTGGAGAACCGGGGCAATGCCACCGTTATTCTCGATTATCTGGAGCTGTGTGGCGAAAAAGAGAGGTCATGCAGTCAGCCGGAGAAGATGCATCTGCTGCCTGGCGTTAAAAAGCGGGTCAGTGAAGAGGCAACCCGAATGGTTCGTTTTGAACTGATTGAAGGGAAAAAGTCGGTATTCCGGGAGCTAAAGCTCTGAATCCCGATCTATCACAAGACAGGTAATCACACCTGAAGGAGTAGTTATGAAGAAGTTATCGATCATCCCGGCCTTGCTGTTAGCGAGCAATACGCTGATGGCGGCTGAGCGAGTAGAGCATACGGTGACGGTAACGGCGCAGATCCCGACCGAAAACTTTTATGTGCAGCCCGTAGGGGATTGGATGAGTACCCCGCAAAAACTGGCCTTTAACTCTTTTAGTCAGCAGTTGGAGCCATTAACCAAGCAGCTGGAGATGAAGAGCACCATTGGCCCCATCAAGGGCTATCTGCTCTATCCCGCCACCATTATCAGTGGCAAGGAGAGCATCGGATTGACGGTCAAGGTGGCGGGGGTCGCACTGACCACTACATCCGCCGACTTGCTGAACCAGGCGGATGCCAATACCGGCAAAAAGGTTGGGCTGGAGATTGTTCCGGCCGTGGCACCAAACGGTGGCTACAAACCCGGCAACTATCAGGGGATTGTCAGCATGATGTTTGAATCCGAAGCGCCGAAAGTGTAGCCGTTGACATAAACACGCGGGGGCCATCAGGCCCCCTTTAATTAAGATTTCAGGCATTCAGGTTGCACTTCATGGTTCGTTCTCTTCTTCTCTTGCTCGGGCTGTTGCTCTCTGCCCCGTTGGTAGCGGCAGATCCGGCACTGCTGTTGCAGCAGGCGCGGCAGTTGCCCGAAGGGTTTGAAGAGCACTTTTTTGGTGTCCCGCTGATGGTGCGAGTCACCGTTGACGGTCGCCTGCTGGGGGATGGGGAGGTGCTGCTCGGGCGGGATAACTCGGTACAACTTCTCTCACTGATGGATGTGCAGGATAGCGAGTTTGACGAGGGGGCGCGTGAACGTTGGTTGAGCAAGCTGGGAAGTCATCTGCCGCTCGGGGAGTGTGGCCGGGCCTGTCCTGAAGGCATAGTGGGGTTGCAATACAGCCTGGAGGAGTCCCAGCTCTCGGTGCTGACCGGTCAGGTGGAGCAGGGGGCGCGGGATCAGCGTTTTATGGCGTTGCCTCAAGAGAGCAAGGGCTTGCTCGTCCAGAATCAGCTGAACCTGGTGCAGGGCAGCCAGCGCAATGGACACTACAACCTGCAGCTGGAGGGCAGCTGGGGACAGTGGACCCCTTTTATGGAGGGGGATGCCACCTGGCAAGAGGGTGGGCCAACTGATCTGGGGATGGCTCAGGTCTATGGAGAACGGCTCCATGAGGCCAATTTTTATCGTCTCGGCTTCTTCTTTCCCTCGGCGCAGGGGTTGGTGCGTCAGCCCAACTACTACAGTGGTGCGACGCCTACAGTGCTTGGCGTGATGTGGGGCAGCTCGGATCTGCTGCGCCGGGAACGTGGGGTGCCCAGCTTGGCGCCGATCCAGGTGGCACCGGCACGACCGGGCATGGTGGAGATCTATCGGGATGGCAACCTGATCCAGTCCCAGCCGGTCGTATCGGGTCTGCAGGCGCTCGATACCCGCTCGCTGCCCGGTGGTATCTACGAGGTGGAACTGCGGCTGCTGGAGGATGGTCAGGAGACCCGACGTTGGCACGAAATGATCTACAAACCTTCCAACTGGCAGACGCCGGAGGAGCCGTGGCGTTTCAACCTGTTTGCCGGGCGTCAGACCCGCTGGCTGGTGCGGCAGGGAGATAGCGATCTGGAAGGCGCCAGTGGTGGCGCAGCGGTGAACCACCTGTTGCTTCCCTCGCTGGTAGTGGGGGCGGGTAGCCAGTATGTGGACAAGCGTGCCCAGCACTCCCTCTCGCTCGATTGGGAGGCCACCAGTCAGCTCCACGGCTTTGCCTCCCTCAACCAGAGTGTCGGCATGGGGTGGGGTTACGACTTGCAGGGGATCTACTGGCATGGCAATAGCAGTCTGGTTGCCAGTCATTCGCGCAATCTGCGCAAGCAAGGGGAGGCGAGTGCGGTGTCCAGTCTGTCATTGCAGCAATCGCTTGATAAGTGGGGAACCCTCGGTGTCTATCTCTCTCACCAGTCTGGTCGTGGCAACGGCGCTGATGTGGGATGGAACTACAGTGACCGGCTTTGGGGGCGTTGGGTGACCTGGGGGGTGACCCTGTTCGATCGCCCCGGCAGCGAGAGTACGGCGCAGCAGCGGGATCGCGGTAGCACGCTGAGTCTCACTATCAACTTGGGGGGAGATGATCGCCAGTTGTCGCTGGGGCTGGGCAGCAATACCTCGCGCTCGGGCGGTGCCCAGCGCAGCGCCTATCTCAACTACCAGCAGGAGGTGGATTGGGGCCCGTTGCGTCAGGTCAGCGTCGGCAGCACCCACGACAGCTATGGTACCGGTCTATCCGGCTATGGCCGCTTCGCGGCGCCCTGGTTGGGCGGTGACCTGTTTGCCCAGCACTCCTCCTATAACGCAGAGGTGACCGGAGGCGTCAACCTGGAGAGTGTGCTGGCGCTGGGGCATGAAGGGGATCTGGCGCTCGGTTCCCGCGATATGGGCGGCATGGGCAATGAGGCGGCGATGATCCTCGATATTGCGGCCGATGATGAGGCGGCGCGGATCCGGGTCAGCGACGATCTGGGCAGCGTACAGACCCTTGGGCCCGGTCGCCATCTGGTCTCGGTGCCAGCCTTGCAGAGCGGTGCCTTGCAACTGGAGATGGCCGACCACGAGGGGATGCCACTCACCATCAAGCCGACCGTGCTCCCCTACCACCTTAATCGCGGCGGGGTGGGTTATGGCCAAGTGAATGCTGTGAGCACCGTTACTGTGATTGGTCGCCTGCTGGACGAGCAAAACAAGCCGCTGCGTGGTGCCATGGTCAGCAACCCCATAGGGCGGGCATTTACCGAAAATGATGGCTTCTTTGCGCTGGAGGCGAGTCGACGACAGCCAGAATTTAGCGTGGAACATAATGGCACTCTTAATTGCAACAGTGCACCAAGGGGACAGAAACAAATTGTTAATTCTGATGTGATTCAGTTGGGGGAGTTAATATGCTCACCCAGAGTTATCGTACAAAAATAAGAGTAACTAAATCGTTATAACGCTTGGTTAACTTTATGGTGAACTCAATGACATGCTGTTAATCAATACAATGTTGTACATTGTTTTATTAGTGCTGGCGATCAGTTTTTATCCATATTGTTATAGGGTGTCAAAGTGCTAAGAGTTTTGTTTTTTTTGTGTATATCGACCTATGGTTCTGTTTCCTATGGAATAACAGTGTATGTTAATGCCGAGTATGCGCAATTGAACTCTGGCGTGGGTGGAGATTTTAGGATAACAGATCCATGTGTGACATTGCCTATCTCATTTGTATGTGAAAATAGATTGTCAAGGATCGTTGCAATCGATGCGAATATTGATAGGGCTCTATCATCTAATGTGTATGTCTGGCATAGACTTTTTCATCACCACTTCACTGGGGAGAAAAATGTTGTTATGTCTGATGGAAAGGGGAATAGCCGTGACATGAAGTTTTCTTTTACTCATACGGGATTTATTATGACCAAGAGAGCATTGTCAGCGGATAATAATATTGCTCAGGCCGACCCGGTTGCTAATTGCAAGCTAGTTGATGCTCATCTTTCATCTACAGACACGCTTCTTTATGAGATCAACCCAGCTGAGCAAAAAACAGGTGGTCGCTGCTATAGTCGTGCTTTTACATCAGGTGGAGGTCAAAGTGTTGCGAATGTAAATAAAATTCTCTTTGGTTATAAGTTGATACCGATTGGAATTGAAACCTTACCGAATGGACTTTATCAAGGAAGATTACGGTTACTTGTTGGTTCCAATAAGGATTTTGACTATGGAGATCTTCCCAATCCGTCACCACAGTCCATAGACTTAGAATTCAGGTTGGTTGTTAGGAATCAGATTAAGGTAATTTTTCCTGTCGGTGGTAACAGATTAGTTTTGCAGCCTGATGGAATAGGATGGCACTCCAGTAGAGTGCCGACACTCAGCGGATTGCTACCAATGCAAGTTATTAGCTCGGTACCTGTAGCAATGACGTTGAAGTGTGAATTTATAGGTTTGAAGAATTGCCTTTTAAAAAGCAATAGTAATAACAAATCAATGGCGCTTGATGTTTATAGAAGAAATAAAGGTCAAGAAACGTTACTTAGCCCAATAACAAGCACAAGATTTAATATGAGTGGGTCTACCATACGTGACTATCTACTATTCAAGATAAATAGTAAAAATGTTGAGGGTGTTCTTGATTTCCCTGGCACTTACAAGGGGAATGTGACGATAGTTATTGATGCAGTTATTGACCCTGTCACGCAATAAATCGTTAATATAGACCATTCTCCCGTGCATACAGAAATAGAGCGCTATCACTTTGCAAGCCGAGTCGTACCATGGCGCTTTTTTTCTGGGTGCTGATGGTTTTGACGCTGCGATGAAGGTAGTCGGCAACCTGAGTAACCGACATGCCGCTGGCCAGCAAGCGCACTACTTCACTCTCCTTGGGCGTCAGCGGGTTGTTGTTGCCTTGCCCGGAGATACCGGTACTGGCCAGCTGCATTTGTACTGTCGGGCCAATATAGCGATGGCCGAGCAGTATCTGGCGAATGGCATCGGCAAGTTCATTAATAACCGATTTTTTTAGTATCAGTCCTTTTACCCCAGCCTGAATAAGGGATTGCAAGATGGCACTGTTCTGGATTTGGGTCAGCACAATAACGGGAAGATTGGGATAATCCCGGCGCAACTGCTGGATCATGACCAGCCCATCGCTACGGGTATCTCCTGGCATGCTGAAATCGGTGATCAACAGATCACAATGATGTTGCTGCAATAAATTCAGCAAGTCAGATACCTGATATGCCTCGGCAATCACTTCACAATGGGGGGTTATCTGGTCAATCAGGCTGCGGATCCCGGTCAGAATCAAGGGGTGGTCATCGGCAAGAATAATCTTGAAGGACATGGATGAGCCTCTTATAAAACGGTGAATAATATTCAGGCTATCAAAGCTAACATTTCTATACTACCGTGCGCACCCCATTTTTTCAGGTGCATATATCTTTTGATAAATATATTTGAATCGTTATGTCTATATATTGTTCGCTTATGTCATTAATCAAACGATTCATAATTATTGTCTCTGTTTTTTTCTTGACGCCTGCCGTATTGGCGGAATCTGGCCCCTCTGTCCCAACGATTGAAGTCGGAATATTGGCCGGAGGATGGGGCCCTTTTCAGCAGTGGGACGGCAAGGCCGCCGCCGGCTTCAGTGTCGAGTTGATGGAGCAGTTGGCCAAGAAACTGGACTATCGGATTGCCTGGCGTATCTATCCGAACTGGGAAGCCATGTATAGCGATGCCTGCCGTGGCAAGCTCGATATCCTGCTTGATGCCTTTAACTCTGAAGTGCGCCAGTGCGTCACCTATAGCCTGCCTTACTACACCTCGCCGACTGTGGTGGTGGTGCGCCAGGACAGCCCCCTGTTTCGGGATGTGAGCCGGTTACAGTCCGCAAGCATTGCCATCGAAAAAGGCTTTCTGACCGAGAAACTGGTGAAACTGCATTATCCCAATGTCACACCTCGGCTCTTTGTCGATACCCGCCGCGCATTGCAGGCGGTTGAACAAGGTCGGGCAGATGCCTATATCGGCAATCTTCATGTGGCCAACCTGTTTATCGAGCGTCACCCGGCACTGGCAGTGGTCGCCCAGTCACCCTTGTTGATGGAGACCCTTCACCTTGGCATTGCCAGCCGGAAACACACTCTTGCTATCCGGCTTGATACGGCGATTCAGGCGCTGACGGTCGAGGCGCGCAGTGAACTGGAGAAACGGTGGCTGGGGGAGAGTCTGACGCCCAATTTCATGGGGCACAGCAATTTTTTGCTGCGTCCTGATGAGCGTGGCTGGCTCTCGACGCTGCCACCGCTAAAGCTGGGTTTGATCCCCGGCTGGGTGCCCTTCTCCTATCACGATGAGGATGGCAATTCGGTCGGCTTGATAGCGGATTATCTGAACGTGTTGCAAGAGAAGCTGGGATTGGCATACAGCAGCATCCCTGTACAGAGCTGGCCCGAACTGCAACAACTGCTGCTGCATCACGATGTGGATCTGGCAGTACTGCCCACACGGATCATCGAGCGGTTGGTGGGTTGGCATGCCAGCGAGCCCTTCGCATCATTCCCGTTGGTGCTGGTGACGGCACGCGGTAGCCTCCCTATCGGGGATCTCTCTGATCTGGCCGGCAAACAGCTGCTGCTGACCGACAGCATGCTGATCCCCGAGCTCAGGGCACTGGTGCCCGCCCTTAAACTGACCACGACCCGTGATGCCAGCGATGGGCTCGCCCGTGTCGCCGCTGGGCAAGGGGATGCCTATATCGGCAATCTGGTGGTGGTCTCCCGTCTTGTCGCCGAGCAGTTTGATGACCGTCTTCATATCGCCGCGCCAACCCCTTTCAAGGATGAGCTGGCTGTGGCGGTACGTGAGCCATACGCACCCTTGTTGCCTTTGGTGAACCGGGTGCTGGCCAGCATGAGCGACAAGGAGCAGCGCCAGATCCGCAACAGCTGGTTGGCGCTCAATTACAGCGAAGGGATCCCCAGGGCGAAACTGGTGCGCACCCTGCTGCCGGTCGGGCTGGCCATCAGCTTGTTTATCCTGACGCTGCTGGTCGCTTACTGGCGCTTGCGGCAGGAGATCACCCGCCGGCATCAGGTCGAGCTGGCACTGGCCAGCGCCAAGGTGCGGGCCGAGTCGGCTGCCACCATAAAGGGTGAATTTCTGGCCACCATGAGCCACGAGATCCGTACCCCGATGAACGGCATCGTCGGTATGGCGGAGCAGCTTTCGCTGACCGGGTTGAGCGAAGATCAGCGCCAGATGGTGGAGATCATCAACCGGGGCGCGCAGGGGTTGCATGCGCTGATCGACAACGTGCTCGACTACGCCAAGCTGGAGGCGGGCAAGATGGTGCTCGACGAAGTACCATTCCTGATGCGCGAGCTGATTGATAGCGTGCTGACCATGACGGTCAGCGAGGTACAGCACAAGGGACTGCGAGTCTATCTGCTGGCGGATCAGGAGGTAGCCGCCCGTCTTCATGGCGATGTGCTAAGACTGCGCCAGATCCTCTTCAACTTTGTCAGCAATGCCATCAAGTTTACCGAGCGCGGTTTTATCGAGCTTTCCCTCGCGGTACTGCAGGAGGCAGAGGGGAGGCAGCGGCTGCAGTTCGGGGTACGAGATAGCGGGATTGGCATGAGTGACGAGGCGCAAAGCCGGATCTTCAACGCTTTTGAACAGGCGGAGAGCTCGACTACCCGCAGTTACGGCGGCAGCGGGTTGGGGCTAAGCATCTGTCACACCCTTGCCGGATTGATGCAGGGAGAGATTGGACTGCAGAGCTCGCCGGGCCTTGGCACCTTTATCACGCTGACCGTGACTCTGCCGGTTGTGGCCCACTCCGAGCCAGATCCGCACCTCGCCGGGATGCATGCTGTCATCGAGCTGCGCGATGAGAAATTGCGTCACACCCTGTTGCTGCACCTCGGTGCGCTGGGGGTGAGCTGCACCGGGCACGCGGGTGGGGCGGAGCTGCACTTTAGCGACAGCGAACAGGCTCCCAGTGATGCGATCGGGTTGGTAGAGCTGAATTCGCCCATGGGTTATCGGCGCGAAGCGGGGCGTTATCTGCTCAACAGCAATCCTCTGACCTGGCATGCGGTACGCGAGGTGTGTTATCGCCAGCTGGGATTGGCCGATGCCTTGCTGCCGGCCCCGCTGCGCGAACAGGCTGAAGCCGGCGAGCTGCTGCCCTACCGGATCCTGCTGGTGGAGGATAACCCGCTAAACCAGTCGTTGGTGATGCGCCAGCTTGGCCAGCTTGGCTTGCATTGTGATCTGGCCGGGCAGGGGGAGCAGGCGCTGGAGATGGTGGCGCGCACTCCTTACGATCTGGTGCTGTGCGACTGCCAGATGCCGGTGATGGACGGCTACGAGTTCACCCGCAAGGTGCGCGAGCAGGAGGATCTGGATGAGCGGTTGCTGATCATCGCCATGACCGCCAACGTGTTGCCGGAACAGCGCGAACGCTGCTTTGCCGCCGGGATGGATGATCTGCTCGGCAAGCCGGTACTGCTGGCTGGATTGCGCCAGATGTTGCTGAAGTGGCATATCCTCCCCTCCGAACGGCTACTCGACCTCGCGGTGGTGAGCTCGTTGTTTGGTGCAGGTGAGCCGTTGCGACAGGCGTTGCAGCTGTGTCGTCACGAACTGGAGCGTGGACTTGGCATGCGTCCGCAAGAAGACATCGCCTTGGCCGAGTGGGTGCACCGTCAGGCGGGTACGCTCGCCATGATGATCCCGGAGGCTGCTGAGCAGGGCTGGCGGCTGGAGGAGCGGATCCGTCAACAAGGTGCCGCAGCGTGTGGCGATGAACTTGCGCGGTTTTGTGCGCTGTTACAGCAGCTGGTCGATGAGCTGGCGGTGTGAGTCAGTAATCTAGTGGATGGCTGCAAGCGCCATCTCGAAGCGCTGTTCGCGAATGGTGCGAGGCATGGCGCCATTGGTGGCGCCAGCCAGCCACTCCCAGTCAAGTCTGGGGCTGCCCGCTTTGAAGCGCTGATAGGGAATACCCTGCTTCACTGTCACGAAGAGCGTCGTGGGCAGGCCCAGCTTGTTGCTGTAGCGAACCATCAGGTCGCCCTGATAGCCCTCCATGCGCTTTTTCAGGGCTTGCAGGGTGAGCCCTGTGGCATGGCCATGTTCGTCCCAGATCTCAAACATGATGTGAATACTCTGGTATAGGTGGTGATAAATTGAACATGATGGGTTGCAAATGCAACTGTCAGATCTGACAAGATGGTTAGGTAGCATGGGCTGGAAAAGCGAAAACCCGGCGCTAGGCCGGGCTTTCTTGAATGATGGTGGAGGGAGAAGGATTCGAACCTTCGAAGGCAGAGCCGTCAGATTTACAGTCTGATCCCTTTGGCCGCTCGGGAACCCCTCCACAGGGGTATTGCATATTTTGTTCAGGAAGATGGTGGAGGGAGAAGGATTCGAACCTTCGAAGGCAGAGCCGTCAGATTTACAGTCTGATCCCTTTGGCCGCTCGGGAACCCCTCCACGGGGTATTTTCCTGATTGTTGCACTTGATGGTGGAGGGAGAAGGATTCGAACCTTCGAAGGCAGAGCCGTCAGATTTACAGTCTGATCCCTTTGGCCGCTCGGGAACCCCTCCCCAAGTGCGAGGCGCATACTAACAGATCTTCGCTCTTTGTGAACCCCTTGAAGCGTTTCTGGCAGCAAAAAATGACTGTTCGTCGATTTTTTGATACATCGTGCTCAAAATTCAGACTTATCAGCAAGTTGTGCGCTGCTTTTCTATGCAGTCCCGTTGCGGGCTCAGGTCGAAAAATTCAGAATTTGTTGAGAGACAGACAAAAAGACCGCCTGACATAGCGGTCTTTTGCTGAATTGAGCTTGAGCTCTGGTGCGATGATTAGCGCTGGAACGGGTAGATGGACCCCAGTTTCAGGATCTGGGTCAGCTCGTCCAGTGCGCTGCGAGACTCCTGCACCAGGGTCGGATCACGCAGATCGTCCAGGGTCAGGCGGTCACGATAGTGGCGATCGACCCAGCCATCGAGGCGGGTGAACTGGCTGTCGTTGATCAGGCAGGCCTGATTGACAGCCGCGAGTTCGGCATCGTTCATGGCGACCCGCAGCCGCAGACAGGCGGGGCCGCCGCCGTTGCGCATGCTCTGCTTGACGTCCATGTAGTGAACGGCCTTGATCGGTGTGTTCATGGTCAGCAGCTTGTTCAGGTACGCCGACACCGCCGGATTGTCGCGGCACTCGGTGGGGGCGATGATCGCCATTTCGCCATTGGGCAGGGTGAGGATCTGGGTGTTGAACAGATAGGATTTCACTGCATCCAGCACAGATACCTCGGCGGTCGGCACCTCGATAAAGTGCAGCTCCCCTTCGCCAAACTTGGTCTGCACCTCGGCCAGCGCCTGTTTGGTGTTGAGAAATGCCTGCTGGTGGAAGAAGAGTACATTCTGGTTACCCACAGCGATCACGTCGTTGTGGAATACCCCCTGATCGATCACCTCCGGATTTTGCTGGATAAAGACCACGCTCTCCTCATCAAGACCATGCAGGCGGGCGATGGCCTGACTTGCCTCCAGAGTCTGGCGGGCCGGATAGCGCTTTGGTGCCGGGCGGGAGAGATCAAAGGCGCTGCGGCCATAGACGAACAGCTCGACACCCGCTTCGCCATAGGCGCGGCAGAGCCGGGTGTGGTTGGCTGCCCCCTCATCGCCGAAGTGATCGTTCTCCGGCAGATGGAGGTGGTGGCTGAAGTGGCGCTCGTTATTGAACACTGCGCGCAGGATCCGGCCAGTGACATCCGGCTCGAGGGAGCGGTGAAACTTGTTGGTCAGGTTGGCGGGGGTGAAGTGAATGCGACCATCCTGAGTATCGGCACTCGGGGAGACGGTGGCGGCGTTGGCAGTCCACATGCTGGAGGCCGAATAGCAGGCGGCCAGTACGGCAGGAGCCTGTTTGGCGGCCTGTTCCAGCACCCGGGCATCGCTGCCGGTAAAGCCGAGGCGGCGCAGGGTGGCAAGATCGGGGCGCTCTTGTGGCGCCAGCACCCCCTGGGTCATGCCGAGCTCGGTCAGCGCCTTCATCTTGCGTAGCCCCTGTTTGGCCGCCTCTTTCGGGTTGGAGGCTTCCTGAGCGTTGTTCTGGGAGGCGACGTTGCCGTAGGAGAGACCGGCGTAGTTGTGGGTCGGGCCGACCAGTCCGTCGAAATTGACCTCGAAGTGCTTCATTGAGTACATCCTTTCGATTTTTATGATGGGTAGCGGATTCCTTCCGCGCACAATGCGTCGGGGTGGGGCCATTATAAAGAGATTTTATGTTTTTGTAACAAGCCGGTAACCAGCAGACGTTTTTATGTCGTTTCAGATATAAAAAGAGGGGCCGTATGGCAGAAAAATGAAAAAGCGGTTGCACCCGACGCTGACCCTTCGCATTAATAAATAAAGAAGCAGCGCGGTAGGGGCTGGTCAGGCAAATTGAGTCACAAGATTGCTTTTTCCCGTCAAATCTCTTATACAGCCCCACAAAACCGCACACCAACCCCGTCGGGTGCAATGAGGATAATAGTTACAGCATGGGCAAATCACTGGTCATAGTGGAGTCTCCGGCCAAGGCCAAGACCATCAACAAATATCTGGGCAAGGACTACGTGGTGAAATCCAGCGTGGGTCATGTTCGCGATCTGCCCACCAGCGGCAGCGCCAGCACCGAGCCCAAGAAACCCGTCATTCGCGGCATCAAGTTGAGCGAAACCGAAAAGGCAGCCAAGGAGCGCAAAGCCCTGTTTGCCCGGATGGGGATCAACCCGACCGCGGGCTGGCAGGCCAACTACCAGATTTTGCCCGGCAAGGAGAAGGTGGTCAGCGAGTTGCAAAGTCTGGCCGAGAAGGCAGACACCATCTATCTCGCAACCGACTTGGATAGAGAAGGGGAAGCGATCGCCTGGCACCTGCGCGAGATCATCGGTGGCGACGAGAGCCGCTACAAGCGCGTGGTGTTCAACGAGATCACCAAGACCGCCATCAAGGAGGCGTTTGCCCAGCCCTCCGAGCTCAACATTGACCGCGTCAACGCCCAGCAGGCCCGTCGTTTCCTCGACCGCGTCGTGGGCTACATGGTCTCTCCGCTGCTGTGGAAAAAGTTGGCGCGCGGCCTCTCTGCCGGCCGGGTGCAGTCCGTCGCGGTGCGTCTGATCGTCGATAAAGAGCGCGAAATCAAGGCGTTCGTGCCGGTCGAGTTCTGGGATCTCAACGCTGACCTGCTGACTGGTGACAAGGCTGATCTGCGGATGGAAGTAGTCAGCCGCAACGGCGCCGACTTCAAGCCGGTCACCCAGGCCGAGACCTTCGCCGCCGTCGCAGCGCTGGAAGGGGTCGACTACAAGGTGGTGAACCGGGAAGACAAGCCGACCGGTTCCAAGCCTTCTGCTCCTTTCATCACCTCTACTCTGCAGCAGGCGGCCTCTACCCGGCTGAGCTTCGGGGTCAAGAAGACCATGATGATGGCCCAGCGTCTCTATGAAGCGGGTTACATCACCTATATGCGTACCGACTCCACCAACCTCAGCAAAGAGGCAGTGGACGCGGTGCGAGAATATATCGGCGAGCAGTATGGCTCAGCCTACCTGCCGGCCGAGCCTAACCTCTACGGTGCCAAGGCCAATGCCCAGGAGGCCCACGAAGCGATCCGCCCCTCCAGTGTGCTGGTGACTGCCGAGATGCTGGAAGGGATGGAACCGGATGCGATGCGCCTGTACGACCTCATCTGGCGTCAGTTTGTCGCCTGCCAGATGACCCCGGCTCAGTACGACTCCTCCACCCTGACCGTCAAGGCGGGCGAGTTCGAGCTCAAAGCCCGTGGCCGTACCCTGCGCTTCGCCGGTTGGACCAAGGCGCTGCCGCCGATGGGCCGCAAGGGCGAAGACAGCCAGCTGCCGGCGGTGACTGTCGGCGAGGTTCTGAAACTGGTCAAACTGGATCCGCGTCAGCACTTCACCAAGCCGCCCGCCCGCTTCACCGAAGCAGCGCTGGTGCGCGAGCTGGAAAAACGCGGCATTGGTCGTCCGTCTACCTACGCCTCCATCATCTCCACCATCGTCGATCGCGGGTATGTGCGGGTCGACAGTCGCCGTTTCTTCGCCGAGAAGATGGGCGAGATCGTCACCGATCGTCTGGTCGAGAACTTCGTCGAGCTGATGAACTACGAGTTCACCGCCAAGATGGAAGACAAGCTCGATGGCATCGCCGAAGGGAGCCTCGAGTGGAAGAAGGTGCTGGATGCCTTCTACGCCGAGTTTACCCATGAGCTGGAGAAGGCGGACAAGGCGCCGGAAGAGGGTGGCATGCGTGCCAACCAGATGGTGCTGACCGATATCGACTGCCCTGATTGCGGGCGCAAGATGGGTATCCGTACCGCCACCACCGGTGTCTTCCTTGGTTGCTCCGGTTATGCCCTGCCGCCGAAAGAGCGCTGCAAGAAGACCATCAACCTGGTCTCTGCCGACGAATTTGTCTCTGCCACTGACGGCGAAGAGGCTGAAACCGAGGCGCTGCGTGCCAAGCACCGCTGCGGTGTCTGTGGCACCGCGATGGATGCCTACATCATTGACGACAGCCGCAAGCTGCACGTCTGTGGTCGCAACCCCGATTGCGATGGCTACGAAATTGAAAAAGGTCAGTTCAAACTCAAGGGCTACGAAGGGCCGAGCATCGAGTGTGACCGCTGTGGCAGCGAGATGCAGCTCAAGAACGGTCGTTTCGGCAAGTACATGGGCTGCACCAACGAGACCTGCAAGAACACTCGCAAGATCCTGAAAAACGGTGACATCGCGCCGCCGAAAGAGGATCCGGTGCCGCTGCCCGAGCTCAAGTGCACCCAGTCCGATGCCCACTTTGTGCTGCGCGACGGGGCTGCCGGTCTGTTCCTGGCTGCCAGCAACTTCCCCAAATCGCGCGAGACCCGCGCGCCGCTGGTGGAGGAGCTCAAGCGCTTCAAGGATCGCATCTCGGCCAAGCACAAGTATCTGGCGGGAGCCCCGCTCACCGATCCGGATGGCAACCCGGCCATCGTGCGCTTCAGTCGCAAGACCAAGGAGCAGTACGTAATGACCGAGGTCAACGGCAAGGCGACCGGTTGGACCGCTCACTACGATAACGGTACCTGGCAAGAGAGTTTGCCAAAGGCGAAGAAAGCCTGATGAGAAAGAGGCCCCGACAAGGGGCCTCTTTGCTTGTTGAGCAGCATATACTGAGTACCAGCTGCAAGGAGTGCAGCGTTGTAACAGGGAGGTGGTGATGGAGATACACGAGATCCGGCCGGGCATGAGCTGCATGACCCGTGAAGGGGCGGCCTATGTGCTGGAAGTGGACCGGCAGAGCTTGCTGGTGCTGCTGCAGCGCGAAGATGAGACCATTCCGGTGCAGGTACGCAGTGACGAGATCCTGGCTCCGCTGGAGTGAGCGTCAGGCCAACAATCACCACTTCAGGTGAAGAACAATATCAAAATGGCAGTAAAAACAGCAGCTCGGCCAGGTCGGGCTGCCACTGCCAATCCCGCATTCTGACTCGCCCGCCAATCACGGCAACCCCCTCTTCCTGCAACAAGCCGACCTGGGTGGCAAATCCTTCAGACCCTTTGGGCAACGAAATGGTACCGGCAGCGCCGAGCACCCTGTGCCATGGCAGCACCTTGTCGGTCTCCCGCAGCACCTTGCCCACCAGCCTTGCCCGCCCGGGTAGACCCGCCAGATCGGCAACCTGACCGTAGCTGGCCACCTTGCCTGCAGGAATGAGCGCGATAATCGCCTCGATTCTGGCCACTTTTTCATGGGAGGGGTGATACATGGAGAGTCTGCTGTTGCCGTTGAGTGGATGGGTCATTGTGGCTTCTCGGCGGGGTCGGGAGCAAGGCGTGGGAGAGGTTGGAATATCTGATATCAGGGGATGGTGGGGCCTGAATAAAAAAGGCGGCCTGAGGGCCGCCAAAGTAAAGACAACATTACCTCTGTGGCATCCGGTAGCGCACCTGCAGCTGGTCGAGGATCTGCAGTTGGCCGGGCAGCCGGGCGGCGAAGTGCTCCCATCCCTTGCGGGCGGGCTCGCTCCAGGCCACCTCGGCCGTGGCCAGCATGCGCGGGAACAACATGTAGTCGAGACGATCGCGCGAGGTGATCAATTCTGACCACAAGGGGCTCAGCACCCCGAGGATGTTATCGCTGGCATGGAAATCGGCTGGGGCAGGATCGCATGAGTAGATCTGCTCCAGATTGAGGGTGCCCGCCCAGTAGAGGCCGGGTTCGTGAATATCGGCGCTCCAGGCGAGGTCGAGATAGAGGAACTGGGCGGGCGCCATTACCACCGGATAACCGGCCGCGGCTGCGTCCAGCCCAGCCTGAAAGCTGGTCCAGGCGCAGATGGCCGCTTTGCGGCTCACCTTGTCCCCATGCAGGATCTCCTCCCAGCCGATCATCTGTTTGCCTCTGGCGGCCAGATAGCGCTGGCAGTGGCGCAACAGATGGCCCTGCAGTTCGCGGCAGTCGGCGTAGCCCTGCTCGGTCATCAGCTGCTGGCAGGCGGGACTGTCGGTCCAGACGCCGCTTGGAACTTCATCTCCCCCCATGTGGATCTGGGGGCCGGGGAAGAGCTCGCACACCTCGTCCAGCACCGCTTCCAGAAAACGGTAGGTGCCGGGGAGGGCGGGGTTGAGCACATTGTCGTCAAAGTGCTGCACCGAGCGGTAGCGGGAGCGATCAGCCTCTTCCACCAGCAGATCCGGCAGCGCCTTGATGGCGGCGTGGCAGTGACCCGGAATGTCGATTTCGGGGATGATGGTGATACCAAGCCCTTCGGCATAGGCCACCAGCTCGCGCACCTCGCTCTGGGTGTAGTAGCCACCGTAGGGGCTGGGGCCACCGCTCAGCTGCGGATCTATGGCCAGCTCATGGCCGCGCCAGGCACCCACCGTGGTGAGCTCGGGGAAGGCATTGATCTCGAGGCGCCACCCCTCGTCATCGGTCAGATGCCAGTGGAAGCGGTTGAACTTGTAGAGGCTCATCAGCTTGAGCAGCCGCTTGATGGTCGCCGTGCTGTGAAAGTGGCGGGCGCAGTCGAGAAAGATGGCGCGAAAGCCAAAGCGCGGGCTGTCCTCCAGCGTCAGGCAGGGCAGGCTCTCGCCGTGCTGCAGATACCACTGGGCCAGCGTGACCAGAGCGTGACGCCAGCCGCTCTCGCCCGCAGCGGCAATCACTATCTCCTCTTCGGTGATGGTGAGCTGGTAGGCTTCGGGGGCCAGCGCTGTCTCAACCAACCTGATCGCGGCGTCGTGATCCTGCTCCAGTGCCAGCGATGTGAGCTCGTTGAAGTGGCCAAGCAAGCCGCTGATATCGCGGATGGCGCTCACGTGGGCCCGCTCGGCGAGGCGAAAATATCCCTCCTGCAGTGTCAGATGTGCGGGCTGCGGCACTATGCCGGGCAGCGGTTCGACGTCCGGCAGGTCTGGCTTGCGGGTGAGCGGGTTTTCCAGCCCCAGCTCCTCTGCGGCCAGGGTCACCGGCAGCAGCTGGGGGCCTGTGGTGGCGTCGGGCAGGCTCAGGAAGAAGCCCTGCGGCATGTCGGAGATCTTTTTGAGGGGAGTCTGGCGGCAGCAAAACAGGATCTCGTTGCTGCCAGTCTGCGGGATCAGCACCTTGTAGCTGCCGCTCTGGCGCTCCAGCTCGCCCCCTTGCAGCGATTCCGGGTCGATATGGCGTGCCAGACAGAAGTGCAGCTTCCAAGCCTCTGCCGGCAGATTGGACAGGGTGAAGGCAAACCAGACATCCTCGCCGTCACGTCGGGTGACCCGGGAGTGGATCAGGGGTGTAGACATGGATAATCCTCTGATTGGGCAAACAGGATGGCCCCGTCGAGTGCATCGCTTCTGGGGGCCACAAGGTTCAGCTCGCCAAGGCGAGGGGCGAGGCGGGTGCCGATACCACCCAGCAGGGCGATCTTGGTGGCACCCAGCAACTTCATTCCCTCCAGCAGGATGGTGAGCTGGGCGCAAGTCTCATCCAGCAACTGGTTGGCGAGATCATCGCCGTCGCTGGCCGCATCGAATACCCAGGGGGCGAAGCGGCCGTAGTCGGCGGGAATGGCGCGAGCAGCCCAGCGCACTACCTCGGCCTGATCCCGTTTGAAGTGGTCGAGCAAACGGATGGCCAGGGTGCTGGGGGGCAGGATGCCGTCGTGGCAGAGCAGGGATTGCTGGATGGCGCGTAAGCCCAGCCAGGCGCCGCTGCCGAGATCCGAAATGGGAAAGCCCCGCCCGGAGCAGGTGCGGATCTGGTGATTCTGATAAACCAGCCCGACCGAACCGGTGCCGGCGATCAGAATGGCCCCCTCCCGACCACCAAAGGCGCCGAGGCAGGCGCCGAAGGCATCGGAGGTGAGCTTGACGCTCGCAAAGGGGAAGGGCATCTCGAGCAGGGCGTGATAGCAGTCGGCCAGCTCGGCGGAGGCGAGCGCCAGCCCGACCCCCATCTGTTGTTCGCACTCGATGCCGAGTCCGGCCGTAAGGCGAGCGCTGGCGATGGCGGCCAGCACATTTGCATGAGCGTGAGGGATCCCCAGCTCAAGATTGGAGCCGGCGGCGCGCCCTTCGCCGAGCAGCTTGCCGGCTCGATCCCGAATGCGGGCGCGGGTGTGGGTGCCACCGCCATCGACCCCGACCCAGTACTCAATCATGGCGACCTCCTGCGGCATTTTGCCAGCTGATGGCAAGGGCAAACCAGGCTGCATGGGGGATCCACTGCTCGCCCCAACGCCAGTTCTGATCCAGCCGTTCCCTGTACTCCTCCGGAATAAAGGCCACCTCAATTTCGTCATCAAACCCTGAGGTGATGCCGTTGCAGATGCCCCCCTGCGCATTGGGATAACCGGCGGTATAGGTGGGGTTATTGATGCCGTGACCGGTCAGCATGCAGGCGTTAAAGGGGTTTTGCCCGAGGATCCAGTCGAGCTGGTGCTGACCGAAAGTGCGCAGCAACCTGTTCTGTAGAGGCAACTGTGCCGCGGCGGCAAAGGCCATCGCGGCCAGCGAGGCCAGCCGGGCATTCTCCCCCTGCCACCAGTAACCGGATTCGTTGTTGTGAGGCATAAAGAAGCTGACGCGCGGCGCTTCATCCACCCCTTTGACATATTGTCGGGCGAGGGAGAAGGGGTTACCCGCCCGTGCGCAGAGCGCCAACTCGGCGGCCAGCGCCTGCTCCACCACGGTTTGTACCCGGGCCTGGTGCCCCTGATCCGGCTCTACGCCCAGATATTCCAGCAGCGCCAGCACCGGCAGCCCCGCTTCGGCGGCGTGATAGTAGGGGCGCGAGCCATCCTCGTTGGCCGACCAGTAGTGACCCAGCTCCGGATGAATGCGCTGACGGGCGCAGAGCTTGCTGGCGCGGGCTCTCACCTCATTCAGCCACTCGGAGCCGAAGGTGCGGGTCAGCTCCACCGCCGCCAGCAGGGCGCAGTAGTCGTCGATGATGTTTTCGACCCCGTCGTCCAGATAGGCAAGGTTATGCTCACGCAGATGCAGGTAGCCGCGTTTGGCCGCCTCGGCGTAATGGTTGGTATCGAAGTCACCGCCGATGTGCTCGCGGGCAGCGCGGGCCAGCGCGGCGATGGCCATGCCGCCCCCCTGGCGGAAACCGGCCTGCCAGTTGGCGGATTTGATCCCCTGCTGGGTGGCATAGGCGCACAGCTCGCGCTGGGCGGGATCCTTGCTCCACTTGTCGAACAGGGTCATGTAGAAGAAGCCCGATTCATCCTGCATCCGGCAGAGGAAATCGGCGCCGTGCAGCGCCTCGTCATTGAGCCGCTTGCAGAGGTTGACCCCGTCGATATCGCGGCGCGGGGTCAGCAGTTCCCGGCACTTGAGCAGCGACCACACCACCATGGGGGTCTGCTGGGGGTTGAGGTAGTTGGCGTAGGAGAGGTGGCTCAGGTATTTGCTCATGTCGCCGCTGGCATCGAACCAGCCGCCATGTACATCCCTGTGCTGGTCGGTGCCAAACAGGCGGGCGCTGCGGTCGGCCCGATCAAAGATGCCACTGGCGCGCTGCCCCTTGAAGTAGTGAATGACATCGGAGAGGCAGCGGCTGGCCAGCAGATCCTGGCCGATGGCAAAACGGGTCGAGCGGACAATGCCTTGGGCAGTGATCGCCTCCAGCCGATAATGGCCGGGCTCCTTGAATGCAGAGAAGTCGGCGCGCCAGTAAGCACGCCCCTGCCAGCCGGGAACGCTGCCAGCCGCTTGTAGCGGAGTTTCAAACAGGATCTGGCCATCATCGAGGCGTTGCAGCCTGACATAGCCGCCGAGATCATGGGCGGGGGAGGTTTGCAAGAGGGCGACCTTGTGTCCGTCGCACTCGTAGCCCACCTGATTGATCAAGAGTTCCATCAAGGTATTACTCCTGTGGTTCACCGACTGACGGTGAGGCACATTACGGGGCCGTGGCCGCCCCGTATCGAGGCATGGCCGGACTGTGCAGTCCGGCCGGTCTAAGGCTTACCCTCACTCGTAGAGGTAGCAACGCACGAAGTGGTTGTCGGCAAGCCTGGTGATGGCAGGCAGACTCTCCTTGCAGCGGGGCATCGCCTGATTGCAGCGCCCGGCAAAGGGGCAACCGCAGGACTCGGGCGTCCAGAGCGGGATCTCCCCTTTTCGTCCGCCCTCAAGCTCGGCGTGGATGCTCTTCTCGGGGTCGGGCACCGCCGAGATGAGCAGCTGGGTATAGGGGTGCTGCGGGTGGTGCAGGATCTCGTCCACCTCGCCCCACTCCACCATGTGGCCCACGTACATTACCGCCAGATCTTCCGCCACGTAGCGAGCGGTGGCGATATCGTGGGTGATGTAGAGCATGGAGACGCCAAGCTCATCCTTCATCTGCTCCATCAGGTTGAGGATGCCGATGCGAATGGAGACGTCGAGCATGGAGGTGGGTTCGTCCGCCAATACCACTTCCGCCTCCACCGCCAGATTGCGGGCGATGTTGACCCGCTGGCGCTGGCCGCCGGAGAGCTGGTGCGGGTACTTGGCCGCGGTCGCCTTGGCGGGGGTCAGGCCGACCTTCTCCAGCAGGGCGTAGACCATGTCGGGCAGATCTCTCTTGTCGATCACCTTGCTGTGCAGCAGCAGGGGGCGGGCGATGTGGTGGTAGATGGTGTGGGTCGGGTTGAGCGAACCGAACGGATCTTGCCACACCATCTGCACGCTCTGGCGATAATCCAGCAGGGCGGTGCCCTTGTTGAACTCCTCCAGATCGTGGCCGCGATAGAGAATGCGCCCGGCACTGAGCTTGTACATCTTGGCGATGATCTTGGCGATGGTGCTCTTGCCGGAGCCCGACTCCCCGACCACCGCCAGGGCGCGGCCCCGGTGCAGGTTGAAGGTGATGTCGGAGAGGGCCCGCATCTTGCCACTCTTGATGGCATTGGAGTTGATGGGGAAGTCCTTGTAGAGGTGCTGGACTTCGATGATGGGTGCATCGGTTTTGGCGATTTGCATGACAGACATCCTTAACAGCCAGCGGCCTTGTCCAGATAGATCAGGGGATCTTGTTGTTCATCCTGCACGTCATAGAGATGGCAGGCGGTCTGTTGCCCGGGGCGGATCTCGGCCAATCTGGTGTACTCCTGACGGCAGCGATCGTGCACCTTGCCGCAGCGGGCCTGAAAGCGGCAGCCGACCGGCACCTCCAGCAGGTTGAGCGGGGTGCCCGGGATCCCCTCCAGCACCTTCTTCGGCCCGTGCAGGGGCGGGAAGGAGTTGCCGAGCCCTCTGGTATAGGGGTGCAGCGGCGCGGTCAGGATCGCCTTGGAGGGGGCAACCTCCACCAGTTCACCGGCATACATGATGCCGATGCGATCGCAGAACTCCACCATCAGGGAGAGGTCGTGGGTGATGAACAGAATGGAGAAGTTGAACTTCTCTTTCAGGGCATAGACCTTCTGCAGGATCTCCCGCTGCACCACCACATCGAGCGCCGTGGTCGGCTCATCCATGATGAGCAGCTCGGGGTTAAGCGCCATGGCGATGGCAATCACCAGCCGCTGGCGCATGCCGCCGGAGAACTGGTGCGGGTAATCCTTGAGCCGGCTCGGGTGGATATCGACGATGGTGAGCAGCTCCTGGGCGCGCTTGATCGCCTCGTAGCGGGTCATGCCGGGGTTGTGGGCCAGCAGCACGTCGCAGAACTGCTCCTCCATCCGCAGTACCGGGTTCAGGGCGTTCATGGCAGACTGGAACACCACCGACACCTGTTGCCAGCGATAGGAGCGCAGCCGCTCGTCGTTGTAGTGGAGGATGTTCTCCCCCTTGAACAGGATTTCGCCACCGCTGATGTAGGCGGGCGGTTTGTGCAGCCGGGCTACCGAGAAGGCGACGGTGGATTTGCCGCAGCCAGACTCGCCGGCGAGACCGAAGATCTCACCCTGTTTGATATCGAAGCTCACCGAGTTGACGGCGCGCACGTCGCCATTTTCGGTGATGTAGTCGACGCAGAGATTGCGTACTGACAGCAGGGGATGCTTGTTCATGCTGTCTTCTCCTGTGCTGATACCGCAGAAGGGATTGGCGCGGCGAGTTTTTTCCAACGGTTGAGCCCTTTGTGGGAGCGCAGCTGCGGGTTGGCGATCTCGTCGATGGCGAAGTTGAGCAGGGCCAGACCGGCGCCCAGAGTGGCGATGGCAAAGCAAGGGGCCAGGATCTCCCACCAGGCGCCGACCAGAATGGCGCTGGAGGTCTGGGCGTTGTAGAGCATGATGCCCCAGCTCACCACGGTCGGGTCGCCGAGGCCGAGGAACTCCAGGGTCGCTTCGGTGACGATGGCGTAGATGATGGAGCCGATAAAGCTCACCCCGATGATGGAGATGAGGTTGGGCAGGATCTCCACCAGAATGATGCGCCAGGCCGGCTCACCCAGCACTTCGGCGGCGATGACGAACTCTTTTTCGCGTAGCGCCAGAGTCTGGGCGCGGATCACCCGTGCGCCATAGGCCCACGAGGTCAACCCTATTATCACCGCAATGACCGCCGGTGACGCCTCCCCGATAAAGCTTGCCAGCACCAGTAGCAAGGGGAGGTTGGGGATCACCAGTACCACGTTCATCAGGAAGGTGAGGCACTCGTCCACCAGACCACCAAAGTAGCCGGCGGTGATGCCGATGGCGACGGCCAGGGTGCAGACCAGCAGGCCTGCACTAAAGCCCACCAGCAAGGAGATACGGGCGCCATTGGTGAACTGGGACCAGATATCGTGGCCCATGCGGGTGGTGCCCATTACGAACTCGGCGCTGGGCGGCTGGTGGGGACGGGCAACCCGTTTGGTCGGCTCGTTGCTGGCCAGCAGGGGGGCAAACAGCGCCATCAGCACGAAGGTAACGACGATGATGAGGCCGCAGGCAGCCTTCTTGTTGCCCAGCAGGATTTTGAGAATGGTCGGCATACGCATCTTATTTGCCTCCTGTACGCAGACGGGGATCCAGGAAGACGTAGAGCACGTCGGCCAGGAAGTTGAAGCTGAGCATGGTGATGGTCATGATGAGCAGCTGCCCCTGAATGAGCGGGTAGTCGCGGGCCAGAATGCCCTGATAGAGGGTCAGGCCCAGGCCGGGATAGTTGAAGATCACCTCGGTGATGAGGGAGCCACCGATGACGAAACCGAGCGCCATGGAGAGGGCGGTGACGCTGGGCAGAATGGCGTTGCGGGCGCCGTAGTTGAAGATCACCCGGTTGCTGGAGAGCCCCTTGGCTTTGGCCATGGTGATGTAATCCTCGCCCAGCAGGTTGATCATGTTGTTGCGCATGGTGATGAGAAAGCCCCCCACCTGCACCATGGCCAGAGTGCCGACCGGCATGATGGCGTGGGTCAGGATGCTCTTGATGTGCTCCCAGCCCCAGTCCGGCGTGATCTCCGGGCTGTAGGCGTAGCCAATCGGCAGCCATTCAAGACTCACCCCGAACAGGAACAGGGCAAGCAGGGAGACGACTACCGGCGGAATCGCCTGCATCACCAGAGTGAGTGGGGAGAGGATGCTGTCCATCCGGCCGCCGCGATACCAGGCGGCGAAGATGCCGACGATGGATCCGACGGAGAAACTCAGAATGGTGGAGGTACCCACCAGAAACAGGGTCCAGCCGATGGCGCGGCCCAGCACGTCGGAGACCTGCTGTGGATAGAAGCGCACCGAGGTGCCGAGGTCCCAGGTGAAGACACTCTTCACATAGGTAAGAAACTGGGTGCCGATGGGGCCGTCGACAAAGCCGAAGGTGGCCTTGAGCGCTTCCAGTGCGGCGGGTTCCATCATGGCGCCAGCGCGGGCAAACATCACGGAGACAGGATCGCCTGGCATGGCTCGGGGTAACAGGAAGTTGATGGTGGCGGCTACCAGAAAGGCAACCAGATAGAAGGAAAAGCGTCTCAGTATGAATCCCATGATGATACCTTTTACTGCAAGTCCGCCCCGCGTCGGGCATGGCTACCCCAACCCCGGCAGATGCGGGCAGAAGGGGGGATCAACGGGGAAGATGGCCCCCCGCAGGGGGCCGGGATTGTTTAGCTGTTTGGCTTGAGTGCCAGGATGTGCAGCAGACGCTCGGGGGTGTCCGGGTGGAGCTGCGGCTTGGCAACCGGGTTGTCAGCGCTGAACCAGCCGTGGAAACGCTTGGTGCTGTACTCATACCAGGTCGGGTTGTTGAAGACCGGAATGATGGTCTGGTTGGCACCGACCCGCTCCTGAATCGCAAACATGATGTCCTTCTGCTTGGCTGCATCGGCGGTCTGGGTGAAGTCGTCGATCAGTTTGTCCAGCTCGGGATCTTTGTAGCGGGGAGCCGCAAAGCGGTTGCCACGTTCACCCATGTTGCGGGAGTGGAAGGCGGTCTCGAAGTACTTGTGCGGGTTGGCACCGGCAAAGTAGCCCTGCAGCGCCACATCAAAGTCGCCAGTGATGAGGTTCTCGGTCCAGACGGTTGCTTCCGGGGTGGCGGTCTTGGCATTCAGGCCCAGTGCCTGCAGCCCTTCCACGCCGATCTGTACTGTGTTGACCCAGTCGGTCCAGCCATTCGGCACCAGTACCTTGAACTCAATCTTTTTGCAGCTCGGGGTGTCGAGGAACTTGTCGCCGTCACAATCCTTGTAGCCAGCCTGTTTCAACAGGGCCTTGGCCCCTTCCAGATCGTACTTGTTGAACTTGCCGTATTTCTTGTCCACATCCGGGTTGTTCCAGGAGGCGAACGCCTTGCCAAGCCCTGACGGGTATTCGTTGACGGTCGGGTAGCCGTAGCCCGCGATATCCACCATGGACTGGCGATCCATCGCCATGGAGAAGGCGCGGCGGAAGTTGACGTCATTGAAGGCTTCGTGGTTGCCCGGGTTTTTGGTCTGGAAGTTGACGTTGAACGCTACGGTACCGGAGGCCGGGAACCAGTACTTGTTGTTCTTCGGATCGTTGCCGACGTAGAGACGCTCGATATCCGGTACGAAGGAGCCGAACCAGTCGATGTCGCCCTTCATCACAGCAGCCAGCACCTGATCGTTGGTGGCCATCTGCGGCATGCGGATACAGTCGATGGAGAGGTTGGCGTTATCCCAGTAGTGCGGGTTGCGGCACTGGGTGTAGAGCTGGGCGGAGAAGTTTTCCACTTCGGTGAAGGGGCCGGTACCGACCGGTTTGTCGTTGGTAAAGGCAACCGGGTCTTTCACCGACTTCCACTGATGCTCCGGTACGATGGGCACCAGTACCAGATCGTTCACCACGTTGGTGTTGACCTCGGTCAGGTCGAACTTGACCTTGTTCGGGGCCAGCTTCTCGACGCTCTTGATCTGGGTCCAGATTGAGCGCTCATCCAGCGCCTTGTTGGCTTTGACCAGATTGAAGGAGAACAGGATGTCATCAGCAGTAAAGGGCTGACCATCTGACCACTTCACGCCGTCACGCAGATCGAAGGTGACGGATTTCAGGTCTTTGCTGAACTCGTAGTTGGTGGCCAGACGATAGACGGGTTTGCCACCCTGCATATCGTTGAAGATCACCAGCGGTTCATAGATGAAGTGACGGGTAGTGTGCAGCAGGCCTGCTTGCAGGAAGGGGTTGAAGTTCTTTACCCAGGCGGTTTCCTGCTGTGCAACCATGGTCAGCACAGTCTTGTTTTCGGCAGCCATGGCATTGCCGGCAGCACCGGCAAGCATCATGGTTCCCAGCATTACAGCGGTAGAGATTTTGGATACTTTGGCAAGCATATGTTTTCCTTTCTTATTTTTTTGGCATTCCCGAGGGTTCGCCTTGTTTGTGTGAGCACCGGTTTCGCATGCTGATGAGACCGGCCCTCGTTGTTGGTTGGGTGTCTGCACCCTTGTCGTTTTGTTTTCCAACGCTCTTAGCAAAACAGAGTTAACAGGAAAACAACAACTGTTGATTTCGTTGTTTTCGTAAAAATCCCGGGTCCTACGTCAATTTCGTCAAAATGGATTTTTATCTGTTGTAAATCATATCGTTAAGTTCGTTCTCTCTGCGCTAAAAGTTGCCTTGAAAACAACGTTCATGACAAATATGTGACGTGGATCGGCTCGGATTTCAGGGGGGATATCGGGCTTTGTTTTGCTGGAAAAAGAAACCGGTTTGCCAAGTGTGAGCCAGCGCGCATCCTGCGCCGACTCACACCTTGCGGTTGGCAAGCTGACGCAGGGTCTGGGCACTCTGTTGCAACTGCTGGCGCTGTTGCTCGTTGAGCGGGCAGTGGCCCAGCACATACTCGGTGGTGGCAACGACCGTCTTCCAGCGCGGCGATTTGGGCAGGGTGTCCAGATTGAGGTACTTGTCGAGGGTACGGGTCTGCGGGCTGGATCTGTCCATATAGACGCGCCACAGCTTGCTCTTCTCCGCCAGCACGATTTTGCCCTTGCCGGTGCCCTGCTGCCATGCATCCAGGGTGAGCTGCATGGTCTCCACCAAAGCGCGGCGCAGGGGCTCGTCATCCTGCTGGCGAATGAGGTTGTCGGCCAGCGAGCGGAACTCGCCGCCCAGTCGGCTCAGCTCGCCCAGCAGCTGCTCATCTTCGATGATGGCTTGCCGGGAGAGGTTTTTGAGAGCGTTCTCCAGCGCCACGATACGGCTCTCATCCTGGCGTTGTTCAGTGGTAAAGGTAAGGGCAAAGGCCGCTTGCCCCCCGAGGGTGATGGGCAGGGCGCGGGCGTTGAGCTCATCTTTCTGGCCTGCCACCAGAAATTCCACAATATGATCCCGCTGGCCAGCCAGATCGGGCCACTGCTCTTTCAGTGGCTCGGCCAGCCACTCGTCTATAGCTTGTCCCTCCATGGTTTCCGGCTCCTGACCCAGCAGGCGAGCCAGTACCCGGGAGGCGAACAGCACTGTACCCTGCTCGTCGATAAAGAGCATGGGGTCGGCCCCTTCGCCGAGCAGGGCCAGCAGGCGCATCTGATCCTGATGGAGTCGCTCTTGCAGGGTGAGGCGGTGCTCTATCTCCTGTTTGAGCAAGCGATTCTCAACCAGAGAGGCTCGCCCTGCCTTGGCCTCCAGCAAGGCTTTGACCCGGGCGAACAGCTCCTCTTTGCAGAAGGGTTTGACCAGATAGTCGTTGGCGCCAGCGTTGAATCCCTCCTCGATATCCTTGGGCTGGTTGAGGGCAGTGAGCAGCAGTACCGGCAGCTTCTCTTTGGGATGGAGCTCCCGGAGCCGGCGGCAGACATCGAAGCCGGAGAGGGTCGGCATCATCACATCGAGCAGGATGAGATCCACCGGCTCCTGGGTGAGCTTGGCCAACGCATCGTGGCCATCGCTGCTGGGCAGAATGCGATAGCCGCAGGGCTGCAAGAGGTGACGAAGGATGTGCAGATTGATGGGCTCGTCATCCACCACCAGGATGAGGGGGGCACCTTCGGGCGGCGGAGGCAGATCCTCGCTCTCCCAGTCGGGCAGGATGAGCGGCTGCTGGCGCACCAGTTGCAGCTCTATCTGACGGCTGCCCTGAGTCAGCGGGGCGCTCTTGCCGGTCGCGAGCGGCAGGGTGAAGGCAAAAGTGGAGCCGACGCTCGGCTCGCTCTGCACACTCAGCTCGCCACCCATCAAGTGCACCAGCTGCCGAGTGATGGAAAGGCCAAGGCCGGCTCCCTGCTTGCTTACCTCCGGGCTCATTTGTACCAGCGGTTCGAAGATATGCTCCAGATGCTCGGGGGAGATGCCGATGCCGGTATCGGTCACCTTGATGCGCAGGAAGTTGCCCTCCACCATGGCGCTCAGCACCACCTTGCCCTGCGGCGTGTACTTGATGGCGTTGCCGACCAGATTGTAGAGCACCTGTTCGAGGCGCTGTTCGTCGGCCAGCACGGGAGGCAGTTCGGCCGGGCTGATATCCACCAGAGTAAGCGGTTTGGCCTGCACCAGATGCTGGCAGAGGTCGAGCACCAGCCGGATGACCCCCTTGGAGGAGACGGGCTGGGGGTGGATCTCCAGCTGGCCATAGCGCATCTGGTGGTAGTCGAGCAGATCGTCCACCAGACGGGCCAGACCGTCGGCGCTCTTGATGATGAGGCCAAGCTGTTTCTGCTGCCCCTCGGTCAAATCTTGCTGGCTGGCGAGCATCGACTCGGCCATCCCCTTGATGCCGTGGATGGGGGTGCGCAGCTCGTGGGAGGTATTGGCCAGCAGTTCATCCTTGAGCTTGTCCGCCTGCTGCAAGCTGAGGTTCTGCTTGTGGGTCAGCTTGACCTGCTGCTGCAGCTCTATGGTCTGTTGTTCGATAAGTTCGATCTTCTCCTTCACCGAGCGCTGCATATGGCGAAACGCCTGCGCCAGCCGGTCGATGTCATCGCCGGTGCGCTCGATGGCGATGGGGTGATCCAGCGCGCCATCGGCAACCTGCTCGGCCGCCTCGGTCAGGGAGCGCAGCGGCGCCGTGATGGAGTGGGAGAGCCAGCGGGAGAAGAGGATCAGCAGCAGCAGGGAGCCAGCCCCCAGCACGATGACCAGCGTCTCAAGTTGGCGGATGGGGGCATAGGCCTCGCGGGTGGAGATCTCGGCGATAAAGGCCCACTCGGTATCGAATACCTTCACCTGGGTGTAGGCGGCGAGTACATCGTCATCCTGATAGGAGCGAAACAGCCCGACCCCTTGCTCGCCAGAGAGGGTCTTGGTGACGAGAGGGGTCTGCAGCAGGCGGAAATTCTGGCTGAAACTGTTCTCGACGCTGTACTCCGGCGCCAGCCAGGCATCGGCCCGCATCCGTTTGTCGGGGCCGATGAGAATGGTCTCGCCGGTTTTTCCGAGCCCCTCCCGCTCCGCCATGATCTGGTTGAGCTTGTCTGGCAGCAGCTCGAAGATGACCACCCCGCGCACATAGTCGTACTGCATCACGGGGGCGGCCATGTAGGCGACCACCTGACCGGTCAGCTCGTTGCGGCCAAAGTCGGTGAATTCGAAAATCTGTTGCGGTTTTTGGCCGCCATCGAGGCGCCGTTTGATCTTGGCGAAGGTCTGGCCGAGGCCACTGCCCTGATAGGGGCCGGAGAGCAGGTTGGTGGCAAAGTTGGGGTGTTTGGTGACCGAATAGACGACATCACCGTTGAGGTCGACCAGAAAGATGTCGCTGTAGTTGGATTTGCGCACCATGTCGGCATAGCCGCGATGAAAACGCTGATGCACTCGGCCATACATCTCGTCAGCCAGAATGAGGGCACTGATGGAGGGTTCGATTTCGACTTCGGGATCCGGCTTTTGCAGCTGATCCCAGGAGCCCGGCACATAGCGGGCCTGTGCCCGGGCACGAGCCTCTTGCGGCGTGGTGCCCAGTTTTTCAAAGGCACCGGCAAAACCGTAGAAGCGACCGATACTGTTGCCCGCAAAGTCCTGCTGGGAGAAGTTGGTGATCTGCTCCTTGAGGTTGTTGAAGTAATCCTCAAGCTGGCTCTTTTTGATGTTGCGAACGGAGACCAGATGGTTGGAGGTCTGGGTGGTGAGGTCCTTGCCGTGGCTGTAGAGGAAGAAGAGGGTGACGACCAGGAATGGCACCATTCCCAACATGAAAAAAGCCAGCATTAGTTGCGGCCTGAGTCCACGAAGCCTGAAGATCCATTTCATCTTGTGAATTTCAATTGAGAATCCGGTTATTAAGCGGCTCAAGTTTCGAACTAAAGCGTAATCATTTCAACGACTTTATCCCAAATTCGCTTGGTTGGTCACAGCTGGGCGGCTGATTTTGCAGCAACCCGTCTAAAGGGTGAGCAAACGATCCGGTTGCGGCGCTTAAATGCGAAAAAAGGGTTGTGCTGTCGCTCGGGGTACGTATAATGCGCCTCGTTGTCAGGCAACTGGCACGAAAGCAGTAATGCGGGAATAGCTCAGTTGGTAGAGCACGACCTTGCCAAGGTCGGGGTCGCGAGTTCGAGTCTCGTTTCCCGCTCCAATTTTCCATCGCACCAACGATGGATATCACTTTCAAGACAATATGTCTTGTCAGCATGGCGCGTTAGCAAAGCGGTTATGCAGCGGATTGCAAATCCGTTTAGTCCGGTTCGACTCCGGAACGTGCCTCCATCTCTCTTCTTTCTTTTCAAGAAATAATCTCAAACCGAATTTGTCAGTAGATCTTCAGTAGCTCTGTTGCAGCATCAGCCGTTCGCAGCCTGCTTCTCGCCACTGCCGTTCAAGATAGTGATTCACTTCGTCCACGTTTTGGCCCCGATTCTGAAACTGGCTTTCTGCACTGTATTGGGTGAGATCCGCCATCTGTTGTTTCAGTGTGCCGCACTGCCACAGACTCACGGTGGTTGGCCCTTGTCGGGCAAGCACGATGGCATCCCCCTGATTGAGCTGCCACTCATCGATTTGCGCCTTGGTCAAGGCGAGCATCAGCACCAGCAGAGCAACTTCTGAAAGCTTCATACGCATCTCCATACGGCACGTTTCCGCACTCATAACTGTGGCAGAGCGCACGATTTTCGCAAATGTGTTAACTGTTGGTTAATCACGTTGCTAAATTTCATTTATCCCGCTAATTTGCCGTTTTTATGAAAAAATATGGCTGGGGATGTAGTAATCCTACGGATAGTGGAGTAATCTTTGCTCAGTGGTCGTACCAGTAAGGAGTTGCATCATGTTTCATCCCTTTTCTCTGACTCAAATTATTCTTCGTCGCATTTATGTATTGCTGGTGGGCATTCTGGCGTTTCCAGTGATGCTGTTTCGTAGTGATCGCGCCCGCTTTTATAGCTATCTGCACCGCATCTGGAACAAGACCAGTACCAAGCCGGTCTGGCTCAAGATGAGCGAACGTGGCGAGCGGATCTTCTACTAAGACCCTCTTCGATAAAAAAGACAGCTTCGGCTGTCTTTTTTTTATGCGTTTAAAAACAAATGGTTAATGCTCAGTTCTGTTACTATCGCTGGTGCAAAAAGGGGGATGTCACAATGTGGCAGCAGCTGCGCTTTCCCCCCTGTTGGTTGCTCATTTTATGGATCCCGATGACGCAAGGAGCTGCGATGCTGATCCGTCAGGCCACCGAGGCCGATATTCCGATGCTGGTTGCCATGCGAATGGCGCTCTTCTGTGAAGTGGGGGAGTTACCGCACCCTGCAGCCGACCCCGCCCTGATACAGGCAACCGAACGTTATTTTACCAACGCATTTTTGAGCGGATCCGCTTTATCCTGGCTGGCCGAGGTCGATAAACAGGTTATCGCGGCAGGTACTCTGGCGATGTTCGTGCGCCCACCCTATCCCGGCAATCTGGCGGGAAGAGAGGCCTATCTGCTCAACATGTATACCTTGCCCGATTATCGCAAGCAGGGTATAGCCAGTGCACTGCTCGATGCCATGGCGGCAGAGGCCATAGCCCGCAGGTTTGGCAAGGTATGGCTCCATGCCAGCGAGGCTGGCCGGCCTCTCTATGAGCGGATCGGTTTTGTCGCCAATCCGGCTTATATGGAGTGGCAACCAACTGCCCCGTGAGCCGGGACATGTCAGCCATCAGCCCGTCGTGTGATGGGTGACAATAAATAGCTTGTCAAAAGGGAGTCTGATGGCCCAGCCAGCTATGCTGAGGGTACACGCCGTCATTATCTTGTTGATCCACCATGTGGTTTGGCCATGGCGGGTGCCTGTCTGGAGGATATGTTTCGATGTTCAATAACAAATTGAAAGCCGAGTTGCAGCAGTGTCAGGAGCAGCTTCTGGAGCAACAGGGATTTTACGATGCAGTGCATGGCAGCGTCGCGACCATCACTTTCAGCCCTGATGGTACAGTGCTGGCCGCCAACGATCTCTTTCTCAACGTGGTGGGATTCAGCGCATCCGAGGTCGTGGGCCAGCATCACAGGATCTTTTGCGACAAGCAGTATGCCCAGAGCAGCGCCTATCAACAGTTTTGGGCTGACCTGAAACAGGGGCGTTCCCGTACCGGGGTCTTTCAGCGCTTTAATCGTCGCGGCGAGCCAATCTGGCTGGAGGCCACCTACTTCCCGGTCAAATTGCGCGGCGTAGTGACCAGGGTGATCAAGATTGCCGCCGACGTTACAGAGCATCATCTGCAGCTGCTGAGCCAGCAGGCGGTGGTAAAGGCCCTTGATCGTTCTTTGGCCGTCATCGAATTCACGCCGACCGGTGAAGTGCTCACTGCCAACGCCAACTTCCTTAACACCATGGGTTACACCCTGGCTCAGGTGCAGGGCAAGCACCACCGCATCTTCTGCGATGACCACTTCTATCAGGAAAATCCCCACTTCTGGGAAGAGCTTGGGCGCGGCCTGTTCAAATCCGGCCTCTTCTGCCGCCAGAATAGCCATGGCAGCAAGGTGTGGCTGGAGGCGACCTACAACCCAATCCTGGATGATACCCGCCGGGTGGTGAAGGTGATCAAGTTTGCCAGCGACATCACGGAGCGGATCAACAAGAGCGATGCGGTGCGCGAAGCGGCCATGCTGGCCCATGATGCGGCGCGGGAGACCCTCAGCTGTGCCGAGCGCGGGGCTGGGCTGCTCGCCTCGGTGGTCGATACCTCCAGCCTGATTGCCAGCCAGCTGACCCACAGCATTGGCCTTATCAATCAGCTGAACGAGCAGTCGCGCAGCATAGAGGCGATTGTCTCCACCATCAGCAGCATTGCCGACCAGACCAACCTGCTCGCCCTCAACGCGGCCATCGAAGCGGCCCGGGCCGGGGATCAGGGGCGTGGCTTTGCGGTGGTGGCTGACGAGGTTCGCCAGCTGGCGGCACGCACCTCTCTCTCTACCGACGAGATAGCCAAGGTGGTGCAGAACAACCGTGAACTGACCGCCAAGGTGACCGCCGAGATGTCTGATGTGGCGGGCAGCGCCGAGCTGGGCAAGCAGCAGGTTGGCGAGGTCAACGAGGTGATGAGCGAGATCCGCCGCGAGGCAAACAATGTCTCCGCCACGGTTTCGGGTCTGGCCATGTGACTCATCCGACCACAATCAAACCGGGGCACTGATGCACTTCTGACCAGTCAGTGCCCCAATCTGAACTCTTCCTGTATCACCCCGCCATTGTGAATTGTCCCCACCCCCTCTCTTGCTTAGGCTTGCCGCCTCATTCATAACCGAGCAGGAAAAGAACAAGATGGTACGACAACAGAAGGGGCGGGCGGCCGCGTTGCTGATGATGGTTGCGAGCATGGGGCTGAGCGGCTGCATGGGGCAGATGGGGCTATCCGGCATGGTGACCAAGGGCAATCTGAGCGTAGTGGATAACCGCTACGGCCGGGCTGGCGTTTTTATGCTGCTCTCCCCGATTTATGGTCTGGCGGCGACTGCCGACCTGTTCGTCTTCAATACCATCGAATTCTGGACTGGCAAGAACCCCATCACCGGCAAGTCACCGGCGGTGGTGGATATGAAAGTCGACCCGGTGATCAAGGTGAACCAGCACCTCGACCCCTCTCTTCACAAAGTGCCGCTGGCCATGCTGCCGCAAGGGGTGCGTGAGGTGGAGATCAGTTATCCCGACGAGCATACCGCCCAGATGGAGGTGCACTATCTGGATGGTCGCAGCAGCATGATGCGTGGCGAGAAGCGCGGCGAGTTGATGGATATCTACTTCGACGGTCGCTTCGTCTCTACCCTGAGCCGTGCTGAGCTGGAAGAGCGGGTAAATCAGGGCAAGGCTGCTGCCTAAATTCAACTGAATCCAGATCTATCCGGCACCAGATAGGGTATATATAAGCAGCTGGCAAAATCGCCATGATGTCTAAGGGAGTAGACTATGACGGTGAATGGATTGCGATTGGCGGAGTTGATTGGTTCCCTCAGTCATGCGCTCGACATGACCGAGGGGCAACCAAGAGGGCACTGCATTCGCTGCTGCTGGATAGGTTCCCGTCTGGGGGAGCGGCTGGGACTGGATGCCCGGCTGCGCCATGATCTCTACTACACGCTCCTGCTCAAGGATCTTGGGTGCAGCAGCAATGCTGCCCGCATCTGCGAGCTCTATCTCACCGACGATCTTCGCTTCAAACGCGATTTCAAACTGGTGGATGGCTCCCTCTCCGAGGTAGTCAACTTCGTGCTGGGCCATACCGGCTTGCAGGCGGATCTGCTGGGACGTTTTCGCAGCCTGTTTCATATCTTTCGCAACGGCGACCAGATTGCCAACGAACTGATCCAGACCCGCTGTCATCGGGGGGCGGATATCGCTCGCCAACTCCGTTTCAGTGATGATGTAGCCAATGGAATCCTCTCCCTTGATGAACACTGGAATGGCAAAGGTCGCCCCCTGCAACTGGCAGGGGAGGCGATCCCGCTCTTCTCCCGTATTGCCCTGCTCTGCCAGGTGGTGGATGTGTTTCATGCGGCCGCCGGCCCGGATGCAGCGCTCAAGGAGCTGCGCGAGCGCAGCGGCAGCTGGTTTGATCCGGCGCTGGTTCGCGAATTTGAAGCACTGGCGGACGATGCTTTCTGGCAAGGACTGGCCGATCCCCGACTGACCGAGTGGGTGCTGGTCCACCCGGCCGGACAGGGCGAAGTAGCGCTGGATGAGGATTATCTGGACGAAATCGCGGCGGCCTTCGGGCAGGTGGTGGACTCCAAAAGTCCCTACACCGCGGGTCATAGCGGCAGGGTTGCGCTCTATACCGACATTCTTGCCACCCAGATGGGGTTGTCCGAACAGCGCCGACGCTGGCTCAAGCGGGGCGCTCTGCTCCATGATGTGGGCAAGCTCGGGGTGAGCAACGCCATTCTCGACAAGCCGGGCAAGCTCGATGCGCAGGAGTGGGCGGCGGTGCAGATGCATGCCGCCTATACCGAGGAGATCCTGAGCCGCATCGGCGCCTTCGAGGAGCTGGCACAAGTAGCGGGCGCCCACCATGAGCGACTCGATGGCAAAGGTTACCCCAAGGGGCTGAAAGGGGACGAGATTACCCTTGAGACGCGCATCATCACCACGGCCGACATCTTCGATGCCATCACCGCCAAGCGCCCTTACCGCGGTGCCATCCCCGTGCCGCAGGCGCTGGAGATGATGGCGGAGAATCTGGGCACCGCTATCGACCCCGACTGCTTTGCCGCCCTGCAGGCGGGTATTCAGGATTTCTCCCTCTACCTCACCCCCGAACAGCCGCTGGCCAATGCCAGTTAAGGTTTATAGCCCTCACCGCCCAAGCGGCCAGTCAGATAGTAAAACGCCCTGCAACTGCGGGGCGTTTTTTATGGCGTTCAGGCTGGCTGTTTGCGATGGGGCACGGTGAGGATCAGCCCCAGCAGGCGGCGCAGGTGGGTGAGCTGCTCGGTCAGCTGCACGTTGAGCCAGAGATAGCCGATGATGGCCGTCTCCGTATTGGCGGGCAGGTTGACCCGGGTCGCCAGCTCGTGCAGACGGGCGATGGCGGCCTCTGCTCCGCGCCCGTCGCCGGTTTGCAGCATCCGGGCAAGCTGGTTTATCGCCTCTTCGGTCGCCTGATGGCACTCGTGCAGCTCGCGGGTGCTCTGCATCAGGAAGTGGCTCTCCCGATCGTTCCAGTAGGTGTTGGCCAGCATCTCGAGAGTGCAGAGGGTATTGCGCATGGTGACCTGCACCTCATCAAACAGGGCGATGCTGTGGCGGGTCTCCTTGGCTGCCGGTGCCAGCAGGGCTCGCAGTTTGCCGGTCTGGGCCAGCAGCTGGGAGAGATTGTGTTTGAGCTGCGGCCGCTCCAGCACGTTGGGGGAGAGGTGGGTGTGATAGAGCCGTCCCGACTGCTGCAGGATCTGGTGCAGTTGCAGCCGCCAGTGGCTGTAGGCCCGCTGGGGGTAGATGCTGCAAAAGAGCAGTGCCAGCAGGGAGCCCAGTACCACGTCGCCGCTGCGCCAGAGGGCGGTATGGATATCCCCCGGCTGGGCACCCATGGTGACACCGAGGGTGATGCCGATCAGCAATCCCACATAGGGGCGCTTGCCGAGCGCCAGATAGCCGCACAGGAACATGATGCAGCCGCACCAGATCAGGGTGAGCGGCAGGGAGTAGATCTCGAGATAGAGCGCCACTATCCCGCAGCTGGCGCCGAAGATGGTGCCCACCACCCGCTGCAGGGCGCGGGAGAGCACATTGCCCCAAAACGAGATGGGGCCCATCACCACCACCAGCGTGATCAGCGGCCAGGTGCTCTCCGGCAGTTGCAGCTGGCGGGTGAGCAGAAAGGTGAGCATAAAGGCGAGCGCAATGCGCAGGCCATGGACGATGCGATAGTGGCCGTAGACCAGCAGATCGAGCCGGGATAAGGGGGCATCAAGACGCACAGTGAGCCTCGTTTAAAGTGACCTGGGGGCGCATTGCATCCGGCCTGCGCCCCGTCGGGATTCAGGCCAGTCGTCCTTGCAGGGGGTGGATCCAGACCCGCTCGCCAACGGCGATGCCGCTCTGAGCGGGGACGATTTCAATCAGACAGTTGGCATCGGCCATCGAGCTCAGGATGCCGGAGCCCTGTGGCCCCGTGGTGCGCACCCGCAGCTGGCCGTTGCCATCCTGATGGAAGATGCCGCGCAGGAACTCGGTGCGACCCGGGCGGCTCTTCATCTTCTCGTCTGCCAGTACCGACAGGCGCAGCGGCTGCCACAGCTTGCCCTGCAGGCGGGCGATGGCTGGCTCGACAAATTGCAGGAAGCAGACCATGGCGGCCACCGGATTGCCGGGCAGGCCGAAGAAGGGGGTCTGCCCCAGCTTGCCAAAAGCGAGCGGGCGGCCCGGTCGCATCTGGATGCGCCAGAAATCGATCTGGCCAAGCTCTGCCAGCACCAGCTTGATAAAGTCGGCGTTGCCCACCGAGACCCCGCCGGAGCTCAGCACCAGATCGGCGCTGGCGGCAGCCTGCTCCAGCTGCTGGCGCAGGATGGTCTTGTCATCGGGGATGATGCCAAGGTCCATTACCTCGCAACCCGCGGCGCGGATCAGGGCCATCAGGGTGAAGCGGTTGCTGTCGAAGATATGGCCGGGGGCGAGCAGTTCGCCCGGTGCCTGTACCTCGTCGCCGGTGCTGAACAGTGCCACTTTCAGCGGCGTGCGCACCGGCAGGCTGCCCAGCCCGAGCGATGCCGCCAGCCCCAGCTGGGGGGCGGCGAGTCGGGTACCGGCCGGGATGGCGACCGCACCTTTGGCCAGATCTTCACCGGCCTGACGCACGTTCTGCCCTGCGCGAACGGGGGCGGTGACCGTGACCCACTCACCCTCAATATGAGTCTCTTCGCGCATCACCACGGTATCGACCCCGGGGGGGAGCGGGGCACCGGTCATGATCTGCACCGCCTGACCGGCCAGCACCGGCTCGTGGCGCTGCTGGCCCGCCAGCACTTCACCCACCAGTTGCCAGCGACCGGCGGCGAGATCGTCGCTGCGCAGACCAATGCCGTCCATCGCCGAGTTGGCGTGGGGGGGCACATTGATGGGGCTGATCAGATCGGTCGCCAGCACGGCGCCGTGGCACTGGGCCAGCGGTTTGTCGCTGCAGGCGGTGCTTGGGGTGAGGGCCGCCAGAATGGCGTTGCGGGCCGCTTCGACCGACAAAAAGCCGCTACCAGCCTCCTGCTCGCGAGTCTGGCAGCCGTCAAGCCAGCTGCAGACGAAGTCGGCGATAGCCTCAAGGTCGTTGATATCGAGTTGCGGCAGGGTGGTCTCTGCGGGCTGGTCGCTGGCCAGCGCTATGATGTCCCGGTCTTCGGGGAAGAGCAGCGGCTTGCCAATCTCGGCGCGGTGCAGCTCGATTTTCGGGAAGTGCTCGTGCTTGAACCCCTCGACCAAGAGCAGGTCGAGCTCTGTCTGATCGAAGCTTGCCAGCAGCTGGCGAAAATCGGCTTCGGCCAGCTCGGTTTCAATGATGCGGGCATGGCGACGGCGGGAGGCCACCATCATCTGCTGGGCGCCCGCCTTGCGCAGGCGATAGCTGTCCTTGCCCGGCTGGTCGATATCAAAGTCGTGATGGGCGTGCTTGAGCACCCCGATGCGCAGGCCGCGCCCTGTCAGCAGCGGGATGAGCTGCTCGAGCAGGGTGGTCTTGCCGGTACCGCTCCAGGCGGCGAAGCCGAGCAGGGGAAGAGTGGGGGCCGGGGTCATGAGGTGGCTCCTTGTCCGGTGGCGTCTTGCAGGCGCGCCTCGTAGGCGGCCAGCTCGCCCGGGCTGTTGAGATTGATAAAGGCATCCGGCTGATCGGCAAAGCTCACCACCGCCATATTATGGCGGGCAAACCAGATATCGATTTTGCGCTCCCCCTCGGCCAGTGCGGCGCTGAGGGAGGGGAGCAGGGATGTGTGCAGCAGGGCGACCACGGGTTGCAGCCAGTCGCCGTCGTGGGCTACTACCAGCTCGGTCGTCGGGGTCAGGGCGGCGCGAAAGCGGCTCATCAGGTCCGGGGGGAGGGCTGGGCCATCACAGGGGACGAACAGCACCCAGTCGTGGCGGGCGGCGGCAAGGCCAGCCTGCATGCCCGCCAGCGGGCCGAGGTAGTCGCGATTGTCATCGCTGATGACGGGAGCCAGCGCCTGATAGTGGTCGTGGCTGCGATTGGCATTGATGAGGATCTCGTCCACCTGGGGGCGCAGCCGCTCCAGTACGTGGACGATCAGCGGGCGTCCTGCCAGCTCCACCCATCCCTTGTCTTCGCCCCCCATCCGGGTGGCGCGGCCGCCGGCGAGGATCACTGCCGACACGGGAAAAGGGCTAGAGGGGGATTCGCTTCTTGAAGTCATGTCGCTCGATGATTTTTAAAGGGGTCGTCTCTTGCAGCTGGCCACGGGCGAGGGTCCATTGCCGCTCGCACAGGTCGGTCAGGGCGTTGTGCTGGTGACTGATCACCACCAGGCCGCTGCCATGTTCCCGCAGATCTTGCGCCAATGCGGCCATCAGGGCAACCGAATGTGCATCCAGATTGGCGGTGGGCTCGTCCATCAGCAGAAAAGCGGGTTGCAGTGCCCAGGCTCGGGCCATGGCCAGCCGTTGCCGTTCGCCACCCGAGAGAATGCTGATGTGCTCCCGTGCCAGCCCCTCCAGCTCGACCCGGCGCAGCGCCTCGAACACCCGTACCTCGCTGCCGATCTGCTTGTCCAGCGCCCAGGCGACATTGTCGTGTACCGTGCGATCAAACAGATAGGGGGTCTGGTGCAGATAGGTGACCCGGCCGGGCCCCAGATCCCGTTTGAGCAGGCGGTTGAGCCGCCGTTGCCAGCGCCCCGGCAGGTTGGTGTGGCCGCGGGTCGGGGGGAGCAGCCCCGCCAGGATCTTGAGCAGGGTAGTCTTGCCCACCCCGTTGGCCCCATGCAGCCAGATGGTGTCTCCCGCCGCGATGGAGAGGCGCTCAATCTCGAACAGCTGACGGTCGCCAAAGCGCATCGTTAGCTGGTGGGCGGTCAGAGCCATGGGGTACTCCTGTGGGTTGCGGGCATGGTCAATTCTTCAGATAGCTCTGGCCGCGACAGGCGGTGAGCAGCAGGTTGAGCAGCAAGGCGAGGGTGAGCAGCACTATGCCGAGGGCCACCCCCTGAGTGAAGGCCCCTTTCTGGGTCTCCAGCGCGATGGCGGTGGGGATATTGCGGGTAAAGTGCAGGATGTTGCCCCCCACCATCATGGAGCAACCCACCTCGGTGACGATGCGGCTGAAGGCGCCGATCACCGCCGCCAGCAGGCCAAAGCGGCACTCGTGCATCAACCCGAGCAGCGCCTTGGGCCAGGAGACGCCCAGGGTCAGGGCAGTCTCCCAGGCGCGACGGTCACTCTGGACAAAGGCGGCGTGAGCCATGGTGGCGATGACCGGAAAGGCGATCAGCATCTGCCCCACCACCATCGCCTGCTGGGTAAAGAGCAGCTTCCAGTCGCCAAAAGGGCCGGCTCGCGACAGCAGCATGTAGAGCAAAAGACCGATCACCACGGTCGGCACCGACTGCAGGGTGTTGATGCAGGAGAGCCAGAGCCAGCGGCCGGGCAGCGGCAGGTAGGCCAGCGCAAAGCCCAGCAGCAGCGCAGGCAGCAGCACCAGCAGCAGGGCGATGCCGGAGACGGAGAAGGAGACCCCCACCACCTGCCACAGCTCGGTATCGCCGTTGAACAGCAGGGCGAGGGCCGCCAGGGTCGTGTCGAGCAGCGTCATCAGGACCCTCCCCCGTTATGGTTCAGGGGGAGGGCCAGCTGCGCCGCCATGTCGGTCGGTGCGGGCATTACTGGGTGTTGGCGTCGGCCACGAACAGCGCCTGACCGGCCACCTTGAAGTCGCCGATCAGCTTCTGGCCATGTTCGGAGACCAGCCAGTTCTTCAGGGTGCGGGCCCCTTCGGTGTTGAGATCCGGGTAGCGCTTGGGGTTGACCAGGATCACCTGATAGGGGTTGAACAGGCGCTTGTCACCCTCCAGCAGCACGGCGAGATCCAGCTTGCTCTGGTAGGCGAGCCAGGTGCCGCGGTCGGTCAGGGTGTAGGCTCCGAGCTCGGAGGCCATGGTCAGGGTCGGACCCATCCCCTGGCCGATGGATTTGTAGCCGGCAAACTCGGGTTTGACGTCAGCCGCCTGCCACAGGGTCTTCTCCTTGATGTGGGTACCGGACTCGTCACCGCGGGAGATAAAGGTCTGGCCCTTATCCTTGATGGCTTGCAGCGCTTTGGCCGCGTCGTGCAGCTTGGCCAGACCCGCCGGGTCTTTGGCCGGGCCGACGATGACGAAGTCGTTGTACATCAGGTGCACCGGCTCGATGCCAAAGCCCGCGTCGACAAACTTCTTCTCGGCAGAGGGGGCGTGGGTCATCACCAGATCCGCGTCGCCATTCTCGCCCATCTTCAGGCTCTGGCCGGTACCGGCCGCCATCACCTGCACCGGATAGCCGGTCTCCTTGGTGAACTGGGGCAGCAGCCAGCCCAGCAGACCGGACTGTTCGGTACTGGTGGTGGTGGCGAGGCGGATTGGCGCCTTGGTAGTGTCAGCATGGGCAGCCCCGGCGATCAGCAGGCTGGCGGCGAGAGAGAGGGCAAAACGTTTGAAGTTGGTTTTTATCGTCATTGTGATGCAACTTTCAGGGCAGGTGAGAGAGGGAACAGCCAAGCAAGCGGGGTGCCAAACTGTTTCATACCACTGTGATTAGCTCTTTACCCTTAAAAAACAGTTGGTTAATTGTGGCAATTAGGTGAGCCGGTTATCGCTTTTAATAATTGGGGTTGGTGATTTTGATACGGGAAGGACAAAATGTCCCACTAAAGTTCCGGTTATCGGGACATTCTCCGACCTTACCTGTATTCGAGGTGCTTTTTTTCATGACAGTCTCTTCCGGCCGCTGGTCTGCCCTCTCCCTGCTCATCGTCGACGATGAGCCCGGCATGCGCAGTTTTCTGGCCAAGGCGCTGGCCAGGCGCTTCGCCCAGATAGAGACAGCCGCCAGCGTGGAGGAGGCGGAAGCCCTGCGCTGCCGCCTCCATTTTGATCTCATCATCGCCGATATCCGCCTGCCGGGGCGCTCCGGCATCGAGTGGCACGAGGCCATCGAGCCCGGCACCCGCCGCAGCGATATCATCTTCATGACCGGTTTTGGCGACATGGAGACCGCCCTCAAGGCGCTGCGTCTGGGGGCGAGTGACTTTATTCTCAAACCCTTCAATCTCGATCAGATGGTGCAGGCGGTAGACAGGGTCATCGAGCGCCGCCAGATGGAGCGGGAGAACCTGCTGCTGCGCCGGGAGGTGAGCAAGCTCTTCCCGCCCACCCTGATTGGTGACAGCGCCAAAACCTGCGAGCTCAAGACCCTGATCGCCCGGGTCGCCCCCTCCAACGCCGCCGTGCTGGTGGAGGGGGAGTCCGGTACCGGCAAGGAGCTGGTGGCCCGCGCCCTGCACCAGCTCTCCGGTCGGGTCGGGGCCTTTGTGCCCCTCAACTGCGCCTCCATCGCGCCGGAGCTTTTGGAAAGCGAGCTGTTTGGCCATGTGCAGGGGGCTTTTACCGGCGCCCGCAAGGGGCGTGACGGTCTGTTTCGGGTCGCTCATCAGGGCACGCTCTTTTTGGACGAGATCGGTGAAATGCCGCTGGCGATGCAGGCCTCCCTGCTGCGGGCGCTGGAGCAGAAGGCCATTCGCCCGGTCGGCGCCGAGCGCGAGCTGGCGGTGGATGTGCGCATCGTCGCCGCCACCAACCGCAACCTCAAGGCCGAGGTGGAGGCGGGTCGCTTTCGCGAGGATCTCTTCTATCGTCTCAACGTGGTGGCGCTGCCGGTCGCCCCGCTGCGCGAGCGCATCGACGATATCCCCGCGCTGGTGCACCACTTTACCCGCCAGCTCACTGCCGAGATGGGGATGGGCTCCTTGAGCTGGACCCACGAGGATGTGGTGGCGATGCAGGCTTACCCCTGGCCCGGCAACGTGCGCGAGCTGCGCAACCTTATCGAGCGCTGCCTGCTGCTCGGCAAGCCCCCCGCCGACTACTGGCAGAGCAGCCAGCCGGCGCCGCAAAGCGATGGCGGCGACGGCTATCCGCTGGAGTGGCCGCTGGCCGAGGTGGAGAAGGCCCACATCCTGCAAGTGGTGGCGAATCATGATGGCAACAAGTCGGCCGCCTCCCGGGTGCTCGGGGTGGCGCGCAAGACGCTGGATCGCAAGTTCAAGGAGTGGGCCATCGAATGAGGTCTGCCGATGCCAAGGGAGTGGCGATGAAAAAGAGCCTGTTGTCACGCTGTATCCGAATTCTGTTGCCGCGTTGCGTGCGCACCAAGGTGCGCTGGCGCCTGCTGCTGCTCACCTCCATGCCCATCATGCTGAGTCTGGCGGGCATGGTGGCGCTCACCCTCTACTGGACGCTCACCTACAGCTGGCAGAACCTGCTCACCACGGTCAGAAGCGATCTGGCTGGCGCCCACCACGCGGTGATCGTGCAGCAGACTCGCCAGAGCGAGCACCTCGAACACCTGCGCGATGCCTGGGCCTTTCAGCTGCGGCTGCGGGAATCGCCGGATCAGCTGCAGGATTGGGTGATGCCGCTGGCATCCAACTACGGCCTCGATTTTCTGCGTCTGCGCCGCGGCGCCGAGCTGGACACCCTGACGGCACAGGAGCTGACGGCCCTGCGTGCCGGACGCAGCGTCAGCCACTTCGTGGTCTGGTCGCAGCAGGAGATGCGCGCCCTCTCGCCGCTGTTGGCCAAGCGGGCCGTGCTGTGGCAACGGGATGGCACCAAAGTGGTGGAGAACCGGGGGCTGATCAGCCTCTCGCTGACGCCGGTGATGGGCCGTGACGGCTCCCTCTGGGCGGTGCTCGAGGGGGGCGAACTGATTAACGGCAGCACCCGGCTGGTGGACGAGATCAAGGGGCAGGTGTTTGCCAAGAACACCCTGCCGGATGGCAGTGTCGGCACCGTTACGCTGTTTCTCGACGATCTGCGGGTGAGCACCAACGTCCCGATCAGCAGCAGCCATCAGGTGGGCCGGGCGGTGGGCACCCGGGTCTCGCCGCCGGTGCGCGAGCAGGTGCTGAAGCGGGGCGAGCTCTGGATTGACCGCGCCTTCGTCCATGACGCCTGGTATGTCTCGGGCTACGAGCCGCTCTTGGGTGCCAGAGGCGAGCGGATCGGCATGCTCTATGTCGGTTTCCTCGAGTGGCCCATCATTCGCACCTACCTCACCAATCTGGTGGAGCTTGGCTCCGGCGTGGTGGTGCTGCTGCTCATCTCGGGCCTGCTGGTCTATCGCAGCGCGCGGGATCTCTTCACCCCCATCGAGCGGATGCACAAGGTGGTGCGGCAGGTGCAGGCGGGGCAGTCGGCCCGCATCGGCGAGCTGGCCCTCGACCCCGACCACGAGCTGGCCCAGCTTGGCCGCCAGTTCGACGCCATGCTGGACCGGCAGGAGGCGCACCAGCAGCAGATGGCCCGCAGCGCCGACGAGCTGGAGCAGAAGGTGGCGGAGCGCACCCAAAGCCTCAAGCAGAAGACCGCCGAGCTGGAGGAGCATATCCAGATGCTGACCGAGGCGCGCCAGCAGCTGCTCATCAGCGAGAAGCTGGCGGCCCTTGGCGAGCTATCGGCGGGGGTGGCCCACGAGATCAATAACCCCTTGGCGGTGATCCTCGGCAACGTGGAGCTGATGAAGCTGGAGCTGGGGGAGGCGGCCGAGCCGGTCAGCGAGGAGCTGGCGCTGGTGCTGACCCAGATCGAGCGCATTCGCGCCATCACCCGCAGCCTGCTGCAATATTCGCGCCCCGGCGACTACGAGACGGCGCCGGTGTGGCAGCACCTCAACCCCATCATCGAGGAGAGCCTGACTCTGGTGCGCTCCGCCCTGCGCCAGCAGCAGGTAGCGCTGGTGGCCGACCTCAAGGCCCAGCAACCCATCGAGGCGGATCGCCAGCAGCTGCTGCAGGTGCTGATAAATCTCTTGGTCAACGCCAGCCACGCGCTGGGGGAGCAGGGGGAGATCCGGGTCGAGAGCCGCGACTGGTTCGATGAGGCGGGCGTGTTGCAGGGGGCGCTGGTGCGGGTCATCGACAACGGCAGCGGCATCGAGGCGGCCATCATGGACAAGATCTTCGACCCCTTCTTCACCACCCGCGCCACCGGCACCGGGCTGGGGCTGGCACTGAGTCACCGCATCATCAGCCGCTGGGGCGGCGAGCTCTTGGTGGACTCCACCCCGGGGCAGGGGAGCTGCTTTACCGTGCGGCTGCGCAGCCACGCCCTGCTGCCAAGCGGCGGCGAACCGGCCCAGCTCGAAGGGTGGCGCATTGCCCTCAATGCCGAGGGGTTTGATTCCGGCGGCGAGCGCGGTCAGTAACCCTTCACCTTCGTGCAACGGAAAAATCCCCAAGCAAACCTTGGGGATTTTTTTATGGCGGCTCTGGCGGATCGGAGGGGGCTGCTGCGGGGTTGGCCGGACCGACCTTGATGGCCTCTCCGGGGCAAAACAGTCGGTATAAATTAAATTTATGGGTTTTGCCAAAATGACCCGGTTTTAACTTATACCGAGGGCTAACCCGTTCTGAGCGCCTGTTACAGGTGGATGGAGGTCGCCAGTGCACTCCCTCCGATTTGGCAGCTTGGATGGGGAGCAAGAGTGTCAGGCAGAGGCAGGCAAACCGTCTCGCAGGCCGGGCAGCCAGTGAGACGGGAAATTGCGGAGACGGTGAAATGCGGGAGAGGGGGAGGGGTTAGGTCGTGCCGGGCCGCTTACTGCGGGCTCCACACCAGCTTGCCGCTCTGGCTCAGGTCATAGCCGCCGAGGCGAGCCGCCAGCTCGCGCCCCTCGGGGGATTGCAGCCAGCCGATCAGCTGTTGCAGCAGGGTGCGAAAGAAGACCCCCTGCGGCATCACCAGATCGAAGCACTCCTGCGACAAGGGCATAAAGCCGAGGCCAAACTCGGTGGCGGTGCTCTGGGCGCCCGGCCCGACGTCGGCATCGCCACGGCTGATGGCGGCGGCCAGCTCCCGCTCGCTGTTGACCTCGAGGGTGCGCTCCAGCCGGGTCAGCGACTCCCCCTGGGTTTGCAGCCACTCCTGCAGGGCGCGCTGGCTGCCTGCCCCCTCCTGACGCATGGCCCAGCGCCAGTCGAGCGCCTCTTTCGCCTCCTTGGGTTGCAACCCCTGCCGCAGTACCAGCCCCTGCACCCGCCGAAATCCATGAACGATCACCCATTGCCGGTGGCCCTGATACTGCTGCACCAGCGCCGGATGGCGCAGGTGGGCCTCCTCGGCCTGCCCCCAGTGGATGGCGCAGAGATCCACATGGCCGCGCGCCAGCATCGCCAGCCCTTGACGGGTGCCGCACGGGGTGTAGCCCACCAGAGCCTGGGTGCCGAGCTGCCGCGCAAGCTTGCTGCAACCATAGTGCAGCAGCACGTCGTCCGAGCCCGCCAGCAGCAGCCGGTCGTTCATCACCCCCTCGTGGCAGCTGCCGAGCAGCCAGCGATCGAGCAGGGATCGCGGAAACAGCCACTTGCCGGTCGCCTTGGTGGCGGGGATGCGCGCCTCGTTGGCGAGCTGGTAGACCTTCTTCTCGTTGAGATCGAGGTACTCGGCCACCTGCTTCACATTCATAAATTCATTCATGGCTTAATCTCGCATCCCGCGACCGGTTGAACCGGGCGCCAGCATCGGCGGCTTCTCGTCCAGCACAATATGGTCGTGGCCGCTAAAGACCTCGAAGTGGCGCCCCTTGGCGCGGGCAATCATGGTGATGCCGAGCTGGCGCGCCAGATCCAGCCCCATCTGGGTGACGCCGGAGCGCGACAGCAGCACCGGAATGCCCATCTGCGCCACCTTGATCACCATCTCCGAGGTGAGCCGCCCGGTGGTGTAGAAGATCTTGTCGTGGCCAGCCTCGCCGCGCATCCAGAGCTCGCCCGCCAGAGTATCCACCGCATTGTGGCGCCCCACATCTTCGACAAAAGAGAGGATTTCACTGCCGCGACAGATGGCGCAGCCATGCACGGCTCCCGCCATCTTGTAGGTGTCGTTATGGGCCGACAGCGCCTTGAGCAGGGCGTAGAGGGTGCTCTGTTTAAGCTCGGGCGCCGCCAAGACCACCCCTTCGAGCTTCTTCATCACGCTGCCATACATGGTGCCCTGACCGCAGCCGGAGGTGACCGTCTTCTTCTCCAGTGACTTGTCGAGATCGGCGGCCTGCTGACTGCTCACCACGGCGGCGGCCTCGCTCTCCCAGTCGACGATCACCGACTCGATGGCTGCAATATCCTCGATAAAGCCCTGATTTTTCAGATAACCCAGCACCAGCGCCTCGGGGCGGGCCCCCAGCGTCATCAGGGTTACGATCTCCTTCCAGTTGAGGTAGACCGTCAGTGGCCGCTCACAGGCGATTTGGCGGGTTTGCAGTGTGCCCTGCTCATCCATCACCTCGACGGCCATGGTGAGCTGGGCTGCGGCATTGCTTTTGATAAAGGTCGGTCTCATGGGCCCCTCGCGACCGGTTGCCGGGATCTAAGGGGAGGGATACAGCAAGTTTTGTTCCAGATTTCTGACTGAAGAATAATATGTTTTAAATTTAAGAGATGTTATTGATGTATATTTTTAATTTTATTTTCTCAGTGCTGCAAAACTTTATTAGCTAGACGTTTTTAAGTATGCTCTATGGATGATGATATATGTGTTTAGAATGATTCTAGATGGAGGGGACATTGAATTCAATTGAGCGGTTTATTCTTGGTCGTTTGCTAAAAAAACCTGCGCCGGAGCGAATACCAAGAAGTGGGGATGATGCCAAAAAAGTTGACTGCTATGTAGTCTACTTTAGATCACGTGATAACACATGGACATTGCTCTGTCATGAAGTATGCCATGGTGGTGTCACAGGAATGTATTGGGAAAATAATATGGAGTTTGGAGTTGTATCAATTCCATTTTATCTTCTTGGTGAGTATGAATTAGATATAACATATTTTTATGGTCCCTATGATTTACGATATGAATCAATTTTTCAATATTTTTATGAAGGACTTATACCAGTTGACAAGATAAAGATTTTGATAGGGAAGGGACATCAGTTCCTTTTTAATAAAAAAGAACTGATTCGTTCTGAGAGAGTCGAAGTGCTCAAGCTACTTCTTGAAAAAGAGTTAGATAACAATAGCCATAGTTATTGTACAAGTGCTATTAATTTATCTACGCTGTTATATACAGCGCGCTGGGTTTTTCATCCAGATAAAAGTCGTCAATTAAGATACAATGATCTGCTTCTCAAATCTCTTCTTCTGAGTGGTGATTTGGAATCCTGTAATAATGGGTTTAAATTGTCGCCGCAAGCATTAGTTACAATATCTAATTATGAAGAGGAACAAAGAAAACATAGAGAAAATATTGCACAGGCTAAGGCAATGAAATGGTTAACTGTTGGATTGATAATTGTGGGCGTAATTCAAGCCGTTATTACTCTATGGGGTAAATAGAAACGTAGGTTCGAATAGCGAAGCGTATTCGGACGGTCGTGTATTGGAATTGTTGTTATCCTACCTACGCCTAGGTGGAACAGCCCATCCCACCTTGGCCCCACTCTTGCTATGTCCTATCCCATTGATGGCCGTGGCCGCCCTGAATCTGTTGCTCTGAACCGTCCCAAACGGGGTGGATTACGGGGGAGGGCGGCCCGGCAGAGACCTTCTGATGGGAGCCGTGACAGTGCAAGAGACAACCAAACCCCTCTCCCCGCAGCGCTGGCTGCAATTGGAGTTAAAGGCCATCGACAGTCAGGTTGGCCGCTGGCAGAGCCGCCGTTTCGAGATAGCGGCGCTCCACCCCGCCGAGCCCAAGGCTGCCGGTGCCTTGCCCCTTACCCTGTTTCGCGATGAGCGGGGGGATTATCGCTTTAACCTGAGCTCCGGCTCGCCCCGCCTGTTTGTCACCGGAAGCCGCGTGGACAGTGGCTTTGTGGCCGATGGCCTGACCCTGAGCCAGACCGTGGCCGCCGCCTATATGGATGGCGAGCGGCAGGTGCTCTCCTGTCCGCTGCCCGAGGCGCTGCAAGCCTGGGTGGAGGCCTTTATCGGCCGTCACGGCGAGCTGCTGGAGGCCCGTCGCAAGGGCAAGAAGGGCAAGGGGCGGGCGCAGGATCAGCTCGGTGTCGATACGGTAGATCAAGCCAGCTGCGGCGCCGTGAAAGCCACCGGCCCCGATGGCCGCGAGCGTGGCTGCGACAGCGGAAATCGCGCCCATGAGTGAGTTCCTCAAGCGCTGGTCGTCTCGCAAGAGTGAGGCGCGCAAGCATCAGGCATTGCAGCCGAGGGAAGAGGTTAGCCCCGAGGCAGTTGCCACCCCCATCGAAGGCAGTGGCGAAGGTGAAACTCCAGATACTGCGCTGGATAGCCCCGTAGTCAGCACTGACAAGGGGAGCAGTGAACTCCTTGCCGTTGAGAGGCTGGAGAGTGGCGAGTCGCAACTGAAAATGGCTCAGCCGGGCAAGGCCAAACTTCCCGACAAGGAGGCGCTGCGGGCCATGTTTCGCAGCCATAAACCGGATGGGCTCGACGACTACACCCAGGATTTCAGCCGACCCGAATTGCTGCCTGCGGCCCTGACCGCTGGCCTGCGCAACTGGCTGGTAGAGCAGGTAACCGCCCCGGAGAGCGAATCGGTCAATCCGGCCAGCGGATCCGCTGAACCGGTGGCGCTTGCCAGCGAACCTGCCGCCGAGCCGCACGAGCTGGCTGATAACCATTCTCAAACCCACACCGACGATCGGGACATTTTGGTTTCCTCTGGTGGACAAAATGTCCCAACCAAAGTTGGGGGAATGGAACCCTCAGGATCCTGACTCCCTGTCAGTCACTTTTTTTCCGGGGGAGTTGGCTCGGCTCTTGCTCTCTCGGCTTACCAACAAGCGCCCATCCCATGAGGTGGCGCGCGCAGGAGTGTATGTGAGCACTGAACAAACATTGCCAAATCTGAGCCCTAATCTGACCGACGGGGCGGGGACGGCCGCGCATAACGCGCGCGCTCGCGCCTATGCCCTGCAGCATACGGTCAAGACCGACAACCTGATCCCGGCCACTGTCTCTTACCAGAGTCAGGGGCGCCTGCTGCTGGTCGGCCCGGAAGATCGCATTCGCCGCGCCGCCAGCCTGCTGCCCGCCGGAGTGAAGCCCACCCTGCTGGTGAGCGAAGCGGTCCACGATGCCGAGGCGGCGGATCTCGAAGCCATCTTTGATGCTACCGCATCCCTCGCGGCCCTGACCCTGCGCGAGCCGAGCCTGACAGGGTATCTGGGGCAGTTCCAGCTCACCGGCCTCAATGGGCAGGGGGAGCGGGTTAATCTGGCTGCGCTTTGCTTCCCACAACAAGCGGCTGCTGTCAGTGAACAGCCACGCGCACCGCGCTTCGATCTGGTGGCCGATCTGGGCCGCGCCCCGCTCTTTGCGCTGGAACGTCCGCCGGTCGGTTATCTGCATCTGGCTGATGACACCGACTTGGCTGAACGGCTTGCCGAGCTCTGTGCGCTGACCGGTATCTTCGACAAGCCGCGCTATTTTCGCCTCGACCCCGAGGCCTGCGCCTTTACCGCCCGCGGCGTGCCAGGTTGCAGCCGCTGCCTCGATGTCTGCCCGACCGATGCCCTCAAGCCCATCAATGGTCGCATTCAGATCGATCCCCATCTCTGTCAGGGCTTTGGCAGCTGTGCCTCTGCCTGTCCGACCGGGGCGATTGCTTATCACCAGCCCGATGCCAACACCAGCGGCGACTACCTGTTCCGATTGCTCAAGCATTATCGGGAGGCGGGTGGCGAAGCGCCCCAGTTGCTGATCGCCGGTGAAAACGAGCGCGAATGGGTGGAAGCCGAACTCACCCGCCTGCCTGCCAACTGGCTGCCGATCTGGGTGGAGGAGAGCGCGAGTTTAGGCATCGAGAGCTGGTTTGCCGCCCTCGCCTATGGCGCCTGCGGGGTGCGCATTGCGCTGGGCGATGATGCCCCCGCAAGTGTCCGTGCGCTGGTTGAGCGGGAGCTGGCGAGCGCGGCCGTGCTACTGGCGGGCGCCGGCCTTGCTGCCGATCGCATTGCTCTGTTTGACGCAGATGCTGGTGAGCCTGTTTCCGGCCAGCCAGCCGTAGCCCTGCTGGAGAAGCCGCTCAAAGGGGACAAACGGGAAAACCTGTTTGCCGCCTTCGACGCCCTCTGGCAGGCCAACGAAGGGAGCCGCGAGCCGCTGGCGGTGCCCCACGGCGCCCCTTACGGCAGCGTGGAATTGAAAGAAGCTGACTGCACCCTCTGCATGGGCTGCGTGGCGGTCTGCCCGAGCCGTGCCCTGCATGCGGTGGGTCATGCCCCCGGCCTCAACTTTATCGAGCAGGACTGCATTCAATGCGGCATGTGCGAAAAGGCCTGCCCCGAGCAGGCCATCGTGCTGGTGCCCCGCCTGCAACCTGTGCCCGAGGCGCGCCGCGCCGTGCAGAGCCTGAAAGCTGAAGAGGCCGCCTGCTGCATTCGCTGCGCCAAGCCGTTCGCGCCCGCCTCGATGATCCGCCGCATCCAGCAAAAACTGGCCGGTCACTCCCACTTCCAGAACGAGGCCGCCCAGCGGCTGCTGATGTGCGAGGAGTGTCGGGTCAAGGATGTGTTTGCAGCGCTGGCGGCAGATCCCGTCTCCCAGCTCAAGGTGTGAGGGCCAGTGATGAGTGAACAACATAACGAAAAGGCTGGCGAACCGACCATGACCGAACTGGAACAGAGCAGCGCCGATCTCTACGCCCTGCTGGCAAGCCTCTGGCGTGCCGCCCCCCGTGGCGAACAGCTCGCCTGGCTGCAAGGGTTGCAGGCCATGCCGGGCCCCTTTGCCAGAGGGCTGGGGCTGGTGCAGCTGGCGGCCAGTAGCCACCACGAAAACGAGCTTGCCGAGGAGTATCAGGATCTCTTTATCGGGTTGGGGCGCGGGGAGATCGTGCCGTTTGCCTCCTGGTATCTCACCGGCTCATTGATGGAGCTGCCGCTGGCAGTGCTGCGCGCAGATCTGCAGTCGCTTGGCTTCGAGCGCCAGAGCGGAGTGTGCGAGCCGGAAGATCATCTCGCCGCCCTCTGCGAGGTGATGGCGGTGTTGATCGCCGAGCAGCACCCGGATCGCAACCGCTTCTATGAGCGCCACCTTGCCCCCTGGGTACTCGCCTGCTGCCGCGATCAGCAACAGGCGAAAGGGGGCAGCTTCTACCGGGCGGTCGGCGCCCTTGCCGAAGATTTCTTCAAGCTGGAAAACGAATTGCGCCTGCCGTTTGGCGCCTGCGTGGTGACGGGCTGAATGCCTCTATCCACTCACAACAAAACGAACAGACGAGATATCCCATTGGACGCGAAGCTGGCGCACAGGCGCCAGCAAGAACAACAACAGAGGTCACAAGAATGAGCGATGAAAAGCTGAAAGACCCGTCCCGCCGCAATCTGATCAAGGGAGTTGGCGTGGTCGCCACCATAGGCGTGCTGGCCGGTGCCGCCGGTCGGGTGGTGGGCAAGGAGGTACTGACCCACGATACCAAGCCTGATCAGGGCTATCGGGAGACCCCCCATGTTCACGACTTTTATCGCACCCTGCGCGGCACCGACTGAGCCGGATCAGTGAAGGAGAACTCATGAAACTGACGAAACGTGCCGAGCAGCCCCGGGCGGGCGAGCAGGGCAATGATGCTGTTCGCGGTCAGGGGCTGACCCGTCGCGCCTTTATGGTCAACTCGGGTCTGGTGGCCGGTGGCGCCGTGGCAGCCGGTTGGCTGGCCCCTGCCATGATGCAGCGGGCCGAGGCCAAAACCGTGGCGGCCGAGGTGCCGGTCGAGGTGAAGCGCACCATCTGCTCCCACTGCTCGGTGGGCTGCGGCGTCTATGCCGAGGTGCAGAACGGCGTCTGGACCGGTCAGGAGCCTGCCTTTGATCATCCCTTCAACCTTGGCGGTCACTGCGCCAAGGGGGCGGCCCTGCGCGAGCACGGCCACGGTGAGCGTCGCCTCAAGTACCCGATGAAGCTGGTGGGCGGCAAGTGGCAGCGTATCAGCTGGGATCAGGCCATCGAAGAGGTGGGCAACGAAGTGCTGCGCCTTCGCAAGGAGTCCGGCCCCGACAGCGTCTACTGGCTCGGCTCGGCCAAGCACTCCAACGAGCAGGCCTACCTGTTTCGCAAGATGGCGTCCCTGTGGGGCACCAACAACGTGGATCATCAGGCGCGCATCTGTCACTCCACCACGGTCGCAGGTGTAGCCAACACCTGGGGCTACGGCGCCATGACCAACAGCCTGAACGACATGCACAACAGCAAGTCGATCATGTTTATCGGCTCCAACCCCGCAGAGGCCCACCCGGTCGCCATGCAGCACATCCTGCTGGCGAAAGAGCGCAACGGCTGCAAGATCCTGGTGGTCGACCCGCGTCGCACCCGCACCGCCGCCAAGGCGGACATGTACCTCTCCCTGCGTCCGGGCACCGACGTCGCCTTTATCTGGGGCATGCTCTGGCACATCTTCAAGAACGGCTGGGAAGACAAAGAGTTCATCCGCACCCGCGTCTACGGCATGGACGAGGTGCAAAAAGAGGTGGCGCGCTGGACCCCGGCGGAAGTGGAGCGGGTGACCGGCCTCAACGAACAGCAGGTCTATGGCGCGGCCAAACTGCTGGCCGACAACCGCCCCGGCTGCGTGGTCTGGTGCATGGGCGGTACCCAGCACACCACAGGCAACAACAATACCCGTGCCTACTGCATCCTCGAACTGGCCCTCGGCAACGTGGGCAAGAGCGGGGCGGGCACCAACATCTTCCGCGGTCACGACAACGTGCAGGGCGCCACCGACTTTGGCGTCACCTCCGATTCCCTGCCCGGTTACTACGGGCTGGAAGAGGGCTCCTGGAAGCACTGGGCCCGGGTGTGGGACGTCGATTACGAGTGGATCAAGGCCCGCTTTGACAACAAGGCCTACAACGGCAAGCTGCCGATGAACAACAACGGCATTCCGGTCTCCCGCTGGGTAGACGGGGTGCTGGAGAACGCCGATCTCATCGAGCAGGGCTCCAACATCCGCGCCATGTTCTATTGGGGCCATGCGGTCAACTCCCAGACTCGCGGCCCCGAGATGAAGAAGGCGATGCAAAAGCTCGACATGATGGTGATTGTCGACCCGTATCCCACCGTCGCCTCGGTGATGAACGATCGCACCGACGGCGTCTACCTGCTGCCGGCTACCACCCAGTTCGAAACCTATGGTTCCGTCACCGCCACCAACCGCTCCATGCAGTGGCGTGACAAGGTGATAGAACCCCTGTTCGAATCCAAGGTCGACCACGAGATCATGTATCTGTTGAGCAAGAAGCTCGGCTTTGCCGAGCAGCTGTTCAAGCACATCAAGGTGGAGAACAACCAGCCGCTGCTGGAAGACATCACCCGCGAATACAACCGCGGCATGTGGAGCGTGGGCTACACCGGCCAGAGCCCGGAGCGGCTCAAGGCGCACCAGCAGAACTGGCACACCTTCCACAAGACCAACCTCAAGGCCGAGGGCGGCCCGGTCAGTGGCGAAGTGTACGGTCTGCCCTGGCCCTGCTGGGGCACCCCTGAGATGAAACACCCCGGCAGCCATATCCTCTACGACACCAGCATTCCGGTGTCGGAAGGGGGCGGTGGTTTCCGCGCCCGTTTCGGCATCGAGTATCAGGGCGTCTCGCTGCTCGCCGAAGACTCCTGGCCGAAGGGAAGTGAAGTAGAAGACGGCTATCCCGAGATCACTGCCGACCTGATGAAACAGCTCGGCTGGTGGGATGAGCTGACCGAGGCCGAGAAGAAGGAGGCCGAGGGCAAGAACTGGAAGACCGATCTCTCCGGCGGTATCCAGCGGGTCGCCATCAAGCACGGCTTCGTCCCCTACGGCAACGCCAAGGCGCGCTGCGTGGTGTGGACCTTCCCGGATCAGGTGCCCAAGCACCGCGAGCCGCTTTACACCCCGCGCCGGGATCTCTTGGCAGACTACGCCACCTGGCCCGATGCCAAGAGCCTGTGGCGCCTGCCGACCCAGTACGCCTCGGTGCAGGAGAAGGATGTCAGCAAGGAGTTCCCGATCATCCTCACTTCCGGCCGTCTGGTGGAGTACGAGGGGGGCGGTGACGAGACCCGCTCCAACCCCTGGCTGGCCGAATTGCAGCAGGAGATGTTCGTCGAGATGAACCCGGCGGATGCCAACGACGTCGGCGTGCGCGACGGTCAGGATGTGTGGGTCGAGGGGCCGGAAGGGGGCCGGGTCAAGGTGAAGGCGCTGGTGACCCCGCGGGTCAAGCCGGGGCTTGCCTTTATGCCGTTCCACTTCGGTGGCCACTTCGAGGGCAAGGATCTGCGATCCAAATATCCGGAAGGGTCTGATCCCTATGTGCTGGGGGAGTCGGTCAACATAGTCACCACCTATGGCTATGACCCGGTCACTCAGATGCAGGAGACCAAGGTCACCCTGTGCCGTTTTCGCAAAGTAGGAGCCTGATCCCATGGCCAGAATGAAATTCATGTGTGACACCAAGCGCTGCATCGAGTGCAACGGCTGTGTGACGGCGTGCAAGAACGAGAACGACGATGCCCTCGAGTGGGGCATCCAGCGCCGCCGGGTGGTGACCCTCAACGACGGCCTGCCGGGGGAGACCTCCATCTCGGTCGCCTGCATGCACTGCACCGACGCCCCCTGCATGGCGGTCTGCCCGGCCGACTGCTTCTATCACACCGACGACGGCATCGTGCTGCACAACAAGGATCTCTGCATCGGTTGCGGCTACTGCCTGTTTGCCTGCCCGTTCGGTGCCCCCCAGTTCCCGAAAACCGCCGCCTTTGGTGATCGGGGCAAGATGGACAAGTGCACCTTCTGCGCCGGTGGCCCGGAAGAGGATCACAGCGAGGCGGAGCGCCAGAAGTACGGCGCCAACCGCATCGCCGAGGGCAAGCTGCCCATGTGTGCCGAGCTCTGCTCCACCAAGGCACTGCTGGCGGGGGATGCGCAGGTCATCTCCGAAATCTTCCGCGAGCGGGTTGCCTATCGCGGTGCCAAGGATGCGGCCTGGGGTAATGGCGATGAGCTGTTTCACGATGCCAGCAAGCTGAACAAGCAGGGAGGGGCGGCATGAAAACCTGGCTAATGGCCCTGTTTGCTGCCCTGCTGCTGGTGAGTACCGCAAGTTTCGCCGACGCCGAGAAAGAGGCGGTCGGTTTTGCCGGCGCCGATTACTGGCGGGCGGTGAAGGATGGGCAGGAGGGGGTGACCACCTCCCGCTCGCCGGAGCACGGGGTGCTGATCTCGGTGCCGGGCCAGCTCTGGTTCGAGGTGAAGACCAAGTGGGTGTCGCCGCTCGGTGCCATCGCCATTTTCGGGTCGCTCGCCATGTGCGGCCTGATGTACTGGGTGGTGGGGCCGACCAAGCTCTCCAAACCGCGCACCGGGCGCAAGCTCAAGCGCTGGAGCCGGCTCGATCGGGCGCTGCACTGGACCACGGCGGGCATGTTCCTGACCCTTTCCGGGTCGGGACTGGCCATCATCTACGGCAAGCACTTCATCAAGCCGGTGGTGAGCCTCGGGGTGTGGGAGAACTGGATCTGGTTCGCCAAGGTGTTCCACAACTACGTGGGGCCGCTCTTCTTTCTCTGCCTGATGGGAGTGCTCATCAAGTGGTTCCGCCACAACATCGTCAACATGGTGGATGTGCAGTGGTTCATGAAGGCAGGCGGTATGCTGGGGCCCCACAAGGGGAGTCACCCTTCGGCGGGTTTCTCCAACGGCGGCGAGAAGGCGATCTTCTGGCTGCTGATCTGGTTTGGCGGCATTGTGGTGGCGACCGGGCTGTTCCTCGACTTCCCCATCTTCGGCCAGCTGCGCCGCCAGATGGAGTGGGCCAGCTTTATCCATATCGTCGGGGCGCTGATCCTTATCTGCGGTTTTATCTTCCATATCTACATGGGCCTGTTCCAGCTGGAAGGGGCGCTGGAGGGAATGGTGACCGGCGAGGTGGACGAGACCTGGGCCAAGGAGCACCACGACCTCTGGTATGAAGAGGTGAAGCACACTCTCGATGAGCCCAAGGCGGGCAAATCAAGCTGATGGTCGACAAAGAGTAAAGAGAAGGGGCGCAGCGGCGCCCCTTTTTATGTTCAATTTTCTCCGAATGCCGGCTCAGGCCACCGGCTTGAGCGGCAGGTGGATTTCGTAGCGCAATCCCTCGCCCGGCGGGCTGGTGACGTTGACCGAACCGCGCAAGTTGTTCTCTACCAGATTGTGGATACGGCAGGCGCTGAGCCCGCAGTGGCTGGTGTTGCCGCGCAGGGTGGTGAAGAAGGGTTCAAACAGGCGGGGAAGTTTCTCTGGCGGCATGCCGGGGCCCGAGTCCTGATAAGTGAGCAGCAGCGACTCCTCATCCTGAGCGACGTGGATGGTGAAGCTGTGCTCCCCGTTGCCGTGAAAGGCGTGGTCCATGCTGTTTTTCACCAGCTCCTGCAGCAGGTCGACGAAGAGCGTCTCGGGGGCGGTCAGGGTGACTTCGCTCCCCTCAAGGCGGGGGGTGACTCTGGCAATCTGCAGCTCGGCGGCGAATGCCTGCAACATATGCTCGGCACACTTCTTCACTGCGAAGGGGCGCGCCTCCTGTTCGTTCTGATCGCGGGTCAGCTCCTTGAAGCGGGTGATGAGCAGGGCGACCCGGCGCAGGCTGGACTCCACCAGCTCGGTGCCCTCCTTGATATCGGTCAGCTGCTGGTTGAGCAGGCGCTGACCCAGAACCCCGTTTTTTACCGCATTGGCCAGCAGATCGCCGGCGCCCTGAATAAGGCTGGAGGCGGTGATGCCAACTCCGACCGGCGTGTTGATCTCGTGGGCGATGCCGGCGGTGAGCTGAAACAGGCTCTGATAGAGCTGTACCTTGGCCTGCTGGCGACCAAGCTCGCGCAGGCGCAGCTGGTTCTGCACCCGGGCCAGTACCTCGAGCTGGTGGAACGGCTTGGAGACATAGTCGCAGCCGCCCGCCTGAAAGGCCTGCTCAAGGGCACTGATCTCGCTGTTGGCGCTGATGAAGATGACGGGCAAGCCCCAGTGCCCCTGTTGTTGTTTGATACGGCGGCACGCCTCGTAGCCATCCATCACTGGCATATTGATGTCCATCAGAATGAGGTCGGGAGTGGCTTGCGCGACCGCAGCAACGGCCTGCTGGCCATCTTCAGCTTCCCGCACCTGATAGCCCTCCTCTTCGAGCAGGCTGCGCAGGATATAGCGATTGGAGGCCATATCATCGACGACAAGAATGTTGTGTATGGTGTTGGTGCCTGGCATACCGGTTGGTGTTTCCGTGCAATGGGTCTGATGTTCAGCATAGTTCTTCATCAACCGCAGTGTGGTCTGATGCCGTCGCCATTGGTGCGGAAAATGGATGTGTTTGAGTCACGTTTGGGCATCTTTTTGGCCGCAGGGTATGGCCAAGCTCACAAAATGAAACAACTAAACGTCATATGATTGATTTCATTATGAGTCTTGCTCTCCTGCCGAACGGCAACTTCACGTAAATCAAAGAGAATGACTATGGCTACCGGACAATATCTGCTGTGGAAAGATGCACAGGGACAGGATTTTCGCCCCGTTGCACTGACAGGCACTGATCTGCTCAACAATCGTTATCTCAACAAGGGCACCGCCTTTACCGAACAGGAGCGGGCCGATTTCGATCTCGATGGCTTGCTGCCTCCTCAGGTGCAAACCTTCGAAGCCCAGCTGGATCGGGTTTATGAAGGCTTCAAGAGCGCGAGCAGCGATATCGAGAAATACCAGAACCTGCGCGCGCTGCAGGATCGCAACGAGACCCTCTTCTATGCCCTGTTGTCTCGCCATGTGGAGGAGATGACCCCCTATATCTATACCCCGACCGTCGGCAAGGCGTGTCAGGAGTTCAGCCACCGCTTCCAGAAGCCGCGCGGCCTCTACATCACCCCGGACAACGTGGATGACATGGGCAGTCAGGCCCGCCACTTCGATGCCAAATCGATCCGCATCATTGTTGTAACCGACAGCCAGGGGATTCTGGGGATCGGCGACCAGGGGGTTGGCGGTATGGGTATTCCCATCGGCAAGCTGGCGCTCTATACCCTGGGGGCGGGCATCCATCCGGCCTGCTGCATGCCGATTGCGCTGGATGTCGGCACCGACAACCAGAAACTGCTGGATGATCCCATGTACCTCGGTCGCCCGCACAAGCGGATCCGTGGCAAGGAGTATGAGGAGTTCATCGACAAGTTCGTGCAGGGGGTCAAGCGTCACTTCCCAAATGCGGTGCTGCAGTGGGAAGATTTCAGCAAATCCAACGCCTTCAACAATCTGGCCCGCTATCAGCAGTCGCTGCCGTCGTTCAACGACGATATTCAGGGTACGGGGGCCGTGGTGCTGGCAGGTATCATTGGGGCGGTCAAGGTCAAGGGTGAGACGCTGGGCCAACAGAACTATCTGGTCTATGGCGCAGGCGCCGGCGGGGTCGGCGTGGCGGATCAAATCTGCGCTGGGATGATCCGCGAGGGGATGGATCCGCAGGCCGCGCGGGATCGCATCTATATTCTGGATACCCAGGGACTGGTGTGTGACAACCGCGAGGGGCTTGACGAGTACAAGCGCCGCTACGCCAAGCCGGGCCTGCTGCTGGCTAGCTGGGACACCGAAGTGCCCGGCAAGGCCAGTCTGACCGATGTGTTGCGTCATGTGCCCATCACCGTTTTGTTGGGAACCAGTGGTTCAGGTGGCGCCTTCAAGGAAGAGCACATCCAGCTGATGCAAAAGCACTGCGAACGTCCCATGGTGTTCCCGCTCTCCAACCCGACCGCCAACTGCGAAGCCTTGCCGGAAGATATCTACAACTGGAGCCAAGGCAAGGCCATCGTCGCGACCGGCAGTCCGTTCAAGGATGTGAATTATGACGGGCAGGATTTCCGGGTCGGGCAGGGCAACAACGTCTTTATCTTCCCCGGTGTTGGGCTGGCTGCGATTGTCAGCCAGATCCGCGAGATCACGCCCGATATCTTCACCACCGCCGCCTTTGCACTGGCCGAGTGCGTAAGTGAGGTCGATCTGGCGAAAGGGGCTGTCTATCCGCGTATTCGCGAGCTGCGCAGCATCTCGGTGCATGTGGCGACTGCAGTGCTCAAGGATATCGTGCGCCGGGATCCATCCCACCCGCTGATTGGCCAGGATCTGCAACTGCATATCCTCAACCACATGTGGGAGCCGGTTTACCTGCCCTATCGTCGGGTATAACCGCGTATCCACCACCCGGATAACGGGTCGGCCAAAATGACAAGGGGGTCGCACTGCTACCCCCTTCGTTTATTCCATCACGTACTAAGTGCGTAGTGGCCGCCAGCGCCCTTGCTGATTGCGGCAGGCGGTATCCTGCCACTGCTGGCTGGCCTTGCCGATATAGAGTTGCTCGCGATAGTCGCGACACCACTCTCCACTGGTATGGCGGAAGGTGCGCAGCGGGGTGACGCTACCCGAGTGACGGTTAGCCGGATTGAACCAGGTGAGGCTCTGCCCTTTGGTGCGGGTTTCCAGCGCCTTGGCGAGTGCCTGATTGGCCAGTTGAACATCTGCCTTATCCATTTGATGGTAAAGCGGCTGGGTGTCGACCGTGGCGCAGCCAGCGAGGCCGAGCAGGAGGAGTGTTAGCAGATAACGCATTATGGTTGCCCCTGTTGGCGAAAGCCGTCGTTGAGCAGCGCACGCTCCTGCTCATCGGTAAGCACCTGTTGGCGATCATCGACCGTGCCATCGCCCCTGAGCTTGTTGCCGTTGGCATCGACGGTATCCACACCGTTATCATCGACCGTACCATCGCCTCTGAGTTTGTTGCCGTTGGCATCGACGGCGTCTACGCCGTTATCATCGACCGTGCCATCGCCTCTGAGTTTGTTGCCATTGGCATCGACGGTATCTACGCCGTTATCATCGACCGTGCCATCACCTCTGAGCTTGTTGCCGTTGGCATCGACGGTGTCTACGCCGTTATCATCGACCGTGCCATCACCTCTGAGCTTGTTGCCGTTGGCATCGACGGCATCTACACCGTTGTCATCAAGCCCGTTGCCAAGGCCGCGACCACCGGCATGAAGGTCTCCTCCGCCATGCAACTCGCCACCAGCATGGCGCTCTTCACCCGTATGTTGGTCTCCTCCTGCGTGTTCACCACCTCCATGTTCACTGCCACCTCCACTATTTTCGCTACCACCTCCTCCGTGGTCACCGCCACCACCGCTATTGTCGCTACCACCGCCTCCGTGGTCACCGCCACCGCCGCTATTGTCGTTACCACCGCCTCCGTGGTCACTGCCACCGCCGCTATTGTCGTTACCACCGCCTCCGTGGTCGCTGCCACCCCCATTACCATCCTTGTTATGCACGATTAATGAATTGGCTATATAGCTATGGGTACCATTAAGAACCAGGTTGAACAGCTCGGTGGTAGGCGGAGCGTCAATCCAGTAGATGGATTCCACCAGCAGCTCAACCGGTTGCGGTGCCAATGCCAGGTTGCCAGTGTTAGCGGCGGCCGACCATCCCAGTAGTCGCATGCCGGTAAAGAGGGGCAATACAATCAATGTCGGGTTTTCGGCACGAGTCATGGCTGGTGAGATAGCAGCCCAACCGCGAGTGGTCAGGAATGGGTGTTCGCCGGTAAAGAAAGGAGGTAGTTGGTTGATGCCATAGAGTCTGCGATCACCCAAGAGCACACGCTCTACCGCCAAGATCTGGTTGGTATGGCCATATTGATCCAGAACTCGTTCACCTGCTTGCAATGTCTCTATGAGACGTTCGCTACCATCGGCCATGGTGATGCGGGTGCCAGCAACGAAGCAGGACTCGGCATATGCCTTGGTCACCTGCCACTCTTGATGGGCAAAGTCATAGCTAAACGGGTTGGCAAATAGGGCTAATGCAATGGCAGAACCAATCAGGAGCCTGCGTTGTGTCGGTTTGAAAGGGGGTTTTGGCATGGAGGACTCCTTGTCCATTTTGAACCGTGTGGTCAAGTATAGAGCGGTGCGGGGAGACCTTGAGTGGAGACCGGTAAAGCAAACATGATGGAAAAACGATTGGCGTTTGCCACAAAAGTACGTAAAATCGCATACTCGATGCTTGTAGCAACGAATCCCGCCTAAAAAGCCTGTTTCATGCCCTCCCCAAGCAGTAAAACGTAATTTGTGATGCCTATATGCTCACTTTTTACCTTGAAAGCGTCTTTCGATAACTGAAAAGTGTCAAATATCCCTGTCAGTTATCAAAAAATTAAGGACATCCATGTTTTCCCTAGTCAAGCAAAGTGTCGCCGGGCTGCAGATCCTGTTTGTTGCCTTCGGTGCCATGGTTCTGGTGCCTCTGCTCACCGGACTGAACCCCTCCATGGCCCTGCTTGGCGCCGGTGTGGGCACCCTGTTGTTCCAGCTCTGTACCCGCCGCCAAGTGCCCATTTTTCTGGGCTCCAGCTTCGCTTTCATTGCTCCCATCATCTATGCCACCCAGACCTGGGGCTTGCCGTCCACCATGTTCGGTCTGTTTGCTGCCGGTTTCATGTATTTCATTCTGGCTGCGCTGATCCGGGCGAAAGGGATGGGATTTGTCCATAAATTGCTGCCGCCGGTGGTGATTGGCCCGGTGATCATGGTGATTGGTCTCTCCGTGGCACAGGTGGCCTGCAATATGGCGATGGGGCGTGCCGGTGGCGAGCAGGTTGTTCCTGCATCAACCGCGCTGACTCTGGCCGGTATTTCGCTGGCGGTGACCCTGATTGCTGCTGTGTTCTGCAAGGGGTGGATCAAGTTGATCCCCATCCTGTGTGGCGTGATTGCCGGTTATGTCTCTGCCGTACTGATGGGACAGGTTAACTTCGATGGTCTGATCAACACCCCTTGGCTGGCGTTGCCTCACTTTGAAACTCCTGAGGTCAACTGGGCCGCAGCGCTGTTCATGCTGCCGGTGGCGATTGCTCCCTGTATCGAGCATATCGGTGGCGTGCTCGCCATTGGTGGTGTGACTGGTCAGGACTACACCAAAAATCCGGGTCTGCACCGTACTCTGGCCGGTGACGGTATCGGCGTCTGCTTCGCTGGCCTGATCGGTGGCCCTCCCGTAACCACCTATGCAGAAGTAACCGGCGCGGTGATGATCACCCGCAACTTCAATCCGGTTACCATGACCTGGGCCGCGGTATTTGCCATCATTCTGGCCTTCTTTGGCAAGTTCAATGCGCTGCTCACCTCCATCCCGATGCCGGTGATGGGTGGTATCATGCTGCTGCTGTTCGGATCCATCGCTGCCATCGGTCTTAAGACGCTGGTCGAATCCAAAGTGGATCTGGGATTGTCGCGCAATATCGCCATCGTGGCCGTAACCCTGACCGTGGGTGTCGGTGCGCTGGAGATGAAGATCGGTGACTTCGCTTTGGCTGGTGTTGGTCTGGCTTCGGTTGCCGCTATCCTGCTCAACCTGATCCTGCCTGCCCACTCAGAAGAGGGGGTTATGGACTCCGCCAAGGATTGATTTTTGCCAGACGTCTCAAGCGGATAAGCATAAAGCCACCTCACGGTGGCTTTATGCTTTCTCATTTTTGTCATGGATCAAGGATTGCCTCGCCAGCGACTTTATGTCGCCACACCTATTTGACGGATCTCTCTTCGTGGCCTTAGCTAAAGGACAGGTTTGGCTCTAAGGCAGTCTTGAGCAGGGACGAGAAAATGGATGTTGGTGTTCTCACTCATTCTTTCCTGATCACGTGTTGGCACATCACTAAGGTGCCTTCGTATATCACATCAAGGTTGGATGCATTTCACGTTGTAACTCATCCACGGTTACTTGCCTCTATCTCTTTCATTGCCATTTGGCCACAGATTTTGTTCGAGCCACATTGCTCCAAATGGTGGCTTGCTAACACCATTCGAATCTGTTTGCTGCTGCGTATCTGATTCGCGGGTAGCGAGCCGTGGAAACCGGCACGGCCCGAGTTCGGGCCATACAGCCCAGCCATTGATGACGGCGGGGGTTTAGGGATGAATGGCAAGCAAAGCGAGGTCGCAATGAACTATCAATTGTTGTGGAAAGGTGCCCTGTTTTCAGTCTCTTCCGTGCTGGCGTTGGGAGCGGCGCAGGCTGCACCGCTAAACGTGATGACTGAGGATTACCCACCGTTCAACATGCAAGGGGAAGGGGGCAAGATTGTAGGCCTCTCTACCGAGGTCGTTGAAGAGCTGTTCAAGCGCGCTGGAGTTGAATACAAGATTACCCTGATGCCCTGGAAACGGGCTTATGAAGATACCCTCAGTACCCCCAACACCGCGCTCTATTCCACGACTCGCACGCCGGAACGTGAAACTCTGTTCAAATGGGTTGGCCCCTTGGTTAACAATAACTGGGTCTTCTTCTCCAGCTCCACTGCCAATATTTCGATCAAGTCGCTGGACGATGCCAAACAGTATTCGGTCGGTGGCTATAACGGCGATGCTGCTGCCGAGTATTTGAAAGCGCAGGGTTTTTCCAAGTTGCAGCTGGCCGCCAACGATACGGCAAACGTGAAAAAACTGGAGGCTGGACGTATCGATCTGTGGGCAACAGGTCAGTATCTGGCCCCCTATCTGGCGAACAAGGAGAAGGCAGCCAATCCCAAACCGGTATTCGTGTTCAAGGAAACCCAGATGAGTTTGGCGTTCAACAAAGATACCCCTGATGAGCTTATTAAAAAGTTGAATGAAATCCTGGCAGCCATGAAAGCAGATGGCACCATCGAGAAGATCAACGCCAAGTACCAGTAAGTCTTACTGCTCGGGCTGCCGTTAATACCGGGAGGAAGCCATGGATTGGAAAAGTCTGAAGTTCAGGATTGCCGTGCTGACCTCCCTGTCGGTGAGTCTGCTGTTGGTATTGTTTGGGGGGTACAATTACAGTGCCTCCAGGGCGGAGAGCTACAGCAAACAAGCGCAGCTGGTGGACCAGGCCATCAGCCGTCTGCAGCTCTCTTTGCCAGGCCCTTTATGGAACTACGAATCCTCATTTATAGAGGCATCGCTCAAGTCCGAGCTGGCTGCCGACATGCTGAGTGCCTTGCTGGTGGTCAGCAAGGACAAGTTGGTAGCCGGTTTCTCTCGTGATGAGGCGGGGTCGATTGCACCGATCAGTACAATCCCCGCTGATATCAGCACATACAGTGGTCATGATCTGGTTTATGACGACAGCGGCCAGAAGACGACAGTAGCCCGCTTGTTGGTGCATACCAGCGATGCCGCCATTCAGGCACACCTGCGGCAGCAACTGATTACCACTGTTTGGCAGATTGTGGTGCTTGATATCTGCATCATCGCCTTGTTGATGGTTCTGATGCATCGCAATGTGCTGCGACCGCTCAACCAGATGAATCAAGCCGTGTTCGATTTAGCCCAAGGAGATGGTGACCTGACCCAGCGTTTGAAAATCAACCGTCAGGATGAGATGGGTACGCTTGCTATCAACATCAACCACTTTATTGCCAAGCTGCAGGAGATGGTGGCGGAGATTAACGAGTTGTCGGCCGGGGTACTGCAAACGGCAGAGCGGTGTGACTATTTGTCTGCTGATACCCGCAGTGGTAGCGATGCCCAGCAATCCGAACTGGATCAGGTTGCAACGGCTATCACCGAGATGAGCCAGGCAGTGCAGGAAGTGGCAGGGAATGCCGTGAAAACCTCTACGGCAACTGACGAAGCCAATCTTTATGTAGAGCAGGGATATAGTCTGGCAGGCCATGCCAATGAGGCGATCAGACAGCTGGTGGGTGAAGTGGAACGGGTTGCGACACTGATGCGTTCTTTGTCTACCGAGAGCAACAGCATCGGCAATATTATCGAAGTAATCAACGGTATTGCCGAACAGACCAATCTTCTTGCGCTGAATGCAGCTATCGAGGCTGCGAGAGCCGGAGACCAAGGGCGAGGTTTTGCCGTTGTGGCCGACGAGGTGAGGACGCTGTCCGGGCGTACTCGCCAGTCAACGGAAGAGATCAGCGCTAGCATTAAGCGTTTGCAACAGGCTACCCAGAATGTGGGTGCCGGGATGCAACAGAGTCAGGATAGAGCGTCACAGGCTGGCGCTGAAGCTGCTGATGTGCAGATGTCGGTTGAGAAGATAAAGAATCAGGTCAGCCTGATCCGCGAGATGAACATGTATATTGCGCAGGCTTCGGAGGAGCAGCACTCGGTTGCCGAGGCGGTGAGCCACAGCGTCAACCGGATTGCGACACTCAATAGTGAAAATGCTGGAAGAGTTGCCCAGGTTGCCGAAGCAAGCAGCGACCTGCGTCAGTTATCAGCCCAGCTGGACAAGTTGTTGAAGCAGTTTAGGGTCTGAAACGGTTCTCTTTATGACATACCAAACAACGGATTCATCCTGCCTGTTCCCCCGGTCTGGCCGGGGGAACCTTTGAAAGGTGATACAGATAGATACTGCCCTGATTTTCCCGTCGTACACTTCTCTCGCTCCTATTGTGAAGCAGATCCTTACCCATTAGAATTTCCCGCGATGGCAGGCCGTTTTCGGAGCTGTTTGATTCTATCTGGATGTGGATTCCGGTTTGCTTGACGATGAAGAAAATAGCAAGGGGCTGATATGACGGGCGTTGCGACAGGCAATAACATATCAACCTACCATTTCGGTGATTATGTTTTTGATGTTAAAAGGCGGGAGCTGGCTTTTGGTGCGGATTCAGATGCCGCACAAACCAGTAAGACAGCCCGGTTTTCATCGGCAGAGTCTCTCATCTTCTGCTATTTACTGGATCATCCCGATGAAGTGTGTGACAAGGATTTACTGCTGGATATTGGTTGGCAAGGGCGTCCTATCAGCCCCAATTCATTGAACGTAGCCATTGCCAATATCCGTCGCCACTTCGCCCTGACTCCCCAGATCCTCGATATAAAAAGTACGCCTAAAAAGGGTTATTCCTTGCATCTTAATTGCAAGGTCATTGTGGGATATGGCTATCAGGAACCCGAAAATGTTGTCACTGACCCATATCCCATATCGGATGAGATAATTGCTGCATCCTCCCATCTTACGTCTCCTGAAACAGCCTCTTCATCAGGTGATAAGGTAGTTGCCCCCACAGCAGCCGAGGCAACATCCCTCATGCAACGTATCAAGTTTGCAATGCTGCGTCGTTTGGAACGGCCGATGTTGGCAAAAACCTTGACCTATATAAATATTACTTTTGTCTTGTTATTGCTTTCTGTTGCCAGTTATTTGCATTTTGAATGGCTCCACGTCAGCTGTGGCGAGGGCGCTTCGGGACTTGTTTGCCGTATGGAAGCCAAAAGCGAAGTGCCAGTCACCAAACCTGACTCTCTGGTTCTGATCTCGGGCCATCAGGTGCGTATTTTTTCCTACCAAGAGTTAGAACAAACGCCTTAAGGGATGGCTGATGAAACGAACGTTGAAAAATGCCTTGCTGTTTCTACCGCTGTCCTTGGTACTGCTTTTTGTCGCGGGGATGTTCATCAACAGCCTGGGATGTCATTACGAACTTCGAATGTCTGCGAATGGCGTCAATTATCATGGGGTATGTCGTTGGGGCAAGATCACCGTGATTGAGGAGGAAGAGTCCACCAAGGAGAAATGGCGGATAACCGGATTTCAACTGACGTTGTTTGACCAGCTGGTATATCTCATCGACAGCAGGGTACAGCTCCACGAGTCTGGCAAGGACGACTCATATCTGAACGAATACAATCTCATCCAGTCCCAGTACGCATTGGTTAACTATGCTTGGGTGCCGTTGACGGAAAACAAGGTGGCGATTTTTCAGCGAGATCCGGTACACGAGGTTGTGATTGCGCAGCGTGATGGCTGGTTTGATCTCTACCGCTGGTTCTTTCCCCCAGTACCATTATTGCCAACCAAAGGGCAGAGTGAAGGTTAAGCCTTGATTAGCATGCACCAGGGGCCAGTAAGATCGCAGTGACCTCTCTCCTCGGTCTCTATCCAGCCAAGCCGGTGATAAAACGCAACTGCTGCAGTATTGCGTGTGGCGACTTTAAGTGAGCCCGAGCCGGTAGCAAGGCCCTGTTCAAGCAGGGCTCGTCCAATCCCGTGGCCATGCCAGTCTGTCGAAACATAAAGATGGTGGACAAAATTATCGGGTTTCCAGATTGCAATAAAGCCGCAGATATTTCCTCCGTGTTCGGCAATCCATATTTCCTCTCCTGCTGTTTGTTGCTCAAAATCATCGAGCTGGAACCTGGCTGGTTCTACCCAATAAAACGTGTCTCTGCGACTTTTCAGGAAGAGCTGGGCTAGTTGGGGAATATCTTTTGGTTCCATTACGCGGATCATTCTGACCTCCCTGGTCAGGCCGTGGCACATCTTATGTGCCCTGGTTTTTGTTGTTCAGAAGTAAATGACAAGGACGTGATTAAGCTCTGTCTATTGTCATGAGCATGGGGCTATACTGCCGAAGTCCCCTGTATGGATGGCTTGAGGCTCGCTGATTTATGGACAATAAACAGATTGAAGGCAACATCTTTGTTCCGGCTCATATAGACGATGTCTGGCATGCCTGGACAACAGAGAGTGGCCTGCGCAGTTTTCTGGCGCCCGAGTGTTTGATGGTGGCTGAACCGAATGGCCCGTTCGAGATCTACTTCAGACCGGATGCTCCGCTTGGGGAGCGAGGCAGTGAAGGGTGCCGGGTGATGGCTGTGATGCCCTACGACCTGCTCAGTTTCAGTTGGAATTTTCCTCCCTCTTTCCCGCACATTCGCCAGCAAAAGACTCAGGTTTGTCTGCGCTTTGTACCGGAAGGGCAGGGTACCCGTCTCTATTTCCTGCAAACCGGTTGGGCCAATGATCCAGACTGGGATCAGGGCTACGCCTATTTCCGGGAAGAGTGGCTGGAGACCAGCTTGCCACGGCTGCAGTACCGCTTTACTCATGGCCCTATTGACTGGAGCAATCCACCTGACAAGGCGCAGTTGAAGTCGCTGGCGCAGTAATTTGAAGATAAAAAAAACCGGCCAGAGGGCCGGTTGAAACAGTTCAGGCTTGTCAGGTGACAAACGTATCCAGTGGATGAAAGAGGTTTCCACTCCTTGTGAATTCCAGCTCTCTTGGTTACGTGCAGACACTATATGTCCGGATCACTGAATTGAGGCTGAACCATGGATCATTCAGCCCCATTCCCACCTTTGTTCAGATGGCCATACCCATCGACTGACGCAAGTAGGCGCCAGCGCCAAGCAGCCCCGGGCCCTCATGGGTAATGAGGAAAACCGGGATCTCCTTGAGATAGGATTTGAAGCGGCCTTTGTCTTCAAACGCCACTCGAAAACCCGAGTTGATAAAGAACTCCTTGAAACGCGGCACTATGCCGCCGGCGATATAGACGCCGCCGAACGTGCCCATATTGAGGGCCAGGTTACCGGCAAAGCGACCCATCAACACGCAGAAGAGGCTCAGGGTACGGCGGCAATCGAGGCAGGATCCGGCCAGCGCCCGTTCGGTGATCGCTTTGGGTTCTAGTGCTTCAGGCTCACGCCCGTCTGATTTGACCAGCCCGCGATAGAGATTGACCAGGCCCGGACCAGAGAGAAAGCGCTCGGCCGAGACATGGCCCAGCTCGCCGCGCATCACCTGCAAAACGGCATCTTCTTCTTCATTGTTGGCCGCAAAATCGACATGACCGCCTTCACCCGGCAGGCTGAGCCACTGCTTGCCTGCTTTCACCAGATGTGCGACGCCCAGCCCGGTGCCAGCGCCGTAGATGGCGATAGGTTTCCCGGCGATGGGGGTGGCACCTCCAAGCTGGATTCGCTCTTCATCAGCCAATACCGGTACTGCCATGGAGACGGCGGTGAAGTCGTTGATCACCTGCAGACGGCCAAGGCCAAGGTTTGCCTGCATCTCGCTGATGGAAAATTCCCAGCTGTGGTTGGTCATGGCGACCCAGTCACCGTTGATGGGGCAGGCAATCGCGATACAGGCTTCATTGACTTGAGCCTTGTGCTCTTCCAGATAAAGGCGGACGACCGCTTCCAGAGATGGGTGCTCCAGACCTGAGTAAGTCTTGGCTTGAGAGATTGCGCCGGTGGCCAGTTCGCACAAGGCCAGGCGAGCATTGGTTCCGCCGACATCGCCGACCAGTGCATGGGTATGCTGCATAACAACTCCTTCGTTACAAGGTGTGGACGACCAGTGGCGCCCCGACATTATTATTTGCCGCCAATTCTAACCGAGCCAAAGCGATGGTCGTCTGTTGGAGACGCACAAACGTGCGCCCGCTCACAGTGTTGTTGCTTTGCAACATTTGTAAGCGGTTTCAATCGGCAGTGACATTTTGTAACGAAAAGAACGAAATAATTAGAGATGAGTCATACTTTGTATTGTGGGTGTTAGTTGCGTTAACCGCTTGTCTTGTATAGTCATCAGGTTGATTGGAAACCTGCTTAGCCGTAAATTGAGTGCAAAGACACTGAAGCTAAATTACAAAATGCCTGGTGGTGATGATGAATACCCTTGATAAAATTACAAACAACTTGGAAAGTTTCAGTAAATCAGAGCGCAAGGTCGCCGAAGTGATTTTGGCATCCCCACAGACGGCTATTCACTCCAGTATCGCCGCCCTGGCCAAGATGGCCGATGTCAGCGAGCCGACCGTCAACCGCTTTTGCCGTCGCCTTGACACCAAAGGATTCCCTGATTTCAAACTGCATCTGGCCCAGAGCCTGGCCAATGGCACCCCTTATGTGAATCGTCATGTGGAAGCGGAAGATGGTCCGGATACCTATACCGCCAAGATCTTCGAATCCACCATGGCTTGTCTTGATGCAGCCAAAAACAGTCTGGATATTTCCGCCATCAATCGTTGTGTCGATATTCTGACCCAGTCCAAGAAGATCAGCTTCTTTGGCCTTGGCGCCTCCTCCGCAGTGGCCCGCGATGCCCAGAACAAGTTTTTCCGTTTCAACATACCGGTGGTGAGCTTTGACGACATCGTCATGATGCGGATGAGCTGCATCAACAGCAGCGAAGGGGACGTGGTTGTTCTCATCTCCCACACTGGTCGCACCAAGGCGCTGGTGGAAATTGCAGCGCTGGCCCGTGAGAACGATGCCACCGTCATCGGCATGACCGCCAAGGACTCTCCGCTGGCACGTGAGTGCAATCTGGTGCTCTCCATGGATGTGCCGGAAGATACCGACGTCTATATGCCGATGGCATCCCGCATCGCCCAGCTGGCGTTGGTTGATGTGCTGGCAACCGGTTTTACCCTGCGCCGGGGAATGAAATTTCGCGAAAACCTGAAGAAGGTTAAAGAGGGACTGCGCGAATCCCGCTTCGAAACCCCGCACTCTTCCTGAATGGTCGGGGGCCTTTGCCCCCGACTGTCTATGCCACCCGCCTTGGTGTAGTATTGTAATTTAGTAACAAAAGCCACCCAGATGGCTTGCAAACGGGTGCATCGAGCCATTGGCTTGATGGGGCAGAATCTCAACTCGTATCAACTTCATATCGGAGTCTTTCATGCCTAGACGTACAAAGATTGTAACCACACTCGGTCCTGCTACCGACCGCGAAGGGATCCTCGAAGGGATCATCCGCGCCGGTGCCGACATGGTGCGGATGAACTTCTCTCACGGCACTCCTGAAGATCACATCCTGCGCGCCAATCAGGTGCGTGAAATTGCTGCCAAGCTGGGCCGTCACGTTGCCATCATGGGTGACCTGCAGGGGCCGAAAATCCGCGTTTCCACTTTTAAAGACGGCAAGATCTATCTGGCTATCGGTGACAAATTCGTGCTGGATGCGGCCCTTGGCAAAGGGGAAGGTTGTCAGGAGCAGGTTGGTATCGACTACAAGAGCCTGCCAAACGATGTCGTGCCGGGCGATATCCTGTTGCTGGATGATGGCCGTGTGCAGCTGAAAGTAGAGAGCGTCGAAGGCACCCGTATTCTGACCACTGTCACCGTGGCTGGCCCGCTCTCCAATAACAAGGGCATCAACAAGAAAGGGGGCGGTCTCTCCGCGCCAGCGCTGACCGAGAAGGACAAGGAAGATATCAAGACTGCCGCCCGTATGAACGTGGACTATCTGGCGGTCTCCTTCCCCCGTTGCGGTGATGACCTGCGCTACGCCCGCGAGCTGGCCCGCGAAGCCGGCTCCAACGCCAAGATCGTGGCCAAGGTTGAGCGCGCCGAGACTGTCGCCACTGACGAAGCGATGGAAGACATCATCCTCGGCTCCGACGCCGTCATGGTTGCCCGTGGCGATCTGGGTGTCGAAATCGGTGACCCCGAGCTGGTTGGCGTACAGAAGAAGCTGATCCGCTTCTCCCGTCGTCTGAATCGGGTGGTGATCACCGCGACCCAGATGATGGAGTCGATGATCAATGCGCCGCTGCCGACCCGTGCCGAAGTGATGGACGTGGCCAACGCCGTGCTGGATGGTACCGATGCCGTGATGCTCTCTGCCGAGACCGCTGCCGGTCAGTTCCCCATCGAGACCGTGACCTCCATGGCCAGTGTCTGTGTCGGTGCCGAGAAGCATCCGAGCCTGAACGTATCCAACCACCGCATGAACTACACCTTCACTTCTGTCGAAGAAGCGGTAGCCATGTCGACCATGTATGCGGCCAACCATCTTGAAGGGGTCAAGGCGATTGTGGCGCTGACCGAATCCGGTACCACCCCGCTGCTGATGTCCCGTATCAGCTCAGGTTTGCCGATCTTCGCCATGTCTCCGCACAACAAGACCCTGGCCTGGACCAACCTCTACCGCGGCGTCACCCCTGTGCTGTTTGACGGCGACGAGACCAAGCCGGTCTATGAAGTGTGCCGCGATGCGCTGGATGTCCTGAAAGCCAAAGGTCTGCTGCAGAGCGGTGACATGGTGTTGCTGACCCACGGTGACAAGATGGAGACCGTCGGCAGTACCAACACCTGCAAGGTGATGATGGTCGAATAAGCGGTTTGACTTGTTGATTATCAAGGCTGCCCACCTTTGGTGGGCAGCCTTTTTTATGTCGGTTTGGCACTTATCTCACTTATGGGCATGGACTCGAAGATTGCTTATGGCGGAGCCCATCCCGATAATGCGCAAGATTATCCAGGTGTTTGCCCTGACCCGCGCGGATAGGTGAATGCCATGAAGCCGAAGCATATGGGAGCAAAAGGATGAAGAATCACAAGTGGTTGCTGGGTCTGGCCGTGAGTCTGGCCATCTCCCCCTGTTATGCCGACTGGGCAAAGCTCAAGGCTGCGGCATCCGATCTCGGAAGTGCGTTGAGCGAAACCGGCAAGGAGGTGTGGCAGGATGTCAGCGATTTCTCCAAGAAGAGCTGGGCCTCTATTTCGACCTGGGGTGAGGAGGCGTTCAATACCGCCGGTGTCTGGACTGACAAGAGCATAGCGACCGGTAAAGAGTGGTTGGTTGTCGCCGACAAAAAACTCACGGAAATGGTCAACCCCAAGACGGCACAAGAGGCAAGGATTGCGCTCAACACCATGTCTGATACTGCGCTGATACATCTCTTCAATGAACAGCCCTCAGCCAAGTTATTGTTTGACAAGGCTTATGGTTACGCCGTCTTCGACTCGCGCAAGTTCTCCCTGATGCTTCACACCAATCAGGGGGCCGGTGTGGCTGTTAATCGGAAAACCGGCAAACACACCTATATGAAGATGTTTGGTGCGGGTCTTGCAGCCGGGATCGGTGGCAAGTTTTATCAGCAGGTGATCCTGTTTGAAGACAAGGCCAGATTCGATGCCTTTGTGACCCAGGGTTGGGAGGCCACCTCCGAAGTGGGCGTGGTGGCCGGCAAGGAGAGCGCCGAACTGACCGCCAAATATAACGGTGGCATGGCCATCTATCAGATTGGCGAGAAGGGGCTGCTGCTCGATGCCAATATCTCCGGATCCAAATACTGGATCGACAAGGATCTGACCCAATAAGGTCGCCTCAGAAAGGGTTCACCTTCTCTTCGCTATGGCGTTATCCCTTCATCGGGTTGCAGTGCTTTCCCCTCGCTGCAACCCTTGTCCAGACTTGGATCTGTTGTTTGGCATCATAATTGCTTGTTGCCTGTCAGCGTCAATGATTTGTCTGGGGATGGAAAAATGGAAATTAGTGCAAGCAGCCTGATGCAAGAGATGCAGGCACTCAAGGTAGAGGCCGGTGCAACCCCGCTGGCACAGCCGGGCCGTCAGGTCAGCTCCGACTTTGGCCTGCTGCTGCAACAGGCATTGGGCAACGTCAACGAATTGCAAGGCGCCGCCAACGATCTGCGCACCCGCTTCGATATGGGTGACAAGTCAGTGGATCTGGCCGAAGTGATGATTGCCGGGCAGAAATCCTCCATCGCGTTCGAGGCCACGGTACAGGTACGCAACAAGATGGTCGATGCCTACAAGACCATCATGAACATGCCGGTATAAAGGATTTCAACGAATCATGACGACCGGGCATCATGAACATGTCAGCAATAAGGACATAAATCGTGGCTACTGACCAAAACGGCGATCTGCTGCTAAACGATGAGGGTACTGCCGCCCTCGATGAGAATGAGCAGAAGAGTTCGGCACTGGGCTTTCTGTCCAATACCGATGTACTGCGCCAGATCACCCTGATCCTGGGACTTGCCATCTGTCTGGCCATTGCCGTGTTTATCCTGCTCTGGGGCAAGGAGCCGGACATGCGTCCCCTCGGCACCTATACCACCCAGGAGCTGGTCAAAACCCTCGACTTCCTCGATCAGCAGAAGATCCCCTACGAGGTGGATGGCAAGAGCGTGCTGGTCAGTGCCGAGAACTACCCCAATATCAAGCTGGCGCTGACCCGTGCCGGTCTGGCCAATGTGACCGACGCCAGCAGTGACGGCGAAGATATCCTGCTGAAAGACTCCAGCTTCGGTGTGAGCCAGCGGATGGAGGCGGAGCGCCTCAAGCTGAGCCGCGAGCGCCAGCTGGCCAGCGCTATCGAGCAGTTCCAGAATGTAGCCAAGGCACAGGTGCTGCTGGCCATCCCGAAAGACAATGTCTTTGCCCGCAACGAACGTAAACCCAGTGCGACCGTGGTCGTCAATCTGAAAGGGGCTGCTCTTGGTCAGGGCGAGGTGGACTCCATCGTCGATATGGTCGCCTCGGCAGTCCACGGCCTCGAACCGACTCGTGTCACCGTTACCGACCAGAACGGCCGCCTGCTCAACTCCGGCTCGCAAGATCCTCTTGCTGCCCAGACTCGCAAAGAGTTTGCGATGCAGCAGAAGCAGGAGCTCGAATACAAACAAAAAATTGACGCCATTCTGATCCCGGTACTGGGGGCTGACAACTATACGGCGGAAGTGGATCTCTCCCTCGACTTCTCCCAGCAGGAGCAGACCCGTAAAACCTACAACCCGGATCTGCCGGCGGTGCGTTCCGAAATGACGCTGGAAGAGAACAGCTCCGGCAGCAGCAATGGCGGTGTGCCGGGGGCGCTCAGCAACCAGCCGCCAGCAGCATCCACTATTCCCGAGCAGGCGACTGCCGGCGAGAGCAGCTCCGCTGCCAATGGCCGTTCACGCAAAGAGGCCACCCGCAACTTCGAGCTGGATACCACCGTCAGCCATACCCGTCGCCAGATGGGGGGGATCCGCCGCATGACCGTCTCCGTGGCGGTCGATTACAAGTCGATGACTGCCGCTGATGGCAAGGTGACTCGCGAGGCGCGCAGCCAGGCTGAGCTCGATACCCTGCGTCGTCTGTTGAGCGGTGGCCTGGGTTTTGATGTGACCCGTGGCGATACTCTGGAAGTGGTTGCCATCCCGTTCAACCGTCCCGAGCTTGAAGCCGTGGCGGCCACCCCTGTCTATGATGAGCCCTGGTTCTGGCGTGCGGTGCGCATCGCGGCCTCCGTGCTGGTTATTATCGTCTTGATCGTGACCGTGGTTCGCCCCATGCTCAAGCGGTTGCTCTATCCGGATGCCAAGCCGGAAGGCGAATTGGATTTCGACAACCACACTGTGCTGGGTGGTGACGACGAGTTGAGTCTGCTGGCTGCTCAGGCCGAAGCAGAGCCGGTGTTCGGATTGCGCGATGGTCAGCTCAAGCTGCCTGATCTGCACCGGGATGAAGATTTGCTCAAGGCCGTGCGTGCCCTGGTGGCGAACGAGCCGGATCTGGCCGCTCAGGTCATTAAAGAGTGGGTAACCAAAGATGCCTGAAGAGAATAAGAGCCAGGTCACTGGCAACGACATCACCGACAGTCAGCGCCAGCTTCTGGAGCAGATGTCAGGGATGGAGATGGCGGCAGTACTGATGCTGAGCCTCAATGAAGAAGATGCGGCCCAGATCTTCCGTCATCTCGAGCCCAAGCAGGTGCAGCGGCTCGGTATGTCGATGGCCTCCATGTCCGACTTCAGTCACGATCGGGTGGCGGCGGTGCACCGTCAATTCATCGACGATATCCAGAAGTACACCAACATCGGTATCGGCAGCGAAGATTTCGTGCGCAAAGCGCTGGTGGCTGCCCTTGGCGAAGACAAGGCGAGCAACCTGGTGGATCAGATCATTCTGGGTTCCGGTGCCCGAGGCCTCGACTCGCTCAAGTGGATGGATGCCCGTCAGGTGGCCAGCATCATCCAGAACGAACACCCGCAGATCCAGACCATCGTGCTCTCCTATCTGGAGCCGGAGCAGTCAGCCGAGATCCTGAGCCAGTTCCCCGAGCAGGTGCGCCTCGATCTGGTGATGCGTATCGCCAACCTGGAAGAGGTACAACCTGCGGCGCTGCAAGAGCTGAACGACATCATGGAGAAACAGTTCGCCGGTGCGGCGGGGGCCCAGGCAGCCAAGATGGGCGGCCTGAAGGCTGCAGCCAACATCATGAACTACCTTGACACCAACATCGAAGGTCAGCTGATGGACTCCATCCGCGAGTCGGACGAGGAGATGAGCCAGCAGATCCAGGATTTGATGTTCGTGTTCGAAAACCTCATCGATGTGGACGATCGCGGCATCCAGACCATGCTGCGGGAAGTGCCGGGGGATCTGCTGCAACGGGCCCTCAAGGGCTCGGACGATCAGATGCGCGAGAAGATCTTCAAGAACATGTCCAAGCGTGCCGCCGAGATGCTGGCAGACGATCTGGAGGCCATGGGGCCGATCCGGGTTTCAGAAGTGGAAGCCGCCCAGAAGGAGATCCTCTCCATTGCCCGTCGTCTGGCGGATGCCGGCGAGATCATGCTGGGTGCCGGTGGTGGCGAGGAGTTCCTCTAAGCCATGGGCCAGAAACTCTACGGTTGTGCCGGGGCTGTATCCGGCGGTGGCGAGGAGCTGCGCTAATCCATGAACAACAAACTGCGTGGCTATGTGCGGCCTGACGGGGACGATGCCCGGATCGAAACCTGGGGTTGGCCCGAGATGGAGGTCGAGGCCGAGGTCGAAACCAATGCTCTCGGCTTGGCCCCCGACTGGTATCAGCAGGAAGAAGAGGTCATCGAGCCGGAACCCGAGCAGGAGCCGACCCCCTCCATCACTGCCGAGGAGCTGGAGGCAATTCGCCAGGCTGCCTGGGAAGAGGGGATGGCTGAAGGGCGTGAGGCCGGTTTTGCCAAGGGGCTGGAAGAGGGCAAGCTGGAAGGGTTGCAACAGGGCCACTCTGCCGGTCTCGAGCAGGGGCGCGAAGAGGGGCTGGCCATGGGGCGCGAGCTGGTGGAGCAGGAGATGGCTCACTGGCAAGCATTGGTAGCCCGGTTGGCCAATCCTCTCAACGAGCTGGATCAGGCGGTGGAGCAGCAGCTGCTCTCGCTGGTGTTGCAACTGGCACGGGCCCTCATTCGCCATGAGGCCGAAACCTCTCCTCGTATTTTGCTGGAGGCGCTCAAGCAGGGAATTGCCCTGCTGCCTGCCGCCGAACAGGGGGTGACGCTGATGCTGCATCCCGACGATATTGCCCGGGTCGAGCAGGCGTTCGGTGCCGAGGAGTGTGTCAAGCGCCAGTGGCGGCTGCAGAGCGATCCCACCCTCTCTCCCGGCGATCTGCAACTGGCGACCGAGCTCTCCAGTATCGACCTGACCCTTTCCGGACGCATTGATCAGCTGCTGCGCAACTTCTTGCGAGACAACGCGACACCCAATAACTCCTCGCCGGATCCGCACCCGTAATCAACGCCGGACACTGCTGTCCGGTTGACTGTTTTCTAGATCAGGAGGCCAGATGAGCGGCTCGCTACTGAACCGGTTGCAAGGGTACAAGGTGCGCGATAGCGCCCCCAAACCACCGGTTGCCGGCAAATTAACCCGGGTGGTGGGGTTGACCCTCGAAGCCATCGGTTGCCGTGCCGCCATCGGCGCGCTCTGCCGTATCGATACCCTTGATGGGACGCTGGAGGCTGAAGTGGTCGGCTTCTCTGGCGATCGCCTCTATCTGATGCCGAGCGAGCAGCTCAAAGGGGTCATTCCCGGTGCCCGGGTGGTGCCCATCACCGAAGAACACGGTATTCCGGTCGGCATGAATCTTCTCGGTCGGGTGATCGACGGTATCGGTCAGCCGCTGGATGGCCTCGGCCCCCTTCTCTCCTCCCAGACGGTGCAGTTTGCCCAGCACCGTATCAATCCGCTTGCGCGTCGCCCCATTCATCAGCCGATGGATGTCGGGGTGCGCGCCATCAATGCGGTGCTGACCGTCGGTCAGGGCCAGCGGATGGGGCTGTTTGCCGGCTCCGGCGTTGGTAAATCCGTGCTGCTCGGCATGATGACCCGCGGCTCGGTAGCCGATGTGGTCGTGGTAGGGCTTATCGGCGAACGGGGCCGCGAGGTGAAGGAGTTCATCGAGGATATCCTGGGCGAGGAGGGGCGTGCCCGCTCCGTGGTGGTGGCAGCTCCCGCCGATGCTTCACCGCTGATGCGTCTCAAGGGGTGCGAAACCGCGCTGGCCATCGCCGAGTATTTCCGCGATCAGGGGCTCAACGTGCTGCTCTTGATGGACTCTCTTACTCGTTATGCCCAGGCACAGCGCGAGATTGCGCTGGCCGTGGGCGAGCCGCCGGCTACCAAGGGTTATCCGCCCTCGGTGTTTGCCAAATTGCCGGCGCTGGTTGAGCGGGCCGGTAACGGCAGCGATGGGCAGGGATCCATCACAGCTTTTTTCACCGTACTGACCGAGGGGGACGATCTGCAGGATCCCATCGCCGACGCTGCGCGGGCGATCCTCGATGGCCACATCGTGCTGTCACGCGAGCTGGCTGATGCGGGCCACTATCCCGCCATCGACATCGAGAAGTCCATCAGCCGGGTCATGCCCATGGTGACTTCGCCGGAACACATGGATCTGGCGCGTACCCTCAAGCAGTTCTACTCCCTCTATCAGCAGAACCGGGACCTAATCACCATCGGTGCCTACAGCCAGGGCTCTGATCCCCGTATCGACCGTGCCATCATCCAGAAACCCTATCTGGACCAGTTCTTGCAGCAGGGGATGCGCGAGGTTATCCCTTATGACGATGGCCTGCAGGCCTTGCAGATGGTGGCGATGCCACTGATGCGTTGATGAGTCGCTGGATGCTGGAGCAGATCCATGAGTAAAGGGTTGATATTGTTGTCGGAACGGCTGGTGGAGGCGGAGCAGCAGTGTGCGCTCGCGCTGGCGAAGGCCCAGCAGGATCTCAAGCTGTTCATGGAGCAGCAGAATGCCCTCAACCAGTATCGCCAGATCTATCACCAGCAGTGGACCGATCGTGGCTTGCAGGGGATCTCTCCGCAGCAGAACGCCCAGTATCACGCCTTTATCAACAAGCTCGAGCAGGCGGCAACCCAGCAGTACGAAGGGGTGTTGCAGGTGCGGCAGGCGTTGGAGCAGCGCCGCGAAGAGTGGCTGGCAGCTCAGCAGCGGCGCAAGGCGGTGGAGTTGCTGCTGGAAAAACAGGCAAGCCGCGAACAGCAGAAGGCCCAGCGTCAGGAGCAGAAGATGCTGGATGAGTACGCTATCTTGCGGCGCTTCCATCAATCTGGCCTGTAACTTGCTTTGAACTGAACATGGCCGGAGGTCATCCCGCAGGGAACCTCCATAATTCAGGGACTCCATCATGATGCAGACAGTGTTGACACAAGCGCCTTCGGCTCAGACGAACGGGTTGGACAAAGCCGCCCTGAACGGTACACCCGAAACTGCAAATATGGATAGCGCCGGAGCCCTCGACAGCAAGGGGGACTTCGCCTCTCTGATTGCAAAGGCGCAGAGCAAGGATAAGGGGCCAGCAGATAAAGGGTCCGCAGAGAAGGGAGCAGCAGAGAGTGCCGTCAACAAATCCGGCAGCAGCGACCGATCAGCCAAATCTTTGGCGACAGAAAGCGATAGCAGCATCAAAGAAGATGGCGAGAAGAAGGGGGACGAGCTGCCTCCCAACGATTTTCTGCTGCGTCTGCAAGACTCCCTCAAACTCGACACCTCTTTGGTAACGCCTGCCGTTGTTGCCGCGGCTCCTGCTGACGGCAATCTGTTGCCGCAAGAAGGTGAGCAGCATGAGCTTGAGGCTGGTGATGATGTCAAACCGAGCGCGACTGACAAGCCGGCGCTGCCGTCCTCGGTAGCCGCTGGAACCATGCTGGAGAAGCTTGCTGCGGCGTCCGCACAAGCTGTGTCCACCGCTCAGAATAGTGAATCCTCTCAGGTTGTAGTTGAAGAAGAGGTAGTTGAGAAGACCGGTGAAGGGCAGAGCGCCAGCACACTTAAGGGAGAAACTGAACTCAAGGGGCAGGGGGAACCAGTACCTGCCGCCAAGGGGGATAAACCTCTCTCCGGAGCCGAACGTGTTGCCCAGTTGGCCAAACTGATGCCAACTGGCGAGTCTGTCCCGGTTAGCAAGCCTGAGACGGCTTCTGGTTCGCAACTCGGGCCCGACAGTGAAATGGATAGTGCTGTGCTGCTGAACAAGGGACAAGCTGCACAGACGACCCCGGCTCAGGGGCAGAGCGAGGCGCTCAAGACCTTCCACGAAGGGCTCAAGCAAGCCGATGGTACGGCTCAGAATGGGTCACAAGGTGGCGCACAAGGGGATGGCAAGAGCGCCGGGCAGCAGACAACGGCAGATAGCAATCCGGCGTCGACAGCCCAGAGTGCTCGCGAAGGGGCTGCAAGTGCTCCCGTCTCTGTCACGACCCAGAGCGCTCAGGCACCTGCTCCTGCCAGCGCGGAACCCGTGATGGCTGCGCCACAGCAGGTGTTGGCGCAGGTTGAATCGCAAGGGCCACAGGCCCCCTTGTCGACTATCTCCGCAGGCATTCAGCAGATGGAGGCGGCTGGAGCGACTCCGCTTCGCAAATCAGCCCAACTCGATGTAAAACCCAAAGTGGATAGTGCCAACCAAAGTGTGGTGGTGACCGAGGCGGCTAGCGAAAGCAGCCAGAGTCAGTCGGTGCAACATAGCCAGAACAGCCAGCCGCAGGTGCAGGTTGCCGAAAACCGTACCCCGTCAGCCGCCGAGGGCGCACAGCGCCGCGAGCCGCAGAATTTGCCTCACCTCAAGCTGGCTGGCCAGGAAGCCCCTGCCGAGTTGCACCAGAAGGTCAACCTGATGCTGGCGGACAAGCTGCAGCAGGCTGAGATCCAGCTCGACCCCATCGGCCTTGGCAAGATGAAAATCCAGATCCAGATCGATGCTTCCAGTCAGGCCAGCGTCCATTTCGTGGTACAACATGGACAGACTCGTGAGATGCTGGAGCAGGCGATGCCGCGTCTGCGCGACATGCTGGCGGGGCAGGGGATCCAGCTTGGTCAAACCCAGGTGCAGCATCAGTCACAACAGCAGCAACAGCAAGGTCAGGCAACCTCTGGCGGTCAGGGTCAGCAAGGACAGAGTGGTGGTCAGTCAGGCTCCGGCAGAGGGCAGGAGACGGGAGATGTGACTACATCTACCCTCAATGTGCTGGTGGAATCGACAAACGGTTCCGGAATTGATTTCTATGCTTGATGCAATCCCGAGTAAGTTTATGATATCGAACAAGTTTGATATGAGGGTGGACAAGGGATGGCAGACGATAACGAATTAACCCTGAAAGACCCGGCCGCGGGCAAGAAAAAGAAGCTGATCATTATCATCGCCCTTGCCGTTATCCTGCTGGGTGGTGGCGGTGCTGGCGCCTTTCTGATGCTCTCCGGCTCGGAGAAACCGGCCGCCGAAGCTGCCGAGGGGAAAGAGGCCAAACCCAAGGAGGAGGCGCCCCAGCCTTCACTTTATGTATCGATGCCGCGTCCCTTTGTCTTCAACGTAGCTGGCGTGCAGCGAGATCGTCTGGTGCAGATCAAAATCCAGCTGCAGGTGCGCGGCACCGCCGATGAGACGCTGGCCAAGCAGAATATCCCCCTGATTGAAGGCACCTTGCTGCGGGTGTTCAGCGCAGCAACGGCCGAACAGCTGATGACCTTCGAAGGCAAGGAGAAGCTGCGCAAGGATTCACTGGAAGAGTGTCGCCGGGTGCTCAAGGATCTGGTCTCTTCCCCCGTTATCGAACAAGTGCTGTTTACCGGCTTTGTAATGCAGTAGGTGAAGCGTGAGCGATCTGTTAAGTCAGGACGAAATTGATGCCCTCTTGCACGGTGTCGATGATGTCGAAGAGGAGGAGATAGGCTCGGCGGGGGATCCCGGCGTAGCCCAGTTTGACTTCTCCTCCCAGGACCGCATCGTCCGTGGCCGCATGCCGACACTGGAGCTGGTGAACGAGCGTTTTGCCCGCCACATGCGGATCAGTCTGTTCAACATGATGCGCCGTACTGCCGAGGTATCCATCAACGGCGTACAGATGCTCAAGTTTGGCGAGTATGTTCATACCCTGTTTGTGCCAACCAGTCTCAACATGGTGCGTTTCCGCCCTTTGAAAGGGACTGCGCTAATCACCATGGAGGCTCGGCTGGTCTTCATCCTGGTGGAGAACTTTTTTGGTGGCGACGGTCGCTACCACGCCAAAATTGAAGGGCGTGAATTTACCCCCACCGAGCGACGCATCATCCAGATGCTGCTCAAGCTGGTGTTTGAAGATTACAAGGATGCCTGGGCTCCGGTGATGGATGTGGGCTTCGAGTATCTCGACTCCGAAGTGAACCCGGCAATGGCTAACATTGTCAGCCCGACTGAAGTGATCGTGGTCAGCTCGTTCCACATCGAACTGGATGGTGGTGGTGGTGACTTCCATGTGGCCATGCCTTACTCCATGCTGGAGCCCATTCGCGAACTGCTGGATGCCGGTGTACAGAGTGACAAGGGTGATACCGATGTGCGCTGGAGCAAGGCGCTGCGCGATGAGATCATGGACGTCAAGGTCGAGCTGCGGGCCAAACTGCTGGAGACCGAGCTCACCCTGCGCGAGCTGATGGAGCTGCAACCTGGCGATATCATCCCGGTCGAGATGCCTGAAAATCTGCTGGTTTTCGTGGAAGATCTGCCGACTTTCCACGCCAAGATGGGGCGCACCAAGGATAATGTCGCCCTCAAAATCACCGACAAACTCAAGCGCCCGGAAGGGGTCAAGACCGAGATGCATCTGGTGACCCGGGGCGGTGTACGTATCGATGGCGAGGCCGAGCTGGAAGAGCTGGAGCGCAGCATCGAGGATCAACAGAGATAATCGACGGTTTATTGCGATAAACGGTCATGAAGTAGCGATAAGGAAGCAAGATGAGCGGAACTGAGGAAGAGGATCTGATGGCGGACGCATGGGCTGCCGCCCTGGAAGAGCAGGTGACGGCGGAAGCCAAGCCAGCCCCGCTGGAAGAGTTGAAAGATGACGCTCCTATCAGTGCCGAGGAGCGCCGCAAGCTCGATACCATTCTGGATATTCCTGTCACCATCGCCATGGAAGTGGGCCGCAGCCAGATCAGCATCCGCAATCTGCTGCAACTGAACCAGGGTTCCGTCGTGGAGCTGGATCGGGTGGCCGGTGAGCCGCTGGATGTGCTGGTCAACGGCACCCTGATCGCCCACGGCGAGGTTGTAGTGGTAAACGACAAGTTCGGTATCCGTCTGACCGATGTCATCAGCCAGATTGAGCGGATCAAGAAACTCAAATGATGCGAATGCTGCTGTTACTACTGCTGCCCTTGCCGGCACTTGCTGATGTCGGGGCGGCAGTCAATGCCCCCAGCCTGAGCTCTTGGTTGCTCTCCAGCCTGATGGTGATCGGTCTTATTCTGGTTCTGGGTTTTCTGCTCAAGAAGAGCAAGATTGCCACCGCCATGGGAGGCGGCCAGATGAGGGTGATCGCCAGCCTGCCGGTGGGCTACAAAGAGAAGTTGCTGGTGGTCAAAGTAGGTGAACAGCAGTTGCTGGTCGGGGTCACGCCACAGCAGGTCAACTTCCTCTATCGCCTGGAAGAGCCGCTCGATGAAAATCAGCCTCAGGTTTTCTCCCAGCAGCTTGGCAAATTGATGGGCAAGCATGAAAAAAGCTAACTGGATCTGGCTGTCGACCAGCCTGCTGACCCCGCTGCTATTCTCCTCGCTGGCCGTGGCACAGGATGCCATGTCGGCTGTGACCGTCAAAACCATGGCTGATGGTAGTCAGGAGTACAGCCTGACCCTGCAAGTACTGGCGTTGATGACGGCGCTCTCGTTTTTGCCCTCCATGGTGATCATGATGACGTCGTTTACCCGCATCATCATTGTGCTGGGAATTTTGCGGCAGGCGATCGGGCTACAGCAGAGCCCCTCCAACCAGGTGCTGATCGGCATTGCTCTCTTCATGTCGTTTTTCATCATGTCGCCAGTACTAGACCGCATCAACAATGAAGCGTTGCAGCCCTATCTGGCAGAGACCATTCAGGCTAAAGAGGCACTGGAGCGGGCCGAATTACCTATCCATCAATTCATGCTGGCGCAAACTCGCATCAAGGATCTCAATACCTTTATGGAGATCGCCAACGTACAGGTGGAGAAACCTGCCGATGTGCCGCTGCGGGTGTTGATCCCGGCTTTTGTGACTAGTGAGCTGAAAACTGCCTTTCAGATTGGCTTCATGCTGTTTCTGCCGTTTCTGGTTATCGACCTGGTGGTGGCGAGTATCTTGATGGCGATGGGGATGATGATGCTCTCGCCGATGATCGTTTCACTGCCATTCAAGCTGATGCTGTTTGTCATGGTGGATGGCTGGAACCTGATTCTGGGTTCTCTGGCCAACAGTTTCGGACTGGGTACCGGCTAAGCCGGGCCGAAGGAGCAGGCAGTATGAGCCCTGAAACCTTTGTCGACGTATTTCGCGAGGCGCTCTGGTTAGTCACAATCATGGTCTGTGCCGTGATACTGCCCAGCCTCTTCGTTGGCTTGCTGGTAGCTATTTTTCAGGCGGCCACTTCCATCAACGAACAGACCTTGAGCTTTCTGCCTCGTCTGATTGTGACGCTTTTAGCTTTGGGGGTTGGTGCTCACTGGGGCTTGCAGAGTTTGATGGACTTCTTTCAGCTAATGGTGAGCCAGATCCCCGAGGTGGTGGGATGACCTACACAACCGCTCTTATCATGGAGTGGTTGTCTTCCATCCTCTGGCCACTGGCTCGGGTGAGTAGCCTGCTGATGGTGATGGCGGTATTTGGCAGCCGCCTTGCCCCGGCCCGGATCCGGATTGGCTTGGCCCTTGCCATTACCTTTCTGATTGCGCCTCTTTTACCCAAGATGCCACCCATCGAGCTTTTTTCCGTCGGCAGTTTTCTGGTATTGGCCCAGCAGTTGCTTATAGGCATTGCGCTGGGACTGATGACCCAGTTTCTGATGGAGAGCTTCGTAATGGCGGGTCAGGTAATCGCCATGCAGACCAGTCTGGGTTTTGCCACCTTGGTTGACCCCATGAATGGTCAGGCTACACCTGTAGTCGGCCAGTTTTATCTGATGCTGGCGACGCTGGTTTTTCTGGCGCTCGATGGTCATTTGGTGATGCTGCGACTGGTCATCCTCAGCTTTGAGACACTCCCCGTCTCCGATAGCGGTCTTTCGGTTTCCTCCATGCAAACCTTGAGCAAATTCCTGGGGGTTATGTATCAGGCTGCGCTGGTTATGTCGCTCTCTGCCATAGTGGCGCTGCTGCTTATCAACTTCGCTTTTGGCGTGATGACCCGGGCTGCTCCTCAGCTCAATATTTTCAGTATCGGTTTTGCCGTCAGCATGATGTCGGGTCTGCTCATCCTCTGGCTCACTATCGGTGGTTTTCTCGGCCATTTTGATAGTCTGTGGGAGCGGGTGCAGGAGGTCAGCTGCGAGCTGATTGACACCCAGTGTTTGGGGGGCGCCCATGGCTGATACCGATCAGGAACGTACCGAACAACCCACGGGCAAACGACTGCAACAAGCCCGTGAAAAAGGGCAGATTGCGCGTTCAAAGGAGCTGGGTACCGCCAGTGTCTTGCTTTCAGCCGTGTTCGGGCTGCTGATGCTCAAGGGGTCGCTCGCCAGTGCCATGATCAAAGTGTTGACGACCGGTTTTACTCTGGACAGGGAGCAGGCCTTCGACCCCAACGCCATGATCGCCATGGTTCCAGCGCTGCTTGGGGAATTGATCCTTCCGCTGGGTCTGCTTTTTGCGCTGGTTACCATTGCCGCTTTTATCGGCAATACCCTGATGGGGGGGATGAACTTCTCCACCGAAGCCATGATGCCCAAGTTCAGCAAGCTGAGCCCGCTCAACGGGTTGAAGCGGATGTTCGGGGTGCAATCGTTGGTCGAGCTGGTCAAGTCGATTGCCAAGGTTGTGTTTATTTCCCTGTTTGCATGGTGGATGCTTTCCAGCCAGTTTAACCATCTGCTCAATCTCTCGATGGAGGGATACCCCGGTGGCATCATTGATGCGCTAGAACTCTTTCTCTGGATGCTGATCATCCTCTGTTGTGCCCTTATCCCTATTGTGGCCATAGACGTGCCGTTCCAGCAGTGGAATCACATGCGTCAGCTCAAGATGACTAAGCAGGAGATAAAAGACGAATTCAGGGATAGCGAAGGTAAGCCAGAGGTCAAAGGGCGGATCCGTCGTCTACAAATGGAGATGGCTGCGCGCCGGATGATGGGGGAAGTGCCCAAGGCGGATGTGGTTATCACCAACCCGACCCATTACTCTGTTGCCCTCAAATATGAGGCGGGCAAGCCTGGTGCCGCACCCAAGGTTATCGCCAAGGGGACTGACGAGGTGGCGATGAAGATCAGGGAGATCGCCCGTGAATACAATATTCCCATCATGCCCTCTCCCGAGTTGACCCGCGCCATCTATCACTCCACCGAGCTGGGTAGAGAAATACCGGAAGGGCTATTTGCTGCCGTGGCCCAGGTGCTGGCCTATGTGTTCCAGCTCAAGAAGTTCCGCCGTGGACATGGACGTCGCCCGCAGCCGCTGGCTAAAGATCTTCCTATTCCGCCTGAATATCGCAAATGACAAAGTTCTGACACAGTCAAAATAAAATGATTAAAAATCAATAAATTGAATTCTTGGCTTGATGTTTGCTTTAATCTGGAACCAGCGAGTAAAGATCGAGAAAAGCGATGGAATTCAAGGCAACATTGGGCCGGTTAAAAGAGTACAGATGGCTGCTTGGCAAAGGGGTCGGTACCCCGCTGCTGGTACTGGCGTCTATGGGAATGGTGGTTCTGCCCATTCCGCCTCTGATGCTGGATATCCTCTTCTCCTTCAACATCGCGCTCTCCATCGTGGTGCTGCTGGTTGCCGTCTACACCCGCCGCCCTCTCGAATTTGCCGCTTTTCCTACCGTACTGCTTATCGCGACTCTGCTTCGTCTGGCGCTTAACGTTGCTTCTACCCGAGTTGTTTTGCTGGAAGGCCACAACGGCAGCGCTGCTGCGGGACATGTAATTGAGGCCTTCGGTAACGTAGTGATCGGCGGTAACTACGCGGTCGGCATAATCGTTTTCATGATCCTGATGATCATCAACTTTGTGGTGGTCACCAAGGGTGCAGGGCGCATCTCCGAGGTGAGCGCCCGCTTTACTCTTGATGCGATGCCTGGCAAGCAGATGGCCATCGACGCCGATTTGAACGCCGGCCTAATCAATCAGGAAGAGGCCAAAAAGCGCCGCCAGGATGTGACTCAGGAGGCCGATTTCTACGGTTCCATGGACGGCGCGTCCAAATTTGTTAAAGGGGATGCGATTGCGGGCATCATGATCCTCTTTATCAACATACTGGGGGGCTTCATCATCGGCATGGCCCAACACCAGCTCACCTTCAGCGAATCGGCTCAGATTTACACCTTGCTGGCTATCGGTGATGGCTTGGTTGCCCAGATCCCCTCCCTGCTGCTCTCTATCGCAGCCGCCATCATAGTCACCCGGCAAAATACCGATCAGGATATGGGTACTGCGGTATTGGGACAGCTGTTCGATAATCCCAAGGCGTTAGTCATTTCTGCCGGTATCTTGTTGATGATGGGCAGTGTGCCCGGTATGCCACATGTGGCATTTCTGAGTCTGGGTGGCGTAGCTGCGGTCGGAGCCTGGTGGTTGCTGCGCCGCGAGAAACTGCTTGCAGCCAAGGTAGCCAAAGGGGAGTTGATGCCGGCAAGTGCCGACCAACCTGCTCACGAGCAGAAAGAGCTGAGCTGGGACGACGTGATGCCAGTCGATATCATCGGTCTGGAGGTGGGCTATCAGCTCATTCCGCTGGTGGATCGCAGCCAGGGAGGCGAGTTGCTCAACCGGATTAAAGGGGTACGCAAGAAACTCTCCCAAGAGCTGGGTTTTCTTATCCCTGCCGTGCACATTCGTGACAACCTGGAGCTGGCTCCCAACCAATATCGCATCACCTTGATGGGGGTCAGTACCGGCGAGGCCAATGTTTACCATGATAAGGAAATGGCCATTAATCCGGGTCAGGTCTTTGGTCAGGTGCAGGGGATTGCTGCACGGGACCCAGCCTTTGGGCTGGAAGCCGTCTGGGTTGCCAAGGAGCAGGTCTCTCATGCTCAAACACTGGGCTATACGGTGGTGGATACGGCGACTGTGGTTGCCACCCACCTTAGCCAGATCCTAACCAACCATGCCTCACTGCTGCTCGGTCACGATGAAGTGCAACAGCTGCTCGACATGATCGGTAAGCACCAGAGTAAACTGGTTGAAGGATTGGTGCCTGAAGTTATCAGCATGGGTAACCTTGTGAAGGTATTGCAGAATTTGCTCAATGAAGGCGTGCCAATTCGTGACATGCGCACTATCCTGCAGACCTTGGTCGAGTATGCACCCCGTAGCCCGGATCCCGAAGTGCTGACTGCCGCCTGCCGGATTGCTCTGCGCCGTCTGATCGTGCAGGAGATTGCCGGCCCGGATCCCGAGCTACCGGTTATTACCTTGGCACCAGAACTGGAACGTATATTGCATCAATCTTTGCAGGCGGGTGGTGGTGATGGTGCCGGTATTGAGCCGGGCCTGGCGGAGCGGATGCAGCGCTCACTGGTAGAGGCTACACAACGGCAAGAGTTGGAAGGTCAACCAGCCGTGCTGCTGACATCGGGGATCTTGCGCAATACCCTGGCCAAATTTGTGAAGAATGCCATTCCAGGATTGCGCGTTCTGTCGTATCAGGAAGTGCCTGATGACAAGCAGATTCGTATCGTCAGTGCAGTCGGACAGAACTAGTTAGCGGAGATGACGGGTGAAGATTAAGCGGTTTTTTGCCAAGGACATGCGAACGGCTCTGGCCGAGGTCAAGGAGACTCTCGGGCCGGATGCCGTCATCATGTCCAACAAGAAGGTGACCGGAGGGGTCGAGATAGTCGCCGCTGTTGACTATCAATCCCAGGTTCCGGGGCCGAGAGATACGCCGGTTCGCCGTCAGCTGAACGATGAGAGCGTCAATATTTCGTCTGCCGCGCGGCAGATGGGGCGCCCTGAACCAGCACCCAGCCAGAACGAACACTATGCCGATACGCTGGCAGCCTTGCTTGCTCGCCAGCAAAAACTCCAACCGGGCAATGGTGCTGGGATGGGGGGGGCTCAGCCAGCCGCAATAGCTGCCACGACTTCTGCGCCGAAAACCCTTGCCGAACAGGGACAGTGGGGGGCCGCTCCCGAACCAGCCAAACCTCGGGCTCGTGCCACATCAACTTCTCCTCGTGCCCCTCAGTCCAATCAACGAGATCAGGAGATGGAGGGGATGCGCAAGGAGATGGCCAGCATCCGCAAGCTGCTGGAGCATCAGATCTCCGGTCTGATGTGGCAGGAAGTGGAGCGCCGGGAGCCGATGCGTGCGCTGCTCATCAAAGAGCTCAAGAAGATGGGGTTTGACGATGCTTTTGCCGATCAGCTGGCAGGCATGATCCCGGAAGATATGTCGATCCATCAGGGAATGGCTCAACTGGCTGAAGTGCTTACAGCTCAACTCAAGATCAGCGAAGATGAAATTTTGCGGCAGGGCGGGGCTGTAGCCCTGCTCGGTCCGACTGGGGTTGGCAAGACCACCACCATTGCCAAACTGGCAGCACGCTTTGCCATGAAATATGGTGCCGAGCAGGTGGCGCTGATCACCACTGACAATTACCGGATCGGGGCCCATGAGCAGTTGCAGACTTATGGTCGCATCATGGGATGTCCGGTTCGTCAGGTGCGCGATGCCGAGGAACTGGCCAGTGCACTTTATCAGTTCCGCCATCGTCGGTTGGTATTGATCGATACGGCAGGGGTCGGTCAGCGGGATATTCGCTTGACCGAGCAGCTCGATACCTTGGTCAAGAATGCCAAAGTACGGATCCGCAGTTATCTGGTGATGTCGGCAACCTCCCAACGTCGGGTGATGCAGGAGGCGGTCGACCATTTCCGGCGTATTCCGCTTAGCGGCTGCATACTTACCAAATTGGATGAAAGTCTGAATCTGGGCGAAGTGATTAACGTGTGTATCCAGAATTCATTGCCCATCAGCTATATCACTGACGGACAAAGGGTTCCGGAAGATATTCAGGTTGCCAATGCGGCGCAGCTCGTTGGAGCCGCCATGGGGTCGCTGGAGCGAGAAACAGAAGAGCCCTATTTCTGGGGTGCAGGCTTTGGCGAGGCCGAAGATTCGGAGTTTTATGAGTAACATGTATATGGATCAGGCGAGTGGTCTGCGCAAAATGCGTCAAAACAATCGAGTTAAAGTAATCGCCGTTTCCGGAGGCAAGGGGGGCGTTGGCAAGACCAACGTCACTCTGAACGTGGCAGGTGCCATGGCTGCGCAGGGCAAACGGGTGATGGTACTGGATGCTGACCTCGGTCTGGCAAACGTGGATGTCATGCTGGGGCTGCGGGTACACCGCAACCTATCCCACGTACTGGCCGGTGAATGCACTATCGACGACATCATTGTCGAGGGGCCGTATGGCATGATGATAGTGCCGGCAACTTCCGGTACCCAGTCGATGGTCGAGCTCTCGCCCGTACAGCATGCCGAGCTTATCCGAGCTTTTAGCGAAATGAAGACTCAGGTCGATATTTTGCTTGTAGATACCGCCGCCGGTATCTCCGACATGGTGCTGAGCTTCACCCGTGCTGCGCAAGACATCATGGTTGTGGTGTGCGATGAGCCGACTTCCATTACCGATGCATACGCTCTCATCAAGATCCTCTCCAAGGAGCACGGGGTGTTCCGCTTCAAGGTGGTTGCCAATATGGTACGCAGCCTGCGTGAGGGCCAGGAGCTCTTTGCCAAGCTGACTCGGGTAACGGATCGTTTCCTGGATACTTCTCTTGAGCTGGTAGCCTGCGTGCCTTACGACACCAATTTGCGGGCATCAGTGCGCAAACAGAAGCTGATTGTCGAAGCATTCCCCAAATCTCCTGCTGCGCTGGCGTTCCGTGCGCTGGCCAACAAGGCGGCAAGCTGGCCAGTTCCCAATCAGCCAGGTGGTCATCTGGAGTTTTTCCTGGAGAATTTGCTGCAAAAGCCGGCCACAACACAGGAAGGTTCCCGTGAATAAAGCCCAAGCGTACTTGCGTCATCAGGATTCCTATGTGCTGGTGGAGCGACATGCTCCGCTGGTCAAGCGAATAGCCCAGCATCTGCTGGCTCGTCTGCCCAGCAGTGTCTTGCTGGATGACCTGATCCAGGCAGGTATGATTGGGCTGCTGGAAGCCTCTCGTAACTTTGACGGCAGCAAGGGGGCCAGTTTCGAGACTTACGCAGGGATCCGCATTCGTGGTGCCATGCTTGATGAAATTAGGCGTGGTGACTGGGTGCCTCGTTCCGTGCATCGCAACAGCCGTGCAATATCTGAAGCCATCGAAAATGTTGAACAAGCCAATGGTCGAGATGCGCGTGATACGGAAGTCGCGGCTCAGATGGGGGTCTCGATTGCTGACTATCATGTCATGCTGCAGGATGTTTCTTGCGGAAAAATTATCGGGATCGAGGATCTGGGGGTCAGTGAGGATGTGATTGGTCATCCTGATGACGCACCCTCCGGGTCAGGTTTCGATGATTTGGCAGCAGAACGATTTCAGATTGCATTAGCCGAGCAAATTGGTCGCTTACCAGAGAGGGAAGCCCTGGTTCTCTCTCTTTACTACGATGAAGAGCTGAATTTGCGCGAAATCGGCGAGGTTTTGAATGTCAGTGAGTCACGGGTGAGTCAGATTCACAGTCAGGCAATGCACAGATTACGTGCTCGTTTGCGAGATTGGCATCTATAAGTGTTTGTACTGGCTACACTGAGACTAAACTCTAAGGCATAATCCGCACGACACAACCCGTTTTTAGCATCATGTAAGTGAGCCGCCGAGGCGGCTATTTAGGAGGGAATTTTGGACAAGAACATGAAAATCCTCATTGTTGATGACTTTTCAACGATGCGCCGGATTATCAAGAACTTGCTGCGCGACTTGGGATTCAACAACACCCACGAGGCGGATGATGGCAATACAGCATTGCCGATGCTGAAAAATGGTGATTTCCAGTTTGTAGTAACTGACTGGAACATGCCCGGCATGCAAGGTATTGACCTGCTCAAGGCCATTCGGGTTGATGACAAACTCAAACATCTTCCGGTATTGATGGTGACAGCTGAAGCCAAACGCGAACAGATCATTGAGGCCGCACAGGCTGGCGTTAATGGCTACATCGTCAAGCCTTTCACTGCAGCGACGCTCAAAGAAAAACTGGACAAGATTTTTGAACGAATCGGCTAAGGAGCTGCAGGGATGATGGCCAAAACGAGAGCAATGATTTCGCTCGACCAGGCAAGGATGCTTGTTGCTCATCTTGAGCAAGGTGAATTTGAACTGGCCGATGATCTGCTTGCCGAAGTATGTGCCCCCAATGCCTCCGATCTGTTTGACAAGGTCGGTCAGCTGACAAGACAACTGCATAATTCACTACAAGAATTTCGCCTTGATCCGCGGATTCCCGATCTGGCTACGCATGATATCCCTGATGCTCGGGAACGCCTTAGCTACGTTATCGATATGACTGACAAGGCTGCGAACCGCACCATGGATGCGGTAGAAGCCAGTCTGCCGATTGCAGATCGTCTTAATGACAATATCCAGCTGGTTATGCCTAACTGGAATGCCTTGATGTCCCGCGACATGAATGTTGGGCAATTCAAATCGCTATGTCACCAACTCGATGATTTTATTAAGGCTTCAGAGTCTGATGCCGATAAATTACGGCAACTGCTGACAGAGATCCTGATGGCGCAAGATTTTCAGGATCTGACCGGGCAGATGATCCGCAAGGTCATCAAACTTGTGCAGGAAGTAGAAACAAAATTAATAGAAATGCTGACTATGTTTGGTGAGGCTTCTGCAGAGCATTCAACTCGCAGCCTTCCTGTCAACGGGATTGAAGCTGAAGGCCCCATCATGAACCCCGAGGCCCGCGCCGATGTGGTCAATGGTCAGGATGATGTGGACGATCTGCTGTCTAGCTTGGGATTCTAATGGAGTGACGCATGGCCTTCGAAGTTGATGAAGACATACTGCAAGACTTTCTGGTCGAAGCATCCGAAATATTGGAACAGTTGTCTGAGCAACTGGTCGACTTGGAAAAGCGGCCCGATGACAAGAACTTGCTGAACGCGATTTTTCGCGGCTTTCATACCGTGAAAGGCGGGGCTGGGTTCTTGTCGCTGGGCGAACTGGTTGACGTATGCCACGGTGCTGAGAACGTATTTGATATCTTGCGCAACGGCAAGCGTACAGTGACTGCAGAATTGATGGATGTAATCTTGCAGGCTCTGGACGCCATCAACGTCATGTTTGCCCAAGTGCAAAATCGTGAAGCGCCAAGTCCTGCGTCAGAAGATCTTCTACATGACCTTCATGAGCTGTGCAAGCCTGAGGGTGAAGAGCAACTGAGGACTGCAACCAGCAGTGCTGCCTCTGATGTTGCTGCCGATCCCGAACCAGTGGCCCCTCAAGTAGACGTTTTCGTTGCTGAGCCTGAAGTGCCAGAAGCTGTTATTTCAGCAGAGAGCGTTGAGCCAGCAGCTGTTAATGGCGGTGGTTCTATTGACGAGATCTCTGCTGACGAGTTCGAACGTTTACTGGATGAGCTGCATGGCGTTGGCGGAGCCCCAACCAAAGCGGCTTCAACATCTGTGACCACAGATTCCGGTGACATTACGGATGATGAGTTCGAAGCTTTGTTAGATCAGCTGCATGGCCAGGGACAACATATAGGTGCACCAGAAGTTAATCCGCTTAAGTCGGTGCAGAAGGAAGTAGATGAGCTGATCGATGATGATGAGTTCGAACGCTTGCTTGACGAACTTCATGGTCGTGGGCAAGGGCCGCAGAGTACAATGGCACCTGCCGCACCTGCCGCACCTGCCGCACCTGCCGCACCTGCCGCACCTGCCGCGGTGCCAGCTCAGTCCAAACCTGCTGTGCCTACTCCTGCTTCCAAGCCCGTGACTAGTGCCTCAGCAAAACCTGCAGAGTCGCCATCCAAGCCCGCAGCGCCTGCAGCAGCTAAGTCTACAGCTCCAGCTCCGACTGAAAACAGTGCCGTACAAAGTGATACTACTGTTCGGGTGGATACCAAGACGCTCGATGTCATCATGAATATGGTGGGTGAGTTGGTATTGGTGCGTAACCGCTTGGTTAGTCTTGGTATTGCCAGCAATGATGAAGAGATGTCAAAGGCTGTTGCCAACCTGGATGTTGTGACTGCGGATCTGCAAGGGGCGGTCATGAAGACCCGGATGCAGCCGATCAAGAAGGTCTTTGGTCGATTCCCGCGCGTTGTTCGTGATTTGGCTCGTACTCTCAAAAAAGAAATCGAATTGGTCATGGTCGGTGAAGAGACCGATCTTGATAAAAACCTGGTTGAAGCATTGGCTGACCCCCTTGTTCACTTGGTTCGTAACTCCTGTGACCATGGGGTTGAGTTGCCCGAGATCCGTGAAAAAGCGGGCAAACCACGTCAGGGAACAATCACCCTGAGTGCTTCTCAGCAAGGTGATCATATCCTGCTCTGTATCGAAGATGATGGTGCAGGTATGGATCCAGAAAAACTCAAGTCTATAGCAATCAGCCGTGGTGTGCTGGATGCAGATACTGCTGCTCGCATGAGTGACAATGATGCCTACAACCTGATTTTTGCTCCGGGTTTTTCTACCAAGTCAGAGATTTCGGATATATCAGGCCGTGGTGTCGGTATGGATGTGGTGAAAACCAGCATTGTTGGCCTCAATGGCTCAGTACACATCGATTCCACATGGGGTAAAGGGACGCGTCTTGAAATCAAGGTGCCTCTGACTCTGGCGATTTTGCCGACCCTGATGGTAGAGGTGGGAGAGCAAACTTTTGCTCTGCCACTTGGCTGTGTGAATGAGATTTTCCACCTTGATCTGAAAAAGGCCAATATGGTGGACGGTCAGCTCACCATCATTGTTCGTGAGAAGGCAATTCCGCTCTTTTATCTGCATAAATGGCTGGTGCGTGGTCCCAACAAACGCTCCCGTCAAGATACAGGTCATGTGGTTATTGTGCAGATTGGGACACAGCAAATTGGTTTTGTTGTTGATAGCCTGATTGGCCAGGAAGAGGTGGTTATCAAGCCACTTGACAGCTTGCTGCAAGGAACGCCAGGTATGGCTGGTGCAACAATTACCAGTGATGGTGGAATAGCCCTGATTTTGGATGTGCCGAGTCTGCTCAAAGCATATGCGCGTAGACATTAATAGCTCAGGCCCAAGGAGTTAGAAAAATAACAATGGCAGTCAAGGTATTAGTTGTCGACGATTCGAGTTTCTTCCGCCGTCGGGTAAGTGAAATCATTAGTCAGGATCCCATGCTGACAGTGATTGATACCGCTCAAAACGGACGTGAGGCCGTGGACAAGGCGATTTCACTGCGCCCTGATGTAATCACCATGGACATCGAAATGCCCGTGCTCGACGGCATCAGCGCTGTGCGCGAGATTATGGCCAAATGTCCAACACCTATTTTAATGTTCTCCTCTCTGACCCATGAAGGAGCAAAGGCGACTCTGGATGCACTGGATGCCGGGGCCCTCGATTTCTTACCTAAAAAGTTTGAAGACATCGCCAGAGACAAGGATGAAGCGGTCAGATTGCTGCAGCAGCGGGTGAAGGAGATTTCCCGCAAGCGCTTTTTGATGAGCTCTGCTCGTCCCAAAGCCCCTGAGCCGATGGCCAGATCGCCACTGAGTTCCTCAGCAGCATCGCGAACTGCTGAGCGTGTGCCAGAAACACCGCGCATAACACCTGCTCCGGTATTCAAGCGTAGTGGTAAAACTTATCAATTGGTTGCTATTGGTACCTCCACTGGGGGACCGGTTGCATTGCAAAATGTGTTGACCAAGCTGCCAGGTGATTTCCCTCACCCGATTTTGCTGATCCAGCATATGCCGGCAACCTTTACTGCAGCATTTGCGGCTCGTCTCAATGGTTTGTGCCAGATCGGTGTCAAGGAAGCTGAGGATGGTGACGTGCTCAAACCCGGTCATGCCTATCTGGCGCCAGGTGGCAAACAGATGTTGCTTGAAGGGCGTGGCGTTGGTGCTCGTATCCGGATAATCGATGGTAATGATAAAGTTAACTACAAGCCTTGTGTTGACATTACCTTTGCCTCTGCAGCTAAAACCTATGCTGACAAGGTGCTTGCAATAGTCTTGACGGGCATGGGGGCTGATGGCCGAGATGGAGCCAAGTTGCTGAAAGAGCAAGGCTCTACTATCTGGGCTCAGGATGAAGCATCTTGTGTGGTATATGGGATGCCTCAAGCGGTTGCCAAGGCCGGTATTGCCAGTGAATCACTTCCTTTGGACAAAGTGGCACAGCGTATTCTGGTTGAGTTGGGGCGCTGATCATGGGCTTGTTTGGCCTGCTCCTGGCTTTGGGAGCCATTGCCATTGCCCAATTGTGGCATGGCGGTTCCCTGCTCACTCTGGTTGATGGCCCCGCTTTTCTGATCGTATTGGGCGGCACCTTTGGTGCCGTTACTCTGCAAACCCCCGTCAGATATATCTTGCTTGCGCTCAGGCAAGCACTCTGGATTTTTGTTCCCCCACGTCAGGAGCTGATGCTTCAGGCTGAGCGTTTACAATCCTGGGCTGTGTTTGCCCGGCAACAAGGGCTGCTGGCTTTGGAAGATCAGGCGGAGCAAGAGGAAGATGAATTTACCCGCCAAGGGTTGAACATGATTGTTGATGGTGTGTCGGCAGAAGATATCCGCATGTTGCTGGAGGCCGACATCGACATCGAGCAAGAGCGTAATGAGCATGCTGCCAGGGTATTTGAATCCATGGGGGGTTATAGTCCCACCATCGGGATCATTGGCGCCGTGATGGGGCTTATCCAGGCGATGTTCCATCTCGAAGACCCTGCAGCACTGGGCGCGGGAATTGCGGTAGCCTTTGTTGCAACCATTTATGGAGTGGGGTTTGCCAACCTGATTTATCTGCCTGTTGCCAATAGATTAAGGGCTTTCCATTACCATTCTGCGCTTTTCCAGGAGATGACGCTGGAGGGGCTCATTGCGATTGCCCATGGTGAAAATGGTTTGCAGGTAGAACGGCGGCTCAAGGCATATCTGAAGGGAGAGTAGCCATGCGTAAGCGTTATCGGTTGCACTTGCAAGGGCGTGAGCATCTGGATCGCTGGCTGGTCTCCTACGCCGATTACATGACTCTCATCTTTGCCCTGTTTGTGGTGCTCTATTCCGTAGCCTTGGTTAACAAGGACAAGTATCGTGCAGTCATTGACGGTATGAGTCAGGCTTTCAGTGTTATTCAGCCGCACAGCGACGGTTTGCTGGATGGCCAAGGTAATTCGCTATTGGAAAATTCGGCCTCTTCCGCACCTTCAATACTTGATGGAACAAGCGGGCCGGCTCCCTCTCTTGCACCTATTTCCGGTGTCCCTATTTTGCAAAATGGCACAACACTTGCGACGCTTGGTACACAACTACAGGCAAGCATGGGATCATTGGTTGAGTCCGGGATAGTCAAACTGACCCAAGATGAGAACTGGCTGACTATCGAGTTGAGTTCAGGGCTGTTATTTGGCAGTGGAAGTGCATTTATGGGGCCCAATGCAGCACCGGTTATCAATACTCTTTCAAGTATTCTCAAACCGGTCGATAACTATGTAAGGGTCAGGGGTTATACCGATAACCAACAGATTAATAATGAAATTTATCGCTCAAACTGGGCTCTGTCTGCGGCTCGGGCTGAGGCAGTGCTAAACGGTTTGATTGCCAATGGCATTGCACCTCAGCGCTTGGCATTCGAGGCATATGGTGAGTTTTCTCCTTTTGCAGACAATGGTAGCGAAGAGGGGCGGCTACAGAACCGTAAAGTGGTGGTCGCTATCTCCAAGTTTGCCTGGGTACCTGCAAGACCTGTAGTCAAAACTCCGCCAGCCACAGAGGCTGTGCCGGAAGTGCAAAAAGCGGCGGATGCTGGTGAGGTCAAGGTGATCTCACTACCCGGTGGTGGCATGCGTATAACAACAAGGCAGGATTGATACAGTGATTGTTTGGACGGTTGCCAACCAGAAAGGCGGTGTCGGGAAAACCACCACAGTGGTCTCTCTCGCCGGGATCCTGGCTCAGCGTGGCCAACGAGTGCTGCTGATTGATACGGATCCGCATGCCTCGTTGACCGCTTATCTCGATTACGATTCGGATCGTCTTGATGGCACGCTCTATGAGCTTTTTCAAGCAGTCAAGCCGACCACCGAGCTTGTCAATAAACTGACGCTCAAAACCAAGTTCGACAATATCAATCTGCTGCCTGCATCTATCACGCTGGCTACGCTCGATCGGGTCATGGGGAACCGGGAAGGGATGGGGCTGGTGCTCAAACGCGCGTTGCTGCGTATTCAGGATCAGTACGACTACGTGCTCATTGACTGTCCACCAGTATTGGGAGTGATGATGGTCAATGCGCTTGCTGCATGTGACCGCATCTTGGTGCCCGTACAGACCGAATTCCTAGCGCTGAAAGGGCTGGAGCGGATGATGAAGACGTTTGAAATCATGCAGCGCTCAAAACGGGATAAATTTCGTTTTACCGTTATTCCGACCATGTTTGACAAGCGTACCCGAGCATCGTTGATGACGTTGAAATCCATCAAGGAACAGTACGGTGATGCGGTGTGGAACGCGGTGATCCCTATCGATACCAAATTCCGAGACGCCAGTTTGCTGCATATTCCCCCCTCCATTTATTCACCCGGGAGTCGTGGAACCTATGCCTACGAAACTCTGCTCAAATATCTTGACGCGCTTGAGCGGCAGCGGACTCATGAGGTGACGGCATGAGAGATACCATTCAAGTTCGGGCAATGGATGATTATTTCCATTCGCTGCTCCTTGATGACCCGTCAGGGCTTGATGAAATCGAAGAGGCTCCTGCTGCGCCAGTAGTGCAGTTGCAGCGGCAACCTCAAAGTGTGCCGGAGGTAGTTGCTCCTCCCTACATGGAGAGTGACCCGCGTCTTACCCAACTGAGTGAATTGCTGGCTCAAGTGGGGCAGGTGCAATTTGAGAATGACGCGTTTACCAATGAGCTAACAGTGTCAGAGCCACTGCAAATTGTGGCTGAAGAGTCTCTGTCGCCAGTAGAGCCTGAGTGGCCTGCTGAGGTATTGAGCCCTGAGATTGCAGAACCGATTACGACGGTCGTAACCGAGACGGCGGTAGAAGTTGCACCGGAAGTAGCAGAGTCTCCCGTCAGTTGGGAAAATATCGAGACGGGCAAGGAGTTCCAGGCTCTCTTCTTTGAAGTGTCTGGCGTGACGTTTGCGGTGCCCTTGACCGATCTTGGCGGGATTCATCAGCTGGGAGAGGTGACCTCTCTTTTTGGTCAGCCAGGTTGGTATAAGGGGATCATGACTTCTCGCGAGCAAAAAATGAATGTAGTGGATACCGCCCAGTGGGTGATGCCTGGGCAGCATTTGGAGATGGATCCTTACAAATATCTGATTATGCTTGGAGAGTCACCTTGGGGACTGGCATGTCATCACCTCAAAGGAACTGAATTGTTGCACCGCGATCAGGTCAAGTGGCGCCACCAAGAGGGCAAGCGCCCTTGGCTCGCGGGCATGGTTAAAGAAAAAATGTGCGCCCTGTTGCATGTTCGGGAATTGCTCCTTTTATTGGAGCGTGGGGTCAACATAGAAGGTCGCTGATAACTTCTGCAATCGAGCTGTTTTATTGCTAGTTTTAGCAGTAGACGTTTTCATAAAAGGAATAAAAACATGACAGAAAAGCGCAATATTGCACAGAATCTGGCTGAAGATGAAGTGCTGCAATGGGTAACCTTCCAACTGGAAAATGAGACCTATGGCATCAACGTGATGCAGGTGCAGGAGGTATTGCGCTACACCGAAATCGCGCCTGTGCCGGGTGCTCCCGAATATGTACTCGGGATCATCAACTTGCGTGGTAATGTGGTGACTGTCATCGATACCCGTTCCCGTTTTGGCCTGCCTTCCGGCGATGTGAGTGAAAACTCCCGCATCGTCATCATCGAAGCCGAGAAGCAGGTGATTGGCATCATGGTTGATAGCGTTGCCGAGGTCGTTTATCTGCGCTCCTCCGAGATAGATGCCGCTCCCGCAGTGGGTACCGAAGAGAGCGCCAAGTTCATTCAGGGAGTTAGCAACCGCGATGGTCAATTGTTAATTCTGGTTGATCTGAACAAGTTGCTCTCTGATGAAGAGTGGGACGAAATTGGTTCTCTCTAACAATAAGGTGATGTTTTGATCATTGAGATAGTTGCCTTGGTGGTGTCCCTGATTGCACTGACGTTTGCTTTTTATGTCTGGTCAAGAAGCAAGCGCAGCAAGCAGGAGTCCGAGGCAAGCGTAGCTACTTTGCAGGGGCAACTTGAAAGCTTGCGCAAACAGATGATGGAGCTGCATACCGGCGCCATTGGCATGGGGCAACGCCTGCAAGCTGTGGAGGGGGCGATGCAACAGATCAATGATCGCCAGCAAGAGCTGACCATGCAGGATCCAGAGCGCAGGCTCTACAGCCGTGCTGCCAAGATGGTTGAATTGGGGGCCGACCTGGATGAAGTCATGAGTGAGTGCGAGCTGCCAAAGGCAGAAGCCGAGCTCTTGATATCCTTGCGAAAAGGTCGTTCTTGATACTGAGGGAAGGCTCATGCCTTCCTTTATTTTTATATGCAGTGACGGGAACAGATCAGAGCCATATCGACATCCCCTTTACCTCTTTTCGCGATCACCATCGCGACTTGCGCCAATTGTTGCATCTATGAAACGACGTATCCCAATACTGTGTTAATATGCAGGCCGCTTAATTCTATTTGATAACATCCTCATGCTGCTTCAAGTCAACAATCTGAGCTGCGTGCGTGAAGATCGCACTCTGTTTGAACATCTCTCCTTTACGGTTTCACCCGGCGATCTGGTGCAAATAGAAGGCCCCAACGGGGTTGGCAAAACCAGTCTGTTGCGTTTGCTGACTGGCCTCTCACAACCCTTTTCTGGTGAGGTGCTCTGGAATGGGGAGAATATTCGCGCTTGCCGCGACGAGTATCACGCCTGTTTGCTCTATCTGGGTCATCAACCCGGGGTAAAAGCAGCCCTGACCCCCTTTGAAAATCTGACTTTTTATCAGCAACTTCATCATTCAGCGCAGGCTGAGAGTGACTTGTGGCAGATCCTGGCTCGAGTTGGTCTGGCCGGTTTTGAGGATAACCCTACCGGTCAGCTCTCAGCAGGTCAGCAGCGACGCGTAGCACTTGCCCGCTTGTGGCTCTGCAACAAGCCTTCGCTCTGGATCCTGGATGAGCCCTTCACTGCTATCGATAAACAGGGGGTCAAGGTGTTGGAGCAACTCTTCCTTGCCCATGCCGATCGGGGTGGCATGGTGATCCTCACTACCCATCAGGATCTTACCCTGATGCAGGGGCGTCTCAAGACCCTGTCACTGACCCCCATGATGCAGGTGTGACACCATGCTGCGCGCCGTTCTTCATCTCATTCGACGTGAACTGCTGATCGCGCTGCGCCAGCGTTCCGATATTCTCAACCCGCTCTGGTTTTTCCTGATCGTCATCACGCTTTTCCCGCTGGGTATTGGCCCTGAGCCGAAACTGCTGGCTCGTATCGCTCCCGGCATCATCTGGGTTGCCGCTTTGCTGGCGGCCATGTTGTCGCTGGAGCGGCTGTTTCGTGATGACTTCAGTGATGGCTCGCTGGAGCAGATGATGTTGATGCCTCACCCTCTGGGCCTGCTGGCGCTGGCGAAAGTGGTTGCTCACTGGCTGCTGACCGGTTTGCCGCTGTTGCTCATCTCGCCGCTTATCGCAATTTTGCTCTCCCTCGATATGCAGAGTTATCTGGCGGTGGTAGCGACGCTGGCACTGGGGACGCCGGTATTGAGCCTGCTCGGTGCCATCGGCGTGGCCCTGACAGTTGGCCTGCGTAAAGGGGGGGTATTGCTCAGTCTGCTGATCCTGCCGCTATATATCCCGGTGCTGATTTTTGCGACATCGGCAATCGATGCGGCCGGGATGGGGCTGCCTTACGGGGGTCAGCTTGCCATTCTGGCAGCCATGCTAGTGGGGGCATTGACGCTGACCCCGCTGGCGGTGTCAGCCGCTTTGCGAGTCAGCCTCAACTGATTATGTTGGTGCAAGAGTGATAAGCCTCGTATGGGGCAATGTTGGAAAAATTAAGTTGCGATGGATCAAGGAGAGCGCCGCTTATTGCTTTCGGGGTATTTGATGCAGCCCTGCGGTCGGTATGGTAGGCCTCGCCAAATGATTAATAACAAAAAGGTTTTGTGAGCTATGTGGAAATGGTTGCACCCTTATGCCAAACCGGAGCGGGCCTATCAGTTGGCTGGTACCCTGCTGCCCTGGTTTGCGGTGATTAGTCTGCTCTCGTTCATCATCGGTTCTGTCTGGGGTCTGGCCTTTGCCCCTGCAGATTATCAGCAGGGTGACTCCTTCCGGATCATCTATATCCATGTCCCTGCTGCCATCCTCTCCATGGGGGCTTACTCCACCATGGCGATTGCTGCGTTTATCGGGCTGGTATGGCAACTGCGGATGGCTGACATGACGGTAGCAGCCATTGCTCCGGTCGGTGCCATCTTTACCTTTATCGCTCTCTTTACCGGTGCGGCCTGGGGCAAGCCCATGTGGGGAACCTGGTGGGTCTGGGATGCCCGTCTCACCTCCGAGCTGATTTTGCTGTTCCTCTACCTCGGCGTCATCGCCCTCTACAACGCCTTTAGCGACAAGGTGCTGGCTGGTCGTGCGGCCGGCATTCTGGCGCTGGTCGGGGTGATCAATCTGCCCATCATTCACTACTCGGTAGAGTGGTGGAACACCCTGCATCAGGGGGCCACCATCACCAAGTTTGCCAAACCCTCCATCTCTTCCGACATGTTGTGGCCGCTGCTCGTCATGATCCTGGCGTTTGCCACTTTCCTCGGGGCATTGACCCTGATGCGCTTTAGAAACGAGCTCTTGATGCGGGAGTGGAACCGCCCCTGGGTCAAAGAGATAGCCGAGCAGGAGAAGTAAGCATGCACTTTGCCTCTTTCAGTGACTTCCTGGCGATGGGCGGATACGCCTTCTATGTCTGGCTCTCCTTTGGCCTGACTTTGGTCTGCCTCATCGGTATCGTCATTTCCACCCGAATGAAAACCCGCAGTCTGCTGGGCGAATTGCGCAGCAAGCAGGCACGCGAGGCTCGTCGCAAGGCGGCCCAGCAGATGGAGAACACCCTATGAATCCGAGACGTAAAAAACGCCTCACCATTATCCTGGCCATCACGCTGGGGCTCGCAACCGTCTGTGGGCTGGTGCTCTATGCCCTGAGTCAGAACATCGATCTCTTCTACACACCGAGTGAGTTGGTGGAAGGGAAAGGGCCGGACAAGATCAAGCCGGAAGAGGGACAGCGTCTGCGCATCGGTGGGCTGGTTGTGCCCGGCTCGGTTCAACGGGATCCCCAGAGCCTCAAGGTAGCCTTCAAGCTGGTGGATAACGGCGGTCATCTGGTGACGGTGGAGTATGACGGTATCCTGCCGGATCTGTTCCGCGAAGGGCAGGGCATTGTCGCGCAGGGCACCCTGAAGGATGCCACTACAGTCGAGGCCTTCGAGGTGCTGGCCAAGCACGATGAGAAATACATGCCGCCTGAAGTGGCCGATGCCACCAACGGCATGCACTTCAAGCCGCAATATACCGAGGCGCAGTTGAAGGGGAGCAAGCAATGATCCCGGAATTAGGACAGTTCGCACTGATCCTGGCCTTTGCCACCGCCATATTGTTGGGCAGTTACCCGCTGCTTGGTGCCAGCTGGGGGCGCCTTGGCATGATGTCGGCGGCCCGTCCGCTCGCCTATGCTCAGTTCCTGTTGTTGTTGCTGTCGTTCCTCTGCCTGACCTGGGCATTTATCGACAACGACTTCACCGTGCAGTATGTGGCAACCAACTCCAACAGCCTGCTGCCACTCGCTTATCGTATCTCTGCAGTATGGGGTGCCCATGAGGGCTCTCTGCTGTTGTGGGTGCTGACGCTGGGGGGCTGGACTGCGGCCGTCGCCATGTTCAGCCGCCGTCTGCCGCTCGACGCGGTAGCGCGGGTACTCGGCGTACTGGGCCTTATCTCGGTCGGTTTTACCGCCTTCGTGCTGTTTACCTCCGACCCCTTCATTCGCACCTTGCCTTACTTCCCGGTAGATGGCCGCGACCTCAACCCGTTGTTGCAGGATCCGGGTCTCATTTTCCACCCGCCGATGCTCTACATGGGCTATGTGGGCTTCTCGGTTGCCTTTGCTTTTGCCATCGCGTCCCTGATGACCGGCCGCCTCGATGCGACCTGGGCGCGCTGGTCCCGTCCATGGACCATGGCTGCCTGGGTATTCCTGACGCTGGGCATCGTGCTGGGTTCCTGGTGGGCTTACTACGAGCTCGGTTGGGGCGGCTGGTGGTTCTGGGATCCGGTAGAAAATGCCTCCTTCATGCCCTGGCTGGCTGGTACCGCTCTGCTGCACTCGCTGGCGGTGAGCGAGAAGCGTGCCACCTTCAAGGCGTGGACCGTGCTGCTGGCGCTCTCCGCTTTCTCCCTGAGCCTGCTCGGCACTTTCCTGGTGCGTTCAGGCGTACTGGTCTCGGTGCATGCGTTTGCCTCCGACCCGACCCGCGGTTTGTTCATTCTGGGCTTCCTGCTGGCGGTAATCGGCTCATCCTTGCTGCTGTTTGCCTTCAAGGGCTCGCAGGTGAAGAGCCACGGCAAGCATGAGCTGTGGAGCCGCGAGACCCTGCTGCTTTGCAACAACATCATGCTGGTGGCGGGTCTGTTGACCGTGCTGCTTGGCACCCTGCTGCCGCTGGTTCACAAGGAGCTGGGGCTGGGCAGCATCTCCATCGGTACTCCCTTCTTCAACCACATCTACAGCTGGCTGATCATTCCGTTCGCCCTGCTGTTGGGGATTGGCCCGCTGTTTCGCTGGCGCCGCCAGGAGCTGGGCGAGCTCAAGAGCAAGATCGTGATTGCGCTGCTCCTGAGTCTGGCTGCGGCCTTCCTGCTGCCGCTGACCCTTGCCGAGACATTCAAGCCGTGGGCGGCATTGGGGATCGGTCTTGGCGCCTGGATCATCGTCACCAGTGCGCAGGAGACCTGGACGCGGGCTACCCACAAGCACAGCTTTGCCATCGGGATTCGCAAGCTGGGCAACAGCCACTGGGCCATGATCCTGGGACACGTCGGACTTGCAGTCAGCATCATCGGCATCGCCTGTACCCAGAACTACAGCATCGAGAAAGATTTGCGGATGCAGGCAGGGGATCGAATCCATTTTGCCGATTACGAGTTTGTCTTCACCGGCATCAAGGAGAAGAACGGCCCCAACTACGACGGTTTTAAAGGCGTGCTGGAAGTGCACAAGGATGGCAAGCAGGTGGCCCTGCTCAAGCCGGAGAAGCGGATGTACAAGGTGACCCGGATGCCGATGACCGAGGCGGCCATCGATGCCGGCATTACCCGTGACCTTTACGCCGCCCTTGGTGAACAGCTCGACAACGGTGCCTGGGCTGTGAGGATTTACTACAAGCCTTTCGTGCGCTGGATCTGGTTTGGCGGCGTGTTCATGGCTATCGGCGGCGTACTGGCGATGTTGGACAAGCGCTACCGTTTCGGCCGTCGTGAGGAGGAGAGCAAGGCATGAATCGCAAGACCTGGCTGTTTTTAATTCCCTTTATCGTCTTTCTGCTGGGCGCCGTCTTTTTGTTCAAGGGGCTGTACTCTGATCCCACCAAACTCGAATCCGTGATGGTGGGGAAAGAGGTGCCTGTCTTCACCCTGCAGGACATTTACGATCTGGGCAAACAGCACGATCGCAGCATCCTGACCGGTCGCCCCATGCTGCTTAACGTCTGGGCGACCTGGTGCCCGACCTGCTATGGCGAGCACACCTATCTCAAGGAGCTGGCGGGGCAGGGGATCTACATCGTCGGCATGAACTACAAGGATGAGCGCAACAAGGCGATCAAGTGGCTGGCGGAGCTGGGCAATCCCTACCAGATCAATCTCTATGATCCGGACGGCATGCTGGGGCTGGATCTGGGGGTATACGGCGCGCCGGAGACCTTCTTCATCGACAGCAAGGGGATCATCCGTTATCGCCACGTCGGGGATATCAACCCCGAAAACTGGGCATCGACCCTCAAACCCATCTTTGATGCCATGAAGTGAGGGGCGTGCTGATGAGAGTGTTAATTGCTTCCCTGCTGCTGTTGCTGGGATGGGTGGTACAAGCGCCGGCCATGGCTGCCATCGATGTCTATACCTTCGACAATGACAATCAGGAGCAGGTCTTTCGCGAGCTGACTAGGGAGCTGCGTTGTCCCAAGTGTCAGAATCAGGATATTGCCGACTCCAATGCCGGGCTGGCCAAGGATCTGCGCGACAAGACCTACCAGATGGTGCGTCAGGGCAAGGACAAGGATGAGATAGTGGATTACATGGTGGCTCGCTACGGCAACTTTATCCTCTATAACCCGCCGTTGATGGCATCAACCCTGATCCTCTGGCTTGGTCCTCTGCTTGTCATCGTCATCGGCCTGGGTGTGGTGGTGATGCGCAGCCGGCGACCAGTGGCTGCAGCCAAGCCCGTGGATAGTGCCCTGAGCGAAGAGGAGCAGCGCCGGCTCGCCGAACTGCTCAAAGAGGAAGAGAAACAATGACCGCTTTTTGGATTGTGATTGCGGCCCTGCTGGTATTGGTGAGTCTGGCGCTGGTCGTACCGTTGTGGCGTGGTGAAGGCAAGCAGAGCATCAGCCGTTCGGCCCTCAACAAGCAGCTCTATCGCCAGCGTCTGCTGGAGATCGGCGAGGAGCGCGAACAGGGTGTGCTTGCCGAGGAGCCCGATTCGCTCATCGAGTTGCAGCGCAGCCTGCTTGATGACATTCCCGATGTGGAGCAGACCGCCCGCAGCGGCAAGAGTCTGATCTGGATCCCGGGTGTTGTGGTGCTGGTGGTGGTGAGTCTGGGCCTCTACTTCAAGCTGGGCAGCTGGCAAGAGGTGAGCAGCTGGCAGGATGCCAACAGCCGTCTTGGCGAGCTGAGCAACCGTATTCTGGTGGAGCGCGATGCCAAGGTGACCGAACAGGATCTGCTCGACTTTACATTGGGGCTGCGCACCCGTCTCAAGGATGAACCGAACGACTACCGTGGCTGGCTGCTGCTGGGGCGCCTGGCGCTGGATGGCAACGATCCCGAGATGGCCAGCGATGCGCTGGAGCGAGCTTACAAGCTGGCCCCGCAAAAATCGCTGGTGGCAGTTCCCTATGCACAGGCGCTGATGATGACGGGGGATGAGGCACAAGCCGATGCCCTGTTGCAGGCTGCCATCGCTCAGGAGCCGGGCAACATCGAGGCGCGCTCTGTCTACGCGTTCATGGCGCTGCAAAAAGAGGACTTCCAGACCGCCCTTGCTCGCTGGCAGGCGATGCTGCTGCTGATGGAGAAGGGCTCTCCCCGCTATGTGATGGTTGAGCGCTCCATGGATTATGCCAGGGCGCAGCTCAAGCAACGTGGTATGGCAGTGACGCCTTCTGGCGCAGTGGATGCTCGGGATAACCAGCAAACTCAGCTTGAGGTGAAGCAGGGTGAGTTCCCGCTCCATATCTCGCTGGCGGCGGGCATTCAGATGCCGGAAGATGCCTATCTCTTCGTGTTTGCCGTGGTGCCCAACGGGCCGCCCATGCCGATTGCCGTCAAGCGTATTGCAGGGCCCACCCTGCCCGTGACGCTCTCGCTGGGTGATGGCGATGCCATGATGGAAGGGAGCAAGCTGGCTTCCTATCCCGAGCTGCAATTCAAGGCTCGTCTCTCCCGTGGCGGCAATGTCATGAACAAGGAGGGGGCCTTTGAAGGGGTATCAGCACCGATCAAGAGTGCAGATATTCCAAGCGCTCCGATTGACATCCGTATCGATCACGCCCTCTAATATGTCCTTTGATAACCCGGCCACCGGAGGGCGGCCGGGTTATCTATACTTCTGATAAATCAAAATAAAACGTCGGGACTTCCATATGTATCTTCGTGCAGGGGCCTTGCTGTCAGCCCTGTTGCTGGCTGGCTGCGCCGGTGGCCCACCCAAACCGGGGCCAGAGAGCCTTGATCTCAATCCTGGAATGAATCATCCGGGGGCGACCAGTACAGCAGCAGATCCTCGTGACCCCTTCCAGGGGCCAAACCGGGCCATGTGGGCAGTTAACTACGATGTGCTGGAGCCCTATGTCGCCCGGCCCGTGGTACACAGCTATGCCCGTTACGTACCGCAGGGGATGAAGGATGGCATCGAAAATCTGGTGGAGAACTTCAACGAACCGAGCAGCATGGTCAACCACCTTATCACCGGCGATTTGAAGGGGGCAGGGGTCAACCTGGGTCGTTTTACCCTCAACACCACGGTCGGACTGCTGGGTATTTTCGATGTAGCCAAACATGCCGGTCTTGAGCGCGACAAGCTGGAGATGGATACCGTACTGGGCAAGGCGGATATTGGCGAAGGTGCCTACCTGATGGTGCCGGTCTATGGCCCGACCACGACCCGCAAGCTGGTAGGTGATACGGTCGATACCATCTACTTCCCCTATGCCTTGCTGACCTTGCCACTGCGAGTGGTGCACTGGGCGCTCGATGGCCTTGGCTCCCGCTCCAAGCTGATCGATCAGGAACGGATCATCGACAACTCGCTCGATCCTTATGCATTGACCAAAGATTTCTACCTGCAGTACAACCAGAGCAAGGTGACGGGCAAGAAAGCCGAGCTCAAGGAGGCGAAGCAGGAGCAGTCTGATGATGCCAATCTCGACCAGTATATGGACGAGATAGATGACCAGTAGACTGGTTGTCTGATGACCTTGAAAAGGCGCCTTATGGCGCCTTTTCCATCTCTGCGGTGCTACAGCACAGATATAAAAAACGCCTCGCAGGTGCGAGGCGTTTTGGCAAGAAGAGGAGCCGTTATCAGGCTGCCAGGTTCTTGGCCACGAATTCCCAGTTAACCAGAGCCCAGAAGGTTTCCATGTACTTCGGACGCAGGTTGCGGAAGTCGATGTAGTAGGCGTGCTCCCACAGGTCAACAGTCAGCAGCGGGGTAGTACCGGCTTCGGTCAGCGGGCAGCCAGCGTTGGAAGTGTTGACGATGGCCAGAGAGCCGTCAGCCTTCTTCACCAGCCAGGTCCAGCTTGAACCGAAGTTGCCGATGGCAGACTTGGTGAAGGCATCCTTGAACTCGGCGAAGGAGCCGAATGCTTTGTTGATGGCATCAGCCAGTGCGCCAGTCGGCTCGCCACCGCCGTTCGGGGAGAGGCAGTGCCAGTAGAAAGTGTGGTTCCAGATCTGGGCTGCGTTGTTGAAGACGCCACCAGTGGAGGTCTTGATGATCTCTTCCAGAGACTTGCCTTCAAACTCGGTACCCGGCACCAGATTGTTCAGATTGACCACGTAGGTGTTGTGGTGCTTGCCGTGGTGGTATTCCAGGGTCTCCTGGGAGATGTGCGGTTCCAGAGCATTGATTGCATAGGGCAGAGCGGGAAGTTCGAATGCCATTTTCTACTCTCCATTGGCTGGACCGTGCGAGCGCGACGGTTGCAAGACATTGCGTACTCTTTTCCAATGTGAAAAGAGTTGTTTTTAAAATGGTGGGACAGGAAAGTCCAAAGCCAAGGGATTGTAGCAGTATCAAAGATGGGCTAACAACCCTTGATTGGCGCCATGATCAGGATCAATCATCTGTCTATTCTGGCAGCGATTCGTGCCGTTCTTACCCTTTGTCCGGTTGTGATCGGGCCAGATTGCAGTAGAATGGCCGCCATCATTGCTCTAGTGAGGCATCTATGGAAACTATCGAAAAGATCAAGCAGCAGCTGGCTGACAACCCCATCATCATCTACATGAAGGGCTCTCCCAAGCTACCCAGCTGTGGCTTCTCTGCCCAGGCCTCCCAGGCGCTGATGTCCTGCGGTGAGCCGTTTGCATATGTTGATATCCTGCAAAACCCGGATATCCGCGCTGAATTGCCGAAATTTGCCAACTGGCCGACCTTCCCGCAACTGTGGGTTGAGGGCGAGCTGATTGGTGGCTGCGACATCATGATCGAGATGTTCCAGGCTGGCGAGCTGCAGGCTCTGATCAAAGAGACTGCTGCCAAGTACAAGAAAGATGATGCTGCAGCCGAGTAATCGGTCCGGTGTTGTCGAGAGGGAGCCACACAGGCTCCCTTTTTTATTGTCCCGGTTCTGGCAGGCAAGCAACTGATTGCCGGTTGCAAAAAGCAACGCAATTGCCCTGAAAAATCTAATCTTTGCGGCTTTGTGTTGGAGTTGTTAATTATATTGTTCGCCAATCTCTGATTACTTTTTTTAATCCATTTGGATTCAAGTGTTGCTGCCATCACATTTTTTGATAATTTCACCGTAACGCAGTCTCTTTGTAGATTTTTTTGTGTTTATGCTCACATTAATTGCAAGTGATAGAACCTAGTATCGCTTCGCCCAGTGAAATAAAACCCTACAAATTAATAAATAAAAAGAGATTTGCGATGAAGATGTATAGCAATCTGCCCATTGGTCTTCATGATATTACCGAAGCCAAAAAAAGACTGACCAACCATATATACAAGACCGCGCAATTACCCTCTAACTACATCAGCGAACGTTGCCATGGCGAGGTTTACCTCAAGCTTGAAAACATGCAACGTACAGGCTCTTTTAAAATTCGCGGTGCCTTCAACAAACTCAGTTCATTAAGTCTGGAGGATCGTCAAAAAGGTGTTGTCGCCTGCTCTGCCGGTAATCACGCGCAGGGGGTATCTTTGTCCAGTGCCATGCTGGGAATTGATGCCAAGGTGGTCATGCCTTGCTGTGCACCAAAATCAAAAATTGCTGCAACCAGCGATTATTCGGCGGAAGTTATTCTGCATGGCAATAGTTTCAATGACACCATTGCCAAAGTCAGTGAAATCGTGGAAATGGAAGGCCGCGTATTTATCCCCCCCTTCGACGATGCAAAAGTGATTGCCGGTCAGGGCACCATTGGCCTGGAAATCATCGAGGATCTCTATGATGTGGACAACATCATAGTGCCGATTGGCGGTGGTGGTCTGATTGCCGGTGTCGCCATGGCCATCAAATCCATCAACCCGACTATCCGGGTGATTGGCGTGCAGTCGGAGAATGTCCACGGCATGGCGGCTTCATACTACGCAGGCACCATTACCAATCACAGAACCAGCAGCACGCTGGCTGATGGCTGTGACGTGGCAAGACCCGGCACCCTGACCTATGAAATTGTCAAAGAGCTGGTCGATGACATCGTTCTGGTCACTGAAGATGATATTCGCCACAGCATGGTTGACCTTATTCAGCGCAACAAGGTGATTACCGAAGGGGCGGGAGCTCTGGCCTCGGCAGCGCTGCTGAGCGGCAAACTGAAACATTATGTCGAAGGCAAAAAGACCGTCAGCATTATTTCGGGTGGCAATATTGACCTGACCCGAATCGCCGAAATTATCGAACAGAACAATATCCGTCAATTTAGCCTGTAAGGAATACAGTCATGATATTGGATAGTGTCGTTAGCAGCAGTAAAGAGAGTGTTAAAGCATGGCGTAAGTCGGATACAACCTGGGGACTCGGTCTATTTGGTACAGCGATCGGTGCAGGTGTTCTATTTTTCCCTATTCGGGCCGGATATGGTGGCCTGATACCAATATTAATCATGTTGGTGCTGGCTTACCCTATTGCATTTTATTGCCACAGGGCGTTGGCAAGATTATGTCTTTCTGGCAGCAATCCATCGGCAAATATCACCGAGACCGTTGAAGAGCATTTTGGCAAAATGGGCGGGGTGGTAATTACCTTCCTCTATTTCTTTGCCATCTGCCCACTGCTTTGGATATATGGTGTGACAATCACCAATACCTTCATGGCATTCTGGGAGCATCAACTGCAAATGGCGCCGCTCAATCGGGGTGTTGTCGCCCTTGGGTTGCTGCTGTTGATGGCCTTCGTGATCTATTTCGGCAAGGATCTGATGGTTCGCGTGATGAGCTATCTGGTATTTCCTTTCATCGCCAGTCTGGTGGTTATCTCTCTCTCCCTCGTTCCTTACTGGAACAGTGCCGTCTTTGATCAGGTCAACCTGAGTGAAATATCCATGTTTGGTCACGACGGTATTCTGGTCACCGTCTGGTTGGGGATCTCCATCATGGTCTTCTCCTTCAACTTCTCGCCGATTGTCTCCTCTTTCATCGTCTCCAAACGGGAAGAGTATGAGCAGGAGTTCGGTCGTGATTTTACCGAGAAGCGCTGCTCGAAGATTATCTCCGGTGCCAGCATGCTGATGGTGGCCGTGGTGATGTTCTTTGCCTTCAGCTGCCTGTTTACCCTGTCGCCGCAAAATATGGCGGAAGCCAAGGCCCAGAATATTCCGGTGCTCTCCTATCTGGCCAACCACTTCTCCTCGCTGGCTGGCAGCAAGTCTGCATTTGCCACCACCCTGGAGTATGCCGCTTCCATCATTGCGCTGGTTGCCATCTTCAAATCCTTCTTCGGCCACTATCTGGGGACGCTGGAAGGGTTGAACGGCCTCATCCTCCGCTTTGGATACCAGGGCGACAAGAGCAAGGTTTCCAGTAAAAAACTCAACATGGTCAGTATGTTGTTCATCATGGGCTCGACCTGGCTGGTCGCTTATGTGAACCCCAACATCCTCGACCTGATTGAGGCAATGGGGGCGCCGATCATCGCTTCCCTGCTCTGTCTGCTGCCGATGTATGCCGTCAACAAAACACCTGCGCTGGCCAAATATAAAGGCCAGGCCAGCAACGTGTTTGTCACCATCATCGGTGTGCTGACCATCCTGAATATTGTTTCCAAGCTGTTCTGAAAACCTTTTCTGCAAGTCATCAGCCATTCAGACCCTGACCCCTTGGCGGGGTCTGCATGGCGCAGTCAGAAGCGCGCAATAACCGGTACTTGGTTGGCCCACTTATTTGGGCCCAGGGCAAGGCTATCCGTTATTTGCCCACCACAAGTAGTGGTAAATATGTTCTGACTGCAGTGACTCGACATCATAAATATCGAGGCGATGTAATGAAGTTTGATTCGTTGGTTCTGGTTATCAATTGCGGCTCTTCGTCGGTCAAATTCTCGGTACTGGATAGTAAAACCTGCGAGGTGGTGATCTCCGGCATGGCAGATGGTATCGAGACCGAACATCCCCAGCTGAAAATTGATAAAAACCCGGCCACCCCCTTGCCGGAAAACAACCATAGCTGTGCACTGGCGGCGATTGCAGAAGCGCTGAAACTGCGCGGTTTGCTCGATGCTATCACCCTGGTGGGCCATCGCATTGCCCATGGCGGCAATGAGTTCAGCGAAGCGGCCATCATTGACGAGCGGGTACTGGCCAAAATAAGGCAGGTCTCGCCACTGGCCCCGCTGCACAACCACGCCAATTTGAGCGGCGTGATGGCCGCCCGCCAGCTATTTCCCGACCAGCCCCAAATTGCGGTATTTGATACCGGCTTTCACCAGACCCTGAAGCCGGAAGCCTATATCTATGCGCTGCCTTACCAATATCTGCAGGATTACGGCGTGCGCCGCTATGGCTTCCATGGCACCTCCCATCGCTATGTTGCCGAGCAGGCCTGCGTATTCATGGGGCTGGATGAGCAGCATGCCGGTTTGGTCATCGCCCATCTGGGCAATGGCGCCTCTATTTGTGCGGTACAGGATGGCAAGAGCGTCGATACCTCGATGGGGATGACGCCGCTGGAGGGGCTGATCATGGGCAGCCGCAGCGGTGATATCGATTTTGGCGCGCTGGCCTATATCGCCAGCAAGACGGGGCAATCCATCGAGGATATCGAGCTGGTATTGAACAAGCAGTCCGGCCTGCTGGGTATTTCGGGGCTCTCCTCCGATATGCGGGTATTGGAAGCGGCCTACCACGAAGGACATCCCGGGGCAAAATTGGCCATTCACGCTTTTGTCCATCGTATTGCCCGCCATATCGGCGGCCATGCCACCTCATTGCGCCGGCTGGATGCCGTTATTTTCACCGGCGGGATCGGCGAGAACTCGGCCTTTATCAGAAAGCTGGTATGCGAACGGCTTCAGGTATTTGGCGTAGCGATCAGCGAGCCGTTTAACCAGCGTCCCAATAGCGAGGGTTGCCGGGTTATTTCGGCGGCAGAGTCCATGGTGCTGGCGGCGGTTATTCCCACCAATGAAGAGAAAATGATCGCGCTGGATGCCATTCGTCTGGGGCAGCAGGTTCGTCAGGCCGAGTGCGTCTGACATCTTCCACTGTAGTGTCATGAGTAGTGAATGAGGTTTATTTGATGAAAGTTGATATGCAATTGGATCAGGATAAATTCCGTCAGGCATGGCAAGGGTTTGCCGGTGAGAACTGGAAGCACGAGATCAACGTCCGTGATTTTATCCAGCAGAACTACACCCCCTATGAAGGTGACGAACAGTTTTTAGCTGATGCGACCGAAGCGACCACTACCTTGTGGAACAAGGTGATGGAGGGGATCCGCATCGAGAATGCCACCCACGCGCCTGTTGATTTTGATACCAATATTGCCACCACAATCACCGCTCACGGGCCGGGTTATATCGAGCCGGGGCTGGAAAAAATCGTTGGCCTGCAAACCGACAAGCCCCTTAAAAGAGCGCTGCACCCGTTTGGTGGCGTAAATATGATCCGCAGCTCTTTTGAAGCATATGGCCGAGAGATGGATCCCGAATTTGAATATACCTTCAGCGAATTGCGCAAAACCCATAACCAGGGGGTGTTCGACGTCTACTCTCCCGAGATGTTGCGCTGCCGAAAGTCAGGGGTATTGACCGGTTTGCCGGATGGTTACGGCCGTGGTCGCATTATCGGAGATTATCGTCGGGTAGCGCTATATGGCATAGATTATCTAATCCGTGAACGGGAGCTGCAGTTTGCCGATCTGCAACCGGCTCTCGAGCGGGGAGAGCAGCTGGAGCAGGTGATCCGCCAGCGCGAGGAGCTGGCCGAGCACAAGCGGGCACTGGTGCAGATCAAGCAGATGGCGGCCAACTACGGCTTTGACATCTCCGGGCCAGCACGCACAGCCCAGCAGGCAGTGCAGTGGCTCTACTTTGCCTATCTGGCGGCGGTGAAGTCGCAAAACGGTGGCGCCATGTCCCTCGGTCGTACCGCCACCTTCCTCGACATCTATATCGAGCGCGATCTGAAGGCGGGGCTCATCAGCGAGCAGGATGCCCAGGAGCTGGTCGATCACTTCATCATGAAGATCCGCATGGTACGCTTCCTGCGTACTCCGGAGTTTGACTCCCTCTTCTCCGGCGACCCCATTTGGGCGACCGAGGTGATCGGCGGCATGGGGCTGGATGGTCGCACTCTGGTGACCAAGAACTCCTTCCGCTACCTCCACACCCTCAAGACCATGGGGCCGGCGCCCGAGCCCAACCTCACCATCCTCTGGGCGGAAGGGCTGCCGCGGGCCTTCAAGACCTATGCGGCCCGCGTCTCCATCGATACCTCATCCCTGCAGTATGAGAACGATGACCTGATGCGCACCGACTTCGAGAGCGATGACTACGCCATCGCCTGCTGCGTGAGCCCCATGGTGATCGGCAAGCAGATGCAGTTCTTCGGTGCCCGCGCCAACCTCGCCAAAACCCTGCTCTATTGCATCAACGGCGGGGTGGACGAGAAGCTGAAGATCCAGGTCGGCCCGAAAGTGGCGCCCATCATGGACGAGGTGCTGGATTACGCCACTGTCATGGCGAGCCTCGACAGCTTTATGGACTGGCTGGCGGTGCAGTACATCAGCGCGCTCAACCTTATTCACTACATGCACGACAAGTACAGTTACGAGGCCTCCCTGATGGCGCTGCACGATCGCGACGTCTATCGCACCATGGCCTGCGGCATTGCCGGTCTGTCGGTAGCGGTCGATTCACTGGCGGCCATCAAGTACGCCCGGGTCAAGCCGGTGCGCGATGCTGACGGGCTGGCGGTCGATTTCGTGATTGAGGGGGAGTATCCCCAGTACGGCAACAACGACGAGCGGGCCGACTCCATCGCCTGCGATCTGGTCGAGCGCTTCATGAAGAAGATCCAGGCGCTGCCGACCTACCGCAATGCGGTGCCGACCCAGTCGATCCTGACCATCACCTCCAACGTGGTGTATGGCCAGAAGACCGGCAACACCCCGGATGGCCGCCGCGCCGGTGCCCCGTTTGCACCGGGGGCCAACCCGATGCACGGTCGGGATCGCAAGGGGGCGGTCGCTTCGCTCGCCTCGGTGGCCAAACTGCCGTTCAAATATGCCAAGGACGGGATCTCCTACACCTTCTCCATCGTGCCGGGAGCGCTCGGCAAGGAGCCGGCCAATCGCGAGAACAATCTGGTGGGGTTGATGGATGGCTACTTCCATCATGAGCGGGATGTGGAAGGAGGCCAGCACCTCAACGTCAACGTGATGAACCGCGAGATGCTGCTGGATGCCATCGAGAATCCGGACAAGTACCCCAGCCTGACCATCCGGGTCTCCGGCTATGCGGTGCGCTTCAACGCCCTGACCCGCGAGCAGCAGCAGGACGTCATCTCCAGAACCTTCACCAACATGATGTAACTCTCATTCCCGGGGTGAGCAGGCTTGCTCCGGGCCTACTTTTTGTTTGTCAGCGCGAGGAAGTAACAGATGCGACAGGTTATCACTACCAAAGCGGCGCCGGGCGCCATCGGCCCCTATGTGCAGGCCAGCCGGATTGGCAACATCCTCTACACCTCCGGCCAGATCCCGCTGGACCCGGTGACCGGCGATATTGCGGAGGGAATCGAAGCGCAAACCCTGCGCTCCCTGCAAAACGTCAAGGCGATTGTCGAGGCGGCAGGCGGTGAGGTGCGCAATATCTTCAAGACCACGGTGTTCGTCTCCGATCTGAACGACTTTGCTGCGGTCAACCGGGTCTACAACGACTTCTTCACCGAGCACGATGCCATGTATCCGGCGCGATCCTGCGTGGAAGTGGCCCGCCTGCCGAAGGATGTGAAGATCGAGATAGAGGCGATTGCTGCACTGGAGTCTTGACGCGGCGATCCCGGCCAATAAAAAAGAGCGGCAGCCCGAGGGCTGCCGCTCTTTTTCATCGCACCCGCCGTGCGCGATAAGGGCGCAAGGAGCAGGTCATTCTGGATCAGGCGATCCGCTCGATGCGCGCCAGATAGAAACCGTCGAAACCGGTAGCTGCCGGACTCACTGTGTGATCACCGAGCAGGCGGAAGTTTTCGTTGGCGGCGAGGAACTTGTCCACCTGCTGGCGGTTCTCCTCGGGCAGGATGGAGCAGGTAGCGTAAACCAGCATGCCGCCCACTTTCACCATCTGGCTGTAGCGCTGCAGGATCTCTTCCTGCAGAGCGACCAGCACCGGCAGACGTTCGGCGGTATCGCGCCACTTGGCATCCGGATTGCGCTTGAGCACGCCAAGGCCGGAGCAGGGGACGTCCAGCAGCAGGCGATCTGCGCTCTCTTTGAGGCGCTTGACGGTCTTGCTGCTGGTGATGACCCGGGTCTCCACGTTGTGGGCACCGGCGCGGCGGGCACGCTGCTTGAGGTTCTCCAGCTTCCACTCTTCCACATCCATCGCCAGCAGGCGGCCTTTGCCTTTCATCATGGCGGCCAGATGCAGGGTCTTGCCACCGGCACCGGCGCAGGCGTCGATCACCCGCATGCCGGGCGCGACGTCGAGTGCGGCAGCAATGTGCTGGGAGCCGGCATCCTGTTGCTCGAACCAGCCGTCGGCAAAGGCGTTGGTGCGAAACAGGGCGGCATCGGAAGTGACTTCCAGAGCGCTCTCAACCCCTGCTACCGGCACAGTGTTGACCTGCTCTTTGGCCAGAGCGGCTTGCAGCTCCTCGCGGGTGCACTTGAGGGTGTTGACCCGCAGGTAGCGCTTGGGCATGGCGGTCAGGGCTGCGCGCTCGGCCGGCCAGGCTTCGCCCAGCTGCTCGCTGCCGAGTTTTTCCAGCCAGGTCGGGCAGCCATCCATCAGCACCGGGTTCTTTTTGGCTTCGTTCAGGCGGCGACGGAACGCCTCTTCGTTGAAGCGATCCAGGGTCGGATGGTTGGGCTGGGGGATCTTGTGGAAAGCATGCCAGCTGTGCAGCAGCGGCCAGACGTTCTTCTCGGCCTGACGCACCTGAATACCGGTCAGGGCGCAGTAGAGGCTCAGGCGACGCAGCAGGTCGCCGGTGACCAGGGCAATCCTTGCCTGTTCTTGCGGTTTGAGTTCGATGCCGGAGAAGTGACGGGCATAGGCGCGATCCAGGGTGAGACCCTGGCCCAGCACGTCATCAACAATGGCAACGACCAGATCCCCGAAACGGGGCAACAGTGGGGATTTGAGCATGAGATTAACCTTGGCCAGATAAAGATGAATCACCCCGGTAGCGGGATGATTCTGAAACAGACAAACGGCGCAATGATAGGTGGAAGGGGGATGCGGTGCAAGGTGGATATTCGGCGAGCCATGTGGGGCTGGGCCATACTTGCAGCGATAACAATAGAGCATGGAGGCGCTATGAAGTATGGTCTGACCCTGTTTATCTCCTGCCTGGCAATGCCGGTGCTGGCATCACCGGAGTGGTTGTTTCAGGATGCAAAAACTGCTGCAAACGTCGCTTTTGATGTGAGGGCCGATGAGGTGAAGGTGGTAGTGCCAGAACCCCCTTTCGCTACGGGGGAGTTACCATCTTCTCTTAGTCTGCCGCTGACCGATGGTCGTATTGTCACATTTTCCCTGCATCCCAATGCCCTGCTGCCACCCACGTTGGCACTGCGTTACCCCGCCATCAAAACCTATTCGGGCAGCGCCGCAGACGATCCCCGAAGCAGCGGTCGCTTTGACCTGACGCCACAGGGGTTTCACGGAATGTTCACCTATCGGGGGAAGACCTTCTACATAGACCCGCTTTTTGATGGCACCTCGTACGCCGTTTATACCCAGCAGGAGAGTTGGCGCCGGCTGGATGATGATGAAGTGCTCTCGTCGCAGCTTGGGGCGCAGGCCGCCCGCTCGGTGCTGGTCAGCGGCAACCAGCGCAAGCGCTATACCATCGCTATCTCGGCGACCGGGGAATATACCCAGTTTCACGGTGGCACCAAAGCCGCAGCTCTGGCAGCCATTGCCACCCTGCTTAACCGAGTCAACGAGGTCTATCGCCGCGATGTAGGGGCCGAGTTTCAATTGGCTGCGGATACGGACAAGGTGATCTTTACCGATCCGGCCACCGATCCCTTCACCAACTCCACTCAGGATCTGACCATCAACGAGACCCAGCAAGCCTTGCTGTTAAGTCCTGGTTTCGATGTGGGTCACGTATTGACCACTTCGGGAGGCGGGCTGGCTACACTCGGGGCGCTCTGCAACCCCTTCAGCCGGTCTCAGGGGATGACGGGGAGCTCGCAGCCGACAGGTGATGCCTTCTATATCGACTACGTGGCTCATGAACTGGGCCATCAGATGGGGGCGGAGCACTCTTTCAACGGCACGTCGGGCAGCTGTGGTAGCGGGCGTGAGGCAAGCTCGGCCTGGGAGCCTGGCAGCGGTTCCTCTATCATGGCGTATGCCGGGATCTGTGGAGATGAAGATCTGCAGAGCAACAGCTCTCCTTTCTTTCACAGCAAGTCGATAGAGCAGATCCGCACCAAGATGGCCTCGCAGCCATCTTGTGGAACCAATCTGGTGCTCTCCAACAATGCCTCGGTCGTGGATGCTGGCGTGGATCGGGTGATCCCCGCCAACACCGCTTTCACCCTGAGCGGCAGTGCGGTGGATCTTGATGGCAATCCGCTGAGCTACAGCTGGGAGGAGCTGGATCTTGGCTCTGCCTCTACCAGTGCGGCCACCATGGTGGATGACGGTTCACGGCCGCTGTTTCGGATGTTGTCGCCAACCCAAGCCCCCAGCCGCAGCTTGCCTGCGATGAGCTCACTCATTGCGGGTGTGCTTGCCAAGGGTGAGGCCTGGCCAACCACCAGTCGTGACCTTCACTTTCGCCTTGCGGTACGTGATGGCCAAGGGGCTGTCAGCAGCGACGAGATGGTAGTACAAGTGGTCAACACCGGAGCCATTTTTGCCATCACTGCTCCCCTTGCTGGCAAGATGGTGGCTGGTGCAACCCAGACGTTGAGCTGGAATGTGGCGGGAACGAACCAGGCGCCTATCAACTGTCAGAAAGTGGATGTGGCCCTGACCCAGGATAGCGGCAGCAACTGGGCTACGCTGGTGGCCGGTGTACCCAATAGTGGCTCGGCCAGCATTACTTTGCCAACACCTTTGGCGAGCGGGGCCTTGCTGCGGCTCTCTTGCAGCGACAATATCTTTTTTGCTCTCAATACGGCGGCGCGGGCGAGCTCAGCTTCCGGTAGTTCGACAGGAAGCACTACCACTGTCAGCTCTGGTAGTTCTGGCGGCGGGGGAGGTGGCGGCAGTGTTGATCCGCTTTGGCTGGTGCTGATGGCAGGAGGTCTTTTATGGCGCAGATGTTGCGCGTAGCGGCTGGTTTGCTGCTGATCTACATATCGGGTTGTCATGCCATACCTGATGTGGCCGAACAGGCGGTCGAGCAGAGCCTCAAAGTGCAGGATTATCGGCTTATCGTACGGGCGGGGCGGGGCGGCAGTGCGCCCGGCATCGCCGAGAGTGAGCAGGCGCAGGCAAAAAGTCGTTGCGGAGTGCGTTATCTGACAGGATTCGCCGATGTGATCACTCCGGGCAAGGAGGGGGAATATGCCAGGCTGGAAGCCTATGCCACGGACTATAACCGGCGCATGTTGCCGTACTGTCAAAAGTCACAAAAGTAGGGTTAGCCCATCATAGAGTGGACGGGGGAGGCGGGAGCCTCCCCCGTTCGTTATGGCTTGTCACCGGCAAAAGGGCAGCGCACAATGCCTGCAATCATTCTCTTGATGGTCGTGGAACCATTATTTATTTGAAGGAAAATCAAGATGATGGATGTTGCTGATCTGCGCCGGGAGTATACCCGTGGCGGGCTGCATCGGGCCGATCTGCCCGCCGAGCCTCTCGAGCTGTTCGAGAAGTGGTTGGCCCAGGCCTGCGAAGCCAAGCTGACCGACCCCACCGCCATGGTGGTTGCCACCGTGGATGCCGATGGCCAGCCGTGGCAGCGTACCGTGCTGCTCAAGCACTACGACCCCCAGGGGATGGTCTTCTACACCAACATGGGTAGTCGCAAGGCGCATCAGCTGGAGGGGAATCCCCGCATCAGCCTGCTCTTCCCCTGGCACACCCTCGACCGTCAGGTGCATGTGACCGGTCGGGTGGAGAAGATGAGCACCTTCGAGGTGATGAAGTACTTCCACAGTCGTCCCAAGGATAGCCAGATCGCCGCCTGGGTCTCCAAACAGTCGACCCGCATCTCGGCGCGCGGCGTACTGGAGGCCAAGTTTCTCGAGCTCAAACAGAAGTTTGCCAACGGCGAAGTGCCGCTGCCGAGCTTCTGGGGCGGCTTTCGGGTGGTGATCGAGACGGTCGAATTCTGGCAGGGGGGTGAACACCGTCTGCACGACCGTTTCTACTACACCCGTGAAGGGGATGGCTGGCATATCGAGCGTCTGGCTCCTTGACCGGTTTCTCAAATCTGTTTTTCACAAGGAGTGTGCATGCGTCTGCATGGTGATCTGCGCTCCGGCAACTGCTACAAGGCGTGGTTGCTGGCGCGCTGGCTGGAACTGCCTCTCGAGTGGGTGGCGGTCGATATCGCGGCGGGGGAGACTCAAACCCCCGATTTTCTGGCGATGAACCCCAACGGCAAGATCCCGGTACTGGAACTTGCTCCCGGCGATCTGCTGGCTGAATCCAATGCCATTCTCTTCTATCTGGCGCAGGGCTCGTCTTTGTGGCCGACCGATCCGCGTCTGCAGGCCGACGTGCTCAAATGGATGTTCTTCGAGCAGTACAGCCATGAGCCCTATATTGCGGTGGCCCGTTTTATCGTCCGCTATCTGGGGCGGCCCGAGTCGCAGGAGGCGCGGCTCGACGGGCTGAAGGCCGGTGGCGAGAAGGCGCTGGCGGTGATGGAACAACAACTGAAAAAGAGCCCCTATCTGTGCGGCGAGGCGCCGACCATCGCCGATATCGCCCTCTACGCTTACACCCATGTGGCGGAGGAGGGGATCTTCTCCCTGCAGGGGTGGCCCGCCATTCGTGACTGGATTACCCGCATCGAGGCGCATCCACATCACATGAGCCTGCCAGCGGCCTATCAGGCGGGCTGATGGAGTTGTTGATCGAGGGGAGCCTGTGGCAACCCCACTGGAACGAGGTGGTGGGCCACTGGCAGCAGCAGGGCCATCGCTGGCAGCTGCTCTTGGGTAAGGAGGCTGCCGCCACCCTTGATCACCACTGTGCCCCCTGGGCAGGTCTGACCCCTGATGGCGTGATCTGTCCCGGCGCCCTGCTGGCCGCCTGGCTTGATGGGGATTTGTTGCCGCAACACCACGCCGATCCTACCCAGCAGATCCTTCTCAGTGGTTCAGCTTCCTTGCTGACGCTGGCCCGGGAGCAGGGACTGCTCACGCTGGGGACGGTTGGCGCCGATCTGACGCTGGATGCACACGCGGATCTGGGCGCTCTGCTCAATCGTCTGCTTGCGCGTCGCCTGCAGATCCCCTCCTTGCTGGAACCCGATGGTGATGCTCCGTTGCAGCTGCGAGCACTGCACGCCGGAGATGAACAAGAGATCGTGCGCTATTGCAGCGATGAGGCGATCGCCCGCTATACCCTCAATATTCCCCACCCCTATCCAGCGGAGGGGGCCCGCGACTGGCTGGCCCTTTGCTGGCGCAGAGCGGCGCTTGGCCTTGGCTGGAGCTGGGCCATCACCTTGCCGCAAGGGGAGGCAGAAGCGCCCCTTGTCGGCGTCATCTCGCTGCACTGGAATGGTGAGCTGGCCTGGTGGGTCGGTGTCCCCTGGCAGGGGGGCGGCATTGCCACCCGGGCGGCCAGAATGGTCAAGGCATTCGCCTTTGACCAGCTGCATCTGCCCGCCATCACGGCTCGCCATATGCCGCAGAATCTGGCCTCCGGCCGGGTGATGGCCAAGCTTGGCATGGTGGAGCAGGGGCTGCGTCTGATTGACGGCCATCAGCCATGCGAGGTGCGCTACTGGCGGCTGGATCGCCGTCCAGCCATTACTGGAGCGTTGCAGCAGGCGCTGGCCAGATGGCAGCCGGATGAGCGGATCGCCGTGGTGATCCTCTGCGATCCTGCTGTGTGCGAAGCGAAGCTGCCAGTTATCTCCCTCTTTCTTGCCGATATGGATGCTGACGAGGCTCGGCTATTTGCTGATCCGCAGTTGGAGGCCGAGGGATATCAGCTGCATAGCTATCCCCTCTCCCGACTGGAGGTTGCTGAGCCCGAGCTGTTCCACCATGCAGGTGGCCTGTTGCTAAAGGATGAGGATGATATGGGGCTGGAGTGGCTGCTGCAATTCGCTACTCTGCTGCGTCAGGGGCCCACTTCGCTGACGCTGACAGAGCGGCGCGAGCGGCTTGGGTGGATCAGTCGGTTACTTGCCGATGGGGATGGATTGACGGCTGAGAGCGCGCTCCACCTGCGCCATCGCCTGATGAGGCTGCTGGTGGAGTTGCCGGAGCTGATGGATGAGCTGGATGGTCGCTGGCATCTGGGGCCGGAGCAGACGTTTGCGCGGCTGGCGCGGGAGTCCCCCTCCTTGCTGAATGCCTATCAGAGGGTGCTGGCCCAGCCCGCACCGGACAACTGGCGAGCCTTGCGAGAGCAGTTTGCCGATCGTTTTCCTGAGTGCACCCTCCCATTTCTGGACAAAGGTGCTCAGGAGCGGAGGCAGTTTGTGGAATAATGGCCGCTCTGCTGTACGAGGAGTAATACCTGATGTTGAGAACCGAGCGCCCCGGTGACATGCTGCCGGTCTATGAGCTGGTCACTGCCGCTTTTGGCCGCACCGATGAGGCCGAGCTGGTTAACCGTCTGCGCGAGTGTGGTGCCGCCGTGGTGACCATGGTCGAAGAGGAAGAGTACGAGTTTATGGGCCACCTGATGCTAAGCCCGATCACCATTAACGGTGTCGAGGGGCCCTGGCTTGGGCTGGCACCGGTTGCGGTGCATCCTGATTGGCAGGGGCAGGGGATTGGCTCCGATCTCATCCGTGAAGGGCTGGATACGGCGCTCGAGATGGACTGGAAAGGGGTGGTGGTGCTCGGCGATCCGGCCTACTACAGCCGCTTCGGTTTCCGTCCCGCCAGCGAATTTGGCCTGCGCTGCATCTACGAGGTGCCGGCAGAGTGCTTTATGGCGATGGAGCTGCAGCCGGGTGGTCTTGCCAATGTAGCGGGCGAGGTGCTCTACCATCCTCTCTTTGACGAGCTGCCCGACGAAGTGGCGGAAGGATCTCACTGATAGCAAAAAGCCCTCATGAAGAGGGCTTTTTCATTAGCGGATGTTGGTCTGTCAGGCAGTGATATCGAGCAGGGAGCCCTTGGGCTTCTCCTCACCGACCATGCTGCCCATCTGCTGACCGAGCGGGCTCTGCTGGAATTGCAGGTAGTCGCTCAGGTTCTGCTGGCGCTGGTAGCGGTTGGCCGCCTGATAGACATCACTGGCGCTCGGGCCGCTATTTTCGTTGCTCTCTGTATCGCTGGCATCCATGTAGCGTTCGACTACAGCCTTGTTCTGCTGCGCAGCCGAGTAGGAAACCGCCATGGTGCGGCGGGCGGTTGCCTGATCCTCACGCTGCGTTTCAACCTCGTCTTTTTTGTCCAGCACCTTGTTTTGAGCCTGATTGATCTGCTCCGGTGTGACCTCGGGATAAGAGGGATATTTGCCGTAATCGGGGCGCATGATGGGCATGGAGGCTGAGTTGATTTGCATGATCGCTTCTCTGACTGATCGGGAACCTGCTCATAATACTAGCTCTCCACTGGTCAATAAAACACCAAGTGAAGTGCCATCAAGATCCGGTTCAGCTTCGCAAATCGTCTGTGACAGAGGGGGGAGGTGAACAGTGTGGGGGAAGTGGTTGCTGCCATTGAAAAAATGCCCGCTCCAGCGGTGCCGGAGCGGGCCAAAGCGATCACGCAGCGGTGATCACAGGCAAGTCGTAATTGACCAGTTCAGCGCGGGTTGGTGCACCATCGGCGCCGGGACGGCTGACCACGATGGCGGCCACCAGATTGCCGAGGCGAACCGCCTCTGCCAACGGCAGGCCGCTGGCGAGCCCCATCAGGGTGCCGCCGCCGTGGGCATCGCCCGCCCCGACGGTATCGCAGAGGGTCACCGCAACGGGATATACCCGCTGGCATTGACCATCCGGGGTGCCGACCAGTGCTCCCTCTTTATCTTCCCGCACGATAAGAGCAGCCCTGTGTTGCCGGCAGAAGCTGGCCACGGTTGCTGCGCTGGCGGGGGCCCCCAGCAGCACGGCTGCCTCTTCACGATTGAGAGAGAAGAGTGCGCCACGGGCCAGCAGAGCGGCAATCTCGTCAGCGCTCAGATCACCGATGCGGGGACCCGGATCGATGAACGGCGTGATGCGCTCGGGTAGCTGGAGCAACCACTCCAGCAGCGGCGCCCCCTGGGTGCCGGTCAGCTCGTAGCCGGAGGCATAGACCCACCCTGTGCCAGCGGGTAGCAGACGGCTCAGCGCCGCGGTATCCCAGTACTGCTCGCACCCTTCCACCGTAATGAAGGTGCGCTCGCCATCGGGCTCGACCAGTGCCAGACACCAGCCATTGTCGTGAGCCGGATCGCGCAACTGGACTGGCAGCGACTCCGCCGCCATCGCTGCTTCCACCGCCGTTCCCCAGCTGCCCTGACCGACGGTAATGCCGTTGATCACCGGGGCGCCGAGCCGGGCGAGGGCGCGGGCCACGTTGAAGGCGCAGCCACCAATCTGGCGGCCGCTCTCGCGGGCGACTTCATCGCCGCCCGAGACGGGGAGGCGGTTCATCTCCAGCATCACGTCGCCAAAGGCGGCGCCAATCACCATGACCGGCATGGTCGGGACGGGCGGAGTCATCTCAGACGCTCCTCATGCGGGGCAGCAGCAGGGCATAGAGCACCAGACTGACGGCAAACGAGACAAACAGACCGAGGCTGGAGTCGGCAAAGACGCCGATGGCCAGCGGGCCGTCGATAAAGCCGGTCTTGGTGACCATCAGGCCGCTGATGGAGCCGGCGAGCCAGCAGAGCAGCGGCCCCTTGCGCACCCCGGTATCACCGTAGAGGGCCAGATAGTCGTAACCCTGATGACGGCGCAGCGCCAGATAATCGAGGATGAAGATGGCAGCCCAGGAGGCCAGGAAGAGGCCGCAGAAGATCAGGAAGGCGATAAAGGGGCCAAGGAAGTCGCCGGAGACAAACAGCACGTAGAGCGCAACACCGACGACCAGCACGGCATCCAGCATGACGGCATGGGACTGGCGCAGCTTGACCCCCATGCTCAGCAGGTTGAGGCTGGCGGAGTAGAGACTCAGTACCGCGATGGTGACGATGCCGGCAACCGCAGCGGCCAGATAGGGGATCACCATCCAGGCAGGCAGCAGCTTGCCGATTGCCGCGATGGGGTTCTCGGTAGAGGCGAGATCGGGGATCTGGGCGGTGAGCAGAATACCGGCGAACATCAGCAGGATGAGGGGCAGGGAGGCGCCCACCACCACAGATGAGAAGACGGCGCCGGGGCGCGATTTTTCGCTCTGGTCGCGGCTGTAGTCGGCACCGGCGATGGCCCAGCTGATGCCGGTACCGGCGGCGATGACCGACACCGCAGGCAGGAAGCCGGTCAGCCAGTCACCGGAGGGGAGCGCCATGATCACCTGCCAGTTGGCGTTGGCCATCAGATAGAGCACCACTATCAGGGTCATCACCCCGAAGGTGCGAGTGATCCACTTCTGCATCATCAGCACGGTATTCTGCCCCAGCAGCGAGACCACCACGGTCAGGCCGCCAAAGAGCAGCAGGGAGAGGGCGGTGATCCAGTGGGACTCCGCCAGCCCCATGGCGGCAAACAGTGCCGCCAGCGTCAGGGTACCGGTGACCAGATTGACCGCTTCCCAGCCCATCAGGTTGATCCAGCAGAAGGCGGTGGGGGCGATATTGCCCCGCTTGCCAAAGCAGATGCGGGAGAGGGTGAGGGTGGTGGTGCGGCCGCGCTTGCCCGCCATGCTGGTGATCCCTACCAGCGCGAAGGAGGCGACCCCGGCAACTGCCGCCAGCAGCGATTGCCAGAAGGAGAGGCCAAAGGAGACCACCACGGCGCCGTAGACGACCCCCAGAATGCCGATATTGGCGGCACACCAGACGAAGAAGAGCTCCGCCGGTTGCTTGGTTCGCTCGTGGGGAGGGATAAGATCGATGCCGCTGGAAGCCTGTTCCGGCTGCATCTCGGTTGCTTGCTGGCTCATAGTCATACGTCCTGTTGCCGATAGTGAGCAAGGGCTTCGGCATAGGGGCCGAAGTCAATCCGGTTTGCTTGATCAATCAGTTGGCGCGCTGCCAGCGGCAGGGCCGAGATGCCGCTGAGGGCACCGCAGATGGCGGTGGCCATGGCACCTATGGTGTCGGTATCGCCGCCGAGGTTGGCGCACAGCTGAGCGCAGAGCATGGGATCCCCTTCGGAGAGCTCCACTATGCCCAGCGCGGCGGGGATAGATTCAATCACATCCATGCCGGAACCGATCAGGTCATAGATATCGTCCAGACCCGATTCGATGGTCGGTGCCTTGTCGACAGCGGTGAAGGCGAGTTCGATGCGGCGGCCAAGGGAGGCGCTGAAGGTGGAGGCGAAACGGCTCTGCACCTCTTGCGCGAGGGGGGGCAGTTCGGTACGAATGGTTGCCCACTTGGCCCCTTCGATGGCGCGGCTGATGGCCCAGGCAATCACCACTGAACCAGCGATGGCGATATCCGACTTGTGGGTCGGCACGCAGGCAAGGCGCACGGCCTCGATAAAGGCCTCCTTGTCGCTGGTCGGCATCAGGCAGCCGATGGGGGCGATACGCATCGGGGCGCCGTTGGTCACCCCGTTGGCCTGGATCTCCTCAAGGGGGATCCCCTGCTGCAGGGCGATCAGGGCTCCCTTGGAGGTAGGGCCCAGAATATTTTTGCTAAAGGCGTCGATCCCCTCGGCCCACTTCATGATGTGGCGGGCGATGGTCAGTGGTTTGATCTCCCCCTGCTCCTCGATGATGGCATCCATCAGGGCAACCATCTGGCTGGTATCATCGGTAAACTGGCCGCGTACGAATTCGTTGGCAGCGATGTTCTCCTCGGGGCCGTCGAGGAAGTCATGGATCCAGCCGAAGAAGGCACGCACCTTCTCGCGGGACCAGAGCTCCGATGGCATGCCAAAGGCATCGCCCACCGCTTGTCCATAGAGACAACCCAGAATACGCTGCTGTTGAAGTGAGGTAGAGCTTGATGGGGTCATGACGATATCGATCACCTTTTTGTGTAGTCCAGTTGCAGTCCAGTTGGTATTATACACATCCAGTGTCAGTCCAGTGTGAACCATAACGCATTTTAAAGTAAAGTGGACTGGACCCATTTGTTTATGTTTTTGCATCTTTAGACGAGAGCGCCATGCAGAGAGAGAGTGCTGAACACCTGTTTGACGAGTTGAAACAACGGCTGGCCTGTGCAGGGGATGAGCCGCTCTATCTCATTCTGGCGCAGGGGCTGCAGCAGGCTATCGAGCGCAAACTGCTGCCCCACGGCTGCGTGCTCCCCTCCGAGCGTCAGCTCTCCGACAGCCTCGCCCTCTCTCGGGCCACCGTGGTCAAGGGGATCTCCCTGCTGGCGGAGCAGGGGCTGGTGATCAAGCAGCAGGGCAAGGGCACCGTCGTGCACGCTCCGTTTACCTACAACCTGGCCGGTGGCAGTTTTACCGCCCAGCTGAGCCAGCTCGGTGCTCTGAGCGATCGCTGGCTGGCGCGCGAGCTGGTGGCCGCCAGCGCAGAGCAGGCCGCCCTGATGGGGGTGGCTGAGGGCACCGAGATCGCCAAGATCCGCCGGGTACGCTGCGTCAACGATGACCCCACTTCCATCGAGACCACCTATATCCCTCGCCAGTTCCTGCCCCGTCCCGACCTGCTGGAGGGCTCGCTCTACGCCCACTGGCGGGAGGAGGGGATTGAGCCCGTTGCCCAGCAGTACCAGATCCGCCAGCAGGTGCCGAGCCAGACCGAGAGCGCCATGCTGGGATTGCCGGTCGGCATGCCGGTGCTGGCAGTGATGCAGCGCAGTTACACGGCGCAGGGGGAGCTGCTCGAGGTGAGCCAGAGCCTCTGTCGCGGCGATAGCTACAGCTTTACCTTCAACAGCGGCGCCATTCCCGGCTGAACCGTTGGGCACATAGCAATAAAAAAGGCGCCATAAGGCGCCTTTTGTCGTACAGGTTTTCACATAGGGCAGTAGTGATGGTGAAACGAGCCATCTGTCATGTTCAATCATGCATTACTATTGATTTTAAATAGTATTTTTCCTCTACCCCTGTCTGTATCCCCATCATATTCACTGCATGGATGCGGCTGTTTGCTGAATGGCTCATCCCCATTCTTCTCACTGCATGATTCAAGAAACAGCGTTTGATAGCGATGTTGCTATTGACTTGTAGCAAGCCCTTACAGTAGTTTTGAGCAGTCGCTCAAATAGAGTGAATATAGTCTGAAATGTTTCACAGGTTGCAGTGACAATATTGCCTCTAACCAATCGGTTTACTGGCAACTTGGTCATAGTAGAGGAGACGCTAATACCATGGGCGAGTTGAATTCTGCGGTTACCGATAGATGGCAAATCATAGTGATTGGCGCCGGTGTGGCAGGTCTTGTCGCGGCTAAAAAATTGCGTGATGCCGGATACCACGTATTGGTACTTGAAGCCCGGGATCGTATTGGGGGGCGTTTGCATACCTCTTCGCAGTGGGCGGGGCCTGCTATCGATCTTGGGGCAACATGGATTCACGGTGCCGGGCCACAAAATCCTGTTTCAAGATTGGCTGATGAGCTGGGTATCAAGCACTTTTCCACCGATTCGGAGAGCGCAGATATTTTTTATGGTGGTTCTCATAAACTGAGTTCATCCCAGTACGCACGCCTTACTTTGATTGAAGATGAAATATCTGCTGCAATAATGATTTTGCAGGATGCGGAACGTGATGTCTCATTGCGGGATGGCATTTACTCTCGCCTTTCCTACTCCTCACGCACTGAAGAAGAACAACGAATTATCGATTTTGTTTTAAGTAGCAGCATAGAGCATGAGTATGGCGGTTCCATAGAACAGCTCTCTTCATATTGGTTTGATAGTGATGAAGATTTTTCTGGTGATGAATGGGTTTTGTATAACGGCTATCAGTCCGTTGTCGAGTACCTTGCTCAGGATTTAGATATCCGGCTTGAACAGGAAATTATAAAAGTTGAATATGAGAGTAATGCAGAGGTTATCGTTAAAACAAAAAGCCGGACATATCAAGCTGCGCAAGTAATAGTCACTTTACCACTGGGCGTTTTGAAATCAGGTCGTGTGGAATTTCAACCACCATTGCCAGGCAGGAAAGCACAAGCAATTAAAAAACTTGGTGTTGGTACGCTGAATAAATGTTGCCTCCATTTCCCCTACGCATTTTGGGATACTCGCTACGACTGGATTAACAATATCCCCGATACTGGCAATAAAGGACAATGGGTTGAATGGGCCAGCTTGGCCAAACATACCAATCAGCCAGTTTTGATTGGCTTTAATGCTGCCGAGTTTGCGCTTCATGTTGAACAGCTGGACGATCAGGATACAGTGTCCAGTGCGATGGCAGCATTGAGAGCCATATATGGTGCAAATATTCCAGACCCGGTGAGCTACTTGATTACACGCTGGAGTGCGGATCCTTATGCTATGGGAGCTTATTCATACAACGGATTGGGCGCAACTCCCAAGGCTAGGGACGATTTGGCGAAGAGTATTGCACATCGTCTCTTTTTTGCTGGTGAGGCGACCGAGAGACACTTCTTTCAGACGGTACATGGTGCCTATTTATCTGGTGTAAGGGCAGCTGATGAGGTTATCTCCTCCGGTCTAAATCGCATCCCTTAATGAACGTAAAATGGGTGATGGAAAAGATAGAGGTGACACTATGCAGAATAATATAAGAAATGGTTTAAATAAGAAGGTTGCCTTCATAGGTATATGTTGTTTGCTGCCGGTAACTATTCTTTGTGCTCGTGAGTCTGGCGTGCAGCCAGCTCAAGTTGAGTTTCATGATATAGTGATCGTCGGTGGCGGTATATCAGGTCTTACCGCAGGATATTTTCTGAAAGATAAAGATCTTGTCTTGTTGGAAAAAAATGACACTGTTGGTGGGCGTACCTCTTCAGGACACCATAAACAGTTTACCTATGCCAAAGGTACAGAATATCTGGGGGAGCCCGATGATGTGCTGGCAGGTATGGTGAGCAAGCTCGGTCTTGAAATGAAAGAAATCCCCTCACCAATGGATGCTATTTATGATGGGGAATCTATCAGTTATGGTAGTGATGGTATTGCCAGACATTTGATAAAGCATAGTGATCTGGAAACATATAATAATTTCATCAAGCTAATTTCATCAGAATATAAGCATTACGATGAAATACCTGATACGGAATATAATGATCGTACGAAAAAAATGGATTATATGGATGCCAAAAGCTGGTTAACAGCGAATGGAATTCCTGAGGTTTATATAGATAAATACAATGTGACCAGCCGTGGGCTTTTTGGGGCTGGTCTGCAGGAGATATCTGCACTGAGTCTGATCCCCGAGGTCGCATTTGATTATGACGATGACGAACATGGTTATGTGCTGGATGATGAACCTGGCAGTGCTGCGGAGCAGTATGCAGAGGCGAAAAAAGAGAGTTCCAACTCTTACACCTTTACCAAGGGTATCTCCGAGCTGACTGACAAGTTGGGGCATGCGTTGAATGGCAAGCTCAGAGCCGGGAGTACAGTCACCGGTATTACCAGACAAGGTGAAAATTATGCAGTGGTATACACCCAAAAAGGGGGCAAGCAAGCCACTATTCTGGCCAGGAGAGTTGTCATTGCGACCCCGGCTCCGGTGACTCTGAAGATCGCTGATGCTGTTTTGTCGTCAGAGCGTAAAGAGATCATGAAGGGGATAACTTACGCTCCTTATGTTACGGTCGCACTATTCTCTGATACGCCGATATTTGACAAGGCGTTTGATTTGGCCGTGCCAGACAGTTACTTCTTCACTGATGTTTATGATGCTACCTGGGTTGAACGGTTTTACGATCAGCAGAAAAAAGATCGAGCCAATATCATTTCTGTCTACATCGCTCCCAAGACCAGTCATGATCAGTCAATTTTGACCATGAGCGATCATGAGTTGCTGAAGAATGTCTATCGTGATTTGGATAAAATATTTTCCGCAGCAAGTAAAAAAATTACAGGTTACGATATTGAGCGATTCCCATATGGCTATCCAGTGATGTCATTGGGGGCATATGACAGATTGCTCAAACTGAATAACAGTAATGATGACTCGATAGTGTTGGCGGGCGACTATATGATCTACCCGACTTTTGAGGCAGCAGTGCAATCTGGTTACTATGCGGCAGAAAAAATCCTTGAGGCAGATCACGACTGACACAATAATTTAACTGCAGACGGAGATATAAATCTGGAGATGGAGTAATACCTTGCATGGTATTGCTCCTTCTTGCCATGTAACCAACCGGGATCTATATTTCATAAGCGCTGATGATAGTATGGTGATGTGAATATAATTCCGGTTTCAGGGGGAGTAAATGAAAGATGATAAAATAACCAATCTACGAGCACCAATGGTAACTGCCAACGGTATTATCTTGGGCTTTTTGCTCAATTATATGGCGACATGGGTGCGTGGTGACGTCGAACATGTTGGCTCTGCGTGGCAGGCATATTTGATCGGCATGTGTGTGTTCTCTGGCACAGTGAGCATGATCTTTGTATTGTTCAGAATATTAAGTGTCCGTCAGGATGATGATGCTCTGACTTATTATAGACACACTCTCTATCTTTTTATATTTGGTATCAGTATCGCCTTTTTTGGTGTGTTCTTTGATATGTTTATGACGTTTATGGTGGAATGACCATATAAGACGAGTTTCTCTATAAGTTTGAGGTGATACGTTATGGCATTGTTAGCAATGCCATATTGTTGCATGGCTATGCCGTAACCAGCGATATAAATTAAAGGCAGGTGAGATATGTTTTCTCCGGATAAAGTAAACAGTGGTCGGCAACCCGAGCTAGATATAGCCAGAGGCTTAGCCGTGCTATTTATGATTATCATCCATGTACAATTGGTTTTTGCCAATTCAGGAGTATGGGACACACTACTGGCTGATATAAATGATTTTAATGGGGATATTCCTGCAGCCCCTATGTTCATGTTTCTGCTTGGTATCGGCATAAATTATTCCAGGAAGAATCAACCGGCATCAATGGCCTGGCGTGGTCTTGCTCTGCTATGTACAGCCTACCTGCTCAGTTTTGTACGTGGATTCATCCCAAACGTAATTATGGGATTCAATAGCGCAGACATCAGCTATCTCTACAAGGGATTCAATGAGCTGATGATCGTGGATATCCTGCAATTTTCAGGGTTGGCAATGATTATGTTTGCTGGCTTCAATTTCTTCAAGTTTAACAAGATTGCTATCGGTATCACCGGATTGGTGTTTGCCTTGATAAATATCTTGCTATTGCCAGTGCAAACCCAGACTCTGCCCGTATCTTCTCTGGCTGGACTTTTTTGGGGAAGTAATGAAAGTTCATATTTCCCATTCCTGACGTGGGCATTTTACCCCATCGCCGGATATATTTTTGGCGATTATCTGATCCGCTGCACTGATAAAAGAAAGTTTTATCTGATATCGGGGGTTGTTGCGGCAGTCGTATTTTTCTTCGGTATATACCTTTTCAATTTTTTGTTCTCTATTCCAACAGGTATGAATCTTGAGACTGGTTATTACCATCATATCTTGACGGATAATATCACTTTTACTGGTGGTGTCATATTTGAACTCGCTATATTGAGTTATCTGGTACGTTATGTACCTGGTTTTATCAAGGATATCGCGGGTCGCTGGAGTAAAAATGTTACCCCGATTTACTGCATTCACTGGGTGATCATTTCATGGCTGACTTTGGCTATTCCGGGACAAAGTTTGAGCATGGCGAGCTTTATTGTACTGACGGCAGGGATTGTGGTGGTCAGTGATGTGTTGGCAACGATATATGCAAATTGGAAAGCGGGGGATGGTCAGAGGCATTTCTCATCCACGACCCTGATCCTGGTTGGAGCCCTGCTCGCGACTATGCTGGTACTCTTTCTTTTTCATAAATGATGTGCGCTGCATTAAACAGAAAAAGGAGGGATACCCCTCCTTTTTTATCTCTGCGCGACGGTTGTCGGATCAGTTGAAGAACCAGTAGCCGCGGTTGACCAGTCGGGTCAGCAGTTGCAGGAAACCGGCCTGATCGGCCAGCTCCACCATGTCGGCCTGAGTGATGATGTCCTTGTCGCACAAGAGCGAAATGGCTGCCGCATCTTCGCTCTGCAGGGTCCAGGCTTCGCCATCGATATAGCACTGCTGGCTTTCGCCGCTGAACCAGACGCTGCGCAGGCCCGGCACCTTGATGGCAGGCTCGCCCTGGGTCAGCAGGTCGGCTACCTCCTCGGCACTGTAATCCGGCTCGACCGGATTGACGTCCAGATCGTGCTTGGCTTCGGAGATCATGGTGCCGAACCACTCCTTGAACAGGGTCTCGTCATCGAGGGCCTGTTGCATCAGCTCGCGCAGACGGTGCAGCTCGTGGGGCTGGATCTCGCCGTGACGGGCACGGGGTTTGAGGTCGGCATCGCCGTAACGCTTGGTGCTTACCTCGTTGTCGATCAGGTGATCGGCAAAGGAGGAGATAAGCGCCTTGGCATCCGGCGCGCGGAAGCCCACCGAGAAGTTCATGGAGGGCTCGATGGCGTAGCCTTCGTGGGGGAATCCGGGCGGAATGTAGAGGATGTCGCCCGGCTCCATGATGACGTCGATGATCGCCTCGAACGGCTCGCAGTGCAGCAGCGCGGCGTGGGCGGCAAACTCGTTGAGGGGCTTGGCATCGCCAACCCGCCAGTGACGCTTGCCGATACCTTGGGTGATGAACACGTCGTAGTTGTCGATGTGGGGGCCGACACCCGCGTGAGGGGTGGAGAAGCTCACCATCACATCGTCAAAGCGCCAGCCCGGAATGAACTGGAACGGTACCGCCAGCTCGTTCACCTCGGGGGCCCAGTGGTTGCATGCCTGTACCAGAATGGTCCAGTTCTCTTCGCCCAGATGGTCATAGGATTCGAAGGGGCCGTGGGCCGCATCCCACTTGCCGTCGAAACGGGTGACCAGACGGGACTCTACCACCTCTTCCATGGCCAGACCCGCCAGCTCATCCGGGCTGATGGGATCCTGAAAGTCCTTGAAGCCGCCCTTGATAAGGAGCGGGCGCTTCTGCCAGTAGTGCTCGAGGAAGTGAGCGATATCCAGATTGAGTTCGTACATAGATCTTCTCGTCAAAGGGTTCGACAAAGGTCAGGAGAGGTCTTGCCAGAGGCGGCTGCCGGCCTCGGGCAAGCCCTCTTGCAAACCGTGTATAGGGTGCCACATAAAATAACCGGGGCCCTGTTGCAGATCATGCACAGGGCCCCGGTGGTCTCATTTATCCGCTTATTTCAGCAGATCAACCAGACGCTGGGCGTCACCGATGTAGTTGGCCGGGGTCAGCTTCTTCAGCTCAACCTTGACCGCTTCCGGCAGCTCCAGGGTGTCGATAAAGGTGCGCATCCCTTCGGCATCGACGCGGCGTCCACGGGTCAGCTCCTTGAGCTTCTCGTAGGGCTTCTCGATACCGTAGCGGCGCATCACGGTCTGGATCGGCTCGGCCAGCACTTCCCAGTTGGCATCCAGGTCGGCGGCCATGGCGGCGTCGTTGGCTTCCAGCTTGGAGATACCCTTGAGGGTGGACTGGTAGGCGATAAGGGAATAGCCGATGGCAACGCCCAGATTGCGCAGCACGGTCGAGTCGGTCAGATCACGCTGCCAGCGGGAGATGGGCAGCTTGCTCGCAAGATGCTGGAACACGGCATTGGCCAGCCCCAGATTGCCTTCGGAGTTCTCGAAGTCGATGGGGTTGACCTTGTGCGGCATGGTGGAGGAGCCGATTTCGCCGGCGATGGTGCGCTGCTTGAAGTGGCCCAGGGAGATGTAGCCCCACACATCGCGGTCGAAGTCGATCAGGATGGTGTTGAAGCGGGCCATGGCGTCGAACAGCTCGGCAATGTAGTCGTGCGGTTCGATCTGGGTGGTGTAGGGGTTCCAGGTCAGACCCAGGGAGGTAACGAACTCCTCGGAGAACTGGTGCCAGTCCACTTCCGGATAGGCGCTGATGTGGGCGTTGTAGTTGCCGACCGCACCGTTGATCTTGCCGAGGATCTCCACCGCCATGATCTGCTTGTACTGGCGCTCCAGACGGTAGGCGACGTTGGCCATCTCCTTGCCCATGGTGCTCGGGGTCGCCGGCTGGCCGTGGGTGCGGGAGAGCAGCGGCATGTCACGGTACTCGTGGGCCAGACGCTTGATCTCGCCGATCAGCTTCTCGCAATAAGGCTTGATGACCTCTTCGCGGGCGGTTTTCAGCATCAGACCGTGGGAGTTGTTGTTGATGTCTTCCGAGGTGCAGGCGAAGTGGATGAACTCGCTGACAGCCGCCAGCTCCGGGTTCACTTCGACTTTCTCTTTGAGGAAGTACTCCACCGCTTTCACATCATGGTTGGTGGTGCGCTCGATCTGTTTGATGCGGGCGGCGTCGCTCTCGTTGAAGTTGCTGACGATGCCATCGAGCAGGGCGTTGGCGGCCGCGCTCAGGGCAGGGACTTCCGGGATCCCGGCGTGGCTGGCCAGTTTCTGCAACCAGCGAACCTCGACTTCAACGCGAAAACGCAGCAGGCCGAATTCGGAGAAGATAGGGCGCAGGGCATCGGCCTTGTCGCCATAACGACCGTCAATCGGGGAAACAGCAGTCAGCGCGGACAGCTCCATGGGGTGAACTCCTGATGATTGGTGTGGGGGATCCGTATTCACTTGCGCGCCGGTCGGGGTGTATCAAGGCTGATGTGCGGCTGTTCACCTTGTCTCCCTCTCCCTGCGCGCAAGCCAATGATTAGTAACGCTTGGCCAGTTCCACCATCTTCTTGCGAGCGAAGATGATCTGGGTGCGGCTGCCACCGAGCTGGCGCCACAGCACCACGGCGCGGATGCCTGCCAGCAGCAGGGCGCGCACCTTGTGCTGCACCAGCGGCTGCTGCAGGAACAGCGGGGTGCCGGCCACCTGAATGCGCGGCCCGATGGGGCTGATAAGATCGCTGTAGATGCTCGCCATGTTGGCCAGGATCTGCTCGTCGAGCAGGTCGAAATGCTGTTGCTGGCGACCGATCTGGCTGATCCGCTCACCCAGCATGTTGAGAATGTCCTTGCGCTTGGCCAGCTTGCGCTCCAGCGCAATCAGGCTCACCACATAGCGGGTCAGCTCGGCATTCTTCTGGCTGCCGTCGGCACCCAGCTGCTCGACCAGCGCGCGGTAGCCGTCGCGAATGGCCAGATGGGTGTTGTTGAACACCTCGAGCGGGTGGCTCGGGTTGGTCACCAGAATGCTGGAGAGGCTCTCGCGCAGGGCGGCCTCGTCACAGCTGCCGTCGCGGGCCACCTTCTGGACCAGCGCGGCCGCCTGGCAGATGCCGGCAAAGGCCATGGTTCTGTCTTGGAATTTATCGCTCACGTATGCTGCCTTCTGCTATTGGCTCAAACCGGATGGCTGAAACGCTGTTCGATGATGCCGCCGCCCAGACACACTTCCCCGTCGTAGAAGACGGCGGATTGGCCCGGGGTTACCGCAGCCTGCTTCTCGTCGAAGATGACCCGGATGGTCTCGTCGTCGATGGGCTGGATCAGGCAGGGGATATCCTGCTGGCGGTAGCGGGTCTTGACGGTGCAGCGACGCGGCTCGCGGATCGGGGTGCGATCCACCCAGTGCAATTGGCTGGCAATCAAACCATCGGAGTAGAGGCGGGGATGTTCGCCCTGCGCCACGACCAGTACGTTGCGTTCGACCTCTTTGTCGACCACATACCAGGCCTCTTCGGTGGCATCTTTGCGACCACCGATACCGAGCCCCTTGCGCTGGCCCAGGGTGTGATACATCAGACCCTGATGCTCGCCGATCACCTTGCCATCCACGGTCTCGATCTTACCGGGCTGGGCGGGCAGGAACTTGGCCAGGAAGTCCTTGAACTTGCGCTCGCCGATAAAGCAGATACCGGTGGAGTCTTTCTTCTTAGCGGTGATGAGATCCAGCTGCTCGGCGATGCGGCGCACCTCCGGCTTTTCCAAATCGCCAACCGGGAACAGGCTCTGACCCACTTGCTTCTCGCTCAGGGTATAGAGGAAGTAGCTCTGATCCTTGTTGGTATCGAGACCGCGCAGCAGGCGCGGGCGGCCGGTGCTGTCGTCACGGCGCACATAGTGGCCGGTGGCGATGTAGGTGGCACCCAGCTCTTCGGCGGCAAATTCGAGGAACGCCTTGAACTTGATCTCCTTGTTGCACAGGATATCCGGGTTCGGCGTGCGGCCAGCCTTGTACTCTTCGAGGAAGTGCTCGAACACGTTGTCCCAGTACTCGGCCGCGAAGTTGATGGTGTGGAGTTTCATCCCGAGCTTGTCGCAGACGGCCTTGGCATCAGCCAAATCCTGGGCGGCAGAGCAGTACTCGTCCGTGTCGTCTTCTTCCCAGTTCTTCATGAACAAGCCTTCGACCTGATAGCCCTGCTGCTGGAGCAGGTAGGCCGAGACGGAAGAATCCACGCCGCCGGACATGCCGACGATCACCTTGATTTGGCTGTTGTCTGTCATTAGTCGAAGTTACCAGTTCGTTTAAACGGGGCGTATTCTACCAGAGTTTTGCGCCCCCGGTCACATCTCCATGCCACTGTCCCCATCAGGAACCTTGCGGCAGGAAATCGTTTTTCTTGTGACGATTGCCAGCGGATGCCTGCTTTGCCCCTAGCTCTGGATAAAGGCCTTGAGCGCAGAGAGCGGCAGGCGGGTACCTGCCAGATAATCCTCGATGCACTGCCACACCAGCGGGCTTCTCAGGGCCGCTTTACACTCGGCGATCTCCTCCAGGGTGAGCCAGTGGCAGGCGAGGATATCGCCGTCAGGATCCTCTGGATGGTGCTGACCCGGCGCTTTTTCAAGGTCGAAGATGATGGCGGTGCGCACATAGGTGGCCTCGCTGTCGGCCGGTTTGTAGAGATAGGTGCCAAGCCAGGCGGTGGGCGTGGCGGTCAGTCCCGTCTCCTCTTTCAGCTCGCGGCAGGCGGCGGTGAGCAGATCTTCACCGGCCTCCACATGGCCGGCGGGCTGGTTGAAGCGGCGCTGGCCTTTTATCTCCTCTTCCACCACCAGAAAGCGGCCCTGCCACTGCACCAGCGCGGCGACGGTCAATCTGGCCTGCATGCGCTCGTGCGGCGTTTTCTCTTGCGATGCAGGAAGGTTATCGCTCATAAGGACTCCTTGTCTCGTTACCGGTTTGGCCCCGGCCGAAGCAGGGGCTCGATTCAGCGCTGTTCTTTAGTGTTCGATTGCCAGCAGGCTGCACGTTATTCCGAGGGTTTGCTGCGGGCCGGTCGGCGCGCGGTGCCACGGCCGCCGCTGCGATTGGCCGGGCGTGGGCTCGTGTCACGGTTGTCGCGCCCCTGGCCCTGACCATGGGGGCTTCGGGTCGGTTGGGCAGCGCGCGGATTGCTGCTGCCTGAGCCCTGACTGCGCGGTTTGTTTGGCGCCTGTGCCCTGCGCGAGGCTGGCGCCAACTCGGGAGCGGGCAGGGCGCGGCTCTCGCCGGGGGCCAGACCATCGAGGGTCCAGTCACCGATGGCATAGCGAATAAGGCGCAGGGTGGGGTGGCCGATATGGGCGGTCATTCGCCGTACCTGCCGGTTGCGCCCCTCCACTATCTTGATCTCCAGCCAGCAGGTGGGGATCTCCTTGCGCTCGCGAATGGGCGGATTGCGCGGCCACACCGCAGGTTCATCCATGATGCGCGCCCCGGCGGGCAGGGTCATACCGTCGTTGAGCTCGACACCGGCGCGCAGAGCGGCCAGCTTCTCCTCGCTCGGGATGCCTTCCACCTGCACCCAGTAGGTTTTGGGGGTCTTCTCCCCCGGCTGGGTGAGGCGCGCCTGCAATTTGCCATCGTTGGTGAGCAGCAGCAGCCCCTCGCTGTCGCGGTCAAGCCGGCCTGCGGCATAGATGCCGGGCTCTTTGATGTAATCCTTGAGGGTCTCGCGGCCCGCCTCGTCGGTGAACTGGCAAAGCACCATATAGGGCTTGTTCAACAGGAGCAGCTTGCGATCCTCGGGGGCCAGCTCCGGCTTGCGCACCGCAACGTGGCGGGATTCGGCTGGTCGGACAGCAGAGCGGGTGGCGCCATCGCGGGCGGGACGGTTTGGCAGCGAGAGTCGGGAGCGGGCAGATTTCATCGGATAGCGGATTGGCAAGTGGGAATGGCTGCGAGTGTACCACAGGGGGCTGACGGCAGGATGAATGGGAGTGGCTGCCGTGAAGATCGCTTGGGAAATGGGGCCGGTTACAGCCAGGAGTCAACCGAGCAGGTTTTCAATCACGATGGCTTGTCTGGCGGGGGCCGAGCTCGCTTGCAGCAGGGCGCCGCTTATCACTTCGTCCATCAGGGCGCGGGCCAGCCGGGTGAGGGGGAGCAGGGTGTCGCGCCCGCAGCCGGTCGGCACCGCCAGCAAGATGATGGTCTGCACCGGCCCGAGCTGAGAGCCCCACTCGATGGGGGCCGGGCTGCTGAGCAGGCTCAGGGCAGGCTGGCTTATCCCCTCGCAAAGCACGTGGGGCATGGCGAGGCCCGGGCAGATGATGGTGGCGGCGATCTGCTCGCGCCGACTGATCGCCTCCTCCAGCGCGGCTCTGTTGCTGACCAGCTCGGCGGGCAGTAGGTCGATAAGATGCTCGAGCGCCTCGCTCTTGGTCAGGGGGACGGGACTGTGAGCCAGTTGGCGTAAGGCAAAGTGGTAGTCGGGCAGGGCGCTTGCCAGACGCAGCTCGGCCAGCGCGGCGCTGGCGGGGCGCACCAGCGGCTGACCCAGCTCGCCGCACCAGCAGGTGAAGGCCATATGGGCCAGCTCGGCGTCGTTGCCTTCAATTTGTAGCTGGCAGAGATCGCCGGGCTGGGTGGCGAGGGTGAGCAGGGAGAGCTGATTGCTGGCGATAACCGTCTGGCGCCGGGTGAGGTTGGCGCAGCGAATGCAGGATTTGAACATCCCCGCCAGCCGGCTCAGCTGCTTGGTGCGGGCAATGCTCATCCCCTGATGGCAGTAGAAGGTGATCTCGCGGCTTAGCATCAGCTGGGCCGGGGCAGTGATCTCAGCACCGCCTGCGCATCGAGCAGCACGGTTTCGAGGCTCACCCGATGGATATGGCAGCCAAGGAAACGCTCCTTCTGCTCGATATCGATGTCGGATGCGATCAGCACCAGATCGGCGCTGGCGATGTCGCGGGCGGTGAGGGAGTTCTCCATCCCCATGGCGCCCTGGGTTTCGACCTTGATCTTGAGGCCGAGGGCGGCGGCGGCTTTTTGCAGCGCTTCGGCTGCCATATAGGTGTGGGCGATGCCGGTCGGGCAGGCGGTGACGGCAATGATCTTCATTGGCTCTGAACTGTGCGAAACGGGGGGCCAACAAGATAACGCCGGCGGGGATTTTTTGCCAAAAGCCCCGGCCAAAAGTGGGATCTCGATAGGGCTTTGGGCCGCAAAAATGGCGCAAAAGGGCCACTTGAGTATTTAGTTTGGCTAAACAAAAAGGGCTACCCGTGTGGGTAGCCCTGAACAATCTGCGTCTGTTGTTATGGCTATCAGGCGGTCTGGGTCGCCAGTTCGGCGGCTTTCAGCTCGCGCTTGATGCGGCGGATCTTGCGCTCTTCGGCAATCGCCACGCAGGCCATCAGTACCAGACAGGCGGCTGCTGCCATGTCCAGCGCCGCGAAGGTGCCGGTCCAGCCGGTCAGGCCGAAGATGGGGGTACCATCGGCAATCATGCCCAGACCCAGTTTGGCGAAGCTGTCACCAATCAGATAAGCGAAGGTGCCCTTGACGCCATCGGCCACGCTGATGCCCTGCTTGGGTACGAAGCCCACGGCGGCGACGCCGATCAGCAGTTGCGGACCGAACACCAGGAAGCCCAGGGTGAACAGGGAGCCCAGGAACATGAACTGGGTGGTGGCGTGCTGGTAGAGACCCAGAGTCGCGATGATGAGCGCCAGTGCCACGCAGGCAACCAGACCACGACGGCCGTTGGCCAGATCGGAGAGGTAGCCCCACATCAGGGTGCCGACCAGAGCGCCCACTTCGAAGAAGGTAAAGCCCTGAATGGCCACGTCTTTGGAGAAGCCGAGCTCCTGGTGGGCATAGACGGTGGACCACTGGTCGATACCGATACGCACCACGTAGAGGAAGATGTTGGCAAAGCAGAGCAGCCAGATCACCTTGTTCAGCAGCACGTACTTCACGAAGATCTGCCACTTGGTCAGCTTCTGCTCCTCGGTGGCGATATCCTCTTCGCTCGCCACTTCGTCAAACAGCTCTTCCACCTTGCCCAGGCCATAGGCTTCCGGTGAATCGCTACCAAAGCGCAGGCCGATAAAGCCGACGATCAGCGCGATGATGGAGGGGAAGATGAACATGCCGAGCACGTGGCCATCGAACAGGTAGTTGGCACCGAACAGCGCCACACCGGCCGCACCGGCACCGCCCACGTTGTGGGAGAGGTTCCACATGCCCAGATAGGTGCCGCGCTTGTTGCGAGGGGTCCACTTGGTGATGGTGGAGTAGCTGCAGGAGCCGCCACAGCTCTGGAAGAAGCCGCTCAGGGCGTAGAAGAAGATCATGAAGTAGAGGCTGAAACCGGTGCCGCCCATGCTGGCACTGAAGCCCAGCATGCACAGAGCGGAGAGGATCAGCATCAGCGGCAGGAACTGCTTGGTGTTCTTGCCGTCGGCATAGTAGGAGACGATGGTCTTGCCCACCCCGTAGGTGATGGAGAAGCCAAGGCCGATCATGCCGAGCTCGGTCATGGAGAGACCGTAGGACTGGATCATGTCATTCTGCGCAATGTTGAAGTTCTTGCGGATCAGATACATGGTCAGATAGCCAATAAATACAACCAGATAGGATTGCATAAACGGCTTGAACCAGAGTTTGCGCCGGGCTTCTACCGGCAGGTCGAGGGTGGGAACCCGGACCTGTTCAAGAAATTTCAACATTTTCGTTCATCCTCTGCGAGATAGACGCTATTCCGCCGCGCCCCTTGCGTTGTTGTGCAGTTATGGGAGGTCACGCCACGGAAAGGGGGCAAAAGGGGGGCCGGCTGGCCTGCTTCTGCCCGTGTAAACCCGGGCCCGCTGCCGAAGGACGGGGCATGTCGCCCGTCGTGGTGCGGGTCACGACATCAGGTGGGGTGACTCTAATCAGGGGCGGAAAAAATGGCTTGAGAGCCATCCCTAGGGCAATTAGGAAAATTTCCTAGTTTTTGCGATTTCGCGGGCAAAGCGTGAGTGCAATCACAGAGCTGACCCAGGATTGGCGATATTTCCGCCGGTATCGGGATGGGGGGAGAGGGAATGGCGCGGGAAACGAGGCGCTGCTTTGGCGTGGCAAGAGAGGGCGCGATAAAGACGGTGTTGAGGCCGACAAGGAAAAAGACAAGGAAAAGACAAGGAAACAGCTGAGGCCACCCCGGGGTGGCCTCATGTTTATTATGGTTCGCGAGCGTTTGTGGCTCGGGGAGGAGGAACTCAGGCCGCCTTGGCCAGGGTTACCTCGTCACTCTTTTTTACCCGCAGCTTTTTCAGGGCAACCGCGACCACACCGGTGACGATGGCACCGCAGATCATGCAGAGCAGGGCCAGCAGCGGCTTGTTGACGGCACCCAGCAGGGCCACGATGGGGCCACCGTGGGCAACGCTGTTGGTGATGCCCAGCAGGAAGGCCATCACAGCGGCGGTCATGCTGCCCAGCACGTTGGCCGGAATGACGGCCAGCGGGTCACGGGCGGCGAACGGAATCGCCCCTTCGGAGATACCCACCAGACCCATGGCACCGGCGGCTTTGCCTGCTTCGATCTCGGACTCGTCAAAGATGCCGAGCTTGCGACCAAGCACGGTAGCCAGCGACATGCCAAGGGGGGCGGCCGGAATGGCGCAGGCCATGGCACCCATGAACTGGGTCTGACCGGAGGCAATCATGCCGACGGAGAAGAGGAAGGCCACCTTGTTGACCGGGCCACCCATATCAAAGCCCGCCATACCACCCAGCACGATACCCAGCAGCACCAGACTGCCACCGCTCATGGAGAGCAGCATGGCGTTGAGGCCGGTCATCATGTCGGCAATCGGGGCGCCGATGATGAAGATAAAGACCGCAGCGATAAACAGGGAACCGACGATGGGGGCGATCAGGATTGGCACCAGCGGTTGCACCATCTTGTGGTACTGACGGGTGGCAATCCAGCGCACCAGATAGCCGACCAACAGGCCTGCAATGATGGCACCGATAAAGCCGGTACCGGCATCAGCGCCGTAGAAGCTGCCGTTGTTGGCGATCCAGCCGCCGATAAAGCCCGGTGCCAGTGCCGGACGGTCACCGATGGCGTAGGCGATATAGCCCGCCAGAATGGGGATCATCAGGGTGAAGGCGGCCACGCCCACATTGAGGATCTGGTTCCACATGCTCCCTTCCGGGATCTGCATGCCGCTCGGGGTCGGGTTGCCGCCGATGGCCAGTGACAGGGCGATAAGCAGACCACCGGTCACCACGAACGGGATCATGTGCGATACGCCGTTCATCAGGTAGCGATAGAGATCCGAGCTGCCGCCGCTGGCGCGCTTCTCGTCACCCTTCTTCTCATCCTTGTCTGCCACATAGGCGGGGGCTTTCAGGGCCTGCTCAATCAGACCCTTGCCATCTTTGATGGGGGCTTTTACGCCGGTCTTGATGAGGGGTTTGCCGGCAAAGCGGGCCATGTCCACCTGCTTGTCGCAGGCCACCACGATGGCGGCGGCGCGGGCAATCTCGTCCGCGGTCGGGCTGTTCTTGACGCCGATGGAGCCGTTGGTCTCCACCTTCACCTCATAACCCAGCTCCTTGGCGGCGCGCTCCAGCGACTCGGCCGCCAGATAGGTGTGGGCGATACCGGCCGGGCAACCGGTGACACCGATGATCAGCCCCTTGTTGGCCGCAGGTGCGGCAGCCGCTTCCTCTTTCTTGGCCAGCAGCAGTGCCAGCGCATCGGCCGGGGTTTTGGCTGCCAGCAGGGCATCGATAAAGCCCTCTTCAATCAGCTTGGCGGAGAGCTCGGCCAGCACCTCGATATGGTGGTTGGCGCCACCGGCCGGGGAGGCAATCATGAAGAACAGTTTGGACGGCTTGCCATCTTCGGCGCCGTAGTCGATGCCGTTGCGGCTGATGCCGATGGCGACGGCCGGGGTGCTGACCGCCGCACTCTTGGCGTGGGGCAGGGCAACACCCTCTTCAAAGCCGGTGTTGTCCAGCTCTTCACGGGCCCACAGATCCTTGACGAACTGCTGCTCGTCGCTGACCTTGCCTTGCGCGACCAGCAGGCGGGCCATCTCGGTGAAGACCTCTTCCTTACGTGTCGCTTTCAAATCGAGATTGATCAGATGTTCATTGATCAAGGTGGTTATCATGGCGCTCTCCCCGCTCCGTTGCCGGAGCCTGTTGGCATGCCGCCCATACAAGCCGGCATGCAGACAAAATTGACCCGACTATTATCGCGCCGAGGGAGAGGTCACCCTATCGGACAAATGTGCGAATAACTGGATTTTTGTGCGCTATCACCTTGAGTGTGACCCTGATCGCAAAGCTGAACAGCTGCTGAAACGGGGGCGGATTGAATCGCTCATATTTTTATTGGTGATTAAAATCAATTAGTTGTGTTTATGTGTTGTTCAGCGCCTTGGCCGTGCGGTGAGTTTTTACTCAGCGGATGGGAGCACTCTTTCTATAAATTTGTGAGGTGAAAAACGGCGGCGGGATGTGAGCCAACGCACAGAAATGACCCCGCCGGCGGGAAGCGAGGGGCGGGCGCAGGGGAGGCGCGAGCAGAACAAGCTGGAGAAATGGGTTGCGCCATCAATGCCGGACAGCCCACCACAACGGGCAAGAAAAACCACAGTCATAGACGTACCGTAGGGTGCAATGAACAAAGTGAATTGCACCGCCTGTTTGGGCGTTGAGTGTGGTGGCAAGAGCGGGGATGGCTGAAAAGATAGAGGTGATAACGCGAACGTCCGAATACGCTCCGCTATTCGAACCTACGGGCTACCCCGTTAGCTATGAGTGATCAGTTGCGTGAGATAGCTATTTACCTCTGCCCTAGTCGTGAAACGGTGTTTGTCGTTTGGGAATCGATCAAACAGCTCGCGATGGAATTGGCGGGAGCTTTTGCCGGCTCGCTGCCCATATTCAGATGCCCACACCAGCAGTTGTTGAAAGCTCTCTTCGGCGGCCACTGTATCCCGTTGCCTGGCACTTTGTGACCCGCGCGATAGCAGTGAATCACGGCATACCGACCAGTCGAGATCCAGAACAAGCAGGGTATCGGCGGCATCAAGCAGTTGCTCGGCCAGGGCACCAAATACCCCTTCGACCACCCATGATGGCTCTTGAGCAAGTGTTTGAATGGCATGATCAATCTCATGCTGGGGCCGTTTTTGGTTAAAGCCGCCCGGTTGCCAAACAATGGTGTCCAGATTGACCTCGCGGATATTTAACTGCTCAGCCAATCGAGCAGCCAACCAGCTCTTGCCCGATCCCGAGTTGCCAATAATCAGAATTCGTTTCATCTATGAGCGCTCTTTTCTGGAACATATATCTGGATGCTGGAAAGTAGAGGTGATGGTGCGAATGTCCGAATACGCTTCGCTATTTGAACCTACGGCCAAAATACCATCTCAAATAGATGTTATTTAAGTTATTCGACTATAAGTTATACCTTTCATAACTCTCTGGACTTGAAGTAAATTTCTGGCGTCAACAATTTTCAGAATTTCCACATCCGTGTAATTCAGTGCGCTTAATTCACGAATTTTTATAACTTGTTCTACAGAGAGTCTTTCATCTGAACTACAAATAACCTTTGCAGCGTATTCTTTATCTTTCCATAAGTTGCTTATAAATAAGTTTGCTATACCAGCTTTGGGGTGAAGCTTCTGGTATTCCTCGATTGCAGCATCTCTTTCTGATAGTGAAACCTTGTCTTGTTTTAGTAAACTGTGTTTATAAAGGTATTGCATGCCTTTAAATCCACCAGGAATCATATTTAGCGAACGATTATCCTTCATAAGTCGATCTACCATTGTTTCCTCCCATGCCATTATTTGCTCATAAGAGTGATCATTTACAATTAACTCGCTGCTTAATAATATATTTTTGTTTCCAGTAAACTCCCGCCAAGTCTTATGGAATAGCTTGTTACTCCCTGCTTTTATCTCACGAAAGTGTTCATTCATCCGCTTGAGCCAATCTCGGCTAGTTACTCCAATATATACATATTCATTTTCAACTCTTCCATTGTTATCTAAAAAAGCAATTTTATGGCAATAGCCAGAGTGCTGATTTTCAACTTTCGGAAAATCTTTCATTATGTATTGTAAAGGAAATGATATTGCCCAAGGTGTGCCTTCAAATTCATCTACGATTGCATGTATAACTATCCTAGATTCATCCTTTGTTCTTTTGTATTCATCAAAGGCAAAGTAAGGCTTTACTTGAGTTGTTACCGCCCTACCTGGGATGCATTGATGTACAACATCAAAATCCAAATCATTAAATAAGTTCCATTTTCCTTGCTGATAACATCGATTTGAATTAAGCAACTTATCAGCGATGCCTTTTAAAGCTGTGGGAACATTATATATATCTGATTGATATGCACCATTAGCATCCATGATACTTATTCCGGTGTCATTCATGGCGGTTAAGAAACACTCTAATAGATATGAAAAGCTTATGATGGAAATTGGTGACCATTTCCCCATTATTTTCTTTACTGCATCAGGGTCTATGTATCGGTATTTATGTTTTTTAGCATTTTTAATGGTATTTGCTAGTTTGATAACTTCTTTATCTATTTTGTTGGTTTTTCTTGACATTGTCTTTGTCAATAAATTTGGCAATTTAAATGCTCTCGATTATATAATTTAAATATGGGTTTTGATAGTGCCCTTGACTATTTGCTTTGTTGCTTATCAATAGTGTTAGACTTTATCCTTGGAATACATATTGCTGGAGTAAACATGTATGAATCATTATTTTTTGTTGCAATGACAATTTCATTCTCATTGATGACAATAACCTTCGAATCATTGTTTTTAATTTCACATCGGGAATGTTTTACTGCTTCTAGGTTATAAATGAACCATTTAGTCCATGACTCTACCCTCTTACCATATGCAGGCATCATATCACTACCAAAAGATAGGAAACTACCAATAACTAATGGATAAATGATTAATCTTGATATGAATGTCGCTTTTGGATAACACTCTTTTGGGACAATTGTCATAAGATTAAAGCATTCGTCATCTTTTAGGTTTTCTAATGTAGATGCAATAATCAGATAGAATTGACCAAATATAAAGATCCCAATAAATAATAAAAAGCTAAATCCTAAAATAAAAACAGGTATTAATAATATAGATGTAAATGTAATTGAATTAGTTAGCTTTGATGAATCAAAAGCAATAACATCATTTACTAACTGAGATGCAAGAGCATATGAAATGGTAGTGCACATGGCATAACTTATGAGAATGATGCCTTTTCCAATAAAAGTATCCCAAACTTTTCCATATAAAAGTAACAAGTCGGAAATGATGCCAAATAATAGTAGTAAAAATGAAAAACATATAAATGCAATTGATGCTTTACTCATCGATAAAATATAAAACACTAGCGTCGGAAAAATAAGGATTGTTCCGAAAAAGAAAAATTTTTGGCTGCGGTTGAGGTTTTTACAAAGAGTTTGGCTTTTTTTAAATAAAATGGTTAGGAGTTGTTTAAAACTCATAAAATTTACCTAATGGTTTATTGCATATGCGGCCCTGCCATATCAGCACTCATCTCGCTCTGGCAGGCCAAACAATGTTTATATATTGGGTATTGTTTTGCACTAACTATCCCACACCACGCTACCGCCCGTGGATTACAGCCTCCAGCCTGCTGCTGTTTTCCGGCGATGTGGTGGATGGCGAAACGGCTGCACAGGGTTATCTCTGCAAGAGTGGTTGCCAAGTGGAGCATATTAGTCGAGAGAGGAGCAGGGTAAAACCGCAGTCGGGCAAAAACCTGCCAGAGATCAATAAATTACTTATTAAGCGGCTGCTATTCGCCCGCTTGGGACAGTGACCGCAGGTAGAGCGTTGCCCCTACCTGTGCGCCACAACTCAGGCCGACTCCCGTTTTTGCAGGTTGGGGGTGATGATATGGCGGTTGGGGGCGAGCTCGGGTTGCTGCATCCGAGTCAGCAGTCGTTTTGCCGCCTGACGGCCGATTTCGCGGGCCGGTGAGCTGACGAAGGTGAGGGCGGGGGAGGTGAGTTCGGCCTCCGCCACATCGTCAAAGCCGAGCAGGGCTACCTGCTGGCCGATGTAGTTGTCCTTGCCCACGGTGCGGCCGCTCGCCTCGACGCCATAGATGGCGCCGAGCGCCACCTCGGGGTAGTGGCAGAGCACGGCGGTCACCTTGGGGTGCTGGTGCAGCAGCTGGGCGATGGTGTCGGCGGCGCTGCGCTGGGTGCGCTCGCACTCCAGTACCCACTCCGGTTTGAAGGGCAGGCCATATTGCAGCAGGCTGGCGCAGTAGCCGCCGATCCGCTCGGCGCGGGTGAGGGAGTCGGCCCGCCCGCCGACGTAGGCGATATGGCGGTGGCCCTGCTCGATAAGATAGGTGGTGGCCTGCTTGGCGGCGTGGGTGTTGTCAGGGCCGATAAAGTCCACGTCATCCCGATAGTAGGAGCGGGCGGCGCACACCACCGGCAGTTCGGAATCGAGCAAGGTCTCCAGGGTTTTGGCCGCCGCGCCGCGCACAGGATTGAAGATGATGCCCGCCACCCCCTGCCGTGACAGGGAGTGGATGCTCTGCTGCAGCCGCTCCGGGCTGTGGCCGCACTGGGTCAGAAACAGCAGATAACCCTGCTGCTCCAGCACCTCGCTCACCCCGGCGGTCACCTCGGTATAGAAGGGGTCGGTGATGTCGCGCAGGATCAGCCCCACCAGATTGGACTGCTGGCTGCGCAGGTTGGCGGCGGCGCTGTTGGGCACATAGTCGAGCTCTTTTATCGCCTGTTGCACCCGCTCGGCGGTGGCCGGCGAGATGCGCCCCTTGCCGTTGAGCACCATGGAGACGGTGGTGACCGACACTCCCGCCCGCTGGGCGACGTCGGTGATCTTGGTGGCTTTGGCAGAGAGGGATTTGGGCGACATAGGGCGAACGGACGACGGACAGTTGAAAGCGAGGCTCAAGCATACCTGCTCATATGCCCAAGTGAAACGTTACATCACCATCTGGCCGATCCGGCTCACAAATTTGGATCCTGCTGCCAGCCAGCCCCCTTATTCTGTGATCCTGTCGGCACTTGTAAATTGATAAAACGTTTTATCATCCAGCAAAACCTGATGCTGACCCGCGCCTTTTGCTTCGAGATTGCTTCGAGATTGCCTCGAGCGGGGGAGGGCAGCCGCAGATATTGCTGTCTATTCACAAGGAGCCGTTTCATGGCCAAGCCTCAAGCCAAATCCACCATCTGGGAGTTCCTGCAGAGCCTCGGCAAGACCTTTATGTTGCCGGTCGCCCTGCTGGCCTTCTCGGGCATCCTGCTCGGTGTCGGCAGCTCGCTCACCAGCGATGCGGTCAAGCAGAGCATGCCCTTTCTCGACAATACCGTGCTGCAACTGCTGTTCCTCTGGATGACCAAGGTGGGGCTGGTGGCCTTTATCTACCTGCCGGTGATGTTTGCGGTGGCCATTCCGCTCGGGTTGGCGCGGGAAGAGAAGGGGGTCGCAGCCTTTGCCGGTTTCGTCGGCTATGCGGCGCTCAACCTCTCCATCAACTTCTACCTGACCGTGGCCAACGTCATCGGTAACGCGGCGGCGGAGAAGGCCTACGGGGTGAAATCGATCCTCGGCATCAGCTCCATCGACACCGGGATTCTGGGGGCCATCATCGTCGGGGTGATCGTCGCCAAACTGCACGCCCGTTTCTACACCTACAAGATGCCCGATGCGCTCGCCTTCTTCGGCGGTGCCCGCTTCGTGCCCATCATCACCGCGCTGGTGCTGGGGGTGGTCGGCTTGGTCGTGCCGTTCGTCTGGCCCTGGTTTGCTGCCGGCATCAACGGTATCGGGGCGCTCATCTCCCACGCCGGTCCCTTCGGCCCCTTCCTGTTCGGTACCGGTGAGCGTCTGCTGCTGCCGCTCGGCCTGCACCACATTCTGGTGGCGCTGATCCGCTTTACCGAAGCGGGCGGCACCCAGCTGGTATGTGGTCACGAGGTGAGCGGCGCCCTCAATATCTTCTACGCCGAGCTCTCCTGCGCCGATACTTCCGGCTTCTCGGTCTCTGCCACCTCCTTCCTCTCGCAGGGCAAGATGCCTGCCTTCCTCGGCGGCCTGCCGGGCGCGGCGCTCGCCATGTATCACTGCGCTCGTCCGGAAAATCGCGGCAAGATCAAGGCGCTGCTGGTCTCCGGTGTGGTGGCCTGCGTCATCGGTGGTATCACAGAGCCGCTGGAGTTCCTGTTCCTGTTCGTGGCGCCGGTGCTCTACGTCATTCACGCCATCCTGACCGGTCTGGGCTTTATGACCATGGGGCTGCTCGGTGTCACCATCGGCAACACCGACGGCAACCTCATCGATTTTCTGGTGTTCGGCGTGCTGCAAGGCACCGCTACCAAGTGGTATCTGGTGCCGGTCGCGGCCGCCATCTGGTTTGCCATCTACTACAGCGTGTTCCGCTTCGCCATCGTGCGCTTTAACCTGAAAACCCCTGGCCGCGAGATTGAAACCAGCGAAGCTGCCCAGCCTGCAGGCAAGAAGGCCGGCAACAGCGGTTACAACGGTGAAATCATCCTCAACGCCTTGGGCGGTGCCGATAACATCCTTGCGCTCGATAACTGCATCACCCGCCTGCGGATGTCGGTGCAGGACATGAGCCGGGTCGATGACAAGGTATTGAAAGCAAACGGCGCCATCGGGGTGATCAAGCTCGACGAGCACAACCTGCAGGTGGTGATCGGCCCGCAGGTGCATCTGGTGAAAAACCAGCTGCAGAGTCTGATGGGGGCCTGAACCGGCCAATAAGATCCGAACGGGGGGCGCAAGCCCCCCTTGTTTGCCTCTCCCAATATGTCTCCTGTTTATGGAGGGAGAAACTTCATGCACGATATTTATGACTTCGACCATGTGGTCGACCGCCACGGCACCTACTGTACCCAGTGGGACTATGTGGCCGACCGTTTTGGCCATGCCGACCTGCTCCCCTTTACCATCTCCGACATGGATTTCGAGACCGCCCCCTGCATTCGCCAGACCCTGGCAACCCGCCTTGAACACGGGGTATTTGGCTACAGCCGCTGGAATCACGACGACTTCAAGGGGGCGGTGAGCGACTGGTTTGCCCACCGCTACGGCGCGAGCCTCGACCCCGAGACGCTGGTTTACGGCCCCTCGGTCATCTATGTGATTGCCCAGCTGGTGAGCCTCTGGTCGGCGCCGGGCGAAGGGGTGCTGGTGCATACCCCCGCCTACGATGCCTTCGGCAATATGCTGACCGCCAACGACAGGGTGCTGCTGCCCTGTCCGCTCAAAAAAGCAGAGGGGAGTTACCAGATCGACTGGGAATGTTTCGAGCAACAGGCAGCCCGCCCCGATTGCCGGATTTTACTGCTCTGCAGCCCCCACAACCCCACCGGCCGGGTCTGGACGCGGGATGAACTGGGCCGGATGGCCGCCATCTGCCAGCGCCATGGGGTCAAGGTCATCTCGGACGACATCCATATGGATGTGAGCTTTGCTCGCTACCTGCCGTGGAGCGAGGTGGCGCCGGATGACCACTGGGCGTTGGTGAGCTCGGGCTCCAAATCCTTCAATATTCCGGCCCTTGGCGGCGCCTACGCCTTTATTGCCAACGCCGGGGCGCGCGCCGCCTATCTGCAACGGCTCAAGGCGGCCCATGGCCTATCATCGCCGCCCATTCTCGGGGTGCTGGCCCATATCAGTGCCTATCGCGATGGCGCTGCCTGGCTCGATGCCCTGAAAAGCTATCTGCACGGCAACCTCGCCCATGTGGCGGCGCGGCTCAACGCCGCCTTCCCCGCCATTGACTATCGGGTGCCCGAGGGAACCTATCTCGCCTGGATTGACTTGAACGGCCTTGGCATCGACACGACCGAGCGGATGGATGCGCTGCAAGCCTTGCTGGTGGAGAAATACCGGGTCGCCATCATGCGCGGCGACACCTACGGCCCGGAAGGCACAGGTTATATCCGCCTTAACGTCGGTTGCTCGCGCTCGAAAGTAGATCAAGGACTCGACGCCCTGATCGGCGCGCTGGGGGAGGTGGGGTAGGGCAAATCCATTCAAGGTGAAAAAAGAACGGGGCCATCAGTGATGGCCCCGTTCTTTTGGCGGGTCTGTGGGACAGGAGAATCCTGTCAGAGCGTCAACAGTTGCGCCTCGATATGGCTCCAGTGAGCGAAGGCATTGTTGTCGCCATAAAGGCGCGCCAGACCTTCGGCAAAGCTCTCCTCCAGTCCCGGTTCGTAGTTCCCTTTTGGGCCCGCCTGCTGAAAGTAGGCATCCCCCAGCTTGTGATAGTCGTTGTACCAGGCCGCATAGAAGGAGCTGTCCTGACTCAGGTTGGCGCCTGTGGTGCTGGCACCCACCAGACGATCGATGGAGTGGCCAAATTCGTGCAACACCAGATTGGCCGAGCCGTGGTGGCTACCCACTTGCCATTTGCCCGAGCGATCCTGCTCCATGGCAATAACGGTCTCTTTGCTGCCGCCGAAGGCACCGACACCCGGCAGCTTGTCCCACCCGCCACCACCATGACCACGGGCGCTCGTTCCGGCCAGATGGGTATGGTAGGTGGTCACATTGTCATGGGTGACCCGGATCGTCAGCCCTTCGGCATCGGCCTGCTTGAGCAGGTTCATGGGCAGCTTGGCCAGTTCGATGGCAACGGCGCGGGCTGCCTGACTGTCGACCGGGCTCTTGGCGTTGAGTGTGACCATGGTGATGGCTTGCTGGAAGCGGGCTACTTCGCCGGAGTTGAGCAGCTGGCCGATGGTCTCGATATGGCGCGGGGTCAGCATCCCCTTGCTGTGCATGAAAGAGGGGAGTTTCTCGTCGAGCAGGGCGAGCGTTTGCTCGCCATGTTGCCGGGTGATGGCGCTGCGCAGCTGCTCATGGGTGCGAATATCGGGGGCGAGCCCCTGAGCGCGGGTAGCTGAGGCGAGCTGCTGTTTGCGCAGGTCGGCGACTTGCTGCAACTCTTGCGAGCGTTCGCTCTGGTGCCGGGCCCCGAGGGTGAGTTCGTTGTGCAGCTGACGCACATCCGCCACCGTCACTTTGCCGCTATCTGCCTGTACGCTGCGCAGCAGGCTGCCAGCCTCTTCCGTGCTCATGCCATATTCCCGGCTCATGGCGGTGATCACCTGGGCAATGGCGGCGTCCCGGTGAGCCAGCCTGTGGCTCTCGACGGAGACCAGCCCCTTGCCCTCCTTGAGGTAGAGATTGCCATTGCTGGCACGCAGCTCCTGCTGGCTGCCGGCGGAGGATAAGTGGAGGTCACGATAGAGTGACGTCAATGAGGTCGCTGAGGTGGTATTCATGAGTTATCCCTTGATGGCAGACAGCATAGTGAGAGAGCCGGGTTCGGGCAGGGTTGGTTGGCACGGCGCAAGCAGTCGCAATTGCCACTCCCGTACCAGTTGCAGGAAGTTGAAAGTCACGCTGGCCAGCGCATCGTCATCTGCGATGGCGATCGGTAACTGCATCAGCAGGCGCTGGTTGCCGGTCAATCCCATCACCATGCCTCCCGTGGTGGTCAGCAGGCCGTTATAGCTGAGCAGCAGCGGCAGCCAGCGGGGATCCAGCTCCCGGTCATCGGGGCGGCAAGCCAGCACCATGCCGGTGTCGGTTCGGGTGATTTGCAGGGCGAGACCATCCGTGGCAAGCAGCAGCCACTCGTCGGCAGAGAGCTGATTGAGCTGGTCGGCATCGAGCTGTCGGGCAAGCCGGGTTAGTAGAGTATCGAGATCCATGCACATCTCTGGGTTGATGATTGTGATGCACAGGATCGCAAAAAGAGGGATCGGCCGGATATTAACCCGGGTCGCGGTTTTTTAGGTGATGCGCTCTGGTGATCACCCGCAAGGGGTTACCACTGCGGCCCTTCGCTCTGGCGCCACTGCTCCAGCCAGCGCAGTACCTCGGCGGTCGCTTCGATCTGGTCGGCGGGGATGTAGTTGTTGATCAGCGCATCGCGATAGAGGGCGCGGGCCAGCGGAATGCGCTGCAGCACCGGGATACCCTCCTCTTCGGCAATCTTGCGCACCAGCAGCGCCTGGGCATCGGTGAACTTGAGGGTGACCACTGGCAGTGGCGTTTCTCCCCGCTCGTAGCGAATGCCGATGGCGATATGGGTCGGGTTGGCGACGATGACCGAGGAGCGCTTCACATCGGCGCGCATGTTGCTCGATTGCAGCTCCTGATGGAACTGGCGGCGCTTGCTTTTGATCTCCGGGCTCCCCTCCATCTCCTTGTACTCCCGCTTCACCTCGTCCTTGCTCATCTTGAGCTGCTTGATGTGCTGGTAGTGTTCGAAGGCGTAGTCCGCGATGGCGATCACCACAAACCCCATGGCGCAGACCGCCATCAGCTGGCCCAGCATGCCCCCCAGTACCGGAGTGATGCAGCTCATGCCGCAGCCGGGCAGTTGCAGCATCGCCTGCAGGTTGCCCTCGATGGTGACCCATACCAGCAGGCTCAGGAGGCTCACCTTGAGCAGGGATTTGACGAACTCCATCAGGCTCTTGATGGAGAAGATCTTCTTGGCCCCCTCCACCGGATTGACATGCTTGATGTCGGGCTTGATGGACTCGCCACTCAGCAGAAAACCGTACTGGGCGATATGGGAGGCGAGCACCACCAGCGCCGACACCGCCAGGATCGGGATGCAGAGGTAGGCCATCTCCTGCATCAGATTCTCCACCACATGGTTGAGGGCCTGGGCAAAGGGGAGGTTGAGGTGGGATTCCGGGATCAGCATCAGCTTGCCCAGATGTTCGAGGTAGTAGTCGGACATCGCCATCAGCATGCCCACCAGACTGAGGATGATGGCGGTGGAGACCACCTCCTTGCTCTTGACCACCTGCCCCTTCTTGCGGGCATCGCGCAATTTTTTGGCGGTGGGCTGTTCGGTCTTCTCGCCGCTCATCGCGCCTCCAGAATGGGGGCAAGCAGTTGCAGCGGATCCATCACCGCCAGTACCTGGCGGTAGGCGTGATCCATCATCAGCTTGATGTAGATGACCAGCAGCAGGCTGGCGACGGCGCTTTTTATCGGCATCGCCAGTACGAAGACGTTGAGGGAGGGGGCGAAGCGGCTGATAAGGGCCAGCCCGAACTCTGCCAGAAACATGGCGATCAGCAGGGGGGCCGCCAGCAGGGCGCAGAGCAGCAGCATCTGGCTGAACTGGCTGTAGAAAAAGCTCACCCAGAGATCTCCGATAGCGGGAAAGAAACGGGTCACCGGCCAGCTGGCATAGCTCTGGAACAGGGCCGAGAGCAGGGCGAGAAAGGCGCCGCCGGAAAAGAAGAGGGTGATAAGCGTCTGGGTCAGCAGCAGACCGGTGGGGCTGGTCTGGCTGGCGAGGCTGGGGTTGAACAGGGACGCCATGGCCGCGCCGCGCTGGTTATCCACCAGAAAGCCGCTTGCCTCGACGGCCCAGAAGGGGATGGCGGCGACAAAGCCGATCAGCAGGCCGAGCAGCACCTCCTTGGCTATCAAGAGCGCCAGATCGAGGGCATCGATGGCGGGAGGCAGGGTGTCGGCCACCATGGGGTAGGCGAACAGCGCCAGCGAGCAGACCACGCCGTTGCGGATCATCGCCCCCCCCAGCATCTGCTTGCTCAATACCGGCAGCATGACGAAGCAGCTGATAAAGCGCGGCAGCAGCAGGGTGTAGGCCAGCATCTGGCCCTGCAGGCTCTCGAGGGTCATTGGATCTGCGGCACCTTGAGCAGCACCATGTCGGCAAAGCTGTAGAGCTCGTTGCCAAGCCAGGCGGTGGTGGCAAACAGGGTGATCACCACGGCGATAAGCTTGGCGACAAAGCCCAGCGTCTGCTCCTGGATCTGGGTCAGTGCCTGCAGCAGAGAGACAAGGGTACCCACCAGTGCCGCCACCAGTACCGGCGGCATCGAGAGGATCAGCACCAGCCAGAGGGTCTGGCTGGTGAAGTGGAGAATATCGGCGTGACTCATCCTAGCCTCCGTAACTGGTGACCAGCCCGTGGGTGAGGCGGGCCCAGCCATCGAGCAGCACGAACAGCAGCAGCTTGAAGGGGAGCGAGATGGTCATGGGGGAGACCATCATCATCCCCATCGCCAGCAGAATGTTGGAGATGATGAGGTCGATGGCGATAAAGGGCAGATAGATGAGAAACCCGATCTCGAAGGCGCGGCTCAGCTCGCTCACGGTAAAGGCGGGCAGCAGGATCAGCAGGCTGTCGGGCTCCAGCCGGTCGGCATATTCGCTGGGCCAGAGCTGCTTGGTGCTGTCGATGAAGAAGGCGTGCTCTCGCGGCTTGATCTGCTTTTTCAGAAAGGCGCGGTAGGGGGCCATCCCCTCGTCGAGAAACTTCTCTACCGACTCGGACTTGGCCAGCGACACCTCGTTCTGGCGCAGGTAATCCTGGGTGGCAAAGCCGACCGGTGCCATCACATAGATGCTGAGGATGATGGCCAACCCGTACATCGCCATGTTGGGGGGGATCTGCTGCACCCCGAGGGCGTTGCGCAGCAGCGAGAAGACCACCGCCAGCTTGACGAAGGAGGTGGCCATCACGGCGATAAAGGGGAGCAGGGCCAGCAGCGCCAGCCCGACGATAAGGTTTAGCTCGTCCGGCAGCTGGATCATGACGGCGACTCGCTCTTGAGGCTCTCGACCCGCACCCCGAGTCGCCCCTGGATCTCCACCAGCCGACCGTTGCCGAGCAGATGGCCGTTGCTGATGATCCGCACCTCGCCATCGATGGGGGCGCCGAGATCGATGAGTGAGCCCGGTTGCAGGGTGGTGAGGGTGTGCCAGTCCAGGGTCTGGCGGCCCACTTCAAAGGTGACCTGCACCGGCAGGTGCTCAAGCATAGTGGCATCGAGGGCATCATCGGGGGCGGCGTTGTGCATGGCGGTCAGTTCCAGATGTTGTGGATGGGGTTGGCAGTAGGCATAGGGGCGTCCCTCGATGCAGAGCAGCAGCTGCTGGCCGAGCCGAGGGTGGGGCGGCGGCAGCAGCACATCGCCACAGGTCAGTGTCTCGAGCTCGCTGATGGCCACGCCCATCGTCCCCCACTGCAAGGAGAGGGTGAGAGGGAGTGCCAGGCGTTGCTGGCCGGGTCGCGCAGGCAATTTGCCAAGCAGTGGCCCCGGCTCGGCCAGCCAGAGGGCGAGGGTCGCCCCCTCCCGCTTGAGCAGCAGTTGCAGCGCGGCCTCACCGGCCGCTTCGCAGGTGGTGTTCGGTATCAGCGCCGAGCAGCTGAGGCCGCCAAGGGGTTGCCCGAGGCGCTCGATCAGCGCCAGTTGCAGCGATGCTGGCAGACTGAACAGGGCGGCCTGTTGCAGGTCTGGCGCAAGCCAGCGGGCCAGTTCGGCGCCATGGCAAAACAGTGGCAGGGAGAGCCCCTGCCACTGCAGTTGCAACCGGCAGTCGAGGGTCGCCGGCAGCGGCGCGATGGCGAGCGTCAGCTCGCCGCCACTCCAGCCATAGTGATGGCGGCACTGGCTGAGCCGCTGCTGCAGGGTCAGCTCCGCCGCCGAGGCAGAGGGAAAGGCTATCGATGTCATGCGTCGGCATCCCACTCGTCATAGATGGATCGTTTCTGGCGCGACCCCTGTTCGCTGTCGCCCCGGGTAAAGAGGTCAAAGGCGATCCGCTCGCCGGGGTAGAGCCGTTGCAGGCGGTCGATCAGCTCGCCGCGTCCCTGATTGAGCAGCTGGGAACCCTGCTCGCTGGCCAGCATTTCCACCTGCAGCGAGCCCTGATGGTGCTCGATGCGGATGGCAAGCGCCCCGAGTGCGGGCAGGGTGAGCTGGAGCATGGGGGGGCGCTCCGGGCGACCCAGCTCAAGGTGAATATCCACCGCCAGTCGGCTGAGTAGTTGACCCAGCTCGTGATGATCGACGCGGGGGGCAACCCGTGCCAGCAGCAGATCCCCCGGAGTTGCGCTGATAGGTGGAACCCGGATGGCTGCGCTGGCAAAGCTCTCTTGCGCAAGCAACTCCTCTTCGCTGGTCGCAGATAGTTGTTCGGTAGGCTCGTCTGCTATCTGCAGCCGTTCCCCCACCTCAAACCGGGCGACCAGCTCGCTCTGCTCCTGCAGCTTGTGGCTATCGGTCAGCTGGCTGCTCTCCATTGGCTGTTCACTCTGCTCTCGTCTGATGAGTGCTTCGTTTGGCATAGCCAGTGGCATGTCAACGGGATATTCATCGACACGCTCTTGAGTGCCGGGATCGGTAGCTATGGGTCGTCTGTCGCTATTGGCCAGAGGAGGACGCTCCATTGGTAGCTCTACGGTATGTTCATCAAAGCACTCTTTGGTCTCAGGCTCGGTTGCGTTCAGCAACTCACGACCGCCAGCGACATCACGCGGTAACATCCAGGCCAGAGCAGCGGGTGCTGTCTCACGCCCTTGCTGCGCAGTGGGAGCCTGCCTGCCCTCACGTATCTGCGGCAAGGTCGCGGGGAGCGGCTGCGACTCCTGCCGATCGTGCCCCTCCGGCTTGTCATGCTGGTTTTTGCTGCGCGGGGCCGGGCGTGTCAGCCTTCTCTCCGCCAGCTCCTTCTCCTTGTCCGCCACTTTGTTGCTGGCAAGGGGGGCATCCGGCTTTGTCCGGCGGTGCTCATCCCGTTTGCCGATGGAGTTGCCGGTCAGCGCTTTGTGGTCCCGTGCTCTCTTCTGTTGTGCGGACTCGAGGCGCAGAGCCTGCTCGAAGCGCTGCTGCTGCGCCAGATCTGCCTTGTGCGGTTCGCGCGGCAAGCCTTGTTGTTCGTCAGCAACCCGGGGTTCTGCGCGGGGGGCGGTGAGTCGGTTCATCTCTGGTTACATCCTGATCTGCTGGCGGAACTCTTCCTGTTCCTGCTCTTCGTTGTAGTCGCGCAGGGCTTGCTGTGAGGCCAGCTCCTGACGGTGTAATTCGGCAAATTTCTGTTGCTGCTGGCGGGCGCGGTGTACCGCCTGCTGGCACTCCAGCAAGCGGATGCGCTCTTCAGCCACCCGTTCGCCCTGTTCGGCGGCCAGTTGCTCAAGGTGGGCCTCTTTCTCCCGCAGCAGGGCAACCTGTTGTTGCCACGCCTTGAGCCCCTTGCGATCGAGTTGCTCCGCCTGACAGATGGCAAATAGCCGATCTTCTTCGGCCTGGCGCCATTGGCGGTAGTCGAGGCTCTCCTGCTCTGCTTCGCGCTGGCGGATGCGGGCGAGTTGCAGCCGGGCCTGTTGCGCGGTGAGCTGCTGCTCGGCTCGCTCCAGCCGCAGGTCTTTTATTCGTTGCAGGCGGCCGATCATCGGGTCAGCGCCTCCAGGGTGGCGAGCGCCTCGGGCAGTGAACTCGGCTCATGGGTGCCCTGTTTCAGCCACTGGCGAATGGCTTCGATACGGGTGATCGCCTCGTCGGCCACCTTGTCCTGTCCCTTCTGGTATTCGCCGATCTGCAGCAGCAGTTCGACCTCTTCGTACTTGGCCAGCCAGCTGCGCAGTCGACCGGCTTGCGCCTGATGCCCGGGCGCGATGATCTGGTTCATCACCCGACTGGCAGAGCGCAGTACGTCGATGGCCGGGTAGTGGTTGGCCGCCGCCAGCTTGCGCGAGAGGATGATGTGGCCATCGAGGATCGAGCGGGTCTCGTCGGCCACCGGTTCGGTCATGTCATCCCCCTCCACCAGCACGGTATAGAGGGCGGTGATGGAGCCCTTGTCCGACTGACCGGCCCGCTCCATCAGGCGGGGCAGGGCGGCAAACACCGAGGGCGGATAGCCCCGTCGGGTCGGCGGTTCGCCGGCGGCCAGACCAATCTCGCGCTGGGCACGGGCAAAACGGGTGACGGAGTCCATCAACAGCAACACCCGCTTGCCCTGATCCCGGAAATATTCGGCGATGGAGGTGGCGACAAAGCCCGCCTTGGCGCGCTCCATGGCGGGGCGATCCGAGGTGGCCACCACCAGCACCGCCTTCTTGAGCCCCTCTTCCCCCAGATCTGCTTCGATAAACTCCCGCACCTCGCGGCCCCGTTCACCGATCAGCGCCAGCACGGTGACATCCACCTCGGCGCTGCGAATAAGCGACGCCAGCAGGGTACTTTTGCCGCCACCGGCGGCCGCGAAGATCCCCATCCGTTGCCCCTCGCCACAGGTGAGCAGACCGTCGATGGCGCGAATGCCCAGCGAAATGGGCTGCTCAATCCGCTTGCGACTCATGGGAGCGGGGGCATCGCGATAGACCGGATACCAGGCAGCTGGCTCCTGCTGCTGGCCGCCGCCAAAGGGGTTGCCAAGGCCATCGAGCACCTGACCGAGCAGGTGCTCACCAACCCCGACCTGATGCATGGCACCGGTCGGGCTCACCTCGGTGTTGGAGGAGATGCCGAACATCTCCCCCAGCGGGGTGAGCAGCGCCTGATGCTGGGCAAAGCCGATCACCTCTGCCTGCAGGGAGAGAGTGTTGTCGGGATTGCGCAGATGGCAGAGCTCGCCGATCCGCACGCCGGGCACCACCGCCTTGAGCAGGGTGCCGGTCACCTGGGTGACCCGGCCACGGATCTGGATCAGGCGGCACTCGTCGATGGCGTGACGCAGCTGGCCGGGAATGTGATCGAGGGAGAGGGACATCGGGAGATCTGCACCATTAAAAACGGTGGCCACTATAGGCGATGGGCGCACGCGGGGATTTCAGCGCGAGTCGGGACTTTTTAGAAAAGCGTTGCGAGCTGGCTAAAAATTCACGGCCGATTTTGGCATAGGCGCCCGAGGGCGATTTTTATAATGCCATCCTCGTCAATCCACTCATTACGGGAGCCGCCATGGCCACTATCCAGAGCAATCCCTATCTCCCCACCGCTCAACCTGAAGCCCGTGGCGCCGAGAATGCCCCCCGTCAGGTGCCCCTGCAGGGAGGACAGTTTCAGGGGGAGCAGGTCGTGCTGGCCAGCGCGACCCAGTCGCTGGGCGACATGGCAGAAGAGCTCACCTTCGTCTTTTCCGAGCGCTCCGAACTCTCCCTTGCCAAGCGCAAGCTGAGTGACAGTCAGGCCCGCATCAGCGAGATAGAGGCGCTGGTGGGGGACTACCTCGACAAGGTGCCGGAGCTCGAGCGCCAGCAGAAGATCAAGGAGATGATCAGCCACCTCGGCAGCGGCCGGCTGGCCAACCTCTCCCAGCTGCTGGCCTACCTCGAGAGCTACTCGGGGGAGGTTAGCGAGCAGTTCGAGGCACTTACCCAGGCACGCAAGGCCCTTGCCGGGCGCCCCGAAATGCGGGGTACGTTGGCACTTGTTGAACAGGCGCTGGCCAAACTGGCCGACGAGCAGGGCAGCGCCATCGTGCTGGGCGCCCGCATTACCGGCCCGGCTCAGGAGGCTGCCCGTGAGGGGCTCGGTCAGGTGCAGGATCTGCGGGATCTCTATCGCGATGCGGTGCAGGACTATCGCGCCCTCTCCACCGCCTGGCGCGATATTCATAGCCGTTTTGGCAACGGTGCGCTGGAGAAGGTGACCGGCTTCATGATGAAGGCCTTAAGCGCCGATCTCGACAGTCAGCAGCGCTGGCTCGACCCGGTCAAGCTGGAGCGGGTGATGAGCGACATGCACAAGCTGCGGCTGCTCAACACCCTCTCGGCCCAAGTGGACGAGTTGTGGCTGCGGGTGAAGGAGGGGGCGGCCCATGGCATACGGGCCTTCTGATCTGATGGGCGATCTCATTGCGCTGGTGGAGAAACGCTGGTCTTCGGTGCACGACGTGGAGCAGATCGGTGTCGCTCTGGAGCTGACGCAAACACATCAGCAGGTGCAGCTCTACCAGGAGCTCAAGCGGTTGATCCGCCTGCTGCCGGTGGAGCTGTTCAGCGAGGAGGATCAGCGCCAGAACCTGCTGCAGTGCTGTCAGGGGGCGCTCGATAACGCCATCGAGCGGGAAGAGGATGAGTTGTCCGGAGAGTCGTCATGAACTGGATTGAACCCCAGCTGGTGCAGTTTTGCCAGGATCTGGGCATCACCATCGGGGATAACCCCCACTACCTGATCCAGCTTGAGCTGGAGCAGAGCGGTACCCTGCAACTGGAGCGCCATCAGGGGCAACTGACGCTCTGGCTGGCCCGCACGCTGCCGTGGCACCAGAGCGGCGAGGCCATTCGCCGCGCCATGAGTTTCACAGCCGCCGCCCAGGCGCCCGCCCTGCCGGTGCGCTGCGGTTGGCTCGGGGAGGAGCGGCTGATCCTCTTCGTTACCCTCGATGAGCGGGCCGTGACCCTGCCGCTGCTCCATCAGGCGCTACGCACCCTGACCCGATTGCAACATGACGTGGTAGCGCCATGAGCCGGATCACCGCGGCCCATATCGGGATTGAGCAGCTCAGCGCCATCCGCCTCGACGAGCAGGAGCAGAGCCTGCCGGGGCGCTATGCCCTGCTGCCGGATGGCCACTCCATCGAACCTCACATCAGCAGACTTTATCCCGCCAATCTGGCGGAGCGCACCCTGCTCGACTTCGCCACCCCGGATCGCGGCTTTCACGATCTGCTGCGCCCGCGCGATTTTGCGCAGGCGATGGCGGGGCTGCGGGCCGTGCTGGTCGAAGGAACCACCCCCGAGCTGCAGGCGGCCAGTGAGCTGCTCGAGCAGCTGCACGGGGGTGAACAACTGATGCAGATGACCCTCCATCTGCTGCACAAGGTATGACCATGATCCTCTCGTCACAGCAGCAGGATGCGCTGCTGCTCACCGGCTGGCTGCACCTGCAGTATGGTCACCCCGATCGTGCCAGCACCCTGCTGGTGGCGTTGTTGCAGCTGCACCCCGCCAATCAGGCGGCCCGCCGCACTTTGCTGGTGGCCCTGCTCAGGCTGGGGTTTGGCGAAGAGGCGCTCGGTCATGCCGATCTGCTGATGGCAGAGGGGGAGGCCGACGGCCCGCTCTGGCTCTGCCGCAGCCGCGCCTGCCAGCTGGCAGGCCGGCTGGATGAAGCCCGTTTCGCCTATCAACAATATCTCGAACTGGAAGAGCAGAATGAACCAACGCTCCCTTGAGCTGCTGCGCCGGATCGGCGAGCGCAAGGACATCATGCTGGCGGTACTGCTGCTGGCCATCGTCTTCATGATGGTGTTGCCGCTGCCACCGGTGGCCCTCGATATTCTGATCGCCATCAACATGACCATCTCGGTGGTGTTGCTGATGATGGCGGTCTATATCAACTCGCCGCTGCAGTTCTCCGCCTTCCCGGCGGTGCTGCTCATCACCACCCTGTTCCGGCTTGCCCTCTCGGTGAGCACCACCCGGATGATCCTGCTGCAGGCTGATGCGGGCCAGATCGTCTACACCTTCGGCAACTTCGTGGTGGGGGGCAATCTGGTGGTGGGGATCGTCATCTTCCTCATCATCACCATCGTCCAGTTTCTGGTCATCACCAAGGGCTCGGAGCGGGTGGCAGAGGTAAGTGCCCGCTTCTCTCTCGATGCCATGCCCGGCAAGCAGATGAGCATCGATGGCGACATGCGCGCCGGAGTGATCGACGTCAACGAGGCGCGCGAGCGGCGCAGTGTCATCGAGAAAGAGAGCCAGATGTTCGGCTCCATGGATGGCGCCATGAAGTTCGTGAAGGGGGACGCCATCGCGGGCCTCATCATCATCTTCGTCAACATCCTCGGCGGGGTCACCATAGGGGTGACCCAGAAGGGGTTGTCGGCGGCCGATGCGCTGCAGCTCTACTCCATCCTGACGGTGGGGGATGGCATGGTCTCCCAGGTGCCGGCCCTGCTGATCGCCATCACCGCGGGCATTATCGTGACCCGGGTGTCGTCCGAAGAGTCCTCTGATCTCGGTTCCGATATCGGTGCCCAGGTGGTGGCCCAGCCCAAGGCGATGCTGATCGGCGGTCTGCTGCTGGTGCTGTTTGGCCTGATCCCGGGCTTCCCCATGCTCACCTTCTTCTCGCTGGCTGCTGTGGTGACGGCGGGGGGCTACTTTATCGGCCTGCGCCAGCACAAGGCGCAGAGTCAGCAGAGCCAGGATCTGCCCACCATGCTGGCACAGGGGGCCGGTGCCCCTGCCGCCCGCAGCAAGCCGAAGGCGGGCAGCAAACCGCGTGGCAAGCTGGGTGAAAAGGAGGAGTTTGCCATGACGGTGCCTCTGCTGATCGATGTGGATGCCGCCCTGCAGGCCGAGCTGGAGGCCATCGCCCTCAACGACGAGCTGGTGCGGGTGCGCCGTGCCCTCTATCTCGATCTCGGGGTGCCGTTCCCAGGCATTCACCTGCGTTTCAACGAGGGGATGGGGGCGGGCGAATACCTGATCCAGCTGCAGGAGGTGCCGGTGGCCCGCGGCCAGTTGCGGCCGGGCCATCTGCTGGTGCAGGAGAGCGCCTCCCAGCTCGATCTGCTGGGACTCGCCTACGAGGAGGGGACGCCGCTGTTGCCGGGGCAACCCACGCTTTGGGTGGCCAGCGAACATCAGGCTCGGCTCGACACCTCGCGCCTTGCGGCGCTCACCCCGGATCAGGTGATGACCTGGCACCTCTCCCATGTGCTGCGCGAATACGCCGAGGACTTCATCGGTATTCAGGAGACCCGCTATCTGCTGGAGCAGATGGAGGGGAGCTATGGCGAGCTGGTGAAGGAGGCGCAACGGATCATTCCGCTGCAACGGATGACCGAGATCCTGCAGCGGCTGGTGGGGGAGGATATCTCGATCCGCAACATGCGCGCCATTCTTGAGGCCATGGTGGAGTGGGGCCAGAAGGAGAAGGATGTGGTGCAGCTCACCGAGTACATCCGCAGCAGCCTCAAGCGCTACATCTGCTACAAGTACGCCAACGGCAACAACATCCTGCCCGCCTATCTGCTCGATCAGCAGGTGGAGGAGCAGATCCGCGGTGGCATTCGCCAGACCAGCGCCGGCAGCTATCTTGCCCTCGATCCCGCTGTGACCCAGGGCTTCCTTGATCAGGTGCGCCACACAGTGGGGGATCTGGCCCGGATGCAGAACAAGCCGGTGCTCATCGTCTCCATGGATATCCGCCGCTATGTGCGCAAGCTCATCGAAGGGGATTACCACGCCCTGCCGGTACTCTCCTATCAGGAGCTGACCCAGCAGATCAATATCCAGCCGCTTGGCAGGGTCTGCCTGTGAACGGCGATCCGCTCATCCCCTGGCTACAGGCCCGCGGCGTGACAGTGACTCCTCACCATCTGGGGGGGACCCCGATCCAGCTCGGCCATGCCCTGCACTATCGCCACATCTCTCTCGCCTGGCGGGTCGATAGCGACACGCGCCGGGTCTGGATCCTGCTGGTGCGCCGTGAGGGCGAGCGGGATGGTCTTGCCAACCCCTTTGCCGCCCTCTACCTGCTGGCGGAGGCGACGCTGGCGGTGCTGGGGGCGGGTTACGAGCTCTATGGCAACGTCGATGTGTTTCGTGGCAGCACCCTCAGCGCTGAGCGGCTGGGCCGCTTCTATCGCCACTGGACCGGCGCCAGCGAACCCGAACCTGGCTGGTTTGCGCTTGCGGCCGAGCAGGTCTGCTCCCTGCGTGAGATGCGAAAACGACAAAAGGACGGCCTTGCGTGACAGGCATGCCCAAAAGGGCCTCATAGAATAGGAGCCATGATGAAACAACCCCGTTTTGCCCACCATAGCGATGTGATCGAGCGAGCCGAACAGGCCATCGCCGACAGCGAGCAGCGCAATGCCCTGCTGCAGGAGATGCTGGCCGGCCTTGCGCTCTCGGAGCAGACCTGCCAGCTGCTGTTCAATGCACCCGGCGAACAGGTCGCCGTGGCCGAACAGGAGTTGCTGGCAGAGTTTCGCCGCAGGCAGGCGATGTTGCCGGAACAGCAGGGGGAGAGCCGCAAGAGCCGGCGCCCCACCATGATGCGTGGACTGATGATTTAAGGAGACGTGATGAGCATTATCTCTGATTACACCCGCAACAAAAATCATATCCAGATTGATCAGTGGCTAACCAGCGAGTCAGGCACCCTCAATGCAAAACAGCGGGCACTGGTCGACAAGCTGAAAGACAACGTCTCCATCAGCAAGGAGGATTCGACCAGGCTGACCCGGGCACAACTGGAGAGGCTGGTTGCCCGCTACCTGAGCAACGATGACGTGCTCGATGAGGTCAGCAAGCAAGTCGACACGCTGGTGCTACCGGTGGCGCTCCCCGATGTCGTGGCGCAGATCAGTCGCTATACCGATGATCGTATCGATCAGGAGGTCATCGACGCCTTCACCTGGGTGATGTTTACCCAGAACAACAAGCGTACCGGTATCAACGAAGAGCTCAAGGCGCTCACCGCAGAGCTGAAGATCTACGGGGTTATCCAGTCAGAGATCAACAAGGCGCTCTCTTCCTCATCCAGCCAGACCTTCAAGACAGATTTCAATCTGATGGATTACAAGCTTTATGGCTATGAGAACGACGCCAAGTTCCGCGAGGGACCCGAGTTCAAGCTGCTGGATCAGATGCCCAAGGACGCCTCGGGTCATGTGTCGGTCAAGACATTCCTCGAGAGCGACAAGAAGCAGAGTGGGTCGATGGCAGGGGTCGAGAACGAGTACAAGTACGACAAGGACAACAACAAGCTGGGCAACTTTGCCACCAGCGTGAGTGACCGCTCACGTCCGCTCAACGATCAGGTGAGCGAGAAGACCACCCGGCTCAACGATGTCAGCTCCCGCTACAACTCGGCCATCGAAGCCCTCAACCGTTTTATCCAGAAATACGACAGCATCATGCGCGACATTCTTGCCGCCCTTTAAGGAGATTACATGCAGACCGACACCACCCTGACCCCGGAGTATGAAGCCGAACTGGAGTCCTTCCTTGCCGATGGCGGCACCATCGCCATGTTGAAGGATATCTCCGGCGATACCCTGGAGCAGCTCTATGCGCTGGCATTCGGGCAGTACCAGTCAGGCAAGTGGCAAGATGCCCACAAGATTTTCCAGGCCCTCTGCATGCTGGATCACTACGAGCCGCGTTATTTCCTCGGGCTCGGTGCCTGCCGTCAGGCGATGGGTGAGTACGAAACGGCAGTTCAGAGCTACAGCTTCGGCGCCATGCTCGATTTGAAAGATCCCCGTTTCCCGTTTCATGCAGCCGAGTGCCGGTTGCAACAGGGGGATTTGACAGGGGCCGAGAGTGGCTTCCACTCGGCCCACCTGCTGGCGGGCAGCGACCCGCAGCTGGCTGATCTGGCAGCAAGCGCCAAGGTCATGTTGGAAGCCATCGCAATCAGAAGGGATCAGCAAGATGAACCCGATCAGCAATGAAAGAAGCGTTTCCCCGCTGGGAAACATCGGTAATGTAGCTGGCTTGCAGCCAGCTGCCGAGCCGCGCAGTGAAACCCGGCTCGATGCCGCGGTTACGCAGGCGAGCGGTGCAGCCCGCACCGCCGGTGTCGCTCTGACTCCGCCGCTGGCGGCAAGTAATGATCGTCCCGGCCAGAAAGTGCTGGCAGAGATCAGCCGGCTGGTTCGCGAGACCGTGGAGAACAGCGGCAAGCTGTTGCCCCGCGTCGGCGCTCTGGTGACGGCGGCCTTTACCTCGCCGGCCGCCTTCGAGATTGAGCTGGGCAAGCTCACCAGCGATCTGGAGCGGACCCAGACCAAGCTGAAGCTCGACGATATCAAGCGCGCTCGTGAATTGAACGAGAAGAAGATTGGCGAGAACCAGGAGAAGATCAAAGAGGCTGAGGAGAGTGCCAAGGAGGCCAAGAAAGCGGGCATCTTCGGCAAGATTTTTGGCTGGCTCAGCGCCATCGCATCTGTGGTTATCGGCGCCATCATGGTGGCGACCGGGGTGGGTGCTGCCGCTGGCGCCCTGATGATCGCCGCCGGCGTGGTCGGCATGGTCAATATGGCTGTGCAGCATGCCGCCGAAGCAGGCCTGATCTCCAAGGAGGTGATGGAGAAGCTGGGGCCTGCTCTGATGGGGATCGAAATAGCCCTTGCCGTCATTTCCATGGTGGCCAGCTTCGGTTCCTCCATCGGTAGCCTCATTACCAAGGTGGGGGCGAAAATTGGCGGGACGGCTGCGGAGATGAGCGCCAAGCTGGTGACCAAAGTGGGTGATCTGGCTGGTCGATTTGCGGCCAAGGGGTCAGTCGAGGCGATGAAACTGGCAGGCAATACGGCCAAGGTGATGAAGATGGGCACCCAGGGTACCGACGTGTTGCTCGATGTGAGCGGTGGGGTGACCAAATCGGTTCAGTCATCCAAAGAGTCTGCTGCGCTTTATGCGCAGGCCGATTTGCAACAGAGCAAGAGCGAGATGACCCAGTTGCAGGCGGTGATCGACAAGCTCAAGGAGGCTATCTCACAGATCATGGAGGCGTTCCAGCAGACCATGGAGATGATCTTCGAGATGATCAGTGCCAGAGGCGAGATGATGAGCAATCTTGCCCGCAGACCAGCCGCCATATAAGGAGATGGATCTATGAGCATTAACGAGAGCACTTTCAATCCGATTCGTACAAATTCCCTGTTGAGTGAAGGGATCGAGCAGCCCCTTGCAACAGGCCGTAGTGAGACGACCCATGCGGCCGGCAATGTCACCTCCGGCAGTGAGGTCAAGCGTCAGGGCGGCCCCGAGTTGCCTGCCCCGACCCAGCGTCTGGACGGTGCCAAGCTGGAACAGGCCCGAGCGGTGCTCAACGATACTCTCGACCTGATGTCGCAGCTCTTCCAGCTCGCTCGTCTGGCGCGCCAGATGGGACTGACCCAGCGCGACATGGAGAACCAGCAGGTGATCGACAGCCAGAAAGCGCAGGTCGCCGAGATGCGCAGCGGCGCCAAGTTGATGATCGTCATGGCGGTGGTATCCGGTGTAATGGCCGGTTTTTCGGCCATTACCGGAGGATTCTCCCTGAGCAAGTCTGCCAAGGCGATCAAGCAGGACAAGGCGCTCAATGCCAATATTGCCGGGCGCCAGCAGGAGCTGAAGCAGATAGGGGATATCAAGAAGTCTGCTGGCCTCGAGATGGGGGACGCGGGACAAGAACTGACGGCAAGGATCAAAAACGACAAGGCCACTCTCAAGACGCTGAACAAGTCGTTTGATGCCAATAACAGCCGACAACAGATTGCCAGTACCGTGATCCAGTCCATCGGGCAGATGAGCAACTCGGCGGTGCAGGTTGCCCAGGGCGAGAGCCAGGCGACGGCCAAGGAAGATGAAGTCAAGGCGACCATCAGCCAGACCGAGAAGCAGAAGATTGAAGACAACATGGCCTTCAACGCCAACTTCATGAAGGATGTGCTGCAGCTGATGCAGCAGTACTCCCAGACCCTCAACCAGACGCTCAAGGCAGCCTTCGGGGTTGCTTGACGCGAGCAGGCAGCAAGGCGCCCGACGGGCGCCTTTTTCGTGTGCCGACCACTTTTCTTAAAAGAGCCGCCTCTGAGTGACAGCCGCCATCGGGATGGCGAGCTACCATCCTCTCCTCTCTGCTGGAGGAAATCATGGACGCCACTGTCATCATCAATCGGCTGCTCGCCGAGTTTGCCACCAAATATGGTTTGCCCTCCCTGACCCTGAACCGGGAGGGGGTGGCAGCACTCTGTTTTGACGAGCACTTGCAGCTCTCTCTCATTCTGGTGCCCGAACGGGATCACCTGGTGATGCAGGTCGATGTGGCCGAATTGCATCAGGTGGGTGAGGGGATCTTTCGCCAGTTGGCCAGCTTCAACCGCAACTGGTATCAGTTCAATCTCCACTTTGGTTTTGATGAAGAGAGCCTGACGGTGCAACTCTACCGCCAGATGTCGGCCTCGCGGCTGACCCTGACCCAGCTGGAAGAGAGTCTGGCCAGCATGCTGGAGCACGCCGAATTCTGGCAGGAGCTGCTGCAGCCACGACCTGGTCCGGTCAGCAAGAGTGACGAGGTGATGGGAGTACGGGTGTGACCATGAAGATCCAGGAATCGAGCACCAGCCAGCTGGCATCTGCGGCAGAACGCTCTGCGACGGGTTGCTTTGCCGGTAGGGCCGTGAGCGGCCGTGATGCGTTGGTTGAACCTGTGCCGCTGGCGGCGGCATTGCGCCGCACTCTTGCACTGAGCAGAGCGCAGGAGCAGATGCTGGATCGCCTGCAGCAGGGCGAGCACAAGCCGCTGACCGAGAGAAGGATCCGGTTGTTATGAGAACGCTGCTCTTGCTCGCGCTGCTGACTCTCGGTGGCTGCGTCAGCACCACAGTTGTCCCTCCTGTGTCGCAGAGCCTGACAGGGGAGGTGCACCTCAATGCCGATTTACCTCGCCCTGCCACCGTGGAGGTGACCGTTCTGAGCGTGATGGAAGGACGGCCATTGCAGGTAGCCTCAACCCGTTATGAGCTGACCATGCTGCCTCTGGTTTTTGATATGCGGCTGACGCCTCTGCAGTGGGGAGAGGGTGAACTCTATGTGCGTACCCGGTTGCGGTTTATTGGCAATGGCGCGATTCAGGCAACGGCTCAGCAAAAAGTTTTTAAGGTTTTAAATAGTCGCCCATTGGTAATTTCATTGCAGCCACGCCCTTGTTATCCATTGTGTCAATAATAAGCCGTATCTAATAAACAAGCTGGAAATCAACTGGTTATTAATTTATCAGCTGGGTTGCAGCGTTTCTTTCTGTAACGAACTATTTAATGACGTAAGAAAAAGGCCTGATAAATGCGTTATCAATTGTATCAGTAGTGTCATGACTCTAATTTTTGGCTGGTTTTTATGCTGGTGATTGTTGTAGGATTTTCTTCTGATTTAAGTGTTGATTAAATTCATGGTCATCACTTAATGATGACATTCATAACTAAGAAAAATAAACACCAATAATAAACCACCCGGACGGAGCCTTTTGCTGCCGAGGTGCTACTTGCAATACACGCAGATTCAGGAAAACAAAAATGAAGGGCATTACAACCACAGAGAAGGGCGATATGGCCCTGCTCCAGTGGTGCATGTCTGCTTTCAGCGTCATTGAACACCGCCAGGAGGGAATATATGTTCTCCTGGATGGCGCGATGAGCTGGCAGGACTGCACCGATACCTATGAGTTATCCCCCAACGAATTGATATTCGTGCGCCGTGGCAGCTATGCGGTTGCGACTGGCGACGAGCCTTGCCACTTGCTCTGGATCCCCCTTTCCAACTCCTTTTTGCAGGGTTTTCTGCAGCGTTTCGGTTCACTGCTGAGCGAGGTCAGCCGGGTTGAGGGGATTGCTCCCAGCCTGCTGCCGTTTCATGCATCCCCTCTGATCAACCAGTCCATCCAGGGCTTGCAGGGGTTGATCGAGCATGAACATCCTCCCGAATTGGCCCGGTTGCGAACCGAAGAGCTGCTTTTTCTGCTCGCCTTTGGCGAACAGGGACCGCAATTGATGTCTATTTTGCGCCAGCTGAGCAATCGCCAGGTCGAGCGGTTGCAGCAGTTCATGGAAAAACATTATCTGATGGAGTGGAAGCTCAGCGAATTTGCCAAAGAGTTCGGCATGGGGCTGACTACATTCAAGGAGTTGTTTGGCGCAATATATGGCGTATCACCCCGAGCCTGGATCAGCGAACAGCGGATCCTCTACGCTCATCAGTTATTACTCAATAGCGAGATGAGCATCGTCGATATTGCGATGGAGGCGGGATTCTCCAGCCAGTCCTATTTCACCCAGAGTTATCGGCGCCGTTTTGGCTGTACTCCTAGCCGTGCCCGTCATGGCAAAGATTAACGCCGGACTAAAATAATCTGACGTTTTTTATAAGTCGCAGGGCATCGCCATGGGTAGAATAGCCAGCATACCGAAACATTATTCCATAAATTGCCCGCAGCAAGATGAGCAAGGCATAGCATGAGTCAGCAAGATCACACATCACCCAATCAGGGCCTCTTTGCAGGTCGCCGGGTTGCCGTTGTCCAGCCAGAGAGCCTCAACCTGGCCCAGCTGGTGGGACGACAGTCCGTGCTCCGTTATCAGGACGCCGGCGTGATCAGCTCCCAGCAGATGGCGTTGCTGCAGCGTCTGCTGCCAAGGACCCGTCTGGAGCGCCTGCTCGGGTCCATCTGGTTTCAGCGTCGTCTCGATATTGCGCTGGCCGTCTCCCGTGATGAGCTGCAACAGCTGCTGCGCCTTGCTGGCAGTGAGCGTGATGACTGGTTGCAGCAACTGGGGGATAACATCAATCTGGCTGATCCGCAGCGGCTGTGGCACTGGGTGCTTTATCCCCTCCACCGCTGGTGGGTACAGCGTCTGGAGCCGCTGTATGGCGCCTGGCTCAATGAGCTGGATCAACTGCAGTTGATGCGCCGTCAGCTCCATGCCCAGTCCATCTTCTGGCAAACTGTGGTCGATGTACCATCCGGCCTCGAGCGCCGGATTGCCGAACAGCTCGCCAGCGTGAGCGAACGCGAGCAGGAGCTGGCGCAGTTGCAGGTGCAGTGTGAAGCGCGGTTGCAACAGGCCTGGCCGGCCTGGTACGCAGAGCAGGGGCAGCAGGTCCCCTTTGAGCGGCTGCTGCCGGTGCCGCTTGAGCTTGGCACCTGCTGGCAAGCCCTGCAGGCACTGCCCGACGATGCCGTTGCTGGCGACACACTGCATGAGTGGCTGGCGGGCCGGGGCATCGCCCTCGCTCAGGATCACTTCTACTGGCAGCCTCCCGCGCCCTAGATAGCCCGAGGAACTATGCAAACGCTACTGAATCGATTGGCCACAAAACTTGGCCAAGGGCCTTTTGTTGCCGACGTACAGGGTAGATACCATCTGCGACTCGATGGTTATCCCCTCTTTTTGACCCCCGGAGCGAGCGAGTTGCTGCTCAGCACCCCTCTCACCTCAACCCGTCACCGTGAGGGGGAGAGCCATGATCCGGCCCTGCTCAAGCACCTGTTGCAACAGGTAGTGGCCTGGGGGCGTCACACCCCGCATGCCCTGGTGCTGGATGAGCTGGGCAACCTGCAGCTGGAAGCCAGGTTGGCGCTGGAGTGGCTCGACGAAGCACAACTGGAGCTCAGGATTAGCCAGCACATCACCCTGCTGGAGCGGCTGGAGCCCCAGCTGACCGAGGCTGCGCTGGCCCCGCAATGGAGACAGATGATATGGCACCCTTGAGCGTGCAAAGAGTGATCCGCCCGCTCTGCTGGCTGGTGCTGGTCTGTATGGCCTGGCAGCGTCCGCTGGTGGCGCAGGAGCTCGACTGGGTGCCCATGCCCTACAGCTATGTGGCGGAGGGGGAGAGCCTGCGGGATGTGCTGGTCAACTTCGGGGCCAACTATGAGGTCTCCGTGGTCGTCAGCGACAAGGTCAACGATCAGGTCAACGGCCAGTTCGAGCACGACGAGCCGCTCACCTTCCTGCAGCAACTTGCTTCTCTTTACAACCTGGTCTGGTACTACGACGGCAACGTGCTCTACGTCTTCAAGAACAGCGAAGTGCAGTCTCGCCTCATCAATCTGGAACAGACCGGTGCCGCCGAGCTGAAACAGGCGCTGCAGAGGGCCGGAATCTGGGAACCCCGCTTTGGCTGGCGACCCGATGCCGATAACCGGCTGGTCTATGTCTCGGGCCCGCCGCGCTATCTCGAACTCATCGAGCAGACGGCGGTGGCACTGGAGCAGCAGTCCCAACTGCGCAGCGAGAAGACCGGGCCGCTCGCCATCGAGATCTTCCCGCTCAAATATGCCTCCGCTACCGATCGCTCCATCCAGTATCGCGACACCAGCGTCGATGCCCCCGGCGTGGCAACCATCCTTTCCCGACTGCTCTCCGATGCGGGTGTACAGATGGTGAACGGCGAGGGGAGCAAGGGGGGGCAAGTTGCCTCCGGTCAGGCCATCGTACAGGCCGACCCCTCTCTCAACGCCGTGATTGTGCGCGATGCACCGGAGCGGATGGCGATGTACGGCAAGCTGATTGCGGCGCTAGACAAACCGGCGGCCCGCATCGAAGTGGCCCTCTCCATCATCGACATCAATGCCGAGGATCTCTCCCAGCTCGGGGTGGACTGGCGTGTGGGGATCCGCACCGGATCCAACCAGCAGGTGATCATCAAGACCACCGGCGATCGCAAGGGCATTGAAGGGGGCGCCGCTCTCGGCAGTCTGGTGGATTCCAAAGGGCTCGATTATCTGCTGGCCCGGGTCAATCTGCTGGAGAACGAGGGCAATGCCCAGGTGGTCTCCCGCCCGACCCTGCTGACCCAGGAGAATACCCAGGCGGTGATCGACCACAGCGAAACCTACTACGTCAAGATCAGTGGGGAGCGAGTGGCAGAACTGAAGGACATTACCTACGGCACCATGTTGCGGATGACGCCACGGGTGATCCAGATGGGCGACAAGCCCGAGATCAGCCTGAGCCTCCATATCGAGGATGGCAATCAGAAGCCAAACAGCTCCGGCATCGACGGCATCCCGACCATCAGCCGTACCGTGGTGGACACCATCGCCCGGGTCGGCCACGGCCAGAGCCTGCTGATCGGCGGTATCTACCGCGACGAGATGAGTGAAAACCTGAGCAAGGTGCCTTTCCTCGGCGACATCCCCTATCTGGGAGCGCTGTTTCGCAGCAAGGAGACCCAGACCCGTCGTTCTGTGCGGCTCTTTATCATTGAGCCTCGTCTGATCGATGACGGTATCGCCCACTATCTGGCGCTGGGCAATGGCCAGGATCTGCGCGCCGGAGTGCTGGGTGTCGACGAGATTTCCAACCAGAGCCTCTCCCTTGGCAAGGTGCTGGGCGGCGCCCAGTGCCAGCCGCTGGCAGCAGCGCGGGATGTGCAGAAACTGCTGCGTCAGGGGGGCAAGAGCTCCGCCCTTACCCAGTGCCGGATGGGCAATGAGCTGGGCTGGCGTCTGGTCGAGATGGCGAAGGATCAAAAATGCACCCCGGCGGCCAGCTGGTGCATGCAGGCGTCCCCGACCGGAGCTGGTCGATGAGCTGGAAGTGCCGCGTATATCGCGGGCTTAACCGCGGGGTAGAGGTAGCCCTGCCCGAAGGGCGTCTGGTCATCGGCTCCGATCCGCTGCTGGCCGATCTGGTGCTGGTGGACGAGGGGATGGCTGCCGAGCATCTGGTGCTGCTGGTGTCGGCCGAAGGGATCAACCTGCAGGGTTGGGCTGAGGGCATCACGCCAACTCAGGATGGCGCGGCACTGGAGGCAGGTGCCCAGCTGATGGCCGGTACCCGGCTGGAGGCTGGCCCCCTGCTCTGGAGTTTTTGCGACAGCAGCCGATCTCTGCCCGAACAGCTGGAAGCGTTGCCTGCCATGGCGGCACCGGCGCGACCACGACGGCGTGCCGGCAGTGCCGAGTGGTGGCTGGTTGGCCTCTGCCTGTCGCTGGTCATGGCGGTGGTTGTGATGCTTGGCCACGGCTGGTGGCAGGGGAGCAGCGAGAGCGATACCGCTCGCAATGAGCAGGAGCTCAAGCGCTTTCTGGCCGCGCCAGCCTATCGCCAGGTGGTGCTCAACAGCAGTGACCCCGAACTATGGCTGCTCTCTGGTTATGTGGATGAAAACGGCAACCGCCTCGCCCTGCAGCAGTATCTCGATGGCAAGGGGCTCAGCTATCGCCTCGACCTGCGCACCATGGAGGATCTGCGTCAGGGCGCCGGGTTCATCCTGCAAAAACTCGGTTACGAGCAGTTGCAGATCCGCAATGGCAAGGAGCCAGGCTGGCTGCGCTTGAGCGGAGCCATCAGTGCGCAGGATGAACGCTGGAACAGCATTGAATCCCTGCTCAAGCAGGAGGTGCCGGGGCTACTCGGCATCGAAAACCGGGTGCAGGTAGCCGGAGCACATCGCAAGCGACTCGATGCCATGTTGCAGGAGCAGGGACTGGCCGGTTTGCTGCGGGTGAGTGAATCGCGCGACCGGATCGAGCTGTCAGGTCAGCTGGATGAGGCGAGATTGGCGCAATTTCAGCAACTGCAGTTGCAGTTTCGCCGCGAGTTCGGCTCTCACCCCATGCTGGAGCTGATCAACCAGAGCCGAACGCCCCGTCAGGATGAGCTGGAGTTCGAGGTGCGCAGTGTCTCCCTCGGTCGGGTGCCCTACGTCACCCTGGCCGACAACCGCCGCTACCCGGTCGGAGGGGCGACAGCCAACGGAGTTCGCATCCTCTCTATCCAGCGCGATGCGGTGGTGGTGAGCAAGGGCAAGCAGCAATACATCGTCAGATTGAAAGGGGGCGAAAGCCATGATGACCAGTTTGGAAACGCGACTGTCCGGCGCTGATCCCGCCTTCGCCCGCGCGCTGCAGGAGCAGCTGGTGCAGGCGTTGGGGGAGGTCAAGCGCCAGCTGATGCGCGGGGGATCTCCGCAGCAGTACCGGCAGTGGCAACAGGAAGCGGACGCCATCGAGGCGGGCATGCAGATACTTGAGCAGATCAAAGGAGCATAAGAGATGGCAGAACCCATTTTTAACCCGGGGAATACCCTGGATAACGTCGCCGAGAACCTGAAGGAGCAGGCCAATAAAGCCAATGACGAGGTCAAGAAGGCCATTGAGGCTCTGAAAACCAGCCCCGATGATCCGGCCTTGCTGGCCGAGCTGCAGCACAAGATCAACAAGTGGTCGGTGATCTACAACATCAACTCTACCGTGACCCGCAGCATGAAAGATTTGATGCAGGGCATCTTGCAGAAGGTGTGACGATGGATCGCCAACTGAAACGGCAACTGGCCGAACTGGCACTGGCCGGCACAGGTCATCATTGTCACTCGCAGGCCGCCGCCATCGCCGACTGGCTCGCAAGCGATCCGCAGATGAGCGAGTGTGTCACCCTGATCCGCCTCTCCTCCCTGATGAACCGGGGAGATTACGAGGGGGCTCTGGCGCTGGGCAAAGGGGGCGATACCCCCGAACTGGAACCCTGGCTCGCCCTGTGCGAATGGCGGCTGACGCGGCTGGATGCACTGCAGAGCCGGTTGGCCCGGCTTGAGCAGAGCGAGCTCTCCTCCTTGCAGCAGTTTGCCGCCGGCATGCGCGAACAGATTGCCTCATGAAGGTCGATGGTAACGAGCAGGGCATCCGTCCGCTGGTAGTAACGCCGCCTGGCTTGCCCCCGCCTGCAGCGGCAGAGCGGCAACATTTTGAGCGGCTGCTGGCCAAAGAGGAGAGCAGTGCCCTGTTGACGCGCTGGAAAGAGGGGACGCCACTGGAAGCGCTGCTGGAGGGGCACTCTCCCGCCACCCGGCGCGAGCTGCTCTGGCAGGTCTATCAGCAGGATGAGAAAACGGCCGGGGTAGCCGACCTGCTCTTCAAGCCGGTTGCGAGCAAGCTGATTGAGCGCTTTGGCGAGCGCCAGCTGCCAGTGGTGGCGGCCATCGACCTGCCAGAGCTGCGTGCCCTGATGCGGGAGTTTGACCCGCTCTCGTCACGGCGGGAGACGGTGCTGCTCAAGGTGATGGCAGAGCTGCGGGGGCAGGGGGCATTGTCCGGTAGCGACTATCTGGCCGAGCTGGCCCGACGCGAACTGATGACCCTGATCCCGCACAACGGCATGGTCAACAATCTGGTGCGTCACGCACACAAACTGGATCTGGAGGAGTGATGGAGATAGCACAAAGCGCGCAGGCCGTGGTGACCAGCCTGGATGAGCTGAAAGCGGCGGATGTTCCCGGTGCCCAGATCGCCACCTTCGAGCAGGCGATGGGCGGCAGCGCTCAGGGGATCGGCGGTACATTGCTTGGCGAAATCGGCGAGATCAAGCAGCAGTTTGTCGAGGCCAAGCAGAGCCTGCAGGCCGAACTGGCAACGCCGGGCGATGATCCCAACAGTTTGATGCAGATGCAGTGGTCGCTGATGCGGATCACCATGCAGGAGGAGCTCATTGCCAAGACCGTGGGCAAGATGAGCCAGAACGTAGAAACCCTGTTGAAGACCCAGTGAGGTAGTGTGAAGAGATCGATGCTGATGGGGGTGCTGTGCACCTCCCTGCTGCTCAGTGGCTGCAAGGTGGAGCTCTATACCGGGGTGAACCAGAAAGAGGGCAACGAGATGCTGGCGCTGCTGCGTACCGAGGGGATCTCCTCGGACAAGCAGCCTGACAAGGATGGCAATATCAAGCTGCTGGTCGAGGAGTCCGATGTGGCGCAGGCGGTTGAACTGCTCAAGCGCAAGGGGTATCCGCGCGAGAGCTTCTCCACCCTGCAGGATGTCTTTCCCAAGGATGGCCTCATCTCCTCGCCCACCGAGGAGCGGGCTCGCCTCAACTATGCCAAGGCGCAGGAGATCTCCCACACCCTCTCGGAGATCGACGGCGTGCTGGTGGCCCGCGTCCATGTGGTATTGCCCGAAGGGAACGAGGGGATCAGCAAGAAGCCATCGCCCGCCTCGGCCTCGGTCTTTATCAAACATGCGGCGGATATCCAGCTCGATACCTACATCCCGCAGATCAAGCAGCTGGTCAACAACAGCATTGAAGGGCTTGCCTACGACCGGATCAGCGTGGTGCTGGTGCCCTCGGCCGATGTACGCCAGAGTCCCCTGATGCCGCGCAATACCACCCTCTTCTCCATCGAGGTGAGTGAAGGCTCCAGATGGCGGCTGGGTGGACTGATCGCGCTCCTGCTGGCGCTGGTGGTGACCACCAATCTAGCCCAATTCATGTGGCACCGGCGTCGGAGTCGTTGATGGCGGTCGGCCTTACCCCCTATCAACTGCGCTTTTGTCCGGCCAGCTATCTGCACGAGGAGCACTTCCCCGCCTCGTGGCGCTGGCTGCAGGCGAGTGTACCCGAGTGGCGCACTCTGCCAGCCTGCAATCAGGCCCTGCTCGACGAGCTGGCACTGGCTATCGACTACGAACTGCCCGCGCAGCTTGGCGGGCTGGCGCTCTTTCCGGCCGAGGCATTGGCGTCCGTGCTGCGCCAGCTTGGCGCCGTGCTCCATGGCGAGGCGATCCGCCACTGCCTGCAAGCGCCTGTGCTGCGCCAAATCATCGCGGTGTTGGGGGAGGAGGGGCACAGGTCGCTGCTTGCTCGCCTCGACCTCCTGATCGGCCCCTGGCCTGCCGGCTGGCAGCAACCGCTGCCCGCCACGCTCGATAGCGCCTCGCTGGAGGCGGCAGGCTTGGGATTCTGGCTGGCTGCGGCGGGGGCTGCTCATCCCGCATGGGCCCGTCGCCTTGTGCTACGACTACCGGTATCACCCCAGCGCCCAGGCTGGTCACTGGCTGATGCCGAGCTGCCACTCGCTCGCGCACTCTGTCTCAAAATTGCCAAACAGGTAACGCCACAATGCTGCCATTTGTTGAAATAAAGAGTGAACACCTACAACTGGCTCCCGGTCAGCGGATCCTGCGCAGTCACGACTATCAGGCCTATCTGAGTGCTCAGGCGCTGGTCGATGCCGCCCGGGCACAGGCTGCCGATATCGTCGAGGAGGCGCGTGCCGTTTATGAGGAGCAGAAGCAGCTCGGTTGGCAGGCCGGCATCGAGGAGGCTCGCCGCGAGCAGGCCGTGCTGGTGCACCAGACCCAGCTGCAGTGCCAGCAATACTACCGCACGGTGGAACAACAGATGAGCGAGGTGGTGCTGCAGGCGGTGCGCAAGATCCTGCACGATTACGATCAGGTGGCGCTCACCCTCAAGGTGGTGCGCGAGGCGCTCTCGCTGGTGAGCAACCAGAAGCAGGTGACGGTGCGGGTCAATCCCGAGCAGGTGCAGGCGGTACGCGATCAGATTGCCCGGGTACACAAGGATTTCCCCGAGATCGGGTATCTCGAGATCTCTGCCGATGCCCGCCTCGATCAGGGTGGCTGCATCCTCGAAACCGAGGTGGGGATCATCGATGCCAGTCTCGATGGCCAGCTCGACGCGCTCTCGCGGGCGATGGCGGTGACGCTGGAGCGCGCCGATGTTCACGAGAGAAAATAAATCCCCCCATTGACAAAATCGCGGCTTCTGTTGCCAAACGACCATGGGTTGCATCCCTAGAATGGGGACAATTCCATCGTAACAGGAGAAGCGCCATGCAGATTCAGCAAGCCCCCAGTCTTTCACCATCGACCCACACGCCTGCTGTCGAGCCGCAACCTGGCCGACCGCAGGAGAGTGCACCCAGCCTTGTCGCGACTCTGGGTGGCGTATCCGGTCCCCGGCTGGAGAGTGTGAGCCATGCCCCGTTGGCGGCTTCTGCCAAGAGCGATGTGATCTGTGAGGGCTGCGGCCCGCGTCAGGTGACCATCACCCGCCAGCAGGATGGCTCGGCATCCGTTACTCTGGCCCGGCCACCCATCACCAGCCTGGTGCTCAGTGGTGGCGGCGCCAAAGGGGCTGCCTATCCGGGGGCCATCCAGGCACTGGAGGCGCAGGGGAAACTGGAGGGGATCCGCACACTCTCTGGCTCCTCGGCCGGCGCCATTACCGCCGCACTGCTTGCTGCCGGTATGAATGCGAACGAGTTCAAGGCGCTCTCTGACGAGATGGACTTCATCAGCCTGCTTGATTCGCCGGTTAAAAAGATCAGCCTGGCCCAGCACATGAGTGGCGAAGCAGGCAAAGCGATCGCCAGCGTGCTCGAAAAACTCAAGCTGGGTAAACTTGGCAGCTTCGTACAACTGCTGAGCAACATCTTTCCGCGTCTGCAGTCGGATGCCGTCCCGCTCGAAAGGATACTCAAGCAGGAGTCACGCAGTTCGGTTTTGGCGCAATTGAAGGCCCACCCCGAGCTGGCAGCCAGACCCGACGTCGCAGCCATTCGTCAGCGCCTCGAACAGGGGGGCGGTGTGACCTTCGGCGATCTGGCTCTGCTTGGTCGCCACATCCCGGCCATCAAGGAGTTGAACATCACGGGAACCGGCATGTTTGATGGTCGTCCCCAGATGATCCTGTTTAACGCCCGCCTGACGCCAGACATGGAGATTGCCCGCGCCGCACACATTTCGGGCTCATTCCCGGTGGTGTTCAGTCGCCCGGAGGAGCAGCATCAACCTTTCCTGGCGCAGGGGGAGAAGCTGTCATTGCAAGATGGTGGCGTCATGCTCAACGTCCCGGTGCCCGAGCTTATCCATCCCGAGGCCCGGGGGGCCACCATCGCCGAGCACGAGAACCTGATCCTCAAGTTTGAAGAAGAGGGCGGGAAACCGGCCGATCGCGGTACTCGTAAGGGGGCGATTGCAGACTGGGTAGTTGGGGCTCCCGTTGGCGCACGCTCGGCGTTGCAAACCAGAGGGCTTGACGGGTTGACCGACCAAGTGGTGACAGTACCGCTCAAATCAGAGCGCGGTGATTTCAGCGGCACGTTAAGTGGCACCCTCAACTTCACCATGAGCGATGCGGACAAGCAGCATCTGCAGGAGAGGCTGGCCGATGTGGTCGGGCTGCATCTGGAAGGACGGGAGAGCAGCCGCAAGGATTATCAGTTCCAGGATCTGGAGTCGGCGCTGCTGGCACTCCCGGATCGGGACTTTGCCGCGGTGGCCGAAGAGCGCACCCCGGATGTCCAGACCACGGTCCTTTTTCGTCAGGAAGTTCAGGAGCAACTCTCTGTGCTGGTTGCATCTGTGCTGGATCAGGATCCCTCGGCGCGACTCGATCTCTCTGGCTCGCTGGCGCAGGCTCTGGAGCAGCTTGGTACACTCGCAGACTCGCCGGCCCGGCAGCAGTGGCTTGCCGCGCAGCTCAATCAGACAGACAATCCTGCGCTGGCCAGGTTGCTCGATACACCGAGCCCGGCAGGGCGTTTCGCCGCGCTGGATCTGGGCAAGGAAGAGGCCAGCCGCCGTCAGGTGGCCACGGTCGCGAACAACATCATTCATGAGGTGATCTACCCCTCCCTGTTCCGTCCCGGTCAGCCGGACAGCAATGTGGCACTTCTGCGTAAAACCGAGCACGCACTCGTCGGCGCGACCACATCGGCCGAGGTTAATGAGGCCCTGCGGGAGCTGGCTGATAACTATGGGGCCCGCAATAAACCGTGGAGCAAGCCTCTCTCCTCTACCACTGTGACTCAGGCTCGCTCCTGGATGATGAAGGAGTAAATATGCTGATTGATTGGTTGGGTTCACTGGGATTGGCTCTACCCGCCGCGGGCGAGAGCCGGGTGATCAGGTTTGAGGATGCGCCAGAGCTATGGTTCGAGAAGATCGATGGGCAATATGTGCTGGCACTGCCGCTCGCCCCGCTTCCCACCAGAATGCTCTCCGGCGTCATGCTGCAGCTGTTGCAGGTCAACAGCCCACTCTCTACCTTGCAACCGGCCAGATTGACGGTGGATGGTCGAGGGCATTTGCTATTGTGGTGCACCCTGGATGAGCATGCGGATCCAGAAGTATGCCAAGCAGCCTGCGACAAGCTGCATGCCGGTTACAACGAACTGCTGCCTTTATTGCAGGCTCAGGAGGAGAGTATTCCGGTACGCTCGGGTAGCCTGTTCGTCTAGCCAAACGCAGAGTGCCACCAAGCCGAGCGATTTCGTCTTTAGCGACGTCCCGGCTTGCGGATGGGCCAAACAAAACCGCCCCGGATATCCGGGGCGGTTTTTTTATTTGGCGATCCCAAGGTTATCGGGGCGGGTGAACAAGGTTCAGCGATAGCGGCCGCGTACCGAGCTGCTGGCGCGCCCTGCCATCTTGATCAGGCTCTGGCGGGTGTGCAGGTGGCAGAGCGCCACACCGAGGGCATCCGCCGCATCCGCCTGCGGGGTGGCGGAGAGTTTCAGCAGATGGGTCACCATATGCTGCACCTGCTCCTTGCTGGCGCCGCCGGTGCCGACCACCGCCTGTTTGATCTGGGTGGCGGAGTATTCGCTCACTGGCAGATAGGCGTTGACTGCGGCGACGATGGCGCTGCCGCGGGCCTGCCCCAGTTTCAGGGCCGAGTCGGCGTTGCGGGCCATAAAGACCCGTTCGATGGCAAATTCGGTGGGCTTGAACTGGGTGATGATCTCGCATACCCCGTCATAGACCTGCTTGAGGCGCTCTGGCAGCTCGCCGCAATCGGTGCGGATACAGCCCGACCCCAGATATTCGGCCTTGCCGCCGACGACCCGGATAACCCCGTAACCGGTGATCCGCGATCCTGGGTCTATGCCCAAAATAATGCTCATGGGTTGTGCTTGCTCTAAACGCAAATGATGGCCGCAAGATAGCAAACTCCGGCCAGCTTGGCTGTACGCAGGATGTGCGAACGGTCAGTGCGTGGCGATTGCCATAAAAAAAAAGGCCCCGAAAAGGGCCTTTTTGATTATCGCTTGTCAGGCGGCGTGATGGATGGGGTTGGCCTGCGCCATTCCCTCCAGCTCGCCCGGGGCGAAGTTGTCTACCTGAATGGCTTCGTAGCGCAGGGCATCGGCGGCCAGCAGCTTGTCTGCCTCGTCCTTGCTCAGCACCGATTTGGCCAGCGCAGCTTCCACCAGTTCCGGCAGCGCCAGTTTGCGGGGCAGTTTGCCCTCTTTCTGGGCCTGCACCAGTTTCTTCTCGTAGGGCTGCACGGCGACCATGGCCTGGAAGGCACGCTCCATCAGGCCGACCGGATCCGCCTCGTCCTTGCCTACATAGCAGAGGGCGGTCAGACGGTCGCGGAACTCGCCCGGCTTCATCATGGCCAGACAGATGGCGTGGCAACGATCGTCGGCCGGCATCTTGTAACCGACGCCGAACGGGAACACCACGCGCTTGAGCACGGCACCCACCACCTTGTTCGGGAAGTTCTGGAAGAAGCCCTCGAACGCCTTGCCAATCAGGTAGAGGTTGCGCTCCACCGCGTACTGCACGAACGGCAGATCGGAGACCATGCGGCCCTGATCCTCGTAGTGCTTGAGGGTTGCGGAGGCCAGATAGAGGTGGCTCAGCACGTCCCCCAGACGGGCGGAGATCATCTCCTTGCGCTTGAGATCGCCACCCAGCATCAGCATGGAGACGTCGGCGCACAGTGCCAGTCCTTTACTCATGCGAGACAACTGCTTGTAGTAACGGGCGGTTTCGCCGGCCACCGGCGCGCTGTTGAATTGACCCAGAGTCAACCCCTGGAACAGGGAACCGAAGAAGTTGCCGGCGCCAAAGGCGATGTGTTTCATCAGCAGGGCGTCAAACTTCTCGAGACCGCGCTCCACGTCGGTATCAGCCGCCGCTTCCAGCTCGTCAAAGACGTACGGGTGGCAGCGGGTGGCCCCTTGCCCGAAGATCATCAGGTTGCGGGTCAGGATGTTGGCCCCTTCCACCGTGATGGCTACCGGAATCCCCATGTAGGCGTAGCCGGTGTAGTTTTTCGGGCCCAGCTGGATGGCACGACCGGCGTGGATGTCCATGGAATCATCCATGATCTGGCGCGCCATCTCGGTCATGTGGTACTTGGAAATCGCAGTGACGATGGCCGGCGCCTGCCCCAAGTCCAGGGAACCGGCGGTCATGCGGCGAGCCCCTTCCAGCTGATAGGTGAGGCCACCGATGCGGGCCAGCGCCTCTTGCACTCCTTCAAACTTGCCGATGGACATGCCGAACTGCTTGCGCACATAGGAGTAGGCGCCCACGGTGCGGCTCGCCATGTGACCGCAAGCGGTGCCCAGAGCAGGCAGCGAGATGCCGCGACCGGCGGAGAGGCACTCCACCAGCATGCGCCAGCCGCGGCCGGCGTAATCCGGGCCACCGATGATCCAGTCGAGCGGAATGAACACATCCTTGCCGAAGGTCGGGCCGTTCAGGAACGCCAGACCCATGGGGTAGTGGCGATCGCCGACGCGCACGCCCGGGTGGCTGGTGGGGATGAGCGCGCAGGTGATGCCCAGCTCTTCCTTGTCCCCCAGCAGTTTTTCCGGGTCATAGAGTTTGAACGCCAGTCCCAGCACGGTGGCGCGCGGCGCCAGGGTGATGTAGCGCTTGTTCCAGTTGAGGCGAATACCCAGCACCTCTTCACCCTTGTGCATCCCCTTGCAGACAATCCCCTTGTCAGGAATGGCGCCTGCATCGGAGCCCGCTTCCGGCCCGGTCAGGGCGAAGCAGGGCACCTCTTTGCCACTGGCCAGCCCCGGCAGCCAGAAATCTTTCTGGGCCTGGGTGCCGTAGTGCATCAGCAGCTCGCCTGGGCCGAGGGAGTTCGGCACCATGACGGTAACCGCCACGCTCAGGCTCTTGGTGGCAATGCGGGTAACGATGGTGGAGTTGGCGATCGCCGAGAATTCGCGGCCGCCATAGGATTTCGGGATGATCAGGGAGAAGAAGCCTTCCTTCTTCAGATAGTCCCACACCGGCTCCGGCAGGTCTTTGGTTTCGTTGACTATCTTGAAGTCATCAACCATGGCGAGCAGGGTTTCGACCTGATTGTCGATAAAGGCCTGCTCCTCTGCGGTCAGCTCGGCCTTGCCGTAGCCGTGCAGTTTTTTCCAGTCGGGATTGCCGCGAAACAACTCGCCATCCCACCAGACGGAGCCAGCTTCCATGGCCTCCCGCTCGGTGGCCGACAAGGGCGGCAATATCTTCTTGAAGATGCCGAACACAGGACGGGTTACCCACTGTTTGCGCAGTGAGGGGACGCCGAGCACAACGGCAATCGCCAGCACCAGCAGGATAAGCAATGTGATCATACCGAAGTTCCTTCTATTTCACTGTTTCCGTTGATTTATTGTTGGTTGTTACACGGCCAGGGAGAGCCTGGTCGACTCCACTGGTGCCCCGACTCCGGACGCCAGATAAGGAATGACGTTGCGTACCAGTCCCTCGACATCGAGCTGCTGGCCAAAATCGGCCAGGGCGATGTCGCGCAGGGCATCGGCAGAGGCCATGGTGAAGACGACGGTGCCCAGGGTGAAGTGCAGGCGCCAGAAAAGATCCGCTGGCGAGAGGGCCGGGTTGGCCTTGGAGATAGCCTGGGTGATCCGCTGCAAAATGGGGCCATAGTGGGCGGTGATAAAGCGGCGCAGGTGACCCTGGCTGTCGATATAGCCGCGCCCCAGCAGCTGCATGAAGATGGCCGGGCCATTGGCCCGCACCGCCGAGAGCTTCATCAGCGGTTCGACAAAGCTTTCAAAGAGTTGCAGCAGGGTGAGCTGCTCCTGCTCCATCAGCACCCGCAGGCGGGCATCCAGATCCGGCATGAACAGGCTCAGATAGCGGTCGAGCACCGCCTGGATCAGCTCCTTCTTGGATCCGAAGTGATAGTTCACGGAAGCCAGATTGACATCGGCCTCACTGGTGATCAGACGCAAAGAGGTATCGGCGAATCCCCGCTCGGCAAACAGCACTTCAGCGGCGTCGAGAATACGGTTTTTGGTATCGATTTTACTCACTGGACACCTCACTTAAACGAATGTTTAAAAAGTACGTTTCATAACGCGAGGTGTCAAGAGATTGTGAACGGGTGTTAGCAGAATGTTTTTTGTGAAAAAGCGCAAAAAGGTCGGAACTAACTCCACAGCGCGAGACTCTATATCTATGCCACTGCAATTAAACATTAAGTCTCGCCCAACCTGCTTCTTGCTAGTTGGGCATTTTTTTGCCCGGTGGACGGTGGTAGAGGGTAACAAACAGGCAAAAAAAACCGCCGCGGGGAGCGACGGTGGGGAAAGTGAGTTTGCATCATCCTGATGACAAACTGTCGATGCGAGTTCAGGCATGTATCGACGGGAGCCAGTATGCCAGTCAGTCCGGCTCAGACTATGTCAGTTCCTCGGTATTTTGTGACAAAGTGTGGCAAGTGCCGGCGTGGCCCAATTCCCCCTACTTTGTTATGCTGCCCCTTCAAAATATGAGGGGAGAGAAGATGAAGTACCCGGTCGATACCCACACTCACACCATTGCCAGCACCCACGCCTACAGCACCATCCACGACTATCTGCCCGTTGCCAGAGCCAAAGGGATCAAGCTGTTCGCCACCACGGATCACGGCCCCGAGATGGCCGATGCCCCTCATGTCTGGCATTTTGCCAACTTGCCAATACTGCCAAGAGTGGTGGACGGGGTGGGGATCCTGCGGGGTATCGAGGCCAACATCAAAAACCTCGACGGGGAGATCGATTTCCCAGAGCGCTATGAGTCGCGTCTCGACATGATCATGGCGGGTTTTCATGAGCAGGTATTCCCTCCCTGCGATCAGGCAACCCACACCCAGGCGATGATCAACGCCATCAAGAGCGGCCGGGTCGATATGATCAGCCACCCGGGCAACCCCTCATTTCCCATCGACATTCAGGCGGTGGTCAAGGCGGCTGCGGACTATCGGGTGGCGCTGGAGATCAACAACTCCTCCTTCATTCACTCGCGCCCGGGTAGCGAAGGCAACTGCCGCGCCATTGTTGAAGCCGCGCGAGATCTGGGTGCTTACCTTACTTTCGGCTCCGATTCTCACGTCGCTTTCAGCCTCGGTGATTTTGACCATTGCCACCGGCTGGTGACCGAGGCGGGCTTCCCGCTGGAGCGGATCCTGGTGCGCTCCCCCCGGGCCCTGCTCGATTTCCTCGAGAGTCGCGGCCGCGCCCATATTCCCGAGTTTACCGATCTGTAGATTGGGCGCTAACACCATGAGCCAACTCATAAAATTGAGTTGGCTCGATTGACACGCCAGCCATTTTTCATGAATCTGACTGGCAACAAGCCGGTATAGCTCAGTTGGTAGAGCAGCGCATTCGTAATGCGAAGGTCAGGAGTTCGATTCCCCTTATCGGCACCATATAAAACAAAGGGTTAGCTTCGCAGTGAAGCTAACCCTTTGTGCTTTTTGGTTGGTGGCTCCTTCTCATCCCCCTCTTTTGCTCTCGCAAAGTCAAGGGGGGAAGGGGCAGCGGGCCAACCCTTCCGGCAGGCGGTAACTCAGGTTTTGCTATTCCCCTCAGGCAACCTCGATGTCTGGCTTGGCCGGTTCCGCCTGCATGGTGTGTTGCCCTCCTCGCCTCGGGCACTCCAGCTTGTCGATGCGCACCGCCGCCACCTTGAACTCGGGGATCTTGGCGTGAGGGTCGGTGGCATTGATGGTAAGCCGGTTGGCCGGTGCTTCGGCAAAGTGGAACGGGATAAAGACCACTCCCGGCTGCATCCGTTTGGTGACGAAGGCGGGCAGTTCGATATGGCCGCGGCGGCTGGTGACCTTCACCCGCTCGCTGTTGCTGATGCCCATCCGCTGGGCATCCACCACGCTCATCATCACCCGCGGGCCTGCCAGCTTGTCGAGCCCCCTGGTCTTGCGGGTCATGGTGCCGGTGTGGAACTGCTCCAGCAGGCGACCGGTGGTGAGCACGATGGGATAGGTCTCGTCGGGCAGCTCGGCGGCATAGCGGAACGGGGTGGCGACCATCTCCCCCTTGCCACGGGTGAACTGCTTGCCGTGGAGCAGGCGAGTGCCTTCGGGCGCCGCATCGTTGCAAGGCCACTGTAGCCCTTGCGCTCCCACCTTGTCCCACTGGATGCCGGCGTATTGCGGGGTGACCCGGCAGATCTCGGCGGTGATCTCCTGCGGGTGTTGATAGCGCCAGTCGCCGCCCATGGCGTTGGCGATCTGCTGGATGATCCACCAATCCTCCCGCGCCTCACCCGGCGCCTTGAGGGCGGGGGAGATGCGCTGCACCCGCCGCTCGGTGTTGGTGAAGTGGCCGCTCTTCTCGGCAAAGGAGCAGGAGGGGAGCACCACATCGGCGAGCTGGGCGGTTTCGGAGAGGAAGATATCCTGCACCACCAGAAACTCCAGCTGCTTGAGCCCCTCAATGACGTGATGCTGATCCGGATCGCTTAGCACCGGGTTTTCTCCCATCACATAGAGCCCCTTGATGCTGCCCGCACAAGCGGCATCTATGGTCTCGGTGAGGGTAAGGCCGGGCGTGCGCGACAACTCTGGTTGCTGCCAGGCGGCGGCGAAACGGGCATGCACCTCGGGGTTGGCCACCTTCTGATAGCCGGGCAGGCAGTTGGGCAGCGCCCCCATGTCACAGGCGCCCTGCACGTTGGATTGGCCCCGCAGCGGGTTGATGCCGCCCCCTTCGATACCGATGTTGCCGCACAGCAGTTGCAGGTTGGCGATGGCTCGCACGTTGTCGTGGCCAGTGGTGTGCTGGGTGATCCCCATGGAGTAGTAGATGGCGGTGCGTTCGGCGGTGCCGATAAGGCGCGCGAGTTCGATCACCTGCTCGGCCGGTACGCCGGTGACCAGGGCCACCTTGTCCGGTGCATAGGCGGGGGAGAGCACCTCCGCTTGCAGCGCCTCGAACCCTTCCACTCGTGCGGCGATATAGGCCTTGTCGTGCCACTCGTTCTTTATGATCTGCTGCATCAGGCCGTTGAGCAGCATCACGTCGGTGCCGGGGCGGTGGGCCAGATAGAGGCTGGCGTGGTCGGCCATCTCGATCCGCTTCGGATCGGCCACTACCAGCCGCGCCTTGCCCGTGGTGACGGCTCGCTTGATATGGGAGCCGATGATGGGGTGAGCGGCCGAGGTGTCGGAGCCGATGATGAAGATGAGATCCGAGTGGTCGATGCTCGGGATGTCGTTGGTCATGGCGCCACTGCCTAGCGACGCCTCCAGCCCGGTAACGGTGGAGGCGTGGCAGAGCCGCGCGCAGTGATCCACGTTGTTGGTACCAAGCTCCCGGCGCATGAACTTCTGGAACAGGTAGTTCTCTTCGTTGGTGGTTTTGGCCGAAGAGAAACCCGCCAGTGCATCGTTGCCATAGCGCTGGCGCAGGGCGGTGAAGCGCTTGGCAACCAGCTCAATGGCCTCCTGCCAGCTAGCGGGCACCAGCTCGCCATCCTTGCGAATGAGCGGGGTAGTGAGGCGCTCCTCGCTCTGGATAAAGTCAAAGCCGAAGCGTCCCTTGACGCAGAGCAGCCCCTGATTGACCGGCGAGTTGCGATTTCCCTCCACATAGCGGATGCGGTTGTGCGCCTCATCGACATAGAGGGTGACGCCGCAGCCAACTCCGCAGTAGGTGCAGATGGTATTGACCGGCGTGAGCAGCTCGGTGCGCCCCTGCGACTTGTCGCGGGCATCCACCAGGGCGCCGGTGGGGCAGACCTGTACACAGGCGCCGCACTGCACGCAGTGGGAGTCGCCCATCGAAAGCCCCGTGTCGAACTGCGGCCGGTTCGAGAGGGTGCCATCGCTGTGCTTGGCAAAGCGCAGCACCCCTTGTACCGCTTGCTCACCACAGGTCTGCACGCACTGGCCGCAGCCGATGCAGCGGTTGGCATCGAACACGATAAATTCGCTGCTGTTATCCACTGCAAACTTCTGGCACTGGCTGGTATCGAGAGTGCTCTGCTCGACCTTGTATTCGGTGGCGTAGTCGCGCAGTGCACAATCGGTATTGGCCTGACAGCCGCACTCGAGGCAGCGGCTGGCTTCGCTGCGGGCATCGGCATCACTCAAACCGCGCTCCACCTCGGCAAAGCTGCCCTCGCGATCCTGCTCTGCCAGATGGGGCATGATGGTGCGGGCGACTTTTTTTAGGTGAGCAAACTGGGCGGGATCAACCTGTTTGAGTGTGGGAGCCTTGCAGGCGTTGAAGGGACGAACCGGATCGATCATGTCACCATGGAGGAACTGATCGATGGCCAGAGCGGCCTTGCGGCCATCGGCAACCGCTTCGATGGCGGTGGCGGGCCCGCGGCGCAGATCGCCGATGGCGAACAGGTTGCCGTGGCCGCTGTGCATGGTGTCGGGGTGGGACTCCAGCGTCTGCCAGCGGGTGAAGGGGAGGGTGAGGGGGTCCCCTTCCATAAAGCTGAGATCCGGCTGCTGTGACACCGCCGCAATCACGGTATCGAACTCTTCAATGAGGTACTCGCCAGTGGGCTCCGGACGGCGACGGCCGGAGGCGTCCGGCTCGCCGAGGGCCATCTTCTCGAGGCGCACCTGACAGACGCGACCACGGCTGTCCGGCAGGTTCTCCACCGGATTGGTCAGCATCATGAAGCGCACCCCTTCGTGCTCCGCCTCGTCAATCTCATATGCCTCGGCGGGCATCTCGGCGCGGGTGCGGCGATAGATAAGGGTGGTGTCAGCCCCCAGCCTGACCGCCGTGCGGGCGCAATCGATAGCGGTATTACCACCCCCGATCACCGCCACCCTCTTGCCGGTGGTGAGCCGCTTGGCCAGCATCCGATCCTTGAGGTAATCGACCCCGAGATAACAGCCGGCCAGGGTGCTGCCCGGGTAATCCATCGGCACCGCCTTGGAAGCGCCAACCGCCAGACAGACCGCATCATAGTCGCGGCACAGCGCCGAGAGGGTGATCTGGTGGCCCAGTCGCTGCCTGGTGTGGATCCGCATGCCGCTTTGGCACATCAGGTCGATCTCCTGATCGAGGATCGCCTTGGGTAGCCGGTATTCAGGGATGCCGTAGCGCAGCCAGCCACCCGCTTCGGGCATCGCCTCGAACAGATCGACCTCGAACCCCTCGTAACCCAGATAATAACCGCAGGTGAGACCGCCCGGGCCGCTGCCGATAATGGCCACCCGCTTGCCCTTGGCAGGCTTCTTTGCCGGTTGATAGGGGGCAACCTCGGCCAGATCGAGATCGGCGGCATGGCGCTTGAGCTGACGAATTGCCAGCGGCTCATCCACCAGCGCACGGCGGCACTCCGCTTCACAAAAAGCGGGGCAGACCCGGCCAATGGAGAGGGGCATTGGCAGGGTCTGCTTGATGACGGCCATCGCCGCCTCGTGCTCCCCCATGGCGATGTGGTGCAGATAGGATTGAATGTCCACCCCGGCCGGACAGGCGCGCTGGCAGGGTGCTTCGCAATCGGCGTAGTGATCTGCGAGGATGCGGCCGAGCGCCTGCTGGCGGTGTGCGCGCAGGGCATCGCTTTGGGTCGTGATCACCATCCCTGCCTCGGGGCGCGTCTCGCAGGCGCGCCAGATGCCGAGCCCGGCAATCTCGACCACGCAGAGATCGCACGGCGTTTTGGGAGCGCTGGTGTTGTCACTGCACAAGGAGGGGATATCGATCTGGTGCTGTTTTGCTATCTGGAGCAGGGTTCTGGTCGGGTCAACCGTCAACTGAGCCCCATCGAGGGTGATGGTGATCATGGCGTCATAACTCGCTTTCAAGGCGCAGAAAATGCTGCATCTGGCGGAGCCAGCAGGGGAAGCGACAAAGAGGATCGCTTGGTATCTTCTCACCATACCAAAGACGGTATGCAACTTTATTTGATTTAACTCAGGTTCTTTGCCTAAAAAGAAAACGATTTCACTGGTGGCGCACTCTGTGGAACGATAACCCGGTGCTGGCTACCTATATCTAGTTAAAACATGGTGTTGTATTGATGTTTATGGCTATTCAAGCAGCTTTAAACTGTATTTTTGATGGTGCTTATCCGTGGTGGAATGGTGAAGTACATCATAAAGCGTGCAACTTTTGTTTCGGTTTGTGGGGCGACAAGCGACATTGGGAGCAGCCGAACAGGCAGTGCTGGCTACTCCTTTTTTCCTGCATTCAACTTGTTGGGGGGCGCTATCGGGCGGCGGGCTGACTCGCCCCCAGCTCGCGCTCAACGTAGAGATAGCCAATCCCCATCACTTGCTGGGCGCGGCTGAGCTGGCCAAAACGGATGTGGGTGGCGTTGACGGCGTCGCTGCAGTCGAACGGGTTGGCACCGGTCTGGTGGATGATGGTCTGCAGCCACTCCTCGCCAAAACCGCAGCTGCGACCATAGAGCCAGATACGGTTGATGTTGAGGATGTTGAGAAAGTTGTAGAGGCTCAGGCCAATGGCGCGGGCTCCTTCGTCCACCATGGCCCGGATCATGGGTTCTCCCTGCTGATAGCGTGCCAGCAGCTGGGCTGTGTCGACACGTCCCTCCGCCAGCGTTGCGGGATCCGCCCCCTGCTGCTTGAGAAAGACCCGGGCCCGCTTCTTGATGGCCGAGAGGGAGGCGACCGTCTCCAGACAGCCGTAACGGCCGCAGGCACAGGCGCTGCCATCCGGGTTGATGATGGTGTGGCCGATCTGGCCGCTGCCAAACAGGGCACCTCGATAAATCTGGCCGTTGATGATAAAGGCTGAACCGATGCCGTAGTCGACGTTGATGACGCAAAAATCGCCGACGTTTTCCGCTCCCTGCCACTTCTGGGCCAGCGCCAGCATGATGCAGTCGTTGTCCACCATCACCTCGCAGCCGAGGCGCTCCTCCAGCAGATACTTGAGCTCGACCGGTGCGTGCCAGGGGGCTTGTGGCATGGTCTGCGACACCCCGCTGGCCGGGTTGACCTGACCGTGTACCGCGATGGCCAGCCGGATCGCCAGCCCCTTGTGGCGGCGCTTGTGCTGGTAGTAGCAGGCCTCGATCAGGCGCAGCAGTTCGTCCGGGGTTTGTGGCGCAATTTTCTGGCCGGCGTAGTCATCGAGGGGGGTGATCAGGTTGTCCACCAGAATGCTCTCCAGACTGGTGGGGCTGATATTGAGGCAGAGGATCGCCCCCTGGCCGCTGGCGATGCGGTAGCTGCCGCCATTGATACCGCGCTGGGAGAGGTTCTGGTCGCTGTGGCTGATGGCCCCCTCGGCCACCAGCTCGTCGAGGATCTTGCTGACAGCCGGAATGGAGAGCTCGCAATGGCGCGCCAGGGTGGACTTGCTCGCCTCCTTGAGCTGGTAGAGCAGGGCCAGTAGCACCTGCTTGTTGTGGTGGCGTACCTTCTGGTTGTTCAACCCAGTGTTCATCACTTCACTAAACTCCGCTTACTGTATTGCGTGATCTTTCGGCAATTAATAGTGGTTTAACCATTCTAATCTGGTCTCACTGAAATTTTTACTAACAAGTATTAAGTGAGGCGAGATTGATGAGAGCTGATGTCAAGGTCTGGGTCGAAACCATCACCCTGCCGACCTACGAGGTGGGCGCCGAAGATCCCAACCCCATGTTTCTCGAGAAGCGGGTCTATCAGGGCTCCTCGGGGGCCGTCTATCCCTATGGGGTGATCGATACCCTCACCGGTCAGAAGCAGATGAAGTCCTATCGGGCAGTCTGGCTGGAGAACGACTTCATCAAGGTGATGCTGCTGCCGGAATTGGGGGGGCGTATCCACCGTGCCTACGACAAGGTGATGAATCGCGACTTCGTCTACTACAACGAAGTGATCAAGCCGGCGCTGGTGGGGCTGGTAGGCCCCTGGATCTCCGGCGGCATAGAGTTCAACTGGCCGCAGCACCACAGACCCACTACTTTCATGCCGGTGGATTTCACCATCGCGGAGCATGAGGGCGGCGCCAAGACCGTCTGGCTGGGCGAGGTGGAGCCGATGCGCGGTTTGCAGGTGATGGCGGGCTTTACCCTCTATCCCGACAAGGCGCTTATCGAGATCACCGGCAAGGTGTTCAACGGCAATGACACGCCGCGCCATTTCCTCTGGTGGTCCAACCCGGCGGTGAAAGGGGGCGATGCCCACCAGAGCGTCTTCCCGCCCGATGTCACCGCCGTCTATGACCACGGTAAGCGCGACGTCAGCGCCTTTCCCATCGCCCGCGGCACCTACTACAAGGTGGACTACTCCGCCGGGGTCGATATCTCCCGCTACCGCAATATTCCGGTGCCCACCTCCTACATGGCGGACAAGTCCGACTACGACTTTGTCGGCGCCTACTGCCATGACGAGCAGGGTGGCCTGTTGCATGTGGCGGATCACCACGTCTCGCCCGGCAAAAAGCAGTGGAGCTGGGGCAACTGTGACTTCGGTCTGGCCTGGGATCGCAACCTGACCGACGACAACGGCCCCTACATCGAGCTGATGACCGGGGTCTATACCGATAATCAGCCCGACTTCACCTGGCTGGATGCCGGTGAAGAGAAAGTGTTTGTGCAGAATTTCCTGCCCTACAACACCCTCGGCACTCTGCAAAACGCCAACACCCGCGCCGCCATCAAGCTGGAACGCAGCGATGACGGCCTCGTCTGCGGGGTCTATGCGGTAGCGCCACTTCGCGGGGGCAGCTTCGAGGTAAGCGACGAAGGCGGCGTACTGTTTGCGCAACCTCTGGATTTGCAGCCGGGTCAGGCCTGGCTGGAGCCGTTCGCCATCACCAGTGAGGGGCGTTTGCAGGCATGCCTGCTGGATGAGCAGGGTCAGTGCGTGCTGAGTTACCTCGAGCATCAGCCCGCGGGCGAGGCCCTGCCGGATCCCGCCACCGCGCCGGAGCCCGCCGTCAATCTCGACTCGGTCGACGAGCTCTACTTTATCGGCCAGCATCTTGAGCAGTATCTGCACGCCAGCCGCTCGCCCTTTGATTACTACCTGCGGGGACTGGAGCTGGATGGCGGTGACTATCGCTGCAACCTGGCACTGGCGACCCTGGAGTACAACCGCGCCAACTATGAGCTGGCGTTGGTCTACGTCAATCAGGCGCTAACCCGTGCCCATCGCCTCAACAAGAACCCCCAGTGTGGCAAGGCCAGCTTGCTGCGCGGCCATATCGAGGAGCGTCTCGGCCAGTTCGATGCAGCCTTTGATGCCTTCTACAAGGCGACTTGGAGCGGCAACTGCCGCGATGGCGGTTTCCTCGGGCTGGCCCGTATCGCCATGGTGCGCCGCGACGCCTCGCAAGCGCTGCAATTTGTTGAGCGCAGCCTCGCCGTCAACGGTACCCACTACGGCGCCATCGCTCTCAAGGGGTTGGCGCTGCTGGAGTCTGGTGAGCCGGAGGCAGCCATCGCCTATATCGACGAGCAGCGCGTTCGTTATCCACTTCACTATCAGCTGGCCTTCTTGCGCTGGCTGGCGAGCGAGCAGACCGCCGATCGTGACGCGCTGATCCGCCTTTGCAACGGGCGTGGCACCAACCTCTGCTTCCTCGTCAGCGAACTGCTGAGCTGGGGTCGCCCCGAGCTGGCGCAGCAACTGCTTTCAACACTGCCGGTGGAGGAGACCCTGCCGCTACTGTTCCAGGCTGCATTGTTACCGGAAGGTGAGGCGCAGGATGCCCTGCTGGCGCGAGCCGAGCAGGCCTTTGGCCGCAAGGTGCGCTTCCCCAATACCCTTGGCGAGGTGGCCATGCTGGGGCAACTGCCACACAGCAGGTTTGCCAGCTATCTGCTGGGCTGCTTCCACTACAGCAAGCGCAACTACGAGCAGGCGATTGCCTTGTGGCAGCGGGTGTGCGAGCAGGCACCGGACTTTGCCCCGGTCTGGCGCAACCTCGGTATCCACCACTTCAACAAGGCGGGTGATATGGCGGCGGCCGAGCGGTGTCTGCGCCGGGCCTTTGCCCTCAAGCCGGACGATGCGCGGCTGCTGTTCGAGCTGGATCAACTGCACAAGCGTTGTGCCATGGCTCCGGCAGAGCGGCTGGCGCTGCTGGAGGCGCACCGTGCGGTCGCCCTCAAGCGCGACGATCTGACCGCCGAACTGCTCAGCCTCTATCACATCACCGGTCAGCTGGATGCGGCGGCAGAGATCTTGCGGCTGCGCGAATTCCACCCCTGGGAGGGGGGCGAGGGCAAGGTGACTGGTCAGTACCTCATCAACCAGCAGCGCCGTGCCTTGGTGTTGATGACTCAGGGACGCCACGAGCAGGCTATTCCGTTGCTGCAACAGGCGCTGCACTACCCCCTCAATCTGGGGGAGGGGCGTCTGGTAGGACAGACCGACAACGACATCCACTTCCTGCTGGCGCTCTGCCATCTGGCCTGTGACAACCAGAGTCTGGCGGCCCAGTGCCTGCAACAGGCTTGTCTGGGTCAGGGTTCGCTGGGGGCCAGCCGCTACTACAACGATCAGCCGGTGGATTACCTCTTCTATCAAGGAATGGCGCTGGCTCGTCTTGGACGGGTTGCCGAGGCGCAGCGTCTCTTTGAAGGGATGGTCGGCTGGGCCGAGCAGGCAATGGGCGAGCGGGTCGAGGCGGACTTTTTCGCCGTCTCGCTGCCGGATCTCATCGTGCTGGATGACGATCCGCAGCACAAACACCACCAGCACTGCCTGCTAGTCCGGGCGCTCGGTCAGTTGGGGCTGGATCAACGCGAAGCGTGTACCCAGACCCTGCGCGAGCTGCTCACCCTCAACCCGGCCCACGACAAGGGGCAGCTGTTTGCCCTGATCTGCCGCGAGCTGTCACTCAATCCATCACAGCCATAACAACAACGGGCGCCCCGCCACGGTACGGGGCGCCACTGCACCCTACAATCGACAAGATAATAAGGATGAGTCATGGAACACACTCAACATCGCTCGGATACGCACCGGCTCAACATGGGCTACGTCTGGATGATCTGCCTGGTGGCCGCCTGCGGAGGTCTGCTGTTTGGTTACGACTGGGTGGTCATCGGTGGGGCCAAGCCCTTCTATGAGGCCTATTTCTCCATCACCGATCCGGCCCAGTCCGGCTGGGCAATGAGCTCGGCGTTGGTGGGCTGTGTGCTGGGGGCCGCCATCTCCGGCTGGTCAGCTGATCGCTTCGGCCGCAAGAAGCCGCTGATCCTGGCTGCCATCCTGTTTACCATCTCGGCATGGGGCACCGCAGCGGCCAGCAACTTCGATCTGTTCGTTATCTATCGCATCGTGGGGGGGATCGGTATCGGTCTGGCTTCTGCGCTCTCGCCCATGTACATCGCCGAGATCAGCCCGGCCGACAAGCGGGGCAAGTTCGTCGCCATCAACCAGCTCACCATTGTCATCGGTGTGCTGGCTGCTCAGCTGGTGAACCTGATGATCGCCGATCCGGTAGCGAGCAATGCCACTCAGGCCGATATTCTGGCCACCTGGAACGGCCAGTCCGGCTGGCGCTGGATGTTCGGTGCTGAACTGGTGCCGGCGCTGGCGTTTCTGGTGCTGATGTTCTTCGTGCCGGAGTCACCGCGCTGGCTGGCCAAAGATGGCCAGTATGAGCAGGCGGCCCGCATGCTCGGCAAGATTGGTGGGGATGCCTATGCCAAGCAGACGCTGGCCGAGATCCGCCAGACTCTGGTGGGGGAGTCAGCGCACAAGGTATCGCTGGCGGAGTTGGGCAAGCCCTCGGTGCGCCCCATCCTCATCATCGGCATGGTGCTGGCGGTATTCCAGCAGTGGTGCGGCATCAACGTCATCTTCAACTACGCGCAGGAGATCTTTGCCTCCGCCGGGTTTGACATCAACAGCACCCTCAAATCCATCGTCGCCACCGGTCTTATCAACCTGCTGTTTACCCTGATCGCGCTGCCCATGGTGGACAAGATTGGCCGTCGCAAGCTGATGCTGATTGGCTCGGCTGGTCTCACCATCATCTACGGCATGATGGCCGCGGCCTATGCCAGTGGCGTGTTGGGCTTGCCGGTGTTGCTGCTGGTGCTGGCGGCCATCGCCATCTATGCGCTGACGCTGGCGCCGGTGACCTGGGTGCTGCTTTCGGAGATCTTCCCGAACCGGGTACGCGGGCTGGCGATGTCGGCCGGTACGCTGGCGCTCTGGATCGCCTGCTTCGTGCTGACCTACACCTTCCCGCTGCTTAACGCCGGGCTGGGGGCCGCAGGCAGCTTCCTGCTCTACGGCATCATCTGTTTTGCCGGGCTGATCTTCATCTACCGCAAGGTGCCTGAGACCAAAGGGGTGACGCTGGAGGCACTGGAAGCCCAACTGGCGCAGGGCAAGGTCGAACTGACGCCGACCAAGGCTAGCGCCTCGGCATGACGGTTTACACATTGAGCAACCCGCATCTTAGGATGCGGGTTTCAACACAAGGGGCCTGTGTGTTGGGGCTGGAGGATGAGCAGGGGCGACCGTTGCTGCGTGACACCAATCCCGATGCATCTTGCAACCCCGGGCAATGGCATCCCGGCGAAAGTGCCCTCTTTCCCATGGTGCCGCTGGCCAACCGGGTCGCAGGCAACCGTTTTGAGTTGTGGGGAGAGGCGTGTGCATTGCCCGCGAGCGAGCTCGATCCCGATTTCTTTTTGCATGGGGATGGCTGGCTACAGCGATGGCAACCAGTGGCGTTGACCGACAGCTCGGTGACTTTGCAGCTCAACAGCCAGAATGGTCCCTTTCACTATCTGGCGGAGATCGACTATCGGCTGCAGGGGGCGAGCCTGGTGGCGCGGATCAGCCTGACCCATCTCGGGGAGAGCCCCTGTCTCTACGGCGCGGGTTTTCACCCCTTCTTCTGGCGCGACGAGCAGACCCGCATCCGTTTTCTGGCGAGCGGCGTCTGGCAAGAGGGAGCAGATCATCTGCCGATCGACTGGTCGAGCAGGCTGGCGCCCCACCTCGATTTTCGCCAGTGGCAACGCCCGCAAGGATGGCTCAACCACTGTTACGGCGGCTGGCGCGGTCAGGCCGAGCTGGAGCATCCCGCTCGTCGGCAGCGGTTGAAGGTGGCCAGCGACGCCTCCTTCCTGATGCTCTATCAGCCGGATGAAGCGAGCGGTTTTGTTTGTCTTGAGCCCCAGAGTCATGCCGCCAATGCCCACCATATGGCCGGTCACCCCGGCCTGCGTCTGCTGCAGCGCGGTGACACCATGAGCATCGTCATGACCATCACCCTGATGCCTGAACCGACAACACTTTGTAAGCCATAGCTAGATCAGCGGTGATATTGTGCGGGTTGGGTGTTTGCCGAAAACGGAGAAATAAAAAGGACCACCTCTTGCGAGGTGGCCCTTTCCAAACGTTTGGTGGAGCTGGGGGGATTTGAACCCCCGTCCAAAATTACTACATCCTTGGCACTACATGCTTAGTCACTCTTTACATTCGCCAACCCGCTGCGGAGAGACACGCCACGAATTGACTAGCTCGATTGGTTTTAATGCTTCCGCCCCGAGCAGGACTTCCACACGATCCTGTGAAGGATGACCTTCCGATTCCCTAGGACACAGGCAAGCTAGGGTAGAAGGGCTCAGCGCAGGTTATTAAGCTGCGAGTGCGTAGTTTTCGTCGTTTGCGACTATTTTTTTGCGGTTTATTAACGAGGCCTACCGCACCTCGGCATGCACCTTGGGTTTCGTGAATCTTGTCGAATCCAGAATCAGCCCCAAGTTGTTAAGAGCGATTGTACGCAAAAATGCTGGTATGGCAAGGCGTTGATGGCTATTCCCGCCAGCGGGTGGTCTGTTTGCCGATTTATTGTGCGCAGTGACCGGGGGAGGGGAACCGGAAGTGAGGTGTCCGGACGGGAATCGTCCGGACATCAGAGGGTTAGCCGCGGTACTTGTTCTTCATGATGCGCGCTTTTTCCCGATCCCACTCGCGGGCCTTGGTATCTTCGCGCTTATCGTGCTCTTTCTTGCCCTTCACCAGACCGATCTCGACCTTGACCCAGCACTGTTTCCAGTAGAGGGCGAGGGGTACGACGGTATAGCCCTGACGGGCAATCAGGCTTTCGAGTTTGTCGAGTTCACGACGGCTCAGCAGCAGTTTGCGGGTACGGGTCGGGTCACACACCACATGGCTGGAGGCCGCTTGCAGTGGCAGGAAGCTGGAGCCGAACAGGTAGGCTTCGCCATCGCGGAAGATGACATAGGCTTCGCTGATGTTGGCCTTGCCCGCCCGCAGGGATTTGACTTCCCACCCTTGCAGGGACAGACCCGCTTCGATCTTCTCTTCGATGAAGTATTCGTGGCGCGCGGTTCTGTTGAGTGCAATGGTGCTGGACCCGGCTTTGTTTTTACTGTTTTTTTTGCTCATGACGGGCGATTTCCGGCAATGACTAGGAGGCTCGTATTATACGTAGGCGGGGGCGGCTGTAAAACGCGCGACGGGTCAAGTGGCCGCTTTCTGAGCAGTTTGGCCGAGGTTTTACCTCCAAAAGCGCCAACATGGTGATAAAATCTCGGCGATTGGATGAGGAAAAGCCATGCCCCGTATTACTCGCAGTGCCCTGGTGATGTTCAGTGCCGAACAGATGTTCAAGTTGGTCAACGATGTGAATGCCTATCCGCAGTTTCTACCCGGCTGTGTTGGCAGCCGTGTTCATGAGGCGGGTGACGATTACATGATGGCGTCGGTCGATGTGGCCAAGGCGGGCATCGCCAAAACCTTTACTACCCGCAACCAGCTGGATGTAAACCGCCAGATCAGGATGGAGCTGGTGGACGGCCCCTTCAGCAAGCTGGCGGGTTGGTGGACCTTTACTCCTCTCGATGTGGATGCCTGCAAGGTGGAGTTTGACCTCGATTTCGAATTTACCTCCAAGCTCATCGAAGTGGCCTTTGGCCAGGTGTTCCGCGATCTGGTGAGCTCCATGGTCTCCGCCTTCTCCAACCGGGCCAAGGTGGTGTACGGTGCCTGATCAGCTCAATATCGAAGTGGTCTATGCCCTGCCGCAGCGCCAGACGGTGATTGCGCTGCGGGTATCTCCCGAGACCTGCGTACAAGCAGCCATCGAGCAGTCCGGCATCGTGCAGAAGCACCCCGAGATCGACTTGTCGGTCAACAAGTTCGGCATCTATAGCCGTCCGGTAAAAGGGAGCGATCTGCTGCAGGATGGCGATCGCATCGAGATCTATCGCCCTCTCATCGCCGATCCGCGCGAGATGCGCAAAAAGCGCGCCGAGAAGGCCAAGGAGGAGGGGCGTGCCGATGCTGTGACCGGCGGTCGTCCCAATACCAACCGCAAGCGCGGTGATGGCCAACCGGCTGAGTGACATTGCGCCGCAGCAAGCGGTTGGCAAATAAAAAGGCGCCAATGGGCGCCTTTTTTGATCCTGTTTGCTCAGGTTTCCGAGCTGATGGCCACCGGGTTTATTCCTTGATATGAGCGCAATTCCCCAGTCTGGCGTGGGCCCACGCCGCCAGCAGATCAACCCCGCTCTGCATCACCCGCTCGTCGAAATCGAAGGCGTTGTGGTGGTGCGGCGCTGCCAGATCGGCGCCAAGGATCAGGTAAGCCGCTTCGCCACCCTGCTTTTGCACCCGCTCCATCAGAAAACCGGCATCTTCGCTGGCGCCAAAGCGGCGAGTCTGGATGGTGGCGAGCCCCTGCTTGCGAGCCAGCGCCGCCAGCTCGGCCTGCAGCGCCGGGCTGTTATCAAGCGCGATGGCCTCACCCTGCTTGATGATGCGGTAGGTGACGCCGTGGGCAAGGGCGGAGCCTTCGACGATGCGTTGCACCTGGCTGAACATGTAGTCGTTGAGGGCGCTGTCGGCGCCGCGGGTCTCACCGTGCAGTTCGGCATGGTCGGGAATGACGTTGCGCCCGCTGCCGGCGTGGAGTTGGCCGATGTTGATGCGGGTCATGCCGTCGCGGTGGCGCGGAATGCCGAGCATGGCGGTGGTGGCCATGCAGGCGGCAGCCAGCGCATTGCTGCCGGCATTGGGTTCGAGCCCGGCATGGGCGGCGGTGCCCATGAAGTGCACGTCGAACTTGGTTGAGCAGAGGAACTCGGTGGGGTTGATCACCAGCTCGCCGCTGCCGGCGTGAATGCCGATATGGAGCGAGAGCAGGGCATCCACATCATCGAGGGCCCCGCCTGCGGCTAGCGCCTTGCCACCGCGACACCCCTCTTCAGCGGGTTGGAAGAAGAGCTTGATGCGTCCGCACAGCTCCTCTTTCATCGCCATCAGGCGGCTGGCCAGCCCCAGCCCAATGGCAGTATGGCCATCGTGGGCACAGGCGTGCATCCACCCCTTGTTGTGGGACGCAAAGCCCTCCTGCTGCGGCAGGTGCTGCTCGGCGGCAGACTCCTCCACCTCCACGGCATCGATGTCGAAACGAAAGGCCAGAGTCGGGCCAGGGCGGCCGGTATCCAGCTCTCCCATCAGCCCGGTCACGTCGCCAATGCGCTCCAGCCAGTCGGGATGGGCACCCTGACGGCGGGCGCGGGCTTTCTCGGCGGCCACATCGACATCGCGCCCCATCATCAGATTGCTGGCCAGCAGCTTGTCGCCAAGCACGATGTGATAGCCGAGTTCATTCAGATGGTGGGCAATCAGGCTGGTGGTACGAAACTCTTTCCAGGCCGCTTCCGGCAGGCGGTGCAGGTCGCGGCGCCACTGGATCAGGTGCTCAAGGGTCATCCTGGCTTCCTTTGTGATTCGGTTTGCCGGCTATTGTGCACTGTTTTGCGGGCGAGAACACGGGGAAGGGCGCTGGTCGGGGGAGCTGGTGCACGCTGTTGCAGGCATGAAATAAAAAACGCCTCCACAAGGGAGGCGTTGTCAGAATGCCTTGATATCAGGCGGCGCGATGGTAAGCCGAGGCTTCAAACAGCTTCTTGTTGGCTACCAGATCGATGGGGTCAAAGTCATCGACGTTGATGGTGCGCAGGCGACTTACTTCGGCGCGGCGCAGCAGCTCCGCTTCGCTCTGGCTCAGCACGCCAGCCGCCAGACCGATGTCGGCCACCTTGTCCAGAGCCAGGAAGGGGCGCTTGATGCCGTCAGCCTTGCACACCTTGTCAAACAGCGGCTCGGCAGCCAGCACGTCATCGAGCGCCTGTTCCAGCAGACCGAAGGGGTTACCCTCTTCGCGGGTCAGGTACTGGCCCTTGGCCAGGCGGCTGCGGGTCTCACTCGGAGTTTGCAGCAGGCGGGCAACCTGGTTGTCCAGCTTGTCGCTCGGACGCTTCATGTCGCGACCCAGCGGCAACACCACGGCGCGCAGGGCGAGGCCAATCCAGCGGTTCGGGAAGTTGCGCAGCAGCTCGTCGATCGCCTCTTGTGCCTTGAACAGAGCATCTTGCAGCGCCCAGTGCAGCAGCGGCAGGTCGGCCTGCTGGCGTCCCTCATCCTGATAGCGCTTGAGGGCGCTGGAGGCCAGATAGAGCTGGCTCAGCACGTCGCCAAGGCGGGCGGAGACCCGCTCCTTGCGCTTGAGCTCACCACCCAGGGTGCTCATCGCCATGTCTGACAGGAAGGCCAGGTTGGCAGAGAGGCGGGAGAGCTTCTGGTAGTAGCCTTTGGTCTGGTCGCCATAAGGTGCTGCGGCAAAGCGGGCGCCAGTCACACCCAGCCAGAAGCTGCGTACCAGGTTGCTGATGGCAAAACCGACGTGGCTGAATACCGCTTTGTCGAAGTCCTTGAGGGCCTGCTCCTGATCCGGGTGGCTGGCCGCCAGCATCTCCGGCAACACGTACGGATGGCAGCGGATGGCGCCCTGACCGTAGATGATCATGCTGCGAGTCAGGATGTTGGCCCCTTCCACCGTCACGGCGATGGGGGCACCCTGATAGCCACGAGCCAGATAATTGTTGGGGCCCATGCAGATGGCCTTGCCGCCGTGGATGTCCATGGCATCGATGATGCACTTCTGGGCACGGTCGGTGAGGTGGTATTTGACGATGGCGGAGATGACCGAGGGCTTCTCGCCAAGGTCGATACCGGTCACGGTCAGGTTGGCTGCAGCGCCCATGATATAGGCGTTGCCGCCGATGCGGGCCAGCGGCTCTTCAATCCCTTCCATTTTGCCGATGGGCAGCTTGAACTGGCGACGGATGCGGCTGTAGGCACCGCTCGCCAGGGCCAGCATCTTGACACCACCGGTGCTGTTGGAGGGCAGGGTGATGCCGCGGCCTACCGACAGACACTCGACCAGCATGCGCCAGCCCTGACCGGCCATGGCCGGGCCGCCGATGATGAAATCGAGCGGGACGAACACATCCTTGCCCTGAGTCGGACCGTTCTGGAACGGCACGTTGAGCGGGAAGTGGCGACGCCCAATGCCGACACCCTTGATGTGAGTAGGGATCAGAGCGCAGGTGATGCCGAGCTCTTCCTCGTCACCCAGCAGGTGCTCGGGGTCACGCAGTTTGAAGGCGAGACCCAGGACGGTGGCGATGGGGGCGAGGGTGATGTAGCGCTTGTTCCAGGTGAGGCGCATGCCGAGCACCTCTTTGCCTTCCCACTCGCCTTTGCAGACGATACCGAAGTCGGGGATGGAGCCGGCATCAGAACCCGCTTCCGGGCTGGTCAGGGCGAAGCAGGGGATCTCTTTACCTACCGCCAGGCGGGGCAGGTAGTAATCCTTCTGTTCGTCAGTGCCGTAGTGCTGCAGCAGTTCGCCCGGGCCCAGCGAGTTGGGTACGCCGACGGTGGAGGCGAGCACGGCGCTGGCGCCGCACAGTTTTTGCAGGACGCAGGACTGGGCGTAGGCCGAGAACTCCAGACCGCCATATTTCTTCTTGATGATCATGGCGAAGAACTTGTTGTCCTTCAGGTATTGCCACACCTCGGGGGAGAGATCCGCGCGCTCGTGGGTCACTTCCCAGTCGCTGACCATGCGGCAGACGGTTTCTACCGGGCCGTCGAGGAAGGCCTGCTCTTCGGCAGAGAGGGTACTGACCGGAATGGCGTGCAGTTTTTTCCAGTTCGGGTTGCCCGCGAACAGATCGGCTTCCCACCAGGTAGTACCCGCTTCAATCGCCTCTTTCTCGGTGCGAGACATCTCCGGCATGATCGATTTGTAGAGTTTGAACAGCGGCTTGGTTATCTGGGTGCGGCGAAATTCCACCAGGTTGAGCGGGATGGCGATCACCGCAAACAGCGCCCAGACCAGCAAGGGCACATGACCATAGATAGCACCAAGCACCAGCGTCGCGCCGGTGACCAGGGTGGAGATGAACAGGGATGTCCGGCGGTAGGCCAGGGCTCCGATAACCAGGATCACCCCGATCAGAGTGAGGGTCGTCGTCATTGCTTGCTCCTTGCGTGAAAGATTGCCAACGTGGCGTCACTGATCCAGAGGTCAGACCTGTTGGATGTGGCCCCTGTTGTAATTCATACGCACAAAGTTATCAAGCTGTTTACATCTTCATTACCTTGTGACTGTGATCCCCGTAACGCTCGTGGCAACAGGGTTGTGTTGCAGGGGGAGGGGGCGACTCCGGGATTGGCTTGTGCGAGAATAGCGGTGACTTACACGCACACTAAAAACAGTGGAAGAGACATCATGTACCAAGAATTGATCCGCAACGAACTGACTGAAGCTGCCAGCGTGCTGCAGGCTTTCCTGGCTGACGAGCAGAACCTGAAAAACATTGAAGCGGCTGCCAAGCTGCTGGCCGACTCCTTCAAGGAGGAGGGCAAGGTGCTCTCCTGCGGCAATGGCGGCTCCCACTGCGATGCCATGCATTTTGCCGAAGAGCTGACCGGTCGCTATCGTGAGAACCGCCCGGGTTACGCCGGTATCGCCATCTCCGATCCGAGCCACCTCTCCTGTGTCTCCAACGATTTTGGCTATGACTACGTATTCTCCCGCTATGTGGAAGCGGTCGGCCGTCGTGGCGACGTGCTGCTCGGTATCTCCACCAGCGGTAACTCCGGCAATATCATCAAGGCCATCGAAGCTGCCCGTGCCAAGGGGATGAAAGTGATCGCTCTGACCGGCAAGGATGGCGGCAAGATGGCCGGTCTGGCCGACATCGAGATCCGGGTGCCGCACTTTGGCTATGCCGATCGCATTCAGGAAGTGCACATCAAGGTGATCCACATCCTGATCCAGCTGGTCGAAAAAGAGATGGCCAAGTAATCGGCAACTTGTCGATAAAGGAGCAGGGAGGAGTACCAGTGATACACTCCTCTCTGCTCTTCTAATCCGGGGTTTGCTGGCCAGCCCGAGTGCGAAGCCAGTTGTTATGTAGTCAAGGAAGGGGGCATCCGGATATGTGCGAACTGCTCGGCATGAGTGCCAATGTGCCGACCGATATCTGTTTCAGTTTTACCGGCCTGATGCTGCGTGGAGGCAAGACCGGCCCCCACAAGGATGGCTGGGGCATTACCTTTTACGAAGGGAAGGGCTTTCGCACCTTCAAGGATCCCGAACCCAGCGCCCAGTCACCCATCGCCAGACTGGTACAGGCGCTGCCCATCAAGAGCTGCGCTGTCGTCAGCCATATCCGCCAGGCCAACCGTGGCTGCGTCTCGCTGGAAAACACTCACCCCTTTACCCGCGAGCTGTGGGGCCGTTACTGGACTTTTGCCCACAATGGGCAGCTCACCGGCTACAAGAAGTTGCCAACCGGGCGACATCGCCCGGTGGGAGACACCGACAGCGAACACGCCTTATGCTGGCTGCTCGACCGGTTGGAGCAGAAGTACCCCAAGCGTCCCGCCAACTTTCCCGCCATGTTTCGCTACATGGCCACCTTGTGTGATGAGCTCAGGGGGCTTGGGGTATTCAACATGCTGCTCTCGGATGGGGAGTATGTGATGACCTACTGCAGCAATAACCTGCACTGGCTGACTCGCTGCGCGCCGTTTGGCGAGGCGAGTTTGCTGGATGAAGAGGTGGTGATCGATTTCCAGAGCGAGACCACACCCAACGATGTGGTGACGCTGGTCACGACGCGGCCGCTGACTGGCAATGAGAACTGGATCAAGATGGCCCCCGGCGAATTCAATCTGTTCCGGCTTGGGGAGCGGGTGGCGACTAACCAAATCAGCGTCACACCATAAAAAAATACCAGGGTAGAAAACTACCCTGGTTCTTCGCAGCAGCCATAAAGGCAAAAAGGGATGAGAGGTGTTGCTGAGCAATATCACTCTGACAAAACGAATTGTTATCTAATTGTTAATTTACGGCAACTTTTTTGTATCTTTTGCCATTTGCACTGTATCGATAGTGAGAGATCTCTCACGTTTTCCACCTTGGAGCTCACTTCATCATCAGAGGAATAACGGCTGTGCAGGCGATCTTGTTGATGGAATTATCTATAGTATGGTCTGTTTGAATACCTTTCAGGGGAGGCACACATGGAGTGGGTAGATCGCAAGGTATTGCAGCAGTTGGCCGATGACATTGGTCAGGAGATGTTGCCGGTGGTGATCTCTGTCTTTATCGAAGAGGTGGGTGAGCAGTTGGGTCAGCTCAGGCCACTCTATGAGCGGGGCGATTGGGCACAACTGGCCAGAGTGGCCCACAGCATGAAATCATCCTGTGGCAGCTACGGCGCCATGCCCAGCTACCAGCAGGTGATGGCGCTGGAGATGGCCTGCAAGCAGGCCGATGCCGGTGAAGCGGGGCGTCAATTGCAAGAGTTGGAGCACTCCCTGCCCCAGGTTCTCTCTTTCCTCGCAACCTATCAGTGAGGCTGTTTGGTTCGGCGCATGCAGATTAATCAGCGTGCGTTGAGCAGATGCTGGATCACTCTGTCCAGCGCAAGTTTCAGCTTCAAGCGATCGTGGCGGTGAGGCAGTTCGCTCTCCCCCAACTCCGCCTCGATCAGTTTGCCTTGCCACTCCCCTGCTCCTCCGGCCTCGCTGGGGGCGAGGATGGCGTCAATCCGTCCCTGACCTATTCTTGATTCCAGCCAGCGACACTGGCTCTTCAGATCAAGCTGGCCAGCTGGCCCTTTCTCCGCTACCAGATTGCAGATAAAGACCACCATGGCGTTGCTCTCGTTGATGGCCTGGGCGATCTCGGCCAGCAGCAGGGGGGGCATGATGGAGGTGAGAAAACTGCCCGGCCCGAGGATGACCATATCCGCCTGTTGCAGCGCCTGTACCGCCTCTCTGGTGGCCTGCACTTCGGGCATCAGGCCAAGAGAGAGCGGTGGGGAGGCGAGCTGGTCAATCGAGACCTCTCCGAGGATCCGGGTGCCACACTCCATGTTGGCGCAAAGATCGGTCGGAAATTCAGACATGGGTAACAATTGTGACTCGATTTTGAGCATGTCGCTGATCAGCTTGATAGCATCAAGAGGACGGACACAGAGGTTATCGAGTGCCAGCAGCATCAGGTTGCCGAGGTTATGTCCCGCCAGTTCGCCCCGGCCGGCGAAGCGGTATTCAAACAGCATGCTGCCGATGCTGGGATCGGTCACCAGCTGATTGAGGCAGTTGCGAAGATCGCCCCAGGCGATGCAATCCTGGCTCTTGCGCAGGCGTCCGGTGGAGCCACCATCATCTGTTGTGGTGACTATGCCGGTCAGGCGTTGACCCAAGAACGAGAGGGATGAGAGCACTCGTCCCATACCGTGGCCACCACCGATGGCTACGACCCGCTCGAAGTCATTGATGTTTTTCTGCCACATGAAGGCATCCTGTCATTGGTCTCAGTTGACCGCTATATTAGCAAGTGAATCGAGGTAATTGTTTGATAAGGGTATGATTTTTGCTTGCGGTTGGCATCCGTTAATACGACAAGGAGATGGTGTTGAAATTTCTGACCGTTCACTCCCTCGCTGAAAGTTCAGCGCTGGCGGCTCAAGAGATCTGTGCGCGACTGCGCCACCATTCCATGCAGGCTCCCTCCCTGTTGCTGATCTATTTTACCGAGGCCCATGAGGGCGAGATAGTCTGTTCCGAGCTAAAACGCCAATTCCCGACCACCCGTTTTCTGGGGTGCAGCTCCTGCGGTGGGGTGATGACCGAGGTGGGCCATCATGCCCGACAGGGATATGGTCTGGCTGCGGCGGCATTTTACGATGAGGCGGGTGCCTACGGCATAGCAGGAGCCAGCGGTAGTCAGGTTGATGTGCGGCAGTTGCTGCGTCGCGCCATGAGTGACTGTGGCCGACCCGGCGAGCTGCCCCAGCTTATCCTCTTTCATGCCAGCCCCGGCCAGGAAGAAGGTCTGCTGGCCGGCATTGAGGCAGAATTGGGCGCATCCGTACCCGTGGTCGGCGGCTCTGCGGCCGACAACAGCGTTAGCGGCAACTGGCAACTCTGTTGGGATGAGTCGATGACCCGCGATGGCATCGTGCTGGCGGTGCTCTATCCCGATTGCCAGCTCGCGTTTCAGTTTCACTCCGGCTACGTCCCCGCCGAATGCAGCGGCGAGATCACCGCCTGCCATGGGCGGGAGGTGCTGACTATTGATCACCAGCCTGCCGCAGAGGTCTATGCCCGTTGGTGCGGGCGCGAGTCCCCCTGGCCTGTGGGCCCCATCTTGCGCGAAACCACGCTCAATCCACTGGCTCGTCAGGTGGGCTCCCTCGATGGTATTCCCTATTACAAGCTCTCTCATCCGGAGGCGGTTACCGAGCAGGGAGGCTTGCGCCTCTTTACCGACGTGGCGCCGGGCGAACGGTTGCTCCTGATGTACAGCAGTCAGGAGGGATTGCTGCAACGTAGCCTCAATGCAATCCGGATCGAGCCGGGCTATGGTGTCGATGTTGAATTACAGCCTATCGGCGCGCTTATCATCTTTTGTGCTGGTTGTCGTTTGGCGCTTGGTGATATGTTGTGCGAGTTTGTCGAACAGAGCCGTGCTCGTCTCGGCAAGATCCCTTTTATCACTCCCTTTACGTTCGGCGAGCAGGGGCGGCTGCCCCACGGTGAGCTGGCTCACGGCAACCTGATGGTATCGAGCGTGATCTTCCTGACCCGTTAGAGAACAGGCAACAAGATGATTGGCAACAGCGAACTGGAAGCCCTGGGCGACAAACTGCAGACCACTCTGGTCGATCTGATGCGTTGTCGTGAGCGCGAGGCCAAATACCGGCATGAATCCCAGACCCTGCTGAGCGGGGTAGCGACACTGGCCGATGCCCAGACGCCGGAGCAGGTGCTGGAGAGCCTCATCCAGGTGCTCAAGCCCTTTATCGGATTTGAGCATGCGGATGTGGTGGCTTGGGAAGGAAAAGCAGGGGTCACCCATCTCACTACCGATCCTGTGGAGCAGGGGCGTAACTGGGCCATGACACCGGCATTTGGCCGGGCGATTGCGGGAGAGACGCTGGTGATCTACGACCCTTCCCAGTTGCCGGAGCTGGCGGATCTCGCTGCAGTTCCGGGATGGGCGAGCCTGATGCTTACCGGGCTGCAGGCCCCAGGATTCAGTGCCACCATCATCTGTCGACACTCCCGTGCCGGCACGTTCGATCTCACCAGCAAGGCGGCGATGCAGCGCTGCCGCCCGCTCATCTCGCAGGCACTGGTCAACATCACTTATCGGGCCCGATTGCAGGAGCAAGTTGCGGCCAAGACCGAGGCGCTGCAGGCCAGCAAGCGCCGTTTTCGCAGTTTTGCCGCCATGGCATCGGACTGGTTTTGGGAGACGGATGCCGAGCACAGACTCAGCTACGCCTCCGAGCCCGGCTATCTCGATGAGCAGACGCCGCTCTCTACCCGGCCGACCCTCTATGACTATGTTTGCAACAAGGGCAGCCGGGAAGCCAACGTCTACCTCGAATTGCTGGAACAGCGTCAGCCGGTTCGCGCAGTGCGAATGCAGGTCGCTCTGCAGGGAGGACCTTGCTGGATGGAGGTGAGCGCCGAGCCGAGCTTCGATGAAGAGCGCAACTTTATCGGCTATCGCGGCACTGCCCGGGACATCAGCAGCCAGATCCGGCGTGAGGAGGAGCTGGCTCGGGCGCGGGACGAAGCCGAGGCGGCCAACCGCGCCAAATCCCAGTTTCTGGCCATGATGACCCACGAGATCCGCTCTCCGATGAATGCGGTGCTGGGCATGCTCGATCTGTTGCAACATGCCGAGCTGGCACCAGATCAGCAGAGCCTGCTGCGTCACGCGACCCACTCGGCCAGATTGCTGCAAACCATCATCGACGATGTGCTCGACTTCTCGAAAATCGAATCCCAGACCCTGGTATTTCACTGCGAGACGATGCAGACAGAACGCCTCTGCCAGTCGCTTATCGAGCCGCTGCAGGCAAGGGCCGATGCCAAGGGGATCGAGTTGTGCTGTGAAGTAGACGATGTGGTGCCCGGGGAGTTACAGGGAGATCCGATGCGGCTCTCCCAGGTGATTGGCAATTTGCTCGACAACGCCCTCAAATTTACCGATGAGGGGAGGGTGACCCTGCGGCTGAGTTGGCATGAGGATAAATTGCGGGTTTCGGTGAGTGATACCGGGATCGGGATTGCCCCGGAGGATCAGGCCCAGCTTTTTGAACCCTTCTCGCAGGTTGATAACTCGGCAACCCGTCGCTTCTCGGGGACCGGCCTGGGCCTTGCCATCAGCAAGCGGCTGGTTTCCCTGATGGGTGGGGAGATCCGGCTGGAGAGTGAGCCTGGCAAGGGGAGTTGCTTCTGGTTTGAGCTCAGCAACATGGCGCTGCCCTGTCACTGCCAGCCAGCGCGGGAAGAGAGTGCTCCCGCCCTGCAGCCGCTCGATGTGCTGGTGGTGGAGGATAGCCCGGTCAATCAGCTGGTGGTGTCACTGATGCTGCAAAAACTGGTGAGCCATGTCCGGTTGGCCGTCAATGGGCTGGATGCGCTGGCGCAAGTGGAGCAACAGCAGCCGGATCTGATCCTGATGGATATGCGGATGCCGCAGATGGATGGGCTGGAGGCGACCAGACGGCTGCGGGAGATGGGTTACACCATGCCCATCGTCGCGTTGACGGCCAATGCGATGGCAGAGGACAAGGCCTGCTGTCTGGCGCAGGGGATGGATGATTTTCTCGCCAAGCCGATCACCTTGTCACGGCTGCGTGACTGCTTGCAACGACACTTTGGTCAGCGTTTGCCGACGCGCGGATAAAAAAATGGTCAACTTTGTGGGTTGACCAGATCTTCAGCAAATACTGAAGAGAGCACGGGATAAATCGGGTTGTACAAATCTATATGAAAAATCTGTGCCAACTTTTAAATGACTCTTTTATGTTCAATTTGGCCGTTTAGCGCAGCGGCTCTCTCTTGTTATGGCTTGTTGTGTTACTACTCATTTGCAAAATGCGAATTTTCGATTTTCATTGTTGGAATAATTGCATTTTGCAAAGCTGTTTTTGTCATTGTGAAATCAGGCGATGCAGGAATTTGCGAGCCGCTTCGCTGTTCTGTTTGGCTATCAGCATCTGCTTTTCATAAATCGGCATCGGCAGGATTTCGAGCCAGCGCTGACAGAGCCAGGCTGCATCTTCAAAGCGCTTCTCCGGGTAGAGTTCATCAAGTTCCGGATATTGCTCGAACACCTCGCGCAGGCGGTTCACCAGCAATTTGTCGTGGAAATCGGAGTGGGTGCTGGGCCAGTTGGGCAGCGTTTCCACTTTGGCGCGACGCAGTCCCAGCTCGTCGGTCTCCATCTCGTGGATGCAGAAGCGCTCCAGCCCCAGTACGGTGATCCCCAGCATCCCATCGTTCAGGGTGTAGAAGTCGGTCACCTTGACCCGGGTACCGACCGGCAGGATGCGACCTGCTTGTCCCGAGGTAGTCGACTCTTCCATCACGATGCCAAAGCCCTGATCGTTGATGAATGACTCTTTGAGCATCTGCAGATGACGGGGTTCGAACAAACGCAGAGGCAGCTTGCCGCCCGGGAGTATGTGGGAAGGCAAGGGGAACAGGGCCAAAGGTTGCAGTTTCATGTTCCATCCTCCATTGAGTAGTTGCTGAATAGGTCAATGCAGCGACTGTGCCAGAGAATGAAAAAAGCCACCGGAAGGTGGCTTTTCGGGCGGTTGAGGGCGTTTAGTTACGCTGCTCAAGATACATGACAGCCGCTTCCACGCGGCTCTGCGCCTCGAGTTTCTTCAGCAGGCTCTTCACGTGAACCTTGACTGTTCCCTCGGAGATATGGAGCACGGAAGCGACCTGTTTATTGGAGAGGCCTTTTGCAATTTCACGCAGGATTTGCATTTCGCGACGCGTTAAGCTCTCAAGCTTCTGCTGCAGGTGATCCAGCTCGTAGATATTCTCGAGGTAGGGGCGCAGCGGCTCGCTCAGGATCTGCTTGCCGGTCATCACGTCAGCCAGTTGGGCCAGCAGCAGATCCGGTTCGGTGTCCTTGAGCAGGTAGCCATCGGCACCGGCCTTGAGCAGGGCTACTACATCCTGGCGGGCATCGGAGACAGTCAGGATGACGACCCGGGAGGTGACCTCTTCGGCCCGCAGTGCCTTGAGGGTATCGAGACCGGAGAGCCCTTTCATATTGAGGTCGAGCAGGATCAGGTCCGGCTCGGACTCCTTGGCCAATGCCACGGCGTCAGTACCGTTGGAGGCTTCACCGATCACCTCCATGTTCTCTTCCAGAGCCAGTAACTGCACAATCCCTTTGCGCATCAGGGGATGGTCATCTACGACCAAAACACTGTATTTCATCTCGTCCATCAGGCGTCTCTCGCTAGACTGGTGGGAAAAGTCAGATGCACACGGGTGCCTTGTGGCTGCTGTTCGTTGATGGTCAACAGGCCGTGCAGTTTGTTGGCGCGTTCGTTCATGATACTCAAGCCGTAATGGTTGATCGCCGAGCTGGCGAGTCCAATACCGACACCGTCATCTGAAATCTGAACCTCGATGTTACCACTGGCGAGGGTCTCACAGCTAACATCAATCACTTGCGCATTGGCATGTTTGATGGCGTTGAGCACTGCCTCACGGATCAGCTGCAGAATATGGATGTGCTGGCCCGCTTCAAGATCCGAGTCAGCCAGACCGTAGTGGAACCGGATCTCGGCGTTGGTCTGGGGCTGTAACTGATCGAGCATCACCCGGATCGCTTCACCGAGATTGGCGTCCCCTATGGTGAGGCGGAAGGTACCGAGCAGCTCGCGCAGCTGGGTGTAGGCGTTGCTGAGCCCTTCGTCGATCTGCTGCATCGCCTCCTGTGCCTTATCCTGTTGCCCCTTGGCGTAGGAGCGTTTGAGCAGGGTGGACTGGATCTTGAGGTAGGAGAGAGCCTGCGCCAGCGAGTCGTGCAGCTCGCGGGCGATGACGGCCCGCTCCTCCATCAGCAGCAGCCGCTGGTGTTGCAGCAGGGTCTGATCCTTGTGCAGCACCTGGGCCAGCAACATGGTGAAGTTTCTGATCAGCCGCTCGTCAATGGGGTGCTGACTGATGATGTCGAGCCGGCCAAACTCCTGATCATCCATCTGCAGATAGAAACTGGCTACCGCATCGAGATCGCCGGGCCAGCCGGTTCGCCCGGAGGTATAGACCGGCATGGCGTTATTTTCGAAGCGGGTCAGCCGGATGTAATCGATATGCTGGTGGGCTGCCGCCCTGTCCAGCAGCTTGATGAGGGTGCGGGTGCTGAGCGGTGCTGCGTGCAGCTTCTGGGCCGTGCTGTAGAGGAAGGAGAGAGTGTCGTTGGCCTGTTGCAGCTTGGCGGTTTTCTCCTCCACCTTGTTCTCGAGCTCCCGATAGAGCTTGCCCAATTCGTCGGCCATGGTGACAAAGGCACGCGACAGTTCCCCCAACTCGTTTTCACCGTGGCTGGGCAGTTGCAGATCGAAATCCTGGCGCTGGATCTGGCGGGCACAATAGACCAGCTGATTGAGCGGGGCGACCACCTGCTTGCGGGTAAAGCGCACCGTAAACCAGGCGATGAGGATGATGGCGAGCAGACCGAGCCCCTCAGCCAGTGCCAGCATCCGTACCTTGAACTCGACGTGGTACTGCATCTGATTGACGAAATTGTCGATGGCCGCCACAAACTTCTCGGTGTTGTCGGTGTAGCGTCTGGGGGTGCTGTTTTCGATGTGCTGACGCATCTCCTGCCACTGATCGAGCACTTCGCCATAGGTGCGGCGCAGGGAGGCAGGAGTGATCCAGCGCTGGGTCTCCTGTAGCTCTGCGGCGTGCAGCGTCTCTTCAAACTGGGAGAGACGGCCCAGTACACTCTCGCCCCGCTCGATTTCGTAAGCCATCCGGTAAGCCTGCATCCGCAGCGAACCGGAGAGGTTGATCGCCTTGGCATCGGGTACCGAGTAGAAGAGGGTGACCATGGCAACGACCGCAATAAGGCTGGCCATGAAGAGGATCAATACCATGGCGCGCCCGATGGCGCTGCTGACCGAATGGACTCTGAATCTGTGTCCCATGCTCATGTTGATATTGACCTCTGAATTGTGACAAGGCGTCGTCAAGATGCGTGGGAGTGTACTCCAACTTGTGTTAGCATCGAAAAACTAGATGAACTCCGAGCGGTTCTGCCTAAGTCCTTGGGATAGGGGAGAACCAGCCGTCAGCCGATGTTCGAGCTGTAAGGGTCAGGAAAGAAATGCCCTGGCCTCCCGTATTTGGAAAGGTGTTTATGTTGCCTCTTGAAGATGGTTTTTCCCGTCGTTTTTACTATTTGCGTCTCTCGGTGACCGATGTGTGCAACTTCCGTTGCACCTACTGTCTGCCGGATGGTTATCGCCCTCCAGAAGGTCACAAGGGAGGACGAAAATCCTTTCTCTCGCTCGATGAGATCCGCCGCGTAGTGCATGGCTTTGCTGCCATGGGAACCCGCAAGGTGCGAATTACCGGCGGCGAGCCCTCCTTGCGTCGTGATTTCACCGAGATCGTCAATGTGATCGCGACCACGCCGGGCATCGAAAAAATCGCCATGACCACCAACGGTTATCGCTTGAAAGAGCGGGCCCGCGAGTGGTTTGACGCCGGGCTCAATGCGCTGAATGTCAGTGTCGATAGCCTGGACCCGCGCCAGTTTCACCAGATCACCGGTGAGAACAAGCTGGCGGAGGTGATGGAGGGGATCGAAGCGGCGCTCGCCGCCGGTTTCAAATCGGTGAAGATCAATGCGGTGCTCCTCAAAGGGCTGAACGACTATCAGCTGGAGGCTTTCCTCGGCTGGATCAAGCACAAGCCCATCGAGCTGCGCTTTATCGAACTGATGCAGACCGGCGAGATGGATACCCTGTTTCGCGATCACCATGTCAGCGGTGAGGGGATAAAGCAGCGCCTGCTGGAGAGTGGTTGGCTGCAGCAGCTGCGCGGCAAGGATGACGGCCCGGCGCAGGTATTCATGCATCCGGAGTCGCAGGGTGGGGTGGGTCTCATCATGCCCTACAGCAAGGATTTCTGTGCCGGTTGCAACCGGCTGCGAGTCTCTTCGGCAGGAAAGTTGCACCTCTGTCTGTTTGGCGACAATGGGGTCGAGCTGCGGGATCTGCTAACTGCAGACGAGCAGCAGGAGGCGCTGCAGCAGCGGATTCGTTCTGCCCTGAGCGGCAAGAGTGCCACCCACCGTTTGCACGAAGGCAATGCCGGAGCAACCCCTCACCTTGCTTCAATCGGTGGCTGACCACAAAAATAGCCATTGATTAAATAGCAATCCTCATATGGAGGTATTTTCATCGATACCTCCCTTTTTGTTCTGCGCCAAGGCTTTGATCTGGCGCAAAAATCCCCCCTGTTTATCTCCCTGGTGGTATATCCCTTAACTTGTCAGGGCCGCAATATACACCCACCCTTATAATTGGTATCGAAAATGCCAATCAAGGACTCGTGCCGCACCCTTCATCACTGAAACGGGAGTCAATATGCCGGAAGAGATCGATCTTGCCCGCCGTGGCCTGTTTCGGGGCCGCTTGCGGGTTGCCGAGCCTCCGGTGCAACTGCCCTGGTCGGTGGCCTGGTCGCAATTCTCGGCCGGATGTACCCGCTGCGGTGATTGTCTGGCCGCCTGCCCGGAGCAGATCCTGATCAACGGAGAGGGAGGTTTCCCCACCGTCGACTTTCAGCGCGGCGAGTGCACCTTTTGCGGTGACTGCGTTGCCGCCTGCAAGGAGCCGCTGTTTCGGCCAGCATCGGAGACGCCTTGGCAATACAAGGCGTCCATTGCCGCCAACTGCCTGGCCAATGGTCAGGTTTATTGCCAGCGTTGTCAGGACAGCTGTGAACCGCGGGCCATTCGCTTTATTCCGACACTGGGGCGGGTACCCACCCCGGTCATTGAGCTGGATAGCTGCAACGGCTGTGGTGCCTGTGTGCAGGACTGCCCGGTTGGCAGCATCAAGGTGGATGGCTCGGCGGCCAGTGCACAGAAGAGTCAGAATGAATCAGGCATTGAATGACCCGGGAGTCACAATGAGTCAGGAGTTTCATGTTTCGAGTCTGGTGGTGCTGACCCAGCCCACCTTGCGTCACCAGCTCGCAGAAGAGATTGCGGCCCTCGACGGTGCCGAGATCCACGCCGTCACCGACGAAGGCAAGCTGGTGGTGACCCTGGAAGGGGCAAGCCAGCGGCCGATCATGGCGGCCATCGATGCGATACAGGCGATGCCGGGCGTGCTCTCTGCCGCCCTGATTTACCATCAGTTCGATGAACTCGATGCCCAGCAATGAATAAGGTGCCGTGAAGTCGGGTCTCCATGATCTGACTGAGTGGTTTCTAGTTGATGCGATAAAAACGAGGCACTGGTATGCGGTTCGTAGCCTTGAGCGAGCGCCAGTTAAATACACTCGATAACTTACGCGACAAGCAATGCGAGGATATGTCATGAAGCTGAGTCGACGCGACTTTATGAAGGCCAACGCGGTGGCGGCTGCCGCTGCCGTGGCCGGTGTCAGTGCCCCCACCCTGGCGGCCAATCTCATCACCAGTACCGACAAGACTGCCATCCACTGGGATAAAGCGCCTTGCCGCTTCTGCGGTACCGGCTGCTCCGTGCTGGTCGGTTCCCAGGATGGCCGTGTCGTGGCGACTCAGGGCGACCCCGATGCGCCGGTCAACCGTGGCCTCAACTGCATCAAGGGCTACTTCCTCTCCAAGATCATGTACGGTCAGGATCGCCTCACCCAGCCGATGCTGCGGATGAAGAACGGCAAGTTCGACAAGGATGGCGACTTCGCTCCCATCAGCTGGGATCAGGCCTTCGACATCATGGCCGAGAAGTTCAAGGCCACCCTCAAAGAGAAGGGGCCGACTGCCGTTGGCATGTTCGGTTCCGGCCAGTGGACCGTTTGGGAAGGTTACGCCGCCGCCAAGCTGATGAAGGCCGGTTTCCGTACCAACAACATCGACCCCAACGCCCGCCACTGCATGGCCTCCGCGGTCGTCGGCTTTATGCGTACCTTCGGTATGGATGAGCCGATGGGCTGCTATGACGATATCGAGCAGGCCGATGCGTTCGTGCTGTGGGGCTCCAACATGGCCGAGATGCACCCCATCCTCTGGTCGCGGATGTCCGATCGCCGTCTCTCCAATCCGGATGTGCAGGTGCACGTGCTCTCCACTTTCGAGCACCGCAGCTTCGAACTGGCGGACAACGGCATTGTATTTACCCCCCAGACCGATCTGGCGATCCTCAACTATGTCGCCAACTACATCATCCAGAACGACAAGGTGAACTGGGACTTCGTCAACAAGCACACCGTGTTCAAGAAAGGTGTCACCGACATCGGTTACGGTCTGCGTCCGACCAACCCGCTGCAGCAGAAAGCGAAGAACCCGGACAGCGGCGATGCCACTCCGATGACCTTCGAGGAGTTTGCCAAGTTCGTGGCCGACTACGATGTTGAGTCGGTCTCCAAGCTCTCCGGCGTCTCCAAAGAGAAGCTGGAAAAGCTGGCCAAGCTCTATGCCGATCCGAGCAAGAAAGTGGTCTCTTACTGGACCATGGGTTTCAACCAGCATACTCGCGGTGTCTGGGCCAACAACCTCTGCTACAACATCCACCTGCTCACCGGCAAGATCTCCGAGCCGGGCTCTGGCCCCTTCTCCCTGACTGGCCAGCCTTCAGCCTGCGGTACCGCGCGGGAAGTGGGCACCTTTGCCCACCGTCTGCCAGCCGACATGGTGGTGACCGATCCCAAGCATCGCGCCATTGCCGAGAAGATCTGGAAACTGCCGGAAGGCACCATCCCGGAGCAGGTGGGTTACCACGCCGTGCTGCAGGATCGCATGCTCAAGGATGGCAAGCTCAACGCCTACTGGGTGATGTGCAACAACAATATGCAGGCCGGTCCCAACATGAATACCGATCGTCTGCCTGGTTATCGCGACCCGCGTAACTTTATCGTGGTCTCCGACCCGTACCCGACCGTTACCGCCCAGGCCGCTGACCTCATCCTGCCCACCGCCATGTGGGTGGAGAAAGAGGGCGCCTACGGCAATGCCGAGCGCCGCACCCAGTTCTGGCACCAGCAGGTGAAGGCACCGGAAGGGGCCAAGTCCGACTTGTGGCAGCTGATGGAGTTCTCCAAGCGCTTCAAGGTTGAGGAAGTGTGGCCTGCTGAACTGATTGCCAAGATGCCGGAAGTGAAGGGCAAGACCCTGTTCGACGTGCTCTATGCCAACGGTCAGGTCAACCAGTTCCCGAAAGAGCAGAGCAAGGGGATGCTGAACGACGAAGCCGAACACTTCGGTTTCTACGTCCAGAAGGGTCTGTTTGAGGAGTACGCCACCTTTGGTCGTGGCCACGGTCACGATCTGGCGCCGTTCGATCAGTACCACGAAGCGCGCGGTCTGCGCTGGCCGGTAGTGGATGGCAAAGAGACCCTGTGGCGCTATCGCGAAGGGTTTGACCCCTATGTGAAAGCGGGCGAGGGGGTGCGCTTCTATGGCAAACCCGATGGCAAGGCGGTCATCTTCGCCCTGCCGTTCGAACCCGCCGCCGAGTCGCCGGATAAAGAGTACGATCTGTGGCTCTCCACCGGTCGCGTGCTGGAACACTGGCACACCGGTACCATGACCCGCCGGGTGCCCGAGCTCTATCGTGCCTTCCCGGATGCGGTGCTCTTCATGCACCCGGACGATGCCAAGGCCCGTGGCGTGCGTCGTGGTGAAGAGGTGATCGTCTCCTCCCGCCGTGGCGAGGTGAAAACCCGGGTCGAGACCCGTGGTCGCAACCGTCCGCCCAAGGGACTGGTCTTCATGCCCTTCTTTGATGCGAGCCAGCTGGTCAACAAGCTGACCCTGGACGCCACCGATCCGCTCTCCAAAGAGACCGATTACAAGAAGTGCGCCGTCAAGGTGATGAAGGCCTGAGGCGGGGAGTCGAGATGAGTCGTAGTCGTCGCCAGTTTCTGGCCGACATGGCCAAGGGGGCTTGCGGTGTGAGCCTGCTTGGCGTGGGGCTCGGCGGCATGGCCCGCCAGCAGGTGCATGCAGTGCCGGCTCAGGCGCTGCGTCCCCCTGCCGCCCTCGACGAAGCTGAGTTCCTCGGCGCCTGCGTGCGCTGCGGACTATGCGTCGAGGCGTGCCCCTACGACACCCTCAAGCTCGCCCGGCTGTTTGACCCTGTGACCACCGGCACCCCTTATTTCAAGGCGCGCGCCGTCCCGTGCGAGATGTGTGATGACATCCCTTGCGTGGTGGCCTGCCCGAGCGGGGCGCTGGATCAGCAGATGACCGATATCGATCAGGCGCGGATGGGGGTCGCAGTGCTCATCGATCACGAGACCTGCCTCAACTATCTCGGTTTGCGTTGCGATGTCTGTTATCGGGTCTGCCCGTTGATCGACAAGGCGATCACCCTGGAGCTGCAGCACAACCAGCGCACTGGCAAGCACGCTATGTTCTTGCCCACGGTGCACAGCGATATCTGTACCGGCTGTGGCAAGTGCGAGCATGCCTGCGTACTGGAAGAGGCAGCCATCAAGGTGGTGCCCCGTCAGCTCGCCAAGGGGGAGCTGGGTCATCACTACCGGCTTGGCTGGGAAGAGAAGGCGAAGGCGGGCAAGTCGCTCATTGGCGACAGGCTCACTCTGCCAACCCGTAAACCGGAGGGACTATGAGTCGTTATCCGGGGGCCGAGGCGCGCATCAAGCTGGGGTGGTGGCGTTCCCACCGTTTCCTGCTGCTGCGCAGGCTCAGTCAGTTCGGTGTGCTCGCATTGTTCCTGCTGGGGCCGCTGGCGGGTGTCTGGATCCTCAAGGGCAACCTCTCCAGCTCGCTGTTGCTGGAGACGGTGCCGCTCACCGATCCGCTGACCCTGCTGCAATCGGTGGTCGCAGGCCATTGGCCCATCTCCACCCTCTGGCTGGGGGCAGCCATCGTGCTGGTCGGTTACTGGCTGGTCGGGGGGCGGGTGTTCTGCTCCTGGGTCTGTCCGGTCAACCTCATCACGGATGCGGCGGCCTGGCTCAGGGGGCGGCTTGGCCTCAAGGGCAACGGTCAGTTCAGCCGTGCTACCCGTTACTGGCTGCTGGCTATGGCGCTGGTGGCACCGGCGGTGACAGGCGTGCTGGTGTGGGAACTGGTCAACCCGGTGTCGCTCGCCATGCGCGGTCTGCTGTTTGGCATGGGGGCGGGCTGGGCTCTGCTGGTGGTGCTGTTCCTGTTCGATCTCTTCGTGGTTGAGCGGGGCTGGTGTGGTCATCTCTGTCCGGTGGGGGCCTTCTATGCCCTGCTCAACCGGGTCGGATTCATCAAGATTTCTGCCAAGGGGCGCGAGCGGTGCAACAACTGTATGGATTGTTATGCGGTCTGCCCGGAGCGTCCCATCCTGCGCGGCCCCGTTCACGGTGCCAAGCGCGGTCACGGGCCCTTGATTGTGGCTCAGGAGTGTACCAACTGTGGCCGCTGCATCGATGTCTGCGCGGAACAAGTTTTTGAAATCACTGTAGGTTTTGCCATCAAGGCAGAAAAAACGTCGGAGAACACATAATGAAAAAGCTGATTGGAGCAATGCTGGCCTGCCTGATGGCGGGTTCCCTGATGGCGGCCGTCCCCGAGATCACCAACAGCACCGGCGGGCTCAAGTCCGAGCGGGGCGCCACCGATCTGGTGACCGATGCCAATGCCGCACCCATGAAGAATTTCCGCAAGGATGGCGAGCCCTATGATCGCCAGTACATGCATCAGCCGCCGCTGATCCCCCACGATATCCGCAACTACGAGGTGGATACCAAGGTCAACAAGTGCCTGGCTTGTCACAGCTTCAAGAATGCCAGTGCCATGAAGGCCCCCAAAATAAGCCCGACCCACTTCGAAACCCGCGATGGCATGACCCTGGGCGAAGTGTCGCCGCGTCGCTACTTCTGCCTGCAGTGCCACGTGCCGCAAGCGGATGCCAAGCCGCTGGTGGGGAATACGTTCAAACCGGTTGAAGCGCTGAACTGAGGAATCCATAGATGAAATTACCCGGCTTTATCCAGCGTCTGTGGATCACCTTCAAGTCCCCCTCCAAGGCGGCCCTCTGGGTGCTGTTGCTGATGGGCTTCTTTGGCGGCGTTATCTTCTGGGGCGGTTTCAACACCGCCATGGAGGCTTCCAACACCGAAGCCTTCTGTACCAGCTGTCACGAGATGAAGGACAACGTGTTCGAGGAGTATCGCGACACCATCCACTACTCCAACCGCTCCGGGGTGCGCGCCAGCTGCCCTGATTGCCACGTACCGCATGAGTGGACCTACAAGATCATCCGCAAGGTGCAGGCTTCCAAGGAGCTGTGGGGCATGATCACCGGTAAGGTGGACACCCGCGAGAAGTTCGAGAGTCACCGCCGCGAGATGGCGGAGCGGGAGTGGCAGCGGATGAAAGAGACCGATTCGCGCGAGTGCCGCAACTGCCACAACTTCGAGTACATGGACTTCTCCCTGCAGGGGCAGCGTGCCGCCAAGATGCACTCGGCCAACCTCGGCAAGGAGGGGCAGGCCACCTGCATCGACTGTCACAAGGGGATTGCGCACCAGCTACCCGACATGACCGGGGTGAAAGGGTTCTAACCAAGCAGTTCAGGCCGGGGCAACCCGGCCTGTGTTTTTGGGCGTGCCGCAACAACTCGGCATATCTGGGACAAGCATCAGATTTGTGAGTCTTTTAAATCCCATATCTCGTGAAACCTTTGATAGAATCAGCCCGCCGTCAAACGCTTGAGCAAGTAGTCCACTCTGTCCACACCGGTTCTGGTGGTGGCGGATGGCCTCTCATACTCTCTTCTCTTCCTACCTCGTTGACGGCCCATAGCCACAAGGAGCTGCCCGATGGGACAGAAAAACAACGCATTCATTCCCCTCAAGATCGCCGTGCTGACGGTTTCCGACAGCCGCACCGCCGCCGATGACAGCTCGGGGGACTATCTGGTCTCCGCCCTGACTGAAACGGGCCATCAGCTGGCCGATCGCGCGCTCTGCCCCGACAACCTGTTTCGTATCCGCGCTCAGGTAAGCGACTGGATCGCCGATGAGGGGGTGCAGGTGGTGCTGGTCAACGGCGGTACCGGCTTCAACGAGCAGAACCGGGTGCCCGAGGCGGTCGGCGTGCTGTTCGAGCGCACCGTTCAGGGCTTTGGCGAACTGTTCCGCCAGCTCTCCTTTGCCGAAATCAGGGGTTCCGCCATGCAGAGTCGCGCGCTGGCGGGTTTGGCCAATCGCACCCTGATCTGCTGCCTGCCGGGCTCTACCGGCGCCTGCCAGCTGGGGTGGGAGAAGCTTATCCGCGATCAGCTCGATGCCCGCACCAAGCCGTGCAACTTTGTCTCCCATCTTTGAGGGCAAGTGATGAACCAGAACCATTCCAACCTGACTCATCTCAACCAGAGCGGCGAAGCCCACATGGTGGATGTGACCGACAAGCAGGTGACCGAGCGTGAGGCTCGTGCCGAGGCGTTTGTCGCCATGGCGCCGGAAACGCTGGCCCTGATCCTGAGCGGCCAGCACCACAAGGGCGATGTGTTCGCTACCGCCCGTATCGCCGGCATCATGGCGGCCAAGAAGACCGCGGATCTCATTCCCCTCTGTCATCCGCTGGCATTGACCCGGGTCGAGGTGGAGATAGTGCCGCTGGTCGAGCTGAATCGGGTACATATTCGCACCCTCTGCAAGCTCTCCGGCAAGACCGGGGTGGAGATGGAGGCGCTGACCGCTGCGTCGGTAGCGGCGTTGACCATCTACGACATGTGCAAGGCGGTGCAGAAAGACATGGTGATCGAACAGGTACGTCTGGTAGAGAAGAAAGGCGGCAAGTCCGGCCATTTTCAGTTGGGGTCAAATAGTGGGGAGCAAGCATGATCAAGGTACTCTTTTTTGCGCAAGTAAGAGAGCTGGTGGCCTGCGACGAGCTGAGCCTGCCTTGCGAGTACGTCACTGCCGAGCAGCTGCGTACAGCCCTGTGTGAGCGCGGCGACAAGTGGGCGCTGGCGCTGGAAGCAGGCAAGCTCTTGGTTGCGGTCAACCAGAGCCTGGTGCCGCTGGATACGCCTCTGAATGATGGCGATGAGGTCGCCTTCTTCCCGCCGGTGACCGGAGGTTAAGGATGAGCAACGCAACCATGACCGATCGCATTCTGGTACAGCGGGCGGATTTCTCGCTGGCTGACGAATATGCCCGCCTTGCCAACCGGCAGGACACCGGCGCCGTGGTCAGCTTTGTCGGCAAGGTGCGCGACTTCAATCAGGGGGAGAACGTCAAGGGGCTGGCCCTCGAGCACTACCCCGGCATGACCGAGAAGGCGCTGGCCGCCATCGTGCAGGAGGCGCGCGAGCGCTGGCCACTGCAGGAGTGCACCCTGATTCACCGCATTGGCGAGCTGCTGCTCGGCGATCAGATAGTGCTGGTAGTGGTGAGCAGCGCTCACCGCGAAGCGGCCTTCGAGGCCTGCCACTTCATCATGGATTTCTTGAAAACCCGGGCGCCGTTCTGGAAAAAAGAGCTGACCGCCGAAGGGGTACAACGCTGGGTCGAGGCCAAGGAGAGCGACAACACTGCCGCCGCCCGCTGGCAAGCTTGATCTGTTTGAGGGGCGCAGGTTCATCGGGAGCCGTGGCCCTGTTTTGGGGAGTAACAAAAGTTGCCCCAGTCAGGAGGTAAAGGAATGAAACTGCTGTTATCCGTAGTCATCGCCGGGGTCTGCGCCAGTGCGCTGCACGTCGGTGCCGTGCAGGCCGACGAGGTCAAGGTGGCCGTGGCCGCCAACTTCAAGGGCACCATAGAGCGTATCGGCAAGGAGTTTACCGCCAAAACCGGCCACACCCTGGCCATCTCCTCCGCCGCGACCGGGGTGCTCTACACCCAGATCAGTCACGGCGCCCCGTTCGATCTCTTCCTCTCCGCCGATGTGAAAACCCCGCAGAAGCTGGAGCAGGAGGGCAAGGGGAGCGAGCGTTTCACCTATGCCATCGGCCAGCTGGGGCTATGGAAGAAGGGAGGGCCTGCACCTGACGAGGCAACTCTGCGCAATTGGAAGGGCAACCTTGCCATCGCCAACCCGAAAACCGCGCCCTACGGCACCGCTGCCATGGCGGCCCTCGACCATCTCAAGATCGATCCCAAGCAGTATCGCCTGCTGACCGGCACCAACATCGGCCAGACCTGGCAGTTCGTCGACACTGGCAACGCCGAGCTGGGCTTCGTCGCCTGGGCCAACCTGGTGGAAGCGGGCAAGACCGGCGAAGCCTGGGCCGTACCGGCTGACCTCTATCCCCCCATCGAACAGCAGGGGCTGGTATTGAAGAAAGGGGCCGCGGTCGAGGCGCTGGTGACCTGGCTCAAGGGGCCTGGTCAGGCACAGATCAAGGCTGCGGGCTATGCACTGCCGCAGTGATGGCATGGCAGATCTGCTAACGGCGGGCTGGCCTTCGGGTCGGCCCGCCTGTGCAATGAAGACACACTCTCCATGGTTGTCGGCATCTACCCGGGAGGAAGGCGATGAGTGAAGGGGATCTGCTGGCGGTCTGGCTCACCCTGAAGCTGGCAGCCAGCACCACTGTCATCCTGTTGCTGCTCTCGCCGCCGCTGGCCTGGTGGCTGTCGCGTAGCCAGCACCGGCTCAGACCCGTGGTGGAGGCCCTGGTGGCCCTGCCGCTGGTGCTGCCGCCAACGGTGCTCGGTTTCTATCTGTTGCTGGCCTTCTCCCCCTCCTATGGGCTGGGAGCCTGGTGGCGCGACACCTTCGGGGCGCCGCTCGCGTTCAGTTTTACCGGTCTGCTGCTCGCCTCCATCCTCTACTCGCTTCCCTTCGTGGTGCAGCCGCTCACCTCCGCCTTCGTCAACATGGGCAACAAGGAGCTGGAGGCCGCCGCCACTCTGGGGTTCGGCCCGGTTGAGCGCTTCTTGCACATCATCTTGCCGATGACGCTGCCCAGCTTTGTGATGGCGGCGGCGCTCGGCTTTGCCCACACCCTGGGGGAGTTCGGGGTGGTGCTGATGATTGGCGGCAATATCCCCGGCGAAACCCAGGTACTCTCCATCGCCCTGTTTGATCATGTGGAGGCGATGGATTACCAAAATGCCCATATTCTGGCGGGCGGCCTGATGGGCTTCTCGCTGGTGATGCTGGTGCTGGTGTACGGCGTGCTGCAGCGCCGGCAACGGAGGCTGTTCGGATGAGTGAAATCCTCACGACACATCCGCTGCTGCTAAAAGTGCAACGTGGGTTCGGCGCCTTTACTCTCGATTGCGAGCTGGCGCTGGAGCTTGGGGGCATCCTCGGTCTGTTCGGCCCCTCCGGCTGCGGCAAGAGCAGCTTGCTGCGCATCATCGCCGGGCTGGACCGCGCACCGGGCGACACCTTGAACTGGCAGGGCAGGGGGTTGAGCGATCTGCTGCCCGAGGCGCGCCGCATCGGTCTGGTGTTTCAGGATTCGCGCCTCTTCCCCCATCTGACGGTGCTCGGCAATCTGCAACTGGCGGCCCGCAAGGGGCGAGGACGCTGGCAGCCCGAGGCGCTGGCGACTCGGCTCGGCTTTACCGAACTGCTGGCCCAGCCTGCTCACGGCCTCTCCGGTGGCCAGCGCCAGCGGGTGGCGCTGGCCCGGGCTCTGCTGGCCGAACCGGATCTGCTGCTACTGGATGAACCTTTTTCTGCGCTGGACAGACGCAGTCGCATCCATCAGGCCCACGTGCTCAAGGGGTTGCAGCAGGAGAGCGGCATCCCGATGATCTTCGTCAGCCACGCCATGGAGGAGGTGAGCCTGCTCTGCGATCAGCTGGTGCTGCTGGCGGATGGCCGGGTGGAGGCGCAAGGTCGACCGAGCGAGATCTTCGCCCGTACCGACCTTTCGCTCGCCAGTCGCGACGATGCAGGGGTGATGCTGACGGCGACCCTCTCTCACTACGATAATGACGAGCAGATGGCGACCCTGCAGCTTGGTGAGCAACAGTTGCGCGTCACCATGACTCATGTGCCGGACGAGGGGGGGCCCCTGCAGATCAAGGTGGCCGGGCGGGACGTGGTGATTGCCACGTCCCCCATCGAGCACTCCAGTCTCTCCAACTGCCTCACCACCCGATTGCTGGCTGAACGCGAGGTACGCCCTGGCCAGACCCTGTTGCAGTTGGCGCTGGGTCAGCAGATACTGCTGGCTCGGATCACCAGCCGCTCCGCCAGACGGCTGGCGCTCGCCCCGAACCAGCAGATCTACGCCTACATCAAGGCGGTGAGTCTGGTCAGCGAGGGCTGAGCGGGATATATCTGGTTGAAGCATAAAAAACGAACAGCAGGATGGTTCAGCGGATGAGTCGAGAGGCAATGAACTGATGCGCCGCAATCAGGTGATGAAATCCAACGGTCTTGCCCTGCGCAGTGCGGGGGAGGGCCCTTTGTTGTTGCTGCTGCACGGGCTGGGTTCCTCCAGCCTCGACTGGCAGGCGCAGATAGAGCATTTTTCCGAGCACTACCGGGTGGTGGCGCTCGACCTGCGTGGCCACGGCCAGAGCATGCAGGAGGGGCCGTTTGACGTGGCCACTCTGGCGGCAGATGTAGTGCGCTGGCTTGATGAGCAATCCGGCCCCGCCTGGGTGGTAGGGTTGTCGCTCGGGGCCATGGTGGCGCTGGAGCTGGCGCTGCAACTGCCGCACAAGGTGCAGGGGCTGGTGCTGGTCAACGGCTTTAGCGAATTTCTGCTGGAGACTCCCAAAGAGCAGGAGCAGCTTGCCCAGCGCCTCAAGTGGCTGCGCTGGTTTGGCATGCGTCCGCTCGCCTGGTGGCTCGGCCGCGAGCTCTTTCCCGGCCCTGAGCTGGCTCAGGTACGTCACACCTTCCGGCTGCGTTTCGTGCGCAATAAAAAGAAAACCTACAAGGCGCTGCTGGAGGCGCTGCCCGGCTGGTCGGTACGCGCCCGGCTCGGCAATATCTGGCAGCCGGTGGCCATCATCTCCACCAGCCACGACTATCTGCCGCTTGCCAAGCGGGTGGAGCAGTTCGCCTCCCTGCCCAACGCCACCATCCACACCCCCGAGGGTCACCACGCCTGGCCGGCGGAAGACCCCTCCGGTTTCAATCATTTGCTTCACCGGATTTTAGAAACTCATTAAACTTGTCGCCTTTCAACTCCGTGTATGTAGTGGTCCGATCGCCTTGCCAGTGGCAGTTGGCAAGGCAATCGGACCAATTTTGCTCTATCAACAGGTGCTTCCCCATGTCTGAAGTAATGAAAATGGCCATCGATGATGGCTCGACCAACGTCAAGGTGAGCTGGATTGAGAACAAGGTGCTCAAGACCATCATCTCTCCCAACTCTTTTCGCAAGGACTGGAAGAGCGCCGCATTGCGCAAAGACAAGAAGATCTACAACTACGAGATAGGCAATACCAAGTACACCTATGATGCGACGTCGGACAAATCGCTGGCGACCACTCATGTTGAGTACCAGTATGACGATCTCAACCTGCTCTCCGTACACCATGCCCTGCTGCAAACAGGTGTAACTCCTTGTGACGTAGCCATTACTGTTACCCTGCCCATCACCGAGTTCTATCACCCGGATGACTGCCAGCGTAACGAAGAGAAGATCGAGAAGAAGCGTCGCAACCTGATGCGTGCCATCACCCTCAACAAGGGTGAGCTGTTCAACATCGTCAGCGTGGAGGTGATGCCGGAGAGCCTGCCAGCAGCGCTCTCCCGTCTGGTCGGTTCGGGCTGCAACGAATTTACCAAGACGCTGGTGATCGACTGCGGTGGCACCACCCTGGACATGGGGATCATCGTTGGCGAGTTTGACGATGTCTCCGATGTCTACGGCAACAACGAGATCGGCGTCTCCATGGTGACCGACGCGACCCGCAAGGCGCTGGCGGCAGCAGACAGCGATTCGAGCTACCTGGTGGCCAACGAGTTCATCAAGCGTCGTCACGACATGAGTTTCGTGCGCGAGGTGGTCAATGACGAGAGCCAGATCCCGCGCATCCTCGAGAAGATGCAGAACAAGATCGACGAACTGGGCTCCCAGGTTGCCCATGAAGCGAAGAAGTTTGCCAAGAACCCGAACCGCGTCTATCTGGTCGGCGGTGGTGCTTCCCTCATCCACGATGCCATCAAAGCGGCCTACCCGACCCTGGGTGACAGAGTCGAGCTGCTGGATGATGCCCAGTCCGCACTGGCCCGCGAGATCTGCCTCTACACCACCGAAGAGGATGAGGTCTATCGCGAAGCGCCCGTGATGGCCGAGGTTGGCGATGAGTAGTCAACTCAAGCGCATGTCCTTCTCCATCTATATGGATCCGGGGGCGCTGGAGTCTGATCGCTATGCGGTCGGGGTGTTGCAGAACTGGTATCAGCGGGCGCGCAAGATCCAGGATGGCAGCGAGGAGTTCGACTTCTCCAAAAGCCGTTTCCACAAGGATATCTATCTCTCGGGCATGTTCATGTATGTGCTGGCGCCCAACCTCTGCAAGGCAATTGCCAATGCACTGGGGCCGGAGCAGGTGAGCATGACCACCCTGCGCCATGCCTTTGCCAGTTGTGGCTTCCATCTGGGCGGGGAGGGCAACGAACGCCCCGCTACGGATGCCATGGTTGAGGAGATAGTGGCGCGACTGGCTCCGCGGCTGGAGCAGGCAGATAACGGTTCGCTGGCTGACGAGATCGTGAGTCGTCTTGGCCAGCAGGGAGGAGCACCCTCTTCTGACCAGTTGGTGGAGGAGATAGTGAGCCGCCTTGGCGAGCAGCAGCCCACCGAGCTGTGGGATGAGCTGAGGCAAGGTCTGCCAACCCCTCTCGATCATGATCAGCTGGCTGAAGCGATTGCGGGCAAGTTGCCATCAACTGCAGGCGAGCAGGATCTGGCGCCGCTGCAGAGCAGCATCCAGTTGCTATCCCGTCAGCTGGAAGAGCAATCGCGTCTGATCCGCGAGCAGCACAGATTGATCCAGCGGCTGGCCAGTGCGCCAGTGCGACAGGGGAGTGATGGCGCTGAGGCTGAGCCCATAGTGGAAGATCTGTCAGCTCAAGTCGCCAACATCAAACGAGTCAAGGCCAAGGGTATTTTCTGACGGCACTTGACGTAAAAAACAATGCAAAAAGCCGACCCATGGGGTCGGCTTTTTATTGGCTGCAACTGAGCTCATCGCTATGCATGAGTTGCCGTGCTTACGGATGTGAGCAGACCGGGCAGTCGGGGCGCTTGGGCAGCTTCATCTCCCGGAAGGTGCCGCCAAGGCCGTCGATCATCAGCAGGCGGCCGCTGTAGTTCTTGCCCATGCCGGCCAGGATCTTGATGGCTTCGAGCGCCTGCAGGCTGCCCACCAATCCCACCACGGGGGCGAGTACCCCGGCTTCGACGCAGGTGAGCGCCTGCTCGCCAAACAGGGCACTGAGGCAGGCGTAGCAGGGCTCATCTTCCTGCCAGGTGAAGCTGCAGAGTTGACCCTCCAGCCGGATGGCGGCGCCGCTGACCAGCGGTACCCTGTGCTGACGTGCCTTTTGGTTGAGCAGGTTGCGAATGGCCAGATTGTCGGTGCAATCCAAGACTTGCTGATGCCGTGGCAGCAGGGTATCGAGCAGCGCCTCGTCGGCCACGGCAGCGTGGGTTTCTACCTCAAGCCAGGGGTTGAGGGCCCGCAGCGACTGCGCTGCTGAGTCCACCTTGTAGTGACCGAGGCGCTCATCGGTGTGCAGCACCTGCCGCTGCAGGTTGGAGAGCTCCACTTTGTCGAAATCGACCAGGGTGAGCTGGCCTACTCCGGCCACCGCAAGATACTGGCTGGCGGCGCAGCCAAGGCCACCGGCGCCGATCACCAGCACCTTGGCTTGCTTGAGTGCCTCCTGCCCCTCGAAATCGAAGGACTTGAGGATGATCTGGCGGTTGTAGCGCAACAGCTCTGCGTCGCTCAGGATCTCGCTCACAGCAGCAATCCCCCGAATGGCTCCACGGTGACCGTCTCGCCTGCCGCGACGCGGCCCCGTTCGCGCTCAAGAATTATGTAGCAGTTGGCCCGCGACAGGGAGCTGAACACGGCGGAGTCCTGCGAGCCGGTGCTGCGCACTTCGAGGCCATTTGGTCCCTGACTCAGGATGCCGCGCTGGAAGTCGAGTCGGCCCGGGCTCTTCTTGAGCGGCTCGGTGGTGACGGCCTGCAACTGAAGCGGGTGTTCGAAGCGTTGGCCCGCCAGCTTGGCCAGCGCCGGTTGCACCAGCTGATCGAAGGTGACCATGGCGGAGACCGGGTTGCCCGGCAGGCCGAAGAACCAGGCGCGGGGCAGGCGGCCGAAGGCAAATGGCTTGCCCGGCTTGATGGCCAGCTTCCAGAAGCCGATCTCGCCGAGCTCGTCCAGCAGCTGTTTGGTGAAGTCCGCTTCCCCTACCGAAACGCCGCCGGTGGTGATGAGCACATCGGCCTCTTCATCGGCGCGGATAAAGGCGGCGCGCAGCTGGGCGGGATCGTCCGGGATGATGCCAAGGTCGAGGCAGTCGCAGCCCAGCCGCGCCAGCATGGCCCGCACGCCGTAGCGGTTGGAGTCGTAGATGTCGCCGTGGGCCAGCGGGGTACCAACCGGCTTGAGCTCATCGCCAGTGCTGAAGATGGCCACTTTCAGCGGTCGGCGTACCGGCACGGTCGCGATGCCGAGGGAGGCCAGCAGCGGCATCTCGCGCGGGGTAAGGCGGGTGCCAGCTTGCAACACACAGGCGCCCTTGCCGATATCGCTGCCGGCGCGGCGGATATTCTGGCCCGGTTCGGGCTGTGCCAGAAAAGTGATCTGATCGCCGTCGGCCTGCGTTTCTTCCTGCATAACCACTGCATCTGTCCCTGCGGGAACCGGGGCGCCGGTCATGATCCGCACGCAGTGGCCGGCGGGCCATTCGCCCTGATAGGGCTGACCGGCAAAGGCTTTGCCCGCCATGATGAGCGGGATGCCAGCGGCGAGATCGGCCAGGCGCACGGCGTAACCGTCCATGGCGGAGTTGTCGAACGGGGGCACGGCGAGGGGAGAGGCGATGTCGCTGGCAAGGATCCGGCCAAGGGCCTGTGGCAGGGGCAGTTGCTCGCTGTCGCAACAGCAGGCGAGTTGCTCCAGCATTCCTTGCAGGGCATCGCTTAACGGCAGTAGTCCGCTGGTATCAAATCCCATCGTCATGACCTCTTGTGATGATTGAAGGCGGGATTATCACAAAAATTGCCGGGGATGGGCAGCGGATGGGGCGGTAAAAGTCGGGCTATGGTCATAAAGTATGATGACGGACGCAAGTTGACTTGAATATTGGCGGCAATGGCCGTTTACTATGCCGCCTTACAATCATCAAGCTTGGGGTGGCCTGCGTGGCGGCCCCGACGTCCCTGAGCATGGGAGAGAAGAGAATGACAACACTGAGTCAGGAAGCCTTGCTGGTCAGGGCGGCCCTCGAGGCCCAGGGACTGGAAACCCCCCTGGTTGCCAACGAGCTGGACAGCCAGCAGAAGCGGGAGAAGATCGAAGGCCACATGCGCGCCATCATGGAGACGCTGGGGCTCGATCTGGCCGATGACAGTCTGGCCGAGACGCCGCACCGCATTGCCAAGATGTACGTCAACGAGATCTTCTCCGGCCTCGATTATTCCACCTTCCCCAAGGTGACGGTGATCGAGAACAAGATGCAGGTGGACGAGATGATCATGGTGCGGGACATCAGTCTCACCAGTACCTGCGAGCATCACTTCGTCACTATCGATGGGCTGGCCCATGTGGCCTACATTCCCCGCGGCAAGGTGATCGGGCTCTCCAAAATCAACCGTATCGTGCAGTTCTTTGCCCGACGACCCCAGGTGCAGGAGCGACTGACCCAGCAGATCCTGCTGGCGCTGCAGACTCTGCTTGGCACCAGGGATGTGGCCATCAGCATCAAGGCGACCCACTACTGCGTCAAGGCGCGCGGGGTGATGGACTCCACCTCCTATACCACCACCACCTCCCTCGGTGGCGTCTTCAAGACCCAGCCCGATACCCGCGCCGAGTTTCTCTCCGGCCTGAAGAGCTGACAGGCAAGGAGACATGGTGCCGCAGCGCCGTGTCTCCTTGATATTTCTCTCAATTTTTCCTGCTCGTAGCCGCCAGTTTCATCGATAAATCTCCTCAAGGGATCGCCCCTCCCGGTCGATATAAGTCGCCATGGCTTGTCTGGCTCTCCTGGAGAGTGCAAGCAAGCCAGCAAGGTGCCTCCTTTCGCTGGCTTTTTGGCCAAAATAGCCTGCCGCTACTGCTGCCGTGGGCGGTCAGGCTGGCAGCATCTTGTTAACGCGTTCGCTTCGTTCAGGTAGGGACACAGGTTGATCAAGGCTGGATGAGCCGCCATGGAGGTGGTGACAGCGAACCGTATTCATACGGTTCAGACGGGCGTTATCTGTTCACTCAAATCCAGGACATGCCATGAATACCATGACCATTGGCAAGAAACTCGCTGCCGGCTTCGCCATGCTCGGCCTGATGATGGCCTTCATCGGTGGCTTCTCGCTGCTGCAGTTTGGCAATATGAACCGGGCCGCCGTCGGTTTTACCGACAGCATACTGCCCGCCGTGGTGCGCACCAGCACGCTGGGCGAGACCATCAACACCCTGCGCCGCTATGAACTGGATGTGTTTCTGGTAGCGGCTGATCCGCAGCAGAAGGCCCACTATCGCGATCTTGGCGAACAGAGCCTGCAAGAGGTCGCGCGGCAGGTAAAGGCGCACGATGCCACCATCTGGGCTGAGGATGTGGAAGAGCGCCGCACCTTCGACATCGTCAAACAGGAGTGGGACAAGTACGTGGCCCTGCACCAGCGGATCAGAGTGATGCAGGATGGCGGCCAGCTGGCCGAGGCCCAGCAGCTGTTCATGAGCGAGGGGGTCACCCTCTACACCAATCTGGCCAAGTCGGTGGCGGATCTGATCCGTATCAACCATGGCTACTCTGTTGGCTCCCGTGCTCAGGTGGTGGCGGCATTTGACAGCGCCAAGCTGAGCATCATCATTGCCCTGTTGCTGGGACTGGGGTTGGCGGCCGTGCTCTCTACCGTGCTGACCCGCCAGATCCGCGATCCCTTGGTGATGCTGGCCCGTCAGGCCCAGCGCATCGCAAGCGGCGCGCTTGGCAAGGGGGAGCTGCAGGAGTGGATCCGTGGCAATAGCTTCAAGCGTGACGAGCTGGGTCAGCTCGGCACGGCCATTGACCGAATGCAGGGCGCCCTTGCTGATCTGGTGAGCGAGATCGCCGGCTCGGTGAGCCAGCTCAGCAGCGCGGTGGAGGAGGTGAGCGCCATCTCCGATCAATCTGCCTGCGGCATGGCGCGTCAGCAGAGCGAAGTCTCTCAGGTGGCGACTGCCATGAACGAGATGCAATCCACGGTGAACGAGGTGGCCCGCAATACCACGGATGCCATGAGCGCCGCCAAGGATGCCTCCCGCACCTCGACCCAGGGTAATCAGGTGGTGCGTAGCGCCATCGGCAGCATCGAGGCGGTGTCGGTCAAGATAGAGGAGGCGGGCTCCGTGGTGCAGCAGCTGGAGCAGGACAGCACCAATATCAGCATGGTGCTGGACGTTATTCGCGGTATTGCCGAGCAGACCAATCTGCTGGCCCTCAATGCGGCCATCGAGGCGGCCCGCGCTGGCGAGCAGGGGCGTGGCTTTGCCGTGGTGGCGGACGAGGTGCGCTCCCTGGCCCAGCGAACTCAGAACTCCACTGCCGAGATCAGCAAGATGATCGAGGTGCTGCAGGCGCGCACGGCCGAGGCGGGCAGTGCCATGCAGCTGAGCCGTCAGCAGATGCAGGAGAGTGTGGGGCTGGCACGGGAAGCGGGACACAGTATCGATACCATCAACGGTGCCGTGGTGCACATCACCGACATGAACACCCTGATCGCTACCGCTACCGAAGAGCAGAATGCGGTGACCGAAGAGCTCAACCGCAGCATCGTCAACATCCATAACGCGGCTGATGAGAATGCCCAGGGGGCGCAGCAGATCGCTCAGGCCTGCATCGAGCTGAGCAAACTGGCCACCTCGCTGCATCATATGACCCAGCGCTTTACCCTCTAAGAGCGTTTGGCAGATAGCAAAAGGCCCCGTCCAGTGACGGGGCCTTGTTGTTTCTGGCAGTTTTTTTATCGCAGACTAATCAGCCGGAACCAGACCCTTTATCCGACCATTCAGCTCAGGCCGACGATGTCGCCGTTATCATCGATGTCGATGTGACGATAGGCCGGCAGGCTGCCAAGGCCCGGCATGGTCATGATGGGGCCCGCCAGTGCATAGACGAAACCGGCACCGGCGCAGAGCTTCACCTCGTCGATGGGCACTTCGAAGTCGGTCGGTACCCCCTTGAGGGACGGGTCATGGCTGATGGAAAGCGGTGTCTTGGCCACGCAGACCGGCAAGTGATCCCACCCCTCGGCAGAGAGTTGTGCCAGCTGCTGGTGCGCTTTGTCCGACAGCTGCACTCCGCGGCCACCGTAGCCGCACTCCACCAGAGTCGCCAGCTTGGCTTCGAGACTCGCCTCGTCGGGGTAGAGCAATTTGACTTTGCCCGGCTGTTCACAGGCGGCAACCACGGCGCGAGCCAGCTCGCTGGCACCGGCACCACCCTGAGTGAAGGCGTTGGAGATGGCCGCGCCACAGGCACCGGCTTGCTGCGCTTCATGGGCCAGCAACGCCAGTTCGGCCTCGCTGTCGGTGGGGAAGCGGTTGATGGCGACCACCACGGGCACACCGTAACGACGGGCATTGGCGATGTGCCAGGCGAGGTTGGCGCAACCCCGCTCAAGAGTCGGCAGATCCTCACGCAGCAGGCTTTCCGGCAGCGGCTGGCCCGGGCGGATATCGAGCAGGCCGCTGTTGGCCTTGAGGCCGCGCACTGTGGCCACCAGCACCACGCAGGAGGGGGTCAGACCGGATTGGCGGCTCTTGATGTTGAAGAACTTCTCCAGCCCCATGTCGGAGCCAAAACCCGCTTCGGTCACCACATAATCGGTGAGGCCAAGGGCCATGCGGTCGGCGATCACCGAGGAGTTGCCGTGGGCGATATTGGCAAAGGGACCTGCGTGTACCAGCACCGGGGTCTGCTCTGTGGTCTGCATCAGGGTCGGCTGCAGGGCGTCTTTCAGCAGCACAGTCATGGCGCCCGCCACTTCCAGTTGCTCGGCTGTGATGGGCTTGCCGTGGATATCACGGGCCAGCTGGATGCGGCCGATGCGCTGGCGCAGGTCTTTCAGATCGCTTGCCAGCGCCAGAATGGCCATCAGCTCGGAGGCGGCGGTGATGACGAAGCGATCGCTGCGCTCCACCCCGTCGGCGGCGCCACCCTGACCGATGGTGAGGTGGCGCAGGGCGCGATCGTTCATGTCGAGGGTGCGTGGCCAGAGAATGTTGTCTGCATCGATATCAAGTCGCGGCAGGCCGGTTTTGGCGCTGAACTGGTCACCGAGTTTGCGCTCATGGAACAGGCGAGCATCGAGGGCGGCCGCCGCCAGATTGTGGGCTGCGGTGAGGGCGTGAAAATCGCCGGTGAGGTGGAGGTTCATCTCCTCCATCGGCACTACCTGGGCATGACCGCCGCCGGCTGCCCCTCCCTTGACCCCGAACACCGGGCCGAGGCTCGGCTGGCGAATGGTGGCGATGCTGGGTTGACCGATATGGTTGAGCCCCATGGAGAGGCCTAGCGTGGTCACCGTCTTACCTTCACCGAGCGGGGTGGGGGTGATGGCGCTCACCAGCACCAGCTTGCCATTCTGTTCGGGCGGCGACTTGAGCAGGTCGAGGCTGAGTTTGCCTTTGTAGTGGCCATGGGGGCTGAGCAGGTCGGTCGGGATGGCGAGGCGCTTGGCCAGTTCATGAATGAGGAGGCGGGGGGAGTGGCGGGAGATCTCGATATCGCTTAGCATCAGCACCTCGTTGGCATGGCGGGCTTAATATGCGGCGCAGTCTAGTGGAATATAATGGGTAATCCAATGACGAAAACGATTTTATTTGGTGGTGGTGAGCAGATGCAGGAGCCTCTTCTGCTGGATCTCAACGCGCTCTATCATCCACCCAAACGGCCCCTGACTGCCCTTGGCATTGTCAGTGCGCTGGTGCCCCTGTTTGGTTTTGGCTGGCAGGCGATGACCGAGGATCCGCAAACCCAGCTGCGCCAGGAAATTGCCAAGCGGGTCAACAATCGCCGCAGTGATGAGGCCAACCTCATCCTGATCCTGCAACTGGCCGCCATGTTCGATTGTCCCGAGGTGACGGTCGCTCTTCCCTATGCGTTGAGCGAACAACAGCTTGCCACCATCCGCACCCGACTGCCGCGCTGGCAGCTGATCCCGGATGAGCTGCAACTGCGGGCACTCCTGTCCCCGGCAACGCCCACCAAGGCTTAAGCTTCCCACTGCTGCGGGGCGAGATAGCGCTCCTGCACGAACTCGATAAAGCAGCGCACCTTGGCCGAGACGAAGCGGCGGTGCGGATAGACCGCATAGAGCCCCACCTCGCCCTTCTCCCACTCTGGCAGCAGGCTGACTAGCCTGCCATCCTGCAAGGCTTCTCCGACGATGAAGGTGGGCTGCAATATGATGCCCTGATCATCACAAGCGGCGCGGGTCAGCGCCACCCCGTTGTTGGCGCGCAGCGGCCCCTGTGGCCGGATGCTCTGCTGCTCGCTTTCCCGTTTGAAGTGCCACTCCGGCTGGGTCAGGGTGTAGACCAGACAGTCGTGTTGCTTGAGATCTTCGGGCTTCTCCGGCCACCCCTTGCGTGCCAGATAGCCGGGGCTGGCGCAAAGCTCGACCCGAATGGTGGCAAGCTGGCGCGCCACCAGCGAGGAGTCGCTGAGGTGGCCGATGCGCAGCGCCAGATCAAACCCCTCTTCCACCAGCGCAACCCGCCGGTCGCTGTACTCGATATCGAGCTTGAGATCGGGGAAGCGCTCGCGAAACAGCGGCAGGGCGGGGGAGAGGTGGAGGTAGCCAAAATCCATCGGCACCGAGAGCTTGAGGGTGCCGTTGGGCTGCTGGTTGTGGTGGGTCAGCTGGCTGTGGGTCTCTTCCAGTTCCGCCAGCAGGGCGAGGGAGCGCTGGTAGTAGAACTGGCCCGCTTCGGTGGGGTTGACCTGACGGGTGGTGCGCGACAGCAGCCGGGTGGCGAGCGACTCCTCCAGCTGCTGCATCAGTTTGGAGGTCATGGCCACCGAGATGCCAAGCTGGTTGGCGGCCTTGGTAAAGCTCTGGCACTCCACCACCTTGATGAAGGTGCGCATGGCGGCGATCTGATCCATTTTCCATCCTCAGTAAATAATGAATTTAATGAATCACTGATTATTCATTCTGACGACGAGGTTAGCATGTCAGCCAACGATGTGAACCCCAAGATGAAGGAACGAACGGATGAAAATGAGCAAAGCCCTGCTGGCCTCCTGCCTCTTTATGGCTGCCCCCCTGATGGCGGCGGAGTACGATGTCGACCCGGCGCACACCACAGTGCAGTTCAAGGTGGGCCACCTTGGCTTCTCCGAGCTGGTGGGTCGTTTCAACACCTTCAGCGGCACTTTCAGCATGGATGATGCCAATCCGGCTGCCGCCAAGGCGAGCTTCGAGGTGGATGCTGCCAGCGTGGACTCCAACCATGAGCCCCGTGACAAGCACCTGCGCAGCCCCGATTTTCTCGACGTGAAGCAGTATCCGAAGATGACTTTCGTCAGCTCTGCTTACGAAGGAACCAAGGATAAAGGCGTACTGAAAGGCACCCTGACCCTGCACGGCGTCTCCAAAGAGGTGGCCTTCAATCTGGTGAAGGTTGGTGAAGGCAAGGATCCCTGGGGTGGCTACCGCAGCGGCTTCAACGCCACCACCACCATCAAGCGCAGCGATTTTGGCGTGAACTACATGGTGCCGAACATCCCGGACGAGATGAGCATCAATCTGTTTGTTGAAGGTGTGCGCAAGTAATGGGCGCTTCACTTCTGCTGCAAACCCTGGCGGCTCCTCTGGGAGCCGCTTTGCTGTCGTGGCGCTGGCCACGGCTGGGCTATCTCTGGGGCGCGCTGGCGATCTGGCTGGTGGGATCCTTGCTGGGCGGAGCCTATGGTCTGCCGGTCAAGGCGTGGCAGTGGCTGCCGCTCGCGCTGCTGGTGCCGGCCATCGCGGTGCAGGTGAGCGATCTGCGTGGTTCGCTGCTGCTCTTTGCCGTGGTCGGCGCCCTGATCTGGTGGCAGGGGCTGGCCTCGGTGCTGACAAGCGAGCCGATGATCTGGCTGGCGCTGTTGCCCGCCATCCTCTGGTTTGGCTGGGTGGGCCTGCGTGGTGACAGCCGCGAGGGGCTTGGTTTTGCCCTTGGTTTCATCTGGCTGGCGCTGGTGATCGGTATCGATGGCAGCCTGTTGATTGCCCAGCTGGCCGGTGCCTTGGCCGCCTTCGCCGGTTTTCGGGCACTGCTTGCCACGTTTGCCGGGGTCAATGTGGCGCCTGCCGGTCTGGCGCTGGCGCTCGCCTTCGTCCAGATGCTCGCCTGGCAATATGTGGAGGTTCCGCTGGTGGTTCTGCTGCCGGTCTGGTTGCTGCCGCTGCTGGAGTGGTTATTGTGCGGCAAGGGAGCACCTCTGCGCTGGGGCGCTCTGATCCTGTTGGCCGGGGTGGGGAGCGGACTCAGTCAGTGGCATGTCTGGCCTGCCGCTTCTTTGTACTGATTTTCGCATGAAAAACAGCCAATTACGGTCATTTTTGCATACCTGCTCATACTCTTGAGATATAAAGATTGAGCCCTCCTATGTGTTTAAGATAAAAAGGATTTTCACTTATCTGGACACACACAGAACCCGGCTGCGCCGGGTTCTGTTTGCTTGCTTTGCAGCACACATTTTGGGGCAAATTAAGGAGGCCACAGTTGCGCAGTCAAGGATCTGAGCATCTGTTTTTTCGCCATTTCACCGGGCAGGGCCGTATCGAAGGTCTCTGCATTCTGCTGGTTACCCACCTGCTTCCTGATCGTCCCCGTTTTATCGAGGCTCTCAGCCAGATTGGCCGTATCGGCGCCATCCTGCCCAAACCCAAATCGGTACACGGCCCGACCCTGGAGTGGGTCTCCCGCCACTATCCGGTCGTACCACTCAATCGCCAGTGGACCAACTGTCCGCAGGGCGTCATCGAGCAGATCGCGCCGCTGGTGGCCCCCCATGAGAGGCTGTTGATCCTCGATATCGGTGGCTACTTTGCCACGACTCAGGTGACCCTGAGCGAATACTTTGGCCCCCGTCTGCTCGGGGTGGTGGAGATGACCGAAAACGGCCATCAACGCTACGAGCAGGAGGTGCTGGCTACCCCGGTGGTCTCGGTTGCGCGCAGCCCCCTGAAACAGGCCGAAGATATCCAGATCGGTCTGAGCGTGGTCTACTCCGCCGAGTCGCTGGCCCGCAATCTCAACCGCACCTTCAACGTCTGCGAGGCGGCGCTGTTTGGCTATGGCAAGGTGGGGCGCAGCATCGCACGCGATCTGCGCTGTCGCAACCTTCACCTCGGGCTGGTGGAGACCGACGTTTTGCGTCAGGTGGAGGCGCTCTCCCACGGTTTTCGTCTCATCAGCAAGGCGGAGGCCCTGAGCCGCGCCGAACTGGTGATCTGCTCCACCGGCAACGGTTCACTCGATCTGGCGGATCTGCAACTGCTGCGCCCCGGCACCATGGTCGCCTCGGTCACCTCCGCCGACGACGAGTTCGCCTTCTCGCTGGCCCAGCTCCCCTGGCCGACGGAGGAGGTGTGCCCCCATGTGCTGGCCCTCAACAGGCCCGATGGCACCCAGATCTATCTGCTCAACCGGGGCGAGGCGGTCAATTTCGTCCACGGCGCCGTCATCGGCGAGTATGTCTATCTGGTGCTGGCTGAGATCATGGAGGGGATCCGCATGCTGGCCGCCGGCCCGCTGGCGCCCGGCCTGTTCGAGCTGCCGGAGTCTACTATGCGTACCATTGCCCGTTACTGGCTGGCCGACTTCCACGGGGTCGAGCAGTGAGCTACCCTGCTCCCTTTCGATGCCCTTGATGGAGAACCGCATGAGCGACATGACCCTTTCCCCAGTTAAACCGCGGATCGAGATCCGTTACTGCACCCTCTGCCGCTGGATGCTGCGCGCTGCATGGCTGGCGCAGGAGCTGCTCTCCACCTTCGACAGCGAGCTGGGCGAGGTGGCGCTGGTGCCCGCCAGCAAGGGGGAGTTCCGCATTCTGGTGGACGGTGTGCTGGTGTGGGATCGGGTGGTCGACGAGGGCTTCCCCGAGGCCAAGGAGATCAAGCAGCGGGTGCGCGATGTCATTGCACCCGAGCGGGATCTGGGTCACTCGGATCGCAAACCTGCTGCCGAGTAAGAGCGGATTGCCGGACAAGATGAGAGAGGGAGGCGCTGGCCTCCCTCTCTTTTTCCTTTGTGGCCTCTCAGCCTCGGCTATTCGCCGGTTTCAGTGCTTGCGAGGGGGCCGATATAGCGTGCCTGTTTGTGGGGCTTGATGCGGCTCACATCGACCCACACCAGGCCATCGATGCAGTGGTTGAAGTCGGGGTCGATGCCAAAGTCCATGAACTGGACGCCGCCCGGTTCGCACAGCTCGGAGTACTGCTTGTAGAGGGTTGGGATGGCGCAACCCAGATTGCCGAGACGCTCCTTGAGCTCCTTGAGGTCGGCGCCGTAGTCGAGACCGGTAAACAGCGCTGGCGTGGCGGGATAGGGGCGGCGAGAGGGGGCGAGCGCCAGCTCGGGAGCAAAGTGCTGGCGGTAGAAGCTCACCAGCAGATCCTTGGCCTGTGGTGGCAGGCTGCCGGAGAGTGACACCGGGCCAAACAGGTAGCGGTAGCGAGGATAACGGGCCAGATAGGCACCTATGCCGAACCAGAGATAATCGAGCCCCCGTTTACCCCAGTAGGCGGGTTGGATAAAGCTGCGGCCAAGCTCGATGGCAAGCTCCAGCCGCGGCAGCAGCTTCTCTTCAAAGCCGAACAGGGTGTGGCTGTAGAGGCCGCCAAGCCCCTTGCTTGCCAGCAACTCGGCCACCGGCGCGAAACGGTAGGCGCCGATGATGTCGAGCCGGGCAGGATCCCAGAGTATGAGGTGGTGGTAGTCATCATCGAAGGGGTCGAGATCCCGCCTTTTGCCCGAACCTTCCCCCACCGCGCGAAAGGCGATCTCCCGCAGCCGACCCAGTTCGCGCAGGATCACCGAGTGGCTCGCCTCGTGGCGGCGGTAGAGGTAGATCCCCTGTCCATCCGGGGTGGTGCCGAGCAGCTCGCAGCTTTCGATGGCCTGTTTGAGCTGGCGACGCTCCTCCGGCAGGGCGATGGGGGCTTCGGTCTGCAGCCGTCCCGGCTTGCCGCGGCCAATCCGGTAGAGGTGGCTGCGCACCAGTTTTGCCGCGCTCTTGGCCGGCAGCTCCTGAAAACCGGTGATCGGGATGCGCGCCCCTATGGTGAGCGGCAGGGTCTGCCCCTGCTGGCGAAACAGCTGGCGCACCAGCAGCAGGGCTGAGGCGGGTTTGTTGAGCCAGGAGGCGAGATAGAAGGCGGCGCTGTTGCTCCCTCCCACGTGGATGGGCACCAGCGGGGTGGCGGTGCGTTTGGCCAGCTTGATAAAACCGCCCTGCCAGGGGCCATCCTTGATTCCGCCGGGGCCGAGGCGCGACACTTCGCCGGCGGGGAAGATCACCAGTGCCCCCTCCCTGGCAAGATGCTCCCCCATGGCCAGAATGGCCTGCCGGTCGGTCTTGCCCTCCATGTTGTCCACCGGCAGCAGCAGGGGGCGCAGTGGCGTCAGTTGCGCCAGCAGCTGATTGGCCACTATCTTGACGTCCGGCCGGATGCGACCGAGCAGGCGCAGCAATGCCAGCCCGTCGATGGAGCCGATGGGGTGATTGGCAACGATAATGACCCGGCCACTGGCGGGAATGTGCTCAAGCTGCGCCTCGTTCACCCGGCAATCTACCGCCAGCTCCGCCAGCGCCTGCTCGACAAAGTCGAGGCCGCGCAGGTGAGGATGGCGCTTGGCAAAGTCGTTAAAGGCGGGTTCGTTGAGCAGCCAGCCCAGGGCTCGTTTGCCGAGGCTGGCAAGCCGGGGATGGCCATTGAGGCGCGGGAAGTGCTGGGCAAGCAGGGTATCGATAGTGAACATCTGGGGGCTCCGGCGATCCTTTGCCCCCAGCATGGCGGGTTACTGTTCCCGGCAGATGTCGATGGGATGACAGTTTGATGGCAAAGAGGGGAGCCGGTTAAGCGGCTCCCCTCTTGGGTGTCACTGTGGTGACGATGGCCGGTTTAGCCGCGCCAGGCCGAGGTGAGGCGCACCAGCTCGACCAGGGTGGCGACCGCTTTTTCCATGGATTGCAACGGGATGAACTCGTGCTTGCCGTGGAAGTTGTGACCACCGGTGAAGAGGTTGGGGCAGGGCAGACCCATAAAGGAGAGGCGGGCGCCATCGGTACCACCGCGAATGGGTTTGATCTTGGGCACTACGTCGGCGGCCTCCATGGCGGTGCGAGCAAGCTCGACGATATGCATGTGCGGCTCAATTTGGCTGCGCATGTTGCGATAGCTGTCGGTCAGGGTCAGCTCGATGCGTGCCTTGGGATGCTCGGCCTGCATGGCGGCCACCCGGCTCTCCATCAAGGCTTTGCGCTCGGCAAAACGCTGGTCGTCAAAGTCGCGGATGATGTAGTGCAGGCTGCTCTCCTCCACGGTGCCGCTCATCTGGGCCAGATGGAAGAAGCCCTCATATCCCTCGGTGCACTCCGGGGTCTCGTCGGCCGGCATGGCGGCGTGGAAGCGGGCGGCCAGGGTCTGGCTGTTGATCATGCTCCCCTTGGCGGTGCCGGGGTGGACGTTGTTGCCGACGAAGCGGATGTTGGCGCTGGCGGCGTTGAAGTTCTCGAACTCCAGCTCGCCGAGCTCGCCACCATCGACGGTGTAGGCCCACTTGGCCGGGAATCTGTCGAGCGGGAAGAGGTTGGCGCCACGGCCAATCTCTTCGTCCGGGGTAAAGCCGACCCAGACATCACCGCGCGGGATCTCGGGGTGCGCCTGCAGATGGTCGATGGCGCTGAGGATTTCGGCGATACCCGCCTTGTCGTCGGCGCCCAGCAGGGTGGTGCCGTCGGTGGTGATGAGGTCCTGCCCCAGATAGTTTTTCAGGAAGCGGTAGTCACGGATGGCGAGTACCTCGTCACCCTTGCCAAGACAGATATCGCCGCCCTGATAGTTCTCGATGATCTGCGGCACCACGTGCTCCGCTTCATAATCGGCGGTGTCCATGTGGGCAATCAGGCCGATGGCGGGAGCATCCGGCTGGTTGCCCGGCAGGCAGCCGGTGAGGTAGCCGTGCTCATCCAGAGTGACCTGAGTCAGCCCCAGCGCTTCCATCTCTTCTTGCAGGGCGCGGGCGAAGATCAGTTGTCCCTCGCTGCTCGGGCAGGCGGGATTGGTCTCGTCAGAGCGGGTATGAAAAGTCACGTAACGCAAAAAACGCTCAAGCAGGGTATCCATTAATCAGCCTCCGGTTGTGAGCGCTCATTTTGCGTCAATCCAGCCCTACCACTCATTGCGTCAGCGCAGGTTTTTCCCATTTTTTGTCTTGGTCCTACCAGCGGGCACAAGCACAGCTGCTGCCGGTTTATTGCGCATAAAAGTCGCCACTTCGGGGATTTTTAATCATGGTCGGCAACGGGGTGTTTGGCCTGCAAGTCTCGCATCACAAGGGCTGCCTCTTTGGAGGGGGAAAAGCGACTCTTTTCATCGCGCATAACGGGGTGGGGCGATCATGCGCTATCCCAGCCCCCGCCTGCCCGCCAGCAAGATTTGAGTGGCTTATTAAAAGAGGATTTTGAGCACTATTTTTTATTGTCACCGCCCGCGGTAAGTGTGTACACTCCGCGCCGATCCGAAGGTAACCCTGAAGCAGGCAGAGCCGCCAGAAACCGGAAGGATCATACGCCTATAGGGCGAGGCACGCAGAAACGACAGACACTGCTGGGGAATGGTTTCTTTAATACCGGTTAGGCTCCGGTATCAGGGAGAACAACAGACACTCATCTTTCTTTTGACCGAGTGGGCCAACGGCTCATCATCTTCCCTTGTCATGGGCGGTCACTGGATATGAGCTGGGCTGTGGTTGTTGTCGTCTATCAACACGCATGCGTGCTGGCGCCTTCGCTTCTCTTCCTTGGAACCCTCTCCTGCTGTCGTGATGGCTGCCGAATGATGAACGGACGACGTGGCTGATGTCGTTTGTCATCAAAGTACCGCGGCGCAACGTAAAGTAGCACCGCATACCGTTGAGCTTGATGTAAAGCCACCAGCCCCACATCAAGACTCGTTACTTCCCAAGATCCACCAGGCAGCCTCTGGCTTGCCGCGATGTGCAAAGCGCAACACTGCTTTGCACAAGATGGTCTGGATGTGATTGAGGGTAACGAAGGCGACTTCCCGTCGCTCATTTGCGAGGCATAGCCCATGACTAACTGGTCCAGCAAGGACTCCTTGAAGGTCTACAACGTTCCCTACTGGGGTGCGGGTTTTTTCAATATCAATGACGCCGGTCATGTGACCGTTGCTCCCGACAAGTCACGCCCTGACGCACAGATCGTGCTTTCTGACGCCATCGAACAGTTGCGCCAGTCCGGGCTGACCACCCCCGTGCTGCTGCGCTTCCCCGACATCCTCAAGAGCCGGGTCGATGCGCTGTTCAATGCCTTCGGTCAGGCCATCGAAAAGTCAGGCTATGAAGGGGACTACCTCTGCGTTTACCCGATCAAGGTAAACCAACAGCGTCGAGTCATCGAGACCATCAGCCAGTCCTACAGCGACAAGCCCCGGCTTGGCCTGGAAGCTGGTTCCAAACCGGAACTGCTGGCCGTGCTTTCCCATCACCATGAGCAAGGCTCGGTGATCGTCTGCAACGGTTACAAAGACCGCGAATATATCCGCCACGCTCTGCTCGGCAACCTGATGGGCCACAAGGTCTACATCGTGGTAGAGAAGCCCTCCGAGCTGGAGATGGTGCTGGACGAGTCAGCTCGTCTCAACATCAAGCCCAATATTGGCGTGCGCGCCAAGCTCGCCTCCACCGGCTCCGGCATGTGGGAGTCGAGCGGCGGCTCCATGTCCAAATTCGGTCTGTCAGCCTCCCAGATCCTGGCGCTGATCGAGCGTCTGCGCAGTGTCGGCAAGCTGGATTGCCTGCAACTGCTGCACTTCCATCTGGGCTCCCAGATCGCCAACATCCGCGACATTCAGGGCGGTATCCGCGAGTGCGGCCGTTTCTACGCTGAACTGCGTCGTCTCGGTGCCAACATCGAAGTCGTTGACGTCGGTGGCGGCCTGGGCGTGGACTACGAGGGAACCCGTTCCCAGAGCCACTGCTCCGCCAACTACAGCCTCTCCGAGTACGCCAACAACGTGGTCTGGGGTATCGGCGATGTCTGCCGCGAGTTCGACTTGCCGCACCCGACCATCATCAGCGAATCCGGCCGAGCCCTGACCGCTCACCACGCCGTACTGGTCACCAACATCATTGGTGCCGAAGGGGTGGAGATGAACGACATCAGCGCGCCGGGCGAAGATGCGCCGACCATTCTGCAGAACATGTGGAAAGGGTGGCAGGATCTGAGCGGTGAAGATCCCTCCCTGCTGGAGATCTTCCACGACTCGGTAGCCGATCTGGCTGACGTCAACACCCAGTACACCATGGGTCTGCTCAACCTCGAACAGCGTGCCTGGGCCGAGATGCTGCACCAGAACACCTGTCTGGCGCTCAAAGAGCTGCTCAATCCGGTCAACCGCAACCACCGTGCGCTGGCTGACGAACTGAGTGAAAAGCTGGCTGACAAGTGCTTTGCCAACTTCTCCCTGTTCCAGTCCCTGCCGGATGCCTGGGGTATCGGTCAGGTATTCCCGGTGATGCCGCTGGCCGGTCTCGAGCGTCCGCTCAGCCGTCGCGGCATCCTGATGGATATCACCTGTGACTCCGACGGTCAGGTCGAGCACTACGTCGACGGTCTGGGGGTCGAGAGCACCCTGCCGATGCCGGTTTACGGCGAGAACGAAGAGTGCCACGTCGGCTTCTTCCTGGTGGGTGCCTATCAGGAGATCCTGGGCGACCTGCACAACCTGTTCGGTGACACCCACTGCGCGGAAGTGTGGCTGGACGAAGAGGGCAAGATGGACATTCGCAACGTGGTGCGCGGCGATACCGTCGACCAGCTGCTGCGTTACGTCAACATCGACCCGTCCGTCATTCGCGAGAACTATCAGCGGATCGCCTCCCACCCGGCGCTGGACGACGCAACCCGTAAAGCCCTGCTCGACGAGCTGGAGCTGGGTCTGCAAGGCTACGCCTATCTGGAAGACGAATAAGCCTTTTGGCTTGCCCCTCGCTTTGGCGGGGAGATGAAAAAACGGCGCCTGCGGGCGCCGTTTTTGTTGTGGAACGCCCGCAATGCTGTCGCGGGGCTTTCCCCATCTTCATTCGGATAGCAATGGGCCACTCCGGGCCGTGCAGGCCACAGATCCGTCAGATATCTGCGGTTGTCAGCCGCTTCTCTTGATCTGCATCAAGTGTGATCCTCGGCGGTTACTTTACGGTCAGAAGTGATGTTGTGGAGATGTAACAAAAGGATGTGAATATGGAACTGGAAAGGGATCCGAGGTGCTATACCGACGTCTGCATCAATGGTAAGTGGTATCACTACGACCACTGCAGCACCAATGTCTACATGTTGATGGGGGGCGCGGCCCCCTGTCTGCAGCTTGCTTATGAGCCGAGCAGCGAAGAGGAGCTGATCGAGATGCTCCGCCAGCTGGCCCGCTGCTGAACTACATTGCCAGCATTGCCTGCGGCCATCGGCAGCTTGCCGATAGCCGCACTTCATTTATCAGCTCAATTGCTCCGCTTCTGCCCCTGCAGTGCCTTGCCGAGCGCCTGCACGGCGATGGCCGCGGCGTAACCAGCGTCCGACTTGCCTATCTCATCGGCCACGTAGATAAAGTTGGAGCGGTACTTCTCCACCGCTTCTTGCGGACTCCGGGCATCGATAAAATCCTCCTCGACTTCAAATCCCTGCGCCAGTAGCGCCTCTTTTTCTGGCAGAAAGGTGGGGGAGGCCATGTCGATAAAGGTGTAGTGCTGCCGGTTGGAGTCCGGCATGGTGAAAAACTGGTACTTCGCCATCTGCGATACCTCGCCTGAACGGGTTTGTCGTGATGTGACCTTCCGCGGGTTGAACTGCTTTTCCACTTTCTTGCCGGTATCTTGTACTTGTGCAGGAAAGAGGTAGCGTTCGACTCTTTTTATTGCATCCGAGCTTACTCTGGCGGCACTCTTGCACGCAACAGCGATGGCGGTTTTTGCATCATACCGCTCGGGGTTAGCGGGGCAGAAGCAGAGCATTAAAAAACCAGCCCGACGAGGCTGGTTTTAACTGATGGCTGACCCGGATCAGGCTGGTTTAGAGGATGAAGCTCTGTACCATGCTGCGCAGCTGCTCGGTAAGCTGGTGGATCTGGCGAGCGGCATCGCGCGCCTCGTTGGCGACCTGCAGCGCCTCGTCACTGCCATCGGAGATGCGCACCACATTGCGCTCGATCTCGTTGACCACTGCGCCCTGCTGCTCGATGGCGCTGGCGATGATGGCATTGGTATCGACCATCCGATCCACCTTCTCGGTGATGGCGCCGAAAGCGTGCTGGGCTTCCTGGGCGAGACCGACCCCTTCCTGCGCTTCGCGGCTGGCGGCAGACATGGCATTGACCGAGGCGCGGGCGCCGGATTGCAGCTGTTCAATCATCTGCTGGATCTCGACGGTGGCCCCCTGGGTGCGACTGGCCAGCGAGCGCACTTCATCGGCCACCACGGCGAAGCCGCGCCCCTGTTCACCCGCCCGGGCGGCCTCGATGGCGGCGTTGAGTGCCAGCAGGTTGGTCTGCTCGGCGATACCGCGTATCACGCTGATGACACCACCAATCTGGCTGCACTGCTGCTCCAGTTGACCAATGCTCTCGGCGGTGCGCAGTACTTCGCGGTTGATATGGTCGATCGCCTTGATGGTGCGATCGACCACGGCCTCGCCCTGACCCACCACCTGCTGGGCTTCCTGAGTCATGCGGGCAGCCTGCAGGGCGTTGCCTGCCATGTCTTGTGAAGTCGCAGCCAGCTCCTTGATGGCGGTGGCTACCTGATGGGTCTCCCCTTGCTGGGCGGCGATCACCTCCTGCGAGCGGCAGGTGCGATCCTCGATCTCGGTGGCGCTCTCCACCACGGTGACGCCGTTTTCCCGTACCCGCCGCATCAGGGTGCGCAGGGTCTCCAGGGTGACGTTGTAATCCCGGCTGATGGCGGCCAGCTCATCCTGACCGACAATCTCGATATGCTGGCTGAGATCCTGGGCGTTGACCCGGGCTGCGATCTCCCGTACCCGGCCCACCGTGTCTCGCAGGGAGAGATAGGCGCCGATCATCAGGTAGATATAGAGCAGCAGGATGGCGGTCAGTGGCGCCGTGACCCACCAGAAGTGGCGCTGGTTGGCTGCCATGCGCTGATGCAGGTCTGCTTCCAGCCGCTGGCGCACCTGGCCTGCCAGCTTGGTGATGGTGTTGTCGAGCCCATCTCCCAGCGCCAGCACCTCCTTGGTTGAGAGCTGTACCAGCTGATCCTTCATCATCTTGTTTTCCATGGTATCGACCCCCTGACGCACCTGTTGCAGCAGGGCGTCGGTCTGCTGACCCAGCTCGGCGCGATAGGCGGGTTCAATCTGGTAGAGCAGGGTCAGGTCGGCTTCCAGCTCCTGCAGGGTGGCGTTGATGAGGTCAAGGCGAAAGCGCAGGCCGCTGTAGCCTTCCGCCTGAAACAGGCCGAAGTCGGCGATGGTGGCGGCGCGATCCCGCACCTGAGCCAGCAGGTCGCGCAGTTGCGGCAGCCGTTCGCTGGTGAGGATCACCATGTAATAGGTGCCGAGTGCCGGATCCTGGATCAGGCTGCTGGCGGCGGTGATGTTCTTGTAGAGGTGGCGCACTTCGGTCAGTAGCTTGTCGTGGCGAAGATTGCTCTGATCAACCTCCAGCTTGCCCCCTTCGCTCTGCAGGGCAGTCCACCCCTGTTTGAGGGCGTCGAAAGCGGGATTTTCCTGACGAGTATCGGCAAAGGCGCGCAGACTATCTTCCACCGCTTGAGCGGCGCCTTTGACCTTATCCTCTCCCACCGGGTTCTGCTCATAGGCGTGCTGGGTGACCAGATTGCGGTGGGTCAGCAGTGCCTGCTCGATGGCGGGCACCGGGGCTAGATTGATGACACCGGCAAGCTCCTTGCGGGCCTGTTCGTTGTCATCCTGCAGCCGTCCCAGCAGATTGGCCATGCTGTAGGCAAGCGGCAGCAGCATCAGACAGGACCAGAGCAGAAATTTGTATTTGAAGGAGAGCTGGTTGCCCAGCCTGATAGCCGGGTTGAAAATCCATTTCATATGAGGCCTCGATACCCGAAAAGACGGGTGCATGCGGTTATGGCTGAATATTACTCCTCGCAGCTGCACTTCGGTCAGGGAGAGGGGGAAGTTGTGATCCCCTTGGCTTTTTGTTCTGTTACCAGCGCAATAGCAATGAAAACGGGCCACCCGAAGGTGACCCGTCTGTTGGCTGTCTGGTTATCTGGCTAATCAGTTGAACGCTAGGAAGGGCGAGACACAGAGCAGCAGGCCGGTGACGATGATGATGTAGAGGGAAGTGCCCTTGTACTTGTGCAGCGCTGGTACCTGATAAACCAGATAGGCCGGGATGAGGCAACCCACCATACCGAAGATGGGGCTGCAGATGGAGGTGAAGCTCAGCACCGGGGCGTTGAGCACGATTGCCCCCCAGGAGAGCATGACGGTGAACACCATGATCCCTTTGCCCACCAACCCCTTGTTGATGCGGTTGTCCGGCAACACCCGGCGCAGCAGGTTCATTGCCAGCCCCTGACAGGCTTCACGAAAGCCCAGATAGACGCCGAAGTAGGCGGTCATTACCGCAAAGATGTTGAGGGTGAGGCTGAGCAGCTTGAGGGTCTGGCCGGGCATCCCCTGTGCCACCATCGCCAGTGCAGAGATGTTCTCCTCGGAGGCTTTGACCGCCTGATCGTGACCCATGGCCAGGGTGAAGGAGACGGCGTAGAAGAACACCACCACAAACAGGATGCCGAAGGCGATATTCATGGCGCGCATCGCCTTGAAGCGGGCAACTTCCAGCGATTTCTCCCGCGAGCGGTAGGAGATCACCATTGGGCTCAGGCTCTGGATAAAGAGAATGGAGGTGAGAGTGAAGGGGAGCATGATGATGGCATCCTTCATCCAGTCACCGGCGGCAGGTATGGCGGTGATGTTGGCCGCATCCCACTTGTCCACCATCATCAGGCCGAGCACGGCCACCACGCTGATCTTGGTCAGCACCATAAAGGTGGAGATCTTGAACAGCAGGTTTTCGCCGCGCGAGGCCAGCGCCACCAGACCGCAAATCAGCACCAGACCGTAGAGGGGATTTTCCGAGAGCAGGCCGTCGGTGACGCCGAAGCTCTGCAGGAAGGAGGCGCTGTCGTTGGTGATGGCGGTGGAGTAGACGAAGACCCAGATCACCAGCATCACGAAGTAGAGGGCGCCGAGCAGCATACCCCAGTTCTTGCCAAGGTAGCCGGTGATGACGCTGGGGTAATCCTTGCATTCGGGCGAGGTGGCCAGGGTATTGATAAAGAGGCGCTGGAACATATACATGGCCGGATAGCCTATTACTGCCGAGAGCAGAAAGACCCACAACCCCATCAGCCCCACCTGTACCGGCAGGAAGACGATCCCCGCGCCGATGGCCATGCCGATGCTCATGATGATCCAGCCCCAGTCGGTGCTGTCGAAGCGAACCGCCTCTTTCCATTCCAGGGTGCCCATCATGGGGCCGTTGAGTGTGGTGCTATGCGCGTCCATTAGAACCTTCTTGTTGTTGTAAGGGTAAGAGCGGGCGCAAATATAGTTGAATGAATGCGTTGCAAACAATGCGTCCGCGCTCTCTTTTATTCAAATCAGGAGGGTGATCACGGTTTACTATGAGACCTAAAGATGCCTTTTTAGGCCATTTTTCTATCTTTTTGTTGAATGGATAAACAAAAAAGCAAATAATGTTGAGCGAAAGTAGAGCTATAAATGCAAAAATAATTGCAATTACGGAGTGGGTAATATGAAAAAAATCATCACTGCGGCCTCGGCTCCCGACGCTATCGGACCTTACAGCCATGGCACTGCCTATGGCGACCTCATCTTTACCTCCGGCCAGCTGCCGGTGTGCAAACAGCAGGGCGGCGTGGTTGCCGGCGGTATTGAGGCACAGAGTCGTCAGGCACTCGAAAACCTGAAAGCGGTGCTGGAGGCGGGCGGCGGCTCGCTGGCGACAGTCCTCAAGACTACCTGCTATCTCGCCGAGATCAGCGATTTTGCCGCGTTTAACGAGGTTTACAAAGCCTATTTCCAGAAAGATTGTCCGGCGCGCAGCTGCTTCGCGGTGAAGGATCTGCCGATGGGCGTCAAGGTTGAAGTGGAAGCGATCGCCCATATCGCTCGGTAACGGATAGAGAAAGGTTCAATCAATGAAACAAGCGTGGCAGCAGTATCTGCAGATTATTCAACAGGTTGTCAAACCGGCGCTGGGCTGTACCGAGCCTATCGCTGCCGCTTATGCCGCCGCAGTTGCCGCCCGGCAACTGGGCTGCGCACCGCGTCGTATCGAGGTGGCGGTGTCGGATAATCTCTACAAGAACTCGATGGGTGTCTATGTGCCGGGTACCGGCAAGATTGGTCTGGCGATCGCAGCCGCGGCCGGCGCCCTCGGTGGCAATGCCGATGGTGGGCTGGAGGTGCTGGCCGCCATCACCGCAGATCAGGTGGCACGTGCCCAGGCCCTGATCGATGCCGGTGGCGTGCTGGTCAGCCGCACTTCTGCCCCCGAGTTTATCTTCTGCCGCGTGACTATTCATGGCTCTGATGAAAAAGGTGAAGAGCACAGCGCCGAAGTGACCCTGTGCGGTGGCCATACCCGCATCGTCGAGCAGCGTCGCGATGGCGAGGTGACCTTCACCGCCGATCAGAACCAGAGCGGTGCCACCGGCGCAATCTGCGATGGTGTGGATATCAGCATCGCCGCCATCTATGAGTTCGCCACCCAGGTGGAGTTCGAGCAGATCAGGTTCATCCTCAAGGCCTCCGAACTGAATGGCAAGCTCTCCGCCGAGGGGATGAACAACCCCTATGGTCTCGAGATCGGTCGTACCATGCAGCAGAACATCGATGCCGGTCTTATCGGCGAGGATGTGATGAACCGCATCGTGATGATGACGGCGGCTGCCTCCGATGCCCGTATGGGGGGCGCCACCTTGCCAGCCATGAGCAACTTCGGCAGCGGCAATCAGGGGATCGCGGCCACCATCCCGGTGATGGTGATTGCCGAGCGCTATGGTGCCAGTGAAGAGCAGCTGGCTCGCGCCCTCATCATGAGCCATCTGGGCGCCATCTATATCAAGTCCCACTATCCGCCGCTGTCGGCCTTCTGCGGCAATACCGTGACCAGCGCGGCAGCCGCCATGGCCATGGTCTATCTGGCGGGCGGCAGCTTCGAGCAATCCTGCTTCGCCATCCAGAACGTGCTGAGCGACAGTGCCGGTATGGTGTGTGACGGAGCCAAAGCCTCCTGCGCCATGAAGGTGAGCACCTCCTCCGGTGCGGCGGTACGTGGCTTCCTGATGGCGCTTAACAGCCACTCGGTGTCGGGGCAGGGGATCGTTTCAGACAACGTGGATCAGACCATTCGCAACGTGGGTCAGATGGTGAAGGACGGCATGTCTGCCACAGACAGCACCATTATTGATATCATGTCCGCCTGAGTGTCCCTGTCGGCTGCTGCCCTGCGTTCATCGCCCGGCAGCAGCCCTTGCAAGAAGGTCCGAATGTGAAGCTGCAAGAGTTGAGTCAGAACGATTTCCAGATCCTCAAATCGATGGAGATCATCGTGGATGGCATCGCCGCCATGTATGGTCAGCACACCGAGGTACTGCTCCACAGTCTGGATGTGCGCAATCCCTCGATCATCAAGATTGCCAACGGTCATATCACCGGCCGCAGCGTCGGCGCCCCCATCACCAACCTGGCGATGATCAAGCTCAAGAGCGGGCAGGATATCTCCAGCCCCTACATGACCAAGTGTGCGACCGGCAAGACCCTGCGTTCGCTCACCACTGTCATCCGCAACGGGGAGCACAAGGCGATCGGACTGCTCTGCATCAACACCGATATGGATGCCCCGCTGCAATCCGTGTTGCGTGCCATGATGCCCGAGTGCATGCATGCCAGCGAGAACCACGCTACCCCCGAGGTGTTTGCCCGCAACATCGACGAAGCGCTCAACAGCACTATAGATACCGTCAGTGCCGAGGTGCGTGGCAATGAGGCCGTACCGCCCTCCCAGAAGACCCGGGTTATCGTCAATCAGCTGCACGACATGGGGATCTTCGAGCTTAAAGACAGTGCCCAGATCGCCGCGCGCCAGCTCGGCATCTCGGTCCACTCCATCTACCGCTACCTGCGGGAGATCAAGAAGGGGTAGGTGCATGACACCTGCCTCCCCATACTCTGCACAAGCGACAACAGCCAGAGTCACAGGCCGTAACGCTGGCTGTGCGTTACCCTGCATGGGCAATGAAAGCCGTTACCGCCCCACTCTGGTTGTCACCTTGTTCCCATCTCGTTGAATCAGCTGGAAATCACATGTCACGAATCATCTATCTGCTGCGCCATGGCCAGACCCTTTTCAATGCCGAACAGCGCCTGCAGGGTCGCTGCAACTCCGATCTGACCGAGAAGGGTCAAGCGCAAGCTATTGCCATGGGGCGGCGGCTACGAGACGAGCTGGCCGATCCGGCACGCTGGAGTGTCTATGCCAGCCCGCTCGGGCGCGCCCGTCAGACCGCCCTGCTGGTGTGCGAGCAGTTGGGTTTTCCCGCCGATCGCATCATCTGGGATGAGCGGCTGATGGAGTTTGGCATGGGGGAGTGGGAAGGGTGCCGGATCCCCGAGCTCTGCCAGGCTCACCCTGAACTCGATACCGGCAGGGGTGATTGGTATCTGCAGGCGCCGGGGGCCGAGAGCGTCCTCAGCATTCAGCGCCGCGCCCAGCAGTGGCTGCTGGATCCGAAGGTCGCCGAGCGCGCCATCGTCATTTCCCACGGTCTGCTCGGCGCCATGCTGCGTGGCGTCTATGCCGACCTCGATGAGGCGGCGATCTGGACTCAGGAGTTGCCGCAGGATGCCTTCTACAAGCTGCAAGCGGGCAAGATCACCCGGATAGCCTGCTGACTGCCTCAAGCGGGGGCACCATTGATCGCTCAAGGTGAAAGGTAGGAGAGAGCGAAAACAGGCGAGGAAACCTGTACCGACGTTGCTGAAGTTGGCCGCGAGAGAAGGTTGAATAGGGATGTGGTCAGGGAATAACAATCCACTCCCGTCTGACCCCCTCATATACCGAGCTCAAACCATACCCTTGCCAGATATCGGCCATGGTATCGCCAAAGACTCCAAGGGAGAGCGATGCACGCAGGCGTTTCACTGTATCGGGCGGGAGTTGTGGATGGCAGGCTAGCCACCTTTCCACCCGGGCAAGGATCATCACTCGCTGGAGCCTGTTTTTATGTCTGGGGGCGGTGATCAGCTCGGGGAGCTCGTCGCTAATCAGCAGGTCGAAGCGCCCGGCTTGCAGCATGGCGATCCCAAGACTGGCCTTGGGCAGCAGCTCGTAGCGGATCGCTGCGTTATCAAGCAGCTCCCTCAGCTCTGCCACATCGATGGCACCAATCCGGTAGTTGCGCAGCGCCTCTATGTTGCTCAGGGGCGGAATAGTTTCTTGCCGGGCGTAGACTGCGAGGGTGATGGGGGCGATGCGCGCAACGTAGCGCAGGGTTTCGGCATTCTCGGCCGAGAAGTGCACACCAAGTCCGCAGCTGTTTGGCTCGGTAGCCACTATCTTGAGCAGGCGCCGCATGGGCTTGGCTTGCAAATTAATCTCTATCCCTTGCTGCTTGGCCAAGCGGGCAAAGACATCGACATAAGGGCCGCTCAGCTGTTCTCCGGTAACCTGAATGAAAGGGGGGTAGGCATCGGCATAGATGTTTAGCACTGGCCCGGCCGATGCAAGTTGGCACCACAATAGCAGCAATACCCACCACCCCTTCATCTAGCCTCCTAAGGATGTGTGACCAGCTCCACAGGGGTTTGCACTATGCCGGGCAGATCGGCTTGCGTTATCTTCTGCGCCAGCGCTTTCAGGGCGAGGTCGAGCGCATATTGTGCCTGCTTGCCCGGATACTGGTCTGCGGTTGCCACCACAGAGCCATCGCTGAGATAGGGGTGGATCCCCGGAATATTGTCATAGCCACCGATCAGCACCTTGCCCTTTAGCCCCAGCTCGGTCAGAGCTTGAGCCGCACCGATAGCCATATTGTCGTTACCGCAGAGCAGCGCCTTGACGTCCGGGGTTGCCTTGAGGAGATCGATAGTGGCGCTCTTGCCCTGAGCTGTGTCCCAATAGCCGCTGCGCACGCCGGCGACAACCATGTCAGCAGCGCGCAGGGCAGCCCGGAATCCGTCACTACGAGCCCGGCTGTTGATGGCACCGGGGGGGCCCTCTATCAGCCCGACTTTACTGCCCGCAGGGAGTTTTTTGGCGACATATTCGCCGACACTGCGCGCACCGGCAAAGTTGCTGGGGCCGACGAAGGGGACATTGACCCCTTCCAGCACCAGTGCCCTGTCATCGAGCTTGTTGTCCATGTTGATGACCAGAATGCCGGCACGAATTGCCTCCATCAGAACGGGCAGCATGGCGACCGAATCGGTCGGTACCACCACCAGGGCATCCACTTTTTGGCCGATCATTTTGCGGATGATCGCCTCCTGACCTGTGACATCCACCTCCTGCTGGATGCCTTCTAGCTGTAGTGTCAGGGCGTCGGGGTGGGCCGTTGCGTAGGTCTCTGCCCCTTTCGCCATCTCGATGAAAAATTCGTTGCGGACCGATTTCAGTACCATGCCGACCGTCGGTTTGGCTGATACCTCACTGGCTGCAAACAGTGCCACAGCCGCCCACAACAAGCATCTTTGCCAACATCTGGTCATGTTACCTCCGCCCTGTTGGGCCAATCATCCAGCGCCACGATGTTGTCCAAGTATATGCCAGTCATGGGCGGGCAATCGGCTTCTGGCAAGTGCCCGAATGTGCCGTGGGGCAACCAAAGCTCTGGGAGGCTATTTCTCTTTCATTTCTGTCGTGGGCTTGTGGATTTTTGTCACCGTTCAACACATCAGAGCACCTTATCGCGGCAAGATGAGGTATCTTATGCCCCGATTTCATCCATTAAACGGATCCGAGACCCCATATGATTATCAAACCCAAGGTTCGCGGCTTTATCTGCACCACCACTCACCCGGTTGGCTGTGAAGCCAATGTTCGTCGCCAGATTGCTTATACCAAAGCCAAGGGCACCATCGAGAATGGTCCCAAGAAGGTGCTGGTGATCGGCGCTTCCACCGGTTATGGTCTGGCCTCCCGCATTGCTGCCGCCTTTGGCTCCGGCGCCGCCACCCTCGGCGTCTTCTTTGAAAAAGCGGGCACCGAGTCCAAGACCGGTACCGCTGGCTGGTACAACTCCGCCGCCTTCGACAAGGCTGCCAAAGAGGCAGGCCTCTACGCCAAAAGCGTCAATGGCGATGCCTTCTCCAACGAGTGCCGCGCCAAGGTGATCGAGCTCATCAAGCAGGATCTGGGTCAGATTGATCTGGTGGTCTACTCCCTGGCCTCTCCGGTGCGCAAGATGCCGGAAACCGGCGAAGTGGTGCGCTCCGCTCTGAAACCGATCGGCGAGGTCTACACCACTACCGCCATTGATACCAACAAGGATCAGATCATCACCGCCACCGTTGAGCCGGCGAATGAGGAAGAGATCCAGAACACCATCACCGTCATGGGCGGTCAGGATTGGGAGTTGTGGATGGCAGCCCTGCGCGATGCCGGCGTGCTGGCTGACGGCGCCAAGTCCGTGGCTTACTCCTACATCGGTACCGATCTGACCTGGCCAATCTACTGGCATGGCACTCTGGGTCGCGCCAAGGAAGATCTGGACCGCGCCGCTGCCGCCATCCGAGGCGATCTGGCTGCCAAGGGCGGCACCGCTCACGTGGCCGTGCTGAAATCCGTGGTGACTCAAGCCTCTTCCGCCATTCCGGTGATGCCGCTCTATATCTCCATGGCCTTCAAGATCATGAAGGAAAAGGGTATTCACGAGGGGTGCATGGAGCAGGTGGATCGCATGATGCGCACCCGTCTCTACGCATCCGACATGGCGCTGGACGATCAGGCCCGCATCCGCATGGATGACTGGGAACTGCGTGAAGACGTGCAGCAGACCTGCCGCGACCTGTGGCCATCCATCACCAGCGAGAACCTCTCCGACCTGACCGATTACACCGGCTACAAGCAGGAGTTCCTGCGCTTGTTCGGTTTCGGTCTGGACGAGGTCGATTACGATGCGGATGTGAATCCGGACGTGAAATTCGACGTGGTCGAGCTCTGAGTCTGACTCAAGTGAAAACGGGGCCCCGCGGGGCCCTGTTTTTTTGGCAAAAATACCGCTAAGTTACGGAATTTTATTATCAGCGATCACCTTTTTCCCATATCAAACCCGCTAGTCTGGCGGTGATCGGATCACATGACGGCATTGCCGAGGTACGGAAGCTATGACCACTCCAAATGAAGCGCCCAAAAAGCGCCAACTCCCCACTGTCTATACCCTGCTTTTCATCATCATCGCCCTGATGGCGGCCCTCACCTGGGTGCTGCCGGCGGGCAAATACAACTATGTGACGGCCAAGACCCAGCAGCCGGTGGCGGCCGCGGCCGTGGCTGACTACAGCGGTGATGAGCGACTGTTGCCGGTGCCCGGCAGCTACACCGAGCTGCCCTCTCATCCGCAGGGGGTATTCGATGTGCTCAAGGCCCCCATTCAGGGCTTTCACAAGGCGGCCGACGTGGCACTGTTCGTGCTCATCATCGGTGGTTTTCTCGCGGTGACCATGCAGAGCGGGGCGCTGGATGCCGGTGTCGGAGCCATTGTGCGCGGCTTTGCCGGGCGCGAACGGCTGCTGATCCCGGTGCTGATCGCTCTCTTTGCCCTCGGCGGATCCACCTTTGGCATGGCGGAGGAGACGGTTGCCTTCTGGGCACTCATCGTGCCGGTGATGATGGCGGCGGGCTTTGATCGCATGGTGGCGGCGGGGATTATCCTGCTTGGCTCCGGGGTCGGGGTGCTAGCCTCCACCGTCAACCCGTTTGCTACCGGCATCGCCTCCGGTTTTGCCGGCATTCCCATCGGTGAGGGGATTGGCCTGCGGGTCATCCAGTGGTTGTTGCTGGTGATCTTCGCCTCCTGGTTCGTGATGCGTTACGCCAAGCAGGTGCAGCAGGATAAGTCCCGCTCTGTGCTGGCCGACATTGTCTATGACGACGAGTTCTCCCAGATGAAGAGCTGCAACCTCGCCTTCACCGGCAAGCAGAAGCTTACCATGCTGGTATTCTTCGGCACCTTCCTGCTGATGATCTATGCGGTGGTGCCCTGGTCAGATCTGGGCATCGATCTGCTGCCTACCCTAGGCTGGTGGTTCGACGAGCTCTCCACCCTGTTCTTCAGCGCCTCCATCCTGATCGCGCTGATCAACCGGATGCCGGAGTCCAACTATGTGGCGACCTTCCTCAACGGGGCGCGAGACCTCATCGGGGTGGCGCTGGTGGTAGCGGTGGCACGCGGCATCTATGTGGTGATGGAACATGGGGTCATCATCGACACCATCTTGCACTGGGCCGAGGGGCTGGTGAGCGGGCTCTCCTCGTCGGTATTTATCCTGATGGCCTATCTGGTGCACATCATCCTGAGCTTCTTCATCCCCTCCACCTCGGGGCTGGCGACTGTCTCCATGCCGCTGATGGGGCCGCTGGCTGACTTCTCCGGCATCTCGCGGGATCTGGTGATCACGGCCTATCAGTCCGCCTCCGGCTGGATCAACCTGTTTGCCCCCACTGCTGCCCATCTGGTGGCTGGTCTGGCGCTGGCCAAGATCCCCTACGATCGCTTCGTGCGTTGGGTGCTGCCCTTTATCATCGGGGTGGCTCTTATCACCATGGCGGTACTGGTGGCCGGTGCCCTGCTACACGGCTGATGGTGCGGATAGAAAACGACAGATAACAAAAAGGCTCCCGCGGGAGCCTTTTTCATGAGCCTTGCTTACTGCTTGTAGCCCTTGAGGAAGCGGGCGAGGCGGCCGATGGCATCCTCCAGCTCCTCTTCCCGGGGCAGGAACACCAGTCGGAAGTGATCCGGCGCCGGCCAGTTGAAGCCGGTGCCTTGCACCAGCAGCAATTTTTCTTGCTGCAACAGGTCGAACACCATCTTCTGGTCGTCGCGGATGTCGTACACCTTGGGGTCAAGGCGTGGGAACATGTAGAGCGCCCCCTTGGGTTTGACGCAGGAGACCCCCGGGATCTCGTTCAAAAGCTCCCACGCTTTGTCCCGCTGCTTGCGCAGGCGGCCGCCCGGCAGGATCAGCTCGTTGATGCTCTGGTAACCGCCGAGCGCAGTCTGGATGGCGTGCTGCATCGGCACGTTGGCACACAGCCGCATGGAGGCCAGCATCTCCAGCCCTTCAATGTAACCGCGGGCACGGCCTTTGGGGCCGGTGATGACCATCCAGCCCTGACGGAAGCCGCAGGCACGGTAAGCCTTGGAGAGGCCGTTGAAGGTCACCACCATCACATCGTCACACAGGGTGCAGACGCTGGTGTGGGAGATATCGTCGTAGAGGATCTTGTCGTAGATCTCGTCGGCGAAGATGATGAGGTTGTGCTGGCGGGCGATCTCGATCACCTCGAGCAGGAACTCGCTGCCGTAAACGGCGCCGGTCGGGTTGTTGGGGTTGATCAGCACCAGGCCGCGGGTGCGCGGGGTAATGCGGGCGCGGATGTCGTCGAGATCAGGGTACCAGTCAGCCCCTTCGTCGCAGCGATAGTGCACCGCATGGCCACCGGAGAGAGTGACGGCGGCGGTCCAGAGCGGGTAGTCGGGGGAGGGCACCAGCATCTCGTCGCCGTTGTTGAGCAGCGCCTGCATCGCCATCACGATAAGCTCGCTGGCGCCATTGCCGATGTAGATGTCGTCGATGTCGACCTTGCGCATCCCTTTTTGCTGGTAGTACTGCATCACCGCCTTGCGGGCGGAGAAGAGCCCCTTGGAGTCGCAGTAGCCCTGGCTCTGGGGCATGTTGAGGATCACATCCTTGATGATCTCTTCCGGCGCATCAAAGCCGAACGGGGCCGGGTTGCCGATGTTGAGCTTGAGAATGCGGTGGCCTTCGTCTTCGAGACGGCGAGCTTCTTTATGCACCGGGCCGCGGATGTCATAGCAGACATCGTCGAGCTTGTGCGACTTGTCGATAGTGAACATGGTGACAGTGATTCCTTCCCCACAGGGACGCATTGGCGAAAAAGGCGGTTTTTAGTATCAAATATCTTTTCCCCTATTCTTCACAGAATTGAATGCTAGAACAATCTTCTTTTTAGTAGAAATTCCTGATTTTTAGCCCAAAAACAGAGTTATTAAAAGGTTAAATTCAGCACGATCGTTTGTGCTTGGCAAGGTTCACCAGTGAAAGATGGGGGAGTGATTAACAAAGCTACTCTACTGTGTTGAAATCTTCACGCTCTCTGGCACGATTGGCTTGTGTAAAAAAGCCTCTTCATCGTCATTTCCGACGAGAAAAAGCTGATACAACTGGCACTGGCCAGCGCATATTTCTCCTTTCCCGTCCTGTTCCATCTGCAGAGGTATCCCATGCATGCACCCACACCCGGCCGCTATCGACACTTCAAGGGGGGTTACTATCAGGTGCTGACCCTGGCCAGCCATACCGAGACAGGCGAGCAGCTGGTGATCTATCAGTCGGAGCAGGATGGCACCGTCTATGCCCGCCCCGTCGCCATGTTCATGGAGTGGATTGAGCATCAGGGTCAGGTGGTCAGCCGATTTTCGCCGATCAAGTGATCCGCTGGTGTGGCCCTGAATTGTTGATCAACAAATAGACAGAACAGGTCTTTGGAGTCACAAGTTGTCGCATGAGGCTCCTTGTTGGCAACAGCCTCTGTGTGGCTTACTACTGATAAATACCTCTATTAATCAACTAATTGTGACCTGAATCACGTTTTGTGACGGCTGGTAACCGGGTTCGCATCGGCCATTGCTCCTCCCATAATGCTGCGCGTGTTAACGCATGGCCCCTTTGTGGGCCTTTTTATCTCATCTTATCGGGAGACATAGTGTGAAACCTGTAGCAGCAGAGTTTTTGGGAACCTTCTGGCTGGTATTGGGAGGTTGTGGCAGTGCCGTGCTGGCTGCAGCCTTCCCCCATGTGGGGATCGGCCTCTTGGGCGTATCGCTGGCATTCGGCCTGACCGTGCTGACCATGGCATATGCCATCGGCCATATCTCCGGTTGCCATCTCAACCCGGCAGTCACCATCGGTCTGTGGGCTGGCGGTCGTTTTCCAGCTTCCGGCGTGTTCTCTTACATAGTGGCGCAGGTGCTGGGGGCAATTGCCGCCGCTGCCGTACTCTATGTGATTGCCAGTGGCCAGGCCGGTTTTGATCTCTCCGCCGGCTTTGCCTCCAATGGCTACGGTGAGCACTCTCCGGGCGGCTACAGCATGATGGCAGCACTGGTGTGCGAAGCTGTGATGACCGGCTTCTTCCTGTTCGTCATCATGGGCGCTACCGACAGCCGTGCGCCAGCTGCGCTTGCCCCGGTTGCCATCGGCCTGTGCCTGACCCTGATCCATCTGGTGAGCATTCCGGTGACCAATACCTCGGTCAACCCGGCCCGCAGCACCGGCGTTGCGCTGTTTGTCGGTGACTGGGCTATCGGCCAGTTGTGGCTGTTCTGGGTTGCCCCGATCGTCGGTGCCATTCTGGGTGCGCTGGCTTATCGCCTGGTGGCGGCTGAGCAGAAGTAATCGTTCGCGAAACAAAGTGTGGTATCGACACGCCCAAGGGCGTGTTTTTTGTTTTCTGGCGGTGGGAAAAACCTGAGGGCCTATAGCCCCTTGGCCTGCAGCATCTCTTTGTATCGCTGATGCAGCAGCTGGACACGCTCCACATAGGCGCGAGTTTCGGCGTAGGGGGGGATGCCGCCATGTTTTTGCACGGCGCCAGCACCCGCGTTATAGGCTGCGGTAGCCAGCGCTATGTTGCCGTCATACTGCTTGAGCAATCCCGCCAGATATTTTACCCCGCCGAAGATGTTCTGCTCTGCCAGCAGGGCATTGCCAACCCCCAGCTCCCGCGCCGTTTCCGGCATCAGCTGGGTAAGACCCATGGCCCCTTTGCGAGAAATCGCCATCGGATTGAAGGCCGATTCGGCGTGGATGAGTGCCCGGATGAGGGCTGGTTCTACGTGATAGGTGTCTGCCGCCGCCTTGATAGTGCTGGCATAGTCATAGAGAAAAAGCTCGGTAGTGTGCCAGTTGACGTCCGATTTCGGGTCGCAGGCGAAGCAGTCGTTAAAGAGCAGCAACTCGTAGTTGCCCTGCTCCGGCACCATGTCCGAGTAGCGGATTACGCCGTTCTTCTGCACCGACTTGTAAACATGGATCTGCTTGTTCCCCTGTTGTGCCTGTGCCTGTGCCTGTGCCTGTGCCTGTGCCTGTGCCTGTGCCTGTGCCTGTGGTTCTGGCTCGGGAGTTGCAAGCGGCAGGCGCAGAGGCGGAACGGGGGCTGCCGACAGAAAAACCACCTCGGCAGGAGGCGGCGCTTCGCACCATCCTGCCAGGGGGATCAACCACAGATGGCCTGCCAGCTTCCATGCTTTCAAACCGCAAACTCCTTCCTCTATGCGTGTGTTGAGTAAAGCATCATGAGGGGGGCAGAACAAGCGGGAAAACAGGGTGAGCGTTGCCGGCAGGTGAGCGGGATCACGGCGTGCAACAGAGCTGCTTCTGCTCTTGCTGGCCTCTGGTGGATATCGACTTTTTTGTTAATGAAAGGCGTGCTATCTTGCTCTCGTCATCTGGTCGGATTAGCAGCAACCACATGGCACTACTCATTGATTGCAAAAGGATTTGTTTGTGGCAAGCTCGCTGGCGATGGAACTCACCTTCGAAGAGTACTGTGACGCCGACCTCTCTCTGATCAGGGACTATTACGAAACGACTTTCTCCCACTACGTGCCGGATCTGGCCGAGCGGATCTTTGTCGTGCGCGATGCTCACTGGCTGGTCGGGGCGGTCAGGGTGCGGGACGAAGAGGATTTTTACCATCTGTGTGGCTTTCGTCTGCTGCCCCACTATCAGTCACTCGGGCTGGGATCACGCCTGCTGCAGCATGCCTGCGACGGACTCGACGACAAGCCGGTGGTGTGTCAGGCCCTGCCATTCGAGAAACCCTTCTACATCAAAGCCGGTTTTGCCGATCTGCCACTGCACAGATTGCGAGGCTCTCTCTTCTCTCTTTTTGAGCGGCAACAGCAACAGGGATATCAGGTGGAGCTGCTGGTGCGGGAGACCACCCAGCCCCTCCCGAATTGAACGTGGGTTCAGCGTTCTTTGGTAAGCAGATGGATCTTTCCCGGTGACAGCTCCAGCCCCAGCAGATTCTCTTTGAGCCATGCCTGCTGCGGATCCTTGTCATTGAGCTTGTAGACGGGCTGGCTCTCCAGCCTTTTTTCCATGCTTTGCAGCAGCATGCCGAGCATCAGACCAAACTTCTTCTCCGCCGCCTCCGGCTCCAGCTTGTACTCCACCAGTTTCATGTTGTCGAGAAACAGTGCACTCTGGCTCTTGTCGTAACGGGGTCTCGCTTCATAGGTCATCTGCAGGCGAGCGTCATATTCGGTGTTGTCGGGCAGGGCTATCTTGAGCTTGCCCTTGCCATAGACCCGGGCAGTATCCGGACGCTGGCGGCCGAGTTGTACATCGCTCTGCTCAAGTTTCACATGGGCCTTGATGATACCGGGCAGCTCCAGCTGTTTGTCGACTTGAACCTGGGATTGCAGGTACTGGTTTATCTGTTGCTCATTGATGTCATATGAGCCTTGGCCTAGCATGGCCAGGCTGAGCAGCATAGATTGCAGAATCATGCGTGCGACCTGATAGAATGGATTTGCCCTACAGCATACCATTCCTGCCGTGTGGGATCTGCCCACCGCCCCTTGTCGATTAGAAGGAGTTCCCGTTGCTCGACGGTCTCGAATACGATCTCCACCTGCTGTTTTCCCGTTTTCTCGGCTGGTTACTGCTGCTGTTTCACACCGTCATCGTCACCGGTGTTTCAATTCGGGTGGTGATGAAGCGGCGCCCCATCGGCGTATCGCTGGCCTGGCTGGCCCTCATCTATGCCATCCCCTTTGCCGGGGTTGGTTTCTACGTCCTGTTTGGCGAGATCAAGCTGGGGCGGCGCCGTGGTGAGCGGGCGCAAGCCATGTATCGCCCTTATGCCATCTGGATCCGCCAGCTGGCTCGTCTCTTCCCCCAGCACTGCTGCGAAGTGGGAGAGAAGGCCCAGCCGCTGCATGACCTCATCCAGGGGCGGCTCGCCATGCCGATGCTCTCCGGCAACCGGATGACCCTGCTCAGCAGACCCGATCAAATATTGCGCGAGATTGCTCAGGATATCCGCAAGTCGACTCTCTCTTGCTATATGGAGTTCTACATCTGGCACCCCGGCGGCGATGCCGACGATGTGTGCGAAGCGCTGATGGAGGTGGCCCAACGCGGCGTGGATTGTCGTTTGCTACTGGATTCGGTGGGGAGCAAGCACTTCTTCCGCTCGGGCTGGCCGAAAAAGCTGCGCAAGGCTGGGGTCAAGCTGGTGGAGGTACTGCCGGTCGGTGCCTGGCGCATCCCCTTCCAGCGCCAGGATTTGCGAATGCACCGCAAACTGGTAGTCATCGATGACCGGGTCGGTTACACCGGCTCGATGAACATGGTGGATCCCCGTTTCTTCAAGCAGGATGCCGGGGTCGGCCAGTGGGTTGATATCATGATCCGGGTGCAGGGGCCCATAGTGCCGCTGATGTGGTCCATCTTTGTCTGGGACTGGGAAGTGGAGACCGGCGAGCGGTTGCTCGACAGCCTGCAGCACGAGCCGGAAGTGTGGCCACAGACCAACTATCGCGCCCAGCTTATCCCGTCCGGCCCCTTCGTCGGTGGCGACTGCATCCAGCAAAGCCTGCTGCTTGCCATCTATCAGGCACGCAGTCATCTGGTGCTGACCACGCCCTATTTCGTGCCGGATGATCCGCTGGCTGCGGCGCTCAGCTCGGCGGCCGCGCGCGGAGTACAGGTGCAGCTGGTGCTGCCGGCTCGCAACGACTCCATCATGGCCAACTATGCCTGCAACGCCTTTATGGAGGAGCTGCTGGCGGCCGGAGTGGAGATCTATCGCTACGATGCCGGTCTGCTCCATACCAAGAGCGTGCTGGTGGACGACGATTTTGCTCTGGTTGGGACAGTCAATCTGGACAGGCGCAGCCTCTGGCTCAACTTCGAGGTAACCCTGCTGGTAGACAACCCGCACTTCGTTGCCCAGATGACTCAGCTGGTGCAGGGTTACATGGCGGAAGCCACGCCAATGACGCTTGCCAGCTGGCAGGCTCGCCCCTGGTACAAGAGGGTGATGGAGAATATCTTCTACCTTTTCAGTCCCTTGTTGTAATGGCCGGTTACAGAAGATTACAGACGGAGCCTCTGATCGGACTTGCCTAGTGCCGAGCTTGCCCCGTAGAGTGCAGCGACAACTCCTGGAGAGACATGGATATATGAAAAAAATAGTGGTCCTTGCCGTGGGTGCGGCACTGGTAGGTGGTGGTTTGGCTGCATGCTGGTACACGGGCAACAGTTTCGACCGCATCATGGCGGAGCAGATCGCCAAGGTCGAAAACGAGAGCGGTCTGGATCTGCAGTGGCAACCCGGCAGCAGCAACCTCTTTACCCGTGATGGGGTTTTGAAGCTCGTGGTCACTCCCCAGGAGCTGGCGGCGCTCGACAGCGAGCTGGAAGGGGGGCAACCCCTTGAGCTGGAGTTTGCCGTGAAGAGCCGCATCATGCCGCTCTATATCAAGAGCCACTTCCTGCTCGACACCAAACAGGGCTCACTGGCGCCGGTCTTCACTGCGCTCGGCATGGAGCAGTGGCAGTTTGGCCTGGAGTCGGTCAGCAGCCTCTGGACCCGGGGCAACAGCAGCCGTTTCTGGGCTGACGAGTTCAAGGTGAAACAGGGGCTGGACGAGTTCCACTTCCTGCCGCTCACCGGTGATTTCCACGGCGATCTGGAGGGGACTGGCCATGTCGCCATGACCTGGCAGGGAATGACGGTGCACGAAGAGCAGAGCAAGATGGATCTGGTGCTGGCCGAGATGAAGGGTAGCGCCGATCTGGCCGAGATCAGCGGGGTCTGGCTCTCTCCGCAAAGCGAGATGAGCCTTTCAGCTCTGACCATGCAACTGCCTGAGGGCGTCAAGGTGTCCCTGCAGGGGATGACTACCGAGACCCAGCTCAAGGGTGACAACGCCCAGACCCTCTCCAGCAGCTACCGGATGAAGCTGGCCAAGCTCAATCTGGAGAACGAGGCAGACTCGCTGGCGGTGACCGACAGTAATCTGGAGCTGCACCTCAACGGACTGGATCTGGAAGGGTATCAGGGGTTGCAGGCTGCCGGCGGCAAAGGGGTGGAGGATACTGCGATCCAGCAAGCGCTGGACAAGATGCTGGCGCGCGGCGCGACTCTGGAGCTGGCGGATCTGAGCGCCAGGTTCAATGGCGAAGTGGCAGCCATGAAGGGAGAGGTAAAACTTGCCTCTACCTCGCTCGACAAGCTCTTCAACGGCGAAGAGGGAATGCAGGCGCTGAGCGGCCAGCTCCACGCCTCACTCAGCGACAAGCTGGGCAAGGTGGTGCCGCAGCTTGCCCCCATGCTGGAGCAGTTGGCTGCCATGGGTTATCTGAAGGCCGATCAGCAAAAGCTCAATGCCGAGCTGAAGCTGGACAAAGGAGTGATGACGGTCAACGACCTGCCGCTCTGACCGGTTTTCACACTAACAACAAAGGCTCCCACGGGAGCCTTTGTTGTTTCCGGATTATCGGGTGTTGTTACTTGAACACCACCGTCTTGTTGCCATAGACGAACACCCGTTCGTTCAGTACCAGCTCCAGCGCCCGGCTCAGTACCGACTTCTCTACATCGCGACCCGCCTTGGCCATGTCATCAGCGCTGAAGGTGTGATCAACGTGGATCACGTCCTGCTCGACGATGGGGCCCTCATCCAGATCGTCGGTGACAAAGTGGGCGGTGGCGCCGATCAGTTTGACCCCGCGATCGAATGCCTGGCGATAGGGGCGGGCTCCGATGAAGGCGGGCAGGAAGGAGTGGTGGATGTTGATGATCTTGCGCGGATAAGCTTCGACGAAGCTGGGGGTCAGTACCCGCATGTACTTGGCCAGGATCACGTAGTCCGGCGCATAGCCGTCGATGATGGCGCGTACCTGCTCTTCGTGTTCGGTGCGGCTCAGCTCATCGTGGCTGACGGTGTGGAACGGAATATCGAACTTGCCGGTCAGTTCGGCGAGGGTGTCGTAGTTGCCGATCACCGCGACTATGTCCATATCCAGCGCGCCGGCGTAGTTCTTCATCAGGATGTCGCCGAGGCAGTGAGTCTCCTTGGTCACCAGAATGACGATGCGCTTCTTGCCCGCCTTTACCAGACGGCGCTGGGCGCCAGCGGGCAGGGCATCATCGAGATCGGCCAGCAGGGTCTCGTCATTGAAACGTCCCTCCAGCTCGGTACGCATGAAGAAGCGGCCATTCTCGTGATCCACGAACTCATCGTTCTTGATGATGTTGAGCTGATGCTTGTAGCAGATGTTGGTGATCTTGGCGATGAGGCCCTTGGCGTCCGGGCAGTCCGTTAGCAGTATTTTCTTTTCCATCTCTGTCATTTTCCGTTTGTGGTGTTGGCGCCTGTCTCTGCGCAGGCTGCGCGTTTTTGGGCACTATGCCACAAACAAATTGTGGCCAGAAAGAAATTCGGTGAGCGTTACAGCCACAAGCGGAGTGCGATGGGACAAGGGGAGAACATCGAATCCGACTGGCAAAGGTTTTTCAGCTTGAGCCGGTTTTTGGCTGGTATCTGCCAGCGCTTTTCTTTAGGCTGTCAGCGCTTATTCTCAGGGCGGGGTGAAATTCCCCACCGGCGGTATCCCGATCTGACTCGGGGAGCCCGCGAGCGCCCGACCCCGGTCTGCCGGGGCGGGGTCAGCAGATCCGGTGAGATGCCGGAGCCGACGGTCATAGTCCGGATGAAAGAGGATAAGACAGACATTGCACTCTCCGCCCCCTTGGGGGCTGGCTGCTGCATGGCCATTTCTGTCTGCCTTTCCATGCCCTGATTCTGGTCCTTTTCTTGTTTGGGAGCTTTACCATGAATCAGTCTCTACTCAGTGAATTTGGTGATCCAATTGCCCGTGTCGAAGCGGCTCTGACTGCCTTGCGGGCCGGTCAGGGTGTGCTGGTGGCCGATGATGAAGATCGGGAGAACGAGGGCGACCTCATTTTTGCCGCCGAATCCATGACCAATGAACAGATGGCGCTGATGATCCGCGAGTGCTCCGGCATAGTCTGTCTCTGCCTGACCGATGAGCGGGTGCGTCAGCTCGAATTGCCGATGATGGTGGAAGCCAACTCCAGCCACTATCAGACCGCGTTTACCGTCACCATCGAAGCGGCGCAGGGGGTCACTACCGGTGTCTCGGCGGCTGATCGCATCACAACCATTCGTGCCGCCATTGCCGATGGGGCCAAACCGGGTGATCTCAACCGGCCTGGCCATGTATTCCCGTTGCGTGCCCGTACCGGAGGCGTGCTGGTGCGCCGTGGTCACACCGAAGCGACGGTCGATCTGATGCAGCTTGCCGGACTGAAACCGTTCGGGGTGTTGTGTGAATTGACCAGGGAAGATGGCTCCATGGCCCGCTTGCCAGACCTGATTTCTTTCGGTCGTCAGCACCGGATGCCCGTGATCACCATCGAAGATTTGGTGCAATATCGCCAATTGCTGTCAGAACGAACAGCCTGAGGCTCATACGAAATTGTAATAAGCGAAAATTTTGGTTAGTCTTTGTCCGTGTCCTCATCACGCGGCACTCATTTTTTAGCCGAATCTGAACAAAAACTGTTCATTCAAAAAAAAATGAGGGTTTTAATGCATTTATCTGTGCTGGGGACTATGCAAAGTATGATTTTTTTGTGCCATAATCACGCCGCTTGCTAAACGTCTGGCGAGTTCAAGGGAGCTTTAAAAATGAAAAAATTGTTGTTGGTAGGTGTTGTTGGTCTGTCCGCTCTGCTGGGTGGTTGCGCAAACACTAGCGAACTGGAAACTTCCGTTCAGAATCTGTCTAACAAAGTTGACCAGCTGGCTCAAGATGTTAGCGCTGTTCGTGCTGATCAGTCCAAGATCGCTGCTGATGTTGCTGAAGCCAAGCAAGAAGCTATGCGTGCTAACCAGCGCATCGACAACATGGCTACTAAGTACAAGAAGTAAGCCATGCGAAAAAAATGGCGCAGTTATGCGCCATTTTTTTTTGCCTGAAATTCCCCATCCCCGTTTTCTCTTTTGACCTCAGAGGTCATGCCGGTCTCCCGGCACGCCCCTTCTTCATCCCTTCAAGACTCGATCAATAGAGCAGGCTATAGAGCTTGCGACGGTAATTTTGTGCCACCGGTGTGCTGCCCATGGTTGCCAGAATGTCGAGATAGGTCTTTCTGGCATCGCCAAAAGCGAGATCCCGCTTGAGGATGGCAAGCAGCAGTCCCAGCGCCTCTTCCTGACGACCTGCCTGGTTGTATTGCACCGCCAGCTCCTGCGCCAGCGCAAAGTCATCCGGATTTTCGGCATGGCGAGCTTCCAGAGCACGCAACTCCGGGCTGTCCGCCGCTTGCAGGGCCAGTGCCAGCCGTGAGGTCAGGGCATGGAAATGGCTATCCTGTGCCACCATCGGAATGTTGCCGAGCCGCTCCTGTGCTTCATCGAGCAGGTTAAGATCGAGCGCGGCCTGAATGAGCCAGAGGCTGATGTCGTGGCGCTCCGGAGCGATCTGATGAGCTTTGCCCAGATGGGCATAAGCCTCGCCGGGCTGGCCATCGGCCAGTGCCTGTTGCCCCTTGGCAAACAGCTCCTCTTCCTCTTTTGGTGCGAAGGCTGCGAAGAACTGGCGCAGGGTCGCTTCATCCTGCGGCCCCTCAATGATCCCCTGTTCATCCGGGCGTCCCTGATGGAACAGCACCAGTGCCGGCAGGGCGCGCAGGCCGAGCTGGCTGGCCAGCGGTTGCAGCTGGGGATTGTTCATGTCCACTTTGGCCAGCGTGACCTGTTCGTTGGCTGGCCCAACCAGCGATTCGATCAACGGCGTCATTCCCTGGCACTCCGGCATCTGCGGCGCATGGAAATAGATGACGACCGGCTTCTTCATGGAGGCATCGATCAGTTCTGCGTGAAAATTCTGGGGAGTAATGTCGACGATCATCAGTTGGACTCTTCCGAAAGGGTGTGGAACAACATGGGGGTGAGGGGATGGCAATTCAAGCGCTCATCCAGCCGGTAGCCATTGACCGCTGTCGTGGCGGCGGCAAGGCTGAGCCAGCCACTGGCAAAGGGCCAATCCTGAACCTGATAGTGCCGTTCATCGAGCTGGTTATCGAGGCGCCACGCCTCGTCAGGGATGAAGCGTACTTTCTCAAGCCCGGCGGCGATGCCGCCACCGTGGGCCTTGAGCACGGCTTCCTTGCGTGACCAGAGCCGGTAGAAGGCGCTCTCCTGTTCATTCTCCGGCAGGGCGCAGAGCCACTCATATTCACTCTGTGCATAAAACCGCCGGGCAAGGGGCAGGGGAGAGTGCCGTCTTTTACCCAGCTCGATATCAACCCCTAGCGGCCCTTGCTGACAAAGCGCCAGTACCAGCCAGGATCCACTGTGGCTGAGATTGAAATGCCAGCGCCCATCTTGCAGCTGCGGCTTGCCGTGTTCCCCGTTGCTAAATTGCAACGCGGATGGCGAAGTGGCCAGTCTCTGTGCCAGAAGCTGGCGCAGCACGGCCCGGCTGACCAGATACTCCTGACGGCGCGAATTGTGGCTCATTTGCTGCCAAATATGGTGTTCATCGGCCGATAACAGCTCGGGCAGGGTAGCGAGTAATTCCTGAGCAATCAGGGCCGGATTTAACAAAAAAAGATCGGTGGCGATCATAATTTTTCACTTAAAAAGGGTGGTGAAGCAGGGATAAATGCCACTTATCTCTGAGCTGGATGGCCGCTTTTGCGATTGTATATTGTTTGGCCATGATCACATTAATTATGAAAAATCGTGCATTTCCTTGCAAAAATGTGAGCCCGATAGGGATTTTCACTTGCCTCGATAGAATTCTTGGATATAGTCGGGTGCTGTTGCCTTATTAATTGCCTTTCGGGGCCGTATTTTAACAAAATTTCTATTTTTGCGGGGATAAAGGATTGCGCCACCTGATGCTACTGCTGGTCGCGCTCGGAATGGTGGGTTGTGCCTCGGCACCCCAAACCGAGGTCGCGAGCAAGATCGAAGTTTCCATGATGGAACCCGTTATTGAACCGGAAGCTTCGCAAACACCTGATGTGAATGAAATCCTGACAGTTTATAAAGAGTGGCGTGGCGTTCCGTACCGGATGGGTGGCAGTAGCCAGCGTGGTATCGATTGTTCCGCCTTTGCCCGTGAAGTGTTCCGCAATGCCGTCGGTGTCGAGTTACCCCGAGACACCCGCTCTCAAGTCCATGAAGGGACTCGTGTTTCCAAGAAGGATCTGGTCGAGGGTGATCTGGTCTTCTTCAAAATCAATCGTCGTCTCAATCATGTCGGCATCTATGTCGGGAATGGCGAGTTTATCCACGCCTCGACCCGAGCCGGTGTGACCCGCTCCAAGCTGGACAGCCAATACTGGCGCAGCAAGTTCTGGCAAGCGCGCCGGATCGATATCTGAGTCAGGCTGGACAAACGGCTCGCAGTACGGACTGTTTTTCCAACCTCACTTGAACCGGGCTCCTGAAGCCCGGTTTTTTATGGCTGCGATTTAGACTTTCGCAGGCCAAATCACTATAGTGTGGGCCCGTTTTTCTTCGGCAGGCCCAGCATGACATCCCGCAATGACCGCAAATCCGGACTCCATCCCCGCAATCGCCATCTCGATGGTTACGATTTTGAGGCGCTCTGCCGGCAGACTCCGGAGCTGGCCACCCATCTCTTTACCAACGACTACGGCAATCTCACCATCGATTTTGCCGATCCCGCTGCGGTCAAGGCCCTGAACCGGGCGTTGCTGGCCCACCACTACGGCATTGTTCACTGGGATCTGCCCGCCGGTTACCTCTGTCCACCCATTCCGGGGCGGGTCGATTATCTGCACCGGGTTGCCGATCTGCTGGCCGAGAGTGCCGGCAAAGTACCTGCTGGCAAAGGGGTGAGGGTGCTGGACATCGGGGTTGGAGCTAACTGCATCTATCCGCTGCTCGGTAGCCGTGAGTATGGCTGGCGTTTTGTCGGCTCCGATATCGATCCGGTATCGGTGAAAGCGGCGGCTCTGCTGGCCAAAAGCAACGGACTTGGCAACCAGATCGAGTGTCGCCTGCAGGGCAATGCCGAACATGTCTTTCGCGGCATCATAGGGCCTAAGGAGCGCTTTGCGCTGACCCTTTGCAATCCGCCCTTCCACGCCTCGCTGGCAGAGGCTAGCAAGGGGAGCGAGCGCAAGCTGCGCAATCTGGGCAAAGAGGTGAAGGGGGCGCCGGTACTCAATTTTGGCGGTCAGAAAGCCGAGCTTTGGTGTGACGGGGGCGAGGCGGCGTTTCTGACCAGGATGATCAATCAGAGCAAGGAGTTTGCCAGCCAGTGCCTCTGGTTCAGCTCGCTGGTCTCCAAGAAGGAGAATCTGCCGGTTGCCAAAAAGGCATTGACCCGGGTCGGGGCACGTCAGGTTCGGGTGCTTGAGATGGCGCAGGGCAACAAGGTGAGCCGGGTATTGGCCTGGACCTTCTTCGATGATGCCGGCATGCGTGAATGGTGGTCAGCCCCGCGCTGAGCTGATTGAACAAGGCCCGTTGCGGGCCTTTTTTGATCGCCACAGGGATAGAAGGGAAGGCGAGATCTCTGTTGGAAATCGATTTCCTCATTGGTAGATAATGCTTTTTGATGTGATATGAGTAGTGACTTCTGCCTTGGTACAGGTGTACGCCGAGATTTTTTTGCACTTTCAGCTGTAACTTTAATAAAATAGGACTGGTTAGACCTCTTTACCGGCATTGAATCACATAGGGATCGGAACATGAAAGTTGTCGATTTTCTGAAGCGCAAGCGCGAAATTCTGGCGCAGCACCCCTTTGAGCTCAAGGATTGGCTCTCTCCGGCTATCCGCGACTACTGGCGTGAGTTTCAGCAAAAGGCACATCTTCACCCTCTGCTGGGACGGGTGCTGGACCTGCAAAGCGAAGCCCAGAACGCACAGCAGCAGAATGCCGACACCGTGGCTCAGGTGGCTAACGGTCAGCCTGCTGTGGCGCAGGATCCTGCCATCGAGCTGGAAGGCGAAGCCGCTGCGCTCTATGCCGAGCTGCAGGGCAAGATCGGCGAAGAGACCCATGTCGGCGAGTGGCTCCATATCAGCCAGCAGATGATCGATCAGTTTGCCGCGGTGACCGGCGATCATCAGTGGATCCACACCAATCCGGAGCGCGCGGCTGCCGAGTCGCCCTTCAAGACCACCATTGCCCACGGTTTTCTGACGCTGGCTCTGCTGCCACAGCTGACCGGCTCGGTGGATGAGTCCACCCCCGAGTTTCCGACTGCTCGCATGGTAGTGAACTTCGGGCTGGATCAGGTGCGCTTCCCGTACCCCATCAAGGTGGAGAGCAACATCCGCGCTCGCACCAAGCTGGCACGGGTTACCCCCATCAAGGGCGGTTTGGAGCTGCTCAAGGAGATCAAGGTGGAGATCGAAGGGATCCGGCGCCCGGGTTGCGTGATTGAGTCGGTGACTCGCATCTACTTCTGATCCCTCGTCGTTGAAGATGAGCAAACGGGTTCGCAATAGCGAGCCCGTTTTCATTTTGGCCGTCAGGCGCGGCATGAACGTTCAGAGACGCTACTTGTGCTTGATATGACTCACAAAATCGCGTTGTATGCGGTTAGCCAGCTCTCATTTTGGCAAGTCCGTTTCCTGAAACGGCAGCATGTTATGCCACTATCGATTTCTCAATCCCTATTCTGGAGACGATAGTGCCCATCAATCACAAGATTATTCTGCCACTGTTGTTCAGTCTCTTTATCCTGCTGATCCCGACGCACTGGATCCCGCTCGAGGGAATTACTGTGGTCGAGCAGCGGGTTGTCGCTATTTTCGTGCTGGCAGCGCTCTGCTGGATCCTGGAGCCCATCCCCATCTTTGCCACCTCTGTGCTGATCATCGTGCTGGAGCTACTGTTGCTCTCCGATAAGGGGCTCTGGTTTATGACGGCAGGCAAGAGCGAGCCCGGGTTTGGTTCGCTGCTCAAGTCGACCGAGGTGATGGCAACCTTTGCCTCACCGGTCATCATGCTCTTTCTCGGCGGCTTTTTTCTGGCCATCGCTGCAACCAAATACCATCTGGATGTGAATCTGGCGCGGGTGCTGCTGCGCCCCTTCGGTCGCAACCCCAGAGTCGTGATGCTGGGGCTGATGCTCATTACCGCCACCTTCTCCATGTTCATGAGCAATACCGCTACCACGGCCATGATGCTGGCCATTCTGGCTCCGGTGCTGGCGGTATTCCCGGAGCGGGATCCGGCCAAGGTGGGATTTGTGCTGGCCATTCCGCTGGCGGCCAATCTGGGCGGAATTGGTACCCCCATAGGTACGCCGCCCAACGCGGTGGCTCTCAAGTATCTTACTGGCGAGCATGCCATCTCGTTTGGTCAGTGGATGGGTTTTGCGGTGCCCTTCGTCGCGCTCTTACTGCTGCTTGGCTGGTTTCTGCTGGGGCGTTTCTTCCCGAGCCCACTCAAACAGATCGAGCTGAAAATCGAGGGGCGCTTCATGCAGACGCCCCGGGCCTGGGTGGTCTATCTCACCTTCATTACCACCATAGTGCTCTGGCTGCTCGGTGATCTGCACGGCATGAACTCCTACGTCGTCGCCATGATCCCGGTCGCCGTATTCCTGACGACAGGGATCATCACCAAGGATGACCTGCACAAGATCTCCCTCGATGTGCTCTGGCTGGTGTCGGGCGGGATTGCGCTGGGTCTGGCACTGGAAGACTCAGGGCTGGCAGAGCGTCTCATTACTCACATACCGTTCCATGAGTACTCCACACTCGCCGTGCTGGTCGGGGCCTGTTTGCTGGCGGTAGTGATGGCCAACTTTATGTCCAATACCGCAACCGCCAACCTGTTGCTGCCGCTGGTGGCTGCACTGGCGGTCAGCATGCCGGAGCTTGCCGAGTGGGGCGGCAGCCATACCCTGATCCTGGCGGTGACCATCTCGGTATCGCTGGGCATGTCGCTCCCCATCAGTACGCCGCCCAATGCGCTGGCCCACGCCACCGGTCTGGTGGAGAGCCGTCAGATGGTGCGGATCGGCGTCATTATGGGGATGGTGGGCACAATGCTGGCGATGCTGTGGATCTACCAGATCGCTGCCTGGGGGCTGATCTAGTTGCCACTCTGTTGGTCTAATAAAAAGGAGGAGCCAATGTGGCTCCTCCTTTTTATTTTTGGGGCCTAGAAACTGGCACCCAGACTGAGGAGGTGCTTGTAATCGGTCTTGTTGAGAGACTGGCTGAACGGGCCCAGGTTTAACTCCCCTTCCTCTCGCTCGACTTCAGTGCTCCATGAGAGGCGCAGATGGTCGTTGAAGTAGTAACGCATGCCAATGCTGCCAGAGATATCCTGGTTGAGAGTGATATAGGGGGAGGGCTGAGCCAGATACTTGGTATAGCTTCCTTTGCTGAACAGCTCGAATGGCTGCTGCCAGAAGGATAGCGGTTGGCGGTAGTCCCAGATTAGCTCTCCAATGGGATAGCTGATGGTATGTGAGCTTGAATAAAATATGGCCACCCACTCATTGTTGCGATAGTAGGCTCGCTGCATGCCACCCTGGGTAATAAGCTCGAGCCGCCGTTTTTTGTCATTCCAGAAGCGATAACCGGGGCCCGAACCAAAATCGAGTTTCAGATAGTTGTCGTCAAGCATGTCATATTCGGCATTGACCGAGCTGCGAATAAACCAGTGTTGATCGAAGAAATAGTCGAGGGTGGGCGTCACCTTGTAGTCATGGCTATCGGTGACGTTGTTGGAGGTCTCGTAGTTATATTCTCCCGACAGGGTGTAACGCCAGTCGAGATTGGCCACTTCGGTCGTGCCTTTGACGTTGACGTTGTTGGTCTTCTTGTCGTTGTCCTTGATCTTGACGTTGAGATCGCCGCTACCGCTCCAGAGCCAGGCATTGCGCTCATCACTCCCATCCTCGAACAGTTTTATGCCTCCCTTGGCTGTCGCCTTGGGCTTCTCCTGCTTTTCGAGTCGCCAGCGTTTTATGGCATCACGTTTGACGGTCACTGACCCGCTATAGGGCAGGGCAATCCGTACCGACTGGTCGGTGATCTCTTCAATGGTACCGGTTAGGCGATCACCATTTTGCATCCATAGGATGTCTTTGGCCCAAAGCGGCGGGCAGGAGAACAGCAAAAAGAGCAGCAGGTATCTCATGGTTTGGGGCAACTCCGCGCAGTGTCAGCCGCTGATGGGCTTGGGCAAGCCATTCTTCAGTGCCAGAGTCTCAGCGACTGCACTCTGTTCTACTTCGGGGGCTGCAATAAATTGTTCCACCTCCGGGGTGAGAACAAGAGGAGCGCCCTGCTCCATCTCCTCCTCCGTGCGTGACAGAGGAGAGTGCACCTCAAGCCAGCGACGACCGTCAGGCTCGATGGCAACCTTGACCGGTTGATTGATGACCCGTACCGGCGTACCGATCGGCACCATCTTGAAGAGGGCCTCGATATCGTCAGGTCGCAGGCGGATGCAGCCCGCGCTCACCCGCAGGCCTACACCAAAATCCTTGTTGGTACCGTGAATGAGATAGTCCCGTTTGCCATAACCGAGGCGCATGGCGAATTTGCCGAGAGGATTGTCAGGTCCCGGCGGTACAACCGCTGGCAGCGTGATCCCCTGCTGCTCCAGCCAGGATTTTCGCACCATGGGGCCGGGAACCCAACTCGGATCGGGATTTTTCTCGATGATGGTGGTGGTCATCTCGGGTGTCTCGCGGCCGATGTCGCCGATCCCGATGGGCAGCACGATCACTTCCTGCTTCCCTTTCGGGAAGTAGTAGAGGCGCAGCTCGGGCAGATTGATGACGATCCCCTCGCGCGGGACATCGGGCAGCAGCATCTGGGTCGGCAGGGTCAAGCGGGTGCCCGGCTTGGGTAAATAGGGATCAACACCGGGATTTGCTTCAAGCAATGCCAAAAAGCCAATTTGGGTATGTTTGCCAACTAGCTCCAGATACTCATCCTGCTGGATGAAGTAATCCTCCAGCTCACCAATCAGGCGGCTACCAGTCGGTGGAAGTGGATAGCTTCTGGCCTGTACGGGCAGTGCAGACATCAGGGCCAGCAGCAGAAAGAGGAGGGGTTTTATCGGCATCGGTATTCCATCGGTTGGCGTGGGGCAAGGTGATTGCGACTAATGCCCCGACAGTCATCTCTGTTCTTTTTTGGCCTTGTTGCGCAAGGCTATTTGCGACAAAAGCGCGTTGAGGCGACAGTAAACCAGCCAAAAGCGGCGACTGTCACCTTTTTTGTCGCAAGGGGCTGATAAACCACGAAAAACTGACTCGAATGGCGAACAGGACAAGATGGATGAATCTTTTCGCAACACGAGCAGGAGGTCCTCTGGCTGGCAATCCTCTCTGGCTTGTTTGGTGTCGACAGGGTTTGCATGGAGAGTAAGGGGAGATTGCTGGCTAAAAAGCATTCACTCGATTGATAAGTAAGAAATTTTCATTGCATTATTCCCCTTGCTTGGGTAAAAAATCATCCCACGGAGAGATGCCGGAGTGGCCGAACGGGATTGACTCGAAATCAATTGTGGCAGCAATGCCACCCAGGGTTCGAATCCCTGTCTCTCCGCCACATACCAAGCCCAACCTGTTTCGCAGGTTGGGCTTTTTCTTTTGGTGATGTGCTGAGGGACTATCCGGCCGCCTGTGTATCTGTGGTCATCGAGCCGGATGAATGCGGTTGGATGCTCGCCGTGCCCGCCAGGCCTGAATGCGCGCCTGGGTGCCGATGACGAAGACGAAGAAGACCGGCACGAAGAAGATGGCCAGCAGGGTGCCGCTGATCATGCCGCCAAACACGCCGGTGCCGATGGCGTGCTGGGTCTCCGCGCTGGCGCCACTGGCGAGCATCAAGGGCACCACCCCGAGGGTGAAGGCTAGCGACGTCATCAGAATGGGGCGCAGGCGCAGGCGGGCAGCAGTGACAGCAGCATCAAGCAGCGAGCGCCCTTCGCCGTGCAACTGGCGCGCAAACTCCACGATGAGGATGGCGTTCTTGGCCGACAGACCGATGATGGTGATCATGCCTACTTTAAAGAAGACGTCGTTGGGCATGCCGCGCAGCATCACGGCCGCGACGGCACCGAGCAGGCCCAGCGGCACCACCAGCATCACCGAGAGCGGGATCGACCAGCTCTCGTAGAGTGCCGCCAGCACCAGGAAGACCACCAGCGCGGACAACAGCATCAGCAGGGGTGCCTGCTCGGCCGACTGGCGCTCTTGCAACGACTGTCCCGTCCAGGACAATGCGAAGCCTGGCGGCAATTGCGCCACCAGACGCTCCATCTCCGCCATCGCCGCTCCGCTGGAGATGCCGGGCGCTGCCCCCCCGGCAATACGCACGGCAGGGAAGCCATCGAAGCGCATCATCTGTTGCGGCGATTCGCGCCATTCCGGTGTCACCACCTCCCGCAGGGGCACCATGCCGCCGCTGGCATTGCGCACCCGCAGGCCGAGCACGTCATCGAGCTGCATGCGCGCCGACGCGTCTGCCTGCAGAATGACCTGCTGCATGTGCCCGCCGTTTGGGAAGTCGTTGACGTAGAGCGATCCCATCGCGGCCGACAGGGTACTGCTTACGCTGGCGAACGAGAGTCCCATGGCTTCGGCCTTCTGTCGGTTGATCTCGAGGTGAATGCTCTCGCCGGGAGGCAGGTTGTCGGGATACACATCACTGACCACCTTGCTGTTGGCGGCCAGTTCCAGCAGTTGGGCCTGAGCGGCCAGCAGCGCGGCGTCCCCCCGGTTGGCTCTGTCTTGCAGGAACAGGGTGAAGCCGGAGGCGGTGCCCAGCTCGTCGATAGCGGGCGGCAGCAGGCTCATTACCGTGCCTTCAGGAATATTTGCCATGGCTGCTTGTGCCAGATCTGCCTCTTCGGCTGCCGTGGCGCCATGACGCTGATCCCAATCTTTGAGCATGGTGAAGGCCATGGCGGCATTGGGGCCAGCGCCGGAGAAGCTGAAGCCCTGCACCACCAGGTTGGTGTCTAGCGTCTCGCGAGAGGCGACGTGAGCCTCGAAGGCCTTGACCACCTCAAGAGTACGCTCGCTGGTGGCGCCGGTTGGCAGCTGGATGGAGGTCATGAAGTAACCCTGATCCTCGTCCGGCAGGAAAGAGGAGGGCAGCTGGGCGGCAGCGAGGGCCAGCACTGCGCAGAGGGCGGCAAAGGTTGCCATCATCCGTCCACTGCGCCCGACCAGCCGGGTTACCCGCGCACCGTAGCCTGCCGTGAACCGCTCGAAACCCCGGTTGAAGGCACCGAAGAAGCCGCGCTTCTCATGATGACTCGGACTGACCGGACGCAGCAAGGTGGCGCAGAGCGCAGGCGTCAGGGTCAGGGCGAGGAAGGCCGAAATGAGGATCGACACCGCCATCGACAGGGTGAACTGCTGGTAGATGACCCCCACCGAGCCGCTGCCAAACGCCATGGGGAGGAACACCGCCGTGAGCACCAAGGTGATGCCGATCACCGCTCCGGTGATCTCCTTCATGGCCTGCGAGGTCGCCTCACGGGGCGACAGCCCCCGGGTGGCCATCAGGCGCTCGACATTCTCCACTACTACGATGGCGTCGTCGACTATGATGCCGATGGCCAGCACCATGCCGAACATGGTGAGGGAGTTGATCGAAAAACCGGCCAGCAGCATCACCGCGAAGGTGCCAAGCAGAGCGATGGGGGCGACGATGGCCGGGATCAGGGTGTAGCGCAGGTTCTGCAGGAAGAGAAACATCACCAGAAACACCAGCACCATGGCTTCCAGCAAGGTGTGGATCACCTTTTCGATGGAGACCTTGACGAAGGGGGCCGAGTCAAACGGGATCGAATAGGCCATGCCCGCCGGCAGCGTGGGGGCGAGCTGGGCGAGACGGGTGCGCACCGCATCTGCGGTACGCACGGCGTTGGCGCCGGGGGAGAGCTGGATGGCGGCGCTGGTGGCGGCCACGTCGTTCTCCCGATTGGAAAAGGCGTAAGATTGCGCCCCCAGCTCGACCCGGGCGACATCACCCAGCACCAGCTTGGCGCCATCGCCACCGGCTCGCAGCACGATGGCGGCGAATGCCTCGGGGGTCGTCAGTTGGCCTTGAACCGTGAGGGGAACCGTCAGGCGCTGTCCCGGCAGGGCGGGTTCATCACCGAGGCGCCCCGGTGCAATCTGGATGTTCTGCTGCTCGATGGCCTGCGCCACCTCGCTGATGGTCAGCCCATAGGCGGCGAGTTTGGCCGGATCTACCCAGATGCGCATGGCCTGCTCGGCGCCAAACAGTTGCACTCGTCCTACCCCGTCGATGCGGCGCAACTCCGGCACAATATTGCGTGCCATGTAGTCGTTGAGGGCAACCTCATCGAAGCGGCCATCCGGTGAGGTCATGCCGACCATCATCAGAAAGCCGGATGTGGCGGACTCCACCTGCAGGCCGGTTTGCCGCACCGTTTGTGGCAAGCGAGGCTCGACCGCCTTGATGCGGTTTTGCACGTCCATCTGGGCCAGCTCCGGATCGGTGCCCGGCTTGAAGGTGGCGGTGATCTGCGCGCTGCCCGAGGCGTCCACAGAGGACTCGAAGTAGAGCAGGTTCTTCACTCCCGACAGCTCGCGCTCGATAAGGCTCACCACCGCATCGTTCAGGGTCTGCGGTGTGGCGCCCGGATAGGCGGCATAGAGGGTCACCGACACCGGCGCCACCGAGGGATAGTGGGAGATGGGGAGCTTGGGGATGGCGATGACCCCTGCCAGCACGATGAACAGGGCGATCACCCAGGCAAACACCGGGCGATGGATAAAAAACTGCGGCATGGATAACTCTCCGATTCAGCGAATGCCACCGTCAGCCGGTTGGCTGACAGCGGGTGGTTGCCAGGGGGAAGCTGTGACCTGAATCCCCGGGGTCAGACGGTCGAGCCCTTCGATCACCACCTGTTGCCCGGCACTGAGCCCGGACGCGATGCGGTACTGGCTATTCACCAGTTCAGCGGTGTTGACCGGAACCAGTTGTGCCTGCCTCTGGCCATCCACCACCCATACGCTGGTCTGGCCCGATGTGCGCACCACCGCCTGCTGAGGCACGCTCAGGGCGTTGGCATAGCGGGCACGGGGAATGCGCGCCTGTACGTAGAGGCCGGGCAAGAGCCGCCGCTCCGGGTTGTCCACCAGTACCCGCAGCAGTACGTCACCGGTACCGGCATCCACCTCGATGCCGGAGAAGAGGATGTGCCCCTGCATGCCGAGCGGCTTGCCGTCGCTGCCGAGGATGTCCACCGCCAGTTCCGGTGCCGTCGAGCCAGCTTGCTGGCGCAGGGTGTCCAGCACAGAGGCCGGTTGACGCACATCGACGTAGACCTGATCGATCTGCTGGATCCTGGCCATGGGGGTGGCGTCGGTGGGGGACACCAGGGCCCCTTCACTCACCAGAGCCTGATCGATGCGCCCGGTGATGGGGGCTTCCACGCTGGCAAATTGCAGGTTCAGCTGGTGCCGGGCCAGGGTCGCTCTGGCCTGAGCCACGTCGGCGGCCGCCTGATCCCGCTGGGAGACAGCATCGTCATAGGTCTGGCGGCTGATGGCCTCGGTGCGCAGCAGCGGCACCAGACGGTCAATCTGGATACGGGCGCGGGCCAGCACGGCCTCCGCGCGCTGCAATGCTGCGGCGGCGCTGTCGACATCCGCCTTGAAGGGGGCTGGATTTATCTGGAACAGCACGGTGCCTGCGCCGATTTCGGCGCCCTGCTCGAACAGGCGGCGCTGCACGATGCCGCTAATCTGGGCCCGAATTTCGGCGCTTCGCACCGCAGCCACCCGGGCGGGCAGATCCTCGCTGATGACCAGGTCCTGACCTGCCAGCGTCATCACCGACACCTGAGGAAGGGTCGGCGCATCTTGCGCTTGCGTCGCCCCATCGCAACCTGCCAACCCGAATGCGGCAATGACGGCGAGCAGGGTGCCCGCATACCGCTGTTTGACAAACATCATACTCACCTCGTTAAACCGTCTCCCCGGCATGGTGTTGCCGCGAGAGCACATCGAGCGGGCATTATGGAGAGGGGCTATTGCGAATGATTCGAGGCTTTGTGGAGAATCCATGGAGGCGGTGATAAAGTTCAAGCCCACCATTTTCGAGGCCGACCATGTCGTATCTTCCTGCTTCCGCCAACCCGGCGGCCCAGTCACTGGTTCTGATTGCAGAGGATGAAGCAGAGATCGCCGACATCCTCGCCGCTTACCTGCAACGCCACGGATTGCGCACTTTGCATGCCGCCGATGGCCGCGAAGCCCTGGCCATGCACCAGACATGCAAACCCGATCTCCTGCTGCTGGATGTGCAGATGCCGCAGCTCGACGGCTGGCAGGTGCTCAGCGAGATCCGGGCCCGTGGCGACACGCCGGTGATCATGCTGACCGCCCTGGATCAGGACCTCGACAAGCTGATGGGGCTGCGCATGGGGGCGGATGACTATGTGGTCAAACCCTTCAACCCGGCCGAAGTGGTGGCTCGGGTACAGGCGGTGCTCAGACGCAGCCAGGCTGCGAAACAGACCACGGCCCGGGTGCTGCGGGTCGGCCAGTTCCAGATCGATCTGGAGAGCCACGAGGCCAGCATTTGCCGCGATGAGGGGCAGCAGGTGCTGGATCTGACCCTGACCGAGTTCAAGTTGCTCGCCTCCCTGATGCGGGCGCCGAAACGGGTGTTCAGCCGCGCCGAACTGCTGACTCACTGCCTGCCGGAGGGGGATACCCAGGAGCGTACAGTGGATAGCCACATCAGCAAGTTGCGCAAAAAACTGGAGACACACGGCATTCAGGGGGTCCCCGCCAGTGTCTGGGGCGTTGGCTATCGCTTCGGGGGCGATGCATGAAATTGACACCAGGCTTGCGCAAGCAGATCATTCACTCCCTGGGGCTTATGGCGCTATGTATCATCTCTCTTGAAGTGATTGGAACCTATGTGTTCTATGCCGTCACTACGGCGTATTTGCCTAACAGTATCTCCGAGACCTGGGTACCTTCGAGAGTCGAGATGTTATGGATCGGCTCTACCATCCTGCTTTCATTGGGAATGGCGCTGTACGTGGCGGTTCGCCTCTCTCGCCGCATCCTGACTCCGCTCAACTCGGTTGCAACCAGCCTGCGCGAGGTAGCCGAGGGCAAGCTCGATGCGCGCGTGCCGGAGGATGAGCAGGCGATCGGGGAGACGGCGCAACTGGTGCGCGACTTCAACACCATGGCCGAGCGGCTGCAGAACATGACCCGCGAGCGGGAGTTCTGGAATGCCGCCATTGCCCACGAATTGCGCACACCGGTGACCATTTTGCGTGGCCGCTTGCAGGGGCTGGCCGAAGGGGTATTTCCTCCCAGCAGCGAACTCTTCGAGGGGTTGCTGCGTCAGGTGGAGGGGCTCAATCACCTGATCGAGGATTTGCGGGTATTGAGCCTCAACGACAGCGGCCATCTGGAATTGCAGCGGACCGAGGTCAGGTTGGCCGACGAGCTTGCCGTGGTGCTTGAGGCATTTGCCAGCCCTCTGGCGGCGAGCGGATTTGTGTTGCAGCGGGAGCTGGATAGCGAACTTCATGTTTGCTGCGATCTGTTTCGTATCCGTCAGGCCCTGATGGCGCTGTTGGAAAATGCCCAGAAGCACGCGCTGCCGGGCCTGCTGACCGTGCGGCTGCATCGCTCGGAGAGTGTGTGCGTTCTGAGTGTGGAAGATGAGGGGCCAGGCATCAGCGAGGAGATCGCCGCCTGTATCTTCGATGCGTTTCGTCGGGGAGATCCGTCACGCTCGCGCAAGAGCGGTGGTAGCGGACTTGGGCTCGCCGTGGTCAAGGCGATTGCAGAGGCGCACGGCGGCAGCGCGGTTTGCCAACCGACCGGTCGTGGAGGCAGCCGATTCGTGCTCTCCTGGCCCATATCGGCCATTTCCGGTTGCCCTGAAACATAGCCAGCGGGTAGCAGGTTATGGCGAAGCTATGCTTCTGACCGCTGCCTACACAGTGGCATTCGACAAGCTAGTGCCATACAGACTTTCCACCGCTTGTGCAGGGGGAACAAGGGAGGTTGGTGCATGGCTCATTTGGTGCGAAATCATGGTTTCTTGCTGTCAAAAATTGAAACCGTTTTCAGAAATCCTTTTCAACTGTGATCCGCTTCAAAGCTTTTTGAAGCGCCAACCTCTAGCATTGGCTCCACGAATTAGGGGCTAGCGCTCCCGATTTTCCCGCTGTGGGAGATAACTGGTAAATCCGGCTATTTCCTTCGTTACTTTCGACGGTCATCACGGATGGCCGTTTTTTTTTTTGAGTTATTTCACTGTAAAGGGTCGAGTGGCTGGCGCTTTACCGTTAAAATTCCGCTTTTGCATCTGCCCGTGAGTTTTGATGTCTGCCTCCACCCTCTCTTCGGATAGTTATCTCCTGCTCAGTACCTTGCAACTGCAGCGTGTCGCCAGTACCCGTCTGTTACAAGAGACGCTGGAGGCGGGCCATGAGCTCGCCAGCCTCCTGACCCGGCTCCATGACGCCGGCCTTGTCAGATTGCGTGGGGAGCAGCAGTGGAGCCTGACTGCCGAGGGGACGCTGGCGCTGATCCTGGGCGTGCGGGCCGGTGTGTGCGCCGCTCCAGACTGGAGCCGGGTCTCCTCGGTGACCGGTCAGGATCTGGTTCACGGAGTGGTGCGCGAACTGTGCCGGGGCAAGGCGGGCGAGATCCCGGCCTTCTTCTCTCCCGGCGATCTGCTCACCCTGCTCGATACCCCCGATGCCCATCAGCTGCTGGCCGGCTCCAGCCCTGCCTGGCAGCAACTGCTGCTGGAGCACTTCTCGCTGCAACTCTTGCTCGATGCCCCCTATGAAGAGCGCTGGCCATTGGCGAGTGCTCTGACCCGCTGTGCCCCCGAGGTACAAGCGCAAGGGCGGGCATTCGAGGCGGAGTGGCGCTGGCTCTGCGGTGATGGCGAGAGCTCCGACTCCAGTCTCTTGTGGCCTGCCTTGCAGGCGGTTGCCTCGCAAGGAGAGAGCGGCCCGCTGGGTGAGCGGCTGCTCACGGCCCTTGGCCAGTGGCAGGCCGAGGGTCATGAGGGGCAGTGGCCCCGAGCCTTCAGTGCCCTGCTCTGGCTTGGCTGGCTGCAACAGGCTGACCCCGTTATCGCCAGCGAGCAGCGCAAGAAGTGGCAGCGCAGCCTCGGCGGGCAGTTTCCGCTGCTGGCCGACTTGCTTAGCCAGTGGGCCGGGGAGCGGCACGGTCAGGCGGTCGGGCTGTTCGATACCCTGCAACTGCCGGTAGAGGAGCTGCACTGGGGCTACCTCTGGCTCGATCTCTGCGCGCTGGCCCGTCACGGTGCCCAGAGCGCGCAGGTGGCCATGCTGCACAAGTGGGATCTCTCCCACCTGCTCGATGCCGAACCCCATCATCGGTTGATGGCGTTTTGTCAGGATCTGCTGCGCCTGCTGCTGGGCGAGGCGGCCACAGGGGCGCCGCTTGGCCAGCTGCGCAGCAGCGATGCCGATGATGACGCGGAAGATGAAGATACCGGCGAGGAGAAGGGGGCTGCCTCCGCCAGCTGGCTCAACTGGCTGCAGGGGCTGGGCCGCGCCAGTGGCGTTCGCAAGCCGCAGGAGCGGCTGGTGTGGCTGCTCCACGCCGATGGCCCCGAGCTGGAGTGCAAGATCCAGAAGCTCAGCACCAAGGGGGAGTGGACGGCGGGCCGCCGGGTCGATCCCACCCTGCTCTCCACCCAGTATGCAGCGCTGCTTGATGAGCACGACTGGGCGGTGGTTCGCACCCTGCCGCGGGTGATGGGGCGCTTGCCCCGGGATGTCTGGGCGCCGCTCGCCGACCATCCGCGCCTGTTCAACGCCAAGGGGCAGAAGCTGCAGCTCGCCATCACGGCGCCGCTGCTGCAAATTGTGGCGACCGAAGAGGGGATGAGCGCTTTGCTGATCCCCGCTGCAGCCGCGCGCGGCGCTCACATCATGCCGCTGGCACAGGATCTGTGGCAGCTCATCCTCACCCCGCAGCCGCTGCTCGACCGCTTGCCGGCGCTCGAATCCATCCCGCTGTTGCCCGCCGAGGGGATGAGCGAGTTGCAGCGCACCCTTGACGGGATCGCCGATCTGCCCTGGCACAGCCAGGTTGAGGGATTGCACGGCAATGCCGAATTGGCCCCCTGGCCGGGCATTCCTTCGGTGCAACTCGATTGGCAGGATGGCCAGCTGGCGGTCAAGCTGGTGACCCGTTTTGACGAGCTGCCTCCCCAGCCTCTGGGCAAGGGGGAGACCATCATCCGTCAGGGGATCAAGGGCAACCACTACTGGCAGCGCGATCTTGCCGCCGAGAAGGGGCAGGCCCAACTGCTGCGCAACCAGCTTCCCATCGATCTGCCCGGCAGCGAGTGGCGCCTCGAAGGCGAGCAGGCACTGGCGCTGGTCAATGCCCTGCCCGAGCTGGTGGATGCCGGTGTGGTCATTCACTGGCATCAGGACAGCGCGCGCCTCAAGAGTCTCGATGAGGCGGCCCTGAGCCTGCGCATCGAGCGGCGTCAGGACTGGTTTCAGGTAGAGGGGGCGCTCGCCCTTGATGAACACCAGATCCTCGACTTGCGCCTGATCCTGCGCCAGCTGACCCCGGGCCAGCGCACCGTCCAGCTCGACGAAAAGACCAGCCTGATGCTGAGCGACAAGCTGGTGGAGCGGCTCTCCATGCTGGGGGCCATGCTCGACGACGAGCAGCGGATCAACCACAAGCTGGCTTACCCGCTCACCCGTCTGCTCTCGGTCATTACCACCGAGGGGGACGCGGCGTGGCAATCCCTGCAGCAGGAGTGGCAGCAGGAGGTGGCCTGTCCGCCCGAGCTGCTCACCGCGCTGCGGGATTACCAGAAGGAGGGGGTGCGCTGGATGGCGACCCTGGCCCATCACGGCTTTGGCGCCTGTCTGGCCGATGACATGGGGCTTGGCAAGACGCTGCAGGCCCTGATCGTCCTGCGGATGCGCCAGCATCTGGGGCCGGCGCTGGTGGTGGTGCCCAAGTCGGTGGTCACCAACTGGCAGGAGGAGGTCGCCCGTTTCGCCCCCGAGCTGGAGGTGGTGATCTTTGACAATCCCGCCGAGCGCGAGCGCATTATTCGCAATGCCAAAGCGGGGCAGGTGATCCTCATCAACTACGGCATGCTCGGCAGTCTGGCGGAGGCGCTCAAGGCGCGGCGCTGGTCCTCCATGGTGCTCGATGAGGCGCAGCAGATCAAAAACGCCGGTACCCAGCGCGCCAAGCTGCTGTTCCAGCTCGACGGCGATTTCCGCCTTGCCCTCTCCGGCACCCCCATCGAGAACCATCTGGGCGAGTTGTGGAGCCTCTTCACCTTTATCAATCCGGGGCTGCTCGGCAGCCTCGGCGAGTTCAAGCGCCGTTTTGGCAAGGCGGTCAAGGATCCCCAGCACATGGCCTTGCTGCGGGCGGTGATCAGCCCCTTTATCCTGCGCCGTCTCAAGCAGGAGGTGCTGACCGAGCTGCCGGACAAGACCGAGATCATCCACCACATCAGCCTCTCCCCCGAGGAGCGTCAGCTCTACGAGGCAACCCGGCGCGAAGTGGTGCAGCAGGTGCAAAGTGCCGATGGCCGTGCCCTGATGCACGTATTGAGCGGGTTAACCCGACTGCGCCGGCTCTGCTGTTCGCCGGAGCTGGTGATGCCCGAGTGGTCGCAGACCAGCAGCAAGCTGGATGAGGCGATGGCGCTGCTGGAGGAGGCGATCGATGGCGGCCATCGGGTGCTGGTGTTCAGTCAGTTTGTCGATCTGCTGAGCCTGCTGCGTGCCCGCATCGAGCAGAAGTCCTGGGACTACTGCTATCTGGATGGCGGCTGTTCGGCCAAGGCGCGGCAGGACTCCATCCTGCGTTTTCGCCACGAGGCGGTACCGCTGTTTCTTATCAGCCTCAAGGCGGGGGGCACCGGTCTCAACCTCACCCAGGCTGATACCGTGCTGCACCTCGATCCCTGGTGGAACCCGGCGGTGGAAGATCAGGCGAGCGATCGGGCCCACCGGATGGGCCAGACCCAGCCGGTGACCGTCTATCGGCTGGTGTGCGAGCAGACGGTGGAGGAGAAGATTGTCGCCCTGCACGACGAGAAGCGGGCGCTGGCCGATGGTCTGCTGAGCGGCCAGTCCGAGGTGCGCGGGCTGGATGTGGAGAGCCTGCGGGCCCTGCTGATGAGCTGATCCGCTGTAGCACCAGCGACATGGCCATGCCATATGAAAGAGGGGAGCACATCTTGCCGATGTGCTCCCCTCTGTCGTTTCTGCGTGCCGGTTTTAGCAGGCTCGTCGCGTCAGCCCTGATAGAGGTAGAGATGCAGCCGCTCGATGATGGGCTCGCCGCCAATCTTGCGATCCCGCCGCGCCTGCCGGCTCTTGGGGGGATAGTTGCCCAGATGTGTGACCGCGGGCTGGCTGTCCGAGCAGAGCAGCAGCGGCAGGCTCGCCTTGATCTGCTGCTTGCGCGGGGTGCGATCCTGCCAGAGCAGGTTGATCATCGGGTGGGTCTTGACCGGGCGGCGGATCCGCAGCTCGGCATCGGCGGGCAGGCGGCGAATGTCGTACACCTCCTGATCCACCATCTTGCTCCACTCCTCGTTGTTGGAGAGAGCCGGTATGTAGCGGCGACTGCGCTCCAGCATCTCCAGCACCTGTTCGCGGGTGAGGCGATTGATGGTCTGCTTGTCGGCCCAGGTAAAACCGAGGGAGTGGAGCTCTCCATGTAGCCACGTCAGCTTGCGGTAGACCTGCAGGGTGATCACCCCGGGCAGGGCGGTATGTACCAGCTCGAACTTCTCGTCCCGTCCGCCCGCCTGCTGCACCAGCGCCTTGAAATCGAGCTTGCGCTGATTGATCTCCTCAACCAGCGGCTGGATCAGCGGGGCGGCGGCGGCGGGAAAGCGCAGCCAGCCCGGCAGACGACGGGTGGCCTTGGTGGAGCAGCCGGGGCGGGCGCTGTGATCCCGATAGGCCGACAGGGTGGTGGCCAGTGCCTCGTCGCCGCTCAGGTAACCCACCTCAATCTGGCTGATGGGATCGTGCTCTTCGCCCTGCGCGACCGGGGGGAGGGGATAGACATGGGCCTCCTGCAGTTCGAGCTGGCCGAGCAGGGTGGCCAGCTGATCCAGAGAGGCTTCAATGGCCTCCATCTGTTGACGCAGGGCGGCGGTAGGGGTAAAGGTATCCATCGATGATCCTGTGGTCTGACCCGCTGTTGACGACATCAGGTATGACATCGCTGCGGGTAGCAAAACTACTGTATAAATAAACATACCAGTATGCGGCTGGAGTGCCAAGAGGCACTTTGGGGAGGGGGCAATGTGCGCCTCTGAATGGGGATGTGGTGATGGTTTTATTTATGTTTCATGGTGTTAAATAAAGATCGCTACAAGATCATTAAATTAACAATTTCGTGTAACTCCGCTGTTGCCAGCTGTTCACACCTTGCTCGTCCCTGCATATGTAAAGCAGTAAAATGCATATATAGATGGGTGCCATGCAGCACAATATGCTGTGCGACTCCGCTGGCCAACCGTTAAAATAATTAGTTGTTTAAAATCAAAGCGTTAAAATTAAATCCTGCCGTTTTTAGACATTAGATTTACTAATGTAACGTATCAAAATTCGTCAATTGAGTCGGTCTGACTCCCTGACTAAGCTTTGCGCATCAAATTGAAGCCCAGTGCGTAAACAAATATTCAGAGGAGCCACATCATGGCCAACATGACTTATACCGAAACCGGTTACCAGCATTCCAGCCAATTGAATCTGGTTGCTCGCGTTAAAATGACCGTTCTGACCTGGCTGGAGCGCAGCCGCAGCCGTCGCCAGCTCTCCGAGCTGCCCGAGTACCTGCTCAAAGACATCGGCCTGAACGAAGCTGACCGTTATCAAGAGACCACCAAGCCGTTCTGGCGTGGTTGATCAGCCGGGCATGGATGCCTCGTTTATCTGCTGATACTTGTATGCTGACGGCCGGGTGACATCAGGCCACCCCGTCAACCCTGTTGTTGTTTGCCCCGCTATTGCTCTCTCATCCCCTCTTTTATATCCCTCTGTTGTGCCACCTATTGCTGCTGTTTTACCTTGCCGCTGTTTGTATCGTTAATGTTTGAATTTGTTTAAAAATCGGTTTTAAGCCGCAACGCCTTGCGTATAATCCGGCCATAGTATTCCAGCGCAAGAGGGTGAGACGGATGATTCCCCAGCACGATTTTTTGGCCATGACCCGCAGTCATGAGTGGCAGCTCGATCCCTTTGATTTTGCGCTGCTGGATGGCACGCAAGTCAGCGTCTGGGATACCGGTGTCATCTGTCTGGAGCCTGTCAGCGGAGCGGGCGGCCAGCCCGGAGGACGCAAGGATATCGTCCTCTCCTGCGGTATTCACGGCAACGAGACCGCCCCCATCGAGATCTGCAACCAGCTGCTGAGCCGTCTGCTCTCGGGCGAGCTGAGCGCCCGCCATCGGGTGCTGTTCCTGTTTGGCAATCCGGCGGCGATGAACCTCGGGCTGCGGGAGGTGGAGGAGAACATGAACCGCCTCTTCTCCGGCGCCCACAGCAAGGGGGAGGGACTCTGCAACCGGGAGCGGATCCGTGCCATGCGTCTCGAGCAGTATGTGAGCCGCTTCTTTGCCGATCCGGCCCGTCCCCGCTACCACTACGACCTGCACACCGCCATTCGCGGCTCGCGCCACGAGAAGTTTGCCGTCTACCCCTTCCCCCACGAGCGGCCCCACTGCCGCGAGCAGGTGCAGTTCCTCGGCGCCTGCGGGGTGCGCACCATACTGCTCTCCGCCAGCCCGACCACCACCTTCAGCTACTACAGCTCGCGCCAGCACGGCGCCCACGCCTTCACGGTGGAGCTGGGCAAGGTGCGCCCATTTGGCGAGAACGACATGACCCGCTTTATCGAAACCCGCCAGGCGCTGCAGGAGCTGGTGACCCAGGACGAGGTGGCGCTGGAGCCGTGGCGGGCGGATGATTTCACCCTGTTTGCCATCGATCGGGTGATCACCAAAAAATCGGAGCAATTTCGCTTTCTGTTTGCCAGCGATGTCGACAACTTCACCGAATTCCCGCAAGGGTTCGTGCTGGCCGAGGATGGCGAGCTGCGCTACACCGTCGAGCAGCCCCGCGAGGCGGTGGTCTTCCCCAATGCCAACGTGGCGATTGGTCAGCGTACCGTGTTGCTGGTGGTACCGACCCGGCTCTGGGAATAAGCCGTGCAATAGCCCTTGGGGCGGGTGTGAATCGTATGCAGACGAGCGGGCGAATGGGGTTTTCCGCTCGCTTTCGGCCGGTTTGGTCATGTCATGGGATGAGAGGTGCGGTATAAGCAAAAGTTGGGGCATTTTGGGAAATGCCATAAATCCAGCTTATAGTGACCAGCAAGCTCTCCGCGAAGGCCACAGAGAGTGCCTGCAAGGCCGCTCAAGGGGTTGGCCGATCTGATGGATATGGTGGTTGCAGCGCTTGGCCAACGCAGCGAGGGGGGAAGGGAGTGAGTTTTGTGATGGGAAATAGAGGGAATAAAAAAACGGAGCCAGTCATCTGACTGGCTCCGTTTTTTAATGGCGTTGGCGGGGGATCAGCTGTTGTTCTTCACAAACAGGGTGATCTCCTGGCCCGGCTTCAGGTAATCCCCTTTGTCGAGCTGGTTCCAGCGCATCACATCGTTGATGGCGACCTGGAAGCGCGCGGCGATGGAGGAGATGGAGTCACCACGGCGAACCTGATAGACCATCGACTTGCCGCTCTGCTTGCCACCCTTGGGGTAGACCACCAGCTGCATGCCCGGCTTCAGGGCCGACTTGGCGTTCAGGCCGTTCCACTTGGCGAGCTCCTCGTGGGAGACGCCGTGCGCCTGGCTGATGCTCCACAGGTTGTCACCTGCCCGCACCTTGTAGCTCACCTTGCCTTTCTGGCTGCTGCCACGGCTGGCCAGCTGCTGCGGGGCTGCACTTGCCTTGCTGCTCACGGCATGGCCGCTGGTCGGAATGACCAGACGCTGACCGCGACGCAGGCTGTTGCCACGCAGATTGTTGGCCAGTTTCAGCTCGCTCACGCTGACGCCGTGATTCTGGGCGATGCGTGACAGGGTGTCGCCACTGGTGACCTGATAAGAGCGGGTACGGATACGCTCGCTCTTGGGCAGATCGGCCAGTGCCAGCTCCAGGGTATCGGCATATTCAACCGGTACCAGCAGGCGGTAGGGGCCGCGCGGCGACATCACACCACGGCTCAGGGCAGGATTGACCTCCTTGAGCTGCGAGGTGCGCACACCGGCCAGCTGGGCCGCCACGTTCAGATCGATCTGGCTGCCGGTTTCCACCACCCGCAGCTTCGGCTCGTTGGCGAGCACCGGCAGCTGGACGTTGTACTTGTCGGCATTGCTGATCATGTCAGCCATGGCCAGGATCTTGGGCACATACATCTGGGTTTCGCGCGGCAGGTCGAGCGACCAGTAGTCGGTCGGCTTGCCGGCACGCTGGTTACGCTGGATGGCGTTGCGAACCCGTCCTTCACCGGCATTGTAGGCGGCCAGCGTTTGCAGCCAGTCACCATCAAAGAAACGGTTCAGGTATTCCAGATAGTCGAGCGCCGCATTGGTGGAGGCCAGCACATCGCGCCGTCCGTCATACCAGTTGTCGTGGCGCAGACCGAAGTTCTTGCCGGTGGCGGGCACAAACTGCCACAAACCGACGGCATTGCTGCGGGATCGGGCATGAGGATCAAACATGCTCTCGATCATCGGGACAGTAATAAGCTCCATTGGCAGCTCACGCCGTTCAATCTCCTCTACCATCAGATAGAGGTAGGGTTCAGCCCGGCTGGCAATGGTCGCCAGATGCTTATCATTGCGCAACAGCCACTCACGTTGTTGGCGGATGCGCGCATTGTCCGGAGTTTCCAGTTGCATATCATCGCTGATACGCACCCACAGATTGTCCGTATCTTCCATTTCGTCCAGCTGTTCATCGCCAAACAGAAATCGTGAAGAGTGTTTTTTATGCGCTTTTTTGTTGACCTGGGGGGACTTGATCGGCTCGATTGCCGTTAGCGCCCGGTCATCCTGATGGCTCAGGTTTTGGCAGCCGCTGAGCAACAGCGCTGCCAATAAGGCCGTTCGTACCTTCATCTCGTTCCGGTCATTTTTAAGAAAAACAGCTCGCATCATAAGGGGCAATCCCCCCCTGATCAAGGTTTGTTCAAAAAACATCCTTCCATTGGCGCAGGATCGTGAAGGTATCTACCGGATTTTCCACGCATTTTAGCCCCTGCTTTTCAGCAGAAAATTTCACTGAATCGAGCTCGCAGCGCAGAAAAACATTAAACCTGCGCTCATCCCCCAGTCGGCTGGGCAGGCTTGGCAGCCCCTGTTGCCGCAGTTTGCTGATCAGCCCGATCTGATCACGGATCGCCGGATTGTCCGGCTCGACCGCGTAGGCGAAGCGCAGGTTTGACAGGGTGTATTCGTGGGCACAATAGATGAGGGTGTCATCGGGCAGGGCGGCGAGCCGTTGCAGCGAGTGATACATCTGCTCCGGCGTCCCTTCAAAGAGGCGACCACAACCGGCCGAGAAGAGGGTGTCACCGCAAAAGAGCATGCCGCTGCCATGGTAGGCGATATGGCCGCGGGTATGGCCGGGCACATGGATCACCTCGAGGGCAAGACCGTGCCAGTTGATCTGATCGCCATCTTCCAGCCACTGGCCATGATGGGCTGGCATGGGGTCAAGTTTGGGTCCATATAGCCGGGCGTGGGGGAACTGTTCGAGCAGTTCGCCAACCCCGCCCACATGGTCGTGATGATGGTGGGTCAGGAGGATGGCATCGAGCACCAGCCCCAGCGCCGAGAGCCGCTCCAGCACGGGGGCCGCTTCGCCCGGGTCGACAACCAGACAGTGATTTTCGTGTCTAATCAACCAGATGTAGTTGTCATTAAAGGCAGGAACTGTGATCACTGGATACATGAGTCTGCTTCTCTTTAGGGAGGGTATCTTATATAACAGGATGGCGTTCGAAACCGCGAGTTGAGCCCTATTATGCAGGTGGCACGTACCGAACAACAAATCGAGATCCCGACCAGCTGGTCCGCGTTGCCTATGGGGGACTGGGTTGCCGCCGAGATCCAGGAGCGGCTCGACAGCTGGTGTCCCAACCTGTTTGGCTATCATTTGCTCAAGATTGGCGCCCTGAGTGCCGAACTCTCCTGCAAACGCTCATCCATTCGCCATCAGGTAGGCGTCGCTTCCGAAGGACGGCTGCTCGACATGTATGGCGATCCGCTGGCATTGCCGGTGCGTACAGGCAGTGTCGATGCCTGTCTGCTGGCTCACTGTCTCGATTTCTCGGCCGATCCCCATCAGGTGTTGCGCGAAGCCGAAAGGGTGCTGACCGACGATGGCTGGCTGATTATCAGTGGCTACAACCCCATGAGTCTGGTGGGCATCGGCCATTGCATCCCTTTTTTGCGGCGCAAAGTGCCCTGGTCGGCGCGGATGTTTACCCCCGGGCGAGTCACCGACTGGCTCCATCTGCTGGGGTGCGAGGTGATGTTTGACGAGCGCTTCGGTTACTCGTTTATGGGCAAACAGAGTTGGCACAGCTGGTGGCAGGAGAGTGTAGGGCGGGACTACTGCCGGGCGTTTGCTTCTGTCTATGTGATTGCCGCCCGTAAACGGCGCTTTCCGCTCATCCCGGTGCGCCGCCGCTGGCAGCTGCCAAAGTCCCTCGCCACACCGGGTATGGCCCGTCAGGGCTGGTAGCCGGTATCCTCGGCCAGCTCCTTGCCGCAGGCCGCCTCGCGGGCCAGTTCGTCACAGCGTTCGTTCTCCGGATGGCCCGAGTGCCCTTTGACCCAGAGCCACTCGATCTGGTGACGGCTCACTTCCGCATCCAGCTCTTTCCAGAGATCGACGTTTTTGACCGGCTGACGGTTGGCGGTCATCCACCCCTTCTTCTTCCAGCCGATGATCCACTGGGTGATCCCCTGACGGACATACTGGCTGTCGGTGGTGAGGCGCACCTGGCAGGGTTCGTTTAGGGTGCGCAGGCCCATGATGGCGGCCATCAGCTCCATCCGGTTGTTGGTGGTGAGGCGAAAGCCGGCCGCAATCTCCTTGCGGTGCTTGCCATAGACCATGACGGCGCCGTAACCGCCCGGGCCCGGGTTGCCGAGGCAGGAACCATCCGTATACAAATCAATCTGTTTTAACATGAGGCTTGGGGTAAACTAGCGAGTAAAGCCGAAGTTTGACATAGATTGGATCATGAACACACCCCAACTGAATCGCCAGATCATCCTGGATACCGAAACCACAGGTATGAATACCGGTGGCGGCCCTGTTTACCTTGGCCACCGCATCATCGAAATCGGCTGTGTGGAGGTGATCAACCGCAAGCTCACCGGTAACCACTACCACGTCTATATCAAGCCGGATCGGTTGGTGGACCCGGAAGCCATTCAGGTTCACGGGATTACCGACGAGTTCCTGCGCGACAAACCCTCTTTTAGCCAGATTGCCGACGAGTTCCTCGACTTTATCCGGGGCGCCGAGCTGATCGCCCACAACGCGCCGTTCGACGTGAGCTTCATGGACTACGAGTTCAGCAAGCTCGGACTCAACTTCAAGACGGCCGATATCTGCACCATCACAGATACCTTGGCGATGGCGCGGGATCTCTTCCCGGGCAAGCGCAACAACCTGGATGTGCTCTGCGATCGTTACGGTATCGACAACTCGCACCGTACCCTGCACGGGGCTTTGCTCGATGCGGAGATCCTGGCGGATGTCTACCTGCTGATGACCGGCGGCCAGACCAAACTCAATCTGGCCACCGAAAGCAGTGAGAACGAGAGCAGTCAGGACACCAGCATCCGCCGTCTGGAGAGCAACCGACCGGCGCTCAAGGTGATCAGAGCGGGCGAAGAGGTGCAGGCGCTGCACGAGGCAAGACTGGATCTGGTGCAGAAGAAGGGAGGGAGCTGTCTGTGGCGGCAATGAGCAAGTGGCTGGCCTCTTTTTTACTGTTGGGGTCGCTCGGTGCTTCGGCGACCGAGGTATTTGCCCCTTCCGATATTCCGCTGCTGGATAACCGCTTTCGCATCGATTACGGGGTGAAGGAGATCACCTTCATCATCAAGCGCAAGCCGGGTACCCCCTCGGTGATCCTGGTGCGCCCAGATGGCAGCAAGCTTTACGTGGGCAAGGTCAAACCGGATGATGTGGGCTGGCTGGCGCTGCCGGAGCATGACCTCATTACCCTGCGCAATCCCATGCCGGGCCCGTGGCAGGCGATTGGCGAGGTGGATCCCGACAACCGGGTGCGGATCCTCTCCGATATCCGGATGGACATCGCCGCCTTGCCGATGCAGCTCTATCAGGGAGAGGTGGTCAAACTCAAGGCGTGGCTCTCGATCGATGGCCAGCCCCCCAAGGACAAGTACTACCTCTCCGATCTGGGGATGAAGGTCAAACTGCAATCCTTCAGCGATGCTGGCAAGCAGAATACGGTGCTTGATCAGGAGATTGGCCACTACCTTGACGACGGCAAGGGGCTTGATGAGGTGCCGGGTGATGGCGTCATGACGGCGGAGGCGATCCTGCAGGATATTCCGGCGGGCAAATACCGCGCCATGTTCAGTACCGGCAATCAGGTGTTTGTCCGGGCGCGTTATCAGGAAGTGCTGCTTTATCCTTATCCCTTTACCTACAACCTGGCGCCTCCCTCCGAAGAGCTGGGTGCCAAGTTGTCACTGCTGGTCGACCGTGACGAGCTGGATCCCGCCTCTGTGGCGCTCAAGGGCACAGTCACCAGCAAAACCGGTGGCTACTACTCGTTTAGCGAGGTGGCGACAGCGCCCAAACTGGATGTCGATTTTTCCGTCATCAAGGAGCCTGGACAATATCAGGTGGAGGCTGCGCTCTACGGCACCACCCGCCTTGGCCGTGAAGTGAAGATCGCTATGCCGGTGAAAACCTTCAATGTCTTCCCGCCGGCACCTCCACCTCCGCCGCCGGTCTCTGCTGCCGAGCCAACCTCCAGCGCCAAAGCGACCGGGAAAGCGGAAGAGAAGGGGGGAATGGGCTGGTTGATTTGGGCGTTGGCCGGTGGTGGCGGGCTATTGGTTATTCTGGGCGGGGTCGGGTTTATCATCCTGCAAAAACGCAAGGCGTTGAAACGCGCCCTGGCAGCAGCTCAAGCGGAAAGCCAGCAAGCAGAACAACCCGCCGCCAAGCTGGATCTCAACTTGCCCGAGCAATAACGGCAAGTTCAAACAATAAAAAAACCGCCCTTGGGCGGTTTTTTTATTGTGCATTCTCGAATGTCAGTTGGGAAAGCAGGGCTAGTGTTCGCCGATATAGACATCTTTGTTCTGCTCACGGATCTCGAGGAACTTGTCGAGATTGGCCATCATCAGCTCGACCAGCTGGGGATCGAAGTGCTGTCCCTTCTCCTCTTCGATGAGAGCCAGCACCTTTTCCAGCGGCCATGCCTTCTTGTAGCAGCGATCAGACCCCAGCGCATCGAACACATCTGCCAGCGCCACGATACGCCCCTCCAGCGGGATATCCGCCCCTTTCAAGCCACGTGGATAGCCGCTGCCATTCCACTTTTCATGGTGATTGCCCGCTATGGTGGCGCCGATCTGGAACAGTGCCAAGTCGCTGCCGGAGAGCATGTCCTGCCCAAGCTGGGCATGGGTTTTCATTATTTCCCACTCTTCCGGAGTGAGCTTGCCCGGCTTGTGCAAGATGGCATCGGGGATGCCGACCTTGCCGATGTCGTGCAGCGGTGAGGCGCGTTTTATCAGCTCGCTCTGCTCTTCGCTCATCCCGAGCAGATGGCAGAACTGCTCGGTATAGAGCGCGACCCGTTTGACATGCAGTCCCGATTCTTTGGAGCGGGTTTCGACCAGCTCACCGATGCGGTAGATGATCTCGCGCTGGTTATCGGCGATCACCTCATTGAGACGGATGTTTTCCAGCGCCACTATGATGTTTTCGGTAAAGAGAGTGAGCAGGCTGGTATCGATCTGGCTGAGCTGGCGCGTTGTCTCGATATGGAACAGCAGGTGGTGACGCGGGTTCTGGCAGTAGAGCACCATCTGGTTGGTACCGTAGACGTTGCTGCTTTGTGCCATGGCCTGGCGCAGGATCTCGGGAGCATCTGTCAGTCGCATCGCGGCATGGCCCGGCAGCAGGGGTTCAAGCAGCTGATCCTTTACCTCGTAGGTGTATTGTTTTACGTCGTAGATCTGGGTTTCACCCAGATGGAGCAGGGCGCTCAGCTGCTCTTGTGCTCCCTCAACAAATTGGCGCAGGGCCCGCTTCTCGAAAATTCCCTTGGAGGCTTCGATAACTTTTTCGAGCCCCTGCCGGTTGCTCTCCAGAGTGCGGATATCTCTATATGAACGCAGACTGGCACGCAGCAGGGTTCGCAGCTTCTGGGAGGTAAGCTCGGTCTTGTCCTTGTAGTCGTTGATGTCGTAGTTGGTGACCACGTCATCTTCCGGTGCCTGACCGGGCTGGCCGGTTCTGAGCACGATGCGCACCATCTTGTTTTGCAGATCTTCGCGGACGTATTTGACGACGTCGAGACCGGCATGGTCGACTTCCATCACCACATCCAGCAGCAGCAGGGCGACATCCGGCGTAGTCGCCAGCAGCTCCTTGGCTTGTGCTGCGGAATAGGCGTGCAGAAAGTCGATGGGGCGATTGTCAAACTCGAACTTGTTCAGGGTGATCTTGGTGATGCGATGAACCTCGGGTTCGTCGTCAACGATCATCACTTTCCAGCCCGCTTGCTGCACATCGGTGAGAGCAAGATCGTCGTCATCAATAATCAGGATTTCGTCATCCATCATACAATCCTGTTTGGCATCCTGTGCTTACATTAACTGCTCAACTAAGGATAGGAAACTTATTGAGAAATAAAATTTGATCTCGCAAAACTATGGTCGAAATAAGCAAATGGAACCCTTTGGCCAATCCAGGTTAGGTGCGAGCTTTTTGTTGTGAATCAAGGTGTCCCAATGCACCACCTTGTGTCCCTCGCCCGGTTGAGCCGCATGAGGGAAAAAGCCAATCCGGTTCGGGTCGAGGGTGAAGGCGAGAACAGATCTTATTTGATAATAATTCCTATTTAAGGGTAGCATGCAGGCTGATTCGAAGAGGAGTTTATTCGTGACCCAGAGCCTGCCTCCCAATCGCCCCCGTCCGGTGACGGTCAAGCGAGTGCAACAACTTACCCCTCATCTGCGGCGCATCACGTTTGGCGGCCGTGAACTGGCCGATTATCCCTTTACCTGCGGTGGTGCCCATATCAAGGTGATGCTGGCCCAGCCTCACCAGAGCGAACCCGTCATGCCAGCCATGACGGCGGGCGGCCCGCGCTGGAGCAATCCGGCGGACAAGCCGGTCATCCGCACCTACACCATCCGTGCATTTCGCCGCGATGAGCTGGAGCTCGATATCGACTTTGTTCTTCATGGCGATAGCGGGCCAGCCAGTGCTTTTGCTACCCACGCCAAGCCGGGGGATAAGGTAATCCTCTCCGGGCCGGGTGGCCCCAACCCCATGCTGCAACCGGCAGAGCACTACTGTCTGGTGGGCGATCTCACCGCCTTGCCCGCCATCATGGCGATGTGCGAAGTGATGCCTGCCGATGCCTGCGGGGAGATTGCCATCCTGTTGCCGGATCAGGCGGATGCCCAGCCGCTGACACTGCCGGTCGGCGTACACTGCCACTGGTTTGTGGGAGAGCCTGCAACCAGTGGCATTCTGGAGCATGTGCAGGCCTCGCCTCTCTCTCGGGATGGCGGTTTCTTCTGGCTAGGCGGGGAAGAGGCGCTGGTGCTGCCGCTGCGTCGCCATTTTCGTTCCGTGCTCGATGTGGAGCGCCAGTCGCTCTACGCGGTTCCTTATTGGCGCAGAGGCAAGAGTGAAGAGGCCTATCATCAGACCCGCCATGATGTGATGGATAGCTGAGCAGAAGAGAGCCTGTCACACATCAAAACTTGCAAATAAAAATGATTTGCATTTAGTATTGCGCCGTTCGGGTATTTGTCCGGGCGGCGTTTTTATTTCCGTTGACACAAGAGTGCCCTGTTTTCACGTCGGTTTGGCTGCATGTTGTCAGACCCCAACGCAAGGAGTCGTAAAGGGTGGTTAAGTACCAGACCCCTCTGTTCTGGCTGGCATTGTTCCTTCTCTGCACGCTGTTTTGCCTCTCGCTGGCCACCGGGGCCGGCGTCTATGGTGTCCGCGAAGTGTTCGGGTATCTGACGCACAATCCCCTGTGGGTCAGTGACGAGAAGTTGGCCATGGTGCTCAATACCTTGCGACTGCCGCGCACCCTCTGCGCCATGGTGGTCGGCGCCTCTTTATCTCTGGCTGCCTCCTTGTTGCAGAGCGCGACCCGCAATCCGCTGGCGGAGCCCGGTCTGCTCGGGGTCAACGCCGGGGCCGTCTTTGCGCTGGTGGTGGGGCTCACCTGGTTCGGGGTGGAGTCCGCCTACGGCTATCTGCTCTGGGCCGGACTCGGCGCGCTGCTTGGTAACGTGATTGTGCTGGGGCTTGGCATGATGATTGGCCGCTCCAACCCCCTCAAGCTCATTCTGGTCGGGGTGGCGCTCTCCGCTACCTTCGGCGGTTTCTCCAGCTTTCTGCTGCTCTCCAACAAGATGGTGCTGGAGCAGTACCGCTTCTGGAACCTCGGCTCCCTGTCGGCGGCCAATCTCGATGCCATCATAGCCGTGCTGCCCTTCGTGCTGGTGGCGTTTGTCATCACCTTGCTGCTCTGTCGCCAGCTGACCCTGATGCAGATGGGGGACAGTCAGGCCCAGGCGCTGGGGATCCGCCCCAACCGGGTGCGAATTGGTGTACTGCTTGCCGCTACCCTGTTTACCGCCAGTGCCATCGCCATCGCCGGTCCCATCGGCTTTGTCGGCTTTCTGGCCGCCTACTGTGGCCGACTGGTGGAGCCGGTGAAGCTGTCGGTGCAGGTCTGTTTCTCCGCCCTGTTCGGCATGCTGTTTCTGCTGTTGGCCGATATTCTGGCGCGTTGGCTGATCCAGCCGTTCGAGCTGCCCAACGGGGTCATTCTGGCCCTGATCGGTGCACCTGTGCTGATCGCCATTGTTCATCGCGGGGGCTTTCGTACCCTGCTGACCGTCAAGTGAGGGGCTGATGCGTGCACCTACCGATATGCTCTGTCTGCGGGCCGGCAACCGCTCTTTGCTGATCCATCTGCCAAGCTGGCGCTGGCTGGTACTGCTTGCCGTGGCGCTGCTGGCGCTTGCTCTGCTGGCCCTGAGCGTTGGCGGCGGCAAGCTCGGTTTTGCCGGGGTGGTCAACACCCTGCTGGGGGAGGGGACGCGGCTTGAGCAGCTCACTCTGTTCAAGATCCGGTTGCCGCGCATCCTTGGGGTGGTGGTGGCGGGAGCGGCCATGGGGCTCTCGGGCTGTCTGGTGCAGACTCTGGTTCGCAATCGGCTGGCCACACCCGACATGGTGGGGGTCAACAACGGCGCATCCCTTGCCATCATCGTCTTCTCCCTCTATCTGACCGTGGGCAGCTGGCCCTGGTGGGCGGCACCCATCGGCGCCATCTTCGCGGCGCTGGTGCTCTATGCCCTCTGCCGCAAACCGGGTGAGCAGGGCTATCTGTTCGTGGTGATCGGCATCGGCCTCTCCGAGTTGTTCGAGGCGCTCGGCCAGTTTGTGATGTCCACCCAGGCCCTGCTGCACCTGAGCTCCCTCTATCTGTGGAACATGGGCAGCTTTATCGCCGTGGGGTACAGCACCATCACCCCCATCGCCATCCTGTTGCTGCTGCTCTGCCCCTGGATCGTCTATCTCTCCCGATCACTGGCGGTGCTGCGCTTTGGCCCCGAGATGGCCAGAGGGCTTGGCGTCAACGGCGATCGGGTGCAGCTGGGCGTTCTGGCGCAGGCCATTCTGGTGGCAGCGCTCGGCACCGCCATCGGCGGCCCCGTGGTCTTTATCGCCATGGCGGCCCCCATTCTTGCCTCCTGGCTGGTGAAAGACCGGGTGGTGCCGCTCTGGCTGGCGGCGCTCAGCGGCGCCCTGTTGCTGCTTGCCAGCGATACCCTGGTTCGGGTGCTGGCCAGCCCCCACGAGGTGGCGACCGGCATCATGACCCGCATTCTCGGTGGCCTGTTGCTGCTGTTTCTTCTTGTTAACGATCGCCTGAGGGCTGACTGATGACGCTCACCGTAAATCGCCTCCATTTTGCCTATCAGCAGACCCCCATTTTGCGGGATATCTCCTTCAGCGTGCCGAAGGGCAAGCTGGTGGGGATCGTTGGCCCCAACGGTTGCGGCAAATCGACCCTGCTCAAGCTGCTCTCCGGCCAGATGAAAGCCCAACGCGGCGAGATCCTGCTCAAGGGCAAGCCGCTCGCCAGCTACCCCATGAAGGGGCTGGCGCGGGAGCTCGCCTATCTGCCCCAGCGGCCGACCCTGCCTGCCGGCATTCTGGTGGAGCAACTGGTGCAGTATGGCCGCCACCCCCATCAGGGCTGGTTCAATCAGTGGGGCGAGGAGGATGCCCGCATGGTGCGTATTGCCTGCGAGCGAATGCAGCTTGAGGGGATCTGGCAGCAGAGCGCAGCGTCCCTCTCCGGCGGGCAGGCACAGCGGGCGTGGCTGGCGATGATCCTGGCGCAGGATAGCGACATGGTGCTGCTCGACGAGCCCACCAGTGCCCTCGATATCGGTCACCAGACCGAGGTGATGGAGGCGATCCATCGCATCACCGCCGAGGGCAAAACCGTGCTGCTGGTGATCCACGATCTGGCGATGGCAGCCCGCTACTGTGACGAGCTGATCGCCATCGGCAATGGCGAGATTGCCGCCATCGGCCCGGCCCGGGAGGTGGTGACCAAGTCCCTGATCGACCGGCTCTACCAGACCAGTGTCGACATTCTGCATGCCCCCGGTGACGGGGCGCCCATTATCGTGCCGCGCCGCCATGACCAAGTCAGCCAATGGCGGTCGGCCAGCTGAGATTGTGCGAAACCGGTATCGGCCTGTTTCGCGAACCTTCCCACCGCTGACTTGCATGCAAGCAGCACAACACAGGAGTGAAATGATGAAGCGTTTTGCCGCCCTGGCAACAGCCATCCTGATGCTGGCCGCGCCGCTGGTTCAGGCGCAGGAGATGCGTGAAGTGACCGATGCGTTTGGCCAGAAGGTACAGGTGCCGGTCAAGCCACTGCGAGTTGTGACCTTGAGCGAGTTCGATCTCGATAGCGCCCTGACCCTGGGGCTGACCCCCATCGGTGCCGTCAATGGTCGTGGCCAGCCCACCATGCCACGTTACCTGCTGGAGAAAGGGGTAAGCGATATCAAGGTGATCGGCGATCTCGACAGCCCCAATCTGGAGTCGCTGATTGCGCTGGAGCCCGACCTTATCCTGACCGGCCAGACCCGCCCCGAGCTGCTGACCCTGCTTGGCGAAATCGCGCCGACCGTGGTCACCGGCAAGTGGGGCGAGCCGTGGCAGCATATGTTCCGCCGCACCGCTCATACCCTCAACCGTGACAAGGAGGGGGAGGCCTTCCTCAAGCGTTATGAAGAGCGGTTGGCAGAGGCGCGCAGCAAGCTGGCCAACCATCAGGGGGAGAGCATCAGCATAGTGCGCTGGAACCCCAAGGGGCCGAGCTTTATGTATCAGGGCACCTTTGCCAGCAGCGTGGTGGAGTCGATGGGGCTGGTTCGCCCAAGCAAGCAGCAGGGTACCGGCGCCCCTCACTCGCCGCCCCTGAGTCTTGAGTCCCTCAACCTGCTGGATGCCGACTGGCTGGTGATCGGTACCCTGAGCGCTACCGGCGATGCGGTGGATGCCATGCGTCAGGCGGAGCAGACCCCGGCGTTCCAGCAGCTGCCGGTGATCAAGGCCAAGCGCTTTGGCGCCGTGGATGGGTCGCTCTGGACCTCCAGCGGTGGCCCGCAGGCAGCTCTCAAGGTGATCGAGGATGTGGAGCAGTTGCTGGCAACCCGCAGCTGAGTAGCCATTGCACAACTGGGGTTGATCAAAAAATTGGCCAAGAGATAGAGGGAGGCCGATGCCTCCCTCTTTACTTATCCGCGCGGCCCGGAGCGAGCCGGGCATTTACTGCGGCTGGATTTGGGTGATGGTGAGCTTGCCGGCCGGGTTCTCGGCGTGAAAGCGTACCGCATCCCCCACCTTCAGATCCTTGAGCAGGGCCTGGTCAGCCACCCGAAACACCATGGTCATGGCGGGCATCTTGAGGTTGTCGATCGCCTCGTGCTTGATGCCGACTTTGCCGTTGGCCGCGTCGATGCGAGTGATGACCCCCTTGGTCATCATCATATCGCCCATCTCGCTCATGCCCTCCATTGTCCCCATCTGGCTCATGTCGTGGCCCTGATGGCTCATCATCTCGGCAGCCTGCAGGCTGGTGTGGGTAGCGAGGCCCATCAGCAGAGTCAGTGTCAGCGTCTTGTAGTTCATTTTGGTTTCCTTGTTTGGCTTATGGAGTTGCAACGGGGTTGCTGTTTGTCCGCTTGAAAATGATCTGTTCATCAGTGTGATGACTCCTGCTGATCCGCGGAGGTCAGCTGCTGCACGCTTCGGCTGCGCCATAGGTAGTAGGCTGCGGGCAGTACCAAGAGGGTCAGTACCAGTGCGCTCACCATGCCGCCAATCATGGGGGCGGCGATGCGCTGCATCACCTCGGAGCCGGTGCCGTGGCTCCACATGATGGGCAAGAGGCCGGCTATGATGGTTACCACCGTCATCATCTTGGGGCGCAGGCGCAGGGCGGCGCCGTGGATCACCGCCCGGTGCAGGCCCGCCTTGTCCGGCTTGCCGCTGGCCACGAGGTCATCCCAGGCGTGGTTGAGGTAGACCAGCATCAGGACGCCGGTCTCGACCGCCACCCCGGCTAGAGCGATAAAGCCCACTCCGACCGCCACCGAGAGGTTGAAGTCGAGCAGCCAGAGGGTCCAGATCCCGCCCACCACCGCCAGCGGTAGGGTGGTGAGAATGAGCAGCACCTCCTGAGCGCGGCGAAACGCCAGATAGAGCAGCAGCACGATAATGGCGACGGTTAATGGCACCACGTAGGCGAGGCGCGCCTTGGCCCGCTCCATGTACTCGTATTGGCCGGACCATGTGAGGGCGTAGCCCGCTGGCAGTACAAGTTGTTTGCCCACCTCGGCCTTGGCTTCATCGACGAACGAGCCGATGTCGCGGCCACGAATATCGACGTAGACCCAGCCGTTGAGGCGCGCATTTTCACTGCGCAGCATGGGGGCCTCATCGCTGATGTAAACCCGGGCCACGTCCGCCAGGGCGATACGAGCGCCACTTGGAGTGACCACCGGCAGCAGCTCGAGGCTGGCCACCGAGTCGCGATAGCTCTGGGGATAGCGCAGGTTGATGGGGTAACGCTCGCGCCCCTCGATGGTCTGGCCCACCTCCATGCCGCCCACCGCGGTGGCGAGCACCGCCTGCACGTCTGCGATGTTGAGGCCGTAGCGGGCCGCTTTCAGCCGGTCGATATCCACCTTGACGTAGCGGCCACCGGCCACCCGCTCGGCGTAGACCGATGAGGCGCCCTCCACCTTGCCGACGATCTGTTCCAGCTGCTGGCCGAGCTGCTGGATCACCTTGAGGTCCGGCCCCGCTATCTTGATGCCGACCGGAGTCTTGATGCCGGTGGCCAGCATGTCGATGCGGGTCTTGATGGGGGGCACCCAGGCGTTGGTGAGACCGGGGAAGCGGATAAGGGAGTCGAGCTCTTCTTTGAGCTTCTCTGGGGTCATGCCGGGGCGCCACTGCTCCTTCGGCTTGAGCTGGATGCTGGTCTCCATCATCACGAGATCTGCAGGGTCTGTGGCCGATTCGGCGCGGCCCGCCTTGCCAAACACGTTCTGCACCTCGGGCACGGTGCGAATCAGCTTGTCGGTCTGCTGCAAAATCTCCCGCGCCTTGCCCACCGAGATATTGGCTGCGGTGGTGGGCATATACATGATGTCCCCCTCATCGAGCGGCGGAATAAACTCGGAGCCCAAGTACTTGAGCGGCCAGAAGCCCGCCACCGTTACCACGGCGGCGATGGCCAGGGTGGTTTTCGGACGGGCCAGCACGGCCTTGAGCAGCGGCACATAGCCCTGGCTTAGCCAGCGGTTGAGCGGATTGGCCTGTTCCGCCAGCACCTTGCCACGGATGAAGTACCCCATCATTACTGGAACGAGAGTGATGGCGAGCCCGGCCGCCGCCGCCATGGCGTAGGTCTTGGTGTAGGCGAGCGGGTGGAACATCCGCCCCTCCTGCGCCTCCAGCGCGAACACCGGCAAGAAGCTGATGGTGATGATCAGCAGGGAGAAGAAGATGGCGGGCCCCACTTCTATGCTCGCCTCGGTGATGATGCGCCAGCGGTTCTTGTCGGTGAGCGCCTCCCGCTCCATATGCTTGTGGACGTTCTCGATCATCACGATGGCACCATCCACCATGGCGCCGATGGCGATGGCGATGCCCCCCAGCGACATGATGTTGGCGTTGATCCCCTGCAGGTGCATCACGATAAAGGCGGTCAGGATGGCGATGGGCAAGGAGATGACCACCACCAGCGACGAGCGCAGGTGGAACAGGAAGGCGAGGCAGACCAGCACCACCACCGCGAACTCCTCCACCAGCTTGCCGGAGAGGTTGTCGATGGCGCGCTGGATAAGGTTGGAGCGGTCGTAGACGGTGACCACCTCCACCCCCTCCGGCAGGCTGCTCTTCAGCTGGGCGAGCCGCGCCTTGACCCTGTCGATGGTGTGCTGGGCATTCTCGCCATAGCGCATGACGATAATGCCGCCCACCACTTCTCCTTCGCCATTGAGCTCGGCCAGACCGCGCCGGCTCTGGGGGCCGGTGACTACATCCGCCACGTCACCCAGCAGCAGCGGGGCGCCGCGCACATTGGTACCGAGCGGGATCTGCTTCAGATCCTCGACGCTTTTCAGATAGCCGTTGGAGCGCACCATGTACTCCGCTTCCGCCATCTCGATGACGGAGGCGCCGGTCTCCTGATTGCCCTGCTTGATGGCGGTCTCGATAAGGGAGAGCGGGATGCCGTAGGCGCGCAGTTTGTCCGGATCGACCCGCACCTGATACTGGCGCACCATGCCGCCCACGGTGGCGACTTCGGAGACCCCGTCCACCGTCTGCAACTCGTACTTGAGGAACCAGTTCTGCAGTGAGGTGAGCTGGCTGAGGTCATGCTTGCCGGTTCTGTCCACCAACGCGTACTGATAGACCCAGCCCACCCCGGTGGCATCGGGGCCGAGCTGGGGGCGGGCTGAGGCGGGCAGGTTGGGCGCAACCTGGCTCAAATATTCCAGCACCCGGGCGCGGGCCCAGTAGAGGTCGGTGTTGTCGTCAAACAGCACATAGACGAAGGAGTCGCCGAAGAAGGAGTAGCCGCGCACCGTGGTTGCCCCCGGCACCGCCAGCATGGCGGTGGTGAGCGGGTAGGTGACCTGATCTTCAACTACTTGGGGCGCCTGGCCCGGATAGGAGGTCTTGATGATCACCTGCACGTCGGAGAGATCCGGCAGGGCGTCCACCGGGGTCTGTTTGACCGACCAGAGCCCCCAGGCGGTGAGCATGAGGGTCAATAGCAGCACCAGAAAGCGGTTGCCGATGGACCAGCGAATAATCGACGGGATCATGGTTTTGCTCCTTGCTCATTTTGTGCAGAGAGCTGAGCCTGTTTGTTGGCAACGTAGCGAATGATGGAAGGGATCATGACTTCTTCTCCATCTCGGGCATCGCCATCTGATGCTGGCTATGGTCCATGCCTTCCATCTTCTCCATCTCATCTGTTGCTGGCTTGGCTGTGTCGCCGCTTGCCGGCGTTTGCTCCTGATGGATGGTGGTGATGCGGTACTCATCCCCCTCCTGCATCACTTGCAGATGCAGGGTTTGCCCTTCGGTGAGCTTGCTCATATCGACCCCTTCGGCGACGGTGAACTCCATCTCCATTGCGGGCCACTGCCACTCGGGGATGGGCTGGTGGGAGACCATCAGGGTACGGTTGGCCAGATCGATGCTTTCAACCTCACCCTGGGTCCACACCTGGGCGGGGCGCACAGCCGTCATGCGCTGGAAGTCAGAATCGATGGCCGATTCGGAGTCGAGCAGGAACTGGGCCGAGCTGACGATGTTATCCCCAGCCTCTACCCCTGCCTTGATGGCGACCTTGTCGCCAAACTGGGGGCCCAGAGTGACGGCTACCGATTTGAAGCTGCCATCCCCCAGCGCCAGCACCAGCCGGTCCTGGCTGCCGGTGCGGATCACCGCTTCGCTCGGTACCACCAGCCGGGGTTCTCCCTGCCCGGTGCGAATGCTCACCTTGGCAAACATGTTGGGTTTCAGGAACTCATCCGGGTTGGCGAAGCGCAGCCGCACCTTGAGGGTGCGGGTGGTGGCATCCAGAGTCGGGTAGAGGTAATCGACCCGGCCCTGCCAGTGGCGGCCGGGGGCATAGTCGAGGGTCATGGTGACCGGATCCCCCACCTTCAGCTGGGCCGCCTGACGTTCGAACACCTCGGCGCTCACCCACACCTGCTTGAGGGTGCTGATGTTAAAGAGCGCTGCGGCGGGCTCCACATACTGGCCTTCGCGCACTTTCAGCTCGGAGACATAACCGCTACTCGGGGCATAGATACGTACCGTCTCCTGCACCTGGCGGGTGCGCTTGAGGGCCCCTATCTGATCTGCCGGTACCTGCAGGGACTTGAGCTTGCCCTCGGCGGCGCGCAGCAGCAGCGGGTTGGCAGTGTTGAGGGCCAGCAGGTATTCGTGCTGGGCGTTGACCAGATCCGGGGCGTAGAGCTCGTAAATCAAGTTCCCCTTGCTCACCTGCTGCCCTTCGCTCTTGATGGCGAGGGTGCGGATCCAGCCTGCCATGCGGGCGTTGACCGCCTCCAGTCGGTCTTCGTCATAGCCGACGTAGCCCACCGTCTCGATCTGCTGGTGGATGGGGAGTTTCTCTACCTTGGCGAGCCGCACCCCCAGGTTCTGCTGGATCTCGGGGCTGATGGTGACGGTGCCCGGAGAGCCACCCTGTTTTTCCTCATAGACGGGGATAAAGTCCATTCCCATGTTGTCCTTGGCGGGGCCATCGCGCTTGTCGCGCGGATCCATGGGGTTGACCCAGTAGAGCGGCGTCTTCTCCTTGGCCACGGTGCCAGCGGTGGTCTGTTTGGCGGCCCAGTAGCCGCCACCGGCGCCGAGGGCCAGCAGCAGGGCCGATACCAGCAGTTTCTGGCTCATCGCACACCTCCACTTAGTGGCTGGGTGGCAAGGTTTTTGGCGGCGATAAGGCCAGTAACAGGGGCAAGTGACATCATATCTCTTCTCTTGTGTAGGCCGCCGGATAGGAGATGGACAAGGCATCACCCGAGGTATTGGCGGCAAACGGGGCGCAGCTGTGTCAGCGCGCACGGCTCCCTGTGAGCGGACCGGTTTGGTCGGGGCACAGGGTCAGGCAAGGCGGCAGGATACGGGCAAGCCGAGGCTTGCCGCTGCCGCAAGAGAAGATCTTTCTAGTGGCGCAGCACCGACAACATCAGGTGTCGGCGTGGCCAGGAGGGAGGATGGGTACCACGGGAGCGCAGGAAGGGATCCCGCAACCAGTTATCAAACAGTGACGCTGCGACGTTGCTGCCAAGCAGCAGGGGGAAGATCAGCAGGGCGACCAATACACCCAGCAGAGCCATCGCCCCGAAGGAGAGGGCATTGACGCCAGTTTGCATCTGGCACTCATCGCCCATGGCTGACCCATCGTCCCCCTGATGGCAGGAGAGGGTCATGCCATCGCCCGGGTGACCCATGGTGGCCATCGCATGAGAGATCTCGCCATCCGCCATCGCCATGGATGAATCAAACATCACCATCGGAAGGGGGCTGTTTTGGGTTGTCTCGGAGGAGAGGGGAGAAGCATGCCAGCTGATGCAGAGAGTCAGATTGCACACGAGCAGCAGCGCCAGCAACAGCCGGGCCAGTGCAACGCAGGGTAATCTTGCAGCAAGCTGGATGAGTGACAAACTGGATATCCTTCTGGATCAGATGGTTGGACTGTAAACCTTGCCACAGGGATAAGGTCAAGGCGCGCTCGCAGGCCCCATGGGGGATGAAGAGCTAAAAAATACCCCCGCAGGTGCGGGGGTAGGGGTTATCAGTGAACAGGCTCGGTCTTACTGCTTCGCGCCTTTTTCCGAGCCTCGCATGATAAGGCGGAAGAAGAGCGGGATAAAGAAGATAGCGATAAAGGTCGCGGCCAGCATGCCGCCGATGACCGGCCAGCCAAGGGCATGACGGCTCGCTGCACCGGCGCCGCTGGAGGTGACCAGTGGCACACAGCCGAGGATGAATGCGAGCGAGGTCATCACGATGGGACGAAAACGCAGGCGCGCCGCCTCCAGTGCCGACTCGATGAGGCTCATCCCCTCTTCGTGCTTCATCACTGCGAACTCCACGATCAGGATGGCGTTCTTGGCCGCCAGCCCGACGAGCGTCACCAGACCGATCTGGAAGTAGACGTTGTTGGTCAGACCCACCAGCCAGGTGGCCAGCAGAGCGCCGAACAGGGCGAACGGCACCGCGGTGATCACCGCAAACGGCAGGCTCCAGCGCTCATACTGGGCGGCCAGAATGAGGAAGATCATCACGATGCCGAAGCCAAAGGCCATGCCTGCGCTGCCGGCGGCCGCCTTCTCCTGATAGGCGGAGCCGGTCCACTCCAGCTTGGCGTCGTTGCCAAGGGTGTTGTTGGCCACCTCTTCCAGCGCGGCGATGGCCTGACCCGAGCTGTAGCCCGGCGCCGGCTGCGCCATGATCTTGGCCGCCTGGAAGATGTTGAAACGCTCGACCAGCTCGGGGCCGGTGGCGTCACGCACCGTGACCAGACTGCTCAGCGGGATCATCTCCCCCTTGTTGGAGCGGACATAGACATTGCGAATGTCGCTCTTCTTGGCGCGGTAGTCTGCCTCGGACTGCAACTGTACCCGGTAGGTACGGCCGAACTGGTTGAAGTCGTTGACATAGACCTGACCAAAGGTGGCCTGCATGGTGTCGAACACCGCGTTGATGGGCAGCCCCAGCGCCTTGGCCTTCTCCCGATCCAGGTCGAGATAGACCTGCGGCACGTTGGCGCGGTAGGTAGTGGTCACGCTGGCGAATTCGGGGCGCTCCTTGGCCGCTTCGAGGAAGCGCTGCACTTCGGCCGAGAACTCCTGGGCATTGCCCGAGCCGCGGTTCTGCAGATACCCCTCAAGGCCGCCGGTGGTGGACATCCCCTGAATGGGCGGCGGGTTGAAGGAGGCAACGAAACCGTCCGCCAGCCCCATCATGCTCATCCCCTGCAGGGTTTTGGCCAGCGAGAAGGAGTCGGCCCCCGCCTCTTTGCGCTCGCTCCAGTCCTTCAGGGTAATGAAGGTGAGGCCGCTGTTACTGACGATGGCGCTGGAGAGGATGTCAAAGCCCGAGAAGGTGATGACATCCTTCACGTTGGGGTTGGCCATGGCGATCTTGTCGAACTGGTTGGCGACCGCCTGGGTACGGGTCATGGCGGCGGCATCCGGCAGCATCACTGCGGAGATGAGGTAACCCTGATCTTCGTTCGGGACCAGCTCGCCCGGCACCTTTAGGAAGAGGCCGTAGATGGAGAGCAGCAGGACGGCTATGATGCCAAAGGCCACGGCCACCCGACGGTTGAGGAAGGCCACGCCACGCACATAACCACGGGTCAGCTGATCAAACTTGTCGTTGAACCAGACGAAGAAACGGGCCGGTTTGTGGTGCCCCTCTTTGAGCAACACGGCGCAGAGCGCCGGAGAGAGGGTCAGTGCCACCAGACCGGAGATGGCCACCGACACGGCAACCGTGATGGCGAACTGCTTGTACATCACCCCCGTCATGCCGCCCATAAAGGCGACCGGCAGGAATACGGCGCAGAGTACCAGCACGATGGCGACCACCGGACCGGAGACCTCCTGCATGGCGAGAATGGCGGCCTCTTTGGGCGAACACTTCTTCTCCTGCATGATCCGCTCGACGTTCTCCAGCACCACGATGGCGTCATCCACCACGATACCGATGGCGAGCACCATGCCGAACAGGGTGAGCAGGTTGATGGAGAAGCCCAGTACCAGCATGCCGGCGAAGGTACCGATCAGCGATACCGGCACCGCGATGCAGGGGATCAGGGTGGCGCGGAAGTTCTGCAGGAACAGATAGACCACCACGAACACCAGCACGATCGCCTCGAACAGGGTGTAGACCACCTCCTCGATGGAGATCTTCACGAACTCGGTGGTGTCGTAGGGGATCTGGTACTCCACATCCTGCGGGAAACGGGCCTTGAGCCGCTCCATGGTGTCGTGCACCGCACCGGCCACCGCCACGGCGTTGGCGCCCGGTTGCAGATAGGTGGCGATACCGATGGCCGGTTTGCCGTTGGCCCGGGCCAGGACGTCATAATCCTTGCCGCCGAGCTCGACCCGCGCCACATCCTTCACCCGGATCTTGGAGCCGTCAGGCGTGGAGCGAACGATGATGTTTTCGAACTCCTTGACGTCCTCGAGGCGCCCCTTGGTCTGCACCGTGTAGGTGAAATCGACCGGAGCCGAGGTGGGCTGGGCACCGATCTTGCCGGCCGCAAACTGGGTATTCTGCTCGCGAATGGCGCCGATCACATCGCTCGGAGTGAGTTCGAGCTGGGCCAGTCGATCCGGCCGCAGCCAGATGCGCATGGCGTAGTCGGTACCGCCAAACAAGGTGGTATCACCGATGCCGGGAATCCGCTTGAGCTCGTCAATGATGTTGAGCAGGGCGTAGTTCGAGAGATAAGTGGTATCAAACGAGCCGTTCGGCGATTGCAAAGTCACCACCTGCAGGATGGCGGTGGACTTCTTCTTGACCGTGACCCCCTGCTTTTTCACCTCTTCCGGCAGCTGGGCCATGGCGGCCGAGACCCGGTTGTTGACGTTGATGGTGGCCTGATCCGGGTCGGTGCCGATCTCGAAGTAGACGTTGAGGTTCATCTGACCGTTGGAGGCAGAACCCGACTGCATGTAGATCATCTGCTCCACGCCGTTGATCTGCTGCTCAAGCGGCGCGGCAACGGTCTGGGAGATCACCTCGGGGGTGGCGCCCGGATAGAAGGCGGTCACCGAGACCACCGGCGGGGTGATCTGCGGGTATTGCTCGATGGGCAGCGATCGCATCGCCGCCAGCCCGCCCAGCACGATAATGATCGAAATCACGCTGGCGAAGATGGGGCGTTCGATAAAGAACTTGGAAAACATGCGAACTCCTTACTTGGCCGCGGACTGTCGAACCAGCTTGGCACTGATGGCCTGCATCTCTTCGGCAGAGACCGGCTTGACCACGCTGCCGGGGCGGGCCTTCATCAGCCCCTCGACGATGTAGTGCTCGCCCGGCTCAAGACCACTGTCGATCAGCACGCCATCGGCAACTACTGCCCCCAGCTTGACCGGACGGGGAACGACCTTGTTGTCGGCATCCACCACCATCACCATGCGGTCAGCCTGGGACTGAACGATGGCGCGCGGCGGCACCACGATGGCGTTTTTGCGAGTACCCAGATCGATGGTCATGCGGACGAACTGGCCCGGCATCAGCACGCCATTTTTGTTGTCGAAGATGGCGCGGGCACGGATGGTGCCGGTCTGCGGATCGACCCGGTTGTCGGAGAAGTTGAGCTTGCCCGCCTCGGGATAGACGGAGCCGTCAGCCAGACGGATGTGGGTGCGCCAGTTGGTGGCATCCTTGGATTCAATCAACCCTTTTTTCACCGAGTTCTCGAAGTTGAGGCGATCCTGCTCCGAGTAGGAGAAGTTGACGTAGAGCGGGTTGTACTGGGTGATGGTAGTCAGCAGGCTGCTGTCACCGCTGGTGGAGATAAGGCTCCCCTCGGATTGGGAGCTCTTGCTCGCCATGCCGTCGATGGGGGCGGTCACCTCGGTGTAGCTGAGGTTGAGTTCGGCCTCTTTGACCTTGGCCTGAACGGCCTGCAGACTGGCGACGGCCGCCTCGTAGTTGGCGAGGGTATCGTCATAATCCTTGCGGCTCACCACCTGACGCTTGAACAGCGGGATGATGCGATCCCGATCGGCGCGCGCCTTGTTGAGACGGGCCTGCTCCTGGGCAAGGGAGCCCTTGGCCTGTTCGAGGGCCACCTTGTAGGGCTCGGGGTCGATGAGGAACAGCTGCTGACCGGCGGTGACCGGCTGGCCCTCGACATAGGTGCGCTTGAGCAGAATGCCGCTCACCCGCGAACGCACTTCAATTTCACGAAAACCGGCGGTCTCGCCCACCATCTCGGTGGTGAGCGGCACATCGGTCAGGGTCACTTCATTGACCACGACAGGGAAGGCCGGAACACTCTGGGCCGCCGGGGTGGATTCACCGCCACAACCGCTCAGTCCGCCGAGCAGTGCCAGAGTCAGCAGGGCGCGCTTGAGCGGGGCATCTGCACCTGCCCTGCCAATCTCTTTGCTGGCACCATAGCGGCGAGGGTGTCCGGTATTTTTCTCCATCTGGATCATTAACGTCATGATAAAAAACAGCTTCTCTTGGGGTGGAAGGGGGATGATAGGCGGGCAACCTTGAACCGAACCTTCTCAAGGGGACAATTTGTCCCCAAATGGCGAGGTTTCGTGCTGTTTTGATGGAAAAAGAGGGAGTTAGCTGCGCTGGTCGAGCGCGGCCAGCAGCATGGCACTACTGTGGTGGGGGCGGTAACCGTTGAGGGCAGCAAGTCGTTCGCTGGTGTGGCCGTGGCCAATCAGACGCCCTGCTTTCAGCTCGATCAGGGTGGTGAAGTTGCGTCTGACAAATTCGGCGTCGTGACTGATGGCCACTATGGTGGTGCCCTTCGCCCGCTCGCTGGCCAGCCAGCGTTCCAGAATGGCCAGCCAGCGGGGATCGAAATCCCGGCTCGGCTCGTCGAGCAGCAGCAAGGCGGGCTGCATGGCATGGAGGCAGGCTACCGCCGCCATGCGCCGCTGACCGGCATCGAGATCGAGCGGATGGGAGGCCGCCCACTTTGTCAGCTCACACTCTTCCAGCGCGGTGGCGACCCGCAGCCGGATCTCCTCGCGCGGCAGTTTCTGCAGGCGCAGGCCAAAGGCGATTTCATCCTCGACCCGACTGTGAAACAGCTGACGCTCAGACTCCTGAAACAGAAAGCCGATTTGACTGGCACGGGCCAGTGCCCGCTGCTTGCAGAGCGCCTGTTGTTGCCAGCTCACCGTGCCCGAGGTGGGGGCCAGCAGACCTGCCGCCAGTCGCAGCAGGGTTGACTTGCCTGCGCCGTTATCCCCGACGATGGCGACCTGTTCCCCACCGGCAATTTGCAATGTGATGTCGTGCAGGCAGGGATTGTCCGGTGCCCATGAGAAGCAGAGGTGGTCAAAGCTCAGCATAAAACTCCCGCAACATGGCCAAGGGGTAGGGGTGATGGCGCGGGTCGCGCACCTGTAGCGTCTCGCGCAGGGAGTCCGGCAGGATCACCCGCCCGGTCAGATGGGGCAGTACCTCGCCCAGCTCACCGCAGGCCAGCTGGCGGCCATGGTCGAGCAGCAGGAATCGCTCGCAGAAGTGAGCGGCCGGAAAAAGCCGCTGTTCCAGCAAGATGACGCTGCAGCCGTTTTCCTCGCTGTAGCGGCGGATCTGCCGCAGCATGGTCTGGGTTGCCGCTGGAGTCAGACGGCTGAAAGCCTGATCGAGGATCAACAGCTTGGGAGCCATCGCCAGGGCACAGGCCAGCACCACGCGCTGTGCCTCGCCTCCCGACAGGTCGAGGGGATGGCGGGCTGCCAGCGCCTCGCAGTGACAGAGCGCCATTGCATCGGATACCCGCCGGTTGACTTCATCGGGCAGCAACCCGAGATTGGCCGGACCAAACGCCACCTCATCGGCGACCGAAAAACAGCAGCCGGAAAATTGCAGATAAGGGGATTGCTGTACCCACTGACGCACAGCCGCATGGTGATTGAGCTGGCCGCTATCATGGGGCTGCCCGAGAATGACGCCCTCTCCCGCCAGCGTGTCGAGGTGCAGCTGGGACCAGCCCCCCGTCAGCAGCTGGGCCAGCAGGGATTTGCCTGCCCCGTTGCCACCCAGGATGGCCAGCCATTCGCCATCTTTCAGCTCGATATCGAGTGGGCCCAGTTGAAAGTGGTCAGGGTGGGCCGCATGGCCGATGGTCACCCCTTGCAGCGAGATCATGGCCACCACCTCCAGACAATCTCCAGCACTACCAGCAACAGCAACAGATAGCGCAGTAGCGGCTCATAACGTTGCTGCGGGATCTCCGTCATGCGGGTGCGAGCCGGCTGGCAGCGAAAGCCGCGCAGATCCAGCGCCATGCTGCGGGTGGCCAGCTCGCTCAATGCCTGCCCGACCAGCGGCGAGAGCAGCGGGAGCGTGGCCTTTAGCCGGGCCAGCGGATTGCCGTCAAAGGGTACGCCGCGGGCTAGCTGGGCCTCCCTGATAGCGCGCAGCTGGTGGCCAAGCTGCTCTTTGAGCAGCAGCGGGCCGCAGCAGAGGTAGGAGAGGGCGATGGGCAGCCGGCTGGCAAAGAGCGCATGAACAAACCGCTCGGTCGAGACCGCCCAGAGCCAGAGCTGGGCGCTGGCCAGACAGGCGAGCAGCCGGCACCAGAGGGGCAGAATGGGAAACGCTTCGCTGGCTGGAACCGCTGACATGCCGAGCAGGATCCGCAACCAGGGGCCGTGCACCAGATAGAGCCCCAGTCCCAGCGGCAGCATTACCGCCAGCACCAACTTGAGCCGGGCGCGGGCCCCCGGCAGCAGCACCAATGCGAGCAGCGGCAGCAGGCTCCACCCCCATAGCCAGGGGGGCGGCAGCACGCTGGCCGTGACCGAAAACCAGAGCCAGAGTGCGAGGGAGGTAAACGGGTGCATCAGCGCACGGCGGCCATCTGTGGGAAGTGGCGCAGGGTGCGCTGCGGCAGGCGGCGTACCAGCCCCCAGGCGATCAGCGCGGTCAGCAGCTTGTCCAGCAGGTTGGTACCCAGCACGGTGACGGCGACCGATTCCTGCAGATCGCTACCCATGGCGTGCAGATAAGCAACCACGAAATCAGCACCGCTGCCGGTGGCGCCACCAAACAGGTAGGAGCGGATGGGAATGGCCACCAGGGTGAGCGCCAGGGTGATCACCACGCTGCTCACTACCACCTTGGGCAGATTGTTGAACCAGCCGGCCCGCGCCAGCAGACCGGCACTGAGGCCAATCATCATGGCGACCGGGGCAAAGGCCGCGGCGATGGGGCCGGTGAGCAGGCCCCACAGCAGGTTGGTGAGCAGACCGGTGGCGACTGCCATCCAGGGGCCCGCCAGAATGGCGCAGAGCACAGTCCCGATGGAGTCGAGGAAGATGGGCAGCTTGAGCATGGAGACGGCCTGTCCCGCCACCATGTTGATGGCGATGCAGATGACCATAAAAGCCAGGTTGTAGCTGGAGAGTTTACTGACGGACATAGTGATCCTCACAAGGTTCTGGGGGTAATGAGCAGCTCTTCATAACCGGATTGGGGGCAGGGGGCACGGCCAAAACGGTACGCCTCCAGCTCTCCGACTACCAGCTCGAGGGTGGTGCGCACCCGGCAACCGGGCAGCACGTGGCCGCCGCGCATCAATCCCTGCTCGTCAGAGATGGAGAGATGCAGGTGTTCGCACTCCGGATCCAGGGTGCCGCCGAGGGCGATCACCTCGAAGGCCCCCTCCAGCAGGGTGCCATCGGGCTGGGCGGCATAGCGCAGGTTGGCGTGGGTCAGGCTGCCGACCGCCCCGGCGATCCAGGCCGCCTGCAGACCGTGTTGGACCATATGGGCGCGCAATCCGGCGATAAGATCCTCTCCCGGCAGCAGGCGCAGGGCCAGAAAACGGGCGGGGGAGAGAGGAAGGTGAGTTGGGGTCACTGCTGGCACTCCTTGCTGCAAAAAGAAGGTGCCCTGAGGCACCTTGTCTGGATAGGCTGTTTACGCCCTTTTATCGCAGGCAACCGCGAGCTGCTTCACAGATTGGCGATATCATTGCGGCATCCGGCGCCACATCAGGCGAAGCAGGCCCAGATGGGGGCGTGGTCGGAGGGTTTCTCGATGCCGCGCAGCTCGTAGTCGATGCCGGTCTCGGTCACCTTGTCCTTGAGAGCATCGGAGGCCATGATGAGGTCGATGCGCAGGCCACGGTTCTCGTCAAAGCCCTTGGAGCGGTAGTCAAACCAGGAGAAACGCTCGCACTCGGTGGGATTGGCGGCACGGAAGGTGTCGGTCAGGCCAAACCCTTTCAGCCGCTCCATCCACTCCCGCTCGATAGGCAGGAAGGAGCACTTGCCATCCCGCAGCCAGCGCTTGCGGTTCGCTTCGCCGATGCCGATGTCGAGATCGGTGGGGGAGATATTCATATCCCCGATCAGCACCAACTGATCGCCCGGGGTGTGGTGGGTCTCGAGGTAGTGCTGCAGATCCTCGTAGAACTTCTGCTTGGCCGGGAACTTGGTCTCGTGATCCTGGCTTTCACCCTGCGGGAAGTAGCCGTTCATCACCTTGATGAGGGAGCCGTCTTCACGCTCGAAGGTGGCCATGATCATCCGGCGCTGGGCCTCTTCGTCGTCGGTGGGGAAGCCTTTCTCCACCTTGACCGGCTTCTGCTTGCTCATGATGGCGACCCCGTAGTGGGCCTTCTGGCCGTGAAACTCTACGTGATAACCCATGGCCTCCACATCGGCCAGCGGGAAGGCTTCATCGTGCACCTTGATCTCCTGCAGGCCGATCACATCGGGCTGGTGCTTGTCGATGATGGCTTGCAGCTGGTGCAGACGGGCGCGCAGGCCGTTGATATTGAAAGAGATGATCTTCATGTCCGGGATGCTCATGTCATTTTTATAAGTCGCTATTGGACTAGGAATCGGCGGTGGATGCAAGTTCGGGGCGCGGGCCTGCGCCAGTGGCCGGCCCGCTTGGCAGGGAGAGACGTCAGCGGGTCATCTTCTTGACAAACACCACCACAAACAGCGCCAGCGTGAAGCTGCCGGTGAAGGCCTCGAAGGCGGCAAAGAGGCGTGAGAGGCCGATGGGGGTGAAGTCGCCGTAGCCCAGGGTGGTGAAGGTGACCACGCTGTAGTAGAGGCACTCCAGCAGAAAGATGGCGTTCTGCTCGAAGGGGGCGCCCGGGTGATAGGCGAGATGGTTGCCGTTGAAGCTCAGGCCAAAGAAGAAGTAGAAGATGCTGCAGATAAAGATGAGCAGCAGGGAGAAGAGCACCACCCGCATCGGGGCTTCACCGTAACCGCAGAAGAGATCGACTATCCATGAGGTGAAGCGCTGGCTCGACCAGAACGGCAGTTGCAGCCGGCGCATGGTGAGCTCCTGCTGGATATAGTTGCCGGACATGGTGAAGATCCCCTGCGCCTCCGAGGCTTTGCGCAGATCCCGGTAGGTCTCTTCGGCCTCCTTGAACCAGACCCGGGCCTGCTCGGGATCCCGCTCGCGACGCCCCTTGCGATCCTGCATCACCCGTTTGCCGGTCTGCATGTTGTCGAGCCGGGTATTGTGCCAGCGAATACCGAGCAGGTTGACGTCGTCTAGGATGGCGCAGTGCAGGTTGGCATCGCTGAGATCGGCCTTCATCAGGCTTCCCCCCTTCATGCGCAGGCCGTAGAGGTGACCACCCCGCAGGTTGGCGCGATAGAGGTTGCACTGCTCCAGCAAAAATCCCTGTTTGGACCCCTTGTTGACCAGATTTAGACCGGCCAGATTGGCGCGGGCCAGCTGCAAACCGTGGCAGAGGCCGCCAGCACGGACATACTGCTCAAGTGCCTCTGCGGTGTGGGGATCCTGTTTATTGGTATGCGGGTCGTGCCAGTGGCAGAGATCGTGCTCGCCAGCCTCCTCGTTGCAGTGGCGACCATCGGCCACCAGATAACGACATATCGTCATCCTTGTTTCCCCTCTGCTGCCAGTCTGGTTTCAGCATAGGCGCCCCGAGGGGAGTGCGGGGTCAGCTGAACTGGTTGAACTCCTGACGCAGCTTGCGAAAACGATCCTGTTGGGCAGGGTTGAGTGGGATGCCGTCGAGCATGTCCAGAGTGTCCTTGCACTCGGTACCAAACTCCGGGCTCTTGCGGTTTTTCTGCATCAGTTGCAGCAGCACCTGGATCTTGTTGAGGGCTGCACCGGTATTGGCTGGCGCCCGGCGCAGCGCCTCGCGAAAGTGACCGAGCGCCTGCTCCAGCTCGCCCGCCTGATAGGCCTTGATGCCCAGTTCGTTGAGCTGCTGATAGCGCTGACGGCGCTCGAGCACCGTCTTGTCATCCCGGGTCGCCTGAATGCAGGTAGTGAGCAGGTGATCCTCATCCTCGGCCAGCAGGCTCTGCAGGCTTTCGGCATATTCGAACTCACCGAGTTGATAAAGGGCGAGGATGGTTTCCCCGAGCAAAGTCGGGGGCATGGTGGCCGGTTCGTCGAGCCAGTTCTGGTTGGCGCGATAGAGCATCTTCTTGCCCTTGAGCAGCTCCCCCAGCGCAATCTGCACCCGCGCCTGACAGATCTGCTCGAACACCGGGTAGTTGAATTCCGACATCATCAGCGAATCGCGGATGCGCGACAGGGCCGAGTTGACCTGCTTTTGCAGGTTGGCGATGTGATAGCTGTCGTTGCTGTTGAGGGCGTAGAGGGTCAGGGTCTGGATATAGGCCCCCAGATAGTGGGGGGTGCGGTGAATCGAGTTGCGCGACAGATCGATGAGAGAGAGCAGTACATCCTTGGCCTGAGCGTAGTCGTGGCGCAGCAGGCATACCTCGGCCAGTCGGCGAGCCAGCTGGACTGACTGGGGCGAGATGTCGACGGCCCGCTTGAGCTCCTGCTGGGCGACCTCATCGTTGCCAAGAGCGAGCTGGGACTCTGCCAGCCAGCGGTAAGCCTCCACCATCAGGGGGGTATTCTTCAGGGTCGCCTGCAGGTGGCTGACCGCCTCTTCATGGAGCCCCAGAGTGTTGCACGCCTTGCCCAGTGTCAGGCGGGCCCAGCTGTTCTCCTGCCCGGCCAGCAGCTGGCGCATCAGGGAGCGCGCCTCCTGAGCCTGACCCAGCTTGAGATGGGTATCTGCCTGCAGGCAGCGGCAGTAGTTGGCATAGCGCGGAACCGTATCGGCCCGCTCGGCGCAGGCGGTAATCAGCGCGGGCAGGTCATCTTCCGCCATGGCGCTAAAAACGCTGGCGAGTGCCTGACGGCGGGCGAGGGCCCGTTTGATGCGAAACGAGAACTGCTCCTGAGAGAAAGGCTTCATCAGGTATTCGTCGGGCTCGGCTTCCAGCGCGCTCAGCACCATGGCGCGGGAGCTGTCGCCGCTCACCATGATCACCACGCTTTGGGGAGGAACCAGGTGCTGATCCCGCAGGCTCTCCAGCAGCTGGCGGCCATTCTCGCCGACCCCCAGATCGTAATCGATGATATAGATGTCAAAACTGCCTTTCTGGCAGCGGCGGCGCGCATCCTCGGCGCTGTTGGAGAAGGTGATGTTGCTGATGCCGATATTGATCAGCATCGCCTTCATCATGACCTGAAACGAGCGTTGCTCGTTGACCATCAGAATGCGCTGGGGCTTGGCTGGGCTTTTCTTTTCGGGCTCGGTATCCGGTATCTGCATCTGTCTGGTCGAGGCGCTACGGGCTGATAGGGAAAGTGTGCCACCAAAGCGGCTGAAGAGGCAATTGGCCAAGTTGTCGTTTGTATACCTTGCTCTGCTGTCGTTGCGGGAGAAACGTCGGGAAACAGAGAGGGCCCGGTTGTGGGCCCTCTCTTTTTATTTTTTCTTCTCTGCCAGATAGGGGGCAAATTGGGGCGTGTGGATGGCCTCGAATCCCTTGTCCGTTTTGACGATGAGATAGACCGCAAGTCTGTGCTCCTTGGCAAAAGCCATCGCCTCAGTGGGGCCCATCACCATCAGGGCGGTATCGAGGGCATCGGCCTCCAGCGCCGTGGGGGTGATGACACTCGCCGAGACCAGCTTGTGGGTGATGGGCTGGCCGGTAGCGGGGTCGATGATATGGGAGTAGCGCTGGCCATCGAGCTCGTAGTAGTTGCGATAGCTGCCGGCAGTGCTGAGTGCCATGCCGTTGGGGATGACGATGTCGGAGAAGGCACCCGGCTGATCGGAGGGCTCGACGATGGCGACTCGCCACGGCGAGCCCTTGCTGTTGTGGCCCTTGCTGCGCACAGCACCCGCCACCTCGATGAGGTAGTTGTTGACCCCCTTGCTCTCGAGCAGGGCGGCGATTTCATCCGAGGCGGCCCCTTCACCGAGGGTGGAGAGGTCGAGATAGAGGTCAGGGATAGACTTCTCAAGCAGGAAGTGATCCCCCTGTGGCGTCAGGGTCAGCTTGTCGATCCCCACCTTGTGGCGGGCGGCGGCGATGGCTGCCTCATCTGGCCGTTTGACGGGGCGCTTGTCCGGACCAAAGCCCCACAGATTGACCAGTGGCCCGACCGTGACATCAAGCTTGCCATTGGTCAGGTGACCTGCATCGATCCCCTGCCGGACGATTTTGGCCATGGCTGCGGGGATGACGAACGGCGTGTTGGCCGGCCCCTTATTGAAGCGGGAGATGAGCGAGTCGGGGTCATAGGTGGAGATCTCGCTGTTCATCCTGGCCAGCAGGTTCTCCACCTCGCTCTTGAGCGCGGGTTCGCCACCGGGGAAGGGATCGCTCAGGGTGACCACAAAATAGGTGCCCATAGTTTTGCCCTGAATGCGGGTTTGGGCCGGGGGCTCGGGTTGGCAGCCGGTGAGCGTCAGCAGCAGGGTCAGCAGCAGGCAGCGCAGGGCGGTAGCGGGGGTTATGGCCATCATCAGCAGGTCTCTTGTTGGCGAAGGGCTGGTCGGGGCGCTAGCTTAGCCAAGGGGCTGGCGACGGGCGAGCCCCACCCGGCGAAAATGGCGGAAAAAATTAAACAGACTTTGCTTATTCTGGTGAGCTGGCCCACAGCTTCGGGCTAAATTCATAGCCGATTGAATACAGGTGAGTAAAATAAAGGTCGATTTTGACAGCATCTTTGCGGCCATTCTTGAAGAAGTGTTGCGCAAACCTGTTGCCATTCATTGCCAATCAAAGGAGAAGATAATGAAAAAGGCGATTACCCTGCTGTTTCTGAGTACCCTGGCTGCCCCGGTACTGGCCGATGAGTGCGCATTGGTCATCGAGGGCAATGATGCCATGCAGTACAACCTCAAGGAGATGAGCGTACCTGCGACTTGCAAAGAGGTAACCGTCACCCTGAACCACACCGGTAAACTGCCGGTTACCGGCATGGGCCACAACTGGGTGCTGGCCACTACTGCCGACTATCAGGCCGTGGCGACCGCCGGGATGAGCGCTGGTGCCGAGAACAACTATTTGCCCAAGGATGATCCCCGCGTACTGGCTCACACCAAGCTGATTGGCGGTGGCGAGAGCACCAGCGTGACCTTCAAGACCGACGGTCTGGCCGGCAAGGATCTCACCTTCTTCTGCTCCTTCCCTGGCCACTTTGCCATGATGAAGGGCACCTTCAAGGTGAACTAAGGCTACGACCGGCATCGCGCCAGGCGCCTGAATAGAAAAAGCCGGGATAGCCCGGCTTTTTCATGCTCTTTTGCTGTCCCGCCGCTACTTCCCTTGCAGGGTAAAGAAGGCAATGGTGCTCTTCTTCTGGCAGTCGAAGTGAATGCTCTCCTCGCCATTTACCACCAGCGTCTCGTTGATAGCGACCACTTGCCCCTGCACCGTGAGCTGGCCGCTCAGCAGATGGCAGAGGTAGGTTTTCTCTGGCTCGAGGGTAAGCGTCAGGGGGAAGGGGAGGTTCAATACCCGCACGTTGGCGGTAATCTTGTCCGGGTGGTAGATAAGGCCGAGGTCGGTCACCTCTTTTTTCAGCAGTTCGCAGTGGGTCTCCTCGTCACCGCCAAAATGGGCCGCTTCAAAGGTGGCGTAGGGGTGGCCGTTCAGTACGAAGCCAGCACCGCTCACCGGCAGCAGAATGCGCTGATAACCCGGGAAAGTAGAGAAGCGGCCGGCCTCCTTGATGGGGGCGGAGCTGAGCCGGTAGTCAAAGTCGAGCTTGTCGAGGCTCGCTCCCTTGGGGGAGATGAGGATCTGGGCTGTGGTGCCCTGCTTGTTTTTCCAGGGCATCTTCTGGTGGTCAGACTCTTTGATCAGGGTGATCACGGGCACTTCCTCAGCATGAAAAAACAGAGGGAGCCTGGGGGTTGGCCCCGGCTCCCTGATAAATAGACAGTTGGCGTGGCAGGGTATCAGCCCTGACCATCCAGCGCCGCCAGCCTGGCTTCCATGGCGGCGAGACGGCTCTTGAGTTCGCTCACCTCCTGCTCCAGCTCGCTCAGGCGATCCGCCGCAGGAGAGGCGTAGGCTGCTGCCGGAGCGGCTTCCATCATCGCCTGAATATCCACTTCACCGCTAAAAAGGTGGGCGTAGCGGGATTCGCGCTTGCCCGGTTCACGGGGCAGTTTTACCACATAGGGGCCGCGTTCGATGAGCTGGGTCAGCACCGCATCCACTTCGGTTACATCATCAAAACTGCACAGTCGATTGGTGCGCGAGCGCAGTTCACCCGGGGTTTGCGGGCCACGCAGCAGCAGCTCGCAGATGATGCCGAGCTCCTGAGCGCTGAATTTGAGTTCGCCAAATTCGGTGTTGCAGAATCTGTGTTGATAGCGAGGCACCCGGGCGTTGAACCCGGCGGTATTGACCACCAGTCGCCGGCGGATCAGCTCGTCAACCACGGCGCGGATGTCGAGCTCGGCAAGCTCCAGTACCGGCTCGCGGTTGCTCTTCTGGTTGCAGGCATTGACCAGTGCATTGAGGGAGAGGGGATATTGATCCGGGGTGCAGATCTCTTTTTCAATCAGGCACCCGATGACACGGGCCTCCAGCGGGCCAAGTACTAACTCCATTTCCTACTCCCTAGCAAATCACGATATCAAGAGCCCCTATCTTAGCCATGACCTCTGCTCCGTCCAGTTTTGTCCGCCATTTTTGCGAGCGTGCAGAGGGGTTGGCGAAACCGTCGCCAGCAGGAGGAGCCATTTGATTGCTATTTCTTGGCATGGAGTGAGGTTGAGTGGGTAATGAAAAGCCCGGCTCTCTGGCCGGGCTGAAGGATAAGTTGCTTATCCTGATATTCGTCGAGGCATCTATTGTGGATGTTGCTTGAGGATCTCGTATATCTCCTCTTTCAGTTTAAGTTTCTGTTTTTTCAGATCCTTCACCTCGGAGCTGTAGTCACTGGCGTGATGCTTTTCCAGCTTCCTAATCTCCTCATCCAAGTCGTTGTGCAAGTCAAACTTCTTCTGGAAATGGACATCACTGCTCTTCAGTCTCGAGATGAGTTCTCTGTACTCTGGGAACATGTAATGGAGCCTCCTTGGTTTCGTTTGATTGTGCCTGTAAGACCAAGCTACCCCTTAGCGACGGTGATAAACGTGATCATGATCGAATTTAGGGGCAATGATTGGATATACTTGAAAGGCTATTTTTAAGGCATTGAATTGATTCGGAATAAATGAGTTTTCAATTCAAGGCATGGGCCAAAACGTGGCTCGGATCACATCACTGGCATGAGGTCGGCGAGCGGCAGATAGCAAAAAGGGGCCTTGTGGCCCCTTTTCAGTGATGAGGGGAATCACCCCTTATCCTTGTCAGTCTGATCTTTCTTCTTTTTCTTTTCCGGCAATGGCTTGCCGTCGCGATGGATCACCTTGCCCGCTTCGAAACCGATCTGGGCGGCCAGCTCTTCGAGATCAGGCGACTTGGCCTGATCGCCAACGGCGTAACGGTAGTTGGCCACCGAGAGGCGCTCGGCCACCGGGGTATTGGCAACAATCGGCTCACGCCAGCCCTGCCCGATGTGAGCTACCAGAGTGCCGTTCATCAGCAGCTCACCGACGATCTCCTGAGTCGGGTTGCCCTTGCCGTAGGTGAGCCCCTGCGGGTGCTTCTTGCCGACCAGCGGTTCGCTGCTGGCGGGGATCAGCTTGGTGCGGATCAGCCACTTGGGATTTTTGGTGTTGCCCACCGCCTTGCCGGTCTGGTACTCGTTGATCTTGATGGTCTTGATCATCTGGGCCATGAAATCCTTGGTCAGCGCCTTCTGGGCCTCGCTGCTCTCATCGATGACGATGGGGGCCACATACCAGGTCATGGTGGCTTGAGTCTTGGGGGCTGCGGGCGCGGTTTGCGCCATGGCCAGAGGGCTGAGCAGCAGGGCAGTCAGCAAGAGTCCGATTTTCTTCATTCTGATTCCGCTTATGTTTCAACTAGGATTTTGTTTTGCCAGCGACGACTGCGCCAGCGCCAGAACATGGCCAGACCGCGAACCCACTCGTCGCAGGCGAGCGCCAGCCAGATGCCTACCAGTCCATAGCCCTGCATGATACCAAGGAAATAGGAAAGGGGTACGGCAATTCCCCACATGGAGAGCAGTGCCATGTAGAGGGGGAAGCGGGCATCACCCGTCGCGCGCAGGGCGTTGATCACCACCAGATTGAAGGTGCGGCCTGGCTCGAGGATGAGGCTGATGAGAAAGAGCTGTGCCACCTGGGTGATGATGTCGGGGTCATCGGTAAAGAGGCTGATGATGGTGCGGCCATTAAGCGCCGCCGCCACGGCGATGACGCAGGTGACCGCGAGCCCGAGCTTGAGGCTCTTGAGCAGCTGTTGATAGGCACGGTCAAACTGTCTGGCGCCCGCCAGATGGCCGATGATGATCTCGTTACCAAGACCGATGGAGAGGCCAAACAGCAGGATGAACAGGCAGATCTGGAAGAAGTAGGACTGGGTTGCCAGCGCCTTGTCCCCCAGCAGGCCGACAAAAGCGGTCACCACCATGAACTGCAGCATCCAGGAGAGGTTCTCGCCGGCGGCAGGCAGGCCGATATGGAGCACCTTGCCCAGCATCTCCCGGCTGGGGTGAACGATGTCGCGGATCTTGAGGTGAATGCCGGTTTTGCGGGCCACCAGCCAGACCAGCATCACCACGCCAACCAGACGGCCAGCCACGGTGCTGATGGCAACACCCGCCACGCCCATCTGGGGCAGGCCGAACCAGCCGTAGAGCAGCAGCAGGTTGCCGACAAAGGTGATGAGGTTGACGATGAGAGTCACATACATCGCCTGACGGGTATGGCCGTGGGCGCGCAGCGTCGCCGCCAGACAGAGCGCCGCCGCTTCCGGCAGCAGGCAGAGGCCGATGATCTGCAGGTAGAGGGTGCCATCGCTCATCAGGTTGGCTGGCAGGTTCATCAGCGCCAGCATGGTACTGGCACCGGCCATCACGCCGATAGCCGCCACCAGACCGATCAACAGGTTGAAGCCGATGGCGGTGTGGATCACCACCCGGCTGCGCTCCCTGTCACCTGCCCCCAGATACTGGGTGATCACCACGCTGGTACCGATGCTGACGAAGCTGAACAGGGTGATGGCCAGATCGAACACCTGATTGCCGACCGCCAGTGCCGCGACCCCCTGATAGGAGACATGTCCCACCATGAAGGTGTTGAGAGCGCCGGTCAGAAAGTGGAGGGCGAGATCGATAAAGAGCGGCCAGGTCAGCGCAAAGAGCGTGCCCGGGCCTGCGTGGGATTGAGTTTGCATGACATGTCCAACAGCTGGGACGGCACGATCTGGTGCCATCTGGTCGGGCATTTAACACCAAGCGCGGAGCAGGTGCAATCCTTGGCCGGAGACTCTCCGGCCAGAGGAGCTGGTCGGCAGATCAGGCCGGCGTGGTGCCCGCCTCCTGCTCGCAGGGGAGGGTAAGACGTGCCGAGTCGGGCAGGGCATAATCCTGTGGCCAGCGGGAGAGGATGGCATCCGTGGTGCTTTCGACCACATCGTCATCCCTGAACACCGGCTCGCGGTAGCAGCGGGTCATGCGCAGCGCCTGATACATGTCGGGACAGAGAATGATCCCCTCATCGCCCACCCGCACTCCCGCCTGCTTGAGCCAGTGGGTCATCTGGCCGTGGCGCCCCGCCATCACCATATGGATGCCGCGCCGTTTCAGATCCTTGTGCAGCTCTCCCACCATGCTCATCACGCTGATGTCCTGATGGGTAAAGCAGGCGACGGCATCGATTACCAGACACTTGGGATTGTGGGGATCCTGCACCAGCAGGGCCATGACTCGCCGCTTGAAGTAGGGGGCGTTGAAGTAGGTGAGCGGCGAGTTGAAGCGATAGACCAGAATGCCCGGGATCGCCTTGGCCTGCTCGTTATCCCCCAGGGTGCGCACCACCCCTTCGTCATCCATGCCGAGCAGCTGGTCGGTGGGACGCATCACATTGCGCAGGAACTGGAACAGCCCCAGCAACACGGCAAGAGTGATCCCCGGGATCACCCCCATGGTGAGCACGCTGATAAAGGTGACCAGTGCCAACCAGAAGGCGGCGCGGTCGGAGTGGCGCAGCGCCCAGAGGCCGCGAAAGTCGGTGAGCGACAGGGATGCCATCACCAGCACCACCCCGAGGGCTGCGGTCGGGATGTATTGCAGCGGCGCAGTCAGGTAGAAGGTGATGAGAGCGATCACCCCGGCGGCGATGATGGAGACCAGCTGGCTCTTGCCGCCGTTGGCGTCGTTGACCGCGGTGCGCGAATCCGCGCCACTGATGGCAAAGCCCTGGGAGATGGCCGAGGCGAGGTTGGCCATGCCGAGCGCCCGGAACTCCTTGTCCGCATCGATTTCATAGCCGTTCTTGGCGGCAAAGCTGCGGGCAGTCAGCATCATGGAGACGAAGCTCACCATGGCGAGGTTGAGAGCCGGCAGCACCAGCTCCCGCATCAGTCCCGGGGGAAATTCCGGCATCTGGAAGGCGGGCAGGCCGGAGCCCACCTTGCCGAGGGTAGCTATATGGTACTGACCGAGGTTGAGTGCCCACACCAGTGCGGCGGTGATCACCATGGCCACCATGGAGGAGGGCCAGGCTGGCCGGAAGCGTTTGGCCAGCAGCAGGGTAGCCAGTGCCACCAGACTCATGGCCAGGGTCGGAAGATGGGTCTGGGTGATGTAGGTGGTGCCGTTGACGATCCGCTCGATGAGATAGCGCTCGCTGAAGGTGAAGCCGAAGATCTTGGAGAGCTGGCCCACCATGATGGTGATGGCCACGCCGTTGAGCAGCCCCATCAGGATCGGGCGGGAGAGAAAGTCGGCCAGCACCCCCAGCTTGAAGCGGCTGGCAATCAGACACCAGAAACCGGTCATGGCGGTCATGGTCATTACCAGTTGCCAGTGGCGGGTCGGGTCACCTGCCGCCAGCGGCGTCACCACGGCAGCGATGACCGCGCAGGTGGCGGCATCTGGGCCGACGATCAGCTGGCGGGAGGTACCGAACAGGGCATAGACCAGCATGGGCAGAATGCAGGAGTAGAGGCCGACAATGGCGCCGACCCCGGCGAGCTCGGCATAGGCAATGGCCACGGGCAGGGCCACCGCAGCGACCGAGAGTCCAGCGCGAAGGTCAGGCATCAACCAGGCGCGCTGGTATTGCAACAGGGCAGCGAGGCCCGGTAGCCAGCGTTCGAGAGAGAAGAAGTCGCGCATTATTTAACCCATTGAGTTACAACCAGCTTTTCCCCTAGTGTGCCCAAGGTTATCGAAAGATTGCAATCAGGTTATGGCCAGTTTACCTGAAGGTCAGGCCAGAGGGTCTGCCACTGCTTCTCCTTGATGCGCTGGGTGAAGATCTGTTTGTCCTGGCGGCATCTGGGGTTGGCACTCACTTGCAACGACCAGTTGATGGCAAAGCCATAGGGGGCAAGCCACTCGAACTCGCCATCTTGGGTCAGGCGCACGCCGATGCAGGTGGGCACCTCGACCCAGTGGCTGAGCGCTTCCAGGCTGCTGGCAAACGGCGCCACCAGCTGGCGAGTGTGCATGCGGGCCTGATTGCGCACTTCCCACTGTTGGCCGGGCAGCCGTTTGGCGAGCCAGGCTTCGTGCTCTGCTTCGGCCAGCCCTTGCGGGTCGCTGCTATCGAGGTAGATAAGGTCGATATCGTTGAGCGGGGTTGACTCGGTTTTGTGGTGGAGATGATCCCAGATGAGGTTGCGGATAAAGCCGGCCCCCAGCGCCCAGTCGGGCAGATTGAGCTCGGCGGCGGCCTGCAGGCAGGCCATCCGCTGCGGATCGGCCCGCAGCAGCGCTTCGGTTTTGGCTTGGAAGGCGTGTTCTTGCTTGGGATCTAATGGCTCAACTATTGGCATTTCGGCGTAACCAGACGTCAATGTAACTGCAGCTGGGCACTATAGTGAGCCCCTCTGCCTGAGTCCAGTTGAAGAGGGCGCGGGCCAGCTGATCGGCAATCCCCTGCACCCGCAGCTCGGGGGGGACAAAGGTGCTGTAGGCATCGATGGTCTTGGCATCGAGGCGCCGGTAGCGCAATCTCGACTCCTTCCCCTCCACCATACAGATGAATTGCTGCTGGTTGGCCTGATGAATGATGTCGCTCATGGTGGGCACCTCTGGCATGAAGATGGCTGTCTGCACAATAACTGTTAGCCAAGGTATAGAACAGATAACGGCAGCATGGGGTCAATATCCTCCCCTGATGTGCCCTCTCTGCGTCATATCGGGATCCTGCTCAAAAGATACCCGGCGCTCTGCCGGGTATCTTTTGTCTGCGTGGTTCAGGCCCAGGCCCGCTCCAGCAGAGTGAGCAACTGCTCACGGTCGGCATCCTTGCGATTGAACAGCATGGCGCCGTCGTTGACGGCCAGATCCCGTATCTCCCCGAGTAGTGAACGATCGCTCACCCCCGCCTCGCTCATGGTGCGCGGCAGCTTGACCGCCTGCCACAGGGTATCGCGCAGGGTACGGATGGCGGTGATGGTCGCCTCGGCCCGCTGGTGGGCCGGGGTGGCGGCAAAGCGCTCGGCTCCCACCAGCGGCAATAGCAGGCGGGCCAGCTCGCCATCCACCTCGGGGCGGTTGTAATCGAGCACGGTAGGCAGGAAGAGGTTCATGCACAGGCCGTGGGGCAGATGGCAGCGTGCCCCCAGACTGTGGCCGAGGGCATGCACCAGCCCCACCATGGAGTTGGAGAAGGCCATGCCCGCCAGTGTGGAACCTTCAGCCAATTGCAGCCGCAACTGCTTGTTTTGCGGATCCTTGAGGATGAGAGGCAGGGCATTGGCGATCTTCTCTACCGCCATCAGGGCCAGCGCATCGCTCACCGGATTTTTGGCGGTGCCGATAAAGGCCTCGATGGCGTGGGTCATGGCATCCATGGCGGTAGCGGCGGTGATGTTGAGGGGCAGTCCCTGAGTCAGACGGGGGTCTAGCACCGCCAGCTGCGGCAGCAGGAAGGGGGAGGTGAAGGGCACCTTGCGCCCGCTCGCCTCATCCTTGATCACCGCTACCAGCGTTACCTCGGAACCTGTGCCCGCCGTGGTGGGCACTACCGCCAGTGGCTTGAGGGGGCGGGTGAGGCAGCCCGCGCCCGAGTAGTCGAGCAGGTGTTCACCGCCCATGGATGCCAGGATATTGACCGCCTTGGCGGTATCGATGACCGAGCCGCCTCCCAGTGCCACCAGACTGTCACAGTCGAGCTCGGCGTAGTGCTTGGCGATCCGCTCCACCACCGCAGTGGAGGAGTCGGCCGGGATCTCGTCCCAGATGGTGGCGACCGGCAGCTCCCCTTCGGCCAGTACATTGGCCAGCAGGGTGGCAAGACCGGTGGCATTGACCCCCTTGTCGGTCAGCAGCAGGGGGCGGCGAGCACCAAGGCTTGCCAGCTCGCTGGCCAGCTGCTCCAGCGCCTGTTCACCGGCCAGCAGTTTGACCGGACAGAAAAAATCGTAATAGCGGCTCATATCAAGGCTCCTTGCGCTCAGCCGGTTACCAGACCCAGATAAATGTTGCAGGCACGGCCAAGCTTGTTGCGCTGGGCCGGATAGTGGCGCAGCAGCGGCCGCGCGATAAAGGCAGGCAGGATCAGGGACTGCAACTGCTCAAGCCCCCGCACCAGATGCATGGCGGTGGTCAGATCCCCCTCCACCAGCAGCCGGTTTTCACTGAACGCCTGATTGACCCCGAGCCGAAAGCTCAGGGCGCGAAACGCGATATTGGGGTGCTTGAAGCGCACCCGCAGCGGATGGATGGTGGCATGGGGTGCAGCCGGCTCACCGGGATACCAGCGCCCTCCTTCTTTATGCATGTTCATAGCGTAATCAAGCCCCCCCACCTCAAGGCGAATGGCCAGGCCATCCGGCAAGGGGGCCAGTTCGCGGCGCACCGCCTCGTCGATACGGGCGGCGCGGCAGAGGGTACGGCCCACCACCCAGAGCAGAGTGGTGATCCAGAGGCGGCGGCCCAGTGTGGCCAGAGATTCAACGGTCGGAGTTGTCATAAGGGTTGGCTCCTGAGATGGCTGACCAGAAGAGGGCAAAGGCACTGGCTTGCCAGTGGGCATCCTGCCCAAGTTCGGGTTGATCGACAAAGAGTGATGCGCAGGCGAGGAACTGGCCCTGACACACTTCCAGCAGCAGCGGCGCGGGGGCCTGCATCAGCTCGCCGCTGGCTTGCCCCTTGACCAGCAAAGCGGGCAAAAAACGCAGAGTGTCATTCAAGATCTGGCTGCGGGCCGGGCGGGCCAGCAGGGGGGAGTGAAAGAAACCCAGCACGAATTTGAGCTCGTTGGGGTGGGCCAGCATCCAGCTCATCGCCTGCTGCCAGTAGTGGTGGATCTGCTCGCGCAGTGCCAGATCGGGATCGGCTTCGCAGATGGCAGCGCCCATCCGGGTCTTCACATCCTGATAAAGCTGGAGGATGAGTGCCTCTTTGCTCGGGAAGTGGTGGAACAGGGTGCCGTTGGCGACCCCGGCCGCCTTGGCAATGCGGGCGGTGGCTGCCCCCTGCAGACCATCTTCGGCGCAGAGGGCGAGGGCGGCATCCAGAATTTGGCGGCGCTTGTCGGTCATGGCGGGCTCCGTCAACGCAGGAAGAAAGCCATCATCAGCTTCTGGATCCAGCTGTTGTAGGGCGGATGGATCAGGGAGCCGGTGGTGAACTTGCCGCGGGTCAGCACGGTTTTCGCCTTGGAGAAGGTGAGAAAGCCTTCGTGTCCGTGGTAGTGGCCCATGCCGGAGGCGCCGATGCCGCCAAACGGCACATCATCGGCTGCCACCTGGAACAGACTCTCGTTGATGGCCATGCCGCCGGAGTGGGTCTCCCGGGTCACCCGCGCCTGCAGCTCGGGATCGAAGCTCATCAGGTAGAGAGCCAGCGGGCGGGGACGTTCGGCGATATAGGCGAGCGCCTCCTCCAGCGTGTCGTAGGGGATAAGCGGCAGCAGCGGGCCGAAGATCTCCTGCTGTATCACCTGACAGTGGCCCGGCACCCCGGTCAGCAGATGCGGGGCCAGAAGGCGGCGCTGATCATCCCGCGCCGGAGTGGCGCAGGGGTGGAGCTGGGCACCCGCTTGTTTGGCCTCATCGAGCCAGCTGACCAGCCGCTGATACTGGCGATCGTTGATGATGGCGCCGTAGTCGGGGCTGGCGAGCCCGGCAGGGTAGAGCTTGGCAAAGTGGTTGCGATAGGCGGCGATAAAGTTCTCCACCTCGCTGCGGGGCAGCAGCACATAGTCGGGGGCAACGCAGATCTGGCCGGCGTTGAGGCTCTTGCCGAAGATCATCCGCTCGATGGCGGTCTCAACCGGCATGTCGGGGGCGATGAGGCAAGGGCTCTTGCCACCCAGCTCAAGGGTGAGCGGGGTGAGCTGGGGCGCGGCGGCGGCCATCACCAGCTTGCCAACCATGGTGGAGCCGGTGAACAGCAGGTGATCGAAGGGGAGCGAGCTGAACGCGGCCGCCATCTGGGCATCCCCCTCGATGACAGCGATCTCGTCCTCGTTGAAGGTGGTGGTGAGCAGGGTTCGCAGCACGGCGTTGGTATGGGGAGTGAACTCGGAGAGTTTCAGCATCGCCCGGTTACCTGCCGCGATGGCGGTGATGAGGGGGCCGAGGCTCAGCATCACCGGAAAGTTCCACGGCACTATGATGCCGACCACCCCGAGCGGCTGGAAGTGTACCTCCACTTTGGCGGGGGCGAGCAGCAGACCGGCATGGCGACGATGGGGCTGCATCCAGCGCTTGAGCCGCTTCTGGGTGTAGTTGATCTGCATGATGCAGGGGAGAATGTCGGCGATTTGGCTGTCGTAGTGGCTGCGCTGGCCATAATCCTGCGCCAGCGCCGTGCAGAGCAGCTCCTTGTGAGCCAGCAGCGCCCGCTTGAGTTTGGTCAGCTGGGTTCGCCGCTCGGCCAGCGTCGGCATGGGGTGTTCCCGGCTCGCCCGTTTGAGCCGCTCCAGCTGCTCGGGCAGGGCCAGCTTGATGGCGAGGATATCCTCCGGACTGTGCTGATGCGGTGCGACTCCCATGATCTTCTCCGTCTGAAAAACAACCGACTGATTGGTCGGTCTAAATCTAGTCGTTTGTTGCGCAAGTGTAAAGCTGGCATCATCTGCCCCTGTCACCGGCGGCTGGACGCAAGAGAGAACTGTGTTCCTCCCCACACTTTTGTGGTTTGCTCGTTGGTGGCTTATCTAATAAGAGGTAGTTTTTGGCTATTCACATGCACGGAGGGAGCACTATGACCAGGGAATTGAACAGCTTGTTGACCCGGCTTGAAGATGTGGTTGAGCGGATGCCGGATTGCTTCAACACTTACGAATTTGCCCAGAAGCTGGCGCTGCAGTATCAGCCGGAGTTCTTTGCCGCCGGCCACTCGCTGGCCGAGCATGAAGGCAAGGTGTTGCGGGTGCTGCACCAAAAGATTGCCGAGGCGTTGGCCAGCTGCGATGCGGTGATTGAAGGGGCTCTGCTCCCCTGTGTGACCCCCTGGGGAGAGAAGTCCACCTCGCCGCGTTGGCACCGTAAACGCTGAGCGGCAATGCCGGGAACCTGGTTCCTGGGCAATGAGATAATGAATCGTCATGGCGCGGCCCCAAGTGGCCGCGCCATTTTTTGTTGTGGGGGCGTGGATCGTTGATGCGATGCCGGAAAGTGCAAACAAAGGTTCAGGGTGTGATCCCCTGCCGGGATAAAGGGCGGCGAGCCCGGTAGACTCCCCCTTTTGTCGTTGCAGGGAGGTCATATGACTGACAAGATCCAGACTCACAAGATTATTCTCGACACTGATCCGGGCATCGACGATGCCATGGCCATCCTCTTTGCCGAGGCCCATCCCGCCATCGAGCTGCTCGCCATCACCACTGTCTTTGGCAACGCCACCATCGCCAATGGCACCCGCAACGCCCTCTGGCTCAAACAGAAGTACGGCATGAAAGCGGATGTGGCCAAAGGCGCAGCGGCCCCGCTGCTGCGTGATCCGGTCGGCCCCACCACCATAGTTCACGGCCCGAGCGGCTTTGGTGACCTGGAGGCGGGGGAGGTGAATATTGCGCCCGATCCCCGTCCCGCCTGGCAGTACATTGTCGAGGCGGTCAAAGCGGCGCCGGGGGAGATCACTCTCGTTACCATCGGGCCCCTGACCAATCTGGCGCTGGCGCTGCAGCAGGCGCCCGAGATTGTTTCACTGGTGAAACAGGTGGTGGTGATGGGGGGCGCTTTTGGTATCAATGGTCATCGCGGTAACGTCACCCCCTATGCCGAGGCCAATATCCACGATGATCCCGATGCTGCCGACCGGGTCTTTACTGCCGACTGGCCAGTGGTGATCATCGGGCTGGATGTGACCCAGCAGAGCTTTTTCAGCGGCGACTATCTCGATGCGCTGCGTGACGAGGCGGGCGAGCCGGGCCAGTTCCTGTGGGATGTCAGCCGCTTCTACCTGCGTTTTTACTCGGAGAAGCTGGGGCTCTCCGGCTGCCATGTCCACGACCCGTCCGCCATCGCCTATGTCATTGACCCGACTCTCTTTACCCTGCGTGAGGGGCCGGTGCGGGTGATCAACAGTGGCCCGGCCATCGGTCATACCCTACAAAAGTTCGATGGCAAGCGACACTCCCACGATGGCTGGGCCGAGTTTCGCCCGCAGCAGGTCGGGGTGGCTGTACGTGATGAGGCGCTGCTCGCCCTCTATCGCGAGACGCTGGTGGCCTGGGGCAAGCGCCGTTAAACGTCCCCGACGGTCTGGCGGTGATCCTTGGTGGCGCGCGTTGCGTTGCGGCTGTGATCCCCGCCAAACAATCGCGGCGCACAGGCGCTTATACTGCCTGATATCAAGACGTTAGGAGGGATTGGGATGGCCTGGATTTCCTTGATAGTGGCGATTGCCCTGATCTGGTGGTTGATGAAACTGGGGCGTGGTGCCCTGTTCGAGATCCGCCTTGCACCCGGCAAGGTGGTGGTTAAGCAGGGCAAGGTATCGCCCGCCTTTATTGAGCATGCCAAGCAGATCCTGCGCCACGAAACAGTGCGTGGCCGCATTGTGGGACATCGCGATGGCGATGGGGTCAAGCTGGTCTTCTCCCGCTCCATCCCCGAGCCGGTGGCCCAGCGTTTTCGCAATATCTTCCCCTATGGCGACTATCGTCACGTCGCCGCCCCGGGCGCCAAGCCGCGCAAAGGGTAAATCAGTCCGAGTGCATCAGATAGCAAACGGGCCTCCAGTGGAGGCCCGTTTTTTTTATGGCGCTTGGCCAAGCGAGAGCGGCTTGCCCTTACTCCTTGCCGTGCAGCTCGCGCTGGGCCTTGACGGCTGCAGCCTTGATCGCCTGCCCCTCGTTGCCCCAGGAGGCGCGCAACGTATTGACCAGCTCGGCGATCCGCTCGTCATCCATGGTCCAGCCGTAACCCGGCATGTGGTAGCCGAGATGACCGCGGGTGATGGGCGTCTCGGCACCATGCAGCAACACGTTGAGCAGGCTCGCCGGATCGTCCGCCAGCACGGTTCGGTTGTTTACCAGCGAGGGGATGACGTGGTCATTGCCCTTGCCATCGACCCCGTGGCAGGTGGAACAGTACATGGCGTAGTCCGCCTTGCCGCCGGCACTGGCATAGGCGCGGGCACCTTTCGCTACCGCCGGCTCCGCTTTCAGGTCTGTGAGGTAGGTGGCAATGCTGGCCAGATCGGCGTCGCTGAAATACTGGCTGCTGTGAGTGATCACTTCCGCCATCGGGCCTGCGACGGCCTGATGCTGGCTGCGGCCGGTTTTCAGCAGGTCGATCAGCGCCTGCTTGTCGTAGCGGCTGCCGCGAATGTCGGGGGCATACCAGCCGTCGAGGGCGGCACCGCTCAGGTAGACGGGATCCGCCTCGGTCAGCGCTTTCTCCTGCATGCCGAGGCCGCGCGGGGTGTGGCAGCTGCCGCAGTGACCGGCACCCTGTACCAGATAGGCGCCGCGGTTCCACTCTTCGCTCTTGCCAGCGACCGGGGTGAAGCGACTGTCGTCGTGATAGACCCAGTTCCAGCCCATCAGCGGCCAGCGCATATTGAGCGGCCAGGGGATGTCGCTCTCCTTGTTGGCTACCGCCAGCGGCTGCACATCCTGCATCAGGTAGTGGTAGAGGGCGGTGAGATCCTCGTCGCTCATCTTGGCGTAGGCAGTGTAGGGCATGGCCGGATAGAGGCGATGCCCATCGCGGGCCACCCCTTCGCGCATCACCTTGATGAACTCCGGCAGGCTGTAATTGCCGATGCCGTGACTCTTGTCGGGGGTGATGTTGGTGGCAAACACGGTACCGATGGGGGTCGGGAACCCTTTGCCGCCAGCCAGCGGTTTGCTTGCCTCGCTGGTGTGACAGGCGGCGCAATCGCCCAGCTTGGCCACATACTCACCGGCCGACATGGCGGGAGCCGCGTGGGCGGCAAGGGCGGGCAGCGCCAGCAGCAGGGCGCTGGCAGTCAGTGACAGGGCGCGGCTCATTGGGCACCTCCCTTGGTCATGGCGACCAGCTCGTTGACGGCGCGCCATGCCTCGTCGATGGCGGCGTGGGCATAGGGGCTCCAGCCCGAATCCGAGTTGGCGATGGTGATGTTGCCGACCGGTTTGCGACCCAGCTCGATCCACTTCTCGCACTGCTCCTCGTCATCAAACAGGGTGTTGGTGACATAGGAGTAGCCGTGGGACCATCGGTTGACCGTGATAGCGAGGATATCCTGCTCATGGTTGAAACCGGCGCTGCCCAGCATCCCCTGCAGCTGTTCGCGGATCATCTGTTCATGCTGCTCGAACGGCATGCCAAGGATCATGGCGCGCCCCTTGCGGGACTGTTCGCGGGCCGACAGGCCGCTGCCCGGCAGGGTCGGGACATAGACCATGTGCAGGCACATCGGCTGATCCGGGCTCTTGGGATGCTCATAGCCACCCATGCTGACCGGATAGTCGAGCTTGACCCGGCTGTAAGGGGCTGCCGGAGAGTAGACCTCGTGCACCCCGAGCTTGACGAAGGCTTGCCAGTTTTTGATCACCACCTTGGTGTAGACCAGCGGCGCCTTGACGTTCTGGCGCAGCGCCTCCTTCTGGGGCTCCGGCATCTCGGGCACCATGTAGGGGATCATCATGTTGTAGCCAGCCATGATCGACTGCCTGGCGCGCACCCGGTGCAGTTTCCCTTCTTTGATATAGGTGACGTCCACCGCCAGCTTGCCATCGGCGAGGCGCACGTTTTTCGCCTGCAGGGCGGTACTGCCAAGGCGCAGCTGCACCTTGTGCTCCGGCAGATCGAGCTTGCTGTAGTCAAACTTGGCCAGCACCACATCCTGCATGGTGTGACCCGGCGCCACCTGCGGGATGAGCTTGCGCACCATCAGGCGGGTGAGGCCAGCGTTGCCATCCGGGAAGTGGAAGATGTAGGGATCGTCGAGCTCGGCCTGCTCCTCGGCATCGAGCGGCGTCAGGTTGAGGCCGCCAAAGCCGGGCAGGGCACAGAGGCGGGCGTCGGCGCAGGCGGTGGCATCGATGCCGACGGCCTGAAAATCGTTGGTACGTTGCTGGAAGTAGGTGATGGCTCGTTCGCTCAGGCCCACCTTGTCGCGCAGGAAGGTGGTGTAGCTGTTGCGGGTGATCCACTCATCCTGCTGCTCGCGGGTCATACCGCTCAGGTAGTCGGTCTTCTCCTCGTGCAGGGCCAGCAGGGCGGCCTTGTCGGCATCATCGAGCGGGAAGTCACCGATAAACTCCGCCAGCGGACGGCCATTCAGGCGATCGCGCGGGATGTCATCCGCTACGTTATGGCCCGGATCACCGTTCACTATCTTGTTGACGCCAAAGTGCTTCTCGTCGAAATAGACGCCGCGGCTGAGCCCCAGATCCGGATAGAAGCTCTGTTGGAAACCGGCGGCCAGCTCGTCGATGTTGACCTCCAGCGCCTTGAGCAGACCGAGCGCCACCGGGCTGTAGACCGAGCGCGGCGATTGCAGAGATTCACTGCCGCCGTAGCCCAGCCGCAGACCATCGGGAGTAGTGAACTCGTTGCGCTTGGCGTGGCCGCCGAAGTCGTCATGGTTGTCGAGCAGCAGGATCTTTTTATCCGCGCCGAGCAGTTGCTGATAGAAGCAGGCGGCGGCCAGACCGCTGATACCGGCGCCGACGATCACCAGATCGTACTCTCCCTCAAGGGGAACATTGGCAAAGTCATACTGTTTGCCATCGCGGGCGATGCTGTGGGCCGGTTCGAAAGAGCCCGGGTGGTTGCCGCGCAGGCCGGTGAGGGCGGGCGGGTAGACCAGCGTCTTGTCAGCCAGCGCGCTGCCGCCTTCGGCAGCCTTGAGCAGGTTGATGGGGGCGATGCCTGCTGCGATGGTGATGGCGACGCCATTGAGAAAATCTCTGCGTGTGATGCTCATGGCAATCCCTGTTGTTTGAAGCGTTGAAAAAAAGCACAGAGCTGAAATGGTAGCTGGCAAGCAGCAAGGGGACGCAACCTACCGTCATATCCCGGTAGAGTCCATGGCTTTGATAATAACTTATTAAACAAAATGATGAAGCTTGTAATGGCCAAAACAGGGGTAGATGTCTCCACTTTGCATATTTATGAGACAAAACCTTGCCGAATCCATGGAATTAATTTGAACTCATTCTGATTAATTATGGTTTTGATTGAGTTCTTTTTCGTTTTTCATATTTCCAGAGGGCACAAAAACCGTGCGGAAATAGTGCATGTATTTTATGCAGATAGCCAAAATCCCGTTATTTGACCATGAATAGTACAAGGTTAATTGCCGCTGGTTTTGTCTCTTGAACTCAAAATTGATTGAAATAAAAGCAGGGTGCGATGAATTAATGAGCGGCCGGTTCTATGCAGCCGGTTATTGGTCACGGGTTAACAACTGTTACATGCAAACGCCAACCTGGGCACAACATCGAGATTAATTTTTCATGTTGTTCACATAGTCAGGTTTTGTTCAGAATGATGCGTTTTTTTTACAACTTTAGCCTTGCGAAGATAAAGGACGCTGCATGAAACCTTTTGCATTAAAGAGGGGTTTGGGTGCTTTGCTGTTGCTCGCGGCCGCCGGCATGCTGACTGGCTGTGACATGGCTCTGATGAGCCCCAAAGGGCAGATTGGTCTGGAACAGAAATCACTGATACTGACGGCCCTTGGCCTGATGTTAATCGTGGTGATCCCTGTAATTATTATGGCTGTGGTATTTTCTCGTAAATACAGAGCTTCGAATACCGACGCCAAATATACCCCTGACTGGTCTCACTCCAACAAGATTGAAGCGGTTGTCTGGACCGTCCCCGTCATTATTATCGTTATTCTTGCCACTATTACCTGGAAAACATCTCACGAACTGGATCCCTACAAACCGCTGGATTCCACGGTGAAACCGATTCAGGTCGATGTTATTTCCCTCGACTGGAAGTGGTTGTTTGTCTATCCAGAACTGGGTATTGCATCGGTTAATGAATTGGCCTTCCCGGTCAATACGCCGGTCAATTTCCGGGTCACCTCCGATACCGTGATGAACTCCTTCTTCATTCCGCGTCTGGGCGGCCAGATATATGCGATGGCGGGTATGCAGACCAAGTTGCACCTCATTGCCAACGAGCCGGGCCAATATGACGGCATCTCCAGCAGCTACAGCGGTGCCGGTTTCTCGGGCATGAAGTTCAATGCCATCGCTACTCCGGATCAGGCCGGTTTTGATGCCTGGGTTGCCAAGGTAAAGGCGTCGCCAAAACAGCTGATCACCATGGATCAGTTCAATGCGCTGGCCAAACCGAGCGAGTTCCATCCGGTGGAGTACTTCTCCAGTGCCGATCCGAAACTGTTTGTCACTCTGATCAACAAGTTCATGGGTGACATGAAGCACGGCCAGCATCAGGGGATGACCCACGAGATGCCTATGGCACAGGGGGAGACCATGACCCATCAGGGGATGGATCACTCACAGATGAACCATGGCGACATGGCGCAAGACGAACACATGGATCATGCCGGCCATATGAAGATGGCAATGGATGACAACTCTGTGAAAGCGGGATCCGAGGAATAATGATGTTTGGAAAATTAACGCTCGACGCCATTCCGTACCATGAACCCATCATCATGGTGACGGTGGCCGGAATCATTCTGGGGGGGCTGGCTGTCGCCGGTCTCATCACCTATTTCGGCAAGTGGCAATATCTGTGGAAAGAGTGGCTCACCTCGGTGGATCACAAGCGCCTCGGGATCATGTATCTCATCCTCGGCATGGTGATGCTGCTGCGCGGCTTCGCCGATGCGGTGATGATGCGGACCCAGCAGGTGATGGCCTCGGCCGGCGGCGAGGGCATACTGCCACCGCACCACTATGACCAGATCTTCACCGCCCACGGCGTCATCATGATCTTCTTCGTGGCGATGCCGCTGGTGATCGGTCTGATGAACATTGTGGTGCCGCTGCAGATCGGCGCCCGTGACGTGGCCTTCCCCTTCCTCAACAACGTGAGCTTCTGGTTCACCGCCGCCGCCGTGGTGCTGATCAACATCTCCCTCGGGGTTGGTGAATTTGCCCAGACCGGCTGGCTGGCCTATCCGCCGCTGTCGGGGCTGGAGTACAGCCCGGGGGTCGGGGTCGACTACTGGATCTGGAGTCTGCAGATCTCGGGGTTGGGCACTTTGCTGACCGGCGTCAACTTCTTCGCCACCATCATCAAGATGCGTGCCCCGGGCATGACCATGATGCGTCTGCCGGTGTTCACCTGGACGGCCCTGTGCGCCAACATCCTGATCATCGCCTCCTTCCCGATCCTGACCGTCACGGTGGCCCTGCTCACCGCCGACCGTTACCTCGGCACCCATTTCTTTACCAATGACATGGGTGGCAACATGATGATGTACATCAACCTGATCTGGGCCTGGGGTCACCCCGAGGTGTACATTCTGGTGCTGCCGGTGTTCGGGATCTTCTCCGAAGTGGTGGCCACCTTCAGCAAGAAGAAGCTGTTCGGTTACACCTCGCTGGTGTGGGCGACCGTCGCCATTACCGTGCTCTCCTTCATCGTCTGGCTGCACCACTTCTTCACCATGGGCTCCGGCGCCAACGTGAATGCCTTCTTCGGCATCACCACCATGATCATCTCCATCCCGACCGGGGTGAAGATCTTCAACTGGTTGTTCACCATGTACCGCGGTCGCATCGAGTTCACCTCGCCCATGTTGTGGACCGTCGGCTTCATCATCACCTTCAGCATCGGCGGCATGACCGGGGTACTGCTCTCGGTACCGGCGGCCAACTTCGTACTGCACAACAGCCTGTTCCTGATCGCCCACTTCCACAACGTCATCATCGGCGGCGTGGTGTTTGGCTGCTTCGCCGGTATCACCTACTGGTTCCCGAAAGCGTTCGGCTTCAAGCTCAACGATGTGTGGGGCAAGCGCGCCTTCTGGTTCTGGATTGTCGGCTTCTTCGTCGCCTTCATGCCGCTCTACGTGCTGGGCTTCATGGGCATGACCCGTCGCGTCAGCCAGCATCTGGAGCCCCAGTTCCATGGCTGGCTGGTAGTGGCTGCCTGTGGTGCCGCGCTGATTGCCGTGGGTGTGTTGTGTCAGGTGATCCAGCTGGTGGTCAGCATCCGCGACCGCGAGCAGAACCGCGATCTGACCGGTGACCCCTGGGGTGGCCGCACCCTGGAGTGGGCAACCTCTTCCCCGCCGCCCTTCTACAACTTCGCCATCGAGCCGAAGATCAAGGGGCTGGATGCCTTCTGGGATGCCAAGCAGGACGGTTCTGCCTATCAGCAGCCCGAGCACTACGACCCGATCCATATGCCCAAGAACACCGGGGCAGGGGTCATCATCGCAGGCTTTGCCACCGTGTTTGGTTTTGCCATGGTCTGGCACATCTGGTGGATGGCCATCGCCGGCTTCATCGGCATGATTGCGAGCTGGATCATCCACAGCTTCAACGACGACGTGGATTACTACGTGCAGGTTGACGAGATCGAGCGGATCGAGCGTCAGCATTTTGAAAATATCAACAAGGTGGCGTGAAGCAATGGCGACCGACGTTCTACATCACACTCACGACGGTGCCCATGACCATGGGCACCACGATGCCGGTGCCAACAAGGTATTCGGTTTCTGGATCTACCTGATGAGTGACTGCATCCTGTTTGCATGCCTGTTTGCAACCTATGCAGTCCTGGTCAACGGAACCGCCGGCGGCCCGAGCGGCAAGGATATCTTCGAACTGCCGTTCGTGTTTGGCGAAACCATGCTGCTGCTCTTTAGCAGTATCACCTTCGGTTTTGCCATGCTGGCGATGAACAAGAACCAGCTATCCGCCGTCAATGGCTGGTTGCTGGTGACTTTCGTGCTGGGGGCCGGCTTTATCGCGATGGAGATCTACGAGTTCCATCACCTGATCGCCGAGGGCTATGGCCCGGATCGCAGCGCCTTCCTCTCCGCCTTCTTCACCCTGGTCGGTACCCACGGTATCCACGTGACCAGCGGCCTTGTCTGGATCATCGTGATGATGGTGCTGGTAGCCAAGAAGGGGCTGACCGATCGCAACCGCTCCCGCCTGATGTGCCTGAGCCTGTTCTGGCACTTCCTCGACGTGGTGTGGATTTGCGTCTTTACCGTGGTCTATCTGATGGGGGCAATGTAAATGAGTCATTCCGTTGACAATCACGGCGCCAGCCACGGCAGCGCCAAGAGCTATCTGACCGGCTTCGTGCTGTCAGTCATTCTGACCGCGATCCCGTTCTGGATGGTGATGGATGGCTCTGCCTCCCACGGAACCGTGCTGGCCACTGTGGTCGGCATGGCGGTGGTGCAGATCTTCGTCCATCTGGGCTACTTCCTGCACATGAACACCTCGTCCGAAGAGCGCTGGAACTTGGTTGCACTGGTCTTTACCGTGCTCATCATCGCCATCGTGATCGTGGGTTCCCTGTGGATCATGTACAACCTCAACATCAACATGATGGTCCACTGAGCAGGCTGGCAATGATGATGAAGCAATACCTGCAAGTGACCAAACCGGGCATCATCTTCGGTAACCTCATCTCGGTTATCGGGGGATTCCTGCTGGCCTCCAAGGGGAGCATGGACTTGCCCCTGTTCATTCTGACCATGGCCGGTGTATCACTGGTGGTCGCCTCCGGTTGCGTGTTCAACAACTACATCGACCGGGACATCGACTGCATCATGGAGCGTACCAAGAACCGTGCTCTGGTGAAGGGTCTGATCGCCCCCGGCGTATCGCTCTGGTACGCCACCGCGCTCGGCATTGCGGGCATTGCACTGCTCTACTTTGCGGCCAATCCGTTGGCCGCCCTGCTGGCGGTGCTGGGCTTCATTGTCTATGTGGGGGTCTACAGCCTCTACATGAAGCGTCACTCGGTCTACGGCACCCTGGTCGGCAGTCTCTCCGGTGCTGCGCCACCGGTCATCGGCTATTGTGCGGTGAGCGGTCAGTTCGATTCGGGGGCGCTGATCCTGCTGGCGATCTTCAGTCTGTGGCAGATGCCGCACTCCTATGCGATCGCCATCTTCCGCTTCAAGGATTATCAGGCGGCCAACATCCCGGTATTGCCGGTGGTGAAGGGGATCCCGGTGGCCAAGCTCCACATCACCCTCTATATCCTGGCCTTTATGGTGCCGACCCTGATGCTGTTCCTCGGTGGTTACGCCGGTTACAAGTATCTGGTGGTAGCCACTGCGGTGAGCGTCTGGTGGCTTGGGATGGCGCTGTCTGGCTACAAGCAGCTGGTGGATGATGCGCTCTGGGCCCGCAAGCTGTTCATGTTCTCCATCGTCACCATCACTTGTCTCAGCGTGATGATGTCGGTGGATTTCCAACCGGAAGCAGCTCCCGTGCTGGTGAGCATGCTGCCCTGATAGTGTGACTTGTCCCCCTAAAATGCATGAAATCCAGAGCCGGGAACTTTCCCGGCTCTGTTATTATGGGGCCGCCCCGTCGGGCACTTTTCCCGTATATCGGGTGTGGCATGGCACCTGTCGGCCACCCCGTTGCTCTTCTTTTTCTCTGACCTATCGAGGCCATCATGAATGATTTCACCATGACGAGGGGCGAGCGCCGTGCCACCTGGGCGCTCGGCTCCGTCTTCTCGTTGCGCATGCTCGGCATGTTTATGGTGCTGCCGGTGTTGACCACCTACGGCATGTCTCTCGCAGGGGCCTCCGAGGCGCTGATTGGCCTGGCCATCGGCATCTACGGTATGACCCAGGCGCTGTTCCAGATCCCGTTCGGCCTGCTCTCCGACAAGGTGGGCCGCAAGCCCCTCATCGTCGGCGGCCTGCTGATGTTTGCCCTCGGCAGCGTGATCGCGGCGCTGACCCACTCCATATGGGGGGTGATCCTCGGCCGCGCCCTGCAGGGCAGTGGCGCCATCTCCGCCGCCGTGATGGCGCTCTTGTCTGATCTCACCCGCGAACAGAACCGCACCAAGGCGATGGCTTTTATCGGGGTGAGCTTTGGCATCACTTTCGCCATCGCCATGGTGACCGGCCCCCTCATCACTCATGCGCTGGGGCTCTCTGGCCTGTTCTGGCTGATCGCCCTGCTGGCGCTGGCGGGCATCGCCGTCACCCTCTGGCTGGTACCGACCCCGAGCGACCACCTGCTCAATCGCGAGTCCGGCATGGTGAAGGGAGGGATGCGCACCGTGCTGACCAATCCGCACCTGCTCAAGCTTAACTTCGGCATCCTCTGCGTGCATACCCTGCTGATGTCGAGCTTCGTGGCGTTGCCGCCGCTGCTGGAGCGCGCCGGTTTGCCCCGCGACAGCCAGTGGCAAGCCTATCTGGTCACCATGCTGATCGCCTTCGTCAGCGTGGTGCCCTTCATCATCTATGCCGAGAAGCGCAGAAAGATGAAGCTCGTGTTCCAGATCTGCGTGCTGGTGATGCTCGTCGCCGAGCTGGTGCTCTGGCAAAGCGGGCTGCAGCTGTGGGGCCTGCTCGCCGGCCTGCAGATCTTCTTCATCGGTTTCAACGTGATGGAGGCGCTGCTGCCCTCTCTTATCAGCAAGGAGTCGCCCCCTGGCTACAAGGGCACCGCCATGGGGATCTACTCCACCAGCCAGTTCATCGGGGTGGCCATCGGTGGTAGCCTCGGCGGTCTGCTCTACAGTTTGGGTGGCGCCTCGCTGGTGTTTGGCGGCTGCGCCGCGCTGGCGTTGCTCTGGCTCGGGGTCAGTCTCACCATGCAGGAGCCCCCTTACGTGAGCAGTCTGCGCATCGTGCTGCCGGAAGGGGTGGAGGCCAATACGGCTCTGGAGCAGAAGATCCGCGCCTGCGACGGGGTGAGCGACGTGCTGCTGGCCGCTTCCGAGCGCTCTGTCTATGTCAAGGTGGACAGCAAGCGCATCAGCCGCCGGGATCTGGAGCTGCTGGTCATCGACGGCTGGCACTGATCGCGCTAAGCTCGGTTCGGATCTGCAACTACTTGTTTTTGAAAACAGTCTGGAGGCGAAATGAACTGGTATATCTCGGTACTCAAGCAATATGCAGTATTCAGCGGGCGGGCCCGTCGCACCGAATACTGGATGTTCGTGCTCTGCAACGTCGTATTTATGCTGCTGGTGGGGATGGTGGATCGCTTGATTGGCAGCGACAAGGAGATCCTGAGCGCCATCTACTCGCTGGCGGTGTTGATCCCGTCCCTCGCCGTGGCGGTACGCCGTCTGCATGACACCGACCGCAGCGGCTGGTGGCTGCTGATCGGCCTTATCCCCGTTATCGGTACCCTGGTGCTTATCTACTTTATGGTCTGCAACGGCCAGCAGGGGCCGAACCGCTTCGGTGACGATCCCAAAGCGGGCTCCTCGCAGGGCTTTATCGCCAGCTGACAGGTGTGGTGAAACGTACAAACGAAAGAGGGAGGCATCATGCCTCCCTCTCTGTTTCTGTGACTTGGGTTGATTGCAGGTTCGTTAGCGTTCAATCAGTGGCGCTGAGCGGTAGCTCCACATGCCGTAGGTACGCAGCACGTCGCGGTAGATGCCGAGCAGCTCGCTCTGGCTCACACTCGCCAGATCCTCGAGCGGCTTGTCGGGGAAGCTGACGCTCACCACCTGCAATCCGGCCGGGCCGGTCTGATCGCAGGCGGTTTCGAGCACCGCCTGACCGCGGCGGACATGGCTGGCGGAGCTCACCAGCACCGCGTAGTTGATCTGATGGCGGGCGAGGGCATAGGCGCTGTAGAGACCATTTTCCACCGTACTGGTGGCGTAGTTCTCCTCGATGAGGCGGCTGCGATCGATGCCGTGATTGGCCAGCCAGTCGGCCATCAGCTTGCCCTCGGTCTGGTGATTTTGCGGCACCCCGCCGGTGAGGATGATGAGCGAATCGGGATCCGCCTTGGCGAGTTTGAGGGTGGCTTGTAGCCTGCCCAGCAGGATCCGGTCCATGGTGCCGTCGGGGTTGAGGGCATAACCCAGGGTGACGATGGCGCGTTTGCCCTCTTTGCTTGCCTTGAGCTGATCCTCGGTCAGCTCGGTCTGCAGCGCCATGGTGGTGACCCGCTGTACCCTTGCGATGATCTTGTCCAGATCGGCGGCGCGCCCGCCGTTGCGATCTGCAACTTTGGCCAGGGCGGTGCGTGACGCCTCCTTGTTACCCTTCACCAGCTGCCAGATGGCGAGGTAGCTGTTGATGTCGAGGTCATCGGGGGCGACCGCCTGCGCCTGCTCCAGCAGCGAGATGGCGCGGTCGATATTGCCGTTGTAGATCTGGGCGTTGGCCGCCGAGATAAGCAAGTCGGTGCGATAGGGTTCGAGTTTGTAGGCGGCCAGCAGCCGGTTGGTGACCAGCTCCATGTTGCTCGGCATCTTGGCGGTAAAGCCGGCGTGGGAGATCTTGGCCGGCGATTTGTAGATCTGCTGCGCTTCGGCCAGCAGCATGTCCACCACCTGGCGCTTGCTCACCAGGGTATTGAGGTCACTCTCTATCTGCATCGAGATTTCGGCCGCCTGCAGGGCGAGAGGGGAGAGAGCCAGCAGGCCGCTCAGCGTCAGGGCGAGAAGGGTCTGTTTCATCGAAGATTCCTCGGTCGGGCTGATTGCCACTGTGCGCCGCCAGTTGGCAGCGCCAAGCAAAGTCGCGTCAATTCAGTCGGTTAGTACCAAAACAGGCGGGCAATATAGCAGTTATCGGGGCGTCAAACTGTGAGTCGGGGCGAGTCGTGGGGGATGAACCGCGTACTCGGCTGGACTCCAAAAAGGGCAGGGGGAGCGGTTTTCCCCCTGCCATCGGGAGCATTGGCCCCCCAAACTATCTGTTAACTGGATAGGTTGATTCTCAATCTATCTAACTTTGAGTTAGTTCCACATCGGGGAGACACGGGCTTCCAGCGTCTCCTGCTGCTCTTCGGGCATGTCGCTGAAGAAGTTGAGGTGAGTCTGCTCCTCCACTTCACGCACCGACACCCGGTAGTCGGCGATCTTGCTAACGGGAATATCCTGTTGCGGCATGATAAAGGCGATGGCCTGCAGTTTGGCCGGATCCATCACGATCTTGTAGTAGGCGCTCGGGATCGTCACACCCTGACCGATGGACTCTTCAGAGCCGGTAAAGATGGGGCCGGTGATGACCTGCACATCCTTGCGGCTGATAGCCCATTGGCGTGCCTTCTCCTCCAGAATGCGCCACGCCTTCTGGTTGAGGGCTGGCAGCTGGGGTGTCATGTTGGTCAGCAGGAAGCTTTGCTTCATGGTGATATCGGTGGCGGCCATGTCGGCTGCGGGAGCCTGATGGCCACGGTCGTAGCCAGATCCCTTGTAGTCCGACAGGGTTGCGCGATAGGCGACCGGCACCTCCTTGTCCTCGGCAAAGGCATCCTTGCGCTTGATCTTGCCCTGTGCGCTCTGGGCGGTCATCCGGTAAGACACCCACTCGGAGACCTTGTGGTCGTAGTTGTAGCCTGCGGCATAGCCGTCGCGGCACAGTTTCTGATCCGCTTCGGAGGGGGTGCCAAAGCGCATGTGTTCCCCGCAGACAAAGCCCGCAGCAAAGAGCGGTGCAGTGCCGAGGGAGAGGATGACAGCCAGAACCAATTTATTGATTTTTATCATTTTTGTGATGCTCCAGTTTAGTAGGCCGCATCATTTGATACACATCTCGAAGGAGCTTCAATTGCAGCTTGATGACACTTTCCGGATTTGTGACGTCTCGCCAAGATCTGTCGCGTGAATGGCTAATGTGTTTTAAATCAACGCCTTTCACCATGAGATGATGGAGAGTTGATTGAGGCTAAAAGCAAGGGGCCCACTGCGGGCCCCTTTGTTTGGGTGCAAGATTGCGAGGGTCAGTCGGCTCAGGCCGCCTGATCTCCCTTGTCTGCCAGCGTGCGGGCCAGCAGTGCTTCCGGGTTGTGGATCGCCTCCTTGGTCTTCACGTCGATGACCTCGATATCGGTGAAGCGCTCGCGGTTCTTGATCGCCACGTCGTGGGCGAAGATGACGCAGCGGGCGTTGGCGACATCCTTGGCGGTGATGCGGTTGATGATGCCGTTGGCGCCCTGGGTCTCGACCTTGATCTTGATCCCCTGTTTGGCGGCGGCCTTCTGCAGGCTCTTGGCGGCGAGGAAGGTGTGGGCTACACCGGACGGGCAGGCGGTGATGGCCAGTACGTCCGCTTCCCCTTCCGCTTCAATCACCTGATAGTCGCTATCTGTGGTGGTGACCTCTTCCTCTTCACTCACCGGTTTTTTCAGAATGTTGACGATGATGGCTGTGGTCAGGGCGCCGAGGATGGTGCCGAGGATATAGCCCATCTTGCCTTCCACTACCGGCAGCACAATCCAGCCACCCCAGGGGGCGTGGTTGATGCTGTGCATCATGAAGCCGGTGATGTTGCCGACGATGCCGCCTGCCACGATGGCCGGGATAACGCGGACGGGGTCAGCGGCAGCGAACGGGATGGCACCTTCACTGATACCGATCATCCCCATGATGGCGGCCGCTTTGCCGGATTCACGCTCCTCCTTCTTGTAACGCTTGGGAGACATGAAGGTGGCCAGTGCCATGCCCAAGGGCGGTACACAGATGGCGATACCGACGCCGCCCATCAGCCAGGGCTGGGTGTTGACCTGAGTCTGGGCAAACAGGGTAGCAACCTTGTTGACCGGGCCGCCCATATCGAAGGCGGTCATTCCACCCAGAATGGCACCCAGCATCACTTTACCTGAGCCCGCCATGCTGGAGAGCCAGTGATTCATCCCCTCCATCATGGCGGCGATCGGGGCGCCGATCCCCCACATCACGATGCCGCACACCAGGAAGGTACCGATCAGCGGGTAGATGAAGATGGAGCCAAGGGAACTCATGGAGTCGGGCAACTTGATCCGTTTGAGCTGATTGACCACGAAGCCGGCGATAAAGCCCACCAGAATCGCGCCGAGAAAACCGGTCTGATAGTGCTGCACGGCAATCCAGGAGCCGATCATGCCAGGCGCCAGGCCCGGTTTGTCAGCCAGCGAGTAGGCGATATAGCCACCCAGCACGGCGGTAAACAGGGTCAGGCCGGCGATACCCATGGTGGCCATATCCTTGAGGAAGCCCGCTTCCGGCACGGCGCCCTTGCCGCTCATCATGACCGACAGGGAGAGCAGCACACCGCCCGCCACGATAAAGGGGATCATGTGGGAAGTACCAAACAGCAGGTGCTGCTTCATGGTGTTGAGGCGATCCTTGAAGGTGCGCTCGGTGGGTTCAACCGGGGCTGTGGTCGCCGGTTTGGCGGTTGGGGCCGGTTTTGCAACGCTCGGGCCTTGCTTGAGCAGGGCCAGCGCCTGTTCTGTGGTAGTGGCGGCCTTCATCTGCTCGATAAAGCCCGGCTCCAGCAGACGGGTCGAGAGCTCGGCCAGCACCTCGATGTGGTGGTTGGCGCCGCCATCCGGGGAGGCGATCATGAAGATCAGCTGGGTCGGTTTGCCATCTTCGGCACCGTACTCGATCCCTTGCTTGCTGATCCCGATGGCAATGGCCGGGCGACTGACTGCCGCGCTCTTGGCGTGGGGCAGGGCCACACCCTGCTCGAACCCGGTGCAGTCGAGCTGCTCGCGGGCCCAGACATCTTTCACAAATTGCTCTTTATCGGACACGGCGCCATCGCGTGCCAGCATCTGCGCCATCTCGTCAAACAGGGCCTCCTTGCTGGTGGCCTTCAGCTCCAGACAGATAAGTCTGCCGTTGGTTATGGTGGGTAACATTGCACTCTCCTGGCTCCGTTCCTGAGCTCGCTGGGTGGGGATTGGGTTGACTGGAATATTGTTCTCCCGTTGCCCCCTCGTCGAAATCGGACAAATGTGCCGTTTACTGGATTTTTGTGTGACATCCTCCGCCCTGTGACCCTGCTCGCAATTTACACAGCCTTGGGTTTAACCATGATTAATCAGTAAAACCATTTATAAACAATGAGTTGATTTGCCGCTCATTATTAATCTCTGTTTGAGTGACGCGATTCTTGCAATCCTGCAGATGGAGATTTGTGTGAGTGGGACAGCCATAAAAAGTGTGAAGAGAACGGCAAAAAACAGGATTTGGGTGAGGGTCCCGCTGAGCAATGTAGTGACGAGAGTGAGGTGCGAAGGGAGGAGGAGAGAGTGATGACCAGCCCAAATATTCGATTGGTTCAGCTAAAAGCAATCGTTTATTTGATTGGACAGTTGGCGGGATCTGGTTGTCGAAACAGGTGATACATTGGCCAAGTGCCGTCAGCCCTGAGTCGCGTTCAACATGTGTGACTCGCCAAAACAAGGAGATATTCTGATGGAAAAACTAGACCAAGAGGTCGACACCATGCGCCAGGAGCTGGAGCGTCAGCTGCAGCAGCAAGCCCACAACAAGTGGCAGGCGAGAGTCGATGCACTGCAGCAGGAGCGCTCCGGTGATTATCAGGAAGAAGAGGTAGGGTAACCGCTCAATTTATCGTGTGAGCCGATAAGAGCCACAGTCCGGTTTTGCTATCGGCAACTCTGCGTAATAACGCAACCCCGCAGCGCTTGTACGCTGCGGGGTTGTTTATTTGGGGAACGCGTCAGATTGACTTGCCCTCGGGGAGTGGTCGTCAGATCCGGAACTTGCGCACCACATCCTGCAGCTGGCTTGCCAGCAGGTTGAGGTCGTTGCAAGCCTGAGCCATTTGCTTGGCGCCGGTGGCGACCTCTTCCGAGGCGTTGCTGATATTGACCACGTTGCGGTTGAGCTCCTCGCTGACAGCTCCCTGCTCTTCGGTTGCCGTGGCGATCTGGATGTTCATATGGGAAATGCTATTGACCGAGCTGCTGATCTCGCCAATGGCGGCACCCGCCTCGCGGGCTGTATGAACCGTCTCCGTCATCATATCCTGACTCTGCTGCATGGTGACGCCCGCTTCGTTGGCGCGCAGCTGCAGTTCGGAGATGATGCGATTGATCTGGGAGGTGGAGTCCTGAGTGCGTTTGGCCAGAGTGCGTACTTCATCGGCGACCACGGCGAAACCACGACCCTGTTCACCTGCCCGTGCGGCCTCGATTGCTGCATTCAGTGCCAGCAGGTTGGTCTGCTCGGCAATCCCCTGGATCACTTCAAGCACCATGCCGATATTTCGGCTGTCATCACCCAGCTGGCGGATTACCAGAGCCGTCTCTTCGATGGCGGTAGCCACTTTCTCGATCCTGCCGATGGAGTCATTGACGGTCTCGCTGCCCTGTGCAGCAGTATCGCTGGCGGAGGTTGCTGCGCTGGCGGCGTCGTTGGTGTTGCGGGCAACCTCCTGTACCGTGGCCTGCATCTCGTTCATGGCGGTTGCCAGCTGATTGAGCTCATGCTGCTGAGCCCCCATGTTATTGGCCGATTGCAGTGCCACCGCGCTGATCTCTTCGGCGGCCGCTCCCAGCTGCACCACCGAGCCAGAGACCTCGTTGACCAGCATGCGAAGATTGGATTGCATCTCGTTGAATCCCTGAGCCAGTTTGCCCAGCTCGTCATGGGAGAAGCATTGCATATCGAGCTGGCTGGTGAGGTTGCCTGCCGCCACCTGGCGGGTCTGCTCCAGCAGGGTCATCACCGGATTGCGGATCTGCCGGATCAGCAGCCAGGCCACAATAATCACGAACAACAGGGTTAGCGCACCGATCGTAGTGCTCAGCAGTTTGGCTCGCTCATAGGAAGCCTCACTCTGTTTGGTCAGTTGATTGGCGACCCGATCGTTCTCCTTGCGTAGTTCCAGACCATCCTGCCCGGCCTGTTCAAGTGCTGTGCGGGACTCATTTTTGATCAACGACTGCACCCGAACCATGTCGCCCTGTACGATGGCCGTTTGCAGGTTGTCATGGACGGAGAAGTATTTGGCTGCAGCAGCCTGCAGGTCGGCGAAGATATTGCGATCTTGTTCCGAGACAAAAGGCATAGATCCATACCGTTGTTCGGCGGCAGTGAACTGGTTTTTTGCCGCCTCGAAATTCTGTGTGCTGTTGCTGAGGGAGGTGGAATCCTTACCCAGTGCATCGATCACCATGTTCAGCTCGGCACGGCGAGCATCCAGCAAGGCCACGTGCATCTGGCTGGATGCACGGATGGAGGGAACAATATTATCAGTGACCTCGCTGGCATCACGGTAAATATTGGATAGTTGCGCAGTGGCAAACCAGGCAAACCCCAGCATCAACAATGCGAGAGTGGTAAACGCCATTATCAGCTTTTGCCCTATTGTCATTTTTGTCAGCATATAGCCTCTTGTATCTATCATTTTTCAAGGAAATCGATATGTGAATTTTTATATCGACTACGGGATGTGATACCTTAAAAATAAATCAAATAAAAGCGAGATTAATCACAAGGGAAATGAAATGTTCATTTTCTGGCATCAACCGTGTTTGGCTGACATGCCAAAAATAAATATCAGATCCATCACCAGTCATTTTTTATTATTGATAGAATCATCTAATTATTTTTGTCGAATCACTTTGTACTTTTAAATCCAGCGTGGTCATGGCTATCAAGTTTTGTTGTGGTTTTTCTTTTTAATTCAATGGCTTTGTGTTTTTGGATTGCTGATGGGTATTGGCTGGTTATGTCCATTTGACACTATTTATCTGCTAAGTGAAATGACGGCGAGCAGGTTTTGGTAAATCAAAAGAGAACTCTTTCATTTCACTGAGGCTTGCTTCGTGGTTGTACCGTCATGACATATGATGACATCTATGAAATGGCATGAAAAAATGCATCGGCGAGCTATCTCCATGGTGATTTTGGCTCTCATTGGAACCGATAAATAAAAGAGATAAGGAGTGCACTATTATTTTTCTCCCCTCATATTATCCAGATGATCCGGATATCATTCCTGTTTGAGCGGACGCCCAATATTTTCCTCCAGCAGAGTGAGCTTTCTGAATCAGGAGTTAATCAAGCACTGACGGCCAGTGGGAAGCGCAGCAGGGTTGAGTTTAGTGTGAGGTTCAAGGAGCGATGGCGGAGCCGAGCCGCCAAAAGAGAGTAAGCAGAGGAGAGGCATACCGAAAACTGAGCGGTTTTCCAAATAATTCATATGTGTTGTGTGAGGGATAGGGAATATCAGCCCCTTTTCATTCAGCGCCGGGAGTGCTGGCCTTACCCCGCAGCCCTTCCAAGGTCGTTTATTGCTGCCCGCCATCATTTTGCAACTGCCACTGCTGCAGCTGCTTTTTCAGAGAGCCTTCGCCCGGGGGAATAAAGTCGTCGAGCAAAAAGCAGCGTTGATCGCCCGATTTTTGCAGCTGGAGGGTGACCTCCTGCGGCTCTTGCCGGGTATCTGTCATCGCCAGACGGTAGCGCATGGTTACGGCCACCGTGCTGTCGCTGCTGCTGGTTGCACTGAAGGTGATAGGCTCAACCACATCGCCATCCTGCGCGTTGGTCCAGGGATCGGCATCAATGGCGCACACCTCCCCGTCGGCATTGCACTCGGCCTCGCGGCTCAGCACGCTGAAAAAGTCCGGGGTCAGCAACTCTTTGATCTTGGCCGGATCGGTGTAATAGAAATTCCGGTGATGCTCCCAGAACGCCTTGGCATGCTTGATGGCAACGCCGTCATCGCAAGCGGCATAAACCGGGTTGCCCAGCAGTGCCAGCAGCAACAGCGGGAGTGCGGTGCCGGCTTTCATGGTCTGGCTCCTGACCTGTGCCGGTTGACGAGGAAGGGTCATGGCGGTCTCCGGAAAAAGGTGGTGGTTAAACGGGCATCATAGTCAACGCTGGGCGCAGCAAAAGAGGAATGTGGTGAATTTATGCTGCACATCAAGAATTTTGGCAGTAAAAGTCGTATCCGAATGGAGTCTATTTTTCGGCTGGAAACTGCGCAATGAACTGATTCGCAAGAAAAAGGGCCATCGATGATGGCCCCTTCGTTTATTCGGTAATGGCGTTTGCGCCTTAGCTGCGGTTGCCGGCGCGGGCGACCCGCCCTTCGGCCAGCAGCTGGTAGTTGCCGGTGGCGGCCGGGATAAAGGCGGACTGGCCCTTCTCGAGACGCAGCGTCTCATCGCCGCGCTTGAGGATCACGGTTGCATCGATGGCAAACAGGATTTCGGCGCTGGCGGTGGTGAGCTGGTGCTCGCCAGCCGGATAGACGCTGAAGGTGAAGTCAGGTACCGGTACCTCGAAGTGCTGCACCGATCCTTCAACATGGGGAGCAAGCAGGATCTGGTCGTCCGGTTTGGCCTGGCAGCGGGTACAGTCCAGGAGCTCTGCCACGTCGATGTACTTGGGGGTGAGGCCGGCGCGCAGCACGTTGTCGGAGTTGGCCATGATCTCGAGGCCGGTGCCGCGTACATAGGCGTGCGGGGTGCAGGCATCGAGGAACATCGCCTGCCCGGGCTTGAGGGTCACCACGTTCAGTAGCAGCGGCGAGAAGAGGCCGACGTCGCCCGGATACTGGGCCGCCAGACTGGTGATGAGGGCAAAGGTCTCCTCATCCTGATGGGCGGCGGCATAGGTCAGCAGACCTGCAAGCGCCTCTTCCTTGCGCGCCCCTTCCAGTACCAGCAGTTGGTGGAAGAAGTGCTGCAGCCCCGCTTCATTCTGGCTGGCGGCAAGGGCTGCGGTCAGCTCGGCGATGGCCGGCAGATTGACCCGCTCAAACAGTGCCAGAATGGCCGGGATGTCGCGAAAGCCGTTCATCGCCTGATAGGGGGTAAGGGCAAACACCAGCTCGGGCTTGTGGTTCGGGTCCTTGTAGTTGCGATTGGCTGCCTTGGCATCGATGCCGGCGGCCTCTTCCTTGGCAAAGCCCGCTTCGGCCTGAGCCTTGCTCGGGTGCACCTGAATGGAGAGGGCCTTCTCGGCGCACAGCACCTTGAACAGGAATGGCAGACTGCCAAAACGGGCGAAGGTGGCCTCACCCAGCACTGCGGCGGGGGCGCGCTCGATCAGGGTCGAGAGCTTCTGGGGCTGGCCCGCCACGACTACGTCGGAACAACCGTTGGGATGGGCGCCCATCCAGAGCTCGGCCTGGGGTTTGCCCTCCGGATTGGCAATGCCAAACAGGGTGGTGAGGGAGTCATGACTGCCCCAGTCATAGCCTTGAATCGGGTTTTGCATCAACAGAAAGGAGGGCAGATCGCTACTGCTCATAAGGGACGCCTCGTCTAGTTTGAAGAAAATCGGGTGCAGAAAAGGGTGGCATTGCTGCTGTGGACCGGACTATAACATGGGCGGTCGCGCGCGCCGCAACCGCTTGCCTCTCTCTTGATCAGGATCACCATGTCTCTCATCTTCAGCCAACTGCTCGACGGAGCCCTGAGCGAACAGGTTCCATTTGACCGAATCTGGTTTGCCAGTGAACAGGGGGTACCCCCGGGTTTCAGCTATCAGGTCAACTTTCCCCGCCTCGAACTGGTGTTCAGCGGCGAGTATCTAAACCAGATCTGGGACCGGGAGGAGGGAGTCAGGGAGATCAGCGTATTGCCGGGACAGGCGCTCTACATTCCCCCCAACGGCTGGAACAAGCCGCTCTGGACCACCGACTGCTCGGTGTTGAGCCTGCTCTTTGGCAAGCGCCAGCTCGGCTTCAGTCTGGTGAGCAAGCGACGGGAAGACCCCGATTTCTTCGATGTGCAAAAGCACAGCATCATGGCGCGAGCGGGTCATGTCATCGAACACATACTGGCGGCGCTCAACGTGCTGGCCGAGGATCCCGGTCGCTCTCCCACCGACGACCACCTGCTGCAGGCGTTGTTGTCGAGTGCTCGGCAGCTGCTGATCGCCTCTGCTACCGATCGGCCGCGGGGGGCGGATCTCTTCCACGGGATCTGCATCTATATCCAGGAAAATTTTCACCGCCCCATCACCCGCGACTCCATTGCCCACCGCTTCAACGTTTCGGCCAGCCACCTCTCGCACCTGTTTCGCGAGCAGGGCCATATGCGCCTTGCCGATTACATCAGTTGGGTTCGGATCGATCGGGCCAAATTCATGCTGAAAAAGTACCGCTTTCGCCTTGAAGAGGTGGCGAGCCGTTGCGGCTACAGCGACGTGAACTACTTCTGCCGGGTGTTCAAGCAGAAGACGGGATTGACCCCGACCCAGTATCGCTCCCTGAGCCAGCCCCAGAACCAGAATCATGAGCTGGCGTGATAAAAACGGGGGCAAAACAGGGGCGCGGTCGGGAGGCTATCGCCACTGTCAAAGAGGCTCTACCTCTTTGGTCTGACATGCGAGCTCGCCATTTTATTATGAAAATGAATGGGCTAAGATGGCCGCGCGCAACAAACAAGTTGATAACAAACGGAAGTTAGGAGATGCCGATGGAAAGCAAAGTAGTTATCCCGACCCAGGGCCAGAAAATCACAGTCGACGCCAGCGGCAAGCTGCAGGTTCCCAACCATCCGATCATTCCGTTTATCGAAGGGGATGGCATCGGTGTTGACGTAACCCCGGCCATGTTGAATGTGGTGAATGCTGCGGTCGAGAAAGCCTACAAGGGCGAGCGCAAGATCGCCTGGATGGAGATCTACACCGGCGAGAAGTCAACTCATGTCTATGGCGAAGGTGCCTGGCTGCCGGCCGAAACCCTCGATTTCATTCGCGAATACTGTGTGGCCATCAAGGGCCCGCTGACCACGCCGGTCGGTGGCGGTATCCGCTCTCTCAACGTGGCTCTGCGTCAGGAGCTGGATCTCTACATCTGCCTGCGCCCGGTGCGTTACTACGACGGCACCCCGAGCCCGGTCAAGCGTCCTGATCTGACCGACATGGTGATCTTCCGCGAGAACGCCGAAGACATCTACGCCGGTATCGAGTGGAAGGGCGACAGCGCCGAAGCGAACAAGGTGATCGCCTTCCTGCAAAACGAGATGGGCGTGAAGAAAATTCGCTTCCCCGAGTCCTGCGGGATCGGCATCAAGCCGATGTCTAAGGCCGGTACCGAGCGTCTGGTGCGTGCCGCCATCGAGTATGCCATCGACAACGATCGCGACTCCGTGACCCTGGTGCACAAGGGCAATATCATGAAGTTCACCGAAGGTGCCTTCAAGGATTGGGGTTATGCTCTGGCCCAGAACGAGTACGGTGCCCAGCTGATCGACGGCGGCCCCTGGTGCTCCTTCAAGAACCCGAAAACCGGCAAGACCATCGTCATCAAGGATGTCATCGCCGACGCCTTCCTGCAGCAGATCCTGCTGCGTCCGGCCGAGTACGACGTTATCGCCTGTATGAACCTCAACGGTGATTACATCTCCGATGCGCTGGCCGCGCAGGTGGGTGGTATCGGTATTGCACCGGGTGCCAATATCGGTGACGGTGTGGCTCTGTTCGAAGCGACCCACGGTACTGCGCCGAAATATGCTGGTCAGGACAAGGTTAACCCGGGTTCCCTCATCCTCTCCGCCGAGATGATGCTGCGTCATATGGGCTGGGTCGAAGCGGCCGATCTCATCATCAAGGGGATGGAAGCAGCGATCCGCAACAAGACCGTCACCTATGACTTCGAGCGTCTGATGGAAGGGGCGACTCTGCGCTCCTGCTCCCAGTTTGCACAGGACATGATCGAGCAGATGTAATGTCTTCTGCTTGCCAGAAAAGACAAAACCGGCGCCTTGAGCGCCGGTTTTTTTTATCTCGAGTGAGTGAAGAGGATCAGATGTTGGCCGCAACCAGATACTTGGCCATCTCCTCGGCCGGGACCATGCCGCCGCCGGTGGCCCACACCAGATGGGTGGCGCGGGCCATGGTTGCCGTGTCCAGTCCCTGCGCGGTTTGCCATGCCGGATCGGCCGCTACACGCCAAGGGCCAGCCATGCCGGCCAGCGCAGAGGGTTCCAGCTTGATCTGCTCATCGCGCGCCAGCAGTCCCAGCAGGTCATACATCTCCTGATCGCTCAGGGTGTAGAAGCCATCGAGCAGCCGCTCCATGGCGCGACCGACGAAGCCGGAGGCGCGCCCCACAGCAAGGCCATCGGCCGCGGTGAGGTTGTCGATACCCAAATCCTGCACCGCAATGGCATCGTGTAGTCCGGTGTGAACCCCCAGCAGCATGCAGGGGGAGTGGGTCGGCTCGGCAAACAGACAGTGGACATGATCACCGAACGCGAGCTTGAGACCAAAGGCCACCCCGCCCGGGCCGCCGCCCACGCCACAGGGCAAATAGACAAACAGCGGGTGGTCGGCATCCACCTTGATGCCCATCTGGTCGAACTGCTTTTTCACCCGCTCGCCCGCCACCGAGTAGCCGAGGAACAGGGTGCGGGAGTTCTCGTCATCGATAAAGAAGCAGTTGGGATCCCGCTCGGCCTCTTTGCGCCCCTGTTCCACCGCAACCCCGTAATCTTCGGCATATTCGACCACGATGGCGCCATGTTCACGTAGTTTGCGTTTCTTCCACTCCCGCGCGTCGGCAGACATGTGGACGGTGACGGTAAAGCCCAGCTTGGCGCTCATGATGCCGATGGACATGCCAAGGTTGCCGGTGGAGCCTACCGCGATGCTGTACTGGCTGAAGAACTGGCGGAACTCGTCGCTAAAGAGCTTGCGGTAGTCATCCTCTTCTCGCAGCAGACCGGCTTTGATGGCCAGCTGCTCGGCATGGGCCAGCACCTCGTAGATGCCGCCGCGCGCCTTGATGGAGCCGGAGATGGGCAGGTGGCTATCTTTTTTCAGCAGCAGTCTACCGGTGACTTCAACGCCGTAACGCTGGTTGAGCGTGGCCTGCATCGCCGGAATGGCGGCGATGTCGGACTCCAGAATACCGTTGCTGGCGCGGGTCTCGGGGAAGGCTTCGCACATGTAGGGGGCGAAGCGGGCCAGCCGAGCGGAAGCGTCCGCCACATTGTTGTTATCGAGCCCCACATAGGACAGACCGGCAGCCAGAGTGGTGGTGTTGGGGTTGAACCAGGTGACTGGCTCAAGCGCGATCAGGGATTGCACCAGTGGAAATTGCGCTGTGAGCTGTTGTACGTCGATGTTTTTCATAGTGTTCTCGGTCTTGTTACACGATAAAGGAGAGCAGGAAGGTACCGGCCAGCGCCATCAGGGAGGCGACAAAGGTAGCGGTGGTGTAGTACTTGAGCGTTTCGTTCAGGGTGGCGCCGCAATACTGCTTGACCAGCCAGAACAGAGAGTCAGTCACCATGGTGCAGCCAATGGCACCGGAGCCGATGGCCAGGGTCATGATCTCCGGGCTGATGTTCGGATAGTGCACCATGATGGGGGAGACGATGGCGGTGGCGCCCATCATGGCGACGGTAGCGGAGCCCACGGCGGCGTGCAGCACGATGGCAACTAGCCAGGCCAGCAGAATGGGGTGCATATCCAGCTGGGAGAGGATGGTGGCCAGGCTATCGCCCAGGCCGCTTGCCTTGAGCACCCCGTTGAAAGCGCCACCCGCACCGATGATGAGCAGAATGTTGGCGATGGAGGAGAAGCACTCCTCGGTCTTGTTAAGCAGTCCCTCCATCTTCATTTGCTGGCGGATCCCCAGCACGTAGTAGGCGGTGAAGGCTGCGATAAACATGGCGGTGATGGGGTTGCCGATAAACTCCAGCACAGTGTAGAGGTGGCTGGCGTGATCCATGTTGAGCTCGGCCACCGTCTTGGCCAGCATCAGCAGGATGGGCAGCAGCACGGTAAAGAGCGAGGCGCTCAAGGTCGGGAGAGTGGCCTCATCGCGCGCCTTGATGTCGGCAAAGGCATCGGGTACCCCCTTGAACGGGAGCCGGTTACCCAGCAGTTTGAGGAACAGGGGGCCGCCGATAAGAGAGGCGAAGAGGCCGACCGCCAGACCATAGACGATGACGGAACCCACATCGGCGCCCAGCTGATTGGTGACATAGAGGGCAGCAGGGTGCGGCGGTACGATGCAGTGCACGGCCATCAGGGCGGTACAGAGCGGAATGGCCAGCTTGAGCAGCGAGGTGTTGGTCTTGCGGGCGATGGAGAAGGCCAGCGGGATCAGCAGCACAACGCCGACTTCGACAAACAGGGTGATGCCACATACCAGACCAACCAGCACCATGATGACATCCGGCGAGAGCCAGCGGCATCTCTGCAGGGCGAGGCCGATACGCTCCGCCGCGCCCGACACCTCCATCATCTTGCCGAGTATGGTGCCAAGGCCGATGACGGCGGCGAGAAAGCCGAGCGTGCCGCCAATTCCCTCTTCCATGGCGCTGACCATCTTGAGGGGCTCCATCCCCATCAGGGTACCCACATAGAAGCTGGCCAACAGCAGGGCAAGAAAGGGGTGGATCTTGCCCTTCACTATGGTGACCACGATAAGAACGATGCTACTTAGCAAGGTAGCGATGACCCATACCTCTGAACTCATACTGCGCCTCGACATCTGTTGTGTGTGATTGTTTATGCGCTATTGAATGAAAATGAGGCGGGGCTGACAAATGATGAAATCGACCACTTGGATGAGCTGAAGTGATGCAAAATGGCCTTATTGGTCACATTTTCTGTAAATGATGTTGATTGGGTCTTTTCATTGCATCTGGAAAGGGGGCTGCGCGGTATGATGTACGTGAACCGGTGAGAGGAGTTTGAATGTATATCGCGGATCACTACATATCGCGCAACAAGCTGCTGAATGGCTACCAGCTGGCCAAGCTGCACACCTTCGAGGCGGCAGCGCGCCACGGCTCTTTTGCCATGGCTGCTGACGAGCTATCCCTCAGTCCCAGCGCTGTGAGCCACAGGATCAGCGCGCTGGAGGAGGAGCTGGGCTTTCAGCTCTTTGAGCGTTTCCATCGCAAGGTGGTGTTGACGGCGGAAGGGCAGCGGGTGTTCTGGGCGCTCAAGTCATCGCTGGAGTTCATCAATCAGGAGATCCTGGAGATCAGGAATCAGGAGCTCTCGGGCACTCTGACCATCTACTCGCGCCCCTCCATCGCCCAGTGCTGGCTGGTGCCAAGGCTGGCCGACTTCTCAAGACTGCATCCCCAGATCGAGCTGAACATTGTGACCGGCAACGAGAACATCAATCTGCACGGTTATGGCATCGATCTGACCCTCTACTTCGACGAGAAGGTACCGGAGCGGCTCGCCATCCACCATCTGATGGATGAGTACATAGTGCCGGTTTGCAGCCCCGAATATGCCATGCAACACAACCTGCTGGAGAATCCCGGCAACTTGCAGCACTGTCGGCTGCTGCACGATCGGCAGGCCTGGGGGTATGACTCCGATGGTGATGAGTGGGAGAGCTGGGCACGCCACCACGGAGTGAGCCTCGCAGAATGCCGGCTAAATATGGGCTTTGATCGCTCCGATCTCGCCATCATCGCCGCCATGAACCATGGGGGCATTGCCATGGGACGCAAGAATCTGGTGAGCAAGCGGTTGACGCGCAACGAACTGGTGACCCCGTTTTCGGGTCGTGAGGTGAAGTGCGAGCAGCGTTACTACATTGCGACCCTGCCCAATCGCCAGTGTCCCAAGATCCAGGCGTTTATCGAGTGGGCGCAGCAAACGGCGCAAGAGACCGCATCGGCCTGATGAGGCCGGTTGCTGGAAAAACAAAATAGGGGTTATTGGGGGAGGGGATAAACAAGCGCCTTGCAGCGCGGTGCTGCAAGGCGAATAGTCGAAGGATCAGGTGGTTCTTTCCAGATGGTGCTGGTAAATCTGCTGCCACTTGTCCAGCTCGGTCTCATCCCCTTGCTGCTGCCAGAACTCGCAGATGGAGCTGGCAAGCTCGGATGCCATGGCGTGGTCGCCATCGCGGCGGCTCATCAGATATTGTCCAAGCCAGCTTTGGTACTGTTTCATTGCACGATCTCCTTATCAATTTGACGATTGATACTGCGGCTGCGACGGCTCCACACCCTGAACGGGCCCGGTCGCAGGCACCTTGCGCCTTGTCTGCGGATCTCCCTGTTTTCGCCGTTATAAGTGTCAATTCAGACAGATAGCGGTCGAGAAAGGAGCGAAGGTGTCAAAAATTGGCCACTACCTTATCACAAAAAGATGTGAAGATCAGGTTTTGGGGTCAATTGGGTTATAAATCGGGCGAAAATTGAGCCTGATAGCGACAGAAGGGGCCAGAAAGCTTGCGCCCCTATCTTGTCTGTTGCGGGCTGTATGGTTGGAAAATTACTGAGTGAGGCGGCGTGCCTGCCAGTAGCGACTGTTCCAGTAGACATTGTCGAGCCGCGAGCGGATAACCCCCTTGCTGGTGGAGGCGTGGATAAACTCCCCGGCACCGGTGTAGACACCCACGTGATACTGCTGCCAGCCGGTCTTGAAGAAGACCAGATCACCGTGCTGCAGCCGGTAGCGATCGACGGGTTGGCCGATATTGGCCTGGGATTCGGTGGTTCTTGGCAGGTTGACCCCCAGCACCTGGTTGTAGGCGAGCTGGGTGAAGGCAGAGCAGTCGAGCCCGGCGCGACTGGTGCCGCCCATCCGGTAAGGGACACCGCGCCACTGCTGATAGAAGCCGTCGAAGGCGCTGCTCTGGCGCGGGGCCGGAGGTGGCTCAGGCGTACTGGAACAGGCGGCCAGCAGCAGGGTCAGCAGGATGAGCAGCAACGGACGGTACATCGGGGCACATTCTCCAGAACAAACGTGGCAAAACAGGTGCGGCAGGACACGTTCGGCACGACAACTTTTCCATCATAAACAAGGTATTGGTCAGATACCTAGCTACATGTGACAAAAATGGTCGTTTTGTTGCAAAAAAACGCCAGCACGGTGGCTGGCGCTTGGGGTCTGGCGTCACAGGTCAGGAGGTGGGGCTGATCAGCGGCTTGAGCAGCTCGGCCAGCTTGTAGAAGGTTTGCACCCGGGTGGTGCTGGGGCGCCACACCAGCCCGATCTCGCGATAGGGGTGTTCGCCGGGCAGCGGGATGGCCACCAGATCGGAGTTGTCGAGAATACCGGCATCGATGGCCATCTGAGGCAGGAAGGTGGTGCCAAGACCCGCCTCCACCATCTGTACCAGAGTGTGCAGGCTGGTGGCGGCGAACGGGTTGATCTTGCTCTTGTCCCGCAGCCGGCAGGCGCTCACCGCATGCTCGGTGAGACAGTGCTCCCGCTCCAGCAGGAAGATGCTCTGGTTGGGCAGCTCCTTGTAGTCGAACGGGGTGTGCAGACCGGCCGCCATGCTGGCGGGCATCACCATGTGGAAGGGGTCCTGACCGACCGTCTTGCAGTGAAAGCCACCAATCTCGATGGGCAGGGCGAGGATCAGCAGGTCGAGCTGCCCCTGCTCAAGTTGTTTGAGCAGATTGCTGGTGGTGTCTTCCCGCAGCAACAATTCGAGGTCAGGATAGGCCTTGCTGCACTCTTTGAGCAGCTTGCTCAGGAGGAAGGGGGCAATAGTGGGGATGCAGCCGAGGCGCACCGTGCCTTGCATCACCCCGCCCTGATTGAGGCCAAGTTCCATCAGATCCCGCGCATCGGAGAGCAAATTGCGAGCCCGCTCGACGATTTCCATGCCGACCGGGGTCATAATGAAGCTCTTGTGGTCACGCTCCACCAGTTGCAGGTTCATCATGTCCTCCAGCGTCTGGATCCCGGTACTCAGGGTCGATTGACTGACATGACAGGCCTTGGCGGCGCGATTGAAGTTTTTGTGCTCGTCGAGAGCAACCAGATATTGCAGCTGTTTGAGGCTGGGCCAACGTTGCATAGAAAAACCCGATTAATGCTATCTATTTAATTTGATTTACTAATCTACCACCGGGTATATAGTTTGTCGCTTGAATTAGACGGACTTGGCTCTAGGTAGCCCAATCCTGACTGGATTGTTCACTTCACATAAAGAGGAATTGAATATGGTATTGGTAGGCCGTCCCGCACCCGATTTTACCGCTGCAGCTGTTCTGGGTAATGGTGAGATTGTTGACACTTTCACCCTGTCATCCCACATCAAAGGCAAAGCTGCCGTTGTCTTCTTCTATCCGCTCGATTTCACCTTCGTTTGCCCGTCCGAGCTGATTGCCTTCGACCACCGCTATGAAGAGTTCCAGAAGCGTGGCGTGGAAGTGATCGGTGTTTCCATCGATTCCCAGTTCTCCCACAACGCATGGCGCAACACCAAAGTTGAAGATGGTGGTATCGGTCAGGTCAAGTACCCGCTGATCGCCGACGTCAAGCACGAAATCTGCAAAGCCTACGACGTTGAGCATCCGGAAGCCGGTGTTGCTTTCCGTGGCTCCTTCCTGATCGACAAGAACGGTGTTGTTCGTCACCAGGTTGTCAACGATCTGCCGCTGGGTCGCAACATCGACGAAATGCTGCGCATGGTCGACGCCCTGCAGTTCCACGAAGAGCACGGTGAAGTGTGCCCGGCTCAGTGGGAAAAAGGCAAAAAAGGTATGCAAGCCTCTCCGGACGGCGTTGCCAAGTACCTGTCCGAGAACGCTGACTCCCTGTAATCGGGTTCGCTCTCTGCTTGAAAAACCGGTGCCTTGGCGCCGGTTTTTTTATATCTGCAATTCATTGCTCCGATGTTCATAGCACACGGTCATGCGGGTCTTGCTCATTACCCATGGCAGGAGCCCGGGATGATGGTGTCGGGCAAGAGAGCGGGCGCAGTTCCCAGCAGGCCATGGCGCGTCGGGCCGCTATCTGGCGCTGAAATTGTTTCACCTACGAAACTGATATCAAGATTTCCCATCTTAATTTGCAACAATATGAGTCCAGGAGGGGGCAGAAGCGTCGCCGGAATAGGCGATAGTGAAGCGCCGTGTTGCCCCTTATCAGCAAGAGGATCGTGGGCAAGCGGCATGGCTGCGAGAGTTGGGCGGTGCGCAGTGGCTTGCCCGCAGAGAAATGCGAAGGATAAAAAAAGCGCGCCATGGGCGCGCTTTTTTGCGGGAATCAGCGGCTATTCGTCAAAGACCCCGAAGTGCTCCTTGGCGAAGTTGACCCGCTGCTCCACGTTCATCTTCACCTGACCCAGCTTCTCGATGGTCTTGAGGTTGGGCACCAGACCGCGGCCGTTGGCGATTTGAATGGCCAGACCCGGGCGGGCGTTAAGCTCCAGCAGCATGGGGCCGCGGAACTTGTCGAGCACCATGTCGGTACCGATATAGCCCAGACCCGACATCTCGTAGCAGGAGGCCGCCAGCGTCAGCAGGGTATCCCAGTGGGGCACCTTGAGCTCGTAGAGATCGAGGCCGGTATCCGGATGGTGGCGCAGCGGATTGCCAAACTGCACCGCCCGCAGGGCGCGGCCGGTACGCAGGCAGAGACCCACGCCCACAGCACCCTGGTGCAGGTTCGCCTTGCCATCGGAGGCCGAGGTGGAGAGGCGCATCATCGCCATCACCGGGAAGCCCTTGAAGATGATCACCCGGGCATCGGGCACCCCTTCAAACGAGTAGCCGTCGAACACGTCATCGAAGTTGATGAGGCCTTCGACCAGCGCCACGTCGGGCTTGCCGCCCAGCGAATAGAGTCCCGCCAGAATGTTGGAGACATGGCGCTCCAGATCCTGACCGTTGCTGGCACTGCCGTTGGGTTTGTAGAAGAGGCCATCTTCCTGACGCAGGATCACCAGGATCCCCTTGCCGCCGGAGCCGCGCGCCGGCTTGATGCAGAAGCCCGGCCAATCCTTGACCAGCTCGGTGATGCGACCCACGTCGTGCTGGGCGCGGATGGTGCCGATCAGTTCCGGCACCGTTACGCCCGCATCCAGCGCGATACGCTTGGTCTGCAGCTTGTCATCCACCAGCGGATAGAGGCTGCGCGGATTGTAGCGGCTGATGTAGGAGTGGTTGCGCTTGTTCATGCCGAGGATGCCTGCCTGCGACAGGCTCCACGGGGTGGTGTACTTTTCCCAGAACCACATCTGTTACTTGTCCTTACCCGGGGTGGCACCGGAACGCATCTCGTCTACCAGCGGCTTGAAGCGCTTGAGTTCGCTCAGCTTGTAGCCGGTGTAGTTACCCATCAACAGCACGGTCGCCATCAGCACCAGCTGCAGGCCGAGGAAGTTGAAGGTGAGGTGACGAATGAGCTCGTTATCCATGGCCAGATAGGCGATGACTGCTACCAGCAGGGAGCCGCCACCCTGGCGGAATACCTCTTTCGGGCCCTCTTCTTCCCACAGGATGGACATCCGTTCGATGGTCCAGGAGAGGATGATCATCGGGAAGAAGGTGATCTTCATGCCGTCGGTCAGCCCCAGCTTGAAGGCGAACGCCGAGAAGACCCCGATCAACGAGATAACCATGATGATGATGGCTGATATCCGCGCTACCAGCAGCAGGTTGAGCCGCGACAGGTAGGAGCGGATCACCAGACCGGTGCCGACGATAAGCAGGAAGCCCACCAGACCGGTGATCAGCTGGGTCTGGATAAAGGCGACCGCGATCAGCACCGGCATAAAGGTACCGGAGGTCTTGATCCCGACGATGACCCGCAGGAACACCACCATCAGTACGCCGATGGGGATCAGCAGCAAGCCCTTGAACAGGGTCTGCTCTTCCAGCGGCAGGCTGTGGATGGAGAAGTTCATCATCTCTGACTTTTCAAACTTCTGGGCCAGCGCCACGCTCACCGGTTGCTCCTGCTCGATCATCGAGAAGCTTACCTTGGAGTTGTGGCCGCCAGTCACATCCAGCAACGAGCCGGAGTTGTACTCCCACAGCAGCAGGTTGCCAGGACGGCCCTGTTCGCCGGTCTGCGGGTTGAACAGCTTGTAGTCAGTCGGGCTGTTGAACACCTGCAGGTAATCGACCAGCTCCTGACGACGACGACCATCTTCCAGGCTCAGGGCGTGGACGACGCGGGCCGGTACGTCAGCATTGTTGAGCAGCTCGGCGATCAGGTTGGCGCGGCTCTTGTGCTTTTTCAGCAGCTCGGCGTTCTGCTCCTGCTTCTCGATCTCCTTGATGATCTCGCGAGTCAGGGTGTAGCCATCGGCAGAGCGCTCCTGGGCGCGCTCCAGGATCTGCTTCATGGCGGTGGCGTAGGGCTCGCTCTCGATCTGCTTCTCGATAGCGGGCGGCTGCGGATTGGCGGCCGGTTTGGCGTGGGCATCCGCCATCATGTCGACGCGGTAGTAGAGCTCCTGACGGCCGGAGGCGGTGCGGATCGACCACTCGGCGCGCGCATCGCCATCCTTCTCGACGAAGGAGAGGCCGTAGCCGGGGCTGGCGGCGTTTTCGTTCATCAGGGTAAAGCCGGGCTGGGTACCCGGAATGGCCAGGGAGGCGATCACCGGCTCACCGGTGGCTTCAAACTCCAGCTTGGCTTCGATAGACCAGATCTGGCGCTTTTCACCGGGCGTGAGCGGAACGTCCAACGCGATGTGGTGATAGATCGTCATCCCCAGGCCGACAATGTACAGCAGGGCTACCAGCAAATAGAACGGCTTACGGGAAACCATGGATTATTTCACATCCTTGAGCTTGGGTTTGGGTTGGATATATTCGCGGGCCACATCGACCACAGCGATATCTTTCAGGAATTCACGACCCAGCAGCACGGGGAAGGCCATGTCGCTACGATCTTTCAGGGTAAATTCGGCCTTCTCGGTCATGTCGCCGATGCGCACGGTCAGACGTACCACGGGACGGCGGTCGAGATCGTCGGCAGAGGCCTGACGTACCCGCACGTGGCGTACCAGCGGGGCTTCGATCTGGATCTTGTCGTCGGCGTCCTGATGGCTCAGCAGGAAGCGAACCCAGTTTTTGCCGTTGCGCTCGAAAATGGTGATCTCCTGAGCGCTGATGGAGGAGGTGGTCGCACCGGTATCGACCCGGGCCTGGAAGGCGTCATTGGCGGCATCCACCCAGATCCACTCCGCTTCACCCACCATCAGCTTGCCATCGATAGTGTGACCCTGATTGGGCACCGGACACTTCTCGGCAGGTACCGCCATCGGCTTGGGCGGCTCGGAGGGGAGGGCGGCGATCTTGTGATCTACTTGTTTGACGGACTCTTTCATATTGGTGACATCTGTATTGAGCTGAACCAGCAGGTGCTGTTGCTGCACATACTGCTTCTGTTGCTGCTCCATGGATGTTTGCAGGCGCTGCTCGCTCTGGCTCAGCTCGCTACGCAACTCGGCCAGTGTCAGTGCAGGAACCTGGGGCGCTTTTTCCATATTGACACACCCGCCGAGACTGAGCAGGGAGAGCAGGGTCATTCCTTTTAATTTGCTTTTCATGTCATTCATTTAACTGTGCTTCCTGGAATTGGGTCAGTGTAACTTCCACAGCCGCCATCGGCTAGTCTTTGGCCTTTCTGGCAATCAGTACGGCACGTTTTGGTGCCGGATGTCCTTCTACCGTGAGTGCCGGATTGTCTGGATCCAGATAATCACTCAGGGATTCATTAATCATCCAGTCGGTACGACGCTGTTCGTCCGTGCTGGTCATATTTTCATCGACAATTCGCACGTCGGTGAAGCCGCAACGCTCGACCCATAGCTTGAGGGCGGCGCTGGATGGAATAAACCAGACGTTGCGCATCTTGCCGTAGCGGTCGGTGGGCATCAGCACATCATTGACACCGCCGTCAATCACCAGCGTCTCCAGCACCAGCTCGCCATCATCCTTGAGCTGGTTGCGCAGCTGCTCGATGTGCTCGATGGGGGATTTGCGGTGATAGAGCACCCCCATGGAGAAGACGGTGTCAAACGCCCGCAGCTCCGGCAGCTCCTGAATCCCGAGCGGCAGCAGGTGGGCGCGCTGGTCGTTGCCGGCTAAGTGGCGAATCGCCTCGAACTGGCAGAGGAACAGCGGGCTCGGATCGATGCCGACCGCGAGCCTGGCCCCTTCACCCACCATGCGCCAGAGGTGATAGCCGCTGCCGCAGCCCACATCCAGCACATAGCGGCCTTCGAGCGGGCTGATATGGGGCAAGACCCGATCCCACTTCCAGTCGGAGCGCCACTCGGTGTCGATGTGGATGCCGTGCACGGTGAACGGCCCCTTGCGCCAGGGCATGAAGTGGCGCAGCAGGCTCTCGACCTTCTTGCGCTCCCCTTCGCCCAGGCTCTCGGCCGAGCCGATTTCGACCCGGTTTTTCAGCTCGACGTGGTCGGGGGCGACTGCCGGCAGCTTGTTGAGGGCGCGGTTCCAGCGCGGCAGATCGCCGTGCTGGTTATCGTGTTGCCAAGCGTGCAGCTGGGCGGGCAGGGTATGCAGCCAGTGGCTCAGCCGGTTTTTGGCGATCAGTTGATAGAAGTTGGCAAAGTCGATCATGGCTGGGCGTCGCTGGATTTGATGGCAATCATGGAGCCGAAGTTGAAGCACTGGAACCAGAGATCCTGATGGACGAAACCGGCGTCGCGCAGACGCGCCTGATGCACCGGCAAGCTGTCGGTGCGCATCACGTTCTCAAGGGCGGTGCGCTTCTGGCTGATCTCCAGCTCGCTATAACCGTTGGCGCGCTTGAAGTCGAGGTGCAGGTCGATGAGCAGCTCGTTGACCGGCTCGTCCTCGAAGCGGAACTTCTCGCTCAGGATCAGGATCCCGCCCGGGCGCAAACCGTCGTGAATGCGCTGGATCAGGGCAGCCCGCTTCTCGGGCTCGACAAACTGCAGGGTGAAGTTGAGCACCACCACCGAGGCGTTCTCAATCTCGATGTCGCAGATATCCGCCTCCACCAGCTCCACCGGCACCTCGGATTTGAAACCGGAGAGGTGGGCACGGGCGCGCTCGATCATCGGGTGGGAGAGATCCACCGCCGTGATGCGGCAACCGGGCTGGCTGATATGGCGGCGCATCGCATGAGTGGCGGCGCCCAGCGAACAGCCGAGGTCATAAAGTCGACTCTCGGGTTGGGCGTAGCGGGCGGCCATCATACCGATGGCAGAGATGATGTTGCTATAACCCGGCACCGAGCGCTGGATCATGTCGGGAAAGACATCGACGACCTGTTCGTCAAAGCAGAAATCACCCAAACGGGCGATGGGGGCGGCAAATATTTGATCTTTGGTATGCATGCTGGCGCAACCTGACAGCCGGCATATCGGCCGACTGCTTTGTTCAATTGAATCGTTGGGTGGCACCCGTCTGGGGGTGGCTCATCACCTGTTTACGAACGGGGTGGCCGGTCATGAGCTCCTGGTGACCGGTCCTGTTCGTAGGGGTCATCTCCGGACCCTTATCCGGAGCCGAGTCATTTGTTACCACTGATTAACAGTAACGGTGACAGGGCTCCTTGCATGGGGCGCTAGTGTAGAGGATTGACGGCCATTTGTCTTGACGCCGGGCCCCGCCAAACCACAAAAATCGCCCTTTTTTTACTGCGTTTTCGGGGCTCTGCGAGGGTTGCTTGTGCCACTGGTTAAAAGGGCAGCACTCCCTGCCGCGCGCGATCGTTTTCCCCCGGCCAGGGGGCCATCTCTTGCCCCAGCAGACGGCTTACCTGACGGGCCAGTTCGGGGGCTTGGGCGTTGTCGGCGGTGTGGATGTAGAGGTAAAGATCCTTCCCCTCGGCCAGCCATTGGCGCCAATGGGGTATCCAGCTCGGTAAAAAGGGGTGGTTGGCCGCCGGATCCGGCAGGCCAATCAGGCGCACCATGGGGGCGTTGGCGGTGGCCAGCAGATGCACCGGCAGGCGCGGCTTTTTGCCCTGGGCATCAATCAGGGCCGCAGTGGTGGCGGGTACCGAGAAGAGCGGGCGGCTGTCGAGCATCACCCGGTTCACCCCTTGTTCCATCAGCAGCCGGTTCAATGCCCGTTCGGCCTCCCCCTTGGCGAAGAAGTCGGGGTGGCGCACCTCGAGGGCGTAGCGAAACGCCGGCGGCAGCCGTTCGATAAAGGCCGCAAGCCGGGGCAGCCCTTCCGGGCCGAAGCGGGCAGGCAGTTGCAGGGTGAGTAGTCCCAGCTTGTCGTGGAGCGGCGCAAGCAGGTGGATAAAGTCGGCAACCTGTTTCTCTGCGCTCACCAGATCGCTCTGGTGGCTGATGGTTTGTGGAAACTTGAAGTTGAAGCGAAAGTGATCGGGCACCGCATCGGCCCAGCGCTGCACCGTATCGGGGGTCGGCAGGGCGTAGAAAGTGGTATTGCCCTCCACCGAGTTAAAGACGGTCGCGTAGTGGGCGAGGTGCTCGGCGGGCTTGGCGCCCAGACCCAGCAGCTGGCCGGGCCAGGCGGGGTGGGACCACTGCGGCAGGCCCAAATAGAGGCTCATGGCGACGTCTCTCTCTGATCTTGGTGAATTCGGGCCCCTTTTTTTGCCACTTTTTGCCATCCAGAGCAAAAAACTGGTGAAAGGAGGCTGCTGGCCATTTTACCCAAAAGGGGGTTTTCCTCTATAATGCCAGCCCTTTTGTTTTTCAATTTCTTGTGACCCATGCCTATCTACGAATATCGTTGCGACGTCTGTGGCCATGAATTGGCAAAACTGCAAAAGCTTTCCGATGCCCCCCTGACCGACTGTCCGGCCTGTAGCAAGCCGAATCTGGTCAAGCTGATATCGGCGGCAGGCTTCCGGCTCAAGGGAACCGGATGGTACGAGACTGATTTCAAACCGGGTAAGAAAAAGAATCTGGCCAGCTGTGAGACAGACGGTGCTTGCCAGTCGTGCCCGGCGGCCCAAGGTTAACCGTCTCTCTACAATTTCGAAGGAAGAAGTCCATGCGCTCTATCTATTGCGGACAGGTCAATGAGGCCCATGCCGGGCAGACCATTACATTGTGCGGTTGGGTCCATCGTCGTCGTGATCTCGGCGGTCTGATCTTTATCGACATGCGCGATCGCGAAGGGATCGTGCAGGTGTTCTTCGATCCGGACAAACCGGAAGCGTTCGCCCTGGCCTCCGAGCTGCGCGGCGAGTTCTGCATCCAGGTGACAGGTGTAGTGCGCACCCGTCCCGAGTCCCAGCGCAACAGCGACATGGCCACCGGTGCCATCGAAGTGTTCGCTCACGAGCTCAACATCATCAACCGTGCCGAGCCGCTGCCGCTGGACTTCAACCAGGTCAACAGCGAAGAGATCAGCCTCAAGTATCGCTACCTGGATCTGCGTCGCCCCGAGATGGCCAAGTACCTGAAGACCCGCGCCAAGGCCAGTGCCTTCGTGCGCCGCTTCATGGACGAGCACGGTTTCCTCGATATCGAGACCCCGATGCTGACCAAGGCCACCCCGGAAGGTGCCCGTGACTATCTGGTACCGAGCCGCGTGCACAAGGGCAAGTTCTACGCTCTGCCGCAATCTCCCCAGCTGTTCAAGCAGCTGCTGATGATGTCTGGCTTCGACCGTTACTACCAGATCGTCAAGTGCTTCCGTGACGAAGACCTGCGTGCCGACCGCCAGCCGGAATTCACCCAGATCGACGTGGAGACCTCCTTCATGACCGCACCGCAGGTGCGTGAAGTGATGGAAGAGATGATCCGCAAACTGTGGCTGCACATCCTGAACGTGGATCTGGGCGACTTCCCGATCATGACCTTCGACGAAGCCATGCGTCGCTACGGCTCCGACAAGCCGGACCTGCGTCTGCCGATGGAGCTGGTCGATGTGGCCGATCTGCTGACCGCCGTCGAGTTCGCCGTGTTTGCCGGCCCCGCCAACGATCCGAAAGGCCGTGTGGCAGCCCTGAAAGTGCCGGGCGGCGCCGAGCTCTCTCGCAAGCAGATCGACGAGTACACCAAGTTTGTCGGCATCTACGGTGCCAAGGGCCTGGCCTGGATGAAGGTCAACGAAGCGGCCAACGGCATCGAAGGCGTGCAGTCTCCGGTTGCCAAGTTCCTCAGCGACGCCATCGTGCGCGAGATCCTGACCCGTACCGGCGCGGCCGACGGCGACATCATCTTCTTCGGCGCCGACTCCAAGAAAGTGGTTTGCGATGCCATGGGTGCCCTGCGTCTGAAAGTGGGCCGTGATCTGGGTCTGCTGGAAAACAGCTGGAAGCCGCTGTGGGTCATCGACTTCCCGATGTTCGAGGAAGATGGCGAAGGCGGTCTGGCTGCCATGCACCACCCCTTCACCGCGCCGAGCGGCCTGAGCCCGGAGCAGCTGAAAGCCAACCCCCTGGGTGCTTACGCCAACGCCTACGACATGGTGATCAACGGTTACGAAGTGGGCGGCGGCTCTGTCCGTATCCACAACAGCGAGATGCAGGCCACCGTGTTCGATATCCTGGGTATCACCCCGGCCGAGCAGCGCCTGAAGTTCGGCTTCCTGCTGGATGCCCTGAAGTACGGTACCCCGCCGCACGCTGGTCTGGCCTTCGGTCTGGACCGTCTCAGCATGCTGCTGACCGGCACTGAAAACATTCGGGACGTCATTGCCTTCCCGAAAACCACTGCGGCCGCCTGTCTGATGACCGACGCCCCCAGCCTTGCCAACGCAGCCCAACTGGGCGAGCTGGCGATTGCAACCACCGTCAAGGGTGATGAGTAAGCCCTTCCGGGCACCGGAGGTCGCGTAGCGGCCTCCCTGTTCCCCTTGCGTTAGCAATGACGTGTGTTACTGAAATTTCAAAAATATAACGGAGAGTCTCTATGGCAGGTCACAGTAAATGGGCCAACATCAAACACCGCAAGGCCGCTCAGGATGCCAAGCGTGGCAAGATCTTCACCAAGCTGATCCGCGAAATCACTACCTCCGCGCGTCTGGGTGATGCCGATCCGGCCAACAACCCGCGTCTGCGTGCTGCGGTGGCTGCCGCCCTGACCAACAACATGACCCGTGACACCATCAACCGTGCTATTCAGCGTGGCGCCGGTGGTGGCGATGGCGAGCAGCTCGAGACCATCGTATACGAAGGTTACGGCCCGGCTGGCTCGGCCGTCATGGTTGAGTGTCTGACTGACAACCGCAACCGTACCGTAGCCGAAGTGCGTCACGCCTTCAGCAAGTGCGGTGGCAACCTGGGTACCGACGGCTCCGTGGCTTACCTGTTCACCAAGAAGGGCGTACTGACCTTCGTGGGCGCCGATGAAGATGCCCTGATGGAAGCGGCTCTGGAAGCGGGTGCCGATGACGTGGTGACCGAAGAAGATGGCACCATCGAGGTGTACACCACCCCGAACGACTTCGGTACCGTGCTGGATGGTCTGGAAGCTGCCGGCTTCAAGGCCCAGAGCGCCGAAGTGACCATGATCCCCTCCACCGAAGCGGAGCTGGATGCCGAGACCGCGCCCAAGCTGATGCGCCTCATCGACATGCTGGAAGATCTGGACGACGTGCAGGAGGTGTACCACAACGGTTCCATCTCCGACGAAGTGGCAGCGACCCTGTAATCGCTCCCCGCACTTCTTGCCAATGGCAGCCAGATGGCTGCCATTTTTTATTGTCGCAAAGGTGAAACAGACATTACCTTGTTTGTTTCATCAGTGAAACAGCCCGTGGCCAGCATTCATCTCCACGTCCGGCTATCACACTCCGGTAGGCTCTCCGAATTTCCCCCCTTGTCTCTTCCTATTTCTATTCAGCTCTTGTATCAGTGGCTTGCAGATAACCTCGACAGGGCCAGTGTTGTTTGCCTGATGGAGAAGAACAGCAGGGATTGTTCGCGCATTTTGTGCCGGCAGCCCAATCCCGAACCAGGGAAGCCTGTGGTATGGATGACCTGCTAGATGAGAGGGGTAACGGGTTGTCAGGTCGGGGAGGGAGGAGAGTGGGGGGAGTGCGGGGGGATAGCACATATAAAAAAAGCCCGCGCAGTGCGCGGGCTTTCTATTTCTACTCAGGCGAGATTACTTGGACTTCTTCTTGCCTTCGGCTTTGGCTTCAACCGGTGCAGCAGCTACCGGAGCGGCTTCGGTGAAGGGACGGCCGTAGTAGGAGTCCAGCAGAACCTGCTTCAGCTCGCTGATCAGCGGGTAGCGCGGGTTGGCGCCGGTGCACTGGTCATCGAAGGCTTCGATGGACAGCTGGTCAACCTTGGCCAGGAAGTCAGCCTCGGCAACGCCAGCTTCGCGGATGGAGGCAGGGATACCCAGGGTAGCCTTCAGCTCGTCTAGCCAGGTCAGCAGCTTCTCGATCTTGGCAGCGGTGCGGTCACCGGCAGCAGTCAGACCCAGGTGGTCAGCGACTTCGGCGTAACGACGACGAGCCTGCGGACGGTCGTACTGGGAGAACGCGGTCTGCTTGGTCGGGTTGTCGTTCGCGTTGTAGCGGATGACGTTGCTGATCAGCAGGGCGTTGGCCAGACCGTGCGGAATGTGGAACTCGGCACCCAGTTTGTGAGCCATGGAGTGGCACACACCCAGGAAGGCGTTGGCGAACGCGATACCGGCGATGGTGGCAGCATTGTGCACCTTCTCACGAGCGATCGGGTCGTTGGCACCGTTCAGGTAGCTGGACGGCAGGTACTCTTTCAGCATTTTCAGGGCTTGCAGCGCCTGACCGTCGGAGTACTCGTTGGCCAGTACGGAAACATAGGCTTCCATGGCGTGAGTCACGGCATCGATACCACCGAAGGCACACAGGGACTTCGGCATACCCATGACCAGGTTAGCATCAACGATGGCCATGTTCGGGGTCAGCTCGTAGTCAGCCAGCGGATATTTCTGACCAGACACTTCATCGGTTACTACCGCAAACGGAGTGACTTCAGAGCCGGTACCGGAAGTGGTGGTGATACAGACCAGTTCGGCCTTCACGCCCATTTTCGGGAACTTGTAGATACGCTTGCGGATGTCCATGAAGCGCATGGCCAGATCTTCGAACGCAGTGTTCGGGTGCTCGTACATCACCCACATGATCTTGGCAGCATCCATCGGTGAACCACCGCCCAGCGCCAGGATTACGTCCGGTTTGAAGGAGTTGGCCATCTCGGCACCCTTGCGAACCACAGCCAGAGTCGGGTCAGCTTCTACTTCGTAGAACACTTCCACTTCCATATTCTGTGCTTTCAGCAGGCTGACCAGTTCATCAGCGTAGCCGTTGTTGAACAGGAAGCGGTCGGTCACGACCATGGCACGCTTTTTACCTTCCAGGTCGCTCAGAGCGATCGGCAGGGAACCACGACGGAAGTAGATGGATTTCGGAAGTTTGTGCCACAGCATGTTTTCTGCCCGTTTTGCGACTGTCTTCTTGTTGATCAGGTGCTTCGGACCCACGTTTTCGGAGATGGAGTTACCACTCCAGGAGCCGCAACCCAGGGTCAGGGACGGTGCCATTGCGAAGTTGTACAGGTCACCGATACCGCCTTGAGTAGACGGAGTGTTGATCAGGATACGCGCGGTCTTCATCTTGTCGCCGAAGTACTTGATGCGGTCAGCATTGCGGTCCTGGTCGGTGTACAGACCTGAGGTGTGGCCGATACCACCGATGTTGACCATGTCACAGGCCATATCAACGGCGTTTTCGAAGCTGCTTGCACGGAACATACCGAGCAGCGGGGACAATTTCTCGTGAGCAAACTCGTCTTCTGCACACAGCTTGACGCCTTCACCGATCAGGATCTTGGTATCAGCCGGTACAGTCACGCCTGCCATCTCGGCAATCTTGGTCGCCGGCTGGCCAACGATGTTGGCGTTCAGGGCACCGTTGATCAGGATGACTTTACGGACCTTGTCAGCATCTTCTTTGGAGAGCACGTGGCCCTTGTGAGATGCAAAGCGCTCTTTAACCTGGTCGTAGATGGCATCAACAACGATGACCGCCTGCTCGGAAGCACAGACCACGCCGTTATCGAAAGTCTTGGACATCAGGATGGAGGCAACGGCACGCTTCACGTCGGCGGTTTCGTCGATAACGATAGGCACGTTACCGGCACCTACACCGATAGCAGGCTTACCGGAAGAGTAGGCTGCTTTCACCATGCCCGGGCCACCGGTGGCCAGGATCAGGTTGATGTCGTCGTGTTTCATCAGGGCGTTGGAGAGCTCAACGGACGGTTGGTCGATCCAGCCGATGATGTCTTTCGGTGCACCGGCGGCAACAGCTGCATCCAGTACCAGCTTGGCTGCGGTATTGGTGGAGTTCTTGGCACGGGGGTGCGGGGAGAAGATGATGGCGTTGCGGGTCTTGAGCGCGATCATGGATTTGAAGATCGCAGTAGAAGTCGGGTTGGTGGTCGGAACGATACCACAGATGATACCTACCGGCTCGGCGATGGTGATGGTGCCCATCTGAGTGTCTTCGCTCAGAATGCCGCAGGTCTTCTCTTCTTTGTACTTGTTGTAGATGTATTCGGAGGCGAAGTGGTTCTTGATAACCTTGTCTTCGATGATACCCATACCGGATTCTTCCACGGCCATCTGGGCCAGGGGGATACGGGCGTTGTTGGCGGCCAGGGCGGCGGCACGGAAGATCTTGTCTACCTGCTCTTGAGAGAAGCTGGCGAATTCACGCTGTGCTTCCTTAACGCGGGCGACCAGTGCATCCAGTTCAGCCAAATTGGTTACTGCCATGTTTATCTCCTGATTATTTGAAAACTGTTTAGTAAGACGTTGGCAATGCCCGGCAATTATAGTCGCCCTGTCAAGGCGGTATCGTTGCAACAGCTTTTTCACATGCCTTACTAAATCGCTTTCTGAGTCGATTATAGAGCGGGGCTGACTCAGAAAAACTTGATCTGGATCATGTGTAACAAAAGAACAAAAGAAATTTTATTTCATGATCCATGTTTGATGGATGTTATCGGAATGTGCATCCTGAAGGAAGCAAAGTAGATTGTAAATAGATGGTAATAATCGCTTTGTATCAAATGGTTAAATAATCTTTAGCCAGCTTGCAGGAGGTGAAACAGGCACTTCAGGTTATAAAACATGAATGTTGTGGTTACGAAGTCACCATCCAACCTCTCCTGAAACCCTATTTGTTACGAAATTGCATGTTGTTTTAATCCATGACTAATCCAATTGATGGCTGTGACAGCGATCTTTGGGGCATGGCTGCTGGCCGTTCGATGCCATCTTTGCCATCGCAGCAAAGACGATAAGCCAGGATATGGGCGCATAGACAAGTGTTGGGTGGCAATCGAGCCCTTTTGCGCAAGTTGGCACCGGTTTATGCCACGTTGCGACCATGCATTAGCGAAACTAACTAAAAAACCCTGTAAATGGTGAGATTATTTGATTGGTGCCCGCTCTGGGGATGATGTAAATTTACGCGCGAAATTAATGGACTGGCCCGATGGGCCCTGCACACGTTTGGAAGGCGCCTATGGCAGCAATTGACGTCTCTTTGTATCTGAAGTTTTTTGTCGGTTTGTTCGCAATCATCAACCCCCTGGGTCTGCTGCCGGTTTTTGTCAGCCTGACCAGCCATTACACCCAGGCTGAACGGATGAAGACCAACACCACCGCCAATATCGCGGTGATGATCATCCTGCTGGTCTCCATGTATATGGGACAGCTGATCCTCGATGGTTTCGGCATCTCGCTGGCATCGTTCCGTATCGCCGGTGGCTCGCTGATTACCCTGATCGCCTGGTCGATGCTGCAGGGCAAGCTGGGCGAGGTGAAGCACAACAAACAGGAGAAAGGCGAACTGGCGGTGCGTGAATCGATCGCCGTGGTACCGTTGGCTCTGCCATTGATGGCAGGCCCGGGCGCCATCTCCTCGGTCATCGTCTATGCCAGCCAGAGCCATTGGCAGCAGTTGCTCGGCATGTCGGTTGTTGTCGTTGTCTTCTCCTTCTGCTCCTGGCTAATCTTCCGCGCCGCCCCGCTGCTGTTCAAAATCATGGGCAATACCGGTATCAACGTGGTGACCCGTATTATGGGTCTTATCATGATGTCGCTCGGTATCGAGATCATGGTGGCGGGTATCAAGGGTGTCTTCCCCAGCCTGATGTGAGCCAGGTCTGTTTTATGAAAGCCGGTCCTCGTGACCGGCTTTTTATTGGTTGCTTTTTGGACACCGTTTTTTAGAATCGGACGCTTGTTTAAAAAATGAACATGTCGTTGGCATTTTCATTCTGAAAAACAGGCTGGCAGCTGGTTTTTTGACCGGAAAGTAATGATTGTCCTGACAATATCTATTGCAATATCGGAATTGGCAGGGAATTATGCTGGGAGCGGGGTCAATGCCCGCCACTTAAATGAACGCATGGAATGTTCTTGTTGGAGTATGGAAATGACTCATAAAAAAACAATTATTAACACATTGCTGATGGCTGCACTGTTTGGTGGCATCAATATGGCACAAGCTGCCGATGTCCCGGCGGGAACCAAGCTGGCTGATGTTCAGCAGCTGGTAAAAGGCAACGGCTCCGAGCCCGCGACCCTTGACCCGCACAAGACCGAAGGAACGGTCGAATCCAATATCCTGCGCGACCTGTTTGAAGGTCTCGTTGCCTCCGGTCCCAAAGGCGAGATCCTGCCTGCGGTAGCCGAATCCTGGGAAACCAAGGACAACAAACACTACATCTTCCATCTGCGTAAAGATGCCAAGTGGTCCAACGGTGATCCGGTCACTGCCCACGACTTCGAATTTGCCTTCAAACGCGCAGTCGATCCGAAAACCGCCTCTCCTTACTCCTGGTATCTGGAGATCCCGACCATCATCAACGCTTCCGAGATTATTGCCGGCAAGAAACCTGCCGACACTCTGGGCGTGAAAGCGGTGGACGACTACACCTTCGAGGTGCAGCTCGAGAAAGCCATTCCTTATTTTGTCAGCATGCTCTCCCACACCACCACCTACCCGGTACCCAAGAAGGTGATCGAGAAGTTTGGTGACAAGTGGACCCAGCCCGGCAACATGGTATCCAACGGTGCCTATCAGCTGAAGGATTGGGTCGTGAACGAGCGGGTTGATGTGGTGCGTAACCCCAACTACTGGAACAACGCCAAGACTGTGATCGAGAAGGTGACCTATCTGCCGATCCAGTCCACCAACTCCGATCTGAACCGCTATCTGGCCGGCGAAGTGGACATGACTTACCAGATGCCCATCGAGCGCTTCAAGCAGATGAAGAAAGAGAAGCCGGATGAGCTGAAGGTGACTGGCTACGTTGGTACCTACTACTACCAGTACAACTTCAAGAAGAAGCCGTTTGATGACGTACGCGTGCGTACTGCGCTCTCCTATGCCATCGATCGTAACGTGATCGCCGACAAGGTGATGGGTCAGGGCCAGACTCCGGGTTACACCCTGGTGCCGGATTTTGTGGATGGCTTCAAGCCGGTGGCTCCGGAATGGTCGAAGATGACCCAGGCCGAGCGCGATGCCAAGGCGAAAGAGCTGCTGAAAGAGGCCGGTTTCGATGCCAGCAAGCCGCTGAAGTTCGAGCTGCTCTACAACACCGACGACAACCACAAGAAAGTAGCGGTCGCCGTTGCCTCTATGTGGAAGAAGCTGGGCGTGCAGGTAAGCCTGGTCAACCAGGAGTGGAAAACCTATCTGGAGACCAAGAAGCAGGGTCAGTTTGATGTGGGTCGTGCCGGCTGGATTGCCGACTACAACGAAGCCTCTTCCATGCTGGATCTGATGCAGACCACCCACGGCAACAACGACGGCAAGTACTCCAATCCGGAGTTTGACAAGCTGATGGACTCCTCTCGCGATCAGGTTGATGTGGCTGCCCGCAACAAGCTCTACGTCCAGGCTGAAGAGATCCTGGCCAAGGACATGCCGATTGCCCCCATCTACCAGTACGTGACTGCCCGTATGGTGAAACCCTATGTAGGCGGCTACCCGGCCAACCCGCTGGATAACCTCTACAGCAAAGACATGTACATCATCGCTCACTGATTTTCGTTACAAGTCGCATAACAAGCAGGCCCGCCAGACGGCGGGCCTTTATTACAACCGCGACCCTTTGGAAGCAGTACAGGACAGGAATTGTCTATGTTGAAATTCATTTTTAAACGTCTACTGGAAGCGATCCCGACTCTGCTGGTCTTGATCACCGTCTCCTTCTTCATGATGCGTTTCGCCCCGGGTAACCCCTTTAGCAGCGAGCGCTCGCTCCCCCCCGAAGTAATGGCCAACATCGAAGCCAAATATGGCCTCGACAAGCCGATCGGGATGCAATATCTCACCTATCTGGGCAACCTTGTGCAGGGTGACCTCGGTCCCTCCTTCAAGTACAAGGACTTCACCGTCAACGATCTGGTGAGCCAGGCGCTGCCGGTTTCCGCCAAGATCGGTACCTTCGCCTTTATTTTTGCCGTCACGCTGGGGGTCACTTTCGGCACCATAGCGGCGCTGAAACAGAACTCGATCATCGACTATTTGCTGATGTCGTCGGCCATGGCCGGGGTGGTGATCCCGGGCTTTGTGCTGGCGCCCTTGCTGGTGCTTATCTTCAGTATCCATCTTGGCTGGTTGCCGGCCGGTGGCTGGCAGGGTGGTGGCGTACAGTTTATGGTGCTGCCGGTGTTTGGCATGATGATGTACTACATCTCCGCCATCTCGCGGATCATGCGGGGCAGCATGATTGAGACCATGAACTCCAACTTCATCCGTACCGCCCGAGCCAAGGGACTGCCGCTGCGCCATATCATCCTGAAGCACGCGCTGCGCCCGGCCATGCTGCCGGTGGTCTCCTATCTTGGCCCGGCCTTTGTCGGCATCATCACCGGTTCCGTAGTGATCGAAACCATCTTCGGTCTGCCGGGGATCGGTCAGCTGTTCGTTAACGGTGCCCTTAACCGTGATTACTCCATGGTGCTCGGCCTGACCATTCTGGTCGGCGCCCTCACCATCACCTTTAACGCTGTGGTCGATATTCTCTACGCCTTTATCGATCCCAAGATCCGTTACTAATTCGGGAGTGCATCATGGTTGTTTCAACAGAAAAACGCGAAGCCGTCGAGGCATTCGCGCAGAAAGTGGAAGTGGTGGAGGGGCGTTCCCTGTGGAAGGATGCCCGTCGCCGTTTCCTGCGCAACAAGGCGGCGCTCACCAGCCTGATCATCCTGACCATCATCGGTCTGGCGGTCATTGTCGGGCCGCACCTCTCCCAGTACACCTTTGACGATCCCGACTGGGGTGCCATGCAGAGTGCGCCGGACATCGAAGCGGGTCACTACTTCGGTACCGACAGTCTGGGCCGCGATCTCTTTGTGCGTACCCTCTTGGGTGGCCGCATCTCCCTGATGGTCGGCATCATGGGGGCCATGGTGGCGGTCATTATCGGCACCCTCTATGGCGCCGCCTCCGGTTTTATCGGCGGTCGGGTCGACAGCCTGATGATGCGGGTACTGGAGATCCTCAACGCCTTCCCCTTCATGTTCTTCGTCATCATGCTGGTCACCTTCTTTGGCCGCAATCTGGCGCTCATCTTTATCGCCATCGGGGCGGTAAGCTGGCTCGACATGGCGCGGATCGTGCGCGGCCAGACCCTGAGCCTCAAGAGCAAGGAGTTCATTGAGGCGGCCCACGTCTGCGGTGTCTCCAAGTGGAAGATCATCACCCGTCACATCGTACCCAACGTGCTGGGGATTGTGGCGGTCTACGCCACCCTGCTGGTGCCCGGGATGATCATGTTCGAATCCTTCCTGAGCTTCCTTGGCCTGGGCGTGCAAGAGCCCATGACCAGCTGGGGGGCTCTGCTGGATGAAGGCTCCAAGTCGATGGAAGTGGCCATCTGGCAACTCCTGTTCCCCGCCGGTTTCATGGTGGTGACCCTGTTCTGTTTCAACTTCCTCGGGGATGGTCTGCGTGACGCCCTCGATCCGAAGGATCGCTAATCAAGGCGGCAAGTGGCTGCCAGCAAGTGTGTGGCCACCCATCGCTGACAGCGAATCGGATCGACAGGAAAACGTCACGAAAGATCGATAAGGAGTTTTTATGAAATTACTGGATGTAAAAGATCTGCGGGTCGAGTTCAAGACCCCGGATGGCAATGTGGTGGCGGTCAACGACCTCAACTTCTCCCTATCCGCCGGTGAAACCCTGGGGATCGTCGGCGAGTCCGGCTCCGGCAAATCCCAAACCGCCTTTGCCATCATGGGCTTGCTGGCCAAGAACGGCGTGATCACCGGTTCCGCCAAATTTCAGGGTGAAGAGATCCTCAATCTCCCCGAGTCCAAGCTCAACAAGATCCGCTCCGAGAAGATCGCCATGATCTTCCAGGACCCTATGACCTCGCTTAACCCCTACATGAAGGTGCAGGATCAGCTGATGGAAGTGCTGATGTTGCACAAGGGGATGAACAAGGCGGCGGCGTTCGAGGAGTCGGTGCGGATGCTGGATGCGGTGAAGATCCCCGAAGCGCGCAAGCGGATGGGGATGTATCCTCACGAGTTCTCCGGCGGTATGCGCCAGCGGGTGATGATCGCCATGGCACTGCTCTGCCGCCCGCAACTGCTGATCGCCGATGAGCCGACCACCGCGCTCGACGTGACCGTACAGGCCCAGATCATGACCCTGATGAACGAGCTAAAGCGCGAGTTCAACACCGCCATCATCATGATCACCCATGACCTTGGCGTGGTCGCCGGTATCTGCAACAAGGTGCTGGTGATGTACGCCGGTCGTACCATGGAGTACGGCAAGGTAGACGATATCTTCTATCGCCCGAGCCACCCCTATACCGAAGGTTTGCTGCGAGCTATTCCCCGTCTCGATACCGAAGGGGAAGTGCTGCCCACCATCCCGGGCAATCCGCCCAACCTGCTGCGTCTGCCCACCGGCTGCCCCTTCCAGGAGCGTTGCCACCGGGTGAGCGAGATTTGCGGCCAGCAGTCGCCAATCCTGACGCCGTTCAACGACGGCCGGGAGCGCGCCTGCCACTGGGTATCGGATGCCATGAACAAGGGGGCCAACTAAATGGGTGCCGAGAAGAAATTGCTGTTGGAAGTGTCCGACCTCAAGGTGCACTTCAGTATCAAGAGTGGCAAGGCGTGGCCATGGGCCAAGCCATCCGATTTGAAGGCGGTCGATGGTGTTACTCTGCGACTCTACGAAGGGGAAACCCTCGGGGTGGTGGGTGAGTCCGGTTGCGGCAAATCTACCTTTGCCCGCGCCATCATCGGTCTGGTGCCGGCGACGGCGGGCAAGGTGGTGTGGCTGGGGGATGATCTTACCAAGCTCGACCAGAATGCCCTGCGCGAGAAGCGCAAAGAGATCCAGATGATTTTCCAGGATCCGCTGGCCTCCCTCAACCCGCGCATGACCATCGGCGACATCATTGCCGAGCCGCTCATCACCTTCTATCCCAATCTGCCACGGGAAGAGGTGAAGGAGAAGGTGCGGGCCATGATGAGCAAGGTGGGGCTCTTGCCCAACCTGGTCAACCGCTACCCGCACGAGTTTTCTGGCGGCCAGTGCCAGCGGATCGGTATCGCCCGGGCGCTGATCCTCGAGCCCAAGATGATCATCTGCGATGAGCCGGTGTCGGCGCTCGACGTCTCTATCCAGGCGCAGGTGGTCAACCTGCTCAAATCCCTGCAAAAGGAGATGGGGCTGTCGCTTATCTTCATCGCCCACGACCTGTCGGTGGTTAAACATATCTCCGACCGGGTGCTGGTGATGTATCTGGGCAACGCCGTTGAGCTGGGGACCGGCAAGGAGATTTTTGCCAATCCGCTGCACCCCTACACCAAGGCGCTGATGTCTGCGGTGCCGATCCCGGATCCGGAGCTGGAGCGCAACAAGGTGATCCAGATCCTGGAAGGGGATTTGCCATCGCCGATGAATCCGCCGTCAGGCTGCGTGTTCCGCACCCGCTGTCCGGTGGCGGGCCCCGAGTGTGCCAAGACCCGCCCTGTGTTGGAGGGCAACTTCGATCACGCCGTCTCCTGCCTCAAGGTGGATCCGCTCTGATTGCGCTGGTCGCAATGCAAATAACGGGGCGCTCATACAGCGCCCCGTTTTTTTGCTGTCAGGGTGAAGATGCCTCTTGGCGTTATCTTTTACCGCTGTTAATATCCGCGCAACAAGGGGAGTAACTTCTCGCTGGTTTGTCGTCATTACGGTGCACCCATTTCCTGCAGTGCACCCGGCAGCCGGGCAGTCGATGAAAATTGGCTGTAAGTGAGACCTTGCCGAGAGGCAAGGTGTATCTGCTCCAAACGCAAACCCACGCCTCTCGGTCGTGGGTTTTGTCGTTTTTGGGAGAAGTGAATATGGGTGAATGGTGGATGTGGACCGGTTTCTTCAGCATAGTGCTGGTCCTGTTATGGATTGACATACGCTTTGTCGGTGGCGGTAAATCCCACAAGGTGTCGCTCAAAGAGGCGGGCATCTGGTCCCTTATCTGGGTCAGCGTGGCGCTGCTCTTCAACTTGGCTATCTGGCTCTGGCTGGATCACAGCGCAGGCCGTGAAATTGCCAACCAGAAGGGGCTGGAGTTCCTCACCGGCTACCTCATCGAGAAAGCGCTGGCGGTGGACAACGTCTTCGTCTGGCTGATGCTGTTCGGCTACTTTGCTATTCCGGCCGAGCTGCAGCGGCGGGTGCTGCTGTACGGGGTACTGGGTGCTATCGTGATGCGGGCCGGCATGGTGTTTGCGGGTAGCTGGCTTATCGAGCAGTTCCACTGGATCCTCTACTTGTTCGGCGCCTTCCTGCTGCTGACCGGTGCCAAGATGCTGTGGGCGGCCGATAAGGAGCCAGATTTGGCCAACAACCCGCTGCTGGGCTGGATGCGCCGTCGCTTCAAGGTGACCGAGACGCTGGAGGGGGAGAACTTCTTCGTCTGGCGTGACGGCGTGCGTTACGCCACGCCGCTGCTGCTCATTCTGGTGCTGGTGGAGGTGAGCGATCTCATCTTCGCGGTAGACAGCATCCCGGCCATCTTCGCGGTGACCACGGATCCCTTTATCGTGCTGACCTCCAACATCTTCGCCATCATGGGTCTGCGTGCCATGTACTTCCTGCTGGCGGGCGTGGCCGAGCGTTTTGCCCTGCTCAAATATGGCCTGGCGCTGATCCTGATGTTTATCGGGGTCAAGATGCTGCTGCTGGATATCTTCAAGATCCCGACCGGCATCGCATTGGGCGTGGTCGCGCTGATCCTGCTGGCCTCCATGGGGCTGAGTCTCTGGGTGACCCGCAAGAAAACGGCATAATTGGCAAACAAGTAAAAGGGCTCCCGCGGGAGCCCTTTTTCATGGAAGAGATCTGCTTAGCGCTTGATCTTCTTGGGGTTGGTGTAGCCCCAGATGGTGTACATGTCCGCCAGCAGGGCGCCATTGTACTCCTCCAGATCCGCCTGTTTCACCTCGGCACTTCCCTGACGGCCGAACAGCACCACCTCGTCACCGGGTTTCACCCCTTTCAGGTCGGTCACGTCCACCATGATGGTGTTCATGGAGGTCTTGCCGACCACCGGCACCTTCTGGCCCTGGATCAGCACATAGGCCTTGTTGCTCAGGGAGCGGCGATAACCGTCGGAGTACCCGAGCGGCAGGTTGGCGAGCCAGGAGTCGCGCTTGAGGGTAAATGTGCGGTCATAACCGACGGTGTTGCCGGCCGGGTAGTGGTTGACGGAGGCAACCTGGGTCTTGAACGCCATTACCCGCTTGTACTCGGTGTAGGAGGGGATGGAGTCACCGTAGAGCAGGCCACCCGGGCGCACCATGTCGAAGTAGGCGTCCGGCACTTCAAGTGTTGCGAAGGAGTTGGCGGCGTGGATGGTGATCTTGCTGCGATCCAGTTTGCCTGCTTCCAGCAGCCACTGGGAGTCCAGTTTGAACTGGGCCAGCCCCATCTTGACGTCCTCTTTCTCCTCCACAGGGAAGTGGGTCATGATGCCGACCGGGGTGATCCCCTTGAGCTTGAGCATGGCCAGCGCATCCTGCTTGGAGTCGGCCAGCCGCAGATCGATGCCGTTGCGGCTCATGCCGGCGGAGTTGAGGGCGATATGCACCGGAATGGTGGTGTGGTGGCGCTGGGCGATATCGGCGATGCCCTGGGCACTCACCAGACTGCCGATAAGCTCCTCCATCTTGTAGGGCAGGGCCTGCTCCACTTCGTCCGGGGTGGCAGCACGCACCCGCATCAGACGACCGGTGAAGCCCTTCTCGCGGGCGACACGAGCTTCTTCATTGCTGGCGATCCCGATGCAGGGGATACCCGCTTTAACCACCGAGGGAACCAGCAGATCGATACCGTGGCCATAGGCATCCGCCTTCATGATGGCGCAGATCTTCGGCCCTTTGTCACCGAGGCGATCCTTGAGGGTCTGGATATTGTGCTCGAAGGCGCCGAGATCAACTTCCAGCCAGGCATTGCTGGCGGTCTGGACTTCGCCGTTGCGGTGATCGCTGGCCAGCGGCAGGTAGGGGGCTGCAACCGCTTGCCCGGCCAGCAGGCCGAGGATCAGGGTGGCCAGCAGTGTTTTCTTGTGCATGGTGGTTCCTTTTTGTTGTTCGCGTGAGGATAGTGTGGGTCGAGTTGGTCACATTGGCTGTAGCTCAACGTCAACTTGTTGTTATTATTATGATCTTTGTCACTCTCGGCAGACTTGGACAAGCGATTGAGTCTACCGCAGGCGTGGTTGTTCCGACACTTTTCAGGGGAAAAAAATGGTCAATCTGGAGTTGCGCCTGCCACCGCCACTGGTGTTTGTCTGCTGTGCCGCCGCCATGTGGTGGGTCAGGGGAGAGACACCCCCCGGAATGGGGATGTGGGGCCTCATCGCCCTTTTGTTTGTTGCGGGGGCCATCATGGGCTTTGGCGCCCTGTTTCGCTTCAGGCATCACAAGACCACCGTCAGTCCCACCCGGCCGCATGAAACCCGTCATCTGGTTACCGGTGGCGTTTATCGCATCAGCCGCAATCCCATGTATCTGGGGCTGTTCTGCTGGCTGGCCGCCTGGGGCTGCTATCTCGGGGGAGTCTGGGTCTGGGCTGGCCCGGCACTGCTGGCGCTCTGGTTGACCCGTTTCCAGATCATGCCGGAGGAGCGGCTGCTCAGTGCCCGGTTCGGCGAAGAGTATGCTCGCTATTGCCAGCAGGTGCGGCGCTGGTGTTAAGGCGGTGAGCAGATTGAGGGGAGGGATTGCCGGCGCAGCGGAAGCGTTGCCGGCAGATAAACGGGGTTAGAAATGGTCGCCCTTGTCGTCCTTGGTTGGTTCGAGGCTCCAGCCGGTAGCATCGCTGCTGCTGGCGATCTGGCCCTTCTCCTTCCATAGCTTGATCTTGAGGCGCAGGTTGTTGGCCGAGTCGGCGTTCTTCACCGCCTCCTCCTCGTCGATCACTCCCTCCACCACCAAGTCGAACAGGGCGCTGTCGAAAGTGACCATGCCGAGGGCCTTGGATTTTTCCATCACCTCCTTGAGGCCGCCAAACTCGCCGCGCTTGATCATGTCGCGGATGGTGTGGGTGCCCAGCATGATCTCTACCGCGGCCCGGCGGCCGCCATCGGTGGTCTTCACCAGCCGCTGGGAGACAAACGCCTTGAGGTTGTTGCCAAGGTCGTTGAGCAGCTGGGGGCGGCGCTCTTCCGGGAAGAAGTTGATGATGCGGTCCAGCGCCTGGTTGGCGTTGTTGGCGTGCAGGGTGGAGATGGCGAGGTGGCCGGTTTCGGAGAAGGCCAGTGCATGCTCCATGGTCTCGCGGTCGCGAATTTCCCCGATAAGGATGACGTCCGGCGCCTGACGCAGGGTGTTTTTCAGGGCGGCGTGGAAGCTGCGGGTATCCACGCCAACTTCCCGCTGGTTGATGATGCTCTTGCGGTGGCGATGGACGAACTCCACCGGATCTTCGATGGTGATGATGTGGCCGCCGCTATTGCGGTTGCGATGGTCGATGAGGGCGGCCAGCGAGGTCGATTTACCCGAGCCGGTACCGCCAACGAATAGCACCAGTCCGCGCTTCTCCATGATGGTGTCGAGCAGCACGGGGGGCAGTTTCAGATCTTCGAAGCGGGGGATCTCGGTCTTGATGTTGCGCGCTACCAGCGACACTTCGTTGCGCTGCTTGAAGATGTTGATCCGGAAACGACCGATCTGCGGCAGCGAGATGGCGAGGTTCATCTCCAGCTCCCGCTCGAACTGCTCCTTCTGCTCCTTGTCCATGATGGCCTCGGCAATGGCCGCCACATCGCCCGGGTTGAGCGGTGTCTCATTCAGGGGGCGCAGTACCCCGTTGAATTTGGCGCAGGGGGGGGCGCCGGTCGACAGATAGAGGTCGGAGCCATCCTGTTTGGCCAGGGTCTGTAACATGTCTCGCAATTCCATGGTTTTGCCTCGTCTATCAAGCAGATGCCATTACTTCGAATGTCCTTGAGTGTACAGCGTCAGGCGCCGGTCAGTTTCTCGCGGAAGACAAAAAAGACGGCGCCCAGAATACAGAGCCCGGCCCACAGGTAGTCCCATTTCAGATCTTCTTTCAGATAGAAGATGGAGAAGGGGACGAACACGGTGAGGGTGATCACCTCCTGCAGGATCTTGAGCTGCCCCACGGAGAGCACGGTATGGCCGATGCGGTTGGCGGGCACCTGCAGCAGGTATTCGAACAGGGCGATGCCCCAGCTCACCAGGGCGGCGATGATCCAGGGTTTGTGATTCATGCTCTTGAGGTGGGCGTACCAGGCGAAGGTCATGAAGACGTTGCTGCACAGCAGCAGACCGATACTGGTGAAAATCGGGTTCATTGGGTTCTCCTCGCAAATTCGGCGCATTTTATCCCTGAACCGATAGTTTTCATACGCGGTGGGGCAGGGTATTTTTAAGCTATCAGGATGAGCCGTGCGAGGTTGGTGCGGAATGGGCAAGTTATACAGGATTGTGCTGTTACTGTTGTTTGCCGCGGGGTGGGTCAATGCGATTCCGACGCTGACGGTTGCGACCGATGTCTGGCCCCCCTTTCGCATTTTGCAGCCAGATGGTCAGCTGCAGGGGATCGATATCGAGATCCTGCACCGGCTGGAGCAGGAGAGCGGCATCCGGCTGCAGGTGAAACGGATGCCCTGGGGGCGGGCGCTCAAGCAGATGCAGACCGGACAGGTTGATCTGATGATTGGACTGGCCCACACCCCGGAGCGGGCACAATTTATCGATTATCTGCAACCGGCCTACTACCAGTGCTGGCCCGCCTTCTATGGCAAGCGCGAGCAGGTGGCCCGGCTCGATCAATACAGTCACCTGCTGGGCGTCAAGGTGGGATTCGTGCTCAACTCCGCCTACTTTGAACCGTTTGACAGCGACATCCGGCTCGACAAGCACGGGGTCGCTACCGAAGATCAGCTGCTGCGCATGGTGCAGCGCGGCCACCTGCCGCTGATGATTGGCACCGATTGTCAGGTCGATTACGCCCTAAGCCGCGAACCGGCCCTTGCCCTGGCCAAAGCCCCTTACCGGCCAGCCCGTCCCATCACCCTGTATCTGGGGATGAGCAAACGCTCACCCTATCAGGATCTCAAGTTGCCGCTGGCGCAGGCATTGCAAACGCTGGTGGTAAACGGCGAGATCCAGCAAATCGCCAGACCCTATCAGCCTTGACCTCGGGTGGCACGGCGCTGTTATCATTCCACCTCTCGATTCTCCTCCGCGGCCAGAGTGGCCAACCGGGGGAGAAACCCTCTTTCGTTGCGGGGAACCTGCTTGTATCTCTCACTTGTTGCGCGTCAGCAGCGCTGGCAGCGGCGCTGGCTGCTTGGCCTCTTGCTGCTGACCCTGCTGCTTTTTCTCTTCTCCCTCGCCTGGGGTGAATTTGTGCTGCTGCCCTGGCAGCCGCTGGGGGAGCTTGAGCAGCGCATTTTGCTGGAGTTGCGTCTGCCGCGCGCCCTGCTGGCCTTGCTGGCAGGGGCGGCACTCGCCTGTGGCGGCGCCGTGTTGCAGGTGATGCTGCACAACCCGGTGGCCGAACCCGGTCTGCTTGGCGTCTCGAGCGGAGCCGGACTGGCCGCCATGGTGGCGATGGCGGTGGCCAAGGCGCTCGGCGTCTATCTGCCCGGCTGGGGGCTGTCGCTGGCGGCCTTTGGTGGCGCCCTGCTGGTGACCATGCTGCTCATTCGGCTGGCGCGGCGCGCCCGGCTGGGCCATGCCAGATTGCTGCTGTTTGGTGTCGCCATCGGTATTCTCACCAATGCCGCCATGACCTGGCTGCTCTATTTCGCTGATGACAGCTCGCTGCGCGAGTTCATGTTCTGGATGATGGGCAGCCTCTCCTATGGCAGCCAGCAGCTTGGCTGGTGGTGGCTGCTGTTGCCGCTCACCCTGCTCTGGCTCTGCCGCCAGGGCAAGGTGCTGCAACAGTTGCTGCTGGGGGAGACCCAGGCCCGCCTGATGGGGCTGGATGTGGACAGGATGCGGGTGCGGCTGGTGCTGGCGGTCTGCCTGCTCACCGGACTGGCGGTATCCCTGTGCGGCGTCATCGGTTTTGTCGGGCTGGTGGTGCCCCATCTGCTGCGGCTCTGTGGCGGCAGCGATCAGCGCTTCCTGCTGCCAGCCTCGGCGCTGGGTGGCGGGGCCCTGCTGCTGGCCGCCGATCTGGTGGCACGCTCTGCCTTGAATGCCGGCGAGCTGCCCATCGGCGTCATCACCGCCTCGGTCGGTGCGCCGCTCTTTATCTATCTGCTGCTGAGACAAGATGCCCATGCCGCCTCGTGATGCACTGAGCCAACGCCTTCCCCTGCTGGCCGCGCAGGGGCTCACCGTCGCCAACCGGCTCGCCCCCCTCGATATCGGCTGGCAGGGCGGCCAGCTGGTGGCGTTGCTCGGCCCCAACGGCAGCGGCAAATCGACCCTGCTTGGCGCCCTGGCCGGCATCTTGCCGGCTGGCGGGAGTGTGCAGATCGGTGGCGAGCCGGTCGCGGAGCTGAGTTGGCCGGAGCTGGCGCAGCGGCGCGCCATGTTGCCCCAGCGCCAGCCGCAGCTGTTTCATATTCCGGTGTTTCAGGTGCTGAGTCTGGGGCTCGCCGAGACCACCCCGGCCAGCAGGCAGAACGAGGCGATCACCGCCTTGTGTCAGGCGCTAGAGCTGGATGGCTTGCTGGCACGGGATTTCAGCCGGTTGTCGGGAGGCGAGCAGCAGCGGGTGCTGATTGCCCGCACCCTGCTGCAGGTGTGGCCGAGCCTCAATCCGGCAGGCAAGGTGCTGCTGCTGGACGAGCCGCTGGCGGGGCTCGACCTGCATCATCAGCTTGCCCTATTGCGATTGCTGAAAACCCTGGCCGGGCAGGGGTTGCTGGTGGTACTCGCCATCCACGATATCAATCTGGCTATCGACTGGGCCGACCGCATTCTCTGCCTGCAACAGGGCACCGTAGTGCGCGAGGGGGGCGTCGAGCTGGTGGATGAGGTGCTGCTGGAGCAGGTGTTCCAGATCCGCACCGACCGCATCGAAGCTGCAGGGCGGGTCTGGTTTATGCCCACGCTGTGAGTGACGCAGGCGCCGACAAGGGCGCCTCTGCGCCATGTGCTCTCTGTTTGCCTGTATTGCCTGTATTGCCTGTATTGCCTGTTGCCGGGGCTCCCTGCTTCACGATTTCCCACCTTGTGCCGGTTGCCAATTTATCCCCTTGATCGGAAGTTGCTCTCTACCGGAATACAGCAACCAATCGTGAGCAGCCTGAGTGGTCAATCGCTCGGTATAAGTAAAAGTTTGGTCATGTAGGGAAAATCCATAAATTAAATTTATACCCATCGTGTTGGCAGTGAGTCGGCCGTTTGCTGGCGGTGGCGGGCCCTGTGAGCGGGTTGCCCGATCTGACGGGAGGGATAGTGCGAACGGATAAGGGTGGCAAGGCAAAAAAGAAGGGCCGGATATCACGGATATCCGGCCCTTTGTGTATCTCGGGTAACGCGGGTTAGCGCGCCAGCTTGCTCAGGCGTACCTGCGCGGCTTCTGCCAGCATGGTCAGCAGGGTTTCGGTGTCGCTCCATGACAGGCAGGCATCGGTGATGCTCTGGCCGAAGGTGGCGGCGCAGCCGTTCTCTACATCCTGCCGCCCTTCCACCAGGAAGCTCTCGGCCATGATACCGGCGATGCCGGTGCGGCCGCGGCGCAGCTGATCGCAGATGTCTTGCGCCACCAGCAGCTGGCGACGGTGATCCTTCATGCTGTTGCCGTGGCTGAAGTCGACTACCAGCCGCTCCGGCAGGCCCACATCGGCCAGCGCTTCGCACGCTTCGTCGATGCTGGCGGTGTCGTAGTTGGGGCGGTGGCCGCCACGCAGGATCACATGACCAAAGGGGTTGCCGGCGGTGCGGTAGATGGTCATCTTGCCGTCCTTGTCCGGGGAGTAAAAGATGTGGCTGTGGCGGGCGGCGCGCACCGCATCGATGGCGATGCGGGTGTTGCCGTCGGTGCCGTTCTTGAAGCCGACCGGGCAGGAGAGGGCGGAGGCCATCTCGCGGTGTACCTGGGATTCGGTGGTACGCGCGCCGATGGCGCCCCAGGTGATGAGGTCGGCAATGTACTGGCCGGTCACCATATCGAGGAACTCGGTGGCGGTGGGCATGCCGAGTTCATTGATATCGACCAGCAGCTTGCGCGCCAGTTTGAGCCCTTCGTTGACATCGAAGCTGCCATCGAGGCGCGGATCGTTGATGAGCCCTTTCCAGCCGACGATGGTGCGCGGCTTCTCGAAATAGGTGCGCATCACGATGCAGAGGCTCTCTTTATACTGCTCGCGCAGGGCGTTGAGGCGCTGGGCATATTCGCGGGCGGCCGCAGGATCGTGGATGGAGCAGGGGCCGACAATGACCAGCAGGCGCTGATCTTCTCCGGCCAGAATGGCCTCCACTTCGCGACGGGCATCCAGCAGATTCTGGGCAACGGTGTCGGTGATCGGAAACGCGTGGGCAAGCTCGCTCGGAGTGATCAGTGACTCCAGGCGACGGGTGCGCAATTCATCTGTGTGAATGGACATACAACTCAAGTCTCGAGTGGGTGGTGTCAGCCGCAGGGGGCGAAAATGCAAAGGGATAAAATAAAGCAAAAGTCCACCGATTGAAACCTTGGGGGGCTCTGATAGGATGTGAAGCCAAAATCGATTCCAAATGAGGTAGATAGCGTGGCAAAGCCAGGGGCAACCGGGGTCACCCGCATCATCAATGCAGCCGGTTACAGCATGAAAGGACTCAGGTCAGCCTGGATCAACGAGGCCGCGTTTCGGCAGGAGCTGATGCTGATCCTGCTGTTGATGCCACTGGCCTTCTGGATTGGCGACTCCCTCAACCAGATCCTGCTGCTCATCATCATCAGCTGGCTGGTGGTGATCGTCGAGGTGCTCAACTCCGCCGTCGAGGCGGTGGTCGATCGCATCGGCCCCGAGCATCACGAGCTCTCCGGCCGCGCCAAGGATTTGGGCTCTGCCGCCGTCTTTATCGCGCTGGCTCTCAATGCGCTGGTGTGGGGGGCGCTGGTAGGCCGCAATCTGTTGGGATTGTGGTAGAGCACATATCTTGCCCCCTTCTCCCACGAGGGGAAAAGGGGGAAAGGAGCAACGGCTCGGACGTGCGTTGAGCATCGCATCATAAAAAAGCCCGTCATCACGACGGGCTTTTTGCTGCGCAGATCAGGGTCTATCAGTGGAGGATGCGGGCACGGATAGTGCCGTTGATCTCCTTGAGCTTGGCCAGCGCCTTCTCGCTGTGCTCGGTCTCCACGTCGATCACCACGTAGCCGATATGGCTGCTGGTCTGCAGGTATTGACCGGCGATGTTGATCCCCTCTTCGGCGAAGATCTGGTTGATCTGGTTCATCACCCCCGGCTGGTTGCGGTGAATGTGCAGCAGGCGGCTGGAGCCCTTGTGGCCCGGCAGCGACACTTCCGGGAAGTTGACGGCAGAGAGGGTGGAGCCGTTGTCGGAGTACTTGATGAGCTTGTTGGCCACCTCCAGCCCGATGTTCTCCTGCGCCTCCTGAGTGGAGCCACCGATGTGGGGGGTGAGGATGACATTGTCCAGCCCGCGCAGCGGGGTGAGGAACTCTTCGTCGTTGGACTTGGGCTCGCTCGGGAAGACGTCGATGGCGGCGCCGGAGATATGGCCACTCTTGATGACGTCAGCCAGCGCATCGATATCCACCACGGTGCCGCGGGAGGCGTTGATAAAGACGGCGCCCGGTTTCATCATCCGCAGCTGCTCGGCACCGATGAGATCCTTGGTAGAGGCGGTTTCCGGCACGTGCAGGCTGATGACATCGGACATGTTGAGCAGCTCCACCAGATTGGGCACCTGGATGGCGTTGCCCAGCGAGAGCTTGTTCTCGATGTCGTAGTAGTAGACCTTCATGCCGATGCTCTCGGCGATGATACCAAGCTGGGTGCCGATGTGGCCGTAACCGATGATGCCGAGCTTCTTGCCGCGCGCCTCCACCGAGCGGTTGGCCAGCTTCTCCCACACGCCGCGATGGCACTTGGCGTTCTTCTCGGGGATGCCGCGCAGCAGCAGCAGGATCTCGCCCAGTACCAGCTCGGCCACCGAGCGGGTGTTGGAGAAGGGGGCGTTGAAAACCGGAATGCCGCGGATCTGGGCAGCTTCCAGCTCGACTTGGTTGGTACCGATGCAGAAGCAGCCGATGGCGACCAGTTTGGGGGCCGCATCGAGTACCTTCTCGGTGATCTGGGTGCGCGAGCGCAGCCCGATAAAGTGGACGTCGCGAACCCGCTCAATCAGCTCCTCTTCGGAGAGAGAGGTCTTGAGATACTCCACACTGGTGTAACCTGCGGCACGAAAGGTCTCTACGGTGTTGGGGTGAACCCCCTCCAGCAGCAGTACCTTGATTTTATCCTTGTCCAATGAAAACTTGGCGGTCATGACGATCCCTCTGTATGTGCAAACGTAAGTGCAGATTTGGTGTGCGAAGAAAACCGTAAAGTAGCAAAAACGTTTGGGAGAGGGAATATTTGTGACGAAAGTCAAATTCTTTGAAGTTATCAACGATTGTTGTAAACGGAGCTTTGCAACTTGTTGAGGAATAAATAAAAACGGCGCCATGAGGCGCCGTCTTGCATCCACGGGGGGATTACTGGATAACCACGCCATCCGGGGTGCCGATCACCACCACGTCTGCGCCACGGTGGGCGAACAGGCCGTTGGTGACCACGCCAACGATGGCGTTGAGCTGTACTTCCAGCCCTTTGGCGTCGGTAATGGCCATATCCTTCACATCCAGGATGTGGTTGCCGTTGTCGGTGACCACGCCTTCACGCCAGACCGGATTGCCGCCCAGCTTCTTGATCTCGCGGGCCACGTATTCGCGGGCCATGGGGATCACTTCGACCGGCAGCGGGAACTTGCCCAGCACGTCGACGGTTTTGGTGTTGTCGATGATGCAGATGAACTTGTCGGCCACGGCGGCGACAATTTTCTCGCGGGTCAGGGCTGCGCCGCCGCCCTTGATCATGTCGCGGGTGCCGTTGATCTCGTCGGCGCCATCCACGTAGACGGAGAGGGCGTCGATCTCGTTGAGATCATACACGGTGATGCCGAAGCCCTTGAGGCGTTCGGTAGAGGCCACGGAGCTGGATACCGCCCCCTTGATCTCGTCCTTCATGGTCGCCAGCGCGTCGATAAAGTGGTTGACGGTAGAGCCGGTGCCCACCCCGACGATGGTGCCGGGAACCACATACTTGAGCGCAGCCCAACCGGCCGCCTTCTTCATTTCATCTTGAGTCATGATCGTTCCTTAAGAAAAAAGCGGGCGCATTATATCCAACCCCGTAGCCCGTCGCGACCATGTTGCTCACGTTCCGGGGCAAAAAGGGGCAGGAAGTAAATCGTTTGCCTGTTTATTCTGCGTTTGCGCGCACAGAAGGGGAGCTAGCCCCCCTGTTGGTAGCCTGCAACCGCTTATTCAAAGCGCCAGCAGCGGCTCGGGGTTATGATCTGGGGCAGCGGCACATCCCACACCTCCTGCGGTACCGCATCCACCTGCTGACAGTCGTGGGCAATGCCCAGCGGCTTGGGGCCCATCCTGTGCTCATGCCAGATGGCGAGGGTGCGATCGTAGTAGCCGCCCCCCATGCCGAGGCGATTGCCGTCGCCATCGAAAGCGACCAGAGGGGTGCAGATGAGATCGAGGGTGCTATGAGGCACCACCTGCTGCATATCCAACTCGGGCTCTTCGATGCCGTAGCGATTGCGCACCATGGGGCTGGTGGCGGTGTAACGCAAGAAGAGCAGGTGACCGGGGGTAAAGGGGTGGAGCACCGGCAGATAGACCTCTTTCTGCTGGGCCCACAGCCAGTGGATGGCGGGCAGGGGATTGATCTCCCCGTCATTGGCCAGATAGAGGGCAATACGCTTGGCAGCGAGGATCTCGGGGTGCTGTTTGAACTGGGCCAGCAGCTGTTGGGCTGCCTGCTGCTGTTCGAGCGGACTAAGGCTCTTTCTGCGTTGACGTACCAGTTGGCGAAGAGATTGACGTTCGGGCTGGGACTCTTGCATGGGGAACCTCCGGGCTGACTGCAATGGACGGCAGGGCGTACATGGCCCTTACCTTAACATATTCTCTCGTGGGGACGGGGTGAAAAGCGGGTACCGGCGAGGGCCGGTACCCACAGGATCAACGCTGGCGCATCTGGTGTTTGACAAAGACGGCGACCAGCGCGGCCAGTGCCAGCGCCATCGGGTAGAAGCTCATGCTCACTACCGCCAGCGGTGACAGGGCGAAGATGGAGCCCAGCAGCAGCGCCTGTGCGCCCCAGGGGATGAGTCCCTGGATCACGCAGGAGAAGATATCCAGCATGGAGGCGGCGCGGCGCGGGGTGACGCCGTGATGTTCGGCCAGATCGCGGGCGACCTTACTCGCAACGATAATGGCGACGGTATTGTTGGCGGTGCAGAGGTTGGTGAGGCTCACCACCCCGGCGATGCCGAGTTCGGCCGCTTTCTCGTTCTGCTCGCCATGGTGGCTGCGGGTAAAGCGGGCAATCAGGGCACCGATGCGATCGCTGATCCAGGCCAGACCACCCTGACGCTCCATCAGGGCGCCGAGGCCGCCGATGAGCATAGAGAGCAGGAAGATCTCCTGCATGCCGGTAAAGCCCTGATAGATATCCTTGCTGAACTGGCCGATGGCGTAGCCATTGATCATGCCGACGGCGCCTGCGGCGACAATGCCGATCCCTAGCACCACGAACACGTTCATGCCAGAGAGCGCCAGACCGAGGATCAGCAGGTAGGGCATCACCTTGAGCAGGTCAACGGCACCGGCCTTGGCGGGCGCCGCGCCGACGGAGCCGAGCGCCAGATAGAGCAGGATCACCGCAATGGCAGCAGGGGCGGCAATCTTGAAGTTCTCGCGGAACTTGTCCTTCATCTCGCACCCCTGACTGCGGGTGGCCGCTATGGTGGTGTCGGAGATGATGGAGAGGTTGTCGCCAAACATGGCGCCGGAGAGGATGGTGCCTGCCATCAGCACAGGATCGATACCGGCAGCCTGCGCCACACCGAGGGCCACCGGCGCCACGGCACCTATGGTGCCCATGGAGGTACCCATGGCAGTGGCGATAAAGGCGGAGATGAGGAACAGTCCGGGCAGCAGCGCCCAGCCGGGGATAAGCGACAGACCGAGCGCCACGGTGGCGTCAACGCCGCCAGTGGCCTTGGCCACGCTGGCAAAGGCGCCCGCCAGCAGATAGATGAGGCACATCGCCATGATGTTGCTGTGGCCGACCCCTTTGAAGAAGGTCTCCAGATTGCTGTTGAAGCCCTCTTTGCCAAGCAGCAGCGCCAGCATCACGGCTGGCAGGGCGGCAACAGGGGCGGGCAGCTGATAGAAGGCGAACTCGACCCCTTGCAGGGTCAGCCAGGTACCGGTACCGATAAAAAGTGCGAGAAAGACCAGTAGCGGCAGCAAGGCCCTGGCACTGGGTTGGGTCTGGATCATGTGTTCCTCTGAAATTGAACAATGACCTCCTGTCGTGAACTGCTTTGTGCCTTTATCGGGTCGGGATAGGGGGAAAACAGCGCGGGCATCCTGCCGCATCGGGGGGCCCACAGTAGTGAGTCAACCCCGCCCGGTCAAGATAGACGTCCAGATGGATAAGGTTTTTTGTCGGTCGATTTGGCCGTTCTGATTAAATCCGTTAAATATTCGGATTTAAACGAAAAGTCTGTCCATTTGTCGGTTTGGTCAGCTGGCGCACGGCGGGCTTTTCAAAGCAGACGCAGGCTGGTAAAACGGTCTCTTTCCATAATTAAAAGAGATGAGAGGGTGGAGATGGACAATCCGATCCGTGTGGCCGTGATGGGCTGTAATGGTCGTATGGGCAAGGTGCTGCTGGAGGCGGTCACTAACACCGAAGGGGTGGTGGTTGGCGCGGCGCTGGAGCGGCCGGGGTCGGCGGTGATCGGTCTGGATGCGGGCGATCTCAACGGGCTGGGTCATCTGGGGGTGGCGATTAGCGACAGCCTCGACAAGGTGCGTGACCAGTTCGACCTCATCATCGACTTCACCCGTCCCGAGGTGACCCTGGCCAATCTGGCCTTTGCGCTGGCCCACCACAAGCAGATGGTGATTGGCACCACCGGCTTTGACGAGGCAGGTAAGGCAGCCCTTAAAGAGGCAGGCAAGCAGATCGGTATCGTGTTCGCCTCCAACTACTCGGTCGGGGTCAATCTGGTGTTCAAACTGCTGGAGCAGGCCGCCAAGGTGATGGGTGACTATACCGACATCGAGATCATCGAAGGCCACCATCGCCACAAGGTGGATGCGCCGTCCGGCACTGCCCTCTCCATGGGCGAGGTGGTGGCCAAGACGCTGGGCCGGGATCTGAAAGAGTGCGCCGTCTATGGCCGCGAGGGGATCACCGGCGAGCGGGATCGCAACACCATCGGCTTTGCCACCATCCGCGCCGGCGATCTGGTGGGTGAGCACACCGTCATGTTTGCCGATATCGGCGAGCGGGTGGAGATCAGTCACAAGGCCTCCAGCCGCCTTACCTTTGCCAACGGTGCCGTGCGCGCCGGCAAGTGGCTGCGCCAGCAGGGCGCCGGTCTTTATGACATGCAGGATGTGCTCAATCTGAAGTGATTCTTCCGCTTTCTTCTGTCTGATTATCCTGTCTGACCAAACCCCGGCTTGCCGGGGTTTTTGCTGTTTGCTGAGCAAAAAGTTACGTAAACACTGGTTAGTGTGCTTTTTTTGATTCAGTCAGGCAAAAACAGTCATTTCATTTTTCCCACTCCTTTTGTTGCCTTGAAATGTCATCACAAGGTAACAATCTTTGGTGCATTTACGGCGTCCACAGCCATTTTTTCACATCACTCCAAATGGACTAAAAATTCAAACACAGAAAAACGTTTGCTGTTTTTGGTGTCAACAAAACTACACGCAGAAGGCACAAATTCGCACTTTGGTTGTTCTTGTGGTGTTTTTTAATATGTTGTTTTTAAAGGGTTTAAGATTGTACCTCGTCTATTTTGTCGTGGTTTTCGAAGTTTTTTGGTCTGGTTTCAAATTTTCTTTTGCTGCAGGGGCTTGAAAAGCAATTGAGTGCATAGATAATGGGTAATGTTGCTTTTTTATTGAATTTAGATGCATTCCGTCTGAGAAAAGACGTTGAAATGCCACTTTTTTTAAGTAGAATGCGCCCAATTTGCCAGAAATCTGCCGGGTTCGAGTCCTGTCCAAGGCCGGAACCGAGCCCGCAACACCCAGGTAAATTGCTGAATTTAAAGCTAAATAACTGGAGGTTGTCTTGAATCACACTGCATTGCTAGTGCTGGAAGATGGAACTGTATTCAAAGGCGTGTCGATAGGCGCCGAGGGATGTTCCGTTGGTGAAGTGGTTTTCAATACGTCGATGACGGGCTATCAGGAAATCCTCACCGATCCCTCTTATTCCCGTCAGATAGTCACCCTCACTTACCCCCATATAGGCAACACCGGCACCAACAGCGAAGATGAAGAGTCCAGTCAAATCCATGCTCAGGGATTGATCATCCGAGACCTTCCGATACTTGCCTCCAATTTCCGCAATCAGCAATCCCTCTCCGAATACCTCAAGTCTCACAATATCGTTGGCATCGCCGACATCGACACCCGCAAACTGACCCGCATCCTGCGCGAGAAAGGCGCCCAGGCTGGCTGCATTCTGGCCGGCAAACAGGTCGATGAAGCCTATGCTCTCGAACAGGCCCGCGCCTTCCCCGGTCTGAAGGGGATGGATCTGGCCAAAGAGGTGACGGTTGGTGAAGCGTACAACTGGACCGAAGGGAGCTGGCAGCTCGGCAAGGGGCACGTCACCCCGGATGCCGACCAGCTGAAATACCACGTGGTGGCCTACGATTTTGGCGTCAAGCGCAACATCCTGCGGATGCTGGTTGACCGTGGCTGCCGCCTGACCGTAGTCCCGGCCAAGACCCCGGCAGCCGAAGTACTGGCGCTGAACCCGGATGGCATCTTCCTCTCCAACGGCCCCGGCGACCCCGAGCCGTGCGACTACGCCATCGACGCCATCAAGACCTTCCTTAATACCAACACGCCGGTGTTCGGCATCTGTCTGGGTCACCAGCTGCTGGGTCTGGCCTCCGGAGCCAAGACCGTCAAGATGAAGTTTGGCCACCACGGTGCCAACCACCCGGTCAAGAGTCTGGACGACAACACTGTGATGATCACCGCCCAGAACCACGGTTTTGCGGTAGATGAGAACAGCCTGCCGGATTGCCTGCGCGCCACCCACGTCTCCCTGTTCGACGGGTCGCTGCAAGGCATCCATCGCACCGACCGTCCGGCCTTCAGCTTCCAGGGTCACCCCGAGGCGAGCCCGGGCCCGCACGATTGTGCCGGTCTCTTTGACCACTTTATTGAATTGATCAAGCAGTATCGCGCCTAAGGAATAGAGGAAAGAGTTTCATGCCAAAACGTAACGACCTTCAGAGCATCCTGATCCTCGGCGCCGGCCCCATCGTCATCGGCCAGGCCTGCGAATTTGACTACTCCGGCGCCCAGGCGTGCAAAGCCCTGCGCGAGGAGGGCTATCGCGTCATTCTGGTCAACTCCAACCCGGCCACCATCATGACCGACCCGGAGATGGCGGACGCCACCTACATCGAGCCCATCACCTGGGAAGTAGTGCGCGAAATCATCAAGAAAGAGCGCCCGGATGCCATCCTGCCCACCATGGGTGGCCAGACTGCGCTCAACTGCGCACTGGCACTGGAGAAGCATGGCGTGCTGGCCGAGTTCGGTGTCGAAATGATCGGTGCCACCGCCGACGCCATCGACAAGGCCGAAGATCGCTCCCGCTTTGACAAGGCGATGCGCAGCATTGGCCTCGAGTGCCCGCGTGCCGGCATCGCCCACAACATGGAAGAGGCGTGGGGCGTGCAGCAGATGGTCGGTTTCCCCTGCATCATCCGTCCCTCCTTCACCATGGGTGGCTCCGGTGGCGGCATCGCCTACAACACCGAAGAGTTCGTCGAGATCTGCGAGCGCGGTCTGGATCTCTCCCCGACCAAAGAGCTGCTCATCGACGAGTCGCTGATTGGCTGGAAAGAGTACGAGATGGAGGTGGTGCGGGATCGCAACGACAACTGCATCATCGTCTGCGCCATCGAAAACTTCGACCCCATGGGTATCCACACCGGTGACTCCATCACGGTCGCGCCAGCCCAGACGCTGACCGACAAGGAGTACCAGCTGATGCGCAACGCCTCCATGGCGGTACTGCGCGAAATCGGCGTCGAGACCGGCGGCTCCAACGTCCAGTTCGGTATCAACCCGAAAGATGGCCGCATGGTCATCATCGAGATGAACCCGCGGGTGTCGCGCTCCTCTGCGCTGGCCTCCAAGGCGACCGGTTTCCCCATCGCCAAGATCGCCGCCAAGCTCGCCATCGGTTACACCCTGGACGAGCTGATGAACGACATCACCGGCGGTCGCACTCCGGCCTCTTTCGAGCCGGCCATCGACTACGTGGTGACCAAGGTGCCGCGCTTCAACTTCGAGAAGTTCGCCGGTGCCAACGACCGTCTGACCACCCAGATGAAGTCCGTCGGTGAAGTGATGGCCATCGGCCGCAACTTCCAGGAGTCCCTGCACAAGGCGCTGCGCGGTCTCGAGACCGGTAAGGCGGGCTTCGACCCCATGGTGGATCTGAACGCCCCGGACTCCCTGACCCGCATCCGCCACGAGCTGCAGGATGCCGGCGCCGAGCGTATCTTCTACATCGCTGACGCCTTCCGCGCCGGCCTCTCCATGGACGGCATCTTCAAGCTGACCAAGATTGACCCCTGGTTCCTGGTGCAGATTGAAGAGCTGGTGAAGCTGGAGGAAGAGGTGAAAGAGCGCGGCATGGCCGGTCTCGATGCCGACTTCCTGCGCGCCCTCAAGCGCAAGGGCTTTGCCGATGCCCGTCTGGCCAAGATCCTCGGTGTGGCCGAAGGGGAAGTGCGCAAGCTGCGTGCCCGCCACAACATCTTCCCGGTCTACAAGCGGGTCGATACCTGCGCCGCCGAGTTCGCCACCAACACCGCCTACATGTACTCCAGCTATGACGAGGAGTGCGAGGCCAACCCCACCGACCGCGACAAGATCATGGTCATCGGTGGCGGCCCGAACCGTATCGGTCAGGGCATCGAGTTTGACTACTGCTGCGTACACGCGGCGCTGGCCCTGCGCGAAGACGGTTACGAGACCATCATGGTCAACTGCAACCCGGAGACCGTCTCCACCGATTACGACACCTCGGATCGCCTCTACTTCGAGCCGGTGACCCTGGAAGATGTGCTGGAAATCGTGCGCATCGAGAAACCCAAGGGCGTTATCGTCCAGTACGGCGGCCAGACCCCGCTGAAGCTTGCACGGGCATTGGAAGCCAACGGCGTGCCGATTATCGGTACCAGCCCGGATGCCATCGACCGCGCCGAAGACCGCGAGCGCTTCCAGTCTGCCGTCGAGCGCCTCGGTCTCAAGCAGCCGGAAAACGGCACCGTCACCGCGCTGGAGCAGGCGGTTGTGGTGGCCGAGCGCATCACCTACCCGCTGGTGGTTCGCCCCTCCTACGTGCTGGGTGGCCGCGCCATGGAGATCGTCTACGACGAGACCGACCTGCGTCGCTACTTCGCCGAGGCGGTGAGCGTCTCCAACGAATCGCCGGTACTGCTGGACCGCTTCCTGGACGATGCCACCGAACTGGACGTGGATGCCATCTGCGACGGCACCGATGTGGTTATCGGCGGCATCATGGAGCACATCGAGCAGGCCGGTATTCACTCCGGTGACTCCGGTTGCTCCCTGCCGCCCTACACCTTGTCCAAGAAGATTCAGGACGAGATCCGCGAGCAGGTGCGCAAACTGGCACTGGAGCTCGGTGTTATCGGCCTGATGAACGTGCAGTTTGCGGTCAAGGGCAATGATATCTACCTCATCGAGGTGAACCCGCGTGCCGCCCGTACCGTGCCATTCGTCTCCAAGGCGACCGGTGCGCCGCTGGCCAAGATTGCCGCCCGCGTGATGGCCGGTCAGAGCCTGAAAGAGCAGGGCTTTACCAAAGAGATCATCCCGCCCTACTACTCGGTGAAAGAGGTGGTACTGCCGTTCGCCAAGTTCCCGGGGGTTGACCCGCTGCTGGGGCCGGAGATGCGCTCCACCGGCGAGGTAATGGGTGTGGGCAGCAGCTTTGCCGAGGCCTATGCCAAGGCGCAGCTGGGTGCCAACCACGCAGTACCGAAAGAGGGTCGTGCCCTCTTGTCAGTGCGTCACAGTGACAAGGCTCAGGTGGTCGATTTGGCCGCCAAGCTGCTGGAGCTGGGTTACGAGCTCGACGCCACCCACGGCACCGCTGTCGCGCTGGGCGAGGCGAGCATCAACCCGCGTCTGGTCAACAAGGTGCACGAAGGTCGCCCGCACATTCTCGACCGCATCAAGAATGGCGAGTACACCTATATCGTCAACACCGCCGAAGGGCGGGTGGCCATCGAGGATTCCAAGCAGCTGCGCCGCGCCGCCCTGCAGAACAAGGTGGCGTATACCACCACCATGAACGAGGCATTCGCGACCTGCATGGCCATCAGTGTTGATGCCACTGCCAGCGTCAACTCGGTGCAGGAGCTGCACGAGCGGGTGAACAACCGCTAACACTCTGCGAGCGAGCTAGACTCGCTCTGCATAGATGACAAGCCCCCGCCAGCAATGGCGGGGGCTTTTTTATCACGACGGGTTGGGTGCTGCGAGGCGCGGACTTATGGTGCGCAGAGCGTAACTACCGTAAATCAGGCTGCGGCTTGCGACTGCGTGGACGGGGCAGGGCATGCCACAGCTTGCGGGCCGTGACCAGAAAGGGGCGCAGGATCAGCGCGCTCAGGCGGCTGTAGCGCACATTGTCTTTCGGGCCGACCCCGAAGGTGAGGGGCTCTGGCTGGTGGTTGGTGACGTAAAGAGTACCGAACCACCAATCCCACAGCGACAGATTGATACCGAAGTTGTGGTTGAAGTGGCGGGGATCCCGGCTGTGGTGGATCTGATGCTGGGCCGGGCTGTTGAAGATATGCTCCAGCCGCGGGCCAAACGACAGCCAGATATGGCTATGGCGCAAATTGGCGGCCAGCGAGTTGAAGATCAACACCAGATAGCCCACCCCAAACAGGGTGTAGGGGCGCACGATTCCTCCGCACAGCCAGTAGAAGGCACCGGAGTAGAGGGCGAGCGCGCTCCCCTTGAGCAGGATTTCAGCGAGCTTTTCCACCAGATGAATACGGCTGGCGGTCGGCGGCACCAGCACGGTGGCGCTGTGGTGCACCTTGTGAAACTCCCACAGCCAGCGGCTGTGAAAGACACGGTGCAGCCAGTAGTGGACGAAATCGCTGACCAGAAATACCCCGAGGCCATAAAGCATCATCAGCCAGCTAGCCTCGGCCAGACGGGGACGCTCCCCCCACTGGCGGGTAAGCGCGGAGGTAATATCCGTTGCCTGCAAAAGCCAGGGGTTGAGCAGAGTCAGGATCGGCACGATCAGGGCCACATGGAGCAGGGCGCGCACCAGATAGTACTGATAATCGAGCAGGGCGGAGGGATGCAGCCAGATGGCCCGGCCGCCGAGAAAACCGGCGAAACTGCCCGCTGCCGGGCCTTGCTGGCGCCGGCGCACACGGTAGAGGAGGTAGGCAATGAGGCCGGATATCAGCAGGAAGGGGAGCCCAAGCCGCCCGTTGAAATCAAGCAGTCCGGTCAGGCAGTGCCAGATCGGAGTGAGCAGCCACTGCTGCACGTAAGCAAAGAGATGGGCGAGCGTATCCATAGGGTCCATACCGTGAGCATCCTGGCGGCGGCATTCTAAATGTAAACAACTCTCGATAAAAGCCCATAGCTGTTGTCGGGTCATACCTGTTGTCGGGGTATATCTGGGGGCGCTCCTGTTGCGGCAACCCCTGTCTGGTCAGGAAGAGGGGGTAGGCGATGGGACTTTAGCCTTGTGGATCAATTCTCTACAATGGGCCATCATGTGTGCGCCCGCCGCCTGGCGGGTTTGCCTCCAGCCTCAGTACCGGATATCCGATGACGCTCTCTCTCTTTTCTGTTTCCCCCGCCATGCGCACGCTGGCGCTGCTGATCCCCTTGCTGCTGGCCGGCTGTGCCAGCGATCCCGCTTCTGCCCCTGCACCGAGCGACACAACGGGCGCGACAGTGCCCGCCAAAAAGGTGACCCCGCCAGCCATGCAGCCGCGCAAGCCGGCGGATATGAAGAGCCGCATCGTGAGGTTTCTGCCTCGCCATGTGGTTGACAAGCAGGGGTGGGCCAACGATGTGGTGACGGCGCTCACTACCCAGGGGGTGACAGTCAACGATCACAACGTCTGTACCGTGCTGGCGGTGGCAGAGCAGGAGGCGACCTATCAGGCCGACCCCGTGGTGCCGGGCCTTGGCAAGATCGCCTGGAAGGAGATCAACTCGCGGGCGGCCAAGCTGCTGATCCCCGAGTTTATGGTGCGTGCCGCGCTCTCCATCAACTCGCCGACCGGCAAGAGCTATGCCGAGCGCATCGATGCGCTTCGCACCGAGCGGGAGATGAGCGAAATTTTCGAGGACATGATCAGCATGCTGCCGATGGGCAAGACCCTGTTTGGCAACATGAACCCGGTGCACACCGGCGGCCCGATGCAGGTGAGCATCGCCTTTGCCGAGGCCAATACCCGTGGTTACCCCTATCCGGTCAAGGAGTCCATCCGCCACGAAGTCTTTACCCGCCGCGGCGGTATCTGGTTTGGTACCAAACATATCTTCGGCTATGAGGCGGAGTACCCCGATACCCTCTACCGTTTCGCCGACTTCAACGCCGGCTGGTATGCCAGTCGCAACGCCGCTTTTCAGGCCGCCGTCAGCCGTTTGAGCGGTACCACGCTGGCTCTGGATGGCGATCTGATCCGCTATGACTCCGACCTGCCGGGCAAGACGGAACTCGCGGTCTATACCATCGCCAGCCGGATCAACATGAGTCAGCAGGCTATCCATCAGAGCCTCAAACTTGGCGATACCGCCGAATTTGGCCAGAGCGACCTCTATCATCGCGTGTTTACGCTGGCAGACCAGAAAGCGGGCAAGCGGTTGCCCCGCGCCATCCTGCCGGGTATTCAGCTGAAAAGCCCCAAGATCACCCGTAACCTCACCACCGCCTGGTTTGCCAAGCGGGTGGATGACAGGGAGCAGCGCTGCGTGCGGCAGATGGCGACCATTCGCTAAGAAACACAACAAGGGCGGCCAATTGGCCGCCCTTGATTTTTGTCATCAATTTAATATGTAGGGAGATCCCGTGTTAGTGCTTGTCCTGGTGTTGTTAACCATTTCCAAAAAGATTCTAAGGAAAGATTATTAGAGGCTACTCTTAGTAACGCTTCACCAAAATCATTGCTTTCAACGATACATAACCTGCCACAAGTTATAATTAAATTTGGAATGCTAGGATCGACCCCAGGGTGGCATAATGTAACGCAAGGATTGTTTTTGAAGTTATAAACCTCTGAAGCTGCTAATACCTCAGTGGCATTATTGTAATCAACCAAACCGCTGCCTTTTTTTGTTTTTAATTCGATAACGATAGGCTGTAAATTATCAATTATGATTAAAAAGTCAGGGGCTCCAAATTTTCCGCGTGTATCTAACTTTTCTGTTTTTATTTTAACTTTTTTAAGAAGGGTTTCAAATGCATCTTCAAATTCGGTTCCTAGAGATGTGTAATAATTTTTAAAGTCTTCTCCCAAACCTAATTGAATTGATTTTTTTATGTGTCGAGAAGTCGCTTTTTTTCGTTGTAAACTCTTCCACTCTTTGCACGTGTCTCGCAGCCAATTGGCTTTTTGATGTTTATTCTTAACTTTACTAAATGCATGGAGTCTGATGTTATCTGCATCCCTTGAACCATCACTAACTCTCTCTGGGGTTATAAGATTATGCTCAATTAAATATGATATTTCATGACGATTTAGTGTGAACTGATCACTTACATCTTCAATGCTTTTTAACCAAAGAGCTTGATCGGGTAGTCCCTCATATAGTCTAAATGTTAATCTGGTTATAACCCTAGGGAGTTGTTTTATCATTGCTAGGTCTTGTTCATTTATATGTTTTAAAATGGAATGGGAGCTTATTGTTTTGCTATCAGATATGGAAGATAGAATTGCTGACAAACCATTTAAAACCCAATTTAAGTTATTTATTAGATCTCTAAATACACCAGCGCTAATACCATCTACAATTTTCTCTATTTTTGTTATGGACTCGCCTTCTATCCACTTAATAGCTAAAAAGGATGCATTAGCAGCTATATGATTCACTGAGTTATTATTTAATTCGTTTCTTAATGAAGATGTAGTACATAATTGAGTGCTATCTAATTGATACGGTAAAAATCTAGTTGGTAAAGACGTTGGCATTTCGAAAAATTCAGGAGATGAAAAGCAATAGTAAAAAACTTGCAATGCGAGTTTGTCTAGTGCTCCTTCTTTATTAATGCTTGGTAGTTTTTGATGAATCTCATTTATGTTGTTTCTTATAAATGATAATAAATAAACTCCAGTGTCTGGGAGCAAACCACTAAAACTAACAGCGGAGCCAATCTCTGAGGGTGATAGGTATTCTCTATTTTTTTCAGTCAATAAGCCTTCATCACATAAATAATCTATTGCAATATGAATTTTCTCGCTCCATGTCTTATATGACCGCAAATTCCGATCTTCTTCTCTTTTCCCACTAAATGTAGAACAGATGGTATCAATTATTTCTTTTCTATTTTTGCACAAGCCAGACGAAACAAGTTTGAGCACAATTTGTTTGAACTGTGATGGACTAATCTGAGGGGAAATTGGAGGAATTTTATTTAGTTGAAGATACTGTTTTGACTCAATCAGTTCAGCTCGGTTAGCTGCAAAGAAGACAACTCGTCCTGATTTATGCTCGGTACCCATTCTCCCTGAACGACCAGCCATATTATGGAACTCAGATGGTGATATTGCGATTCTATCTCTGACATTTTTATCCCATCTTTTCCATGAATAAAATAGTGTGGTCCCAATTGGAAAGTTTACACCTGATGCAAGAGTCGATGTTGCAAAGATAACATCTATAAGTCCTTCTTTAAGGTTTCTCTCAACAATTAATCGTTCATCATCTGTTAGGTCTGCATTATGAAAGGCGACTCGGTTATCTAAACAGGCTGATAATTTTTTTGCGGCTGCGGTATCAGGTAACAATTCAAATTTGTTGCTGATAGTGTCGGGGTTTTTATATCGTTCTACATAACTTGAGGCCAGCATCGATGTATCTTGTTTTTTCATGCAAAAAACAATTATCGGTTTGTTGTCACCATCATCTTCGACTAAATGATTAATAATTGTTAATGGTTCTGTTACATCAAGATGCCTAGGTATCTTTTTCTCATTGATATACTCAGGAGTTTTAGTATTTAATATCGTTATTCCTGTATTAGACCAGCATTCATAGTTTAAGTGTTTTTCTCTATTTTTTTCAGTCACAAGTGATATATCTAACCAGTTGGAAATATCTTGTGCATCACGCTCCTCTATAACAGCAGATAGACCGATGAATTGGCGCCAGCCTACAGACCTCAATAAAGTTAAAAGTAATTCAACGTTTGCCCCTCTGTTATTATCTCCTAGCAACTGAATTTCATCACAAATTACAGTTGTAGATGAAATGTTTTTTGGTATTTTTGATGAGGATATTATTGATAAATATTTCTCATACGTAGCAATCAAAATATCTGCATTTAGGGGCGCATTAGTTGGTAGATTTTCGGAGTCTATTATATGATCTCCCGTAGCCAAAACCACGGATAATGGAAGGTGTTCCCCATAACAATCTGTGACAAACGCTTTAATTTCTTGAAACTTTTGCTCCGCAAGAGCACGATGAGTCACTAGATATACTGCTGGACATTTTTTATCTATACTATTGGATATAGCCCAGAAGGCAATATTTGTCTTGCCAGTCGATGTTGGAGATATAATAAATGCACTTTCTCCACGAGCAACACCATGTTGTAATGCTAGAAACTGTATGTCTGTAATGCAAATATCGCCGCTGGGATCTTTTGGTATTAATTTTGAAATCAAATCTTCGGATATTCCATGGTTCTCTGGTAGTGAATATTTCATATTATTGTTTCCTTAGCTAGTTTGTAGAATGTGTTTTAATAAGAACTGAATATATTTTTTTTGGATGTGTTTTTGACAGTGGTTATACATGTTAATTTTTTGTGTGGGATCGAATTGGTAGCCAGTCGTCCACGCTGGATGGTGTCGATCTCCCGTGCGACTTCGGCAGGGGTCAACACCTGTGTGGTTTTATTCTTGATATAGCGAATAAACCCGCGGTTTATCATGTTATCCGGCATGGGGGGGTTAAAGGTGCAGTCGCCAATAAAGTAGATAATCGAATGGAGTTGATGATCAGCAAGACCCAGCAAGGATTTGAGCGTCATCAGGTGCAGATAGTTTTGGCGCAGCGGATTTTGAAAGGTATGTCTGCGGCGATAGAGCTGCTGGGGCCAGCTCTTGTGGGCTGGATTGCCAAATATCCACCCCTTGATGTTCTTGGTTTCGATGACAAACAGCCCGAAGCGTGAGACGATCACATGATCGATCTGGGTAGTGCCCTGCGGGGTTGGCAGCGTCACGTTCTTGAGCAGATGGTACTCCCGCTGGTCGAGAAACAGCCGGATACAGAGATTGATAAATGCCTCCCCGATCATCCCCTTGAACCAGGGCGTTTTGATCAGGGTGGCAATCAGCAGCAGGGGCAGCAGATACCAGAGCTGGCCCAGCAGAACCGCAATCACAGGTGTGAAGTCCATTTCACATTTATCCAGTCAATGGATTAGAAGGGGTTCATCGTCTCTGGCCAGAGGAAATAGGGGCCAAATTTGGGGCTCATTCTAAATTCACCGCCTTCTTCTTTACCCTTGGCTGTCAGGTAATGCTTGCTGTCGCGCAGTTCAAGCAAGCCGTGAGACACCATCTTTTCCAATAGTTCATGGGTTTTGATCCCCCATTTTTGCGCCAGTTTGGATGAGGTGAGTTTTTCAGTGACAGATTCACCTTCGCTGGCGGAAGGTTGTTGGGAGTCAGCTTCATTAATCACCCGCTCCAGGGATATGCGGATTTCGTCGCTAACCCGGATAATCCGTTGGGCCTCGTCGTAGGCATCACGGTAAAGATCGTGATCCTCCGAGCGCTGGATCAATACCCCCATTTCGTTGTTATTGACCTGACTGAATTCGTAGAGATTCAAGCTGGTGATAATGCACATCTCCTCATTGAGATAGCACTTGGCGTGGAGGTTTTTACAAAAGCTGGTGCGGATATAGGTGAGCTCCTTGAGCCAGCTGATCTCTTCCGGTTGTAGCTCACTCTTGCCATAGACAATTCGTACATCGATCTTGAGCCGATTCTTGTCGGTCAGCAGCTCTTTGATCCTGTCGTTGAGTTTGAGGAAAGGACTTATCAGGATCAGCCGCTCTTTGGCATCCTTGATAAGTTCTTCAAGAAAGTAGTTGGTTGCACTGGTATTCAAAAACTTGGCCATGGCAAAAATCTCTATCCCTGTTGCATCGTGATGACGTAAAGGTCGGGTGGCTTGTTGAATGTCTGTGAAGGCATGCTGGGTGAGAGCCTTTCCCGCCGAACGTTCGTTGATTAAGTTGCGTCCACTGCTTATTGAATGTGGGGGTGACCACGGGGTAAGAGAGTTCCGAATTACTCCGTTTTTGTCAATTTCGTCGTGTCATATCTGTGACCATTTCCCCAAGCCTGTCAGATGGTTTGCCTGTCTTTCGTGCTTCATGTAAAGAGGCGACATGATGGTTAAGAAACACATCAGGTTGGTTTTTGCTCTCGAGCTATGCTCTATAGCTCCCTTTTTCTCCAGACACGAGATAGTTCAATCGTAAAACCAGATTGAATTGAACTTTTTTATTCGGTTTTTTAAGTGGGTGGTGGGGGGTAGGCTAGTCTCAACTGCGAAGCGAAGGGTTTCGCCGTCATTATGACCACAATGAGGATCTGAAGATGGACAAACACGCTAGCGGGGCCGGTCAGTGCCCCTTTGCCCACGGTGCCAATACCTCTGCCAGCCAGGAGCATCAAGTCTGGTGGCCCAATGCCCTTAACCTCGACATCCTGCATCAGCATGACAGCAAGACCAATCCGATGGATGAGACTTTCGATTATGCCGACGCCTTCAACAGCCTCGATTACGATGCCCTCAAGGCCGATCTCCATGCCCTGATGACTGACAGCCAGCCCTGGTGGCCGGCCGACTGGGGCCACTACGGCGGCCTGATGATCCGCATGGCCTGGCACTCCGCCGGCAGCTATCGCGCAACCGACGGTCGCGGCGGTGCCAACACCGGCAACCAGCGCTTCGCCCCCCTCAACAGCTGGCCCGACAACGGCAACCTCGACAAGGCCCGCCGTCTGCTGTGGCCGATCAAACAGAAGTACGGCAACAAGATCTCCTGGGCTGACCTGATGATCCTGGCGGGCAACGTCGCCTATGAATCCATGGGGCTCAAGACCTTCGGCTTTGCCGGTGGCCGCGAGGACATCTGGCATCCGGAAAAAGATGTCTATTGGGGCTCCGAGAAGGAGTGGCTGGCGCCGAGCGGTAGCGAAGGGAGCCGTTACAGCGGCGAACGGGATCTGGAGAACCCGCTGGCTGCGGTGATGATGGGGCTGATTTACGTCAACCCGGAAGGGGTGGATGGCAACCCGGATCCCCTGAAAACCGCCCACGACATGCGCGTTACCTTTGCCCGCATGGGGATGAATGACGAAGAGACCGTCGCCCTCACCGCCGGTGGTCACACCGTCGGCAAGGCCCACGGCAACGGCAGCGCGGCCAAACTGGGGCCAGCTCCCGAAGGGGCCGATGTGCACGAGCAGGGGCTGGGCTGGATTAACCACGAGAGCCGCGGTATCGGCCGTGACACGGTGACCAGCGGTCTTGAAGGGGCCTGGACCAGCAACCCGACCCGCTGGGACAACGGCTACTTCAAGATGCTGCTGGGCCACGACTGGTGGCTCAAGAAGAGCCCGGCCGGTGCCTGGCAGTGGGAGCCCGTCGCCATCAAGGAGGAAGATCGCCCGGTGGACGTGGAAGACCCCTCCATCCGCTGCAATCCCATCATGACCGATGCGGACATGGCGCTACGTTTTGACCCCGTCTATCGGGAGATCTCCGAGCGCTTTGCCGCGGATCAAGCGCTCTTCTCCGACGCCTTTGCCCGCGCCTGGTTCAAGCTGACTCACCGCGACATGGGGCCGCGCAGCCGCTATCTGGGGCCGGAAGTGCCGGGCGAAGTCATGGTGTGGCAGGATCCGGTACCGGCGGTGAATTACCAGCTCTCCGACAAGGAGGTGAGCGAGCTCAAGGCCAAACTGCTGGCCTGCGGCGTGGCGCCAGCCGATTTGATCGCTACTGCGTGGGACAGTGCCCGCACCTTCCGCGGCTCCGATTATCGCGGCGGGGCCAACGGTGCCCGCATTCGCCTCGCGCCGATGAAAGCGTGGGAAGGCAACGAACCGGCTCGCCTCGAGAAGGTGCTCAATGCCCTGATCGCCCTGCAGGCCACCCTGAGCAAGCCGGTCAGCATCGCCGACCTGATTGTGCTGGGCGGTAGCGCAGCGGTAGAGCAGGCGGCCAAGCTGGCCGGCGTTGATATCGTCGTCCCCTTTGCGCCGGGCCGTGGCGATGCCAGCGCCGAGCAGACCGATACCGAGTCGTTCGCCTTCCTCGAGCCAGTGCACGATGGTTTCCGCAACTGGCAGAAGGGGCACTACAAGGTGCAGCCGGAGGAGATGCTGCTCGACCGTGCCCAGCTGCTGGGCCTCACCGCCCGCGAGATGACGGTGCTGGTCGGTGGGTTGCGGGTGCTTGGCACCAACCACGGCGGCTCGGCCCACGGCGTCTTTACCGACCGGGTCGGGGTGCTTAGCAACGACTTCTTCGTCAACCTGACCGATATGGCCTATAGCTGGCAGCCGACTGGCCGCAACAGCTACCAGATCGTGGATCGCCAGAGCGGCGCGGTGAAGTGGACCGCCACCCGGGTTGATCTGGTGTTTGGCTCCAACTCGGTGTTGCGCGCCTACGCCGAGGTCTATGCCCAGCAAGACGGCAAGGAGAAGTTCGTCCGCGACTTCGTCAAGGCCTGGGTCAAGGTGATGAACAACGACCGTTTCGATCTGAAATAAGTCGCTCTAACCTCAATGAGAACGCCAGCCGCAAGGCTGGCGTTTTTATTGGCGTTAACAGAGAGAGTGAAAAGGGGCATTTTGTGGCCCGATCACCTTTTGTCATCAGATCGGATGAGGCGGTTTGTCAGCCCTTTCGAGCGGATGAAGGCCGCTTTGTTCCTTGGGTCGCTCCCTTGCAGGCTGAATAGCGCTGAATTAATAAATACTTTACTTTATTAATTCGGCGTTATCCGGGCGGTTACCACATACCAAATAGCGCAACTGTCGGTACATATGGCCGGGAACCCGCCCAGCAAAGGCTGCCCGATCTCTCTGTTGTCCCGCGCATATCCCGCTCAGCTCAGAAACTCATGGCCAAGCCGACCGAATAGCCGCGGGTGTTGTTGCTGAACATATAGCGGGCGACCAGCCGGGTGCGGCTGACGATGATGTCGTACTTGCTGCTGTCGATCTCAAGGCCGAGCCCCAGCGAGTTGAGGGCATTGAAGCCGAGCAAGCCACGCTGTTCGCCGAGGTATTCGGTGCGGGCGCCCTCCATCACATAGCGCAGCGGGCGATCGAGCAGGGTCCAGTCAAACATCGGCGCCCGGCGGCGCAGATAGAGGCCGAGGTTCTCCGCCTCGGCGCTGCCACGCACACTCTCCGAGGTATTGCCGAAGCTCTGCAGGTGCTGGTAGGAGTAGCGCAGCTCGGCATCGATATCCTGAGTTTTGGAGAAGAGCTCGTAGTCGACCATCAGCGAGCCACCCAGCCCGTACATATTGAGCTGACCGTTTTCGAGAAAGTCGAGGGAGTAGCCCCTGGTACGATCGAGCAGCCAGTTGCCGATGCGAATATCGCTGGCCATGGTGCCCAGCGAGACATTGGCGATGGGACGCAGCACCCAGTGGCCGCCCTGTTTATCCCTGTGCAGGGAGATATCCCAGCCAACGCCGCCCGAGGCGGTGGCGCTGTTCCAGCGGGTGGGGATGGTGCGGCTCTCGCTGCCGTTACTCATCACGAACTGGGGATCGTAGCGGCTAAAGCCGAGGGCTCCTTCCAGATAGATAGGGAACGATTCGCTCAGGGTGGCGCCACCGCCAAGCTGCGCCATGCTGAGGGCGGCCGACTGGCCACTGCCGCTGCCGAGGGAGAGATCGCTGGCGGTGATATCCGGCACCACGGTAAAGCTCATCAGGGAGAGCACGGCATTGGCCCGCTGCTGCGCCCACTCTTCATCCTGGGTTGCGCTCTGGGCGGCGTTGCCGAGCATGGCCAGCATAACGGGCCACAAGGTCGGGAAGGGTCTAAACATGCGTCTTGCTCCTGCACGGCGACATCCTGTCACTCTGGCTCTACTGTAGCGAGATCCGCTGCCGTTGGCGCGCATCAGATGCTGTGATTGCCGCTGCAATCCCGATTTTTTCCAACAGAGGCAAGGGGTTGCCGCCAGCGGCAGCCCTTTGCAGTTTTGCCGCTAAAGGTTGCCTGTCCGCGGCCGATACTCCATATGAGATCGTGTGGAGGACAAGCCGTTGGACGCTTGGAAGTTGGGGTTGATCAGCATATCGGTGAGTATGCAGGTACAGGCTGGGGTGACCGAATTCGGTGCCGGTCTGGATCAATCCGTCTGGCGTTTGACCTCGGACACCCAGATTGAGTGCCGCCTCGAGCACCCGATCCCGAACTGGGGCACGGGGGCCTTTGTCAGTCGCGCCGGGCGCAAGATCAATCTCGATTTCGAGCTCAAGGGCAAACGGCCACAGGCCAGAACCGAGACGGTGAGCCTTGGCATCATGCCGCCGGTCTGGCGCCCCGGTATTGCGGGGCGGGAAGTGAGCCAGCTCCACTTCTATCAGCAGTTTGATGGACTGGTTGAGGGACAGACCGCCTGGACCATGCTCGACGAGCTGGAGGGGGGCAACATGCCCACTTTCCAGTACCGGGACTGGTATCGCCAGAACCGGCCGGTGCGAGTGTCGCTCTCGTCGGTCAACTTCCGGGTCAAATATCAGGCGTTCCTTGACTGTCAGAGCGGGCTGCTGCCCTACAGCTTCAACGATATCGCCTTTAGCGTGCTCACCTACGACAAGAACAGCGATCAGCTCTCCATCTCATCGAAACGACGGCTGGCGATGATCGGCGAATATATCAAGGCGGACAAGAGTATCGATGTGGTGGTGATCGACGCCTACAGCGACAGCTACGGCGGGCGCTGGACCAACCAGAAACTCTCGGAAAAGCGGGCCGATGCCATCAAGAAGGTGTTCGTCGATCTGGGGCTCGATCCCGGCAAGATCTCGGTGGAGGGGCATGGCGAGAAGCAGCACGTTGCCTCCAACGAAACCGAGCAGGGGCGTGCCAAGAACCGGCGGGTGGTCATCAGCATGGGGCGCAACGGCGAGATTTAGCCCGGCAGCCCAAGCAGACAAGTATAAAAAAAGAGCGCCAGCGCGCTCTTTTTTTATCCTGCCATCGGGCGTTTTTACCCGGGCCGCTTAGAAGCTGTCGCCAAGGCCGGTGCCGGCATCTTTCTTGGCAATCAGTTCAATCTTGTAACCGTCCGGATCTTCGACGAAGGCGATGACGGTGGTGCCGCCTTTGACCGGACCCGGCTCGCGGGTGATCTTGGCACCGGCGGCGCGCAGCGCTTCACAGGTGGCGTAGATGTCGTCCGCTTCCAGCGCGATGTGGCCGTAGGCGGAGCCCAGTTCGTACTCGCTCACCCCCCAGTTGTAGGTCAGCTCGATCACCGCTTCATCTTTCTCGTCACCGTAGCCGACGAAGGCCAGGGTGTACTTGTACTCGCTGTTCTCGCTCTTGCGCAGCAGCTTCATGCCAAGGACGCGGGTGTAGAAGTCGATGGAGCGTTGCAGATCGCCGACACGCAGCATGGTATGCAGAATTCTCATTGCTCAGTTCTCCGGGTTGGTGATGTGTACTGCTTTCAATCTCGGTTGTGAAGCTATCAGCTCTCGGGATAGACCTTCTCTTTGTACTCGCACAAGTCCTCGATGATACAGGAACCACAGCGGGGCTTGCGAGCCAGACAGGTGTAACGCCCGTGCAGGATGAGCCAGTGGTGGACATCCAGCTTGAACTCGGCGGGCACCACTTTAAGCAGCTTCTCCTCCACCTGATCCACGTTCTTGCCCACCGCAAAACCGGTGCGGTTGGATACCCGGAAGATATGGGTATCGACGGCGATGGTGGGCCAGCCAAAGGCGGTGTTGAGTACCACGTTGGCGGTCTTGCGGCCGACACCCGGCAGGGCTTCCAGCGCTTCGCGATTCTCCGGCACCTCGCCGCCATGGCGCTCCAGCAGGATGGCGCAGGTCTTGATGACGTTCTCGGCCTTGGTGTTGAAGAGGCCAATGGTCTTGATGTACTCCTTGAGCCCCTCCACCCCGAGATCCAGCATTGCCTGCGGGGTGTTGGCCACCGGATAGAGCTTGTCGGTCGCCTTGTTGACGCTGACATCGGTCGCCTGCGCCGAGAGCAGCACGGCGATCAAGAGCTCGAACGGCGAATTGAAGTTGAGCTCGGTGGTGGGGTGGGGATTGTGCTCCCGCAGTCGCTCCAGTATCTCTCTGCGTTTCTGGTTGTTCATGCAGCCTCGCGTGGTGTCATAGCTGGGTCGCCCGGGCACGGACGGGGGGCACATTGCAGTGAGCCACTGTGGTCGCCTGCTTGCGGTCACGCCACTCGTTGATGGCGTTCTTGGCGGCGATCAGCAGCCCCAGTCCGATAAAGCCGCCCGGCGGCAGAATGGCCAGCAGCAGGCTGGCATCGGCGTGGAACAGCTCGATGCGCAGGGATTTTGCCCACTCGCCCAGCAGCAGATCGGCGCCATCAAACAGGGTGCCCATGCCGATGATTTCGCGCATGGTGCCAAGCACCAGCAGCACCAGAGTAAAACCCAACCCCATCATCAGGCCGTCGAGGGCCGCCAGCAGCGGCGGGTTCTTGGAGGCATAGGCCTCGGCGCGGCCGATGATGATGCAGTTGGTGACGATGAGGGCGATAAAGATGCCGAGCGCCTGATAGAGGCCATAGGTGTAGGCGTTCATCAGCAGCTGCACGCTGGTCACCAGCGAGGCGATGATCATTACGTAGACCGGGATGCGGATATCCTTCGGCACCCAGTTGCGCACCAGCGAGATGGCGAGGTTGGAGCAGACCAGCACCGCCATGGTGGCAAGGCCGAGCCCCAGCGCATTGGTAAAGGTGGAGGAGACGGCGAGGGTAGGGCACAGGCCCAGCACCTGTACCAGCGAGGGGTTGTTCTTCCACAGCCCCTGTACCATCAGCTCCTTGAGCTCGCCCTTGCGGCTTTCCAGCTCGGCGATCGGGGCGGTGCCCGTTTCAATCTGTTCCATCTGTGTCATGACGGGGTCGACTCCGGTTTATTGTGCGGCCGGACAAGCCGGGGCGTTGCTGAGCAGTTCCGGGTGCTCGTGCTGCAGTTTCAGCAGGTTTTTCACCGCCTTGACCACAGCACGGGGGGTGATGGTGGCACCGGTAAAGGCATCGAACTCGCCGCCATCCTTCTTCACTGCCCACTCAGATTCATTGTCGGCGGTCAGGGATTTTCCGGTAAAGCTGTTGATCCAGTTTGATTTTTTCAGCTCGATCTTGTCACCAAGGCCGGGGGTCTCTTTGTGAGCGAGCACTCGCACCGCGCTGACGGTGCCCTTGGCATCAAAGCCCGCCACGATACGGATGGCACCGCTGTAGCCGTCCGGCGCGATCGCCTCCAGTGCATAGCCGGTCACCACGCCATTCTTGCTGGCGGTATAGAGGGCTTGTGGCTGATCGCTGCCCAGATACTTCCTGCTGGTCACCAGCTTGCAGCTGGTCACCAGATCGTTGTCATAGCTGCCGGCAGGCAGCAGCGCCTCCAGCGTCTGCAACTTCTCCAGCTGCTGCTGGTGGGCGATCTTGTCCTTGGTCAACTCGTTGGTCAGCACCACCAGAGCGGTGCAGCCCAGCGCGAACATGGCCAGGATCAGGCCATTCTTGCGCATGCTCTTTAACATGTCCGGGCTCCGTCAGCTGTGATGGGGAAAGAGGGCAGAAACATCATTGGCGACGGGCTCCATACACTTTCGGGCGAGTCAGGCTGTCGATAAAGGGTACGCAAAGGTTGGCCAGCAGCACGGCGAAGGCGAACGCATCCGGATAGCCGCCAAAGCGGCGAATGATGTAGACCAGCACCCCGATCAGCACGCCATAGACCAGGCGGCCGCGCGGGGTGGTGCAGGCGCTGACCGGATCGGTGGCGATAAAGAAGGCCCCCAGCATGGTGGCGCCGCTAAAGAGGTGGAACATCGGCGTAGCGGTCGCATCCGGGCTCATCAGGTAGCCGAGGGTCGCCGCCGCCAGCAGGGAGCCCAGAATGGCGGTCGGGATGCGCCAGTTGATCACCTTCTGTTGTAGCAGGAAGAGGCCGCCCAGCAGATAGCCGAGGTTGACCCAGCTCCAGCCGATGCCGCCCCAACCCTCGAACAGCGGGCCGCTCAGGATCTCGCCGGTGGTGAGCCCCTGAGTCAGGCCGGTTTTCAGGGTATCGAGCGGGGTCGCCATGGTCAGCCCATCCACCCCCTGCTTGAGCTGGGCCATGCTGTAGCCGTCGAGGCTAAAGCCGGTGAAGATGACCGAGGCCGCATCGCCAAAGCCGAGGCTGTAGGCGCGTACGCTCTCCGGCGGCAGCCAGCTGGTCATCTGCACCGGGAAGGAGACCAGCAGCAGCACGTAGGCCACCATGGCCGGGTTGAACAGGTTCTGACCCAGCCCGCCGTAGAGCTGTTTGGCGATGATGATGGCGAAGGCAGTGCCCACTACCATCATCCACCACGGCAGCAGCGGCGGCAGGGATAGACCGATCAGCACGGCGGTGAGGGCGGCGCTGCCATCCATCAGGGCCGGTTTGACGGGGCGGCCCCGCAGCTTGAGCACCAGCGCCTCACTCACCAGCGCGGTCACCAGCGCAATCAGGATCTGGATAAAGGAGCCCCAGCCGAAGAACCAGGTCTGGGCCAGCAAGCCCGGCACACAGGCCAGGATCACCAGCAGCATCAGGGTTCGGGTCTGTTTGCGGTTATGGGCAAACGGCGCAGTCGCGATATTGAACATGGATTAGTGCATTACCTCGTTGTTTAACGATGGGCCAGCGAGCATCAGCGCGGCTCGGCGTCGGATGATGATCCCTCATCCGGGGTGGCCCCACTGGCCCTGGCCGCGTCGGCAGCCAGTTTTTTCGCCTTGGCACGGGCGACGGCAGCGGCGATGGCTGCCTTCTTCGGGTCAACGCTCGCCTCGGCAACGGCCGGTTCGGCCACGGCCTCGCTCACCGGCTCGGCGAGTGCTTGCTCACCGCGAGCCCCTTCTGCTGCCTGCATTGGCTCACCCGGTTCCGCAGCCTGCTGGGCCGCCTTCTTGACCTTGGCGCGGGCAATGGCTGCGGCGATAGCGGCTTTCTTGGGATCGACCGCTTCGCTGGCCGCAGATGGCTCATCGCTTTGGGTTGCAGCTGTTTCGCTGGTGCCTGCGGTTGCAGTCAGAGAGTCCTCAGCGCTGTCGCTCTGCTGGGCTGCCTTTTTGGCCTTGGCGCGGGCAATGGCCGCGGCGATAGCGGCTTTCTTGGGGTCAACCACTTCGCTGGCCGCAGATGGCGTATCGCTTTGGGTTGCAGCCGTTTCGTGGGTGCCTGCGGTGGCAGTCAGATCGCCCTCAGCGCTGTCGCCCTGCTGGGCGGCCTTTTTGGCCTTGGCCCGAGCGATGGCCGCGGCGATCGCGGCCTTCTTGGGATCGACCGCTTCGCTGGCCGCAGATGGCGCATCGCTTTGGATGTCTGCGTCGGTTGTCGCGCTGTGATCTGCGCTTACCGGTTCGCCATTCGCCTCAGCCTTTTTGGCCTTGGCCCGGGCAATGGCGGCAGCAATGGCTGCTTTTTTCGGATCGGACTCTGCCTTTTTCGGGTCGGCGTCTGCAGCAGGCTGGCTCTCGGCCGCGCTATCTGTAGCAGGAGCATCGCCAGCCTGAGCCGCTTTCTTGGCCTTGGCACGAGCAAGAGCCGCGGCGATGGCCGCTTTCTTGGGATCGCTGGATGGGTCAACCGCCTCGGCGGATTGCGGCGCAGCAGCTGTTTCGCTGTTTGCGCTCTCCGCCAGCTTGGCAGCGCGGCGCGCTTCCGCTTCCCGTTTGCGCGCTTCGCGGGCAGTGATCACCGCGCTGTTGTCGGGCACGCCCTCTGAGGTGGCTGCAATAGCGGTGATGGGCGCATCCTGCTTGGCCTTGATACGGGCCAGCGCGGCGGCAACGGGATCTTCCCCGCCAGCGGCAGTCATCGCCTGCCGGCGCTGGGCGGCGGCTTCGGCGTGGCGCGCTTCGCGGGCCGCTTTCTCCCGCTCGAAACGGGCCTGCTTGGCTTCGAAACGCTGCTTGGCGCGCTCGGCTTTTTCGGCCTCGGCACGGGCTTCGCGAATGTCATCCTTGGCGATCTTGTAGTACTGCACCAGCGGGATCTCGCTCGGACAGACCCAGGCGCAGGCACCGCACTCGATGCAGTCCATCAGGTTGAGTTTCTCGGCCTTGTCGTACTCCTTGGCCTTGCTGTACCAGTAGAGCTCTTGCGGCAGCAGGCTGGCCGGGCAGGCATCGGCACAGGCGCTGCAACGGATGCAGGCCTGTTCCGGGCCGGGGGCGGGCAGCTCGGCTTGCGTCGGCGCCAGCAGGCAGTTGGTCGCCTTGACCACCGGCACCATGGCGTGGGGCAGGGTAAAGCCCATCATGGGGCCCCCCATGATCACCCGCTGATCCGCCTCCGGTTGCAGCTCGAAACGCTGCAGCAGCCAGCGCACCGGCGTACCGAGGCGCACCCAGGCGTTGCCGGGCTTCTTGAAGCTGTCGCCGGTGAGGGTGACGATCCGCTCGATCAGCGGCTCGCCGTCGATAATGGCGCGCTTGATGGCAAACACGGTGGCGACGTTGAGCACCATGATGCCGATATCGACCGCGCGCCCGCCTTTGGGCACCTGACGGCCGGTCAGCAGCTCAATGGTTTGCTTGGCACCGCCCGAGGGGTACTTGGTCGGCACCGTCTTGACCAGCACATCTTCGTCGGTGGCGTGACGGGTCAGCTCGGTGATCGCCTCGGGCTTGTTGTCTTCCACCCCGATCAGGGTCAGCTTGGGTTTGAGCAGGTGCTTGAGCACCCGGATGCCATCCATGATCTCGTCGGCGTACTGCTGCATCAGCCGATCGTCGGTGGTGATATAGGGTTCGCACTCCAGCCCGTTGACGATCAGGATCTCGGTGAGCTGGCCGCGGCCATCGAGCTTGCTGTGAGTGGGGAAGACGGCGCCGCCAAGACCGGCAATGCCCGCCTGCTGGATGCGCTCGAGCAGTTCGCCCCGCTCCAGATTCCAGTAATCGGGTTTGCCGTCGAGCTCGCCCCACTCATCCTCGCCATCGGGGGTGAGGATGACGCAGAGATCGTCAAGCCCCGAAGGGTGGGCGACCGTGTGGTTGGCAATCTCGGTGATGGTGCCCGAGGTGGAGGCGTGCACCGGCACCACCCGCCCTCTGGCGTAACGGGTCAGCGGTTGACCCTTCTTGACCTTGTCACCCACCTGCACCAGCAGATCGCCGGCGGCGCCTGCGTGCTGGCGTACCGGAATGATCAGGCGCGGCGGCAGACCAGCCTGCTCGACCGGGCTCTGGCTCGATTGCAGTTTGTTGTCGGCGGGGTGAATACCACCGTGAAAGTCCCAGATATTCCCGGCTTTGATGCGTTCAAGTAAAGACTGCATGGTTACTCCACCAACTTGACCGGAATCTTGCCCGGAACATGCACGTTATTGAGATCCCACTTCCAGTTATCGACCGTGGTGGGCACCGGGATCATCTCGATGCAGTCGGTCGGGCAGGGATCGACACAGAGATCGCAACCGGTGCACTCGCTGGCAATCACGGTATGCATCGCCTTGGTGGCGCCGACAATGGCGTCCACCGGGCAGGCCTGAATGCACTTGGTGCAGCCGATGCACTGATCTTCGTGGATAAAGGCGACCTTCTTGACCGGCGCTGCGGCTTCGTCGCTGCCGCCCAGCGGCTGGGGTTCGACCCCCATCAGGTCGGCAATCTTGCGCATGGTGGCCTCGCCACCGGGTACGCACTTGTTGATCTGATCGCCGTTGGCAACCGCCTCGGCGTAGGGTTTGCAGCCGGGATAGCCGCACTGGCCACACTGGGTCTGGGGCAGCAGGGCATCGAGCTGATCGACGATGGGGTCTGCTTCCACATGAAACTTGACGGCGGCAAAGCCCAGGATAATCCCGAACGCCAGCGCCAGCAGGGTCAGCACCAGAATGGCAAAAAGAATATGGATCATGGTTATATCTTGATGAGGCCGGTAAAGCCCATAAAGGCCAGAGACATCAGACCGGCAGTGATCATGGCAATGGAGACCCCGCGAAACGGCGCGGGCACATCGGCGGCGACCAGTCGTTCGCGCATGGCGGCAAACAGGATCAGCACCAGCGAGAAGCCGGTGGCGGCGCCAAAGCCGTAGATCACGCTCTGCACGAAGTCATGACGCTCGTTGATGCTCAGCAGCGCTACCCCGAGCACCGCGCAGTTGGTGGTGATGAGGGGCAGGAAGATCCCCAGCAGGCGGTAGAGGGTCGGGCTGCTCTTGCGCACCACCATCTCGGTAAACTGCACCACCACGGCGATCACCAGAATAAAGGCGAGGGTGCGCAGATAGGCGATCTCCAGCGGCACCAGAATGTAGTGCTCCACCAGATAGGAGCAGGCACTGGCCAGGGTCATCACGAAGGTGGTGGCGAGCCCCATGCCGATAGCGGTTTCCAGCTTGCCCGAGACCCCCATAAAGGGGCAGAGGCCGAGGAATTTCACCAGCACGAAGTTGTTAACCAGCACTGTGCCGATCAATAAAAGCAGGTATTCAGTCATCGAAGGTCGGGTATCCGGTTTGAAGGCCGCAACATTATCTGATGTTAGGACACGTTAAACAACCGCAAGGCCGCATGGTTATTATGCAACTGGATAATTTAGACGGGGTTTTGGGGTCAGATCGCGGCACTTTTACTCATGGTCATGCGAGGCTGTAATCCCGGTCTGGCCAGCAGAGCAATGGCCAGGCCGGGATAGCCGTAAGGTGTTCAGGCTGGATGCGTGCGCAATAACTCCCCGTAATAATCCGGCAGTGCCGCAAACCCGGTCAGTTCTCCTTGCAGCTCAGCCAGTCTGGTCAGTTTCATGGCCGCTCTGAAACTTGCCGCATTCAGCTGTGTCAGAGGGTGGAGCAATGAAATAGAGGGCCCCAGCTCCAGCAACCAGTAAGGATTCACATTCCCCTCGGCCAGCGGTGTACCAGTCTGCTCTTCGGTCAGTTGTTCCCTTCGCAGTTTCCGGCATGTCAGCACAGGCCAGACCCGTGTGACTTCCCGTGTCTTGCCATCTGCTGCAAGGGTAGCTACGGCCAGATAGCTGATTTCGTTCATCAGCTGATCATCGTAACGAGTGGCGATAGTTTCTGCAGGGGTGTGATACCAGCGGGCAGAGCCATCACGAAATGCATCGAAGTAACTCGGCGAGCGGCTGTTTTCCGGTGCGGTCGGAATGATCAGGGTGAGATCATGGTGGCGGACCTGCTGCATCCCCAGGGTGGCAATCCGGCTGGGCTCTTCCAGATAGAAGTGGCCCGAGCGGATGGCAGGATAGCGAAACTCTTCCCCCGATTTACCCAGCTTTTGCTCAAGGAAGGATTGCAGCCAGCAAGAGCCGCTGTGATCCTCTGCTGGCAACAGGGCAAAGGCACCGATACCAATCCTGTCGAGCTCCTCCTGATAGGGATTTTTCGTTCCGGGTTGCTGGCTCATAAAGCCCGGATAGAGCGCAAAAGCGCCAAAGGTGGGTCGGCTTGGTATCGGGTCATCCTGTTGCTGATAGAGCAGGGCATCGCGATAACGGTGCATCTGGTTGATGGCATCATCGGGCACCCTGTCTCTCGGATCATCTTGAGTGCCATTATCGACCCGGTACTTGGCATCAAACAGCCAAATAAAAGTGTCGCCACTGCCAGTGGTGGCTTCGATCAGAATGTCCGGCTTCTGGGGAACCAGCAGGGAGTGAACCGGCTTGTTGGTCTTGTGAAATCTGGGTTCATGGGCCAGCTTGAGCCTTACACCGTCTGCTGCACGAAGGTACTCCCAGCAGTATTTCATCCCCTCGGCCAGCCGGGTATCCCAACCATCCCTGGTGAAGTTAAAGGCAGGTGTTTTCACCTCGGTAAATCCCAGCGTCAGGATAATCCGGCGTACTTCGAGCACGCACCAGAGCTCGTAGAGCTGATCCATGCTGCGCACGCCGGCCACGGCATCATTTCCCAACGCATCGAGATAGAGGCGCAGTTGCTGCCAGACCCGGTAAACCGCGCTATAGCCGCTCTTTTGCTGCAGTACCAGAGACTCGCGTTGTAACACTGCCGCCGGACCTATCTCCTGCATCAGGGGGTGAGCCAGCGCCTGATCCAGCGGTTTGCTCCATGCCTTGAGGCGGTCAAAAAAGGCTCTGGACAGCAGGGTGCGATCGCCCTGTTGGGTCAGCTGTTGCAGCATCCTTCCGGTGCGCTCCAGCACAAACTTGATAAAGCGGTTTTCCGGGGTATCCGTGGTCAGTTGTTTACGTTCCACCCGGTATCTGCGCTCGATACCGTTATCCAGATCCTGGCGGATCTGTTCGGCCTGCTTCGGGCGTGGCGGGCGCTTCATTCTGGCGGCCAGCAGATATTCGGTCTTGCTTTGCAGCCTGCTGTGGGGTGCATTGATTATCTGGCGGATCCCCCGCTCAAGGTCCTTGTGCAGGGCTTCGAAATGGGCAAGCCAGAGCAGGGGGAACGGTTCGGCCTTGCGCTGGCTGCGGCCCCCTTGCTGACTGGTTGCGCTGTTCAGGGTAAAACGCCAGTAGGGGTACTGCTCATCCAGCACCCGATGGATCAGCGGCACATCCCGGCGGATATCCAGCTTGACCGGATAGACCTCGAACCAGAGCGTCAGCTGAATGCGAGCAGCTTTTCCTGCAGCCGATTTCGGTTGATAAGAGAAGGGGAGTGCAAGTGTGCCTACATCGTTGCCGGTATTGAATCCCCCCAGCAGCTCCTGCGATCCATGCCTGCTTTTGAAGCGAAACGACTCGCAGATCCGCTGCAGATGATGCTCCAGCCGCGGCGCATCACTTCCCTCGCTAACGCCGTGAAGAAACTCCCATTCGAATTCGTAAAAGCAGTTCTCAAACAACAGGGGGGTTGGCAGTACCAGAGCGGAGAGCGCCTGATCATCAGGCAGCTCCAGCGGGCAACCATCAGCTTCAGCCAGAGTGATGGAAAGGGGCTGCGAGAAGCGCACAACTGGCGGTTCGTATCTGCTCGGGCTCGCTGGCAGGCCCGATTTGTCGCGCTCCTGTTGATGATGGGCGCGGGTAGCTTGTAACTGCTGATAACGATCCCCGACCGTCTTCTCATTGGCATAGATCCGCAAAATCCAGTCACGGCTCAGCAGGGTAAACAGGCACTCCATCACAACCCCCTTACGGCCAGAAGCTGGTAAAGCACTGCCGTGCTAACCGCTCTTTCATCCAGGCGAGTTTCTTCTTGCTGCGGCAGGGGACGAGCGGCGGTTCTGCGGGGGCGGAATCTTCACCGGCGGCAGCCACCTTGCAGTTAAACAGGTCAGGGCGTGTCCCCTCCCAGTGCTCGGTAAATTGTTCTGCCAACACCTTTTCCAGGTCAGTCAGCAGGTCGCCATCAGCCGTCTGATGGCTGCGCAACTTGTCGCTATCCCCCTCAATGCGCGGCAAGACCTTGCACATCATAAAGTCATCCCAGATGGCGACCAGTTCTGCGGTATTGGCGGGGCGATGGGCCAGCAGGGCCAGCATCAGCTCGTTCAGGGCGCGATAGGCCAGTTCGAACGGGCTCAGTTGCAGCACCTCGTTGACTGCCTTCAGGAAGGCGACGCTCTCTTTACTGTATTTTTCCAGTGCGGAGACTTCAGTAATGGCGCGCCCCTCTGACCAGGTCGGATAACCCAGCCGTTTTGGCTGCAATGCCGGTGCAAAGTAGGCATCGAAATCGTTGGGGAAGAACTCGTTAAAGTCGAAGGTGAGGGCCCTGTCGATCACCTTGCGGGAAAAGCCGTGGGTGGTTTCGTCCATATTGACGGTACCGGCCACCATCAGGTTGAAGGGGATAGCGATACCGTGCTGGCAGAAGCTGGCCCAGATCTGCTGATGCAGTGAAACATCGAGGTCCAGTCCCAGTTTTTCCGCAAGTTCGGTACGCGCGTTCTGATCCAGTTGCTGGCTAAGCGTATCTGCTTTGAGCAGGGGATCGCACTGGTAGACATAGCTGTAGTCCACCCCTTCTTTGTCGTTAAATGCAGTCAGTTCGGGTGAGGTATACCAGTGGCGGGTCTCCAGTACCGAGAGATAGTCGGCGAAATATTGTTCAACCGGAGCCAGGTTCATCTCGTCTAGGCAGAGCCAGAAGGGGGGAATATGGTCCAGTTGTTCCTGGCTCAGACCAATCTTGCCATCGGCTCTGACTTTGCCAATACGCTCGTAAATATGAATCCAGGCTTGGGTAATAAAATGCAGCACCGGCGTTGATACATACTCCTTTTTACCACTGATCCTGGAGATATAGCCCAGCAGGTCAGAGGGTTCGTGCCAGTCAGGTCGTACAGGTACCAGGCAGTAATTTTTCTGGCCTGGATAGTCCTTGACCTGCTCACGAATAAAACGGGTTTTTCCTGTGCCAGAAATACCGGCAAAAAGTAAAAATGGTTTATGACAGGAGATGGGTTTATTTATGAAGTACTGATTGAGAAATAATTCGTATTTTTTCACTCCCGAGGAGTACATCCCATTTCCCGCAGTGTTTAAATCTTTCCAAAGATCGCTTTTAAGTAAGGTGTTTATTAGTTTTTCACAAATGCCAACATCTGAAACCGAATAAAATCTGGGGAGTGATTCATCAATAGATGACACTACTTCATCAGCTTTAACAATACTCTGCTCCGAGTATTTTTTTATAGTGCTAGTGCTAAGGTTTTGTTTCGCAAGCCAGTTTTCGAAAAGCACTTTTAGTTGAGGGGTAGAAGAAGAGGGCGATTTTTTATTTTCATATTCTTTGAATCCCGATGCGACTTTTTCTAATGCCGACTTTAAATATGAGTCAACAAAAAAAGTGTTTGATTCAACGCCGACGTACTCTTCATCTAATAGATAGGCTATGAATTTAGATATTACTTTTGTTATTGCTTTCGTTTGGCTGCGACCTATAGAACTGATGCTTTTCAACTCATCGATATCTGAAGCTTTTCCATAAATTGCGCGATATGATTTTTCTTCGTATATATTTAAACTGTTTTTTTTGCTTGGGACAGAGCCCCAAGCATTTTCAATCTGATTGTAGTTTTCCAACATGAATTGAAGAAATGCAATCAGCGTCTCAGGTTTTATGGTAAAGCATTCATCTTTCTCATTATTGAAGCTGATGACAAAGGATTCTTGACATTGAACCCTTTGCTTATCATAACGCATTGATTTTTTGCAAAAATCTTCAAAGCTCATATGATGGCCTCTACTATATTTTCAGCAATCTTCCTGATAACGGGTACCGCGACTGAATTACCAAATTGCTTGTAGGCTGGAGTTTTTGCTGTAGGAATAACAAAATTTTCAGGATATCCCTGTAATCTTGCACATTCTCTGGGTGTCAATAGTCTCGGGTTTTTACCTTCCTGAGGAATTAGGCATTCTTTACCATCTTTACCATATCTTGCGACCAGTGTGTTTGATGGCTTATCCAGATTTGCTGTAAAGGCTGTAAAGCCTGTTCCTCTATCAAGGTTTCTCTCTGTTCTTTTTATATGTCCTTGCCAGAGAGCATCAGAAATAGTGAATCTTGCGTCTGGAGTCGGCTCCAGAATAGACCTGAGTGGTAGAGGTTGACCGTCAAATTCAGGGAATTTGAAGTCGATATTCAGATCATTGCGAGTGCATACCATGTAGCAACGTACTCTACGTTGTGGTACTAGCGATGATGAATCGATTAGTTCATATTTGAATGTATAACCGATTTCCTCTACGGACCTTTTGATTACATCAAAGGTTCGACCTTTATCATGTCTGGTAATATTTCTAACATTCTCCAGAAAGAGAACTTTAGGTTTTTTTACTGATGCAATACGCATCACATCAAAGAAAAGAGTGCCTTGAGTTTCACATTTGAAACCATGTTCTTTGCCGACAGCATTTCTAGCTGATACACCTGCACCACTGAACGGTTGGCAGGGGAAACCTGCAGCAAGAATATCATGTGAAGGGACTAGTGTATTCAAATGCTTGTCACTAATATTATCATTTGTGAAAGCTGTGATATCACCAAATGGCAGTTCGCCATAATTATTGAGATATGTTTGCTGTGCAGATTTATCCCATTCACTGCTAAATGTACAAACTCCCCCCAGGCTTTGCAGGGCTGTTCTAAAACCACCAATACCAGCAAACAAATCTATAAAAGTAAAAACGTTTTTATCTGATGGTGGACTTACCACAAGAGAATGCAGAGTTGTTTTCAGCTCGGACGGGCTCGCAATCAAATCATGCTTGGTGAGTTCCGAGATGATGATTTCTTTGTTGATTTTTGCTGATTGGCATGCCAGTTCAGTGTCAGATGCAATGGCGTGCAGCCATTGATGAATTAATGCTCGTGGGTCACTTCCTGTGGGGGTATGTTCATGTGCCAGGGCGCTTAATGCATCTTCATATTTTTTCAAGAAGGTTTTCACAGAGATAACTCACTTATTTCTTAGCCATTTGTAGGCATAATCATCAATAGTCAGTGATTGAACTGGTTTTTTATACAGTATTTAATGCGACATCACAAGCGAGGCGACATTGTGACAGATATCGTGAAGCCCCAAAAGCGTAGCGAGATGATGGCCGGTATTCGTAACCGGGATACCCGTCCCGAGAAGCGGGTGCGTGCCATGTTGCATCATGCCGGGTTTCGCTATCGCTTGCACAATACCGCCTTGCCGGGCACGCCGGATCTCTGGCTGGCTCGCTACCGTGCGGTGATCGAGGTGAATGGTTGTTTCTGGCATGGTCATGATTGTCATCTCTTCAAGCTGCCATCGAGCAGAACCGACTTCTGGCAAGCCAAGATCGCCAGCAATCGTGCGCGAGATGCCCGTCATCTGGCCGAGCTGGACCAACTGGGTATCCGCCGTCTGATCATCTGGGAGTGTGCCCTGAAAGGGCGTCTGCGCCATGATCCGGAACGACTGCTTCTGGTTATCAGCTGGTGGCTGACCAGTGGCATCAGTCATGGCGAGATTGCCGGTGGCCGTGAATTGCAGATCGCCATGGATCATTCCCGTCCATGTAACTGACCGGATAGCACTCTCGGGCCAGCTTCCACCGCGTGTGAAAAGTAATTATTTTTTGTTGCCAAATCAGTAAGCTGTTGTCGCCTGTTACTCGTTTGAAAATCGCCCTGGTTTTCGGTAAGAGAGCGCGGCAGTAACAACCACAGGGAGGTGGTGATGGATCCGGTTTCCTATCTTTTTTCGGCTTATCTCAATCTGGTTCAGCAGCAGATTTCAGATATCTATGGCACCGAGCTTAAAACGGTTGCGGTGCAGTATGAGGGGGAATCAGTACCCTTCTCGTTTCAGCTCTGGCAGATCCAGCAGCAGAGTATCTGTCGCCCCTACGAGCAGGATGTTCGTCGCTTTAGCCAGTGCACGGTCAAGGCTTCGGCTCTGTTTCACAAGCTGTGCGATGACCTGACCCGGCAGGATGACAGCAGTTGGCAACTGCCCAAATATCGCGGCATGTATTGTTCGGCCGCCGTCAGCTACAGGCCGATGATTGCCGAGATTGGGAATGCCAAACAGAGTCCGGCCAAGCTGGCAGAGCGGGCCTGCAATCAGGCGATTCTGGCAGCGATGGATAGCGAAGATGAAACCCTGCTGGCCCAGCGGGACAAGGCATGTGCCGCAGTGCGCTGATGGAGATTTATCGCGCCCGCCAAGTCGTCGGAGCATCTTTGCGCGCCATACCACAGTCGCGGGTGGTTTGGCCCGGTATGATGGAGGGGCTAGCGGGGCGTTCCTGTATCTGTGATGTCTATCGCAAACGAGCGGGGATGCAGTTGGCAAGGCGGACAGCCGGGTTGGCTGGCTGCATGTTTATCACCACCGGCCGTGTTGCCGGCATCAGCACCAGGAGGGAATCATGATCAGCCATATCGACCATCTGGTATTGACGGTAAGTGATATCGAGCGCGCCGTAGCGTTTTACAGCTCGGTACTCAATATGGAGGCCATCACCTTCGGTGCGGGGCGCCGGGCGGTGGGGTTTGGCAACCAGAAGATCAATCTGCAACTGCTCGGGCAGGAGCCACGTAACCGGGCGCAGGTGGGATCGGGGGATGTCTGCCTTATCACCCGCTGGCCACTGGAACAGGTGATGACTCAGCTGGCCTGCCACGGGGTGGAGATTGTCGAGGGGCCGGTGACCAAAAGCGGGGCTTGCGGGGCCATCGAGTCCATCTACTTCCTCGACCCGGATCAGAACCTGATCGAGATAAGTCGCTACCCCTGACTCCGCCGCGACAGAGGGGAGTTGGGTTGGCGTATCAACCGCTGGCCCCGGCCGCTGGTCGGGGCGCATCTTTTCCTCGTTTGCCTCTTCCGGTACTCCCCTGTCTCGCCACTGCTGGCTCTTTTATTGGCCATGAAATCGGGCAAACCCCGTTTGCCCCATAACCCCTGATGCGGGGCCTTGCGCTGTGAGCTGGCCCGCAATTGTGTCGCCGGTGCGCTGGAGTTGGCGATAATCCGGCGTGCTGTGGCGGGCGATGTGGTAATGTGTCGCACTTTTTTGCCGGATGGGCCGGCATTGGCCTCGTTGAAATTGGAGCCGTATGCAAAAAATCGACGTAGTGGAGAGGGTGATGCCGCAGATCATGTGTCCGGCATGGCCGACGCACGCAACCGTACAACAGGATGGGGTTCAGCCCCTCTGGCAGGTGACTCATGCTGGCTAACGAATCCATGCGCCTGAACAAATACATCAGCGAGAGCGGCATCTGCTCGCGCCGCGAGGCCGACCGCTTTATCGAGCAGGGCCACGTCTTTATCAACGGCAAGCGGGCCGGGATTGGCGATCAGGTGCAGGTTGGCGATCTGGTCAAGGTGAACGGTCAGGTGATCGAGCCGCGCGAGGCGGACAGTCTGGTGCTGATCGCCCTCAACAAGCCGGTGGGCATCGTCAGTACCACAGAGGCGGGCGAGAAGGACAACATCGTCGATTTCGTCAACCACAGCACCCGGGTCTTCCCCATCGGGCGTCTCGACAAGGATTCGCAGGGGCTGATTTTCCTCACCAACCACGGCGATCTGGTCAACAAGATCCTGCGGGCGGGCAACGATCACGAGAAAGAGTATCTGGTGACCGTCGACAAGCCGGTGACCGACGAGTTTGTGCGCGGCATGGCGGCCGGGGTGCCGATCCTCGGTACCGTCACCAAGAAGTGCAAGGTGAAGAAAGAGGCACCGTTTGTCTTTCGCATCACCCTGGTGCAGGGGCTGAATCGCCAGATCCGCCGCATGTGCGAGCACTTCGGTTTTGAAGTGACCAAGCTGGAGCGTATCCGCATCATGAACGTCAGCCTCAAGGGGCTGCCGGTGGGCGAGTGGCGCGATCTCACCGATGATGAGCTGATCGATCTGTTCAAGCTGATTGAGGACTCCTCCTCCGAGGTGAAACCGGCCAAAGGCGACAAACCCAAGGCGGCCAAGGCCCCTGCGGCGCCAAGCGCCAAACCGGGGCAGGGCAAGAAGCCACGCCGCGATAACGATCACGAGATTGGCGGGCGTCCCAATGTGCCGGGCCCGGAAGCTTTCGAGAAGAAGCTGCCGGTGGGCAAGGGGGGCGCGGGCAAAGGTGCTGCCAACAAGGGCGGCGCAGGCAAAGGGGCACCCAAGGGTGGCAAACCGGCCGCAGGCAAGCCGCGCACCGCTAACACCGGACGGCAGAAGAAGGGGCGCTGAGTTGCCCCTCTGAGTGGCATCAGCCGCCAGTCATCTCCAACACGGTTATCCCCAACACACCGGCCTCAGGCCGGTGTGTTGCTTTGGGCCGCAGAGCTGGCCGGGAGGGGCGCTGAAAGGGTTGGCTCGCTGGCGGTCGTTAACCTCATGACGCGAGGGTAGTGGCGCGGGTCGAGGCGCAGCACCAGCAGGCTCATCAGCAGCAATCCCCCCAGCTGCCACTGCCAGGCGGCGGCGAAGTCGCCGAACAGGTGATAGAGCCGTGCCGCCACCCAGGGGCCGGTGGCGGCCAGCATAAAGCCGAAGCCCTGCATCAGGGCGCTCAGGGTGCCGGCGCGGCGCGGATCGGGCAGGTGATCGAGCGCAATCACCATGATGAGGGAAAAGCTGCCGCCAAGACCGGCACCGCACAGCATGCACCAGAGAATCGGGGCACTGGCTGGCGCCAGCCAGAGGCCGCCAAATCCCGCCAGCTGCATGGCGATGGTAAGCCCCATCCACGGCCGCCGATCCAGACTGCGCGCCGCCAGCAGTGGCAAGCCGAGGCCGCTGGCGGTCTGCGCCAGTGCCAGCCAGGCGACCAGCTCGCCCGCCTGCGCAGCGTTCCACCCATTCGCCATATAGGCGGGGGCCAGCCAGGCCACTACGATGCCGTAACCGCTGTTGATGATGCCAAAGCAGACGATCAGCAACCAGCTGCGGGGCAGGGTGATCAGCCGCTGCTCGCCGTGAGGTGCGTGGCTGCTGGCCGTGCGCGGCAGACGCACTTTCCACCCCAGCCAGCCGAGGGCCAGCAGCAGCGGCAGGCTCCAGAGTGCCAGCGCCTGCGACCAGTCGAGGCTCGCCGCCAGTCGCGGCGTGAGGCTGGCACCGAGCGCGCCGCCCCCCATCATGCAGGCAGAGAAGATCCCCATCACCTGCGGCACCTTGCGGGCAAAGTGCTGCTTGATAAGAGCGGGCAGCACCCCTTGTACCAGCGCCGAACCCAGGCCGCAGAGCGCCGCGCTGGTGATCAGCAGGGCGCCGCTCTGGGCATAAAAACGCAGGGCACTGCCAGCCGCGAGTAGCAGCAGGGCCAGCCCCAGCAGGGTAGTGGCACTGGCAAGGCTGCGCAGGCGCGGGGTGAGCAGCACGCCGACCCCGATGAGCCACAGTGGCAGCAGGGTAAGCCAGGCCAGGGTATCCATCCCGAGCGACAGGGCGCGGCCAATCTCGCCGCTCAGCGGGCCGATGGCGGTAAGAAAGGGGCGCAGGTTAAGGCCAGTCAGGATCACCAGCACCAGCAGGGCAAACTGCTGGAGGCTCGCCTCTGCCGGGCGTTCGCTTGTCCCCTTACTCATGATCAGGCGCTGCTTGTTGCGACTGGGAACCGTAGAGATCCGCCGCCGTCAGGGTCACGGCCAGTTTGACCAGCGGCAGAGGAGGCGGTGCCAGCGGCAGCCCCAGCTTTTGATAGGCGGCAGTGCTGTCAAAGCCGAACGGCGCCGCATCTGAGTTATCAAAGGCGTAGTAGACGGCGGCGATGCCGTTCATCACCAGCGCGCTGAGGCACATGGGGCAGGGGTGGCCACTGGCGTAAACAGTGGCACCCGCGAGCGGCCCACTCTGGCTTGCCTTGCGCAGCGCCTCCAGCTCGGCGTGACGGGTCGGGTCCCCATCCAGATGGATGCCGTTGACCGCGCTCGCCACCAGTTGCCCATCGCGTACCAGCAGCGCGGCGAAGGGGCGGCCACCCTGCCGGTGATTGGCTCTGGCCAGTTGCACCGCTTGCTCCAGCCAGCGCTGATGAGTCGGGAGGGTGGTTGATGAGGGGATCGGACAGGCGTTGGCAGAGGCAACAAGGGGCGCAGACATGATGAAAAACCCTGATTTGACTGAACAAATGCCAGCCTAGCGGCGAAACAAGTCATTTGGAAATTAAATGATAAAATGAGTTTCAGTGGTTTTATGAATGGAGAAACCCATGCTGGATCCCCTGTTACTGCGCAGTTTTGTCGCCATTATCGACACCGGCAGCTTCACCCGGGCCGGTGAGCGGGTCCACCTGACCCAATCCACCATCAGCCAGCAGATGCGCAGGCTCGAACAGCAGATCGGTTGCCCGCTGCTGGATCGCTCCGGTCGGCAGGTGGTGGCGACGGCCGAGGGGGAGCAACTGCTGGGGCTGGCCCGCCGCATTCTGGCACTGCTGGCGCAGGCCGAGGAGCAGGTGAGCGAGGGGAGCATATCCCTCAGCCTCGGGGTGCCGGAGGATTTCGCCGCCGGAGCCATCACCTCGGTGCTGGCCGCCTTTGCCCGCGACTATCCCGAGGTGCGGCTGGAGGTGGAGAGCGGCCTGAGCCACCACATCTGGCAGCGTTTCGCGGCGGGGGAGCTGGATCTGGCGCTGGTCAAACAGGTGCGCGGACAGGGCTCGCCGCTCGCCAGCTGGAGTGAGCCGCTGGTGTGGGTCGATAGCCGCGACTGGCCGGCGAAGGGGCGTGATCCGCTGCCGCTGGTCGCCTTCCCGAGCGAAGGGCTCTATCGCCAGCAGATGACCGAGGCGCTCGATGGTCTGGGGCGGCGCTGGCGTATCGCCTATGTCAGCGCCAGTCTCGCCAGTTTGCAGGGGGCGGTGAGCGCGGGTATCGGGGTGAGTTTGTTGCCCAAGCGGCTGATGCCCGCCGATCAGCTGGCCCTGACCCAGTGGCCCAAGGTGGCATCGGTGGAGCTGGCACTCCATGCGGCAAAGGAGGGGGGTGAACCGCTCAGCCGCTTGAGTTCGGCCCTGATCGCCCTGTGCGACGAGGTGATGGGGCCACAGTGAGTGGCTATGTGGGGAAAACTTCTGTGGGGAACAACTGACGTCGGCAAGATAAGGCGGAAAAAGTGCGGGGAGGGATCAGTGATCCTTCCCCTCCGCCAGCTTGCGCTCGTAGTCATTTTTTACGATGGCCAGCGCCGCCAGCACCAGCTCGGGGGCCAGCTCATTGGTTTCCAGCAGTTCAATCAGATCCACCGCGAGTTTTACCTCGGGCGGGGCAGTTTCCAGTGACATGGGCAGGGTTCCGGTTGCGGAAAGATGGGGGATTATACAGGGGCGCCGCCGTTGGCCGAAAGCGCCCGCACTGTCGGGCTGTGAGGCACCAGGGTCAGAGGTGCTGGCGCATCTCCTTGTCGATCTCCTCGCGCAGGGCGATGAGCTTTTTGGCGTACTGCTGCAACTGCAGATCGCTCTCGCTCAGCGGCTGCCACTGGGGCACCGGGGTCGGTTTGCCCTGCTCATCCATCGCCACAAAGATGATGATGCAGTGGGTGGTCTTGTGGCGCTCGCTCTCGGTGGGGTGGCGGCTATAGACATCCACCGCCAGATGCATGCTGGTGGTGCCGGTGTGGATCACCTGAGCGTGCACCTCCACCAGCTGGCCAATCTGGATGGGGCGCAAAAAGCGGATCCCCCCCACATAGACGGTCACCGCATAGCCGCCGCACCAGCCCGCGGCGCAGGCATAGCCCGCCTGATCGATCCACTTCATCACCATGCCGCCATGCACCTTGCCGCCGAAGTTGACGTCAGAGGGTTCGGCCAGAAATTGCAGGGTCAGTTCGCGATTGGGCACAGTCACATCCTTATTGCCTGAAGAGTTTCCCTGAGCTTTGCCCCATCGGCCTGCCCGGTCAAGGGTTCATCCCCGATTCAGGGGGGCGGGGTCACTATCTGGCTCTATTCATCCCGATTTCACTTTTTTGACCCGCAGGAGTGACACCATGAAGCAGATGCTGGAACAGTTGCTGGGGGCTGGCAAAGGCTGGCTCAACGAAGGCGGAGACAAGCGCAAGGGGCAGATGCAGGGAGCGCTGGCCGGCGGTGCGCTCGGTCTGCTGCTGGGCAACAAGAAGATGCGCAAATATGGCGGCAAGGCCGCTGCCGTGGGCGGCGCTGCGGCCCTTGGCGGACTGGCCTACAAGCTCTATCAGGATTGGCAGGCCCAGCAGGCGGCGCCCGCCCAGCCGACCCATCCCGTCAGCACTCTGGCAGGCAATGCGCTGGATGCACGCTCGGCTCTCTTGGTGCGCGCCATGGTGGCGGCAGCCCGGGCCGACGGCCATATCGACGGCGCCGAGCGCCAGAAGATTCAGGAGTATCTGACCGAACAGGGCCAGAGCGATGCCGCCCGCTGGATTGACGCCGAGCTGGCCCGCCCCCTCGACCCTCACGCACTGGCGCGGGAAGTGACCGACATGGAGCTGGCTACCGAGGTCTATCTTGCCTCCCTGCTCGCCATCGAGGTGGATCACTTTATGGAGCGCGGTTATCTCGACGAACTGGCGCGCGCCCTCAAACTCGATGACAACCTCAAAGGGAGCATCGAGCGGCAGGTAGCCCAACTTAACGCCCCCGCCTGATACCCTCACCGCCATGGATTGCCGATAACGCCCCGTTCAAGGGGCGTTGTTGTTTTTGCGCTTTGGCGATCACCCCTCTGTTGCCAGCTGCCGGTTTATCAGGCCCGCAAGCTGGTGGAGCGCCTGATCCAGCTGCTCGCTCCAGGGATGGGAGCTGTTGAGGCGCAGGCAGTGGTTGTGCTGCCCCTGACTGGAGAAGAGGGCGCCGGGGGCGATGGAGAAGCCGCAGTCGAGCGCCATGGCGTGGAGGGCGCGGCTGTCGAGGCGGGGCGCAAACTCCAGCCAGAGAAAGTAGCCGCCATCGGGGGAGGAGATCCGCACTTCGCTGGGTAACAGTCGCTGCAGCGCGGCCCGCATCTGCTGCTGGCGCTGGGCCAGGGTGTGGCGCAGGCGGCGAAAGTGGGCATCGACCCCGCCCTGACGCAGCATCTCGGCCAGCGCCAGCTGGCTCGGCACATTGGTGGAGAGGGTGGACATCAGCTGCAGCCGCTGGATCCGCTCGGCATGGGGCCCCGCCACCACCCAGCCGACCCGAAAGCCCGGCGCCAGACACTTGGAGAAGGAGCTGCAGAGCAGGCTGTCACCGCGCTGATCCCAGTGTTTGATGGGCTTGGGGCGCTCGCGACCGAAGTAGACCTCGGCATAAACGTCATCCTCCACCAGCGGCACCTTGTGGGCGTTGAGCAGCGCCATCAGCCCCTGTTTGTGCGCATCCGGCATGGTGTGGCCCAGCGGGTGCTGCACATTGCCCATCAGCCAGCACGCCTTGATCGGCATCTGGCTGAGGGCATCTTGCAATAGCGCCAGATCGATACCTACCCCCGGGATCACCGGGATTTCCACCGCCTTGAGTTTCAGCCGCTCGATGGCCTGCAGGGCGCCATAGAAGGTGGGGGACTCTACCACCACCCAGTCACCGGGCTCGGTCAGCACCTGCAGGCTGAGGGAGAGTGCCTCCATGGCGCCGGTGGTGATGATGATCTCCTGCGGGTTGATGGCGACCCCGTCGCTGGCGTAGCGCTGGGCGATGGCGCGGCGCAGCGCCTCGTTGCCGGGGGGCAGGTCGGCCACCGTGCTGAAGGGGTCGAGCCTGCGCATGCAGCTGGCCAGCGCCCGCCCGAGCTGGGGATGGGGGAACAGGGTCGGGTCGGCCACCGACATGCCAAGGGGCACCAGTGCCCGCGATTTGCTCGCCTGCAACACCTCGAACACCAGATCGTTGATATCCACCGAGCCGCTGTAGTGGGTCTGGCTCGGGGTGTGGCGCGCCACCTTTGGCGAGGCAGCCTTGACGTAGTAACCGGACTGGGGGCGGGCGAGGATCCGCCCCTGACTCTCCAGCAGTTGATAGGCCTGCAACACCGTCATCGGGCTCAGGTTATGGGTCTTGCAGCTCTGGCGGATGGAGGGGATGCGCTCCCCCGGTTGCCAGATGCCGTCATCGATCTCGCGGCTCAGGCGTTCGGCCAGTTGTTGGTAAAGAGGCATGATCTGGATCAACTGTTATAGGTGCTATTCACTATAACTGCATCTGTTATAGGTGTCATGACCCGTGGTGTACTTGTCCTGCATGAAACGTGCAAGGCAAATACAACAAAAGAGAGTGACGCATGATCAATCCGGATGACGTGGTCAGCCTGTCGCGCCTGCAATTTGGCGCCACGGCCCTGTTCCACTTCCTGTTTGTCCCCCTCACCCTGGGGCTGTCCTGGATCCTGGTGATCGCCGAGTCGGCCTATGTGATGACCGGCAAGGTGATCTATCAGGACATCACCCGCTTCTGGGGCAAACTGTTTGGCATCAACTTCGTCATGGGGGTCACCACGGGGATCACCATGGAGTTTCAGTTCGGCACCAACTGGGCCTATTACTCCCACTACGTGGGGGACATCTTCGGTACCCCGCTGGCCATCGAGGGGCTGATGGCCTTCTTCCTCGAATCGACCCTGGTGGGGCTCTTCTTCTTCGGCTGGGACAAGCTCTCCCGCGGCAAGCACCTGCTGGTGACCATGCTGGTGGCGCTCGGCTCCAACCTCTCGGCGCTCTGGATCCTGATCGGCAATGGCTGGATGCAAAACCCGGTGGGGGCCGAGTTCAACCTGCTGACCCAGCGCATGGAGCTGGTGGATATTGCCGCCGTGCTGCTCAACCCGGTGGCGCAGGTGAAGTTCGTTCACACCGTTGCGGCGGGTTATGTGGCTGCCTCCATGTTTGTGATGGGGGTGAGCAGCTGGTATCTGCTGCGCAAAACCGAGGTGCAGTTCGCCCTGCGCTCTTTTGCCATCGCCTCCGGCTTCGGGCTGGCCGCCATCCTCTCGGTCATCGTGCTCGGGGATGAGTCTGGCTATCGCACCGGTGAGGTGCAGAAAGTGAAGCTCGCCGCCATCGAGGCGGAGTGGCATACCGAGCCGGCGCCAGCGTCATTCACCCTGTTCGGCTTTCCGGATCAGCAGGGGGAGACCACTCACGCCGCCATCAAGATCCCGTATCTGATGGGGATCATCGCCACTCGCTCCCTCGATGAGGCGGTGACCGGTATCAAGGATCTCAAGGTACAGCACGAGGCGCGCATTCGCAGCGGTATGGTGGCGTCCGGTGCGCTCGAACAGATCCGCGCTGGAAACGACTCGGCCGAAAACCGGGCGCTGTTTGCCAAGCACGGCAAGGATCTTGGCTACGGTCTGCTGCTCACCCCCTATGCCAGCAATATTGCCAAGGCGGGGGAGGCGGAGATTGCCAAAGCGGTGGAGGACTCCATCCCGCAGGTGGCGCCGCTCTTCTTCGGTTTTCGCCTGATGGTGGGGCTGGGGGTCGCGATGCTGGGGCTGATGGTGGTGAGCTTTGTCCAGCTCTGCCGCAACCAGCTGCAGAGCTCGCCACGCCTGCTCAAGACCCTGCTCTGGAGCATACCGCTGCCCTGGATTGCCATCGAGGCGGGCTGGTTTGTGGCCGAGTTTGGTCGCCAGCCCTGGACCATCAGCGACGTGCTGCCGGTCTCGGCCTCGGTCTCCCTGCTTACCCCGGGCCAGCTCTGGTTCAGTCTCATCGCCATCTGTTCCATCTACACCCTGTTGCTGGTGGTGGAGCTCTTCCTGCTGCGCCGGGTGATCCGCAAGGGGCCCGCCATTCTCCACACCGGCCGCTACAGCGGTGAACAACCCGAACTTGCGAGGATCGCCTGATGGATTATGCAACCCTGAAACTCATCTGGTGGGCGCTGCTGCTCTTCATGATGGTCGGCTTTATCGTGATGGATGGCTTCGATCTCGGCATCGCCATGCTGCTTCCGGTGGTCTCGCAGGATGACGACGACCGGCGGCTGGTGATCAACAGCGTGGGGCCGGTGTGGGAGGGCAATCAGGTGTGGCTCATCGCCGGTGCCGGCGCCCTGTTCGCCGCCTGGCCGCTGGTCTATGCCGCCGCCTTCTCGGTGCTCTATATCCCCATGGTGGTGCTGCTGCTCGGCCTCTTTCTGCGCCCGGTCGGCTTTGACTACCGCAGCAAGCTGACCGACCCGCTGTGGCGCCGCTGGTGGGATCGGGCGCTGGTGGCCGGCGGTCTGATACCGACCCTGATCCTCGGCGCCGCCATCGGTCTGGTGATGCAGGGCTTGCCGTTTCGCTTCGACACGGCGCTGCGCCTGCACTACGGCGCGTTCGACTTCCACTGGGGCTGGCTGCTCTCGGTGCTGGCCACCGCCATCACCTTGCTGCTGCTGCACGGCGCCAGCTTTTTGCAAGCCAAGGTAACGGGGACGCCCGCGCTGCGCTCACGGGGCATCGCCATCCTGCTGGCACCGCTGGTGACCTTTTTCTACCTGCTTGCCGGCTGGCATCTGGTGGATCTGCAGGGCTATCAGCTGACCGGTCTGGCGGGCCAGCCCTTTGACGGCAACGCCGTGCTAAGCCCGCTGATGAAGGGGGTCACCCCCCATGTCGCCGGCTGGCTGCGCAACTACCACGAGCAGCCGCTGCTCTGGCTGGTGCCGGTGATTGGCGCGCTGGCGCCACTGGCGAGCGGCATCGCCGCCTGGCTGGAGCGCGGACGGCTGGCTCTGGTGGCAAGCGCCGCCGCCTGCATCGCCATGCTTGGCTCGGTGGCCATCTCGCTCTTCCCCTTCGTGCTCCCTTCAACCCTTGATGCCGAGAGCAGCCTGACCCTGTGGGATGGCACCTCCAGCTACAAGACGTTGGCCATCATGTTCGGCATCGTGCTGGTGCTGATGCCGGTCAACCTCGGCTACACCGGCTGGGTCTATCGGGTGGTGCGCGGCAAGCTCGACCGGGCCCGCATCAAGCGCGACGGCCATCAACTCTACTGACCATAAGGAGGACTCCATGTGGTACTTCACCTGGATACTGGGGCTCGGCTTTGCCCTGTTGCTGGGCTTGTGCAATCTGCTCTGGCTGGAAGCGCGCTGGGAAGCGGCTGACCGCGACCAGAGCTGATCTGCGGGGTTGACCCGCATGCCCGGTCGGGCTGCCAGTTGCGCCGCCCGACCACCCTGCCACTTCACTGACAGTCGCGAACTGTCACTCAACCGACAGGTAATCAATATGAAACAGACATTGAAAGCGGTGGCGCTGGCCATCGGCTGCGCCCTTGCCGCCGCGCCGGCGGGTGCCGCCAGCCAGGGCGTACAACTGACGCCACTGGACAAGAACTTCACCCTGCAGGTGCTCGGTAGCGGCGGCCCCATCTCCGACGATCAGCGCGCCTCCTCCAGCGAGGTGATCTGGTGGAAGGGGAAATCCCGCATCCTGATCGATGCCGGTGGCGGCGTCTACCTGCGCTTCGGTCAGGCGGGGGCCAAGCTCGAAGAGGTCGATTTTATCGGCATCACCCACTTTCACACCGACCATGTGACCGACCTGCCCGCCCTGCTCAAGGGGGCCTACTTCTTCGAGCGCAGTGACCCGCTGGATCTGGCGGGGCCCGAGGCGGGTTCGGCCTTCCCCAGCATGAGCGGCTACTTTGACGCCCTCTTCAACAAGGAGAAGGGGGCCTATGCCTACCTGAGCGGCTTCAAGGATGGCACCGATGGTCTCTTTCCCATCACCCTGATTGATGTCCCCTATCGGGGGCCAAAACCCCACACCGTCTATCAGCAGGATGGGCTGACCATCACTGCGCTCGGCATCCCCCACGGGGACGTGCCCTGTCTGGCCTACCGGATCCAGAGCGCCGAAGGGAGCATCGTCATCTCGGCGGATCAGAACGGTTCCAACCCCGCTTTCCTCGATTTTGCCCGGGGCGCCGACATTCTGGTGATGCCGCTCGCCATCCACGAAGGGGCCGATCCGGTCTCCGCCTCGCTTCATGCCAAGCCATCTGTGGTGGCAAAAATTGCCGCCGAGGTGAACCCCAAGTTGCTGGTGCTCAACCACTGGATGGGGTTGGGGCTGAGCCGCAAGAGCGAGGCGCTCGACATCGTCAAGTCGCAGTTCCGCGGTCAGGTGATTGCCGCCCGCGATCTCTCCAGCTACCCCGTTTCATCCGTCAAGGAGTTCACTCATGAGTAACCCAAGCAGCAACAAGACCAACAAACTGACCCTCTCCATCGCCATGACCAGCCTGATTGCCCTGACCCCGGGGCTGGCGCTGGCGGCCACCCCGAGCGATGCGCCGGTGAAAGCCGCCCCCAGCGAACAGCACGGCGGCAAGTGTGCGGCGGGCAAGTGCGGCACCGAGAAGCGCTTTGAAAAGCAAGCCCTCGACAGCGATCCGCAAGGCCGACTGGTACGCGCCCGCGATGGCAAGTGCGGCGTGGCGGGCGAGGGGATTGATGACGACAGATCCGGTTCCAACAACGGCAGCAAGATGACGGAGGGGGTATGCGGCCAATAAGCTCCCGCAGTCGGGGGATCGGGCTGCGGCAGGAGCATCTGGATGCGCTCTGCTCCGGCCCTATCCGCCCCGGCATCGATTTTCTCGAGCTGGCGCCGGAGAACTGGATGGCCATCGGCGGCGCCAGGCGGGCGCAGTTGCATCAGCTGGCCGAGCGGTACCCGCTGGTGGCACACGGCCTCAGCCTCTCCCTCGGCGATTGTCAGCCCCTCAACCGAACCCTGCTCAGCCAGATCCGCACCTTTCTGGATGAGTTCGGCATCGATATCTACAGCGAGCATTTGAGCTTTTCCCGCGACCAGCAGGGTTATCTCTACGAACTGCTGCCGGTGCCGCGCCAGTGGGAGAACATCCCCTATCTGGCCGAGCGGATCGAGCAGGTGCAGGAGGCGCTGGCCCGCCCGCTGGTGCTGGAAAATATCTCCTACTACCACGGCTATGACCACGAGATGCCGGAGGAGGATTTTCTCGCCGAGCTGGTGGCGCGCAGCGGCTGCGAGCTGCTGCTCGATATCAACAACGTCTTTGTGAACAGCCGCAACCACGGTTACTGCCCCAAGCGGATGATCGCCGGGCTGCCGGGCAGTGCGATCCGCTATTTCCATATCGCCGGTCATCTGGAAGAGGCGGACGGCACCTTGCTGGATACCCATGGTCGTCCGGTCTGTGAGGAGGTGGTGGCGCTGGCCCGTTATACGGTGCAGACCCACGGCCTGCGCCCCCTGCTGCTGGAGCGGGATCACCATCTGCCACCGCTGGCAGAGCTGGAGGCCGAGCTGGCGCGGGTGCATGGCGCCTGTTGCGAGGCGATCGACCATCAGGTGCGGGAGGTGCGCTATGGATAGACGGTTATCTCTTATTACATCGCCCAAAACGGCCCCGCAGCGGATGCAGCAGCAGACCGCCTGGCTGGCGAGCCGGGTGCGGCTGCCGCAGGATGGCATCGCCAGCCACTATGCCCGCAGCGTGCGCGCCAACGTGGAGTCGGTGCTGGAGAGCGCTTTTCCGCTCACCCACGCTCACTGGGCGCCGGTGGACAGAGGGCAGCTGGTGGAGGGGTTTGTCATCGCGCACGGCGCCGTGGCCCCCGAGTTTCACCATATCGCCACCGAGTTTGTCCGCTATGTGCAGCATCGCCACGGCGAGGGCTCTCTCAACTGGCCCAGGCAGCGGCTGGCGCTGCTGGAGTATGAGTGGGCCTGCCTCTGTGTCGAGATTGATGAAGGGGTAGTGCCGCAAGTGTTGCCGGGGGAGGAGGTAACGGCGGAGAGTTCGTTTGTGCTCAATCCCACCCTGCAACTGCTTGAGATCCCCTTTGCCATCCGTCGCAGCGGCGTAGTGCCGACCCGGCAGGGCAACCACTTCTATGGCCTGTTTCGCAGCCCGGAGCATCAGGTGGTGACCCAACGGTTGCGCGAATGGGATGTGGCGTTGATCCAGCTGCTGCAACAGCAGCCGGGGATCACCCAAGCCGCGTTCCAGCAACAGGTGCAACAGGTTCGCAGCGACTTTGATCTGATCAAGTGGGCACGCCATTTTTACCGGCTGGGTCTGCTGACCTTGTCCGTTGGCGAGCGCCAGACCGGCGCGCCCTTGCCCCCATTTAACAAACACCAAGGAGAATTTCCATGAACAACACCCTGATCCAGTGGTACGAGCGGGCGGTGGCCCAGTGCAAGCGGCTCGATTTTCTGGCCCTGCTGGCTATTCGCCTCTATCTCATTCCGGTCATCTATGTGGGGGCCCACTCCAAGGTGATGGGCTTTGCCGGCACCGTCGCCTGGTTTGGCGCACCGGTCTCGGAAGGGGGGCTCAACTTGCCGTTCCCGACCCTGCTCGCCTTTCTGGCGGCGGGCACCGAGGTGCTGGGCTGCATCTGCATCGCCCTTGGCCTCTTTACCCGCATCATGGCCATTCCCACCATCTTCCTGATGAGCGTGGCGAGCGCTATGGTGCACTGGAAGCACGGCTGGGACGCCATCGCCACCGGCAGCATGGAGGCCACCTTGCGCCTCAACGGCTTTATCGAGTGGCTGGCCGCCAATTTCCCCGGTCGCTACAACTACATCACCGAGCTCGGGGATCCTGTGATGCTCAACAACGGGATGGAGTTTGCCGCTACCTACTTCGTGATGCTGCTGGTGCTGCTGGTTTACGGCGGGGGCCGCTACGTCAGCCTCGACTACTGGCTCAAGCGGGCGGTGACCGGCAAAGCAGGCGTGCAACAGGCGGCATAAGGCTTGCCCACGGATAACAAAAACCATAACGACAGAGCGTGAAAAACAGCGAGCGGCCGGGGGCCGCTCGCTGTTTTTGTGCTTTGGGGGGCGTCAGCTACTACTGGTAGCGGCCGACCGCGATGGGGGACTCCAGCTCAATCTGGCCAAGGCGCTCGGCCCACTGGGCGAGCCAGGCTTCCCGCTCTTCTTGCGAGACCCGCACCGGGGCATAGCAGATATGGGGGCGCAGCACGTCAAAGCCGACAAATTGCAGGATCCCGCGCTGGATGGGGCGCAGCACCCCGTCGATATCGCCGTTGAAGCCATCGGGCAGATAGGTCTCGGCAGGGCCGCCGGTGGTCAGGCTCAGCAGTGCCCGCTTGCCGCGAAACTTGCCGCTCTCGTAGATATGGCCCTGACCGTAGACCCGTCCCATGGCAAAGACTCTATCCACCCACCCCTTGAGGATGGCGGGCAGGCCAAACCACCAGAGCGGAAACTGGAAGATCAGCAGATCGGCCGCCTCCAGCTTTTGCATCTCCTGCTCTAGCTGCGGGGCAAAGCTGCCCTGCGCGGTGGCAGCCAGCTCTTCAAGCTGCAGCTTGAGAAAGTCGGGATCGTTGGCGATGGTGAAGTTGCGTCGATCCGAGACGGGCTCAAAGCCTATAGCATAGAGATCGCTGGTCATCACGGTGTGGCCCGCCTGCTCCAGCGCCCTGATGGCGTGGCAGAAGAGGGCTCCGCTGAAACTTTTGGGTTCGGGATGGGCATAGACAATAAGCACCTTCATAACAGACTCCGTGGCAAATGATGCGAGGGTGACAGGCTTGGTTGCTGAAACAGTTGCCGGGTTGACGCTGTGTCACAGCATAGAAGCCTGCCGCACCGATTGCAGCAGGCGCCACGCCCTTGCGTGACGCCTGCTGGCGCAGCTTATGCCTGACAGGCGGCGAGCCGGAGGGTTTCGCGGCGCTCGCTGACATGGGTTAGCCCGTAGGCCAGCAGCACGATAAGGGCGCCGATCCAGGGGGTGTGCATCAGGCCGAGGTGCTCTACCACCAAGCCACCGACTACGGAGCCGAGCGCAATGCCGACGTTGAAGGCGGCGATATTGAGGCCCGATGCCACATCCACCGCCTTGGGGGTGTGCAGTTCGGCCTGCTTCACCACCAGTACTTGCAGACCCGGCACGTTGCCGAAGGCAAAGGCGCCCCACACCAGCACGGTGAGCACCGCCAGCACCGGGTGCGGCGCGGTGAAGGTCAGGGCCAGCAGCACCAGCGCCAGACCGGCAAACAGCAGCTTGAGGGCGGGCAGGGGGCCCATCTTGTCGGCCAGCTTGCCGCCCCAGATATTGCCGACGGCGACCGATACCCCGTACACCAGCAGGATCAGGCTCACCGAACCGGCGCTAAAGCCGCTCACCTGCTGCAGGATCGGGGCGAGGAAAGTAAAGGCCGTGAAGGCGCCGCCATAACCGAGGGCGGTTTTGGCGTAGACCAGCAGCAGCGGCTTGTTGGTCAGTACCGAGAGTTGCTCGCGGATGGTCGAGGCTGCCCCCTTGGGCAGGTTGTTCGGGATCAGCAGCAGGCTGCCCACCATGGCGACGAGGCCGAGCAGGCTTACCGCCAGAAAAGTTTCACGCCAGCCAAAGACCTGACCAATCCAGGTGCCGAGCGGTACGCCGGTCACCAGCGCCACAGTCAGGCCGCTGAACATGATGGCGATGGCGCTCGCAGCCTTCTCTTTGGCTACAAGACCTGTGGCGATGGTGCTGCCCACCGAGAAGAAGACCCCGTGGGCCAATCCGGTGAGGATGCGGGCCACGATCAGGCTCTCGTAACCCGGGGCCTGCCAGGCGAGCAGGTTGCCGGCGGTAAAGAGTGCCATCAGCCCTACCAGCAACCACTTGCGCTGCACCTTGCCGGTGAGCGCCGTGAGCACGGGGGCGCCGATGGCTACGCCAAGGGCATAGAGGCTGACCAACAGGCCCGCCGAGGGGAGCGAGACATTGAGCTGCTCGGCTATGGTGGGGATAAGCCCCACAATCACAAATTCGGTGGTGCCGATCGCAAAGGCACTTAAGGTAAGGGCAAATAACGCCAGTGGCATAACAACTCCTTGGTTAGGGACTCCCGACGGGAGAATGGCGCCAGTATGCCTAGGCGGTTTGTTGGCAAAAATGATAGTGACAGCAAATTACTTTTGCCAAATCAGCAGCAATGGCGATGAGTCGGAGGGGAATGGGAGAGACAAACGTTGCCGCAAAGAGGGGGAAGAGATATGAGAGCGAAATGACTGGAGAGCAGAGACAAAGCGTGCTGAGCGAGTAGGGTACAAAGAGGAAACGAGGACGGGGGAAATGGAAGGCGACAGGGTTGGCTGAACCTGCTGTGCGTGCGGGAGTGAGTAGAGTGAGATTAAAGGGCAGAAAAGCGGGAGGCATGATACCTCCCGATTTTGCTGAACAATGTCGCTGAGCGTTATTGGCTCCCTTCTCCCCTTGCGGGAGAAGGGTTGGGGATGAGGGTGAGGGGATAGCTCGTGGTTGCAATAGGCTCGTGAGGGTTGCCGGTACTCGCCGTCGAAGCGAGAGAGCCTATGTATCTTTTTCTGTTTAATCCCAATCCGGCGCAAAGTCCGGGTTGGCGCAGCGTTCGCCCCGCTCCAGGGTAGCGATGGCGGCCATCTCCTCGGCGGTGAGCTTAACCTTGAGGGCTGCAAGGTTAGCGGCGAGATTCTCCCGCTTGGTGGAGCTCGGGATCACAGTCATCTCCTGCGCCAGCAGCCAGGCCAGCGACACTTGGGCCGCCGAGACGCCGTGGCGCTGGCCGATCTCCATCAGCAGCGGCTCGGTGAGCACCTTGCCATAGGCGAGCGGCATATAGGCGGTGATGGCGATACCGTGGGCTTTGCAGAACTCCACCACCTTGCGGTTTTGCAGCAGGGGGTGGATCTCCACCTGCTGGTGAGCGATGGCGCCCGGCCCCAAAATCTCGATGGCCTGTTTGAGTTGGGCCACCGTGAAGTTGGAGACCCCGATCTCGCGGGTCAGGCCCCAGGCTTTAGCCTCGGCCAGCTGCTCCAGATAGACAGCCATCGGCACTTCATCCTTGGGGGAGGGCCAGTGGATCAGCGCCAGATCCAGATAGTCGGTGCCCAGTTTTTCAAGGCTCACCTCAAGGCTCGGGATCACCTTGCCCGGGCCAAATTCGCTGGTCCACACCTTGGTGGTCAGATAGATATCCTGGCGGGGCACGCCGCTCTCGCTCATCAGCTGGCCCACTTCGGCTTCGTTGGCGTAGATCTGGGCGGTGTCGATATGGCGGTAGCCAAGTTCCAGCCCCAGCAACAGAGAGTCGCGCAGGGGTTGGCCGGTCAGGCGAAAGGTTCCAAGACCCAGGTTGGGCATCTTCATCATGCTACTCCTCAAACGGGTTGCAAAGGGCGCTCAGTGGCGCGGCGGATCAGGCGTCCAGCGGCTGATAGCGGCGAATAGTGCTGCTGGCAAACCAGGGCTCGGCCTTGGCGACAAACTCGGTAAAGTGGGGCTGGCCCTGATGGGTGGTAAGGGCCGCTTCGCTCTCCCACACCTCGTAGAGCATCCAGCTGTGGGGATTGTCCAAGTCCTGATGCAGCTGGTAGCGCTGGCAGCCAGCCTCCTGCAAGGTGGCCGCAATCAGCGGCTCAAGGGCGGCACGAAACTGGGCGGCATATTCGGGTCTGGCTTCAAGCTGGGCAATCACAATCACGGGTGATGACATCTGAACCTCCTTGGCAAAAACGAAGGGTCAGTATGCCTGCCGTGACTTGCCGGAAACAGGGTTAATGGCGCAGCAGTGAATTGAGAGAGGCACAGCAATCGGGGGCCGTGGCCCCCTATTATCAGGTGCTGGCTTATCAGGCGCCGGCGGGTTCCGACCAGACGGCAAACTCATTGCCGCTGGGCTCAACGAAGTGGAAACGACGGCCACCGGGAAAATCGAAAAGAGGGCGGTTGATGGTGCCTCCGTGTTGGCTCACCTTGGCTTGGGTCGCTTCAATATCTGCGCTGTAGAAGACCAGCAGGGCGCCGCCCTGAGCTGTCAGGTTACACTGATCCGCCCGATAGAAGCCGCCATCCAGCCCCTCATCGGCAAAGGCGCAGTAGTCGGGGCCGTAATCGACAAACTTCCAGCTAAATACGGCCTGAAAGAATGCCTTGGTCGCGGCGAGATCTCGCGCAGCAAACTCCACATAGTTCAGTTTTTCATGAGCTTTCATAAAGTTATGCTCCCTGCTGATGTATTGGGCATGATGGCAGAGATAGCTGCACCAGCCTACTGACACCTCTTGCGTTTTTTCTGGTCTGCTTCTCAAGAGAGCGCAGCCACGATATGTGGCTTGAGCAACAAGGCTGCGGATGTGCTGAAGGGAATAAAAAAAATCAGTGGGACCGGATCCTTGCTGCGTTGGAAGGTTCGCCAACTGCAGTTGTGGTGGCGAATTATACGGTAGCCGAGCAGTAGACTATGGATGAAAACAGTCAGAGTAAAAATGACGATAGATTCCAGCAATTGAAGACTCCATTCATGTAAAAGGTGGGTTGTACAGGTATGGATTCGTCATGTCTAGACCCGTATGGGGATTCATTTTCGCTCAGCTTGTTCTTGTAACCGTTGGTGTGGTTTTTGTTCCAGTTGCTCCCACGGGGTCAGTTTAAGCTGCTTGCGCCGTAGCCAGAGCCAAGATGCCATGGTAAAGCCGAAGAATCCCGCAAACAGGGTTGTGTGGCGCAGGGCAAATAGCAGATCCATCGCCATGGGTTGCCAGCTGAAAAACCACATCGCCATGCCCCAGGCAAGACCAATGCCGACCCCGAATACCAGAACGTTGGTCAGCCAGCCCTCATAGTGAGGTGGTTTGACGGGATAACCAAATCTGCGCAGCAGCCTGCACAAAGGGGGATTGTAGTTGGCATGCCATACTCCTTTGTTTGCCAGCTCCTGATGGGCTGCTGCCAGCCGCTCTTCAAATGTCATCGTGTTCGTCCTTGTTTTCATTAGGGTTCATACGAATCAATACGGTCCCATTCTACCGGCAAACACCGAGCAGAGTTTGAGCTGGCCATCACGTTATCTCTCGGTTGTGGCAGCCCGAATACATCAGGCAACGCTTGCCAATACAGAGCGGCTACGCCTATAAAGGCCCATTACTCTTGTCCGGATAACAGCAATGAAGACCCATTCTGATGAACTGACCCTGTTTGTGGCGGTGGTGGAGGCGGGCAGTTTTCGCCAGGCGGCTGAGAACCTCGGTATGGACAACTCGGTGGTGAGCCGCGGCATCAAACGGTTGGAGGAGAAGCTTGCCACCGTTTTGCTCAATCGCACCACGAGGCGGGTCAGTCTGACCGAGGAGGGGAGCTGGTTCTATCAGCGGGCAGTGAAGATCCTGACCGAGATGAGCGAGGCGGAGGGGCTGCTGCTGATGCGCCGCGAACAGCCGGAGGGGATATTGCGGGTCGATGCGGCCACGCCTTTTATTCTGCATCGGCTGGTGCCCATTATCGGCGAGTTTCGTCGTCGTTATCCGGCCATCGAGCTGCAACTGCACAGCTCGGAGGGCTTTATCAATTTGATGGAGCGGCGGGTAGACATGGCCATCCGTATCGGCGAGCTGAGCGACTCCTCTTTGCGCGCGCTGCCCCTGGGCCGCTCTCGGCTGCGGCTGCTGGCCTCTCCCGGCTATTTGAGCGAGCGTGGCACCCCGCGCCAGCCGGCAGATCTGCTGAACGGCCACGAGCTGCTCGGCTTTTTGCATCCCGATCACCTCAACCACTGGCCGCTATTGAGTGCCGAGCAGGGGGATCGCTTCCCCATCACTCCCAGCCTGCGTGCAAGCAGTGGGGAAACCTTGCGTCAGCTGGCGCTGGCGGGGCAAGGGATCGTCTGTCTGTCGGACTTTATGACCGGGCCAGATCGGGCGAGCGGGGCGCTGGTGGAGGTGCTGGCACGCAGCAACAGCGGCGCCTCGCGTCCCATCAATGCGGTATTTTACTCCGATGCCCAGCGCGATATCCGGCTGCGGGTCTGGCTCGATTTTCTGAAAGAGCAGCTTGGCAGCCATACCCTCTAGCCGATGAATGGCATTTATGGCCGGATAGACAAACGGCCGACATAGGGTCGGCCGTTTTGCGGGAAGGTGGGGGGAGCGGTTTAGCGCGGCAGCTTGCCAAAGACCCGGCTAAGCAGGGCGCCGCCGATGACGGGGGGAACGGCCAGCAGCAGGGTCCACTGCCATGAGAGCCCGCCCAGGGTAGCGGCCAGAACGATGGTGGTCAGGACCACCAGTTGGGCGACCATCATCAGAAAGGTGCCTTCGCGGGGGGTCAGTGCATTCTCTTCTTGGGCGGTGCGGGTGCTGGTCGGTTTCATGATCTCATTCCTCTTATTGAGCCTGATATCACTAAGCAACCGCCGTTCCATCTTTTTTAATGTTAATAATCAATAGGTTGTGTTTTTTATCGTTATTCCTGTTATGAGAGCGCTAGCAAAATGATTCGCAAAATGAAAACGCCACCTTGCGGTGGCGTTTTCATTTGGATGAGAGGCTGGCAGGTCAACGAATGCGGTATTGACGGATCTGCTCATCAATCGCTTTTGCCAGCTCGAACAGCTCGCGACTGGCGGCATTGCTCTCCTCTGCATGCTCGCGCTGATGCTCAGCCACCATGGCCAGTTCGTCGAGGGCGGCCTTGGCCTGCCCCATCTGCTGATGCTGGGATTGGGCCAATGCACTTATCTCGTTGATCTCGAGTGCCGCCTGATTGATCTGGCTGGTGGCATCGATCAGTACCTCCTTGGCCTGACTCATCCGGTTGTATCCCTCTTCGCTCAAGGTGCGCGAGTCGGTCATCGAGTTGCTGGCCTGGCGGGTACCCTCCTGCAGGCGCAGGATCAGATCCTGTACATCCTTGGTCGCTGTCTGTGTTCGCACTGCCAGCTGGCGCACCTCGTCGGCCACCACGGCAAAACCACGCCCCATGTCGCCTGCCCGGGCCGCTTCGATGGCGGCGTTAAGAGCCAGCAGGTTGGTCTGGTTCGAGACGTCGCGAATGAGGTTCATGATCTGGGTAATGTCGTTGCTGTCCTTGACCACTTCGTCGAGCAGGGTAGAGGAGGTGCTGATGCTGCTGCGCAGCGTCTCAAGCCGGTTGGCACTCTGGGTGACATCCTGCTCGATGGTGCGCATATGGCCGGCGATATGGTGGGTCACCTCGTTGACCCCCATGGAGCGGCTGGCTATCTGTTCGGCATTATCCCCGATGAGAGCGACCACGTTGGTCAGCTCCTGAATGCTCTGTGCTTGCTGGCACGCTTCACCCGCCAGCGCTTGCGCTTGATGCAGTGACTGGGAGGATTGGGCCGACAGGGCACTGCCCGATTGCTGGAAGCGGTAGAAGCTCTGGTTCAGGCTCTGGATCAGCCGGTTGAAGCTCTGGGCCATCAACCCGAGCTCCGACTCGTCCGAGAAATCGAGGCGGGTTGCCAGATCCCGGTCAGCAGTGATGTGGTGCATGCCATCGGCGGCTTGGCGAATGGGGCGGCTGATGGAGTGGGCGAGCCAAGCCGACGCCAGCATCGCTAGGGTGCCGATAGCGAGCGAGACCATGATGATGAGCTGGCGGGATTCATGCAGTCCCTCCTCCAGCTCAGCGCCGTTGATCTCGCCGATCAGCACGCGGTTGAGCGCCGGTATGTAACGCACCGCGATAAGGTAGGTTTCACCATTCTGCGAAAGGGATTGGACGGCAACCTGTTCATGGGCGTTGGGAATGAGCTGTTTTACGGTGTCGAGAAACGCAGCCTGATGGTGGGCCGCGCCCTCCTGCTCCTGATCAGGGTGGATTTCGATGGAGCCATTCATGTCGGCCAGATAGACCTGACCGCTCTTGCCGATCCGGTAGCTGCTGATGAGCTTGCGCAGTGAATTCATATTGATGGAAGTGCCCGCCACCGCCAGCGTCTTGCCTTCGGCCGTGACCGCGGTGTTGATATAGAGCGAGGCACGCTTGTCAAAGTCCGAGATATCGAGGTTCAGCTCGTAGGGGTGCTTACGTTTGAGAAAGCCATAGAACCAGTCATCTTTCAGATCTGACTCATGCAGCTGTTTCTGGGCAGTGGGGCCGCCGCTGAAGTTGATCAGGGTATTGGTCTGGAGCGGCGCGATAAAGACATTGCCGCCAATGCGCTGCTGCAGTGCCTGAAAGTAGTGCTCCATCTTGGGCCACTCTGCTGCCGGCATGCCCTGAGCCAGCCAGTCGATGACGAAGCTGTTGCTGGCCAGTGCCTGTGCTTCGGTCAAGTGGTGGGTCAGCTCGGCAGTGAGCTGGTTGGCGATACGATCCACGCTGCTTGGCAGCTCATAGCGCTCGACCCGCTGCTGCGCCTGAGTGTGGGAGATCTGTTCCAGGATCAGGGTGATACAACTGATGGCGATGACCATCAGTATGGCGACACCGGAGAGGATGCGGGTTCTGATCCCGAGTCCTGACCAGAGGAAGTTAAGTGAAAATCGGTTTATCGCTCTGTCCATAATCCCTAGCTCCTGTAAAAAACAGGTCGCAGATGCGACCCAGAAGCAAATTATAGATAAACAACTCAATTAAGTTGTGCCGAGTGCATAAGTGAATATCGACAGGGGATGGAGAGGGGAGATAGAGGTAAAAAGAGAGGCCGACATTGCTGTCGGCCTCTCACGTTTTTCATCTCAAGGCTGTGTCGGTGACCCGATCACTCCTCTTCTGCCCAGCGGCGTGAACGCTCGACCGCTTTCTTCCAACCGCTGTAGCGTTTGGCACGATCGTCGCGGTCCATCTGCGGGATGAACTCGCGGTCCACGCTGAACTTGTCTTCCAGCTCGTCCGAGCTTTTCCAGAAGCCGACGGCCAGACCTGCCAGGAAGGCGGCGCCCATGGCGGTGGTCTCGATACGGGTCGGGCGTACCACCGGGGTGTGCATCATGTCGGACTGGAACTGCATCAGGAAGTCGTTGGCCACAGCGCCGCCGTCTACTTTCAGGGCTGCCAGCTTGATGCCGGAGTCCTGCTGCATCGCATCCAGCACATCGCGGCTCTGATAGGCGATGGATTCCAGCGCGGCACGGATGATGTGGTTGCGGTTGGCGCCGCGGGTCAGACCGACCATGGTGCCGCGTGCATACGGATCCCAGTAGGGCGCGCCCAGACCGACGAAGGCCGGTACCAGATAGACGCCGTTGGTATCGCCAACCTTGGAGGCGAAGTAGTCGGTGTCGCGGGCATCGTGAATGATCTTGAGCTCGTCACGCAGCCACTGGATGGTAGCGCCGCCCATAAACACCGCACCTTCCAGCGCGTAGTTCACTTCCCCTTTCGGGCCGATGGCGACTGTGGTCAGCAGGCCGTTACTGGAGCGAACCGGCTCGGTACCTGTGTTCATCAGCATGAAGCAGCCAGTGCCGTAGGTGTTCTTGGCCATCCCTTTTTCGAAGCAGAGCTGGCCGAACAGGGCAGACTGCTGGTCACCGGCGATACCGGCGATAGGGATGCGGGAGCCGCCGCCACGGGTGGTGTAGCCATACACCTCGGAAGAGGGTTTCACTTCCGGCAGCATGGACATGGGGATGCCCAGCTCGTCCAGCATGCGCTGATCCCACTTCAGGTCGCGGATGTTGTAGAGCATGGTACGGGAGGCGTTGGTCGGGTCGGTGACGTGCACTTCACCGTTGGTCATCTTCCAGACCAGCCAGGTGTCGATGGTGCCGAACAGCAGTTCGCCGTTCATCGCCTTTTCACGGGCACCTTCGACGTTGTCGAGGATCCACTTCACCTTGGTACCGGAGAAGTAGGCGTCCAGCACCAGACCGGTGTTTTCACGCACGTACTCTTCCAGACCGCGCGCTTTCAGCTCTTCACAGATGGCCGCAGTACGGCGGCACTGCCAGACGATGGCGTTGTAGATGGGTTTGCCGGTGGCCTTTTCCCACACGACAGTGGTTTCACGCTGGTTGGTGATACCGATGGCGGCGATCTCTTCGCTGCGAAGGCCAGTCTTGGCCAGCACTTCGGTGAAGACGGAGGATTGGGTTGCCCAGATCTCCATCGGGTCGTGCTCTACCCAGCCCGCTTTCGGGTAGTGTTGGGTGAATTCGCGCTGGGAGGTGCCAACGATATTGGCATCCTGATCAAAGACGATGGCGCGGGAAGAGGTAGTACCCTGGTCCAGAGCGACGACATATTTCTTTTCAGCAGACATGATGTTCTCCACGTTTTTATTTTCCACGTTTTTACACGTTGGGGAGGGGCGCTCTTAGGCGGCGGCCTCTTCTTTGGCGGTTTGGGCAGCTTGCTCGGTGGCGGCAACACGGTTGCCAGGTACACAGGGAGCCAGCACTTTGACATAGAGGGCAGTACCAATCTGGGCACCGACGATGGGGCCAAGGATGGGGACCCAGAAGTAGGGGTTGTCACGGCCACCGGTCATGGCCACATCACCCCAGCCGGCCAGGAAGGCGAACAGTTTGGGGCCAAAATCACGAGCCGGGTTCATGGCAAAACCGGTTAACGGGCCGAGGGAGGCACCGATCACGGCGATCAGGATACCGATCAGCAATGCGGCGGCAAAGCCTTTGGGGGCACCGTTGTTGTTGTCACCCAGCGCCATGATGCCCAGCATCAGGACAGCGGTGATCACCAGCTCGACGGTGAAGGCTTGCAGGTTGGAGATGGCGCCATTGGGATAGGTAGAGAAGATCCCGGCGGTGCCGAGGCTCTCGACGCTGCCGCGCACCACGTTGTGGGTCACTTCCCACTGGGTGAACAGGTTGCTATAGAGGAAGTAGACCAGCGCGGCGAAGCAGAAGGCGCCGGCGATCTGGGCGATGATGTAGGGTACGACTTTGCGCTTGTCAAAACCGGCGAAGGTCATCAACGCCAGGGTAACGGCCGGGTTGAGGTGGGCACCCGAAATACCGCCGGTCACATAGATCGCGATGGCAACGCCCAGACCCCAGGTAATGGAAATTTCCCACTGCCCGAAGTTGGCTCCCGCCAGTACCAGTGCGGCGACACATCCGACGCCGAAGAAGATCAGCAGGCCGGTTCCGATAAACTCGGCGATGCACTCGCCAAGCAGGGTATTGGGTCTTTGTATGCTCATAAGTATTCCTTAGGTATCCACCCGTAGAGGTTTGATGTTCCGTTTTATCTTTATTGTGGCTATCCATTGCGACCGAAAACGTTTCCTTGTTCTTTATTCTTCTTGCGCAAACGTTATGTTCGTTTTCGCTCGTTCTCGGACGTGAGAGAAAATAAACCTTCCCATAAATTTCACCATCCCCCCGCCATGGGAAATGTGGACAAGATCCCACTCATTGCTAAGAAAATGTGACGTAAAGCAATATGTAATCTCCATAATACCCCCTATGGGGTAGTCGCTAACCCTTGCTGTACAAGGGATGACGCTTGATGAGTGTTTTCTCATTTGGAGCTTTTTTTTGTAATAAAACTGCAATATTTGAGCATGCATCACAGAACTTATGAGCGCATATGAGCACAATTGGCTCGCTTACGAATCAATGGACTCACCTGATTCGTCTGACTGTTCAAGGGCACCCTCAACAGCCCATAACAACAATAAGGAAGCAGAACATGCTTAGTCTCTTCAGGCCTGCGGCGCACATCGACAGGCTCCCGGCCGACAAGGTCGACCCCTTCTACAAACGCATGCGTTGGCAAGTGTTCTTCGGGATCTTCTTCGGTTACGCCGGCTACTATCTGGTGCGGAAAAACTTCAGTCTGGCCATGCCCTACCTGGTCGAGCAGGGTTTTTCCCGCGGAGATCTCGGCTTTGCCCTCTCCGGGGTGTCCATCGCCTATGGTCTCTCCAAGTTCCTGATGGGGAACGTCTCTGACCGCTCCAACGCCCGTTACTTCCTCTCTGCCGGCCTGCTGCTGTCAGCTGCGCTGATGTTCATGATGGGTACCATGCACTGGGCCACCTCCAGCATCGGCATCATGTTCGTGCTCTTGTTCCTGAACGGCTGGGCACAAGGCATGGGCTGGCCGCCCTGCGGTCGCACCATGGTGCACTGGTGGTCACAGAAAGAGCGGGGCGAAGTGGTCTCGGTCTGGAACGTGGCCCACAACGTGGGTGGCGGCATGATTGGTCCGCTGTTCATTCTCGGGATGGGCTGGTTCAACGACTGGCGCAGTGCCTTCTATGTCCCGGCAGCCGCTGCGGCGGCCATCGCGGTGATCGCCTTCTTCGTAATGCGCGATACCCCGCAATCGGTCGGCCTGCCTCCTATCGAAGAGTACAAGAACGATTTTCCCAAGGATTACAACGAGAGCCACGAGCAGGAGTTTTCCGCCAAGGAGATCTTCGTCAAGTACGTGCTGCACAATAAACTGCTGTGGTACATCGCCATTGCCAACGCCTTCGTTTACCTCATTCGTTACGGTGTGCTGGACTGGGCGCCGACCTACCTGAAAGAGGCCAAGGATTTTAGCGTCGACAAATCCTCCTGGGCTTACTTCCTCTATGAGTGGGCTGGTATTCCGGGCACCCTGCTGTGCGGCTGGATCTCTGACAAGATGTTCCAGGGCCGCCGTGCGCCGGCCGGTATCCTGTTCATGGTGCTGGTAACCCTGTTCGTGCTGGTCTACTGGCTCAACCCGGCTGGCAACCCGACCGTCGACATGCTGGCACTGGTGGCCATCGGCTTCCTCATCTATGGCCCTGTCATGCTGATTGGCCTCTATGCCCTTGAGCTGGCACCGAAGAAGGCGGCCGGTACTGCGGCTGGTTTCACCGGTCTGTTTGGTTATCTGGGTGGCGCCGTGGCGGCCAACGCCATGCTGGGCTACACCGTTGACCACTTCGGTTGGGACGGCGGCTTTATGGTGCTGACCGTATCCTGCGTGCTCTCCATTATCCTGCTGGCGATGACCCTCAAGCACGAGAACCTCGCCGTGGCAGCCAGAGCCGAGGTTCATAAGGCATAAAACGTGATCCTCAGCTTATTGATCCCCAAGGGGATCGGGTAAACTGCCAAAAGGCCCCGCACCTGCCGGGGCCTTTTTTCGTCTCATCATCGGAGTGCAAGCGTGAAGCAAACCCAACGACATCTGGAGATCCTGGACGTCCTGACGCGGCAGGGATTTGTCTCGACCGACGATCTGGTGACCCATTTTGATGTCAGTCCCCAGACCATTCGCCGGGATCTGAACGATCTCGCCGAGCAGAACAAGATCCGGCGCCATCATGGCGGTGCCTCCCTGCATTCGAGTACCGTCAATACCGCCTACAGCGCCCGTAAAGTGATGCAGCTCAAGGAGAAAGAGCGTATCGCTCGCGAGGTAGCTGCCAATATTCCCGATGGTTCGTCCCTCTTTATCGATATTGGCACCACTACCGAAGCCATTGCCCGCGCCCTGCTTGATCACCGCGAGCTGCGCATTGTCACCAACAACCTCAACGTGGCCAGCATTCTGACTGCCAAGGATGACTTCACTGTCATCATCGCCGGTGGCGAGATCCGCAACCGGGATGGCGGCATCGTGGGGGAGGCAACCCGCGACTTTATCGGCCAGTTCCGCATGGACTATGGCGTCATCGGCATTTCGGGCATCGACAACGACGGCTCCCTGCTCGATTTCGACTATCACGAGGTGAAGATTGCCCAGGCCATCATCGCCCACTCCCGCCAGGTCTTTCTGGCCGCTGACCACACCAAGTTTGGTCGCAACGCCATGGTCAACCTCGGCAACATCAATCAGGTTCACGCGCTCTTTACCGATCAGGAGCCGCCCGAGAAGTTGACAAGGTTGATGGCCCAGCATCAGGTTGCCTGCCATATCTGCTGATATAGCGCCTGTGTTGTGGAGTTCAGGTCGCCCTGTCGGGCGGCCTCCCTTTCGTTATTCCCCCCCTTTGGGGTATTGCCTTCCTGCTCTTCTCCCCTTTGTTTTTTGAATGTCATTGCCATGGTATTGGCAACCCCTCCTTTCATTGCCCAACGCGAAGCGCCAAGCCTGTTTGGCTGCACATTGTGATCACACTTTTACAACTAAATGTTCGTTTGATGTTTTTTTATGTTCTAAAATGAGCGAAATCAAACATTGCTGTTATAGCAATCATAAAAATGAAAGTAGGTGAACATGAGCGAACATTATGATCTGGTCGTCGTTGGTGGCGGCATCAACGGGGTAGGCATTGCAGCTGATGCGGCAGGACGGGGTTTGAAAGTAGCCCTGTTCGAGGCGCAGGATCTCGCCTCAGCCACCTCTTCCAACTCCAGCAAGCTGATCCACGGTGGTCTGCGCTATCTCGAACATTACGAATTCCGGTTGGTGAAAGAGGCGCTGGCGGAGCGGGAGGTGCTGCTCGGCATGGCGCCCCATATCGCCCGCCCGATGCGTTTTCGTCTGCCGCACCGCCCGCATCTGCGTCCGGCCTGGATGATCCGCGCTGGCCTCTTCCTTTATGACAATCTGGCCAAGCGCGACAAGCTCAAGGGCAGCTGTGGCGTGCGCTTCCTGCCGCAAGATGGCCTCACCGCCGGTATCAACAAGGGGTTCGAGTATTCGGACGCCTGGGTCGACGATGCCCGGCTGGTGGTGCTCAATGCCATGATGGCGCGCGACAAGGGTGCCGACGTGCAAACCCGCACCAGCTGCGTCAAGGCGGAGCGCGGCTCAAAGCACTGGACCTTGACTCTGGAGCGGGAAGGGGGCGAGCAGTTCAATGTCACCTGCCGCGGTCTGGTCAATGCGGCCGGCCCCTGGGTCAAGACCTTCTATGACGAGAGCCTGCACGAGAAATCCCCGCGCGGCATTCGCCTTATTAAAGGCAGCCACATGATAGTGCCGCGCATCCATGAGCGCGAAGAGGCCTACATCCTGCAAAACGAGGACAACCGCATCGTCTTCGTTATCCCTTATCAGCAGGACTACTCCCTCATCGGCACTACGGATGTGGAGCACAAGGGCAGTCCGCGCGAGGCGAAGATCAGCGACGCCGAGATCAACTACCTGTGCAAGGTGGTCAACGCCCACTTCACCCGCCAGATCGCCCCCAAAGACGTGATCTGGACCTATGCCGGGGTGCGCCCGCTGTGCGACGACGAATCCGACTCGCCACAGGCGGTGACCCGCGACTATACCCTCGAACTTTCCGGTGAATCCGATGGTGCGCCGCTGCTCTCGGTATTTGGTGGCAAGCTCACTACTTACCGCAAGCTGGCGCAGGCTGCCTGCAACAAGCTCAAACCCTGGTTCAGCCAGATGGGGGATGACTGGACCGCCAGCAGCCGGCTGCCCGGTGGCGAGTTCGACTGCTCGGTTCGCGAGCTGGCACGCGCCTTTGCGCTGGAGTTTGACTGGCTCGATGATCGCAGCGCCCTGCGTATCGCCGAAGCCTATGGCGCCCATGCCCGGCTCTGGCTCAAGGAGCCCCGTGGCCAGCACTTTGGTGCCGGACTATACGAATCTGAGGTGCGCTACCTTATCGAGCGGGAGTGGGCCTGCACTCTGGAAGATATCCTCTGGCGTCGCAGCAAGCTGGGGCTGCGCCTGTCCGATTCCGAGCAACAGCAACTGGGTGAGTGGCTGGCACACCATCACCACTGCCTGCGCAAAGCAAGCTGAGTCCTCTGAAGGGCGGCCCTGCGTCGCCCTTCCCATAACTGCAATAAACCTCTGATATAACAACTACCTACACACAATAATAAAGAGTGTCACATATGAAAAAACTCACCGTCTCCCTCATTGCGCTAAGCCTTGGGGCATCCCTCTCATTACCTGTTCTGGCCGTCGATGAAGGCAAGATAGTGATTGCTCACCGGGGCGCTTCCGGCTACCTGCCCGAGCACACCCTGGAGTCCAAGGCATTGGCCTACGGCATGGGTGCCGATTATCTGGAGCAGGATCTGGTGATGACCAAGGATGACCAGCTGGTAGTGATGCACGATCACTTCCTCGATGGCATCACCGATGTGGCCGAGCGCTTCCCCGGCCGGGCTCGCCCGGATGGGCGCTACTATGTGGTGGATTTCACCCTGGACGAGGTGCGCTCCCTGCGCATGACCGAGCCGTTCCAGCTGGTGGATGGCAAGCAGGTGCCTGTCTATCCGGCGCGCTTCCCGCTGTGGAAGTCCAGCTTCAAGATCCACACCTTCCAGGAAGAGATCGAGATGATCCAGGGGCTCAACAAGAGCACCGGCAAGAACATCGGTATCTACCCGGAGATAAAAGCGCCCTGGCTGTTCCGCCACGAGGGCAAGGACATCTCCAAGGCGGTACTCAAGGTATTGAAGCAGTACGGCTACACCAGCAAGAACGACAAGGTCTATCTGCAGTGTTTCGATACCAACGAGCTCAAGCGCATCAACAGCGAGCTGATGCCGGCCATGGGCATGGATCTCAAACTAGTGCAGCTGATGGCCGAGACCGACTGGAACGAGACCATGGTCTATGACGCCAAGGGCAAGGCAACCCCCTACAGCTATGACTGGATGTTCAAGCCGGGCGCCATGAAGGAGATCGCCAGCTACGCCGAGGGGATCGGCCCGTGGAAGCCGATGATAGTGCCGGAGCCGGGCACCCTGGGCAAACCGACCTTCACCGGCATGGTAAAAGAGGCCCACGCGGCCGGCCTCAAGGTGCATCCTTACACCTTCCGTCAGGATGATGGACAGATCCCGGCCTATGCCAAGGACTTTACCGATCTGCTCAACATCTTCCTCTATCAGGCGGATGTGGACGGGGTGTTCAGTGACTTCCCCGACAAGGCGGTTGCCGTTATCCAAGCCCATGAAGGGACACGGAAATAGTTGGCAAAGTGCCATTTGAATTCAGAGCGGGGCCAGATGGCCTCGCTTTTTATTTAGCGGGAGCCGCAAGGGAGTGTGCGCGGTGTCAGAAAATAGCCAAATCACGTCATCGCGTGCCGGATCTGCATCATTTTACGTACTTTTTACGTTGCAGAGCGCTGGCATGAAATCGGCAGAGCGGTTAGTCTAGCGGCGTTGAACCAACCCCAAGAGGTACAGATGAAAACCGTATTGCGTTTTAGCCTGCTGGGCGCCTTGTTGCTGGGTGGCCATGCCTTCGCCGCCGAGCCGAAAAAATTTGATATCAGCATGTTCCCAGCCGCTGACGTGAATCAGGAACGTGTGGTGATCCGCCTGCCTGAAGTCGAGAACGAAGCCGACATGATGGTCGAGCTGCAGGTCGGCAAGAAGATGATGGTTGACTGCAACGTGCCGCGTTTTGCGGGCAACCTGGAACAGCACAGCGTCAAGGGCTGGGGCTACAACTATCTGCAACTGGGTCAGGTCTCCGACCCCATCAGCACTCTGATGGCTTGCCCGGATGGTCAGAAGAAAGAGACCTTCGTCCAGATCTATGGTCAGGGTTTCTTCGTGAACTACAACTCCAAGCTGCCGTTCGTGATCTATGTGCCGCAGGAGTACGAAGTACGCTACCGTTTGTGGCGTGCCGACAACCTGGCACAGCCGGCCATGATCGAGTAACGATCTTTGCACCAAAAGTTCAGCTGGTTCACCTGACGAAACAAATAAAGCGCCGTATGGCGCTTTATTTTTTGCCCGATTTATCTGAAAACAGCCCAGCTATGTTTACGAAATTTTACATAAGCCTGTTATTTATCAACGATTTTTGTGTGCTTACCCGCAAAATTGGTCCTGTCTGACGGATAATGCAGCTTCGATGAAAGATATTTATTAACATAGTAAGAAAATTGATTTTGCACTCGGCGATGGCCTGATGATACTTGCCCGCAAAGGTCAAACTAACCAGAAAAAAGAGCATTATGAGCTTCGAATCAGACAAGCGTTTCAACGACTTCAAACATTTTCCCCGTGGCCTGCGTCGCAGTGGCGAATTCACTGTGGCCGAAGCGGATAGTCTGGAAAAATACGGCACCGCCATGCTGTCACTCTATCAGGGCACCCTTGCCCCCCGTGACGATGTAGAGGCAGCCTTCATCGAGCAGGTTAAATCCGGTGCTGCCGGTGCCAACCCCCACGCCAAGGTATGGTTCAAGTACCTCAAGGTGATCGGGCCCAAGCGTGTTCACCGTCTCTGCACCGTCGTTGGCGGCGCCAGCGAAGAGAGCAGCGGTGGCGGCAGCTTTGATGTCGGCGGTGGCAGCGGCGGTGGCAGTGACGAGTCCATCGATTAATGGATACCGAGCTGCTTCGGACCTTTATCGAGGTGAGCAAGACCCGGCACTTTGGCCGGGCTGCTGAAAATCTCTATCTGACCCAGTCGGCGGTGAGTTTCAGGATCCGCCAGCTTGAACAGCAACTCGGGGTCAGTCTGTTTGCCCGTCATCGCAACAACATCCGTTTGACAGCCTCCGGTGAGCGTCTGCTGCCCTATGCAGACGCCATCCTCCATACCCTTGGTCGTGCCAAACAGGATGTGGCGCTCTCGCCAGGTTTCAGCCAGCAGCTGGCCATCGGTGCTCCCGCCGTCTTCTGGGAGCTCGATTTCAATGACTGGCTCAACCACATTTATGCGCTGGCGCCCGGCTTGGCTGTGCGGCTGGAAACGGCTTCCCGCGAGCACCTCTGCCGTCAGTTGCTGGAGCGCTCCCTCGATCTGGCCCTGCTCTCCGAGCCGACCAAGATCGACGAGATCGCCCTGCACCCCATCGGGGAGCTGGTGTTCGAGCTGGTGAGCCGGGATCCGGCGGCCAATGCCGACAACCTGATGCAGATGCCCCACATCCATCTCGACTGGGGCACCAGCTTCGAGCCGCAGCCGAGCAGGCTGCAGAGCCTGCAAAAGACCCCGGTGCTGCACTCCAGCTCTGCCAGCATGGCGCTGCAATTCGTGCTGGCCAACGGCGGTGCCGCCTATCTGCCGCGGCGCATGGTCAGCCCCTTCCTCGAGAAAGGGGCGTTGCATCTGGTAGAAGGGGGGCAGCCGCTGAGCCGTCCGCTCTATCTCGCCTATCTTGAGAAATCAGATCGCCGCGAACTGATCGATCAGCTGCTGATGCTGCCGCTCGGTTGGCACGACGCCGAACTGCGGCTCGCCGCCGAATAGCTTCTGCTTTATCTTCCGTTACAGCCCACCTCCCGGTGGGCTGTCTATTTCTGGCGCAAAGGCGGGGGAGAGGTCACGTAATTGACGCAGAAGGGTTGGCGTCATCTGCCGGTAATTGTACCTTTTCAGGCTCTTTGTCTGTCAGCCAGTTACAGGGATGCGATTTACAGGGATGAAGTGCACATGATCGACTTTAGTCACCCCGAATGGCGGGCGTTGGCGCAACAGCTGCTCGAGTGTTCGCCAGCGGTGATCCGGGGCCGGCAATGGCAACCGCTGATTGGTCTGCTCAAGGATAACCAGCTGCTGCTTGCCCACGGCAACCACAGCTATGAATTGACCCCGGCCGGGCGCCGCTATCTGACTCGCGAGCTGATGCTGGCGGAGATCGCCACGGCGCCGCCTGCGCCGGAGGAGTGGCTGCACGGACAGGGGTGGCAGCTGGGGGAGCTGGTCAATGAACGGGTGCTCGCCGCGCTCTATCGCAAGAGCGAGGTGAACTTCACCCCCAACGAACAGATCGACTTCGAAGACAAGGGGATCCGGCTCTGCGCCGATCAGTTGTTGCGCCTGCGCGCAGCCCAGCCGTTCAGCCTCTTTTTCAGCGGTGGCACCCTGCTCGATGCCGCTCCCTGGCTGCAGGTCCTCGGTGAGATAGCGCTCCCCGAGCGTACCCTGGCCAGCCTTGGCAAGATCCTGTGGGGGGAGGGGGAGCTGTTGCAGGTGATCACCACCGACAGCGTCGGTGCCTTTGCCGAGCTACAACTGCCTGCCGGTACTCTGCTGGTGTGCGCGCCCGCGACTGCCCAGCTGGCGCTGCAGCAGGTGATCGCTGCCCTGCCGCCCAATGTGCAGTGGAGCCACCTGACCTCGCTCGATCCCGCTGGGGTCGACAGGGTGGTGGCGCTGGCCCAGCGCTTGAGCCGTCCGCCGAGCTGGTGGCTGCCCAGAACACTGGTTCCCATTATTACCACCTACGCAACCCCGCTCGGGGAAGCTCGCCACTGGGAACCGAGCCGGATCCCCAAATCATTGTTGGCAATTTGTAACGGTTTGGTTGAGTCCAATGGTGCCTTATCGGCCGAGGTGTGCGCCCTTGCACCCGAGTGGCATGCCGTTGGTTGAAATCCCCGCCAGAGCAGGCCAAAAAGCGGTTTTCCCCCACGGAACGCGATGATATAAAGAGTTGACGAAGCGCTCGCGGATGAGCGCTTTTGTTTACCACGCCGCTTTGCCACCCAATGAACTCAACGGAATACAGGGAATACCATGTTTGAAAAGGTTGTTGCCGCCCCAGCGGATCCGATCCTGGGCCTGACCGAAGCCTTCCGCGCCGACTCTCGCAGCCACAAAATCAATCTGGGGGTCGGGATCTACAAGGATGAGACCGGTGCCACCCCCATTCTTCACTGCGTCAAGCAAGCCGAGCAGAAGCTCCTGACCGACGAGAAGACCAAGAATTACCTCGGTATTGAAGGCAATATCGAATATGGCCGCATCGTGCAGCAGCTGCTGTTCGGGCAGAACTCCGCGCTGGTCGCCAGCGGCCGCGCCAAGACCGCCCAAGCGCCGGGCGGTACCGGTGCCCTGCGTATCGCTGCCGAATTTGTGGTACGCAATGGTCTGGCCAATACCATCTGGATCTCCGATCCCACCTGGGCCAACCACGTCAGCGTGTTCCAGGCTGCCGGTCTGACCGTCAAGTGGTACAAGTACTACGACGCCGCTACCAAGGGGCTCGACTTTGCTGCCATGCAGGCCTCGCTGGCTGAAGTGCAGGCTGGGGATCTGGTACTGCTGCATGGCTGCTGCCACAACCCGACCGGTATCGACCCGACCGCCGAGCAGTGGCGTGCACTGGCCGAGCAGAGTGCTGCTGCCAGCTGGTTGCCGCTGTTTGACTTCGCCTATCAGGGCTTTGCCCGCGGTATCGAAGAGGATGCCGAAGGTCTGCGCATCTTCGCCGAGTGCCACGACGAGCTGCTGGTGGCGAGCTCCTTCTCCAAGAACTTCGGTCTCTACAACGAGCGGGTCGGCGCCTTCACTCTGGTCAGTGCGACCAAAGAGATCGCCGACGTGGCCTTCACCCAGGTCAAGACCGTCATTCGTGCCAACTACTCCAACCCGCCGTCACACGGCGCCGCCGTCGTCACCGCCGTGGTGAGCGATCCGGCCCTCTATGCCGAGTGGGTGGAAGAGGTTGCGGCCATGCGCGTGCGCATTCGCGAGATGCGCGAGCTGCTGGTGGAGAAACTGGCTGCGCGCGGCGTGAACCAGGATTTCAGCTTTATCCGCGAGCAGAACGGCATGTTCTCTTTCTCCGGTCTCTCCAAGGATCAGGTTGAGCGTCTCAAGAGCGAGTTTGCCATCTATATCGTCGGCTCCGGCCGGATCAGTGTGGCCGGTATCACCCGTGCCAACATAGATCCGCTTTGCGATGCCATCGCCAAGGTGCTGTAACGCCAGCCGTTAACCGCACTACTGAAAAAGCCCGTCACGCCAGTGACGGGCTTTTTTGATCCAGCCGGGTGAGCTGTTCAGCGAACGCCTTGCAACCAGCGGCGCAGCTGAAGCACCAGCAAGGTGAGGGCGCCACCCAGCAGTGCGGTGAGCACCGCCAGCAACATGCTGCCGAGCAGGAAGGGGGGAACAAGAGTTGCCGCTTCCTGCTCCAGCCAGTGGAGCGTCCAGGTGAGGTGGAAGGGCTCCGGCGTCTTGTGCAGCACCAGACAGCCGGTGCGATAGGCATAGAGGTACATGAAGGGGAGGGTGAGCGGGTTGTTGAACCAGACCGCCAGCAGCGCCAGCGGCAGGTTGAGGCTGAACGCCAGCGCCAGCCCGACCGCGATGAGCGAATGCATCGGGATGGGGAACCAGCAGGCGAAGATGCCGGCCGCCACGGCGCCGCTCAGGGCGCGGCTGCCCCCTTGCCAGAGGGCGGGCGCGAGCAGTCGCTCACCAAACAGGGCAAACCACTTCTGCTTGCGCAGGGTATCGGGATCGATCTTGAAACGGGAGAACCAGCGACTCAGCATGGGCGTGCCACCTTGCGTTTTTGCCACTGACGCACCGTACTGATGCGCCAGAAGGTGCGGATCACGGCGTAACCTATGAGCGAGCTCAGCAGGGCCAGCACCAGCGAGCCCAGCAGGAGCGGCGGCGCGACGGTTTCAAATACCGATACCAGCCAGGCCCAGGTGAACTGGATGTCGACATGTTGCGAGGTTTGCCCCAGCAACTGGCAACCGACCAGATAGGCGCCATAGAACATGGGGGGAATGGTCAGTGGATTGGAGAGCCAGACCAGCGCCACAGCGAGGGGCAAATTGACCCGGCAGGCGATGGCGAGCCCGGCGGCCAGCAACATCTGGCAGGGGAGCGGCACCCAGGCCATGAACAGCCCCACGGCGAAGGCTCCCGCAGCCGAGCGCCGGTTGAGATGCCAGAGATTGGCATCGAGCAGTAGGCGACCAAAGAGTCGCAAGTGCTTGTGTTCTTTCAGGGTTTGCGGGTCGGGCATCCAGCGTTTGATGAGTCGTTTGGGCATATTGAAACCTTGCTAAATACTTGCACCATGGATCTGCGTCTGTTGTCGTTTGCCCTCGGGGCAAGCTCCTCACTGCTCTGGCCATGGTTACCTTCACTTGCATGGGGGGGCCTGTTGCTGTCCCTGCTGGTTCCCCTTGCCTGTTGCCGTGCGTGGCGGCTGCTGTTTCTGCTGCTTGGCATCCTCTGGATGCAGGCCACTCTCTCGTATCACCTGGCCTGGCTGGAGCTGCTTGACAAAAAAACGAGCCATATCATAACCGCACAGCTGCAAAGTGCAGAGTCCGAAGGGGAGAAATTTGTCCGGCTGATCCTCAGTGTCCATGAACTGGATGGTCGGCAGCTCCGTCCGTCCCCCCTGATCCGGGTCAATGCCTATCAGCAGCTGCCCCCCCTGACGGCGGGGAGTGAACTCACACTGGTGACTACTCTCAAGCCGGCCCACGGCCTTGCCAACGAGGCGGGGATGGATGGTCGTCGCCTGCTGCTCGGCAAGGGCATTACGGCTACCGGCAACCTGCGGCGGGTGATCCATATCGCGCCGGTGGCGCCCGGACTACGCGAGCGCTGGCTGGCGGCGGCCAACGAGAGCTGGCGAACTCTTTCGCAGGCCCCCTTGCTGGCGGCGCTCACCTTCGGTGAACAGAGTGGTATCACCGATGAGCAGTGGAGCCTGTTTCGCGGCAGCGGGCTGACCCACATCATCGCCATCTCTGGCCAGCACATCGCGCTGGTGGCGGTACTCGGCTGGTGGCTTGGCCGTTTGTTCGGGCTGCGCGGAGCGATCTGCGTGTCGCTGCTGTTTGCCGCCACTTACAGCTGGCTGGCGGGGTTTGCTGTGGCGACCGAGCGAGCCCTCATCATGGTTCTGGTCTGGAGTGTGCTGCGCTGGCGACGGCGGGAGTGGCCGGCCTACCGCATCTGGCTCTGGGCTTTTGTGGTGCTGACCCTCTGGGATCCCTTTGCCCTCTACTCGGCCGGTTTCTGGCTCTCGTTTCTGGCGGTCGCTATCTTGCTGCTGGTCGGTTACTTCCATGAAAAACCAACCCTCTGGCAGATCCAGCTCTGGATGCTGCTCGGTTTGCTGCCGCTGCAGTTGGCGCTGTTCGAGGGGATTGCGCCGCTCGCCATGGTGATCAACCTGCTGGCGGTGCCGCTCTTTTGTATCGTCATTATCCCGCTGGCGCTGATCGGCGTGCTGCTGGCACCGCTCTCTGGCGCGCTCGCCTACGGCCTGTTCTGGCTGGCAAATCTCGGTCTGGAGTGGGTGCTCATCCTGCTCGATATGCTCGCCTCCCGAGTCCAGCTCTGGTGGCCACTGCCGGGCTGGTGGCTGCCGGTGAGCACGCTCTTGCTGTTGCTCTGGTTCTGCTGGCAGTGGCGGGTGGCCCGCTGGCTCTTGCTGCCGGGGCTGCTGGCCCTGACGCTTTTTCTCTGGCCGGCGCCGCCGCGCTGGCAGGTGCGGGTGCTCGATGTGGGGCAGGGGTTGGCCGTGCTCATCAGCAAGGGGGAGCGCGCCATCCTCTATGACACCGGCGATCGCTATCCCGGTGGCTACAACATGGCGGATACGGTGATCCTGCCCACCTTGAGCCACCTTGGCATCAGGGTCATCGATCGCCTCATCATCAGCCACAAGGATCGGGATCATGCGGGCAACCGCAAGCGGCTGCTCAGCGCCCTGACGGTGCGCAGCGAGCTCTCCTCCTACCCTTTCACCCCGTCAACCACCCTCTGTCAGCGCGGTCAGGCGTGGTCATGGCAAGAGCTGCAGTTTCGCGTGCTCTGGCCAGAACAACCCGGGGCAGGGCACAACAACGATGGTTGCGTGGTACGCATCAGTGATGGCGAGCGCAGCGTGCTGCTGAGCGCCGATATCGAGCGGCAGGCGGAGCAGCATCTGGTGGCACTCGAGGGGGGCAGGCTTGCCAGCACCCTGCTGGTGAGCCCGCACCACGGCAGTCGCACCTCCTCCACCCCGCCTTTTGTCGCCGCCGTGGCGCCTCGTTACGTGGTGCACAGCGCCGGCTTCATGAACCAGTGGGGCTTTCCTCGTCCCGAGGTAGTCGCACGTTATCAGGGATCGATCCAGTGGGTGACCGGTCTGGGCGGGGAGGTAGTAATTGCGCCGGTCGCAGATGGTATGCAGGTCAAAGCCGAGCGGGATCATGGCCCCTGGTACCGGCAAGCTGGCAACTGGTGGCAGCCGAAAGTATGGGGAGATCGGCCAGACCCATCACTTTGAGCGGAAGTGTTTCTGCCACTCGTTTTTCCCGCTGGCGCCCTCTTGCACCGCCCATATTGTTGCAAATTTATACGGTTTAAATGGAATTCAGTTTTACTGGTGAAACAATCAAGGGTCGGCAAGTTGAGCCTTGTGGGCCAGAGTGACCAATACTGGGTGGCCGAATAGCCCCGCAGTGATATTGCTGGTCGGCCGCGGCCTGTATGGCGCCGGGATGCAGAGGCCGTGAGGATGCCGGGTTGGTGCAAGGGTAGCCCGCGTGCGCCGTGGCACGGCCGGCCGTCATATGAAAGGGCGAATATGCGGGATAATCGGGGCGTGATGAAGGCATCTCATCCCTGATTTGGGGGCCGAATCCCTGCTATCTGTATGGTGGCGCTTGGTGGATGTCTACTGTTTGGCTAGAATACCCCGTCATTTCCATTACCAACGGCTATTCATGCAACAAGAAACTTCACAAGGTAGCTGGCCAGTATTCAAGCGCCTGCTCGGTTATGTCCGTGACCGCAAGCTTGGCCTGATCGGCGGCATCATCGGCATGCTGGGTTATGCCGCTGTCGACACCACCTTCGTCTACTCCATCAAGCCGCTGATCGACCAGGGGATCAACGGCAACGATCCGACCGTGCTCAAGTGGATGCCCTTCTTCGTTCTGGGCATCGTGGCCCTGCGCGGTGTCGCCAACTTCCTCTCCAACTACTGCATGGCCTGGGTCGGCAACCACGTGGTGATGCGTCTGCAACAGCAGGTGTTCAATCACATGGTGGCGATGCCGATGAGCTTCTTCGACCGCCAGAATACCGGCCACCTGCTCTCCAAGGTGACCTATGACGCGAGTCAGGTCTCCTCGGCGGCGAGCACCACCCTGGTGACCCTGGTGCGGGAAGGGGCGACCGTGGTCGGCCTGCTCGGCCTGATGTTCTGGCACTCCTGGCAGTTGTCGGTGATCTTCCTGGTGGTGGGCCCGCTGGTGGGCATTATCATCGGCCTTATCAGCCGTCGCTTCCGCCAGATCAGCCGCCATATCCAGCAGGCGGTAGGTGATATCACCACCTCCACCGAGCAGATGCTCAAGGGGCACAAAGAGGTGCTGATGTTTGGTGGCCAGAAGGTAGAAGAGAAACGCTTCTTCCAGGTCAGCAACAACATGCGCCAGCAGACCATGAAGATGGTCGCGGCTGATGCCATCGGCAGCCCGGTAGTGCAGATGGTTGCCTCCATCGCGCTGGCCGCTTTCCTCTATGTGGCCACTGTCGACAGCGTGCGCAGCACCCTGACTGCCGGTACCTTCACCGTCATGATCACCTCCATGATGATGCTGCTCAAGCCGCTGAAAAGCCTGACCGACGTCAACAACCAGTTCCAGCGTGCCATCACCGCCTGCCACAGCCTGTTTGGCCTGCTCGACACCGAGCCGGAGCAGGATACCGGTACCCGCACTCTGGAGCGTGCCCGTGGCGAGATTGAGTTTCGCAATGTCACTTTCACCTACCCGACCAAGGACACCCCGGCGCTGCACAACGTCAGCTTCAAGGTGGAGGCGGGTAAATCGGTGGCGCTGGTGGGCCGTTCCGGCTCAGGCAAGAGTACCATTGCCAGCCTGTTGACCCGCTTCTACGACATCGATCAGGGGGAGATCCTGCTCGACGGCGTCAACATCCGCGAATACAAGTTGAGCGAGCTGCGCAAGCAGTACGCGCTGGTCTCCCAGCATGTTCACCTGTTCAACGACTCGGTGGCCAACAACATCGCTTACGCCGCGGAAGAGAAATACAGCCTCGACGAGATCAAGCAGGCCGCCCGTATCGCCCATGCCGACGAGTTCGTCAGCAAGATGAGCCACGGTTACGACACTGTGGTTGGCGAGAACGGTGCATCCCTCTCCGGCGGTCAGCGCCAGCGTGTTGCCATCGCCCGCGCCCTGCTGCGCGATGCGCCGGTTCTGCTGCTGGATGAGGCCACTTCGGCCCTCGATACCGAGTCCGAGCGCCACATTCAGGCGGCTATCGATGAGCTTTGCAAGGCGCGTACCTCGCTGGTGATCGCCCACCGCCTCTCCACCATCGAGAAGGCGGACGAGATCCTGGTGATCGACGAAGGCCATATCGTCGAGCGTGGCAACCACGCAGCACTGATGGAGCAGCGCGGCACTTATGCCCAGCTGCGCGCCATTCAGTTTGGCAATGCAGGAAACAAGGCCTGATGCTGGAACGGCTCTGGTATCGCAAAAGTGGCTGGCGCTGGTTGCTGGCCCCTTTTGCCCTGCTGTTTGCCATCATCAGCGGCACCCGCCGCTACGCCTATCGCCACCGCTGGCTAAAGGGGTATCGCTCCTCCTTGCCAGTGATCGTGGTGGGCAATATCTCGGTGGGCGGCAACGGCAAGACCCCGGTAGTGGTCTGGCTGGTGGAGCAGTTGCAGGCACGCGGCTATCGCCCCGGGGTGGTGAGCCGTGGTTATGGCGGCAAGGCGCCCGATTATCCCTATCGGCTCGATGCCGCCAGCACCACGGCGCAGGCCGGTGATGAGCCGGTACTGATTGCCCGGCGCTGCGGCTGTCCGGTGGTGGTTGCCCCGAAACGGGCCGATGCGGTACGACTGCTGGAGCAGAGCGGCGAGGTGGACATCATCATCACCGACGACGGCCTGCAGCACTATGCGCTGGCCCGCGACATCGAGCTGGTGGTGGTGGACGGAGCGCGCCGTTTTGGCAACGCCTGCCTGTTGCCGATGGGGCCGCTGCGCGAGCCGGTCACCCGCCTCAAACGGGTGGACGCCATCATCTGCAACGGCGGCGAACCGGGCAAGGGGGAGTACACCATGCAACTGGTCGCCGACACCCCGCGCCGGGTGCGCGACGATGCACCGCTTGCCGTCCCCTTGTCGGGGCCGGTCGATGCGCTGGCGGGGATTGGTCATCCGCCCCGCTTCTTTGCCACCCTCGAAGGGCTCGGCTATCAGCTGGAGCAGCAGGCCGCCTACGGCGATCATCACCCCTTCGATCGGGATGAGCTGGTGGGGCGCTTTGCCAGCAAGCCGCTGCTGATGACCGAGAAGGATGCGGTCAAGTGCCGCCCGTTTGCCCTCGATAACTGGTGGTATCTACCGGTCAGCGCCGAGTTGCCAGCCTCCCTGCTCGACACCCTGCTGCACAAGCTGGGGACGAAGGGGAAGGGCGCTGCCAGGGCGCAAGATTAATCTCTCTCGCCTCGGCGGGGGAGCAGGGGGTTGATATGCCCCGCATGGAATAGCTGGTTGCTCGACATCCATCGCTGGCGTGATGAATCCGCCAGCGCGACATCGTTGAAGGAGTATCGTTTTGGCTTTGGACATCAAGTTGCTCGACATCATCGCCTGCCCGGTCTGCAAGGGTAAGCTGCACTACAACAAGGCCGTGCATGAGCTGGTCTGCCGCTTTGACAAGCTGGCCTATCCGCTGGAGGAGGGGATCCCGGTGCTGCTGGAGAACCGCGCCCGTCCGCTTAATAGCGACGAGCTGCCGTCATGAGTTTCGTCGTCGTCATTCCGGCCCGCTACGCCTCCACCCGGCTGCCGGGCAAACCGCTGGCTGACATCCATGGTAAGCCCATGGTGCAGCACGTGGTGGAAAAAGCGCTGCAATCCGGTGCCGATCGGGTGATCGTCGCCACCGATGACGAGCGGGTGCAGCAGGCACTGCTGACCACCGGCGTCGAGGTGTGCATGACCTCTCCGGATCACCAGTCCGGCACCGAGCGTCTGGCCGAGGTGTGCCGTCACTACGGTTTTGCTGCCGATACCATCATCGTCAATGTGCAGGGGGATGAGCCGCTCATTCCGCCCGCCATCATCCGTCAGGTGGCGGACAATCTGGCCGCCGCCACGGCGCCGATGGCGACCCTGTCGGTGCCGATCAGGGATGCCGAAGAGGCGTTCAATCCCAATGCGGTCAAGGTGGTGACTGACAAGGATGGCTACGCCCTCTACTTCAGTCGCGCCACCATCCCGTGGGATCGGGATCGCTTTGCCAACAGCCACGAGCAGATTGGCGACCACTACCAGCGCCATATCGGCATCTATGCCTATCGCGCCGGCTTTATCCAGCGTTATGTGGACTGGGCGCCGAGCGTGCTGGAGCAGGTCGAGGCGCTGGAACAGCTGCGGGTGCTCTGGTACGGGGAGAAGATCCACGTGGCGCAGGCGCTCGAAGCGCCACCGGTTGGTGTCGATACCCAGGCCGATCTGGAGAAGGTGCGAGCCTTCCTGGCGGGCTGATCCGGCAGGCTGAAGATAAGAAAAACGGTGTCGCAAGACGCCGTTTTTTGTTTTGAGTATCTCGATAATTATCTGATTACGAACACTATAAATGCGCTTTATCAAACTTTTGGCGTGCATGGTTTGCCAAAGCGGCGAGTTTGGTTATGATGCAAGACGCCCTGTTAACCCTAACCGGGCGGCCAAAACGAGATAAAAAACGGGGTGTTTGGGTGATAAATGTATTCCTGGTCGATGACCATGAGCTGGTGCGTACAGGGATAAGACGCATTCTGGAAGATGTTCGCGGGATCAAGGTGGTAGGCGAAGCACAGAGTGGCGAAAATGCAGTTGCTTTCTGTCGTCAGCACCATCCGGATGTGATCCTGATGGACATGAACATGCCGGGTATTGGTGGTCTGGAAGCGACCCGCAAAATTCTGCGGATCCGCCCCGATGTGCGCATCATAGTGCTGACCATCCACTCAGAAAATCCTTTCCCGACCAAGGTAATGCAGGCTGGCGCCGCCGGTTACCTGACCAAGGGGGCCGGGCCGGACGAGATGATTCAGGCGATCCGGTTGGTGCACTCCGGTCAACGCTACATCTCCCCGGAGATCGCCCAGCAGATGGCCCTGAGCCAGTTTGCCTCGGCGGACGAGAACCCCTTCAAGTCCCTCTCCGAGCGGGAGCTGCAGATCATGATGATGATCACCAAGGGGCAGAAGGTGACCGATATCTCCGAGCAGCTTAACCTGAGCCCGAAAACGGTCAACAGCTACCGTTACCGCCTGTTCAGCAAGCTGGGGATCAACGGTGACGTGGAGCTGACCCATCTGGCTATTCGCTACGGCATGCTGGATGCCGACACCCTGTAAGCGGGGGAGTGTGGTCACCAAGGCGGCATTTGCCGCCTTTTGCTTTTTAGCCCCCTTTTGCATTTTCATGAGTGGGCGCAGTATGCTCTCCCCCGTCTTTTTGCCTTCATCCGTTGAGTCGAGTTGCCGATGACCCTCTCTCCCGAGCCCCTTTTTGACAGCAAAGCTTTTCTCGCCGCCGTGACGCACCAGAGCGGCGTCTACCGCATGTATGACAGCGGCGGCACCGTCATCTACGTGGGCAAGGCCAAGGATCTGAAAAAACGGCTCGCCTCCTACTTTCGGGCCAATGTCGACAGCATCAAGACCCGTACTCTGGTGCGCCAGATCGCCGATATCCAGGTCACCGTCACCCACACCGAGACCGAGGCGCTGATCCTCGAGCACAACCTGATCAAGCAGTACCAGCCCCGCTACAACGTGTTGCTGCGGGACGACAAATCCTACCCCTGGATCATCATCACCGCGCATCAGCATCCGCGCATCGGCGTCCATCGCGGTGCCCGCAAGATCAAGGGGGAGTACTTCGGCCCGTACCCTTCCGGTGGCGCAGTGCGCGAGAGCCTGCACCTGATGCAGAAGATCTTTCCGGTGCGCCAGTGCGAGGATGCAGTCTACGCCAACCGCACCCGTCCCTGCCTGCTCTATCAGCTCAAGCGCTGCGCTGGCCCTTGCGTGCCTGGACTGGTGAGCGAGGCCGAATATGCCCAGCAGGTTGAGCTGGCCAAGCTGTTTCTGGCGGGCAAGAACCAGCAGGTGATCGGCGAATTGGTGGGCAAGATGGAGTCCGCCAGCGGCGATCTGCGTTTTGAAGAGGCGGCCCGCTATCGGGATCAGATCCTGGCGTTGCGCCGGGTCACCGAACAGCAGTCGGTGAGTGGCAACGTGCTGGACGAGCTGGATGTGGTGGGGGTCGCCTTCGAACAGGGGGCGGCTTGCATTCACGTGCTCTTTATCCGTCAGGGCAAGGTGCTCGGCTCGCGCAGCTACTTCCCGAAAGTGCCGGCCGATACCCAGCTCGACGAGGTGGTGCAATCCTTCCTGCTGCAGTTCTATCTGTCGGGGCAGGGGGGACGGCAGATCCCGAGCGAGGTGCTGCTCGACGTGGCGTTGGAAGATGAGAACGTCATCGCCGAGACCCTGAGCCAGACCGCCGGCTACAAGGTGCGGGTGGTGAGCCGTACCCGTGCCGAGCGGGCCCGCTTCATCAAGCTCGCCTCCATCAATGCCGAGACGGCGCTGCGCTCGCGGCTTGCACACAAGAGCACCATCACCGCCCGTTACGACCAGCTGGAAGAGCTGCTGGAGCTGGAGCGCCCCATCGCCCGCATGGAGTGTTTCGATATCTCTCACACCATGGGGGAGCGCACGGTGGCCTCTTGCGTGGTGTTCAACCGGGAGGGACCGCTTAGCTCCGAATATCGCCGCTTCAATATCGACGGCATCACCGGCGGCGATGACTACGCGGCGATGGAGCAGGCGCTGGAGCGGCGCTTTGGCAAGCAGCAGGAGCCGGACAAGGTGCCGGACGTGCTCTTTATCGACGGCGGCCTCGGCCAGCTGCGCCGCGCCGAAGAGATCCTGGCGCGCCAGCTGGAGTTCCTCGGTGGCAAATATCCGCTGCTGGTGGGCATTGCCAAGGGGGTCACCCGTAAGGCGGGGTTGGAAACGCTCATCATGGGGGAGAGCCACGAAGAGTTGCATTTGCCGGCAGATATGCCCGCTTTGCACCTTATTCAACATATTCGCGATGAATCCCACCGTTTTGCCATTACCGGCCACCGGGCACGGCGAGCCAAAGCCCGCACCAGCAGCACGCTGGAGGATATTCCGGGAGTGGGGCCGAAGCGGCGTCAGGCACTGCTCAAATATCTGGGCGGCCTGCAGGAGGTGAAAAAGGCGAGTGTGGATGAACTGGCCAAGGTGCCCGGCATCAGTCAGGAGCTGGCCCAAGCCATCCACGATGGTCTGCATTCGGCCTGAGTGTTGAATGACACTGTTTTTTTCATGAGATGATTAACCGGGAACATTCGCTAACTCCTTGATGCACAAGAGCCGTGACGCAGGGGGGCCGTAAATGCCATAATGGCGCGGTATTGCGAAAGGGTTGATGGATTAAAAAAGACCAAGACGGGCGTCAGTGCGGTTGCATCGCAAATCGGCTTTGGCGCACTATGTAGCGACGTACAAGAAGTGGCTGAAAATAATGACAAACATACCTAACATGCTGACGTTTTTCCGGATTTTGCTCATTCCCGTCTTCGTCATCCTGTTCTATCTGCCTTACCAGTGGTCCTATCTGGCCGCTGCCATCGTCTTTATTCTGGCCGCTGCCACCGACTGGTTTGATGGCTATCTTGCCCGCAAGCTCAATCAATCCACCGCCTTCGGTGCCTTCCTCGACCCGGTCGCCGACAAGATCATGGTGGCCACAGCACTGGTCATCATCGTCGAACACTACAACACCATCTGGGTCACCATTCCCGCCATGACCATGATTGGTCGCGAGATCATCATCTCCGCACTGCGCGAGTGGATGGCTGAGCTCGGCAAGCGCTCTTCGGTGGCCGTGAGCTGGATTGGCAAGTGGAAGACCATGATCCAGATGGTGTCGCTGACCGGTCTTATCTGGCAATACAACGTCTGGATGGTGTGGCTGGCCTACGTGCTGCTCTATGTCGCTACCGTGCTCACCTTCTGGTCGATGTTCCAGTACATGAAGGCAGCCTGGAGCGATCTGACCCATCACTCCAGCTTCTGAGTTATCAGGCAGTAACAGGCCGTTTCTCGCAATTTCAGACAAGAAACGGCCAAAGGCGCTAAAAGTGTGCAAAAAGGGCAAAAAACGCCCGAACGATCAGTTAATTAAATATTTCTGGTTGACTGGGCGGGGAACATCGCTAGAATGCGTCCTCGTAGTCAGGCAGTCAGCCAGACCAATGCGGGAATAGCTCAGTTGGTAGAGCACGACCTTGCCAAGGTCGGGGTCGCGAGTTCGAGTCTCGTTTCCCGCTCCAAATTCAGACAATAGAGAGCCAACTCTCTTTTGCATGGCGCGTTAGCAAAGCGGTTATGCAGCGGATTGCAAATCCGTTTAGTCCGGTTCGACTCCGGAACGTGCCTCCATATTGACAAGCCCGCGGCGCGAGCTTGATACCGATTACGGTGCCCGAGTGGTGAAATCGGTAGACACAAGGGATTTAAAATCCCTCGACGTTCGCGTCGTGCCGGTTCGATTCCGGCCTCGGGCACCATTAAAATCAAAGAGTTACAGAAGGCCACTAGAAATAGTGGCCTTTTTCTTTTGCCTAAGTGGCGACAAAGTGGCGACAGCGTTTTTTTGAGTGGCTCACCTCTTCTTGTAATGGGTAGTGACACGGTCTTCTTGTATGATGCCGCTCTGCCTGATGGCGCACTTCATGCGGCGCCTTTCCCTGGCCATGTCTCGGTGCGTTGTCAGTCAGAATGAGGAAGGCCCCACATTGTGGGGCCTTTTTCGCATCCGGTTGTCACTCCGGTAGCTCTTCCAGCTTCACTTCGAGTTGCAGGCGGTTGGTGTAGCCCTGATCTGTAAGGTCGTGCACCACCTTGGTGAGTAGCCAGTCGGCCTCGTCGATTTGTGGTTTGAAGCCCCTGACGGTGGTGGGTTGTTCCGGGTAGAGTTCGGGGCGGCCTTTGGCCAGGGTGATCTGGAACTCGGCCACGCCACGCTGCAGCTTTTCCCACTCAGCCCTGGCTGCCCGCATAGCGTTGCTCTGGCTGGCGTAAACGTGGCGCAGCTCTTTGACGTTCTCACTGTCGCCAACCAGTAGCTCGTTCTCCTTCTTGTTGACCACCACGCCCGGCGGCAGGGGTCGTTCCTCCTTCGGTTTGGTCTTTCGCTTGCGCTTCACCTCTATTTTCTTTTTCTCGGCGGCTTTGTTGTCTTGCCAGTAGGCGATGACACCGGTGTAGGCATCGCGGTCAGCCACCGAGAACTGGTGCTGATCGCCGTCTTGGCGGGTGATGGTGATAGCAGGGAGTGGCTTGCCACTGGCGGTGGTGCCATTGCCTGCCTTGATGAACATCAGACGGCCAGATTTGACGGTGGCGATGGCATCCTGCTCGGTCGCCAGGCGGGTGAGAAAGGCCAGATCGCTCTCGTTGGTCTGGTCGATGTGGTCGATCACCATCCCCTTGAAGGCGTCGCCGACGCTTGGGGTCAGGCCATAGCGGGCGGCCAGTTGCTCCACGATGGCGCCGATGGTTTCGAAATGCCAGCTGCGCTCGCGCAGTTTGTTCATGCCCCCGCGCAGGTCTGCCGATTTGCCTCTGATGGTAAGCACATCCGGTGCGCCGCCATGCTCCACCTCGTCAATTTTGAAGGTGCCTTTATCGACCAGGGGGCCGCCTTGCCACCCGATGCTGGCTTGCAGGGTGGCCCCACGGCGCGGCATGGCCAGCTTGCCGTCGCTGTCATCGAGGGCGATCTCGATGGTGTCGGCAGAAAAGCCCCGGTTATCGGTGATGGTCATGTGCATCAGGCGCGGGCGCAGGGTGCCCGAGATATCGCTGCCATCGACCCGCACCTGATAGGCGGGCGCCGGATGCTGCTGGCTCAGGGCATCCAGCTGGCTGGTGATACCAAGGTTTTCAGCCAATCGGGTACCGAACTGGTCGAATGCCTCCATCAGAGCATCCCCCCGAGTTTGCCGCCTACGGTGTTCAGCAGCTTGCCGACGCCCAATCTACCGAGCAGGTTGCCCGCGGTGCGGCCGAGCAGGGTATTGCCGAGGGAGCTGTCGTTGTCATCGACCCGCTTGAGCTTGATGCTGAACTCGATTTTTCGGGCACTGCCATCCTGGAAGAACTCGCTGCGGGTGGTGCTGATCCCCTCTATCACGAACGAGCCGCGCATCACGCCATCCCCCTGGATCAGGGGGAAGGCTTGGCCGCTGTCACCCATGCTATTGAGCATGTCGAGGGAGACTGGCCCGCCGGTGAGCTCTGGATAGAGCACACCGCTCAGGGTGCTGAGCTCGTCATCAGGCCCGAGGTACTGATATGAGGGGCGGGCGCCGACCCTGTTATTGCCTGGGTGGCGCCATGATTTTTCGTCTTGTTGGGATTGGGGGGCCACGGTCGAGCGCATAAACACGAACCAGCCCAGGGTCATCATCATGGTGGTTGCTCCTTAGTTGCGGTCGGTCAGGGAGGCACGGCCACTGGCAGCCGCCTGCCGTTCGCGTCGGTCCAGTTCGCGGCGCACCTCTTGCGCCACATCGGTGGCTGATTGTCCCGGCTGCTGGGTGATACTGATCGGGGCGTGGATCTGGGTGGTGCTGTTGCCTCGGGCCACTGGTCGCACCGAGGTGACGATGCGTGGGCCGTATCCCGAACCGCCCGCCATGGCCGGGGTGTTGTAGTTGCCGGTGAGGTAGCCGGACGGATTGACGTTGGCGGTGACCGAGCCGCCCCCCTTCATCCAGTCCGGCAGCAGGTCGGTGAGGGCTTTGATCTTGTTCTTCAAACTCTCCCACTTGGCGCTGATGCCGCCAATCAGGCCGTCGATGATGGCCTTACCCTTGTTCGCGGCCCCTGCTGGCAGGGTATCGAAGAAGGCCCAGATCTCGTTCCAGTGCATGATCAGCATGCCGATGGGGGTCCATGAGAAGAGCTCTTTCAGGAGTTCCCAGAAGGCGAGAGCAGGGGCCTTGCACTGGGTCCATAGGTCGCTGAACCACTTGGTGACCCCATCCCAATGTTTATAGAGCAGGTAGGCCCCGGCCGCGATTGCCACAATCCCCATGATGACCCAGCCGATCGGGGTGGTGAGCATGGCGATCCCGAGCCTGACCATGCCCATGGTCAGTGCCTTGATGAAGGTCAGCAGTGGTCCGCCATAAACCAGCAGGGTAGAAAGCCCCATTTTGATGGCGGCCAGTGGCCCCAGCAGACCCGCCACAATCAGCAGCAGTGACCCGCCAGCGGCAGCCGCTACGGCGGTGACTGCCGCGATACGGGTCAGAGTAGAGGTCAACTCTGGGTTGGTCCGCATCCAGTCGCCCGTGACCTGGATGATCTCGGTGATACGCTGGATAATGCCGCGCAGTGGGCCGTTCTCGGTCTCCATCATCTGGATCCCCACGTCATCCCAGGCGGAGGTGAGGTTGTCCAGATCGCCGATGGCGTTATCGGCCATCACCTTGGCGACCTTGCCCGCTTCCCCTTGGGTTTGCTTCAACGTGGCGATCAGCTCCTGCAGCTTGCCGGAACCGGCCTGCTCGGTTAGCACGGTCAGGGCGGCAAATGCCTCTTCGCCCGCGATGGCCTTGAAGTAGCCCGAGCGGGTGGCGTCCCCCATCTTGCTGGTTTTCTTGTAGAGCTCGTCCAGGATATCTGGCAACGAGCGCAGGTTGCCCGCCGCATCGGAGGTCTTGACGTTGAGGGCGGCCAGCGCATCGTGCGCCGCCTTGGGCGGAGAGGCCAAGCGGCCGAGAATGGCACGGATGGCTGTCCCGCCCATGCTGCCCTGAATCCCTGCATTCCCCAGCTTGCCCGCCATGGCGGAGGCAGTTTCAAGGTCGACTCCGAGCCCTGCGGCTACCGGCCCCACGTATTTCATGGTTTCACCCAGCATCTGCAAGTCCACGTTGGCGCGGGTGAAGGTGCCGACCATCACATCCCCCAAGCGGTTCATCTGGTTGGCCGGCAGCTTGAAGCCGGTCAGAACGTTGGATCCGATGTCAGCGGCGGCAGCAATCTCGATGCCGCCCGCCTTGGCGATATCGAGCACCCCTGGCATGGCGTCACGGATTGCCTTGGGGGTGAAACCGGCCATGGCCAGAAAGCCCTGACCCTGCGCGGCTTCGCCTGCCGTGAAGGCGGTATTGGCGCCGAGCTCCCGAGCCTGGGCCCGCAGGGCGGCCAGTTCGCTGCTCTCTTTGCTCAGCCGGGTGATCGCCTGCACCTTGGACATATCGACATCAAAGCCCATCGCCTTGCCCGCTAGATTGGTGCCCTTGTAGATGGCCGCGACCCCGGTGGCCATCCCTGCAGCGCCATAGCCCGCCAGAGTGCCGCGCATCGACATGGTTTTGTCGTAGTTGGTTTTGATCTGGTTGAGGCGCTTTTGCTGGTCGGCCAGTTGCCCCAGCTTGGCCCGTTGCTGGTCGAGTTGGCTGTTGGCGGAGGCCAGATCGCTCTTGAGCTGGCGCTGGTGCTGGCCCAGCTGTTTGGTGTTGATGCCTGCCTCGCCCATGGCCCGTTTCAGGCTGCCATGACGGGCGACCATTTCCCGCTCTTGTTGGGAGAGGTCGCGCACCTTTTGCTTGGCCTGTTCCATGGCGCGGGTCATGGCCTTGGTCGGTTGCTCGACCTTGGCGAATTGCTGGGCCATCTGCTGGGCGTCGCGCTGGGCTTGGGTCAGCTGGGCGCGGGTTGCGCCAATCTGCTGGCCGAGGGTGCGATAGCCATCAATCTGGCCGCTCTGGGCTTCCAGCTCCTTGATGCGCTTTTTCGTGTCGACCAGGTCTTTGGCGGTGATGCGGCTCTGGCCGCTGGCTGCCTTGAGGGGGGCGGTGAGCTTGTCGATCCCGTTAAGCAGGATTTGAAGTTTGAGAGGGTTCATTGTTGTTCTGCCCCGTTGATGCGGTTGTGAGTCTCAACGAGGCGTTGGTGCCAGCCCATCAGCTCGCTGATCTCCATGACCGCCATCTCGGACGGCGGCCAGTGGGCGATGATGGCCAGATCGGCCATCACCTCGTCTACGCAATGAGGTAGGCCATTCTCTTCGGTACCAAAAAAGCGCTTACCTCGCTGCCCAGTTGCATCAGGTCAGCCGGATCCATGTTGCCAATCTCGGCTTCGGTCAACATGGGGGTGGTGATGCGGGGCAGCAGTTTGGTGAGGGCGTTGACGTCCATCTGCACCACATCGGTCATATTGAGGCCGCGCATTTCGCCCGCCTTGGGCTTGCGCAGCTGGATCTCGGTGAGGGTAGTGTCGCCGCGCTGGATGGCTTGGTCGAGGGTAACGGTTTTGTTTTCCATGGTGTCGGTTCCTGGTGATGTGGTGAGGGCGGCACTTATTGGTTGGATAAGGACCGCCCATTGGATGAGGGAAGGGGTTATAGGCCGAGGGCTTTACGGTGTTCGGCCATGCGGTCGACGCCATCGGGGCCGATCTCAATCATGTTGATGAGGTCGATTTCATGGATCACCTGACCGTTGATGGTCTCCTTGTAGTAGGTGTTGACCATGCCGACCTTGGCTTGGGAGTTGTCACCGGCCTTGAGGGTGCCGCGGTCGAGCTCTTTGAAGCGGCCACGGCAGATGATCTCGACGGGTACCACCTCGGCGGTGTCGTCGCCCTGTACCGAGCCGGCAAAGCGCACCATGGTTCCGTCGGCCTTGGGTTCCCCCATGCAGCGCAGCAGGGGTTCCCCATAGCCGCCGAAGGTGAACGAGACATCGAGGGCGCTGTCATCGTGGCCCATATCGATGTTGACGGCGCCGCCCATGCCGCCGCCGCGATAGGCTTCAAACTTGCGGGTCAATTTGGCCGGGGTGAAATCTTCCGCTTCACCCACCCAGTTCTCGCCGTTGAGAAAGACGTTCAAGCGTTTGAGTTTGCGTGGCAGTGCCATGGTGGCTCCTTATGCTGCGGCCGCGACGCGGGCGCCGAAGTCGATCAGGTAGTGGTCGGTGATGCGCTGGATGAAACCGAGGTCTTCGAGCGGCGGCACCGGGGTGTAGTTGTAATCAATGCGCAGTTTGCCCGCCTTGAGGGTGTCCTTGTCGTTGAGCTCCTCGTTGTACCAGCAGTCAAACCCGAGCAAGTACCCGCCGTTCACCAGCTTGCGTCCCTTGGCCTTGATCCCTTCGACGATGTCTTTGACCAGGGAAGGGTGCAGCGGCTTGTCGTTGGCCCACATGTGCGCCTCTGCCATGGTGTCAGCTAGGATCTGGGCGGTGCGGGTGTAGTTCTCGAAGGCGAACAGGGGATCATCGGAGCAGGTGCGGTTGCCCCAGTAGCGAAAGCCGTCAGAGCGGATCAGTGCGGTGACTTCGTTGGCGTTGAGCAAGCCGACCTCGGTGTCGGGGTCTTGCAGATCCCAGAACAGGTTTTTGGTCATGCCATCGACCCCGGTCACGCCGACGTTCGACAAGGTCTTGTGCCAGCCAATCTCTTTGTCGATCAGTGCCCGCATGGCGGCGGCCTTGAGGCAGGCATCGAGCTTGATACTGGCATTGGCGGTAACGTCCCACGCCGTCCAGTCGGCATGCACCAGCATCAGCTCACGGCTGGAGAAATTTTCACGGTAGGCCAGCGCAGCCTCGACTGTCTCGGCAATGGTCGGTACATAAGCAAAGGCGCGCAGCTTCTTGGCCATGCCCGCCAGCGCAGTGGACACCGGCAGTGTGCAGTTGTCCGGCACGCAGAGGATGCGCGGCTTGACGCCGGTAGCCGGGCTGGCCCGCTCCAGCGCCATGAGGCCGGTATAGCTACCATCGGGCTTGATGGTGCCGATGATGTTGCTGGTCAGCGCAGCTGCATCTGCGCCTTTAGCCACACGCACGGCGATAACGATAGTGTTGACGGTGTCATAGATGGTTTGCAGCGAGCGCTTGAGATTCCCCTCGCTGCCCGCCTTGGCGATGGCCGCTGGCAGGTTGGCGATAAGCACAGGCTTGTCGAGGGGGAAGTAGGTGGCGTCGGCGTCTTCGCTGGTGCAGACCATGCCGATCACCGCTGTGGCGACGGTGCGGATGGTGCGGGTACCGTCGGTCGCTTCGACGACGCGCACGCCGTGGTGGAATTGGTCCAGTGCCATAGGTTCTCCTGTTGTCCGGACGGAGCATTCTTTGCGTAGGTAATGCAGGTGATGTGAGCAGGGTCAGGATGCAGGGGCAGGGGATCGCAGGCGAGCGGCGGCCAGTGTATCTGGCGTGGATACACTGGATGGGCGGTGACAATGGAGTAACGGACGGCAGTAACGAAACACCCCGCACAGGGCGGGGTGGTGGTTGGTCAGATGACTTTTTCCGGTTCGGTTGGCCATTGCGGCGACTCAGGCCAGCCATCGAGCTCCGGCACCAGCGTCAGCTCGTATCGGTAACGCTGCCAGTCGGCCAGCAACTGGGTGTGCTCTGGCTTGGCATAGCCGCCATCGACGGCGGGGGTGATAACGGCGATTTGTTGGTTGGCCAGTGCCATGTATGAGCTCAATTCAGCGGATGCTATTTCGTGATCCGATTGTGGTTCCCTCTCCTTTAAGGTCGGATATCCGTCTACATCGACAATATCCATTATGTTAGTCAAGCCATCTAGCAGTCGGTCATAATCCTCCTTGCGCAGCTCAACCGCATCATCAGGAACCTCATTGATGCTGTCGTTATAAAACCCCTTTTGGGTGAACGAGTAGTAATAATTCATGGTTATCGCCCCAAAGATATCCAGTAAAAGCTGCGAGAGTGGAATGCGTAGTTTTCCACAAATGCCTGAGCCGATACGCCGGTTTGTGTCGGGATGCCCACACTAAAATCCTGACGACACAAACGGTATTCTGCGTTGGTATCTAGACTTCCGATGGTAACCCCTGATGTTGTTGCGATACCTAAGGCGGCATTTGGATAGGCGATGGGGAATGTGATATCTGCTTTTATTCCTCCTATCATCCCCGTCGGAACTGTCAAATAACCCCATTGAAAAATAAACGAACCCAGCCAGACAGGCAGAGATAGATACCCTGTGGTACCCAGTTTTAACGAGAATCCAATTCGTAATTTCTTGGGGGTGACTGCAAGGTCATCAGCGGTGCCAGCTATCAACTGGTCTTGTGTTGCCACCTTCATCATACCCAGCACAGTTTCACTGGCCTGCTTAACCCATCCCCACAGGGTTTTCACCGTGATAACTGTATCGGCTTTTTGATTGGCGGTGCCCGTTTCATTCACTTCTGTCTGGGTGGCGTATCTGGTGAAGCCTTTGGCTGCTTCGGTTGCATCTGGATGATCGCGGCTCTCCCGGTGCACTTTTATTACATCATCGACGTATTTGCGGGTGGCCAGTACCACAGCAGGGTCAATCTTGAGCTCTACCGCGCTTGTGTCACTGACGATCAGCACCATACGGATGGTCTGGGTACGGCCAGAGCCTTCTGATAGTTGGGGTTTGTAGGTGTCAGGGCTGTTGGCAATAGCGATCAGCGTGCCCGTTTCGTCATAGAGTCCCACCTCGCGGATCCACCATCCGCCGACGTTCTCGGGAATTATCTGCTCTGCTACCAGCTGCGCCGGATTGAGCGGGTCTTGAAACAGGGTGTTCAGGGGGGCGCGGCGTTGCTCCCGCACCAGGGCGGTCTGTGCCGGGTTGGGGGTGACTGGCTGGCCGTTGCCGTCGCCCACCGCCATCTGGGTGATTTTGAGCGGTACGCCCAGCGCGATGGCGTTGGCGATTTTGGCCTGTCCCGCATGGGTGGGGATGGCGAAATAGATGGCACTCATTAATGGGCACCTCCTGTCTGTTGCGAGTGAATGGTCAGGGTGTCGAGGGTGTGCAGGGCGCCGCCGTGCCACTGCTGGCCACGGATCTCGATGACCTCGGGGCTGTAGGGGTAGATGGTCAGCTCGTCGCCCAGGTAGCAGGCTGCCCCCAGATAGAGCGGGCCACGGGTTTCCATGCTGATGGCCAGCCCCGTCAGATGGCGGGTCATGGGTTTGGCGTCGGCGATAAGCCGTTCTAGCTCCTGATACATGGTTTCGGTGATGCCCGTGTCGAGCACTCCGATATCGAGCTTGAAGGTGCCTGGGGTGGCTTGTGGGGTCTCTTGCCACCACTCCAGCACCCGGATCAGATAGCCGAGCGGTTCAACCACTCGGCGGATGGCGCCGATGGTGCCCTTGCGACTGTGGACGAAGTAGCTGTTGGCGATCACTTGGCGCTTGGTAGCCTCTGGCCACTTGTCATCCCAGCGGTCGACGCTCCAGCTGGCGGCTAGATAGGGCAGCAGGTGGGCGGGGCATGTCCAGGGTGACCAGAGTGAGCGAAACGGGATCGGTAACTGCATCGCCTGGTCACCTGTGGCGGCCAAATTGCGCTCAGTGCGGGTAGTGCTGGGTGGTAACAGGCTATTCATGTGGCTAGCTCCACAGTGAAGGCGGTGCAGTAGGCTGCTTGGGTCTGGCTCGGGGTGATATCGGCCCAACCCGGCAGATCGACCTTGGTCACCCCCTGCACATGCAGGGCGGCATCGATAGCTGAACGGGGTACTTCGACCCCGATACGGCGGCGCGGATTGATAAAGGCGGCAAGCCGATCGCGGGCGGCCTGGAGGACCACATTCGCCTCAGCTCCCTGGCTGCTGACGTGTAATTGAGCGGTGATGGTGTAGTGGATGATGCTCGCGCTTTGTACGGTGAGTCGGTCGGCCACCGGTCGCTTGTCTTCGTGGCTCAGTGCCTGGTCCACCTTGGCGATCAGCGCCGTGTCAGCGGTGCCGTCCCCTTCTGTGCTGAGGATGGTGACGATGGCCACTGCTCCCGATGGGCTTGAACCTTTGGCGTCTGCCACCTTGCCATCGGCCGAGAGGGCGAAATACTCATAGGCCCCGGTCGGACCGGCGACACTCAGCCCATCCCACGCCATCAGGGCGCGCAGGATCAGCGCTTCGTCATCTTCCTTGATTTCGGGTACCGGCGGAGTGGCACTTGGGTCACTTTGCCGGATGGTAAGGCGTTGCACATTCCAGTTGGCCACCAGATTATCGAGGTCGCTCCCCTTGGCCCACGCCAGCATATTGGCCACGGCGGCATCGTTGATGCGCTGGCGCAAGATCAGTTCCCGATAGGCATTCTCCTGCAGCAGCTTGGTGATGGGTTCGGATTCGAGCGCCAGAGTGGCGGCGATGGCCTGCTGTTGGTCTGCCGGATAGAGGCTGACGAGATACCCCTTGCGCTCGGCGAGCAGGGTCTCGTAATCGAGCTGTTCGATCACATCGGGTTGTGGCAGTTGCGAGAGGGTAATGGTGCTCAACTGGCGGCTCCTGTGGGGATAGTGATGGAGGCACTTTCTGTTTTTGAATCGGGCGCGCCGCCATCTTTACGCTGCCAGGTGAGCTCGATGGTGAGGGCACCATCCATGCCGCCGCCCAGCACATCGACGCGGGTGACGGTGATGCGGGGTTCCCAGTTGATAAGGGCCTGCACGGTGGCAGCCATCAGGCGCAGGCGGGTGGCTTGATGCTGGGGCATGTCGATGAGGTAAAAGAGCTCGCTGCCGTAGTCACGGCGCATCACCCGCGAACCCACCGGGGTGATGAGGATGTCGCGCACCGATTGGATGATGTGGTCGGTGACGCTGATGGCGCGGCCATTGGCGGCATTCATGCCGAGCCAGTTCATACCGGGCCCCCTGATGTGCCGCTGCCCGGCATGGTGTCTTTGTGTTTGTGGGTCGTGACTTCTATACCGCCGATGGTTGCGTTGGGGGCGGTAATCTTGCCGCCCGCGCTGATTGTGGTACCGACCTTGAGCGCCTTGGTGCATTCGACCAGCGGGGTGATCAGCTTGACGGTGACGGAGGCTTCGATGTTGGCTGACTTGATGCCGGTGGCGTTGAGTGCTCCGGTTTCAGGGTTATATTCGATGACGGCGCCATCGGCGTATTCGGTGCGGTCGAGATCTGGGTTGTCATCCTCGGCCAGCGGCTCGGGGAACTGGTCAGCATTGAGGCGGCCGACGATATAGGCATTGCGCAGATCGCCGCTGACCGATAGCAAAATCACCTGCTCGCCCAGGCTCAGGCGGTGGCGGGTACGGTTAGCCCCGGCCCGTTCTGTGGTATAGGGCCGCCAGTTGGTGGTGATGTCGCCTGTTTTGACGCGACATTCCCCAGATCGCACGGTTGTTACGGTGCCAATGCGGATCAGGTTGTCGATCAGGCGTTTGAGTTCGGTTGGGGTCGAGTGCATGGGGCCATTGTTTTGGACAATGGCCCCTGAATGCGAGGGGCTGCCATTGTGTTGCGGCGCTACACAATGACTTGGTGTAGTCAGTGGGCGACAGTCGTTATCAGGAAAGCCTTCTGTGCAGTAATGTTCGTCTTAACTTAGAAGGTGAAGGCGGTGGGGGTTAACTGGGTATTTTTAAAGTCCTGAGATAATGCAAACAAAAAGACTGGTGACGGTTCAACCATTCCGTTCGGGTTATATGTTGGTCCATTAAGCACTGAGGTAAACGCAAAATTCAGTCTGGCGCGAAAACCAGGTGAACCGTAATACTCTTGGGCTTCCGCAAGTAGATGATCTTCATTTTCCAATTCTTTTGAAACAACAGCCCATCCATTTTGGCCTAGCAGAGCCGCGTATCTTTCCATCGCAGATAGGACCGTTGATGGTAGTACTTGCATCCCATTGCAGACGCGGAAGAAGATCTCCATTGAGAGTGGGCTTCGACCCGTTTCGATTTTTGTCCATGCACTGGGTGTTTTGCCGCAGAAGTCGGCAATTTGGGCTTGGTGAATGTTGCGCTCTAAACGAAGCTCCTTCAATAGGAGAAGTGTGATACTCGAGAACGTAGTGGCCTTACTCTCGCTATTCATAATGCTTGCCTTAAAGTTGTTTCTAGGATTAAAAAAACAGTAACATACAAGTTCTTGGTGGTCAATCTATAGTTCCCGCTAATCACTTGCAGGTTCCTGATGGGAATGTGATAGCTCTTTTGGCATCTTTTTTGTAAGGAGACACAGACGATAAGATGGCTCGTGAGGCAGTGGATATTTACAACGTGGAGAGACTGCATCATACGTTGAAATACAGAGCCCCTAGGCTCTGAGTGGAGAGACAATGTGTAAATTTATTTCAGGACTAGACTGCCTCACCTTTCCCATACTTGATAGATAATGAGCTCAATATTGCGCTCATTGAAACCTTCGGAATAGTCGAGGGTGACGATCTTGTGCAGTACGTCTTTGTGCTGCTTGCCAAAGAGCTCGGCCACTTTCAAGGACGTGGTGACAGGTTGGCCTTGTTGAAGGCTGATGATCTCAGCAGGGGTAAAACTGGTGATGTTGTTCATGATGAGATACAGGTAAATCGCCACCAAAGAGGTCTCAATCTCGACTGGTGACGAGCTGAACAGGGTTTAGACTATCGGGCATCAGCCGTGAGGCTGCCCAGCCCAGCCCGCCATAACAGAAATTGCGGGTACTACTGAGCCGCACAAAAAACACACGTGCGCGCATTGTCCGCTCTAATGCCTGCGGGGTCTCAATCCCGGCAACGGATGTTGCCGTTGCTCGCGCCCTATCACGCAACCAACCCAACCACCAATCAACACAAACCCGCCCGACTGCACACAACACCAGCAGCAGGGTAGCGATTTCCGTCAGGGCAGGGGATGTCTGTTTCGGCTGGGGGCAAACACAGAGTGGTGATTTACAGTTGATTAGCGGTTGAAGAACTGTTCGGCAATCTCGGCAAGTCGTCTTAGAAATAGAGCGTTCCGTGCCATAGCATGCCCAGGTTTCAGTAAGGCAATGACGCAAGCATGGCCTTTTAGCTCATCGATACAGTACACCAGATGCACATCAGAGGTTTGACGGTACTTGAAGCCTCTGTAGCTCACGGATAGCGTACTCAGTGGCAGTACATGAACATGGCGTAACTTGGCTGCTTTGACACTGGAGGGCGTGTCTGGGTGATCATAGAGCTCATCTCTGCCAAAGATCCCCGTTGGCTTGGTGTAGAGATGTTGCCCACGTTGCAAGTATGCTTTGAAGTCTTTGAGTAGTTGTGTCTTGCTCGCCTCTAACTCTGGATCATCTGTCAAGTCGGCCCTGAACATCGCGTCATAGCTGACGACTCTTGTGATCTTCATGAGGGCCGACAGGGTCAGATTTCAGAAAACGTGGCGTTTTTGGGGTCACTTGTCAGGATGGACGCCATAGACAATATGGCGAGGCGATCGAGCTGCTCGGCCGTTACGGCAGTCTTCATGGTCTCATGGGGGTGGGCATGAGGACGCTTTAAGGCCACAGCAACCCCTTTATGCACCATATCTTGGCGCACTTTGGTGTGGGGTTTGAATTTGTTTGCTGTGTGCATGATGACTCTCTGTCTGAGGTTGGTTAAGGCTGTACGCCTTGCTCTTAGCGTAGTCCCGATTCGGAATTTCAGGCGCATTATTACGCAATACTGCGCAACGGACAACCGCCAAAAGCGACTAAGAGCCACCATTAACCACAAATCAGGGCCAATTAGTGAGCATGATCAATCTGCTTGCCAACATAGACGAGCATCAGGCCAAAAGTGAAAAGTACAGCGTAGAGAGAGAAGGCGCCAGCAGTCTCGGGAATGAGAGCATTAATCAACGGCCATTGCGCAAAAGGGCTTATTGGCTGGGGTAAGACGACTTGACCGTTAGTTATGGCTTCTATTCTGTTGTGAACTCGGTCGACGCGGTGATGGAATCTAGAGAGCAAGAATCCAGCAGAAATAGCTGCCGAAGCGATAGTGATACAGCATTTACCGACACCCTTCAAAAATCCAGGCTCGAGGATCAGGCTCATCAGAAAATCTTGTATGCGTTCCTTCATGTGAATAATCCATTTAGGCCTCAATCGATGCAGCTTATCCCGAGCTGCAGGTAAGCACCAGATGGAGTTATGAGGTCAACCGTGCCAGCAAAAAGTCTTCCAGCAGCTCCACCTCCTCAGAGGTTATCCCCAACAACTCCCGCGCCGGATAACTGATTTCGCGGCCCTTGATGCGGTCTTTGAGGCCGTATTGGTGAATGGTGGCGAGGCGGTTGGCCGAGCCGACAAACTCGATCACTGCCTGATGCTCGGTGCTGGTTACCTTGAGCCAGCGGGGGCTGACCAGATGCTGAAACATCTTGCGGCGGGTTGTGCCGCGTTTTTTCGCCAGTTTTTTTAGTGGCTTACGCGGGGTCATGGGGCTGCCATCGGGCTGAATGTTGGCCCTGATCCGTTTGCTCTGACTGGCACGCAGGTTGCGGGCCATTTCCCCCATCAGTTGCCGGCGGGCGGCCGGTGTAATGCTGGCCAGCAGAGCATCGGCCCAGCTGACCAGCCGGTTCAGGTCGTCGGTGGCCATGGCTGCGGTTCCCCGTTGATAAAGAGCTCCCAGGTGATGCCGTCATAAGGGTCTTCCGGTGGCTCTGGCAGATGTTCCCAGCCTATCCCCTGTTCGTTCTGCCATACCTTGACCCGCTCGGTCAGCTTGACGGTGATGATGAGATCCATCAGGTCGTTGGCGAGGTATTCGGCCTCGAAAGTGATGCCATCTTTGCGCTGCTCGTCGTTGGTCATCAGCTCGGGTTGGTGTTGGCGCAGCCAGGCCAGCAGCGGCACCATGATCTGATCCGGGTGGCCGGCAAAGTCTTCAATGCCGATGGTGAGCGGGTATTGCCACTCGAACGAGAGGGAGCGGGCGCCGGTGCTTTCAATATTGCCCGGGGCAATAAAGATGTGCAGCTTGTCCGGGTTGGTCTTGAGGTGCGGTACGCAGCGGGTCAGCACCTCACGGATCTGTTTTGGCTTTTCCATCTTCACTCCGTTGTTGTCGTGTCTGGCAGGTGATGAGGCTATCGACCTTGGCGGCGCAACTGGCCCAGGCGGCCTCGGTCTGGCTCAGCTGGTCGAGCAAGTCGCCGTTATTGAGTGGCGCCGCCGGCGGCAGCTGGCAGGGGCTCGGGGCCAGACAGGTGAGCCTGATAATCTGCGGCGCCGGTGAGGGCGGGGCGCTGGAGCAGCCTGATAACAGGATCAGGTAGAGGGCGATCAGCCCAAGCCTTGAGTTCGGCATTTTCACGTTTGAGCCTCTTGATGGTGTCGGCGCGGGTGGCAGCGGCCTGCGCCAGCAGGTCGAGCTGGCCCTGCAGCTGCTGCGCCGCTTGTGCCTGGGTGGTCAGTTCCCGGGTAAGAGTGGCGATGGCTGTCTCTTTAAGCTGCTCGCGCCGCTCGGCCTCTCTGGTTTTCTCGTCGGCTGCCTTGAGACTGGTTTGCAGGGTGGTGACGTCCCCTTTGGCCTTGGCCGCCGAGCGGGCTGACCAGCCCCAGCCACCAAGGGCGACAACCAACGCCAGCAGCAACCAGCTGACGGGCGAGCCCAGCAGCTCACGCCACATTGGCTACCTCCTGCACCTGATAGACCTTGGTAAAGTGCGCAAACCACTTGGCCAGCTTGATGTCGTAGTCGTTCTCCTTAAACGCCGGGCCGTTATAGCGGCGGGCGAAATCCGCCCACTTTCGCCCCTGCAGCGCCTTATGCATGGCGGGGTCTTGCTGGATAAAACGGCACAGGGCGGTGAGGTGTTCGACCTCGCTGCGCTGCATGGCGTTCTGCCAGTCGCTGGCAGAGGCAAAACCCAGCGACTGCCAGTGGTAGCCCATGATCTGGAACATGCCCCAGCTGGCCGACTCGATGGCCGCATCCCGATGCAGGCTGATGGCCAGTTGCAGCCGTTCCCACTCGGCAGCGCCGCCCGCATAGCCGCCGCGCTTGGGGTTGACCAGGTTGGGGTAATGGGCGGCCAACTGGTCGGCGGCCGCCTTGCCTTGGTGTTTGGTGAGCTGCTTGTAGAACACATGCCGCTCGAACAGCACCACCGAGCGCATGGCTTGGGTGAAGCCTTCACCGATGCTCTCGACCTGGGCAACGGTGGCCATGGTGGCCAGCGGTACCGCCAGCAGATCGGCGCCGGCCTGCATGTGGTTGATGGTCAGCTGGTTGCCGCGCTCACTGCCGAGCAATGCGGCCAGGGTACGCGGGCCCGCCTGACCGATGGCGGCGATCATGTAATCCCGCTGGAAGGCTATCAGCGCCTGCTCGGTTGCCTCACCAAACCAACCATCGACTGCCACCGGATAACCGGCGGCGGTGAGGCGGCGTTGCAGGTCGGCCACAGCGGAGCCGGTATCCCCTTTTATCAGGCTCATGGTTGGTACCTCCGGTAAATATCCCGGGCATGGTCGGTGCTGGACGGTTTGCCCCGGGGCAGCAGGTGGTGCACCGAGCCGCGGGTGTTGAGCACGGCGCACAGCAGGAAGAGGGCGAGCCCGAAGGCGGCCGGATCCGGCACCGGAATGCCGCCGAACAGAAAGCGCAGCGGAATGGAGCCTGACAGCACGCAGAGCAGCCACGCCATCCAGGCGGGCAGGGCGCGATACTCGCCACCTTTGCGGTCAAACAGCATGACTCGCAGGAAGATGGCGGCGCAGATCAGGGCGTAAAGGGCGGTGTAGATAAACACACCGGTTGGAGTGGTCGGGATCATGGTTGCCCCCTTTTGTTAAACAAGGCTTCAAGTAGCCGATCCTGATTGCGCATGATGAGCTGCAGCAGGCGCACCATCATGGCGGAGGCGATCAGCGAGCCGATCGCATTGCTGACCTGGACGCTGGCGGGCAGCAGTACCTCCAGCAGTTGGAAGGTAAAGCCGGCCAGCAGCAGGCCGCTGATAAACGAGGCGACAAACAGGGCAATCCGGCGCAGGCGCCCCTGCTCTTCGGCGGCCGAGATAAACAGCACCGCGCCGGTGAGTGCGCCGAGCACCACGGAGGGATCCACCCCGGGCAGGGTGAACAGCAAGGCCAGACCGGTGAGGGTGCTGGTTGCGGCGCTGGAGGAAATCGGTTCTGGCATCGTGCTCTCCTATCGTTTGCTGCCGCAGTGGCGGGCGAGTTGGAATTCGTGGATGGTCTGGCAGTCGGCGCAGCGCTCGCAGCCCCGGATCGCCTCGCGGCGCTCTTGCGGGATCGGGTCGTCGCAGTCGATGCAATAGTGGGGGCCAGTGCCCGCAATGCGGGCGGCATGGATGCGGGCAGCCAGTTGCTGCTCGCTGATGTTGGCCAGTCGTTCGAGTTCGTCGTCGAGGCGGCTCATGTCGGTGTTCTCTTTTGTCGCATGACAGTCAGTCCCATAGCTGGATCAGCGGCTGTTCGGCCTGAGTGGGGGCCGCTGGCATGTTGATGAGGGTGCCGGTTGGCAGGATGGGGCCGAGCGCGGCCAGACCGGGGTTAAGGTTGAGCACCTGCTCGGTGATGCCTGCGGTGTAGCCGTAGTGACGAAACAGGATGAGATCGAGGGTGTCGCCCTGCAGGCTGCGCAGTTGCATCAGATGAGCTCCACCGTGGTGTGGGTGGTGCCGATGATGTCGCGAATGGCAAAGCGGGCGTCGCGGTAGAGGTCATCCGAACTTATCTCTTTGGCATCGGCCCCTTTGATGCCGTCACCGGTGGCGCTGTAGTCGGTGTAGCGCTCGAGCAGGTTGGCGCGGGTCATGGCGTAGACGGCGCGCCGGTAGCTGTGCAGGTATGTCGATTCACCATTGATGGGCTCGGCGGGTACGGCGGCCAGGGTGGCGTGACCTTCACTTTCTCTGGCGCTGCGCCACTGGGCCAGATCCCGGTTGACGCTGGTAATGGCGTCGATCACCGCATGAGTGAGGCGGGCGGTGGTGACGGTGCCATCGAGCCGGACGGTGTCGCGCAGCGCGCAGAGCGAGATGGCCGGCCAGAAGGGGGCGCTGGTGATCTCGCCCTCTTCTGTGGCGGCCGGGGTCGGGTTGGTGGCTAAAAATCCGGTGCTCATGGTGCTCCTGATTTGAGGTGGCGCCGCATGTTGGGCGGTGGTCGGGCCGTCTGGTATGCCGCTGGCATTCGTCAGGCCCGAGCCGCCCAGGGTGCGGGGTTCGCTCGGTTAGCTGGCCTCGCCGGGGGCGGGGTCAGGCTGTTCGGATGGCTGTGATTCGGATTGAGGCTCAGCGCCCGGCTGCGGTGCCGGTTCGTTGGCGGGTTGTCCGGAGGCGGCTTTCTCTTTTTTGATCTCGCGAACCAGATCTTCCAGCTCTCGCTTGATGCCCACCTTGTCGTGCAGCTCGATGGCGCGGCGGTAGTGGTCCGCCGCTTGCTCCTTGAGCCCTTCGGCATAACAGGCGCGGCCCACCGCCTTGTGCAGCTTGGCGCGCACCTGGTCGAAGATGTCGCAGTCAGCCAGCATGCTCATGTAGCTGCTGAGCAATGGCAGGGATGGGCCATTACCCGCCTCTTGCAGCTTGATGGCGGTATCGGCCACCTCTTCGGCGATAAGGGTGGGGGCGGTGCGTTCGTACTGGTCCGGGGTATTGAGGCCGTGGCGGATCACGTAATCAGCCATCGGCAGGGCACTTGCCAGATCGCCGGTGTCGAGGTGCCATAGCATCACGGTCACCATGACGTCATCCTGACCACCGCGATCGGCGGCCAGCAGGCCATCAATCCACGGTGTGTAGGTGGCCAGCATGGTGCGTTTGGCGTCAATCTTGCGCTCGAGGCTCTGGATGCCCTTGAGGGTGCGGCGGTGCTCGGCCAGCTGCATCAGCTGGAGTTCGTACTGGTTGGCGGCGGCGCGATCCTGCTCGGGATTGGCCGCCCCTTGCAGGGCGGCCATGATACGAGCGGTGTGTCGTTGTGCAGGTGTCATCGTGGCTCCTTAACCGCCTGCAGGCGCAGGTTTGGCGCCTAGCGTGATGTTTTCTGCGACGGCGATGCAGTCGTAATCCTCGACCACGTAGGCATCGTTGGAGGATTCCCAGTTGACGATGCGGTCGAGGCTCGGCTGCTCTTCCAGATGGCGACGGCGGCCGCCGATCTGCCAGTAGATGGAGAGGTTGTCGAGGCGGGTGACGATCAGGGTGTCTTCCGGGACGAAGGGGACGCGGATCGCCAGCAGGCCGCCAATCTGCTTCTGGCTCACCAGTACCTGACCGGCCAGCTTGTTCTGGTTGTCCCGGGTCTCGTTGAGGATGGGGAAGTATTTGTCGGCCAGCAGCTTGCGACCGCAGATCACCACCAGATCGGTGTCGTCCTGGTACCAGGGTTTGATCTTGCTGTTGACCAGATCGAACACCAGGGCGTCGAGGTTGCCGTAATCCCCCTCTTTGGTGTCGGCTTCACTGTTGGGTTGGTAGATGTAGATATGGCCGGTGCCCGCATCCCCTTCGCTCATCACCTGGGCGGGAGCATCATGGCGGGTGTGTTCAATCCAGCCGATGTTGACATCCTGCAGCATGGGGAACTGGACGCGATCGGTGTCTTTCGCGGCAAGTTTGCCGTTCCAGCCGATCATGATGCGGTCCAGGCCCTGGCGCTTGACGATGGCATCGCGAATGCGGATCTGGAAGTCTTTGAACTTGGCCCATGCATCAAGCTTGGCGTAACCGATGCTGGTGTCGTAGTTGGTCTTTTCGCACTCGTATTTGGTGTTTTGCAGTCCGGTCGGGTCGAACGGGACACGGGCCTTGCCGCCACTGGTATCGGTGCGAGAGGCGATGGTGCCATTGATGCCGATGCCGACCTTTTCCCCTTTGAGTTCATCCACTGGCACGATGTTGATCATGCCGAGGAAGTCGACGGACTCCTGCATTTTGGTTTCCAGCTTTTGCTGGATACTGGGCTCGACACTGAATTGCACCATGGCCGAGCTGACGGCATTCAGGCTCGCCAGTTGGCTGGTGTACTGCTCGAATTGCTGACGGGTATCGTTGCGCATTATCGGGGTCCCTTAAAAATCGGTGGAAGTTGGCTTGGTGCCATCGTCACCGGTGGCAGGCTGGCGCTTGTGGCTGAAATCTTCCTGGCGCTCGAGCTGGGTGGTCAGGTCGGCCAGGGCGTTGGCGGTCGCCGTTTGCCGGGCTGTCAGTTCGTTGAACCTGGTTTGCAGGTCGGTATCGAGGCTGGTCACCTCTTTGGCCACGGCTTCGACGGCCTGATGCACCTCGCTGAAATCGGCGGTCGATTGCTGCTTGTGGCTGGTGAAAATGGCGCTGATCCGTTCCAGCAGGCCCGGGCCTTTCTCCTGCTCATCTTCAAACTCGATGACGGTTTCGAGGGCTTCGGTAAACAGGCATTCCGGATGGTATTTGCGGTCGGCCAGCGGGTTGACCGCGGCTTTGCTGCAGAACTGCAGCATTTCGGTGCCAAGGCTTGCCGGGCTGTCGGTGACGGCCAGCCCCATCATGTAGGCCCCTTTTTCGTTCAGGTTGGGGTGGATCTCGATGGAGGTGTAGACCTTCTGGCGCTTCTTGTTCAGCGCGATCAGCTCCGGCGTCGGGTCAATCTGGACGAACAGGGCCAGCCGCTGTTCCCCCTCGATGGTGACCTCCTCGGTCTTGGCGGCGGTGATGTCGCCGTACATCTTGAACAAGCCGTTGGGGTCAAGGCCCCGGATATGCTCCATATTGACCCGTGCGCCATAGGTGGCCTGGTTGTAGCGCTGGGCCATCTGCTCAATCCATTCGCGGGTGATGGCGCGACCGTCGGTGGTGCCCCCCTCAACCGCAACACGGAAGAATTTGGACTTAGGCATGTGCTGGGATCCCTTTGGTAATTGGGTAATGATGTCGCGGTTATGGTCTGGGTGAGCGGCGGGATCGTGCAATTCGGGGCCAGTGTGTGGTTGCGCTACACACTGGCAGTGGGGCGTTTGGGGTAGTAGCGGCTGGGTAGACTGGCGCCATGACAACAGCACCCATCATCTTTCCTCATCTCGACCCCAGACGGCAGGCCATGTACCTGTTCTTTCAGGGGTACCCGCTGCGCGCCATTGCCGAGTTGCTGCAAACGCCGGAGGGTACCGTCTCGACCTGGAAGAAACGCGACGGCTGGGAGGACATCAAACCGATAGACCGGGTGGATAGCGCCATCGAGGCGCGCATGATCCAGCTGGTGATGAAGGAGACCAAGAGCGGCGGTGACTTCAAGGAGATTGATCTGCTGGGCCGCCAGCTCGAGCGTATCGCCCGGGTCAACAAGTACAGCAACGGCGGCAACGAGGCCGACCTCAACCCCAAGGTGGCCAACCGCAACAAGGGGCCGAAGAAGGCCCCCGAGTGCAACGTGGTGGAGCCCGAGCAGCAAGAGCGGCTCATCGAGCGGTTTGAGTCGACTATGTTCGATTACCAGCGGGTCTGGTATCAGGCTGGGCAGGAGTACCGGATCCGCGACCTGCTCAAGTCGCGCCAGATCGGGGCGACTTACTTCTTTGCCTTCGAGGCGTTCATTGATGCCCTGGTGACCGGGCGCAATCAGATTTTCCTGTCAGCCAGCAAGGCGCAGGCCCACATGTTCAAGCAGTACATCATCCAGTTCGCCAAGGAGGAGGGGGTTGAGCTCAAAGGTGACCCCATGGTGCTGCCGAACGGGGCGCACCTTTACTTCCTCGGTACCAACGCCCGCACCGCCCAGAGCTATCACGGCAATATCTACATGGACGAGTATTTCTGGATCCACGGCTTTCTGGAGTTCCGCAAGGTGGCCTCCGGTATGGCGATGCACAAGAAGTGGCGCCAGACCTACATCTCCACCCCCTCCAGCCTTTCCCATCCCGCTTATGGATTCTGGTCTGGCGCCAACTTTAACCGCGGCAAGGCCAAGGCCGACCGGGTCGAGATTGACCTGAGCCACGCCAACCTGTCTGCCGGCAAGCTGTGCGCCGATGGTCAGTGGCGGCAGATCGTCACCGTGGAAGATGCGGTGCGCGGCGGTTGCAACCTGTTCGACCTGGATCAGCTGCGCAGTGAGTATTCCGAGGATGAATACCGCAACCTGCTGATGTGCGAGTTCATGGATGACACCGAGAGCCTGTTTCCGTTGGCGACGCTGCAGCGCTGCATGGTTGACAGCTGGCTGGTGTGGGAGGACTACAAGCCCCACACCTTGCGGCCGCTGGCCAACCGGGCCGTGTGGATCGGCTATGACCCGGCCAAAGGGGGCAAAGGTGACAGCGCCGGCTGCGCTGTGTTGGCCCCGCCACTGGTGCCGGGCGGCAAGTTTCGGGTGTTGGAGCGTCACCGCTGGCAGGGGATGGACTTTGATGCCCAGGCCAAATCCATTCGCGCCATCTGCGATCGCTACAACGTCGCCTATATCGGCATCGATACCACCGGTATCGGGGAGGGGGTTTATCAGCTGGTGAAGCAATTTTATCCGGCAGTGACCGCCATTCAGTACAACCCCAACGTGAAGATGCGGATGGTGATGAAGGCACAGGATGTGATGAACAAGGGGCGGCTGGAGTTCGACAGCGGCTGGACCGACTTGGCCCAGGCGTTCATGAGCATTCGCCGCGCCGTGACCCAAAGCGGCAAGCTGCCCACCTTCGAGGCCAGCCGATCCGATGAGACCAGCCACGCCGATATTGCCTGGGCAACCATGCAAGCCCTGTTACACGAGCCCCTTGAGGGGCAGACCGGCACCAATTCCGGCTTTATGGAGATTTACTGATGAGTGAGCAGATCAACTCGCCTGCCGGTGTGCAGGCGTTTACGTTTGGGGAGGCTATCCCGGTGTTGTCCCAGCGGGAGGTGTTCGATTACCTGGAGTCGATGCACAACGGCCGCTGGTATGAGCATCCCCTGAGCCTGCACGGGCTGGCGCGGGTCTATCGGGCTGCGGTGCATCACGCCTCGGCCATCCAGGTGAAGCGCAATATCTTGCGCGGCTGTTTTATTCCTCATCCCAAACTGAGCTTGGCCGCCTTCACCGGGCTGGTGATGGACTACGAGATCTTCGGCAATGCTCACCTGCAGCGGGTGCGCAACCGGCTGGGTGGCACGCTTCGCTATGACCAGATGCCGGCCAAGTACACTCGCCGCTCCCTCGAGCTGGATCGCTATTGGTGGGTGCCAAAGCTTGGGCATGAGGTGGAGTTGCCCGCCGGTGATGTGGGGCATGTGATGGAGGCGGACGTTAACCAGGAGATTTATGGCATCCCCGACTATGTGGCCAGCCTGAACTCGGCACTGCTCAACGAGTCGGCCACGCTGTTCCGCCGCCGCTACTACGAGAACGGCAGCCATGCGGGGTTTATTCTGCATATCAGCGATGCCTTGCAGAACGAGGGCGACATCACCGCGCTCAAGACGGCGCTGCAAAACAGCAAGGGGCCGGGCAACTTCCGTAACCTGCTGCTCTATACCCCGGGTGGCAAGGCGGATTCGGTGAAGCTGATCCCGGTGGCCGAGATTGCGGCCAAGGATGATTTCCTGTCCATCAAGGGGGTGAGCCGGGATGACCAGCTGGCGGCCCATCGGGTACCGCCGCAACTGATGGGGGTCGTACCGAACAACACGGGCGGATTTGGGGATGTGACCAAGGCGGCCCAGGTGTTTGACGTCAACGAGATCGATAGCATGAAGGCGAACTTTGCGCAGTTCAACGAGTGGGCAGGGGAGGAGATAATCCGATTCACTTCTTATCGACTGTCAGATCTGACAGTGCAAAGCTGAAAACCTTAGCTATCTTCAAATTGGAATTCCTCCAAATTCCTCCATGATTTAATTCAAAGCCCCCTACCCAGGGGGCTTTGTTTTGGTTGGGATCCCATCCAGCCAGAGCTCACCAGTCGTGTTACAGGCCATCGCCGGCTATCCCTTCGCAACCACACTCCCGAGATCCTTCACGCGCCCCTGCGAGCATGAGCGAAGCCTCGAAAGGCCCCTCAACACCCAGCGCGCGCAATCGGGACCCCGCCTCGCCTGCGCGCTTTATGTATCTATTTCCATGCATGTGAACGATTGATGGCGGCTATCTGCTCCCCGCGCCAGCGCTGGCCGCGCGGGGGATAACGGCTCCTTTTTGCGATCCTTCACTTTCCATCAGATCCTTTCACACTCGAAGAGGTTACCCAGTTCAGTGCGGCCAACTAGGCTTTTGCCATACCCTGAGTCCATCGGCTTGAACATCTAACCAGCTAATGCTGAGCTTGATAGGCATTACGGATGCCAGCAGGGCAACAAGTGGTATTGAGAAAACCGGGGGTGCTATTACGCCCCCAGTTTTTCCCTGTTTATTCGCTACTGCTATATATTGTGTGTGAGTTTGTTGCGACCTAACGCTTTTTTCAGGGGCTGGACGCACAGCCAAAGGCTCTACAACCCACCCTAAACACTAAAACCAACGCAATAGTAAAAACACCATGTATTGTTAATCCCTCTTGAGAAAATTGTTAAGCTTAAACTTACCGCGAGCGTTATTTTTCAATATAAACAATCAAATAGAATGATCTCTATTGACACATATTGGTTTTATGATAGATTCCTGCCGTGTTTAAGATGATAGAGGAGGGTCTTATGTTAACCCAACTTTTGATTTGCCCCTTGTATTCAGTAATTGGGAGTGGGGCCTAGTTAACACCGGCCGAGTAACCCTTTGGAATACTTACAGCAAAAATGCTCGGCCAACCTTCAGCGTCACCATACCCCTCCTTGTGTGTCAACGTAAGCCTGAGCTAACTGATTTTGAGATAACGTATAAATCAGGGCACTCAGGAGAACGAAAACGCATAAATCATACACATCTGCCGGTTCTAAGGTTGTGCCAAAACCCGAGCTGGAGAAGTGGGTATTACTTGCCTTTAGTGCCGAATACAAGCAATCCATCCTTCAGCAGGTCGATGCCTGTCAGCATCGGGAAATCGGTGCGTTTCTACGGTGCGAAAAACTGAATTCCAACCAGCTACAGCAGTGGCGTCGTGAACAGACTGAACATGGCTTAGACGGCTTGTAGAAGTCTGATGGCGGCCCAGCTGCCAAGAAAAACCGCCGGCAGGGTACCGGTTCTACACAGGGAAGGGTACGTTAGTTTTGGCAGGAAACATACACAGGGCACCCAGAATGGCGGAGCCAAACGTCGCACGGTGATCCAATTTTGGCGCCTTGCTATACTGGTTATCCATACAGCAATTTCGAGATTGCCAGCATGTTTGCTCAACCCACTCCTGATGCTCCCTTGTTGGATCTGCCCCTGTTCCTCTCCCCTGTGGCCTGTGGCTTCCCGTCGCCGGCGCAGGACTACACCGAACAGACCATCGACCTTAACCAGTTGTGCGTGACTCACCCGGCGGCTACTTACTTTGTGCGGGCGGCCGGTGACAGCATGGTCGACCACGGGATCCGCGATGGTGACCTGCTGGTCGTGGACCGCAGCCGCAAGGTACGGCACGGCTGTGTGGTGGTTGCGGCGGTTGATGGCGAGTTCACGGTGAAGAAGCTGCAGCTTGTACCGACAGTGGCTTTGCTCCCTGGTAACTCCGCCTATCAGCCTATCCATTTCAACGATGGGCAGGAGCTGGAGATTTTCGGAGTGGTGGCCTTTGTCGTACACAAGATGGATACCCCATGAACAAGCGCTGCGCCGTCGCCCTGGTCGACGTGAACAACTTCTACGCCAGTTGCGAGCGGCTGTTCCGCCCCGACTTGAAGGGACGGCCTATCGTGGTGCTCTCCAACAACGATGGCTGTGTGGTGGCCCGCTCGGCAGAGGCCAAGGCGCTGGGCATCAAGATGGGAATTCCATATTTCCAGATCCGCCAATTCTTCGAGGCCATGGGCGGGGTCTGGTTCTCCAGCAACTACGCACTCTATGGCGACATGTCGAACCGGGTGATGACCATTCTGGAGGGAATGGCCCCGGCAGTGGAGGTCTACAGCATCGACGAGGCTTTCATCGAACTGAGCGAGTCCTGGGCAGGCGACTTGGTGGCCTATGGCCGCCAGATTCGCGAGCGGGTGCAGCTGTGGACGGGGTTGACCGTGGGAGTTGGCATTGGCCCCACCAAGACGCTCGCCAAGCTCGCTAACTACGCTGCCAAGAAGTGGCCCGCCACCGGCGGTGTGGTCGAGCTGCGGGATGAAGCGCGGCGGGCCCGGCTGATGGCGATCACCCCGGTGGACGAGATATGGGGCATTGGTCGGCGGCTCACCGCCAAGCTGGAGGCCCAGGGCATCAAGACGGTGGCCGACCTAGTCGCTGCCGACCCCAAGGCGCTGCGCCGTCGATATGGCGTGGTGGTCGAGCGCACGGTGCAGGAGCTGCGTGGGATCCCCTGCGCCGAGCTGGAGCAAGAGGCACAGTCCAAACAGCAGATCATCTGCTCGCGCTCGTTTGGGGAGCGCATCACCCAGATAGGCCCCATGCGCCAGGCGCTGGCCGGCTACATGGAGCGGGCCGCCGAGAAGCTGCGGGGGGAGGGGATGTGCTGCCGGCACGTGACCCTGTTCATTCGCACCAGCCCGTTTAGCGATCGGGAGCCCTATTATGGCAACCAGGTGAGCACCAAGCTGGCCACGCCCACCCATGACACCCGTGCCTTGCTGGCCCTGATCCCGGAACTGCTCCCGCGGATCTGGCGCGATGAGCAGCGATACCAGAAAGGGGGCGTCATGCTGGCCGACTTCACCCCCACCAACATGCAGCAGGGCGACCTGTTCGCCGCCCAGCAGCAATCCCCACGCAGCGAGGCGCTGATGCAGGTCATCGACAAGATCAACCAAGGGCGGCTGGGGAAGGTCTACTTCGCGGCCCGCGGCTGGGATACTCGAGAGTGGATGATGAAGCGGGAGCAGCTAAGCCCCCGCTATACCACCGCGATCGGCGAGTTGCCTGTGGTTAAGTGAGTGATGCAATACCTATCTTTGCCCATGCTCCGACGCAGAGAGCGGCCACAGCTGGGTGGCTACTCTGTCATTCGCCCACACCCTAAGCAAGACCACCGAACAGCAGGTGTTGAGCTTGATGGGCGGCAGTTGGTTCTGAAAGGACTGGAGGCGCAATAGCGCCCCTTATTTATTGTGATTCAAGTACCGTCATACATTACTCTGTGACCTTTTGTATATTAAGGTCAAAAATAAGTAACATATTTTCAGTTGCCTAACCTTAAAATTTAAATAAATGATAACTTACATTGATAGTACAACTTGTGATCTCGCACCCATTTTCAGAACTAAATGCTCACCATGAAGATTTGCATTTAAATCATGTGTTACAAACCTCTGGATATATTTGTTTAATATGCGGTGGTTATAACGCTTCAAATTCATGTTAAACAAATTCTTGATAATTTCAGGATAGTTTTCATCAAATACAGGGTAGGCAACCAAATGATAACTATTATCACTTGTTTTATTCAGTGTTGTCCTGTCGAAAGATAGAAACCCACATTTTGCATACTCAATGAAGTCATGTAAGTATGATTCTCTGTTGAAAGTATAGCTTTCGTCATTCAATATCTTTTTTTGGTCTAGAATTTTATCTAAATTTGGATTTACTAGAAAATCCATCTTTATATCATTGTGAAGAAGCTTTATCTTTTTCCTTATCTGGGCATGCGTTTGTCTCTTATATATATTCTCGTGAACTAACCCTCCAGCTGTAGCTATGTGAATAAATGGTATGTGTAGTAGTGATGATAAATATATTTCTTTATCCAAACAGTAAATTGGCTCATCGCTTGTTGAAAAGAATAAGTCGAAATCAAAACCAGTGGAATTCATTTCTCTTCCCCAAAAACATAAACGCAATTAGGACAGCGGCTAATTTTTTCAAGGGTTCTTGGACGAATTGCAGCAGTAAACGTGATGTCGAGGATTTCTAGTTTTTTGTTGGCGTTAATTATATGGTTTGCTGTTTTTACTTCTGCGCACTTCCCTATTATATTGTCTGATTCAGGATGATTTGATGGGGTTCCTATTTTACCGAGTTTTATTAATTTATTATGTAGCTTTTTATTGTATGAAGACAGCACTTTCAATGATGTTCCAAAAGCGAAAAATTTCCCATGCTTTCCTGCAATTGAACAGGCAACCAAATCATACTTGGTATATCTTTGCCTAACGCCAGTGGACAGAGTTAATTCTTTTTGTGCAGCCTCGATAGATTTTTTATATTCGATGCTCTTATAACGCAACATCTTATAGAGGGATGCTATTGAACGATTTCTTTTCTCAAGATAATGATGTTTGTCAAATTCATCATTTAGTCTGTCTATTATCTCTCTTTTCTTTGAGAGGCGATTTTTCATTTCAACCCTCCAAGTTTTCTGGTTTTTGGAATTAATAATAATGACATTATAAGTGATAGTAGGGGGAATAGTGCACAGAGTAAATAAAGCAGTCCCACATACTGTAATAAGTGGTCAGTATACTACTGATAAGGTGTGAGTGGAGAGCTGGCAATGTGGTTGTTGTTTGTCCTGTAGAATCCCCACCTACTGGTAGATCCCGTTGACTGGTCAACATTGCGGTAGGATGTAGACTATTCGGTTATCCAAGCAGCTGTACTCGTCCCAGTTGATGGTATGGGCGCTGGCGCTCTAGCTACTCGGAAGCATGTTATGCCTCCCACTCTTCTTGTTCTTCACTGTATTCGTTCTGTCTTTGCAGCAACTCCGGCGCATCCAGCCATTCCAGCACCCGCCACATCTCTGACTGATAGGGCTGCGGCAGCATCTCGATCCAGCGGTGCGCCCCGGCGTGGCCTTGTGCCTGGTAAACCTTACCGCACAGCTCAACCAGCATCGGCCAGTCCGGATCCCCTTCTGGTACCGCGTACTCATCCGCCAGGTCCTGTTCTGCTGGCCGAATGCCTTCTGACTGCCAATCTGGTTCGCTTGGGAGCGATCGGCTCGACTGCACCTGCCCGTTCTCCAACCAAAGGGTGTAACCGTCAATCGTGACGTTGGCACCAGCCCGCAATCGGTCGCTGGAGAAGGGCGATAACTCCCATTGTTCCCTTATGATCTGGTCTGCGAAGGCATCAGGATCCGGCCGCGTACAGTTATTGTCAGAGCTCCAAGGTGCCGGGCTGTCGCCCGACTGAACTGCAACACCTAAACCCACACCCACACCGGCAGCCCCTGCGGCCTTGGCGGCCTCATAGGTGCCTGCTGGTACCACTTCCCACCCTTGCAGGCGGGTCTTGATGCCAAGGCGAGCGGAGGTAATACCCATCAGTCGCTTGATGTCTTCTCCGTAGCTGTTGGCCTGCTCCTCGATAAGGTGGGCCAGTTTGATGGGGTGTTCGGCACGGGTGGCCATCGCGCCGCCCATGGCTTGCAGGTAGCAGCGAAAGATGCCGTTATCTGCGGCAAAGCGGGCGGCCTCAAAGCGCGGGTCTTGCAGCACTGGCTTGGGTGGGCCAACCAGATCGGCATTCTTCTTGGCGTTGCTGATACGGCGCAGCTCGCGCCATACCCCGACCGGGGCACCGCCGATCTGCTGGAAGGTACGGATCCCCCACCAACTGGCCCACGCGCAAGCATGTTGGGCACCCACGTCTGCTGGGGTACCCGATTCGTCATCCCCATCAACGTGCTCGCCATCTATGTTCTTGGCGATATAGGCGGCGAGATAACCGGTAGCATCGCCCTTGTCAGGGTCAACGATTTTCCAGTCAAAGCGGGGGGTTATGTCGGTAAAGGAGGCCGCCTCTGGCGTGGAGCGAACCAGTTCGCTCTTGTCGTCGGTCAGCGCGTAGTGCTGCAAGGTGCTGATCACTTTGTTGCGATCGCTCGGGCGCATAAAGAGCAACATGTGCCAGTGCGGGGTTCCGTCATGGTGCGGTTCGCAGACCCGAAAGCCGTAAACAGGTAAATCATTTCGCTTGAGTGAGGCGCGGGTCAGGCTCCACAGCTTGGCCAGATAGGAACAGGTTTCGCGCGGGGTGGCGCCCTGGTACTTGTCGTTCTCGATGGTCTTGCCGTTGCGGCCGGTCTTCCAGGCGTGGAAGCGGCTCGGGGCTGTCCAGGTAAAGAACACCCCCACATGACCCTGCTCCTCGGCGTAGTCCTCAAAGCCGCGCATCCTGGTCATCATCTCTTTGCGGCGGTTGACCGGGTTGGAGACGCTGGCCTCCCAGCAATCCTTCATCGACACGACCAGGTCATAACGCTCGTTGACCACTTCCGACTCGGCCAGCCAGCGCATCATGGCCCGCTTGCGTTCGCGCGCCACCTTCATGGTGGCGTTCGATACATAAGCCGATACCCCCTTGCGCACCTTGCCGAGCAGGATATTGATGTGCTCCTGCAGCCTGTCCCAGCAGCGGTTGACGCGCTTCTCCCACCACTTGGCAGAGAGCAGGCGCACCATCACGCTCAGGATCCAGTTATCCCGCACCTCGTCGGATTTGAACTTCGGCAACTCGCCGATAAACCCCCACTGGTCGGCCGGTTGGCGCATCAGCTCCCAGGTCAGCAGCAGATCCGGCTCGGCACCCTCTTTGATGCCCTGTTCGATGTGCTTGTAAATGGCTGCGGTCTGGTTGGCGAACTGGTGGGCAATCTGTTTGCGGCCGGTGTCATCGCGCATCTGTTTCGGATCGACCGGGATGGCCTGGAGTTGCATCCGCACCCACTTGGTTCGCTCCCTCAACCAGATGTTGGCAGAGCGGCAATGGCTAAAGCTGCCTTCTTTGCGGCGGCGGATGTATTGCTTGAACAGGTTCTTGGTCAACTCGGGGGAGAGCCCATCGAGCAACTGCATGGCCCAGATCAGATCGTACTGGCCGCGGTCACCAGCAAAAGCGGCGTCAAAGTTGACGCCGGGCAGAGAGTTGCAAAGGGTATCGATGCGCTGCCGCAGCGTTCTTTTCGACAGCGGCAGGCGTTTGGTCTTGCTGGTCATGCAGAGAGATAACCGGATAGCTGTTTGATGTGGGATTGGCAGCCGCGAACGCTCATTTGGGCGTGCTCTTTCAATCGGCGAGCGGCCGCACACTGGCGCAGCAACTGCCTGATACTGGCGTGGGGGCGGGCAGGTAGTCGGCGCGCATGGGCCAGCTCCCGCTGATAAAGGCGCAGCCGAGCCGCGTCTTCCCGGTAGGTGGCTTGCCAGCGATCTTGCAGGAGCGTGAGCTCCCATTGCAGTCCATGGCTCATTTGATGATCTCCCCCTGTCCATGCAGTGGTGCGCACTCGGCCCACCACTCGGCAATTTCCCGGGCCAGCGCCAACTCCACATTGGCAACGGCCAACCAGTAGACGGTGCGCATTGCGCCGAGCGCCAGCAGCTCGGCCACCGGATCCCGGATCGCTGCCCGCAGCGATAAACTCGGCGCGGGCGGCAAACCAGTGGGTGGTCAGCTGGCTGACCGGTGTGGTGGGCTGCATATGTGCAGGGCCGGTTTCGCTCTGCTCTTGTTGGGCGTCCAGCTCAAACAGTTCGAAGTTGCTCATCGCATGCCTCATCTATTGCCTGAAAGTCCGGCTCATCGATGGCGATATGGCCCGCCTCGATGCGGATCGAGATACCGAGTTCACCACCACAGCAGAGCGGGGCTGTCGGCAGCAGTTTCGATTCGTTCTGGGCCAGCCACTCTTTCAGGCTGGCCAGGGTGAACAGCGTGGTGCTCATGCCTCGTCCCCCATCACCAAATCGTCATCGAGCAGATCCGCAGGCTTGCTGGTCACCACCAGTTGCACCTGGATGTATTCATCCCCCGAGTAGAGTGCGCCCAAGGCGATGCGGTTATCCTCGGCGCGTGCGGCAAACATCTCGGCCAGTAGACCCTCGATCACCTTGGGCGCCTGGCTGGCAATCTTGATGGCGTCACTCATGAGCGGGCCCTCCGGTTGAGGTGGTGAAACAACTGGTGCCAGCGCAAGGACTGCTGTGCCTGGACTAACAGGGATTTGCCCTCTGACCTTCGATAAGCAAAAGAGGCAGGGCGAGCTTTGGCGGTCAGCCGTTGTTGAAGGCGCGGCAGCTCGGCTAACGCCTCTTGTTCGGATACGGGGTGGAACAGCTGTCTCATTCCTGCACCTCCGGCGTGGCGATGCCGGTCAGCAGCCAGTTGATGTGCCGTTTCAGCTCCGGGTGGTTGGCAATCAGCAGGAACAAACCGCCGCCAATCTCGCGGTATCCCAGCTCGTAGTTCTTGAGTGTGGTGGGCGGAATGCCCAGCAGGTCGGCAAACTTGGGTCGGCTCAGCTTCAACTGTTCCCGCAACTGGCGCAGGCGCTTGGCTGCATGGTGGTTGAGCAGATTGATTTGGGTCGGTTGTGCGGTCATGGTCAGGCTCCTTGTTGAGGTGTGCAGGGGTTGATGCGGCTGAACAGAGAAGCCCAAGCCAGTGCGGTGGAACGCTCGAGCAGCGCAACCCCGTCCGGGTGTTGGCTAAGACGGGCGCCATAGCGGCCCGTCAGCTTGCGTTGCTGGATGCGAAGGTTGCGCAGTGCGCAGGGGATCGCTAAAGTTGCCATGTCGACTTCCTCATACGTTGTTGATAAAGGCCCGCTTGGAGTTGCAGCTCCGTTAAGCGGGCTTTTTAGTGCCCGATTGCTCTCGGGCCTTCTTGGCTAATCTGGCCAGCGACATTCACCGCATGATCCAGTTGCTGGCGTTTGGCCTGTTCTCTCTTCTTCCGCTCGGCCAGTTCTGCCGGCATCACCTTCACCGATGGGTGCCACACCTTCGGATCACACCCGCTGTGAAACAGCGACTGATAATCCAGCGCAATCACCGCAAGGCGGATCGCCTCACGCTGCTGATAGGGCAGGGCAGAGAGGGTCGCCATCATCAACGAATCCCACGGCTGGCGGGCGATGGCACAAATGGCGACTCGCTTGGTCTTGGGCGCATTGAGCCAATCACCGTCAAGGTTTGAACCCGCCCGATTGAGGTGCTCCCGCAACAGCGCAATGCCTGCGGTATTCATCAGCACCTGCTCTTCGGCGGTCAGACCGGCGATGTTGCGGGGCTCTGGTTGGGTGTGTTGCATGCTGGTTTCTCCTTTACCTGGGCGCAGAATCTGGCGGCCAGTGAGGGGATCACTGGGCCACCTCTTTCACCCTGCGCGGGACAATGGGCAGCACAATGGCCGGATTGGGCATGGCACTGGGGCTGATGGTTGCGATGATTTCGAACCCCGCCTTGAAGGTGTGGCCGCAATCCACATTGCTGCATTGGTAAGTGGCGATGCCGCAAAGCGGGCTCATCCGGATGGATGTGCGAGTGCTGGCGCGGGCACCACAGTGGGGGCAAATCAGTCTCATGGGTTCTCCTAAGCTCCGGCCGCCATGCGCGCCATATCCAGCGCACAAGACAGAGAGGGAATGGCTTGGTATTTGTGCTCGATCTCGGTGATTAGCAGGGCGAGGTTGCCCATTGCTGCCGTTGCGGCACCGACTAGTGCATTGCGCTGCCCCTTGGTGACGCGGCCGCTCTCCACCACTGTCAGCGCCTGCGCGCCGAGTCCGGCCACCTTGGCCGTGGTGTCGATCACCTGATGGGCCAGGCTCGGGCCCTTCTCCCGTTCGGGGATGGCCACGGCTGTCAAGCCACAGCAGAACAGGGCACCGTCGAACAGGGTTTCATCCCCCTCACTCGCCTGGGTTATGGCAATCAGCTCGGCCACGGTCAGTTCGTGGGGCTGGTCGGGGTTTAACTTGTTGCGCAGGGTCTGCGGGTTAATGCCTGCCTTGTCGGCGAGTTCGGCCACGTTGTGGTTCGCCGCAAAGCGCTGGCAGGCGCTGATCCAGTGCGGATGTTTGCTGCAAGTTTGTTCAAACATGGTCTTCATCCCGCTGCTTGCGCGACACTCTTGGTGTGCGCACAGGTTTCGAGATGGGTTCCAGACCCGGCTGATTCATGGCTTGCTGGGTGTAGAGCACCAGGTTGATCAGCACTTTTTCAGCACGGCCCTGCTTGGGCATGATGGGAATGCGCCCGGCCCGCACGTAGTTCTCCACCGTGCGTTGGGTCAAGCCGGTACGCTCGGAGAAGCTCTCGACCGTGCACACCGGGGTATCGATATGGATGGGGGCTATGATCATGGGGGCCTCCTGTTGCTTAAGTTACGCGATTCCTTGCGCAGTTTGAGTCTGTTCGGCTTTCAATTTGCCGCCAGTCAGTACTTCGATTTGGTAGGCTCGGCCCTTCGGGATTTTTTCAGCCCACTTGCTGACAGCCACATGTGAAATTCCCAGTGCTTTCGCGGTTGCTGTTACCGTGCCGAAGTGCTCTATCACTTCAGATTTTTGCATTACTCACCTCTCATTTTCGTTCTATAAGTGTCGGTGCGAAGTGAATGTAACTTAAGGGTCGATTTGAGATCAAGCGGTTTCGTTGCTTTAGTTACGGTGCGGGGTGGTAACTTAGGTTTATGGAAACTATCAATGACCGGATATCTGCACGCAGACGCGCGCAGAAAATGAGCCAAGACGAACTTGCTAAGCGAATAGGGATTACCCGCGTTTCAATCAGCAAGTGGGAATCTGGCCTGAACCAGCCTAAAGGCCGTTATCTGAACGATTTGGCCGAGGCGCTGGGGGTAACTGTTGACTGGCTTTTGACAGGGAGTGGGGATACACCTGAGCTAGCTGAAGAACAGCCTATTCCTGGTTATCACAACGTCGAACCGGCAGTGATGCTGCCGGGCAAGCGGATCCCGATTCTTAGTTATGTCCAAGCGGGCAACTGGCGCGAAATGTGCGAGCAGGCCACCACCTTCGATGGCAACGTTGAGTTCGTATCTGCAAGCGGCGAGATCGGCCCGTTTGGCTTTGGCCTTTGGTTGCGTGGAGATTCCATGTTGCCGCAGTTCAAAGAGGGGGATCTGATCATTGTTGACCCCGACGAAGCGCCGCAGCCCGGGGACTACGTGGTGGCCAAGAACGGCTGCAATGAGGCAACTTTCAAAAAGTACCGGCCCCGTGGCATCGACGAGAATGGGCAAGAGGTGTTTGAACTTGTCCCCCTCAATGACGATTACCCCACCATGCACTCCGATCGGCAGCACATCCAGATCATCGGCGTGATGGTAGAGCACAGAATATTCAGAAAAAGACAAACAGGGCGCTGATGCGCCCTGTTTCAATAAAAGGTTAATTTTATGTATCTATACGGAAAGGCAAGATACACATTATCTTTGATGTCATTAGCGATAAAAACTCTAAATAAAATTAAAGATGATAGAGACAGCCCTACGAGTTTAATTGCAAATATATCACCTGATATGGCATTTGTTATTGTTTCAGATGTCGAAAATCTTTTTAATAGAATAGATAGGTTGTTAGAGCTTAAACATTTCTCTATTTCTTATGAAGGAAATAATGAAGCGTTTTATCATGTATGGATAGAGTATATAGAACTGGTAAGTAAGGTGATGAAAGTAATCGTGTACTCACCTGACTATCTCAATAGATTTTTTAGTGGTGAACATAGCTTTGTGGATTATTGTTCGTCTCTATTCGATTCATTATATGCTCAGATGCATCTTAATGGTGTTCCAATAGATTTTAATGATAAAAAAAACACTCATAGATTCAATGGTGTTATTTCTGAATTGGTATTAACAGAAGAACACCTTGAGGATTTATTGGATGCGTCGAGAAAATCGTCATATTTTACTGCATTTGAAAAATCTAATGGTACCACAGCGAGCAAACTGAATAATTCCATTGAAAATAAAATAAATGATGTTGATCATACTATAAAGAAAATTAGTGAAGCCTTCGAACATGAGAAAGATTCTATAAGTGTTGTATTGTCACAATTTGATGGCAATGCATCTGAAATGTTGAATGATTATTTCAAACGGCTCGAATCGATAGAGAAAACAGAAGTTGATATAAACAATACATTTAATGATGCCGTTAAAAAAGCAGACGGAATTCTTAAGCTTGCTAGTCAAGAGGGTATGGCGTCAGCTTTTCAGAAAAGACATGACGACTTAAAATGGCCCGAAATCAGATGGATATCACTGTTTTCATTTTCATTAATTTCGCTTACCGTTTTTGGCGCTTGGTTCGTAGAAACGGTATTTTCTACAAAGGGAATTAATCTTGCAGAAGTAATATCAAGAATTTCCATATCAATACCGCTTGTTTGGTTGGCATGGTTTTCAGCTAAACAATTTAACCATGTTACTCGACTAAGAGAGGATTATGCATATAAGGTCGCCGTAGCAATGGCTTACCATGGCTATAAAGATGAGGCAGGTCAGATTGATAGCGAGATGAGTGGTAAATTATTAGAGAATATAATATTGCATTTTGCTGATAATCCTGTACGTCTCTATAAGAATGATAATAGTGCCTCCATGATAGAGGCCGTCATAAAAAACAACAAAGTTGCAGAGGTCGTCACAGCAATCAGAGGTGGAAAGTAAGTATCATATCAGAATGATTTCGGTGTGCTGTATGTCATTTTTACGGTGCAGTATGGTAGTCATCTGAATGGATTTTTTGGGGGTTGTGTGGACAATTTAATATATCAGCGCTTCGATAATTTTAACCATGCGGATAGCTTTTTCGATACCTTAAAGAAAGACTATGAGGAGTTTTCTGGTTGGCTCAGGAAAAAAGCCATCGCAGGAGAGTCCGCATATGTTCTTTATAGCGATGCAAGGGAAATCGATGGGTTTATGTATCTGAAAATGGAAGATGCGGTAGATGATGTTGAACCTCCACTTCCACATGGTAGACATCTGAAAATAGGGACTTTTAAATTTAACTCTAAAGGGTCTCTAAGAGGACAGCGTTTCATTAAAAAGGCATTGGATTATGCAATTCGAGAAAATGCAGACGATATTTATGTAACTGTATTTGAAAAGCATGACTACCTTATAAAAATATTCGAGCGCTATGGTTTTATCTTGCATGGAAAAAAAGAAACATTAAATGGTGTTGAACTAGTTTATGTTCGGACCTTGAAGGTTTGCCGTCAAGATTTATTGTTGGATTATCCCTGCGTGTCCACGGTTGGGAATAAAAAATTCTTACTGGCAATTTATCCTGACTTTCATACGAGACTGTTCCCTGATTCTATATTGAATAATGAGTCTGCTGATATAGTTGAAGACGTATCATATACTAATAGTATCCATAAGATTTATATATGTGCCATGCAAGGAGTGATGCAGGCCAAAAAAGGCGATTTATTGGTTATATATCGTACCAGTGATAAATTAGGCCCGGCACGTTTTCGAGCTGTCGCAACATCTGTATGTGTAGTGGAAGATGTTAGGAATATTCGAGAGTTTTCATCATTAGAGGAATTCTTGGGCTACTGTGAAAGATTTAGTGTCTTCTCAAAAAATGATTTAATTAATATGTATGCTCATAAAAGATATCCTTATATTATAAGATTTACTTATAATATTGCTCTACCCAAAAGGCCAACTCGTGGTACACTATTAGACAATGTTGGACTCAATGAAAGTGATTACTGGGGTTTCATGGAGTTAACCAATAACCAATTTGAAACCATATTACGTCTGGGTGAAGTAGATGAAAGTCTTGTTATCAATTAAGCCTGAGTATGTAGAGAAGATTTTTGATGGAACCAAGAAATTTGAGTTCCGTAAGAATCTATTTAAGCGCGATGGAATAAAATCAGTCGTGATTTACTCTACTATGCCTGTAGGTCGTGTTGTCGGTGAGTTTGACGTGTCTGAACTCATAGCAGATCTCCCTGAGGTTGTATGGGAAAAGACCCGCTCCTACGCAGGAATTGATAAAAAATTTTTTGATAGTTACTACGATAACCGTCAAAGAGCCGTTGCCATCGGCATTGGTGATGTACGTCGCTACGAGCAACCTCTGCCTCTTGTTGAGCTTGGTATTGGCTCCACCCCGCCACAATCATATCGTTATCTGTGATGTTTTAAGGAGGCCGCAAAATTGTGGCCTCCTTTTTATGTGTGATCTCCGCTCATCTAAACACTCCCTATCATCACCAATGCCTGTATATAATTACAGTCTTTGGTGGAGGGACTATGGCTGTAAGAAAGCAAACATCTGGTAAATGGCTTGCTGAGGTCTACCCTGAGGGGCGACCGAGCAAGGAAAACCCCAATGCGCCGAGGATCCGCAAACAGTTTGTCACCAAGGGTGAGGCTCTGGCGTTCGAGCGTTTTGTGCTGGACCCGGACAAGGGCAAACCTTGGCTGGAAGGGCAGGGGGAGCCGACAGACGACCGGCGCCTCTCTGATCTGGTCGAACTCTGGTTTGGTCGCCATGGCCAGAGCCTGCGTGATGGCGAGGCCCGCAAATCCAAGCTGTTGACGGTGTGCCACTCTCTCGGTGATCCGCTGGCGGTCAACTTCACCGCTCGTGACTTTGCCGCTTATCGTGAAGCAAGGCTATCGGGCGATATCACCGACCGGCGTGCCATCAATCAGGAGAAGCAGGGCGTCACTCCCAACACAGTTAACCGCGAACATGCCTACCTGCGTGCGGTCTTCAACGAACTGAAAAGGCTAGGGGAGTGGCAGGGAGAAAACCCCCTCGATGGTTTGCGAGCCTACAAGGTGGCCGAGGCCGAGCTGGCCTTCCTTTACCCTGACGAACTCAAGCGCCTGCTGGCCGCTTGCGCTGAGAGCCCAAACCCCGATCTGCTGCTGGTTGTGAAACTCTGCTTGGCCACTGGTGCCCGTTGGTCGGAGGTGGAGGAGTTAACCCAGTCTCAGGTATCCCCCAACCGCATCACTTTCACCCGTACTAAGAGCAAGAAAAGCCGCAGCGTGCCTATCAGTCCCGAGCTCTATGCCCAGTTGCCCAGAAAGCGCGGCCGCCTGTTCGGTGATTGTTATCGCGCCTTCGAGATGGTGGTCGAACGGGCAGGGCTGGAACTGCCACCGGGGCAGAATACCCACGTTCTGCGACACACCTTCGCCAGTCACTTTATGATGAACGGCGGGAACATTCTGGTGCTGCAGAAGATTCTGGGTCACTCCACCATCGCCATGACCATGCGCTATGCCCACTTCGCCCCTGATCATCTGGAAGATGCGGTACGATTGAACCCGCTCGCCGCATGCGGCTTGACCTGATTGAAAAATAAATACATATATTTCAATGCATTACTCAACCCTGTATTACAGGGTGTTGACCATCCCTGTAATACAGGGTTACAGTCTTCCCTGTAATACAGGGAGGTGATTCTGTATTGAGACTGGCTTGGGTTTGAATTTCTTTTGGCGTTAAGGAGACGGCGTTATGGCGATGATGAGTGGTAAACAACTTCAGCTTTTGGGCGCCACGTGTGGGGCTTACTCAGTTGTAACTGAGCGAGAAGCAACAGGTGACAGAAGTGTGACATTGGACATGGACGAAAAGAGTGTCCTCGCTCAAAAAATGGATTTGGGTTCAATAGCACGTAGAGGCGGGGTTACTGACGATCGGTCTGTTCGGCAATGGTTTTCGATTTTCAACCCTTACAATATTTTTGATTCATCAATGATTCATATCCCTATCGTTTATCCAAAGAGTACAGGGAATGAACTCCGTCTTTATATGCAGGGGAGTATCGATTTCTTAGGGAATGCAGGTGATGTTTTTGTTATTTTTTGTCGAGAGAGCGAACAGTTTCCTAGAGTGGGTTTTATTCGTGCGGCTGATTGGGATACATTTTGGGGTAATTTGAACTATGTATCGGAAGTAAATTCAACTATTTACATCCAAGATATAGATGACAACCAATATCAGCAAAGCCTGCTAGCCACTCAAGCAGGAATCCCTGTACAGCAGAGTTATACCGCCTATCCGAGAAATTCTGGACTTGCGAAGCAAGCTATCGAAATGAGCGGTTTCACTTGTGAAGTTGATCCGAGGCATCACACTTTTCGTTCGCCTGTGACTGGGCAAAATTTCATGGAGGCTCATCACCTGATTCCGATGTCACACCAAGCATCGTTTCCATATGATTCCCTGGATCGGCTGGGCAACATTGTTTCGCTGTGCCCGTGTTGCCACAAAGCTATTCACCTAGGGGACTCAAGTGTAAGAAAGGAGTTGTTGTGGACTCTCTTCAACAAGAAAGCACATGCTCTTCAGCAACTGGGTGTGAACTTTGAAACGCTATGTTCATTATATGGGGTAAGTAGCTGATCACTTTGTTGTGTGTTTGGAAGCGGAGGTACCTGCAGTTATTTTCAGACTAGAGCCTTCGGAAGTTGGTTCTCGGATGGTATTTAGAGTGATGGGAAGTGGCGACAGAGTGGCGACAAACTTTTAAATGGGTGGTCATTTTTGGCTGTCATTGGTTCACTAACCATTTGATTTTTATGTAAGTTCTTGTTTTGCCATAGTGCTGAATCAGATTTAAAATCCCTCGACGTTCGCGTCGTGCCGGTTCGATTCCGGCCTCGGGCACCATTAAAATCAATGACTTACAAAGGCCGCTAAAAATAGCGGCCTTTTTGTTTTGTCCGAATGTCGCCAATGTGTCCACTGCACTTTTCGGTTCGGCTGCTCTATTTTTGCGATCAGCAATCTGCACATCCTTTTGCGTGGCATCGTCCAGCCTGTTGACGGGCTTTATCTGACAGCTTTCTTTGGTCATGACCTCTGGCACAACTTTGTGCTGTTAGATGAAATGAGAAGGGCCCCACATGGTGGGGCCCTTCTTGCATTTTTGTGCAGAACACCCCGGTTATCAGGAGCTTTGCTCTGCGCTGGTATCTGTGGCGGCCACGACTGGGTTGCGGCGGCGCAGCAGGCGAACCAGCGGGGGCAGGGCGATCACCACGATCGCCAGCACCAGCAGGGTCTGGCTGATGCCGCTGCTCCACAGGATGGCGGTGTCGCCATTGCTGATGGAGAGGGCGCGGCGCAGGTTCTGCTCCAGCATTTCACCCAGCACGAAGCCCAGAATGAGCGGTGACATGGGGAAGTGCATTTTGCGCAGCAGGTAGCCAAAGACCCCGAGGCCCACCATCAGCAGCAGATCGAAGGTGGTGCTGTGCACCGCATAGACCCCCACCGCCGAGACACTGGCGATGGCGGGCACCAGAAACCAGAGCGGGATGGAGAGCATACGGGTGAAAATACCCACCATGGGGATGTTCATCACCAGCAGCATGACGTTGGCCAGCAAGAGGGCGGCGATCAGTCCCCACACCACATCGGGCTGTTCGGTGAACATGGTGGGGCCCGGGGTGATGTTGTAGAGGGTCAGCGCCCCCATCATCACCGCCGTAGTGCCCGACCCCGGCACCCCCAGGGTCAGCATGGGGATAAAGGAGCCACAGGCGGAGGCATTGTTGGCCGCCTCTGGCGCCGCCACGCCGCGAATGTCACCTTCGCCGAATTTGGCATTCGGGCCGGCCAGCCGCTTCTCGCTCATGTAGGTGATGGCGCTGGCGATGGTGGCGCCGGCGCCCGGCAGAATGCCGACGAAAAAGCCGATGGTGGAGGAGCGCAGCATGGTGCCGGTGCAATAGACCAGCTCCTTGAAGTTGAACAGCATCCGCCCGGTGGTGCGCACCAGCTTGCCGCCGCCGCTGGTGTGCTCCAGCATCAGCAGGATCTCGCTCACCGAGAAGAGGCCGATCACCACCACGATAAACTGCACCCCGTCCGAGAGGTGCACACTGTCGAAGGTGAAGCGATAGATGCCGGTATTGGCATCTACCCCGACGGTGGCGAGCCCGAGCCCAATCAGTGCTGCCATAAAGGACTTGAGCGGGTTCTGGCTCATCATGCTGCCAAGGCAGGCGATGGCGAACACCATCAGGGCGAAATACTCCGCCGGCCCGAAGGCGAGCGACCAGCGTGCCAGTGCCGGGGCGAACAGAATGATCCCCCCGATGGCGAGCATGGAGCCGACAAAGGAGCTGACCGCCGAGATGGAGAGGGCCACTCCCGCCTTGCCCTGCTGGGCCATGGGGTAGCCATCCAGCGCGGTCATGATGGCGGCGGCATCCCCCGGTACGTTGAGCAGGATTGAGGAGATCCGCCCGCCATATTCGCAACCGATATAGACGGTGGCGAGCAGAATGAGCGCCGATTCGGGGGGCAGTTTCAGGGCAAAGGCCAGCGGCAACAGGATGGCGACGCCGTTGATGGGGCCAAGGCCCGGCAGCAGGCCGACCACGGTGCCGACAAAGCAGCCGATGAGGGCAATTACCAGATTCTCCGGGGTGAGTGCCACCGCAAAGCCCTGGGAGAGGTACATCCAGGTATCCATATTGACTCCTTAAGAGAACCAGACGCCGAGGGGCAGGGTGACATCCAGCAGCCTGTCAAAGGCGAAATAGAGCACCAGCCCGCCGATGATGCCGGAGAGCAGGGCGGCTTTGGCCGAGGCGCCAAACAGGCGCCCCAGCACAAAGGTGAGCAGGGCGGTAGCCAGCGGAAAGCCCAGCCACTCGAAGCTGGCGCCGTAACCGGCCAGCGCAGCCACCATGATGGCGAGATGACGCAGGGTACGCAGCGGCGGCCAGCTGACGGTGTCCGGCTGGCGGCGCAGCAGGAGCAGGGCACAGAGAGCCATCAGGCCGAGGATCCCGAGCGGAAAAGGGCGTGGCCCCAGCGGCTCATAGCTGTATTCGCTCTGGTACTGCCAGGCGAGGGAGGCCCCCGCCAGACAGAGCAGCAGCCAGATGGCGGCGAAGATGCGATCGCTCATGGCTGCGACTCATATTTGGCCAGACCGAAGGCCTTGGCCTGCTCGCGATATTGCGCCACCTGGGTCTTGACGTAGCTGTCGAGCGCATCTCCGGTCAGGTCAAACTCGAACAGGCCGCGCAGATCCCGCTGGGCTTTGAAGGTGTCGGTTTTCACCAGCTGATCGAAGGTCTCTTTCCACCACTGGTATTCGCTGTCGCTCACCTTGGGGCCGACATAGAAGCCGCGGATCACCGGCCATTCCAGGTCATAACCCTGCTCCCTGGCGGTAGGAATGGTGGCCAGCTTGCCGGGCAGCCGCTCTTTGGCGAACACCGCCAGCACCCGCAGCTTGTCGCCACCGATATAGGGCACCATCTCGCTCAGATCGCCGGAGACCGCCTGCACATGGTTGCCCAGCAGTGCAGTGACCGGCTCGCCGCCCCCTTCAAAGGCGACGTAGCGCATCTTGTGGGGGTCAACTCCGGCCTGTTTGGCCAGCAGCGCCGTCTTCATCCAGTCCTGACTGCCGATGGAGGCCCCCGCCCCGATGACCACGCTGTTGGGGTCGTTTGCCATGGCATTCACCAGATCCTTGAGGTTCTGATAGGGGGCATCGTGGCGCACCGCGATCATGCCGTAATCGGTCCCTACCGCCGCCAACCAGCGCACATCATCCACCCCGTAACGGCCAAATTTCCCCTGTGAGAGGTTGAGCAGGGAGCCACCGGAGAAGGCGACCACAGTCCCCGCTTCGGCAGGGCGCTGCGCCACGATGGCGTTGTAGGCGACGGCACCGACCCCGCCCGGCATATAGGTGACCCGCATCGGTTTGTCGATGGTGCCGGTCTCCTGCAGGCTCACCTGCAACAGCTTGCAGGTAAGATCGAAACCACCGCCCGGTTTGGCCGGTGCGATACATTCGGTACGGCTCGGGGCGGTGACACTCTCGGTCGCCTGCAGCGGCAGGGCGCCGAGCAGGGTCAGCAGGGCGAGGGCATGACGTGTGCGTTGCTTCATGGTTGTGTGCTCCATCTTGTCGTTGTTTTTTCTCGGTGTGACTCCGTCGATGGACGAAGTGATGCGAAATTGTTAAAACAACAACCTTTCATTCACCTTTCAATCGCTGACCAATTGGCGGGAGTGTGACCGTGATCGCACCTTGTTCCGCTCAGGCAGAGTGAATGGATGCAGTTGCAGCACTGTGGTTGCACGCCGTAGTCAAGAACAAGGGGATAGGGATGCGCTTGCTGTTGGCAGAAGACAATCACGAACTGGCCCACTGGCTGTCGAGGGCACTCACCAGCGCCGGTTTCGCGGTGGATTGGGTGGCTGACGGCGCCCGGGCCGATCATCTGCTGCGCCACGAAAAATACGCGCTGGCGGTGCTCGATATCGAGATGCCCAAGCTCGACGGGCTTGCGGTACTCGGCCGGTTGCGCAGCCGGGGGCAGGGGTTGCCGGTGCTGCTTCTCACCGCCCGCGGCGCGGTGGAGGAGCGGATCTGCGGCCTCAATGCCGGTGCCGATGACTATCTGGCCAAGCCATTCGATCTGGGGGAGCTGGATGCCCGGCTGCGGGCCCTGCTGCGGCGCAGCGAAAGTGGCGGCGCCGAGCTGCGACTGGGACGCCTGACCCTGCACCCCGACGGCTATTTTCTGCTGGCCGATGCCCGGCTGGCTCTGACTCCGCGCGAGCAGGCGCTGCTGACCGCGCTGATGTACCGCCACGGGCGCCCCGTCGCCAAGGGGCAGCTGTTCGAGCAGGTGTTCAATCTCGATGACGAGGTAGGGCTCGACAGCATCGATCTCTATATCCACCGGCTGCGCAAAAAGCTGGTGGGTAGCGGGGTGGTGATCACCACCCTGCGCGGGCTGGGCTATCTGCTGGAAGCGGCGCCGGAGGCCTCCCATTAGTCGCTCCCTGCTCAATCAGCTGCTGCTGTTTCTGGGGGGCCCCCTGCTGATCCTCTGGGCCGCCTCAGCCTGGTACAGCTACTACGGTGCGCTGGCGGCGGCCACCTCGGCCTATGATCGCACCCTGCTCGCTTCGGCCCGCACCGTCGCCGAGCGGCTGACGGCAAGCGATGGCATCCTCAAGGTGGATGTGCCCTACGTGGTGCTCGACAGCTTCGAGCGCAACATGCGCGATCGCCTCTTCTATCAGGTGCGCGGCATCGACGATGGGGTCATCTCCGGCTTTGATGACCTGCCCCCGATGCCTGTTGGTACGCCGCTGACCGACCGCTATCCGGCGCTCGCCTACTTCTATGACGAAATTTATCAGGAGGCGCCAATCCGCGCCGTGATGCTGCTGCAACCGGTAGGCGAGGGGGGCGTCACCGGCATGGCCCGCATCACGGTGGCGGAGACCCTGCTCGGCCGCCAGCAACTGGCACAGCAGCTGCTCTGGTCGGCCGTGCTGACCCAGGGGGCGCTGGTGGTGCTCACCCTGCTGCTCGCCTATTTGTTGCTCAAGCGGCTGCTCACCCCGATGCGCCGCCTGTCGCGGGAGATCCTGCGACGCGATGCCGCCACGCTCGCTCCCTTGCCGGATTTGCTCCCCTGGCAGGAGACCCGGCCGCTGGTGCAGGCGTTCAACCGCCAGCTGGCCCGCTTGCGTCAGCTGGTGGCCCGGCAGGAACGTTTCAGCGCCGATGCCGCCCATCAGCTGCGCACCCCGCTTACCATCCTGAAAACCCAGGTTGAGGTAGCGCGCGGCAGTGGCGATCCCGCCCTGATGAGCGAAAGTCTCGATGCCATGGCCGTGCGGCTCGATCACACCATCGCCCTGACCGAGCGGCTCCTGCTGCTGGCCCGGCTCAAATCGGACGAGTGCTCCGGGCTGCGCCAGCGGGAGCCCATCGAGTTGACGGCGCTGGTGCAGCAGGCTTGTCTGTCACGGCTAGCGCAGGCGCGCAGCAAGGGGATCGATCTCGGTTACGAGGGGGAGGAGTCCGCCATCATGGTGGCGGGGGAGGCGCTGCTGCTCGGGGAGCTCTGTGCCAACCTGCTCGACAACGCCATCAAATACACCCCGCCCCATGGCACGGTGACGGCGCGGGTGGTGCGAAGCAACGGGCAGATCTGGCTGGAGGTAGAGGATAGCGGCCCCGGCATTGCCCCCGAGCTGGCAGAGCGGGTCTGGCAGCCGTTTCAGCGCCTCGAGCAGGGCAGCGAACAGCCGGGAGCAGGGCTGGGTCTGGCGCTGGTACGCGATATCGCCCACTACCATCACGGCGAGGTGGTGCTGCTGCCTGCCCCGCAGTTGGGGGGCTTGTTGGTCAGGCTGATCTTGCCGCTGGCAAAATCGTGAGGAGGATAAAAAAGAGAGGGCACCTCGCGGTGCCCTGTTTATCTACACATAAGATGGCGTTGGGTTGTCAGCTGCGGATCTTGTTGAAGACAAACAGGACGATAAGGGCACCCACGGTGGCGATGGCAATGCTCGAAATATTGAAGCCGGTCACCGAGCCCAGACCCAGCAGGGTGCCCACATAGCCGCCGACCATGGCGCCGACAATCCCCAGCAGGGCGGTCATGAAGAAGCCACCACCGTCGCGGCCCGGCATGATCCACTTGGCCAGCATGCCAACCAGCAATCCCAAAATAATCCAGGTGATGAAACCCATGAGTTACTCCTCTCTGTTTATGTGAGGGGCACATTATAGGGATGCGGCTGGCGATGCGAAGGGCTCCAACCCCTTGGCTGGTCACAAGCTGTCGGACTTGTTATGACGCAGGAGGTATGTCACTGAGCTTGCCCTCAGTTGGCAACGCACTGACGCAGCTTTTGCAAATTGCATTGCATTATGGTGAACCCGGGAGTGACCGCCGAGGCTTATTTAGCGTTTTGACAATAAATAACCGAAACAAGCCCGACAAATGGCTGGCATGGTGTTTGCTCGTTGGAAAACAGGAGCTTGGCACTCTGCTACGGGTGTCCTGCTGACAGGACTTCTTCCATTTGCCACCACATGAGGTGACGCCATGGCTATCGCACAAGGACTCTTGCACAACAACACCTTCGAGCTGAAAGAGGCTGCTATCTCCTCGCAAAAACCGGTGAGAAGGAGCTCCGTCAAGTGGATGATGATCAAGGGCGGCATACTGGTGGCGGTGCCGCTGCTGGTGGCCTCTGTGGTCTCCATCTGGAGTGGTCAAACCCAGCTGCGAGCCCAGGAGAAGGTTGACCTCCTGGAGCGTGCTCAATCGACCTTCCAGGCAACCCGATTTGATCTGGTGCAGATCCAGCAGTTTCTGACCGATGCCTCGGTGACCGGCGATACCGAAGAGGGGATCGCAGAGGCGGCTACCTATCGTGATGATGCGTTGAAAAACCTCGATACACTGGCTCGCACCCTGCCGGATCTCACCGACGAGATCCTGCCAATGCAGGACGTGGTCAGGCAGCTGCAGGAGAGAGGGATCGTCATGGTCAACGCCTATGTCCAGAAGGGGCGGGAGGCAGGCAACGCCATCATGACCAGTCCGGACGGGTTTGATGCCATGGTCGAGAATGGCGCCGGGAAGCTCGATCGCATCTCCCACGAGCTTGACGGTCGTATAGCCAGCGCCATCGCCAGTCGGGACGAGGCCAAGGCCCTGTCACTCTGGATAAGCCTCGGGGCCGGGCTGGTCTCCCTGCTCTTTGTAGCAATGGCCTATCTGATCCAGTACCGCCATCTGATGCGCACTCTGGGGGGCGAGCCGGACTATGCCGCCCGGGTCGCTGCCGAGATCGCTGCCGGCAACCTGACCGTCAGGATCGAGACCCGCTTTGGTGGCAACAGCGTACTGGGCACCATGCGCATGATGGCCGAGCAGCTTAGCGGTCATATGCGCCAGATTGACCTGCGTACCCGCCAACTGGCTCAATCTTCCTATCAGATCTCCGATATCTCCAGAACCATCACGGATGCGGCCCAGACCGAGCAGCACCACTCCGGTGAGGTGAGCCGGGCCAGCAACGATCTCTCCTGTGCGGCCGAGGCAGTATCGGGTCTGGCCGCTCAGGTCGGGCAGCAGGCCGAGCTTGCCTACCAGAGTGCCAACAACAGCACCCGGGTGATGAGCGAGAACATCGAGGAGATGCGCCGCGCTGTGACCGAAGCGCAGCAGGCCGAGCAGAAGACTCGCCAGCTGAGCGAGGCAAGCCAGAAGATCCAGGTGATTACCCAGTCCATCACTGCCATCACCGAGCAGACCAACCTGCTGGCCCTCAACGCCGCCATCGAAGCGGCCCGTGCCGGTGAACATGGTCGCGGTTTTGCGGTGGTGGCTGACGAGGTGCGCAAGCTGGCCAACCATGCCGGACAGGCGACCAAAGAGATTAACGGGATTGTCACCACCCTGAGCCAGCTGATCGGCGAGAACGAAACCACGGTGAAGAGCGTGATTGCCCGCACCCACCTCACCATGGAGAAGGCCCACGAGGCGAGCCAGTCCATCAACGGCTTGATGGGCGAGATTGAGCGCAGTGTCGGGGCCGCCGACCAGATCCGCACCACCAGTGACGAGCAGATGCACAAGCTCGCCTCTCTCAATACCCATCTGCACGATCTGCTGCACGCCCTCTCCGAGAATACCGAGAAGGTGCAGACCACCGGGATCATCAGCCGCACCCTGTACGAAGAGTCGAGCCAGCTGCGCGATATCATGGAGCAGTTCCGCTTCGAGGCGGCCAGCAGTGTCGATCGCGCCGAACACGAGCTGCGCGGCGCCCCCCGTATGTATCAGCACATGATGGTGAAGGTCGAGGCCGCTGGCAGTTTCCATGAATCGATCACCGAGGACTTCAGCGTGACCGGTTTGCGCCTGCGTACCGTACAGTCCCTCGAATTGCCCAAAAAGGCGCAAGTCGAGCTCAAGATATACACCCCCAAACCCTCCATCGATCTCTATCGCAACCAGACGCCGCTGGCCGTGACCGCCAGAGTGATGTGGTCGAAACAGGAGGCAGAGGGCGAGGTCTACGGGCTGGAGTTCATCAACGTGACACCGGCCATTCGCAGCAATCTGGAGGCCTGCTTCAAGCACTATGCGCTGGAGCCCAACTTCAGCCGCTAACACCGCCTCGGCGTGCAGCGCTTCGGGGGGCACCGGTAGAGCTGCCGCAACAAAACAACAAGGGGCGCGTCACTGCTGACGCGCCCCTCTCTTTACGGATGCCTTGTGAACCTGCGGTCAGCGTGCAGCTGCCAGCGGCCTTGTCTCCAGCTGCTGCTCGCCGGGGCGGCAGACCAGCACCGAGCCCTGCTCGAACCAGTCTCCCAGCACGATGCGCCGGGCAGGCGCGCCATCGAGCTGGAAGTGGTGGATGGCGGGTCTGTGGGTGTGGCCGTGGATCATAACCTTGCAGCCGTGCTGGCGCAGCATCTCGTCAACTGCAGCAGGCGTCACATCCATGATGCGCTGGCTCTTGTGGGCGTTCTCCATCTGGCTTTGGCCGCGCATCTTGCGGGCGATGGCCTGCCGGCGGGCGAGCGGCAGGCGCAGGAACAGCCAGCGCAGCCACTTGAGCTGGGTGATGCGACGAAACTTCTGATACCCCTCATCCAGGGTGCAGAGCAGATCGCCGTGGCTCAGCACCACCCGCTCGCCATAGAGTTCGATAACGCACGGATCTCCCAGCAGGGTGATGCCGGCGCGTTTGGCAAACTGTTGCCCCAGCAGAAAGTCGCGGTTGCCGTGGATAAAGTAGATGGGCACATTCTGCTGGCTCAGGGCCAGAAAAGCGTCAGCCATCTCCTGGTGGAGCGGGTTGGGGTCATCGTCGCCAATCCAGAACTCGAAGAGATCGCCGAGCACATAGAGGGCATCGGCGCCCACCGCCTCCTTGGCCAGAAAGTGCACCAGTGCGGCGGTCATGTCGGGCCGATCGCTGCACAGGTGAATGTCGCTGATAAAGAGGGTACGCATGGCCGAGCCGTTGCTGCAGGTCGCATCCGCTTCGGGAGTCGCGATAGCGGCGGGCCACACCAGATGGGCCAAATCCTGCCCCTCCAGCGTCAGCAGGGCGGCGTAAGGTTCGCCCGCCAGCCCGAGCAACCGGCACATGGCTGCTTCCCCTTTCAGTCCCTCTTCAAGGCGCAGGCGCAGCACTTCGTGATAGAAGTCATCGCCAAAGCGTTGTAGCAAAGCCGCCATCAGGGTGAGGTGGCGCCAGCCATTAAGCGTCTCGATGGGGGCGGAGGTGACATAGAGCTCCAGCGGCCAGCCGGCCTCGCTTTGATCGCAATCGACACAGTTCTGGTCGAGGCGGGGAAAGGTGCGCTCCAGCAGCCAGACATTGTCGCCCTTGGCGCTCGCCAGCCAACCTTGAGCCTCGAGCCTTGCGGCAAACTCGGCGGGATCTGGATGCTGGCAGAGAATATCGAGATCGCTGCCCGGTCGATCCAGCCCGATGGCGAGCGTGCTCACCAGCGCCAGATCGGTGCACTGCGCTGCCAGCTCATCCCACAACCCGGCGGTGAGCAGGGCATGGGCCGAGCGCTGGCGCGGGTTGCCGTGGGCCAGATAGTCGAGGCGGCGCCAGTTCGGAGTGGCAGTGGAGGAGGCAGATGGAAAAACTGCGGCCGGGGCCGCAGTTTTGTCAGTGCCGAGTCGGCAGAGATCAGTCAGCAAGGGTCACCTTGGTGATCACCACGTCTTCGGTCGGAACGTCCTGGTGGATACGGCCGTAGTTGCCGGTCTTGACGCCCTTGATCTTGTTGACCACGTCCATGCCGGCGGTTACTTCACCGAATACGCAGTAGCCGAAGCCCTGAGTGGTGGCGGATTTGAAGTCGAGGAAGTCGTTGTTGTTCACGTTGATGAAGAACTGGGCGCTGGCAGAGTGCGGCTCCATGGTGCGAGCCATGGCGATGGTGCCGATCTTGTTGGAGAGACCATTGGCCGCTTCATTCTTGATGGGGGCGCGGGTGTCTTTCTCTTCAAAGCCCGGGGCATAGCCGCCGCCCTGGATCATGAAGCCGTCGATGACGCGGTGGAAAATGGTGTTGTCGTAGTGACCGTCACGGCAGTATTGCAGGAAGTTGGCCACGGTTTCCGGGGCTTTTTCAGCATTCAGGGTGAGGGTGATGTCGCCGTGATTGGTGTGCAGAGTGACCATGATATGTCCTTTCATTTGATGCGGACGACGAAGTGCCCGCAGGTGTATGGCATAAAGTGGTGGCAATTCTAGCCCATCAGGGGCTGGCGGCATAGTCTCTCTGGCGCCGTAACCGTGCTGGCAGGCGGGATTGGCCACGTTTTCTGCCTCGTTTTCTGCCCCTGAACGGGGTATCATGACCAACCATTTTACTCACAGGCAGTGGTTAGAAGATGCTGAAGATATACAACACACTCACTCGTCAAAAAGAAGAATTCAAACCTATCCACCCGGGCAAGGTGGGCATGTATGTGTGTGGTGTCACCATCTACGATCACTGTCATATCGGCCACGGCCGCACCTTCGTCGCCTTTGATGTGGTCGCTCGCTACCTGCGTTACGCCGGTTACGACCTCACCTACGTGCGCAATATCACCGACGTGGATGACAAGATCATCAAACGTGCCGCCGAGACCCAAGTGACCTGCGACGAGCTGACCGAGCGTCTGATCGGCGACATGCACGCCGACTTCGACGCCCTCGGCATGGTGCGCCCGGATATCGAACCGCGCGCCACCCAGCACATCGAAGAGATCATCGAGCTGGTGCAATCCCTGCTGGATAAAGAGCACGCCTACGTGGCGGACAACGGCGATGTGATGTTTATCGTCGAATCCTACGCCGACTACGGCAAGCTCTCCGGTCAGGATCTGGAACAGCTGCAAGCCGGTGCCCGCGTCGACGTGGTCGATGCCAAGCGCAACCCCTTGGACTTCGTGCTGTGGAAGATGTCCAAGCCGGGCGAGCCGACCTGGGAAAGCCCCTGGGGCCCGGGTCGTCCTGGCTGGCACATCGAGTGCTCCGCCATGAACTCCAAGCACCTTGGCAATCACTTCGACATCCATGGCGGCGGCTCCGATCTGCAGTTCCCGCACCACGAGAACGAGATCGCCCAGTCCTGCTGCGCCCACGGTGGCGACTACGTCAATACCTGGATGCACAGCGGCATGGTGATGGTGGATAAAGAGAAGATGTCCAAATCCCTTGGCAACTTCTTCACCATCCGCGACGTGCTGGCCCACTACGACGCCGAAACCGTCCGTTACTTCCTGATGTCTGGCCACTACCGCAGCCAGCTCAACTACTCGGAAGATAACTTGAAGCAAGCCCGCGCCGCGCTGGAGCGGATGTACACCGCCCTGCGCGATCTGCCGGTAGCCGCGGCTGCCGGTGGTGACGAGCAGGTGGCTCGCTTCAAGGAGGCGATGGATGACGACTTCAACACCCCGGAAGCCTACTCCGCCCTGTTCGATCTGGTGCGCGAGATCAACCGCCAGAAGGGTGAAGACATGGCGGTTGCCGCCGCGCTGGGCGCCCGTCTGCGCGAGCTGGGCGCCGTGCTCGGCATCCTGCAGCAAGACCCCGAGGCTTTCCTCAAGGGTGACGAAGCGGATGAAGAGGTTGCCGAAATCGAGCGCCTGATCGCCGAGCGCAATCAGGCCCGTGCCGACAAGAACTGGGCTGCGGCCGATGCCGCCCGCAACCGTCTCACCGAGATGGGCATCGTGCTGGAAGACAGCGCCGGCAAGACCAGCTGGCGCCGTGCCTAAGGGCCGCCGGTTGACGATCTGACGCAGAGCGCAGCCCTTGGGCTGCGCTCTTTTTTTCAGGGCCCGGCGCGTTGTTCAAGGCGCGGCCCATGCAAGCGAACATAAGGAAGATGGCACCATGAAGATATCCAGCTGGCCCGTGCTGGCACTGGCCCTCTCTGCGGCGGCCCTGATCGCCCCGGCCCATGCGGGCACCACCACCAGCGGCAAACTCGATCCGGCCGCCAGTGCCCGCGCCAAGGCCAAGGTAGCCCAGTTTCTCGACTGGGAGCGCCAAGTCAAACCGAGTGGCCTCTATCAGAGCGATCTTGGCGGCGCGCTGCCCACTATCGTCTCCCCCGAGCTGTTCTGCCTGCTCAATGCCGCCTCAAAGGCGCGCGAAATAGCCACCCGCCAGGCCCCCGACGAGAAGCCCCCCTTTGTCGAGGGCAACCCCTTCCTGCCCAACGCCTGGGATAACCTGCTGGGCTCGGAGATCCTCTCGTCACGCGCCATCGCCGGCAGCCGGGATCGCAGCGAGGTCAAGGTGCGCTTCACCTTTGGCGAGCCGGGCACCCCGCTCGACGCCCCCAGCGGCACCTACCGTTTTGTCAGCACCTATCTGGTACAAGACGGGCCGCAAGGCGCCCGCATCACCGATATCGACGCCGGCGGCAGCTGCGATTTCTGCCAATCCGGCAGCCTGCGCGCCGCCCTCTATGAGACGCTCGCCGCCTATCCCGCCGCAGGGGGAGAGCAGTGCAAGGGGTTGGGGAAATAGAAATCAGGAATAAAAAACCGCAGCCGAGGCTGCGGTTTTTAAATATATTTTATTAGGGATATGAAAACTTATCTAATTACCAATTCATATTTAACTTAAGTTGTTCTCTCTCATTTTCAACTTGTTGAACTAAGTCTGTAATTGAGTCTAATAGTTCTTTGTGATTATCTTTAGGTGAATACTGAATTATGTTTAAATTCATCGTGTCTTGAATGACTGAAATAACGGATGTGTGTAAGGCACTATTTGGTAATAGCATTAAATGAGAGCGGCTACAGTTATGCTTGAAAAGAGTATCCTCTAGAAGAAGCTTAATATCTGGATCGTTAACTCCACATCCTAGAAAAACAAAGGTATGTGTTAGCGCTAATGCTTCAAGGACATCATAAAAGGAAGCGTATTTAGTCCTTGCTTGCGCGTACTCTGCTCTTGTAAATATCAGATTGTCAGGGGTATCTATAGTCCCATGTACTTTCAATATAAGCCGCCCAGAGCCTCGTATACTGGAAATTACATCTGTATCATAATGTTGTTTTACAACAATGGAACCATGTGCCTTGCTGTTCGCGTATGTTTCGTAAATTTTATCAAAATTAGGTGTTGCCACAATTCGCGAGTCTAACGAAAATATTCTTTCGTGAATTTCAGCAGGCTTATATCCTGGAGTAAGAAACTCCTCTTTTACTACGCGAGTGAATTCTTCTTTCCCTAGTTCTCGTTTAATAACCTCACATGCAGTGAGATAGTCGCTTTCTTTTAGTAGTTTTTTTATATGAGCTTTCGGTTGAATGTTTTCAAGTGCACTTTCTAAAAATTTTAACCATGTTTTTGGTCTTCGCCCATCAGCACTAACACTATTCATGGATATGCCTGAACCAAGAAAGATAACGCAACGTCGCCTGCTTATATCACTAACAACATCTTTTGGCCAACGAATCATCTTAGCCCCCAATATTTTCTACAAAGTTTTCAGCTATAGATGAGAAGACTCGTTCAGCTTCTTGTACTTTTTGGAAATGAGCACCAACAACACCATCTCTAGCCTTTAAGGCAAAAATGGGGGCTTTCGTGTTTTGTGACATTGGCACTAAACTATGCAGGTTTTCTATTTCACCTAATAATGGGGTAATGATTTCATCGTTGTTATCTACGATTGAACAAATTTCATCTTTGATTTTATCTGGGATCTTTTTAGATATTATTTCATAGGCTTTTACATGAACTTTCTCACCTCTAACAGTCTTGGCTTTATATTGTTGCATTACGTAGCCTGCGAATTTTAAACTCCATTCAAAATCACGGCCATTTATTTCATATGTTTCGCTTTCCTCCTCTTGATATTTATCTAGCCCTTCAGTTATCCCTTTCTTCCATTTCTTGAGAGATAGGTTTATATTTTCTAAAGCCATTAAACTGAATACGTCAACAGCCATGGGAATCAAAAAATAATCGGATGCCATTAAGACTGATCTATTTATGGCACCTAATGATGGGCCTACATCAAAGAATATATAATCATATTCATGATACTGTCGCTTCAAATGTTCAAAAACAAGAGTGGTTTGTAAACCTCTAGGATCACCAGAGGTTGCACCTTTCCAATCAGAAGCAAGCAAGTCTTCACTTAATGCTAATCGCGGGTCACCAGGTATTATATCAACATTAAAACGTGATGAGTTTTCAGGTGATATTCTTTTATCTAAGTATCCTTTTGCTCTCCGAATTGGAGATAGAAAGGACTCTATGCTGTTTCTTCTTGTCTTTCCATATATTTTCTCTAATTGCTCATCGGATAGAACATAGGTTGTACTATTACATTGAGGGTCAGCATCAACAATTAGAACTTTTTTTGACATTCTCATAGATAAAAATGCTGCGAGATTACACAGGAGCGTTGTTTTACCAACACCTCCTTTGTTATTGAAGAAAACAATCGCTTTCATTGGCTATCCTTTGGTTTAGCTATATTAGATGCACATGTGATTTTTAATTGGTCGTAGGTTCGATTAGCGAAGCGTAATCGGACGTTCGAGAAATAAGGTGTTATCACGTTGAAATACTCACTATCGGGCCTTCAATATAAAACCGTTTCCCGATAGGGATATCTGTCGCTTGCCGTTATACCCGCCATGATTTTTTCACCTATGCAACTATGTCGATGGCGCTTGTTGCATAGGTGCGACAATCTGCTCTCGCCATGGGATGGGCGAGGGGTTGGCTGTGAGACAACAACCCGCCCGATCTTTGCCCCGAATAGGCTGGGGAGTGTTACCGCGGTGCAATGCGCTGCGCTTGGTGCACCCTACGCCTGTTAACCGGCCTCGGTGTCGCGGGTTGGCTGTTGCCCCCTGTTGTTCGCCGAGGTGAGCCTGTTTGTCCAGGCCGCGAGGCAGGACGCCGAGCGAGCGCCGCTGGGCCAAGGATGGCCCATCGGCGCGTGCCGTCGGACAAACGGGTGAACCGAGGAAACCCGACGCAGGAGGGCGAACAAGTGGGGGATTAGACCTTTGGTGACTTTGGGTCTTTCCAAAGTCACTCGCCAAGCCGCGCAGCGGCGGCGAAACCCCGTCGAGGACGGAGTCCTCGTGTCCTGCATGGCGAAGCCATGCCCATCAGGCTAGTGACCCCTCACCCTAGCCCTCTCCCACAAGGGGAGAGGGGATGGTGACCGCGGACGATTACGCTTCGCTAATCGACCCTACAAATTGTCCCAATGTCTCATCCGCATGGTGGCATGGGCACAGCCCCGGGGGCTGACGGGAACGCCAGTCGAGGGTGCAACCCTCGCACCTTGGCGCAGGGGCGGAAAACCGGCTGGTCTCCGCGAAAGACGCTACCGCCCCTGACTGTCGCTGCCACATTGCGCCGTTGACCTTGGTTTGGGAAAAGGGGCCAACAGGCGCCGCCAAATATCTTACGGATTCATTGAGCGCTTAACTATGGCGGCCATCACGCAACTATCAGAAACCAGAGGTTTTTTTGCGCTGGCACAAGCTTTTGTTAATTACTGATTGATTAATTGCTGGGTAAACCTTGTGCGGCTGGTCGTCTTGGGCAATCCGTTGCTATCACCTTGATTCAAAACGGCGATCACAGACTTTTTGCGCCGTATGCCTAGACTGGGTTGGCTGCGGTCGCTGACCGCCGCCTCTGGATCAGCAGACAGGGTATAACTGAGCTGGCTCACCCCTATGTGTCACTGATGGAGGAGTCGGCCATGTCCGCTACCCGTATCTGGATTAAAAACCCCCTTGCCACCTTTACACCCGAAACGGTCGATGGCCGCGGCGGGCTGGTGATTGAAAACGGCCTGATAAGCGAGGTGCTGGCGGCAGGCCAGCAGCCAGCTCGACCTTGCGATCAGCTGTTCGATGCCCGCGACCATGTGGTGCTGCCGGGCCTTATCAATACCCACCATCACTTTTACCAGACCCTGACCCGCGCCTGGGGGCCGGTGGTCAATCAGCCGCTCTTTCCCTGGCTCAAGACCCTCTATCCGGTCTGGGCCAGATTGACGCCGGATGCGCTGGCGCTGGCGAGCAAGGTGGCGATGGCGGAGCTGTTGCTCTCGGGTTGCACCACGGCTGCGGATCACCACTACCTCTTCCCGCGCGGGATGGAGGAGTCCATCGATATTCAGGTGGCGGCGGTGCGTGAGCTGGGGATGCGCGCCATGCTGACCCGTGGCTCCATGAGCCTTGGCGAAGATGAGGGGGGCTTGCCGCCGCGCCACACGGTGCAGGGGCAGCAGCAGATCCTCGATGACTGCCTGCGGCTGGTGCGCCAATACCACGAGCGCGGCGCCGGGGCGCAGATCCAGATTGCGCTGGCCCCATGCTCCCCCTTTTCGGTGACCGAGGAGATCATGGTGGAGAGCGCCAGACTCGCGGCCGAGCTCGATGTGCGGCTGCACACCCATCTGGCGGAGACGCTGGATGAGGAGGCGTTCTGCCTTGCGCGCTTTGGCCTGCGTACCGTCGATTATCTGGAGAAGGTGGGCTGGCTGGGCGATCGCACCTGGCTGGCGCACGGCATCCACTTCAATCCGGACGAGATTGCGCGGCTGGGGGCGGCGGGCACCGGTGTGTGCCACTGTCCGGTCTCCAATATGCGGCTCGCCTCCGGCATCTGCCCGACCCTGGATCTGGAGGCGGCCGGTGCGCCGGTGGGGCTCGGGGTGGATGGTTCGGCCTCCAACGATGCCTCGAACCTGATGCAGGAGGCCCGTCAGGCCCTCTATCTGCAGCGGCTGCGCTACGGCGCCGAGCGCATCACCCCGCGCAAGGTGCTGGAGTGGGCGACCGTTGGCTCGGCAAGGCTGCTCGGGCGCGGCGATCTCGGTGAGCTGCTGCCCGGCAAGCAGGCAGATCTGGCGCTGTTCAAGCTCGACGACCTGCGCTTTAGCGGCAGTCACGATCCCGTCGCGGCACTCATTTTGTGCGGCGCCGAGCGGGCCGATCGGGTGATGGTGGGCGGCAAGTGGCGGGTGGTCGATGGTGCCATCGCGGGGCTGGATATCGAGGGGCTTATTGCCCGTCACAAGGTGGCCGCCGCAGCGCTGGTGCGCGGCTAGGGGAGTGTACGGCAAAAAGAGAAGGGGCCCGCAGTGGGCCCCTTGTTGTTGGTGTTTGGCGTGGCGCCGCTATTTGGCGGCGGGGGCGGGGAAGTATTTGTTGTGCAGCAGCGGGTATTCGCTGCCCGCCAGCACCTGGGTCAAGCCGTTCTGGAACTCCTTGACCAGATCGTCGCTCACCGGATGGCTGAAGGCGTAGCAGAACTGTTCCGAGCTCAGCTGCCACTGCTCCTTGAACTTGGCGGGGTCGAGTTTTTGCTCCTGAATTTGCTGCTCCATTGTGGTCTTGTTGGTGGAGACCATGTCCACCCGGCCGGAGGTGAGCATCTTGAGCGCCTGGGAGAGGCGGTTGGCGGCGATGATTTTGGTCTCGTCAAAGCCGTTGTTGAGCAGCAGCTGCTCGCCCACATCGGCTCGCACCGCCCCGATATTGAACGCCTTGGCATCGTCGAGCTTGGTGATGTTGATCTTGTGCTCGGCCAACCCCACCAGTACGATTTCGGCGTAACCGATGGGGCAGGCCCACTTGAACAGGGGGTCGCGCGCCTGGGTGCGGGCGGTGGAGAAGAGCACCGCGTTGGGTTTTTGGGTCAGCAGGTAGTAGCCACGGGCCCAGGGCATGATGGTAACGGGCTGCTCCGGGGTGTTGGTCTTCTGCCATACCAGCTTGAGCAGCTCGACCGCAAAGCCGGTCGGATTGCCCGCTTCGTCGGCGTAGTTATAGGGTTTGTAATCTTCGGTCAGGTAGTGAAGCTTGGCCAGCTCGGGGCTGGCGTGGGCGAAGGAACTCACAAGCAGTGCGGCCAATCCAATCCATGGTTTCATTTTTTCCATCCTGCTCAAGGGAATATATATGCTCAATTGTGACCAAGCCGACCGGTTTCGCCAAGGTTGAGCGGTCAGGTTCTTCAATAATAGCGAGGGATGCCGTTGGCATCCCTCGTCTGTTTCTGGTCTTCGCTGCTCGTCAGCGAATGGGCAGGTATTTGGCCTGCAGCTTCAAAAACTCCTGTGAGGCGAGGGCGCGGGTCAGGCCGCTCTGGAACAGCTTGATCTCCTTGTCATCCACCTGACGGCTGAAGGCGTAGCAGAGCTGCTCGGCGCTCAGCACCATGGCGACGTTGAAGTCGTCGCTGTTGAGCTTCATTTCGCGCAGGGCGTCATAACCGGCCAGTTTGCTGGTGGCGAGCAGGTCGGCGCGGCCGGAGGTGAGCATCTTGACCGCCTGATTGAGGCGGTTGGCGGGGATGATGTTGTTGTCATCCATGCCGTTGTTGAGCAGCAGCTGCTCGGCGGCATCGGAGCGCACCGCGCTTATCCGGTACTTGCTCATCTCATCGACGGAGGTGAGGGTGATGTTTTGCGCCTTGCGCCCGAGCAGGATGTACTCCGAGTAGCCGATGGGGCAGACCCACTTGAAGAGATCTTCCCGCGCCTGGGTGCGGGCAGTGGAGAAGAGCACCACGTTGGGTTTCTGGGTCAGCAGGTAGTAGCCACGTGCCCACGGCAGGATGCGGATCGGCTGGGGGGCAACGCCGCTGTTTTTCCACACCATCTGCAGCAGTTCAACCGCAAGGCCGGTGGGCTGGCCCTGCTCATCGCTGAAGTTGTAGGGGGGGTACTCTTCGGTGAAGTATTCGAGTTTGCCCAGATCGGCCCGGGCCATCGAGGCCCAGGGGAGCAATAGCAGCAAGCAGGTGAGCCAAATCCTCATGGGGAACATCCTCAGCAGTCAACCGTGCTTTGAGTGTGACCATGAACCGCTCAAATAGCCACTTTGCCCCGTTACCAACGTGACCGGCTTCTCCCAATCGGCTGATAAGCCTCATCGCGTAGCCCCACCAGCAACGTCTTGCCATCAGGCTGCAGGCGAAACTCGCCGTAACGGGCACGGCTCAAGGCCTCGCCATCACCCTCTTCGAAGAAGAAGGCATCGGGGCCGATCAGCCACTGGCGATCGCTGCGGTGCACCTGCAATAGCCGCTCATCGCTGGCCAGCTGATCCGGCTTGCCATCGGCAACCCGGCTCGCCACCTGATGGGCATCGAGGCGGATCACCAGGGTGTCGCTCTGCTTGTCGCAGCCATCGCTGCTGGCCAGCTCGCGGGCGATCTCGTAGTTGAGGCGCATGTAATCCCCCTGCATCAGGGAGCGGGGATCGACCGGTGCGAGCCGCAGCAGCACCACTTCGCCACTGCTCATGGCGCGCTCAAACCGCCAGACGGTGAGGTTGATGCCCGCCAGAATGGCAAGGCCAGTGAGCAACAGGCCGAGTTGTCGGGTCGCGGGTCTCATGAGTCGCTCCTTGCCGAGCAGGTTTTAAGCAGCAGGCGGGCGGCCAGCAACAGGGCACCCGAGCCCAGCAGCAGCCAGGATTTGGTCATCAGGGTGAGCCCCAGATCGTAGTAGTAGAGAGCGCCATAGCCCACCAGCAGCAGGGCGGCGAGGGTCATCAGGCCAAGACTGCCGGCATAGAAGCCGAGGATCAGCACCAGTGCGCCAGCCCCCACCCCCGGAATGACGGCGCTGAGCAGCACCAGCGGCAGACCGTACCAGAGCGGCAGCTTCAGTTTCACCATCACCGCCAGCAGCAGGGCGGCGCAGAGCAGTGGATTGAGCCAGAGCGGCAGGCGTGACAGCCCCAGCTCATCGAGCACGCTGCTGCCACCTTCCCATAGCGGTTGGTGCAGGCGACCCAGTACCAGCAGGGAGAGGGCGAGCCCCAGGGTGATGGCGTGGTAGAGCTGGTGACGGGCGGGGTCGTGATCGGCGCGCAGCCAGCAGAAGGTGATGGCGGCCATCACCAGCGGCAGGGCCAGCAGTTGCAACCCGAGGCAGGCAAGGGCGAGGGTCAGCAGCAGGGCCGCCGCCACGCTGTGAAACAGCCGCACCAGCCAGTGATCGAACAGCACCGCGATGGCAAGCGACAGCAGGCAGAGGCCGAACCAGAGCAGGCTCTGGTGGCTGTCGGCCTGATCGAGCAGACCGTAGAGCAGCCAAGCATCGGCCGCCAGCGCGAGCGCCAGCACGAACTGATCCCAGAGATCGCCGCTCTGGCTGCGGTTGATGGCGTAAGCCGCCCCCAGCAGCACAACGCCAAGCAGCAGGGCGCTGTTGGCCTCGCGGGTCAGCTGCTCGAAGGTCATAAAGAGAAAGAAGAGCAGGAACAGGGCGGCGATCCACCCCACCAGCCCGAGCAGAAAACGGCTCGACCAGTGCGGCTGGTTGTTGCGGGGCATCTCCCCTTCCACCAGATTGGCCTGTTGCAGGGTTTGCCAGAGCGTCAGATCACTCATGGAACCTCCGTTGTTGTTGCAGCCAGCGGCTGGCGGCGACCGAGAGGCCGATGGCGATGAGGCTGAGCAGCAGGAAACCGTCCACATCCGGCTTCATCCACTTGCCAAGGGCGGCGAGGATAACGGCAATCAGGCTGAGGCAGCCCATGGCGAGTCCGGCGATAAATCTGTGATGCCAGAGTGTGTAGGCGGCAGCGAGCCAGCCCAGCCAGAGCGACCACACCAGCGTGGAGGCGGCATCGAAGAGCGCCAGCAGGGCGAGCAGGGTGGCGCCAAGCCCGGCGGCAAGACCCGCCAGCCAGCTCGGCATCAGGCGCCAGCGAGCGGGGGCGAGCAGCAACAAGCCCCAGAGGGCGGCGTTGAGCAGGGTCAGACACCAGCCCAGCCCCTCCTCGTCAAAGGCGAAGAAGAAGCTGAAGAGACCGAGCCGCCAGTAGAGCACCAGCGCCAGCTGGCCTAGCAGCCAGCCCAGAGTCCAGAGCAGGGGACTCTGGCCAAGGGCGGCCAGCGGTACCAGCATCAGCGCCCAGGTGGCGAACAGCTGCCAGGGATCGGCGCCGGTCTGGTAGGTCTGGCCGACCAGCGCCAGCAGGGCGCCGATATTGAGGGCCACGGCAAAGAGCAGCGCCTGACGCGGCGTATCGCCAAGGGGCTTGCGCCATAGCAGAAGCAGCATGGCGAGCAGCGGCGCCTCCAGCAGGGCGAGGCGGGGTAGCCGCCCCAGCGCCTGCCAGTTGAAGGCGACGAAGAAGATAAGGCCGGCCCCGATGCAGAGGGCACCGAGCCAGAGCAGCAGGCGATCGAACAGCCACTGCCAGCGGGAGTGGACAGGGGGCAGATCGGCAAGGGTGAGGGCGGCGGCCAGCTTCTCTGGCGCCAGTCGTCCCTGTTTCACCCATTCGAGTAGCGTCTCTCTTGATACGTTGTGCATGGGGTGCTCCACGAGGTTTGCCCCATTATGACATGGCCGCCCCACTCCCGTGCAGTGGCAGCTTGCGGCTGCGACAACGGCGGTTGCCGGAGTGACGGAGGCGGGAGCCAGAATGCAAAAAGCCCTCCGAAGAGGGCTTGTGTAGAACCGGTGACCAGAGTGCCGCTAGACGAAGATAAGGGTGCTGACCCCGAGCCCGACAAACAGCAGGGCACAGGCGATGCGGATCGCCTTGAGCGGCAGCTTGTCCGCCCCCAGCTTGCCGATCAGCACCACAGGGACGTTGGCCAGCATCATGCCGAGGGTGGTACCGGTCACCACCTGAATGAGGGAGTCATATTTGGCGGCCAGCAGCACGGTGGCAATCTGGGTCTTGTCGCCAATCTCGGCAATAAAGAAGAGCACGAAGGTGGCCATGAAGGGGCCGTACTTGTCGAGGGAGCTCTCCTCGTCATCCATCTTGTCCGGCACCAGGATCCAGATCGCCATGGCGATAAAGGCGGCCGCGACCAGATAGGTCATCACCTTGGGGTCGAGCCAGCGACTGATAAACTCGCCAATCCAGGCGGCTCCCGCATGGTTGAGCAGGGTCGCGGCCAGCATGCCGGCGATGATGGGCCAGGGTTTGCGAAAACGACAGATGAGCAACAATGCCAGCAGCTGGGTTTTATCGCCGATCTCGGCAATCGCAACGCTGAGGGTTGAAGTTAACAAGGCTTCCATAGATATGACCGGGGGACGGAATTGTTATAAACCAAAGACAAGCCGACGCCATCCGTCCCCGGTATTGGCGCTGGCCCGTCAAAGGTCTTGTCAAATCCATGGATAAACTGGATCACCCTGACCATGGTGAGTTGGCACCAAGTATGTTGATCAGGGTCGCAGGCCGGTGTGGATCCGGTATGCGAGACTACTCCCCCTCGATGGGAGCGGGCATTCTAGGGAAAAACCGCATGGGTGACAAGGGGATCAGCCACCCACCAGCTTGACGCTGAAGCCGGCCTTCTCCAGCTCGGCCTTGATCAGCTCCCGTTTGTCCCCCTGGATCTCGATAACACCCTCCTTGAGCCCGCCACCGGTGCCGCACTTTTTCTTTAGCAAAGTGGCGATTGCCTTTTGCTGTTCGGCGGGGACGCCGTGAATGGTGATGACCCCGGCGCCCTTGCGCCCCTTGGTCTCGCGGCGCATGCGCACCACGCCGTCGGTGGGGAAGGGGGAGGAGGATTGCGGAGCGTTCTGCTCCTTGATTTGACCGCCATCTGTGCTGTAAACAAGGCGGCTGTTGCTGTCGTGACTCATGAGGTTACTTTACGGGTTAGCTAAGCGGAGTTTGATTTTACTCAAATAAAAGTTGAAGACACAGATTATAATGCCCCAAGTAAAAGCGAATTATTATTGTTTAACTTCAGGAGTCAGTCATGGTACTCACGCAGTTGTCACCGGGACAGAGTGCTCGCATCAAGAATATGAATCAGTTGTCCCGGCCGTTGCGTCGCAAGCTGATGGTGATGGGCTTGTTGCCACAGACTGAAGTCATCTATCTGCGGTCCGCCCCGCTGGGGGATCCGCTCCAGATCCAGTGTCAGGGGATCTGTCTCTCCATGCAAAAGAGTCTGGCCCAGCAAATTGAGGTCGAACCGGTATGAGTTGCTTGTCCACCCGCAAGAGCCCGGTTCAGAAGAAAATAGAGGTAGCGCTGGTATGAATTATTCACTGGTTACGGTCGGCAACCCCAATAGCGGCAAGACCTCCCTGTTCAATGCCCTGACCGGCGCCCGCCAGCAGGTCGGCAACTGGAGCGGGGTCACCGTCGACAAGAAAATGGGCGAATTTTCCGCCGATGGTCACGATTACAAGCTGATGGATTTGCCGGGCATCTATAGCCTTGCCAATCAGGAGGCGAGCCTTGATGAGCAGATCGCCAGCCGCTATGTGCAGGGCCATCAGCCCGACCTGCTGCTCAACGTCATCGACGCCGCCAATCTGGAGCGCTCCCTCTACCTCACGCTGCAACTGCGCGAGCTGGGGCTGCCGATGGTCGTCGTGCTCAACAAGATGGATATCCTGAAAAAACGCCGCGTCACCATCAATGAAGGGTTGCTTAGTCAGGCGCTTGGTTGCCCCGTGGTGGCCCTCTCGGCCCACAATCGCCAGCAGGTTGCCGCCTTCAAGAGCCAGATCCACGGCTTTATCGGCAAGTCCCAGCAGGCACTGATGCTCGATTACGGCACTGATCTTGAAAAAGATCTGGCGGAGCTGGAGACCCTGCTCGCCCCGCACCACCTCACTACCCGTGGCCGCGCCCTGCGTCTGCTGGAGGAGGATGCCGCGATGCAGGAGACCCTGCTGCCCGGTCAGCAGGCTGCCGTGACCAATGTGGTGACCCGTGCCCATCAGGGGCAGGATATCGATCTGCAGCTGGCGGACATCCGCTATGGCCACATCCATCTGTGGGCCAGTCAGGCGTGCCAGCAGCAGGGCAAACTCACCGTGGCTCAGAGCGAGAAGCTCGACCGGGTGCTGCTCAACCGCTGGATCGGCATCCCCTTCTTCCTGTTCGTCATGTACCTGATGTTCATGTTCGCCATCAAGGTGGGCAGCGCCTTTATCGACTTCTTCGACATCATGGGCAACGCCCTGTTTGTTGAAGGTGTGCACCACCTGCTTGGGCTGATCAACGCGCCCGACTGGCTTGGCGCCATTCTGGCCGATGGCTTCGGGGTCGGTTTGCAGACCGTCGCCACCTTTATCCCGGTGATTGGCTGCCTCTATCTGTTCCTCGCGGTGCTGGAGAGCTCCGGCTATCTGGCGCGCGCCGCCTTCGTGGTGGATGCCCTGATGCGCCGTCTCGGCCTGCCCGGCAAGGCATTCGTCCCCATGCTGATGGGCTTTGGCTGTACCGTGCCCTCGGTGATGGCGACCCGCACCCTCAACTCCGAGCGCGAGCGGCTGATGACCTCGGCCATGGCCCCCTTCATGTCCTGCGGTGCCCGCCTGCCGGTCTACGCCCTGTTTGCGGTGGCCTTCTTCCCGGAGTCTGGCCAGAACCTGGTGTTCGGTCTCTATCTCATCGGCATTCTGGTGGCGGTGCTCACCGGTCTGCTGCTGCGCAGCACCCTGCTGCCGGGCAAGAGCGACTCCATGGTGATGGAGATGCCGGATTACGAGTGGCCGCGCCCGGTCAACGTTGGCATCAAGACCTGGCAGAAGCTCAAATCCTTTGTCTTTGGCGCCGGTAAAACCATCGTGCTGGTGGTCGCCGTGTTGAGCGTGCTCAATTCGCTGGGTACCGATGGCAGCTTCGGCCATCAGGAGCAGGAGAGCTCGGTGCTGAGCAAAATCAGTCAGGCTGTTACCCCTGTGCTGCACCCCATCGGCGTGCGTGATGACAACTGGCAGGCCACGGTCGGCATCGTCACTGGCATCTTCGCCAAAGAGGCGGTAGTCGGTACCCTCAACAGCCTCTACGCTGGTGGTGGCGCAGAGGAAGAGAAGGGCGAATTCTCCCTCGTCGCCAGCTTCCACGAAGCGGTGGATGCCGTAGCGACCAATCTGGCCGAGATCAACCCGACCGACCCCATGGGCCTTGCGGTTGGCAACCTCGACGACCAGAAGGCGGCAGCCGAGGAGCAGGAGGTGGATGTCTCTACCTACGGCAACATGCAGACCCACTTCGACGGTGCAGCCGGTGCGTTTGCCTACCTCCTGTTCGTGCTGCTCTACATGCCCTGCGCCGCCGCCATGGGTGCCCTGGTGCGCGAGACCGGCCGCCAGTGGGCGCTCTTTACCGCCGCCTGGTGCAACTACATGGCCTTTATGTGCGCCACCGTCTTCTATCAGCTGGCCACCTTCGCCGCTCACCCCGAGCAGAGCCTGTTCTGGGTAGCGAGCTATGGCCTCTCCCTGCTGCTGCTCTGGTGGGCCGGTCGCCGTCACGGTGACATCGTCGCCCGCAAGGTGGTGACATTATGATCCTGCGCGAGCTGGGGGATTACCTCGCCGCGCAGCAGAAGGTGAGCCGGCGCGAGCTGGCTCGCCACTTCCACACCTCGGAGGATGCGGTGGAGGCCATGCTCGGCGTCTGGATGCGCAAGGGGCGGGTCATCAAGCGCGAGAGCCGGGTCTGTGGCGGCAGTTGCTGCGGCAAGAGTGAGGAGGTGATGTTCGAATGGTGTGCCCCGGGCCAGATTGGCATCAAGGTAAGTTAAACAGCAATCGAATATCATCAGGTTAAACTGAACAATAAAAAACGGCAGACCTTGCATCCAAGCAGGGTCTGCCGTTTTTTATTGGCACAAACAGGCGGGATCAGGCGCTCTGGCGAGCCTCGCTCAGCAGCGCAAGGGCTGGATGTTCGTTGCCCGGCATCAGCCGGTAGGCCTTGTGGTGCTTGATGAGGGTGGTTTTCTTGTTGCCCTGACTCAGCAGCAGCCCCTGTTTGCAGGCCGCACTGGCCAGCAGCTGCTCATCACCACGCACATAGAGGGTGAGAGGTTTGATAAGCTCGCCGCCCTCGATATGCCCTGCATATTCGCTGTGGCTTACCACCAGACTGGCCTGACCGGCCGATTGCAGGCGCAGCCTGGCGTTCACTTCGCTCTCGGTCAGTACCAGCCAGCCCGCCTGTTCCAGCTCAGTCAGCATGTTGGCCAGCTTGCTCCCCAGTTGCAGCGGATTTGCCATGGCGCTCTGGTACTGGCTGACGATGCGCTCCAGCAGCCCCTTGAGATCGGCGCCAGCCCCGAGGGTGCGACCAAGCTGCACCCAAGCTTTCAAATCTTCCATCACCAGACGAGAGAAGCGCTTCTCCTTGAGGGAGTCTGCCATCCAGGTGCAGAGGAAGTGGCTCTCCTGCGCCGGGGTGCGCTTGCCAGCCTTTTGTTCGCCAGTGCGAGCCAGCTCGGCCAGGCTCTGGGTGGCCATCTCGAACAGGGCCTGATTGTAGGTTGATGGGGTCATGGTGCCTCCTCCGGTGGGGCGAGTCGTCATCACAGGGCAAGAGAAAGGCGCCGGTGGCGCCTTCATCTTATCGGTACAGCGAGTGGCTGCTTACTTGGGCTGGCGCGGCTTCTTGGCGGCGGCCAGACGCTTGAGGCGTTGCCCCTGCAGCTTGGCTTCGGCCATCGACTGGGCGGCAGCGTTGTCGTCGCGACGGGCACGACCGCCAAAGCGGCGACGCTCTTCGAGCTGCTTGATCAGCATTTCGCGGCTGCTCACCTCGTAGCCCGGCACCATGATGCGGCGCAGTTTCTGGCCGATCAGCTTCTCGATCTCGAGCAGGGTGCGCTCCTCCTCACGGCTGACGAAGGAGATGGCCTGACCGCGCTTGCCGGCACGACCGGTACGGCCGATGCGGTGGACATAATCCTCGGCAAGGAAGGGGAGGTCATAGTTGACCACGTACTCCAGATCGGGGATATCCAGACCGCGGGCGGCCACTTCGGTGGCGACCAGCACCCGAACCTTGCCCTCCATAAAGTCGCGCAGGGCGCGGCGGCGGCTGCCCTGAGCCTTGTCACCATGGACCACGGCCGATTTGATGCCGTCGAGGTTGAGCTCCTCGACCAGCTCGTCGCAGCTCTCGCGGGTACTGGCAAAGACCAGCACCTGTTGCCAGTTCTGTTTGCCGATGAGCTCGGAGAGCAGCTCGCGCTTGCGCTTCTGCTCGACCGGATAGACCACCTGGCTCACTGTGTCGGCGGTGGTGTTCTGCTTGTTGACGCTCACCACTTGCGGCTTGTCGAGCATCACATTGGCGAGCTTCTTCACCCCTTCGGAGAAGGTGGCGGAGAAGAGCAGGTTCTGGCGGCCCTTGTTGGCGGCTTGCAGGATCTGCTGCACATCGGCGCTAAAGCCCATGTCGAGCATGCGATCCGCTTCATCCAGCACCAGACACTCCACGGTGGAGAGGCTGAGGTTGCATGCGGTGAGGTGCTCCACCAGACGGCCCGGAGTGGCCACGATGATGTGAGCGCCCGCTTTGAGCTTCTTGGCCTGCACATCCTGCTTGCCGCCCCCCACCAGAGTGATGACGCCAAGATCCAGATAGCGGGCAAACGCCTTGATGTTGTCGGCAATCTGGGCTGCCAGCTCGCGGGTCGGGGTGAGGATCAGCACCCGGGTGCTGGAGGGCGCGGCTGCGGCAGGGGTATCGACCAGACGCTGCAGGATGGGCAGGGCGAATGCGGCGGTTTTGCCGGTGCCGGTCTGGGCGCTGGCCAGCACGTCGCGGCCACGGCGAATGGCCGGGATCGCCTGCTGCTGCACAGGGGTCATCTCCTGATAACCGCACTCCGAGACGGCGCGCAAAATCTCGGGGGCAAAATCGAATGCTTCAAATCTCATATCGGTTTCCTGTGATCCAGCTGGATTGTGTTCGGCTTGACAAGCCGGCATGGGCGAACGGTCGCGGATTGCCACTGGTGGCCGCCCCTGATACAGCATCAGCGCAGCCTGAAAATGGCGGGCGCGAAGTGTAACAGATAGGCGCAGCAAATTCTGCCTCAATTGGCCAGAGTTTTTTATCGGTTTTTTTAACCGGCGCAAGGTTTTGGTCGCCGCCATTTGACTCCAAAAATGCCAGCCGTAAGGATAGTGGCTATTGATAGTCATGAAAGGAGAGGGTGATGACCGGATGCGAGAGCGGTTTGCCACAGCAGGCGGCGAGGGCCAATACCCCCCTTGAGCGTCTGAAGCAGGCGCTGGAGCAGTTTGGCGAGCAGCACGACCTGGCGCAGACGGATCGCGCCGACAAGATGCTCAACATTACCCGCGATACCGGCGAGTTGCTGGCGGTATTGGTGCAGACCCGCGGGGCGCAGGCGGTGCTGGAGATAGGCACCTCCAACGGCTACTCCACCCTCTGGTTGGCCGAGGCGGTGGCCCGGCTCGAAGGTCATGTCACGACCATCGAACGGGATGAAGCCAAGCGGGCGCTGGCACAAGCCAATTTCGAACAAGCCGGTCTTGCCGGGCGGATCACCCAGCTGGCAGGTGATGCGGGGATGCTGTTGCCCACCCTGCCATCGGCGGGCTTCCCGCTCATCTTTCTTGATTCCGATCGCCGGCAATATCGGGCGTGGTGGCCGCAGTTGCAGCGTCTCTTGCCTCCGCGCGGCTTGCTGGTGGTCGATAATGCCATCTCTCATCGGGAGGAGCTGGCGGAATGGATGGCTGAAGTGGCGCAGGATCCCCGTTTTGTCACCTCGCTGGTGCCGGTGGGCAAGGGGGAGTGGCTGGTGGTGAGAGTGTGAGCAACCTGAACATGAAGAGGGAGGTGGCAGTGATGAAACCGGTGGCAGTGGTGGAAGCTTACTGGCAGGCGATGCAGAGCAATGATTTTGCCAGGGCGGCGCGATGGCTGGGGGATGAGTTTGTCTGTGACTGGCCGCAATCGGGAGAGCGGATCCTCGGGCGCTGCAACTTTGTCGAGATCAATCGCCGTTATCCGGCCGCCGGGCCGTGGAGTTTCACCATAGTCCGCCTGCTGGCACAAGGAGACGAGGTGGTGAGCGAAGTGCAGATCACCGATGGGGTCGTGCATGCCCGGGCCATCACCTTTCATCGGGTCGAGGGCGATCGCATTGTGCAGCAGACCGAATATTGGCCGGAACAGTATGAGGCCCCCGCCTGGCGCCGTCCCTGGGTGAGCAAGCTAACCCGCACGCCAGAACTCGTCTAAAAAGAGCGCCGCCGGTCACCCTGATGGCTGGCGGTGTTTGCCATGTTCAAGCTATCCCACCCTCGTTATCCATTATTTCGCTAAATATCATCATATTTCATGGTTTGGCCATGGGATATGGCGCGATATGTTTTGCCCAAGCCAGCTCGATATTTGCAAGGCATACATCTGAGTTTTTAGATATTTGCATCATCCATGCAAGAGACGGTTTCATTAATACGGTTGTCGTTGGCGACTCATGGGAAATAAAAATATAACGAGGTAAATAATATGAACAAGTGGCACACTCTCTTTTTACTGGCATCCCTTCCGTTGACCCTGGTGACTTCTGCCGAGGCACAATCCTCCCTTGCGGCGATTCAGCATAGTGGCGTGATCAAGATTGGTACCGAAGGGGCTTATCCTCCGTTCACCTATCACGACAAGAGCGGCAAGCTGGTCGGCTTTGATGTGGAGATTGGCGAGCTGATTGCAAGCGGCCTCGGCGTGAAGCCGGAGTTTGTCGAGGGCAAGTGGGATGGCCTCATCGCCGGGGTGGATGCCAAGCGCTACGATCTGGTGCTCAACGAGGTGGCCATCACCCCGGAGCGGCAGAAAAAGTATGATTTTTCAGATCCCTATATCACCTCCAAGGCCGTGGTGGTGGTGTACAGCGACAACCACAGCATCAACAGCTTTGCCGATCTGAAGGGCAAGAAATCCTCCCAGTCCCTGACCAGCAACTTTGCCCAGCTGGCCAAAAAGTCGGGGGCCGAGGTGGTCGCCACCGAGGGCTTCAACCAGTCGCTGGCGCTGGTACTGACCGAGCGAGTGGATGCCACCATCAACGACAGTCTCTCGTTCCTCGACTTCAAGAAACAGAAACCGGATGCCAAATTGAGGGTGGCGGCGACCGAGGCGAAGGGGGATCAATCGGCTGTGCTGCTCGCCAAGGGGCAGCCGGAATTGCTGGCCGCCATCAATCAGGCGCTGCGCACTGCCAAACAGGATGGCAACTATCAGAAAATATCTCATAAATATTTTGGTACTGATGTCTCGCAATAATATTGCCGGAAAATAATAACTAGCGAGGAAATTAACGTGCCAGCCTGGTTGCAGTTAATGATCGACTCTTTTTGGCCCCTGCTTAGCGCGGGGCTTATTTTTACCGTGCCACTGACCCTGATCACTTTTGTCTTGGGAATATTGCTCGGTTTGCTGGTGGCGCTGGCCAGATTATATGGCCCGACACCATTGGTGGCACTGGTTCGTTTTTATGTCTGGCTTATTCGTGGTACGCCGCTGCTGGTACAGCTCTTTCTGATTTTTTATGGCTTGCCGAGTGCTGGCATTGTGCTGGACGCCTTCACCGCCGCTGTGATCGGTTTCACCCTCAACATCGGCGCCTACAGCTCTGAGATCATCCGCGCCACTCTGGCGGCAATCCCGAAAGGGCAGTGGGAGGCGGCCTATTCGATTGGCATGAACTGGCCCCAGGTGATGTGGCGGGTGATCCTGCCTCAGGCGGCGCGCATTGCGGTGCCACCGCTCTCCAACACCTTTATTTCACTGGTCAAGGACACCTCGCTGGCGGCGGCAGTGACCGTGCCCGAGCTGTTTCAGGCGGCCCAGCGGCTCGCCTCTGTCACCTATGAGCCGCTCATTCTCTACAGCGAGACAGCCCTCATCTATTTGATGTTCAGCTCGGTGCTCTCCACCTTGCAAGACCGGCTGGAGCGCAAGTTGACCCACAAAGAGACCCGGGAGGTCGCCCTATGATCCGGTTGCGTGGTATCGAGAAGCAGTTTGGCGGACAGCAGGTGCTCAAGGGAATTGATCTGGCCATGGTGGCGGGCAGTGTGACCGCCCTGATTGGCCCCTCCGGCAGTGGCAAGAGCACCCTGTTGCGCTGTGTCAATGTGCTGGAGCGGCCGGATGCGGGGCACCTGGTGCTGGGGGGGAGCGAACTCGATTTTTCTCACCATCTGCCTCGCCAGAGCGTGCAGGCATTGCGCCAGCAGACCGGCATGGTGTTCCAGAATTTCCAGCTGTTCCCGCACATGACGGTGCTGGAAAACGTTATTGAGGGGTTGGTGACCGTGTTGAAGTGGCCAAGAGCGAAAGCGGAGGTGCGCGGCTTGCAACTGCTCGACAAGGTGGGGCTCAGGCACAAGGCCGAGGCGGTGCCTGCCACCCTCTCCGGTGGCCAGCAGCAGCGGGTTGCCATTGCGAGGGCGCTGGCGCCATCGCCCAAGGTACTGCTCTGTGATGAACCCACCTCGGCGCTGGATCCCGAGCTTGCCCAGGAGGTGGTGACCGTGCTGCGCCAGCTGGCCCGCGAGGGAACCACCATGCTGATTGCCACCCACGATCTGCGGCTGGCCGCCCAGATAGCGCAGCAGGTGATCTTTCTGGAGGCGGGTGAGGTGGTGGAAGCAGGCAGCGCACGCCAGATGTTCACCACCCCCAAGCGGGCACGTACCTTCGAGTACATCTCCTCCCTCACCGAGCGGTTGCCGGAGAGCTGGAGCATCTAACCGCACCCCGGACGATGTGGGTGGAGCGATAAGTGGCAAGCTGCCAGCGAGAACTCCTAGCCTTAAATTCCGAGCCTCAAAAGAAGAGCCCCGCACTGGCGGGGCTCTGTTTTGGGCTGACTGCGGAAGTGCAGGTTAGACCGCCAGATAGTCCATGATCCCTTCGGCTGCCTTGCGCCCTTCGTAGATGGCGGTCACCACCAGATCGGATCCGCGTACCGCGTCGCCACCGGCGAACACCTTGGGGTTGCTGGTCTGGAAGGCATATTCCGCCTGCTCGCGGGCCTTGATGCGATCCCGGTTATCGAGCTCGATGCCGAACTCCGCCATCCAGGGTTGGGGGTTGGGCTGGAAGCCAAACGCCATCACCACCGCATCGGCAGCCAGCACCTGCTCGGAGCCTTCGATAACCATCGGGTTGCGGCGGCCATTGGCATCGGGTTCACCCAGCTCGGTGCTCACCACCTTGATGCCGACGGTGCGACCGCTGGCATCAAGCTCGACCGCCACCGGTTGCAGGTTGAACATGAACTCAACCCCCTCCTCGCGGGCGTTTTTCACCTCCCGCTTGGAGCCCGGCATGTTCTCCTCGTCGCGGCGATAGGCGCAGATCACCTTGGCGGCCCCCTGACGGATAGCGGTACGCACGCAGTCCATGGCGGTATCGCCACCGCCCAGCACTACCACCTGCTTGCCGGCGAAGTCGATATAGTCCGCTTGTGCCTTCTCGAAACCCAGCAAGCGGTTGGCGTTGGCGATGAGGTAGGGCAGGGCATCATAGACGCCCGGCGCCTCTTCGTTGGCAAAGCCACCCTTCATGTACTTGTAGGTACCGACCCCGAGGAAGACCGCATCGAACTCGCCGAGCAGGTCGGCGAAGGTGATGTCCTTGCCCACTTCGGTCTCGAGACGAAACTCCACGCCCATCCCCTGGAAGATCTCGCGGCGACGCTGCATCACCTCTTTTTCCAGCTTGAAGGAGGGGATGCCGAAGGTGAGCAGGCCGCCGATCTCCGGATACTTGTCAAACACCACCGGGGTGACGCCGTTGCGTGCCAGCACGTCGGCACAGGCAAGGCCTGCAGGGCCGGCGCCGATGACGGCGACCCGCTTGCCGGTCTTGACCACGTTCGAGAGATCGGGCTTCCAGCCCATCTCGAACGCCTTGTCGGTGATGTACTTTTCGATGTTGCCGATGGTCACCGCGCCGAAGCGATCGTTGAGGGTGCAGGAGCCCTCGCAGAGGCGATCCTGCGGGCAGACCCGACCGCACACTTCCGGCAGGCTGTTGGTCTGGTGGGAGAGCTCCACCGCCTCCAGAATGCGCCCCTCTTTGGCCAGTTTCAGCCAGTTGGGGATGTAGTTGTGGACCGGACACTTCCACTCGCAATAGGGGTTGCCGCACTCGAGGCAGCGATCCGCCTGCATCTGTACCTGCGGCTGATTGAAGGACTCGTAGATCTCCACAAACTGTATTTTGCGGATCTTGAGTGGCTTCTTGGGCGGGTCGACCCGCTGGACATCGATAAACTGAAATACGTTCTGGCTCATAGGGTTCCCTCCTTATTGCGCCTGGATTCTGAGTTCTGCACTGGAACGGCTGGTGTGACCCAGCAGCGATTTCACGTCGCTGGACTTGGGTTTGATCAGCCTGAACTTGGGCACATAGGAGTCGAAGTTGGCCAGGATCTCCTCGGCGCGCGAGCTGCCGGTCTCATTGAGGTGCGCCGTGATGATGCCGCGCAGGTGCTCCTGATGGATGGCGAGATCCGCCACATCCAGCAGTTCTACCAGCTCGGGGTTGGTGCGCTTGGCGAAGTTGCCGCACTCGTCGAGCACGTAGGCAAAGCCGCCGGTCATGCCCGCCGCGAAGTTGACGCCGGTCTGACCCAGTACGGTGACGATGCCGCCGGTCATATATTCACAGCCGTTGTCGCCAATCCCCTCGACTACCGCCAAGGCGCCTGAGTTGCGCACCGCGAAACGCTCGCCGGCAGTGCCTGCGGCGTAGAGTTTGCCGCCGGTGGCGCCGTAGAGGCAGGTGTTGCCGATGATGGCCGCTTCATGGGATTTGAACGCCACGCCGACATGGGGCTTGATCACCAGCTTGCCGCCGGTCATCCCCTTGCCCACGTAGTCGTTGGCATCGCCGGTGAGGATCATCTCAAGGCCACCTGCGTTCCAGACGCCGAAGCTCTGGCCTGCGGTGCCGTTGAAGTGCACCTTGACCGGATCCGCTGCCATCCCCTGATTGCCGTGCCGTTTGACGATCTCGCCCGAGAGGCGCGCACCCACCGAGCGGTCGGTGTTGCGAATGTCGTAGCGGAACTCGCCGCCGCTTGAGGTTTCCACCGCCTCCAGCAGATCTTCCACCATTTTCAGGTTGAGTGGCCCCTTGTCGAAGGTGGGGTTGTGTTGCTGGCTGAACAGGCTGGAGCCTGCCGGTGCCACCGGACGGGCCAGAATGCCGGAGAGATCCAGCTTGGCCTGACGGGCGGTGAGGCCGGGCAGGGCTTCCAGCAGATCGGTGCGGCCAATCAGGTCGGTCAGCTGGGTGACGCCGAGCTGAGCCATCAGCTCGCGGGTCTCCTCGGCGATGAACTTGAAGTAGTTCATCACCATCTCCGGCAGGCCGGTGAAGTGCTCGCGACGCAGCTTCTCATCCTGAGTGGCAACGCCGGTGGCGCAGTTGTTCAGGTGGCAAATACGCAGGTATTTGCAACCGAGCGCCACCATGGGGCCGGTGCCAAAACCGAAGCTCTCGGCGCCGAGGATGGCCGCCTTGATGATGTCGAGACCGGTCTTGAGACCACCATCCACCTGCAGCCGCACCTTGTGGCGCAGGCCGTTGGCGACCAGCGCCTGCTGGGTCTCGGCCAGACCCAGCTCCCACGGGGAGCCGGCATATTTGACCGAGGTGAGGGGGCTGGCACCGGTACCGCCGTCATAACCGGAGATGGTGATGAAGTCGGCATAGGCCTTGGCCACGCCGCAGGCAATGGTGCCAACGCCGGGCTCGGAGACCAGTTTCACCGACACCAGACAGCTCGGGTTGATCTGCTTGATGTCGAAGATGAGCTGGGCCAGATCCTCGATGGAGTAGATGTCGTGGTGCGGCGGCGGCGAGATCAGGGTCACGCCGGGCACGGAATAGCGCAGCTGGGCGATCTGGGCAGTCACCTTGTCACCGGGCAGCTGGCCCCCTTCGCCGGGCTTGGCCCCCTGAGCCACCTTGATCTGCACTACATCGGCGTTCATCAGGTAGTGGGGGGTGACGCCAAAGCGGCCGGAAGCCACCTGCTTGATGCGGGAGTTCTTCTCGGTACCGAAGCGCTTGGGATCTTCGCCACCTTCGCCGGAGTTGCTCTGACCGCCGAGGCGGTTCATGGCAACAGCCAGTGCCTCGTGGGCCTCAGGGCCGAGGGCACCGATGGACATGGCGGCGGAGTCGAAGCGGGGGAACAGCTTGTCGGCCGGCTCAACCTGATCCAGTGCGACCGGATTGTCGACCTTCTTCAGGGCCAACAGGTCACGCAAGGTAGAGACCGGGCGCTCGTTGACCAGACGGGCGTACTCCTTGTAATCGGCATAGTTGCCGGAACGCACCGCGGTTTGCAGGGTCTGCACCACATCCGGGTTGTAGGTGTGGTACTCGCCGCCGTGAACGAACTTGAGCAGGCCGCCGTGGGCGAGGGGCTTGCGGGCCAGCCAGGCCTGACGTGCCAGCTTGAGCTGATCCTGCTGGATGTCGGCAAAGTCGGCGCCCTGAATACGGCTCGATACGCCACGGAAACAGGTCTCGACCACGGTTTTGGCCAGACCGACCGCTTCAAACAGCTGGGAGCAGCGGTAGCTGGCGACCGTGCTGATGCCCATCTTGGACATCACCTTGTAGAGCCCCTTGTTGATGCCGTTGCGGTAGTTGACCATCGCCTGGCGCAGAGGCATGGCGAGCACACCCTCTTCAACCTGTTTGGCCAGGGTTTCGTAGGCCAGATAGGGGTAGATGGCGGTCGCGCCAAAGCCCAGCAGCACCGAGAAGTGGTGCGGATCGCGCACGCTCGCGGTCTCCACCAGAATGTTGGCGTCACAGCGCAGGTTGTTGTCCACCAGAGTACGCTGCACCGCACCCACCGCCATGGCGGCCGGGATGGGCAGGGTATCGATGCTGATGTCGCGATCCGACAGCACCAGCAGCACGGTACCGCTCCTGGCGGCAGCCTTGGCCTCCTCGCAGATGCGCAGGATGGCTGCCTCCAGCCCCTCTTCGGGCTTGAAGTTGAGGCTGATCACCTTGTGGCGGTAGTACTCTCCTTCCAGAGCCAGCAGCTGGTGGAAGTCGGAGTAGAGCAGGATCGGTGACTGGAACAGCACCCGGTGGGCGTGGCCGAAGGTCTCGTTGAAGACGTTCTGCTCGCGACCGATACAAGTGGCGAGCGACATCACGTGATTCTCCCGCAGCGGATCGATGGGCGGGTTGGTCACCTGCGCAAACATCTGGCGGAAGTAGTCATAAAGGGTGCGAGCGCTGGAAGAGAGCACTGCCATCGGGGTGTCATCCCCCATGGAGCCCACCGCTTCCTGACCATTTTCACCGAGAACCCGGATGATCTGGTCCAGCTCCTCGAAGGAGTAGCCAAACAGCTTCTGATAGGTTTTCAGCTGCTCATCGGAGAATTCGCGGCTACCGGTCTGGCTGTCGTCCATCTGCTCGAAGGGGACCAAGCGGCGGCAATGTTTGTCCATCCACTGTTTGTAGGTGTGGCGGCTCTTGAGATCGTCATCGATCTCGAAGCTGGTCCACACCTTGCCGTTGCTGGTATCCACCACGAACAGCTCGCCCGGGCCGACCCGGCCCTTCTCCAGCACTTCGTCCGGGGTGTAGTCCCAGGTGCCAACTTCGGAGGCCAGCGTGATGAACTTGTCCTTGGTGATGACGTAGCGGGCCGGACGCAGGCCGTTTCTGTCAAGGGCGCAGGTGGCGTAGCGGCCATCGGTCATGACGATACCTGCCGGGCCATCCCACGGCTCCATGTGCATGGAGTTGAAGTCGTAGAAGGCGCGCAGGTCGTCATCCATGTTCGGGTGCTTTTGCCATGCAGGCGGGATCAACAGGCGCATGGCGCGGAACAGGTCCATACCACCGGCGAGGAAGAGATCCAGCATGTTGTCGAGGCTGGAGGAGTCAGAGCCGGTGGTGTTGACGAAGGGGGCCGCTTCCTGCAAATCGGGGATCAGCGGCGTGGCAAACTTGTAGCTGCGAGCCTTGGCCCACTGGCGGTTGCCGGCGATGGTGTTGATCTCGCCGTTGTGGGCCAGATAGCGGAACGGCTGGGCCAGCGGCCAGCGCGGGCTGGTGTTGGTGGAGAAGCGCTGGTGGAAGACGCAGATGGCTGCCTGCATACGGATGTCGGCGAGATCCAGATAGAAGCGCGGCAAGTCCACCGGCATGCACAGCCCTTTATAGACGGTGACCAGATTGGAGAGGCTGACCACATAGAAGTAGTCGTCGTTGACACGCTTTTCGATGCGGCGACGCACGATATAGAGGCGGCGTTCGAGGTCCTTGTCTACCCAGCCGGGCGGGGCGTTGACAAAGACCTGTTCAATGCTGGGTAGGGAGGCTTTGGCGATAGTACCGAGTACGTTGGTATCGACAGGCACCTTGCGCCAGCCGACCAGACTCAGGGTCTCTTTTTCCAGCTCCTCGTCGATGATGTCGCGAGTTGCCTGGGCCAATACGGGGTCAGGGTTGAGAAACAGCATGCCGACCGCATAGTTGCGACCAAGGTGCCATCCCTTCTCCTCGGCGACAGCTCTGAAGAAGCTGTCCGGTTTTTGCAGCAACAGGCCACAACCGTCGCCGGTCTTGCCATCGGCGGAGATCCCGCCGCGGTGCTGCATGCGAGCCAATGCTGACATCGCGAGACGGACAAGCTTGTGGCTGGCTTCCCCTTCCATGTGGGCCAACAGGCCGAAGCCACAGTTATCCCTCTCCAGCTTTGGATCATATAGTGACATTGCATATCTCCCTTGCTCGGCCTTGCATCGCACAGTCATCGTCTGACTGCATAAATTGCGACTGGCTCTTGTGGTTCCGTCTGCCTGACGTGGCGAATCTCCAAACTAATGGGATTTTTCAGCAAGGTCAATTGGACTTCCGGGCTCTTTGCAATGTTACATTCACATAACAAAATATGGATTTGCGGCGATGAATTACGTCTTGTTTTATTTTTATTCTGATTAAAATGTTTTTTTTGGATTAATAGTCTGCATATACTCGTTTTGGTGGTTTACTCCATGGGTATCGAGAACTGTAGTAATTTTACCAAATCATGGATGCCAAGGACGAAGGTGATCACATTTCACAATCCTGTCTCTTGCATTTGCCCGCAAGCCGTACTCTTAAATTTTTTCATTGTTCAACAATAGTTTATATCCCATTGCGGATATGGTTGCTGGCGCAGCCCCGTGGCAGGCAAGGTCTCAAAAGCATCAATAATCGGCCGATATCATATATTTATCTGCAAAATGGTGAATATTTATATGAATTCTGACCCTTTCTTCCCTTGATCCAGCTCAGCGCCGTATTTGCGCAAGCTCGTACAATGGCGCTCCTTTAGCGGAGGTGTCATGCAGTTACACGAACTCGTCAATACATTCGGTCAGGATCTCAAGCAGCGTCATGGCCAGAAGATCCACAAGCTCTCCATTCACGGCGCCTTCACCTGCCCAAACCGGGACGGTACCCTGGGCCGTGGCGGATGCACCTTCTGCAATGTCTCTTCCTTCGCCGATGAATCGGCCCAGCAGCTATCTGTGGTGCAGCAACTGCTGGCCCGTCGGGATGAGGTGACCCGTGCCAAGCGTTATCTTGCCTACTTTCAGGCCTATACCAGCACCTATGCCGAGGTCGAGTATCTGCAGCGGATGTATGAAGAGGCGCTGTCGGTGAGCGATATGGTGGGACTTTGTGTCGGCACTCGTCCTGATTGTGTACCGGATGCCGTATTGGATCTGCTGGCGGGCTATCAGGCCCGGGGCTACGAGGTTTGGCTGGAGCTCGGGCTGCAAAGCGCCAACGACAAGACTTTGCAACGGATCAACCGGGGTCACGGTTATGCTGCCTATGTGGATGCAGTGACGCGGGCTCATCAGCGCGGTATCAAGGTGTGTGCCCATCTGATCGTCGGTCTGCCGGGCGAGGTGCCGATGGATAGCCTCGATACCCTGCATCGCATCGTGGAAACCGGAGTTGAGGGGATCAAGCTCCATCCGCTTCATGTGGTCGAGGGCAGTACCCTTGGCAAGGCATGGCAGGCGGGTCGGCTTGAGGTATTGACGCTGGAGCAGTATGTGGAAACCGCTGTCGCCATGATCCAGCACACACCACCCGAGGTGGTATATCACCGCATTTCGGCCTCAGCTCGTCGCCCGACTCTGCTGGCTCCGGTCTGGTGTGAAAATCGCTGGACGGCCATGAGTGAGATTGCCAAGGCCCTCGCAAGCCAGGGGCCACAAGGGTACGCACTGGGAAGACCCTTTATGCTTTCTGAGCTGTAGTTGAGCGGAGAGTTACTATTTTCCCATAAAACATAGGCTTATATAAAAAGCTTCATAGATTTAGCTATAGTCTTGGTGCGTACGGATTGATATAGTGATGCACCATAATAGATATCGCTATCAATTACGTTCAGCCACATTTAATGATGAGCTAAACGTCAGCAGAGTATTTCACTCGCTCTTTTATCGATAATGAGCCATGCCGCTGTTTAGAACGAACCGGGTTAACGACCCCGGATGCGCCGTTCCCCTCCGCGGTATTGCCAGTGGCGGCAGTTGTTCTTGATCTGGATTGGCAAGAACAGGTTCTGGTGGCAGCGGGGTTATCTCGACCTCATTCATGCAGTGACAGGATGCTATGCAAGCAGAAACAAGTCGTATTGATGAGTTATTGGAGTGTCTGGTCTTTCTGACCCGCTTTTACGGCGTGCCAAACAGTCAGGATGCCCTGACGACCGGTTTACCCTTGGTATCGGGGCGTCTGACCACGTCGCTTTTTGGTCGTGCTGCCGAGCGGGGAGGTCTGTCTGCCCGTGAAGTCATTCAGCCGCTTGATGAGATCTCTCCGCTGCTGCTGCCCTGCGTGCTACAGATGCGCAATGGCGGCGCCTGTATTTTGCTGGAATGGAATGAAGATCGAAGCCAGGGAAAAGTGATTTTTCCGCAGGCCGGGGATGCGACCCAGTGGGTTGCGGTCGCCCAGCTGGGGGACGAATATATCGGGCGCCTCTTCTATGTGAAGAAACAGTTCAAGTTTGATGAACGTTCGCCCAAGGTGCTGGAAACCCGTGACGGTCACTGGTTCTGGAGTACCTTGTTTGAATCCCGCGGAATTTATCGTGATGTATTGATCGCATCCATTCTGATAAACCTGTTCGCAATAGCCAGCCCGCTCTTCACCATGAACGTCTACGACAAGATTGTACCCAATCTGGCGTTTGACTCGCTCTGGGTGCTGGCTGTGGGTGCCATGGTTGTTTTTACCTTCGACTATGTGATGCGGCAGCTGCGCAGTTACTTCATTGATATCGCCGGCAAAAAGTCGGATGTACTGCTCTCTGCGAAGATTTTTGCCAAGGTGATGGGCATGCGGATGGAGTCTCGTCCTGCCTCAACCGGTGCTTTTGCCAAACATTTGCAGGAGTTTGAGTCGGTACGGGAGTTTTTTACTTCGGCAACTGTTTCAACGCTGATTGATCTTCCCTTCGCCATCTTCTTCCTCTTTATTATCTGGATCTTTGCCGGTGCCATGGTGGTGGTGCCGATTGTTGCCATGCTGATTTTGATCGCTTACAGCTTCTATATTCAGGAGCCGCTCAAGAAGTCGATTGAAGAGGGATCGCGGCTGGCTTCCCAGAAAAATGCCAACCTGATCGAAAGTATTTCGGGCCTTGAGACTGTGAAGATTTTTGGTGCCGAAAGCATGTTCCAGCATCGCTGGGAGCAGGCGGTATCCCATATCTCTACCTGGGGCGTTCAGACCCGCCGCATCACCAACTCCATGTCGTCACTGGCGAGCTACATCCAGCAGGTGGTGACTGTCGGGTTGGTGATTGTCGGGGTTTACCAGATCTCCGAGGGCAATGTGACCATGGGGGGGATGATCGCGGCCGTGATGCTATCCAGCCGGGCTATCGCGCCCATGGTGCAGCTCTCTGTACTCTCGACCCGCTATAACCAGGCCAAGTCTGCGCTGGATATTCTGGAAAAGATCATGGTAACGCCGGGTGAGCAGGAGGAGGGAAAACAATATATCCATCATCCGGTTATCTCTGGCCGGATTGAGTTCGAGAATGTCTCCTTCAAATATCCGGGAATGGAGACCAGTACCCTGCACAATATCAATCTGCGCATCCAGCCGGGTGAGAAGGTGGCAATTATCGGCCGGATAGGTGCGGGTAAAACTACCCTCGAGAAGCTCTTGATGGGCCTCTATCGTCCGACTGATGGCTCGGTCAGAATCGATGGTTTTGAACTCGATCAGCTGCCACCCTCGGTGATTCGCCGCAATATTGGCTGTGTACCGCAGGATGTCGTGCTCTTTTTTGGTTCGGTGCGCGATAACATCATGCTGGGTAATCCGCTGGTGGACGATGTGCGGGTATTGCGCGCCGCCAAACGGGCTGGTGTGACCAACTTTACCAACCGGGATCCCAATGGTCTGGATCGGCAGATAGGTGAAGGTGGGCGCCAGCTTTCGGGTGGCCAGCGTCAGGCCATCCTGTTGGCACGAGCTCTGCTTAATGACCCGCCCATTCTGGTGATGGATGAACCGACCTCCAATATGGACAACCAGTCTGAAATGCTGGTTAAACAGGAGTTGGCCAGACTGGGTCCGGAAACGACCTTGATTCTCATCACCCACAAAACCTCCATGCTTGATGTCGCCTCCCGAGTGATAGTGATCGAGCAGGGGCAAATAGTGGCTGATGGCCCGAAAGAGGCGGTGTTGCAACAGCTCAAAGAGGGCAAGGTACGGCTGCAGGAGGTATCCCATGGCTAAGCGGTTGTTAGGCTGGTTCAAGGGATTAAAAAAGCACTCTTCCGATGAAGTGTTGCCAGCCCCCGAGCATCTTGCCTTTGTCGATGATGGTACCGCAGCCGTTTTGCTGACGACACCGACCCGGGCGCGCATTCTGCTTTGGTGCTGCTTCTTCTTCTTTATGAGCGCGATTGTGTGGGCTGCCTGGGCAAAACTGGATGAGGTTACTGTAGGACAAGGCAAAGTCATCCCTTCTCGCCAGTTGCAGGTGATCCAGAACCTGGAAGGGGGGATCGTCAAAGAGATCTTCGTCAAAGAAGGCGACATCGTCGAAAAAGGCCAACCACTGCTACGTATTGATGACACTCGTTTTCGTTCCGATTTTCGCGAGCGTGAGCAGGAGCTGGTGACTCTTAAAGGGGACATTGCTCGGTTACATGCAGAAATGGCTAGCGTCGAGGTGAAAAACGAGCCGAATCTGGGATGGCGTGAACAGGTTGTAGTGGGCGAAGCACCCATTGAGTTTCCGGATGGTTATGAAACTGTCTTTGCCGAATATGCCAACCGTGAACGGTCGGTCCAGAAGGATCGTCTTAATAACCTGAAGAACCAGCTCTATATCCTAGGCCAGCAGATTGAGCAGAATGAGCAGGAACTGATTGAGCTCAACGCCAAAATCCGCACTGTCAATCGCAGCGTTGAGCTTGCAAGACAAGAGCTCAATATCAGCCGTCCGTTGGCGAAAGAGGGGATTGTGCCACAGGTTGAGCTGATCAAATTGGAGCGGCAGGTCAACGAAATGCAGGGGGAGCTTGAGAGTAACCATCTGCTGATCCCCAAGTTGAATGCGGTATTGCGTGAGACCATCTCCAAGCGCAACGACATTGCACTTAAGTTCAGGGCTGATTCGCAGACCGAGTTGAATGAAAAACAAGGCAGACTGGGGCAGTTGTCGGAAGGGCAGGTCGGATTGCGAGATCGGGTTGATCGCACCAGCGTGATTGCTCCGCTCAAAGGCACCATCAAGAAGCTCAAGGTCAACACTCTAGGCGGTGTTGTTCAACCCGGTATGGATTTGATGGAGATAGTTCCGCTGGAAGATACCCTGCTGGTGGAAGCCAAAGTATCTCCGAAAGATATAGCGTTCTTGCGGCCAGGACTTGATGCTGTAGTCAAGATCACCGCCTACGACTTCACCATCTATGGAGGCTTGCATGGTAAGGTTGAACAGATAAGTGCGGACTCGATCCAGGATGAAGAGGGGAACTCCTTCTATCTGGTTCGGGTGCGCACCGAGAAAAGTTACTTGGGCGATGAGCTTAATGCACTTCCCATCATCCCCGGTATGTTAGCCAGTGCAGATATAATTACTGGTAAAAAAAGTGTCCTAGACTATTTGCTTAAGCCGATATTACGGGCAAAACAGTCGGCACTGAGAGAACGATAAGCCAACAATCTAAAAACAAGACATGACTGGAGATAACATGAAAAAAACGATTGTTGCCATGCTGGTCAGTGGCGTAACTATGTTGCCAGCATTGGTGCAGGCCCAGACTCTGGAAGAGTCGGTAGGGCAGGCACTTGCGACTCATCCCAAGATCAAAGAGGCGTTTGATCTTTATCAGGCTCGTCTTTATCAGCATGATGGCGCCAAAGGGGGTTACTATCCCACCATCGATTTGCGCGGTGGCGTTGGCTACGAAAAAGTTGATAGCCCGACAACTCGAGCTGCTGGCTCCAACTCGACAACGATTGATGACTCCATGACTCGTAAAGAGGCGGGGATCAGTCTGCGTCAGATGCTTTTTGACGGTTTCAATGTCAGTAGCAATGTCTCCAGAACCGAGGCAGAGGCCAATGCCCAGCGTCTGGCGATGATCTCCGAAGCTGAAAATACGGCTCTGCGGGTGGCTGAGGTTTATCTCAATATGCTACGTCAGCAGGAAATTTTGGAGCTATCCAAGCAAAACCTCGAGACCCACGAGCAGATCCGCAGCGATATCCGCAAGCGTACTGACTCCGGCCTTGGTTCAACTGCTGACCAGACCCAGATCGATGGACGTGTGGCTCGGGCCTATTCCAACCAAGCTGCGGCAGAAAACAATTATCGTGATGCGGAAAGTGAATTTATTCGTGTCGTCAATGAGGTGCCAAAAGACCTGGTTCAACCGACACCGAATACAGAGCTGCTTCCGCCGTCACTCGAGAGTGCTTTGAAGACTGCTACCGAGGTTCACCCCACTCTGCTCTCCTCTTTGCAAGATATTGAAGCCGCCAAGTACCAGCATGAAGGTGCCAAGTCCGGTTTCTATCCTGATGTGACTTTTGAGGTCGATCAGAACTGGAACGAGGATATCAATGCTGTTAAAGGCCGTAACGACGATCTGACTGCCATGGTGCGGATGCGCTACAACCTGTTCCGTGGTGGTTCCGATGTGGCGCAAAGCAATGCGACATCCGCGCTTTACTCTCAGGCAAAAGACATTCATATGAATGCTTTCCGTCAAGTTGAAGAGGGAACTCGTCTTGCGTGGAACGCCAAAGAGTCACTGGCCAAACAGAAAACCTTCTTGAAAGAGCACGTAGATGCCAGCTATGACACTGTTCAGGCATACAAGAAGCAATTTGGTTTGGGACAGCGAACCTTGCTGGACGTATTGAACACCGAGAACGAACTGTTTGAAGCGCGCCGCAGCTATATCACAGCAGAGTACGACTCATTGCTGGCCGACTATCGCATTTTGAATGCGACGGGTAGCCTGCTTAATGCGTTCAACTTCAAACAGCCTACCGAGTGGCAGGCCAAGAAGTAAGTTGGTATTCAGTTGCCCTTTCTTGGTTAGGGTAACTGCAGGCAGGATGGCGGTACCGATAATGCCATCCTGTCTGGCTCAAACCGGTTGATTTGTGCAGGAGAGTTTCACCAACGATGCGGCAGGAAAATGATGTGGCTTTCTGGTTGTCATTTGTTGGTATTTCTCATGCCCGGTTTGGCGCTAGTCGCAGCTTGATGCGAATGGTGCGTGCTTCTCTGTGGTTATTCCTACTCCCTCTCTCTTTATTGCTCTCCGCCAGCCAACCGTTGACTCAGGAAGATATGCAGTTGATCAAACGCGCTGAGCAGACCTACGGCATTCGGGCCGGGAAGAGAGTCACTACCTGGCGCACACTGGTGCAGCAAAACAAGGATGCTGGATTAAGTGAACGCCAGAAGCTGGAAAAGGTGAATCAGTTCTTTAATCAGATGCGTTTTATTGACGATATAAAGTTGTGGCGTAAAAAAGATTATTGGGCGACACCATTGGAGTTTCTGGGGGCTTCCGGTGGTGATTGCGAAGATTTCAGTATTGCCAAGTATTCTACCTTGCTTGAACTCGGTATTCCGGATGAGAAAATGCGCATGGTATACGTCAAGGCACTCGACTATAACCAGTTTCATATGGTCGTAGCCTATTACGAAACACCATCGTCAGTTCCGGTTATATTGGACAATTTGATAGGCTCAATTCGTCCCGCTACCCAGCGGCATGACCTTGTGCCAGTTTTCAGTTTTAACGGTAGTCACTTGTGGTTGATGAAAGCGCGAGGCCAAGGGGAACTGGCTGGCGATTCATCCCGCTTGGGGCTATGGAATGATTTACGCAATCGCATGACATCAGGGCGATTGGCTCGGCCTGTGGTGAATTTGGATGATTAACCTATGACGCTCTACAGACAGTTATTGGCCACCATGTTGCTGTTGTTTGGATTGTTGTTTGCAGCCACCTATTGGGTGCAATTCAATTCGACACGCTCCTATCTTGCACAGCAGCAGGAAACAACGGTGATTAACACCGCGACGTCATTGGGGCTGGCTCTGACTCCCTATCTGGAAAACGGAGACAAAGTTGGTGCCGAGTCGGTGATCAAGGCGATATTTGACGGTGGTTATTATCGTATTGTGCGGCTTGATCTGCTTGCCTCGAAAGATGTGATTGAAGAGGAGAACAGCAGCCGTATTCAGGGCGTACCGGACTGGTTTATTAAGTTGGGATTATTTCCAGAAGTCTCCAACGAGTCGATTCTGACATCTGGTTGGCTACAGCTTGGCAAATTGAAGGTGGTCGGTCATCCGGGCCAGGCTTATCACGAGCTGTGGGTGGGCATGAGCGAATTGGCAACCTGGTTCGTGATTGGCTTTCTCATTACTACTATTTTGTTGATGCGAGCGCTGAATTTCCTGTTAAAGCCGCTCAAACAGATTTGTGACCAGGCCGTCGAGATTGAGTTGCACCATTTTGGTCATACCATCCCCGAACCTCGGACTCATGAGCTGAAGCAAGTTGTTCAGGCCATCAATATTCTCTCCGGCAAGCTGGCTGTGCAGTTCAAAGAACAGGCTGAAGAGGCAGAAAAACTGCGTGAGCGCGTCTATGTCGATGCGGTGTCCGGTTTGGGTAATCGAGCCTATTTTGTTGGCCAAGTAAATGCCTGGATTGCTGAAGCTGGTCAAGGCGGGGTTATGCTGGTTGCGGTGGATATGCTGGAAGATATCTACCGTGATGAAGGTTTCGCGGCTCGTGACAATATGGTCAAGTCCATCGCCCAAGTGTTGCGGGAACAGCTTAAGGGATGGGATGGCGCCGCTGTTGCACGAATTTCGGCAACTGAGTATGCATTGTTATGCCCGACTGATGATTTTGAGCAGCTCAAAGAACTGGCCGAGATTATTAACTCCCGTATTGCTGACTTGGTGGTTAATCCGATGGAGGAGGGTAACCCGCTCTCTGTTATCGGTATTGCGGGTCGTGATGGTAAAGATGATCTCTCAGCGCTGTTGACCAAGGCAGATAATGCACTGGGTAAAGCCCGTAATGAGCGTCGTGGAGCAGTTGTTATTGAAGGTGGGGATAGCCAGGGCATGATGGGGCGTCTGGCATGGCGAGATCTGGTGCAAGATGCGATTAACCGTCATCTATGGCGCTTCAAGGCACAACCCGCCTGCCGCTTTGATAATGGCTCGCGCATGCATGCCGAGCTGTTTGCCTCTATTTCGCGCGATGGAACGGATTACTTTGCAGGACAATTCTTGCCTGCTATTGAACAGTTCAAACTGGGGAGTGAATTTGACCAGGCTATCTTGGAGTCCAGTACCGGCTTGTTGCAACAAGATGCCGAGTTGACGCTGGCTATCAATATTACCGCTGGTTCACTTTGCTCTGATGATTTCCTGGCGTGGTTGCCAGAATTTCTCTCGGAGCATGTAAATCTGCAGGGGCGTCTGCTGTTTGAAATTCCGGAGGCGGCGATTGTGAAACATCGGGAGCAAGTGACGGCACTGGTTCAGGTATTACGTCAGCTTGGTTTCGAATGGGGTGTTGATCATTATGGTCGCCACTTCCAGTCTCTCGGTTATCTGGAAGAGTTGGCCCCTGCTTATGTGAAGGTGGATCATGGCTATACCAGCCAGGTGATGGAGCCGGGGGCCGATACCTCCTTCCTTGCCGCTGTTTGTCGTGCAGCCCACAATGCCGGTGTTCTGACCATTGCCACGCGGGTGGAAGACCAGCAGCAAGTGGAGCTACTCTCCAAACTTCATATCGATGGATATCAGGGATTTGTCCACCCGGCATTCCCCCTATCCTGAAACGATGTTTTCTGAATCAAAGCGGCCTTCAGGGCCGCTTTTTATATTGTTCATAAAATCAATTTGTCATTAGTGAATGAAAAAGTGAATAAGGCCTCAATAAGGTCTTTTGCTAGTGTTTTGATATTAAAGGAAAAAACAGCTTCGTTCGATTTGGTTCATTCTTGAACATCCCTGTCCCGCCGATATATATATTTTTTGCAACGGTTAGAGTTGGCAAGTGCTTCTAAGGTGTATCCAGCGAGATCCGCCACCTTGGAGCAATTGATATGCGTACTCAAGTCATCGATAAAACCGTCGTTGTATCGGGTGTTGAAGGCAATGTAGAGATAGTGCTGGCTGATGGAACACAGCGCCCTCTGCAAAAAGGCGAGATTTTACAACCCGGTGCCAAATTGGTCATCGCCGATGATGCCAAGTTGGCCCTTTCGCCCTACGATGATTCCCCTGCAAAGAACCAGCCAACCGGTGCCGATGAGGCTCAACCCGATCAGCCGCAGGGTGGTACAAATGCCAATGGTGATGGAGCGCCTTCCGATATAGCGGCTTTGCAAAAATCAATCTTGCAAGGTGTTGACCCGACTCAAAACTTTGAAGCGTCAGCCGCAGGTGGTGCTCCTGCAGCCGGTGGTGGCGGTGGTGGGATTGGTGGGGTCGCTGGAACGAGTGGTAATGGTGGCTTTGTCACTATCGACCGTGTCGGAGATGCCACAATAGCTGCTGCCGGTTTTGATACAACCTACGATACGACACCTGTGCTTGATCAAGCTCAGGCTGCAGACCCGCTGTTGGTAAATGTACTGGCAGATCTGGATGAAACAGTGACTACCCAGGAGGATTCGCCTATCAGTGGCAATCTTCTGGATAACAGTACCAATCCTGACGGACCGGCTACCGCCACGATCGTCTCTTATGACTGGGGGGGCAATATCGGAGTTCCAGCTGGTGTTGCTGCAACAATTACCGGTGTTGGAACCCTGATCATCAATGCAGATGGCAGTTACACATTTACACCGGCAACCAACTATGACGGGGCGGTACCTGCTGTCACTTATCAAGTAACCGATGGGCAGGACACCGTATCGTCAACTCTTGTTATTACTATTACTCCGGTTGATGAAGGGGTAAATCTGCAAGGGTTGGCTGTTGAAGGTGGGGAAGTGCAGGTGAGTGATGCCAATCTGGCAGATGGCTCTGCACCAGATGCCGCTAAATTGACTCAAAGCGGCACATTTACCTTCAATGCTCCTGATGGGGTTCAGCTACTGAGTGTGGGGGGACTTCAGCTGATCAGTAATGGCGCAGTCGTGACCTTGCCGCAGTCGGTTGACACCCCTTTGGGTAACACATTGCAAATTACGGCCATCACCTACGATCCGGTTACGGGTAATGGCACAGTAACTTACAGCTATACCCTTCTTGATAACGAAGCTCATCAACAACCGGCCAACGACATTCAGTTGGGTGAAAACCTCGTAGTGACTCTGACGGACGATGATGGAGATACGACCAGCGCCACTCTGGATATTACAGTGCTGGATGATGTTCCAAGCCAGAGTGTGGGCGTGGCGGAAGAGGCTGATTTTGGCAGCCTGTCGGTGAACCTGGACGAGACTGTTGGCAAGGGAGACACCTACAACAGTAGCGATGTGGATGATGGTTACGTCAGTGACGATGTGAGCGGGGCTCTGGCACAGGCTACCACAGCGATCGCAGGCGGTCTGTTGTCGCTCTTTACCAGCAGTGGCAGCTATGGTGCCGATGGCGCAGGCAGTACGACAGGTAGCTTCAGTTTTGTGGGCGTGGGCAGCGAGGGTGTCGAGACCAACCTGTCGGCGACCGATGGCGGTGCGATTACTCTCAATGCCGTGAGCGCGACCGAGTTGCAAGGGGTGGACGGTGACGGTGATGTGGTGTTCAGCATCAAGATAGTGACCGTGGATGGCGTTGCGCAGCTGCAGACCACCCAGTTTGAGGCACTGTCTCACGCTAACACCGGCCTGTTTGATGAGTCGCTCTCACTGTTGTTGAGCGGCCAGAACTCTCTGGGTTTGCAATACAGCGTAACTCGGGTGGATGGCGATGGAGATAGCGTCACAGACAGCGCCACCGTCAGCTTAGTAGATAGCGAACGCTCGGTATTCAGCTTTGATGATGACGGCCCGCGAGCCGGGCTGGCAGAAGAAGCCCCGCGTCTGGGGGCGACCGTGGATGAAAGCCTGGTCAGTCTGGGCGGCGTTGGCAGTGACGGGGTGGCCAGTGCCAGCCTGAGTGCGGCCGACGTACAGGCCCAGTTCGCGCCGGCCTTCGGGGCGGATGGGCAAGGTAGCATCGGCTACAGCCTGGCGCTGAGCGGCACCAACGTGGCAAGTGGCCTGTATGCGGTCGACCCGCTGGCTGCCAACGGCCAGGGGGCGGCCATCGTGCTCAATCAGGTGGGCAACGTCATCACCGGCAGCGCCGGCGGGGTGGATTACTTCACCCTGACCATCAACCCGACCACCGGGGAAGTGACGCTGGCCCTGTTGGACAACGTCTGGCATGGCGACACTACCAGTGCGGATGACAGCGTGGCGCTGAGTGTGGGCAAGGGCGTGCTGACGTTGGTGCAGACCGTGACCGACGCCGATGGCGATAGTGCCAGCGCGTCAGTGGACCTTGGCGCCAACGGTGTGTTCCGCTTCGAGGATGACGGCCCGCGGGCCGGCCTGGCAGAAGAAGCCCCGCGTCTGGGGGCGACCGTGGATGAAAGCCTGGTCAGTCTGGGCGGCGTTGGCAGTGACGGGGTGGCCAGTGCCAGCCTGAGTGCGGCCGACGTACAGGCCCAGTTCGCGCCGGCCTTCGGGGCGGATGGGCAAGGTAGCATCGGCTACAGCCTGGCGCTGAGCGGCACCAACGTGGCAAGTGGCCTGTATGCGGTCGACCCGCTGGCTGCCAACGGCCAGGGGGCGGCCATCGTGCTCAATCAGGTGGGCAACGTCATCACCGGCAGCGCCGGCGGGGTGGATTACTTCACCCTGACCATCAACCCGACCACCGGGGAAGTGACGCTGGCCCTGTTGGACAACGTCTGGCATGGCGACACTACCAGTGCGGATGACAGCGTGGCGCTGACTGTGGGTCAGGGCGTGCTGACGTTGGTGCAGACCGTGACCGACGCCGATGGCGATAGTGCCAGCGCGTCAGTGGACCTTGGCGCCAACGGTGTGTTCCGCTTCGAGGATGACGGCCCGCGGGCCGGCCTGGCAGAAGAAGCCCCGCGTCTGGGGGCGACCGTGGATGAAAGCCTGGTCAGTCTGGGCGGCGTTGGCAGTGACGGGGTGGCCAGTGCCAGCCTGAGTGCGGCCGACGTACAGGCCCAGTTCGCGCCGGCCTTCGGGGCGGATGGGCAAGGTAGCATCGGCTACAGCCTGGCGCTGAGCGGCACCAACGTGGCAAGTGGCCTGTATGCGGTCGACCCGCTGGCTGCCAACGGCCAGGGGGCGGCCATCGTGCTCAATCAGGTGGGCAACGTCATCACCGGCAGCGCCGGCGGGGTGGATTACTTCACCCTGACCATCAACCCGACCACCGGGGAAGTGACGCTGGCCCTGCTGGACAACGTCTGGCATGGCGACACTACCAGTGCGGATGACAGCGTGGCGCTGACTGTGGGTCAGGGCGTGCTGACGTTGGTGCAGACCGTGACCGACGCCGATGGCGATAGTGCCAGCGCGTCTGTGGACCTTGGCGCCAACGGTGTGTTCCGCTTCGAGGATGACGGCCCGCGGGCCGGCCTGGCAGAAGAAGCCCCGCGTCTGGGGGCGACCGTGGATGAAAGCCTGGTCAGTCTGGGCGGCGTTGGCGGTGACGGGGTGGCCAGTGCCAGCCTGAGTGCGGCCGACGTACAGGCCCAGTTCGCGCCGGCCTTCGGGGCGGATGGGCAAGGTAGCATCGGCTACAGCCTGGCGCTGAGCGGCACCAACGTGGCAAGTGGCCTGTATGCGGTCGACCCGCTGGCTGCCAACGGCCAGGGGGCGGCCATCGTGCTCAATCAGGTGGGCAACGTCATCACCGGCAGCGCCGGCGGGGTGGATTACTTCACCCTGACCATCAACCCGACCACCGGGGAAGTGACGCTGGCCCTGTTGGACAACGTCTGGCATGGCGACACTACCAGTGCGGATGACAGCGTGGCGCTGACTGTGGGTCAGGGCGTGCTGACGTTGGTGCAGACCGTGACTGATGCCGATGGCGATAGTGCCAGCGCGTCTGTGGACCTTGGCGCCAACGGTGTGTTCCGCTTCGAGGATGACGGCCCGCGGGCCGGCCTGGCAGAAGAAGCCCCGCGTCTGGGGGCGACCGTGGATGAAAGCCTGGTCAGTCTGGGCGGCGTTGGCAGTGACGGGGTGGCCAGTGCCAGCCTGAGTGCGGCCGACGTACAGGCCCAGTTCGCGCCGGCCTTCGGTGCCGACGGGGCGGGCCGCATCGGCTACAGCCTGGCGCTGAGCGGCACCAACGTGGCAAGTGGCCTGTATGCGGTCGACCCGCTGGCCGCCAACGGGCAGGGTGCGGCCATCGTGCTCAATCAGGTGAGCAACGTCATCACCGGCAGCGCCGGCGGGGTGGACTACTTCACCCTGACCATCAACCCGACCACCGGGGAAGTGACGCTGGCCCTGCTGGACAACGTCTGGCATGGCAACACCACCAATGCAGATGACAGCGTGGCACTGACTGTGGGTCAGGGCGTGCTGACGTTGGTGCAGACCGTGACTGATGCCGATGGCGATAGTGCCAGCGCGTCTGTGGACCTTGGCGCCAACGGTGTGTTCCGCTTCGAGGATGACGGCCCCAAAGCAAGCAATGTTCAGGCTGCCTTGGTTCTTGATGATGAAGGACTTGTCGGCGGGATCAATGGTGGTTCTGGTGATGTTGCAGGGGCCAATACCAGCGTCACGGGCAATCTGGCTTATCAGGCCGGGGCTGATGGCCTCAAATCGCTTGAACTCTCCGGGCCTACTGCGTTGGGAAGTGAAAGTGTGACCTCAACGTGGGATGCCCAAAGTGGAACCTTGTCTATCAGTTCCACTCGCGGTCTCTTGATGACGGTCACCATTACCGACCGGAGCACTGGTGCCTACTCGGTGAAACTTCTGCAGCCCTTGATGCACACAGGGACTGATACCGAAGATAATCTCACCCTCAATGTGGGCTACAAGGTGATAGATGGCGATGGGGACAGTGCCAGTGGCGTACTTGCCGTCACAATTAACGATGATACGCCGACAATCCAGGTGGGTGAGCTGTCCCTGACTTCCTCTGTCACCTTCCTGGGTAGCAACGCCGGTTATTCAAATAGCTATGGCTATTACATCAAAGGTGATGATGGCACCCCGTTGTCCGGCAAAGTCATCTGGGCAAATGTTCACAGTCAGAGTGTGGGAAGCCAGACAGATATCAGTTCGCTGGATCCTGCTCATACCGGATTCTTTGTTATCCCCAATGGAGGTGCCAATCCCGGTCTTGGTGATGGTGCTGCCGTCACATTCCAGTTTATTAATGGCAAGTGGCAAGCATTCGTTGGCAGCACTGCGTTGAGTGGGGCCGATGGTGCCAACATCGTGTTCAGCGATGCGAGCCTCAACCCTGGCGGTGCACATTTGCAGGATACCGGTAGCGCAGGCAACCAAAACTGGGAGGATATGACCCTCAACTCGGATTATGACTACAACGATGTCAGCACCACTGTTACTTGGGGCGGTGCTGTGCAGTTGCAGGTCGATGAGTCCAACCTCAATCATGATGCAACAGCTGACTTTAGTGGTGTGTTCAACGTACAGCCGGGGGCTGATGGTCTGGGATCCCAGAGCTACAGCCTGAATGTACAAAATGCCACCTCTGGTCTGATTGATACCGCCACTGGTGAGCAAGTCCAGCTGAGAATGAATGGTTCGACCCTTGAAGGTCGCACGGCCACAACGGGCCAGCTGGTATTTAGCCTCACGGTCGACAGTAGCGGCAAGGTGACCCTTGATCAGATGCGGGCTGTAGTACACCCAACCTCTGATCCTGATGAAGCCACCTTTTTGGGCTCTGGCCACGTTAATTTGACTTTGACCATCACCGATAAGGATGGAGATCACGCAAGCGGGGTTCTGGATATCGGTAAGGTCATCAGCTTCAAGGACGATGGCCCGAGCTCGTCGGCCAAGGCGGCAGCCAGTGCTGGTGCAACTCTGGATGAAAGCGGCGGGTTTGATGCAATCGACATCAGCAGCAGCGCCATTAGCGGTCTGTTTAATGCCCCGGTGTATGGCACTGACGGCGCAGGCAGCGTGCAGTACAGCCTGAGTGCGACAGCGGGAGCCCGTACCGGCCTGTGGCTGGCGGGACAAAGTGGCAGCGCCAGCGAAATCAAACTGGTGGCCGTGGCCAACGGTTATGAAGGATGGACCGGCGGTAGCACCAGTGGCACCAAGGCCTTCAGCGTGCTGATAGACAGCAGCGGCAAGGTGACGGTGACCCAGTATGCGGCGCTGGAGCACGGTGTGGATGGCAGCAGTGCGAGCGACCATGACGACAGCGTGTCGCTGGCGTCAGCGGCAGCCATCAAGGTGGTACAGACTGTCACCGACCGTGATGGTGACAGCACCACGGCGACCAGTGCGAACGGGCTGGATATCGCCTTCAAGGACGATGGCCCGGGTGCCTCGGCCAAGGCGGCAGCCAGTGCAGGTGCAACCCTGGATGAAACTGGCGGGTTTGATGCAGTCGACATCAGCAGCAGCGCCATTAGCGGTCTGTTTAATGCCCCGGTGTATGGCACTGACGGCGCAGGCAGCGTGCAGTACAGCCTGAGTGCGACTGCGGGAGCCCGTACCGGCCTGTGGCTGGCGGGACAAAGTGGCAGCGCCAGCGAAATCAAACTGGTGGCCGTGGCCAACGGTTATGAAGGATGGACCGGCGGTAGTACCAGTGGCACCAAGGCCTTCAGCGTGCTGATAGACAGCAGCGGCAAGGTGACGGTGACCCAGTATGCGGCGCTGGAGCACGGTGTGGATGGCAGCAGTACGAGTGACCATGACGACAGCGTGTCGCTGGCGTCAGCGGCGGCCATCAAGGTGGTACAGACTGTCACTGACCGTGATGGCGACAGCACCACGGCGACCAGTGCGAGCGGGCTGGATATCGCCTTCAAGGACGATGGCCCGAGTGCCTCGGCCAAGGCGGCAGCCAGTGCTGGTGCAACTCTGGATGAAAGCGGCGGGTTTGATGCAATCGACATCAGCAGCAGCGCCATTAGCGGTCTGTTTAATGCCCCGGTGTATGGCACTGACGGCGCAGGCAGCGTGCAGTACAGCCTGAGTGCGACAGCGGGAGCCCGTACCGGCCTGTGGCTGGCGGGACAAAGTGGCAGCGCCAGCGAAATCAAACTGGTGGCCGTGGCCAACGGTTATGAAGGATGGACCGGCGGTAGCACCAGTGGCACCAAGGCCTTCAGCGTGCTGATAGACAGCAGCGGCAAGGTGACGGTGACCCAGTATGCGGCGCTGGAGCACGGTGTGGATGGCAGCAGTGCGAGCGACCATGACGACAGCGTGTCGCTGGCGTCAGCGGCAGCCATCAAGGTGGTACAGACTGTCACCGACCGTGATGGTGACAGCACCACGGCGACCAGTGCGAACGGGCTGGATATCGCCTTCAAGGACGATGGCCCGAGTGCCTCGGCCAAGGCGGCAGCCAGTGCAGGTGCAACCCTGGATGAAACTGGCGGGTTTGATGCAGTCGACATCAGCAGCAGCGCCATTAGCGGTCTGTTTAATGCCCCGGTGTATGGCACTGACGGCGCAGGCAGCGTGCAGTACAGCCTGAGTGCGACTGCGGGAGCCCGTACCGGCCTGTGGCTGGCGGGACAAAGTGGCAGCGCCAGCGAAATCAAACTGGTGGCCGTGGCCAACGGTTATGAAGGATGGACCGGCGGTAGCACCAGTGGCACCAAGGCCTTCAGCGTGCTGATAGACAGCAGCGGCAAGGTGACGGTGACCCAGTATGCGGCGCTGGAGCACGGTGTGGATGGCAGCAGTGCGAGCGACCATGACGACAGCGTGTCGCTGGCGTCAGCGGCAGCCATCAAGGTGGTACAGACTGTCACCGACCGTGATGGTGACAGCACCACGGCGACCAGTGCGAACGGGCTGGATATCGCCTTCAAGGACGATGGCCCAGGTGCCTCGGCCAAGGCGGCAGTCAGTGCTGGTGCAACCCTGGATGAAACTGGCGGGTTTGATGCAGTCGACATCAGCAGCAGCGCCATTAGCGGTCTGTTTAATGCCCCGGTGTATGGCACTGACGGCGCAGGCAGCGTGCAGTACAGCCTGAGTGCGACTGCGGGAGCCCGTACCGGCCTGTGGCTGGCGGGACAAAGTGGCAGCGCCAGCGAAATCAAACTGGTGGCCGTGGCCAACGGTTATGAAGGATGGACCGGCGGTAGCACCAGTGGCACCAAGGCCTTCAGCGTGCTGATAGACAGCAGCGGCAAGGTGACGGTGACCCAGTATGCGGCGCTGGAGCACGGTGTGGATGGCAGCAGTGCGAGCGACCATGACGACAGCGTGTCGCTGGCGTCAGCGGCAGCCATCAAGGTGGTACAGACTGTCACCGACCGTGATGGTGACAGCACCACGGCGACCAGTGCGAGCGGGCTTGCTATCACCTTCAAGGATGATGGTCCGATTGCTGTGGCTGATACCATTACCAGTGGCACTAATGGCACAGTCAACCTGGTGTTGGTTATCGATAGCTCAGGCAGTATTGGTAATACCAATATGCAGGTTATCAAGGATGCTGTAACGAATCTGATGAACAGCTATGGCAACTCGCTGGTCAAAGTGATGCTGGTTGATTTTGATAGTTCGGCAACAGTCAAGAGTGTCGGCAGTCAGGTATGGCTGACCAAGGATCAGGTAACTGGTCAGCTGACTAGCATCTCTTCTGGCGGTTCCACGGACTACGATGATGCTTTGCAAGCGGTTAGGGACAATTATGGGACACCGCCTTCCGCTGATAACACCTTTGTATTTTTCATTTCGGATGGAGTGCCCAGTTCGGTTGATGAGGCAATTAACGCCACAGAGCGCAATGACTGGACGAACTTCCTGACACAAAAAGGCATTGATGGTGCATATGCCGTGGGGATTGGCTCAACCAGCGTACTTGATGCCGACCTGCAAAGTGTCGCGTGGTCACCGAGTGGTGCTCACAACAACAATGTGGTGGTGATCAATACAGCGGGTCAGCTGTCGGGAACACTGACCAACCTGACACAGGTAATTGATGGCAATGTAACAACCAATGACAGTGCAGGAGCCGACGGTTTTGGTACGCCCAAGCTGGTGTCTGTGGAGTACAACGGAACAACCTACACCTTCAATAACAGCAATACCTCTTTCACTATTGCATTGGGTACCAACAAGGGCTCCCTCTACATTGAAAATGATGGTGACTATCGATTCACCCCGCCATCAGGGGGGGCAGAGGGGGCGCCTGTCGAAGTCACTTACAAGATTAAAGATGGCGATGGAGATACCAGCAGTGCCAAGTTAACCATTATCAATCCGGTCTTGGTGGTTGGTAGCAATGCCAATGACACAGGTTCCGGGGTCAGCACTGCCATTGACGATCACGTTCGTCCCAACCCTCTTCTTGCTCCGGATGTGGATGGCGCAATATTGGGTGGCGTCGGGGCTGATGTGTTGATCGGTGATGTCGGCGGGGTGACTTCGGGTAGTTACAACCTGACATTTATGGTCGATATGTCAGGGAGTATCAGCAACTCGGAATTCCAGTTGATGAAAGATGCCATCAACAACTTGCTGGCCAAGTTCAGTGGCATTGCGCAACTGCAAGTCGAGATTGGTACGTTTGCAGATAGCAGCAAATATGTTGGTACCTACACCTCTGTTTCTGCTGCTCAGCAGGCTGTCAGCAATCTAGTGCAGTCGGGTGGAGGCACTAATTACGAAGCAGCCTTGAAACAACTCAATACAATGATGACCGGGGATCCAGCCGCGAATCATAAATATGTCTACTTCCTCACCGATGGGGAGCCGACTGCAGGGAACTGGACCAATTCTGCGCAGATTGCGACCGGTATAGCGACCCTGAGCGCACTGTCTGCCTCGGATGTGGTGATTAATGCGGTCGGGATTGGGGTGCCATCCGGTGCATCATTTGGCAATAACCTCAATGCGATCGACAACACTGCAGACAACTACCTCGCCGTAGACAGCTTTGATGACCTGTCTAGTGGCTTGGGATCGCTGTTTACCGCTGTTAGTGTCGGCTCTGACCTGTTGCAGGGCGGTGCAGGCAACGACGTGATTTTTGGTGACAGTATTCATGCAGACAATACGGATGGCGGCTGGTTCGAGTTTGTAGCAGACAATCCTGGCAAGAGTGGTGGGCAATTGCTCAACGAACTTTACAGCCAGCATGCAGAGTATGGTAAGGAAGGTGCGGTTGGTGGTGATGACACCCTTGAAGGTGGCGATGGGAATGATGTGCTTTATGGACAAAAAGGCAATGACATTCTGATAGGCGGTGACGGTATCGACATTCTGGTTGGCGGGACCGGGTCTGACACCCTCACAGGTGGTGCCGGCAAGGACACCTTCAAGTGGGGCGCTGGAGATGTGGGTGGCACCGATGTGATCAAGGACTTCACCACCGGAACTGGCGGCGATGTGCTGGATATCAGTGAGTTGCTTAGCGGCGAACATGCCAACAAGACTTCGCTCGATGCTTATCTCACCTTCACCACAGGTCCGGGCACTGGCAAGTCAACACTCACCATCGATCTGGATGGCTCGGGCAGCGGCAGTACGACCCACGTTATCCAGTTTGACAACATCGACCTGACACTGGGAGGAACACGCAATGACCAGACCATCATTGAAGACCTGTTGAATCAGGGCAATCTGAAGGTTGATCCGTAATCTTGTCCCGGGGCCGGGCTTGCCTGGCCCCTGTTTTTTCCCCTGAGGGATGGATAAGATAGCAGCAGTAGAGGAGAGGGGCGTCATGCAGTCATTCAACTGGGTCGACATTGATGGTATCCGTTATAGCTGGGATGGGCAGGGAACCATTACCTGCGCAGGCCAGTTTGGCTATCAGGCATCGATCGCGGGGGATCAGCTGGATGGCGTGGAGATCGAGAACGACGCCGGTGATGTAGCTGGCTCGCTCAGTGTCGATTTTGCTGCGGCATCGATCACCTACACCCCGGCAATGGATGCTGAAGAGTCTCATGGTGTCATTCTGGTAGGGCATGATCTGGGTCAGCAGGAGTACTCGCTGGCCAGTCTCTACTCCCCACAGCTGCAGGATCTGCTGGGTCACTCCGAGACTATTCCCTGGTCTGTGGCAATGGAGGAGAGTGTACCGACAGAGGTTCACTCCCAGCCACAAGGACATATTCTGTCGTGGGATTCGTTCCACTTCGATGACGAGGTGCTGGTCGCGCAGGTCAGCAACACGCCAGTATCTGCAGGGGGAGAGCAGGAGGCTGCCCCGGTTGTCACCATCAGCCTTGATCTGACCAATCAGGTGCTGGATCAGATCCCGCCACTGCACGATATATGAATCTCACTTTGCTGCGGGCATAATGGCCTCAATCTTGTTGATTGAGGCTTTTTTCTATGTGGCGTCCCCTTCTTACCCTGTCGGCTCTGGTTGTCAGTGCCCCCCTGTTTGCCCTTGAAGTGCCGCAAGCGCCCCATCTGGTGGTGAGTGGTTACGCTGAGCAGAAGGTGGAGCCGGACATGCTGACGCTCAATGTGTCGGTTACCGCGCTGGAAAAACAGGGGCTCAAGGCCAAGCAGCTGGTCGATACCAAGGTTGCCGCGTTTTTTGGTCAGCTTGAAGGGCTGGGCATCAAGCGATCCGATGTGGAGGCCGGCAATCTGGTGGTCTCTCCCGAGTATCAATATGCCGAGAATAAGAAGCCCGAGCTGCTCGGGTACCGTGCCCAGCGCCAGCTGGCGGTCAAGCTCTACCAACTCGACAAGCTGAGCCAGCTGATGGATACCGCACTCAAAGCCGGGCTCGAGTCGGTATCGCAAATCGAATACGGCCTGAAATCGCCGCAAACCGTCAAGGAGCAGGTGCGACTGGGGGCGGTGGAAGATGCCAAGAGCAAGGCCGAGTCGCTGGCCAAGGCATTTGGTATGAAGCTGGGCAAGGTATACAGCGCTGAGTACCGCAACGCATCCCCGATGCCGCTCTATAGCCGCAACTTCAAGGCACAGGCGATGGCCGCGCCTGCAGCGGATATGGCGGCCAACAGCTATCAACAGCAGCAGATCACAGTCACTGACAATATCGACGCCGTTTTCCTGCTCGAATGATGCAGATGTCGTGATTGATGAAAACCCGCACCTGTTGCGGGTTTTTTTATGAGGCAACAGATGCAAAAAAGCCGACACACAGGGTGTCGGCTTGTTCACTTTGGCGATGCCATCAGGCGGTGACGGCGTCAGCCTTGCTTGCCTGCGGCGCCGGGTTGCGAATGAGGTAGTCAAACGCTCCCAGCGCGGCGGTCGCCCCGGCGCCCATGGAGATGATGATCTGCTTGAACGGCACCGTGGTGGCGTCCCCTGCGGCGTAGACGCCGGGCAGGGAGGTGGCGCCCCTGCTGTCGATCTCGATCTCGCCAAAGCGGGTCAGGGCCACATCGCTCCCCTTGAGGAACTCGGTGTTCGGCACTAGACCGATCTGGACGAAGATGCCGGCCACCGCCAGATGCTTGATCTCGCCGGTGGTGCGATCTTCGTAATCCATGCCCACCACCTTGCTGCCGTCACCGATCACTTCGGTGGTGCGAGCACTCATGATGATGTCGATGTTGGCCATGGAGCGGGCCTTCTTCTGCAATACCTCGTCGGCACGCAGAGTGTCGGCGAACTCCACCACGGTAACGTGTTCGACAATGCCAGCCAGATCGATGGCTGCCTCGATACCGGAGTTACCGCCCCCGATCACCGCAACCCGCTTGCCCTTGAAGAAGGGGCCGTCACAGTGCGGGCAGTAGGCCACGCCCTTGGTGCGGTACTCAAGCTCGCCCGGCACGTTCAGGTCGCGCCAGCGCGCGCCGGTGGCGAGAATGACCGAGCGGCTTTTCAAGGTGGCGCCAGAGGCGAGATCCACGTTCACATACCCATCCTTGCTGATGGCGGCGGCGCGCTGCTCGGTGATCACTTCCACGCCGTACTGCTTGACGTGCTGCTCCAGGCTCGCGGCCAGCTTGGGGCCTTCGGTATAGGGCACGGAGATGAAGTTCTCGATGCCGACAGTGTCCATCACCTGGCCACCAAAACGCTCGGCGACGATGGCGGTGCGAATGCCCTTGCGAGCGGCATAGATGGCAGCGGCGGCGCCAGCCGGGCCACCACCGACGACCAACACGTCGTAAGGCGCTTTTTCGTTGAGTTCCTCAGTTTTGCGCTCGGCGGCGCCGGTGTCGAGCTTGGCGACGATCTCTTCCAGCGAAATGCGCCCTTGGCTGAACGGCTGACCGTTCAGGTAGACGTTCGGCACCGCCATGATCTGACGCTCGTTGACCTCGTCCTGGAACAGGGCGCCATCGATCATGGTGTGGGTGATGCCGGGGTTGAGGGTGGCCATCAGGTTAAGGGCCTGCACCACGTCCGGGCAGTTGTGGCAGGAGAGCGAAATATAGGTCTCGAAGTGGAACTCACCCTTGAGATTGCGGATCTGCTCCTGCACGGCCGCATCGGCCTTGGAGGGGTGACCGCCGCTTTGCAGCAGGGCGAGTACCAGCGAGGTAAATTCATGACCCATGGGGATGCCGGCAAAATGAACGCGCGGGGCCTGGCCCTGCGGCGCGACGCTCATGGAAGGCTTGCGGGCATTGGTGCCATCGGTCAGGGAAATCTTGGGCGACATTCCGGCGATCTCGCTGGCCAGTGCCAGCAGTTCGGCGGATTTGTCGCTGTCATTGCCGGACACGCTGATCTCGATGGGATTGACGATGTACTGCAAGTAACCGTTGAGTTGTTGTTTGAGGTTGGTATCTAACATGGTCGAATTCCTTCTTGCTGAATGCGGGTCGGCACTGTGACCGGTTACAGAAAATGGAGGTCCATCAAGCAGACCGGCGCGTTTTCTGAGGTCCGTAAACAAAACCGGCCCTTGAACGGGCCGGTCTTCAGAGCGGGGAGGCTTAGATTTTGCCTACCAGATCCAGGGACGGGGCCAGGGTGGCGTCGCCTTCTTTCCACTTGGCCGGGCATACTTCACCCGGGTGAGCGGCAACATACTGGGCAGCCTTGACCTTGCGCAGCAGCTCCAGTGCGTCACGGCCGATGCCGCCAGCGTTGATCTCGACGATCTGGATGATGCCCTGCGGGTCGATGACGAAGGTACCGCGGTCAGCCAGACCGGCTTCTTCGATCATCACGCCGAAGTTGCGGGTGATGGTGCCGGTGGGGTCGCCAATCATCGGGTACTGGATCTTCTGGATGGTGTCAGAAGTATCGTGCCAGGCCTTGTGGGTGAAGTGGGTGTCGGTGGAGACAGCGTAGATCTCGACGCCCAGCTTCTGGAATTCGGCGTAGTTGTCGGCCAGGTCGCCCAGCTCGGTCGGGCAGACGAAGGTGAAGTCAGCCGGGTAGAAGAACACCACGGACCACTTGCCTTTCAGGTCAGCGTCAGACACCTGAACGAATTTGCCATTGTGGTAGGCGGTAGCATTGAACGGCTTGATTTCAGTGTTGATGTAGGTAGACATGGATTTGCTCCTTGGTGATGTACATATGCCTGTCCGGGTTTGCAGAGTCGTGCCGGACGAGGCGTTTAACTTTCGATGGAGTCATCATAGGAGGATGTTCTAATCGATTAAAGCCACAAAATTGAATCGCTTTAATCGGTATATTGGATTTATACGCGGTGGCCTATCGTCGGTGCCGCTGGTAGCAACAGTCGGGCATCCCCCTCGCAAGGCCGCTTGCTGCCGTCAAAGAAGGGGTTGCGGACCAAATCGGTCGCTATAAATCAAATTTATGGGTTTGGCGAGAATGACCCGATTTTAATTTATACCTCCCCGATGTCTGGCAAAAAGAGGTAGTGAGGGCTTGCCGAAAGAAGATGAAGATATCGCCCGATCTGGGGGATCGAGTGGTCATATGGATCGGGAGCAAAGAAGAGCGGCACAAGCAGCAAGAGGGGAGGCGGGGGAGATAAGAAAGCAGAAGCCGACCCGACCTAGTGCAAGCGGGCTGCGCGTTTTTGCGCAGATAAAAAAATCCCGGCGCTATCGCAACGATAAAGCCGGGTCATCAAACAAGGAATGGCTATATAAACAAATGCTTTACAGCAAAGACTAACTACGGGGTGTGCAAACTTGCAGACATATGAGAGGAAGAGGATGGGTGCACACTCCTTCATCTCCCCCTCGGCAACTATTGCATGAGGGGGATAATAGTGTGATGAGGATCACATGGCAAGCAATTGGTGTAATTTTTCAATCAAAATGAAACACTTTCACCTTTATTGCTCTTTTTTACTGCTGAAAACGCTTTTTCTGTAATTTAATTACAGTTTGCCGTGTCAAAAATCGGTGGGCGGCTCCTGCTCCTCCATCAATTCCAGCAGGTTGATGGCCACCGAGATGAAGTCCGATTCGGTGACGATGCCGATAAGCTTGCGTCCCTTGAGCACCGGCAGACAGCCATACCGGTGGCGCTGCAGATAGAGCGCTGCCTCCTTGATGCCGGCATGGGGATCCACGCTCGCAACCTGGCGGGTCATGATCTCGTCAAGGTGAACGCTGTCGGTAAATTCCGCCTCCCGCTCCGGGCTTATCAGCAGCAGTTTGGACTCGCGGGTGGCCAGGATGTCGGTGAGGGTGACCAGCCCCTGCAGATGGTGGTGTTCGTCAACGATGGGAATGTGGCGGATCCGCTCCTGCTGCATCAGATCCATCGCCTGTTTGACGCTGTTCTCCGGCCCCAGGGTAAAGGGATGTTCCGTCATGATTTCGGATATGGTCATCATGGTAGGCCTCCTGATTGCATTGGTTTTTCTTCTCCGCCTGTCTCCACCCTAGCCCAGCCATGGGTGGCAAAACATGATCAGGGTCAATACAAAACATTAAAGAGTCATTAACCGGTTGGTGGTCACAAAATTGCCCGCTACCCCTTGTCTCTCTTGGGTTTTTGGTCTTTTGGGTTGCCTTGGAAGATGGGGATAACTAGACTAGCCGCCGATTCCCCCCGAGGTGAAAGATGCAAGTATCCGATTTTCATTTTGATCTGCCAGACGAGCTGATTGCCCGCTATCCGATGGCGGAGCGTACCGCCAGCCGTTTGTTGCAGCTCGACGGTCAAACCGGCGCCCTGCGCCACGGTCAATTTGTCGATGTGCTGGACCAGCTCAACCCGGGCGACCTGCTGGTATTCAACAACACCCGCGTCATTCCGGCCCGCATGTTTGGCCAGAAGGCCAGCGGTGGCAAGCTGGAGGTGCTGGTCGAGCGCATTCTGGACGAGCACAGCGTGCTGGCTCATGTGCGGGCCTCCAAGGCGCCCAAGCCGGGCACCCGGATGATCATGGATGGTGGTGTGGAAGCTGAAATGCGCGCCCGCCACGATGCCCTGTTCGAGATCCAATTCCTCGACGCCCGCCCGGTGCTGGAGATCCTGGAGGCGATCGGCCACATGCCGCTGCCCCCCTATATCGACCGTCCCGACGAGGATGCCGACAAGGAGCGCTACCAGACGGTCTACAACCAGAAGCCGGGCGCCGTCGCTGCGCCGACCGCCGGTCTGCACTTTGACGAGCCGCTGCTTGAGAAAATTCGGGCCAAGGGGGTTGAAACTGCCTTTGTCACCCTGCATGTAGGGGCGGGGACCTTCCAGCCGGTGCGGGTGGAGAAGATTGAAGATCACCATATGCACTCCGAGTATGCCGAAGTGCCGCAAGAGGTGGTCGACGCCATTGCCGCTACCCGTGCGCGCGGCGGTCGGGTGATTGCCGTTGGCACCACCTCGGTCCGTTCGCTGGAGAGCGCCGCCAAAGTGACTCTGGCGCAGGGCAAGCCGCTGGCCCCCTTTTTTGGTGACACCGACATCTTCATCTTCCCGGGCTACCAGTTCCAGATTGTCGATGCCATGGTCACCAACTTCCACCTGCCGGAGTCGACCCTGATCATGCTGGTCAGCGCCTTCGCCGGGTATGATAACGTGATGACCGCCTACCAGGCCGCCGTGGCCGGGCAGTACCGTTTCTTCAGCTACGGGGACGCCATGTTCGTCACCCGTCGCCGGGGCGAGGCATAAGCTTCGCCTTTTATAGCGGGCCGAATGGCCTTTAATTGTCAGACTGTTTCTCTGACTGAATCGAGGTAGCAATGAAATTTGAACTGAAAACCACCGACGGCCGTGCCCGTCGCGGTCAGCTGGTATTCGAGCGTGGCACCGTGCAGACTCCGGCCTTTATGCCGGTCGGTACCTACGGCACCGTCAAGGGGATGACCCCGGAAGAGGTGCGTGAGACCGGTGCCCAGATCCTGCTTGGCAACACCTTCCACCTCTGGCTGCGTCCGGGTCAGGAAGTGATGCGTGCCCATGGCGATCTGCATGACTTCATGAACTGGCAGGGCCCGATCCTGACCGACTCCGGTGGTTTCCAGGTATTCAGCCTGGGCGACATCCGCAAGATCACCGAGGCGGGCGTCCACTTCCGCCACCCCATCAATGGCGAGAAGATCTTCCTCGACCCCGAGAAGTCCATGGAGATCCAGTACGATCTGGGCTCCGACATCGTGATGATCTTCGACGAGTGCACCCCGTATCCGGCCACTTACGAAGAAGCGCGCAAGTCGATGGAGATGTCCCTGCGCTGGGCCAAGCGCTCCCGCGACAAGTTCGACGCTCTTGGCAACAAGAATGCGCTGTTCGGCATCATCCAGGGTTCCGTCTACGAGCCGCTGCGTGACGTATCGCTGGAAGGTCTGCTGGAGATCGGCTTTGACGGTTATGCCGTTGGTGGTCTGGCGGTGGGTGAGCCCAAAGAGGACATGCACCGCATCCTTGAGCACGTCTGCCCGAAAATCCCGGCCGACAAGCCGCGCTACCTGATGGGCGTAGGCAAACCGGAAGATCTGGTGGAAGGGGTGCGCCGTGGTATCGACATGTTCGACTGCGTGATGCCGACCCGCAACGCCCGCAACGGTCATCTCTTTACCACCGATGGCGTGGTCAAGATCCGCAATGCGAAGTACCGCAACGACACCAGCACCCTGGATGCCGACTGCGATTGCTACACCTGCAAGAACTACACCCGCAGCTATCTGCACCATCTGGACAAGTGCAACGAGATCCTCGGTGCCCGTCTGAATACTATCCATAACCTGCGTTACTACCAGCGTGTTATGCAGGGTTTGCGGGACGCGATCGAGCAGGGTAAATTAGACGACTTTGTAACAGAGTTTTACCGTCGGCAAGGGAAGCCCGTGCCTCCGTTAGCTGTAAATGACGTTAAATAACAATAATTTATAAGCTAGTTTTCAAATCTACATCAATAAGAGGTTGTTAAATGAGCATTATCTCCAAGGCGTATGCAGAAGGCGCAGCTCCGGCGGCACAGGGTGGTGGCATGGAAATGATCATCATGCTGGCCGTATTCGGTCTCATCTTCTACTTCATGATCTACCGTCCCCAGGCCAAGCGCGCCAAAGATCATCGCAATCTGATGACCTCTCTCTCCAAGGGTGACGAAGTGCTCACCTCCGGTGGTCTGGTTGGCAAGATTGCCAAAGTGGCTGCCGACAGCGATTACCTGGTGATCGCCCTGAACGACCAGACTCAAGTCACCATCAAAAAGGACTTCGTTTCTGCCGTTCTGCCCAAGGGTTCTATCCAGTCCCTTTAATCTCCCAAGGAGCACAGCGTGTTGAATCGCTATCCGCTGTGGAAATACCTGATGGTGATCGTAGTGATCGCCATCGGTTTTCTATATGCAGCCCCCAATCTTTACGGCGAAGACCCGGCCTTGCAGGTTTCTGCCAGCCGTGGTGCCGAAGTCAAGCTAGATACCCTTGACCTGGTGAAAGAGAGTCTCGATGAGGCCAAGATCCCGGTCAAACATGCTGCGTTCGAGCACGGTCTGATCCTGATCCGTTTCAAGAACACCGAAGATCAGCTCAAGGCGCGCGATATCGTCGCCAACAAGCTGGGTGACAACTTCATTACCGCTCTCAACCTTGCCCCCTCTACTCCTGCCTGGCTCGAAGCCATTGGTGCCAACCCGCTCAAACTGGGTCTGGACCTGCGCGGTGGTGTGCACTTCCTGATGGAAGTGGACATGGCCGAGGCGCTGACCAAGCAGCAAGAGCAGATGGTGCAGGATTTCCGCTCCGAGCTGCGTACCCAGAAGATCCGTTACTCCGGCGTGCGCCGGGTCGGTGACAAGGTACAGGTGGTATTTCGTGACGAAGCGGATCAAGAGCGTGCTGTCACCCATCTGCGTCGCCAGAACCCTGATTTGACCTTCACCACCGAGCAGAAAGGGGATGAATTCATCCTGATGGCCGGTCTGAGCGAAGCGAAGATCAAGGAAGTGAAGAAGTACGCCCTCGAGCAGAACATCACCATCATCCGTAACCGGGTCAACGAGCTGGGTGTCGCCGAGCCGTTGGTACAACAGCAAGGCGCCGAGCGCATTGTGGTTGAGCTGCCCGGTATCCAGGATACCGCCCGTGCCAAGGAGATCCTCGGTGCGACCGCGACCCTGGAGTTCCACATGGTCGATGAGACGGCCGACATTCAGGCTGCGGCCGACGGTCGCGTACCGCCGAGCTCCAAGGTCTACAACGATCGCAATGGTCGTCCTGTCGTGCTGCAAAAGCGGGTGATCCTGACCGGTGACCACATCGTGGGTGCCCAGTCCGGTTTCGACGAGTACAGCCGTCCCCAGGTCAACATCAAGCTTGATGGCCAGGGTGGCAACAAGATGGCCAACTTTACCAAGGACAACGTGGGTAAAGGGATGGCGACCGTCTTTATCGAGTACAAGCCGGTTGGTCAGCCTGGTCCGGATGGCAAGCGCAAGTTCCGCAAGCAGGAGGAGGTGATCAACGTCGCCACCATCCAGTCGCGCCTTGGCAGCCAGTTCCGCATCACAGGTATCGACAACGCCAACGAAGCCCACAACCTGGCGCTGCTGCTGCGTGCCGGTGCCCTGATCGCCCCGATCCAGATCGTGGAAGAGCGCACCATTGGCCCGAGCCTGGGTCAGCAGAACATCGACAGCGGTATGCAAGCCATCGGCTGGGCCATGCTGGTGATCGTGCTGTTCATGGGGATCTACTACCGTGCGTTCGGCTGGGTTGCCAACCTGGCGCTCTGTATGAACCTGGTGCTGATCGTCGGTATCATGTCGATGATCCCGGGGGCCACCATGACCCTGCCAGGCATCGCCGGTATCGTGCTGACGCTCGGTATGGCGGTGGATGCCAACGTGCTGATCTACGAGCGTATTCGTGAAGAGATCCGCAACGGCCGCGGGGTTCAGCAAGCCATCCATCTGGGCTTTGATCGGGCATTCTCGACCATCGCCGACTCCAACGTCACCTCGCTCATCACCTGTGTGATCCTGTTCGGTATCGGTACTGGCGCCATCAAGGGCTTTGCCCTGACGCTGGGCATCGGTCTGACCGCCTCCATGTTTACTGCCATCACGGTCTCCCGCGCCATTATCAACCTGGCCTGGGGTGGACGGCGCATCGACAAGTTGCCCATCTGAGGATAGAGAGATGTTTCAGATTCTACATTTTGAAAAACCGATCCCGTTTATGCGCTATGCCAAAACGGGTGTGGTCTTCTCTTCCGTGCTGATGGTGATCGCCCTCTTCTTTCTGTTTGATCGGGGCCTGAACTGGGGTCTGGACTTCACCGGTGGGACCACCATCGAAGTGGGGTTCCAGCAGTCGGTGAGCCTGGACAAGATGCACCAGGTGCTGGAAGAGCAGAAGATTGAAGGGGCGAGCCTGCAACACTTCGGCTCCAGCCGTGATGTGCTGTTCCGCCTGACCCCGAAAGAGGGTGTCAAGGTCGAGGAGCAGGGTAACGAGGTGCTGGCTGCTGCCAAGCTGCTGGATCCCGGTGCCGTGCTCAAGCGCGTCGAGTTCGTCGGTCCCTCCGTGGGTGACGAGCTGGCGACCGATGGTGCTCTGGCCATGCTGGCTTCCATCATCTGTATCCTGATCTACGTGGCGGTGCGCTTTGAATGGCGTCTGGCCATGGGCGGCATCCTCTCGCTGGTGCACGACGTGGTGATCACCCTCGGTGTCTTTGCCTACTTCCAGTACGAGTTCGACCTGACCGTACTGGCGGCATTGATGACCCTGGTGGGTTACTCCCTGAACGATACCATCGTGGTGTTCGACCGCTTGCGGGAGAACTTCCGCAAGGTGCGCAAAGGGGATACCGACTACATCCTGGATCTCTCCATGACCGAGACCCTGAGCCGTACCATCATCACCTCCGGCCTCACCTTCGTGGTGGTGCTGGCGCTGCTGCTCAAGGGCGGCGCGCTGATCCACGGTTTTGCCGTGGCCATGGTGATCGGTGTGGCCTTCGGTACCTACTCCTCCATCTATGTGGCGAGTGCGTTTGCCATGTTCCTCGGCGTCAAGCGCGAGCACATGCTGCCAACCCAGGTAGAGAAAGAGGGTGCGGATCAACAGGAAATCCTGCCGTAAACCACGAAAGAGCGCTGCAAGGCGCTCTTTTCTTTTTCGCTGTTGTCGTATGCTGACGCAGATGATTTCAACAAAAGGAGCTTGCCATGCAACACAATCCCCGTTTTCTGGCGCTGGTAGAAGGGATCCGCTCCCGCGTAGCCGAGACCGATGTCCACCAGATCAAGCGCTGGCAGGATGAGGGGCGCGCTTTTCATCTGATCGATGTGCGGGAAGAGAGCGAGTGGGCCAAAGGCCATCTGCCCGGCGCCCTCTATCTGGGCCGTGGCGTGATTGAGCGTGATATCGAGACCCGTTTTCCCGATGTCGATACCGAGCTTTACCTCTACTGTGGCGGCGGTTTTCGCTCCATTCTGGCGGCAGACAATCTGCAACAGATGGGTTATCGCAAGGTGATCAGCGTCGATGGTGGTTTTCGCGGCTGGCTGGAGGCCGGATACCCTGTCGAATCCTGATTTATTTGAGAGAGATAGGCTGAGCTACATGACAAAGCGACGGTTGACCTTTACCATATGCGGGGTCAAGCGTAAGCGTCGGAGTGTTCATTGAACGTCAGGAAAGGGATTGGATACCTCCTCGGTATCCTGTTGCTGCTCCCTATGTGGGGTTGCAGCAGTAGCAGTCAGGTTAATGCCCCTCAGGTTCCCAAGCCGCAGCCTGCATCTCTGGTGTTGGCGACCCCTTTGCAGGTCTCCTACCAGAGCGAGCTGGCGCTAGCTCGACTCGGGCAGATGCTCAGCGAGATGGAGTTGACCACGGAGCAGCGTGCCGAGCTGTTCTATGAGCGTGCAGTGGTCTTTGATCGCGTTGGTTTGCGCTCCCTTGCGCGGCTCGATTTCAACCGTGCCTTGCGGGAGAAGCCCGATTTCGCCGAAGCCTACAACTTCATCGGCGTCTATCTGGTGCAGCAGCAGAATTATGACGAAGCCTACGAGGCATTCGATTCGGCGCTCGAACTGGCGCCCGATTACGACTATGCCTACCTGAACCGTGGCATTGCGCTCTACTACGGCAATCGTCCCGAGCTGGCTGCCGCCGATATGAAACGCTTCTATGAGGCGCAGCCGGAAGACCCTTACCGGGTGATCTGGCTCTATCTGGCCGAGCAGAAACTCGATCCGGCAGCGGCTATGAGCCGGATGCGCGAGCGTCTCAACAAGTACGATGACGACGCCTGGAACTGGGATCTGGTTCGTCTCTACACCGGCGAGATGAATGCCACCGAGTTGATGGGCAACGTGGTCAAAGGGGTGAAGGATAACCGGGAGCTCGCCGAGCGCCTGTGCGAAACCTACTTCTATCTGGGTAAGTACGAGCTGGGTCGGGGCAACCGCAAGGAGGCGATCAGCTACTTCAAGCTGGCGCTTTCCAACAACGTCTACGACTTCATCGAGCATCGCTATGCCTTGCTGGAGCTGGAGTTGATGGCTCGCAAGCCGCTGCCTCCCGGCGCCCAGAGTGGCCAGAGCAAGAGCGACCGCCCCTCCTGAGGGAGCGTGAAAGTGTAAAAAAGGCCTCATTGCGAGGCCTTTTTGTTTTTGCGTGGTTTGCGTTTACTCCACCAGGCTCATGCCGGGGATCTGGCGCCAGTAGCCGTTGCACTCACTCCCTTTGTGCAGGGGGATAGGCGCATCACCCTGCTGGTTGGCCTTGAAGCGAGCCAGCATTTCGAGGGTTTCCATTCCTTGGGGGGAGAGGCGCACCACATCCACCAGACCTGCCATCCCGGCCAGATCGTTACCCAGGTTGTAGCAGTAACCGGACTGGGTCTGGATACCGTTGAGGTTGAAGACGCGTTGCCCCTCGCGGCTGTTGGCCAGCCGTCCGGTGGGGTAGTTGATGCAGGCGAGTTCGCAGTTGTCTTTCGGCTTATCGAGAGAGCGGGCGGTAAAGCAGCGTGCCGAGTAGGCGAGCGGCAGGTGGCCGTAGGCGAACACTTCCACTTCGAACTGCTGGCGCGTCGCCCCCAGATCCTGCTCAAGCTGTACCAGCCAGTCCCGTGAAAGCTCCACCGGCATGACCCAGCGCTTCATCCCCTGCTTGATCAGCATGCGCAATACATCGGCGTTGTAGGCGTTGATGGCCGGGCCACAGACAAATGGAAGGTTCGCTTCATGGGCAAGCTGGACTGTGCCCAGATCGTTGGCTTCGACCATCAGATCGCCGTTGTCGACCAGCCGTTTCACCTCTTTCAGCTCGGAGGGGGCAGAGATGAGCGCCAGCGTCGAGAGCACCACCTGTTTGCCGGAGCTCGCCACTTCGCGGGCGAGGGAGATCCAGTCATCGACTTTCAGTTCGCGTCGCTTGCTGCAGACGGTTTCCCCGAGATAGACGATATCTGCTTCGCTTTGGGCTGCGGCGCGGTAAAAGGCCTCGGTATCGGCTTTGGGCCAGTAGAAGAGCAGGGGCCCGAGAGAGAAGTTCATGGATAGGGGCTCCTTATTGCCACTGACGATGATAGGCGCCAAGGGTAGTCTGGCTACCTTCGGAAACACGGGCGAGCTGGGCATCCCATTCGGCTTTGACCTGATAGGCCTCGGGATTGGCCTGATAGGCGTCGATGGCGGCGCGCCAGACCCGAGTTACTTGCTCCACGTAGGCAGGGCTGCGCTGACGACCCTCGATCTTGACCGACTGGATACCGGTCTGGAACAGCTCGGGCAAGAGACCCAGGGTATTGAGACTGGTGGGCTCCTCCAGCGCGTGGTAGGTCTGGCCATCCACTTCGAAACGCCCCTTGCACAGGGTCGGGTAGCCGGCATTCTCACCGGGGCCATAGCGGTCGATCAGCACCTCGTTGAGCCGTGATTCGAGGCCATTCGGGGTCTCTTCCCAGCGCACGAATTTGGCCGGCGAGCAGGCACCGACGGTATTGGGGCTCTCGCCCGTCATGTAGGAGGAGAGGTAGCAGCGCCCCTCGGCCATGATGCAGAGACTGCCAAAGGCAAAGACTTCAAGGCCGACATCGGTCTCGCGAGCCAGCTGTTTCACCTGATGCATGGAGAGCACCCGTGGCAGCACCACCCGTTTGACATTGAACTGCTGCTGATAGAAGCGGATGGCGGCAGCATTGGTGGCGCTGGCCTGCACCGAGACATGCAGCTCCATGTCGGGATAACGGCGGCTGGCATAATCGAGCACGGCAAGGTCTGCAATGATGAGAGCATCGGCACCAAGAGCCACCCCGCGGTCGACCGCCTGCTTCCAGCGGGCATCGGCACCAGGATGGGCGAAGGTATTGATGGCGATATGAAGTTTGCGATCATGTTGATGCACATAATCTACCGCCTTCTCCAGCTTGCTGTCGGTAAAGTTGAGACCGGCAAAGTGGCGGGCATTGGTGTCATCCTTGAAACCGATATAAACGGCATCGGCCCCGTTATCCACGGCGGTTTTCAGTGCCGGCAAACTGCCTGCCGGACAGAGTAATTCCATTGGTACGCTCCGAGAGTGCATATGAAGGGCAAACGAGCCCTGATTGTATGCACCACAGCCCCTTGGCTTTTTGACCTGAGGCAGCTTTGTGTGGCTTTCCCTGATCAACCCAACTCTGCACAAGTTTGATTTCCAACAGGATCTTGCCGGCATCCCTGTGCTTGAATGCGCAAAACAAAGGAGTCCATTGTGTTTCAACAACTGCAACGTCGCCTGGTCGAGCAGGCGCCCCGTCTCTTGCGTCATCCGCTCAAGCTGGTTCCCTTCAATCTGCAAAAGCAGCTGATGGAGAGTTTGCTGGCACGGGTATTCAAGGAGGCCATCGCGGATGGCGATTTCGAGTTCCTGACAGACAAGTGGCTGAAAGTAGAGGTCACCGATCTGGAGCTCTGCTGGTATATCAGCGAGCAGAGCGGTCAACTGGTCGTGGCAAAAAGCTGCGAACAGGCCGATGTCTGTTTTAGCGGCACCGCCAACGATCTGATCCTGATTGCCGGTCGCAAGGAGGATCCGGACGCGCTCTTCTTCCAGCGCAAGCTGAAGATTGAAGGGGATACCGAGTTGGGACTGGAAGTGAAAAACCTGATGGACAGCCTGGACATCGATGGGCTGCCGGTGCTGATGAAGTACCCCCTGATGGATCTGGCCACCTTTATCGAGCAGGCTCGAACCGGATCAGCGCAGACTCCGGTTCAGACGGCGGCGGGCGGGATCCCGTCGTAAGTGAATCGTCACGCCGTGGGCATGGCGGCGGTAATGGTGCCGTGCCCAAAGGCAGTGACAAGCCCACAGACAAGGCACCAGTGCCAGCAGGGCTTGTGGCGCAGGCAGCTGTGCAATGGCCATTCCCAGCGCGAGCCAGACAAAGGGCTGGGCTTCATAAAGCCATTCCGGTTGCAGCCAGCGTTTGGCTGGAAAGATGATGAGGTCGGTGCGCCGGTAGCTGGAGCGCATCATCCAGGTAACCGCTCCAGCGATATACAAAAGTGCACCCGCAAACCAGAGCAGGGGCTGGTTACCAAGGGTGATAATGGCAGTGGCCGCCAGCAGATAGAGGCTGGGCAATTTCTCGTAGATAAACGGAGGAAGCATAGCTGGATCTCTCCCGTGAACAATTCTACATATCCATTAAGTCTAGTTTTTCCTCCTCTTTGCCTCATGCCGGTTTGTTATACCAACGCCCGCTTTTGTTCTGAAATGGGATGCCTTTAACGGTGCCAAAATAGCGCTCTCTTATGTTATAATTGCGCGCCATTTTTGACTGAAGATTGATAGGGCATGTTGGATCAGATTCGTATCGTTTTGGTAAATACCTCTCATACCGGCAACATGGGTTCTGCGGCGCGCGCCATGAAGACCATGGGGCTCACCCAAATGGTACTGGTTGATCCGCAAGCTTTGCCGGATGGCAACGCCAACGCCCTTGCTGCAGGTGCCAGCGATATTCTGGCCAATGCCCGTATCGTCCCGACCCTCGATGAAGCCATCGCTGACTGTGGTCTGGTGATTGGCACCAGCGCGCGCTCCCGCACCCTGAGCTGGCCTATGCTCGATCCCCGCGAAGCGGGCAAGATGGCGGTAGCCGAAGGGATGAAGCATCCTGTTGCGCTGGTTTTTGGTCGCGAGCGGACCGGCCTGACCAACGATGAACTGCAGAAGTGCCACTACCATGTGGCCATTCCGGCCAATCCCGAATACAGCTCCCTTAACCTGGCCATGGCGGTACAGACCCTCTGTTACGAAGTGCGGATGCACTGGTTGCAGGGTCAGGAAGAGGTTGCTGAAGATATGGCTCAGGATTACCCCAGTGCCGAACAGCTGGAGGGGTTTTACCAGCATCTGGAGCAGACGCTGCTCAAGACCGGTTTCATCACCGATGATCATCCGGGGCAGGTGATGAACAAGCTGCGCCGCCTGTTCAACCGGGCTCGTCCGGAGTCGGTTGAGCTCAATATTCTGCGGGGCATTCTTACCTCGGTGCAAAAGACGAGACCGCAGGGATAAACCCGACTGGATTACTCAACCATATACTTGACTGATTTGGTCGGGTATGTGACCATGTGCCCATTGAATTGGTTCGCAAGACGGTAAGGCACATGAGACTGACTTCAAAAGGACGTTACGCTGTAACCGCCATGCTCGACGTGGCGCTGCATGCAGAGCAGGGGCCTGTTCCCCTCGCCGATATTTCCGAGCGCCAGGGCATCTCCTTGTCCTATCTCGAGCAGCTGTTTGCCCGCCTGCGCAAACATGGCTTGGTGAGCAGCGTGCGCGGCCCCGGTGGCGGTTATCGCCTAGGGTTGGCCCCTGACGAGATTTCGGTCGGCCAGGTTATCACCGCGGTTGACGAGTCGGTAGATGCCACCAAGTGCCTCGGCAAAGGGGGCTGTCATGGTGGTACCCAGTGCCTGACTCACTCCCTGTGGCGTGATCTGAGCGAGCGGATCTCCAGTTTCCTCGGCGAGATCACCCTGGCCGAACTGGTTCGCCAGGCCGATGTACGCCGGATTGCCGGCAAGCAAGATGAACAGATGAAAAGCGTGTTGTCCCTGATTGAACGGGCAGAACACGGCGATGTGAGCTTGAAAGTCCAACTATAAACGTGCTTTCCACAGCGGGATTCTGTATGACCCGAACTGTGACGGAGAAAAACATGAAACTGCCTATTTACCTTGATTATTCGGCAACCTGTCCGGTGGACCCGCGTGTCGCAGAAAAAATGATGCAGTGTCTCACCATGGATGGCCTGTTTGGCAATCCGGCTTCCCGTTCTCACCGTTTCGGCTGGCAGGCCGAAGAGGCGGTAGATCTGGCCCGTAATCAAGTGGCAGAGCTTATCGGTGCTGACCCGCGCGAGATCGTCTTCACCTCCGGTGCAACCGAGTCTGACAACCTGGCAATCAAGGGTGTTGCCCACTTTTATGCCAGCAAAGGCAAGCACATCATCACCTCCAAGACCGAACACAAAGCGGTGCTCGACACCTGCCGTCAGCTGGAGCGTGAAGGCTTCGAGGTGACCTATCTCGAGCCGATGCCAAACGGTCTCTTTACCCTCGAGATGATCGAGAACGCCATGCGTGACGACACCATTTTGGTCAGCATGATGCACGTGAACAACGAGATCGGCGTGATCCAGGACATCAAAGGGCTGGGTGAACTGTGCCGCTCCCGCAAGATCCTGCTGCACGTCGATGCCGCCCAGAGCGTGGGCAAAGTCGAGATCGATGTTGAAGCGATGAAGATTGACCTGCTCTCTCTCTCCGCCCACAAGATCTACGGTCCGAAAGGGATCGGTGCGCTCTACGTACGCCGCAAGCCGCGCGTGCGTATCGAAGCCCAGATGCACGGCGGCGGTCACGAGCGCGGCATGCGTTCCGGCACCCTGCCGACTCACCAGATCGTTGGCATGGGTGAAGCCTTCCGTATCGCCAAGGAAGAGATGGCAAGCGAGCACGAGCGCGTGATGACCCTGCGTCAGCGTCTGTGGGATGGCCTGAAAGATATCGAAGCCGTCTACCTCAACGGTGATCTGGAGCAGCGTGTTTCCGGCAACCTCAACGTCAGCTTCGCCTATGTGGAAGGGGAATCCCTCATCATGGCGCTTAAGGATCTGGCGGTCTCTTCCGGTTCTGCCTGTACCTCTGCCAGCCTGGAACCCTCCTACGTGCTGCGTGCGCTGGGTCTGAACGACGAGCTGGCTCACAGCTCCATCCGTTTCAGCATCGGTCGCTTCACCACCGAAGAAGAGATTGACTACGCGGTCAAGCTCATTCGTGACTCTATCGGTCGTCTGCGCGAGATGTCTCCGCTGTGGGAGATGTACAAGGATGGCGTTGATCTGAACACGGTCGAATGGGCTCATCACTGATCACTTCAGTGAGCAACAGAATTAGCAGGAGTTAGATATGGCTTACAGTGAAAAAGTAATCGACCACTACGAAAATCCGCGCAACGTCGGTGGTTTTGACAAGAATGATCCCAGCGTTGCAACCGGCATGGTGGGGGCACCTGCCTGTGGCGACGTGATGAAGCTGCAGCTGAAGATCAGTGAAGAGGGCATCATAGAAGATGCCAAGTTCAAAACCTATGGTTGCGGCTCTGCCATCGCCTCCAGCTCCCTGGTGACCGAATGGGTCAAGGGCAAGACCCTGGACGAAGCGGCCGGCATCAAGAACACCGATATCGCCGAAGAGCTGGCTCTGCCGCCGGTGAAGATCCACTGCTCCATTCTGGCCGAGGATGCCATCAAGGCCGCCATCGCCGATTACAAGCAGAAGAAAGGTCTCTAAGCGCCGGAGAGCAGTATGGCTATTACCATGACAGATGCCGCCGCGGCACGGGTTTCCTCTTTTCTGACCAACCGGGGCAAGGGCATTGGCCTGCGCCTCGGCGTCAAGACCACCGGCTGCTCGGGCCTTGCCTATGTGCTCGAGTTTGTCGATGAGCTTACCGGAGAAGATCAGGTATTCGAGCAGCAGGGCGTCAAGATTATTGTCGATGCCAAGAGCCTCATCCATCTGGATGGCACCGAGCTGGATTTCGTCAAAGAGGGGCTCAACGAGGGCTTCAAATTCAACAACCCCAACGCCAAAGGCGAGTGTGGTTGTGGCGAAAGCTTCAGTGTCTAAGAGGATTGCATGAACCATTTCGAGCTGTTTGGGCTGGTTGAAGGCTTCGAGCTCGATACCCGGCAGCTGGCCGACACCTACCGTCAGCTGCAGACCCAGTTTCATCCCGATCGTTTCGCCACTGCTCCCGAGCGGGAGCAGCTGGCAGCGGTACAGCGTGCCGCCCAGATCAACGACGCATTCACCACCCTCAAGGCGCCGCTGCGCCGTGCCGAATATCTGCTCTCTCTGCGTGGCACCGATATTCGTGGCGAACAGCAGACCCTGCAAGACACGGCTTTTCTGATGCAGCAGCTTGAATGGCGCGAGCGTCTGGCCGATCTGAAAGGTGACGCTGACCCTGAGCGCGCCATCAAGGATTTTCGCAGCGAGATCAGGCATGATCACCAGCTGTTGATGCAGCAGCTGACCGACTCGCTTGCCACTGGCAACGATCCTGTCGCCGCCGACTGCGTTCGCAAACTCAAGTTTGTCGACAAGCTCCTCGAAGAGCTGGAACGATTCGAAGACTCGCTCCTCGAGTCTTGATCCTTTAACGCTGGAAGTCTCATTACCCATGGCATTACTGCAAATCGCCGAACCCGGCCAGAGCGCTGTACCCCATCAGCACAAGCGTGCCGTCGGCATCGATCTCGGTACCACCAATTCTCTCGTCGCTGCAGTGCGCAGCGGTCAGGCCGCCACGCTCAGTGATGAACAGGGGCGCGACCTGCTCCCCTCTGTCGTTCACTATCAGGCGGATGCAATCCGGGTGGGCTTCGATGCCAAGCGTGAAGCGGCGCTCGACCCGCACAATACCATCGTCTCGGTCAAACGGATGATGGGCAAGGCGCTGGCCGATATTGATACCCGCCAGCAGCCTTATCAATTCGTGGCAGCCGACAACGGCATGCCGCAGTTGCAGACCCGTCAGGGGCTGGTCAACCCGGTGCAAGTCTCGGCCGAGATCCTCAAAAAATTGGCCGAGCGCGGCGCCCAGACCCTGGGTGGCGATCTCGATGGTGTGGTCATCACAGTGCCCGCCTATTTTGATGATGCCCAGCGTCAGGGCACCAAGGATGCGGCCCGTCTGGCCGGTCTGCATGTGCTGCGTCTGCTCAACGAGCCGACCGCCGCAGCCATCGCCTATGGCCTCGACTCCGGTCAGGAAGGGGTTATTGCGGTCTATGACCTGGGCGGCGGCACCTTCGATATCTCTATTTTGCGTCTGCACCGCGGTGTATTCGAAGTGATGGCAACCGGCGGTGATTCCGCCCTCGGTGGCGATGATTTCGATCACCTGCTGGCTGACTGGATCAAGGAACAAGCCGGTTTGACCGGCGAGCTGGATGCCCGTCTGCAGCGTGAGCTGCTGGATGTGGCTGCCGCCGTCAAACACGGTCTGACCGATTCCGACAGCGTTTCCTGCACCTTTGCCGGCTGGCAGGGCTCGGTGAGCCGCAGCCAGTTTGATGAGCTCATCGCGCCGCTGGTGAAACGCACTCTGCTGGCTTGCCGCCGCGCCCTGCGCGATGCGGGTCTCGAGCAGGTGGAAGTGCTAGAGGTGGTGATGGTGGGAGGCTCCACCCGGGTGCCGCTGGTGCGCGAGATGGTGGGCGAGTTCTTTGGTCGCACGCCGCTCACCAGTATCGATCCCGACAAGGTTGTGGCCATCGGCGCTGCCGTTCAGGCTGATATTCTGGTGGGCAACAAGCCAGATGCCGAGATGCTGCTGCTGGACGTCATCCCGCTCTCCCTGGGTCTTGAGACCATGGGGGGGCTCGCCGAGAAGGTGATCCCGCGCAATACCACCATACCGGTGGCCCGCGCTCAGGAGTTCACCACCTTCAAGGATGGTCAGACTGCGATGGCCATCCACGTGGTGCAGGGTGAGCGCGAGCTGGTGGCGGATTGCCGATCTTTGGCCCGTTTTACCCTGACCGGCATTCCGCCGATGGCCGCCGGTGCCGCCCATATTCGAGTCACTTTCCAGGTGGATGCGGATGGTCTGCTATCGGTCAGCGCCATGGAGAAATCCTCCGGCGTGCAGGCCGAGATCCAGGTCAAGCCCTCTTACGGGCTGGCAGAGGAGGATATCCTCAACATGCTGAGCGCCTCCATCGAGAATGCCCAGCAGGATATGGATGCCCGCATGCTGGCAGAGCAGCAGGTCGAGGCCGACCGGGTGGTCGAGAGCCTGAATGCCGCGCTGGCTGCTGATGGCGATGCACTGCTCAATGCGGCAGAGCGCGCCGAGATTGATGCCGCCATCGCCCATCTGCTGGCCATGCGTCAGGCGGGGAGTACCAACCAAATCAAAGAGGCCATCGAGGCGGCGGATGCTGCCAGTGGCGAGTTTGCAGCCCGCCGGATGGATGCTTCCATTCGCAAGGTGCTGACCGGACAAAACGTCAACAAGGTGTAATATGCCAAAACTGATCATTCTTCCTCATCCCGTGCTCTGTCCGGATGGCGCTGCCCTCGAAGGGGAGAGCGGCGAGACCATTCTGGATGTGGCGCTGCGCAACGGCATCGAGATTGAGCATGCCTGCGAGAAGTCCTGTGCCTGCACCACCTGCCACTGTGTGGTGCGTGAAGGCTTTGACTCCCTAGAGCCGAGCGACGAGCTGGAAGACGACATGCTGGACAAGGCGTGGGGGCTGGAGCCGGAATCCCGCCTCAGCTGCCAGGCCAAACTGGCTGATGAGGATCTGGTGGTGGAGCTGCCCAAGTACACCCTGAACCTCGCCTCTGAACGCCATTAATTACACACAAGTGAATTGCACGTGCAGCATCCATCGGTGCTTCAGTGATATGGTGAAGGCCGTGACCCCTTTGGGGCACGGCCTTTTTTGTATTCGTTCTTACCTGTTTGCGCATTAAAACAGTGCCAGTAAAAAAGGAAGCAAGAGAAGATGGCTGACATGATGAAGGTAGGGTTGTCCACCCAGGCTGCGGCCGCTCACTGGGGCGAGGGTGCCCTGCTCAGTTTCAATGGCGATGAAGCCACTATTCACCTCGGCGCTCTCTCTGTTGAGAAAGAGGTGCTGCGCGCTGTGCAGCGTGCTGCCCGTCGTCTCGAGTCGAGCGGGATCAAGCGGGTTGCGCTGGTCGGTGAAGGCTGGGATCTGGAGCGTCGCTACGCGTTCGCTCAGGGTTTCTACGCCGCCAAGGGAGCCCGTGAACTGGATTTCGGCCAGCAGAGCGACGCGGATGCCCGCGAGCTGGATGGCTTGCTCAAGGCGACCCGCTGGGTGCGCGAGATCACCAATGGCACCCCGGAGGAGATCTACCCCATGAGTCTGGCGGAGTCGGCGCTGCTGCTGATCCGCGGTCTGGCTGGCGACAAGGTGACCGCCCGCATCACGGCCGGTGAAGCGCTGCGCGAGTCTGGCCATATCGGGATCTGGTCGGTGGGCCGTGGCAGCGAGCGCGAGCCTGTGCTGCTGGAGCTTGACTACAACCCGACTGGTGATCGCAATGCGCCCGTGGTGGCGGTGCTGGTGGGCAAGGGGATCACTTTTGACTCCGGTGGCTACTCCATGAAGTCCTCTGACAACATGCTGCCGATGAAGTCCGATATGGGCGGTGCCGCCATGGTGACCGGTGCGCTGGCGCTGGCCATCAGGCGCGGTCTGAACCAGCGGGTGAAGTTGATCCTCTGCTGCGCCGAGAACCTGGTCTCGGGCCACGCATTCAAGCTGGGCGACATCCTCACCTACAAGAACGGCATTTCGGTCGAGATCCAGAATACCGATGCCGAAGGGCGTCTGGTGCTGGCCGATGGTTTGATGGCAGCCTCCGACAGTGGCGCGGCCTATATCCTCGATGCCGCCACTCTGACCGGTGCGGCCAAGATGGCGCTGGGCCGCGACTACAATGCGGTGTTTGCCCTCGATGAAGCCGAGCAGGCTCGCACACTGGCCGCCGCCAAAGCGGAAAACGAGCAGGCCTGGGCGCTGCCGCTGGAGCCCTGGCATGCCGGCCAGCTCACCTCGGCCTTTGCCGATCTGGGCAACGTTGCTTCAGCTGAAGGGACAGCTGGTGCCACTACGGCAGCTGCCTTCCTCTCCCGCTTTGTGCGCGATGAGGGCAAGGGGTGGGTACACCTGGATCTGGCCGCTTCTTACCAGAAAGCGGGTAACGATCTGTGGGCAACCGGTGCCAAGGGCCATGGCCTGCGTACTATCGCCCGCTGGCTGCAGGAGGTGAGCGCATGAACGTCTGGTTGAGCCGGGAATTGGCCCCTGCCGAGTGGGGGGAGGGGGCGCTGCTCTCGCACCGCGCCGATGGCATGGTGATCCATCTGACAACGACCAATGCCTTGCTGGATATTCAGCAAGCGGCGCGTCGTCTCTGCCAGCAGGGAATCCAGAAGGTGTCTCTGGCTGGCCACTGGGAGCGCGAACAGCAGTGGGCCTTTGCCCAGGGCTTGCAAACCCCCAAGGCCGAGGTGCAGCTGCAGTGGGCCATGTCCTCGGAAGAGGACAGAGAGGAGCTGGAAGCACGCTGGCTCTGTGGCCGCTGGGTGCGGGAGATGACCAATGCCACGCCGGAGCAGCTGGGGCCGCTGGAGCTGGCGGTTGAAGCCGCCTCCTTTATTACCGAGCTGGCACCGGACAAGGTGAGCCACCGCATTCTCAAGGGGGAAGCGCTACAACAGGCTGGCTGGGTCGGCCTCTATCAGGTGGGCCGCGGCAGCGAGCGCGAGCCGGTGCTGCTGGAGCTCGACTTCAATCCGGGGCGGGATCCCAAAGCGCCGGTGGCAGCGGCTCTGGTAGGCAAGGGGATCACCTTTGACTCCGGTGGCTACTCCATGAAGAGCTCCGAGGGGATGCTCACCATGAAGTGTGACATGGGCGGCGCCGCCATTGTGACCGGCGCATTGGCGCTGGCCATGCTGCGCGGGCTCGACAAGCGGGTGAAGCTCATCCTCTGCTGCGCCGAGAACCTGGTCTCCGGCCACGCCTACAAGTTGGGGGACATCCTCACCTACAAGAACGGCACCACGGTCGAGATCGTCAACACCGATGCCGAGGGGCGGCTGGTGCTGGCGGACGGCCTGCAGCTGGCTAGCGAGTCCGGTGCACCGCTGATCATCGATGCCGCAACCCTGACCGGTGCGGCAGTGATGGCGCTGGGTGGACGTTACAACGCCCTGTTCGGTCTCGACAAGGGGCTGGTGAGCCGGGCCATGGCGTATGCCGATGCAGAGCAGGAGCCGGCCTGGCCGTTGCCGCTGGAGCCCTGGCACCGCCAGCAGTGTCCTTCCCACTATGCCGACACGGCCAACAGCCGTCCGGTCAAGGGGGGCGGACCGGGTGGCGCCTCCAATGCTGCGGGTTTCCTCTCCCGTTTCGTCGGCAATGAGGGGGAGGGGTGGCTTCACATCGATCTGGCTGCCTGCTTCAGTGACAACGGCGACAGCCTGTGGGCACCAGGGGCCAATACCCTGGGGATGCGTACCATAGCGCGCACGCTGCTGGCAGAAGTACTTTAAGCATGACAAGGCACCTTCGGGTGCCTTTTTAGTGATGGTTGAATAGTGAGCAAAAGATGTCGTTTTGCTGGCTTAAGGAGACTATCGTGCGCAAGCGCACATATTTTCCCGCTCAGCCCGGTCAAGATGAGTATGAATGTTGAATGCAGGGGAGTGATTTTTAATAAAAAGTTGCTTGTTTGTGTGTTTTTCCGGTTTTTGTTTACGTATAATCGCCAGCGAACATGGATTCTAACAATAAAACACTGTAGTTAAGGAAAGATATCAATGGCCATCGAACGTACCTTCTCTATCGTCAAGCCGGATGCTGTCAGCAAGAACCTGATCGGTGCCATCTATAGCCGTTTCGAAAGCGCAGGCTTGAAGGTGGTGGCATCCAAAATGCTGCGGATGAGCAGCGAGCAGGCAGCCGGTTTCTATGCCGAACATCAGGGCAAGCCTTTTTATGACGCACTGGTCAGCTTCATGACTTCCGGCCCCGTTATGGTACAGGTGCTGGAAGGGGAAGATGCCATCCGTCGCAACCGTGAAATCATGGGCGCAACCAACCCGAAAGAGGCACTGGCCGGTACCCTGCGTGCCTGCTACGCCGAGAGCATCGATCGCAACGCCGTGCACGGCTCCGATGCACCGGCTTCCGCTGCCCGTGAAATTGCTTACTTCTTCTCTGACAACGAGATCTGCCCGCGCGGCTGATTTTCGTGGATGATGACCCAAGGGAGCCTCGGCTCCCTTTGTTGTTTTGGTCGTTCTGCCAATATCCCTCTATTCTCCAGGTGGAAAGCCGCACCCATAATTTGTACAATGCCGCCCCCTGACGTCGTCAGCCAATAATTGATTGAAGTGTTTGAACCGAGGCCATTGATGAGCGAAACAAAAATCAACCTGCTGGATCTTGATCGGGATGCCATGCGTGCCTTCTTCGTCGAACTGGGCGAGAAGCCGTTCCGGGCAGATCAGGTCATGAAGTGGATCTATCACTTTGGTTGTGATGATTTCGATCAGATGACCAACGTCAACAAGGTGCTCAAGGAGCGCCTGAAGGCGATCGCCGAGATCAAGGCGCCCGAGATCAGCCGCGAGCAGCGATCTTCCGATGGCACCATCAAGTGGGCGCTGCAGGTGGGCGATCAGGAAGTAGAGACTGTCTACATCCCGGAAGATGATCGTGCGACCCTCTGCGTCTCCTCCCAAGTGGGCTGTGCGCTGGAGTGCAAGTTCTGCTCCACGGCTCAGCAAGGTTTCAACCGCAACCTGAAAGTATCCGAGATCATCGGTCAGGTGTGGCGTGCTGCACGTGTCGTGGGGGGCAAGCGCCCCATCACCAACGTGGTGATGATGGGGATGGGTGAGCCGCTGCTCAACCTCGCCAACGTGGTGCCGGCCATGCGCCTGATGATGGATGACTACGGCTTTGGCATCTCCAAGCGCCGCGTCACCATCTCCACCTCCGGTGTGGTGCCGGCGCTCGACATGCTGGGCGACCAGATCGACGTGGCGCTGGCCATCTCTCTGCACGCACCGAACGACAAGTTGCGCTCTGAGATCATGCCGATCAACGACAAGTACAACATCGAGGCCTTCCTCGCGGCGGTTCGTCGCTATCTGGGCAAATCCAATGCCAACGGCGGCCGGGTGACCGTCGAGTATGTGCTGCTCGATCATATCAATGACGATATGCAGCATGCCCACGAGCTGGCCAAGGTACTCAAGGATACCCCGAGCAAGATCAACCTGATCCCGTTCAACCCCTTCCCGGGCAACCCCTACGGCAAGCCGAGCAACAGCCGTATCGATCGCTTCTCCAAGGTGCTGATGGAGTACGGTTTCACTGTGATCGTTCGCAAGACCCGTGGTGACGATATCGATGCTGCTTGCGGCCAGCTGGTGGGCGACGTGATTGACCGCACCAAGCGCACCATCAAAAATCGGATGCAACAGGATGGGATTTCCGTCAAAATGGTTTAATTGCTAAGCCATTGTATAGACAGGGAATGGATACACGTACATTGATGGTAGTGGCAGCGCTTAGTGCGCTGCCAGGTTGTGTGACCGAGACCACTTACGCTGGCCAGAATTCCACCCAGCGTGAGTCGGGGCCCGATCTGAAGGCTGCGGCCCAGACCCGCATCGATCTCGGTATTCAATATCTGCAGCAGGGCAATGCCGAACAGGCCAAGTTCAATCTTGATCGCGCCCTCAAATATGACCCCTCCAATCCAGCGGTTCAGATCGGCTTCGCCTATTTCTATCAACAGGTCGGTGATTTCAAGGCGGCAGAGACCAGCTACAAGAACGCCCTGGCCATGGATCCGTCCAATGCTGACGCAATGAACAACTATGGCGCCTTTTTGTGTGACCGCGGCCGCTATGACGAGGCAGACAAGGCGTTCAACCAGGCTGTTATTCAGCCAGGTTACGTGAAAATTGCCGATACCTATGAAAATGCGGCACTTTGCGCCCAGCAAAATCATAGAAATGATAAAGCAAGCGAGTACTATCGCTTGGCCTTGGGGTATAATCCCCGCAACCCAAGGTTATTGCTGGACTTGGCCGAGCTTTCCATGAAAGATGGCAAGCTGCCTGATGTGCAGTCCTACCTCGCCCGTTTCACAGAAGTGTCAGACGAGAACGAGGACAGTCTCTGGTTGAGATTGCGGCTGGCACAGGCAATGGACAAACCGGCATTACTCCACCAATTCGGGAATGAGCTGGTAAGGCAATATCCCACTTCGCAACAAGCCAAGCGTTATTTAGCCAATGACTACTGAACAGCAACACGATTTTCAAGACGACATCCAGGCAGTGGGCCCAGGCCAGCTGCTGCGCAACGCCCGTGAACAGCTCGGCTGGACCCGGGAACAGGTTGCGTCCCGCATTCACCTTCGTCTGACCCTGATTGCCGCTATCGAATCGGATACATACGACAAGCATACGTCTCATACCTTTATCCGGGGCTATCTGCGCACCTACGCCAAGCTGGTGGGGATCCCGGAGGAGACCATTCTTGCCGCCTACGACAAGCTGGGGCTGACCCCGCCCGACAATATCGACATGCAGAGCTTCTCGCGCCGTTCCCGTCAGCAGGCGAGCGATAGCCGTCTGAAAGTCGTGACCTGGCTGGTGATCCTGGTGCTGATTGCGCTCTCTGTTGCTTGGTGGTGGCAGAGCACGACCCGCCGCTCCGCCGGTGATGAGGCGCTGGCCGCGACCGAAATGAGCACAACCGCAGCGCCAACTGCCGACACCGCAACCGTTGCGGTGGCCAATGATGCAACTGCGCCGGCTCAGGATGTCTCTGCCGCGGCAGCTACCATCGTTGCCCCGACTACTGCTGTTTCCGACGCGGCTGCCACCCTGGCTCCGGCTTCTGCTGCCGTGGCGTTGACCGACGCCAGCGGCGCCGTCAGCACGGTGGCTGATGTTGCCGCCTCCGGTGCCACTGCGACCGAATCTGAAGAGACTGCGGTTGATCCGGCAACTGCGCCGCAACTCAAGATGAGCTTTACCGCCGACTGCTGGCTGGATGTGAAGGATGCCAAGGGCAAGACTCTCTTCAGCGGTCTGAAGAAGGCAAATGACGAGCTGGTACTGGAAGGTGCCGAGCCCCTGAAGTTCATCATTGGCGCGCCGATGGCGGTCAAGCTCGACTACAAGGGCAAATCCTTTGATATGAGCCGTTACAACAACGGCCGTACTGCCCGCTTCTCACTGCCGCAGGAGTAATCTGTTCGTCATGTCCGCACACGAATCTCCCATTATTCGTCGTAAATCACGGCAGATCATGGTTGGCAATGTACCGGTAGGGGGCGATGCCCCCATTACGGTGCAGACCATGACTAACACCAAAACCACCGATGTCGCCGCCACTGTCGAGCAGATCCAGCGGATTGAGCGGGTAGGTGCCGATATCGTCCGGGTTTCCGTGCCCACCATGGAAGCAGCGGAAGCGTTCAAGCTGATCAAACAGCAGACTCGCATCCCCATCGTTGCCGATATCCATTTTGACTATCGCATCGCCCTGAAAGTGGCCGAGTATGGCGCTGACTGCCTGCGTATCAATCCGGGCAACATCGGCAACGAGCAGCGTGTGCGCTCTGTTGTCGATTGCGCACGCGACCTCAATATCCCGATCCGCATCGGGGTCAATGGCGGGTCGCTCGAGAAGGATATTCAGGAGAAGTATGGCGAGCCGACCCCGGAGGCACTGGTGGAGTCCGCCATGCGTCACGTCGAGTATCTCGATCGCCTCGATTTCCAGAACTTCAAGGTGAGCGTCAAGGCGTCCGATGTATTCCTCGCCGTGGGCGCCTATCGCCTGCTGGCCAAGCAGATTGAGCAGCCGCTCCATCTGGGCATTACCGAAGCGGGCGGTTTCCGTGCCGGTGCGGTGAAGTCCTCCATTGGTCTTGGCATGCTGCTGGCTGATGGCATCGGCGACACCCTGCGCATCTCGCTGGCGGCTGATCCGGTAGAGGAAGTGAAGGTCGGTTTCGACATCCTCAAATCCCTGCGGATCCGCTCTCGTGGCATCAATTTCATCGCTTGCCCCTCCTGTTCCCGTCAGGAGTTCGACGTCATTGGCACTGTCAATGCGCTGGAAGAGCGGCTCGAAGACATCATCACCCCGATGGATGTCTCCATCATCGGCTGTGTGGTGAACGGGCCGGGCGAAGCGCTGGTTTCCGATCTGGGTCTTGCCGGTGCGGCCAACAAGAGTGCCTTCTACGAAGGAGGCCAGCGGGTTGACCGGCTCGACAACAAGGATCTCATCCCGACCCTTGAGCGCCGCATTCGTGCCCGCGCCGCCATGCTGGACCCGGTTAACCGGATCCTGGTGGACAAGGATTGAACGGACAGGGGCCACTTCGGGTGGCCCTCTTTCCAGGTGACTGATTTTACACCCCGCTTGCGGATTCCCTGATTTTACCTCGGGGGTGAAAATCCCTATAATGCGGCCAAATTTTACCTCTTTTTCTCGAGTATCAACGTGGCAAAACAGATCCAAGCTATTCGCGGTATGAATGATTGCCTGCCGGAGCAGAGCCCGGTATGGCAGAAGGTTGAACAGATCCTGCGCCAGGTCGTTGCCAGCTATGGCTACAGCGAAGTGCGCATGCCGATTGTCGAGCAGACCCATCTGTTCAAGCGCGCCATCGGTGAAGTGACCGACGTGGTCGAAAAAGAGATGTACACCTTTGAAGATCGCAATGGCGACAGCCTGAGCCTGCGTCCGGAAGGGACTGCCAGCTGCGTCCGCGCCGGTATCGAACACGGCCTGCTCTACAATCAGGAGCGCCGGATGTGGTATATGGGCCCCATGTTCCGTCACGAGCGTCCCCAGAAGGGCCGCTATCGCCAGTTCCACCAGTTTGGTGTCGAGCTGTTTGGCATCAACGGGCCGGATATCGACGCCGAGCTCATCATGCTGACCAACCGCCTGTGGCGTCTGTTCGGTATCAGCGAGCATGTGACTCTGCAGCTCAACACCTTGGGTCAGAGCGCCGAGCGTGCCGCTTACCGTGATGCGCTGGTTGCCTATCTGGAGCAGTACAAGGATCAGCTGGACGAAGAGAGCCAGCGCCGCATGTACAGCAACCCGCTGCGAGTGCTCGACTCCAAGGACGAGAAAGTGCAGGCCGTGCTGGTCGGTGCACCCCGTCTGTTCGACCATCTGGGCGAAGAGAGTCTGGCTCACTTTGAGGGGCTCAAGCGCCTGCTCGACTCTGCCGGCATCAAGTACGAAGTGAACGAGCGTCTGGTGCGTGGCCTCGACTATTACAACCTCACCGTATTCGAGTGGGTGACCAACAGCTTGGGTGCCCAGGGCACCGTCTGTGCCGGTGGCCGCTATGACGGTCTGGTGGAGCAGTTGGGTGGTCAGCCGACGCCTGCGGTCGGTTTTGCCATGGGCATGGAGCGTCTGGTGCTGATGCTGGAGACCCTTGAGCTCAACGGCGACATTCGCCCGGCAGTTGATGTCTATCTGGCGATGGTGGGCGAGGGGACCGAGCAGGCTGGCTTCCAGCTGGCCGAGCGTCTGCGTGATGCGCTGCCGGATTTGCGCCTGATGAGCCACTGCGGCGGCGGCAACTTCAAGAAACAACTCAAGCGTGCCGACAAGAGCGGCGCGTCCATCGCCCTGATCCTTGGTGAGACCGAGGTGCAAAACGGGGAGATCACTATCAAATATCTGCGTGGTCAGGCCGAGCAACAGACCGTCAAGGTTGACGCCGCCATTGCCCTGCTGGCAGCCAAAGGAGAGTAAGCTGTGGAAGTTTATACCACCGAAGAACAACAGGTTGAGGTTATCAAGGAGTGGTGGAAAGAGAACGGGACTTCGGTGATCGCCGGTACCGTGATCGGTCTGGTCGGCCTGTTTGGCTGGCGCTACTACAACCAGTACCAGCAACAGACCATGGAGGCATCCTCCCATGCCTACAACCAGGTGATTACCCAGCTGGCTAAAGGCGATGCCGCCGGTTTCGAGCAGGCAGCGCAGTTTGTCTCCGCCAACAAGGGCGACTCCTATGGCGAGCTGGCCGCGCTGCAACTGGCCGCCGCCGCCGTCAAGGCCGGCAAGCTGGATCTGGCTGCCGAGCAGCTGACCCAGGTGGCCACCAGTGGTGACGAGAGCATTCGTCCCATCGCTGCACTGCGTCTGGCTCGCGTATTGAGCGATCAGGGCAAGGCAGATGACGCGCTGGCCCAGCTTGGCAAGATCAATAGCGACGCCTTCAAGGCCCAGGTGGCCGAAGTGCGCGGTGACATCCTGCAAAAGCAGGGCAAGATTGAGGAGGCTCGCGATGCCTATCAGGCAGCGGCCGATGCCGGCGGCCTGCAGGGCAGTCAGGAGCTCAAGTTGAAGATGGACGATCTGGCCCTGCCGGCCATGACCACGGGTGAGGCACCGGATGCGTAATCTATTCAAAATGGTGGCGCTGGGGGCTGCGGTCTCCTTCGCCCTGCAGGGCTGCTCCCTGTTCAGCTCGGAAGAGGATTTGAACCCCATGGCACCGCTGCCCAAGGTCGAATCCGCTTTCAGTGCCGATACCGAGTGGTCTTCCACCGTCGGTGACGGCATCGGTGACTTCTACTCCCAGCTCAAGCCGGCAGTGGAAGATGAGCGCATCTATGCCGCTGCGCGCGATGGCGATGTCACCGCCTTCGACCGTGCCAGTGGCGATCGTCTCTGGACTGTCGATCTGGCCGACCTGCCGGTCAACGCCGACAAGCGCAGCGCTCGTCTCTCCGGCGGTCTGGTCTCCCGTTACGGCAAGCTGTTCCTCGGCTCCGAGAACGGGGTGGTCTACGCCCTGAACGAAGAGAACGGCGAAGTGCTGTGGCAGACCAATGTGCCCGGCGAAGTGGTCGCCAGCCCTGCGGTTGAAGATGGCCGTGTGGTGGTTCTGACTACCTCCGGTCGTCTGATTGCGCTCGACACCGATGAAGGCAAGATGCAGTGGACGCTCTCCGAAGAGCAGCCTCCGCTGACCCTGCGCAGTGCCGGTGCCCCGGTGATCACCAATGGCGCCGTCATCTATGGCCGTGCCGATGGCAAGGTTGGCATCGCGCTGCTGAGCAACGGCCAGCCGGTGCGTCAATCCAAGGTAGCCGACCCGCGCGGTGCTACCGAACTTGACCGCATGGTGGACGTCGATGCCAGCCCGCTGATTGCCGGTGATGAGCTCTACGCCATCGCCTACAATGGCCAGTTGATGGCGCGCAAGCTGATGAGCGGCGACGAGGTGTGGAAGCGCAAGTATTCCGGCTATCGCGATCTCGCTATCACCGGCAATGCCATCGTGCTGACCGACAGTCGCAGCCACTTGTTTGCCATCGACCGTCGCAATGGTCTGGAGCTGTGGTCCAACACCCAGCTGGAGAATCGTACCGTCACTGCACCTGTCATCTTCGGTGACTATGTGGTGGTGGGTGATGTGGAAGGATACCTGTACTGGCTTGATCGTACCGACGGTACCATCAAGGCGATGCAGCAGCTCGACAGCAGTGGTCTGTATGCCGCCCCGCTTGTGGATGGTGACACCCTGTATGTGCAGAGCCGTGGCGGCAAGCTGTACGCACTAAAGCGTCCTTGATCGTCCGTTAATTTGAATATCCGGCTCCTGGTCTTCGGACCCGGAGCCTTTGTCGTCTTGAGAATGAGGCTTTTATGACTCCTGTTGTTGCCCTGGTGGGCCGCCCCAATGTGGGGAAATCCACCCTGTTTAACCGCCTGACCCGTACCCGGGATGCCCTGGTTGCCGACTTCCCCGGCCTGACCCGGGACCGCAAATATGGCCAGGCGAAGCTGGGCGAGCTGGAATTTATCGTGGTCGATACCGGCGGTATCGATGGCACCGAGGAGGGGATCGAGCTGAAGATGGCCGAGCAGTCCCTGCTGGCTATCGAAGAAGCCGATGTGGTGCTGTTCATGGTGGATGCTCGTGCCGGTTTGACTGCTGCGGATCAGGCCATCGCCGAGCACCTGCGCAAGACCCACAAGAAGGTGTTTCTGGTCGCCAACAAGACCGACGGCATCGACGGTGACTCTGCCGTTTCCGAGTTTTACGGTCTGGCGCTGGGTGAGGTCTACCAGATGGCGGCCGCCCACGGTCGCGGCGTATTGAGCCTGCTGGAGCTGGCACTGGCTCCTCACCTGGAGACGCTGGTCGAAGCCGCTGGTGGCGAAGAGGTGCAGGACGAGGAAGAAGAGGACTTCGACGAAGAAGCCCTGCTGCGCATGGTGGCTGCTGGTGAACTCGATACCAAAGAGGACACCAAGGAGACGCCGTTCGCCGATCTGCCCATCAAGTTCGCCATCGTCGGTCGCCCCAACGTCGGCAAATCAACCCTGACCAACCGCATGCTGGGTGAAGATCGGGTCATCGTCTATGACATGCCGGGCACCACCCGTGACTCCGTCTACATCCCGATGGAGCGTGACGAGCAGAAGTACGTCATCATCGATACCGCCGGCGTGCGCCGTCGTGGCAAGGTACACGAGACGGTGGAGAAGTTCTCCGTCATCAAGACCCTCAAGGCCATCGAAGATGCCAACGTTTGCCTGCTGGTGATCGACGCTCAGGAGACCATCACCGATCAGGATTTGAGCATCCTCGGCTTCGTGCTCAACACCGGCCGCTCCGTGGTGCTGGTGGTGAACAAGTGGGATGGTCTGGATCAGAAGGTGAAAGAGGATGTGAAGAACGAGCTGGATCGTCGCTTGGGCTTCATCGACTTTGCTCGCGTTCACTTCATCTCCGCCCTGCACGGCAGCGGTGTTGGCCACCTGTTTGAATCCATTCAGGAGGCTTACCAGTCCGCAACGCGCCGTACCAGCACCGCCATGCTGACCCGGATCATGCAGATGGCACAGGAAGATCACCAGCCGCCTATGGTCAATGGTCGCCGCGTCAAACTGAAATATGCCCACGCCGGTGGTTACAACCCGCCGCGCATCGTGATCCACGGCAACCAGCTGAACGACTTGCCGGACTCCTACAAGCGGTATCTGATCAACTACTTCCGCAAGTCCCTCAAGATCATGGGCTCACCGATCCGGGTCGAGTTCCAGGAGTCGGTCAACCCGTTTGAAGGCAAGAAGAATACCCTGACCCTGAGTCAGGAGCGTCAGCGCAAACGGCTGCTGAAGATGAAGAAGAAATAAGCCCTGGCGGCTGCCCTCACCGGCAGCCGCTTTGTTATCCTCGTCATGTCAAGGTGAGGAGCAAGGGGAGGGGGATCTGCCATGGAGCCAGACCATGGCAGATCCACTTTTCGAGGAGTTGATTATGGAAGCCCTGCTTTGTCCATCCTGCCAGAGTGAACTGGATACCCGCAGCAAGGAGCAAACTTGCGGTAACTGCAAGGCCATTGTGCGGGTCACTGCACTTTGCCCCACCTGCCATCAGGAGCTGGAGCGCCTCAAGGCATGTGGTGCGGTCGATTACTTCTGCAATCACTGCAACTCGCTGGTCTCCAAGCGCTCGGTGCAATTTAGCGCCGACATCCAGCAAGCCTGAGAAATCCAGAGCATAAAAAACCCGGCTAATGCCGGGTTTATGCTGTGTGCTCTGCGATAAGCAGAGTATAGGATCGATTTCTGCGCCACAGGTTGCGCTTGATGTCATTAAGCTTGAGTTTGCGTCTGGGGCTCCAGCTGCACTTTGCTTTTCTGACCAGACTGATTTTTCTACGTTTTTGCATCTTGGTCTCCTCCCAACTTAGGTGGCCATCCGGGCCTTGGGTCATTGATGGAGCCCATCCGAAATTGCTGTTATTTAATCTCTCAACATAATGAAAACAATGCGATTTCGGATAGGCTCCGATGTAATTCGATGGTAACAGAGAAGTTTGCGTGAAAACAGTCGAATAATGGTTTGTTAGCGCATGGTGATCTGATTGACCACCTCGGCGATGACGGTAGGGCGCTCCGCCAGCTCAGGTTCGCTGGCGTTGTCGATGTTTTCGCGCTGTTGCGCTCGTTGCTTCTCGTTGTCGAGCCAGAGCAGGCTCTGGTAATACTGGCGCACGTTGTTGACGTAGTTGCGCGCCTCACCACCACGGGCATAGCCGTAGCGCACCTTGCGATGCCAGCGCGCCTGCTGCAGCAGCGGCAGCACCTCTTTCACGTCGCCCCAGGCATCCGGGTTCTTGCCCAGATCCTTGGTGAGGCGACGGGCATCCATCATGTGGCCGTAACCTATGTTGTAGGCGGTGAGGGCAAACCACACCTTCTCGTCATCGGGCACCGAGTCGGGCACCTTCTCCATCATCTGTTGCAGATAGAGGGCTCCGCCCTTGATGCTCTCTTCCGGATGGAGCCGGTCGTTGACCCCCATCGCCTTGGCAGTGGGCTCGGTCAGCATCATCATGCCGCGCACGCCGGTGTAAGAGCGAGCCTGCGGATCCCAGTGGGATTCCTGATAGCTGATGGCGGCCAGCAGTCGCCAGTCGATGTTTTTGGCATGGTTCTGGAACAGCGACTGATATTTGGGCAGCAGGCTCTTGGCCCGCTGCAGGAAGGTGCGGGTATCGACGAAATCGAAGTTCTGCACGTGGCCGAAGTACTTCTCGTCGAGCTTGGCAATGGCGCCATCCATGAAGCGCTGGCCGAAGAAGTCGATGACGCTGGCATAGAGGCTGTCATCGGGCAGCTTGCTCATGGCCCAGGCGACGGTCTGCTTCTGGGCCAGGGTCAGCCCCTCGGTGAGCTCCGGGTAGTAGCGCTGGCTGCGGGCCAGCACAGTATCCTGCACCACCGTGTAGTCAATCTTGCCCTCGACCACCTGTCTCAGGAGATCTTCCAAATCGGCGCTGTTGCTGACGCTCCAGTTGAGGTCAGGATTGCTCTTGCTGAGCTCCTTGAGCAGATCTTCACCGGTCGAACCGGCAGCCACCACCAGCTTGCCCTTGATATCATCGAGAGAGTCCGGCTTTGGCTTGCCGTTGCGATAAACCAGTTTGGGGGAAACCTGATAGAAGCCCGGTCCGAAACGAAACAGCTGGCGCCGCTCCGGGGTGACCATGATGGCGGCCGCAGCCAGATCGAGTTTGCCTTTCTTGAGCAGGTTTACCAGTTCATCCGAACTGTTAACCGGCACTATGGTGAGTTTTACTCCCAGCCAGTCGGCATAGTTTTTCGCCAGCTCGTAATCGAACCCCTGGGCGGTGTCGTCACGCTGGTAATAGGAGGTGGGGCCATAGATGGTACCAACCCGGATCTCGCCCCGTTGGCGGATCTGCTCCAGCTGGCTGGAGGGGGTGTAGAAGTCACAACCGACCAGGGTCAGCAGCAACGTCAGCCCGATAAATAGTCGAAAAATGCAGCGCAAGTAGGTGAGTACCTTTGTTGAAAAAATCGGCATTTGTCAAAAAAGAAGCACCTTTATACCAGAGAGTGTGCGCCGAGTCACACTACACAAAACGAGAAAAACGTTTGTCCGCTGTGAGCCAGCTCCCTATAATACGCGCGTCTCAATTCCCCCCACTTCAAAACTTGGTGAGAAAGGTCATATGGATATCTTGCGTGGTGCCCCTGCACTGTCTGAGTTTCGTGTCCAAAAACTGCTGCAGCGATTTGCGCAGATGAAACAGGAGAGAGGAGTAGAGATAGAGGATGTCTATGCCGAATACGTGCACTTTGCCGAGCTTTCGAGCCCGCTGTCGCCCCCGGAGCGAGCGACCTTGGGCCAGCTTCTGCGCTACGGCCCGACTATCCCCGAACACACCCCCAGCGGTCAGCTGTTTCTCGTTACCCCCCGCCCCGGCACTATCTCCCCCTGGTCTTCCAAAGCAACCGATATCGCCCACAACTGCGGCCTGAACAAGGTCAAGCGGCTGGAGCGTGGTATTGCCTATTACCTGACCATCAAGGGGCAGGGTGAGCTGAGTGCCGCCCAGCGCGCCGATGTGGCGGCCGTGCTGCACGATCGCATGATGGAGACGGTGTTTGCCGACATGGAAGCGGCGAGCGCCCTGTTTGCCCACCACGAACCGCGCCCCTTCACCCAGGTCGACGTGCTGGGTGGTGGTCGCGTAGCCTTGGCCGAGGCCAACGTAGCACTCGGTCTGGCCCTGGCCGACGACGAAATTGACTATCTGGTGGAGAATTTCACCTGGCTGGGTCGCAATCCCAACGACATCGAGCTCTACATGTTTGCCCAGGCAAACTCCGAGCACTGTCGCCACAAGATCTTCAACGCCGACTGGACAATCGACGGTGAGCAGCAACCCAAGTCGCTGTTCAAGATGATCAAGAACACCTTCGAGCAGACGCCGGATCATGTCCTCTCTGCCTATAAAGACAACGCCGCCGTGATGGAAGGGAGCCAGGGTGGCCGCTTCTTCCCGAGCCCGGCCAGCGGCGAGTACCAGTATCATCAGGAGCAGGTCGACATCCTGATGAAGGTAGAGACCCACAACCACCCGACCGCCATCTCCCCGTTCCCGGGGGCTGCTACCGGCTCAGGCGGCGAGATCCGCGACGAGGGGGCCACCGGTCGCGGTGCCAAGCCCAAGGCGGGTCTGGTCGGTTTCTCCGTCTCCAACCTGCGCATCCCCGGCTTCGAGCAGCCTTGGGAGCAGGATTTCGGCAAGCCGAGCCGCATCGTCAGCGCGTTTGACATCATGCAGGAGGGGCCGCTCGGCGGCGCCGCCTTCAACAACGAGTTCGGCCGTCCGGCCATTCTCGGTTACTTCCGTACCTTCGAAGAGGAGGTGCCGGGCCACAACGGCGTCGAGGTGCGTGGCTACCATAAACCCATCATGCTGGCGGGCGGTATCGGCAATATCCGCTCCGAGCATGTCCAGAAAGGGGAGATCCCGGTCGGGGCGGCCCTCATCGTGTTGGGTGGCCCGGCGATGAACATCGGTCTGGGCGGCGGTGCGGCTTCCTCCATGGCTTCCGGCCAGTCGGCCGAAGATCTCGATTTTGCCTCGGTGCAGCGCGACAACCCCGAGATGGAGCGCCGGTGTCAGGAGGTGATCGACCGCTGCTGGCAGCTGGGGGATGACAACCCCATCGTCTTCATCCACGACGTGGGGGCGGGTGGCCTCTCCAACGCCATGCCGGAGCTGGTGAGCGACGGCGATCGCGGCGGTCGCTTCGATCTGCGCGCTATCCCGAACGACGAGCCGGGCATGAGCCCGCTCGAGATCTGGTGCAACGAATCCCAGGAGCGTTACGTGCTGGCGGTGGCCAGGGAGAAGCTGCCGCTGTTCAAGGCTCTGTGCGAGCGCGAGCGCGCACCCTATGCCGTCATCGGTACTGCCACCGAAGAGAAGCACCTAACGCTCTCCGATCAGCATTTTGACAACCACCCCATCGATTTGCCGCTGGATGTGCTGCTGGGCAAGACCCCCAAGATGCATCGCGATGTTGCAAGCCTGCCTGCCCAAGGCAAAGCGCTCCAACTCGATGGCATCACCCTGGGCGAAGCTGCCGAGCGGGTGCTGCGTCTACCGACCGTGGCGGAGAAGTCCTTCCTTATCACCATCGGCGATCGCAGCGTGACCGGCTTGGTCAATCGCGACCAGATGGTTGGCCCCTGGCAGATCCCGGTGGCTGACTGCGCCGTCACCGCGGCCACCTACGACAGCTACCACGGTGAAGCCATGTCCATGGGCGAGCGCACCCCGGTGGCGCTGCTTTCCCACGCCGCCTCTGCCCGCATGGCGGTAGCGGAAGCACTCACCAACTTGGCACCGGCTCACATCGGCTCGCTCAAGCGGGTCAAGCTCTCCGCCAACTGGATGGCTGCCGCCGGCCATCCGGGGGAAGATGCTGGTCTCTATGAGGCGGTCAAAGCGGTGGGTGAGGAGCTCTGCCCGGCCCTTGGCATCACCATTCCGGTGGGCAAGGACTCCATGTCCATGAAGACCCGCTGGCAGCAGGATGGCAAGGAGCAGAGCGTCACTTCGCCGCTCTCCCTGCTCATCTCGGCGTTTGCCCGAGTTGAGGATGTACGCAACACGGTCACGCCGCAGCTGCGTACCGATCTCGGTGAGACCGACCTTATCCTCATCGACCTTGGCAATGGCAAGCAGCGCCTCGGTGCCTCCGCACTGGCACAGGTCTATCGCCAGCTGGGTGACAAGGCGCCGGATCTCGACAATCCGGTCCAGCTCAAAGGCTTCTTCAACGCCATTCAGGCACTGGTAGCTGATTGCAAACTGATCGCCTATCACGACCGCTCCGACGGCGGCCTGTTTGTCACTCTGGTGGAGATGGCCTTCGCCGGTCATTGTGGTCTCGACATCCAGCTCGATCGCATCGGCGGCGAGCTGCTGCCTGCGCTGTTTAACGAGGAGCTGGGCGCCGTTATTCAGGTGCGCCGTGAAGATAAAGAGGCGGTGATGACCCTGCTGGCCGGTCACGGTCTGGCGGCTTGCTCCCACGTGCTCGGCACGGTGCGCGAGGGGGATCTCATCACCCTGCAACGGGCCGGTCAGGAGGTCTATCGCGCCAGCCGCACTGCCCTTCGCACTATCTGGGGCGAGACCAGCTGGCAGATGCAGCGTCTGCGCGATAACCCCGAGTGCGCGGATCAGGAGCATGCTGCTCGTCAGGACGCCACCGATCCGGGCCTGCAGGCCAAGCTCAGCTTCAACCCGGCCGAAGATGTGGCAGCACCTTACATTGCCCGTGGGGTCTCCCCCCGTCTGGCGGTGCTGCGCGAGCAGGGTGTCAACTCCCACGTGGAGATGGCGGCGGCGTTTGACCGCGCCGGTTTTGCGGCAGTGGATGTCCATATGAGCGACATTCTCTCCGGTCGCATCAAGCTGGAGGAGTTCCAGACCTTGGTGGCCTGTGGCGGCTTCTCCTACGGCGATGTGCTTGGGGCGGGTGAAGGCTGGGCCAAGTCCATCCTGTTCAACGACAACGCTCGCGAGCAGTTCCAGCGTTTCTTCGAGCGCGGCGATACCTTGTCGCTGGGCGTGTGCAACGGTTGCCAGATGATGTCCAACCTGCGGGATCTCATCCCGGGCGCCGAGCTGTGGCCGCGCTTTGTGCGCAACCGCTCCGAGCGCTTCGAGGCCCGCTTCAGTCTGGTTGAGGTACAGGAGTCCCCGTCGGCCTTCTTCGCCGGCATGGCCGGTTCGGTGATGCCGATTGCCGTCTCCCACGGGGAAGGGCGGGTCGAGGTGCGCGATGCTGCTCACCTGAACGCACTGCAAACCAGCGGGCTGGTGGGGCTGCGCTTTGTCGACAACCGCGGCAGCGTGACCGAGCAGTACCCGGCCAACCCGAACGGCTCGCCGGAGGGTATCACCGCCGTGACCACCACCGATGGCCGCGCCACTATCATGATGCCGCACCCGGAGCGGGTGTTCCGCACCGTGGCCAACTCCTGGCACCCTGACAACTGGGGTGAGGATGGCGCCTGGATGCGGATGTTCCGCAACGCCCGGGTTCGTCTGGGTTAATAGAGATGGCGCTAGCGCGTAACAACAGAAACCGGCCAATTGGCCGGTTTTTTTTATGGAGCAACTGAGTGGGTTAGGCAAGCGAGGTGGCAAGTCAGCCAATGGCTTTGTCGCAGAGTACGTTGATGAGGGAGAGAATTGATCCAGGCTCTGCAAATGGGTTCGGGGGAAAAGATGAGGATAAAAAAACCGGCAGCCAAGGCTGCCGGTTTTGATTTAGAGAAGGGGGATTATTGCAGTACGACGTTCTGAAAACCCTGTACCAGCGAGATGACCGGTTGTGGGTAGAGGCCGAGCAATACCACCAGCGCAGCTGAGAGCAGTACGACGACACCACCGGAGGAGAGCGCCCAGTTGGCGCTGGCATCGCGTTGCTGCATGCCCGGCTCGCGCAGATAGAGGGTCACCATCACTCGGAGGTAGTAGTAGAGACCCAGCGCACTGCCCAGGATGATGGCGGCGGAGAGCCACCAGAGCTGGGCCTCGACAGTCACACCGATGAGGTAGAACTTGCCGATGAAGCCAAGCGTCATCGGGATACCGGCCAGAGAGAGCATCATCACGGTCAGTACGGCGGTCAGGTAGGGACGCTTCCAGAACAGGCCGCGATAGCTGTGCAGAGAGTCCGCATCCTTGCCGCGATAGGGGCTCGACATCATGCTGACGACGCCAAAGGCGCCGAGGCTGGTGAACAGATACATCAGCAGGTAGACCCCGGCCGCTTCCACCGGCATCTGGCCGATACGGCTCGCCACGATCACCGCCAGCAGATAGCCAAAGTGGGAGATGGAGGAGTAGCCCAGCATCCGCTTGATGTTGCTTTGTACCAGTGCCAGCAGGTTGCCGATGAGGATGGAGATGAAGGCCATGGCGGCCAGCAACCAGTGGATCATGGGATCGGCTGCAGCCGGTACAGCCAGATAGAAGCGCAGCAGCACGGCAAACACGGCGACCTTGCTGACGGTTGCAAGGAAGGTGGCGACCGGTGCCGGTGCACCTTCGTAGACATCCGGTGTCCAGAGGTGGAAGGGGGCCAGCGAGAGTTTAAAGGCAAAACCGACCAGCATCAGACCAAGACCGCCCATCAGCAGCGGATGGTGAGCCGGGCTCTGGGCCATGGTCACCCCGAGGGCATCAAAGCTCAGGCTGCCAGCCTGGGCATAGAGCAGCGCCATGCCAAACAGCAGGAAGGCGGTGGCAGCGGCAGAGAGCACCATGTACTTCACCGCGGCTTCCAGCGAGTGGCGCTCGCGGTAGGCGTAACCTACCAGACCGAACATCGGCAGGGTCAGCATCTCGATCCCGATAAAGAGGGAGGCGAGGTGGCGGGAGCAAGCCAGCACCAGACCACCGGCCGTGGCGATCAGCAGCAGCAGGAAGAACTCTTCCCGGTTATCCGGGTAGGCTTTCAGCCACGACTGGCCGAAGGTACAGGTTGCCAGCGCACCAATCAGCACCAATCCCATGTAGAAGACGGCATAGCCATCGACTTGCAGCAGCGGGGTGACCCCCTGATCTCCTTGCGCCATCACGATGGGCAGGGAGAAGAGCGCCAGGTTGAGACCAATGATGGTGACGGTAAAGGCGGTAGTGACACAGCGGCGCCACGCGATGGCCAGCATCAGGGCGGCCATGGCCCCGGTGGTCAGCAGCAGGGGAAGCAGTGCCAGCAGTTGGGAAGCGGAGAAAGTCATTGCAGAGCTCCAGCAGTTGGCAGCAGATACCAGTGCAGCACGTTGATAAGGCTGCTGCTGGCGGTATCAATCACGGGTTGGGGATAGAGGCCAAGCAGAACCAGCAGGCCCGCAATTACCATCATCATGGTCAGTTCGCGGCGATCCAGTCCTTTCAGGATGCTCTCGTCTTTGGCCGGGCCAAAGCAGGCGCGCTGCAGCATGATGAGGGAGTAGACCGAGGCCAGCACCAGACCGAAGGTAGCGACCGCAGTGATCACCGGGGCGACCTGGAAGCTGCCGATCAGGATCAGGAACTCGCCGACGAAGTTGCCGGTGCCCGGCATGCCCAGAGAGGCGACCGAGAAGAAGAGCATCACACCCGGCAGATAGCGCAGGCGTCCCCACAGACCACCCATCTGGCGCAGATCGCGGGTGTGCAGGCGCTCGTAGAGCTGACCGCAGAGGATGAAGAGGCCGGCGGCGGAGAGACCGTGGGCGATCATCTGCACAACGGCACCCTGCAGGGCCACTTCGCTACCCGAATAGATAGCGATCATCACAAAACCCATGTGGGAGATACTGGTGTAGGCCACCAGCCGTTTGATGTCGGTCTGGGCAAAGGCCACGATGGCGCCATACACGATGCCGACAAGACCCAGCACCATGGCGTAGGGGGCAAATTCGGCGGAGGCCTCCGGGAACAGCGGCAGGGCGAAGCGCAGCAGGCCATAGGCGGCGGTTTTCAGCAAAATACCGGCCAGGTCCACGGAGCCTGCGGTCGGCGCCTGACTATGGGCATCCGGCAGCCAGCCGTGCAGCGGCACCAGTGGCATCTTGACGGCGAAGGCGATGAAGAAGCCCAGCATCAGCAGCCACTGTACACCCTTGCTCATCGGGGTATTGAGCAGATCCAGATAGTTGAAGGTGAAGACACCGGTGGCATGCTGGTGGGTCAGCACCAGCCCGATGATGGCCACCAGCATGATCAGGCCGCTCACCTGGGTGTAGATGAAGAACTTGGTCGCCGCGTTGATCCGTGATTTGCCGTCAGTGACCGAATGGCCCCAGAGCGCAATCAGGAAGTACATGGGAACCAGCATCATCTCCCAGAAGAAGAAGAAGAGGAACAGATCCAGCGCCATAAAGACGCCGAGCACGCCACCCAGGATCCAGAGCAGGTTCAGATGGAAGAAGCCGATGCGTTGCACGATCTCTTTCCACGAACAGAGGATGGCCAGTACCCCGATAAAGCAGGTGAGGATGACCATCAGCAGTGACAAACCATCCACTGCCAGATGCAGGGAGATGCCGAAGCGGGGGATCCAGGGCAGACGCCATTCGGCAGCCCATGGGGAAGCGGCACCAGTGACGCCCGCGCTATCGAGGCCGGTGGTGGCAAGAGAGAAATCACCACTTAGCCAGATGGCACAGGAGAGCAGCAGGCTGGCGCTCATGGAGAGGAGGGCAACCCAGCGGACAAACTGCCCGCCGAGACGCTCCATCTGCCAGCAGAGTAAGCCGCCGATGAAAGGAATTAACAAGATCCAGAGTAAGGTCACGGTATCAGCTCTCGTTCAAGTTCATATGAGATTGCACGCCCTGTTCCATCAAGGTCGGCAAACAGCCCGGCTGTACGATTTTCGTGTTGTTCATCGCGTTTACCCCAGTAGCAGCAGTGCCAGCACCAGTGCGGCACCGATCCCCATGGAAGCGGCATACCAGCGCAACTTGCCGGTGACTGTCCAGGCCAGCAGCTGGTTGCCACGCAGGGCGAACCAGGCGGGCAGGCCCATCATCCAGTCCAGCGGATCCTGCCCGACCAGACGGGTAGCCAGCAGATAAGGCTTGACCCACAGCTGGTCGTAGAGCCAGTCAAAGCCCCAGGCGTTGAACCAGAGGGTGCTGAGCAGACGGCCCGGAGCGCTGTTGGCAATGGATGTGGCCAGACGGCGCTCACCAAGGAACAGAAACGCGGCCAGCGCGATCCCTGCAATGGCGATGATGCCGGAGGTTATCTCCAGTGCATGACGACCCTCTTCGATATGATCCCCCGGGCCTGCTGGCAGCACACCTGCCAGCGGTGGGGTGATAAGAGCCCCAATGCCGGTGGAGAGCACCAGCAGCACCAGCAGCGGCAGATGGTGAGCCAGGCCGTGACCAGCGTGAGCTTTGGTCTGTTCTTTGCCATGGAAGGCGATAAAGATCAGTCGGAAGGTGTAGAGGGAGGTCAGGAATGCCCCCACCAGACCGGCCCACAGCAGAGCGCTTTGGCCAGAGGCTTCTACTTGCCACAGGATGGCGTCCTTACTGTAGAAACCCGAGGTGACCAGCGGCAGCGCGGCCAGCGCCGAACCACCTACCAGGAAGCAGGCATAGACCAGCGGCAAACTTTTGCGCAGGCCGCCCATCTTGAAGATGTTCTGCTCGTGGTGGGTCGCGACGATAACGGCACCGGCGGAGAGGAACAGCAGCGCCTTGAAGAAGGCGTGGGTCATCAGGTGGAAGATGGCCCCTTCCCATGCGCCGACACCGAGTGCCAGGAACATGTAGCCAATCTGGCTCATGGTGGAGTAGGCAAGGATCCGCTTGATGTCGGTCTGTACCAGCGCGGCAAAACCGGCCAGCACCAGGGTGATGGCGCCAACCAGCCCGACCAGATGGAGGATCTCCGGCGCAAGCAGGAACAGACCATGGGTGCGGGCAATCAGGTAGACACCGGCGGTCACCATGGTGGCAGCGTGGATCAACGCGGAGACCGGCGTTGGGCCTGCCATCGCATCTGCCAGCCAGGTTTGCAGCGGCAGCTGGGCCGATTTACCGACCGCACCACCCAGCAGCATCAGGCAGGCGAGCGACAGGGCAGGGGAGCCTTCGGCAAACATGGTCGGGGCACGAACCAGCAGCTCGTGAATATTGAGAGTGCCCAGTTCGCGATAAAGGATAAACAGGCCGATGGCGAGGAACACGTCACCCACACGGGTCACAATGAAGGCCTTGAGGGCCGCCGCGCCATTGTTGCGATCCTTGTAGTAGAAGCCGATCAGCAGGTAGCTGCACAGCCCCACCCCTTCCCAGCCGAGGTAGACAAACAGCAGGTCATCGGCCAGTACCAGAAACAGCATGCTGGCGATAAAGAGGTTGGTGTAGGTGAAGAAGCGGGAGTAGCCCTCTTCACCGCGCATGTACCAGGATGCGAACAGGTGGATGAAGAAGCCCACCCCGGTCACTACGCCCAGCATGGTCAGCGACAAGCCATCCAGCGCCAGGCTGAAGGTGGGGGTGAAGTGGCCTACCGCCATCCACTGCCACAGGTGCTGGATATAGACGCCACCCTCGGGCGGGTTGGCCAGAAAGTCCATGCCGACCCAGAGTGTGGTAAGCGCCGAGAGACCAATGGAACCTACCCCGATCAGCGCCGAGGTGCGCTCCCCCAGACGGCCGAGGGAGAAGGCCAATACCAGCCACCCCAGCAGCGGAAATAGAAAAGTCAGATATAAGAGGCTCATCCGTGCATCTCGCTCACAGTATCCACGTTAAGGGTGTGGTAACGACGATAGAGCAGCAGTAACAGGGCAAGGCCGATACTGGCCTCCGCTGCTGCCAGAGAAATCACCAGTATGTACATGATCTGGCCATCGGCCTGAGCCCAGCGGCTACCCGCCACCACAAATGCCAGTGCCGACGCATTCATCATGATTTCGATGCTCATCAGGATGTAGAGCAGGTTGCGGCGGATCAGCAGGCCGCATAACCCGATGCAGAAGAGCACCGCGGCCAGCAGGAGGCCGTGCTCCATGGGGATTCCATTCATTGCTGACCTCCTTCATGTGACGGACGTGATTGATTGCGGGGGACGGAGAGCACTTCGCCGCTCTTGTCTTCCCGGCCCAGATGGTAGGCGGTCACCAGACCCGCCAGCAGCAGGATGGAGGCAAGCTCCACCGCCAGCACATAGGGGCCAAAGAGTTCGACACCCACCTGTTTGGCGGTAACATCGGTCACCCCGAGCAGGCCGCCGGTCACCCCGAGGATGCCGTGGGCCAGGAAGCCCAGCAGGATCAGCGAGAGCAGGGCTGGCCCCACCCATGTCATGGGAGTAAGCCAGTTTTTCTCCTGCGCCTGTGCTGAACCCAGGTTCAGCATCATCACCACAAACACGAACAGCACCATGATGGCACCCGCGTAGACGATCACCTGCAGGGCGCCGGCAAAGGCGGCCCCCAGGCAGAAGAAGATCATGGCCACGGCGATGAGGGAGATGATGAGATTGAGCAGCGCATGCATGGGATTGCTGGTGCTGATCACCCGCAGCGTGCTGTAAATGGCCACCAGGGCCGAGGCATAAAATGCCAGTTCCATGATTGACTCCTCAGGGCAGCAGGCTCTTGACATCGATGGGTTTGGCTTCGTTTTCGGCTTCCCCTTTCGGCTTGCCGTCGATGGCCATCCCGCTCATGCGATAGAAGTTGTAGTCCGGGTATTTGCCTGGCCCGCTGATCAGCAGGTCTTCCTTCTCGTACACCAGATCCTGGCGGCGATACTCGCCCATTTCGAAATCCGGCGTCAGCTGGATAGCGGTGGTGGGGCAAGCCTCTTCGCACAAGCCGCAGAAGATGCAGCGGGAGAAGTTGATGCGAAAGAATTCCGGGTACCAGCGACCATCTTCCCGCTCGGATTTTTGCAGCGAGATGCAGCCGACCGGGCAGGCAACCGCGCAGAGGTTGCAAGCCACGCAGCGCTCGTCACCGTCCGGGTCGCGAGTCAGCACGATACGGCCGCGGTAGCGGGGCGGCACATAGACCGCCTCTTCCGGGTAGTTCAGGGTTTCACGAGGCCGCCAGGCATGGGAGAAGACCATGGCCAGACTGCGTAACTGGGTGCCAACACCCTGGATAATGCTAAAAATTTTCATCTCGTGCCTCACTGCACATTCATCAGCACTACTGCCGCGGTGACCAGCATATTAAGCAGGGTCAGCGGCAAGCAGACTTTCCAGCCAAACGCCATCACCTGGTCAAAGCGCGGGCGAGGCAGGGAGGCCCGCAGCAGAATGAAGAACACCATGAAGCAGGCGGTCTTCAGAGCAAACCAGATGAAGGGGGGCAACCAGGGACCATGCCAGCCACCAAAGAAGAGGGTCACGATGAGCGAGGAGATCAGCACGATGCCGATATATTCGCCCACGAAGAAGAGACCCCATTTCATCCCCGCATACTCGATGTGATAGCCATCAGCGAGCTCCTGCTCGGCTTCCGGCTGGTCAAACGGGTGGCGGTGGGTGACGGCAACGCCGGCAAACAGGAAGGTGACAAAGCCAAGGATCTGCGGGACCACGTTCCACAGACCAGCCTGAGCCTCGACGATGTCGCGCAGGTTGAAGCTTCCGGTCTGGATCACCACCCCCATCAGGGAGAGGCCGAGGAACACCTCGTAGGAGAGGGTCTGGGCCGAGGCGCGCAGACTACCCAGCAGGGAGTATTTGTTGTTGCTCGACCAGCCGGCGAACAGCACCGCATAGACCGCCAGCCCCGCGATGGCCAGGATGTAAAGCAGACCCACGTTGAGATCCGCCACGCCCCAGGTGGGGCTGATCGGCACCACCGCAAACGCCAGAATAAAGGCGGTGAAGGCGATGATGGGAGCCAGGATGAAGATCCGCCGATCGGCGAACGGCGGGATCCAGTCCTCCTTGAAGAACATCTTGACCATGTCGGCCGCCAGCTGCAGCAGGCCGAACGGGCCAACCCGGTTGGGGCCGTAACGATCCTGCCACAGCGCCAGCAGGCGGCGTTCGATGAAGCTCATGAAGGCGCCAGCCCCCACGATCCCCACCAGCACGAGCAGTGCCTTGCCGACCTCCAGCAACAGATCAATCAGCGAGTCGCTCATGCGATGACCTCCTGCAGGTTATTGATATATGCCTGCTGCAGCGCAGTTGGCAGGCCGTTGACGCCAAGGGGCAGACCCACCAGACCGGCCGCCAGCTGCTCGCTCAGACGCAGACGCAGTTGCCAGTGGCTGCCACCCCAGGAGAATGAGACCTGATTGCCGGCATGCAGGGCCAGACGCTGCGCATCGACCGGGTTCAGCACCAGCTCGGGCTCGTTCATCCGGGTCTGGATGACCGGGCTGCGGGCGGAGAGCTCCTCGCCACCAAACAACTGGACATAGTTGACCACTTGCAGCGCATCCTCTGCCTTGAAGGTGGAGGGGATGGTAGTAAACCAGCCAAGGGTATCTTCGCTTGCTTCCAGCAGACGGCGACCCGGATCACCGGCGCGCAGTTTGCCACCCACCTCATCCTGGAACTTGTTCCAGGCGGAAGGAGAGTTCCAGCCCGGTGCCCAGGCGAACGGTACTTGCGGCAGCGGTTGACGGGCCCCGGCATACCCTTCCATGGAGAAGTTGAAGGGGGAGTCCGGATCCTGAGCCACCCGCGGCTCGCTGACGTTCTGGTTGGCCAGCATGGAGGTGCGGCCACTGTAGCGGTGCGGTTCACGAGCCAGACGCATGCCGCGGATGCGCAAGCCTGCGTTGGGGGCAGCTTCCAGCATGGTGGCCAGCAGCGGATTGCTGGTGGCGCAGTCATGGTTGATCTGGTCGAAGTTTTGCCAGCGCAGAGATGTGTGCTCAAGAGCGCCTTGCAGCGCCGCCAGCCAGCGCCACCCTTCACGCACCTGAATGTCGGTGTTGTAGAAGGCCGGAGCATAAACCTGGAAGAAGCGTTGGGCGCGACCTTCCATGTTCACCAGGGTGCCATCGGCTTCGGCAAAGCTGGCGGCCGGCAGGATCAGATCTGCCTTTTGTGCAGTCCGGGTATCCTGATGATCGATGACCAGCAGGTGCTGCAGTCTCGCCAATGCAGCATCCACACGGTTACGCGGAGCACGGCGATAAAGGTCGTTCTCCAGCGTCACCAGCGCCAGCTTCTCTTGCGCTTCGATGCGCTCGAAAGCTGCCTCAAGCGGCTTGCCACCCAGCATGGCCAGACCGAGCGAGTTGGCCTCCTGGGCAACCAGCGCGATGCTGGCTTCCAGACCACGCCCTTTCAGGGCACGAGCAATATTGCTGGCTGCTTCAACCAGCGCCACGCTGCGTGCGCTGGAGCCGGCGATGATGAGCGGCTTTTTGGCGTTGCCCAGCAGCTCGGCCCAGCGTGCAGCCTGAGCCTGCTGCTCGGCAGAGAGGTCGGCGATAGCTGGTGCCGTATTGTCGAGCAGGTTGGCGATGGCAAAGCCAAGGCGTGCCTGATCGACGTAGGGAGCGTGCAGTTTGTCGGCCGCTACGTCATCGAGACGTGTGTTGTCGAGACTGGTGATGAGCAGCGGATAGCGCTCGTTCTGGCCCAGAGTCTGCACCGCGGCAACCTGCCACAGGTCGACCTTCATTTTGCGGGCCAGTTCGCGGGCCTTGCCCTTGACGGCTTGACGCAGGGCCAGCGCAATTCGAGCCGCACTCATGGTGACATCTTCGCCGAGTACCAGAATGGCGTCGGCCTCTTCCATGTCGCGCAGGCTTGGTGTTGATACGCCGCCATGCTGCAAAATCTGCAGGATCTTCTGCTGGCATTCCCACTCGGTCTGCTCCATGCCGCAATAGAAGTTCTTTTCACCCACCAGTTCGCGCAGAGCAAAGTTGCTCTCCAGCGACGCGCGGGGCGAACCGATACCGATCACTCCACTGGCGGTGCGCAAGGCATCGGCGGCGCGGTTGAGAGCACCATCGACCGTGATGGCCAGCTTGTCGTTACCTTCACGCAGCAGCGGTTGGCGCGGGCGGTCGGTCAGGTTGACATAGCCATAGCCAAAGCGGCCGCGATCGCAGAGGAAATAGTGGTTGAGGCTGCCGTGGAAGCGGTTTTCGATACGGCGCAGTTCGCCATAACGTTCGCCCGGGCTAATGTTGCAGCCCACGGAGCACTGCTGGCAGACGCTCGGGGCAAACTGCATGTCCCATTTGCGGTTGTAACGCTCGGAGTGAGTCTTGTCGGTGAAAACCCCGGTAGGGCAGACTTCCACCAGATTGCCGGAGAATTCGCTCTCCAGCGTGCCATCCTCGACCCGACCGAAATAGACGTTGTCGTGGGCACCGTAGACGCCAAGATCCTCGCCACCGGCATAATCCTTGTAATAACGGACGCAGCGGTAGCAGGCGATGCAGCGGTTCATCTCGTGGCTGATGAAGGGGCCGAGATCCTGATTCTGGTGGGTGCGTTTGGTGAAGCGGTAGCGACGGCTGTTGTGGCCGGTCATCACCGTCATATCCTGCAGGTGACAGGCGCCACCCTCTTCACACACCGGACAGTCGTGGGGGTGGTTGGTCATCAGCCACTCCACCACGCTCTTGCGAAACTCCTTGGCCTCTTCATCTTCGATGGCGATATAGGTGCCATCGGTGGCCGGTGTCATGCAGGACATCACCAGACGGCCACGCTTGTCATCGGCATTTTGATACTGTTTGACCGCGCACTGGCGGCAGGCTCCCACGCTACCAAGCGCCGGGTGCCAGCAAAAATAGGGGACGTCCAGACCGAGGGACAGACAGGCTTGCAGCAGGTTATCTGCCCCGTCTACCTCGTACTCTTTACCGTCTACATGAATGGTCGCCATACAACTTCCCTGAAACCTGTTTTGTGAATTCGGCTATTGTCTGATGCGCTTGGCGTTTACCAGCGTTCACCCAAGAGATTGGGCTGGATCCCTTTGACCGGCTTGCGGTTATCGCCGCTGCCCTTGATCCCCGCTTCGAATTCGGAGCGGAAATACTTGATCGCGCTGGCAAGCGGTTCGACGGCGCCCGGAGCATGGGCGCAGAAGGTTTTACCCGGGCCCAGGAAATTGCAGAGCTGCTCCAGCGTAGCCAGATCGCCTGATTGCCCCTCGCCACGTTCAAGCGCGCGCAGCAGCTTGACGCTCCAGGGCAGGCCATCGCGACAGGGAGTACACCAGCCACATGACTCGCGGGCGAAGAACTCCTCCATGTTGCGCAGCAGGGAGACCATGCTGATGGAGTCATCCACCGCCATGGCGAGGCCGGTCCCCATCCGGGTGCCTACCTTGCCGATACCAGCGGTGTACATCTGGGCATCGAGGTGCTCAGGCAGCAAGAAACCGGTTCCCGCGCCGCCCGGTTGCCAGGCTTTCAGGCGATAGCCGCTCTTCATGCCGCCGGCATAGTTTTCAAACAGCTCGCGGGCGGTAATGCCAAACGGCAGCTCCCACACCCCAGGGTTGTTTACCTTGCCGGAGAAGCCCATCAGCTTGGTACCGTGGTCTTCAGAGCCCGGCAGCGCCAGCCCGTGATACCAGGCCACCCCGTTGCCGATAATGGCGGGCACGTTGCAGAGGGTCTCGACGTTGTTGACGCAGGTGGGTTTGCCCCAGACACCGGAAACGGCGGGGAAGGGCGGTTTGGCGCGCGGGTTGGCGCGGCGCCCTTCCAGCGAGTTGATCAGTGCTGTCTCTTCGCCACAGATGTAGCGACCGGCGCCAGTGTGAACAAACAGCTCGAAGTCAAAACCCGAGCCCAGAATGTTCTTGCCAAGCAAACCGGCGGCTTTTGCCTCTTCTACCGCACGACGCAGGTTGATGGCGGCATCGACATACTCGCCGCGCAGGAAGATATAACCGCGATAGGCTTTCAGCGCCCGGGCCGAGATGATCATCCCTTCGATCAGCAGGTGGGGCAGTTGCTCCATCAGCAGCCGGTCTTTCCAAGTGTTGGGCTCCATCTCGTCGGCGTTACAGAGCAGATAGCGGATGTTCATGCTCTCGTCTTTGGGCATCAGCCCCCACTTCACGCCAGTGGGGAAGCCCGCGCCACCACGCCCCTTGAGACCGGCATCCTTGACGGTGCTGACGATCTCGTCCGGACTCATCTGGCCGAGTGCTTTGCGCACCGCTTCATAACCCTGTTTTGCCTGATACTCCTCCAGCCATACCGGCTGGCCGTCGTCACGCAACCGCCAGGTGAGCGGATGGGTCTCGGCCGCACGCGGGGTGCGGTTGGCGGTGCCAAAGGAGGTGAGGATTTTGCTCTGCTGCAGGCTCATGGGTAAGCCTCCAGGGTTTTCAGCAAGGTGACGGGGTCGAGCCCGCCATAGGTGTCGTCATCGATCATGATGGCCGGCCCCTTGTCGCAGTTGCCAAGGCAGCAGACCGGCAACAGGGTGAAGCGGCCATCGGCTGTGGTCTGGCCGGGAGCGAGGTTCATCACCTCCTTGAGGCCAGCCAGCAGCTCTTCGTGACCGTTGATGTAGCAGACCATGCTGTCGCAAACGCGGATGACATGGCGACCAACTGGCTGACGGAAGATCTGGCTATAGAAGGTGGCAACCCCCTCCACGTCGCTGGCGGGAATACCAAGCTCGGTGGCAATCGCTGAAATGGCGCCGTCAGGCACCCAGCCACGGGCCTGCTGCACTATCTTGAGCGCTTCGATGCTGGCAGCACGGGGATCTTCGTAATGGTGTTTCTCATGCTCGATGGCGTCGCGTTCAGCCTGACTCAGGACAAAGTCGTCCCGTTTGCTGCTGCAAGCCCCTTGCCCCTGCGGGGTCTGATTATTGTGACACTGACATTGCTGGCTCATGACTTGACCTTTTGTGGCTTGTCCTTTTACTGCGAGTCCTGTTGTCTCGTCATTGCGGGTCACTCGCCTTGGCGAGCAACCCGTGATGAGTTAACGGTCCACATCCGACATAACAAAATCGATACTGCCCAGATAGACGATGAGATCAGACACCATGCTGCCTTTGATCACCGAGGGGATCTGTTGCAGGTGAGCAAAGCTCGGGGTGCGGATCCGGGTCCGGTAGCTCATGGTTGAGCCATCGCTGGTCAGGTAGTAACTGTTGACCCCCTTGGTCGCCTCAATCATCTGGAACGACTCGGCTGCCGGCATGACCGGGCCCCAAGACACTTGCAGGAAGTGGTTGATCAGGGTCTCGATGTGCTGCAGCGTGCGCTCTTTGGGCGGCGGAGTGGTCAGCGGGTGATCCGCTTTGAACGGGCCCTCCGGCATGTTCTTCATGCACTGCTCAATGATGGAGAGGCTTTGGCGGATCTCCTCGATGCGAACGGTGGCGCGATCATAGGCATCGCCGTTGCTGCCGACCGGCACTTCGAAGTCGAATTGATCGTAACCGGAGTAGGGACGCCACTTGCGCACATCGAAGTTGAGGCCGGTGGCGCGCAAGCCTGCACCCGTAGTGCCCCAGGCCAGTGCCTGTTCGGTGGTGTAGGCGGAGACCCCGATAGTGCGACCACGCAGAATGCTGTTGCGCATCGCGGCTTTCTCGTAATCCATCAGCCGCTTGGGTAGCCAGCTCAGCAGGTTGTCCTGGATCAGACGTTGCCATCCGTTGGGCAGGTCGTGGGCAACACCGCCGATGCGGAACCAGGCCGGATGCATACGGGCGCCGGTGATCGCTTCAATGATGGTGTATATCTTCTGGCGGTCGGTAAAGGTGAAGAAGACCGGGGTCATGGCCCCCACGTCCTGGATATAGGTACCGAGGAACAACAGGTGGCTCTGGATGCGGAACAGCTCCGCCATCATCACCCGGATCATGTCGACTCGCTGGGGCACCTTGATGCCGGCCAGCTTCTCGACCGCCAGCACGTAGGGGAGGTTGTTCATCACCCCGCCCAGATACTCGACCCGGTCGGTATAGGGAATGTAGCTGTGCCAGGATTGGCGCTCGCCCATCTTCTCGGCACCGCGATGGTGGTAACCGATATCGGGCACACAGTTGCGGATCTCCTCGCCATCGAGTTGCAGTACCAGCCGGAAGGCGCCGTGAGCCGAGGGGTGGTTGGGACCGAGGTTGAGGAACATGTAGTCCTCGTTCTCGTTACCACGTGCCAGACCCCACTCTTCCGGTTTGAACAGCAGGTTCTCCTGCTCCATGTCCTGCTTGGCCGCATCGAGCATGAAGGGATCAAATTCGGTGGCGCGCGCGGGGTAATCCTTGCGCAGCGGGTGTCCCTGCCAGCTCTTGGGCATCATGATACGGGTCAGGTGGGGGTGGCCATCGAAGGTGATACCCAGCAGATCCCATACTTCCCGTTCATACCAGTTGGCATTGGGGAAGTGGCCGGTGACGGTTGGCAGATGTAAATCGCTTTCGGCAAGCGGCACCTTCAGCATCACATCGGCGTTACGGTCGATGGATATGAGGTGATAGAAAACGGTGAAGTCGCTTTGCGGCAGACCTTCGCGGTGGGTGCGCAGCCGTTCGTCAGTGGCACTCAGATCGAAGAGCATCACGAACGGGGAGGGCACCTTGCGCAGAAAGCTCATCACATCGAGCAGCTGCTCCCGGGCAAGCCAGACGACAGGCACGCCGGTACGGGTAGTCTGCACGGTGAAATGCTGCGCCCCGAAATGGGCGAACAGTTCGCCAATGACCTTGGCATCCTTATGATCGGTGGGTTGCCACTGGGCCATTTCATAATTGCTGGGAAAATCGCGAGTCAGTTTCATGGTCAGATCTCATCCGGCGTGCGCAGGTTGGTCACATCGATCCGCTCGCCACGCTTGCGGTCCTTCTCGGCCGGCATCTCGGGACGGTAGATCCCCTGATCGCCAACCACCCAGGAGAGGGGGCGACGCTCCTTGCCGATAGAGTCTTGCAGCAGCATCAGGGCTTGCAAAAAGGCTTCGGGACGGGGCGGGCAACCCGGAATGTAAACATCGACCGGCAGGAACTTGTCGACGCCCTGAACCACTGAGTAGATGTCGTACATACCGCCGGAGTTGGCACAGGCACCCATCGAGATCACCCATTTGGGCTCAAGCAACTGCTCATAGAGGCGCTGGATGACGGGTGCCATCTTGATGAAGGGAGTACCTGCGATCACCATGAAATCGGCCTGACGGGGAGAGGCTCGAATAACTTCAGCCCCGAAGCGGGCCACATCGTGGGGTGAGGTGAAGGCGGTACACATCTCCACGTAGCAGCAGGAGATACCGAAGTTGTAGGGCCACAGGGAGTTCTTGCGACCCCAGTTGACGGCATTTTGCAACACCTCCTCGACCCGTCCCATCAGGATGCCGCGCTCGGCTTGCTGCATCAGAGGGTCATCGACGGTTTGGCTCTGCTCCTGGGGATAGCGTTCAACCGGTGCATCCGGGTCTATCCGGGTAAGGGTGTACTTCATGGTGCAACCTCAAGGAAAGGGTCTGTGATTCAGTCACTGTTTTTGTTGTTCAGCTGCGGTTTGCGCGGCGACCACTCCAGTGCACCGATGCGCCAGAGGTAGACCAGACCGATCAACAGCAGACCGATGAAAATGGTGGCTTCAATGAAACCGACCCAGCCGCTTTCGCGAACGGAAACGGACCAGGCGAACAGGTAGAGTGCCTCGACATCGAAGATGACGAAGAACATGGCGACCAGATAGAACTTGGCAGAGAAACGCAGCCGGGCACTGCCGACCGAGTCAACGCCTGATTCGAAGGGTTTGTTTTTGGTGCGGCCATGAGCACGGCCACCCAGCACGGCAGCAAGGCCGATCATCCCCAGGCAGAGGCAAATAGCTGCAATGACGTAGATGGCAAAAGCCCAATGTTGAACAGCAATATCAGCAAACATAGAGGTTTTCCCTAACCGAATTAATCATGCGGTGTAACAATGATGTCACGCATTATGACACTTTAGTACTGATTTACATGTCATTTTTATGGATTAATTATTAATCGGTTAAGTGGAAATTAAATTTTGTTACGGAGCTCAATTTTATTGAGAAAAATGTATGTAATTGACGCTGGTCAGATCAGATGACATGTCTGAAATTTGAGCTTTAGACGGTTGATTATTATCCAGAGAAAATAGGCTGCATTTCTCTCTGGAATAACCATTTCAAATAAGTTGCTATATGTCTGTGCTTTTTGAAAGGAGTAACCCGCCGCCCTGTATGAAGTCAGGGCGGTGGTTTTATGCGGAGGGTGTTATCGCTCAGGGTTTGAGCAGGGGAAGAGCCTGTTCGGCGGCTTTGCCTTGAGAGAGGGTGATCTCGACCCGGCGGTTGGCCTGCCGATGATCGGCGGTGTCATTGGCATAGCGTGGCTGGGTATCAGCTACGCCCTGGGCAATAACCCGCTTGGCATCCAGTTTGGGATTGCCAAGTAGTGTCTGCACAATAGCTGAGGCGCGCAGCACTGACAGTTCCCAGTTGTTGCGGTAGAGCTCTACCGGAGCCTGTGAATCATCGGTGTGGCCGGTAACGACTATGGCCCCCGGAATATCGGCGAGAATACCCGATATCTTGTTGACCAGCGGTACAAACTGGGGCTGCAGAAATGCCGAGTCGGCCGGGAAGAGCGCCTTCTCGCCGATGCGGATCACCAGCTGACTGCCAAGCTGCTCGACTTCCAGATCCTTGGATTCAATCTGTGCCTTGAGTTGCTGCTCAAGTTTCTTCTTGGTGACCTGAACCCACTCCTGCTCTTTGGTCTTGTGTGGCCAGGATTCGGTGGCACTCGGCTTCTCCGAGGCGCCTATGGTCTCGTTGAACGGGTCAGATGCCGCCATCGGAGCATCCTTCTCCAGCACAGTCTCTTTCTTCGGGCTGCTCGGTGTGGTCTTGGATTCCGGCTCGAGGATGCCTGTCCCCCCCTGCATAACAGGTGAACCGGCGGGAGGGGAGACAAGACCAATTTTACCCAGTGACTCGATAAAGCCCTGGATCAGCACCCGGGTCTCGGACTGTTTGGCCATTGCAAAGGAGTAGAGCACCACGAACAGGGCGAACAGCAGAGTCATGAAGTCGGCATAGGAGACCAGCCAGCGTTCGTGGTTCTCTGGCGCTTCAGCCTTTTTCTTTTTGGCCACCATGACCTCCCAGATAGGGTTCGAGGGTTACTTGCAGTCTGGCTTGAGACTCGCCATCCACGATGCAAAGAATGCCGGTAAGGGTCATCTCCTTGTAGTGGCGGATCTGGTGAGCAAATGCCTTGTAGCGGTTGCCAAATGGCAAAAAGATGAGGTTGGCGGCTGATACCCCGTAGATGGTTGCGATAAAGGCTACCGCTATAGCACCACCGAGTTTGTCCGGAGCATCCAGCAAGCCCATCGCGTGGATGAGGCCGAATACCGCACCCACGATCCCCATGGTCGGGCAGTAGCCCCCCATGGCTTCATAGAATTTGACGGTTTGCTCGAGATCTTCCTGTTCAAATTCGATCTCGTTCTCCAGCACCTCGTGGATCTTGGTCTTCTCGTAGCCATCGACCATCATCTGTACCCCTTTTTTCAAAAAGGGATCCTTAATCTCTTCAATCATCCCCTCAAGCGCCAGCATACCGCTGCGCCGGGCATTGCCTGCCAGAGTTTCGAGCAGCTGGGCCTGTTCCAGCATGTCGAGTTTGAGAGGGGCAAGCAGCCATTTGAATCGTTTCAGGCTGTTACCTACTACGGAGAAGGGAAACTGGGTCAGTGCGGCGCCGATGGTACCGCCGATTACGATAAGAAAGGCGGGCAGATCGAGTAGCGCACTGGGATGGCCGCCCTCGATCATGTTACCGCCCAAGATGGCGATCAACGCCAGTACCAAGCCGATTAAGCTCATTTTTTACACATCCCTGAATGTTGATAATGGCTAGTTTAGCTATTTAAGTATCAGTTTTTCAAAATGATATCCAATCTGCGAGCAATAAATTAGAGCTCTGGCCAAGTCTGCATGGCATGGATACCGAGGGCGCTTAAAAAGCAGGCAGTGCAGGATAAATAATAGGGAAGATAGAGCAGGCAAGCAGTAGAAAAGCAAAAAGCCGACCCTGAGGTCGGCTTTGCTAAATTTGGCGGTGAGGGAGGGATTCGAACCCTCGATACGTTGCCGTATACACACTTTCCAGGCGTGCTCCTTCAGCCACTCGGACACCTCACCAAATTTTCGTTCGCTGCGCCGTTGCGCTGGAACGGGGCGTAATTTAGGGGAAATGGCTGGGCGGGTCAACCATTTTTCCCCTTATTTTTCATAATCTTTCTCGAGTGCCTAACCCTTGAACAGAAAGCCGTTTTTTTAATCCGATTCAGGGCTTGTCGAGGATGATCAGGCTGTCCGGCAGCTCGTTCTGGTCACGGGTTGCAGGGAAGGCGTCGGTCAGAATGGCGCTGGTGCGCTCCACACACTCCAGAAAACCTTGCTCGATCTCGTTGTTGCGTACCCGCATCACGAAGTCGTTGATGATCTCCTGCCATTGGCTGTTGTCGATATGCTGGGCAATGCCGTCATCCACCAGGATCTCGACATAGTGTTCGGCGGCCGAGACAAAAATGAGCACCCCCAGACGATCGCGGGTGCGGTGTAGCCCCTGCTCGACAAATTGCAGGCGAGCCATCAGGGCGGCCCTGTGCTGGCGTACCTGTTTCGGGATCAGCCGCATCTTGATAGGGGTCCAGTGGAACAGCAGGCTCAGCAGCAGCCAGACCGACCACTGCACCAGCAGGATCTCGTACCAGCCGAGCCAGAAGCCGAGCTGGAATACCAGCAGCGGGGTCAGCATGGCCAGCAGGGCGGCCCAGAGGGTGGGAATATAGCGATATCCATCGCTGGCCGGGGCCAGCACGGTCACCAGTTCGGCATCCGTGGCCTGTTCGGCTTGTCTGACCCTGGCCTGAAGCGTGTGATAAAACTGTTTGGAAATCATGTTGTCGTCTCTTAATCCCTGTTACCAACCACCGGAGGCACCACCGCCTCCAAAACTGCCGCCACCGCCGCTGAAGCCACCGCCAGAGCGGTTGCCAAAGGAGCCTGCTCCAAATCCCCCTGCCATGTAGGCCGAACGACGTCGCCCGCCCGGGCCACCACCGCCTCCTCGCAGGTTATGGAGCACGATCATCGCAATCACCATCAGGATGAATAACCAGGGGCCACCGAGTTTGTCCTCCTTGCTGGCGTTGTCGGTCGGCTGATACTGACCGCCCAGCGCCTGCATGATGGCCTGACTGCCGGCAACGACCCCGGCCACCATGTCACCCCGTTTGAACGCAGGCAGGATCCGGGTCTGAATGATGTTGGCGGCAATGGCATCGGGCAGATCACCTTCCAGCCCATAGCCCACTTCGATGCGAACTTTGCGCTCGTCCTGAGCGATGAGCAGCAGGACGCCGTTGTCCTTGCCCTTCTGCCCGATCCCCCAGTGCCGGCCCAGCTGATAGCCATACTCTTCGATGGTCTCGCCCTGCAAGCTGTCGACGGAGACCACCACCAACTGGATGCCGCTGCGCTTTTCAAAAGCGGCCAGCTGCTGGGTCAGCTGGTGGGCCTGTTTGCGGGACATCAGACTGGCTTCATCCACGACCCGCCCGCTCAGCGTCGGGAAGTCCGGTGCTGCTTGCAGGGCACTGGCCCAGAGCAGCAGACAGGGAAGCAACCAGCGCAGCATCATGTTCATTGGAAGCTCACCTTGGGCGCTTCATCCGCTCCGGGTTTGGCACTGAAGCTGGGTTTTGCCTCCAGATCTGAGTAGAGCATCTTGTGCCAGATCACTCCGGGGAAGGTGCGGATCTCGGTGTTGAACTGGCGCACCGCCTCGATATAGTCGCGGCGGGCTACGGCGATACGGTTCTCAGTCCCTTCCAGCTGGGCCTGCAGGGTGAGGAACTGTTGATCCGCCTTGAGCTCCGGATAACGTTCCACTACCACCATCAGGCGGGAGAGGGCGCTGGTGAGCTGATTCTGCGCCGCTTCAAACTCCTTGAGCTGGGCCGGGTCGCTCACCTGCAGGCTGCCAACCCGGGCGCGGGCATCGGTGACCGCCTTCAGGGTCTCCTGTTCATGGCTGGCATAGCCTTTTACGGTTGCGACCAGATTGGGGATGAGATCTGCCCGGCGCTGGTACTGGTTTTCAACCTGTCCCCACGTGGCTTTGACCTGCTCATCCAGCGTCGGGATGTTGTTCATGCCGCAGCCGGTCAGGCCCAGCAGCAGGGTCAGAGTCAGCAGGCTCTGCGTGGTTTTGCGCCAGATTGATATGGCCATCTTGTCGTTCTCCATCATTAATGGCTTGCGAAACAGGGAACCACCATAACAGCTTGGGGTCAGTTGCGACAACGCGCGGGCAGCACAGGCATCTTGTTGATACTGGACACCTTGGGCAGCTGCGGTTTGTCTTTCAGCCAGGAGGCCAGCTCGGCTCCGCAGCCGTTGCCGGGGGGAATAGGCGCTTGCTGCTCGCAATCAGGACTGCCCGCCGGGCAGCGCAGCCGCACGTGAAAATGGCTGAAGTGGCCAACCCAGGGGCGAAGCTTGGCAACCCAGGCTTCATCACCAGCCTGCTGGCAGACTGCCGACTTGATCACCGGATTGACAAAGATGCGGGCCACCTCGGGTTTGCTGGCCGCCAGCCGCAACAGGGTGAGCTGTTGCGGCCCGAAGCGGCCCGGCAGCATCTTGTAGCTGGGCTCGTCGATGAGCGCCCACTCCTTGGGGGCATCCTGCTCCCATTTGCTGATGGGGCGGTTGGCCATGCGAAACCAGATATCGGCATCAAGGCCGGTCTGGTGGCTGCGATGGCCGGTGGTAAAGGGGCCACCATGGGCCATCGCCAGATCGGCGATGTAGAGATCCGGCAATCCGGCCATCCGGGTCTGGTTGGCTAGTGTCTGCAGATAGTGGATGAGATCGGGATGGCCGTAGTAACGTAGCCGCTTGGTGCGGATCACCTGATAGCCAGGGCCCTCCAGCGGCAGTGCCATTCCGTTTTTGAGGCAGCCTGCGGTGTATCCGCCGATCGCTTCGGCTTGCAACACAGTAGCCAGTAACAGGGACGTCAGCATTTACGTGCTCCTTGTCTTGCTTCGAGTCGGCTGAGCAGAATAAACAGACTCAAACATATCAACAAATAGGCAGCCGCCACCAGCAGCCAGATCTCGTAAACCAGCCCGCTCGAGTTGGCCATCTCGGTACCGACGAAGGTGAGCTCCTGCACCGAGATAAGCGACACAATGGCCGTATCTTTCACCAGTGCGATGAGCTGGCCGGTGAGGGGAGGCAACATCAACAGCATCGCCTGCGGCAGGATCACATGGCGCAACCGCACCCAGGGGGATAACCCGAGGCTGTGGGCCGCTTCCCACTGTCCTTGGGGGATGGCGGCAAGACCGGCGCGGACGATCTCGGCAACGAAGGCCGCGCTGATCATGCCGACGCAGAGGGTACCGGAGATGAGGTTCTCCCAGCGAGCCGGCGGGCCAAACAGCACTTCCAGCCAAGGGGCAATAGAGATGTTGCCGAGCCAGCTTGAGAGACCACTCGCAGGCAACAGTTGGTTTGCGATAAAGAAGTAGAAGATGAAGATAAAGACCAGCGGCGGCAGATTGCGGATGAGCTGGATAAAGAGGGTGGCTGGCAGCACCAGAAACGGGCGACGACTGAACGCCGCCACGCCCAGCGCAGTGCCGAGCAGCAGCGCCAGCACCATGCCAAGCAGCGCGATACGCAGGGTAGTAAGCAGACCGCTGAAAAAGTAGGGCATCTCGCCATGGGGGCCACGCGTAAAGAGCAGCGCGAAGGCATCGTGCCAGTGCCACTCATAGGCGACCCCTATATGGATACGGCTGGCCAGCCAGAGTCCCGCCAGTGCCAGCAGTAGCACTATGACTCCGTCCAGCCAGCTGAATCGTTTGATAGTTCGGCTTATCAAGCGTTGCATCAGGGGTTGGCGACCTGTGATTCCCATGCCAGCGACTTGAACCAGTAGTCGTGACGGGCCTTGAGCCAGCCATCGGCCTGACGGGCGGCGATCCACTCGTTGAACTGTTCGGCCAGCGCGTCATCCCCCTTGCGCAGGGCAAACCCCTCATCGCCCTGAGCCAGCTGCTTGGCAAAGGGCATGAACAGGGCATCGGGGTGGCGCAGCGTCTCCTGCTCCGGTTTTGGCGAGGAGGAGAGAGCTCCGTGGGCGCGACCGTTCAACACTTCCTGAAATACCTGAGATTCATCGTCAAACTGGCGCAGGGTTGCCTTGGGGAAGTTGGCCTTGGCCACCTGTACTGGCGATGCGCCCCGGCGTACCGCCAGGATCACCCCGCGCTGGTTGAAGTCAGCAATGGTTTTCTTCTCTTTGGCCAGCGTGCTGGAGGCGGCCAGCTGGACGCCCGAGTGGGAATAGGGGTGAGTGAAGCGCACGCTCTTCTCCCGTTCCGGGGTGATGGTGAGGCCACCGATGATGACGTCGTACTTTTTCGCCAGCAGGGAGGGGATGATGCCATCCCAGGCGGTGGGTACAAACTCCACTTGCCAGCCGAGATCGGTGGCGAGGCGCCGGGCGACATCGATCTCAAAGCCGATCAGCGCACCTTGCTTGTCTCGCATCGCCCAAGGGGCGAAGGTGGACATGCCGACCCGCAGGGTGCCGCTCTGCTCGATCCGGGCCTGGGTAGCGGAAGGGGCCGTGTCTGCATGTGCCGGTGTCAAGAGGGTCGCCAGCAGCAGGGCGGCACCCGATAGCGCGGTTTTGATGGAAATCGTCATGATTGGCGTCCTTGTTGTTCCGGATCCAGATGCCGGGCGAGCAGCCGGGCACAACCGGAGAGGGTCAGCGTTAACAGCAAATAGAGGGCGGCCACGGTGAACCATACCTCGAAAGTCAGAAATGTATCGGCCACCAGAGTACGCCCTTCGTTGGTCAGATCGAAGATGGCGATAACGCTGACCAATGCCGAATGTTTGATCAGCGATACCAGCTCGTTGGTGAGGGGCGGCAGCGTGATGCGCACCAGCTGCGGCAGGATCACCTTGCGCAGGGTAATGGCCCGCGACAGGCCGAGGGTACGCGCTGCCTCCCACTGGCCTTGGGGGATCGCCTTGAGCCCCGCCCGCAGCACTTCGGCGGTGAAGGCACCCTGATAGAGAGAGAGGCTCAGCACGGCGCAGGTCAGTGGCGCCAGCCCCAGCATGGGGCCGAGCAGGAAGTAGAGAATATAGAGTTGCACCAGCTGTGGCGTGGTTCGCACCAAAACCAAATAGGCGATGGCAATCAGTGGCCCAAGGCGGGAAGGGAGCAGACGAAGACTCACCACGAAGATCCCGACCACCAGCGTACCGAGCAAACTGAGCAGAGCGACCTGCAAGGTCACCAGCAAGCCGTTTAGCAGGGGACCGGCATAAAAGGTTCCTTCATCCCATTCGCCTAAAAAAGGCAATACGCGTGGCCACTGCCACTCATATCCCATCGCTTGCGCACCGCTATATATGCTCCAGCCGAGCAGTAGAGAGAGCACAAGAGTGCCACAGAGCCAGCCGAGCAGCCGCACGGGTTTTGCGTTAGTCATGGTAGCTGAGTACCTGCTCCAGAAAGGCTCTGGTTCGCGGCTGGGTCGGGTTGCCAAACAGCTGGGCGGGTGGAGCCGATTCGATGATCCGCCCCTCGTCCATAAAGATGACCCGATCGGCCACCTGACGGGCAAAGCCCATCTCGTGGGTGACGCAGATCAGGGTCATGCCCTCGTCCGCGAGTTCGCGGATCACATCCAGCACTTCGCGGATCATCTCGGGATCGAGGGCCGAAGTGGGCTCATCGAACAGCATCAACTCAGGCTGCATGCAGAGAGAGCGGGCGATGGCGACCCGTTGCTGCTGACCGCCGGAGAGCTGGTGGGGGTATTTGTCAGCCTGTGCCTGAATGCGTACCCGCTCGAGCAAGCCGAGAGCGCGATCCCGCGCCGCTTGTGGCGACAATCCCAGGGTATGCACCGGTGCCACCATCAGGTTTTCCAGCACAGTCATATGGGGAAAGAGGTTGAATTGCTGAAATGCCATGCCGACCCGCCCCTTGAGGCTGCGGACATAGGCGGGGCTTACCGGTTCGCCAAAGAGGGATAGCTGGCCGCTATCGATCCCCTCCAGCCCGTTTATAGTGCGGATCAGGGTCGATTTGCCGGAGCCCGAAGGGCCGCAGATCACCCACTTCTCTCCCCGCTCTATGGTGAGGTCAATCTGATTGAGAGCTTGAAAGTCGCCGTAGAATTTGTTGACGCCACAAAAGCGTACGCAGGGTTGCGAGCTGAGCAAGGAGCAGGTTCCACTGAGAATCATTTACGCCATGGTATTGATTTTATAGGAGGATGACAAAGAAAAGCCCCTTGTCAGCCGCGCTAGGGCTATTCACAATGGCGCCATTTCGTGATGACAGGAGCTTTTCATGCCTATTACATCCTTGCTGGCCAACAAGCAGGTACAACTGCTGATGCCGCCGGCAGTCCGCTATCGCTGCGTCATTTTTCTGCTGTTGCTGGTGAGCTGGAGCGTGGTGGCGGTCTCCTTATGGGATGGTCGGGAGGGGATGGCGCTGCTCAACTGGGTCGGTACCCTCTTTGGCGGCATCATAGCGCTGATGGTGGCCCTGCCGCGCAGCTGGCAACCGTGGCGGCTGGCAGAGCTTGGCTGGGATGACGCTCACATCTATCTGCTCAATGGCAACAAGAACGAGGCGTTGGCGGTACCGCGCAGCCAGCTGGTTGCTCTCGAGCAGGAGCGGCGGGTAGGCCACGATGGCCAGTGGCTCGATTTCAGTCTGGATCTGCAGTTGAGCGAGCCTGAACTTGCCGCTGCCATGGCTCTGCTGGATCTCAAGGCAGGTGAGCTGCATCTGGTCAGCCCCTCTGTCTATCGCTTCGGGTTTAAACGGGCCTGGCATGGCCGCCGCGCTCTGCTGCGGCAGCTGGCGGCGTTGCAGTCAGCCTGAACAGACTATTTTCTCGACAATTCCCGGTAAAGCTCGGATACTGCCAGTGACTCGAATTGATCTTGTCTGCACTGTTCACCCAAGAGATCAATCACTTGACAACAGTGTGGAGAGAGCCACGGCATGAAGCCATGGCAGGGCTGGCATAGGGGTTGTGCCCTTACCGTTATGCTGGTGATTGCATAGAGAAGGCACCTTGAATCGAGAGTGGATGGCATGAAGATTTACGTAGGTAATCTGTCGTACCGCATGACGGCCGACGAACTGAAAACTCTGTTCAGCCAGTTTGGACAGGTCGACAAGGTTGATATCATCATCGACCGCGATACAGGCCAGTCAAAGGGGTTTGGTTTCATTGAAATGCCGGCCAACGCTGACGCTGAAAAGGCGATTGCGGGCCTGCATGGCACTGAAGTTGGTGGGCGCACCGTAACGGTCAACCAGGCCAAACCGAAGACAGATGCCCCCCGTGGCCGCCCTCAGCAGCGCCATCGCTAAGGTGCCTCAGTAATGCCAAACGGCATGGGTTATCCCCATGCCGTTTTTGTTTCCGGTGGTTTTCGCCCGGATCAGGGGACGTCGTAACCGAGCGCAGCCTTGCGGATGCGGAACCACTGTTGACGATCAAGTTTGATGGACTCCGATGCAACGGCGGCAGCAATCCGTTCCCGCTTACCTGAACCGATGAGCGGCAGCGGCTGGCTTGGCAGCATCATGACCCAGGCATAGACCACCTGTTCGATGGTCTGGGCCCCCACTTCAGTGCGGATCCGCTCAAGCTCAGCCCGCAGCGGCTCGCAAGCGTGATCGTTGAACAGCCGGCCACCACCCAGGCATGACCATGCCATCGGTTTGATATTGAGCTGTTGGCATTGGTCCAGAGTGCCATCGAGCGTCCCCTCCTGATGCAGCGGGGAGATCTCCAGCTGGTTGGTTACCAGCGGGAAGGGGAGGCGGGATTGCAGCAGTTCAAACTGGCGCGCGGTGAAGTTGGAGACCCCAGCATGCTTGATCTTGCCAGCCTGCTTCAGGGTGATGAAGGCATCGGCGACCTCATCGGCGTTCATCAGGGGATCCGGACGGTGGATCAGCAGCAGATCCAGATAGTCGGTGCCGAGCTTGTGCAGCGAGGCGTCGGCACTGGCGATGATATGGGCCTTGCCGGTGTTGTAGTGGTTGAGAGCGTGCTGCGGTTTGGCGGTGAGGGCGATACCGCACTTGGTGACGATCTCCATCCGGTCGCGCAGGGAAGGCTCAAGACGCAGAGCGTTGCCAAAGGCCTCCTCGCACTGGTAGCCACCGTAGATGTCGGCGTGATCGACAGTGGTAACTCCCAGATCCAGATGGTATTTCATCAGATCGAGCAGGGCTGCCGGGGTGAGATGCCACTCCATCAGGCGCCAGTACCCCATGATGATGCGGGAGAAGGTGGGGCCTTGCGGATGCAGACTGACGCGGGATACAGACATGGTTGACTCCTTGAAAGGTCAGAAAGATAAATTGCGACTGCCGGCATCTTGGCCCCATGTCGCTGGCAAAGCAATAATGTGGGTTGGCACGGTTCGTACTTTAGTTCTGATTGGAGAGTGATAGATGGATGGGTTTGCCGAGCGGCTGCAGAGTCTCATCGGAGAGGGGAGTATTAGCGCCTTTGCCCGCAAGGTAGGATTGAGCGAGGCGCTGATCCGCAAATACCTGAAAGGGGCCGAGCCCGGGTTGGCGCGGGCCAACCAGATTGCGATGGGGGCCAACTGTTCGCTCGAATGGCTGGCAACCGGCTGCGGTTATCTCTATCGACAGGCTGAGGTTGTGGATAGAGAGGCGCTCGGGGCGGCGCAGCAACTGCTCCAGGAGCAGCAACCCGAGGTCGTGCTGCCGGATGAGGAGGCGCTGGTGATCCTGCTCGCCTACTACCAGTTTTTGCGCACCCATAAAAAGGGGGACGGGTTTCTCGATCTGGCGCTGGCCCGCGAGTTTGGTCGGCACATCGGAGAAGCTTAGGTGGGTTAACGAGCGGTGTTCAGGCCGGGTCACGGGCCGCGATTATTCTGATACGCTCTAAACAAATTCATGAACCAGGGAATGGCGATGAGTTATCTGATCCTCGGAAGCGGTGCGCTTGGCTCGGCGCTGGCAAGAGAGCTGATGGCAAGGGATGAGACTTTTCTGCTGGCTGGGCGCGACTATCCAAAAGGGCTTCCTGTCGGATCCTTTTTCCCGCTGCAGGAGGTTGACGTCATCTCGTTTGATGCGCTGTTTACAACCTATGATGTGGATCCGCTCCCCTCCGTCGTCATCAACACCATAGGACTGCTCCATGATGCCCGCTCCATGCCGGAGCGACGGGTGGAGGAGGTAGTGCCCAAGTGGTTGTGTGACAGCCTGCTGGCCAATGCCTGGCCGACGCTGGCTTTGGCGGCGCGTCTGAGCCGGATGATGAAGGATGATCACAAGGTCTGGCTCTGTGCTATCTCGGATCTGGCGGGCTCTATCAGTGCCAACGAGTCAGGGGGGCGCTACAGCTATCGGATGAGCAAGGCGGCGCTCGATATGGGGGTGAAGACCCTTGCACTTGAGTGGGCGGAGCGTTTTGCACAGGCGGGGGTGATTGCGGTCGCGCCCGGCTTGATGGACTCTCCGATGAATGCTCCCTTTCTGGCTGAACTGCCTGCAGACCAGCTGCAGGATCCTGCCAAGGTGGCGAGCAAGCTGCTCAACCTGATCGATGGCCTGTCTTTGTCTCAATCGGGTCAGCTACTGGATCTCAATGGTCAGCAACTCCCCTGGTAAAGGGAGTTGCATGGCTATCTGTGCCCCCGTTTACCTCACATAATCCGGCCTCTCCCCTTGCCAAACAGGGGGGCCATGGCTAACGTCACTCTCCTGTTTCAGGAGGGATCTCATGCGCTATATCGATTTACGAAGTGATACGGTTACCCAGCCGACTGATGCCATGCGTCAGGCCATGCTCCATGCCGAAGTCGGTGACGATGTTTACGGCGAAGATCCGAGCGTCAATGCGCTGGAAGCATATGGGGCCAAGTTGCTTGGCAAGCAGGCTGCTCTGTTTGTGCCATCGGGAACCATGTCCAATCTGCTGGCGGTCATGAGCCATTGCCAGCGCGGTGAAGGCGCCATTCTTGGTGCTGGCGCCCATATCTACCGGTTTGAAGCGCAGGGGAGTGCGGTGCTCGGCTCTGTGGCGCTGCAACCGCTGCCCATGCAACGTGATGGCACCCTGGCCTTCGACGACATCAAGGCTGCACTGGCGCCAGACGATGCACATTTTGTCCAGACTCGCCTTATCTGTCTTGAGAACACCCATAACGGCAAGGTGCTGCCACTCTCCTACCTGCAAGAGATGGGAGCCTTCGTTGCCAAGCATGGTCTGAAACTGCATCTCGACGGGGCCCGGCTGTTCAATGCAGCCGTTGCCAGCGATACCCCGGCGGAGGTTATTGCCGCGCCGTTTGACAGCATCTCGATTTGTCTTTCCAAGGGGCTGGGTGCGCCGGTGGGATCTCTGCTGGTCGGTGATCGTGACTTTATCGCCCGGGCGCGTCGTCTGCGCAAAATGGTAGGTGGTGGCATGCGTCAGGCGGGGATGCTGGCACAAGCAGGCCTGTTTGCCCTCGAGCAACATGTTGCGCGCCTGGCCGATGATCATCGCCGAGCTAAACGGTTGGCCGAAGGGTTGGTTGCGCTGCCGGGCATCGAGCTCGATCTCTCGCTGGTACAGAGCAACATGGTATTTCTGCGCCTTGCCAAAGGGGAGCCGGCACAGCTGCTCGCTTTTATGAAGGAGCGGGGCATTCTCTTCTCCGGTTATGGCGAGCTGCGGCTGGTGACCCATCTGCAGATCAATGACGACGATATCGAAGAGGTTATCGACGCCTTTACCGAGTATCTCGGGGCACGTTAATAGCGCTTGGTGATACAGGCTCTCGTTTATAGCGAGACTTGTTTATATCGAAATAAAACAGGGCGCCACGGCGCCCTGTTTTGTTAGTCGCACGCTCAAGCCTGCCGCTGGCCGCTCATCAGCATGGCTTCATCAGTGGCATCGTAGATCATCACCGCGATGTGGGTCACCTGACCACCGAAATCGGCGAGTGGCACCAGAGTCAGATTCTGGAACATATGGGGGGCCGAGCCGGTGATGGGGCGGTAGTTGGAGAAGCGCAGCAGATAGGGTTTCTGTTCCCAGGTGCTGAAGGCGCGGTTGTTCAGCTTGAACACCATATTGGCCTTGCGCTCGAACCAGGCCCGATCCACATCGGGGAATAGGTCGAACAGCACGCCATCGCGGACTTCGCCAGCCAGCCGTCCGCTGTGGCTCTCCATAAAGCCGTTCCACACCTGAACCTTGTACTCCTTGTCGAGCACCACCAGTCCGACGTCCAGGTTCTGGACTATGTTCATCAACCAGTGAAATTCGCGGATCTCCATAGTCACTCCTAGAGCATGTGCATGATTTTGTTGTTCATGGTGGCGATGGAATCTTCGGTAAACAGCAGCAGCAGGTCACACTGTACTGCGTAATCCTGGATCCGGTAGTTGATCTCGATAGCGAGCGTGCGGCGCCAGCGACTCTTGTTGGTGTTGATGAGCTCGTTGATGGGCCTGTGCTGGCCGAGAACCACCGGATGGCCCTGACTGAAGGGGGTGTCGAGCTGGTTGGCGTAGCCGCGCAGGAAGGCACCGATCAGCACGTTGGCGGTATCCATCAGCAGCTCCAGCTCAGCAGTGCGATCCAGCATTCCCTGATGGTTCATCAGCTTGGCCAAATCTTTGAAGCTGGAGTCATGGAACAGGATCAGCGCTTCGCCGGCGATCCCCGCTCCGATAAAGCCCTGACAGACGGCGGAGAGAGTATCCGAGTCGGCTGCGGCAGAGAGGGCCATATGCAACTCTGATACTTCCAGCACGTTGACGTTGGGGATCGGCAATACCACGAAGGCGTTGAGCAGCCGGGCCAGCAGGTCCGCGGCCTGGCCCATGGAGACGTTGGCCAGCTCCTGATAGACGTCGCGGATCTCCGGAGTGATCTTGACGCCTGCATCGGCGACCACGCCACCGGTTGGCGCCGCAGCCGTTGTGGCCGTGTTGCTTGGCTCTGCGCTCCAGAAACCGTGCTGTTTGAGCAGGGCAAGCAGGGTTTCGGGGGCCGCGGGTTTCTTGATGAAATCGAGTGCGCCCAGCCCCATCACCCGTTGATAGGCCTCTGGCTGGATGTCGCCGGAGACGACGATGACCTTGTTGCGCAGCCCTTCCCGCTGGAGGGTCTCCAGCACGCCATAACCATCCATTTCCGGCATGGTGAGGTCGAGAAAGATCAGGTCACCATGGCCCATCAGCACCTGCTCGATCCCTTCAAGACCATTGGCTGCATAGTGCAAGTCGACTTTCCAGTCGGCGGGGAGGGCCCGCGCCAACTGTTTGCGGGCGAACCCGGAGTCATCACAGATCAATACATTCATGGCGTTAGGCAGGCTCTGTTGGCAAGGAGTGCTATTAAGTGTGGCCCGCTAACGGTCAGATGCAATGGGTGAGGGTATCACCTTGTGAAAATTGATTGTCCCACTGTCTGTTGCGATAGCGCGCGGAATATTTTTCAACAAATTCAGCAAACATCTTAACACGCAACGGGGCGAACTGGTGCTGGCAGCAGAGCATGTAGAAGGGGCGATTGCCGGTTTGCCAGTCGGGCAGCACCGGGCGCAGCTGCTCATCCTGCAAGAAGCTATGCACGTAGTGGAGCGGGGCATTGACGATCCCGAGGTGGCGTCTGGCGGCACGTACGGCCGCCTGGGTCTGGTTAACCGCCAGCTTGGCACCCCGTTTGATGCAGACAAGCTGCCCCTCTTTGTCGGTCAGTTGCCAGTGCTGGTGAGGCCAGCAGTAGATGAGATCGTGCTCTTCCAGCTGATTGGGGTGAGCTGGTGTCCCTTTTTTAGCCAGATAGAGTGGCGAGGCAAAGAGCCCGTACTCGATGCGGCCAAGACAGCGCGCATTGGGCAGGGATTGGGGCAGCTCGCCGTTGAAGAAAACCAGGTCCCGGTCGTTATCGAACAGGTGCTGGTGATCGTTGGTCTGGGAGATCTCGAATTGCACCGCGGGATAGTGCAACCCGAACTCGGCCAGCATATCGATCAGGATGGTATTGGAGAGGGCGATGGGCGCAGCAATCCGGATAATGCCGGAGATGTCGGCCTCTTTGCCCCGGATCTCGCCGGTGGCCTGTTCGATTTCGCCAAGCGGGGTGCAGAGGCGCTCATAGTAGCGCAGCCCCTCATCGGTCATCCGAAGTTTGCGGGTCGAGCGGTGTAGCAGGGAACATCCCAGGTGCTCTTCAAGCTGGGATATGCGTCGACTGATGGTGCCTGTTGGCATGCCCAGTGCGGCTGCGGCGTGGGAGAAACCTCCCTCTTGCACCACCTTGACGAACAGGTAGAACTCTTCGATGTGCTTCATAAACGCTGTTCTTGGTGTAACAAGGGGGCCACCTTAAAAAGAGCATTCAGGGTTGGCAAGCGTAATTCAGCGTTTAATTGATCTGGGTTCGATTTCTATTGATACTATTTTGTTACTCACTTATAGGTAGTGTGAAGGTCGGCTGCTGGTACGGGCAGGAGAGGTTAGTTTCGCAGGGTGCTGATTGGCGATACAGGGATGTGCTGATCTGCAAAATAGCCGTTATCTCTTGCCAGAAACGGCAACCGGTGGGTGACAGAGGGGATGAGCGCTCCCTCTGGTCGGCTATTTTCCGTCGAAAGAAAATGTGAGCCAGATCATATATTCGCAGTTTTGTCTCTTTTCAAACATCATCTGAATTTATGAACCGACACTTTGCCGTTATTGCTTCATTTTTACACATGCTGGCGTCTTTTTGTCTGTTTAACCATCCGCTTGGTTAATTAATGAAAGTTTTATCGCAGAGTAGAGAGAGAGTTATTGTTTTTGATTAGTTTATTGATAGTAAAGATATTGTATTGAATTGAAAAATTGACATGTATGGTCTCGAGTGAGCAACTCTTAGTGCTTGTTTTATCTGAGAAAAAAAGATAAAAATCGAGAAGACAATGTTTTTTGACAGAGTGAGCTTCGGATTGCGTCATTGCCAGTAATTCAAGATATGCAGCTCTGTCGTCGATATATGAAATGGTTTTCCTGCTCTTGACCAGGTTAGTGAGATACGAGTCGAGAGATATTTGCATCTTGCATTCTGCCTGTGGCAGCTTGCGTGATCCGTTTTCCGGTGGCCAGTGACCCTTCCGCATGAATGACATTAACCAGATGAATACGCTTGATGAACGGTTACTGAAAACCATGGACGTGCTGCATACACCGATCTGGGTGTATGACATCGAGCATCACCATATTTTCTGGGCAAACCGTGCCGCACTCTTGGTGTGGGAGGCTGCCTCCCTCGACGAGTTGTGTGCGCGGGATTTCTCTGCCGATATGGCAACCGCCATCGATCTGCTGTTGCAGCGCTATCTCGGCGATTTTCAGCTGGGGCGCAGCTACAACGAGTGGTGGACCCTCTCGCCAAAGGGGATAAAAAAGCAGATTTATCTGCGTCTTTCCGGGGTGCAGATCGCGGGGCGTTTGATGATGATGACCGAGGCGGTGCTCGACTCGGATACCCTCTATCAGGAATCTTCTCTGGCGACTGGCGATACCCTGGCCTGTCTGTTTGACAGCAAAGGGGCGTTCGAGAGTGGCAATTACCACTTCGAGATGTGCTTTGGCCACCGGATCACCCAGCTCTCCCAGGTTTTTGCCAACAAGGATGGCGGCTTTTACCAGAAGTTGTCCCGTCTTGACGAGGTGGTGACCGAGGGGGAGTGTCGAACCCTCAAGGGGATGCGCTGGTTTCAGTATCAGTTCCGTTATATCCAGCAAGGGGCGCGGATCCTGCTCACCATGCGGGATATCACCGATCGCAAACTCGAAGAGCTGGAGCATCGCCACCTTGCCTGGCACGACTCCCTGACCGGATTGCTCAACCGTTATGGCTTGATGAAATCCCTCGAGGCCTATTGCGGCCTGGGCGAGCGTTTCGCGCTGGTCTTTATGGATCTGGATAACTTCAAGCTGGTCAACGACAACTACGGCCACAAGGCGGGCGATCGCCTGCTGGAGCGGGTCGCCGGTCGCCTCAAGCAGATTTGCCCACGAGACGTGGAGCTGGCACGCCTTGGCGGGGATGAATTTACCGCGCTGGTGCCGCTTGGCAGCCATGGCGAACGGGCTCAGGAAATTGCTGATCAGATGCTCTCCCAGATGACGCGCCCACTGCAATTGAGCGGCCTGCCGGAAGTGACCATTGGCGGCAGTATCGGTATTGCCATCTATCCCGATGACGCGGATGACGGTGACAACCTGATCACCCGGGCCGATATGGCCATGTATCAGGCCAAGCAGATGGGACGGCTGCGTTGGCAGCGTTTTACTCCCAGCATGCAGCAGACCCTGCAGCGCAAGTTGAACCTCAAACAGTTCCTGGCCAAGGCAATTGGCCGACAGGAGCTGAGTCTCTGTTACCAGCCGCAGGTGGATACAGCAAAAGGCGCGCTGATTGGCTACGAAGCGCTGCTGCGCTGGTACAACCCGATACTGGGTCATGTTTCACCAGTCGAGTTTATTCCGCTGGCCGAGGAGATGGGGCTGATCCGCGAGATCGGCAGCTGGGTGCTTGGCACCGCGCTGGCTCAGGTGGCGCAGTGGGAAAAGCAGTTTGGCAAGCGAGTGCCCGTTTCGGTGAATCTCTCCGGTTTCCAGCTATCTTCCTCGTTGCCGGTGCAGGTGCGTCAGCAGCTTGAGCTGTATGGCGTTGAGGCATCGCTCCTGACTCTGGAGCTGACCGAAACCGTATTGATGCTCGATATGAAGGGGTGTCTCGGTATTCTGGATGCCTTGAGCGATCAGGGGATCAATATTGCCATCGACGACTTCGGCACCGGCTACTCGTCACTGGCCTACCTCAATCGGCTGCCTATCGACACCATCAAGCTGGATCGCTCCTTTGTGGTCGGGCTCAATCTGCCGGTGATCCGGGCGACAGCCGCCATGGCCACCAGCCTTGGTCTCGGCATCATGGCCGAAGGGGTAGAGGAGCCACATGAGCTTGATGCGCTGCAGACTCAGGGGTGCCATGTGTTTCAGGGCTATCTCTTCAGCAAGCCGCTGACAGTGGCGCAAGTCGAGGAGAGCGGCTTTGTGGTCGAGTGTCCGGTAGGGCGTTATCCACTGGTCAGCATTTGAATGGCAGGATAGCGAATGTGCGTCAGGCCACAATTTGGCATTTTATATTGATTTAATTAATCAGAATTAATCAATTCTTTGCAGTGCGTCATAGGTGTTAACGCTAAGGATTGCTAGCATGCGGCCTCTTTTTAGGGAAGGAGTACCGCAATAATGAGTCATGCTGCAACCAAGGCCCATCCGGCCAGCCCACCCAGTGGCTGGCTGAACCGTTTCCTTAATGGCGTCGAGAAAGCCGGGAACAAATTACCCGACCCCGCCATGCTGTTTCTCTACGCCCTGCTGATCGTCTGGGTCGGCTCCTGGGTGTTGTCCCAATTCCAGTTTGATCTGGTCAATCCCCGTACTGGCGAAGCGGTAGTGGTCAACAACCTGCTGACTGGCGCCGGTCTGGCCGAGTTTCTCTCCACCATGGTCACGACCTTTACCGGCTTTGCCCCGTTAGGCATCGTGCTGGTGGCCATGCTGGGGGTAGGGGTGGCCGAGCAGTCCGGTTTCATCAATACCGGTCTGAAAAAGCTGTTGAAAGTGACCCCGGCCCGTTTCCTCACCCCCATGTTGATCCTGGTGGCCATCGTCAGCCATACCGCAGCGGATGCGGGCTATGTGCTGGTGATCCCCATTGGCGGCATCATCTTCCACGCCGCGGGTCGTCATCCGCTGGCGGGTATCGCTGCCGCGTTTGCCGGTGTTTCAGGCGGTTTTGCCGCCAACTTCCTGCCATCCGGTGGCGATGCCTTGCTGCAGGGCTTTACCCAGTCTGCCGCGCAAATTCTTGACCCAGAGTACATGGTCAATACCCTGTGCAACATCATCTTTACCGGTGCATCCTCCCTGCTGATCATCTGCGTTGGCTGGTTTGTCACCGAGAAGGTGGTAGAGCCCCGTCTCAAGCATGTCGCGCTCAACGATGATCTGGAAAGTGCTGATGAAATGGGCAGCTACACCAAACAGGAGAGCCGTGCTTTCAACTGGGCCGGGTTTGCCATGCTGGCAGCCATCGTGCTGCTGGCGCTGGCGCTCTCCCCGAGCGATTCACCGCTGCGTGCTGCCGATGGTTCGCTGACCACTTTTGCCGCCCCCGTGATGAAATCCATCGTGCCGCTCATCTTCCTGCTCTTTATCCTGCCCGGGATTGTCTACGGCTTCGTGGCGGGCAACTTCAAGAGTTGCAAGGATGTGATCGACGCCATGTCGGCCACCATGAACAAGATGGGCTCCTACATGGTGATGGCCTTCTTCTGCGCGCTCTTTATCAAGGCGTTTGGCGATTCTAATCTGGGCACCCTGCTGGCCCTTTCCGGTGCCGAGGTGCTCCATGCACTGGCGCTGCCCGGTGAAATCACTATTGTCGGGATGATCCTGCTGACCGCGACCGTCAATCTGGTGGTGGGGTCGGCATCCGCCAAGTGGGCGCTGATCAGCCCCATTCTGGTGCCGATGCTGATGGCTGTCGGGATCTCCCCCGAGCTGACCCAGGCGGCATACCGTGTCGGTGATTCCGCTTCCAATATCATCACCCCGTTGATGGTCTTCTTCCCGCTGGTGGTGGTCTATTGCCAGCAGTATGTGAAGAGCACCGGGATCGGCACTCTGGTCTCCATGATGCTGCCTTACTCGCTGGCCTTCCTGGTGAGCTGGACCATCTTCCTGCTGCTCTACTGGGCGCTTGGCTTCCCGCTCGGGTTGCAAGCACCGTATGTCTATCCGGCCCCCTGAACGGGGTATGCGAGGGAGCCTTGGGCTCCCTCGTTTTTTTCGCTATGGTGTTACCTCACTCTGGAGGTGCCATGAATCAGACCATCGCTCTTATCCTTTCCCATCGTTCCATTCGTCAGTTCACTGCCGAGCCCATCAGCTCGCAGCAGCTGGATGCCATTCTGGCCGCCGCCCAGTCGGCATCGACCTCAAGTTTTCTGCAGGTGACCAGCATCATTCGGGTGACCGGGCCTGAAGCGCGCAAGCAGCTGGCACAGCTGGCGGGCAATCAACCCTATGTTGAACAAGCGGCGGAGTTTCTGGTGTTTTGTGCCGATTACCACCGCCACGGCCAGATAGTGCCCGATGCCCAGACCGGCTATGCGGAGCAGTTGCTGATCGGTGCCATCGACGGTGCCATCATGGGGCAAAATGCCCTGCTGGCGGCGCAGTCTCTGGGGCTGGGCGGGGTTTATATTGGTGGACTTCGCAACCATCCGGCCGAGGTGAGCGAGCTGCTGGGCTTGCCTGATCGGGTGATCCCGCTGTTTGGCCTCTGCCTCGGTCATCCTGCCCAGCAGCCTGAGCAGAAACCCCGTTTGCCACGGGCACTGGTTGTGCATCAGGAGCGCTATCAGCGCGAGCTGGATCGCGACTTGCTGGCTCACTACGATCAGCAGATTGAGGCCTACTATCAGGCTCGCAGCAGCAACAACAAGCAACAGACCTGGAGCGGTCAGATCCGCGCCATCCTGACCAAGGAGTCCCGTCCTTTTATGCTGGGCTTCCTGCAATCCCGAGGCTTTAACCTCAAGTAATGAGCCTGATGGGCGATACTAAAAGGGAGCGTGCATCTTGTGCGCTCCCTCTTGATTCTGCCATCTCCCCGGGAGCTGCCGCCCAGCTTGGTGACAAATCGTGGGCAAGGGGGGATCTGCAGGCTACCTTAAGTGGGTAAGCTGTTGTAGGATCACGCAATTGGATTGGGACAGGGGTTTGAACATCCTATGATTTTAACTTTGGTATTGCTGTCTATTGGCGCACTCCTGTTTTTGGTTATCGCCTATAACGTGGTGCAGCAATATAAGCAGAAAGCTGAGTCGGACAAGCGCCACGCGGTTGCCAGACACAAAACGGTGGCTGACGAGACCGAAGAGGTGCTGCTGAACGTCAATCTGGTGCCCTTTTCCAAAAACATGGTGCTGCTGATGCAACACCGCATTCTGGATGCCTATCGCGCCATTGCCCAGGTGATGCCAAACAGCCAGATCAAGCAGCGCATCGTTGATGTGCAGACCCAGATCAAGAATGTGCAGGAGAACTACAGCGCGCAGGATGAGGGGCACTTCAAGACGCCCGAGTCCGATCGCCAGGCCATCCAGATGCTGCAGCTGGTCAAGAAGATGCGGGCCGTGCTGCGGGTCGAGCACAACAAGGGCAAGATTGATCCGCAAGGGTTTGCCCAGGAAGATCGCCGCCTCGAGCTGATGCAGCTCAAGATCAACATCTCGAATCTGGTCAAGCGGGCGATGGATGCCCGCATTCAGGGCCAGTACGGCACTTGCCGCCAGCTCTACACCAAAGGGCTCTCCGCCATGGCCAGCGTAGTGGACAAGGATCCCTATCTGCTGGCTCGTGAAGAGGATATGCGGCAGGGGCTCAAGGAGCTCGAAGAGCTGCAGCAGCAAAACAGCGCGCAGGATCTGCAAAATATCAAGGACAAGGAAGCCGACGAGCTCGATGTCCTGTTTCAACCCAAGAAGAAATGGTAAGCATGTCTCACCCACTCGATTCTACTCTGGGGCCGATGGCCCCTTTTGTTTCCCAGTTGTTGGCAGAATTGGCCGAATGTGGCCTCTCTTTCACTGAACCTCACATCGATCACCTCTGCTATCGTGCCGCCACCTTGCCCGAATATCAGCGTCTCGACGAGCTGCTGACGGGGGCAGGGGAGTTGCTGGTGGAGGGGATGATTGGTGGCCGCCCCATCGCTACTTATCAGCTGCATCAGCCAGTACAGGTCGGAGCGGTACGCGTTCCCTGTATCGAGTTGGCCGCGCCCAAACCGGGCCGCAATCATCACGCCGGGCTTGAGCATATCGAGCTGGTGGTGCCTTCCCTTCAGGCGCTGGTGGAGCGCCATCCCGAGCTTCCCTTCAAAACCGGCAACATGCTGGATAGTCGCAATCCCGATGTGGCGCTGATGCTACCCTCCGGACAGATCAAGTTTCACCTGCGCCCGCTGGCGGAGGTGATCGCCGAAGAAGTGGTCACTGGTGCCGTGGTGGCGGTACCTGACGACTATTTCGAGACCCACTAAGGGCTTGGAAGATTGATATCAGATGAAGAGAGGGGCACCCGGGTGCCCCTCTCTTTTTCTTTGCTTATGCGAAGTGGTGAGGCGTCAGCCCATGCTCGCCGCGTTGTTTCAGGCGGCCGAGCCAGATCCCAAGGCCTGCGGTCAGGAGCAGCACCAGCTCGATCCCCAGCACCAGACCACACAGCCCTCCCTTCTCCCAGAAGGGGTGGAGGTAGAGCCCGCCCAGACTGGCGCCCAGATAGTAGGCCACCAGATAGAGGGAGGAGGCGAGCGCCCGGTTGTGTTCGACATGGTGGCCGACCCAGGCACTCGCACAGGCGTGCGCCATGAAAAAACCGAAGCTCGAGATGAGCAGGCCGCTCAAAATGGCGGGCAGAGTGCCTTGCAGCAAGCAGAGGCTACCGAGCGCCATGAGAGCAATGCCGCCAAGCAACATGCGCTGTGCTCCCCAGCGATTGGCGCAGCGACCGCTGAGAGAAGAGGCGACCGTACCCGAGAGATAGGTGAGAAAGAGCATGCCGAGCCACTGGGTCGGCAGGGAGAAGGGGGGCTTGGCCAGCAAAAAGGTGAGATAGCTGAACTGGTTCAAGAAGACCATGAAGTTGAGTCCGCCAATCAGATAGGCACCCACCAGTAGCGGGTTGGTCAGATGACCACGCAGGGCGCGGGCAAACTGGCCCGGAGCCGGATTGACGGGAACAAAACGAGCCTGTTTTGGCAGTAGCCAGAAGACCAGCGGCAAGAGCGACAGGCTGATCACGCCGACCCCGAGGAAGGTGTGTTGCCAGTCGCCAAACCAGCCGGCCAGCAGCCCGCCCACCACGCGTCCTGCGATCCCGCCAAGGGAGTTGGCGGCGATATAGACCCCGACCGCCGAGAGCAGTGCCCGCTTGCTGAACTCCTCGCCCATATAGGCGATAGCTGTTGCCGGCAGGCCCGCCAGTAGCGCACCTTGCAGCACGCGCAGTATGAGCAGGATGCGAAACTGCTCTACTAGCGGGATCAGCAGGGAGAGCATGATGGCCAGGGTGAGGGTTCCCAGCATGATCTGGCGACGGCCGTGGCGATCCGCCAGTCGGGCACAGAGCAGCAGGGAGGCAGCGAGCCCGGCGGTACAACCGGCCAGCGTCCAGCTGGCGGCGAGCGAGTTGACCGAGAAGACCTGAGCCAGCAGCGGGAGCAGGGGATGAGTTTGATAGAGATTGAGAAAGACCAGAAAGGATCCCAGGCTGAGCGCCAGGGTGGCGCGTATCCATTCACGACTACCGGCTTCGATCATTGCATATCGTCCTGACCATTTTTCATCAGGGTAAGGTACGCCTAGATATAAATATAATATATTTAAGTTATCCATCTCATAAGATGAATTGATACATGGACCTGAAACAACTCACCTATCTGCTGGCGGTCAGGGATGCCGGTTCTTTTACCCGGGCGGCCCACAGCCTGCATGTTGCCCAACCCGCCATCAGCATGGCTATTGCCAAGCTGGAGCAGCAGCTCGAGCTGCGCCTGTTTGACCGTCAGGACAGGGCGGTACGGCTGACGCCGGAGGGGGAGGTGCTCTGTCGCCACGCCGAGCGCCTGTTGTTGCAGATGCACCAGGCTGAGTCCGAGATGGCTGAGCTCAAGGGGCTGGAGCGGGGGGAGGTGCGTATCGGGATCCCCTACATGATGGGCTCTTACTACTTTCCTTCGCGCCTGATGGCTTTCAAACACCACTATCCCGGACTCAAGATCCGGGTGGAGGAGGCGGGCACCCGGGAGCTGCTGAGCCGGATGGTGGATGGCACTCTGGATCTCGCCATCCTGATCACCAGTGATCTGCCCCCGGCCATTGAAGGGGCCCATCTGCTGAGCGAAGAGATGCTGATGGTGGTGGGGGAGGATCATCCGCTGCGCGGTGCAGCATCCGTCACGCTTGCCCAGTTCTTTACTCAGGAGCTGGCACTGTTCCGGCGTGGCTTTTACCACCGGGAGCACATGGAGGCGCTGGCGCAGAAGCTGGGGGTTGAGCCCGACATCGCCTTCGAGAGCAACCTGATCCCCCTGCTCAAGGCGGTGGTGCGTCAGGGTTTTGCCGTGACCACCTTTATGCGGATGGTGCTGGAGGAAGAGCCGGACTTGTGCGGCGTGCCTTTCGAACCTCCGATTTTTCTCGATCTCTGCGTAGCGTGGCGACGGGGTGATCCGCTCTCCATGGCCAACCGTGCCCTGCGCGATTTCTTGCTCAAAGATCGCCCTGCCTGATGGGGCCGGGCCGTGTCGACCGTGGGCTGGCAAAAGTTGATTACTATTAGTGGTGTCTCAGCCAGAGGATTGCGCCATGAAGCTGCAGCAACTGCGTTATATCGTCGAAGTGGCGAATCACGGCCTTAATCTGTCGGCGACAGCCGAGAGCCTCTATACCTCCCAGCCCGGGATCAGCAAGCAGGTACGGATGCTGGAAGATGAGCTTGGCATCCAGATCTTCGAGCGAAGCGGCAAGCATCTGACCCGGATCACCCCGATCGGTCAGGAGGTGATCAAGGTCGCGACCGACGTGCTGGAGAAGGTGGCAACCATCAAGACGATGGCGAGGGCTCATATCCACCCGGAACAGGGACAGCTCACCGTCGCAGCGACCCATCTGCAAGCCCGCTATATCCTGCCCGACTTAATCAAGGGGTTTGTCGCCCGTTTTCCTAAGGTGACGCTCACCCTGATGCAGGGAGATGCAGCAACATGTTGCAGTGCCCTGCAAAGCGGTAGCGCTCACCTGATGTTGCTTGATGATATCGAAGATCATTGCGACGAGGGGTTGCTGATCCTGCCGAGCTTTCGCTGGCAGCGGGGGCTGGTGGTGCCGGCGAGCCATCCTGTGGCGGCACGCTCGCCGAGTTCCCTGGCTGACTTGGGTAATGTGGCGCTGATCAGTGACGGACGATCATTGGCACCAACGTCAGCCCATGAAGAGCATCGCATAGCCTGTCTGGCCAGTGACAGCGACGTGCTCAAAACCTATGTCAGGCAGGGGATGGGGTTTGGCATCATGGCCATGCTGGCCCGAGAAACGGGTCGCGATGATGATCTGGTGATGAAGGCGCTGCTCGATCTGCCGGCCGGTATGGCGGCAATTGGCCTGCGCAGAGGGGCATTTGTACCGGCTTATCTTTATGATTTTATTGCGCGGCTTGTACCGACGCTCAGCCATGAGCGGCTTGATGAGTATCTTGCCGCACCTAATCAGCGGGAGTGGCAGGCGCTGCTGGCCACCTTGCCTGAGCGCTGAGAAGCCTGTACTACAAATAAAAAAAACGCCTCCGCAGGGAGGCGTTTTTCATTGCCGGTCAGCATCACTGTCAGCCAACATCACTTTTTCAACATGTGATCCAGTTTGCTGGCCTTGGTCGAGAGGTAGAATTCGTTGTGGGGATTGCGCCCCTCCTGCAGGGGAACTCGCTCGGCCACCGGAATGCCAAAGGATTCCATCGCCTTCATCTTGCGCGGGTTGTTGGTCATCAGCTTGAGGGATTGCACCTCCAGCTGTTTGAGCATGTCGGCACAAATGGTGTAGTCGCGCATGTCGGCGGCAAAGCCGAGCGCTACGTTGGCCTCAACGGTATCGGCGCCTTGATCTTGCAGGTGATAGGCGCGGATCTTGTTCAAAAGGCCGATACCGCGACCCTCCTGACGGACATACAACAGCACGCCACGGCCTGCCTTGGCGATGTTCTCCAATGCGGCCTGCAGCTGGAAACCGCAATCACAGCGCAAGCTGAACAGAGCATCACCGGTCAGACATTCGGAGTGAATACGCCCGAGAACGGGTTCGGCGCCAGTGATATCGCCCATCACCAGGGCTGCGTGATCCTTGCCTGTGCCGGTTTCCTGAAAACCTACCAGCGTGAAGGTGCCCCAAGGGGTTGGCAACTTGGATTTGGCCACTAGGGTAACGCTGCTCATAGGTTGCTCCTTACTACAACTGCTCAGAAAAAGGGGCTCAGTTTATCGCGCCTTCTAGATGACGACCATAAGAACAAGTCCCTGCATTGATTAATGAAATAGTGAAGCAAATCAACAGATGGCGTCGTTGGTATCCCTATTTTCCCCTTTTGCGCAAATCTGGTGACAGATAACTGCCAGCGCCGGCACATTCGGGTATAATCGGCGCCCATTAACTCGCTCCAATGAGCGGGAGCAACATTGTGCAGGAGAGAAGTTATGCCTCAGATGGCCCCCGTAATGACAATTGATGGCCCAAGTGGTGCGGGCAAGGGCACATTGTGCCAGTTGCTGGCAGAAAAGCTGGGTTGGCACCTGCTCGACTCTGGCGCCATCTATCGGGTGTTGTCACTGGCTGCCCTGCATCATGATGTCGAGCTCGATTCCGAAGCCGCGCTGGTGCCGCTGGCCGCCAATCTGGATGTGCAGTTTCAGGTGGAAGGTGATCTGGTCAAGGTGATCCTGGAGGGGGAGGATGTTTCCCGTACCATCCGGACCGAGCAGGTCGGCAACGCCGCCAGTAAAATCGCGGCATTCCCGCGCGTGCGTGAAGCGCTGCTGCGCCGTCAGCGGGCATTTCGTCAGGCGCCTGGTTTGATTGCCGATGGCCGTGATATGGGCACAGTGGTTTTTCCTGAAGCCGAAGTGAAGATTTTCCTCGACGCAAGTGCCGAAGAACGGGCTCAGCGCCGCTATAAGCAGTTGCAAGATAAGGGCTTTGATGTTAACTTTGAGTGTCTTTTAACCGAGATCCGTGAGCGTGACGATCGCGATAGAAATCGCGCCGTTGCCCCTCTGAAACCGGCAGAAGATGCTCTTGTGGTGGATTCAACCACCATGACCATAGAAGAGGTACTGGCAACAGTGCTCGCCTATGCAGAGCAACAACTCGGAGATGCCAGCGCAAGCTGACATCCGGTCGTCTGCACCATGGATGGCGCAGATTATTAAAAACAACCCCGCTTGTGCTGGATGACAAGTGGATGTTTCATTTGTGACATAAACTAATGATCGAATCTTTTGCTCAACTCTTTGAAGAGTCCCTGAACGCCGTTGAAACCCGTCAAGGTTCCATCGTCAAGGGTACTGTCGTTGCTATCGAGAACGGTTTCGTACTGGTTGACGCCGGTCTGAAATCCGAGTCCGCTATCCCGGCTGAAGAATTCAAGAACGCCATGGGCGAGCTGGAAATCAACGTAGGTGACTCCGTTGACGTGGCTCTGGACTCTATCGAAGATGGTTTCGGCGAAACCAAGCTGTCCCGCGAAAAAGCCAAGCGCCACGAAGCTTGGCTGCAGCTTGAAAAAGCTTACGAAGAGCAAGCTACCGTTATCGGTATCATCAACGGCAAGGTCAAGGGTGGTTTCACCGTTGAACTGAACGGCATCCGTGCCTTCCTGCCGGGTTCTCTGGTTGACGTGCGTCCGATCCGTGACACCGCTCACCTGGAAAACAAAGAACTCGAGTTCAAAGTCATCAAGCTGGACCAGAAGCGCAACAACGTTGTTGTTTCCCGTCGCGCAGTGATCGAAACCGAGAACACCTCCGAGCGTGAAAGCCTGCTGGCTAACCTGCAAGAAGGTCAAGAAGTTAAGGGTATCGTCAAGAACCTGACCGACTACGGTGCATTCGTAGATCTGGGCGGTGTTGACGGCCTGCTGCACATCACCGACATGGCGTGGAAGCGCGTTAAGCATCCTTCCGAAATCGTCAACGTTGGCGACGAGATCGCTGTCAAGGTTCTGAAGTTCGACCGCGAGCGTACCCGTGTATCTCTGGGTCTGAAGCAACTGGGCGAAGATCCGTGGGTTGCTATCGCCAAGCGTTACCCGGAGACCACCCGTCTGTCTGGCCGCGTGACCAACCTGACCGACTACGGCTGCTTCGTTGAAATCGAAGAAGGCGTTGAAGGCCTGGTACACGTATCCGAGATGGATTGGACCAACAAGAACATCCACCCGTCCAAAGTTGTTAACGTTGGCGACGTGGTTGACGTGATGGTTCTGGACATCGACGAAGAGCGTCGTCGTATCTCCCTGGGTCTGAAGCAGTGCAAATCCAACCCGTGGCAGCTGTTTGCCGAAACTCACGCCAAAGGCGATCGTGTTTCCGGCAAGATCAAGTCTATCACTGACTTCGGTATCTTCATCGGTCTGGACGGCGGCATCGACGGTCTGGTTCACCTGTCTGACATCTCCTGGAACAACCAGGGCGAAGAAGCAGTTCGTGAATTCAAGAAAGGCGACGAGATCGAAGCCGTTGTTCTGCAAGTTGACCCGGAGCGTGAGCGCATCTCCCTGGGCGTCAAGCAGATCGAAGAAGACCCGTTCAATAAGTACCTGTCTGACAACAAGAAAGGTGCTATTGTGAAGGGTAAGGTTACCGAGGTTGATGCCAAAGGTGCCGTTATCGAACTGGCTGACGGCGTAGAAGGCTACCTGCGTGCCTCCGACGCTGCTCGTGACCGCGTAGAAGACGCCACTCTGGTGCTGTCTGTTGGTGACGAAGTTGAAGCTAAATTCATGGGCGTTGATCGTAAGAACCGCACCGTAAGCCTGTCTGTCCGTGCTAAGGACGAAGCTGACGAGCGCGTTGCTATCGATAACCTGAACCAGCAAGAAGAAGTTGTGTTCAGCAATGCTATGGCTGAAGCGTTCAAAGCCGCCAAGGGTGAGTAATCCTTGATGCAAGAAAAGGGCGGCATTGCGCCGCCCTTTTTTATCCTGGCAAAATGATTATTGCATGTGATCGGGGAAGGAGATTTAACGTTATGACCAAATCAGATCTCATCGAACAACTGGCAGCCAGCCGCATGCATATGCCGGCCAAGGATGTCGAAGCCGCCATCAAGGAGATCCTTGAGCAGATGGCGTCGACCTTGCAAAACGGCGACCGGATTGAAATCCGTGGATTCGGCAGTTTTTCACTGCACTATCGTGCGCCCCGTGTGGGCCGCAACCCCAAGACCGGGGACAAGGTTGAACTGACCGGGAAATATGTCCCGCACTTCAAGCCTGGCAAAGAGTTGCGCGAGCGCGTCAACATCATCGAATAATGCGAAAATGGGCATACCTCGGGTATGCCTTTTTTGTTTTTGGCACACAAATCGTGCCAACCATCTTGTTTATCAAACTCTTTTCCCATTCACTCTAGAGTCTGCCTGTGATTTTAAGGATAATCAGCCTCTCATTAGATACTGACAGGGAGCTCTTATGAAGCGTGTTTTGGCCCTCATTCCGCTGGTGCTGGTGTTTGTCCTCACCCTGGCGTTAGGCTCACAAAATGGCCAACTGGTTCAGTTCAATTACCTGATTGCTCAGGGCGAATTCTCCCTCGCCATGCTGTTGGGATTCTTTTTTGCCGGTGGTTTCATGCTGGGCTGGCTGGTCTTCGGCCTGCTTTTCCTGCGTTTGAAGCTGCAAAACCGCACCCTCAACCGCACCATGCGTCGTCAAACCCGCGAGTTGGAGCTGGCCCGTTCAGCGGGTAAGGAATAATGTTCCTCAATGCTTGAACTGCTTTTCCTGCTGTTGCCCATTGCCGCCGGTTATGGCTGGTACATGGGGCGCAGGAGTGTTCGCCAGGACACCCAGAAACAGAGTAACCAGTTTTCCCGCCAATATGTGGCGGGCCTCAACTATTTGCTGTCCGATGAATCCGACAAGGCGGTGGATCTCTTTATCCAGCTGCTGGAAGTGGACAGTGAAACCATCGAAACCCATCTTTCTCTCGGCAACCTGTTTCGCCAGCGTGGCGAGGTAGACAGAGCCATTAGGATTCACCAGAACCTGGTCACCCGCCAGTTGACTCGCGAGCAGCGCCAGCTTGCGCTGCAGGAGTTGGCCCGCGACTTTCTTGCCGCTGGCTTGCTGGACCGGGCCGAAGCGCTTTGGAACGAGCTGTGCGAAGACAGTGACTTCGAAGAGACGGCGCTGGCACAGCTGTTGATCATCCATCAGCAACTGCGTGACTGGGACAATGCCATCTCGGTGGCGGTTCGCCTGCAAAAGTATCAAGGCAAGAAGCTGGCCGAACCTATCTCCCACTTTTATTGCGAGCAGGCTGAAAGTGCGCTGCGTGATGGCGACAAGTCCACCGCGCTTGCCAAGTTCAAGCGAGCGCTCAGCGTCAATTCAGGCTGTGCCCGTGCCAGTCTTCGTCTGGCTGAGCTGGCAATGGAGGAGGGGGAGTATGAACAGGCAAGCAAGGAGCTGCTGCGGGTATTTGAGCAGGATATCGATTTTGCCTCGGAAGCGATGCCCAAGCTGCTTGAGTGTTATCAGCAATTGGGGCGTACTCACACCCTCATCCCGCTGCTCGAGAAAGCGGTTGAAGAGCACGCCGGTGTGACGGTTACGCTGGCTCTGGCCCAGCTGGTCGAGGAGCGCGATGGCTTGAGTCAGGCTCGCTCTCTGGTGCTGCGCCAGTTGCGTCGTCACCCCTCCATGAAAGGGTTTTACCAACTGGTCGGCTTTCAGCTGGCCAGTGCGGAGGAGGGGCCGGCCAAGGAGAGTCTCGAGCTGTTGCAGCAACTGGTTGGCGAACAGATCAAAATCAAATCAACCCACAAGTGTCGGCAGTGCGGCTTTGCCACTCACTCGTTGTTCTGGCAGTGTCCATCCTGCCGGCAGTGGGGTTCCATCAAGCCGATCCGTGGTCTGGACGGTGAATAACCATCAATAGGAAGTGAGATGCTCGATCCAAAAGTACTGGTAGCGCTGGATTATCAGAACGAAGCTGATGCCTTGGCGTTCATTGAACGTATTTCTCCGGCCGAGTGCCGTCTCAAGGTTGGCAAGGAGATGTTTACCCTGTTTGGCCCGCAGTTTGTACGCCAGCTGGTTGACAAGGGATTTGATGTCTTTCTGGATCTGAAATTTCACGATATTCCCAATACCGTCGCCAAGGCGGTAGCCGCCAGTGCCGAGCTCGGCGTCTGGATGGTCAACGTGCATGCCAGTGGTGGCGAGCGAATGATGCGGGCAGCCGTCGATGCGCTGCAGCCTTACGGTGACAAGGCGCCGCTGCTGATTGGGGTGACCGTGCTGACCAGCATGGAGCAATCCGACATGGCGCCACTGGGCCTTGATGTGACCCCTGCCGAGCAGGTGATCAGGTTGGCCAGGCTGACCAAAGAGTCCGGGCTTGACGGTGTGGTTTGCTCGGCCAACGAAGCGCGCGAGCTGAAGGCGTTGCTGGGCGCTGATTTCAAGCTGGTGACCCCGGGGATCCGGCCAAGCGGCTCCGAAGCAGGTGATCAGCGCCGCGTGATGACGCCAAAAGCCGCTGTGGATGCGGGGGCCGACTATCTGGTAGTTGGCCGTCCCATCACTCAGGCTGCAGATCCTGCAGCCATGCTGGCAGCCATCAATCGCGAGCTGGCGGTGGCGTAATCCCGGCCGTCACCGAGACCGGGTGCAGGCCGAGTAGCAGGCCTGCACCTGCACCAATCAGATGAGATTCTATGTGGACTCTGGCACCGATCAGGGTCGATACGGGACTTGCGCCCGCATTGTAGAAATCCATTGCCAGCTTGAGCCCCACGCCAGCCAGCAACAGCCAGCCCGATGTCCGGCGACCATGGCGGATATCCTGGATGGCTCCCCAGACAAACAGTCCGTGCAGTGAGCCCGACAGCCCCATATACCAATGGGTGTGCGGGCACCAGAACCAGATCCCGAGCCCCACGGCACTCCAGAGCAGCAGCATCAGGAGTGGCAGCCGGTTATTGCCCAGGTAGTCGCGAAACAGGCTGTAGAGGATAATTAAACCTGCCAGATTGAGCAGCAGATGCCACAGATTGGTATGAGCCAGATTGCCTGTTATGATCCGCCACCCTTCACCGTGAGCAATCTCTGCCCGATCGAAGGAGAGCTGGAGATCCGGCACGGTAAAAAAAAGCAGCAAGCTGGTGAGAGAGAGCGTGATAACCCAGAGCAATCCAGATTTTTCTGACGACATGAAACAGCCCAACGACAAAAACAGTCGATACTGTACACGCTGTACCCGAGCCCTCAAAGCGTGCCTGTGCGAATATATCGTGCCACTTGAAAACCGTACGCCTCTCTACATTCTTCAGCATCCCTATGAAGTGGCCCACCCAAAGGGCACCGCAGTACTGCTGGCTGCCTCGCTGCAACAGGCAGAGATCCGGGTCGGGGAGGATTTTTCCGGCGATAGGTGGCTCAACGACCTGCTTGCCGACCCCTCTTTGCGCTGTTATCTGCTCTGGCCGGATGAAGAGGCCATTTCACCTGCTGATCTCAGAGAGCAGATGGCGAGCGCTTCATCAGGTGCGACAGCCGTAGCGTTTATTCTGCTCGATGGCACCTGGCGCAAAGCCTTTCGGATGTTGCAGAGCAACCCGGCACTGGCCCGTTTGCCGCGGATCGGGCTTGGCGCCATCGCAGGGCAATATGCCATTCGTAAAAAGCCGTTTCCTGACGCCCTCTCGACCATAGAGGCGGGCTACCATCTGTTATCTCAATGGGAGGGCGAGCCCGAACGCTATGCCCCCCTGCTTACCCTTTTCGAACGGCTCAATGCCCAGTGGCAAGCCTTTGCCGAGGGGCGCCGGACATGACATTGCAAGGAGTTCTCCGTATGAAAAAAGCAGTTGTGGTATTTAGTGGCGGTCAGGACAGCACTACCTGTCTGGTGCAGGCGCTGGCCAATTATGACGAAGTTCATGCGATCACATTCGACTATGGCCAGCGTCATCGGGAAGAGATCGATACCGCCCGTCATCTGGCGCAACTGCTGGGTGTCACGGCTCACAAGGTGATGGATGTGACCTTGCTCAACGAGCTGGCGATCTCGGCACTGACTCGTGACTATATCCCGGTGAGCTGTGATCTGCAGGATAATGGCCTGCCCAATACCTTCGTGCCGGGCCGCAATATCCTGTTCCTCACGCTGGCCTCTATCTATGCCTATCAGGTCGGTGCCGAAGCGGTGATCACCGGGGTATGCGAGACCGATTTTTCCGGTTATCCCGACTGCCGCGACGAGTTCGTGAAGGCGCTCAATCAGGCGGTCTCCCTGGGGCTGGATCGCGGTATCCGTTTTGAAACTCCACTGATGTGGCTTGACAAGGCCGAAACCTGGGCGCTGGCGGATCACTATGGCCATCTCGAGACGGTGCGCCAGCAGACGCTGACCTGCTACAACGGCATCGCGGGCGATGGTTGTGGCACCTGTCCCGCATGTAATCTGCGTAGCCGAGGACTGGACGGTTATCTGGCAGACAAAGCGGGGATCATGGCCAAAATGCGTGAGAAAACCGGACTGGGTGAGAAAAGCGGAGCATGAGCCTGCCTCTGGCTGATGATTGGGGTATAATCCGCGGCTTTTGCAACAAGCTGTGACCAAGATGCACTACCCAATCAACGAGATATTCCAGACCATCCAGGGGGAGGGGGTCTTTACCGGCCTGCCTGCCATCTTCGTTCGCCTGCAAGGGTGCCCGGTGGGCTGCCCTTGGTGCGATACCCGACATACCTGGGTGGTCGATCCTGCTCGTGAAGTGGGCAGAGAGCGTGTGCTGGATCGCTCCAACGAGTCGGATTGCTGGAGCCAGCTCACTACCGAGCAGATCCTCGCCAGCTTTGTCGAGCTTGGCTATCAGGCGCGTCATGTGGTGATCACCGGTGGCGAGCCCTGTCTCTACGATCTGACCGAGCTCTCGTCAGCGCTGTTGGTCGCGGGTTATCAGGTTCAGATTGAAACCAGTGGTACCAGCGAAATCAAGACTCATGAGCAGACCTGGGTCACGGTATCACCCAAGATCGGCATGAAAGGCGGGTTACCGGTGCTGGTCTCTGCACTTGAGCGGGCCAATGAGATCAAGCATCCGGTGGCAACAGAACATCATATCGAAGAGCTTGACGCTCTGCTGATTACCGCAAACCTGCGTCCGGATGTTGTTATCGCATTGCAGCCTATCAGTCAGAAACCACGAGCCACCCAGCTCGCGATGGCAACCTGTATTGTGCGTAATTGGCGACTCTCTATTCAGACCCATAAATATCTGGATATCGATTAATATGGAGTGGCTATCCGATGAGCAGGTGCTGCTTACCCTGAGCCATAAAATGCCTTACGGCAAATATCAGGGGCGGCGCATCATCGATATTCCGGAGCCTTATCTGGTGTGGATGGCCCGCAGTGGTTTTCCGGCGGGTAAACTGGGCCAGACATTGGCTCTTGCATACGAGATCAAGCTCAACGGGTTGGAGTCCATGATTATTCCCATTATTAACAGGATGTCAGAATGAGAATATATACCCGGCAGGGTGACAAGGGGATGACCCGGTTGGCCGATGGTACCCGTTTGGCCAAGGATCATTTACGGGTAGAAACCTATGGCTATATTGACGAGCTCAACTCTCATATAGGTCTGCTGATTTGCGAGATCCCCCAGCAAGAAGCCGGTTTATTGGCGGATCTGCAGTTGTTGCAGCAAGAGCTATTTGACCTGGGCGGTGAATTGGCATTTTCCAGCGCAGCCCAAAATGAGTCAATCTGGCAAGTCAATGAGAGCTGGATTGTCAGACTGGAACAACAGATCGACAGCTACAGCGAACATTTGCCGCCGTTGCGCCAGTTTATTCTGCCTGGCGGCTCCCGTGCGGCGGCGCAGGCCCACGTGGTGCGGACGCTAGTTCGTCACTGCGAGCGCCTGCTGTTGACCCTGAGTCGCGAAGAGTGCGTGAATCCCGATGCGCTGGCCTATCTCAACCGGATGAGCGACTGGTTCTTTACCATTGCCCGCTATCTTGTCTGCCGGTCAGAGGGACAAGAAGTATTCTGGGTTAAAGCCACTGATCGCAGATAAACATTCAGAACGTAGCCAATAAAAAACCTCGCAATAGCGAGGTTTTTTATTGGTATCTATCACTGAAATCAGATAGCGAAATCTTCCAGTGATTTACCTGCTTCAACTGCTTTGGCAATAGCAGAAGGCATACGACCCTGACCGGTCCAGGTCTTCTCTACGCCGTTATCATCATAACGATATTTGGCAGGGCGAGGGGCGCGCTTGGCTTTTTCTGCCTTGGCTGGAGTAGCTGCAACAGCGCTGACCAGCTCTGCAGGATCAATACCGGCAGCTTTCAGCATTTCGGTATATTCATTGATTTTGCGCAGATGCTCTTCACGAGCCTGACGCTCAGCGGCTTCATCCTGCTGACGTTCGGCAACGATTGCTGAGAGTTTTTCCAGCGCTTCTTCCAGCTGCTCCAGAGAGAGTTCACGGCAGGTGGCACGCAGACTGCGGATATTAAGCAGCACTTTCAAAAATTCATTCATAGGATTGTCCACGTCAAGTCAGAAGGAAATATTATGTTCATCCTGATTTTTACGTGTCACTTTAAATAAGTCAAGAAGGGCAAAAATAATAAGTAGAAGATAAATCGTCATCACGAGAGATTATATTCGACATTCAATCATATTAATGGATGCTTATGAGGCTTTGATTGGTTAGATGTGTCGAAAAAAGAAGCGAAGCTGCATCAATTGACTACCTTTTTGGGTACTAACGTCATACATCATGATTATTTAATCAAAAAACTTGCTATAAGCTGCCAGCTGGATAAAATGTCTCTCGAATACCTTTAAGTAGAGGCGCGCTGCCTATGACTACTTGTGCGGAGGGTGATGCCGATGATGCACAAGGAAAGGAGTCAGCGCCGAAGTGGCCAGGCCATCATACCGGGCTGCTGGTTCTGCATCTAATAGGTGCAGGACTGCCATAGTCATCCACTATGGAGCGCTACCTGAAGGGGCTGAGGAGTATAACCTCCCCATAGGTTTTGTTTCTTTAGATCCTCTCGGTAGATCTCCACCTGTTTTCTTTAGGTGAAAAGAGATCATGGACATTAGTCATTTTGCCGACTCCGGTTGGTCCGTACTGCCCCCCTTATTGGCTGTCGCCCTGGCGATCCTGACCCGCCGCGTGCTGCTGTCGCTTGGCGTCGGTATTTTAACCGGCAGTTTGTTGCTCAATCAGTTTTCCCCCCTCGACTCCCTGCAATATCTGCTGGGTACCGTGCTGAAGATTTTCTGGGTTGATGGCGCACTCAACCGCGATAACATCAACATGCTGCTCTTTATGCTGCTGCTTGGCGGCCTCATCAGTCTGATGAGCGTATCCGGTGCAACCCGTGCCTTTGCCGAGTGGGCCGCCAAGCGCGCCAAGACCCGCAAAGGGGCCAAGACCCTCACCGGCATGATGGTGTTTGCCTTCTTTATCGATGACTTCTTCCATAGCTTGTCGGTGGGTGCTATCTGCCGTCCGGTGACCGACCGCTTCCAGATCTCCCGTGCCAAGCTGGCTTATTTGCTGGACTCCACCGCTGCGCCAGTCTGCGTATTGATGCCGATCTCTTCCTGGGGCGCTTATATCATCGCGCTGGTTGGCGGCATCATGGCGGCCCACGGTCTGACCGATCAGAGCCCCATCTCTGCGTTTGTCGAGATGATCCCGATGAACCTCTACGCTGTCTTCACTCTGGTCATGGTGCTGGTCGTTATTGCGTTTCAGCTTGATATCGGCCCGATGCGTCAACACGAACAGTGGGCGCTGGAAGGCAAGTTGTGGGATGAATCCAAGGGGCGTCCCATCGGTCTGGATATGGAGAGCCCGGAGGAGAGCAATGGCGGCATGATCGACATGGTGCTGCCGATCCTGACTCTGACCGCCGCCACCGTCTATTTCATGATTGACTCGGGTGCCGCTGCCCTGAGCGAGAAAGGGCTGCCATTCAGCGTGCTCGGTTCGTTTGAAAACACCAATGTGGGCTCTTCACTGGTTTACGGTGCAATCTGCAGTCTGGTGGTCTCCATCGGTCTGGCGATGCGTCTGAAGCTCGGCGCCAAGAACTGGATCAAGGCCGCCCCGCAAGGCGTCATGGCCATGTTGCCGGCCATCAATATCCTGCTGTTTGCATGGACCATCGGTGCCGTAGTGCGCGATGTGGAGACCGGCAAGTACCTGGCATCTCTGGCCAACGGCAATCTGCCAATCGAGGTGCTGCCGGCTGTGGTCTTCATCCTCTCCTGTGCCATGGCGTTTGCCACTGGCACCAGCTGGGGCACCTTCGGCATCATGCTGCCGCTGGCCGGTGACATGGCTGCGGCCAGCGATATCAGTCTGATGCTGCCGATGCTGGCTGCTGTTTTGGCGGGCTCGGTGTTCGGGGATCACAGCTCTCCCATCTCCAGTACCAGCATCCTCTCTGCGACGGGGGCAGGTTGCCATCACATCGATCACGTGATGACCCAGCTTCCCTATGCGCTGGCCATCGCCTTCGGTGCGGCTCTCGGTTATCTGGTGATGGGGTTGATGCACTCCGGGTTTGCCGGTTTCAGTGTCAGCGCCCTCTGGTTTGTGCTCTTTACCAGTTACCACCTGAAAAAGGCCAAAGCGCAGCCAGCGCTCGCGACGGCATAACATTAATAGAGCAAGGGGCCCACGGGCCCCTTGGTTTTGGCGGGGGCTTTGGTTAGCATGCGCCCCATAAATTCAGTTTCGGAACAGTATCATGGCTTCACTGCACTACAAGTTTGCCACCATGAATTCAGGCAAATCGACCCAGCTCATTCAGGCACACTTCAACTATCTGGAGCGGGGGATGCACCCGCTGGCCATGACCCCTGCCATCGATGATCGTTTCGGTGTCGGCGTGATCAGTGCCCGGGTGGGTCTCGAGCTGAGAGTGGAAGTGTTCAGCGATACCTGCGATCTGTTCGAGATGGTCAAAGAGCGCCATGCCAACAAGCACATTGATGTCTTTATCGTGGATGAGGCTCAGTTCCTGACCAAGGAGCAGGTCTATCAGCTGGCCCGTATCGTTGACGAGCAGGATATTCCGGTGATCGCCTACGGCCTCAAGACCGATTTTCGTGGTGAGCTGTTTCCCGGCTCCTACCATCTGCTCTGTCTGGCCGACAAGTTCGAAGAGCTGAAGAGCATCTGCTGGTGTGGCAACAAGGCGCATATGAACTCCCGGGTCAATGAAGCCGGGCAGGTGATGCGCGATGGCGAGCAGGTAGAGATCGGTGGTAACGATCGCTATGTGTCGCTCTGCCGCAAACACTATCTGGAGGGGCGGGCGTTCAAATAACCCGCGTTTGGACAAGGTATGAATAAAAAGGGGCGCCAATCTGGCGCCCTTTTTCTCTATTGGCAGTTCAGTCGATCTCGATATCGACGGGGGCAATGATGGGATCCGCCACCGGCAGGCGGTGAAACAGCTGGCGAAAGTGTTGCTGTACCCGGCCGATATCGACCAGCGACATGCCGGAGGCAAAGCCAAACCAAACATAGAGGCCGGTGAGATCGCGAAACATCGGCGGCAGGTAGCGGGGCGCGGCGATCAATCCCTCCAGATAGTGCTGATAGATCACCGGAATATCGTCCAGCGTCACCTTGCCGACAAACAGCATCGGCAGGATCTCGGGCACTCCTTCCAGCACGGCGCTACGGATGAAGTTGACCGTCTCTACATAACCCCGCACATAGGAGAGATCCTTGGTAAAGCAGGCGCCCCCTTCGACCATGCCGCCACGAAATACCCGTTGGGTGATCTTGTAGGCATCGTGCTCGCTGGTGCCCTGTCCCACAAAGTGCTGAAACACCTCGATAAAGTCGGCACCACGCTCGGCCATGTCGATGGCCATCACCCGATCGGAGATGCGCTTGGCCCGATCCGGGAAGGAGCTAAAGGTGAGGGTCTCTATCAGGACGGCCAACCCCTCCTGACAGGCGGTAATACGCGGCGAACCTGCGCTAAGCCAGGTAGCATAGGGCTGCTGACGGCCGTTTAGGGTGGTGCCCACATGTACCCACCCCTCATGCACTTCCAGCACTTGCAGATCGAGCTCGGAGAAGCGGGCGTGGGAGTTGAGCTTGATGTAGTCGCCGCCGGCCGCTGCGTCGGAGACGATGCCATCGCTCAGCTTGACCTGGACTGTGCCGTCACTGAAATAGCTCGACAGCTTGCCCTGCAATTTGGCCACCGCCGTGTCCCCCTCGAACTCTTTGGGGTAGGGGCGTACCAGATGGCGGGCGCCGGGCAGGGAGAAGATATCGCACAGGCGAGCACCCAGCTCCTTGAGAGTCTTGCGATCGCCGCGCAGATGATCGCTGGCCGAGCCGTAGAGTAGCTGGCTGTAGCGCTGAAAATCGGACTGGCCGCGCTGGCGCAGCATCTCGATCACCACCATGTATTGATCGACCGTCTCTTGCAGGATGAGCCCCAGATCATCTTGTGGTCCCAGCTTTCTGCGGATCCTGTCTCGCAGTTCCTTGAGTTCGAGGTATTTGTTGCGCGGCTCAAAACCCAGGGGGAGGGCTTCGTAGAAGCGGCGGTCGATTGCAGGCAGGGTACGCCCACCATCGGCCAGAAAGCGCTCCTGGGTCTGTCGTGGCCACTTGATGGCATCCAGAATGCGAATCGGTTTTTGCAGGGCGAGCAGCTCATCCGAGAGGGATTTCAGATGGAGGCGATACTTTTCTTGGATGGTCATGGGGCCCCCTGTGGGGCAAGCGTAGCCGTGGATTGGGCTGAGTATATGCATAGCGCTTGCCAAAAAGAAGCAAGCTGCGCGGTTATTGGGCTGGCGTGCTTTTGGTTGCCGGAAAATTGGTTTAGACTGCGCCCCTCGATCCCAATCTTGTCGTGGAAATAATGAATATCCCCAGCTCCGAAATGATCATGCGTTGGTTGCAACAGGCTCGTATCGAGCACTATGTTTGCGATCAGTGCCATGGTATCCACATTGTCTCCTTGCAGTCGGTCGATGGCATTCAGGAGAGCCGGATCTTCGTGGAAGAGGAAGGTCTGCTGTTCTCATCCGAGCTGGAAGTGCGTCCTTCGGCCCTGTTGCCGCTGGTGGCTGAACTCGGTCGCTTCAATATGCAGTACCCCTCGCTCAAGGTGTTCCTCGATATCATCGACGACAACCTGCCGCGTCTGGTCATTGGCCACACCGTGTTTACCAAGGCTGGCCTGAGTGTCGAGCAGTTCCTGCTGTTTGTGCAGAGCACCATTGCCGCGACCCATGAAGTGGTTTCCGAATGCGAACGTTTGGGCTTCCTCAACCTGCCTGAAATGCAGGTTGCGCCGGAATCTGTACATTAATTCCGCGAACGATCTGTTTTGCCAAAAAAGCCGTTGACGCGGGCGGGGCTTTCCCCTAAATTACGCCCCGTTCCAGCGCAACGGCGCAGCGAACACAGTGTTGGCTGAACACGTTAAACAACAGAACAAAATTTGGTGAGGTGTCCGAGTGGCTGAAGGAGCACGCCTGGAAAGTGTGTATACGGCAACGTATCGAGGGTTCGAATCCCTCCCTCACCGCCACATTGCAAAGCCCTGATGGAAACATCAGGGCTTTTTGCTTTTCTGCTTTTTCACCGGTTGGCCTCTGGCTATAACTCTGCCGCCTTACTCAGGATCCAGCTCCTGCGGGATCACCTCGCGCTTTTTCAGGGTGGAGAGATAGACCAGCAGGGCAATGGCGGCCAATAAGGCTGCCGAGGCGGAGTATCTGCTGAGCTCCAGCCCCCCTTTGCCAAGCGGCTTGTCGAGGAAATCTCCCACCACAGCACCCAGTGGGCGAGTGATGATGAAAGCCGCCCAGAAGAGCAGGGTGCGTGAGACCCGAGTCAGCAGGTAGGTGGCGACAATGGCCAGCAATATACCGCCAAAAAGCACCATGCTGCCGGTATAGCCAAAGCTGCCATCATCTGCCACCCCGTCACCCAGCGCGGTACCCAGCGTCTGGGAGAACATGATGGTGATCCAGTAGAACATCTCGGTTCTGGATGAGCTGATATCACTGGTCGCTATGTTGCCCTGAAATTTGTACCACACCAGAAAAGAGCCCATCAGCAGCAGGAACAGCAGGGTTGACCCGCCTGCATAGCCCATCCCCAGTGAACGGTCGGCAAAGTCTGCCAACGTGGTGCCCACTATGGTGGTGGCGATAATGGTTGTCCAGTAGAGCGCCGGGTTATAGCGCTTGGCAGAAATCTGGGCGCCGACGGCAATAAAGAAGATCACGGCAAAGATGCCGGTACTGACCAGATAGCCGAGATCCATCGACATGGATACCGCATCCTCCCCGGTTTCTCCCTGGGGCGTTGCCAATATTTTGGTGAACCAGAATGCCAGAGTGATCTCCGGCACCTTGCTGACTGAGTGAGCGACGCTGTTATGCATAATGCACCTGACGAAGAGCCGTCAGGATGAGGATGTCGGGGAGCTCTCAAGAGAGCCTTAAGGCCATGGGGGATGGCAAGAAAATATCATTTTGACCAGATGCAAACGGTGAGGATATGCGCACGCTCTTAAGTATTCCTTAAGTTTCAAGGTCTATTTTGACGCTGCGTTCAATTTTCCGGCATTTGGTTCAATAGGTGGTGTTTCGGTGGTAAAAATCAGAGTTGTACCCTTTATTTTCTTGTTGGCACTGATATTTGCCTTCCTGCTTAACTGGCCCGTGTTGCTTCACTTCTACGATATCCTCAGCAATCTGGAGCACTTCAAGATAGGGTTTGCCATCTCGATCCCGGTGCTGCTGGTGGCAGCGCTCAACTTCGTTTTCATGCCCTTCTCCCAGCGCTACTTCCTGAAACCCTTCTTTGCGTTTCTCTTTGTGACTGGCGCCATCGTCAGTTACACCATGCTGAAGTATCGGGTCATGTTCGATCAGGACATGATCCAGAACATCTTCGAGACCAACCAGAGCGAGGCCTACTCCTATGTCAGCCTGCCCATCGTGCTTTGGGTTGCACTGGCCGGTGTATTGCCTGCCGTGCTGCTCTTCTTTGTCAAAATCGAGTACCCGAAAAAATGGTATCTGGGGCTGTTCCAGCGCGCCCTCTCCATGGCTGCATCCCTGGCTGTCGTGGGTATCATAGCGGCGTTTTACTATCAGGATTACGTCTCGGTCGGGCGCAACAACCAGACGCTCAATCGCGAGATCGTGCCGGCCAACTTTGTCTACAGCACCACCAAGTATCTGTACAAGCGCTACGTTGCCGAGCCCATTCCGTTCACCACCCTGGGTGATGATGCCAAGCTAGTCGCGAAAGAGGATAAACCGACCCTGATGTTCCTGGTGGTGGGGGAGACAGCCCGCGGCAAGAACTTCTCGATGAACGGCTACCAGAAAGAGACCAACCCCTTTACCAGTCAGGCCGGGGGCGTTATCTCCTTCAAGGACGTGCGCTCTTGCGGCACGGCTACGGCAGTGTCGGTGCCCTGCATGTTCTCCAACATGGGGCGCAAGGAGTTTGATGACAACCGGGCCCGCAACAGCGAAGGCCTGCTCGATGTACTGCAAAGAAGCGGGGTCTCCATCTTCTGGAAGGAGAACGACGGCGGCTGCAAAGGGGTGTGTGATCGGGTGCCCAACATCGAGATCAAGCCAAAAGATCACCCGCAGTTCTGCGACAAGAACACCTGCTATGACGAGGTTGTGCTGCAGAACCTCGACGACGAGGTGGCGCAGATGAAGGGCGACAAGCTGGTCGGTTTCCATCTTATCGGCAGCCACGGCCCGACCTACTACAAGCGCTATCCGGATAACCATCGCCAGTTCGTGCCGGACTGCCCGCGCAGCGACATCGAGAACTGCAGCGATGAAGAGCTGGTCAACACCTATGACAACACCATCCGCTACACCGATTTTGTCATTGCAGAGATGATTACCAAGCTGAAAAAGTATGAAGATAAGTACAACACGGCGTTGATCTACCTCTCTGATCACGGCGAGTCGCTGGGGGCGATGGGGCTCTACCTGCATGGCACGCCCTACAAGTTTGCCCCTGACGACCAGACCCGGGTGCCGATGCAGGTCTGGATGTCGCCGGGCTTTGTCAAAGAGAAGGGGATGGATCTGAACTGCCTGCAGCAAAAAGCGGCAGACAATCGCTACTCCCATGACAACCTCTTCTCCTCTGTGCTCGGGATCTGGGATGTCAGCACGGCGGTATACGACAAGCAGCTCGATATTTTCAGCCAGTGCCGCACCGTGCAGTAAGGTGAGGGCCGACTCGGGGCGCCAGTGCGCCCCTTTTTTATCTCCAAAATTGTTCAATTTTCATATATGACTTGCTCCATTTGTTTAGGTACTTTGTACGAAATGGAGCAGGTTGCCATCAAAAGAGGAAGCAAAAATGGCCAAACCTGGCGCTACAGGGATCACCCGGATTATCCATGCCACCCGTTACAGCATGAAGGGGCTTTCGTCCGCCTGGCTGCATGAGGCTGCCTTTCGTCAGGAGCTGCTGCTGATCATATTGCTGATGCCGCTGGCCTTTCTGGTGGGGGATGGGCTGACCCAGATCCTGCTGCTGATGGTCATCAGCTGGCTGGTGGTGATTGTGGAGATCCTCAACTCCGCGGTCGAGGCGGTGGTGGACAGAATTGGCTCCGAACATCACGAGCTTTCCGGCCGGGCCAAGGACATGGGCTCTGCCGCAGTCTTTATTGCGCTGGCGCTCAACGTGTTGGTGTGGGGGGCGCTGACCGGCCGCAATCTGCTGGGCTGGTGGTGATCAGCCGTAGTTGGCGAGACCCCGAATACAAAAAGAGAGGGCGACCCTGTGGTCGCCCTCTCTGTTTTCATCGCCGCTCAGGGGGTGGTGAGGGTCATGTGTTTGGTGATGGCCTGATAGAGCACCGGGTAATCATCCTCAAAGTGGTGGCCGCCCGGCAGAGTGACGGTGGTGACGTTGGGCTGGTTGAGACGGGGGCAGAGGCGGTCGTCGTCATCGTCATCGGCACCTTGCAGGCAGACCATCGGCAGATCCCGGATGGTTTTTACCTGCGGCTCGGTCGGATAGCTGCGGGCCTTGTGGGTCAGCATGTCGCTGACGTGGATCTCGAAGTCCGAGCTGGTGGAGGGGGAGAGCATCACGGCCCCGACCAGCCCCTGACGATAGTGCTCCGGCAACCGGTTGATGACGAAGGGGACAATCTCTGCACCAAACGAGAAGCCGACCAGCAGCCAGCGAGGGCGCTGCCAGCGCGCCTGATAATCATCGAGGATCCGCTCCAGATCGGCGGTCACCTGCTCCGGGGTTTTCTTCTTCCAGTAGTAGGTGAGGGAGCTCCAGCCTACGACCGGCATGCCGTGCAGCTGAAACTGGGCGCTCAGCCCCTTGTCGAGGGCCGCCCAGCCACCATCGCCGCTGAGAAAGATCACCATGGGGGCGTCGGATGGCTGCTTGACCGGCAGCTCAATCAGGCTCAGGTCATCCTTGACCGGGGCGGCGTGCGCCGCAAAAGACGAAACGGGCAGTACGAGACTGAGTAACAGCAATATCAAGGCTCTCATTGGCCATGCTCCTATTTCTTGATCAGCCCCAGCGGGCCGCGGCTAATCAGGGTGATCAGGTGAGTCAGGGTTCTGGGCAGTACCAGCTTGCTGCTGCAGAGCAGGTAGCGGGGTTCCCAGCGGGGCGAAAATTTCTCCTTGTAGCGTCTGAGCCCCTGAAAGTTGTAAAAACGGCTGCCACGGACGAACAGGGTATTGCCAAGACGGGCCCAGTAGCTGTTGAGCGGGTGATCGTTGAAGCCGGACATGGGGGCCATCCCCAGATTGAAGCTGGCGTACCCTTGCGCCTTGCCCCACAGCAGCAGCTCGACAAAGAGAAAATCCATGATGGGGGCGGTGCCGGTATCCAGGCTGTAGCGCATCAGATCGATGGAGAGCATCTCCTTGTTATCGCTCACCCAAAGATTGGCAAAGCCGACGATCTGCCCCTCGTGCCACACCAGCGCAGCCGGGCTCAAGGTCAGGTAGTCAGGCTCGAAGCGGCCGACCGAGAAGCCCTTTTCCTTGCCCATCTTGCTCTGCAGCCAGGTATCGGAGACGGTCTGCAATCTGGGCAGCAGGGGGGCCACGGCACTTGCCTCGACCACCTCGAAGGTCAACCCTTCCCGTTTGCCCTTGGCGTGGCTCTGGCGCAGGTTGCGCAGCCGGCTGCCCGCCAGATCGAAGGTAGCCAGATCGACCATCGCCTCTTCACCGAGCTTGAAGGGGATCAGCCCCAACTCCAGATAGAGCGGCAGATAGCGGGCCGAGACCTGATAGAAAACCGGATTGGCGTCGTGCTCGTCGCACCGCTCGCGAAATTGCCAGAGCAGCTCTTCGATCTGCTCGGGGCGACCGACCGGATCCCCCATCACAATCCAGCTGTTGCCCTCGATGCCATACATCAGGAAGGCGTCACCGGCGGGGTGGAACAGCAGGGACTTGTCCTGCAACTGGGCCAGATAGCCGTGGATCCCCCCCTCGCGCACCACCAGCTCGTGAGCGCGCGCCAGCGTCTCCTTGTCCGGCTTTTCACCGACCACGCGCAGCGGCGCAAGCAGCTGTGCAACCCCGGCCACGGCCAGCACGGCCACCACGCTCCCCATGGCGCGCAGGCCGCGGGCAGCCCCGCCGTGGGGCGAGAAGTGGAACCAGAGGGCGTGGTCATACTCCACCTGACGGTAGGAGAAGAGCAGCAGCCACAGCGCCCCCAGTAACACGGCGCCAACTGAAATGAGCCAGCCCGGGGTGTACTGGGGATAGAGCAGCGACCCCTTGCGATAAAAGAGGGAGCGGCAGGGGGTCATGATGAGCAGGAAGCTGCCGAGCAGCAGGGCTGATTCCCAGTCCCCCCCTTTGAGCAGGGAGAAGGCGATCCCCAGAGCCAGCAGCAGCTGGGTGATGCGAAACGCGGCGTCGTGACGGCGATAGAGGCTGCGTGCCAGCAGGATCAGGAGGATACCGCTCACGCTGCCGAGCACGTGGGAGAGCTCGAGCAGGTGGAGCGGCAGCACCTGCAGCCACACCTCGATGTGGCTGCGCATGGTCGGGATCATGCCCGAGCAGAGCAGCAGACTACCGGCGGCGAAGGTGCCGACGCTTATAAGGGCGGGCAGAAACTCCTGAATGGCGCTCATGATCCCCTGCAACCGCTGCCAGCGAGCCTTCTGCTGCAACATCTCCTGACTGGTAAAGAGCAGCAGGGCGCAGAGGAAAGGCAGCACGTAATAGATACACCGGTAGAGCAGCAGCGAGGCGAGCAGCTTGTCGGCCGGCAGGTAGTGGGCCAGCAGCAGGCTCATGCTCGCTTCGAACACCCCGATCCCGCCCGGCACGTGGGCCAGCACCCCGAGGAAGCTGGCCAGCACGAAGGCACTGAGCAGCACGGGGTAGGGGGCGCTATCGGCGGGTAACAGCACAAACAGCACGGCGGCGGCGGCCATCCAGTCCGCCAGTGCGACCAGCAGCTGCAACAGGCGTACCTTTATCCCGGGCAGGATCAGGCTGTGTTCGCGCCAGGAGAAGCTGGGACGGGGCCAGAGCAGATAGCACAGCACCAAGAGCAGGGCGCCGGCACCCGCCAGATGGAGCAGGCTGTAGATCCAGCTTGGCCAGTCGGGTAGCAGCTGGGCCGCCGTGCTGCCGAATAGCAAGGCACTGCCGCCCCAGCCGAGCAGCCCGAGGAAGAAGGTGATGGAGCAGAAGAGTACCACCCGTGCCACCTCGCCGGTCGCCAGCCCGAGGGCCGAGTAGATCCGGTAGCGCACCGAGGCGCCCGTCAGCAGGGCGAAGCCCAGCGTGTTGGAGAAGGTGTAGGCGATAAAGGAGGTGACTCCCACCTGTTGCCAGGGGAGCCGCTTGCCCAGCGCATGCAATGCCAGCATGTCATAGCCACAGAGCAGGCCATAACTGAGCAGGGTCAGCAGCAGGGCGCCAGCCAGAGTGGGCAGCGGTTGTGACCAGATGGCGATACGAATATCGTGCCAGTGCCATGAATGGGTCAGGTGATAGAGTACGGTCAGGGCGGCGCCCAGCAGCAACAAGCTGCAGAGCGGGCCTAGCCATTTAATGAGATGACGCCACATTCCATGTTCCTATTGTCAGTTCAAACGATGAGCGTTGATGAGGTTACGGTAATGGGTTGGATGATGCGCGATAGCCTGAATAATGTGCGGCAGTGTCATGAGGTTATTACGATAGTTGGCATGATGGAACAGCAATGATCTTGTCATGTGGAACCTGCTTGGCAGAGGCAGTTTTCATCATGACCAGATGAAAAGGGAGGCAACCTGCCTCCCTTTTATCTCTCCGCTCTACTCTTGCTCTGTTATGTACAGATTGACGGTCTGGTCGTCACTCAAGGGTCAGAGGCGATTACTTGGTTTTCGGCGCGACTTTGACGGACGGCGCTTTGTGCGCAGTTTTATGGTGCTTTTTCACAACCTTGGTCTGGGTCGCTTGCGGGGCGGCAGTTTTGGTCGGGGTCGCAGCCATGGTGAAACCGGAAGTCAGGGCGAAAACGGCGGCCAGAGTCAGGGGAATGATTTTTTTCATGGTCAATTTCCTTATTCGGATTGGTGGTATGGAGCATTTCTCCATGGCTTCATCCTATGACGCTGAGCGCGGTACTTCAGTGAGCACTTGGTGACGGTTTGTATCCAAATGTACAGGGAGGGTGAGGCAGAAGCGGGCTCCCTTGCTGGCGGGAAGCAATGCCACATCACCGCCGTGGTGGAGCGCTATGCTGCGCACAATGGCAAGCCCCAGCCCGGTGCCGCCGGTGCGGCGATCCCGACTCTGATCAAGACGCACGAACGGCTCGAAGATCTGGTGCGCCAGTGCGGGGTCGATACCCGGCCCGTCGTCACTGACTTCCAGCAGATAGTTCTCCTGCAGCCGCGAGATGGAGAGGGTAACCTCGCTTTCGGCATAGCGCAGGGCGTTGCCGATGAGGTTCTCGACGGCGCGTGTCAGCAGACGATGATCGCCGCACCAAGGCATCTTGATGGGTGGCAGAGCGAGGGTCAGATGTTTCTCCGGCCGCAACGCTTGCCAGTCGCCGAGGTGATGCTCTGCCCAGCTGCCGAGCTCCAGTTCGTCCCGCTGCAGCGGCAGCTCGGGTCGATCCAGCTTGGCGTAGGTCAGCATCTCTTCGATAAGGGAGTCCAGTGCCCCCAGATCCCGCTCCAGCGCCTGCTGCTCTTCTGCGGCAGGGGCAGGATCGAGCATGGCAAGCCGATAACGCAACCTAACCAGCGGGGTACGCAGCTCATGGGCGATGGCATCGGTCAGCTGCTTGCGACTGGTGAGCATGGCTTGCAGCTGGGCTGTCATCTGGTCGAAGGTACGTCCCACCCGGGCCAGACTGCTGCCCGGTGGCAGGTTGGTTCGGCAGGAGAGATCGCCATCGCCTACCCGGCGCGCCGTCTGCTCCAGTTGCAGCAAGCCGCGCCAGTGCGGACGCAGCCAGAGCAGGATGGGCAGCCCGAGGGAGAGGCCAATGATCAGCAGCAGTCCCACATCGACCCAGTGCAGTTCGTGCAGGTAGGAGAGATAGGGCACAGGGCCAACGATAAGCACCTGATCGGTATCGGGGATCCGTTGCAAGAAGGTGTCATCCTCCTCGACGATGACGATATTGCCGGCGGCAAGAAATGCCTGATCCTCGCTGGCAAGGGGCTGATGGGCCAGCTCGCCAACCTTGAGGGGGAGGGTGAACTGGCTGCTCTGCTCGGCCAGCCGATCTGGCCAGCGCTCGGGAGGAATTCTGGCCAGCTCGTCGGTCAGCAGGCCAAGAGAGCCCTGCATCATCCGCTCGAGATAGCGGTCGCCGGCTCGCTCGGCGGTGACCTGATAGACTACGCCAACCAACAGGATGGCCAGGGTGAAACAGCCGATCAGCAACAGATAGAACTGGATAAAGAGACGGCGCATGGTAGTGCTCCCTGATTAAGGCTATTCCCAGGCGTGGGGGACGAAGAGGTAGCCCTTCTGGCGCACCGTTTTGATCCGGGTCGGGTTGTCAGGGTTATCGCCCAGTTTGCGGCGCAGGCGGGAGATGGCCACATCCATGCTGCGATCCTGACCGTCATACTCTCGGCCGCGTAGGCTGCGGAACAGGGCTTCCCGCCCCAGGATCTGGCCGGCGTGGCTGGCAAGCTCCCACAACAGATCAAAGTCGGCAGTCGAGAGGGCAATGCTCTCGCCATCGAGACGCACATCCCGCCCCGGCCCATCGACCAGCAGGCGGCCAAATTGCAACTGCTGCGGCACACTGCTGGCGGCGGCGATCGGTTGCGCGGCGGTTTGCTGATGCTGGCGGAATTGCACCCGCAATCTTGCCAGCAGCACGGGGGGAGGGGTGGTTTTAAGGATGTAGTCGTTGGCCCCCAGCTCCAGGCTCAGGATCTGATTCATGTCGCTGTCGAGCGAAGTGAGCATCACGATGGGGCCATCAAAGCGTGGCCGCAGATCCCGACAGAGGGACATGCCATCCTGTCCCGGCAGCATGATATCGAGCAGTACCAGGTCCGGTTGTTCGGCCTCGACCCGGGCCAGTGCCATATCGCCTCTAGGTTCGAGGATCACTTCCATATCGTGGCGGCCAAGCCAGCTGCTGATGAGCTGGCCAATCTCGGGATCATCTTCAACAAAAAGAATGCGTTGCATAGAAAAGCTCCAACCGGAAGCAGGAGAAAAGAGGAGCTGTCAGCATATCAATGCCGCTTGGGAAATACAGAAAAAGAACGAGGGAGGGTTATATGGGGAGCGCGAGGATAAGGGCGATAGCCGGGTGGCAGAGCAATCATGAGGCACAGGGCCATTGGCATTTCAGCCACTCAGGGCGCAGTGCGATGAGACATGCGGGGATATAAACGCAGAAAATGGCGGTGTAGAAACAAAAAAAACCGGCCTAGGCCGGTTTTTTGACAAGCCAGAAGGCTTGTATCTTGCCGTATTGGCAGCGTTGTGCCAAACGACGGAATAATGGGGTGGCTGATGGGGCTCGAACCCACGACAACCGGAATCACAATCCGGGACTCTACCAACTGAGCTACAGCCACCACTGAAAACTGCATTGATCCGTCAACAAATTGAGAATCAATGGCGCGCCCTGCAGGATTCGAACCTGCGACCCACGGCTTAGAAGGCCGTTGCTCTATCCGACTGAGCTAAGGGCGCTTTTCTCGACTCGCCTGAGTGGCAAATCGATAAACTTGGTCGGTGATAAAGGATTCGAACCTTTGACCCTCTGGTCCCAAACCAGATGCGCTACCGGACTGCGCTAATCACCGAAATTGTTGCTTTCAACGTGCCAGCATAACGACATGAGCCGTACTGGGCAACGGGGCGGCATCATAACCAAGCAAAAGAGCCAGCGTCAACGTATTTTTCCCCCAGTAAATTCAAGTGCCTACTTATTGCCCGTTGCAGGCCAGACCTCTCTTGGACGCTAACATCCCGGCTAAAAAAATGCGACAATGCGCGGCAGTTGAACACATGGTGAGTGGAGAACGATGTCTGCCAAAATCATAGATGGAAAACAGGTTGCGCAAACGATTCGCAGCCAGGTCGCGGCACAGGTCCAACAGCGGTTGGCAGCAGGGAAACGGGCTCCAGGGCTGGCAGTCATTCTGGTGGGTGCGGATCCTGCCTCTCAGGTTTATGTCGGCAGCAAGCGTCGGGCTTGTGAAGAGGTCGGTTTTCACTCTCGCTCATATGACCTGAGTGCAACGGCAAGTCAGGATGAGTTGTTGGCGCTGATCGATCAGCTGAATGATGACCCGACCCTCGACGGGATCCTCGTTCAATTGCCGCTGCCGGATCACTTCGATACCACTCTGGTGCTGGAGCGGATCCTCCCTGACAAGGACGTAGACGGTTTTCATCCGTACAACGTTGGCCGTCTTGCACAGCGTATTCCGGCGCTGCGTCCCTGCACCCCGAAAGGGATCATGACGCTGATTGAAACCACCGGTGTTAAAACCCATGGTTTGCATGCCGTTGTGGTCGGTGCTTCCAATATCGTCGGGCGTCCCATGACCCTCGAATTGCTGCTGGCGGGCTGCACTACAACGACTTGTCACCGTTTTACCCGAGATCTTGAGGATCAGGTTCGCCGCGCAGATTTGTTGGTAGTGGCGGTCGGCAAACCCAATTTTATTCCCGGAGAGTGGATCAAGCCGGGGGCGCTGGTTATCGATGTGGGTATCAACCGTCTTGCGGATGGTTCGCTGGTTGGGGACGTGGAGTTTGAAACGGCGCGCAGTCATGCCTCTTTCATCACCCCGGTTCCCGGTGGTGTTGGCCCTATGACGGTGGCCAGTCTGATGGAAAATACCCTGATAGCCTGCAACGAGTACCATGACTAAAGCGTGACTGTGGTGTGTTCGTAGCTAATGCCAGGCGAGTCACATAAATGAAAATAAAAAACCGGTTGCTCAGAGAGGAACCGGTTTTTTATTTATCCAACGGGTTTTCGTTTATATATTTTGTGCTTCGTTCGGCACAATGACGGAGGCGTGATTTCCTTTCGGCCCCTGTTGCAGTTCAAAGTGGACAGCCTGACCCGCTTTCAGGGTCTTGTAGCCCTCCATTTGAATGGTGGAGTAGTGAGCAAAGATATCTTCACCACCCCCTTCCGGACAGATAAACCCAAATCCTTTTGCGTTGTTAAACCACTTAACTGTGCCGGTTGCCATACTTCTACATCCTTTTATTGATTACCCAGAAGTCGTTGAGTAACCTGCGCCAGCCCATTATAACTAGGGACATGAGCCCATAGCAGACGGGCACAGATTAGCAAGTAACCAATCTAGTCTAACTTTTGAGCGAGTCAAGGAGTTGTTAACAACTGATGTGATCTGGTTAACAAGTCTATTGACAAGCTTGTGTGAGACGGTAGTAATCTAGAGGTACCAAAGCGCGATTATGAGCAAGCAGAAAGAACTCTTTGCTAATGAAGAGATTGCAGAAGCAGAGAAAACAAAGCTGCAGCCGCCACCCATGTATAAAGTTGTGTTGAACAACGATGACTACACCCCGATGGAGTTCGTGGTGGAGGTGCTGCAAAAGTTCTTTGGTATGGATTTGGACAAGGCGACTCAGGTCATGCTGAGTGTGCATTATAGTGGTAAGGGTGTCTGCGGCATGTTTACCGCAGAGATCGCCGAAACCAAGGTTGTCCAAGTCAACACCTATGCACGTAACAACGAACATCCACTGCTATGCACTATGGAAAAGGCTTGAATCTGATGACTTGATGGCGAGTGTGACACCACATTGTAGCTGTACTAGGGGAGGTGCCTATGTTGAATAAAGATCTGGAAAAGACGCTGAACGAGGCTTTCAAACTGGCTCGTGACGAGCGTCACGAATTCATGACTGTCGAGCACCTGTTGTTAGCCCTTCTGGATAACAGCTCAGCCCATGAGGCGCTGAGCTCCTGTGGTGCCGATGTCGAGCAGATGCGCAAGGAGATCCGCGCATTCATCACTCAAACAACCCCGCTTATTCCACGCGATGACGAAGATCGGGAAACCCAGCCGACCTTGGGCTTCCAGCGCGTACTGCAACGTGCCGTCTTCCATGTGCAATCCTCCGGCAATACCGAAGTCAGTGGTGCCAACGTACTGGTCGCCATCTTCAGCGAGCAGGAGTCTCAGGCTGCTTATTTCCTGAAAAAAGCCGAGATCAGTCGCCTCGATGTGGTGAACTTCCTCTCCCACGGGGTGCGCAAGGACAGCAAACCGGATGTCAGCAATAACAATCCGGAATCTGATGACGATGTCTCCGCTGCTCAGATCGAGAGCTTTGCCACCAACCTGAACCAGCTGGTGTTGGAAGGGCGTATTGACCCGCTTATTGGTCGTGACCAGGAGCTTAATCGTACAATTCAAGTGCTCTGCCGCCGTCGTAAGAATAACCCTTTGCTGGTGGGCGAGGCGGGGGTGGGCAAGACGGCCATTGCGGAAGGTCTGGCTTACCGTATCGTCAAGGGCGATGTGCCCGAGGTGATTGCTGGTAGCACCATCTACTCGCTGGATATGGGCTCTCTGCTGGCTGGAACCAAATACCGCGGTGATTTCGAGAAACGCCTCAAGGTACTGCTCAAGCAGATTGAGCGTCAGGAAGGGGCCATTCTCTTTATCGACGAGATCCACACTATCATCGGTGCAGGTGCTGCGTCAGGTGGTCAGCTGGATGCCGCAAATCTTATCAAACCGCTGCTCTCCAATGGTTTGCTCCGTTGTGTCGGCTCCACTACCTATCAGGAATATGCCCAGATCTTTGAAAAAGACCGCGCCTTGGCTCGTCGTTTCCAGAAGATCGATATCACCGAGCCGACCGTGGATGACACTACCCGTATCTTGATGGGCCTCAAGAGCCGCTACGAGGCTCACCATGGAGTGCGTTATACCGCCAAGGCGATTCGCGCAGCGGCAGAGCTGTCCGCCAAGTACATCAACGATCGTCACTTGCCGGACAAGGCAATCGACGTGATCGATGAGGCGGGGGCTGGTCAGCGGTTGCTGCCGGCGAGCAAGCGCAAGAAAGTGATCAACGTGCAGGAGATTGAAGCAATCGTCGCCAAGATCGCCCGCATTCCGGAAAAATCAGTCTCCTCTTCAGATAAAGAGGTACTGAAGAACCTGGAGCGCAATCTGAAGATGGTGGTCTTTGGTCAGGACAAAGCCATCGAGGTGCTGACCGATGCCATCCGCCTATCGCGCTCAGGTTTGGGTAACGAGCGTCGCCCGGTGGGGTGTTTCCTCTTCGCCGGCCCGACCGGGGTGGGCAAGACCGAAGTTACCCAACAGCTTGGCAAGGCGCTGGGGGTGGAGATGCTGCGCTTTGACATGTCGGAGTATATGGAGCGTCACACCGTCTCCCGTCTGATTGGTGCGCCTCCCGGATATGTCGGTTTTGAGCAGGGTGGTTTACTGACCGATGCGGTGATCAAGCACCCTCATTCCGTTGTGCTGCTCGACGAGATTGAGAAAGCGCACCCGGACGTATTCAACCTGTTGTTGCAGGTGATGGACAACGGTACCTTGACTGACAATAACGGGCGCAAGGCGGATTTTCGCAATGTCATTCTGGTGATGACTACCAACGCCGGTGTGCAGGAGACCCAGCGCAAGTCGATTGGCTTCCAGCAGCAGGATCTGAGCCACGATGCCATGGCGGTGATCAACAAGACCTTCAGTCCGGAGTTCCGTAACCGGCTTGATCACACCATCTGGTTCAACCATCTCGACATGACAGTGATCCACCAGGTGGTCGACAAGTTCATCGTTGAGTTGCAGGTGCAGCTGGATGCGAAAGGGGTATCTCTGGAAGTATCCGAGCGTGCCCGTCACTGGTTGGCCGAGAAGGGGTATGACAGAGCCATGGGGGCCAGACCTATGGGTCGGGTCATTCAGGAGCACCTCAAGAAACCGTTGGCTAACGAGATCCTGTTCGGCTCACTGGTTGATGGGGGAATAGTGAAGGTTGAGCTGGTAAATGACAGCCTCAGCTTTGATTTTCAGGTCAATGTTGAAGCTGTTTCCCACTAAGTAACCGTAATTAGAAAACGACAAAAAACCCCAACCGACAGGTTGGGGTTTTTTGCTGAATTCCTGGCTTAGCGAGAGCGGAAAACAATACGTCCCTTGGAGAGATCGTAGGGAGTCAGTGCTACCGTTACTTTGTCTCCAGTCAGGATACGAATGTAGTTTTTGCGCATCTTGCCGGAAATATGAGCGATAACCACGTGACCATTCTCCAGTTCCACACGGAACATGGTATTGGGCAGGGTTTCGAGAATAGTGCCCTGCATCTCAATACTGTCTTCTTTAGCCATTGAATCCTCTTGATAAGCCACAACAAAAAACCGCTGGATCATGCCGGATTTAAGGCTATGTGTAAAGTTTACTCGGGCTTGCCGTCGATTTTTTTCCATTCTCCATGAATGAGCACCTCGTGAGGGAGGTAATTGCGCTTGTAATTCATCTTGCGGCACGCCTCAACCAGATAGCCGAGATAGAGCCAGCTTCGTCCGGTACGCCTAGCCAGATCAAGCTGACTCAGAATAGCAAAGGTGCCGAGCGAGCGGTCGGCATAATCGGGGTCGAAGAAGGTATACATGGCGCTGAGTGAGTGGGGCAGCAAATCTGTAGTGGCTACGCCAATAAGGCGACCCTCCTTTCTCATTTCCAGATAGAGGGGTGGCATCCAGTCGCAATGGAGAAAACCGCGGTACTGTTTGCGGTTGGGGGGATACATGCTGCCATCCTGATGGCGTTCGCTGATGTAGCGTTCATAAAGCTGGTAATACTCGGGCTTGTCATCGTAGCTCAGGACGATATCGATATCCCTGTTGAGCTGGTGGATGCGCTTTTGTCCCCGGCTTGGCCTGAAGTGCTCGCTGTGAATACGCAGGGATTGACAGGCATGACAGGCGGGGCAGTGAGGACGATAGATGTCGTTGCCACTGCGGCGAAATCCGGCGGTCAGCAGGCGTTCGTAACTGTGGGCGTTGAGCAAGTTATGATCCATCAGAACCAGCAACTGCTCCTGCTCATGATCCAGATAACTGCAGGGATGCTTGGGGGTTAGCCCAACCTTGAGGATCACTTCTTCGGTCATAAGCGGATCTCTCCCTCTTGCCAGCATGAATCCAATAGCGATTGGCGGCTCAGTTGCGCCAGTTCAGCCAGAAAGCGCGCTCTTGGCCACTCCTCAATGCCCAGCGTGGCCAGAAACGGATTCTGCATCTGGCAGTCGACAAGGGCGCCTCCGTGCCGGGCAAAGTGGCGACAAAGTGCCACCATGGCCAGCTTGGCGCCGTTATCGATATGGCTGAACATGGACTCGCCACAGAACAACCGGCCAATCGACAGGCCGTAAAGGCCCGCTTGCAGTTTTCCCTCTTGCCAGATCTCGACCGAATGAGCGTGGCCCAGACGGTGCAGCCGTTGGTAGGCTTCGATCATGGGTTGACTGATCCAGGTACCATCGGCTGTGCGACGAGGCGCGGCGCAGGCATTGATTACCTCATTAAAGGCGCGATTGACGGAAATATCGAATGGGGTGCGGCGGATAATCTTCTGCAAGGTGCGCCCAACATGCAGCTCATCAGGGCGGATCACACCACGCGGATCCGGTGACCACCACAGGGTCGGCTGGTGGGGTTCGTTCCACGGGAAGATCCCCTTGTGGTAAGCTGCCAGCAATCTGGCAGGGGAGAGATCCCCGCCGATCGCCAGCAGACCGTTGGGCTCTTCCAGGGCATGCGAGGGGTCGGGAAACCAGCAGAGCTCATCATCCAGTTGAGTGAGATAGCGAGACATAAGGCAACGAGGTTCGTAGATGAAGGCCATTATCCTGATAGTATCCAGCTTGCTCTGCTTTGTCACTGCGCCCGCCGGGGCCGAGGTGTACCAGCGCAACACGGCCCGCCCGGTCAATCAGGTGGTGTTTGGCCAGGTCGAAACGGTGCGCAATATTACCCAGCGCCAGATCCTGGAGTCGGAGCGTTCCGGCTGGAAAACCCTGGGCGGGGCAGTACTGGGCGGCTTGCTTGGTAACCAGTTTGGTGGCGGCCATGGCCGTGAAATTGCCACCGCCGTCGGGGCGCTTGCCGGGGCCGCAGCAGCGCAGCAGTATCAATCGGGCGACACGGTAGTGGAGAACAAACTGGTCGAGCTGCTTATTCGCAATGAGCAGAACGGGCTGGTCAATGTGATCCAGGATTATGATCCCGCCATGGTATTCAGTAGCGGCGATAAAGTACGCATTCTCTATTTTGATGACGGCGTGCGAGTCGACAAGACGTTTTAAGCCGGATTATGGAAGAGATACAGAGAGGGGAGATAACCCGCAGACTTTCCGATTGGCAGAAAGTCTTGCGGGCGGTAATACACGGGACTGCGCAGGAAACTAGATGGCGTTCTCTTGCGAGACTATCTTGTCACGGCCGGTGTTCTTGGCCTGATACAGGAGCCGATCCGCTTCGCTCAGCGCCTCGTCCATGGATACCCGCCCGACACTGACCACACCATAGCTGGCGCGAACAAAGAGCGGAACATCCGGTGACAAGGGGTGCTGGCGCAGCTGCTGGCGCAGCCCTTCCAGCCGTTTGAGCAGCACGGGGACGGTGCAGTGGGGCACCATCAGGGCAAACTCCTCGCCACCAAAGCGGGCGATCATGGCATCTGGAAAGAACTGGGTCAGCTGGCGGGTCAGATGGCAGAGTAGCTGATCGCCAATGGCATGACCCCAGTGATCGTTGACCTGCTTGAAGTGATCCACATCGAGCACGCAGAGTGAAAGCGTACTCTGCAGCCGCTGATGTTCCTCGAACCATTTCTGCCCTTCGTTGAACCAGTAGCGACGGTTGTAAAGACCGGTCAGGTAGTCGCGATTGGCCGACTCCTGAATGCTGTTGAACTGCTCGAGCGCCTCCAGATTGTGGCTGACCCGGCACTGCAACTCTTCCGGTTCAAACGGTTGGTTGAGAAAGTCGTTGGCCCCCTGTTTCAGGTAGCGAGCGGAGAGACCGCGCTTGTCCGAGACCGAGATCCCGATAATTGCCAGCTGCTGTTTGCTGTAACGCTCTCTCAGCATGCGCACCAGACTGATGCCATCGATCTCCGGCATATAGTAGTCGACCAGTGCCAGCCGGATGCCGGGGTATTGCTCCAGCATCGCCATAGCTTCGCGTGCGTGACTCGCCTCGTGCACCTTCAGCAATTGCTTGCGCAACTGGGCCATGGTGCGGTGGCGGGAGGTGCGTGAATCATCGACGACCAGCACTTCGATGGACTGGTTGAGATAAAGGCGGTGCACCAGGCTGACCGCATATTGCAGCGAGTGGCGCGAATCCTTCATCACATAGTCCAGTACGCCGGTTTCCAGCCAGGCCGCACGTTTATCCTCGCTGATATCGGCGGTGAGGATCACCACTGGCAAGCCGCGCTCCAGCAACACGCTGACCGCTTCTCCGCGAGGTGCATCCGGCAAGGTCAGATCCACCAGGGCGACCACATACTCATCTCCCCGACAGTGACGGGCGCCTTCGAGGGTATCAAAGGCGTCGATCTCCAGACCGGTCTGCTGGGCTATCGCCTGGGTCAGCATACGGCGGATCGTCAGGCTATCTTCGACAATCAATATCTTCTGTTTCATTAGACTCCTTCAAATAAAAAAGGCATACCGACTGGTATGCCTTATATCACATATGCGCTTATTTATTGCGCATCAAGATAGCGTTCTGCATCGAGGGCAGCCATGCAGCCGGTACCGGCAGAGGTGATGGCCTGGCGGTAGTTGTGGTCAGCCACATCGCCGGCCGCGAAGACACCTTCAATGCTGGTCTGGGTGGCAAAACCGTCGAGGCCGCCACGAACTTTCAGATAGCCGTTTTGCATCTCCAGCTGGCCATCGAAGATCTGGGTGTTGGGCTGATGGCCGATGGCAATGAAGACGCCCATCAGCGGCAGCTCGCTGGTGCTGCTGTCCTGGGTGTTGCGCAGGCGCACCCCGGTGACCCCCATCTGATCGCCCAGCACTTCGTCCAGGGTCTGGTGAGTGTGCAGCACGATGTTGCCACTCTCGACCTTGTCGTGCAGACGCTTGATCAGGATCTTCTCGGCGCGGAACTCGTCGCGACGGTGAATCAGGTGTACCTTCTTGGCGATGTTGGCCAGATAGAGCGCCTCTTCCACGGCAGTGTTGCCGCCGCCGATCACGGCTACTTCCTGATTGCGGTAGAAGAAACCGTCGCAGGTGGCGCAGGCTGAGACGCCGCGCCCCTTGAAGGCTTCTTCAGAAGGCAGGCCGAGATATTTGGCGGAGGCGCCGGTCGCGATGATCAGGGCATCGCAGGTGTATTCGCCGTTGTCGCCCTTGAGACGGAACGGGCGTTGGGTCAGTTCGACGCTGTTGATGTGATCAAACAGAATGCGCGTATCGAACTTCTCTGCATGAGTTTTCATGCGTTCCATCAGGGCCGGGCCGGTGAGGCCTTCCGGATCGCCGGGCCAGTTCTCTACCTCAGTGGTGGTGGTCAGCTGGCCACCTTGCTGCATGCCGGTAATGAGCAGGGGATTGAGGTTGGCGCGGGCGGCGTAGACGGCAGCGGTGTAACCGGCCGGGCCGGACCCTAAGATCAGCAATTTGCTGTGAGTGACTTGGCTCATGATGTCATTTCCGGGATGTGATGAGTTTGCGCGATTGTAGGTAATTCGTGATCCGGGGTCAAAGGCTGGTGAGTCGATTGCACTAATCGTGTTCACAAGGGGTGACATGCAAAATAAAGGGATAAAAAAACCGCCCATCGCGGGCGGATTTTCACTCATCTCCAACTGGCGCAGGCCAGCGCAGATCAGTTCAGCAGGGTCAGGGGATCCGTGTAGGCAAGGCCATGAGCCACGGCAACCTCCTTGCAGGTGAGTTTGCCCTCCATCACGTTGAGGCCGTGCAGCAGGTTGGGATCGCTCAGCAGTGCCTGACGATACCCTTGCTGGGCCAGCTTGATGATGAAGGGGAGGGTGGCGTTATTGAGTGCCACGGTCGAGGTTCGTGCCACTGCCCCCGGCATGTTGGCCACGCAGTAGTGCACCACGTCATCGACGATGAAGGTGGGATCTTCGTGGGTAGTGGGGTGCGAGGTTGCCACGCAGCCACCCTGATCGATCGCCACATCGACGATAGCCGAGCCCGGCTTCATGCGCGCAATGTGGTCACGGCTGACAAGTTTTGGCGCAGTGGCGCCCGGTACCAGCACGCCGCCGATGACCAGATCGGCCGCCAGCAGATGGCGTTCCAGACTTTCGCTGTTGGAGTAGACCACTTTGGCTGCACCCTGAAACTCGTTGTCGAGACGGCGCAGGGTATCGACGTTGTTGTCGAGGATGGTCACGTCGGCGCGCATGCCGATGGCCATGCGGGCTGCGTTGGAGCCAACCACGCCACCACCGATGATCACTACCTTGGCCGGTTCGACACCGGGCACCCCGCCGAGCAGCATGCCGCTACCGCCGCGTGATTTCTCCAGCGCCTGGGCACCTGCCTGAATAGACATGCGACCCGCGACTTCCGACATGGGCGCCAGCAGGGGCAGACCGCCACGGCCGTCGGTGACGGTCTCGTAGGCTATACAGATGGCACCACTTTTCAGCAAGGCCTCGGTTTGTGGCAGATCCGGTGCCAGATGGAGGTAGGTAAACAGGGTTTGACCCGGTCGCAACATGGCACACTCGACAGGCTGGGGCTCCTTGACCTTGACGATCATCTCCGCCTTGGCGAAAACCTCGGCGGCAGAGGCCAAAATTTCGGCACCAGCAGCCGTATAATCTGCATCGCTAAAGCCAATCCCGTTTCCGGCACCGCTTTGGACGAAAACAGTATGGTTTCGTGCTGTCAGTTCACGTACACTGGCCGGAACCATGCCTACGCGATATTCATGGTTTTTTATCTCTTTAGGTACACCGATAATCATGCTATCCCTCGTCTATCGATTGGTGTTTCATGTTGCCAAAATGTTAACCAACATTTGCGCCTAGTATATTCAGGTATTGACAGGATTTGTGACCATAATTATAAAATGAATGGTGATTCTTACCAAAAAATAGCCAAAGGATGGAATAAAATGATGGAAGCTAAGAGTCGGCTAAAGGATTTGGACAGGATTGACCGCAACATTCTCAATGAACTGCAAAAGGATGGCAGGATCTCGAATGTTGAGTTGTCCAAACGAGTTGGCCTGAGTCCTACACCGTGTCTGGAACGGGTTCGTCGCCTCGAGCGACAAGGCTATATCGAAGGGTATGCCGCGATTCTGAACCCTCATTATCTGGATGCGTCTCTGCTGGTCTTTGTGGAAATTACCCTCAACCGCGGTGCCCCAGATGTGTTTGAACAGTTCAACAAGGCTGTTCAGGTGCTCGAGGAGATCCAGGAGTGCCATCTGGTCTCGGGTGATTTCGACTACCTGCTCAAGACCCGGGTAAGCGACATGTCGGCTTATCGCCGCCTGCTGGGTGAGACCCTGCTGCGCTTGCCGGGGGTCAATGACACCCGCACCTATGTGGTGATGGAGGAGGTCAAGCAGAGCAGCCGTCTGGTGATCAGCACCCGATAAAGCAGATTATGCCGTGGTATCTTTTCCATATGAGACACTGCGACAGTCAGAAACGAGCGGCCGGTCCGCTCGTTTCTTCTTGTAAAGATGATTGCAAATATGGCCCCGTCCCATCAGGCACAGGCTGACAATCGATGGGCTTTTCGGGGATACTAGGCCCCCTTATTTCCTGCATTACATGTTTTCAGAAAGGAGCCGGAGTTTGGCCGATAAAAAGCTGTTTACTCCTTTATCAGGTACACAACGGATCTTCGAAGCCGTCTTGATCGCCATCACCCTGATGGCCGCTTATCTTCTGCTTGCCCTGTTGTCCTATCATCCCGCCGATCCCGGTTGGTCCCAGACCTCGTGGGAAGGGGAGGTCAAGAACCTCGCCGGCAGCGCAGGCGCCTGGCTTGCCGATATCACCATGTTTACCTTTGGTGCCTTCTCCTATCTGGTTCCGCCGCTGGTGGTGCTGTTGGGCTGGAGTCTCTTCTGGCGGCCAAGCCGTCTGCTCGATGTGGATTACCTCACCCTCGGGGTGCGGATCATCGGCTTTATCCTGACCGTGCTCGGCATGTCGGCCATCGCCAGCATGAACTTTAACGATCTGCAGAACTTCTCCGCCGGTGGCCTAGTGGGGGATGTCATCGCCTCCGCCGTGGTACCGCTGTTTGGCGGTGTGGGTGCCAACCTGATGCTGCTTTGCTTCGTGGCAACCGGCATTACCCTGTTTACCGGCTGGTCCTGGCTCACCATCGTCGAGCGCATCGGTGCCGCCTGCACCGGCTCCGTCAGTGCCATCTACCACTTCCCGGGCACTCTGGGTCGCTGGTTGACCGGCGGCTGGCGTCAGCCTCGCGTTGAGGGACCGGATCCCCTGCTTGAGGGGGGCGTGGGCGCCATCGAGCTTGATGACGAAGATGAAGACGATCCCCACAGTAACTGGGGTCGCCGCGCCAAGGGCAAAAACCAGAAAGGCTCCAAGGAGGAGTGGTTGCCTGAACTGGACGACGACACCTTCGAGTTTGACCCGCAGTTTGATGATGAGGACGACGAACCCGCGCCGGTGGTCAAGGCTAAACGGCCAGCCCCTGCCAGCTCTCGTCGCCAGAGCGCCCTTGCCGTCGCCGATGACGAGGACGATGAAGATCTCGACCTGCCGTGGGCTGAGGGCGAGGATGCAGCGGTTGCCCCAGTCGTCGCCATGCCGACCAAGCCCAAGCGCCGCGTTCAGGCCAACCTGCCGCCGCTGCCGAGCCTTGAGCTGCTGGATCGTCCGCCTGCCAAGACCCAGATGATGAGCAAGGACGAGCTGGATCGGATGGGCCGTCTGGTGGAGGCCAAGCTCGCCGATTACAACGTGCAGGCCAAGGTGGTCGGTGTCTATCCGGGCCCGGTTATCACCCGTTTTGAACTGGATCTGGCGCCAGGCATGAAGGCGAGCAAGATCACCAACCTGTCCCGCGATCTGGCCCGCTCTCTGTCGGCCAGCAGCGTGCGGGTGGTCGAGGTGATCCCGGGTAAAACTTATGTCGGGATCGAGTTGCCCAACCGGGTGCGCCAGACCGTCTACCTGCGCGAGACCCTCGACTGCGATGCGTTCCGCGATAGCCGCAACCCGCTCACCATGGGCCTGGGTCAGGACATCGCCGGCGAGCCGGTAGTCGTTAACCTCGCCAAGATGCCGCACCTGCTGGTGGCCGGTACCACGGGTTCAGGTAAGTCGGTGGGGGTGAACACCATGATCATCTCCATGCTCTACAAATCTTCGCCGGACGATCTGCGCTTCATCATGATCGACCCCAAGATGCTGGAATTGTCGGTCTACGAAGGGATCCCGCACCTCCTGACCGAGGTAGTGACCGACATGAAGGATGCCGCCAACGCCCTGCGCTGGTGTGTGGGCGAGATGGAGCGTCGCTACAAACTGATGTCGGCGGTCGGAGTGCGCAACCTCAAGGGCTACAACGACAAAGTGCTGGCGGCCATCGAGGAGGGGGATCCCCTGCTGGATCCGCTGTGGCGTCCGGGCGACTCCATGGATCAGACGCCGCCGGAGCTGGAGAAGCTGCCCCATATCGTGGTGGTGGTGGACGAGTTTGCCGACATGATGATGATCGTCGGCAAGAAGGTGGAAGAGCTGATTGCCCGTATCGCCCAGAAAGCGCGGGCGGCCGGTATTCACCTTATCCTTGCGACCCAGCGTCCGTCGGTGGATGTCATCACCGGTCTTATCAAAGCCAACATCCCGACCCGTATCTCGTTCCAGGTGTCGAGCAAGATCGACTCCCGTACCATCATCGATCAGGGCGGCGCCGAATCTCTGCTCGGCATGGGCGACATGCTCTACATGCCGGCCGGTACTTCCAACCCGACCCGGGTGCACGGCGCCTTTGTCGATGACCACGAAGTGCACAAGGTGGTTGCAGACTGGAAACTGCGCGGTGAGCCGAACTACATCGACGAGATCCTCTCCGGTGAATCTGGCGGTGAAGGTGGCAGCGGCGAATATGGCGGTAGTGACGATGAAGAGCTCGACCCCCTGTTTGACGAAGCAGTCGCCTTCGTGGTGGAGTCGCGCCGTGGCTCGACCTCCAGTGTGCAGCGCAAGTTCAAGATTGGTTACAACCGGGCGGCTCGTCTCATCGAGCAGATGGAAAATCAGGGCATTGTGAGCGCCCCGGGTGGCAACGGTCAGCGCGATGTGCTGGCTCCGCCGCCGGTGCGGGACTAAGGCCTACCCTTTTACTGTTATCCTGGCCATGCCCCTCACGGGCGTGGCCTTTTATCGAGATGGTCGTTATGAAAAGCATGATGAAAAAACAGCTGTTGATCGGATCCATGCTGCTGGTTGCCAGCAGCCAGGTGTGGGCTGACGCGGCCAGCGATCTCAAGCAGAAGCTGGCCAGTGTCAGCCTCTTCTCCGCCAAGTTCTCCCAGACTGTCTACGACAGCAAGGGCAAGGAGCTGCAGCGCGCCAGCGGCGATCTGGTGGTACAGCGTCCCAACCATTTCAACTGGCATACCACGGCGCCTGACGAGAGCCTGATCGTGGCCGATGGCAAGGATGTCTGGGTATATGACCCCTTCGTCGAGCAGGTGACCGCCCTTAAATTGAAGGATGCGGTGCTCAACACTCCCTTCGTGCTCATCACCGGCAATGACGACAAGCTGTGGAAGAACTATGACGTGACCCAGCAGGGTGATGTCTACACAGTCACCAGCCGTGATCCGAGCGAGCTTATCGCCTCCTTCCGCGTCACCTTCGATCGCGACAACAACATCAGCCGCTTCGATGTGAAAGAGGCACAGGGGCAGTGGACCGAATTTACCCTCAATAACTTCAACCGCAAGCCGGTGCTCAAGGGTAACGAATTTGTCTTCAAGATCCCGAAGGGGGTCGAGCTGGATGATCAGCGCTGATGAGCAATCTCTCGCTGGATTTCTCGTCGGACTTTCGTCCGCTGGCGGCCCGGATGCGGCCGCAAAATCTCGACCAGTACATAGGTCAGCAGCATATCCTGGGGCCTGACAAGCCCCTGCGCAAAGCGATCCTGGCCGGTCACTGCCACTCGATGATACTGTGGGGGCCACCCGGTACCGGCAAGACCACTCTGGCTGAGCTGATGGCTCACTACTGTCAGGCGGAAGTGGAGCGACTCTCGGCGGTCACCTCCGGCATCAAGGAGATCCGCGCCGCCATCGACAAGGCCAAAGAGAACAGCTGGCGCGGAGTGCGCACCATCCTCTTCGTGGACGAGGTGCACCGCTTCAACAAGAGCCAGCAGGATGTGTTTCTGCCCCACATCGAAGATGGCACCATCACCTTCATCGGTGCTACCACCGAGAACCCTTCGTTCGAACTTAACAACGCGCTGCTCTCCCGGGCCCGGGTCTATCTGCTCAAGCGACTGGAGGAGGAGGACATCCTCGCCATGATCGATCAGGCGATGCAGGATCCCCGCGGTCTCAATGATCCGGCCCTTGCCTTTGCCCCTGGCGTCAAAGAGGCACTGGCCAAGGCGGTAGATGGTGACGGGCGCAAATCCCTCAACTATCTGGAGCTGCTGGCTGACATGGCCGAGCTCGATGGCAGCGGCCACAAGCTTATCGACAGCGCACTGCTCGCCGCCGTGGCGGGGGAACATGTGGCCCGCTTCGACAAGGGGGGGGATCACTTCTACGACCTCATCTCGGCAGTACACAAATCCATTCGCGGCTCTGCGCCGGATGCGGCGCTTTACTGGTATGCCCGTATGGTGAGTGCCGGCTGCGATCCGCTCTATATTGCCCGCCGCTTGCTGGCTATCGCCTCGGAAGATGTGGGCAATGCCGATCCTCGTGCCATGCAGGTGGCGCTATCTGCCTGGGATTGTTTCCACCGCATCGGACCGGCGGAAGGGGAGCGGGCCATCGCCCAGGCGATCGTCTACCTTGCCTGTGCGCCCAAGAGCAATGCGGTCTACACCGCCTGGAAGGCTGCGCTCAACGATGCCAAAAACCTGCCTGACTTCGAGGTGCCGGTGCACCTGCGCAACGCACCGACCCGGCTGATGAGCGATCTGGGCTATGGCGCCGAGTACCGTTACGCCCACGACGAACCGGGCGCTTATGCCGCAGGCGAGGAGTATTTCCCGCCCGAGCTTGCCGGCAAGCAGTACTATCAGCCGACCGATCGTGGCCTTGAAAAGCAGATCGGCCAGAAGCTCGATTATCTGCATGAGCTCGATCGACAGAGCCCGCAAAAACGGGGCCGATAGCCACCCATTTTGGCCAGCAGAATGAAAATTGGTCAGACACCGGAATAATTGGGGTGTTTGACCCCACAAGTTGGCAAAAACGACCCAAATAGTCCCTGTTCGGGCAGGGGGGCGGTCTGCTACACTGCCCTTCTGACCCCGTTGGTTTCGGCCTGATACCATCTTCTTGATTTCGAAGGCCTGACTCTCAAAACGACGGGGGCGCCAACCGATGTTAACTTCCGGATCTGTTTTCCCGCCCGTCATGATGACTCAGGCCCAGATCCCTTTTACAAAAAGTAGGTAACCCATGCTGGATCCCAAATATCTGCGCAGCGACATCGACGAAGCTGCCGCTCGTCTGGCGACACGTGGCTACGCTCTTGACGTAGCGGCTGTCAATGCTCTGGAAGAGAAGCGCAAGGATCTGCAGTCCCGTACTCAGGAGCTGCAGGCCGAGCGCAACGCCCGCTCCAAGTCCATCGGTGAGGCTGCCCGTCGCGGTGAAGATGTTGCTCCGCTCAAGGCTGAAGTGACCAAGATCAACGACGAGCTGGAGACCAGCAAGGTTGAGCTGGATGCTTTGCTGGCCGAGCTGAAAACCATTGCCGACGCCATCCCCAACCTGCCGAGCGAAACCACCCCGGTTGGTCGTGACGAAAACGACAACGTGGAAGTGCGTCGCTGGGGTACCCCGCGTCACTTCGACTTCCCGGTACGCGATCACATCGATCTGGGTGAAGCGGCCAAGGGCGTAGATTTCAAAAACGGCGTCAAGCTCTCCGGTTCCCGTTTTGTTGTGATGAAGGGCCAGATTGCCCGTCTGCACCGCGCCCTGGCCCAGTTCATGCTGGATCTGCACACCCTGCAGCACGGTTACACCGAGTGCTATGTGCCTTATCTGGTCAACCCGGACAGCCTGTACGGTACCGGCCAGCTGCCGAAGTTCTCCCAGGATCTGTTCAATACCGGTATTGACGGTGAAGGGGAAGAAGAGGGCAAGGTGCGCAAGTTCTCCCTGATCCCGACTTCCGAAGTGCCGCTCACCAACATGGCGCGCGACGAGATCTTTGAAGAGCAGGAACTGCCGATCAAGATGACCGCTCACAGCCCGTGCTTCCGTTCCGAAGCGGGCTCTTACGGTCGTGATACCCGTGGCCTCATCCGTATGCACCAGTTCGACAAGGTCGAAATGGTACAGCTGGTTCACCCGGAGAAATCCTGGGAAGCGCTGGAAGAGATGGTGGGTCACGCCGAGAAGGTGCTGCAACTGCTGGAGCTGCCGTATCGCGTGATGGCGCTCTCTACCGGTGACATGGGCTTCTGCGCAGCCAAGACCTACGATCTGGAAGTGTGGCTGCCGGCCCAGAACACCTACCGCGAGATCTCCTCTGTCTCCAACTGCACCGACTTCCAGGCGCGCCGCATGCAGGCTCGCGTGCGTGTCGATGGCAAGCCGCAGCTTATTCACACCCTGAATGGCTCCGGTCTGGCTGTTGGCCGCACTCTGGTCGCCGTGATCGAGAACTACCAGCAGGCAGATGGCCGTATCGCCATCCCGGCTGCGCTGCAATCCTACATGGGCGGCCTGACCCACATCGGGTAAGCGCTCGTTGCAGACGACAACGCCATGGCCATGCCATGGCGTTGTGCATTCTGGCGCCGCTCAACCGTTTTTATCGTGAATAAATCTGCGTTTCCGGCGCCTCTTTGAACATGTAACACAATTTTATCAAGCATTGCGCAATCGTTTTTGTTAGACTGCGCCGCAATTTCGCAGGACATCTTTTTCTATGGTCTGGATTGATTACGCCATCATCGGCATCGTCGGTTTTTCTGCACTCATCAGCCTGGTGCGCGGCTTCGTCAAAGAGGCCATGTCTCTCGTCACCTGGTTCGTTGCCTTCTTTATTGCCAGCCATTTCTATCCTGATCTCGCCGCCTATTTTACCTCTTTCTCCGATGCGCTGGTGCGCAACGGTCTGGCCATAGCGGCCCTGTTCGTGGCAACCCTGATCCTGGGCAGCGTGGTGAACTACGTGGTGGGTCTGCTGGTGGACAAGACGGGGCTCTCCGGTACCGATCGGGTGCTCGGGGTCTGCTTCGGCGCAATTCGCGGGGTACTGATCGTCAGTGCCCTGCTTTTTTTCATGGATACCTTCACCAGCCTCTCCCAGAGTGACTGGTGGGCGGCATCCAAGCTGGTGCCGGAGTTCAAGCCGGTGATCCAGTGGTTTTTCGGGTTCATGCTGAACTCTTCGAGTTTTCTTAAACAGGTATAGCGACTTCGAGGTAGCAAATACATGTGTGGTATTGTCGGTATAGTAGGCACCACTCCCGTCAATCAGGCCCTCTACGACGCCTTGACGGTGTTGCAGCACAGGGGACAGGATGCCGCCGGGATTGTGACCATTGACAGTGGGAACTTCCGGCAACGCAAGGCCAATGGCCTGGTCAAGGACGTGTTTGAAGTGCGCCACATGCAGCGCCTGCAAGGGAACATCGGCATCGGTCATGTCAGATATCCCACCGCAGGCAGCTCCAGTGCCGCAGAAGCCCAACCTTTTTATGTCAACTCTCCTTACGGGATCGTGCTTGCCCACAACGGCAACCTGACCAACGCCAAGGAGCTCAAGGAGCAGCAGTTCCGTGTCGCGCGCCGTCACATCAACACCACTTCGGATTCCGAAGTGCTGCTGAACGTGCTGGCTCACGAGCTGGACCGCTGTGACAAGATGGCGCTGGCGCCTGCGGACATCTTCGCTGCGGTGCGCAAGACCCATCAGCAGATCCGCGGTGCCTATGCCGTGGTGGCGCTGGTCATTGGCCACGGCCTCATCGGGTTCCGTGATCCCAACGGCATTCGCCCGCTGGTCCTCGGCCGTCGTCAGGATGAGCAGGGGCAGGTGGAGTACATGCTCGCCTCCGAGAGCGTGGCGCTCGATGCCATCGGTTTCGAGACGGTGCGTGACATCGCGCCGGGCGAGGCCATCTACATCACCGAGCAGGGCCAGCTCTTCTCCGAGCAGTGCGCGGATAACCCGCAGATGAGCTCCTGCATCTTCGAATATGTCTATTTTGCCCGTCCCGATTCGTGCATCGACAAGGTGTCGGTCTACGCCGCCCGTCTCAATATGGGTCGCAAGCTGGGTCAGAAGATTGCCCGCGAGTGGGAAGATCTCGATGTGGACGTGGTCATCCCCATCCCCGAGACCTCTTGCGACGTGGCGCTGGAGATCGCCCATACCCTCGACCTGCCGTACCGTCAGGGCTTCGTGAAAAACCGCTATATCGGCCGCACCTTCATCATGCCGGGCCAGACCCAGCGCAAGAAGTCGGTTCGCCGCAAGCTCAACGCCATCAGCTCCGAGTTCAAGGGCAAGAAGGTGTTGCTGGTGGACGATTCCATCGTGCGCGGTACCACCTCGGAGCAGATTATCCAGATGGCCCGTGAAGCGGGGGCCGCCAAGGTTTACTTTGCCTCGGCAGCGCCGGAAATTCGCTTCCCCAACGTCTACGGTATCGACATGCCCACCGCCAACGAGCTGATCGCCCACGGTCGCGAAGTGGAAGAGGTGTGCAAGCTTATTGGCGCTGATGGCCTCATCTTCCAGGATCTGGAAGATCTGGAAGCGGCGGTGCGGGAGATCAACCCCGAGCTGCGCCACTTCGAGACCTCGGTATTCAACGGCCACTATGTCACCTCCGATGTGGATCAATCCTACCTTGATCACCTCAATGCCCTGCGCAGCGATGACAGCAAGGCTGTGCGCGAGTGGCAGGAAGGGACCAGCAATCTGGAAATTTTTAACGAAGGCAGTTAAACGTTTTCCTTCGGACTGGTTTGCATAACGCAATGGGAGCCCTGGCTCCCATTGTTGTTTTTGCTGGGAGATGGCGAAAGGGGAGAGATGGCATCTGTTTGAAAAAACAGCGCTTATTTTGCCAGATATGGGCATGCAACGGCTGATCCGCTAGCATAGGGTCACTTTTCTCATACGCCTTTAACGAGAGTTCAGATGGATGATCTGCTAGCCCCCGTGCGCCAGTTCTTGCAGTGCGAAACCCCTGACGAGTGGGTGGAGATGGCGCGGGATCCGGCCCGTTTGCCAACCCTGCTTATTGATCACGCCAACTGTGAAACCAAGGCTGCACTCACCGCACACAGTCTGGTGCGCCGCTACTGCCTGCCCAAGGGCAAGCGTCATCTGCTGCCCAAACTGGAGTTTTATCGCGAGCTGGACGCTATTCCGGAGAAGGCCGAGATCCTGGGCAAGCGCACCATGGGCGAGTCTGATCGCTCGGTCTTTGCCGAGCTGGAGCGCAATCCGCTGCTGTTTCCCATGGTGCGGCTCATTCAGGAGGAGTTGCACCACTTCGAGCAGGTGCTGGAGATCATGCAGGCCCGCGGCATCGAATATGGCCCGGTTACCGCTTCTCGCTATGCCCGGCAACTGATGCAGCATGTGCGCACCCATGAGCCTGCCACCATTGTCGACAAGATGATCATCGGTGCCTATATCGAGGCGCGCTCCTGCGAGCGTTTTGCCAAGCTGGCTCCCCATCTGGATGAGGAGCTGGGGCGCTTCTACGTCTCCCTGCTGCGCTCCGAGGCGCGCCACTATCAGGATTATCTCGCGCTGGCCGAGCAGTATGCGGGGGAGGACATCTGCGAGCGGGTTGCCTACTTTGGCAAGCTGGAAGCCGAGCTTATCTCCTCGCCAGACCCCCAGTTCCGGTTTCATAGCGGCCTCCCTGTCACATCTGACAGTTGTTGACGCACAGGGGGCAAACTACTATTGCCCTGTTCCTACTACGAGCGACAAGTAGTTACTTTTGAGCGCAATTCCCGGCCTTGAGCCGGGATTTTTTTATCCCTGCCGTCAGCTTGTTGTCAGCACACCTGTTGAATTTTCACTCACTTTTCCCGTAAGCCCGTCAATTTGTATGGCGTCGAGCCGCCGTTTTTTATGGCGATAAAGTGGCCATTCAGGCGGCGCGAGCTTGTAGAAATGGGCGAAACCGTGTACTTTTTTGCCTTCGCAAGATTTGAATAACCAATCAATAGGAGCGTGTATGCGCATTGTTCTGTTGGGGGCTCCGGGCGCCGGCAAAGGTACCCAGGCTCAGTTCATCATGGAAAAACACGGTATTCCCCAGATCTCCACCGGCGACATGCTGCGTGCGGCGATCAAAGCGGGCACCGAGCTCGGTCTGAAGGCCAAAGCCGTGATGGACGCAGGTCAGCTGGTCTCTGACGACATCATCATCGGTCTGGTCAAGGAGCGCATCGCTCAGCCGGATTGTGCCAAAGGCTTCCTGTTGGACGGTTTCCCGCGCACTATTCCCCAGGCGCAAGCCATGAAGGATGCCGGCGTCAAGGTTGATTTCGTGCTGGAGTTCGATGTGCCAGACGAAGAGATCGTCAAGCGCATGAGCGGCCGTCGCGTTCACTCAGGCTCTGGTCGTACCTACCACGTGGTGTTCAACCCGCCGAAAGTGGAAGGTAAAGATGACGTGACTGGCGAAGATCTGGTGATCCGTGCCGACGACGAAGAGACCACAGTGCGCAAGCGTCTGGATGTATACCATCAGCAGACTGCTCCGCTCATCGGCTTCTATGGCAAAGAGGCGGAAGCGGGCAATACCCGTTACGTCAAGATCGATGGCACCCAGCCGGTTGATCTGGTCAGCAAGCAGCTTGCCACCATTTTGGGCTAAGCGTTACTGCCGGCACAGTCCCCTGGGCCATCAGGCAAATGATAAAAAGGGCCCAGCGGGCCCTTTTTTGCATCATGACAGATAGACAGGAAGCCAATGTGACCACGAAAACCGGAATCTTGCTGGTCAATCTGGGTACCCCAGCCGCCCCCACTACCGCCGCCGTCAAAGCGTTTCTCAGCCAGTTTCTGCACGATCCCCGGGTCGTCGATCTGCCACGCTACCTCTGGTGCCCGTTGCTCCACTTCATCATTCTGCCAACCCGCTCTCCCAAGGTGGCCAAGCTCTATCAGCAGGTGTGGACCGAGCAGGGTTCGCCACTGATGGTGATCAGCAAACAGCAGCGGGCTGCGCTGGAGCAGGAGCTCAAGCGTGAAGGGGTCGATGTACCGGTCGAGCTTGCCATGACCTATGGTTCTCCTTCGCTGGAGGAGGGGTGGCAGGCACTCAAGGCCAAGGGGGTCAACCGGGTGATCCTGTTGCCGCTCTATCCGCAATATTCGGTCAGTACCACGGCATCCGTGTTCGATGCCTGGGGTCGGGCGATGAAGCATGAGCGCAATCTGCCTGTGGTGCGGCTCATTCGCGATTACCATGCCCACCCCGAATACATTCAGGCGCTGGCGATGAGCGTGCGCCGTCACTGGGAGCAGCATGGCCGGGGTGAACATCTGTTGATGTCGTTTCACGGTATCCCCGAGCGCTACGAGCAGGAGGGCGATCCCTACGGTCATCAGTGCCGTCATACCGCGTCCCTGCTGGCCGATGCGCTCGGGCTGGAGGCGGGACAGTGGACCGCCAGTTTCCAGTCGCGCTTTGGCAAGGAGGAGTGGCTCAAGCCCTATACAGATGAGACGGTGGGCGGCATGCCTGCCCGAGGCATCAAGCGGCTCGATGTGATCTGCCCGGCCTTTGCCGCCGATTGCCTCGAAACGCTGGAGGAGATCCAGGTGCAGAACAAGGAGATCTTCCTGGCTGCCGGTGGCGAGGAGTTTGGCTATATTCCGGCGCTCAATAGCGATCAGGCCCATATCAGGATGATGGTTTCGCTCATTTGCCGTGAATTGGCATGAGTGACCGACAGTCAGTTAAACAAGGAGTCGAGTCATGGTACATATCACGCTGATCTACGCAGGCTTGCTGGGGCTGCTGTTTCTGGGGCTCTCCGCTTGGGTGGTCAGACGCCGCGCCCAGTTCGGGGTGATGATAGGGCAGGGGGAGGCCCCTGAGTTGCTGGCGGCGATCCGGGCCCACGGCAATTTTGCCGAGTACGTACCGCTGACTCTGTTGCTGATGGCACTGAGTGAAATGGCCGGTGCCAGCGCACTCTTGCTGCATGCCGGCGGCATCATGCTGCTGGCAGGTCGCGTACTGCATGCCATTGGCATCCAGATCCCGCGAGCACCCAATGTGCCCCGCTTCGTTGGCACCTTGCTGTTCTGGCTATCCCTCGGGCTATTCTCCGGGTTGACCCTTTTTCACGGCTTGATCAACGGGTGAATTATCCCTCTGAGTCGAGAGTCAAAAACCACCCACTTTCGGGTGGTTTTTTTGTGGTTAAAGGGCAAACGTTTTTCCTCGCAACCCTTGTCTATACTGACTCCATTATTTAAACAGAGCGACTTTTCGGTGCGGCAGATTGTGTTAAAATCCCGCCCCTCTTTCCCCCAGAGCACAAGAACATTGCCATGAAATTTCCCGGTCAGCGCAAGTCCAAACACTACTTTCCTGTGGATCGTCGTGATCCCCTCATCTCCCAGAGTGCGGTGCTTTCGGAGCGGGGCAAGGCCTATGTGGTCGGGATTGACCAGACGCTGGTCGACATCGAAGCCCATGTCGATCTGGCGTTTCTCGAGCGTTATAGCCTGAGCCGTGGCCACTCCATGCTCATCTCCGATGAAGTAGCCGAGCAGATCTACGACGAGCTCAAGAGCAACAACATGGTAGTGAGCGAATTTGCCGGTGGCACCATTGGCAACACCATGCACAACTACTCGGTGCTGGCTGATTCCCACTCCATCCTGCTTGGCGTCATGAGCCAGGATATCCGCATCGGCAGCTACGCCTATCGTTACCTCTGCAATACCTCCTCTCGCGTCAACCTTGACTATCTGCAGCCGGTAGATGGGCCGGTCGGTCGCTGCTTTACCTTCATCACCGAAGGGGGCGAGCGCAGCTTTGGCATCAACGCCGGCAAGATGGATCATCTGGATGTCGAGCACATCCCTGAAGAGATCATCAAGGAGTCCTCCGCTCTGGTCATCACAGCCTATCTGGTGCGCGGTGAAGATGGCACCCCGATGAAAGATGCCGCCATGGCCGCTGTGCGTTATGCCCGCGAGGCCGGTGTGCCGGTGGTGCTGACTCTGGGTACCCGTTTCGTCATCGAGTCAGACCCCCAGTGGTGGCGTGACTTCATCAGCGAAAACGTCACCGTGCTCGCCATGAACGAGGAGGAGGGCGAGGCCCTGACCGGTTTCTCCGATCCGCTGGCCGCAGCCGACAAGGCGCTCGACTGGGCTGACATGGTGCTCTGTACCGCCGGTCCGGTGGGGCTCTATATGGCTGCCTACACCGAAGATGACTTCAAGCGCGAGACCACCTTGCCGCTGCTGCCCGGGGTTATTCCCGAGTTCAACATGTACGAGTTCAGCCGCCCCATGGCACGCGCCAAGTGCCGCAAGCCGGTGCGGATCTACTCCCATATCTCTCCCTACATGGGCGGGCCGGAGAAGATCAAGAACACCAACGGGGCAGGGGATGGTGCACTTTCCGCCGTGCTGCACGACATGGTGGCCAACTCCTATCACCGGATGAATGTGCCCAACTCTGCCAAGCACATCTCCGAGTTCCTCACCTACTCTTCACTCTCCCAGGTGTGCAAGTACGCCAACCGGGTGAGTTATGAGGTGCTGGCCCAGAGCAGCCCGCGTCTCTCTCGCGGTCTGCCGGAGAAAGAGGACAGTCTGGAAGAGGTTTACTGGGAGCGTTGATCCCGAATTGTTGCAAAACACCGCCATTGGCAGACGTTTTGACGTGAAAAGGGGCCTTCAGGCCCCTTTTTTCCATCAATAACCCCAATATGCTTGAGTCCATGTCGCTTTTGCGACACCATTTGGCCACCGCATTGCCGGCCGGCAATGCTGCCGCACCTGAGAAAATGAGAGAGCCCCATGAGCATGCTTACCGAGAACCTTGACGCCAATTTCCAACTTTTTATCGAACAAGTCCGCGAGTCGGGTCAGGTGTGGGGCCTGCGCTATGGTGAGGACTGGGTGGTCTGCCGCTCTGCCGAGTTTGAAGATGCCGACGTCATGCCGCTCTGGTCTGCCGAAGAAGATGCCCGTCTGCACTGCGTGGACGAGTGGGCCGATTACGAGCCGGAAGTGATCGATCTGGAAGAGTTTCTCGATATCTGGATCAACGATCTGGATGAAGACGATGTGCTGGTCGGCCCGAACTGGAACGCCGATCTGGAAGGCCAGGAGCTCGAACCGATTGAGCTGGCCAAAGCGCTGGTTGAACTGGACGCCTGAAAGCGCCTCCACTGATGCACTGAGCTTACAGGGCAGCAAGCTAGAGACCGGTATTCGTGAGAATACCGGTCTTTTTTTATGGTCGAATGGCTGCATTGATGAGTTAAATGCCAATTTGCCTTTGCACCTCGCCGGGGGATGGTCCATCATCAACCTTTTGCCATGGGGGGCGCCATGTTTCTATTCGATGTCGCAGGTGCGACGGGAGGACGGGCCAGCATCCGCATTCAGGCGCTGGACTGGGCACAATCCGGGCCGGTCATTTTCCAGTGTGACGATGATGCACTGGCGGTCATGCTGCTGAGCGGCTGTCGCTGCGATTCGGTCGGCTTCTTCAATCTGCTGGCTGGCTGCAAACCGCTCTATGTCGAGCAGTGGCTTGCCTATCTGCAAGAGAGTGGCCGTATCGGCAAGTGGAGTTTCCAGACCGAAAGCCCGGCCGACAGCCACTATCTGGCAAGAGCCGGTCTGGATAATGAGGAGTTGAATACCCTGCTGGCACAGGTTTATCAGGTGGCGGGGTTCAATCGCCTGCAGATCAATCGTTACCTCAAGAACCGCCACAACCCCACCACCCTGGCTACCCGTTACGATCAGAAAGAGCTGGAGCGTTACCGCCAGCTCAACGAGATCATTCTGACTCTGTTGAAGTTGAAACATCCTCAGTAAAGAGACCAAGCTGGCTGATATCCGGTCGCAAAGGTTGCGGCCGGGCAATCAGGTAGCCTTGCAGTCCATCGACATACATTCCCTGCAGCAGCTGCTTCTGGCCCAGCTGCTCAACCCCCTCGGCAATCACCTGGCACCCCATCCGGTGCGATACATCGACAATCATCCGCACAAATTGCTGGTTGGTCTGATCCTGCTCCAGTCCGGTGATGAGCGCGGGGTCGAGCTTGATGTAGTCAGGTTTCAGTTCGCGAAACAGGGTGAATGAGCCGATCCCCTTGCCGAAGTTGGCGATGGCCGAGCGGCTGCCATTGCGCCTGAGCAGTTCAAACACCCGCTTGGCGCCGGTCAAGTTGCGCTCCAGATGCTCCTCGTCGAGTTCAAACACCAGATTGGCACTGGTGTTGGGATCCTTGAGCAGCTGTCTATCCAGCCAGATCAGAAAAGCGCTGTTTTGCAGCAGGTTGGATGAGAGATTGATCCCCCAGCGACTCTGGTTGGAGCCAAACGCCCGGTACTGGCGCATGATGTGGGTGATGACCAGTTGCTCCAGTCGCATCACCAGATCCAGCCGCTGTGCCATGGCAAAGAGAGTATCGGTGGGCAGCGCTGTGCCATCGCTGCCGGCAAAGCGGGTATAGATCTCGTTGTAGGCCAGCATGCTGCGATGCAGCGGCTGGATCGGCTGATAGGTAAAGCCGAGCCGCTCCTGCGCCAGCACCTCGGTCAACACGTCGCGCCAGTGTTGCTGGCCCTGCATGTCGGAGACATTGTCATCCTGCTGAATGGCCCAGCCATTGATGGTTTCGGTCTGGGCGCGGGCCAGTGCCAGATCGGCCCGGGCCAGCACGGCCTCGATTTTCTGGCCGCTGCTGAGTTTGGTCAGCCCGGAGTAACCGGTGCTCTCCAGCTCGTGTTGCTCCTGATAGTGATCGAAGGCGACTTTCAGATCCTGCCCCAACAGGTGAGGGGGAATATTGGCAGCCGGTTGCACCAGCACCGCGAAGTCTGCCCCCGAGATGCGATAAACCTGATTGCCGGGAAACCGGCTGACCACCCGCTTGATGAGCGCAGCCATGTCCTTGATGTAGGCATCTCCCGATTGAAAACCCCGCTGGGCGTTGATCTTGCCAAGCTCGGTGGCGCGCACCAGCACCAGCGTCGCGGTCTGGGTATCCTGATCCCGCTGCAGCAACTCGGTCATATCGCGGCGAAAGGCGTAGCGATTGAGCAGCTGGGTCAGCTCGTCGGTAGTGGCCAGATTGCTCAGCTCGGTGAGTTGGCGATGGACATGCTGCTCGGCGCTTTCAAACTGCTCCAGCAACTGCTGCAGCGCTTCTTGCGAGCGGGGAGCTTCCAGTAACTGCGGATCCCGGCTGCGCAGGGCTTTTATCCAGACTTGTTCCTGATTCTGTTGAATGCCGCCCAGGGTGCGCAGAGCCAGCATCAGCAGTAGGGCCATGCCGATCAGCGTGGTGCCCAGAATCAGAACGAGCGTCAGCGGAGTGCTCTGCATAGCCAGCCAAACCCCTTGCAGAAGCAATAGAGGTATGGCCACTATGATGGCGATCAAAACGAGAGGGCGTCCGAGCTTGTGAACCATCTTGTCATCCTTGAAGTGGCTGCTTTATGAGGAAATTTTAACCAAGCATACCAAGCAAAACATGTTATGACTCGCAACTCGGATAAAAGGGCCAATTGAGATCGGTTAAATGTGAGTGAAACCACTTTCAGTGCCACTGAAACAGGCGAAGATGGGTTGAAAATAGATCAAACAAGGCAGAGGTAAATCATGTTGTTAGAGCCCGAAAATAGTGCCAAAGCACGTCAGTTGTTGAACCAGAGTATGGCACTGGTGTTGGCGGGAGGACGTGGCAGTCGCCTGAAGCAGTTGACCGACAACCGCGCCAAACCGGCCGTCCATTTCGGCGGCAAGTTCCGCATCATCGATTTTGTACTCTCCAACTGTATTAACTCCGGGATCCGCCGCGTGGGGGTGGTGACCCAGTACAAATCCCACAGCCTGCTGCGTCATCTGCAATCAGGCTGGTCTTTCCTGCGCTACCAGATGAACGAGTTCATCGATCTGCTGCCTGCCCAGCAGCGGGTGGACGAGGTGCACTGGTATCGCGGTACTGCCGATGCCATCTATCAGAACGTCGACATCATTCGCGACTACGGCCCCAAATACATAGTGGTGCTGGCGGGGGATCACATCTACAAGATGGACTACGCCGCCATGCTGCTCGATCACGTGCGTCTCGGAGCCAAGGTCACGGTAGCCTGTATCGAGGTGCCGCGCGCCGAGGCGTCAGCCTTCGGCATCATGGATATCGACGAGCAGCGCAAGATCCGCGCCTTCGTGGAAAAACCGGCCAATCCGCCCGCCATGCCGGGGTGTGATGATCGCTCCCTTGCTTCCATGGGGATCTACATCTTCGAGGCGGAGTACCTCTACCAGTTGCTGGAGGAAGACATTCTCAACCAAGACTCCAAACACGACTTCGGGATGGATGTGATCCCCCGCATCGTGGAGGAGGGGCTGGCCTTTGCGCACCCCTTCAACATGTCCTGTGTCGGGGCGCGCGAGGGACAAAAGCCCTACTGGCGTGATGTAGGTACCCTGGATTCATTCTGGGAAGCGAACATGGACCTCGCCTCCGTGTTGCCCGAGCTCGATATTTACGATCAAAACTGGCCCATCTGGACCAGCCAGACCCTGACGCCGCCCGCCAAGTTCGTGCAGGACAGAAATGGTCAGCACGGCATGACCATCAACTCCATGTTTGCTGGTGGAACCATCGTCAGCGGTTCGTTCGTGCTCAACTCGGTGCTCTTTACCAACGTGCGGGTGCACTCCTTCTGCACTCTGGATCAGGCGGTCATTTTCCCGGGGGTCGAGATCGGTACTGGCTGCCGTCTGCGCCGGGTGGTGGTGGACAAGGGCTGCAAGGTGCCTGACGGGCTGGTGGTGGGTGAGAATGCCGATGAGGATGCACGCCGCTTCTATCGCTCAGAGCAGGGCATTGTGCTGGTGACCAAGGAGATGCTGGACAAGCTGGGTTAACCCAAGCGAATTAATTGAAGTGCCCTGAAATGAAGAGTCAGACGCTGTAATGCAAAGGGAGCCATCAAGGCTCCCTTTTTCATCCGGGTGAATGGTGCGAATTACTCGCTGACCACCGCTTTGGCGGCCATCACCATGGCGGTGCCGTGTTTGCCACCGGCGGCGGTCACTTGCGGGACGCCATCTTCGTCGGTGTCACCACCGGCGCCTTCGATGACGTTCTCGCCGGAGTCGCCGACCCACTCGGCCATCTGCATGCCGCCGTTGACGGTGCTGCGGAACCAGCTGACGTACTGACCGGTCAGCTTGGCCAGCTCCAGTTCGGGCGCCTTCTCGGCCCCTTCGTTGCGCAGGTTCAGCATGGCAGAACGCAGCGCACCGGAGATGGCAGCCTGGGTCCAGGGGGTGTACTCGCCCTGTTTGCCAGCCAGCCAGGTGCCCGCTTTGGCACTGAAATAGGCCTTGTCAGCGGCGATAAACAGCTCGCGCGCGGCGGTGCGGTACTTGGCATCGGAAGTCGCGAGGAACGCCGCGGTCAGGCCGCGGATAGCGGCAAACTGGGCATCAACGGATTGCGCCTTGTCTACCTTGCCACCCAGTGTCAGACCATCGTATACCAGCCCGTTGTTCCCCTTGAGATTGGCAAGGATGAAATCGGCCTGCTTGCGGATAAGCTCAAGCGCCTGCTGACCCTGCCTGGTCTTGAGGTTCAGCTCGCCGTTGTCGCCAGCGGCGTAACCGACCGGCAATGCATCCTGAGCGCGCTGGAAGATCTGCAGAGCGACCAGTGCGTAAGCGGCGTCAAAGGTGGTGACGTGCTTGCTCTGTTTGCCTGCCTGCCAGCTATCTACCAGAGTGCCGGCCTTGCCATCAAAGTGCAGGGCAGTCAGGTTTTTGAAGGTGAAGCTGGAGAGGTTGAGCGCCAGCGAGAAGGCGTCGCTGCCCGCCACCGCCTTGCCCAGATCATTGGTCTGGTTGGCCTTGGGTGTTGCAGCAAACGGCTCACCGTCAAACACGGCGTGGAAGGCCGGATTCTGGTTGGTGTTGGCCGTGCGCTGGTCGCTGAAAGCGTAGAACTCGGAGAGTGGCCACAGCATCATCCAGGCATCGCGCAGCTGGGCTGAGCCATCCACTACGTCGAGCTTGCCGATGGCGCCCGCATCGTTGTTGCGAGTCTCGGTCACTTTCACCTGATGGGGGAAGTAGATGATGCCCTTGGCCGGATCATACTGCGGGGTGATCTTGGCACCCAGTTGCTTGCCATCGAAGCCAAGCTGGTTCTGCATGATGGTCAGCTTGTCGATGGATTGCTCGGTCAGCATCATGCCGTTGAAGCCGTCGGCAGCGGAGACGCCGAGCTTGTGCTTGCCATCCTGATCCATGGTGGCGGAGGCGGCTTCAACCTCTTCATCGCTCTCGGCCACGTGCATGCCGCCGAGGAAGTCCTGAGACCACATCACCTCTTTGAGCAAAATGCCGCCCACAGCCGCCGGTACCAGCAGGTTGTCACTGCCGCTCCAGCGCAGGGTGGTGTAGTCACGGAAGTAGGCCGGAACCTGGGTCTTGACGGTTTTCTCGACGCCTTTGGCGGTCTTGATGGTGATCTGGTCACCATTGACCGGAGTGGTATTCACAGCGTCGGCAAACTCCGGGTTGGCGGAGGCGTAGGGCAGAGAGAGGGGATACATGCCTTGCGGGATCTCGTCAGCCGGGAAGCCAACTGCCTCCGCCATGGCCATGACCCGTTTGCCGAGATCGGCCATGGTGCCACCACGGGCCAGGTTTTGCGGCCCGTTCACCAGATGGGGGCCCATGCCCGACTGATAGTTGAGGGCGTACATCGCCTCTTCGGAGTATTCATAGGATTCGATGCCGGCAGCGAAGTCGAACGGGGTCGGTTCATCGGCACGGTTGGCATCCAGCACGTCCAGATCCAGCCCCAGCGCTTCGGCCAGCGGCTCGCCGGAGAGTTCAAATTCGGTATAGGCCAGCATGTTGGCGGCGGTGTTGAAAGTCTTGTCTTCAACCTTGACGGCTGCGTGTGCGATGCCACTCACCAGAGTACAGGCAACGGCCTGTGCCAGAACGGTTTTTCTCATGTCCCTTTTCACCATTGGTTTTATTATTGACGCTTCTCATGACGAATCTAAATGAGAATGGTGTGCATTATGCTCTGTTCGCGCCGGGTTGAGAAGCAAAAAACCGCCCGGCAGCTTGTCTGGGGATCAGGACAAGAGGCCGGGCGGTTTGCACAACAAAGGTGAGGGGGGAGAAATTACCTGATCAGAGCACCTTGAAGGGGATCACCAGACGACCCGGCTCCACCTTGAGATCTTCAACCTTCTCCTTGATCCTCGCTTCGTTCTTGCGGCTGCTGTCGAGGCGATAGACCGGCGTCTGCGAAAGGAAGAGGGAGAGTGACTGATTGAAGGTGGGCAGGATAGGGGTCAATGCGGCACCTATGTTGGCCGGATCGGTCTGCACCGAGACCAGTTCGAGATCACGCAGATAGATAGCCCCCTGATCGGCGACATATTCCGGGCGGGCGCTCAGGGCAAAACGAACCTTCATCTGCTGGCTGCCAAGGGGGCTGCTTACCTGCAGGTCACCGGCAGCATCGAGTTCGATGCGATCCGGCTGCTTGCGGCCGATACGGCTCTGCATCTCGTCCAGGCGGATCTTGCTCGACATGATGCCGGGGATCCCCAGCTGTTTTTCAAAAGAGACCTGCTTTTTGAGGTACTGGTTGATTTCGGCTTCGCTGACGTTGTACTGGGTCAGCGAGCAGGCCGCCAGCAGCAGGGCGAGGGGGAGTAACAACAGCTGTTTCAGCATGAGAGGTTCCGGTTGGTCAACATAATGGGGCGTATCTTACGCGATAACCCGCCCCGGGCGGGAGTCTGATGACACGGTTGTTGCGAGTGGCATCTCGGAGGTTGTCTTTTGCCTGTGACGGGGCTCATCATCGAACAGCCGGTTCGGGTCCAGGAGGAGATGTGATGGGCAGTCTGACAAGATATGGATGCAGGTGGTTGCTGTGGCTCTGCTGTATGGCGGGAATATGGAGCTCATCTTCGTGGGCCGATGTGAAGGTGATCCCGGTATTCGAGGCGCAGGCCGCGGTGCAGACCCTCAAGGAGATCTATCCCCGGCTCGGAGTAAGCGCCATGGGCAATCAGCTGGTGCTGAGCGGGACGCCGGACCAATTGCAGGAAGCCGAGGCGACTCTGGCGCAAATCAACCAGCCACCGCAAAGCCTGCTTATCGAGTGGCGGGTGGATGGGCTTTCCAACAGTGAACAACTGGGCGGTTCAGTAAGCCGTGACGAGGCCAAACGGCAGTGGCTGCTCGATGGCAATGCCCGGCAGTACCAGCGCAGCCAGAACGACAGCTGGCAGGTACGCGGGCTTTCGGGTCGCCCCGTGTTGCTGCAAATGGGCTCCTATCAGCCGGTCACCTTCTATCAGTGGAACGGGGGCGCGGTGGTGGGGATGATGCCGCTGGTGAACGGCCTCTATGCCACCGCAACCCTGATAGGGGACAGGGTTCAGGTAGCGCTCAGCAGCGAGCAGGCGAGGCTGGAGCAGGGAACCATCAATCGTGGGCAGAGTGCCACCGAGGTCAGTGGAGCCCCGGGCCAGTGGCTGACGGTGGGGGAGCTATCCACCAGTTCGGCGCAGCAGGGCAGCACCCTTGGTACGCAGTTGCAGGGCGGGCGTGGCAGCCAGAGCGATCGCCAGACCCTGCAGATCCGGGTTACTCCTCAATAGCACTGAATACCTCGCAAACCGTGTCCGGAGCCCCGTTAGTGGGGCTCGTCGGCCGCATATTCGCGCAACTGGCGACTGCGCAGCAGATACCAGAGCGCCCAGAGGCTGGCGACCAGCACCAGCGCGGTGGGCCAGCTGAACGACCACTTCTGCAAGTTGAGGCTGTGCAGCTGCATCAGCAGGCCGCTGGTGGCAGAGCAGAGCAGCAACAAGGGGCTATGGCGCCTGAGTCTGGCGCGAATGCCGCGGGTCTGCTGATAGGTGCCGCCACAGGCGAGCAGGGCCAGCATGGCGGGCACATCGGTCAGCAGGCTGATATAGAGAGTGAGCTTGTCGGGGTAGAAGAGCTCAAGGATCTCGCTGCCGCTCTGGCGGGTGACGCCAGCCATCAGAAAGAGCCAGACCGAGCGGGTCAGTAACAGGGCGATGGGCCAGAACCAGAGAGGGGGACGAAGCTGGCCGTGATCGTCATAGCGGTGTTCGGGGTAGAGGGTCATGGTTGCCCGATATCCATTGATAGAGTGCAAGTGATGCAGAGGATATGGGGCGAAGGCGAGCCCTTTGCAAGGCGCGGGAGGGGGTGGGAATTAATCGGGGGGTCATGCCCCCCAATGCGCGAGAATCTTTTTGTGCCGGGCAGCCGGCGTTATAGCCAGCCTTTGCGCTTGAAGAAGAGACCGGTGCCGAGCGATGACATCACCATCAGCACCAGCGAGAGGGGGTAACCATACTCCCAGGCGAGCTCCGGCATGCGGCCGAAGTTCATGCCGTAGATACTGGCAATCAGGGTCGGCGGCAGGAAAATTACGGCTGCTACCGAGAAGATCTTGATCACCTTGTTCTGCTCCAGATTGGTGACCCCCATGGAGGCCTCCAGCTGGAAGTTGATCTTGTCGAACAAGAACTGGGTGTGGGGCAACAGTGACTCCACGTCGTGCAGCATCTCGTCGATCCATTTGTTCTGCTCAAGGCTCATGCGCTGGCGCAGGCTGCGCTTGAGGAAGCGCAAGGCGCGGCGGGTATCGTGCAGGGAGAGACGGATCTGGCCGTTGGCCTCTTCCTGAGCCATCAACTCCTTGAGCATGGGATTGATCTGATCCGGCTCGAAGATCTGGTCAGCGGTGTTTTCCAATGTCTTGTAACCATCTTCGATAAGGTCGGAGAGGTACTCTACCTTGAGGTTTTGCACTTCCAGCAGGATGTCGAGGGCATCCTCTACCTCCAGCCGATCCTGGCGCATATAGTGGCGCAGCAGGCGAACCAGCCCGATGTCATCTTCACGAATGCTGATCAGCAGGTTGTTGCGCAGGGTAAAGGAGACGTGGACACCCTTGGTGTCACGACCGATCCGCTGGGGAAACAGGGAGTGAATGTGCAGACCATCGGTATCCCAGTAGAAACGGGCTGATGCTTCGATGTCGTCGAGCTCTTCCTTGTCGGGAACCTCTTCCAGGAACAGGCCCGTCAACCATTCTCGCTCTGCCGTGTCCGGCTTGTAGGCATCCAGCCAGACCGTGTTGTCAGGTACTATGTCGTCAGGCCCGAGCGTGACTATATCCAGCACCTTGTTATTGAGAATGTAGGCGGTGATCATCTGTCCCCCCTTAAAAAGTCATGGGTAATCAGGGATGGTTGCACAGGTCATGCGGCCTTAGATCGCTGCAGAAGGCGATCCCGTGGATAAGCAGATCGGGCCGATGGAAAACCTGAATGCGGCGAACTATACAGGGGCGGGCCGCGCTTGTCAGGGGCTATTCATTGGGGATTCAGCTTGTTTGTTCAAAAAAACAGCTGCAAGGTGGCGAGGTCGGAGCAGCTCGTCCCGTTTTGAGCGCTGCTCCTTGTGCATCTCTCATTGCCTTCCTGCCCCCTTTATCCGAGCCCTTTGTTGCAGGCTCGTTTTCGCAACAGGTGAGCTGCAGCTTACATATTGGGATAGTTGGGCCCGGAGCCCCCTTGTGGCGGTGTCCAGACGATGTTTTGGCTGGGATCTTTAATGTCACAGGTCTTGCAGTGAATGCAGTTGGCGGCGTTGATCTGCAGCTTGGCCACCCCCTCCGTTTCCAGCACCTCAAACACCCCTGCCGGGCAGTAGCGCTGGGCGGGTTCTCCCCAGGTCGGCAGGTTGACCTTTACCGGGATCAGCTCATCCTGCAGCTTGAGATGGCAGGGCTGATCCTCATCGTGACTGGTGTTGGCGAGATAGACGGAGGAGAGTTTGTCGAAGCTGAGCTTGCCATCGGGTTTGGGGTAATGGATGGGCTCGCAGCGGCTGGCCATGCGCAGCTGGCGGTAATCTGGCTCCTTATCGATAAGTTTGAAGGGCGAGTTTGCGCCAAACAGCCGTTGCTCCAGCCAGTTAAAGGCGCCACCAAGCCAGGGGCCCCAGCGATGCAGGGCGGCTCCGAAGTTGCGGGCCGCGCCCAACTCTTGTGCCAGCCAGCTCTGGTGCAGTTCGTCGGCATAGTGAACCAGATCCCGTCCTCCCTCATCGCCACCTCGCAGCGCCATCGCGACGGTTTTTGCCGCCAGCATCCCCGATTTCATGGCGGTGTGGATCCCCTTGATACGGGAAAAGTCGAGGGTGCCGGCATCGCAGCCGATCAGAAGCCCGCCGGGGAAGTGCATGCGAGGCAGGGAGTGCCAGCCCCCCTTGGTGATGACGCGGGCACCATAGCTGATGCGCTCGCCCTCTTGCAGCAGGTTGGCGATAAGCGGGTGATGCTTGAGACGCTGGAATTCGTCAAACGGGCTGAGCCAGGGATTCTGGTAGTTGAGGTCGACGATCAGCCCGACCGCAACCTGATCTCCCTCCATCTGATAGAGATAGAAGCCGCCGTGACTGTGGTTCTTTCCTTCCTTGCCAAGAGGCCAGCCACTGCCATGGAGTACCTGTCCCGCCTTACCCCGGCCAGCGGGAAGCTGCCACAGCTCCTTGAAACCGATGGCATAGTGTTGGGGCTGTGCAGGGTTTTCCAGATTGAATGTGGCGATCAGCTGTTTGCCCAGATGGCCGCGGGCTCCCTCGGCAAAGAGGGTATAGCGGCCATAGAGCGCCATGCCGGGAACATGATCCGGTTTTGGATTGCCAGCGCGATCAAGTCCCAAATCGCCGGTGATGACCCCCTTGACCCTTCCCGCTTCCATGATAAGGTCGCTGGCGGTAAACCCCGGGTATATTTCGACTCCCAGCTGCTCCGCCTGCTGGCCAAGCCAGCGGCAAAGGTTGCCAAGGCTGACGATGTGACAGCCTTCATTGTGCATCCGTGGTGGTACGGCCCAGCTTGGCAGCTGCAGAGAGCGGTGCTCACTTTGCAGCAAATGTACCTGATCGTCGTTGACCGCTATCCCGAGCGGTGCCTGCTGCCAGCTTTGTGGCAGCAGCTCCTTGAGGGCGACGGGATCCAGCAGGGCGCCGGAGAGCAGATGAGCGCCAATTTCAGCGCCCTTTTCCAGCAGGCAGACCGAGAGGTTGGCATCTTGCTGTTTCAACGCGATGGCGGCGCTGAGCCCCGCCGGGCCGCCACCTACGATGACGACATCAAATTCCATTGCTTCCCGTTCCATCTTGCCTCTGCACCGAAGTTGACCTAGGGTAGTGCTGGTAGTTTACGTAAACGTAAAGTGATTGTAAGCAAAAATTAAGCGAAACACGGTGCAAAAGTGTAGGGACTGGTGAATGAATTCAATCCAAAGAGACGAGGCATGACCCCATGAAGCTGCTGGTCGCAATCAAACGGGTAGTGGATTACAACGTCAAGATCCGGGTCAGGGCGGATGGCTCCGATGTGGAGCTGGCCAATGTGAAGATGGGGATCAACCCCTTTTGTGAAATCGCGGTGGAAGAGGGCGTCCGGCTGCGTGAGGCCGGTATCGCCAGCGAGCTGGTGGTGGTGACCTTTGGCCCGGACGCGGCCGCTGAGCAGTTGCGCCATGCGCTGGCGCTGGGAGCGGATCGGGCGCGCCACTATGTGACAGACGAGACGCTGGTACCGCTGACGGTTGCACGGGCTTTACAAAAAGTGTGTGAGCTGGAGCAGCCGGATCTGGTGCTGCTCGGCAAGCAGTCCATCGACTCGGACAACGGTCAGGTGGCCCAGATGCTAGCCGCCCTGACCGACTGGTCGCTGGCTACCTGCGCTTCTGCCATCAGGTTGGAAGGAAAGGAGTTGCGGGTGACCCGTGAAATCGATGGTGGACTGGAGACCCTGGGCATGCCGCTACCTGCGGTGGTCAGCGCCGATCTGCGTTTGAATGAACCGCGCTTTGCCTCGCTGCCCAACATCATGAAGGCCAAGCGCAAGCCGCTGGAGAGTGCCCCCTTTGCCGAGCTCGCCGTTGTACCTGCCAACCAGACTCGTCTGCTCGGGGTGATGACGCCGACAGCCCGCAGCGCCGGGATCAAGGTGAGTTCGGTGGATGAGCTGGTGGACAAACTCAAGCACGAGGCGAAGGTACTATGAGCGTATTAATCATTGCCGAACATCATCAGGGCCATCTGGCCGACAACGTCGCTCGCCTGGTCACGGCTGCCAGCCAGCTGGGTGGCGAAGTGCATCTGTTGCTGGCGGGACAGGGGATAAACGAAGTGGGCCAGCAGGCGGCTGCGCTGCGCGGGGTGAGCAAGGTGCTGCAGGCCGACTCTCCCGCACTGGCGGAAGGGGTGCTGGAGGGACTCGACAAGCTGTTGGCTCGCTGGTGCGAAGGTTACAGCCACTGCCTGATGGCGGCGAGCACCATGGGCAAGGCGCTGCTGCCCCAAATAGCTGCCCGGCTTGGAGTGGAAATGATCTCCGAGGTGACGGCTATCGAGAGCAGCGATACCTTCCTGCGTCCCATCTATGCGGGCAATGCCATCGCCCGGGTAGCGAGCAGTGCCCCTATCAAGGTGATGACGGTGCGGGCGACGGCTTTTGCCAAGACTCCGCAGGAAGGCAATGCTTCCGTCGAGAGTCTGGTGGTGCCCGAATTGACCCGCCGGACTCGCCTGGTGGAGCGTCTTGCCGTGCGATCGCCCCGGCCCGAGCTGACCGCTGCGCGCGTGGTGGTCTCCGGTGGCAGAGCTCTTGGCTCCAAGGCGCAGTTTGCCCTGATTGAAGCGTTGGCCGACAAGCTGGGCGGTGCGGTCGGCGCATCGCGCGCTGCCGTCGATGCGGGGTTTGTCGCCAACGATCTGCAGGTCGGCCAGACTGGCAAGGTGGTCGCTCCCGAGCTCTATATCGCGGTCGGTATCTCGGGTGCTATTCAGCATCTGGCGGGTATGAAGGAGTCGAAGGTGATTGTGGCCATCAACAAGGACAGCGAGGCACCGATTTTTCAGGTGGCCGACTACGGTCTGGTGGGGGATCTCTTCACCCTGCTGCCCGAGCTCACCGCCAAGGTGTAAATTTGTCGGAAAGGGCAGGGGCAACCCGTTTATGCGGCCTCTTGACCATTTCTGCGCATGTTCTCTGCAAGCCCTGACCCGTTCAGGGCTTTTTCTACTGAAAAGGGGAGCAAGAGTGACGGTAAAAGGTTGAGCCAGCTCCCAAAAAGCCTTTGATCCGCTGGCTGCTCTTGTGTAAAACCTGACAAGTCATCGATCACACTCATTCACTCACGGAAAGCGTCATGAGCAAACAGGTTTACAACTTCTGCGCCGGCCCCGCCATGTTGCCGGTTGAAGTCATGGAGCGCGCCCAGCGCGAATTTTGTAATTTTCAGGGGCTGGGAGCCTCGGTCATGGAGCTTTCCCACCGCGGCAAGCACTACATGGCGGTCGCCGAGAAGGCAGAAGCCGATCTGCGCGAGTTGCTGGCGGTACCGGACAACTACAAGGTGCTGTTCATGCATGGGGGTGGCCGGGGTCAGTTCTCCGCCGTGCCCATGAACCTGCTGGGCGGCGCCAACAAGAAAGCCGATTTTCTGCTGACCGGTGTCTGGTCGCAAGGGGCGGTGGATGAGGCGCAAAAGTACGGCGACATCCAGACCTGGCAAGGGGTTGCCAAAAACGAGCAGGGGATTACGCACCTGTTGCCGACACCGGCGTTTCGCTCTGATGCCGCCTATGTGCACTACTGCCCGAACGAGACCATTGAAGGGATCGAAATGTTCGATATCCCTGCAACCGGCGATGTACCGCTGGTGGCGGATCTCTCCTCGACCATCCTCTCCCGTCCCATCGATGTGAGCCGCTTTGGCATCATCTATGCCGGTGCCCAGAAAAATATCGGCCCGTCCGGGCTCGCCATCGCCATCGTGCGCGATGATCTGCTGGATCAGGCCAGAGCCGATGTGCCCTCGATTTTCGACTACAAGCTCACCGCCAAGAACGACTCCATGTTCAACACGCCGCCCACCTACGCCTGGTATCTGGCCGGTCTGGTGTTCGAGTGGCTGAAAGAACAGGGTGGCCTTGCGGCGATGGAAGCGCGTAACAAGGAGAAGGCCGACTTCCTTTACAACTATCTCGATCAATCGAGCTTCTACAGCAATCAGGTGGATGTCAGCTGCCGTTCGCGGATGAACATCCCGTTCCAGCTGAAAAATGCCGAACTGGACAAGCAGTTCCTGGCCGAATCGGAAGCTGCTGGCCTGCTGGCGCTCAAAGGTCACCGCATCGTCGGTGGCATGCGGGCCAGCATCTACAACGCCATGCCACTGGAGGGTGTGAAGGCGCTGGTCAGCTTTATGGATGAGTTTGCCAAGCGTCACGGCTGATCCGGTCTGTAGTTAATCCTGACGCCGGGCTTGCCCGGCGTCTTTTTTTCAACAACGACTGAATCTTAGCGTGCAGCCCCGTTTTTCCCCTGTCGCTGCCCTTGCCGAGCGGGGCGCGTACTGTTAACGTCCGGTCAGGTCATTTATTTGAGATTGCACAGGAAGTCTATGAATTCGTTGCGTTTGGAACCCATTTCTCGTGTGGCCGGTGAGGTCAATCTGCCCGGTTCAAAGAGTGTCTCTAACCGGGCGCTGCTGCTGGCGGCACTGGCCCGTGGTACTACCCGTTTGACCAACCTGCTCGACAGCGATGACATTCGTCACATGTTGGCGGCACTGACCCAGCTCGGGGTCAAGTACAAACTCTCTGCCGACAAGACCGAGTGCACCGTGCAAGGCCTTGGCCGCAGCTTTGCCGTCAAAGAGCCGATCAATCTGTTCCTTGGCAATGCCGGCACTGCCATGCGCCCGCTCTGTGCCGCGCTGTGTCTGGGCTCCGGTGAGTACACCCTGGGCGGTGAGCCGCGCATGGAAGAGCGTCCCATCGGCCATCTGGTTGATGCCCTGCGTGAGGCGGGCGCTCATATCCAGTACCTGAAAAAAGATGGTTTTCCGCCGCTGGTGGTGGATGCCAAGGGGCTGTGGGGCGGCGACGTCCATGTCGATGGTTCCGTTTCCAGCCAGTTCCTGACCGCCTTCCTGATGGCTGCGCCCATGGCGGCTGGCGACACCCGCATCCATATCAAGGGGGAGCTGGTCTCCAAGCCCTACATCGATATCACCCTGCACATCATGAAGCAGTTCGGGGTGGTCATCGAGCACGACAACTACAAGCTGTTTTACATCAAGGGCAACCAGACCTACATCAGCCCCGGTGATTTTCTGGTGGAGGGTGATGCCTCCAGCGCCTCCTACTTCCTCGCGGCAGGCGCCATCAAGGGCAAGGTGCGGGTCACCGGCATCGGCAAGCACAGCATTCAGGGCGACATCCATTTCGCCGACGTACTGGAGAAGATGGGCGCGCGCATCACCTGGGGTGATGACTTTATCGAAGCGGAGCAGGCGCCGCTGTACGGCATCGATATGGATATGAACCATATTCCCGATGCTGCCATGACCATCGCGGTTGCGGCGCTGTTTGCCGAGGGGCCGACCTCCATTCGCAATATTTATAACTGGCGGGTGAAAGAGACCGATCGCCTGCATGCCATGGCGACCGAGCTGCGCAAGCTGGGCGTAGAAGTGGAGGAGGGGCGTGACTTTATTACCGTGACCCCGCCGACGCAGCTCAAGCATGCCGAGATCGATACCTATAACGATCACCGGATCGCCATGTGCTTCTCGCTGGTGGCTCTGTCCGATACGCCGGTGACTATCAACGATCCCAAGTGCACCTCGAAGACCTTCCCGGACTACTTCGAAAAACTGGCCAGCATCAGCCTGCGCGATTAATCACTCCAACATGATGGGGCCCGCCTTGTACGGGCCTTTTTATCTCCAGCACGTTCGCAAGTAGCAGTATTTCATTAACTTGCAAGATGCAGGTTAAAAAAACTTTCTTTAGTGATGTAATTTTCTATTTACACCGACTCGGCTGCGGGCTATGTTGAGATTTCTTAATCGCAGTTATCTAGCAGGAAGCCTTGTCATGCAGCATCAAACCGACGACGTTCGTATCAGTGAAATCAAAGAGTTACTCCCTCCGGTTGCGGTGCTTGAGAAGTTTCCGGCGACCGAGACCGCCTCATCGACCGTGTTTGATTCCCGTCAGGCCATCCACCGTATCCTGAATGGTGAAGATGACCGTCTGCTGGTGGTCATTGGCCCCTGTTCCATTCATGATCCGGTTGCCGCCATCGAATATGGCAAGCGCCTCAAGGCGCTGCGCGACGAGCTGAAAGGTCAGCTGGAGATCGTGATGCGGGTCTACTTCGAAAAGCCGCGCACTACCGTGGGCTGGAAGGGGCTCATCAACGATCCGTACCTCGATAACAGCTGCAAGATCAATGACGGTCTGCGCCTGGGTCGCAAGCTGCTGCTCGATCTCAACGACATGGGGCTGCCGACCGCTTCCGAATTCCTCGACATGATCACGCCGCAATACGTGGCTGATCTGATGAGCTGGGGGGCGATCGGCGCTCGTACCACCGAATCCCAGGTGCATCGTGAGCTGGCCTCAGGTCTCTCTTGCCCGGTGGGCTTCAAGAACGGTACCGACGGCACCATCAAGGTGGCCATCGATGCCATCGGTGCTGCCAGTGCCCCCCATCACTTCCTGTCGGTCACCAAGTATGGCCACTCCGCCATCGTGGCCACCAAAGGGAACCCGGATTGTCACATCATTCTGCGTGGTGGCCGTGAACCTAACTACAGCGCCGCCCATGTCAGCGAGGTGGTGAAGGGGCTGGAGAAGGCCGGTCTGCCGCAAAAGGTGATGATCGACTTTAGTCACGCCAACAGCAGCAAACAGTTCAAGAACCAGATGGTGGTGGCCGAAGACGTAGCCGGTCAGCTGCGTGCCGGCAGCAAGGCTGTATTTGGCGTGATGGTGGAGAGCCATCTGGTGGAAGGGCGTCAGGATCTGGTCGAGGGCTGCGAGCTTACCTTCGGTCAGAGCATCACGGATGCCTGCATCGGTTGGGAAGATACCGAAACCCTGCTGCGCAATCTGGCCGATGCGGTCGCCACCCGCAACGCCCGCTGAGACAGATATATCAGCAAGCTGATACAGCAGTCCATTGATACAAAGTAAAAGCGCGCCACAGGCGCGCTTTTTGTTGTCGGAGCAGGGTTACCAGCGATAGGTCTTGAGCAGGGCTTCCAGTTTCTGGCACTGCTCGACCAGCTGAATACTGGCGAGGTTGGCAGAATGAGCCTGACCCAGGGTGTCGTTGGAGGTGTTGCGGATCTGGTTTACCGAGTGGTCCACCTCGTTGCAGACCCTGTCCTGCTCTTCGGCTGACTGGGCCATCTGGGCATTGAGATCATTGATCCGGGCGATGCGTTCAATGATGTTCTGCATGGCGGCCAGGGTCGCCTCGGTTTTGCTGATGCTCTCGTCCGCCTTGGTTTTTGCATCCCCGATCACCGTAACTGCGCTCTGGGCCTCTTTTTGCAAGGCGGCGATCATCTGGGAGATCTCCTCGCTGGCAGTGCGGCTGCGGTTGGAGAGGGCGCGTACCTCATCGGCTACCACGGCAAAACCGCGCCCCTGTTCACCCGCTCGCGCTGCCTCAATGGCGGCGTTGAGGGCCAGCAGGTTGGTCTGATCGGCGATCCCCTTGATCACTTCCAATACCCCATCCACGGCAAGACAGCGGCTGTCGAGCTGCTGAATAACCTGATCCACCCTGTCGATTTCGGTCGACATCTCGCCCATGTCGGTGATGGAGTGCTGGGCGAGACGGCTGGTATTGGCGGCATCCTGATTGGTGAGCGCGGAGAGCTCTGCACTGTGGCGGGCATGCTCTCGCACTTCATGGGAGCTGGCAGCAAGTTCGCTCACTGCGGCCGCCACCTGGGTGGTCATCCCCTCCTGCTGACGGGCCGAGTTTTCGGTCTGGGTGGCGACCTGGCGGATCTGGCTCGACTCCTGATAGAGCTGGTGCGTCGCTTCCTCCACCTCCTGCAAGCTGTGGCGGAAGCCCTGCACCATGTCGTTGACGGCGCGGGTCATCTGACCCAGCTCGTCCTGACTGTTGTTCACGAGAGGGAGGGCGAGGTTACGCTCTTTCGCCATCTGGATCATGGTGAGCTGCAACTGGCGCAGCGGCCGTTTGACGTAGCGCTGCAGCACCCACCAGAGCAGGCCGAAGCCAAGGCCGAAAACAGCCGCCAGACTGCCACTCAGAATAAAGTTGTTGTGGCGGATATCGTCGAAGGTATTGGTCAGGTCATAGCTGATCCTGACCGCTCCCATGACGGTTCCTTCATCCACCTGATGGCAACTGGTGCACTGGGTGCCGCGATACTCTTTGTAGGCCTTGAACGGTTTGATCAGGGTGAGCTGGTTGCCCTGCTGTTGCAGGATGATATCCCCCTTCGTGATGGCACGTTCATCGAGGGGATCCTGGGCTTTCTGGTCGGGATGGCCCGGGCCAAACAGATTGCTGACTGCGGGGGCACGGATAAGACGGGCTTCAACAATCCCGGCCTCGCTCTTGAGCTTGGTTTGCACTATCTGCCGGTTGGCCATGCCACCGGTCATCATCAATACGTTGAGCTGATCCATGTAGGTGTTGGCGGCGCTCTCAACCTTCTCTTCTGCCATGCGGATGGCGAGATCCCGTTGCAACCAGGCAGAGAGCTCGAAGCAGAGGGCAAAGGTGGAGCTGATGACCAGCGCAAGGGGGAGAAAGATTTTCCAGTTCAGTGAGAGGTTATGCATAGTGGCCGATCCCATGCCCTTTATCTGTTTTTATTGGTTCCCGTTTCATCTTGAGCGTAGACAAGGAGAGGCGGGGAGACAGTTTCCTATCGGCACACTTTAGTCACTCTTGAGTAAATAATCTGTTAAGCAGATCGGTAATAGAGGTTGCCAACAGGGCAATTTCAGATTGAGTGGCACCAAGAGTTGATCCTGCGCAAAAACATGTTGATGATAATAATTATCATTGCTGTTATTTGCGAGTCATCACCATGATCCATCTAACTCCTTCCATGACCGGCGTGGCTTCGCCGGATCCTCTCAAGTTTGCCTTCAGTGCCAAAACCTCGGCACATGCCAGTCGGGGAGGGATCCGCCCCTTGTCACTCGATGAGAGCCAATGGCAACAGTGGTGGCAGCAAGAGAGCGATGCCGAAGAGCGTGCCCTCTATCTCCATATTCCGTTTTGTCGCAAGCGCTGCAGCTTCTGCAATTTCTTCGAAAATGGCGCCAATCCGGCGCGGATCAGCCGCTATGTCGACGGGTTGTGCGCATTGCTTGCCAAGGCAGCAGAGACGCCGCTGGTACAAAGCGGCCTCTTCTCGGCCGTCTATGTCGGGGGCGGAACCCCCACTGATATGAATGCTGATGAGCTGGCGATGCTGGCCAGGATGATCCAGCGCTTTCCTCTGACGGCTGATGCCGAGGTAACACTGGAGGGGCGACTCAACGGCTTTGACGATGCCAAGTGGCAGGCCGCGCTGGGCGGTGGTTTCAACCGCTTTTCGTTCGGGGTGCAGAGTTTTGATACCGGTGTGCGCCAGCAAGCGGCGCGGATCGATGACAGGGAGACCCTGCTGACCCGCCTTGGCGAGCTGACTCGCGATGATGCGGCTGTGATCGTGGCGGATCTTATTTTCGGTCTACCCGGTCAGGATGATGTCGTGTGGCAGCAGGACATCACGGATGTGATGGCAAGCGGCGTGCACGGGGTTGATCTCTACCAGCTTATCGCCATGCCGGGCACCAATCTGGAGCGGGCCGGGCAAAAGGGCAAGCTGGGTTGGGCTGCCGATGGCCAGCAGCGGGCCGCCATGTACGCTTACGGCGGTCAACAACTGGAACAGCATGGTTGGGAGCGGCTCTCCTGCAGTCATTGGCGGCGCAGCCCAGCCGAGCAGAGTCGCTATAACCAGATGGCCAAGCGCGGTGCCGAGATCCTCCCCTTTGGTGCCGGAGCCGGGGGCACTATCCATGGCCATGGCGTGATGTACGGGCGGGATTTGGCTCAGTGGCACGAAGCGCATGAGAAGGGAGTTCGGGCGCCCGGCATGGTGATGGGGCGTAATCCGAATGCGCGGATGGATGGTCTGCTGCGTGGCGCACTCGACAGTGGCGTGCTGGCACTGGCGCGCCTGCCAGCCTCACTGCGCAGCCATCTGATGCCGCTGTTCGATGCCTGGCGGCAAAACGGGCTGGCCGATCTTGCTGGCGATCAGCTGGTTCTGACGCTGGCAGGGCGATTCTGGAACGTCAATATGCAGGCCGGGTTGTTCGAGTTTTTGCAGCACAATCCGGCCGATGGCAGCGAGCCTGCGTTGCAGCATGGCAAGCACCTGGATGGTAAACATCCGAGAGTGCGCCACTCGCTGGTGTAGGGGCTTTACCCGATCGCCAAAAGCACAAAGGGAGCCGACGAGGCTCCCTTTGTCTGGTCAATCAGCTGCTTGGCCAACCAGTCTGGTGTAGGTACGGGACGAATTACTCGTCGTCGCTATCCTGATAGCTGTCGCGCTGGGCCCTTGGCAGGCGGCGCATCGGGGTAAACCCGACATCCTCACCCACCACTTCCCGTTTGCGGGCCGGGGCAGGCTTCTTGGCGGTATCGCCTTTGGCTTTGCCCTTGCCTGCTGCCGGTTTGCCCTTGCCACCCTTGGCATTGGCTGCGCCACGGGTGCGCGGCGGGTTCTGCACCGGCTTGCTGCCGGGCAGGGTCTGGCGGCTTGGCTTGCCGCTCGGCTCATACCCGTCGAGGATCTCCACGGAGAGAGATTGACCGATCAGGGCCTCGATCGCCTTGAGCTGGCCCAACTCATCATGGCTGACCAGCGAGATGGCTTCGCCGCCGCGACCGGCACGGCCGGTTCGGCCGATACGGTGGATGTAATCCTCCGCCATTTGCGGCAGCTCGAAGTTGATCACGTGGGGCAGCTGATCGATGTCCAGGCCACGGGCGGCGATATCGGTTGCCACCAGCACCCGCACCTTGCCTTCGCGAAAATCGGCCAGCGCCCGGTTGCGGGCTCCTTGACTCTTGTCACCGTGAATGGCGACTGTGTCGAGACCATCTTTCTGCATCTGATGCGCGAGGCGATCGGCGATCTGCTTGGTGCGGACAAACACCAACACCCGCTGCCAGTTGCCACGGCCAATCATGTGAGAGAGCAGCTCGCGGCGGCGCTCCCGATCGACCTGAATGATGCGCTGGGTCACCTGTTCGGCAGCCGTGTTGCTGGGATCGACCTCAATGAGGGTGGGGTCGTTGAGCAGGTCATCCGCCAGCGCCTTGATCTCGCTTGAGAAGGTGGCGGAGAAGAGGAGGCTCTGCCGTTTGGCGGGCAGCGCCTTCATGATGCGGCGAATGTCGACGATGAAGCCCATGTCGAGCATGCGATCCGCTTCATCCAGCACCAGCACTTCCAGCTCGCTCAGGGTCAATGCGCCCTGGGTCAGCAGATCCAGCAGACGGCCCGGGGTGGCCACCAGAATGTCGATACCGAGCTTGATGGCATCCAGATTGGGTTTGATGCTGACGCCACCGTAGGCGATCAGGGTTCGAAACGGCAGGTGGTGGGCATATTTGATGATGCTCTCACCCACCTGGGCGGCCAGTTCGCGGGTCGGTGTCAGTACCAGGGCGCGCACCTGACGGCGACCGCGGCCATGGTTGGCCAGCAGCAACTGCAGCATGGGCAGGGTGAAACCGGCTGTCTTGCCTGTGCCTGTCTGGGCTCCGCCGAGGACATCCTGACCAGCCAGAATAGCCGGAATGGCTTGCTGCTGGATGGGGGTTGGCTGTTCGTAACCCAGCTCCTTGACGGCCCGCAGGATGTGCGGGGAGAGACCCAGTTCGTTGAATGACATGTTCGAGAGAAACTCCTCTGGTGAGCCTTTGGCTCAGCGGATGACCGGCGCGGGCGCCAGCCACGATATGGAAATGATAACGGGGGCGTAATATAGCAAAAGAGCGGCCGGTGCGCAGTAGCTGTCGCACCGGCCGCTCTTTATGTGCCGCAAAAAGCAATCAGAGCAGGTCGCGGATGGGGGCGACCAGACTCTCCGGCTTGGTGGTGGGAGCAAACCGCTCCACCACGTTACCGTCACGGTCGATCAGGAATTTGGTGAAGTTCCACTTGACGTTTTCCAGCCCAAGCAGCCCTGGTTTCTCCTTCTTGAGCCACTGATAGAGCGGGTGGGCCTGCTCGCCGTTGACATCGCACTTGGCCATGATGGGGAAGGTGACCGGGTAGTCCAAGGAGCAGAAACGGGCGATCTCCTCGGCATCCCCAGGCTCCTGCTGACCGAACTGGTTGCAGGGAAAACCCAGGATCTCCAGCCCCTCGGGGCCCAGCTCGCGATAGAGGGCTTCCAGCCCCTCATATTGGGGGGTAAAGCCGCAGCGGCTGGCCACATTCACCACCAGGATCACCTTGCCGGCCAGTTGGGAGAGCGGGTAGGGGGTGCCATCCAGTTGTTGCAGCGTCAGGTCGGGCAGAGGCATCACATCATCCTTTTGTTGATTGCATGTCGTTGATTGCACATAAGTTGCACAGTGTGCTCGCAGGAGGAAAGGGGGTTATTCCCATGGTCGCTACGGTATCGCTTGGCTCTTTTAACGGCAAGGCGTTACGTTAACGGGCACCGATGCAATGGGTGGCGGCTCACACTTTTCCCCTCCATTACGCACCGGGTGAGGGCAGGATCACAATCGGCCCGGAAAAAGGGGGCGCGGCCTGCCAAATCGGGTATTGATGGTGGGACTTCTCAAGAGAAGCAAACCGGTTTGTGCCTTTAGCGGGAAGCCGCTAAAAAGCGCTCTCTTTTCCACATGTTGCGAGTCAATCTTGGACTATCAAGCCGTCATGGATGCCTTCTACACCCGAGGTTGGGTGATAGTGGACGATTTTTTAACTGCCGCCGAGGTGGATGCCCTCAAAGGGTGTCTGCCAGAGGAGTGGCAACCGGCCGGGATCGGTCGTGAAGGGCTCCATCAAGGCAACAGCGAGATCCGCCGCGACCAGATCCACTGGCTGGAGCCTTCCCTCGGGGCGCCGGTCGCCGATTATCTCGCCCGCATGGAGGCACTGCGTCTGGCTGCCAACCGGATGTTGATGCTGGGGCTGTTCGACTATGAGGCTCACTTTGCCCGTTATCGCTGCGGCGACTTCTACGCGACCCATCGCGATGCCTTTGCCGGTCGCTCCAACCGTCGCTTGACGACGGTGTTCTACCTCAATAACGACTGGCAACCCGAAGCGGGCGGTGTCCTGCGCTTTTATGACAACGACGAGCAGTTCTTGATGGATGTGAGCCCCAAAGGGGGGCGGCTGGTGATCTTCCTCTCCGAAGAGTTTCCCCACGAAGTGCTGCCCGCCAATCAGGAGCGTTACAGCATTGCCGGCTGGTTTCGCGTCAATGGCAGCGGCATGGGACGGGTCGATCCCCCTCGCTGACCCATAGGGCTGCGCGGTTTTTGACACAGGACGCCCTTTTTCACCGCAAGATGTGGCTGGCAGGGCAGCCATCAGCTGACAAGGGTTTGTCTCCCTTGCTACACTGGCGCGCACTTATGTTCGTATCTGGCTTCGTCCGGTTTTGAATGCGGTGGTTTTTGAATGGTCATGACGAAGCCGCTTCTCCCAAGGGATCACATCTAATGAAGAACATGCATGTCTTGCTGCTGTGCGGCGGCGGTGGCTCCGAGCACGAAGTCTCTCTGCGCAGCGCCAATTTCCTCGAAAAACAACTCGCTCTCCTGCCCGGCGTCGAAGTGACCCGCGTCGAGATGTTTGCCGACCGCTGGCTCAGCGCCGATGGTCGCGAGTGCAAACTGGGGCTGGACAAGCTGCTCTCGTTTGACAGCGTGGCCCGTCCGGTAGACTACGTGGTTCCCTGCATCCACGGTTACCCGGGCGAGACTGGCGATCTGCAATCCTTCCTTGAGCTGGCTGGCCTGCCTTATCTGGGCTGCGACGCCGAAGCGAGCAAAATCTGCTTCAACAAGATCACCACCAAGCTGTGGCTCTCCGCCATCGGTATCCCCAACACCCCTTATCTGTTCCTGACCGAACAGGGCGATGCAGCTCTGGCTGAGGCGAAAGCGGCGCTGGCCAAGTGGGGCAAGGTCTTTATCAAGGCCGCCTCCCAGGGCTCTTCCGTTGGCTGCTACTCCGCCAGCAACGAAGCGGATCTGGTGAAGGGCATTGCCGATGCTTTCGGTTACTCCGAGCAGGTTCTGATTGAGAAGGCGGTCAAGCCGCGCGAGCTGGAAGTGGCGGTTTACCAGTATGGTGACGAGCTGGTGGCCACCTATCCGGGCGAGATCTGCGTGCCGCAGGACAAGTTCTACACCTATGAAGAGAAGTACAGCAGCGCCAGCCATACCGAGACCGCACTACGTGCCGAAGGGCTGACCGAGGCTCAGGCTGACGCCATTCACGAGTACGCTCTCAAGGCGTTCCGTCAGCTGAAACTGACTCACCTCTCCCGTATCGACTTCTTCCTGACTGAGGAGGGCGAGATCCTGCTCAACGAGATCAACACCTTCCCGGGCATGACCTCCATCTCCATGTTCCCGAAACTGCTGGAGCATCACGGTCACGACTTCGCCCGCTACCTTGAGCAGATCCTGCGCAAGGCCAGCTAAGCGGGGCGCTCTCGCTGACGGGCGTTGATACCGTTCCAATAAAAATCCCCGCCAATTGGCGGGGATTTTTTTATGTCTTTATCAAGCGGGATAGGCCTGCCTGAGGGATAAGCAGGCGGGGAGGGGATGGCTCTTCCCCGCCTGTTGCTACCTGTGGGTGTTACCGGCCGTTAGCCGCGAGCCACCCGAAAGCGCGCGCTGCGGGAGTGGCAGGGCGCCAGTTCGCCAAACTCGCCAGCAGCCAGCTCAAGGTGCAGGGGCTGCTCATCCATCCGCACCGCTTGCCAGTCGCTCAGGGAGTGTTCGCAGCTCACTTTGCCACCCTCCAGCACCGCTTGCTCGCTCGGGTTGTAGACCCGGATCACTAGCGCCTCTTCATCCTCTGCCTTTTTCAGGGCGCTCAGCACCGGACCGGAGGGATCCATGGTGAGCAGGCTGAAGTGGAGCGGGGTGGTGAAGCTTGCATTGTTGAGCTTCATGGCATCGAACGGGATCTTGTTGTAGCAGCGCACCGGGGTGAGGTAGCTGCGCGCCGCCTGCATCACGTTGGCGCTGATGTGATCACCGGCAAACGCCAGCAGGCTGAAACGACAGCTGAGCTTGCCGCGCACCTGGGAGTCCGGGGTGGGCAGCTTGATGCCGGAGGGGCGACCCGGGCGCAGCAGCAGTTCCTCTTTGCCGAGTACGCCGACCCCGCGCAGCAGGGTGAGCGCCAGGGTGTCGCACTGCTCGCCGATCACTTCAAACTCGCGCAGACCGTCGCTCAGCACCGCCAGCCCCTGCTTGCCATCTTGCAGAGCGACGAAGTTCATCAGCTGCCAGACCGGAATGGGGGCCTCTTTCCACCCTTCTGCCTCCCAGTTCGCCATGGCGCTGTCGCGGGTGGGGCGGGTGATGCAGCCAAACTGGTTGTCGGAGACCACGGTGTCGCTCGGGAAGGGGGTGGGGATCAGCACTCGAACCCGGTGATCATCGGCCTGATTGTCGAGCTCTAGTTCGATGTCGATGCGTGGGCTCTGATGCGCCAGCGTGATACGGCAGGTGACATCGAGGTGACCGCTGCACTGACGGTTGGCTCGCTCGGCGAGGTTGGCAGGCAATGCCATACGCAGTTTGAGCGTAGCGATGCTTTGCCACGCCTGATGGGTGATCTCGCGGGTCACTGCAAACTCGGTGGAGTAGCGCAGCCACTCTTCGCGCGATGGCGAGTAGTCATACTCGTCGCCATCATCGGAGCCCTCTTCCAGCGTGAGCACCTGATCAAAGGTGGTGCCGCGCAGTTTATCCAGGATCTGCAAAGTGCCGTTGTCATTGAGGGCTATGCGGTAAAAATCGTTCTCCAGCAGCTCGCCGCTGGCAGTCACCGGCTGCTCCAGTCCCGGCTGGTTGCCTTCGATATGGAGAGTGCAGTAGCCCATGGCGGGTAGGGGATGGCAGAGCTGGATGTCGTACTCCATAAAGGGATCGTAGTTGCCGTAGTGAACGATCTGTCTGTCCACCAGACCCGGGTCAATCTCGCGCTTGGCGCGGATGAAGTAGGGGACCGGCTGGCCCGCCTCATCGCGCAGGGTAAAGGATTGGGCGCGAATGCGGATGCTGGTGTTGATCACCTCCTGACGGGGGAAGGGCATCAGGTTGAACAGGCAGAGCTTGTCGGCCACCTGCACGCCGTCTTCGCACAGTGCCACCGGCATGTTGTCGACAATCTTGCGCATGTAGAAGCGGATCAGGTTCTCGGCCATGTCGTCGGCCAGAATGAAGCGGGTCATCACCTCCTGATGTACCTTGTCGCTGCAGCAGCAGCCGATGCTGTCGTGGGCGTGGTTCTTCATGATCTCCTTCCACATCTTCTCCAGCAGCCCGTGGTGGTACTCAAAGCCGAGCGCCCAGGCGATGCTCGCCAGCGGTTCGAGGATGTTGACGATCTTGTTCTCGATGGCGGCATGGGCCAGCTTGATGTCCATCCGGGTGGAGGAGATGGTGCGGTGTACCCGCATATATTTGCCGTCGTTGAACTCCCCCTTGAGGGTGGCAAGCTGGTCGCGGCACGTCTCGATGCGCTCGAAGACCTGCTCGAAGCGGCTCATGTGGAATTCACGCTGGGGGTAGATCTCCCGCAGCTTGTCGATGATGGCGAAGATGTTCTGTTGCAGCGGCATCTGGTCGTGGCCGTTGGGCAGCAGGATATCCTTGGTCACCGAGGCCTTCTCCAGCACCTCGAAGTAGGATTCGAGCCGCTTGCGCAGGCCCGCTTCATCTTCCGGCAGGTACTTGCCGATGGCGTAGCCGAGCGGCAGCACCTGAGCGGTCACCTCGCTGCCATCGTTGCTCTGCCAGAGGAACTCGGTCTTGTCGGTACCGTGACGCTCGGAGCAGCCGCGCCAGAACATGGCACGATCGATCCCGAAGCCGTTGAAGATGTGGGGCAACTGGGAAGACATGCCAAACGAGTCGGGCAGGTAACCGATCTTCATCGGCTCGCCAAGGCTGAGGCAGTCGCGCATCCCGTAGAGCAGGTTGCGCAGGATGGACTCGCCGCTCACCTGCATGGTGTCGGTCTGGGTGTACCAGGGGCCGATGATGAGTTTGCCCGCTTCCACCAGCGCCTTCACCCGGGCCTTGTTCTCGGGCTGGATGGCGAAGTAATCCTCCAGCACCGCGGTCTGGCCGTCCAGTACATAGAACTTGTAGTCGGGGTCGGATTCAAGCCGGGCCAGGATCTCCGCCATGTTGTTGACCAGCAGGATGCGGGACTCCTCGGTGGTGAAGTACCACTCCCGATCCCAGTGCATGTGCGGCGTGATGTGAACTCGTGAAACTGTCATGACAATAATCCTTTGCTGACGCACGGCGGCCCTTGCCTGCCGTGTGGAAAAATAGTCTGTTGAAAAAGCGGTTGTGAAGAGGAGCCTTACTCTGCGGCGACCACCTGATAGGTGCCGCGCTGCATGGCGTGACGGCGCCAGCCGATCAGCACCACAGTGGAGATAAGGGTGCCCACCAGTGCCGCACCGAGCCAGACGGCGGCAGCCATCAGGGCGCCATGGCCGCCATCGTGGAGCAGGAAGAGGGAGAAGATGCCGGCTCCCGGGGTGGAGAGACCAATCCCCATGGCACCCACCATGGCGCCGGTGACCACCGAGCCTGCGAGGAAGGAGCCGATCACCCGGATTGGATCTTCGATGGCCATTGGAATGGCACCCTCGGTGATCCCCGCCAGCCCCAGCAGCCAGGTCGATTTGCCGGTCTCGATCTCGAAGGTCTGGAACAGGCGCGGCGCCAGCAGGGTGGAGGCTGTGACGGTAAAGGCCGAGACCATCTTGACCGCACCGAAGATGGCGTAGGGGCCGTAGACCCCGTTGGCCATGGCGCCGAGGCAGAAGGCGTAGGCCGCCTTGTTGACCGGGCCGCCCAGGTCAAACGAGCACATAAAGCCGAGCAGGGCGCCCAGTACCAGCGCATTGGTGCCGGAGAGGCCGTTGAGCCATTCGGTGAGGTTGTTGTTGAGCCAGGCCACCGGCTGGCCGATGACAAACAGCATCAGGCTGCCCGCCACCAGGGTGCCGATCACCGGATAGAGGTAAAAGGTGAGAAAGCCGTTGAAGTTGGGGCTAAGGCGCACATGCTGCTTGACCCAGCGCATCAGGTAACCTGCGATCAGGCCGCCGACCACGCCGCCGAGAAAACCGGAGCCAATCATGTTGGCGGCCAGTCCCGCCGCAAAGCCCGGGCCCAGCGCCGGTTTGTCTGCCAGCGAATAGGCGGTATAGGCCGCCAGCACCGGCACCATCAGGGTGCCCAGCATGCCACCGCCCAGCTTGCGGTACATCCAGAGCCAGGAGTTCTCGGTATCAAACAGATGTTGCAGGCCGAAGATCTGGGCCAGCAGCACAGAGACGGCGAGCACGGTACCGCCCGCCACGATCAGCGGCACGGCAAAGGAGATACCGCTCAGCAGCGCCTGCTTGAGTTCGGTCTTGAGGCCCACCTTCTTGCCGGTCGGCGCATCGCTCTGGCCGGGGTTGGGCGTCGGGGCGGTGCGACCGGCCTTGGCCGCTTCAAGCGCGTCATTCAGGATCCGCTCGGCATGGCGGATGGGCTCGGCCACCGGCGTCTCGATCCGGGGGATACCGGCGAAACGCTCCTGCTCCTTGATGGCCACCTCGGCGGCGAAGATGCAGGCCACCGCAGCATCGAGCGCCTCTTGCGGCAGGCGATCCTCAATGCCGTTGGCACCCTGCTTTTCGACCAGTACCCGAATGCCCAGCTTGCGCCCCGCCTTTTCCAGATACTCGGCAGCCATATAGGTGTGGGCGATCCCCGCCGGGCAGGCGGTGACACAGACAACTGTAGGTTGATTTGTATCTGATTTGTCTTCTTTTTCTGGTTGCTTGCCACTATCCCCCTCACCATCAAGCAGTACCATCAGTTGCTCGGCACTTTGAGCCGCCAGCACCGCCTCGCGGGTATCGTCATCCACCAGGGCAGTGGTGAGGGTGGTGAGCAGTTGCATGTGGGTGGAGCCCGCCTGATCGGTCGGGATCGCCAGCATGAAGATCAGGTTGACCGGCTCGGGGCCGTCGATCCCCTCCCAGCCCAGCTCCTCGCTCAGGGTCGCGACGGCAAAGGCTGCTTCACGCACCGCATCGCACTTGCCGTGGGGTACCGCCAGCCCTTCGCCAAGGGCGGTGGGGCCCTGCGCCTCGCGGGCCATGACCGCAGCCAGAAAGGCGGCCTTGTCGTGCAGCTTGCCGGCCTGATCGAGCCGATCAGCCAGGGCATGAATGGCCGCATCCCGATCGGCAAACCGGGTTTGCAGCGTGATGAGATGAGGGCCGGTAAGACTGGTCAGATTCATGATGATCCTCTGTCAGGTTGGCTTGCCAGCAAGCCGTCATGGTGAAAGTGACAGCGATGCTAACAAACCGGCCGACTGATTTTTGTGAGTGGTATCATACAATTCGTTATTTGTATTGTTTTTGTATTGTTTGGTCAAGGGGATTTGTTAGGTCAAATGGGGCCAAGCCGTTTTGTCTGCCGGGCAACTGGGGTAGAATGGCGCCTCTTCCATTTATCATGGCGCAGAGCCGACGAGGTGGCCTTTCGTGTCGAAAAAACCCATGTATCGCCAGATAGCCGACACCATCCAGCAGTGGATTGCGCAAGGGGAGCTGGCCCCCGGCGATGCCTTGCCCACCGAAGCCGAGCTGCGCGAGCAGTTCGGGGTGAGCCGGGTGACGGTGCGTCAGGCTCTCAAGCAGCTGACCGAACTCAACGTCATCGAGAGTATTCAGGGCAGCGGTAGCTACGTGCGGCAGGAGAAGGTGAACTACGACATCTATCAGCTCACCAGCCTCTATGAGAAGGTGACCGATCCGGCGGCCGAGACCCACAGCGACATTCTCGCCTTCGAGGTGATCAAGGCAAGCAGCGAGCTGGCCGAGCGGCTCAATCTGCTGGAAGGGGCGTTGGTCTATTACGTCAAGCGGGTGCGCTTTATTCGCCAGATCGCGGTAACGCTGGAGGAGACCTGGATGCCGCTCGCTCTCTTCCCCGACCTCAGCTATGCGGTGATGCAGGGCTCCAAGTACCACTACATCGAAGAGGTGAAGCAGCTGGTGATCGACCGCAGCGAGCAGGAGATCATTCCGGTGCTCCCTTCGGTGCAGGTGGTGGAGGCGCTCGGTATCGATCCTGCCAAGCCCATTATCGAGAAGGTCTCCCGCGGCTTCTTGCAAGATGGCACCGTGTTCGAGTTCAGTCGCAACTTCTTCAAGAGCGATGATTACAAGTTCACCCTGGTCGCCCGCCGCGCCAAGGGGTGAGCGGGCGGCAGCACCCGAGATAAAAAAGGCCACCACCGTGTTTGCGGTGGTGGCCTTTTTGTTTGGTTGATTAACGGGCCAACAGCCGGGCTGGATAGCCTGTTGGCTGGTTGTTTGAGTCAGCCGATCTACTGCGCAGAGTCCCCGACGATCCCCTCGACCCGTACCTGCAGGCTCCCTTGTGCCAGGGTGGTGATGAGCTGATCGCCACTGTTGACCTGATCGGCACGGCTGATGACTTCGCCGCGTGGAGTGCGAGTAATGGAGTAGCCGCGCCCCAGAGTAGCGAGCGGGCTCACTCCGTCGAGGCGGGCGGTGAGCATGGCGAGGCGGTGACTGGCAAGGTCTTGCCGCTTGGCAATCAGGGCATAGAGCCGCTCCTCGGCCAGCTGGTGGCGGCGCTTGCCAGCTGCCAAGAGGCGCTCCGGACTCTTGCCTTGTAGGCGCAGCTCAAGGTTGGTGAGGCGCCGCTCACCCTGATGCAGCCGCTGGCGTAATAGCTGTTGCAAACGGGTGGAGAGCTCGTCGAGGCGTTGGGACTGTTGCTCCAGCCGCCGTTTCGGATCCTGATGGTCGAGCCGTTTTTGCAGCAGGATGAAATCGTGGCGGGCGGCGGTCTGCTGGCGGCTCATCGCCTGCAGCAGTCGCTGCTTGAGGTGAACGAGACGCTGGGCACGGGCGCTCTGATCCGGCGCCACCAGCTCGGCGGCGGCCGATGGGGTAGGGGCACGCAAGTCGGCGGCAAAGTCGCTGATGGTGACATCCACCTCGTGGCCCACTGCGCTCACCACAGGGATGGCTGAGTGGGCAATGGCGCGGGCCACCGCCTCTTCGTTGAAGCACCAGAGATCTTCGAGCGAGCCGCCGCCGCGCCCGACGATAAGCACATCCACCTCGGCACGCTGGTTCGCTTTGGCGATCGCCGCGACGATCTGGCTGATGGCGGCGCTCCCCTGTACCTGAGTCGGGTAGATAAAGACCGGCAGATCCGGGGCGCGCCGTTTAAGCACCGTCAGCATATCATGCAGGGCGGCGCCGGTGGCGGAGGTGACAAGGCCCACCGCCCGCGGTTCACGGGGCAGCGGCCGCTTGCGGCTTTCGTCAAACAGCCCCTCGGCGCCGAGGCGGCGCTTGAGCTCTTCAAAACGCAGGGCCAATACGCCATCGCCCGCCGGCTGCATCGACTCGATGATCAGCTGGTAGTCACCGCGTGGCTCATAGAGGGAGACCCGCGCCTGCACCAGCACCTGCATGCCATCCTGCGGGCGGAAGGCCACCCGCCGGTTGTTGCCCTTGAACATGGCGCAGCGCACCTGCGCCGACATGTCCTTGAGGGAGAAATACCAGTGGCCGGAGCTTGGCATCGCCAGATTGGAGAGCTCGCCGGTCAGCCACACCAGCCCCAGATCCTGCTCCAGGATCATGCGCACGGCGCTGTTGAGGCGGGTGACGGTAAAGACCTGCTGCTCGCGGCCGTTCGCCGCACTGGATGGGGTAAATCGGTTCAATGGCGTACCTGTGGTCTGCCCCGGCGGGGCCGGGATAAAACGATGGACGCTATCTTACCCCAGCGCGGGGCAGGTGCCGAGCCTCTATCTGGAAGTGATGCGTTACGGGTATTCAGGCCATATATAACTTGCCACGCATGAAGACATTCAGTATCCACGGTCACAGCCTGTTGTCATCGACAAATTTTTAGGAAAAACGGTGCCATCAAGGCCGGCTCTCACACCGCAGGAATATTCCCTGCATTTCATTTCAGGGTCGAGTATCAAGATACTGCCAGCCCGATTAACTATGCGTAACGAGCATGCTTTATCTAGTTCATCTGTATCCGATGAGGGTATATATTGGTATTCATTTCCAACAAGTTTGGCTATGCCATTAATATCACAAATATGCCCATTTGTATTAAATGTCAATATGGAGAAAGATATGGTTTTATTGTCTTTCTCTTCAATAGATATACAGTTTTTAGCATCAATTAAGTAATATCCTTCCTTTGTCGAGTTACTTATTATTGGTACTGAATGCGAGAGATAATGCGTACCAATCATTGTTGTATCGGCAGGGATGCTCTTTTCCCAATTTTCCAGTGTTTCCAGTCTGATCCGATAATTTTTGATTAGACAGTCAGCAGATGAGCACTCTTTCTTAATCTGTTTCAGCCAAGCTCGTTGTGATTTTTTTATAATATCATTATCTGCGCTATTTTTGAGTGAGAGTAGATATGTTTTGGCAAGTTCTTCATCTAATTTACTCAGCTCAGGCGTCATACATATCAACTTTTCATTTGATGTTTTTGCTTTCTTACAATCAAAACTGGCGGCATGAGATAAATAGGGTGAGATAATGAATGATGCTGCGACAAACAGATTTATGATTGATTTGTTACGTGACATTTCAACTCCGTATTGGGGTTTTAAAAAAATAAAATGTTGATTTGTTGCTAGATTATGGCGCTGAGGTAACCCCTTATGAAAACAAGCTTCAGCTATTGGTGCGGTGGATTCGTAACCACGGCATATGTGAGTAATCATACGGAGCTCATGATGTTTTGCACCACTAATTTTTCACCTGTGCAACAAATGGCCTGTATGTTGTCTCATAGGTATGACAATGGCGAAAATGGTTGCTGTCTTATAGGGGCTGCCGCAGTGGCAAAACCGTGCCCGAATAGGAGATATGTGCCGTGCGAGGCGCGATTCGAACAAGAAAAAGCGCTCAAAAAACAAGCATGTTGACGCTCTTTTTGGTGCGCTAGGTAAGGTGAGGGGAGCCATTCTGACCGCTCTGAGAGGGGCGTTTGGCAAACGGGCAGGGTGCATAAAACACCACTTTGCCAACTCTTTTGCCCCGAAATGGCGGTTTTCGTACTGATAATCTTGGTTTTTTGGCGTTTTGGCCTCCTAAATGAGGGCTACGCCATAAAAAATTCAAAAAACTTCTTTACCAGTGACCAATCCGTGAGTAAACTTCGTCGGCAATATTTTACACCCCCACTTCCTCAACGGTGAGATATTGCCATGCTCAGGATTGCCAAAGAAGCGTTAACCTTCGACGATGTACTGTTGGTTCCCGCCCACTCCGAAGTTCTTCCCAATACTGCCGATCTGCGTACCAAGCTGACCTCCGCCATCAGCTTGAACATCCCGATGATTTCCGCTGCCATGGACACAGTGACCGAAGCCCGTCTGGCTATCGCACTGGCCCAGGAAGGCGGTATCGGCTTTATCCACAAGAACATGTCCATCGAGCAGCAGGCTGCCGAAGTGCGCAAGGTCAAGAAGTACGAGAGCGGCGTGGTCACTGACCCCGTCACCGTACGCCCTGACATGACCATCGCCCAAATCAAGGAGCTGAGCCACAAGAATGGCTTCGCCGGTTACCCCGTGGTGACTGACGGCAATCAGCTGGTCGGTATCATCACCGGCCGTGACGTGCGCTTCGTGATTGACCTCTCCCAGACCGTTGAACAGATCATGACCCAGAAAGATCGTCTGGTCACCGTGCGTGAAGGGGCCCCTCGTGAAGAGGTGGTTGCCCTGATGCAAAAGCACCGTATCGAAAAAGTGCTGGTGGTGAACGCCGACTTCAAACTCAAGGGCATGATCACCGTTAAAGATTTCCAGAAAGCCGAGCGCAAGCCCCACGCCTGTAAAGATGACAAGGGTCGTCTGCGGGTCGGTGCTGCCGTTGGTGCCGGTGCCGGCAACGAAGAGCGCGTCGCCGCGCTGGTGGAAGCCGGTGTTGACGTGCTGCTGATCGACTCCTCCCACGGCCACTCCCAGGGCGTGCTGGATCGCATCAAAGCCACCCGCGAAGCCTATCCGGATCTGCAGATCATCGGTGGCAACGTCGCGACCGCCGCTGGCGCCAAGGCGCTGGTTGCTGCCGGCGTCAACGCCGTCAAGGTCGGTATCGGCCCGGGCTCCATCTGTACTACCCGTATCGTGACCGGCGTGGGCGTGCCCCAGATCACTGCCATCTCCGATGCCGTTGATGCGCTGGAAGGCACCGGTGTACCGGTTATCGCCGACGGCGGCATCCGCTTCTCCGGCGACATCGCCAAGGCCATCGCCGCGGGCGCCAGCTGCGTCATGGTCGGCTCCATGTTCGCCGGTACTGAAGAAGCGCCGGGCGAAATCGAGCTCTATCAGGGTCGCTCCTTCAAATCCTACCGTGGTATGGGCTCTCTGGGCGCCATGTCCAAAGGCTCCAGCGACCGCTACTTCCAGACCGACAACGCCGCCGACAAGCTGGTACCGGAAGGTATCGAAGGTCGCGTGCCTTATAAAGGTCGCCTCAAAGAGATCATCCATCAGCAGATGGGCGGCCTGCGCTCCTCCATGGGCCTGACCGGCAGCGCCACCATCGACGACATGCGCACCAAGGCTGAATTCGTGCGCATCTCCGGCGCCGGGATGAAAGAGTCCCACGTCCACGATGTGACCATTACCAAAGAAGCCCCCAACTATCGGATGGGCTGATAAAACGGGGCCCTGCGCCCCGTTTTTCCACCCTTTTTTTATCCCGTGCCCTTTGTGACAACATCAGCCTGATGCAGGAATAAAATGACTAAAGACATTCACCAGCACCGTATCCTTATCCTCGACTTCGGTTCCCAGTACACCCAGCTGATCGCCCGCCGCGTGCGCGAAATCGGCGTTTACTGCGAACTGTGGGCCTGGGACGTAACCGAAGAGCAGATCCGCGAATTCAATCCGAGCGGCATCATCCTCTCCGGCGGCCCCGAGTCCGTCACCGAAGCGGGCAGCCCGCGCGCCCCCGAGTATGTGTTCAACGCCGGTGTCCCTGTGTTCGGTATCTGCTACGGCATGCAGACCATGGCCGAGCAGCTGGGTGGCAAGGTGCAATCCTCCACCGAGCGTGAATTCGGTTACGCCAAGGTGGAAGTGCTGGGCGAAGCTGGCAAGAGCAGCGCCCTCTTGCGCAACATCGAAGATGCCATCGCCGACAACGGCAATGCCCTGCTGGATGTCTGGATGAGCCACGGTGACAAGGTCACCACCATTCCGGCCGACTTCACCACCATCGCCCAGACCCCGACCTGCCCGCACGCGGCCATGGCCAATGAAGCCAAGCGCTTCTATGGCGTGCAGTTCCACCCGGAAGTGACCCACACCCGTCAGGGTGCTCGCATGCTGGAGCACTTCGTCAAAGACATCTGCGGCTGCGAATGCCTGTGGACCCCGGCCACTATCATCGACGACGCCGTTGCCCGCATCCGCGAGCAGGTAGGTGACGATGAAGTGATCCTCGGTCTCTCCGGCGGTGTCGACTCCTCCGTGGTCGCCATGCTGGTGCACCGTGCCATCGGCGATCGCCTGACCTGCGTCTTCGTTGACAACGGTCTGCTGCGTCTGAACGAAGGCGAGCAGGTGATGGAGATGTTTGGTGACCACTTTGGTCTGAACATCATCAAGGTTGAAGCCGAAGAGCGCTTCCTCTCCGCCCTGGCTGGTGTTGACGAGCCGGAAGCAAAGCGCAAGATCATCGGCCGCGTCTTCGTTGAAGTGTTTGATGATGAAGCGAAAAAGCTGAAAAACGCCAAGTGGCTGGCGCAAGGCACCATCTACCCGGACGTTATCGAATCTGCTGCCAGCAAGACCGGCAAGGCCCACGTCATCAAGTCTCACCACAACGTCGGCGGCCTGCCGGAAGAGATGAAGATGGGTCTGGTCGAACCGCTGCGCGAGCTGTTCAAAGACGAAGTACGCCGTGTTGGCCTCGAGCTGGGTCTGCCCTACGACATGCTCTACCGTCACCCCTTCCCGGGCCCGGGTCTGGGCGTGCGCGTCCTTGGCGAAGTGAAGAAAGAGTACTGCGATATCTTGCGCCGCGCCGATGCGGTCTTTATCGAAGAGCTGCGCAAAGCTGACCTCTACAACCAGGTCAGCCAGGCGTTCGCTGTGTTCCTGCCGGTGCGATCCGTTGGCGTGATGGGCGACGGTCGCAAATATGACTGGGTCATTGCCCTGCGTGCCGTCGAAACCATCGACTTTATGACCGCCCACTGGGCACATCTGCCGTACGACTTCCTCGGTCACGTATCGAACCGCATCATCAACGAGATCAACGGTATCTCCCGCGTGGTGTACGATGTCTCCGGCAAGCCGCCCGCAACTATCGAATGGGAATAAGCGGCTCGCGCCCTTCTGCCCTTTGAGCATAAAAATGCAAAAAGACGCCCTTGAGGCGTCTTTTCTTTTTTCAATCGTTTGCGCAACACATCTTCTTTTTTAGAGCAGCTTTTTCGCCATCTTGCCCCTGTCATATGTGACAGGGGCATTTTTGCCATCCCGCACTAGGCTCTCTCATGCCAATTGAGCCCGCTGTCAACAGCGGTTTGTGGCAAGGGGGAGGGCTGATCCAGTAGCAGATAGCTGCGCAAACGGGCCCATCGTCATCGCGCCAACCGGCAGTGATGACACCCCGGTGGAGACCGGAAACCACTTGAATCAACGGGGCGCAGCCCGAACGGCCAAACGAGTCGGGATCATAGAGCACGGAGAGTTTGATATGTCAGAACAAGCAGTGTTGGTGGGTGGATGGACCGCATATCACAAGCTGACCGCCGAGGATCAGGCGGTATTTGATCAGGCGCTGAAAGGATTTGTCGGGGTGCAGTACGTACCCTTTGAAGTCTCCACTCAAGTGGTGGCTGGCACCAACTACCGCTTCAAGTGCAAGAGCACTGTGCCGCTTGCCAAACCGATCCATGGCGAAGCCGTGGTGCAGATCTTCAAATCACTGGACGGGGATGCCCATATCACTTCCATCACCCCAATTTGATTGGGTGGTGGGGCAAGGCGGGGATGGGGAATAGTCTCCAACCTGTTTGCTCCAGATTCTAGAAACAAGAAAGACGCCTTAGGGCGTCTTTCTTGTTTCTGGAGTTTGCACGTAAATTTTGTTCGGACAACGAAACAGTGGAGAAATGAAACTCATACGATTGTTGACGTGGGTAGATATTTTTGTTCGAAATGCAATCACCTCCCGATATAGGTCACACCATTTCCTGTACAAGTAGATAATTGATTTATATGTGAATAACATAGTGGCCTTCTAACTCGGAAGCATCAGAGGGCATCGTGGCGATTTTTGATATTGAGAAAGACGATTTACTCCGGTTCTCTGATACCCAGCTTGAAGAGTTAATAGCGCGCCTTGCCGAGGCGGAGATTGCAGCCCATGGTCATAGCCCTGCCTATGTACACTGGTCTGGCTCGATAAATGCTCCCGATGGCGGTATTGATGTTCATGTTCAAGTGCCGGTCGATCACATGATCACGGGCTTTATTGAAAGACCTGATACGGTCTTTCAGGCCAAAATACACGGTATGCCGAAATCGGCAATCAGCAAGGAAATGGCCCCCGCAGGAAAATTATCACGCGCTATCGCAGAGTTAGCGGCAAAGGGTGGTAGCTATATCATCATCAGCTTAAGCGATGATTGTTCTCCTCTTATGAAAGAGGATTGTAGTGGTCTAATCATCCCGGACACCATTTTAGGTGGTACAGTCGCCACCATGACCTGAGGTGTTCAATGACAAGATTACGTCGCTCATTTACTGCCGAATTCAAACTCGAAGCTGCATCCTTGGTGCTCGACCAAGGATATTCTGTCCCTGAAGCCAGCCGTTCACTGGATGTCGGTGAAACCGTACTGCGCCGCTGGGTTCAGCAACTGCAATCCGAGCGCGGTGGTACAACCCCCATCGGAAAAGCACTGACTCCGGAGCAGCAAAAATTCAGGAGCTGGAAGCCCGTATCAACCGGCTAGAACGTGAAAAGGACATACTAAAAAAGGCTACTGCTCTCTTGATGACGGACGAGTTCACACGTACGCGCTGATAGACCGATTAAGGGAGCAAGCCCCCATCACTCTGGTCTGCTGCGCCTTCGATGTTCCCACCTCCTGTTTTTACGATTATCTGGCTCGCAGGCGGACGATTAACCGTGAACGTATGCAACAGCGCTGTGAGTTGCGCCGTTTGTTCAAAGAAAGCCGGAACTCAGCGGGCAGCCGCGCCTTGATGTCGATGATGCGAGAGTTGGGGTATCAGACTGGTCGATTCAAAGTACGTAACCTGATGAAGGAAGCTGGGCTGGTATCCAAACAGCCGGGCGCACACCGTTATAAGGTGGCACGGTCAGAACGACCGGATATTCCCAATCTGCTGGCCCGCGAATTTGATGTCCAGAAACCCAATCAGTTGTGGTGTGGCGATATCACCTACGTCTGGGTCGGTGGTCGCTGGCATTACCTGGCAGCGGTTCTTGACCTGCACACCCGGCGGGTCGTGGGCTGGGCGATGTCTGATAAACCTGATGCAGAATTGGTAATCAAAGCACTGGAGATGGCCTATCAGCAGCGGGGTTGCCCATCAGGTGTGCTATTTCACTCTGACCAGGGCAGCCAATATGGCAGCCGGGCATTTCGGCAACGAGTGTGGCGCTATCGCATGACCCAGAGTATGAGTCGGCGTGGCAACTGCTGGGATAACGCCCCGATGGAACGGTTGTTCAGAAGCCTGAAGTCAGAGTGGCTCCCGGCTATGGGATATATGAGCTTGCGAGAGGCGAAGCGGGATATCAGTTACTACCTGATGGATTACTACAACTGGCGGCGTCCACATCAACACAATGACGGGATACCGCCAGCAAAAGCCGAAGAACGGCCTAACCAAGTGTCCGGATTTAGTTGACCACTACACTAGTTCCTCAACAAACGCCATGTACTCACTGAGTTTCGTTATTTCCATTGGGCACCAATATGCAACTAAATTTAGCGAATAATAACATATACTTATAGGCATGCAATATGATAGTTGGTATAACGCCCGCTTAAGGGGCAGCCAACGCCACTACCAACTTTCCGCATAACACCGTAACCACAAAAATCAACGCATAGTAAAAATGTCACGCGTTGGTTGTCCCTCTTGAACCGTTTGTTATATTTAAAATCCATAGTCCTTCAAATGTAGGCCAAAGAAAGGAATCAATATTTCTTCTTCAAACATGGATAATTCGTGCTCTGGAACTTTTATAAAGGTAGAACGATGATTCGGAGACCACCATTTTTGAATTCCTGTGTAACATTCCTGCGTTTTTGAGCGAGCAATTACGCGAAATGGTCGATCGGACCATCCATCTCCCCAATTCGAGAAATAATTTATCGGACCTGTAAATTGTCCTAATACATACACTCCGTTATTACCATGTGTTAAATAGAAGTAATCACCAATTTTAGCTTCAACAAATGTCTGCCCTTGAGTTACAGATGACTGTCCTTGAGCTGCTGTATCCTTGTGAACATATACTAAGCGATCTTCAATTGACTGAAGCATATCTTCATAAGTGAAAAATTCAGTCCCTTGTGACAATTTCCAAAATGTCGGTTTCATTACATACTCCAATTAAATATAACGTTTGGTTAAGGGGCGGGCTTTAGCCCGTCCCAGAGAGCGAAGCGAACGGTTTGAACCAGTTGTTAGGCTCTGGCATCGATGATTAATTCGTTTAGTTCATCCATGGAAATGTTGTCATCGCAAATAGCGCTTTCAATATTTTTATCTATGTAAACTGAGGCTCTGGCGTCAGGGAATTCATCAATATATGAGCCTATGTATATATGTTCGTATCTCGCTGTTTCGTCATCATCATAATCAATGCGATTAAATCCTAGGGGGCTTAATAAATGATATAGCTCCTTTAGAGATGATTTTGGAAGGCCGTCAACGTACGAAATAGTTAGGCAGCTAGGTATGTTTTTATCTTCATTGCTTGAGCCAAATGTCGTTGAAATAGAGTAGCCAAGCGATATAAGTTTTTTTGCGATTAATTTATAGCTCGGGAGCAGGTCGTTAAGTGCAATTCTTGTGGATGATCTGATTTTTTGACGTTCAAATGCAGTCAATGTGTCTCGGGTATCATTTAGTTTCTTAAAAATACTCTCCATATCAACATTGGGTTTTTTGTTAGCTGCTAGCTCCTGTGAGATGGCTTCAATATTTGCTGATAGCTCTTTTATTTTATTATCGTTGTTATTTTCAAGTTGTTTTAGTTGGTTGAGAAAAATTTCATTTTGGTTAGGCTTTTCTTTAGTGTTTCCAGTGACTTTTTCCAAGTGTTTTGAGTAGAAAGTATCTTCCTGAAGCTCTGCTCTAAATTTAGTTTGAAGAAAGAAAATAAGTATTAAGAAAATAGGCACATTTACTACTGCCGCAACCACGAGTAGGCCAGAAGCCCAGGCGGGGGTGGTAATTACTTTTGCGGCACCAAGAAATGTACTGTTAATTAGTATTAACCCAACAAGCCAGGCTGCTAATAATTGAATAGGTTTTGTTACTTGATTTGGATCTATTTTTTGTTCTGACATGCTGGTTAAATTTTCCTGCTAAGAGCCTAACAGTGATTAGATAGAAGGCGGCACTAATCCGTTAGCAGAGCATTCCATATAACTCCGTAACATTCTCACTGCCGCCAAGTAAAAACAACTATTAAATCATAATGTTACCCTTTTGCTTCTTATACTGGGCGTATTCGCTTGACTTCCTCTTTTTGCGCCACCGTTACTACTGTATAAAAAATCAGTGCTCAGCGCACTCTTGGCACGCGCCGCCAGATCACGCCTGCGTGAGCAGGTCAGAAATCAGCATAAGGCCGTCACTATGTTGACTGGGTAGTCATGGGCAACTCTCGCTTATCCATTCCATCTGGTATGGCTACCGCCCCTGAATTACAGCCTCCAGTCTGCTGCGTTTAACCAACGGGATGGGGTTGGTATGGCTCATGGGGTGACTCCTACGAGGCTTTGTTACCAATCGGGTATATTAGCGGCGGGTAGGCGGAGGGAAAGGACCAGAAGGCCGATTTCTGATCTGGATCGACTAATTAGTCAATAACGACTGAGCTGGTGCATGGTTGACTGGTATGTTGGGTTGAGCTGGTCGCGGCGCTCGGGTTGGCGCGGTCGATGGGGCTGCCCGGTGCGATAAAGAGGGTGCGGCCGGTGACGGCACAGCGGATTGTGCCGCTCTGGTCGATGACCACGGGGGTGAGCCCGTCCACGATATGGCGGCGGCCAATAGTGCGGCCATCGGCTGAGCGCACCGGCACGGTGGGACGGTTGGCACTACGAGTGAAAAATGGGACACCCACCTTTCTGAGCGCCGCGTAGCGGTCAATAGTGCCGTAGGGTGCAATAAAATTGCACCTCTACTTTTGTTCCGCATACCTTGCACAAAATCCGCTCGGCAAACGGTGCAATGCGCTGCGCTTATTGCACCCTACGTGTTTCGTTAATTTGTTGGGGTGGTGTTGCTAAGCGCCATGCCTCCCCAAGGCAATAAAAGGGGCGATCTGCGTCCCGAATTCTTTATAATGCCCCCCTTTAAAACCGCCGGACCCGGGTTCGGCGCGCGCTGATGGCTGGCAACGCCATCAGGCAGATCATCAGGATTGAGAAACGGTTATGCATACTCTGGAACAGCTGCGCGCAGGTGAACTGTGCGGTGCCCGCCATTTGAAGCTCTCTGAAAATCTGACGGAGTTCCCTCACGAGATTTTGAGCCTGAAAGAGACGCTGGAGGTGCTGGATCTCACCGGCAACCAGCTGAGCTCGCTGCCGGACGAGCTGGCCGGGTTTGGCAAGCTGCGCATTATCTTCTGCTCCGAGAACCTCTTTACCGAGCTGCCCGAGGTGCTGGGGCGCTGCCCGGCGCTCACCATGGTGGGCTTTAAGGCCAACCAGATTGCCACCGTGTCGGCCAAAGCGCTGCCCGCCGGCTTGCGTTGGCTGATCCTGACCGATAACGCAATTGAACGGCTGCCCGATGAGTTGGGCCAGTGCGACGCCCTGCAAAAGCTGATGCTGGCGGGTAACCGCCTGCGCGAGCTGCCGGCCAGCCTTGCCAACTGCCGCAATCTGGAGCTGCTGCGCATCGCCGCCAACCACATCGAACGCTTCCCCGAGTGGCTGCTTTCGCTGCCGCGCCTTGCCTGGCTTGCTTACTCCGGCAACCCCTTTAGCGAGGGGGCGGAGGCGCGCGCCATTAGCGATGAGCAGGTTGCCACCTTGCCGTGGCAGCGCCTTGCGATCGGCGAGCTGCTGGGGCAGGGGGCTTCTGGCGTTATCCATCGCGCGGTTATGCGCAGTGAGCCGCTGGTGGCAGATCGGATGGCCGATGAGTCGAGCGAGGGTATTGGCGCGAGTGAGGTGGCGGTCAAGATCTTCAAAGGGGCGGTAACCAGCGATGGCTTGCCCCAGTGCGAGATGGCGGCGTCGCTGGCAGCAGGCTCCCATCCCAACCTTATTCCCGTGTTGGGGCGGGTAGCCGATCACCCCTCCGGCATGCCGGCGCTGGTGATGGCGCTGATCGACCCGGCCTTTGCCAATCTGGCGGGGCCGCCGAGTCTGGCCTCCTGCACCCGCGATGTTTATGACGAAGGGCTGCGTTTTACCCTGGCCGAGGCGCTGACATTGGCCCAGGGGATTGCCTCGGTGGCGGGTCATCTGCACCAGGCCGGCATCATGCACGGGGATCTCTACGGCCACAATATCCTCTTTACCCGCGGGCCCGTTGCCCACGCCCTGCTCGGCGATTTTGGCGCCGCCTCCCTCTATGACCTGCATGAGCGTGAACTGGCGCAGGGGCTGGAGCGACTGGAAGTGCGCGCCTTTGGCTGTCTGCTGGAGGAGCTGCTGGCGCGCTGCGATGGCGATGTTGAGGAAGCGCAGCTTGCCGGTTTGCACCAGCTCACGGCGGCCTGCCTCTCTGAACGGCACGGCGAGCGGCCCGCTTTTGCCGAGATCGGCCGTCAGCTCGCGGCGGCGCACAGCACCCTGTTGTGACCTTGCGGGCCTCTTCGGCCCGTTAAATCCTCCTCTTTTTCTCATCAATCATCACAAACCCATTCCGCTTTGGCATGGGTTTAAGCCCCTGTTTGCCTGCGGGAGAGGCCAGAGTGCCCCGCTGGCCATCACGGGAGAGGCGGTGAGGGGCCGCCCGATAAAAAGGGTGGGCAGAGGGTTGCGTGGTGCCGGTTAAGTTGTGATATTGAGGCATCTTTTAGTAAGCAATTTTTATTAAGCAATGGGGAATCATGATGGAAGCTGCGTTTTGGCATCAGCGTTGGGAAGAGAACCGAATTGGCTTTCATCAGGCAGATTTCAACCGCTGGCTGCAATCCTGGTGGTCGGCGCAGCAGCCGGACGAGCCGGTGCTGGTGCCCCTGTGCGGCAAGTCCCGCGACATGCTCTGGCTGAACGGGCAGGGCCATCCGGTCGATGGCTTCGAGCTCTCCTCCGTCGCCATCGCCAGCTTTTTCAGTGAAAACAGCCTGAAGGCGGCGGTGAGCGAGGTGGGCCCGTATCAGTGCCATCAGGTCGAGAGCCTGCGCATCTTCGAAGGGGATTTCTTTGCCTCCCCCGAGCTCGGTCGCCGCTATCGGCTGGTCTACGACCGGGCGGCGCTGATCGCCCTGCCAACCGCGATGCGCCGCCAGTATGCGGCGCTGATGAGCCGGCTGGTGGAGGAGGGGGGCCAGGTCTTGCTGGTGACCCTTGAATATCAGCCGGAGCAGCAGAGCCAGCCGCCCTTCTCGGTGGGCGAGATGGAGGTGCGGGCGCTGTTTGAGCGGGACTTTCGGGTCGAGGTGTTGGGGCGTGCTGCCGAGGTGGATCACCCGCGGGTGCTCTCCGGTCAGCTCTCCTATTTCGACGAAGTGGCTTATCGCCTGATCCGCCGCGCCTGAGAGGCAGCAGGCGGACGACAAAGAGTGATCCGGCAGGGCAAATGAGTCGTCAGGTGGACTCTTCGCTACCTCCTTTGACGTAGATCAACGTGGTTTTCGGGGGGAGTGCCTAAGATGTGGCTGTTTCTCAATCACTGTTGGCATTGTACGGCGAGTTCAAGGGGTTTCCTGCTTGCCTGTCATCAACTCAGTGTCTGATTTTCACGCTCATGTTCACTTTTGGCGGCTTTGTCGCAATTGTTATGGTTTTTCCAGCCGACCCTCGTGGGTCGGCTTTTTATTGGCTGCGATTTGCCGTGGAAGGAAAAACGGGGAGATGCGAGGCCTGATCAGGCCTCGAAGGTGGCGGCATTGAGCCGGAATGCCCGCGGGTCGTCGATAAACTGGCCGGTGATCCGCTCCTCGTGCTCGTGGCCCTGCCCGTAGCTGCAGAGGATCAGGCGATCGGAGGTGCGTGAACGCAGCTGGGTGATAAAGCGCACCAGATCGGCGCGCGTCAGCTTGCCCACCTCCTCGCAGACCCGTTCCCGTTGATCGAACCCCAGATCCTTGTTGCCGATGCTGACCCACAGTCGCTGGCCGCGGCTGCGCAGATTGGCGTCGCGCTCGCTGAGCTGGGCCTGCAACCCGGCCTTGCTCTCCTGCCACTGCTGCTCGGTAAATTCGAGCATGGCCAGCGGGAAGAGGTCGATAAACTCCTCCACCGCATCGAGCAGATGCTGGGGCCCCGCCACCGGCGACTGGATATAGAAAATCAGACCCGGGTGGCGATTGAGCGGCAGGTTGCCTGCCCCCACCACATAACCGAGCTGCTGGCGGGTGCGCAGTTCGTGGAAGAAGGTGGAGGACATGATGTGGTTGGCCAGGGTAAAGCAGGCGAGATCCCGCGCCCGGGTGGTGCGGGACTGGTAGTAGACCAGGAGCGCCGAATCTTCGTGCTCGCAGCCCTGCTCGCGAATAAGGGTGCCCCTGTCCTGAATCGAGATAAGCGGGCGGCGGGTCTCGGCGCTCGGCCGGCTGGTGTTGCCGTTGATGTCGCTCAGGTGGCGCTCCATCAGCGCCGCCAGCTCCAGCGCCTCGGCCGCCGTCCAGTCGCCGTGCACCAGCGTCTCGATATGCACCTCGGCAAAGAGGCTTGCCACGAAGTCAGGCATCTCGGAGAGCTCGACGGAGCGCAGGTGGCGCAGCAGCTGCTCGAACGGCGGGTTGTTGGGTTGCAGCAAACTGGTGAGCTGGTTGAACAGCTGGGAGATGGGGCGCGCCTTGGATTGGTTGTCCCAGTTGCGAATGAGCGCCTCCTTGATCTCGCTAAAGCGGCCCGGGTCGGGATAACCCAGGGTGCGGTTGCCGAGGATCATGTCGAGCAGCAGCGGCTGCTTGTCGGCAAAGCCGCTCAGGTTGATGGTAAAGCCCCCCTGATGGGCATAGATCTGGTAGCCCAGCCCCGCCAGCTCCGCCGGATAGGTGAGGGCGTTGAGGTGATCGGCCAAAAGCTCCACCGCGAGGCGCGCCATGGCGATGTGGCGCGGGCTTTTGACCGCATGTTCGCTGTCGATGGAGATGTAGAGATTGCCCTTGGGCACGCTGAACAGGTGCTCATGGTGGTGCCAGAGGCGAAAGCCGGGGCGATCGATAAGGCAGGAAGGCATCTCGGCGGCGATCTCCGGCGTGCGCGGATCGAGTCGGCTGCTGATAAAGGGGTTGGGCTTTGGCAGCGCCAGCGCCTTGTCCGGTTCGCTCTGCTGCCAGCGGATCTTCTCCGCCTCGGTGATGGTCGCCACGCTGTAGGGGGTCTGATACCAGCGGGCCAGCCGGTCGGTGGTTACCTCCGGCGCCGTGATGGTCATGCGCAGGTTGTGCGGGGTGAGCTTGGTGAGGAAGCGACGGATCAGTGCCTCGTCATATTCGCGCATCATGTAGTCGCCGTGCAGCAGATCCTCCGGCTGGTAGCTAAAGAGGTTGAGTACCAGCCCCGAGACGGTATCGAGCGGGCGGCCGCGCTCCTGAAATCGGAATGCCGACTCAAGCACGGTGCGCTTCTCGTCGTAGCGCCAGGCCTGCAGCCCTTTACGGTCGATGAGCTTGAGGTAGCCAAACAGGAAGGCCATGATCTCGTCCACATGTTCAAGGCCGAGCGGGGTGAGGCCGAAGTTGACGCCAAAATCCTTGAAGTTGGCGCCACTGATACCGCCGCCTGCCGAGAGCTGGTTGACCCAGCCTTTTGCTTTAAGCAGGGAGAGCAGGCTGCCATCCCCTTCGTAGCCGATAAGGTGGCTCAGGAAGGTGAGGGGCTTTTTGTCATAAAAGGCGTCCACATTGGGCAGCGGGAAGGTGAGCGCCAGTTTGCGGGTCTCTTTCACCGGCTTGATCTGGATGCGGATGCCAAGATCGTCGAGCCGGTAGAGTGGCATATCGAGAGTCGGCGTTCCCAAATTGCGATTCAAAATGGGAGCGAAATAGCGACAGCACCACTGCAGCTGGGTGTCGATGTCGGCAGGCGACATCATCACCAGCGCCATGCGATCCGCGCTGTAGTGGCTCTCGTAGAAGTTGATGAGGTCGGAGCGCAGATCCCGCCCCGGCAGATCGGCCAGGGTATCAAGGTTGCCCACCGAGAACTTGGCAAAGGGGTGAGCAGGATTGACCGTCTCCTTGTGTACCTGATAGCTGCGGCGCACATCATCCTGCAGTTTGAGGCGATATTCGGAGTCGACTGCGTTGCGCTCCTTGTCGACCCACTCCGGATCGAACGTGGGGCAGATGAAGAACTGGGCGAACCGGTCGAGACCCGCCTCGAAGAAGCCGTTGTCGATCTCGAAAAAGAAGTTGGTGAACTCGGTGCCGGTCCAGGCGTTGTTGCTGCCGCCGTGACGGCTCATAAATTGCTGGTACTCACCTGGCTTGGGGTAGGTAGCGGTACCGAGAAAGAGCATGTGTTCGAGAAAGTGAGCCATCCCCTGCCGGTCGGCCGGATCGTCAAAATGGCCGGTATTGACCGCCAGAGATGCGGCGGATTTATCGGTATCGGGATCGCAAATCAACAAGACCCTGAGCCGGTTTGCCAGCTCCAGATAGTGGTATTGCCGATGGTCATTGGGACTGGCATATGGGCTCATTGGTGGGCGACTCACGTTGGATTTATTTGAATTTAAACATGATTATCGACCCCGCTACCCGGTGAGGCAAACCCTTTTCTGAGAGGTAGCGCAATTGTTTCAACACCCGTGGCGGGGTAAGATCCCCCGGCTATCAAAACAGGCCCGTTGGGCGAGGTTGTAATGAAGATCTATATCATGCGTCATGGCCAGGCTGGCATGAATGCGAAAACTGATGAACAGCGTCCATTGACCGAGCAGGGCATTGAAGAGTCCCTTCTGATGGCCCGCTGGTTGGCGCCTCAGCTGACCGGTCGTATCGATCGGGTGATCCACAGCAACTATCTGCGCGCCCGCCAAACCTGGCAGACCATATGCAAGGAATTACCCGACGCTGTCGTGGTGGAGGAGAGCGGTGACATCACCCCTTATGGTGATCCCGCCTTTGTCTCCAGCTACCTGACCGCGCTGGCAGAACGGCATCAGCAGATCATGCTGGTGAGCCATCTGCCGCTGGTGGGATATCTGGTGCAGAGCCTCTGTCCGGCCGCCGGAGCCCCCATGTTCGCCACCTCGGGCATTGCCTGCATCGAGTGGCACAATGGCAAAGGATCCTTGCTCTGGCTCGAAGGGCCGCATACAATAGGCTAAAAGTTAATAAAAAGTTATAGATTGAATTTTTTGGGAAGAGATGGGCGAGTTTTCCGGATTTTTATGATTATTTTACGGAATTAATTCGCAGAAGCTGCTGTCATACGGATACAACTGCAAGAGGTTGCAAACGATGAGAGTGTTCAAGAAGTACCTGCCACTGATGGTGGCAAAACACGTCAAAACCTTCTTTAAAGGTCGGATCTATATCCATGGTCGGGGGCGGTTTGATTTTCAGTCCGGTTTGTTGCTCATGCCGAGCCAGGCGGACATTCCCCACCGTCAGACAGTCACCGAGGTCAATGAGCTGATCTCCAGACTGCACATGGATGCGGCGTGATAATCTTCTGAGCGTGTTTCTGCACGGATATGCCCGCGTTATGCGGGCATATTTGTTTTTGTCGATCCGGTTTTCTCTCTCGTGTCTGCCTTGATGGCGGCTTTGTTTCTCACCCGTTGCCCCCTATACTGCCTCGCTCAATTCTCGTTCGGGATGCCGGAGCCGTTGATGCCCCTTGCCTTTCTGTTCCCTCTCTCCTGCATTGCCATCTGGGCTGGCAATGGCGTCGTCAGCAAACTGGCGGTGGGCGTCTTGTCGCCCGCCGCATTCGCCTGGTCCCGCTGGGTGGTGGCTGCGCTGGTCCTGACCCCTTTTCTGGCTCGCCGGGTATGGCGCGAGCGTGCCCGCCTGCGTGCCGGTATCTGGCAGATCGCCGCGCTGGCGCTGCTTGGCATGGTGCTCAACCAGACCTTCGGCTACTACGCGGCGCAAACCATGGGCGCCACCGAGATGGGGCTGATGATGGGGTTGACGCCGCTGCTCACCGTGTTGTTCAGCATCTGGTTGCTGCGCGAGCGCCCCACCTGGGGCGCCATCCTGGGGGCACTGCTCTCCATCATGGGGCTGGCCATTTTGCTGGGGCAGGGGGATCCGACCCGGCTCTTTACCCACGGCATCCAGATTGGCTCGGTCTACATGCTGCTCTCGGCCGGCACCTATGCGCTCTACAGCGTACTGCTCAAGAAGTGGGATCTGGGGCTCGACAACTGGTCTCTGCTCTACAGTCAGGTGCTCTGCAGCGTGGTGCTGCTGACCCCCTTCTATCTGCTGGTGGATGGTCAACTGCCCGAGGCGCGCGCGCTCTGGCTCATCTTCTATGCGGGGATCCCCGCGTCGGCGCTCTGCCCCTGGCTCTGGATGCAGGGGATCACCCTGATCGGTGCCAACCGTACCGCCATCTTCATGAACCTGTTGCCGGTGATGACGGCTGGGCTCGCCATCTCACTGCTCGGGGAGCGGTTGACCGCCTACCATCTCATCGGCGGTGGCCTGACCCTGCTCGGGGTGCTGCTGGCCCAGCTGCTGGTGCAGCCGGTGGTATTGAGACGCCGTGCCCGACAGGAGATGGCCGTCTGTCAGGATGAGTGAGTGCGCCTATCGCCAGAGTGAAAATGAAAGCGCCTGCAGTAATGCAGGCGCTTTTTTGATGGCGGCTCTTTATGGTCAGAGCACTACTGATCAGCGCTACGGGGCAACCAGATAGAGATCGCGGCTGTAGACGATATCTTGCGGGTTCTGATAGGGGTAACCCTTGACGAAAGGCTTGAGCAGGCGCGACTTGACGTAGAAGTAGACGGGGGCAATAGGGGCCTCGGCATCGATCAGCGCTTCTGCCTGCTGATAGAGCCCGTTGCGTTCGTCAGCATTCTGCGCATCGTGAGCCTTGGCCAGCAGGGCGTCGTACTCCTTGTTGAACCAGCGACCGCTGTTGGCGCTGCTGCTGGAGGTCAGGATGTCGAGGAAGGTAGAGGCATCGTTGTAGTCGCCATTCCACGAGTAGCGGCTCACCCCGAAATCCCCCTCGTTGAGGGTGGAGACCATGGTCTTCCACTCCATGTTGTTGAGGGTGGCTGTGACCCCCAGATTGTGTTTCCACATGGATGATATGGCCAGCGCGATCTTCCTGTGGCTCTCGTTGGTGTTGTAGAGAATGTCCACGGTGAGTGGCTTGTCCGGGCCATAACCTGCTTCGGTCAGCAGGGCTTTGGCCTGCTTGATCCGCTCCTCTTTGCTCTGCAGCTGGCTGGCCGGTTTTTTCAGATCAAAGCCATCCACGCTCGGTGGGGTCAGGCTGAAGGCGGGCAGTTGTCCCTGACCCAGGATCTTGTCGGTGATGGTCTCCCGATCGATGGCGAGCGACAGTGCCTTGCGCACCTTCGGATTGTCGAACGGTTTGCGCTGTATGTTGAAGACGTAGTAGTAGGTGGCCAGCATGGGGGCGCTGACCAGCTCCTCCGGACTCTGGCTCTTGATGTGCTGGTACTGCTCCAGCGGATAGGTGGTGTAGTGCAACTCGCCGGTGCGGTAGCGGTTGTAGGCGGAGGTCTCCGACACCACCTCCAGATAGATCACCTTGTTCAGCACTGTGTGCCGGTTGTCCCAGTAGTGCGGGTTGCGCTCGGCAGTCAGCCGCTCGTTGGGGGTCCACTCCTTGAGCACAAAGGCGCCGTTGGAGACGATATTGCCGGGCTTGACCCACTCCTTGCCATATTTCTCGATGGTGGCTTTGGGGGCGGGGAAGGTGGTGTAGTGCGCCAGCGTTTTCAGGAAGAAGGGAACCGGGTTTTTCAGGGTCACTTGGAGGGTATGTTCATCCAGCGCCTTGACCCCCAATGCATCGGGGCTCTTCTTGCCCTGAATTACTTCACTGGCATTGGCGATACCCATCAATTCGATAAACCAGGCGTAGTTGGAGGCGGTCTTGGGATTGGCCGCCCGCTGCCAGCCGTAGACATAGTCGGCGGCGGTAACCGGCTCGCCGTTCGACCACTTGGCCTCCGGCCTCAGCTTGAAGGTGTAGACGGTGCCGGTGCTGTCGAGCTCGTAGCTGAGCGCGCCAGCAGGCTGGGTCTTGCCGCTGGCATCGAGCACATAGAGACCTTCGAACAGATCGTTGACGACGGCGCTGCCGGCACTCTCTTCCACCAGTTGCGGATCTATGGTGGTGGGTTCGGTGCCGATATTGGTGACAAAGGTTTGTTGCTCCGGGGGGAGCAGCCTGGTGCCTGCCGGCACTTCGGCAGCCCAGACGGGCAGGGAGAGCAATCCGGCTACCGTGCCGGCAATGATAGTCTTGTTCATTGATAATCCTTATGTTTTTGCTTCCAACGGAAAACGAGTGTGCGCGATTGGCGTTTGGAACTCAATAGGGGAGAGGCCACCCGTATCTGGTGGGCGAAACGACAGGCCAAAGAGGGGGAAATGTCAGCAAGGTCGCTGTTTGGCGCCGTTTTTTGGCGCAAAATAAGAGCCTGAAAGTTACCGTATGGCCCCCTTTTTGTGGATGATTCGAGTACAAATCAGATTCAAATTGCCGTTTTATTAGCCCGCTTAATTCGCTGCAAAAACAAAAAACAGACGTTACATTAAGTTACAAAACAACACGGCCGAGGATCGGCTCTTTTTTTGTCGATGCTTGCAAACGTTTTCAACGCCAACGGAAACGCTCTTAAAGGACCAAAAATGCGAAACATGATCACCATGGGCGAGTTCATCGTCAAAAAGCAGGCTGATTACCCTACCGCGACCGGCGAACTGACCTCGCTGTTGAGCTCGATCCGTCTTGCTGCCAAGGTGGTGAACCGGGAGATCAACAAGGCCGGGCTGGCCGATATTATTGGCTCCATGGGGGCTGAAAACGTGCAGGGCGAGGTGCAGCAGAAGCTGGACGTCTACGCCAACGAGCGCTTCAAGGCGGCGCTGGAGGCGCGCGGCGAGGTGTGCGGCATGGCCTCCGAGGAGGAGGAGGACTTCGTTGCCTTTGACTCGCCGCTTTCCAAAAACTCCAAATATGTGGTGCTGATAGATCCCCTCGACGGCTCTTCCAATATCGACGTCAACGTTTCGGTCGGAACCATCTTCTCCATCTATCGCCGGGTCAGTCCGCAGGGCTCCCCCGTCACCCTCGAGGATTTCCTGCAGCCGGGCAACCGTCAGGTTGCGGCCGGTTACGTGGTTTACGGCTCCTCCACCATGCTGGTCTACACCACCGGCTTTGGCGTCAACGGCTTTACCTATGACCCTTCCATCGGTTGCTTCTGCCTCTCCCACGAAAACATTCGCATTCCGGAGGAGGGCAAGATCTACTCCATCAACGAGGGCAACTACATCAAGTTCCCGGACGGGGTGAAAAAGTACCTCAAATATTGCCAGGAGCGGGATGAAGCGACCCACAGACCCTACACCTCCCGCTATATCGGCTCGCTGGTTTCCGATTTCCATCGCAACCTGCTCAAGGGTGGCATCTACATCTATCCGTCCGGCACCAACTCGCCGAACGGCAAGCTGCGCCTGCTTTATGAGTGCAATCCGATGGCGTTTCTGGTGGAGCAGGCAGGCGGCAAAGCCTCTGACGGCTTCAACCGCATCATGGATATCCAGCCCACCGCGCTGCACCAGCGCACCCCCTACTTCGTCGGTTCTACCAAGATGGTGGAGCGGGCAGAGGCCTTTATGCGCGAATTCTCCTCCCACGAGGATCCGGCCAGTCAGGGGTAATTCTCTGATTTATCGCGGGTGAATAAAAAACGGGAGCCTGTACGGCTCCCGTTTCGTTTTGGCGTTTGCAGCCGTTACTGGCTGTGACTGGCCAGATCCGCCAGCAAGCCATCCACCAGCTTGAGGCGCATAGCCCTGTCCTGTGTCGGCACCTGGAAGCGCAGCCGGGTCGGCCCGTCCATCTTGTAGATGCGCGGCTGCTCGGAGAGGAGCTTGACCAGATAGGTTGGATTGACCTTGGTCTCCTGGGTGAAGTCGAGATAGCCGCCGCGCTCGCTCATCTCCACCCGGCGAATGCCAAGGGCGGTAGCACGCTGACGGAAGGCCGCCAGCTCCAGCAGGGTTTTGGTTGCCTCCGGCAACAGGCCGAAACGGTCGATCAGCTCCACTTTCAGCTCGCGCAGCTCCTGTTCGTCCGCCGCGCTCGCAATCCGCTTGTACATGGAGAGGCGCATGTTGACGTCCGGGATGTAGTCGTCCGGCAAGAGCGCCGGCAGGCGCAGCTCCACCTCGGTGTGCTGGCTCATCAGTTGCTCGAGTGACGGCTCCTTGCCCGATTTCAGCGCCTCGACCGCCTGCTCCAGCATCTCCATGTAGAGGGTGAAGCCGACCGATTCGATCTGACCGCTCTGATCGTCGCCGAGCAGTTCGCCTGCACCGCGGATCTCCAGATCGTGGGTGGCCAGTGCAAAACCGGCGCCGAGATCTTCAAGCGAGGCAATCGCCTCCAGCCGCTTGGCCGCATCCTTGGTCATCAGCTTGGGATGGGGAGTGAGCAGGTAGGCATAAGCCTGATGGTGGGAGCGGCCAACCCGGCCCCGCAGCTGGTGCAGCTGGGCCAGACCGAGATGATCCGCCCGGTCCATGATGATGGTGTTGGCGCTCGGTACATCGATGCCGGTCTCGATGATGGTGGTGCAGACCAGCAGGTTGAAGCGCTGGTGGTAGAAGTCCGACATCACTCGCTCAAGCTCGCGCTCGCGCATCTGGCCGTGGGCGATGCCGATGCGCGCCTCCGGTACCAGTTCGGCAAGGTCTGCCGCGCACTTCTCGATACTCTCCACGTCGTTGTGCAGGTAGTAGACCTGCCCGCCACGCTTCAATTCCCGCAGCACCGCCTCGCGCACCACCGCCGGTTCGTGCTGGCGCACGAAGGTCTTGATGGCGAGCCGCTTGGCGGGCGGGGTGGCGATGATGGAGAGATCCCGCATGCCCGACATCGCCATGTTGAGGGTGCGCGGAATGGGGGTGGCGGTGAGGGTGAGGATATCCACGTCGGCCCGCAGCGCCTTGATCTTCTCCTTCTGGCGCACCCCGAATCTGTGCTCTTCATCGACGATGAGCAGCCCCAGATCCTTGAAGGTGAGTTCGGAGCCGAGCAGCTTGTGGGTGCCGATAATGATATCCACCTTGCCCTCGGCCAGCTCCTGCATGACGCTGTTTTGCTCCTTGGCAGAGCGGAAGCGGCTCAGTACTTCGACCCGCACCGGCCAGTTGGCGAAGCGGTCGCGGAAGTTGTCGTAGTGCTGCTGGGCGAGCAGGGTGGTGGGTACCAGCACGGCGACCTGTTTGCCGCCATGGACGGCCACAAATGCCGCCCGCATCGCCACCTCTGTCTTGCCGAAGCCTACGTCGCCGCACACCAGCCGATCCATGCTCTTGGCCTGACACATGTCTCCCAGCACCGCATTGATGGCGTTGAGCTGATCCTCGGTCTCCTCGAACGGGAAGCCGGCGGCAAACTGGCGATAGGCCTCGCGGTCGTGTTTGAAGGCAAAGCCGGCGCGAGCCGCGCGGTGGGCGTAGACATCGAGCAGCTCGGCCGCCACGTCGCGCACTTTTTCCGCCGCCTTGCGCCGCGCCTTGCTCCAGGCCTCGCCGCCGAGCTTGTGGCTGGGCGGGTTGTCGGAGCCGGTGTAGCGGCTGATAAGGTGCAAACTGGTAACCGGCACGAACAGCTTGTCGCCGCCGGCATATTCGAGCGTCAAAAACTCGGTGGGCAGGCCACCGGCGTCGATGGTTTCAAGCCCCAGATAGCGGCCGACCCCGTGATCGAGGTGCACCACCGGCTGGCCCTGGGTCAGCTCGCCGAGGTTGCGGATCACCGCATCGGAGCTTAAGTTTTTGCTCTTCTCCCGTGCCCGCTTGCTGCGTACCTTGCCGCCCAGTAGCTCGGTTTCGGTGATCAGGGCCAATGGTTGATTACTGGCATCAGCTCCGGCTTCTTGCCACAGGAAACCGCGCTCGAGCGGCGCAACCAGCAGGCCGTGGCGATCCTGGCTCGCCATAAAGGCGTCGAGGGAGGGGAACTCCTTGGGTTGCAGCGCGATGCGCGCCAGCAGCTCGCCCAGCACTTCACGCCGACCCTCGGACTCCACCGCAAACAGGGTACGACCGGCAAAGCCTTGCAGGAACTGGTTGAGCGCCAGCAGCGGCTGCTCCTTGCTGTGGTCGAGTTGCAGGTCCGGCAGCGTGCTGGCCGGCATATCGTGTTGCCCCGCATCGCCGGCAGTCGGCCCCTCCTGCAACCTGACGGCGCCGTAGTGGCCAAGAGCGGCAAACAGCTGCTCCACCGGCAGGTAGAGCTGGGCCGGGGGGAGCAGGGGACGGGTATTGTCCCAGCGCCTGTCCTCGTAGCGTTGCTCGATGTCGTTCCAGAAGCGCTGGGCGGCGGGGTAGATATCCCCCACGGTGAGCAACAGGGTCTCTGCCGGCAGGTAGTCAAACAGGCAGGCAGTCTGGTCGAAGAAGAGCGGCAGATAATACTCGATGCCGGCAGGCCAGCGCCCCTTGCTCACCTCCTGATAGACGGAGCCCTCGGCGCGGGAGATCTCGAACTGCTCACGATAGTGGCCGCGAAACAGCTCGATGGCCCCCTCATCGGTCGGAAACTCCCGGGCTGGCAGCAGGCTGACGCTCTTGACCGGCTCGCTGGAGCGTTGGGTTTCCGGATCGAATGGACGGATGGAGTCCACTTCATCGTCGAAGAAGTCGATGCGATAGGGGCTGCTGCTGCCCATCGGAAAGAGATCGAGCAGGGAGCCGCGGGCGGCAAACTCGCCGTGCTCCAGCACCTGATCCACCGCCACGTAACCCGCTTCGGCGAGGCGCCCGCGCAGCTGTTGCAGGTTGAGACGCTGGCCGCTTTTCACCATCAGGCTGTATTTGTCTAGATAGGCGCGCGGCGCACAACGCAGCATCAGGGTTGAGACGGGGACGATCAGTACGCCGCTGCTCATCTGCGGCAGCTTGTAGAGGGTCTCGAGCCGCTGGGAGATGATGTCCTGATGGGGGGAGAAGGTGTCGTAGGGCAGGGTTTCCCAATCCGGAAACAGCAGTACCGGGCAGCCCTTGTCGGCCAGCAGGTATTGCAGTTCCTGCTCAAGGCGCAGGGCACTCGGGGTGTCTGCGGTGAGCAGCAGCACGGGCCCCTTGTTTTGTGTAATAAGGCGAGCGGCGATGAGCGAGAGGCTGCTGCCGACCAGTTGGCCGAGCGTGATCTTTTGGCCCGCTTTGGCGGGCAAGGCGGGGAGTGTCATTGGCATCGTTCGATTCTTTTAACGTTGTTGGCGCTCTTGGGCACGCAGTTTGAGCTGTTTGGATTGCACATGGAGGCTGGCGCGTACCAGCAGTTCACGGTCATCTTCACGGATCCGCACATAGTCGAGCACCACATGGGTGCCATGCTCGCCCGGGGTGACCTCCCTGACCTGGCCATAGCAGTAGATGGCGGCAGCCTCTTCGCGCAGGAAGATCTTGAGGCGCACAATCTGGTGCGGATGCGGCGCATCCCCGTGGCCATGATAGGGGTGCAGGTAGGTGAGCTCGCCCGCGCCAAAGCGCAGGGTGTGGAAGCGCTGCTCGGGGTGATCCTGCATGGAGAGCACATAGCCCATGATCATGTCGATCTTGCGCGACTGCTGATTGACGATCTCGACCAGATCGTGCATCGATTCGTTCTGATTGCGCAGCAGCCGGCTGGTCACCATGTCGATGGAGGTGATGGCCGAGGAGATGCGAAAAGGCTCCGGCAGCTCAGCGTCCAGCTCCGTGAGCGAAGGGAGATGGAAGTCTGCCGGCATGGGGATCACATTGACCGGCATGGCATGAGTAACGCTGAAGAACTGTTCCTGCATGGAGGCTATCCCTTGTTGTCATGGACGGTTTCCCTTTATTATCCGGTATCTTATTTTGTTGGCAACGTAGATATCCTTGAAGACCGGACTTTTTCAGCCCCTTTCGCTGGCCATCGGCCTGCGTTATGCAGGCTCGAAGCGCAGCAACCGCTTCGTCTCATTTATCTCCCTGTTCTCCACCTTCGGCATTGCTATCGGGGTTGCGGCCCTGATGGTGGTTATTTCGGTGATGAACGGTTTCGAAGGCCAGCTCAAGGGGCGCATCCTCGGGGTGATCCCCCATGTGGTGGTCACCAACGAGGCTGGCCGCATTGATGCCGTGCCGCAAGGGCTGCCTGACCTGGCCAAGCTGCCTCATGTGGTGGCCACGGCCCCCATGCTCGACAGCGAAGGGATGCTGCAAAGCCCCGGTCAGCTCACCGGCGTCAGCGTGCAGGGGATCGATCCCGCCCTCTGGCCCAAGGATGACATCCTGCACTCCCAGATGCTGGGGGGGCGCCTCGATACCTTGCAGGCCGGTCACTACCGCATCGTGCTGGGGCAGGGGGTGGCGCGTCGCCTCAATGTCACCATCGGCGATCAGGTTCGTCTGATCCTGACCGAAGGCTCCCGCTTTACCCCCTTTGGCCGGGTGCCGGCCCAGCGCCTCTTTACCGTCTCCGGTATCTTCGGGGTCGGTGCCGATGTGGATAACCAGATTGCGTTCATTGCGCTGGGGGATGCCCAGCGTCTGCTGCGGCTGCCGACAGAAACCGTCGGTGGCATTCGCCTCTGGCTCGATGATCCGTTTGCCGCTGATCAGGTGATCAAGACGCCGCTGCCCGACGGCCTGCTGTGGCAGGATTGGCGCCGTGAGCGGGGCGAGCTGTTCCAGGCGGTCGCCATGGAGAAGCGGATGATGGGGCTGATGCTGGTGCTGATCATCGCCGTTGCGACCTTCAACATCCTCTCTGCGCTGGTGATGGTGGTGACTGACAAGGAGGGCGAAGTGGCCATCCTGCGTACCATGGGCATGAGCGAGTCGGGGATTGTCAAAATCTTCATGGTGCTCGGTGCCTCCAGCGGGGTGATTGGCTCCCTGTTTGGTGCGCTGGTGGGGCTTGGCCTGACCCTCGGTCTCAACCCGCTGCTCAATGCGGTGGGGCTCAACCTCTATATGGCTGCGGGTGGCAGCGGCTTGCCGGTCATCGTCGAGCCAGCCCAGGTCGTCACCATTTTGCTGGGTGCAGTGCTGCTCAGCTTCGGCGCCACCCTTTATCCCGCTGCCCGTGCGGCGCGGGTGAAGCCGGCGGAGGCGCTGCGTTATGAATAATTCATCTTCTGTTGTTACCTCTGGTGCGATTACTGGAGCAAGTGGAGCCCCCTTTATGAATGAAGCCGTATCCCGTGAGCCTCTGCTGTGTTGCCAGGCCCTCAACCATGTCTACAAAGAGGGTGAGCTGGAGACCCAGGTACTCAAGGGGATCGATTTGAGCGTCGCACCGGGCGAGATGCTGGCGGTAGTGGGGAGCTCTGGCTCTGGCAAGACCACCCTGCTGCACCTGATGGGGGCACTCGATAACCCCTCCAGCGGCGCCGTGCTGTTCAAGGGGGAGGATATTCACCACTGGGATAGCCGTACCCAGGCCCGTTTTCGCAATCAGGAGCTGGGTTTCGTCTATCAGTTCCACCACCTGCTCTCCGAGTTCAGTGCGCTGGAAAATGCGGCCATGCCGCTGCTGATCGCCGGTGAATCGGTAGCGGTCGCTACCGAGAAGGCGACCCGGATGCTGGGGCGGGTAGGGCTCTCCCACCGTCTCAACCACAGACCGTCCGAGCTCTCCGGTGGTGAACGCCAGCGGGTGGCGATTGCCCGTGCGCTGGTCAACGAACCGAGTCTGGTGCTGGCGGACGAGCCGACTGGTAACCTGGATCACGCCAGCGCTACCGCCGTCTACGAGCTGCTCTGTGAGCTCAACCGTGAGCTGGGCACTGCGTTTGTGGTGGTCACCCATGATTTGAGCCTGGCGGCCAAGCTCCATCGCCGGGTCACGCTGGTGAGCGGCGTGATGGCGGAGGTTGCCTGATGTTCAAACCGCTGCCCCTTTTTCTGGGCCTGCGCTATAGCCGCTCCCGTCGTCGCAACGGGTTTATCGCCTTTATCTCTGCCTCTTCCCTGATCGGTATCGCCCTTGGGGTGATGGCGCTGATCTTGGGCCTCTCCGCCATGAACGGCTTCGAGCGTGAACTGAAAGACCGGGTGCTCTCCGTGGTGCCGCAAGGGGAGCTGGACGCTGTCGAGCGGCCGCTGCCGGATTGGCCCCGTCTGCGCGACTACCTGCTGGCGCAGCCCGGGGTGGAAGCTGCCGCCCCCGTCATTCGTCTCAACGGCTTGCTGGAGCACGGCTCCGCCCTCAAGGGGGTTCAGCTGCGTGCCGTGCTGCCCGATCTGGAAGCCAATCTCTCCGATGCCGGCAAATACATGACGGGCCGTGGCCTGCGTGAGCTGCAGCCCGGCGAGCGGGGGGTGATCCTCGGCAAGACCATCGCCGACAAGCTGGGGGTGAAGGTTGGTGACACCCTTGCTCTGTTGTTGCCGCAAGGGGGTGATCAGACGGGGATCAAGAATCCCCGCCGGGAAACCCTGACTGTGGTCGGGTTGCTGGAGATCGGCGGCCAGCTCGATGGCCTGCTCGGTTTCATGCACCTGACCGATGCGCAAGCGATCACCGGTATGGGCAGCGATGTGGAGGGCTTCAGCCTGCGGGTGAGCGATGTGCTCAAGGCGCAGCCCATCACGGTCGCGGCGGCCCAGCGCTTCCCTCATCACGTCTATATCCGCAGCTGGATGAACAGCCAGGGTTACCTCTATCAGGACATCCAGATGGTGCGTACCGTCATGTATGTGGTGATGCTGATGGTGGTGGCCGTGGCCTGCTTCAATATCGTCTCCACCCTGGTGATGGCGGTGAACGAGAAACGCAGCGAGATCGCCATCCTCAAGACTATGGGGGCGAGTCCTGGCCAGATCCGGCTTACCTTCGTTATTCAGGGGATGGTAAACGGCGTGGCCGGTGCCCTGCTCGGCGCGCTGCTGGGGGGCCTGCTCTCCAGCAAGCTGACCCAGATCCTGGGTGTTATCGAGAAGCTCATTGGCCACCGCTTCCTCAATCCGGATATCTACTTCATCGACTTCCTGCCGACCGAGTTGCATATGCAGGATCTGCTTATCGTGACGGGGGCGGCCATCCTGATGAGTCTGGTTGCGACCCTCTATCCCGCCTGGCGGGCGAGCGGTCTGGTGCCGTCTCGCGAGCTGGGTCACTGATGCGCTGCATCTGATCCGCTGATAAAGACAAAGAGCCCGCCGGTGTTAAACCGGCGGGCTCTTCTGTTTTTTGTCTGTGTGTCGATGTGGTGAGCGGACTTAGTGGGCGTTCAACTCATCGAGCGGCAGAGAGAAGCTCGCAACGAAGGTGTCGATAAAGTAGCGCATCTCCTCGCTCATCCGGGCTTCCAGCATCGCCTCAAGGCGTTTGCGAGCCGGTTCAAACTCCCGGTTGCCGGCGTTGATCTCCTCCAGACACTTGGTATAGGCGCAGAGGGTGTCGGCATCCTTGACCAGTCTGGCCAGCTCGCCATCCTGGGCTGCCGAATCGAGCAGCGGGCGAAAATCCTCTACCAGTTCTGCTGGCAGCATGCCAAGCAGGCGCTGTTCGGCGGCCAGTTCAATCTTCTTGTACTCGCGGGCAATCTCGGGATTGAAGTACTTGACCGGGGTGGGCAGATCGCCGGTCAGCACCTCGCTGCTGTCGTGGTAGAGCGCCATCACTGCGGCGCGGTCGGCATTCACAGTGCCGCCAAAGAGCCGGTTTTTGATGATGGCCAGAGCATGGGCCACCATGGCGACCTGCAGGCTGTGCTCGGCGATGTTTTCCGGTTGGATGTTGCGCATCAGTGGCCAGCGGTAGATGAGCTTCATGCGGGCGAGATTGGCAAAAAAGTGGCTGGGGAGCATGGGATGCCTCGAATGGATGCAATGAAAAAGGGCAGACCCTAGTCTGCCCTTTTTTTGCAATACAGGCACCGCCTGCCATCCGATTTTTAACCCTCTCAGCGGATATAGCGGCCTGATTCGGCTTCCTGATTGGTCACGATCATCTGGCCGATGGGGGCCAGACTGATGATGGCCAGCTTGAGGTGCTGGATGCCAAACGGGATGCCGACGATGGTGATGAAGCAGGCCAGCGCAGATGCAATGTGGCCGATGGCCAGCCAGATCCCGATCAGCACGAACCAGATGATGTTGCCAATCAGCCCGAGTGTGCCGGTGCCGATATCACCTTGACCCGTCATCGCCTTGCGACTGACCGCCTGCTTGCCGAAAGGGAAGAAGGTGAAGGTGCCAATGACGAAGCAGGCGCGCCCCCAGGGGATGCCGACCAGCGAGATAAAGCAGAGCAGACCGGCCAGCCACCAGGCCAGGCCCATAAAGACACCTCCCAGTACAAACCAGAGCAGATTGAACAAGAAGCGGAAAAAGGCCATGTGGGATACTCCAGACTTATCAAGTTGGTTGCCACCATAACGAGGGAGGGCAGGGGACGCAACGATTGATTGGCCCGGATGCATCGGGCTGGTCAACCCGGGTCGTGATACCTCCTATGGGCAGCGGGTATTCCGTTGCCGGATATTGACCAATAGATCGGCGTTTCAGGCAAATTTGCGCAGAAAAAGGTGAGCAAGCGCAAAAATATCGCGCAATGCCAGTTGAAGTCCGGGCTGCAACTCCCCATATAAAGAGCACTTTTGCACGAATTGTGCCTCTGCGGCGCCCAATGTGGGGGTTGTGTGGCTCGACTCGACCAGAGTGCGCCGCTATAATGCCGCGTCATATTTTCTCATCACAAAGACATATTGTTGTCTTTATAAACAGGAAGACTCCGGCTTTGCCCGGAGGCAATAAAGGGTCAGCACACAGTGCTGAGTTGAACGAGGTAGAAGAATGCAAGTTTCTGTAGAGACAACCCAGGGTCTGGAACGCCGTCTTACCATCACTGTACCGGCTGCTACCGTAGACGCCGCTGTGCGCAAAGAATTGAACGGCCTGGCCAAAACCCGTCGCATCGACGGTTTCCGTCCTGGCAAGGCTCCGGTTGCCATCATCAAGAAGATGTTTGGTGCCATGGCTCACGCCCGTGTTGCCGATGAAATGATGCAGAACAACTTCATCAAAGCCATCATCGAAAACAAACTGAGCCCGGCTGGCGCGCCGACCATGGATCCGAAAGAGATCAAAGAAGGCGAAGATTTCGAATTCACCGCCACTTTCGAAGTGTACCCGGAGTTCGAAGTTGCCGGTCTGGAGAGCATCAAGGTTGAGAAGCCGGTTGCTACTGTGAAGGACGAAGATCTGGCCAACATGATCGACACCCTGCGCAAGCAACACGCTACCTGGGCTGAGGCTGACGTAGCTGCTGCCAATGGCATGCGTGTGACCATGGACTTCGTCGGTTCCATCGACGGTGAAGAGTTCGAAGGTGGCAAGGCTGAAGGCTTCAACCTGGTACTGGGTGCCGGCCGCATGATCCCTGGCTTCGAAGATGCCATCCTGGGCAAGAAAGCTGGCGACGAGTTCACCATCGAAGTGACCTTCCCTGCTGACTACCACGCTGAAAACCTGAAAGGCAAAGCGGCCAAGTTCGCTTCCAAGCTGAACAAGGTGGAAGAGCAGATCCTGCCTGAGCTGACTGAAGAGTTCGTCAAGCGTTTCGGTATCGAAAGCGGTTCTGTTGAAGAGCTGAAAGCCGAAGTGCGCAAGAACATGGAGCGCGAACTGGCTCAAGCCCTGAAAAACAGCGTGAAAGAGCAGGTTCTGAACGGTCTGGTTGAAGCCAACCAAATCGATCTGCCGAAAGCTGCCGTTGCGCAAGAGATCGACGCACTGCGTCAGCAGGCTCTGCAGCGCTTCGGTGGTTTCCAGGGCGGCAACGCTCCGGAGCTGCCTGCTGAGCTGTTCCAGGCTCAGGCCGAGCGTCGTGTACGCGTAGGTCTGCTGCTGGGCGATGTGATCCGCACCAACGAAATCAAGGCTGATGATGCTCGCGTGACCAGCATCATCGAATCCATGGCCACTGCGTACGAAGATCCGAAAGAAGTGATCGAGTACTACCAGAAGAACGAACAGATGCTGAACGGCGTTCGTAACCTGGCCATCGAAGATCAAGCTATCGACCTGATCCTCTCCAAAGCGCAAGTGACCGAAAAAGAAGTTGCCTTTGACGAAGTGATCAACAAGTCTGGCGCCGCTGCCTAAGAACATTTGACTTAAGGTCAAGACTGTTAAGTATAATGGCTCGTGTGATCTCCACTCGGGCCATTTTATTTTAGGGACAATGCCTTATGTACAAGAACTATAACGATGTGACCGATTCTCCCAGCAATGCGCTGGTCCCCATCGTAGTCGAACAGACTGCCAAGGGTGAGCGTTCCTACGATATTTACTCCCGTCTGCTGAAAGAGCGGGTGATCTTCCTGACCGGTCAGGTTGAAGATCACATGGCCAATCTGGTGGTTGCCCAGTTGCTGTTCCTCGAGTCCGAGAACCCGGACAAGGACATCTACATCTACATCAACTCTCCGGGCGGCTCCGTGACTGCCGGCATGTCCATCTATGACACCATGCAGTTCATCAAGCCGGACGTGAGCACCGTCTGCATGGGGCAGGCCTGCTCCATGGGCGCCTTCCTGCTGGCTGGTGGTGCCAAGGGCAAGCGTTTCTGCCTGCCCAATGCCCGCGTGATGATCCACCAGCCGCTGGGCGGTTTCCAGGGCCAGGCATCTGATATCCAGATCCACGCCCAGGAGATCCTGAAGATCAAAAATACCCTGAACGAGCGTTTGGCTTTCCATACCGGTCAGGATATGGCTACCATCGAACGCGACACCGACCGCGACAACTTCATGTCTGCCGAGCAGGCAGTCGCTTACGGTCTGGTCGACGGTGTCTTGACTCAGCGCGGCTGAGCAGGGTGTCCCGGTCTGTTGTAAACTCAACAGGCCGATCCATCCTCTATTGATAAAACGAGGTTGCTGAATGACAGAAAAACGCAAGGGTGAGGGTGATAAGCTGCTCTACTGCTCTTTTTGCGGCAAAAGCCAGCATGAAGTGCGTAAGCTGATCGCTGGCCCTTCCGTCTACATATGTGATGAGTGTGTCGAGCTGTGCAACGACATCATCCGCGAGGAGATCCGCGAGATCTCTCCCAAGCGCGATGGTAACGAGCTGCCGACCCCTCATCAGATCCGCGCTCATCTCGATGACTATGTGATCGGGCAGGAGTACGCCAAGAAGGTGTTGGCCGTTGCCGTCTACAACCACTACAAGCGCCTGCGCAACAGCGGCGAAAACAGTGGTGTGGAGCTGGGCAAGTCCAACATTCTGCTGATTGGCCCGACCGGTAGCGGCAAGACCCTGCTGGCCGAGACCCTGGCTCGCCTGCTGGATGTGCCGTTTACCATGGCCGATGCGACCACCCTGACCGAAGCCGGTTATGTGGGCGAGGACGTGGAAAACATCATCCAGAAGCTGCTGCAAAAGTGCGACTACGACGTGGAGAAGGCCCAGCGTGGCATCGTCTACATCGACGAGATCGACAAGATCTCCCGCAAGTCGGACAACCCCTCCATTACCCGCGATGTCTCCGGGGAAGGGGTACAGCAGGCCCTGCTCAAGCTGATTGAAGGGACCATCGCTTCCGTGCCGCCGCAAGGTGGTCGCAAGCATCCGCAGCAAGAGTTCTTGCAGGTTGATACCTCCAAGATCCTCTTCATCTGTGGTGGTGCCTTTGCCGGTCTGGACAAGGTGATCGAGCAGCGTTCCGTCAAGGGAACCGGTATCGGTTTTGGCGCCGAGGTGAAGTCCAAGGATGCCAAGGCCTCCTTGAGCGAAACCTTCGCCAAGGTGGAGCCGGAAGATCTGATCAAGTACGGTCTGATCCCCGAGTTCATCGGCCGTCTGCCGGTGGTGGCTACCCTGACCGAACTGGACGAGGCTGCGCTCATCCAGATCCTGCAAGAGCCGAAAAACGCGCTGACCAAGCAGTATGCCGCGCTGTTCGATCTGGAAGGGGTTGAGCTGGAGTTCCGTGAAGATGCGCTGCACGCCATTGCCCGCAAGGCGATGGAGCGTAAAACCGGTGCTCGTGGTCTGCGTTCCATCGTGGAAGCCGTGCTGCTCGATACCATGTATGACCTGCCTTCCTTAGAAGGGGTCAGCAAGGTGGTGATCGACGAGACCGTGATCAAAGGGGACTCCGCGCCCTTGATGATCTACGAAAATCCCGAGACTCAAGCTGCCGCATCAGAGTAACAGTCTGATTTTTAATCAAATGGAAGGGGCTTTTTGCCCCTTTCATGCTTTTTGCGGTTTAGACGATTGAATCTCGTTGGAGCGCCCCCATATACTCAGCCAAGCGCTTTGCCAACGGTATAACAAGCCGAGAGGACATATATGAACCTAGAGCGTTCAGAACGCATCGAGATTCCCGTCCTGCCTCTTCGTGACGTGGTGGTTTATCCCCACATGGTCATTCCACTCTTTGTGGGGCGGGAAAAATCCATTCGCTGTCTGGAAGCGGCCATGGAGCAGGACAAGAAAGTTCTGCTGGTGGCCCAGAAGGATGCGTCAACCGATGAGCCGACCGTGGAGGAGATCTTCACCGTCGGGACAGTGGCCAATATTCTGCAGATGCTCAAACTGCCGGATGGCACCGTCAAGGTGCTGGTAGAGGGTGGGCAGCGTGCTCGCCTGGAGCGGATGATCGACGACAAGGACTTCTTTGTCTGCGAGGCCCAGTACATCTCCTCCAAGGCCATTGACGACAAGGATCAGGAAGTTCTGGTTCGCTCCGCCATCGGCCAGTTTGAAGGTTACATCAAGCTCAACAAGAAGATCCCGCCCGAGGTACTCACCTCGATTTCGGCGATCGACGATGCTGCGCGTCTGGCCGATACCATGGCCGCTCACATGCCGCTCAAGCTGGAAGACAAACAGAAGGTGCTGGAGATTGTCTCTGTCTCCGAGCGCATCGAATTCCTGATGGCGATGATGGAGTCGGAAATTGACCTGCTGCAGGTCGAGAAGCGCATCCGTACCCGCGTCAAAAAGCAGATGGAAAAGAGCCAGCGCGAGTATTACCTCAACGAGCAGATGAAGGCCATCCAGAAAGAGCTGGGTGAGCTGGAAGATAGCCCGGATGAGTTTGAAGCCCTCAATCGCAAGATTGAAGAGGCTGGCATGCCGGAAGATGCCCGTGAAAAGGCCCAGGCCGAGCTTGCCAAGCTGAAGATGATGTCTCCCATGTCTGCCGAGGCTACCGTGGTTCGCAGCTATGTGGACTGGATGGTACAGGTGCCGTGGAAGGCGCGCTCCAAGGTCAAGAAAGACCTGGGCAAGGCGCAAGAGGTGCTGGATGCCGACCACTATGGTCTTGAGAAGGTCAAGGATCGCATCCTCGAATATCTGGCGGTGCAGGCGCGCGTCAATAAGCTCAAGGGCCCGATCCTCTGTCTGGTTGGCCCTCCCGGTGTGGGCAAGACCTCGCTGGGCCAATCCATCGCCAAGGCGACCGGCCGCAAATATGTGCGGATGGCCCTCGGTGGGGTGCGTGATGAAGCGGAGATCCGCGGTCACCGTCGTACCTACATCGGTTCCATGCCAGGCAAGCTCATCCAGAAGATGGCGAAAGTTGGCGTGAAGAACCCGCTGTTCCTGCTCGACGAAATCGACAAGATGAGCTCGGACATGCGTGGTGATCCTGCTTCCGCTCTGCTGGAGGTACTCGATCCCGAGCAGAACAACAGCTTCAACGATCACTACCTGGAAGTGGATTATGACCTGTCGGACGTGATGTTCGTGGCCACCTCCAACTCCATGAACATCCCGGGTCCCCTGCTGGACCGGATGGAAGTGATCCGTCTCTCCGGTTACACCGAAGATGAGAAGCTCAACATTGCCAAGCAGCATCTGGTTGCCAAGCAGATCCAGCGCAACGGCCTGAAAGCCTCCGAGATCACCATCGAGGATTCGGCGCTGGTCGGGGTGATCCGTTACTACACCCGTGAAGCCGGGGTACGGAGTCTGGAGCGCGAAATCTCCAAGATCTGTCGCAAAGCGGTCAAGCGCATTCTGCTGGACAAGAGCATCAAGCATGTTCAGGTCAATCAGGAGAACCTCAAGGAGTTCCTCGGGGTGCAGCGCTTCGATTACGGCAAGGCCACCGACCAGAACCAGATTGGTCAGGTATGTGGTCTGGCGTGGACCGAGGTGGGGGGCGATCTGCTCACCATCGAGACCACCAACATGCCGGGCAAGGGCAAGCTCACTTACACCGGTTCTTTGGGTGATGTGATGCAGGAGTCTATCCAGGCTGCCATGACCGTCGTTCGAGCCCGTGCCGAGAAGCTGCGCATCAACGCCGACTTCTATGAGAAGCGTGACATTCACGTGCACGTACCGGAAGGGGCAACCCCGAAAGATGGCCCGAGCGCCGGTATCGCCATGTGTACTGCGCTGGTCTCCAGCTTGACCGGTAATCCGGTTCGTGCTGATGTGGCCATGACAGGTGAAATCACCTTGCGTGGTGAAGTGCTGCCCATCGGTGGTCTCAAAGAGAAACTGCTGGCTGCTCACCGTGGTGGTATCAAGCGTGTGCTGATCCCGAAAGAGAACGAACGTGACCTCGAGGAGATCCCGGCAAACGTCAAACAAGACCTTGAAATCTATCCCGTTCGCTGGATAGACGAGGTGCTGGAACTGGCGTTGCAGGACAATCCGCAAGGGTTTGAGCGCGTTTCTGTCGTGTAAATTTTGATGCGCCGCAAATTTGGCGCATTCGGGGGGTGGTTAAGGCTTGCATGCATCCCATAACGGAAGTAGCCTTGACCACCGATCGGGTTCTCGTGATAAGTCGCAATGCGTTGTGTGGCGCGGGTTTGCGCCAGATTGTCACTTGCAACTGGTCAGGAGGCTTGCTATAAAACCTCCACTTGTTGTGGCCAGGGAAATCAGCGCCGCAGCGGTGTTCGATAAAAGGGGAATATAAGAGTGAATAAATCTCAACTGATTGACAAGATTGCAGACGGTGCTGATATCTCCAAGGCTGCTGCCGGCCGTGCGTTGGATGCCTTCATTGACGCTGTAGGTGAAGCTCTGAAAGAGGGTGACCAGGTTGCTCTGGTTGGTTTCGGTACTTTCGCTGTACGCGAGCGTGCTGCCCGTTCTGGCCGTAACCCGCAAACTGGCGCGACCATCGAAATCGCTGCTGGTAAAGTTCCTGCCTTCAAAGCCGGTAAGGCCCTGAAAGACGCGGTCAACTAAGTCGGGCGCCGATGATATGTCGGCTACCGTCCTTGGTCGCAGACCAGACAGGTTAGAGAGTCCTCTCTCATACTGATTGACCAAGGCGCATCGCAATCGGTGCGCCTTTTCATTATTTACGCCCATCGAGTTCGGGAGCATAAGTACAAACATGATGTTGGATAAACTACGCGAAGGGGCGCAAGGCAAGGTAGCCAAGGTTATCTTGGGCCTGATCATCCTCTCCTTTGCTTTGGCTGGTGTTGGTAGTTACCTGAATGGTCCGGCCCGTACCGCCCCCGCCACTGTCAACGGCACAGATATCAGTGCAGCCGCACTGGAGAATGCCTACCGCAACGAGCGCGCCCGCATGGAATCCCAGATGGGAGAGGCATTCAGCCAGCTGGCCGCGAACCCTGATTACATGAAACAGTTCCGCCGCGGTGTGCTGGATCGCCTGATCGATCAGGCGCTGCTGGACAGCAAGGCTCGCGAGCTGGGTCTGCGGGTCAGCGATGAGCAGATCAAACAGGCCATCGTTGCCATGCCCGAGTTTGCAGAGAACGGCAAGTTCAACAATGATCGCTACCTGCAGCTGATCCGTCGTGCCGGCATGACTCCCGAAATGTTCCGCGACTCCCTGCGCCAGGACATGGTGCGCCAACAGCTGATGAGTGCCCTGCTGGGTACCGAGTTCTCCCTCAAGGGTGAAGCCGAGCAGCTCGACAAGCTCTACAACCAGACTCGCGATCTGCGTCTGGTGCGTCTGGCGGCTGCCAACTACGTGGCTGACGTACAGGTTTCCGACAACGAGCTGGAGCAGTACTACAAGGCCAATGGCGCTCACTTCATGAATGACGAGCAGGTGAAAGTAGACTACCTGCTGCTGGATGCGACCAACCTCGCCAAGGATATCAAGGTCACCGAACAGGATGCCCAGGATTACTACGACCAGCATCAGGACCTGTTCCAGCGTCCAGAGCGTCGTCATGTTGCCCATATCCTGATCCCGTTCGGCAAGGATGAGAAAGCGGCCGAGCAGAAAGCAGAAGCCGTGTTGGCCAAAGCCAAGGCGGGCGATGATTTTGCCGCGCTGGCCAAGGCCGACTCCTCTGATACCTTCTCCGCCAAAAAAGGCGGCGAGCTGGACTGGTTCGAGAAGGGGGTGATGGATCCGTCCTTCGAGAAAGCGGCCTTTGCTCTGAGCAAGGCGGGCGATCTCTCCGCCGTCGTCAAGAGCCCGTTCGGTTTCCACATCATCAAGCTGCTGGGTGTTGAGCCAGCTCAGACCAAGCCGTTTGCCGATGTGAAGGAAGAGACCATCAACCGTCTGCAGAGCGACAAGGCCAAAGAGCGCTTCTTTGCCGAGCAGCAGAAGATGGCTGACAACAGCTTCGAAAACCCGGACTCGCTGGACATGACTGCCGAGGCCATGGGTCTGAAGGTGCAATCCTCCGACTACTTCAGTCAGGGTTCTGCTCCTGCTCCGCTTAACGATCCCAAGGTTCTCTCCGTGGCGTTCTCCGAGCAACTGCGTGATGACAACACCAACTCCGATGTGATCGAGCTGGCTGACGGCAAGGCGCTGGTGCTGCACATCACCGGTCACAAGCCCAAAGCGGTCAAGCCGCTGGCCGAGGTGAAAGAGCTGGTGATTGCCGCCATCAAGCATGACAAGGCCGGTGAAGTGGCTCGTGGAAAGGCCCAGGGCCTGCTGGACAAGCTCAAGGCTGGCAAGAGTATCGATGGCGATCTGGCTGCGCTGGGTCTGAAGGTACAAACCCACAAAGGGGTGTCACGTTTCGATCGCGAGATGGATCAGAATCTGGTGACCGAAGCCTTCACGCTGCCCCATCCCAAGGATGGCAAGCCGAGCGTGGCACTGGTTGCCGAGAGCAACGGTGACCGCGTCGTGGTTGCGCTGGACAAGGTGAACGTACCTGCCGAGCCTTCCAAGATGGTTGCCATGCTGCAAGGTCAGCTGGGTCAGGGCAAAGCACAGGTGGATTACAAGTCTCTGATCGACGAGTTGCGCAAAGCGGCCAAGATCGAGTACTTCACCAGCGTGGAAGCGACTGTCGAGTAATCGTCAGTTCAATCCAGTGAAAACGGCTCCTTTATGGAGCCGTTTTTTTATCTGTGGGTGAGGTGAATAATCAAGCCCTGCTTCCTGCTTCCTGCTTCCTGCTCTCTGTGATCGCTGCGCAGCCGTAAGCCATATCAGTCGCCATAAACATGGGATATAAAAAAACCGGCACCTGAGTGCCGGTTTTTCATTGCGAGCTTGCGTAGGGCAGAGGTTATACCACGCCCTGAGTGCGCAGGTAATCCTCGTAGGTACCGCCGAAGTCGCGGATACCATCTTCGGTCAGCTCCAGGATGCGGGTCGCCAGAGAGGAGACGAATTCGCGGTCGTGGGAGACGAAGATCAGGGTCCCCTGATAGAGCTCCAGTGCCATGTTCAAGGATTCGATGGATTCCATGTCCAGGTGGTTGGTCGGTTCATCCATGATCAGGATGTTGGGGCGCTGCATCATCAGCTTGCCGAACAGCATGCGACCCTGTTCACCACCGGAGAGCACCTTGACCGGCTTCTTGATGTCGTCCTGAGAGAAGAGCAGACGGCCCAGTATGGAGCGTACAGCCTGCTCGTCTTCGTTCTCCTGTTTCCACTGGGCCATCCAGTCGAACACGTTGAGGTCGGTGTCGAAGTCTTCGGCGTGATCCTGGGCGTAGTAACCGATCTGGGCGTTCTCGGACCACTTGATGGTGCCGGTGTCCGGAGCCAGTGCGCCGACAAGGGTTTTGATCAGAGTGGATTTACCGATACCGTTGGTACCCAGAATGGCTACCTTCTCGCCCACTTCCATCATCATGTTGAGGCCCTTGAACAGGGGACCGTCGCCATAACCCTTGGATACACCTTCCACTTCCAGGATGTTGCGATAGAGCTTTTTGTCCTGCTCGAAGCGGATGAAGGGGTTCTGGCGGCTGGAGACCTTGACGTCCTCAATCTTGATCTTGTCGATCTGCTTGAGACGGGAGGTCGCCTGACGGGACTTGGAGGCGTTGGCGCTGAAACGGGAGACGAAGGATTGCAGATCGGCGATCTGGGCCTTCTTCTTGGCGTTGTCGGCCAGCAGACGCTCGCGCGCCTGGGTGGCGGCCAGCATATAGTCGTCGTAGTTGCCCGGGTAGACGCGCAGCTCGCCGTAGTCCAGATCAGCCATGTGGGTACAGACGGAGTTCAGGAAGTGACGGTCGTGAGAGATGATGATCATGGTGCTTTCACGATCGTTGAGCACCTGCTCCAGCCAGCGAATGGTGTTGATGTCCAGGTTGTTGGTCGGTTCGTCCAGCAACAGGATGTCAGGGTTGGAGAACAGCGCCTGTGCCAGCAGCACCCGCAGTTTCCAGCCCGGCGCCACTTCGCTCATCGGACCGTTGTGCTGCTCGAGCGGAATGCCGACACCCAGCAGTAGCTCGCCTGCGCGCGCTTCGGCGGTGTAGCCGTCATATTCGGCGACTAGACCTTCCAGCTCGGCGGCCTTCATATAGTCTTCGTCGGTGGCTTCGAGGTTGGCGTAGATGGCATCGCGCTCGGCGATGGCTGCCCACAGCTCGGTGTGGCCCATCATGACCACGTCCAGTACGCGCATCTCTTCGTAGGCGAACTGATCCTGACGCAGCTTACCGATGCGCTCGTTGACGTCCAGGCTCACATTACCGCCAGTGGGCTCCAGATCACCACCGAGGATCTTCATGAAGGTGGACTTGCCACAGCCGTTGGCGCCGATAAGGCCATAGCGGTTGCCGCCGCCAAACTTGACGTTGATGTTCTCAAACAGCGGCTTGGCGCCGAACTGCATGGTGATGTTGTTACTCGAAAGCACTGGAATGTCCCGGTTGATCTGTCAAATGGCGCGCATTATGGCACAGATCCCCCAAAAGGTTTAGCAAGAACTGTGATCTTGATCGGGGCAAGTTGGGTGCGTAGCCGGTTGACGGGTAATAAAAAAGCCGGCATGAAGCCGGCTTTTGCGTGATGGCTACCCGTTAGTGGGAAGTGGCACCGGAGGCGCCCAGCCCGGTCTGGGAGCGGACGAACTGTGGCAGGAACTTGGCATGCTCGTCAGCCGCGCTCTGGGAGCTGTCGGTGATGGAGAAGAACCAGATCCCGACAAACGCCAGCCCCATGGAGAAGAGCGCCGGGTACTCGTAGGGGAAGATGGCCTGGGCATGACCCAGCACCTTCACCCACACGGTCGGGCCCAGCACCATCAGGGTGACTGCGCTCGCCAGCCCCAGCCAGCCGCCGTAGACGGCGCCGCGGGTGGTCAGGCGTGACCAGAACATGGAGAGGAACAGCACCGGGAAGTTGCAGCTGGCAGCGATGGAGAAGGCCAGACCCACCATGAAGGCGATGTTCTGCTTCTCGAACAGGATGCCAAGGCCGATGGCGACCACACCCAGTACTACGGTAGTGAGCTTGGAGACCCGCAGCTCGTCCGCCTCGTTGGCCTTGCCATGCTTGATTACGTTGGCGTAGAGGTCGTGGGAGACCGCAGAGGCACCGGCTAGGGTCAGGCCTGCTACCACAGCCAGGATGGTGGCAAACGCCACGGCGGAGATGAAGCCGAGGAACAGGCTGCCACCCACGGCATTGGCCAGATGGATCGCAGCCATGTTGGTGCCGCCCAGCAGGGCGCCGGTGGCATCCTTGAAGGCCGGGTTGGTGCTGACCAGCAGGATGGCGCCAAAGCCGATGATAAAGGTGAGAATGTAGAAGTAACCGATAAAGCCGGTGGCGAAGAAGACGCTCTTGCGCGCTTCCTTGGCGTCGCTCACGGTGAAGAAACGCATCAGGATGTGAGGCAGGCCGGCGGTGCCGAACATCAGTGCCAGACCGAGCGAGATGGCGGAGATGGGGTCAGCGACCAGACCACCCGGGCTCATGATGGCGATCCCTTTCTCGTGTACCTTCACCGCTTCGCTAAAGAGGGTGCCGATGTCGAAGTTGACCGATTTCATCACCATGATGGCCATGAAACTGGCACCGGAGAGCAGCATCACCGCCTTGATGATCTGCACCCAGGTGGTGGCCAGCATGCCGCCAAACAGCACGTAGAGCACCATCAGGATACCGACCAGTACCACGGCCACATGGTATTGCAGGCCGAACAGCAGTTCGATCAGCTTGCCGGCACCGACCATCTGGGCGATGAGGTAGAGGGCGACCACCACCAGCGAGCCGCAGGCGGAGAGGGTGCGCACCTCGGTCTGCTTGAGGCGGTAGGAGGCAACATCGGCGAAGGTATATTTGCCGAGGTTGCGCAGCCGCTCCGCGATCAGGAACAGAATGATGGGCCAGCCCACCAGAAAGCCGATGGAGTAGATGAGGCCATCATAGCCAGAGGTGTAGACCAGCGCCGAGATCCCGAGGAAGGAGGCGGCGGACATGTAGTCACCGGCGATGGCCAGGCCATTCTGGAAGCCGGTGATGCGGCCACCCGCTGCATAGTAGTCAGAGGCCGAGCGGTTGCGCTTGGAGGCCCAGTAGGTGATGAACAGGGTGGCGGCTACGAAGACCACAAACATCAGAATGGCCGAGATATTGAGGGGCTGGCGGTGTACCTCGCCACTTATCGCATCGGCGGCCAGCAGGGGTGAAGAGGCCAGTGAGGCCAACAACAAGAGTTTGCCTTTCATTTTTTCACTCCCTTGAGGATCTTCTGGTTCAGCTCGTCAAACTCGCCGTTGGCACGAAACACATAGACGCCGGTCAGCACGAAAGAGGAGAGGATCAGCCCCACTCCGACCGGGATGCCTCGGGTAATGGTCGACCCCTCGCTGAGCGGGGTACCGAGCCAACCGGGATCAAAGGCGATGAGCAGAATAAACGCCAGGTAGAGTCCCAGCATCAGAGCCGAGAGGGCCCAGGCAAAACGCTGGCGCTTGGCGACCAGCTCCTGGAAGGTGGGATCTTGCTGGATCCTCAGATAGCTTTGCTGTTCCATTGCAGTTCTCCATGACATATGAGTGTCAGCGGTGGATGGGGTAACCCCGACGAGCAGGCAACCTGCTCATGTAAGTGAAATGTGAATTAAATGTTATTTTTCGACAATTAGACTTTGGGATAAGTCAGCGGCGAGCCTCGGGTCAGGCAGAGATAGACAAGTGCTGCCGTGGTGGAGTCGGCCAGTGCATCGTGAGCGGGCAGGGCAGGCAGCGCCAGATGGCGGCAGATCGCCTCCAGATGAAGATCGATAACGGCATCCGGATAGCGACGATAGAGGTGATCGTGATAGAGCTGGCTCACCTCTATGCCTCGTTGTGGCAAGGTCAACCCCCACAATTTACGGCAAGCCAGGTTGAGAATACGCAGGTCATAGGCGATGTGATAACCCACCAGTTCGCGCGGGCCTATAAAGTCGAGCAGCAGGCGCAGCGCGGCTTCCAGCGTCATACCCTGTTGCAGGTCCTGATGGCGCAGACCGTGGATCACCACCGACTGCTCGCTCAGTGTGGCGGGCGCTTGCACCTTGATGGTGAGGGCCTCGCCGGTCAGCAGCCGATTGCCCTGGATGCGCACCGCACCGATAGAGACGATCTCGGCTTGCTCGGGATCAAGGTTGGTGGTCTCGAAATCGAGGGCGACCAGCTCATCATCGGGAGTGGGCAGGAATAGCCTGGAGAACTCCCCTTGCCGGAAATCCCGGCCATACCAGATGCGGCGAAGATGGCTCAACATGGCTACTGCCTCAGACGAAAGTGCAAGGTGAGCCACTGCTGGAATTTCTTCACCTGATGCAGTGCCTGACGCAGCAGATCCCGTTCGCTGTGGCTAAGCTCGCTGACCTGTACCCGACTATTGCCTCCCTTGAGCTGGCTGCGTAGCCTCAGCCGGATAAAGAGCCGAAACGCTTCAGCCAGGTTGGTGCCAAAGCTGGTGCTGAGCCGCTCGGCCGCTACCAGCGCATCGATGCGCCCCAGGGTTGAGGTCTCCAGAATGCCTGCTTCAAGGGCCAGCATCCGGATGCCATGGACCAGCGGGAACAGGCCGCCGCGCTTGAGATCAAGCCCTTCGGGGCGCTGCTCAAGCCGGCCAAACAGGGTAAGGGGGGCGTGAAAGGCCACCGCCGGTCGCACCATCTCTGCCAGCAGATCTCGCCGCTCGGCCAGCTGCTCGCGCAGCGCTCTGGCAACAGGCAGATGGAGTTGACGATCTCCGGCGATGGGGTGGGCGTCAGCCAGGGTGGCCAGCCAGAGCAGCTCCTCCTCACTGGCCGTGGTGCAGGCGCTGGCAATGGCGCTTTGCCACTCATCGCCGGTTTTTACCCAGGCCGGATTATTCACCATGACTTGGCCGGGGCAGAGCGGGTAGCCGAGGCGCTCCAGCAGGGCGCTGAATTCGGCCAGATCGGCTGCCTGGGTGGGCCACGCCAGCGCTTCCGGCAGGATCAGGGCATTATCCTGATCGGTTTTGAGGATCTGCTCGCCACGCCCCTCCGAGCCCAGCATCAGCAGACAGACCTTCTCTTGCACCTCGGGCGGGATCACCAGAGCAAAGGCCTTGGCGATCAGTTGCTCGTTAATGGTGGCGATGAGCTTCATCAAAAAGGCGGTGTGGATACCCTGGGCAAACAGCGAACGGGTCAGCTGTTGTTGTTCGCGGGCGACCGCTTCCAGCGCGGGCAGAGTGTCGGCGCGGGCGATACGCAAGGTCAGTACGTGGGAGTGGGTAGAGAAGAGTCCCAGCACCTGGGTCAGCTGCAGGATCCCCGCCACCTCGTTGCCCTGCCAGATCACCAATCGCTTGATGCGATGACGGGTCATCAGCAGCAGGGCATCAAACAGATAGCTCTCCAGTGGCAGACCGATGAGCGGCGTGGGGGTCAGTACCGAGAGGGGCGCCGTCAGTGGCAATCCCTTGAGGGTCAGGGCGTGGAGCAGGGTCTTGCGGGTGGCCAGCGTGAGCGAGCCGTCGTGGGCGGGGTAGAGCAGACAATCTGTCCCCTGGCTCACCATGGCTTCGGTCGCTGCCAGCAGTGACAGCCTGCTGTCGACGATAAGCGGCGCTTGCAAATGACCGGGTTCGATGCGGGTCAGGATAAATTCTGCCAGATTCTTCTGTCCCAGCTGTTCGCGCTGCTCCTGCTGACGCTGGCGCTCAGCCAGATTGGCGGTGAAGTAGCTGGCAAACTGCGAATCTTGTTCGCAGAGAGAGAGAAAGGCCGAGCGGGGGATGAGCTGGCAGAGGGTGTCTTCCAGCGCAGTAAAAGTATGGCGGCAGCGACCGTCAAATTGGGCGCGCACATCGAACAGATCGTCGACGCCATAGTCACCAAACTGGTGGTGGGGGGCCGACTCTTCCACCGCCCCCTTGATGACGAGATAGAGCCCGGGAGGTTCCTCTCCCGCGTTGAGCAGAGTATCGCCAGCGCGAAAGTAGCAGAGCGAGAGGTGGCGGGCGAGCTGTTCACGCGCCTCTGCATCCAGCCGGTCAAACGGTGGTCTGGCAAAATTGAACAGAATTGACATGACGGCGTCCTCGGGCGGGATAGGGCACCCCTTGTGCCCAGTGTGACAAAGGGGAACCGCGCCGACCAGCCGACTTTAGTCTCAGCTGTACCGTCTGTTCACACTCTGATAACTTGGTGGTATGACCAGTGTGTTCATTATCGGGATCAAGGAGAGGACAGCGGAGATGGAAAAACCAAGGGTCAAGTGCGAGGTCCACGACGGCATCGCTGAAGTGGTGCTGTCGCGGGGAGAGAAGCTCAATGCGCTGGACAGGGCCATGTTCAGCGCTATCGATGAGACGCTGACGCAACTTGCTCAGCTGAAGGGATTGCGAGCGGTGATCCTGCATGGCGAAGGGCGCGCGTTTTGCGCTGGACTGGATGTGAAATCGATGCTGCGCCAGCCGGTCGCCGCCCTCGATATTCTCAAGCGCGAGGCGGACGAGGCGACCAATCTGGCCCAGCGGGTCGCCTATGGTTGGCACCAGCTGCCGGTGCCGGTGATTGCGGTCACTCAGGGAGTCTGTTTTGGTGGTGGCTTGCAGATCGCCCTTGGCGCCGATTTTCGGTTTAGCACCCCCGATTGCCGTTTCTCGGTGATGGAGATCAAGTGGGGCATCATCCCCGACATGAGCGGCAGCGTCACCATGCGCAACCTGATGGGTCTGGATACCGCCATGGAGTTGGCCATGAGCGGGCGCGAGCTGGATGCAGTCGAGGCGAAATCCCTCGGGATGGTGAGCAGGGTCTGCACCGATCCGCTGGTGGAGGCGCGGGAGTTTGCCCGTACCCTCATCACCAAGTCGCCGGATGCACTGGCGGGGATCAAGCAGCTCTACAGTCAGGCCTGGGCCCGCAGTGACGAGGCAATGCTGAAAGAAGAGACCCGGTTGCAGAAGCAGATTTTGGGACGCCCCAATCAGTGGCGCGCCACCTTCAACAGCCTGTTTCGCTGGCGGCTGCCCTTCGGGCCACGGCGCAACGCACTCTGAGGTGGAACAACAGGAAAAGAAAATGGCAGCCGAGGCTGCCATTTTTTATACGTGTTCTAGTTGCTGGCATCAGGAGATCTTGCGATCCAGATCCGGCTCGAAGGGGTGACCGGATTTCTCCTGCTCCAGGTTGTCTTCGGAGCGATGGCCAGCCCAGTAGTCGGCGTTCTTGATACCGAGTTTCTCCGGGTGGAACACCGGATCCAGCCCTTTGGCTTGCTGCGCTTCATAGTCGCGCAGACAGGCAAAGGCGGTCTTTTGCAGCAGCAGGATGGCGATGATGTTGAGCCAGGCCATCAGACCTACCCCGATATCACCCATGCCCCAGGCGAGCTCGGCGGTCTTGACGGTACCGTAGACGGTAGAGGCCATCAGGGTCAGTTTGAGCACAAAAGTCAGCCAGGGACGGTTCACCTTGCGGTTGATGTAGGCGATGTTGGTTTCGGCGATGTAGTAGTAGGCGACGATGGTGGTGAACGCGAAGAAGAACAGCGCGATGGCCACGAACATGCTGCCAAAGCCCGGCATCATGCTTTCCATGGCGGTCTGCACATAACCCGGGCCTGCAGCCACGCCGGCGATGCCGGTGTAGAGGGCTGCGCCATCCGGTCCCTGCACGTTGTAGAGGCCGGTGATGAGCAGCATAAAGCCGGTGGCCGAGCAGACGAACAGGGTGTCGATGTAGACGGAGAACGCCTGCACCAGACCCTGTTTGGCCGGGTGGCTTACTGCGGCAGCAGAGGAGGCGTGCGGCCCGGTACCCTGACCCGCTTCGTTGGAGTAGACACCGCGCTTGACCCCCCACATGATGGCCAGACCCAGAATGGCGCCAAAGCCGGCATCAAAACCGAAGGCGCTTTTCCAGATCAGCATGATCACGCCCGGCAGGGCATGAATGTTGAGGGCGATGATGACGCAGGCCACGATGATGTAGCCGAGCGCCATAAAGGGCACTACGGTACTGGCAAAGTTGGCGATGCGCTTGACGCCACCGAAGATGATGAAGCCGAGCAGCAGTGCCAGACCGGCCGCAGTCACGTTCGGATCGATATCAAACGCAGTCTGCAGACTGGCGCCGATGGAGTTGGCTTGCACGCCCGGCAGCAGTACACCGCAGGCGAAGATGGTGGCGATGGCAAAGGTCCAGGCATACCACTTCATGCCAAGCCCTTTCTCGATGTAGAAGGCAGGCCCGCCGCGGTATTCGCCGTTGATCTTCTCCTTGTAGACCTGACCCAGGGTGGACTCCACGAAGGCGGAGCTGGAGCCGAGGAAGGCGACCATCCACATCCAGAACATGGCGCCCGGGCCACCGAAGGTAATGGCGGTGGCAACACCGGCAATGTTGCCGGTGCCGACGCGACCGGCGAGGGTCATGGCCAGCGCCTGGAAGGAGGAGACCCCCGCATCCGTGCTCTTGCCATCAAACATCAGCCGGACCATTTCGGCCATATGGCGCAGTTGCAAAAAGCGGCTGCGTACTGAGAAGTAGAGGCCTACCCCCAGGCACAGATAGATGAGCGCAGGGCTCCAGATCACACCGTTGATGGCATTGACGATCTCATTCATCTACAACAACTCCTTTGTTGTTTTGTGTTGTACTTCCGGCGAGATCTCTGTCTCGCTCGCTGTCATTGTGTTACGCCAATTGTTAACAAATGAATTAACAGTTTGACGCTGTGGTGAAGTGTTCGGCAGGGCACGATAGTGCGCCATGCATGGGCTGTAACATATCGAGTTGTTCCGGCGCTTCCCAGCGAAAAATGTTGCGTTGTTGCAATTTTGTGAATTGACAACTGAGGTGCGATAATGGCATGCGCTATTTTCTGTGACCAGAGAGACCCGCTACCATGCTGATCTGCGTCTGCTGGAACAGCCAGGATCTCGTTAGCAAACAAAAGGCCAATCATGCAAATGTTCCCTGTTCCACTCGTTATCCGCGCTCCTTTACCATCGGATGCCACTGCCATGGCCCACCTCTTTACCCAACTAGGGTATGCTGCAGAGGCTGATGAGCTGCTGCCACGTCTGTTGGGGCTGGATGTGGCCACCCGCGTCTTGCTGGCCGAACAGGCTGAAAGGGTGGTTGGCGTGCTGGTATGGCACTGGCTGCAACCACTGCATGTTGCACCTGCATGGGGCCTGATCTCGGCGCTGGTCGTCGATGATGGTGCAAGGGGAGGGGGTATTGGTGCTGCGTTATTGTGCGAGGCCGAGTGTCAGGCTCGCGAAGCCGGATGCAGTCAGCTGGAGCTTTCCAGCAGCATCAAACGCGAAGATGCCCACCGCTTCTATCTGGCGCAGGCATATCAGGAGCGGCCAAAACGATTCGTCAAACTGTTGTAAAGAGAAGGAGTGTGCGTGCTGGGATTGTTCAACTGGTTTCGTGGCCGTGGCACGGTGAAAATGAGCGAAGAAGAGGAAGAGCTGTGGCGACGAGCGCTTGCTGTTGTGCCGATCTTGCAGGGGCTTACCGAGAGTGAGCAACAAACACTGATAAGCCTGGGCCGTCAGCTGCTCAAGCGCAAAACCTTGACCCAGCTTGGGGTTACCTTAAGCGAGCGCCAGCAAGCCATTCTGGCCCTGCAGGCGGCTCTGCCTATCCTGCATCTTGGCGTTGACTGGTATCGCGGTTTTCACGAGATCATCATCATTCCCGAGCCTGTGACCCGGCGCCAGGAGGTGCAGGATGAGTTTGGGCTGGTGAGTGAGGTGGAAGAGGAAAACGCCGGTGAGTCCTGGCCCCAGGGGCCGCTTGTATTGGCCTGGAGCGAGCTGCAGCTGGATGGTGACTGGGATGGCTTCAATCTGGTGATCCACGAGCTTGCCCACAAGATAGACATGCTGGGGGGCGAGGCGGATGGTGCACCGCCACTGCCCGGACATATGAGCCGGCAGGAGTGGCAGCAGGTATTTCAGGTGGCTTTTGATGCGCTTTGCCAGCAACTCGATCAGGGCGAGGTTCCCGCCATCGACCCCTATGCGGCCGAGCATCCGGCCGAGTTCTTCGCGGTCTGCTGCGAGCACTTCTTTACCGACCCGTTGCGCCTGCGCAGTGTCTATCCCGAGGTTTACCACCAACTGGCACTGCTGTTTGGTCAGGATCCCGCGCGCCGTTTTCCGCCGACCCGCCTGTTGGCCGGTGATGGCGAGGGCATGCTGTTGTGAATCCCGCTTAACAAGATGGCAGATAGCAAAAAGGCACCCGAGGGTGCCTTTTTTTCAAGCTTGAGCGTGCGCCAATCAGGCGGCGGCTTTCAGCTGGACTGCTGCAGCTTTCTTGTGATCGCCGATCGGCAGGATAGTGCGGCCATACTGTTCGTTCAGTACGGTAGCCATGGCCAGATAGATGGCGCTGGCGCCGCAGATGATGCCTTCGAAACCGGCGATGGTGCCGATCAGGGTGCTGCCAGTGAAATCACGGGCGGCCAGCAGGAAGAACAGCACGGTCAGGGATGCGAACACGAACTGCTTCACGCGCGGGTAGTTGACGGTACCAATCAGCATGAACAGGGTGAACACACCCCACATCAGCAGGTACCAGCCCATGTAGGCGTGCGGAGTCGCTTCGGCCAGACCCATGGTCGGCATGACGAGCAGGACAACCAGGCTCAGCCAGAACAGGCCATAGGAGGTGAAGGCAGTCACACCGAAGGTGTTGCCGCGCTTGTACTCCATGATGCCAGCGATGATCTGGGCAATGCCGCCATAGCACAGGCCCATGGCCAGGATCATGGCACTGATGGGGAAGAAACCTGCGTTATGGATGTTCAGCAGAATGGTGGTCATACCGAAACCCATCAGACCCAGGGGGGCAGGGTTGGCCAATTTTTCGCTCACGTGGCGTTCTCCAAAAATAGAGGTGGGGTTAACAAAAAGACGCGCGATTTTAGGCAGCTTGTAAAACCGCCGCAAGGGGGGGAAGGGACTAAACCGTAAAAAAATTACGTATTTATTTGCACTGACGCCCAATTGTTCAGCAGGTCAGCCGATTTCGTGAGCTAAAGGTGTCAAAATAGTTGAGGGCTTGTATTTTTATTACGCGCAGGCGAACCGGATGAGGAGAAGCTCACTCATCCAGTGTCAGTACCACTTTGGCCTCCTTATCCTCTTCCTTGACCTGACTGTCCAGCACAAACAGCCGCTCTGGCGTGATCCCCTGGGCATCCACCAAAAACTCCTTGGTGTTTTGTGCCCGGCGCATGGCGAGATTGCGCAGGGACTTGGCAGTGATGAGTTGTTGCTCCTGCAGCAGGGCAACCGCCTGAGCCCGCAGCGCAGCGCTCTTTTCATCAAGATGCAGGCGGTCGGCGAGATCTCCCAGATCTTCTCCGAAGCGATCTTCATAGGCCTGTGCCAGGGCGTCTTGCATATCCTTATCCTGCTCCAGCAGATCGAGATCGACCTGATTGCCGGTGAGTTTGGCGAGGGCCCGCTCCAGTTTTTGCCGTTGCAGGATAGGGCGCTCTTCATTGAAGTTGACCTTGCCGCGAATATTCATGCTGAGCTTGGGGCGATCCTTGAGGGCCTGCGCCAGCTTGGTCAGCTTCTCTTGCTGGGTCTGGGTGAGATCCGGATCGCCCGGCAGAAAGGTGATCTCGTCGAGATCTTCACTGCCGCCAGCCAGAGAGGCGAGCAACGAGAAGGGGGAGGTGATCGCCTTACTCAGGGTGTTGCCAAGCACATCCCAGAAGATGTTGCCGAGGCTGAAGTCAGGCTGGTCAAGATTGCCCTTCACCTTGAGGTTCATCTGGATGACACCGTTGGCATCGCTCAGCAGCGCGATGGCCAGACCGAGTGGCAGATCCTTGGCCTGTTCACTCTTGATCTTCTCACCCAGTTGCAATTTTTTGATGGTGATGTCGTTGTCCCCTTCCAGCCGTTTGCCTTCCAGCTTGTAGTGCAGCTTCACTGAAAGCTGCCCCTTGTCGATGGCGTAACCGGCATAGGTGCCCGAGTAAGGGGTAAAGGTGGTCAACTCCAGATTGTTGAAGGCGACTGCAATGTCGAGCACCGGATCGGCGACCAGCAGGTTGGTACCGCCACGGATGGTCACCGGGGCGTAGCGATCCACCTTGCCATTGAAGGAGAGTTCGGAGCGCTGGCCCGGAATGTTGCTGATATGGCGGCTCTGACCGCCTAGCGAAGCGATATCAGCCACGAAATCCTGGCTCAGGCTGCGGTCGGCAAAGCGCAGGTTGCCCTGTTCGGTGCGCAGCTCATCGATGGTGAATTGAAATGCGGGTGCCGCTTTGTTGCTCTTGCTCTGGGAAACTTCGGCTTTACCCTTGGCTGGCGCAGGGGCGGTCAGCAGCAGTTGCTGGATATTGGTGACGCCATTTTCGTTGATCTCGATGCGGGCGAAGGGCTTGGTCAGCGCCACATCCTTGATCTTCATCTTCTGGCTGATGCCGTCGTAATCGAGGCCGGTCAGCTTCAGGTCGTTGATCTCTAGCAGTCTCTGGTTATCGGCCCGATCGACCACCTTGAGGGCATGGATATCGAGCCCCCCTTGCAGTGTCAGCTTGCCCAGTTCCCCTTGCTCTGTAGTTGCCAGCGCCAGCTTGGTTTTGCTGCTGAGCTCTCCCTCTTTCACCTTGATCCGCACCAGATCGTTCAGATAGGGCTGGGCCAGCACAAGAGGAAGTGCCTGCTGGGTTATCTCGCCAGCGAGGGTAAAGGGGGCCAGGGTCAGCTGGCCATCAAAGGCGAGGGGACTCTTCTGGTTGAAACGGGTCGAGAGCGCCACTTTGCTCTGCTGTTCGCTCTTGCTGCCCAGCGGGCCTAATGCCAGCTGCAGGTCGGATAGCTGTCGTGCCAATGGTTTGCCACTGCTCGCTTCGGTGAGGGTGATATCCCCTTTGCTGATGGCGATCTGGTTGATCTGCCACTGCCATGGCTTGCTGGCGGGGGCCGGTTTCTCTTTTTTCTCTTTGCTCGGCTTGGCTGGTGGCTGATCGATCAATAGTTCGGCCAGATCCAGCTCCTGCCGCTCATTGAGGGTGGCCTTGAGATGTGGCTGTTGCAGGGTAATTTTGCCGATATGCAGGGATTGTTTGTTGCCATCCACAGCAAGTTCAGCGAGGGCTAGCTGACTGAAGCGGGCAAAATCCTCACCCTTGTCGTGCTTCATTTGCCAGTTGTCTAGCGCCAGCTTGCCTTTGGACAATTGCCACTCGATCCCTTTCTTGCCGTTTTTCAGTTGATATTCAACCTCTGCACCGGCATTACCCCGGGTCAGCGCCAGCTTGAGATAGGGGGCCCAGAGTGGGGCAAAGGGCTTGATATCGAGTTGCTTGAGGCTTGCCTTGCCCTGACCCATGCCGCTGGTGATATCCAGCTTGCCTTGGGCACTCAGCGGGCTCTTGCCGTTGAGAGTGGCAGTCAGCTGGTAGGCGGTGAGGTGTCCTTCAGATGTGCTCAGCCCCTCCAGTTGCAGCGTCAGTTTATCGAGCTTGAGCGAGGGCACCCAGCCGGGTTCGCTCTCCTTGCGTTTATCCAGATAGGCAAGCTGGCCATCGGTCAGCGCAATCCGGGCGATATCGACAATAACGGGAGCGGTTTCCTGTTCCGGCTCTGTTGAGGGGGTCGGTGCAAGCAGAGTTGCCAGCGCATCGGTCAGGTTGAGCCGAATGTCCCCCTTTTTGTCACTCAGCCGCTGCACCAGCACCACCGGCCTGGTCAGCTCGACGTCGCTTAGTACCACGCGTTTTTGCTGCCAGCTTGCTTTGAGCTCGGGGATTACCTGCAGATGGGCGAAGCTGACCAACGGTTGCTGCTGGTCATCGAGCAGTGCACTGGGGCCGATGGCCAGAGCGGGGTGGCGCAAGCTGACATCGATCTCGCCAAGTGTGAGGTGAATGCCGTAGCGATCGGCCAGCCAGCCGGGCAGATAGCGCTGGATCAGCCGCGGAGTTTGCCACAGCAACAGGGATACGAGGATAAGGAGTAGCAGGAGTGCGTAGACCAGGTAGCGCAACCGGCGAGCTCGGGGGGATGCGGGCATGGTGGTCTCCATTTGATGCACTCCCATTCGGTTCCCGTCATGGTACCGAAAAGTCAGATAGTAATCATGGGGTTGCGTACTCTGATACGCCGTACTTTGTCCAAAGTCGATCCAGATCACCTGTTTGGCGCAGCTTGGCCAGCCACAGCTCCAGCTGGGCAGGGGTAATGCTGGACTCGGGATCAAAGATAGCGCGGTGCTGGTAGCGTTGGTCCCACTTTTGCGACACAAGCAGCTGTGCCTTTACCTCGGGGTTGCTGAGCAGATACTGGTTCAAATAGGAGATATTGAGGATGGCGATATCACCGCGTCCCTTGAGCAGGGCTTGCAGGGCACTGACATTGTCCTTGAACAGTGTGATGTCGAGATGGCTGTGCAAATAGACCGGATCTGCATTGAACTGGCCGATGCCGTAGTGATAACCGGTCACACCAATAAGGTGGTGCAGGGAGGGATCCTCGAAAAAACGCTGGTCTCGCCCGGGGGCCTTGCGGGCAACATACACTTCACCACCGCCAAGAAAGGGGGAGGTCATCTTGAACTTGTCGGTTTGCCAGCCCCACTTGCTGTCTTCAAACAGCATCAGCGAGAAACGGCCCAGATCGAGCGCCTTGTAACGATTGGCAGCCGAGGTGGGAACAAACACGAATCTTACCTCTTGCTGGATCTCGTTGAGCTTGGCGATGAGGTCCAGCGTCAGTCCTTCATAGTGGTCATCCGACACTTTGACCACGAACGGGGCATAAGGATAACCGCCGACCTTGATAAGGGGATGGCTCCAACCGGACAGACTGAACAGAAGTAAAAACCAGCACCAATAATTCATGGACGTCCCAGGGCAATTGCATAACCCCAGATTCGGTTAATCTGATGCGCTTTTCAAGTTGTTAAGGGAATTAACACAGCGCTGCTCGGCAGCCTCCAGCTCGGCCATCACCATCTGGATATCCTCCAGTTGCTGGTGCAGGGCACTGCGCTTGCTTTCGATCAGTCTGATCATGGAGTTGAGCTGGTTTTTGCTCGATTTGTCGGTGTCGTACATATCGAACAGCTCGCGGATCTCGGCCAGGCTAAACCCCAGCCGTTTGCCGCGCAGAGTCAGCTTGAGCCGGATCTTGTCCTTGTGGCTGTAGATGCGGGTCTGCCCCTCCCGCTGCGGGGTGAGCAGCCCCTCGTCCTCGTAGTAGCGGATAGTGCGCGGCGTAACATCGAACTCGTGGGCCAATTCCGAAATGCTGTAGGTGATCTCCTTGCCGGGCAGGGAACGGGACATGGTTATGACTCCTGTTGCTGGGAGTGTGGCTGGCAGAGGCGGGCACGTAGCCGCTCTGCATTGGCGTGCAGGGCCTGACCGACTCGCGAGCCGTTGGGGCGACCGAGCTGCTCGCTCACCCACTGGCCGGTGGCCGCCAGTTTGTCGAGATCCACCCCGGTCGTCATGCCAAGGCCGTGCAGCAGGTAGACCACCTCTTCTGACGCCACATTGCCGGAGGCGCCCGGGGCATAGGGGCAGCCGCCAAGGCCTGCCACCGAGCAGTCGATGGTGCGAATACCCCGCTCCAGCGCGGGCAGCAGGTTGGCCAAGCCCTGACCGTAGGTGTCGTGAAAATGTACCGCGAGCCGCCCCGCCGGGATCTCGTGCAGCACCGCATCCAGCATGGGCGCCACCGTGCCCGGGGTGCCGACGCCGATGGTGTCCCCCAGCGAAATTTCGTGGCAACCGAGATCCAGCAACTGCTCGGCCATGGCGGCGACCCGTTTCGGGCGGGTCGGGCCATCGAACGGGCAGGCGATGACGGTGGATAGATAGCCGCGCACCTTGATGCCGAGGCGGCGTGCTTCCTGCACCAGCGGGGCGAAGCGCACCAGCGACTCCTCCACGCTGATGCCGATATTGGCCCGGGTAAAACCGTCGGAGCAGGCGGTAAAGAGGCCAATCTCGTCGGCGCGGGCGGCAATGGCAGCCTGCAAGCCTTGCAGATTGGGTACCAGAGCGCCGTAACGGGTCGTCCCCTTGCGCGGCAGAGCCTCGAACAGCGCTGCGGAGTCCGCCATCTGCGGCACCTTTTTCGCAGAGACGAAGGCGCCGACCTCGATGCGCTGCAGACCGCTGTCGGCCAGTCGCTGGATCAGCTCCAGCCGCTGGATCAGTGTCAGCGGGTTGGTTTCATTTTGCAGGCCATCGCGCGGCCCCATCTCCACCAGACTGACCTTGTCATCCGGCATGGCTGCTCCTCTGTTCATGAACTACTCGCTTGTTGGTTGATGGCGTTCTCCTCTAGGGCGGCATCGGCAAAGCGCACCAGCACGGCCCCTTGGCTCACCTGATCACCCTGTTTGCAATGCAGGGCTTCAATTACCCCGTTCCGCTCTGCACACAGCTGGTGTTCCATCTTCATCGCCTCCAGCACCAGCAGAGGTTGCCCCTTGTTGACAGCTTGCCCCTGCTCGACCAGCACGGCTACCACGATACCGTGCATGGGGGCGATGGCGCCCTGCGCCTTCTCATTTTCCTGATCATGGTGGTGACTGTGCTGCTGATCATCAGCAGTGAAACGGATGCGCTGGCCCCCTAGGGGCATGATGAAGGTTGCCTCCGAGCCTAGGACCGTCTGAATGGGGATCTGCTGCCAGCAGCCACCCTGTTGCAGCCGGATATGCTCGTCACCTCGCTGGTAGCAACGGTTTTCCCCTTGCCACTCAAACTGGCCGTCACGATCGCGAAGGGTCAATACCCGGCGCTCATCACCGATGCGTACCGCCGCTGTCCAGCAATGATCCGGCCCCAGTCGAAATCCGCAGATTTGCTGCCAGGGGGAGGTGCCGGCAGAGCGGCTCGCCAACCAGAGGGTGGCCAGCGGCCAGGCGAGCTCAGGAATGGGCTGTGCTGAGGTGGGAATGGGCCACTGGGTATGGTGGCCCATGGCCAGGACGTCGGGCTCTTCACACAGGCGCAGCAGCAGCTGGCCGTTGTGGACCAGCGGCCCGAGATCCAGTGCCGCCAGCGCATCTGCCAGTTTGGCGAACGCCTCGGCGCGGTTCTGGCCGTGGGCGATCAGCTTGGCGATCATGGGGTCGTAATATGGGCTCACCTCATCGCCAGCGGTAACGCCGGTGTCGATGCGCACGCCAACGGGCCAGTGGAGCCAGTGGATAGGCCCGCTGGCGGGCAGAAAACCGGCCGCCACATCTTCGGCGTAGAGGCGCGCCTCCACTGCATGGCCGCGCAGCACCACTTCCTCCTGGGTGAGTGGTAGCGGCTTGCCTTCGGCTACGGCCAGCTGCCAGGCCACCAGATCCTGCCCGGTTACGGCTTCGGTGACCGGATGCTCCACCTGCAGCCGGGTGTTCATCTCCATAAAGAAGAACTCATCCTTGCAGAGCAGAAACTCGATGGTGCCCGCCCCCTGATAGTGGATGGCTTTGGCAGCTGCCACGGCCGCATCCCCCATGGCGCGGCGCAGAGCCGGAGGGATGTCGGGGGCGGGCGCCTCTTCGATCACCTTCTGATGGCGTCGCTGCAAGGAGCAGTCCCTGTCCCCCAGATAGATGGCGTTGCCGAGGCTATCGGCAAAGACCTGTACTTCCACATGGCGAGCCTGGGGCAGATAGCGCTCCAGCAGTACCAGATCATCGCCAAAGGCAGCCTTTGCCTCCCGCTTGACTGCCGCCAGCGACTCGTCAAAGTCGGCCAGCTGATCGACCCGGCGCATCCCCTTGCCACCGCCGCCACTGGCTGCCTTGATAAGTAGCGGGAAGCCAATCTGGCTCGCCTGATCGCGCAAGAAGTCCGGCCGTTGATCCGTGCCGTGATAGCCGGGCAGCACAGGTACACCGGCAGCCTGCATCAGCGCCTTGGCGCCCGATTTGTCGCCCATGGCGAGAATGGCGGCGCCGCTTGGGCCGACAAAGCGCAGGCCGCGCTGTTCGCAGGCGGTGGCAAAATCACTGTTTTCCGACAGAAAGCCGTAACCGGGATGGATGGCATCGGCCCGCGCCTCTTTGGCAATCTTCAGCACCTTGCCGGTGTCCAGATAGCTCTCTCTGGCCGGTGCAGGCCCCAGATGCCAGGCCTCATCGGCCAGACTGGTGTGCATGGCGTGGGCGTCGGCATCGGAGTAGAGGGCGATGGTGTGGATGCCGAGGCGTTTCGCCGTCTTGATGATGCGCACGGCGATTTCGCCGCGGTTGGCGATCAGCAGGCGTTTAATCTGAGAGTGATGGGTCATGTCTCATCCTTGAAACGGGGACGCCAGGCGGGAGGGCGTTTGTCGAAGAAGGCCTGCATCCCCTCCTGTGCTTCGAGCCCCACCCGAACCCGGGCGATGGTCTCGACAGTTTTCTCTTCGTGCAGGCGGGAAGGATGGTCTTCTATCGCCGCCAGCAGCCGTTTGGTCTCTTTCATCGCTTCCGGCCCGTTGCGGCACAGACGCAGGGCCTGCGCCCGTCCCTCCGCCAGCAGTTGATCCGGTTGGCAGAGTTGATGCACCACATTGAGCCGACAGGCGGTGATGGCATCGAATGGCTCGGCACTGAGCATGTAACGGCGCGCCTGACGCATTCCCATGGCACGTACCACGTAGGGGCTGATCACCGCAGGTACCAGACCTAGGCTTACCTCTGATAGGCAAAAGCGGGCATCGTCGCTGGCCAGCACCAGATCGCAGGCACAGATCAGCCCCAGCGCCCCGCCATAGGCGGCCCCTTGCACCAGCGCCACCGTAGGGAAGGGGAGCTCGTCGAGGGTCTGCATCAGCCGCGCCAGTACTCGGGCGTCTTCGCGATTGTGCTCGAAATCGGTGTGGGCCAGATTACGCATCCAGTTGAGATCGGCGCCCGCGCAGAAGTGCTTGCCCTCGGCCCGCAGCAGCAGGGCGTGAGGACGTTCGGCGAGATCATGACCATGAAGATGGGCCAGATCATCGAGACAGTCGAGCAGCCCCAGCATCAGGTCGGCATCAAAGGCGTTGTGGCGGGCCGGGCGCGACAGCACCAGCTCGGCCAGTGGGCCGTGCCGCTCCAGCCGAAACGGGTTCTGGGTTGAAGAGCTGAGTGCAGGGGAAGTGAGTGGATCGGACATATGCTTGCTCCTTACATCCGGAAGATGCCGTACTGCTCGGGTGCAATGCGGGCACCCTGACAGGCAGCCAGTGCCAGAGCCAATACGGCGCGGCTCTGGGCCGGGTCGATGACGCCATCATCCCAGAGGCGGGCGCTGGCGTAGTAGGGGTGGCCCTGGCGCTCATACTGCTCGATCACGGGGGCGCGGATGGCGGCTGCTTCCTGCTCGCTCAGGCTCTTGCCCTCGGCAGCCAGCTTGTCCCGACGTACCTGCACCAGCACTCCGGCAGCTTGCTCGCCCCCCATGACAGAGATGCGGCTGTTGGGCCAGCTAAAGAGAAAATCGGGTTCATAGGCGCGGCCGCACATGCCGTAGTTGCCGGCACCGAAGCTGCCGCCGACGATCAGGGTGATCTTGGGCACCCGGCTGCAGGCCACGGCGGTGACCAGCTTGGCGCCGTGCTTGGCGATCCCCTCTTTTTCCGCGCTACTCCCCACCATAAAACCGGTGATGTTCTGTAAAAAGAGCAGCGGGATGGTGCGGCGATTACAGAGCTGGATAAAGTGGGCCCCCTTCTGGGCGCTGTCGCTGTGCAGCACGCCGTTGTTGGCGAGGATCCCCACCTCCATGCCGCAAATACGGGCAAAGCCGGTCACCAGTGTGGTGCCGAACAGCGCCTTGAATTCGTCAAAGTCAGAGCCATCCACCAGTCGGGCGATCAGTTCGCGGGCGTCGTAAGGGCGTTTGAGGCTGGTGCCCACCAGACCGTAGAGCTCTTCGATCGGGTAACAGGGTGTGGGGTAGGCTGGCTCATTGTTGGTTGGGCAGCCCGATGCCAAACCCGAGAGCGGAACATGGTCACTGCCCAGATGGGTGAGCAGGGTACGGGCGATGGCCAGGGCATGGGCATCGTCACGGGCCATGTGATCCGCCACCCCTGAGTGGGCGCAGTGCACCTCGGCGCCACCCAGTGCCTCGGCGCTGATCTCCTCACCGGTGGCGGCCTTGACCAGCGGCGGGCCGGCCAGAAAGATGGTGGCCTGCTCCCTGACCATGATCGACTCGTCCGCCATGGCGGGGACGTAGGCGCCGCCTGCGGTGCAGAGCCCCATCACCACCGCCAGCTGGGGGATGTTCTGGGCCGACATGCGGGCCTGGTTGTAGAAGATGCGACCAAAATGATCCCGGTCGGGGAACACCTCATCCTGCATCGGCAGAAAGGCGCCGCCGGAATCCACCAGATAGAGGCAGGGGAGGCGCAGCCGCTCGGCGATGGCCTGGGCGCGCAGGTGCTTTTTCACTGTGAGCGGGTAGTAGGTGCCGCCCTTCACGGTGGCGTCGTTCACCACCAGCATACAGAGCCTGCCCGAGACCCGGCCGATGCCGGTGATGATGCCGGCGGCGGGCACCGGCTCGTCATAGACCTGCCAGCCAGCCAGCGCCGACAGTTCGAGAAACGGGGAGCCCGGGTCCAGCAGCTGATTGATGCGCTCGCGGGGCAGCAGCTTGCCACGGGCCTGATGGCGGGCGTTGTTGGCCGAGCCGCCTCCTTGGGCGATCTCGGCAATGCGGGCATGGAGATCGTCGACCAGCCCCTGCATGGCGGCCCGATTGGCTGCATATTCCGGGCTCGCCGTGTCGAGACGGGAGTGGAGCCTGCTCATGCGTTATCCCCCATCAGCTCGCGGCCGATCAGCCAGCGGCGGATCTCAGAGGTGCCGGCTCCGATCTCGTAGAGTTTGGCGTCCCGCAGCAGACGGCCGGTGGGGTATTCGTTGATGTAGCCGTTGCCGCCGAGCAGCTGGATGGCATCGAGCGCCATCTGGGTGGCATTTTCGGCGGCAAACAGGATAGCGGCGGCGCAATCTTTACGGCTGGTGCGGCCCTGATCGCAGGCGCTCGCCACCGAATAGACCAGCGCCCGGCTGCTGGCGAGGCGGGTATACATGTCGGCGAGCTTGCCCTGTACCAGCTGGAACTCGCCGATGGCCTGGCCAAACTGCTTGCGCTCGCGCACATAGGGCAGCACCACATCCATGCAAGCCTGCATGATGCCAAGGGGGCCTGCTGCCAGCACTACCCGTTCGTAATCGAGCCCGCTCATCAGCACCTTGACCCCGCCGTGCAAGGGGCCCAGCAGGTTTTCCTGCGGCACCCGGCAGTTGTCGAACACCAGCTCGCAGGTGCTGGAGCCGCGCATGCCGAGCTTGTCGAGCTTCTGGGCGGTGGAGAAACCAGGAGTCCCCGCCTCGACGATAAAGGCAGAAATCCCTTTGGGACCGGCACTGGCATCTGTCTTGGCATAGATGACGAAGGTCTCGGCATCCGGACCGTTGGTGATCCACATCTTGTTGCCGTTCAGCACAAAGTGCTCCCCCTCGCGCACTGCGGTGAGGCGCATGCTGACCACATCGGACCCGGCGCCCGGCTCGCTCATGGCCAGCGCCCCCACATGCTCGCCGCTCACCAGCGGGGGGAGGTAGCGTGCTTTTTGCTCCGGCGTGCCGTGGCGGTGGATCTGGTTGATGCAGAGGTTGGAGTGGGCGCCGTAGGAGAGGCCGACCGAGGCGCTGGCGCGGCTCACTTGCTCCATCACCAGCACATGGGCCAGATAGCCGAGATTCACCCCGTCATACTCCTCCGCCACCGTGATGCCGTGCAGCCCCAGCTCACCCATCCGAGGCCAGAGATCACGGGGGAAGGTGTTGCTCTGATCGATCTCGCTGGCGCGCGGGGCGATCACTTTCTGGCAGAAAGCCGCAACCTGTTCGGTCAGGGCATTCAGGGTCTCATCCATCTGCATCCATGCTCTCCTTGCGGATATGACAGTCGGGTAGGAAGGTTGGTTCGACCGGCTGACTCTGCGTTATGGCTGGCAGTGGTCGGTCCATTTTTGTACTTCACTTCTGCCACAAGTTTACGTTAGCGTAAACGTAAATCAATTGTTAATCTGTTGTGTGTCGATTGACAGGTGGTAGTGAGATCATCATCAGCTACCACGACAACAGCGCTATAGTGGCAGATCCGAATGACCAGTGTGTGGGCGCCGCGTCATAAAGCACCAACTCAGGAAAATAAGCGTGGGGCAACAAGGGAGCGAACGACAAGATGGATTTTACCCTGACCGATGATCAACAGGCGTATGTGGAGGCGGCCGCCGCCTTTGCCGATGAGGCGCTCAAACCCCATGCCGCGCGCTGGGACAAGGAGCATGAGTTTCCGATCCCGACCATCAAGCAGGCGGCCGAGCTCGGGTTTTGTGGTCTCTATACCCCGGAGCAGTTTGGCGGATTGGGATTGCCTCGTCTCGATGCGAGCCTCATCTTCGAGCGCCTCGCCATGGGCTGTACCTCGACCACGGCTTATCTGACCATTCACAACATGGTGAGCTGGATGCTGGGCAGCTGGCTGCCCAACGAGGTTGCCAAGGAGTGGGTGCCCAAACTGGCCAGTGGCGAGCTGCTGGGCTCCTATTGCCTCACCGAGCCGGGCGCGGGCTCCGATGCGGCGGCCCTCAAGACCCGAGCGGTGCGCGAGGGTGACAATTATCTTATTGAGGGAACCAAGGTCTTTATCTCGGGAGCGGGCAGCAGCGATGTGCTGGTGGTGATGGCGCGCACCGGTGGTGAAGGTGCGAAGGGGATCTCAGCCTTTATGGTGCCGGCCAATGCCCCCTGCGTGAGCTATGGCAAGGCAGAAGAGAAGATGGGCTGGAACAGCCAGCCGACCCGGGAGGTTGTTTTCAATGGGGTTCGCATTCCTGCCTGCTATCGGTTGGGCGAAGAGGGGGAAGGATTCAAGTTCGCCATGCAGGCCCTTGATGGGGGGCGCATCAATATTGCCACCTGCTCGGTGGGCACTGCCCAGCAGGCACTGGACGATGCGCTGGCCTATGTGCAGCAGCGCCAGCAATTTGGTCACCCGATCAGCGAATTCCAGAGCGTGCAGTTTCGCCTAGCAGATATGGCGACAGAACTGGCTGCAGCTCGCCTGCTGGTGCGTCAGGCGGCAGACAAGCTGGATCGCGGGGCACCTGACAAGAGTGCCTGGTGCGCCATGGCCAAAAGGTTTGCCACCGACGTCGGTTATCGGGTCTGTGATGAGGCTCTGCAACTCTTTGGTGGCTATGGTTATACCCGCGACTATCCCCTTGAGCGCTACCTGCGCGATACCCGGGTGCATCGCATTCTGGAGGGAACCAACGAGGTGATGCGACTCATCATCGCTCGTCGGCTGCTGGCCGAGCAGGGGTTGGCGCTCATGTAGTGCTGGATGACACCTCAAGGGCACCAGCTTTGTGAGCCAGTCACAGGTTGGTTCCATGCAACTCTGTCATCATGGCTATCGCTCTACTGACAAGGACAAACGCAATGACAAGGATCAGGCTCGAATACAACGGCCACGTGGCCTACATCACCCTTGACCATCCGCCCGCCAATACCTGGACGCTTGCCAGTCTGCAAGCTTTCCTGCGGATGATGGAGGAGCTCGACAGCCGCCCCGATGTGGTGGCGCTGGTGATCCGCGGGGCTGGCGAGAAGTTCTTCTGCGCCGGTGCCGATCTCAACCTGTTTGCCGATGGCAATGTCGAACTGGCTCGCGATGTGGCCGACGCTTTTGGCCGTGCATTCGAAGCGCTGGCCCGTTTTCACGGCGTCACCATTGCGGCCATCAACGGTTATGCCATGGGGGGGGGGCTGGAAGTGGCGCTGGCCTGTGATATCCGCATCGCCGAACAGCAGGCGTTGCTGGGGTTGCCGGAAGCCTCGGTGGGATTGTTGCCCTGTGCCGGTGGCACCCAGCGTCTGACCGAGCTGGTTGGGCCGGGCTGGGCCAAGCGGATGATCCTCTGTGGCGAGAAGGTGAGTGCATCCCTTGCCTATGAGATCGGGCTGGTGGAGGAGGTGGTGAAAACCGGGCAGGCGTGGGAGGCAGCCCATCAGATGGCCCATCTGGTGGAACGCCAGAGCCCGAGTGCCCTGCGCGCCTGCAAGACCCTGATCAATCAGGGGCGCAGCGGCCCGCGCGATGCGGCATTGCCGCTCGAGCGAAGCTTCTTCCTCGAACTGTTTAGTGATGCCAACCAGCGGGAAGGGGTGGCAGCGTTTCTCGAAAAGCGCGCCCCGCACTGGCAGTACCAAAAGCCGGATGGTGCAACCCATGAGTGAGCCAGTAAGTATCGCAACCCATCCAACGGCTGATGGCCACCAGATCGGGGTGTTGACTCTCGACAGCCCTGCGTCTCTCAACGCATTGAGCCTGCCTATGATCCAGATCCTGCAACAGACGCTAACTCGCTGGGAGCAGGATCCCGCCATCGCTTGCGTGCTGCTGCAGGGGGCGGGCGAGAAGGCGTTCTGTGCCGGTGGTGATATTCGCTCCTTCTATTACCGCAAGCAGGAGGTGAGCGGATCGGAACTGTTTGAATATGCCCGCGATTTTTTCGAGCAGGAGTATCGGCTCGATCACCACATCCACTGTTACCGCAAGCCCCTTGTCTGCGTGGCGGACGGCATCTGCATGGGCGGTGGGATAGGTCTGTTTGCCGGCGCCGATTTTCGGGTGGTGACCGAGAAGAGCCTGTTCGCCATGCCGGAGGTGACCATCGGCCTCTACCCCGATGTGGGGGCCAGCTGGTTTTTAAGCCGGATGCCGGGGCGACTCGGGCTCTGGCTTGGTCTGACCGGCGCCCGCTTCAACGGGAGCGATGCCATCGGCCTTGGGCTGGCGGATCACGCCATCGCCAGCAGCGAGCGAGCCGACTTGCTGCACCGGTTGGCGGCACTCGACTGGTCAGCCTGTTGCGATTTCCGTGAGCAGATCGATCAGCTGCTGCGTGGCCTTCATAAAGATGCTGCAGCACAATTGCCTGCGCCCATCCTGCTGCCCCATCAACCAAAAATCGATGACCTGCTGGCGGGGCGAACGTTGGCGGGGGTATTGGCAAGGCTGTTTGCTGTCCGATTTGACGAAACGGCGGGAGAGAAAGGATTGGCCCAGGCGCAGGAGAGCTGTCGCACCGGCAGTCCCATCAGCCGTGCCATCCTCTGGCGCCAATATTGGCAGGCTCGCCGCCAATCCCTTGCCGAGGTATTTGCCGACGAACTGACTCTCTCGGTCAACTGCGTGCTCAAGGGCGATTTTGTGGAAGGGGTGCGGGCGCTGCTTATCGACAAGGACAGGGATCCCCACTGGCAGGATCAGCCTGCCGAGGGGGATTGGCTGGACGAATTCTATCGCTGGCCCCATGGAGACAACCCGTTGGCATGCAAGGGCTAGGCTCTGCTCTGGCAGCTGCGGTGCTATCAAGAACGCAAGGAGCAAGCAGAATGACAAGGATCGGATTTATCGGGCTGGGCAACATGGGGGGACCCATGGCAGCCAATCTGGCCAAGGCCGGGCATACGGTGCAGGTATTTGATCTGGTTGCCCACAGTGTCGAGCGAGCCATTGCAGCGGGCTGCATTGCGGCAGGAGATGCCCGCGAAGCGGTGACCGACAGTGATGTCGTCATCAGCATGCTGCCTGCCGGTGAGCATGTGCGCAGCCTCTGGTTGGGCGAGAGTGATGGTGAGCGGGGTGGGCAGGATCTGCTGGCAGCTTTGCCTGCCGGTGTGCTGGTGATCGACTGCTCCACCATCGATGTGGCCTCTGCCCGTCAGGTGGGGAGCGCGGCCCGTGCACGCGGCTTGCGCTTTATCGATGCCCCCGTGTCGGGCGGGGTCGCAGGGGCTGCGGCAGGTACGCTCACTTTTATTGTTGGCGGCGATGCTGCGGATTTTGATGCGGCCAAGTCCGTACTGGCCTGCATGGGGCAGAATCTGTTCCACGCCGGCCCCCCTGGCGCCGGGCAGATCGCCAAGATGTGTAACAACATGCTGCTTGCCATCCATATGGCGGGTACCGCCGAGGCGCTGGCCCTCGGGGTAAAGGAGGGGCTGGATCCGGCAGTGCTCTCCACCATCATGGGCAAGAGCTCGGGCAACAACTGGAGTCTGGAGCGCTACAACCCCTGGCCCGGGGTGATGGAGAACGTACCGGCTGCACGTAACTATCAGGGGGGATTTATGACCCGGCTGATGGTGAAAGACCTCGGACTCGCCATGGCGCTGGCCGAGCATGCTCACAGCGCCGTGCCCATGGGAGCACTTGCGCGCAACCTGTTTAATCTGCATGCGGTGAACGGAGAGGGAGAGCTGGATTTTTCCAGTATCGTCCGGCTTTATCTGGAAAAAGGCAGAGAGGGGTAGTGGTCGCCGGGCACCATCTTGCGGCTTGCTGGGTTCAGGCTATCGCAGGCATCACAAGGAGAGAGAATGGATATCAAGCAGAAAGTCATCGCTATTACCGGTGCCGGTCGGGGGCTGGGGCGGGCCATAGCGCTCAATCTTGCCGCTCAGGGGGCCGAACTGGCGTTGATCGACCTGAATGCCAGCGATCTGGCCGTGACGCAGGCCGAGGTGCAAAGCCGTGGCGGGCGGTGTGCCATTTTCGTCTGCAACGTGGCAAGCGAACCGGAGGTAGAGACCACCTTTGTCGCGATCAAGGCGCACTTTGGTCGGTTGCACGGGTTGATCAACTGCGCCGGCATTCTGCGCGATGGCATGTTGCTCAAGGTGAAAGAGGGGGAAGTTGTAGAGAAGATGAGCCTGGCCCAGTGGCAGAGCGTCATCGACGTCAACCTCACCGGCACCTTCCTGTGCGGGCGCGAGGGGGCCGCATTGATGGCCACAGGCGGGGAGGGGGGGGTCATCATCAATATCTCCTCCATCGCCCGTGCCGGCAATATCGGCCAGAGCAACTATGCCGCCAGCAAGGCAGGGGTGGCCTCGCTGGTGGTGACCTGGGGGCGGGAGCTTGCCCGCCACGGTATCCGGGTGATGGGGATCGCCCCCGGGGTGTTCGCCACCGATATGACGGCCGCGATGAAGCCGGAGGCGATGACCCGAATGCAGCAGGCTATTCCGGTCGGCAAACTGGGTGAGGCGCAGCAGCTGGCCGAGACCGTTGCCTTCATCTTTGCCAACGATTACCTCAATGGCCGGATGATCGAGCTTGACGGCGGTCTGCGGTTGTAAACCTTTACCAAGATTTACATTGAGCCCTGACCTCGTGGTCAGGGCTTTTTTATGCACTCTTTTGAGTTCCAAAGGTACTGAATGGCGATGCATGGGCACCATCCGGGTCGCTCTGTGGCGGCAGAAATATGAGAAATATCAATGGGTCTCAGTTAATTTGAACCAGCTCACAGGCCCTTGAGGTCAGTGCTGTAAAATTGCGCGCGGTCAAGGTGGTGCATGTTTGACGATGCGAGGGATTGCGGTCGGAATAGTCATGCAATATAGTTGCCGCCTTTTTCACGGGGTCCGGATTTTCAGCCCCTCCCATATCGCGCGCAGTATGAATACGGACGCTCTGCCGCCGCCTAATTAAACAGGATTGAGATGGACAAGAAACTAGGGCTTGGCGCCCTCATTTCGCTGGTGATCGGCTCCATGGTCGGCGCCGGGGTCTTCAGTCTCCCACAGAATATTGCTGCACATGCCAGCGCCGGGGCCGTCGCTCTGGGGTGGGCCATCACCGGGGTCGGCATGATCTGCCTCGCGCTGGTCTATCAAAACCTCTCCATGCGTCGCCCGGATCTCGATGGCGGTATCTTCAGTTACGCCAAGGCCGGTTTTGGTGACTTCATCGGCTTCAACGCCGCCTGGGGTTACTGGCTCTGCCAACTGCTGGCCAACGTCTCCTACGCCATCGTGGTGTTCAGCGCGCTCAGCTACTTCTTCGATACGCCGGATCACGTCATCTTCGGCGACGGCAATACGCCGGTGGCCATCACGCTGGCTTCCATCCTGATATGGTCGGTACACTCGCTGGTGCTACGCGGGGTGCAGGTAGCGGCCCTAGTGAACATCGTGACCACCATCGCCAAGATGGTGCCGCTCATCGTTTTCAGCGTGGCCATCCTGCTTGCCTTCAATATGAAGACCTTCACCCTGGACTTCTGGGGTCATGGCAACAGCGATCTCGGTTCCGTGATGGATCAGGTCAAGTCCACCATGAAGGTCACCCTCTGGGTCTTCATCGGTATTGAAGGGGCCGTGGTGGTCTCTGCCCGTGCCCGCCATCGCAAGGATGTCGGTCGTGCGACCGTGCTGGCCCTGCTGGGTGCGCTGGCGCTCTACGTGATGGTGACCCTCTTCTCGCTGGGGGTAATGACCCAGCCTGAGCTGGCCCAGCTCAAGAACCCCTCTACCGCCATGATCCTGGAAGCAGTAGTTGGCCCCTGGGGCGCCTGGCTCATCAACATCGGTCTGGTCATCTCCGTGATGGGGGCTCTGCTGAGCTGGACCGTGCTGGCGGCTGAAGTGCCCTACATTGCGGGCAAGACCGGGGTCTTCCCGGCCTGGTTTGCCAAGGAGAACAAGAACGGCTCACCGCAGGTATCGCTCTGGTGCTCCACCTGTCTGGTGCAGACTTTCCTTATCATCATCTACTTCCAGAACAGTACCTATCTGGCGTTGGTCAACATCGCCACCTCGGCGGCGCTGGTACCCTATGTTTTCTCAGGTGCCTATGGTCTCAAGCTGGCGCTGAAAGGGGAGACCTATCAGGGTCAACCGCATCAGCGCAAGCGTGATCTGTTGCTGGCCCTGATGGCGACCATCTATGGCTGCTGGCTGGTTTATGCGGCTGGCATCGAGTATCTGCTGCTGGTGGCGCTGCTCTACAGCCCGGGTATCTTCATCTACTGGAAGGCGCGCCAGCACCACGGTCTGCGTGGCCTCAACCGGCTGGAGCAGGGGATGACGGTGGCCTTGCTCGGTTGTGCCGTGCTGGCCTTCTACAAGGTGATGGACGGCACCATCCCCCTGAACTGACAGAGACAAGAGATGGCCCAAGGGCCATCTCTTCTTTTACACGCCGTCCGTGTCACAGGTGGTCGGCGTCGCCTCGGAAGGAATTTTTATGCTGTTTATGGGTTATCTGCTGCTGGGGGCTTTCGCCGGCATCCTGGCCGGACTGTTCGGGATCGGCGGCGGCCTTATCATAGTCCCGGTGCTGGTGGTGAGCTTTCACGCACAGGGGGTCGATCCCGATATCATCACTCATCTGGCACTTGGCACCTCGCTGCCGACCATGATCTTCACCGGTTTCAGTTCGCTGCGGGCCCATCAGGAGGCCGGAGCTGTCGACTGGGTGATGATCCGCAGGCTCGGTGCCGGCATGTTGCTTGGCGCCTGGCTCGGCGGCATGACCGCCAATCTGCTCAGTGCCAGCACCCTCAACATCATCATTGGCTGCTTTGCCTGGACCATGGCGCTGCAGATGGGGCTTAACCTCAAGCCCAAAGCGGAGCGCCATCTGCCTGGAGCGCTCGGTACCGGCATTGCAGGTACCGTTATCGGCTGGATGTCGGCACTGTTTGGCATCGGTGGTGGCTCGCTCACCGTGCCATATCTGAGCTGGAACAGCGTACCTATGCGCAACGCGGTAGCGGCCTCAGCTGCCTGCAGCATGCCGATCGCGCTGGCGGGTAGCCTGAGCTATCTCTATGCAGGATGGGGGCACGCAGATCTGCCCGAGTGGAGTGTGGGCTACATCTATCTGCCAGCCCTGATTGGTATTGTGCTCACCAGTACCCAGTTTGCCCGGGTGGGGGCCAAACTGGCACACAGACTCTCCCCACAGCGACTCAAGCAGGCGTTTGCCCTGCTGATGCTGCTGGTGGGGGCGAAATTCATGTTGTTTAGCTGAACCATTGGCCAGTTTGTTGAAAAATAAGGCAAACGATCTGTTGGAAGGCAGAAAGCCATTGCATTGAACGCCCAGTTTGCCTATTCTCCTCGCCGGTGGTCCTATTGGTCCTCTCGCATTGATAACCCGTCGACCTGGTCAGGACCGGAAGGTAGCAGCCAAGGCGGGGGACTCGAGTGCCGGGATGTGGCTGGTAGGGCCACCACTTGTTTCTGCAATTCAATAAGTTAGCTTCCTAAAGCCCTTGGTCATCCACTTTGTGTGGACGACAAGGAGCTCATCGATGAATCTCTGGCTCAGTCCCCACGGCATCTGGTATTACCGGAAAGTCACCACGCTCCCCTGTGGTCGTCGTAAAGAGATCAAAAAATCCCTGCATACCCGAGACAAGCTTACGGCTTGCGCTGTTGTGGCGAAATCATGGCTTCTGTTGGTTCGCCAGCACCTTGGCCTCTTGGTCAGGGGGCGCTAGGTTAATGGCTGTGTGATACCAAGTCGGAATAGAGTTGCTTCTGTCGTATCAGTCAGCTCACTGACCCCGACCACGCTCCATAGATCTTCTTCCAGCTTCTTGGCCTTGTGGATAGCAAATTTGGCTATGGTATCCAGCTCGTTGGCGACGAAATTGATGTCTGGTCGGCCGGTACGGGAGATGCCAACCAGCACTGAATAGAACTCTCCCTGCTGTAATACCTGCTCGATAAATTGCCGCTTTTCTTGCACGTTACCGAACGAATTGGCAAGGCAGCTCTTGATTTGGGGCCAACCTGAGTTTGTTTGCACGTACGATACGTAGACCTCTTCCTGCTTTGGTTTGTCATCTCGTTCCTGATGACGAAGCGGGGTCATCAGCACTTCTTTCAACAATTCCCCCTGAAACAGGGGATAGAGGTTGCCATGCTCCGGATTTGCAGTACAAACAGTGAGCACTCTTTGCAATGAACGTGGTTTGAGAGATTTGCCAATAGATGCCGGCTTCGGACTCCCATTGAGCTTGTTGACATAGAGTGGGGTGTTGAAAAGATGGCTGGTGTAAATATTGCGTAGAGCTCTGGCAAGTCCACGATAGCGGCGGTGCTCCGGGGCTGTTTTCAACTTTTTCTGGTTACTTTCGATAAGCAGAGTGAAGAACTGCCGGCCAATGTGGCGGGCGGTATCCCCTTCAATGCAAAGGTGCAATACCGTGCGGGTCATGTTGAGGCTGACCAACCGGTAAGGCAGATGCTGCAGGTCCATGGTTTTGGCAAGCTCCTGCAGGCGGGGCAGGGCAATGGTCACAACATCGTTTTGCTCACCGATAAAGGCCTCTTCCAGCTCAATTTGCATACCATGGGCGGAGATATCGCGGGTTAAGCCCTGCCAGGATCTGCCATTGTGGCTGATGGTTATCTCCGTTTTGTGGATGTAGCGTTGTTCTTTGCGTAGCTGAACATATTGCAGCAGCTCGATCTCGAAAGGCATGGGCTCTTGTTCGTGACCAAATCGTTGCAACTCGTTGGGGTTGTTGATTGTCCCCCCTTCCTGACGGAACTCTTCTCGTTGTGCATCGAGGCTGATCTCCTGCAATAAACCGCAATAACCTATCTGTTTGATGCGCTCCAGCAACTGGATGTCATGTAATTGGGACTCTTCGAGCCCGACAATCTGGCTCAGATCCGCTTCTGCCAACTCACACAGTTCCAGTGAAAATTTATAGACACGCCAGCTGGGGCGATGGGCACCCACCTGAAAGAACAGTTTGGTCAAACCACTTAGCCGTAACTCTTCTGATGTGGCAGAGAAGAAGTAGATTTTATTTTGCACGGTATGGGCAAAGCTGTAGAGCAGCGTTTCTTTGGTGGCCCCCGGTGCCGGGCAGAGGCGTTTCATCCGGTCGGCCGAAAACAGTCCAGCCAGTGCGTCACGGTTTTTTTCGTCACGCCAGTACTCGAGAAGGTGCTGATTGTTCTCGCTGCGCAGGGCTATCTCCAGCTTGGGGTTTGCACCCGAGCTAAAAAAGAGTGGTATACCTGTCATGCGCGGTAGATAGAACTGCTCGTGTCCCTTGATGATCGCAGCAGAAAGCAGGTGATCGACGCTTATTCGATGATGGCCTTTATTGGCTTTGATGAACTCTTTGATAAAGGTATCAAAGGCCGGGTTGTCACCAGTGCGGATCAGTATTAGCCAGAATCGCCCCTCTTTATTCTCCTCGCCCAGAATCTGGTACTGCACAGGTTGTTGTAATAGTGGATTGGCGCTGTCGTGCTCCAACCCGGTAAAGATGACCTCAACCTGATCACCGGTTTGATAGGTCGGTAGATAAGGCACCGAGATACGAATGCCCTCAGGAGAAAGATCCGATGTTTTGGCCAGGAGTTTGGCTCCATCCTTGAGCCTGACTTCTACAGGGGAGCTGATATGCATACGCTCTTGGCGACGGCCGTAATAACTGGCGAATGGGATAGTCTTGACTTCATATTGCTGGAAAGGGTTGGCCTGCGCCGTGGCTTTGCCTTTTACCCGGGCTTGCTGCCGCTGTTTTTGCCACTGCTGCATCACCTCGTAGACACCCATCGTGTAGTCATCACGGTAAATGAAGCACTGGCTCTGGAACAGGCTGATAGCCTCTGCCGGCATGAAGTGGATCATGCTTTTAAATTCATATACTTGACACTCATCTGCCAAGGCGTCCCGCATATCGATGACCCTGCGGCAGGAGGCGCACTTGCGCTGTAGCTCCATTTTGAGCAGAAAGCGCCCGTTATTGCTTTCAGACTCAGTGAGCTGTGCAAAAATGTCTGCGAAATTCTTTTTCCGCAGCTGAGGAATGAGTTGTTCAATCAACTTTTGTTGCTGTACTGGATCCATGTATTCCCACCGCAAAAGTCATTTTATGAGCACAAATACGGATTATCTTGCCGTAACAGTGAGGTGCAATCACGCTTGTTAGTATTGCATATCCTAACGACTCCTCATTATTCGCTGAAGTGCGTTAACAACACCACCGGCATCTCATAAAGCTGCACTGTTCGACTTGTACATTTGGATACATATCGTCACCAACGACACACGGAAGTTCGTCGTGCCCGGTCGTAGGATGAAGTCATGGAGAACGGCTCCATTACCCTAATAAGGAAAGTGACCATGAAAAAGATCATCCCCCTGGCAGTCGCTGCAGTTTTCGCCCTGACCTCTGGTTTCACCATGGCAGCTACCCCGACCAAGGCTGCAGCACCGCAAGCGACTCAAACCAAAGTCGTGAAAAAACAGCATCATAAAACCAAACATCATGCCAAAGCTCCGGCAGCCAAAGCAGCACCGGCAACCAAATAAGATTTTGGCTCCTGCAGCGTCACCAAGACCACAAGCACGAGTAAAGAGTTTGGTGGTAGTGAAGTAAGCGGAGAGTTGTAATAACAAGGGAGGCTGATGCCTCCCTTTCATATGTTTGTGAAACTGGCAGAAGTTCATGCCAAGCCGCTTTTCTGTATCTATCTCCACTCTGTAACGCTCATGCATGTCCTCTGATGTTTCATCATCTTCAATCAGTTCCACCTTTTTACTGCTACTGTCGCCAGCTTTAGGTTATCTCGTGCTTGCCGTCTCCTCCGGTTGCGTTGCAGGATTTCCTCAGCGCATTCGGGAGCAAACTGCCGCAGGAGCCGCCGCAAAATGGCTACATGGTCAACACTACGGCATAAATGAGCGGATTTTGATCAGCCAAGCCAGGGGCATCATTACCCAGGCTTTTCTTTTATCGACCTTTATCTTTCTTGATTCATCTCAAGTGAGACCGTGTAAACAAGAATAAATATCATTTTATAGTGTCGGTGCTCATATTTACGTGCTGGTTAATTAACGTAGGTGACGTCAAGGTAAATATGGTGATGGATGTATTGTTAACAACTGCAACTGTTTTTTTTGCTTGTTCTATAAAAACGCATCACCAAGCCGATGTCATTATCGAGACCAGTCGAATTGGTTTGGGTTTTTAAATGAATAGGAATGCATTATTGTGCGTAAAATGATCCAGTGAAGATATATTATCAAGTTGGGTCGGTGCAGTTTATAGAAATTGCCCTGCCGAAAAGGTATCACTCATGATGCAACCGATTAACCTGTTGCTGTGCTACTTGGAGAACCACTCCAAGCCGCCACCGTGTTGGGCTCATGGGGTCTATGACAACTGGCGATGGCAAGGATGTATGCAAAATCGTGAGTAAAGGTATATGGCATAAGGCATTTTTAACTTCGACTTCCCGCTTGTTGCATCCTCTTGTTATCTCTTCAGCTATTCATTTGGCTGCGGGGATTACATTAATCGAAAATGCGGTCCTGGATCGCTTCGCGATTAATTAAATTCTATTCAATTAAAAACTTTAAATTCACGAAGTCATAATTATCCCTTTGGGGGTAAATGCGTTTGTTTGTGATATGACGCGCCCTGTAAATAAGTTCAATTCCTGTGGAATTGATAGAGATCAATACTGAGGGGTAGGTGAGTCCTTAGCATTTCCGCTGTTAAGCATTTATCAGACAAGTGCTCACTACGGGAATAAGAAGAATGGTCGAGGATAATTTTTTATCGGCTCATGGGATTAATCGCCGTGATTTTATGAAATTGTGTGCCGGGATGGCCGCAACCCTGGGATTAAGTCAGAATGCCGTCGCCAAGATGGCCACTGCGCTCACCAGCCCCGAGCGGCCGCCGGTGATCTGGATAGGGGCGCAGGAGTGTACCGGCTGTACCGAGTCGCTGCTGCGGGCCACTCACCCCACCATCGAGAACCTGATCCTCAATACTATCTCCCTCGAATACCATGAGGTGCTCTCGGCAGCATTTGGCCATCAGGCTGAAGAGAACAAGCACAACGCCATGACCCGCTACAAGGGCAAGTATGTGCTGGTAGTGGATGGCTCCATTCCGCTCAAAGATGGCGGCATCTACTGCATGGTGGCCGGTGAGCCCATCGTCGACCATATTCGCCGCGCGGCTGCCGATGCGGCTGCCGTCATTGCCATCGGCTCCTGTGCCGCCTGGGGCGGGGTGCCCGCCAGCGGTGGCAACCCGACCGGCGCCGTCAGCCTTGAAGAGGCGCTCGGCAATATCGGCACCCCCATCATCAATATCCCGGGTTGCCCGCCCAATCCCCACAACTTCCTTACTACGGTCGCCTACTACATCACCTACGGCAAGCTGCCGGCGCTGGATGCCAAGAATCGCCCGCTGTTTGCCTATGAGCGGCTCATCCACGAAAACTGCGAGCGCCGTCCGCACTTCGATGCCGGCCGTTTTGCCAAGGAGTTTGGTGACGAGGGGCACCGGCAGGGCTGGTGTCTCTATCATCTGGGCTGCAAGGGGCCGGAGACCTACGGCAACTGCTCGACCCTGGAGTTCTGCGATATCGGTGGTGGCATTTGGCCCGTTGGTATCGGTCATCCCTGCTACGGCTGCAACGAAAAGGGTGTCGGTTTCAGCAAGGGGATCTTCCAGCTTGCCAAGGTTGAGAATCCGACCCCGAGGGTCAACAAGCCCGATGTGGCCATTCAGGAGGGGGGTCATATCTCTCCCACTTCCACCGCGCTGATCGGCGGTGCCCTCGGGGTGCTGGTCGGGGTGAGTCTGATGACGGTGCGTGAACTCGGTCGCCAGCAGAAGCGCCATGAAGCCGGGCAGCATCCGTCACGGGAGGAGTAACCGTGAACAGACGCAACTTCCTCAAATTTGCCTCCGTCGGCGCGCTGGCAGCCGGGGCCACTGTGCCCGGCACAGCCCTGGCGGCTGCCAAAAACAAGCCACCCATTCCCGGTGCGCTTGGCATGCTCTACGACTCCACCCTCTGTGTCGGTTGTCAGGCCTGCGTGGCGGAGTGCCAGCGCCTTAACGGCAACCCGGCCAATCCGGCGGGCGAGCAGACCTGGTCCAACAACGACAAGCTGAGCCCCTACACCAACAACATCATTCAGGTGTGGAAGAGCGGCGCGGGCGAGCACAAGGATCAGCTGGTGGATGGCTATGCCTACATCAAGAAGCAGTGCATGCACTGCGTCGATCCCAACTGCGTCTCCGTCTGCCCGGTGCAGGCCCTTAAAAAAGATCCCAAGACCGGCATCGTTCACTACGACCCGAGCGTCTGTACCGGTTGCCGTTACTGCATGGTGGGCTGCCCGTTCGACGTGCCCAAATATGACTACGACAACCCGCTGGGGGCGATCCACAAGTGCGAGCTCTGCAACCAGAAGGGGCTTGAGCGGATTGATCAGGGTAAATTGCCCGGCTGTGTCGAGGTATGCCCGACCGGTGCCGTTATCTTCGGCACCCGCGAGGAGCTGATGGCCGAGGCCAGGCGTCGCCTGCTGGCCACCCCGGGCAGCGAATATGCCTACCCGCGCCAGACCCTCAAGGCCAACGACCCCTACCTGCACGAAGTGCCCAACTACCAGCCTTACGTCTATGGCGAGAAGGAGGGGGGCGGCACCCAGGTGCTGGTGCTGGCCGGGGTGCCCTACACCAAGCTCGACATGCCCGATCTGCCGGAGCTCTCATCCGGGGCGCGCTCGGAGCATATCCAGCACACCCTCTACAAGGGGATGGTGCTGCCCATGGTGGTGCTGACCGGTCTCTCCGTGCTTATCCGTCGCAACACCAAGAATGGCCACGATCATCACGATGGTCACGATCAGAGCAAGGGGACATCGGTCGATCAAGGGAAACAACAGGGGGGCAAGGATCATGAGTAACCACAAGGCACATCCCCTTGGCGGCAAGCTGGTGAGCTGGCCTGTGCTGGTGCTGGCACCCTTTGCGGTGCTGTGCGGCATGCTTATCCTCAAGCGCCTCATCTTCGGGCTGGGCTCGGTGACCGATCTGAACGGGGGTTATCCCTGGGGTCTCTGGATCTCCTTTGACCTCTTGATCGGTACCGGTTTCGCCTGCGGTGGTTGGGCGCTGGCCTGGGCGGTTTACGTCTTCAACCGGGGCGAGTATCACCCGCTGGTGCGACCGGCTCTGTTGGCGAGCCTGTTCGGTTATTCGCTGGGCGGCCTCTCCATCACCATCGACGTCGGCCGTTACTGGAACCTGCCGTACTTCTACCTGCCCGGTCACTTCAACACCTCCTCGGTGCTGTTCGAGACGGCGGTCTGCATGACCATCTACATCGGGGTGATGGCGCTGGAGTTTGCGCCCGTGCTCTTGGAGAAGTTCGGCTGGAAAACCTCCATGGCGCGACTCAACAAGATCATGTTCTTCATTCTGGCGCTGGGGGCACTGCTGCCCACCATGCACCAATCCTCGATGGGCTCGTTGATGATAGTGGCGGGGGAGAAGATCCATCCGCTCTGGCAAAGCTATGAGCTGCTGCCGGTTTTTTCGCTTCTGACCGCCTTCATCATGGGCTTCTCCATCGTGGTGTTTGAGGGCTCTCTGGTGCAGGCGGGGCTGGCGGGGCGTGGCCCTAACGAGAAGCCGCTCTTCTACAAACTGACCCAGGTGATCGACATCTTCCTGATCCTGTTTGTGGCGCTGCGCTTTGCCGAGATCGTCATCCACGACAAGTCGGAGTACCTCTCCGAGTTCAACCGCTACTCCATTCTGTTCTGGAGCGAGATCGCGCTGATGATCTTCCCGCTGCTGGTGTTCCACTGGGACAAGAGCCGCCGGGACTCGCGCATGCTTTTTCTGGGGGCCCTCAGCATGCTGCTGGGCGCAGCCCTCTGGCGACTGGATTACTCCCTGATCGCCTTCAACCCCGGCAATGGCTACCACTACTTCCCCTCCGCGACGGAGGTGCTGATCTCCCTTGGCTTTGTTGCCATCGAAGTGTGTGCCTATTTGCTGCTGATCCGGCTGTTGCCGGTACTGCCATCACTTGAACGTGTTCACCAAGATTATCAGGCCCGAGGGAAAGCCAACGTATGAGCCAACGTATCACCATAGACCCCATCACCCGTATCGAGGGTCACCTGCGTATCGACTGCGAAATCGAAGGCGGCGTTGTCACCAAGGCCTGGTCGTCCGGCACCATGTGGCGCGGGATGGAGGAGATCGTCAAGGGCAATGACCCGCGCGATGCCTGGATGATAGTGCAGCGTATCTGCGGGGTGTGTACCTCCATTCACGCCATCGCCTCGGTGCGGGCGGTGGAGAACGCCATCGGCGCCAAGGTGCCGGTCAATGCCCAGTACATCCGCAACCTCATCATCGCGGCCCACAACATCCACGATCACATCGTCCACTTCTATCAACTCTCCGCGCTGGACTGGGTGGACATCACCGCGGCCCTTGAGGCCAATCCGCAAAAAGCGGCGGACATGCTCAAGGGGGTATCGACCTGGTCCCTCAACAGTGCCGACGAGCTGACCAGGGTGCAGGATAAAATCCGCGCGCTGGTAGCCAGCGGCCAGCTTGGCATCTTCGCCAACGGCTACTGGGGTCACAAGGCGATGAAGCTGAGCCCGGAGGTGAACCTCATCGCCGTGGCCCACTATCTGCAGGCACTGGAGTGCCAGCGCGATGCCAACCGCATCGTCGCCATTCTCGGCGGCAAGACCCCCCACATCCAGAACCTGGCGGTGGGTGGCGTGGCCAACCCCATCAACCTGGATGCGCCGAGTGTGCTCAACCTGGAGCGGCTGCTCTACGTGAAGAGCTTTATCGACCGGCTCGGCGAGTTTATCGAGCAGGTCTACAAAGTGGATGCCGCCATCATAGCCGCCCACTACCCCGAGTGGCTGAACCTGGGGCAGGGGGCCAAGCACTACCTGAGCGTGCCGGAGCTTCCCACCGACGGTAACGGCGGTAGCTTCCTGATGCCCGGTGGCTACATCGAGAATGGCAATCTGGCGGGTTATCGCCCCATCGAGAGCCATCAGGATGGCTGGTTGATGGACGGTATCGCCGAGAGTAGCAAGCACGCCTGGTACAAGGATGACGAGCCCCTTAAACCCTGGGAGGGCAAGACCGAGCCCGATTACACCGGCTGGCAGGATGACGGCAAGTACTCCTGGGTCAAATCCCCCACCTTCTACGGCAAGGTGGTGGAGGTGGGGCCGCTTGCTGACTTGTTGGTGAAGCTGGCCGCGAAGCACCCGGAGACGGTGGCGCACTTCGATCAGCTGAACGGCATCTACAAGGCGCTCACCGGCTCGGCCATCAAGACTGAACAGCTGCACTCCACCATGGGTCGCATCATCGGTCGCGCGGTGCGCTGCTGCGTGCTCAAAGATACCCTGTCCCATCAATGGAAGGCGCTGGTCGACAACATCGGCAAGGGGGATACCACCGCCTATATCAAGGCCGAGATCCCGGCGGATAAAGAGTTTCGCGGGGTGGGCTTTGAAGAGGCGCCGCGTGGCATGCTCTCCCACTGGATTGTCATCAAGGGCGGCAAGATCGAGAACTATCAGGCGGTGGTGCCGTCGACCTGGAACTCGGGCCCGCGCAACTTCAACGATGAACCCGGCCCCTACGAGCAATCGCTGGTAGGCACCCCGGTGGCTGACCCTGCCAAGCCGCTGGAAGTGGTGCGCACCGTCCACTCGTTCGACCCCTGCATGTCCTGCGCTGTGCATGTGGTGGATACCCAAAATGGTGAAACGACTCAGGTGAAGGTGCTGTGATGAATACCCTGATCCTGGGCGTGGGCAACCTGCTCTTGAGTGATGAGGCCGTCGGCGTGCGCATCGTTGAGGGGCTGGGGCGCGAATACAGTTTCGCCCCCGGCATCGAGCTGCTCGACGGCGGTACCGCCGGCATGGAGTTGCTCGAAGCGATGGCCAGTCGCGATCACATCATTCTGGTGGATGCGGTGCGCAGCGGTAATCCGCCGGGCACAGTGGTAACCCTGAAGGATGAGGAGATCCCGACCCTGTTTGGCCGCAAGATCTCCCCCCATCAGCTGGGGCTGGCGGATGTGCTCTCGGCGCTGCACATGACGGGGGAGTCGCCCAAGCGGCTCACCCTGATCGGGGTCGAGCCCGAATCCCTCGAACCGCGTATCGGCCTCACCCCTGTGGTGGTGGCTGCCATGGGTGAGGCGACGGATCGGATTTTGACCCTGCTGGCTGCCGTTGGTGCGCCCGCCATTGTGCTCTCTGAGCAGGAGAAAGCTGAACAAGCACGGGAGGGCCTATGGCGCAGTCTCATTTAAGCGAGCTTGATGCTGTGAAGGAGCGCGTGCAGGAGTTTTCGGGTTTTGTTAGTAATCCCGCGCCCCTGCTGGTAGCCCAGTACGAGCGGATCGCTCGCGAAGAGATGCAGGCGCTGCCCTTCTATCACGCCACCATGCCCATTGTGGCCGAGTGCACGTTGTTTGAAGATCAGTGGCTCGGCTGCGTGCTCACCCCCTGGATGCTGAGCGTGGTGGTGCTGCCGGGGCCGGAGCAGCTTTGGCCGGTGCGCAGCAGCAGCGATCGGCTCGCCCTGCAGCTCCCCTGCGGCAACATGACCTTTATGGTGGGTGAACTGCCCGAAAGTGGTCAGCTGCTGGCCTGCTCCCTGATGTCGCCGCTCGATCCCCATCTCGGTGCCGGGGAGGGGCGCGCACTGGTGGGCAGTACCCTCAAGATGCTGCTCTCCTTGCCGGTGCAGCAAGGGGCTAGCGGTGTGGATCTGGGCCGCAGACGGCTATTCGGTGCCCGGCGTGGTCAACCGGCATAGTCGCTAGGTTTCACGCGAAATCAAGTTTAGAATAGGGGGCCATTTTGGCCCCTCACTCCCATGTTCAGACACGCATTCCGCCTCTTTTTTGAGTGATGATCCGTGAGTGGTACAAAACAAGAAGGATCCCCATGACTGTTCCACGCAATTCTCTTCGCTATTACTGTGGCACCAGTGCTGCCGCCCTGTTGACTCTGCTGCTTGGCTCCGCCTCTCACGCGGCGCTGGCCGCGGCCCAACCTGTGCCTGCCGAGCTCAAGCTCGCCATCGGAGCTGAACCCACCGAAGGGTTTGACCCTCTGCTTGGCTGGAGTCACGGCAGCTATCTGCTGCTGCACAGCCCGCTGCTCAAGCAAAACGCCGACCTCAGCTGGCAGAACGTGCTCACCCAAACGGTGACTCCGAGCCAGGATGGCAAGGGGTGGCTTATCCGCCTCAAGCCGGATTTGAAATTCTCCAATGGCGCGCCGCTCACCGCCGAGGATGTGGCCTTCACCTACAACAGCGCAGCCAAGGGTGGCGGCAAGATCGACATGGGCAACTTTGTCTCGGCCAAGGTGCTCTCGCCTACCGAAGTTGCCATTACCCTGAGTGCTCCCCAGAGCACCTTCGTCAACGTGCTGGGATCTTTGGGGATAGTGTCGAAGCGGGATTACGACGCAAAAGCATATGCCCAAAAGCCGGTCGGTGCCGGCCCTTACCGGCTGGTGAGCTTCCTACCCGGTCAACAGCTGGTGGTAGAGGCGAACCCCTATTACGCCGGTGGCAACAATGACTTCAAACGGCTGGTGTTTGTCTTTATCGACGAAGAGAGCGCCTATGCCGCGGCCCAGAGCAGCCAGCTCGATGTGGTGCGCATCGCCCCGTCACTGGCGCCCACCGTGCCTGCCTCCCTCAAGCTGTGGGTGCGGCCGAGCGTGGAGAACCGTGGCATCGTCTTCCCTATTCCGCCTGCGGGTGGCAAGGATGCCAAGGGTTATCCCATCGGCAACGACGTGACCTCGGACGTGGCGGTGCGCCGTGCCATCAACTACGCCATCGACCGCAAGTTGCTGGCCGATCAGCTGCTGGAAGGACACGCCATCCCCGCCTACAGCGCGGTGGAAGGCCTGCCCTGGCTGAACAAAGCCACCGCCTTCAAGGATGGCGATGCGGCCCACGCCAATGCCCTGCTAGACGAGGCGGGTTGGAAGATGGGCAGTGACGGCATTCGCCGCAAGGGTGACCTGCGCGCCGCCTTTACCCTCTGGTACACCGGTGGCGACAGTACCCGCCGGGATCTGGCGGAAGCGGTGCGCGCCATGCTCAAACCCATTGGCCTTGAGGTGAGCCTCAAGTCCGGCAGCTGGGAGCAGGTGGAGCGGGAGATGCACGCCAATCCGGTGCTGATGGGGTGGGGGAGTCTGGATCCCATGGAGCTCTATCACCACTACCAGAGCGGCTCCGGTGGCGTGGAGTTCTACAATCCGGGCTACTACAGCAACCCTGTGGTGGATGGCCACCTCAAGCAGGCGCTGGATGCCCCGAACTGGCAGGCGGCCGTGCCGTTCTGGCAGCAGGTGGAGTGGGATGGCAAAACGGGCGCCGGAGTGCAGGGAGATGCTGCCTGGGCTTGGCTGCTCAACGTGCAGCACACCTATCTCGCCAACCGTTGCATCGACCTTGGCAAGGGGGCGCCGGAAATCCACGGTAGCTGGTCACTCCTCAACAACCTGCAGGATTGGCGGTGGACGTGCCGGTAAGTTCGCCCTTGAGTCATTCAGGTTATCTGTTGCTAAAAGCCCTGCTGCGTCTGGCAGGGCTGTTATGTCTGGTCTCGGTCGCCACCTTTGTGCTGCTGAGTTACTCCCCCATCGACCCCATCAAGGCCTATATCGGCAACGACCTGCTCCATGTGCCGCCGGAGCAGTACGCCCGCATCGCCGCCCGTTGGGGGCTGGATCAGCCGCTCTGGCTGCGCTACTGGCACTGGTTTACCCAGGTGCTGCGGGGGGATCTCGGCTACTCCATGCTCTACAACGCACCGGTGGGTGAGGTAATAGGCCAGCGCTTTGCTGCCTCCTTCCTACTGCTGGCGGGCGCCTGGCTGCTCTCCGGTTTTTTCGGCATTGTGCTGGGCCTCTGCGCCGGTCGCTATCTCAATCGCTGGCCCGATCGACTGATTTGCCGTTTTGCCTACCTGCTCGCCTCCCTGCCCACCTTCTGGGTCGGCCTGTTGCTGCTCGCCCTGTTTGCGGTGCATTGGCCACTACTGCCGGTCTGCTGCGCCTGGACGCCGGGTCTCTCCGCCGATGAGGCAGATTGGGCTATGCGAGCGCGCCATCTGTTGCTGCCGGTGACGACCCTGGCGCTGCTCGGGGTGGGCAACATTGCCCTGCATACCCGGGCGCGGGTGGCCGAGGTGCTGGATAGCGACTTTATCCGCTACGCCCGCGCTCAGGGCGATGGCGGCTGGCCCATGCTGCGTTTTCATGTGCTGCGCCATGCCCTGACCCCAGCGCTCTGCCTGCAGTTTGCCTCCCTTGGCGAACTGATTGGCGGATCGCTCTTGGCCGAGAAGGTCTTCTCCTACCCGGGGCTCGGCCAGGCCACCGTGGATGCGGGGCTCAGGGGCGATATTCCCCTGCTGATGGGAATCGTGCTCTTTTGCACCCTGCTGGTCTTTATTGGCAACACGGTGGCCAGTTTGCTGCTGGCGCGCATCAATCGGGGTTGGGAGGGTGAGCATGCTGTTTAATCCGCTTCCCTCCATACTGCGGCTGGTTTTTGCCCTGCTCGGATTGGCGCTGCTGGCTGCTTACGGCTGGAGCCTCTCTCATCAGGATGTGCCGATGGATCTGCTGGCGCGCCAGCAGCCTCCCTCGCTGACCCACTGGTTCGGCACCGATCAGATGGGGCGTGATCTCTGGTTGCGGGCCTTTCAGGGCACCCTCACCAGTCTGGAACTCGGCATCAGCACGGCTCTCTGCAGTGGCCTGCTGGCCATGGTGGCGGCAAGCGTATCGCTCATTCACCCCAGATGCGATGCGGCGGTGCGAATGGTGATCGACGCCATGCTGGCGCTGCCCCATATGCTGCTGCTGATCCTTATCTGCTTTACCGTGGGGGGGGGTATGCGCGGGGTGATCCTGGCGGTGGCGCTCACCCACTGGCCCAAGTTGGCGCTGATCCTTTGCGCAGAAGCGCGGCGGATCGCCTGCAGCGACTACGTAGTGCTGGCCCGCTGTCAGGGGATGGGAGCGCTGCGTCGCTGGCGTACCCACCTGCTGCCGGGGTTGCTGCCCCAGTGGTTTATCGGGACTTTGCTGATGTTTCCCCATGCGGTACTGCACAGCGCGGCCTTGAGCTTTCTCGGTTTTGGTCTGGCGGCCCATGAGGCCTCGCTGGGTCTGCTGCTGGCCGATGCGTTGCGTTATCTTGCCGGTGGCGGCTGGTGGCTGGCCCTCTTCCCGGGGCTGATGTTGCTGCTGCTGGTGTTGCTGTTTGATCAGGCTACCCGCGCCTTGCAACAGTTGCTGTGGCACAGGAGTGAACCATGCTGAGTTTTGATCAGGTGACCATAGAGGCGGCCCACTACTCCTGGCTGGGGCGGCGCAGCTGGCAGCCTTTGCTGACCGATATCAGCCTGCAACTGGCGCCAGGGGAGATAGTGGCGCTGGTGGGGGGGAGCGGCGAGGGCAAGAGCCTGTTGCTGCAAAGCGCCCTGACCCTGCTACCGGACAACCTGCGGATGCGCGGCAGCATCTCCCTCGATGGCACACCTCTGTGCGATGCCAGCCGGGCCCGTCTGCGCGGTCACACTCTCTGCTATGTGCCACAGGGAGTAAGCGCCCTCAATCCATTGCTGACGGTGGAGCGCCAGCTGGGCCGTGCGGCACGTCTCTGCGGCCAGAGCGGTTCTCGCGAGCGGCTCGGCGAGCAACTGCTGCGCTACCAGCTGCCCGCGACCACCCTGGACAGATTCCCGCGCCAGCTCTCCGGCGGCATGGCCAAGCGCATTCTGGCCTGCACTGCGGCGCTCGGCGGCGCCCGCTACATTCTGGCAGACGAGATCACCGCCTGGCTCGACGAGGGGCTGGCCTGTCTGCTGCTCGGCCAGTTGCGTGAATTGGCCAATCAGGGCAGCGGTATCCTCTGGGTGACCCACGATCTGGCGCTGGCGGCCCGCTTTGCCGATCGCATTGTGGCGCTGCATCAGGGGCAGGTGAGCGATACTTTGAGTTGCCATCATCTGCGTCAGGGGCAGGGGAGCGAGATGCTCCGCGCCCACTGGCAGGCGCTGCCCGAGTTCAATGCGCTCTTCTCTGTGCCGGAGGTTTCCTGATGTTTGAAGTACGAAATCTCACTATCGCCCAGGGGGAACGTCCCCTCTGGCAGGGGTTATCGCTGACGGTGAAAGCGGGCGAACGGCTCGGCATCTCCGCCCCGAGCGGCCATGGCAAGACCACCCTGGGGCGGGTATTGGCGAGTTGGCAACCGGTTGGGGCCGGCGGGCAGATCCTGCTGGATGGGCAGCCGGTGCCTGAACAGGTAAAAGGTTATAACCCCATCCAGCTGGTGCCCCAGCACCCGGAACTCACTTTCAATCCCTATCGCACCACCGGCCAGGCGCTCTGGGACGTATGGCGTCCCGATGAGGCCATGCTGGCCCGCTTTATGGTCAAACCTGAGTGGCTCGGCCGTAAACCCGGTCAGCTATCCGGTGGCGAGCTGGCCCGCATCGCGCTGCTGCGCGCCCTCGATCCCCGCACCCGTCTGCTGATTGCTGATGAGGTGACTGCCCAGCTGGATCCGCAGATTCAGCGCCAACTCTGGCGGGAGTTGATGGTTGAATGCGAGCAGCGCGGGCTTGGCATGGTGATATTCAGTCACCAGCAGGCATTATTGCGCCAGATCTGCCATCGGGTGCTGCGCTTTGGTGAGGTGCAGCCCGAATCTGGGGAGCTTACCGAAAGCGCGGCTTGAAGGTTAGTTCCCCCTCATCCCCAGCCCTTCTCCCGCAAGGGGAGAAGGGAGCAAATATGCGCTTGACCAGCAAGATGTACCTCGGCGTATCTGGATACTGGCAGGGCATTATCGATGTCCACTCATCGGTTCCCTCTCCCTGGGGAGAGGGCCAGGGTGAGGGGGCGCGAGTATGAAACGTTGGCCATTCTGTATACAGAGAGAATCGTTGGCAAAGCGCGCAGATAAAAGAGAGGGAGGCATCAGCCTCCCTCTCTTGTTTTCTACCGTTATCAGCGGCGTTTAACCGGTTCAGGCACTGGCCAGCCAGTTGAGCCAGGCATCCATCCCTTCGCCTGTGGTGGCGCTGACCTGGATCACCTGAATATAGGGGTTGACCCGTTTGGCGTTCTCGATGCAGCGGGCCACGTCAAAGCTGACGTAGGGCAGCAGATCGATCTTGTTGATCACCATCAGCTGGGCGGCGGCGAACATGTCCGGGTATTTCAGCGGCTTCTCTTCCCCCTCGGTGACGGAGAGGATCGCTACCTTGTACTTCTCGCCGAGATCGAAGCTGGCGGGGCAGACCAGATTGCCCACGTTCTCGATAAAGAGGATGCCCCCTTCATTGGCGGGCAGCTGGTGGCAGGCGTCGTGGACCATCTTGGCGTCCAGATGGCAACCCTTGCCGGTGTTGATCTGCACGGCAGGGACACCGGTGGCACGGATGCGATCCGCATCTCTGCTTGTCTGCTGATCCCCTTCGATCACCGCGCAGGGGCGCTTGTCTGCCAGCTGGCGCAGGGTTTCGCACAGCAGGGTGGTTTTGCCTGAACCCGGGCTAGAGACCAGATTGAGCACCAGCTGGTCGGCAGCTGTGAAGTGCTCGCGGTTGTGGGCGGCCAGCGCGTTGTTCTTGGCCAGCACATCCATCTCGATGGCGATCAGCTGACGCTGCCCCATACCGGGCACCGACAATCCCGCTTCCCCTTTGCCATAGTGCAGATCACCCTGCTGATGGTCATGGCAGTGATCATGGGGATGCGCGTGGGAATGGCCGTGATCATGAGAGTGGGCATGATCATGATGATGGTCGTGGGGGTGATCATGGTGGTGCTCATGGGGGTGATCATGCCCCTCATGGCTTATGGGAGCCCGCACCCCGTGGTAGTGGTGATGGACATCCCCCTGATGGTGATAGTGGTGGTGAATGATCAGGGTGCGCGGCGCACTCTGCTCGTGATCATGATGGTGATGGGCGTCATGACCATGATGGTGGTCGTGCTCATGACCATGTTCATGGTGATGTTCATGTTCGTTATGATGCTCATGATCGTGCTCATGGCCGGCGATCCGCGCTTGGCCGCATCCGCATACGCTACACATATCAACTTACCTCGATGTCGGTGATGCGCAGGCTATCACCCTGCGCGACTCGTAATTTGTATCCGCCACACTCGGGGCAGGCCTGCCCGCGCTCGGTGAGGGTGACCGTCTTGTTGCAGTCGTAACACCAGGCCTCTGCCGCCTGGTGTTGAAAGTGAAGCTGGGCCCCTTCGACGGCGGTGCCCTTGGCGGCCGCCTCGAAACAGAAGGCAATGGTGTCCGGGTCGACGCAGGAGAAGCTGCCGACCTCGAGCCAGAGGGCGGTCACCTTGTTAAAGCCCCGCTGGGTGGCCTGTTCGGCCGCCAGATCGATGGCGGCCATGGCCAGAGACATTTCGTGCATGGAGGCTCCTTAACCGATATGGGGAGGAGCAGTGACTCCTCCCTGTAATTGACTAGACGGCATGGCTGCTCAACAGATCCGCGGCAGCAGCTCCCCCTGCGGCAGCTCCAGATAGCGGCGGCTTCCCCAGGGGTTGTTGAGGATCACCTTGTGGCGATCGCTCGCCTGCACCACGCCGATCTGGCTTGCAGCGGGGTTGAATTGCCGCAAGATGCCCAGCGCGTCCTGTGCCTGTTCGGCGGGCAGGGCCAGCACCATGGTCCCCTCGTTGGCGAGATCATGGGGCTCGAAACCGTAGAGCTCGCACAGGCCACGCACCGGATCGCACACCGGAATGGCGGACTCCTCCAGCTCGATGGCAACGCCGGAGGCGCTGCTCCACTCGTTGAGCACGGCGGCGAGGCCGCCGCGGGTAGCGTCGCGCAGTGCGTGAGGGGTAATGCCCGCTTTTAGCAGCGCTTCTACCTGGGGCCAGAGGGTGGTGCAGTCGCTCTTGAGATCAGATCCCAGTTGCAGGGCGTCGCGGGCCATCAGGATGCAGGCGCCGTGGCTGCCGATATCTCGCGACACCAGAATGGCGTCACCGGCCTTGAGGTTGCGGACCGAGATGCCCCGGCTCTGCTCCGGCAGCGGGAAGCTACCGACCCCGCTGGTGTTGATAAAGATCTTGTCGGCCGCCCCCTTGGGCACCACCTTGGTGTCGCCGCAGACGATGCGGGCACCGCTGTTGGCAAGTTCAGCCGCCATCGACTCGACGATGCGGGCCAGATCGGCGTAGGGGAAGCCCTCCTCGATGATAAAGCTGCAGCTCAGATACTCGGGCTTGGCCCCCATCATGGCGAGATCGTTGACCGTACCGGCGATGGCCAGCTTGCCGATATCGCCCCCCTCGAAGAAGAGCGGCGAGACGGTAAAGCTGTCGGTGGTAAAGGCGACGGAGCCGCTCACCGGCAGCAGGGCGGCATCTTCACCGCGCAGCAGGATCTCGTTGCCAAAGTGGCGAAAGAAGAGCTGGTTGATCAGCTGGTTCATTTCTACACCGCCGCCGCCGTGGCTTAACTGAATTTCTCTCATTGGATCCCCATATATCGGTAGTAGGCATTGCAGGCCCCTTCGGAGCTGACCATGCAGCTGCCCATGGGCTGGGTCGGGGTGCAGCCCCGGCCAAAGACTTTGCACTGGTTTGGCTTGGCCAGGCCGCGCAGGATATCGGCGCACTGGCACGCCTTGTGGTCATCGATGGGGGTCTGATCAAGCTGGAAGTAGCGCTCCGCATCGCGCTTGGCGAAGGCATCGCGCAGGCGCAGGGCGGAGGCGTTGATATCCCCCAGACCTCGCCAGCGAAAGTGCTCGCGGGTTTCGAAAAAGCGCTCGACCAGCCGCTGGGCGGCTTTATTGCCGCTGGCGGTGACGGCGCGGCTGTACTGCACCTCCAGCGCGTAGCGACCCTCCACTTTCTGGCGCACCATCATCAAGAGCGCCTCCATCACATCCACCGGTTCGAAGCCACTCACCACCACAGGTACCTGATAACGATCGACGATGGGCAGGTAGATATCGGCGCCGGTGATGACGCTGACGTGGGAGGGGCCGATAAAGGCGTTCACCTTGGCAACGCCGTCGGCCATCACCGCATGAATGGCAGGGGGCACCAGCACATGGTTGATATGAAACAGCAGGTTCAGGGCCCCTTGCTCTTCAGCGGCAGCCAGCAAGGCGGCGGTCATGGGGGTGGAGGTCTCGAAACCGATGGCGAAGAAGACCACGGTTTTCTCCGGATTCTCTTTGGCGATACGCAGGGCATCGAGGGGGTCATAGACCGGGCGGATATCGCTCCCCTTGGCCCGTTGCTGGGCAAGCGTGCCCTTGGAGCCCGGCACCCGGATCATGTCTCCCAGGGTGACCAGAATGACGTTGGGCTGGCGGGCCAGCTCGATGGCCTGATCGATGCGCTCTTTGGGCATGATGCAGACCGGGCAGCCGGGACCATGAACGAACTCGATGCTGGCTGGCAGCAGCTGGTGCAGGCCGTACTTCATGATGGTGTGGGTATGGCCGCCACACACCTCCATCACCCGCAGCGGTTCGGGCAGATCTTTGGCCAGTTCGGTGATTTGGGCGGCGAGGGCGCGGATCACCTCGGGCTGGCGAAAGCCCTGAAAGAGATCATTGAGGGTCAGCATGGCAAGATATCCTGTTTGGGCATCAGGGCCACCATCTGGCGGAAGCTCTCGAGGCTGGCCTGCGCCTCCTCTTCGTCAATCTTGCTCATCACAAAGCCGATATGGAGCAGCACATAGTCGCCCACCTGGAGGGGCTCTTCGAGCAGCATGCAGCTGACGCGCCGCTGCACCCCCAGGGTGTCGACGGTGACGCAGTTATCTTCGGGGTGCAGTTGCACCACCTGAGAGGGGATGGATAGACACATGGATTTCAGGACTCCGATAAGGTGGCACAACCGGTTGTGGCAGGCTGGTGCGTGGCAAGATGGTGGATGGCAAACCAGAGCTGACCGGCGGCGATGCCGCCGTCATTGAGCGGCAGGGTTTCGCTGGTCAATACCTGCCGGTCTGCCGCTTCTAGAGCGGGCACCAGCTGGTCCATCAGCACCCGGTTTTGAAAGACGCCGCCCCCGAGTACCACCGGATAGCCGGGGAAGCGCTCGGCAAGGGCGATGACCAGAGCGCTGATGGCACGGATAAAACCGGCGGCCAGGCTGGCCGTGGCGGTGCCTTGGCGCTGCTCGCTGATAAGGGTATTGATGAGCTCGGCCCACTCGATCTGCAGTGGCCCCTCCGCTGATTGGCTGAGATCAAAGGCGAGGGGGAAGGGCTGTTCATCGGGGGCCAGCTGCAAGGCGGCCGCCTCCAGCAAGAGTCCCGCTTCGCCCTCGTAATCCGGGGTGTCGATCACTCCCAAGAGCGCCGCCACCGCATCGAACAGCCGACCGATGGAGCTGGAGTAAGGGGCGTTGCGACCCAACTGCCAGAGCTGGTGCAGGTTGCGGATCCGTTCAGCGGGCAGTTGCTTGATCAAAGGAATATCGAGGGCGCTGATCTGCTCAGGGCTGTACGATTCAAACAGCAGCCCCAGTAGCTGGCGCGCTGGCTCGCGGATGGCCGCTTCGCCGCCGATCAGCTTGAAGGGGGCAAGGTGGGCAACCCGCTCAAATCCCTGAACGTCTGCGATCAGCAGCTCGCCGCCCCAGAGGGTGCCGTCATCGCCAAGGCCGGTGCCATCGAAGGCAACCCCCAGCACCGGGCCCGTGATGTCGTGCTCGGCCATCACCCCCAGCAGGTGGGCGTGATGGTGTTGTACCTCGAGGTGGGTGGCACCCTGATCCTGGCAATAGCCCTTGGCCCACTGATGGCTGAGGTAGCCCGGATGGCGATCCGAGACCAGCAGTTCTGGCTTGAGATCGTAGAGTTCGCGAAAGGTGGTCAGGGTCTGCTCGAAGTGCTCCTGCATCGGCAGGCTGTGCAGATCGCCGATATAGGGGCTGTAGATGCGCTGGCGACCGAAGGCGAGCGCCAGCTGGTTCTTCTGCTGCGCCCCGACAGCCAAGAGCGGCGCCTTGACCGCCTCTTTCAGGCTGGGAGTGCAGGGGGCATAGCCCCGGGCGAGGCGCAACGTCTGGCGTCGTCCGCCTGCCCACTGCACCAGACTGTCGTCGCACGGGTGCAGGATGGGGCGGTTGTGATCCAGGATGCCGTCAATCTCGCGGCCGAACTCCCTGACCACCGCCTCGCACTCGATAAGGATCGGGCTGCCGCGACCATTGGCGCTGGTGGCCACCAGCGGCATGGCGCAGGTATCCAGCAGCAGCTGATGGAGCGGGGTATAGGGGAGCATGACCCCAAGGTAGGGGATGTCGGGGGCGATTCCCTCGGCCAGCGGTATGGCCGACTGTCGGGATTCTGAGAGCCGATCATCGTTAATGCGCTTGCGCAGCAAGGCGATGGGTCTGGCCTGAGAGGTGAGCAGTTGCCACTCGTCTTCGCTGCCTGTGACATGCAATTTGGCCTCGGCAAGGGAGCCCATCATCACCGCCAGAGGCTTGCGCGCGCGCCGCTTGAGCATTCGTAATCTGGCAACACTCTGTTCATTGCGGGCATCACACATCAGGTGATAACCCCCCATGCCCTTGACCGCGATAAGCTTGCCCGCTTGCAGGGCGCGGGCGGCGGCGTGCAGGGCCTCTTCGCGTTCGGCCAGCGCATTTCCATTGCCGCTGAGCCAGCTGAGATAGGGCCCGCACTCGGGGCAGCTCACCGGCTGGGCGTGGTAGCGTCTATCCAGCGGGTTTTCATAGGCCGCCTCACAGCGCGGGCACATGGCAAAGCCTGCCATGGCGGTATGGGGTCTGTCGTAGGGGAGGCGGCGGATGATGGTGTAGCGCGGGCCGCAGTGGGTGCAGTTGGTAAAGGGGTAGCGGTGGTGGCGATCGTTGGGATTGGCCACGTCCCGGGCGCACGCCTCGCACATCCCCTGATCCGGCGAGATGGCGACCGTGGCTGCGCTCTGCTGCTGGCTCGCTTTAATTCGAAACTGGCTATTAAATTGGCCATCGAAGTCGGGATCATGAGCAAGGGGTAGTTCCCGCTCGCTGAAATGATCGATGCGGCTAAGTGGCGGCGCCAGTTCCCGCAGTTCGCGGGCAAAGCTGGCCAGCTGCTCGGGCGATCCTTCGGCGCCAATGGTGACGCCGTTGGCATCGTTCAAGACATAACCGGCAAGGCCGTGGCGCAACGCCAGCCCATAGACGAAGGGGCGAAAGCCGACCCCCTGAACTATGCCGTCGATATGAAATTCGCGGCGCAGCCGGTTGGCCACAGGATTGGAAGAGCCAGAGGGGGCGATGGTGGCGCTCATGCCGGCTCCATCTCATCTTGAGTCTGCGGCAAACGCAGCACCCGGCGCTCGTTCTCCTCGCGCCGCACCCAGCCATCCATCTCCATGCGCAGGCAGAACGGAATGGCGTATTTGCGCGACAAACCGGTGATCTCCTTGAGGGATGCCATGTCAATCAGATCTCCCACCTGCTGGCCCGCCAGCACGGCGGCGACCATCTGGTTGTAAAGCTCGGCGTCGTAGTAGATGGGGCCATCGAGTTGCACCAGATACTTGAGTCGCGCCAGATTGCGCAGCTGCTTTTGCAACGCGCCTTTTTGTAGCAAGCCCTGCTGCAGGGCGGCGGGCAGCTTGCGGGTGATAAAGGGATCCAGCTCCACGCCGCCAGGGCCCAGTTTACCGGGCTCGTAACCCTCCTTGCCTTGATCTCGCACCACCTTGAGCACCAGCTGCGCCTCTTCTCCCAAATCGTCTTCCGACTCGCCGCTGCCCAGCTGCCACTTGTCATGGTGCAGGCGAACAAGCTGCTCGCTTTTGAGCTGCTGGAGCAGGGCCTGAGTGACCGGCAGGGCGATGCCAAAGCGGGTCGCCAGCTCCGCAGCGCTCAGCGGTTCGTTTGCCAGGGTAGCCAGCAGCTGATCACGGCTCTGAGCCAGCCATTGGTTGTCCAGCAACCATTCACCGAGGGGGGTGACCTGCTCGGGCTGCTGGTCAAAGCGGCTGGCCAGCACATAGCCATTGAGCCCCAGCTGCAGGGTGGCCGGGTTGTAGTGCTCGAGCTCATCTGGCAGCTCGCCCAGCAGGGTGTGCAGCGCCTTGCGTCTGGCGGGATGGATGTCGCCGCACCAGACGATGCGGGCGCCGTGCAGCAGTTCGCTGCTGCCGTGGCGAATGATGGCGAGCGGCTGGCCGAAGAAGCAGGGGATGGGGCTGGTAAAGATCAGCCGCGCCAGCCGGGAGTCCTTGATGGGCACGAAACGGGCCCGGCCATGCCAGCTGCCAAGGGCCACCTCGACCTCCTTGTTGTGCAGAGAGGGGCGCAGTGTCTTGCTACTCAGGCTCTCGGTGTTGAGCCGCACGATCAGGTGAGTCGCCGCCTCGCACTGGCCGACAGTGCTGGTGAGGCAGTGACCGCGGGCCACCTCCTTGTGAGGCACTTTTTTCAGGCCCACCGCCACCCGGCAGACGGCGCCAATCTCGTCGACGCTCTGGTGATAGGCCTGCAGGGAGCGCACCTGCACCTCCCGATCGGCGGGGTAGAGGCGCAGCTTGTCCCCCACCTTGAGGCGGCCCTGTTGCAAGGTGCCGGTAAGCACTGTGCCGGTGCCGTTGGCGGTAAAGACTCTGTCCACATACAGTCGCGGGGCGCTCTGCTCGCGGGCCGCTTGTGAGGCTGGCAGTTCGGCAAGCTGGCGCACGATGGCGGCGTGCAGGGCAGCCATATTGGCGCCGGTTTTGGCGCTGACGCTGACGATGTCGGGCACCATGCCGCTCTCGTCCATTACCCGCTCCAGCAGGCTCTCCTCCAACAGCAAAAGCTCGTCGGGGGAGACCAGATCGCACTTGTTGATGCAGACCAAGAGACGCGGCACCCCCATCGCCTTGAGCAGGCGCAGGTGATCGCCGGTCATCGGCATCCACCCCTCGTCGGCGGCAATCACCAGCAGCACCAGATCCAGACTCCAGAGCCCCGCCACCATGTTGCGGGTATAGCGCTCGTGGCCGGGCACGTCGATGACGCCGATGGTGTTGCCCTGACCGTCATCGAAGTGGGCAAAGCCGAGATCCTGGGTCATGCCGATGGCCTGCTCGTGGGCGCGGGCGGTGGTGATGCCGGTGAGGGCCTTGATCAGCAGGGTTTTGCCATGATCCACGTGGCCGGCAAGGCCGATAACGGCGCGATAGGGGGTCATGGGATCAGAGCTCCTCGGTCGCACTTGTTGCATTGAACGGGGCGGGCAGCAGCAACTCCTTGAGTTGGGCGATCAGCAGTTCCATCTCGGTCGGCAGCAGGGTGGCCATATTGAGCAGCACCTTCTGCTGGCGCACGGTGGCGATGACAGGGACGGGCAGTTCGCGCAAATCATCGAGCAGCTGCTGGGCCGGGCGCGGGTCGGTGCATTCGAGCGCAGGGGCCGGGTAGAACTCGTCCGGCAAAGTGCCACCGCCCACCACCAGCTGGGCGGGGACGGGCACAAAGCAGCCGGGTAGGGCTTCCATCAGCTGGGAGGCTCTCGCCTGCATGGCGGCCGGGTTGCTCAAGGTGCGCTGGGCGATGCCCTCTCCGACGGGGGACTTGTTGAGCTTGTGGATGAGCAGACGTTCGAGCAGGGAGTAGACGATGCGGCTCGGGCGGAAGGTACGCATCATGGGGTGTTTTTCCAGCCGCTTGATAAGGTCGCTGCGGCCGCTGATGATGCCCGATTGCGGGCCACCAAGCAGCTTGTCGCCGGAATAGCAGACCAGATCTGCCCCCGCCTTGATGTACTGGCGCACCGAGGTTTCATCCGGTGCAAACTCTTCGGTGGTCAAGCCGGAGCCCTGATCCACCGCCAGCACTACATGTTCGGGCAGGGCGCGGGCCACCTCGCCGATATCGGGGGATTCGGTAAAGCCGCGAATGGCGAAATTGGATCTGTGCACCATCAGTACCAGCGCGGTCTGATCGGTGATGGCATCGAGGTAATCTTTGGCGGTAGTGATATTGGTAGTGCCCACCTCCACCAGTTTGGCGCCGGAGAGCGCCAGAATGTCGGGAATGCGAAAACCGCCGCCAATCTGGATCTGCTCGCCGCGCGAGACGATCACCTCGCGCCCCTTGGCCACCTCCTGCAGCAGCAAAAAGAGCGACGCGGCGTTGTTGTTGACCACCAGCGAATCCTCGGCCTGGGTGAGGCAACGGAGCAGGGGGGCGATCAGCCCCTTGCGCCCGCCGCGCTTGCCGGTGGCGAGATCCAGCTCCAGATTGTTGTAGCCGGTGTTGAGGTCACGCACCTCGTCCCACAGTTCGCTACAGAGCGGCGAACGCCCCAAATTGGTATGCACCAGGGTGCCGGTGGCGTTGATCACCCGGGTTTGACGCTGGCGCAACTGCTGTCGGCAGCGCTTGGCAATCAGCGCCTCGATCTGCTCGGGGGCAACGCCATGCTGGCGAAAATCTTCGCTCTGGCGCAGCTCGCTCAGGGTGTCGCGCACCGCCTGAGTCACCAGCGGGCGGCTCAGCGCTTCGATAAAACCGGCGAGAAAGGGTTGCTGCAGCAGCTGTTCCACTTGCGGCAGACGGCGCGTTTGTTGCTGGCCGGGCTGTTGCTGTGAATCTGGCAGTGAATCGTCGGCAGCCGTACCTGATGCGGGCTGGCGGTGGGGGATAGCTGACGCGTGAGACGAGTTCGGCATGGGATTACCAGTGCAGTGCGTGGGTTCGGGATGCGCACCGGTTTGCCGATAGAGAGGCCGAGCTGACGGGTTATGGCACTGCTGGCGATTTGCGGATAACTGCAAACTGGGTGCATCAATGAGCGGGTATAAATTAATGCTTCATCGATGCTGATAAATTAATTTTTGGCCAGCGAGATAACCTGACTTCGGATTATAATGGCAAGCGGCAAGCACCTTTTATTAAGGTATTTTTTCAAACATATTGAACAAGCGAAGAAAATAACATCCAGGCTGATAAATACAGCGAGAGAGTATTTGTTCAATAGATGAATTTGGCGGAAGAGGCAGGAATCGAACCTGCCAAAGCCTTCTCGGCTCACATCGGTTTTGAAGACCGAGGAGGCCACCAGACCCCATCAACTTCCATAACGGTCGCCATTTTGTGGCAAATTTCTGTGACTGGCAACGCTTTTTTTGTCATAAAAAAGCGAGAGTTAGCGATTTTTTTGAAAAAATCAAAGAACCTTGTTTTATATCAAGTTCAGCACAATTAGCCCGATGTTTTTAATTTAACATCGGGCCTCGATCACATTGCCGGAACCGTCGGTCAATAACGGTCGTTAACAACTCGATAAATAATCACCGCTCGGCGTTGGCAATATTCCACTGATCCAGTTTATCTATTAACAGACCGGTATCCCTGGCGGCATCAAGATGCTGATAAAGATAATCCATCGCCTCGCTCACCATCTCGGTCATCGGGAAGGAGAACGCCACGATGGCCGGTTGTACCCCGACAAAGATCACCTCGGGGACAAAGGTCTTGAGCTCGTCGATCAGGAAATTGAGCGGCATATTGTGGGTCGAGAAGATAAACATCTCGGCGATGGTCTCGGGGGGGATCACCTGCAGGGTACCCGCCTTTTCGCCGATCTCGGCGGCATCCACCAGCACCACCCGCTCAGGTTGCAGCTCCCGCACCTTGTAGACCACATTTTCCGGCGCGATGCCACCGTCGATATGGATCCAGCCGGGCAGGGGGGTGGCCTGCAGCTTGTCGGCGAGATAGGGGCCGGCACCGTCGTCCCCCATCATGGCATTGCCCACGGTCAACACGAGATTGCAGCCCATCAGCGGCTCCTTACCATCAGGTACATATGGGGGTCGTTAAAGAGGGCGGTGAGCTGATCCATAAAGGTGTTGGTCCAGCCCAGCTCCAGCTCATTCAGCACATTGTCGGCTTTGCGCAGTCGGTCGAAGGCGCAGGCCAGCATGTGGCAGTGCTCGCGATAGACGGTGATCTCGCCAAAGGTGAGAAACCCCTCCATCTTGCGGCGCGCTTCACTCCCCTCTGGCAGCTTGGCTACCCAGTCGCGATAACCGGTCAGCGAGCAGACCAGGTCTGCTCGCAGGCAATCGACGATGCCGAGGTGATGGCCGATGGCGAGGCTGTAGTACATCACCTCCTTTGCCTCTTCCGGCACGTCGAACTGCTCGTCGACGAACTTGCGCGAGAGGCGGTAGAAGAAAACCTCGTCAGCCATGTACCGCCTCTCCCTTGCCGGCTGCCCGGTTGAGGCAGGCGTTTGCGAGGTTGTTGACGATCTCCGAGAGGCGCGGATCGTCGTGCTGATCGAGGTAGCTCTGGATACGCAGGTCCACATCCTGCTGGGTTGCCCCTTCGAGCAGGGCCATAAACTCGTCGGCGATGATCCGCCCCTGCCGATAACCGGCCATGCGGCGCGCTTCGCGCTCGATCATCACCCGGATTTCATTGGGGATGCCGGTGTGGCGTAGCTCGACCCGCTCACCCGGTTGCACCTCGTGGCTGGTGGCTTTGAGTTTCTGTTCCAGCAGACCGAGCGCCACTGCAAAGCCGTAGATGGTGGCCGCCGGTGTGGGTGGGCAGCCGGGGATATAGACATCCACCGGCACGATTTTGTCGGTGCCGCCCCAGACGCAGTAGAGGTCGTGGAAGATGCCGCCATCACAGCCGCAGGCGCCGTAGGCGATGCAGATCTTGGGATCGGGCGCCGCCTCGTAGGCGCGCAGGGCCGGCACCCGCATCGCCCGGGTCACCGCGCCGGTAAAGAGCAGGATGTCGGCGTGGCGGGGGGAGGCGACCATCTTGATGCCGAAGCGCTCGGCATCGAACAGCGGGGTGATGGTGGCGAAGATCTCGATTTCGCAGGCGTTGCAGCCGCCGCAATCGACCCGGTAGACATAGGCCGAGCGGCGAATGTCCTTGAGCAGGGTCTTCTTGAGTTTGGTGATCTCGGGATCCTGTGCCAACGGCACGGCGCGGGTATGGGCATGGCCGACAACCGGTTCTATGCCTTTGATCTTGCTCATCACATCCACTCCTTTTGTGCGGCCATCGGTGTGGCTATCGGTGTGATCAGGGCCGAGTCAGGCTGGCTCAGCATGCTCTGTTTTCGTTTGCAGTCGGGGCAGTGATGCAGCCGCTCCGGGGTCGCCAGCGGTGTGCCCGCCTGCTTGAGGGTGTCCTCCACCAGCGCCACCAGCTTGCTTGGGGCAAAGTAGGTGCCGCACAGGGTGCAGGGGGCCAGCGCGAAGCGGGCCTCCTCATAGAGATCCGCCTTGTTGGTCACCGCCAGCTCGAACTCGGGGGAGAGGGCGATGGCGCGGGTCGGGCAAACCTCCTCGCAGCGGCCGCAGAAGATGCAGCGCGCCATGGAGATCTCCCAGCGTCGTTCGCCGGTCTCCATATCCACTTCCATCACCAGCGCATTGGCCGGGCAGGCCTTGGTGCAGGCGGCGCAGGCGATGCACTGATCCGCCTGATACTTCGGTTTGCCGCGAAAATCCCGGTTCACCTCGTAAGGGGCGAAGGGGTACTTGGCGGTCGGGGTGCCAGCCTTGAGGATGGTCTTGAACAGCTTGATCATGATGACCCCTTATTTCAGCGGAGAGTTTTTGCGATCGATGCCGTAGCGCTCGATCTCCTTGTAGGAGACCACGGTGGATTTGCCTTTCTTGGGGTCGACCAGAGTGACCCGGTCGGTACAGGAGTAACAGGGATCCAGACTGCCGATGATCAGCGGCGCATCCGCCACGGTATTGCCGCGCAGCATGTAGCGCAGGGCAGGCCAGTTGGCGTAGGTGGCGGCGCGGCAGCGCCAGCGGAACAGCTTCTGGTTGTCTCCGGTCATGCTCCAGTGGACGTTCTCGCCGCGGGGCGCCTCGGTAAAGCCCAGCGCAAACTTGCCCGGCTGGTAGGTGAAGCCTTCGGTGAGCAGTGGCCCTTCCGGCAGGTGCTCCAGGCCGAACTCAATCATGTCGAGGGAGTCGTAGAGCTCGTGGATCCGTACCAGCACCCGGGATTGCACGTCGCAACCCGCCTTGGTCTGGATCTCCATCGGCAGCTCGCGGTAGCCGGCAAAGTCGTGAACCCGACGCACGTCGCGCTTGAAGCCGCTCGCCCGCACCATGGGGCCGACGCAGCTGAAATCGCGGGCAATTTGCGGGTCGAGCTTGCCGATACCGATGAGGCGGGAGGAGATGTTGGCGGTATCCAGCAGCATGGCCACCAGGGGTTTGAGCTCATCACGCAGCTCACGCACCAGCTGGGCACCCTTGATGCGATCTTCCTTGAAGATGTCGCGGCGTACCCCGCCAATCAGGTTGAGGCCGTAGGTCTTGCGCGCGCCAGTCAGCAGTTCGGCCAGGGTCATGGATTTTTCCCGCACCCGGAAGAACTGCATGAAGCCGGTGTCGAAACCGGTGAAGTGGCTCGACAGGCCGATGTTGAGGATATGGCTGTGCAGGCGCTCCACCTCCAGCAGCACGGCGCGGATCATCTTGGCCCGCTCCGGCACCGGAATACCCATGGCGTTCTCTACCGAGGTGGTGTAGGCGACGCTGTGGGTAAAGCCGCAGATGCCGCAGACCCGGTCGGTCAGAAACGCCACTTCGTTGTAGCCCATCCGGGTTTCCGCCAGCTTCTCCATGCCGCGATGGACATAGAAGAGGCGATAGTCGGCATCGATGATGTCTTCCCCATCGACGAACAGACGAAAGTGGCCCGGTTCATCCGAGGTGATGTGCAGCGGGCCGACCGGCACGATGCGGTTGGCATCACTGCCCAGCTCGTTGACGAAGGGGTAGGTCTCGGTGTCGGTGGTGGGCATTGGGCGCTGGCGATAATCCATGGCGTCCTTGCGCAGCGGGTGGATATCCTCCGGCCAGTCGTCCGGCAACACCAGACGGCGTTCGTCCGGCAGGCCGATGGCGCGCAGGCCGTACATGTCGCGGATCTCCCGCTCGCCCCATACCGCCGCCGGAATGGTCGGGGTGATGGAGGGGTACTCCTGGGTATCGGCATCCACCAGCACCTTGACGGTGATCCAGCACTTGGTGTCGCCCTCCATGGAGAAGACGTGGTAGACGGCGAAGTGGCCGTTGAGGCTGCGCTCGTCATTGGCAAAGGAGAGCGGAAGCCAGCCCCCCAGCTGGTGGAAGATCAGGCTGGCGGTTTCGACCAGACTGGTGGGCTTGACGGTGATGGTGGCCTGATCGGCGGTTTGCCACTCCTCGTCGACGATGGCGTGGGGCAGTTGTGCTCGCACCTGCTGGATGTAGTCGCAGCCGATGCGATCCGAAATGGCGATGGTCATGCAGTTCTCACTTTAATGTTCGGGAATGAGCATTCACAAATGATGAAATCGGAAAAAGTTGCTGTGCTGGCGGGCATGATTCAGATCCCGACCAGATAGGCGAGCAGCGCCAGCAGGGCCAGCCCCAACCCGTAGCGGGTGAGCTTGTGGGTGCGTACGAACTGGGTACGGGCCATGGCGTTTTCGATGATGCCGGCCAGCAAAAAGGCCACCAGCAGCTTGCAGGCGAGGATCAGCGCCGCGCCGATGAGCGCAGGCAGACTCCAGTTGGTCGCCTTGCCGAAGGGGAGGAAAATGACCAGAAAGAGCTGCACCACCACCAGTTGCTTGAGGCCGATGGAGAGCTTGAGCAGGGCCAGGCCCGCACCGGAGTACTCGGTGAGCGGTCCTTCTTGCAGCTCCTGCTCGGCTTCGGCGCAGTCAAAGGGCAGCTTGCCCATCTCGACAAACACCGCGAAGGCGCAGGCGGCACCCGCCAAGAGTGTAGCGATGGGGGCGGCCAGTGGCTGGGTCGCCACATAGCTGCTGATATTGCCCAGATCCGAGCTGCCCACCATCATCGCCATGATGAAGCAGGCGAGCACCAGAATGGGCTCCACCAGAATGCCGAGGGTCAGCTCGCGGCGGGCACCAATACCTGCAAACATGCTGCCACTGTCGAGCCCCGCCAGCGAAAAGAAGAAGCGGAAGATGGCGAACAGATAGATGTCGGTGATGAGATCCCCGGCGATGGGAAAGGGGGACTCGTGAGTCAGGGTCGGCAGCGCCATCCCTACCAGCAAGAGGGCGGCGATGAGCAGCGCAGGCATCAGGTTGAAGATGATGCCGGCAGGCTCGGGGGTCACCTCCTGACGGCGCAGGAGTTTGGCGATATCCCGGTAATCCTGCAGCAGGCCCGGCCCTTGGCGGGAGTGCATCTTGGCCCGCAGCACCCGGTTGAAACCGGTGGCGAGCGGCGCCAGCGCCAGCATGGCGATGGCCTGGGTCAGGGCGAGGGCAACCATGCCCCAGCTCGGCATTTCAAGAACAGGCATATCAGACTCCTACAGCCATCAGGATAAAGAGCGCCAGCACCACGCCGTGCAGCAGCCAGCCGGTCGTCCCGCTGGTATCGCTCACCCCGTGCAGGGCGCTGGCCAGATCGAGCTGCGGTTGCTTGCGATAGAGTGGCGCGCAGAGTTGGCGCAAGGTGTGGGTGACACCGCCGGAGGTGAGGCTCATGCGCTCCTCGTAGGCGTAACCACAAGCCCACGGGGTGCCAGCATGACGACGACCCAGCTTGGGCCCCTTGAAGATGGCCAGTACCAGCAGCGGGATGAGGAACAGCCCCAGCAAGGTGATGGCGATAACGGGCGGGGAGAGGAGCGCCTGGCTGCTATCGAGCGGCAGCAGGGTCGCGCCGGTGGCGACGTTCATCTGGCCGCTTACCAAGGCTTGGCCATAGCTGGCGATATGGGGGGCAATCCAGGGGGCGCCCAGACCCAGCACCAGACAGACCGCAGCCAGCAGCAGGGTGCCAGCCACCATGGCGCCCGGCACTTCGCGGGCGTGGCTCGCGTGTTCGCTGCGCGGTGCGCCGCAGAAGCAGATGCCATACACCTTGACGAAACACATCACCGCCATGGCGCCGGTTACCGCCAGCATTACTACCGCGAGCGGCGCGACGACAGAGGTGCCGAGTTTGGTCATGGAGAGCAGCGACTGATAGATAAACCACTCGCTGACAAAGCCGTTGAGCGGCGGCAGCGCCGAGATGGCCATGGCGCCGATGAGGAACGCCAGCGCGGTCCAGGGCATCAGCTTGGCGAGGCCCCCCATCTTGTCCATGTCGCGAGTGTGCAGGCGGAACATCACAGAGCCGGTACCCATAAAGAGCAGGCTCTTGAAGATGGCGTGGTTGAGCAGGTGATAGAGGGCGCCGAGCAGCCCCAGCACCACCAGTGCCGGTTGCTGGTTGGCGATGCCGATCATGCCGATCCCCATCCCCATCAGGATGATGCCGATGTTCTCCACCGTGTGGTAGGCGAGCAGCCGCTTGAGATCGTGCTCGGCCAGCGCAAACAGCACCCCGAGCACTGCCGAGCAGGCACCAAAGATCAGCACCACATAGCCCCACCAGAGCTGGCTGGCGCCGAGAAAATCGATGCTGACCCGCAAGATGCCAAAGAGACCCAGCTTGACCATGACGCCAGACATCAGCGCCGAGATATGGGACGGCGCAACGGGCTCGGCCACCGGCAACCAGCCGTGCAGCGGCACGAAACCGGCGCGCAGGCCAAAGCCGCAGAAGCTGAGCAGGAACACCAGCGAGGCCAATCCGCCCGCCAGATGGTGCTCGCGCAGCGCAGCGAACTCCAGCGAGCCAGATTCGCGGCAGAGCAGCCAGAAGGCGATCAGCACCAGCGCCATGCCGATATGGTTCATCACCAAGTAAAGCCGGCTCTGTTTGGCAGCCTCCGGATTGGTCTTGACCAGCCAGTAGGTGGTGAGGGTCACCAGCTCGTAGCAGAGCAAGAAACCGAGCGCGTTGTCGGCCAGCACCATGCCCACCATGGCAAACAGGAAGAGGTTCATCAGCGCGCCGATGGCCACATCCCCCTTGCCCTGATATTCGCGGATATAGGCAAAGGAGTAGAGGGCGACGGCAACACCGACGGTGCTAATCACCAGCAGCATCAGCGCGGCAAGCATGTCGAGGTGCACCGAGCCCAGCAGCCAGAGCTGGCCGTCGACGGGGGCGCCTTGGGCAAAGATCTGGATGGCGGCGACCAGACCCGCGAGCGAGCCCAGCAGGGCAAAACCGCTATTGAGACGGTTGGCCAGTGCGGGCAGTTTTTGCAGCAGCAAACCGGCGGCAGCGCCCAGCAAAAAGAGCAGGAGCGTGGCCATTACAAGGGGGGACAACATCAGCGAACTCCCTCTGTGGTGGATATATCGGATGCAGGGATCGCCGTGGCAGGCGCCGAGAAGGCAGAGGCCCCTTGCGGGTTGGTGTCGGCCGCTTGCTGGCGACGGATACGGGCGGCGCGTTCGGTGTCGCCGTCATTGACCAGCTTCAGTGCCTGGGAGGGGCAGGCACCGACACAGGCCGGACCGTCGGTGCGAAACTCGCACAGGTCGCACTTGACCGCGATGCTGCGCACCCCCGGCTCCCAGCTCAGCAGATCCTCGCCAAAGCAGCGCAGGCCGGCGGAGGTGGAGGGGTTGCTGGAGCGGATGGAGCAGGGGATATAGGTGTCGTAACTGGTGGCCACGGCCACCGGACGGCTGCCGCTGCTCTGGATGGCGCCAAAGGGGCAGGCCACGGCGCAGAGATTGCAGCCGATGCAGAGTGACTCGTTGAGTTGCACGCAATCGCCGGTCTGGCGAATTGCCTCGACCGGGCACACCTTGATGCAGGGGGCATCGTCACAGTGACGGCACTGAACCGGCATGGTCGCCTGCTCGTGTCGCATAACGGTTAAACGGGGGGCTTGCTGCAAACCTTGCGCCTTGTGTACCTCGCTGCAGGCCGCCATACAGGTGCCACAGCCGATACAAAGCTTGGGGTCAGCGATAACGAAGCGGTTCATAGCCTACCTTGTCGTGTCGCGAACGGAGAAAGTAGGGGCAGGTTGGCAAGATACGGGCCAGAATGGTTTTTGCAGCGAAATTGGTTTTAAGTGTCTGTTTTTAAATGAATAAAACTCTTGATGTGGTTGGGTCGAAGCGCTGATACGGCTGTCGAACTGTGACGTTCGTCACTTGTGACGAAGCCGCTGGGAGGGTTCGTCACCTTGGAAAACGCAGCATAAGTAGGGTGCAATGAACGCAGTGAATTGCACCTCTCCGACATATGTTCGTGGTGCACGGCGCTGCGCTTGTTGCACCCTACGGCGGTCTGTCTGTTCGCATAGAGCCCGTCTGTGTTGAAACCGTAGGTTCGATTAGCGAAGCGTAATCGGACGCACGAGAACGCAAATATATCGACAGTATGCCGGGCGCAGGGTGCAAAGAACGCAGTGAATCGCACCGTTTGCAGCATATGGTCGCCGTTGTTTGCCCCCTTCTTCCCTCGCGGGAGAAGGGGTGGGGATGAGGGGGCCGGTAACTGGGTTAACGGAAACAAGAGAGGGAGGCCAATGCCTCCCTCTCTATTTGCTGAGGTTTTCTATGCCTTTAAGAGGCCATCAACCCGATATCAGATATCCACCTGCGAACCCAGCTCGATAACCCGGTTGGGCGGGATCTCGAACTGATCCGGCGCGCGCAGGGCGTTGCGCTGCAGCAGCATAAAGAGCTTACCGCGCAGATAGAGATACCAGGGGCGGTCTTTCATGATGAGCGACTCGTGGGCCATAAAGAACGAGGTCTCCATCATCCGGCAGCTCAGCCCCTCGGCGTTGCAGCGGTGGAAGATCTCCTCCACGTTCGGGGTCTCGCGCCAGCCGTAGCTTGCCACCACCCGCCAGAAGGTGGGGGAGAGCTGCTCGATGCAGACCCGGCGCACATTGTGGACGTAGGGCACATCCTCCACCCGCAGGGTGAGCAGGATGATCCGCTCGTGCAGCACCTTGTTGTGCTTGAGGTTGTGCAGCAGCGCATGGGGGATCACATTGACCACCCGCGACATATAGACGGCAGTGCCGGCCACCCGGGTCGGCGGGGATTTCTCCAGCGAGGCGATCATCGGCTCAAGGGAGTTGCCGTGCTCGTTCAGGCGACGAATAAGCTGGAAACGCTCGCTCTTCCAGCTGGTCATCACGGTGAACATCACCGCGCCCAGAGTGAGCGGCAGCCAGCCACCGGAGAAGATCTTGGCGAGGTTGGCGGCAAAGAGCGGCACGTCGATACAGAGCAGCGCGGCAAACAGGATAGCCACCAGATACTTGTTCCAGTGCCAGCTGTTCTTGGCCACCGAGCAGGAGAGGATGGAGGTGAGCACCATGGTGCCGGTCACCGCGATGCCGTAGGCCGCCGCCAGATTGCTGGAGTGCTCGAAGCTCATGATGACGATCACCACCGAGATATAGAGCATCCAGTTGATGACCGGAATATAGATCTGGCCGGACTCCTGCTCGGAGGTATGAACGATGCGAATGGGGGAGAGATAACCGAGCCGCACCGCTTGCCGGGTCAGGGAAAAGACCCCGGAGATCACCGCCTGCGAGGCGATCACCGTCGCCATGGTTGCCAGCAGCAGCAGCGGCACCAGCGCCCATTTCGGCGCGAGCAGGAAGAAGGGGTTGGCAATGGCGGCGGGGTTACTTAGCAGCAGCGCCCCCTGACCGAAGTAGTTGAGCACCAGGGAGGGCAGCACCACGACAAACCAGGCGAGGCGGATTGGATTCTTGCCAAAGTGGCCCATATCCGCGTAGAGCGCCTCCACCCCGGTGATGGCCAGCACCACGGCGCCGAGGGCAAAGAAGGAGGTGGTCTGGTACTGGATAAAGAAGCGCACCGCCCAGACGGGGTTGAGCGCACCCAGCACCTCGGGGTTGTGGATGATGCCGCGCAGCCCCAGCACCGCCAGCGTCATAAACCAGATCAGCATGATGGGGGCAAACAGCTTGCCCACCATGGCGGTGCCATGTTTCTGGATGGCAAACAGCAGGGTCAGCACCAGCACCGAGAGAGTGACGATATAGGGGTCGAGGGCGGGGGTGAGAATGCTCAGACCCTCGATGGCCGACATCACCGACATCGCCGGGGTGATCACCACCTCGCCATAGAAGAAGCTGCCGCCAATCAGGCCGAGGATGATCAGCAGCGGCGTCCAGCGGGTGGAGGCGTTGCGGGTCGCCAGCGACATCAGGGTGAGAATGCCACCCTCACCGGCGTTGTCGGCCCGCATCACAAAGGAGAGGTACTTGACCGACACCACCAGGATCAGTAGCCAGAAGATCAGCGAGAGAAAGCCGAGAATGGAGGCCGGCTCGACGCCGAACCCGAATTGACCTGACAGGCACTCGCGCAAGGTATAGAGCGGGCTGGTGCCGATATCGCCATAGACTACGCCAATCGCCGCCAGCATGACGCCGGACATGGCTTGTTGTTTATCACAGTTCATGAGTTCATCTTGTCAGTTTGATGTTTACACGTTTGCCACAGCAGATCGCCCCGAACACATCAGGTATGTGTGGATACAACATCGGGGGAAATCAAAGGATTGCGATGGGAAGGGAGCTAATCGGATATAAAGATGCGTTTCATGGGACACAGTCTGTTCATCTGTCGTTAAGCTTATAATGACACACACTCTGCGGGTTCATGCTCAGGTATAAATAATCAAAACGTCCTTTTGAGTAAGGTTATTAATTAGCCGCTGATTGAAATATTCATGCGCTCTGCGGGCAACCGTTTGTTTTATCTGGGGAAGTGGTTTGGCCACTATTTTTTACCGAGGTGAGTGAAAAACAGACGATAAAATAGTGACTAATTAATTGCTGGCAGGATGGCAAAGGGGAGGGCGCTGGGTAGCAATGGAGTCTTTATTTGGGAGGGGGAAGGTAGGGTGCAATGAACGAAGTGAATTGCACCAAGTATTAAAAGAGGCAAGAGGTGCAATGCGCTGCGCTTATTGCACCCTACAGTAATTATTACTCTCCATGATAGTGCTTCAATAAAAAGTAGCGGTCAGGACTATTTTTAACGCCGCTCACTTTACCGACTATTTTAAATCCCATTTTTTCATAAAATTTGGGTGCCTGAAATGAGAGAGTGTCGACTTGAGCAGCGATACATCCCCGTTTTTTTGCCTCACGTTCAGCAATCTCCATTAATTGAATGCCAAGCCCCTGACCTCGTTTGTCATCGTGTACCCAAAGCACCTCGATCAACAGTTGATGATAAATAGTACGTCCGGCAATGCCACCGACAACTTCGTCATTATCATCATGAATGGCAACAATTAAAGGTTGGGAGCGCTCCTCACCCATTTTATCAAAGTTAAATTGTCTAAGGTTATCAACAAGTAGATTGAAGATGTCATCTTTATGTTCATTATGGATTTTTATATTCATCAAATCTGACTCCATTAAAATGTAATCGTAGGGTGCAATGAACGAAGTGAATTGCGCCACTATTTTAATGCGTAAGAGCCGAGGTACAATGCGATGTGCATACATCACCTTACGTCACTATGTTTTGCGGTTATTTTTATTTTCCTCATATGTTGAGATTAAAAATAACGACATTGCTCCAGCTAAGTTTACAGCAAGTTCAGCATGTCTTGCTTGTGGTTTAACGGGATGCTTACCATGCCCATGAGCGTCACCTAATTTATTGCGTAATGTACCCAAGCCATTAACTATCCCAGAGCACCCACCCAAAATTTGTTTGAATATTGGTTCATTATGCTGCTCTGGAGCCATGTTTAACTCTTTCGCTGTAAGTTTATACAATTCAGACAGTTCAATTGACGAGGAGTTATAATCAACACCAAGTTCTTCTAAAACATGTTTACATACGCTTTCTAATATTGTACGTGAAATTGTAATTGCACCTTCAGGATCTCTAACTTTTCTCTCTAGAGCTTTAGTCCATGCATGATGGATGCTGGCGGAATCAAAATTTTGTAAAACATCGGATATGGATTGTTGAGCTGGGTGTGTTTCACCTTTTTCTAAGTACTCAAGTAGTTGGTCAAACTCTTTCCATAGATATTGCCTACGGTCAGCATAGGTTCCATACTCATATTTTATGAACTGCCAGAATTGATCAAGGTTGCGATTAGTTTTAACACATCGTGGGGTCATCGTTGCTATTGTTGGATTACCAAGCAATTCAGTTCTAATAACTTGGTAATCGGCATTATTACCAACACTGCCTGTTGCTTGTGCAATCAGCATATTTTGTAAATATGTTACCCGATCAAATAATGTCCCCAAATGGCTTAGCTCACTCATCTTATATCTCACGTCTGCATGGAAACGACTCCCAGCGGAGCTGGTTGCCAAGTGGCACATATTAACCGGAGGGAGAGAAAACTGAAGGGGCAGGGGCCTAAAACCGGCTCTGGCTCAACAAATCAGTCAATAAGTGGCCTGTTTTTGTTCGGTTTGACTTGATGATGACCTGCCAGCTCGATAGCAAAACCAAACAACTTGGCCGCCGCTCCAAGCCATTTTTGCGTGCTGCACAGCCCATTTTTGTGCCCTTGGTATGGTTTTTCTCCCCGGTTTTCCTTCCTCCGCTTGCCCGGTTTAGGGCGGCCGATCCTGGCTGCCAACTCCTCTGAACATCTCCGCAACACGGCTGGGGCAGGGGCTGGTCAACCGGTGTCGAGCTCGTCACTTTTGTCGTGTCGATCACACTTCACACTCCGTCGTCACCCTCGTCAGAGGTGGCAATCAGCGCGCTTCCATTTCTGATTACTCCTTTATTTTCAGTTGGTTGTAAATTTTTATCGCGCCATTTGCCCGTTTTGGTCTGATAAATGCTTTGTGGGGGGCTGGCCGCCTCTTTGCCTGTCGGCGGGCGGCCCGGTGTAACGAACCATTTAGGATCCCTCTCTATGAACAGCTTCGTGATTGCAGATCCCAGTCTCTGTATTGGGTGTCGTACCTGTGAGGTGGCCTGCGCCGTTTCACACCAGTCAGGGTCTTGCAGCGGGACCCTTGAGCGGGAGGGCGGCCTGCATCTTGCCATCGAGGATGGACATCTGGTCTCCAAGGACAGCTACTTTCAGCCGCGCCTGAAGGTGATCGTGGGCAGCAAGGTGACCACGCCGGTGCTCTGCCGCCAGTGTGAAGACAAGCCGTGCGCCATGGCCTGCCCGAACAATGCCATCGTCAGCGAGGATGGTTGCGTCAAGGTGTTGCAGGAGCGCTGCATCGGCTGCAAGTCCTGCGTGGTGGCCTGTCCTTACGGCGCCATGGCGGTGGTGCTCAAAGAGGTGGCACCCGCTGCCGATTCGCTCTTCAAGCGGCCGCAGACCAAGGCGCAGGCGCTCAAGTGCGATCTCTGCCGTCACCGCGAGGCGGGCCCGGCCTGTGTCGAGGTGTGTCCGACCCAGGCGCTGCGGCTGGTCACGCCGGAGCATCTTGAAACCCTGAACCGGCAGAAGCAGCTGGCCAGTGCCGAGGCACTGCTGGCGATGCCGGCGCGGGTGTGAGCGGGCTTGCCGAGCCGTTTTTCGTTAACAAACAAGAGTGTGAGTCATGAAAAAAGTCATTACCGTGTGCCCCTATTGCGGCACCGGTTGCAAAATCAACCTGCTGGTTGAAAACGACAAGGTGGTGGGGGCCGAAGGCGCCAACGGCCGGACCAACGAGGGGCAGCTCTGCCTCAAGGGCTATTACGGTTGGGATTTCCTGAACGACACCAACCTGCTGACCCCCCGTCTCAAGAGCCCGATGATCCGCCGCGAGCGCGGTGGCAAGTTCGAGGCAGTCTCCTGGGATGAGGCGATCGAGTTCGCCAGCAGCCGTCTCTCCGCCATCAAGGCGAAATATGGCCCGGACGCCATCATGACCACCGGCTCTGCCCGTGGCCCCGGCAATGAAGCCAACTATGTGATGCAGAAATTTGCCCGTGCGGTGATTGGGACGAACAACGTCGACCACTGCGCGAGGGTGTGACACGCACCCTCAGTCTCCGGTCTGGAGACAACTGTAGGCAACGGCGCCATGAGCAACGCCATTCCCGAAATTCAAGAGACCAAGTGCCTGTTGGTGTTTGGTTACAACGCTGCTGACTCTCACCCCATCGTCGCTCGCCATATCCTCAAGGCGAAGGCAAACGGGGCCAAGGTGATTGTGTGTGATCCCCGTATGGTGGAGACCGCCCGTATCGCCGATCAGTGGCTGCCGCTCAAAAACGGTTCCAACATGGCGCTGGTTAACGCCTTCGCCAACGTGTTGATTAACGAAGGGCTCTACAACAAAGCCTTTGTCGCCAACTACACCGAAGGGTTCGAGACCTTCAAGGCGACGGTGGCCAAGTACACCCCGGAATATGTCGAGGGGATTACCGGCCTGAAAGCCGCCGATATCCGCGCCGCCATTCGTACCTACGCCGAGTCGCCTGCTTCCATGATCCTGTGGGGCATGGGGGTGACCCAGTACGGTCAGGCGGTGGACGTGGTCAAGGGGCTGGCGGGTCTGGCGCTGCTGACCGGCAACTTCGGTCGCCGTGGCACCGGTTGCGGCCCGGTACGTGGTCAGAACAACGTGCAGGGCACCTGTGACATGGGGATGCTGCCGCACCAGTTCCCGGGTTATCAGTCGGTGGCCGATCCCGCCATCAGCGCCAAGTTCGCCAAGGCGTGGGGCGTGGCGTCGCTCTCCCAAAAGCCCGGCTATCGCCTGACCGAGCTTGGCCACAAGGTGGAGGAGGGCAAGTGCAAGGCCTTCTACATCTTTGGTGAAGATCCGGCTCAGACCGAAGCTGACTTGGGTCAGTTCCGCCGCACTCTGGCGGGGATGGAGCTGGTGATCGTGCAGGATATCTTCATGACCCAGACTGCCGAGATGGCCGACGTCATTCTGCCAGCCACCAGCTGGGGCGAGCACGAAGGGGTCTACAGCTCGGCGGATCGCGGCTTCCAGCGCTTCTACAAGGCGGTGACGCCCCCCGAGAACGTGAAACCTGACTGGGCCATCTTCTCGTTGATGGCGACCGCCATGGGTTACCCCATGGAGTACCACAACACCGAAGAGATCTGGGACGAGATGCGTGCGCTCTGCCCGCTCTACGCCGGAGTCAGCTACGACAAGATGGCCGATCTCAAGAGCGTGCAGTGGCCTTGCCCGACCGAGGATCACCCGGGCACCAGCACTCTGTTCGAGGGGAATGTGTTCACCACCCCGAGCGGCAAGGGTCAGCTGATCGCCTCCGAGTGGCGGCCGCCGCTGGAGCAGCCCTGTGCCGAGTACCCGCTGGTGCTCTCCACCGTGCGCGAGGTGGGTCACTACTCCTGCCGCTCCATGACCGGCAACTGCTCGGCGCTGCAGACTCTGGCCGATGAGCCGGGCTATGTGCAGATCCACCCGAGCGATGCCAAAAAGCTCGGGGTGAAGGATCAGGCGCTGGTCTGGATCTCGTCGCGCCGTGGCAAGGTGATCACCCGCGCCAACTACAACGACCGGGTCAACGCCGGGGTGGTCTACATGACCTACCAGTGGTGGATCGGGGCCTGTAACGAGCTCACCATCGAGCACGTCGATCCCGTCTCCCACACGCCGGAGTACAAGTACTGCGCGGTGAAGATCGAGCGCATCGACAATCAGCCTGAGGCGGAAGTGTACGTCCAGACTGAATACAGCGCGCTCAAGGCGAAATTGCGCAGCGCAGCCAAAGGCTGACCCGCCCTAAAAAAGGACGTTCTGCACAAATAAGGGAACCCGACTCGGATTTATCGAGTCGGGCACCCTTTTATTACCCAAAAACAGGGGATAAATGATGCAACATGAAATTGGTCGCTTATTCGGAATTTTCTATATTGGCACCTATCTGGCGGCGATATTGCTGGGAATAGGTTGCTATATTTGGCGCGACGAGATGATATTTCTGCTCGGCTTCGGTTTTTTCGGATGTTTTATGGCAGCAAGGCTCGCCATGGGCAGCGTTTTTTCCGCCTTGAGTATTTCCAGTGCCTGGCTGATCGGGTTTATCTCCACCACTTTGATCAACTGCCTGCTGCTGGGGGTGATCACCCTGCTGGTCTACCTCACTCACCAGTGCGTATCGGTTGAGCTTGCCGACAACGCCAGCTGGCTGCTGCTCGCCTTTCAGGGCTTCTCCGCGCTCTTTATTCTGGGCGGTTTGAAGTGCTGCCACACCCGTCTTGTCACCTCGTGAGTGGCCACCAGCGGTGTTTCGAATGATGCCTTTATTGCACAGCAAAGGGGAGGCAACAGCGAGATCTGACAGTTGACAATGGCCCCTTGTGCGGCCACCAATCCATTATTCAATCCGCGATGTAATTATTGCCTGAATATGGCAACCAGATATATTAAATCGGATTGTAATGAAATTTGAGCTCATCTATGATGAGTCGCCATTCCAATAATAATCACCCGATGACAATGTTATTTTTTGTTATCGTTCGTTAATAACAACGGTGGAATTGCAACATGCGACAAGTGTCGTCACCGCCTTCCTTTTGGCAGCGTGGATAGTGCGCTGCGGCTATTAATTCTGGTGAAACGCTTGTGTCGCGATGCGATGGCATGGACAGCCTGACTGGTGACTGAAATTGATATAACGTGAGGCCGCAATGCTTACTGTGAGTGCCATCCCCCTGGACGAGATCTCTCCCATCTGGGACGACGGTTTCCTCCTGCTCTCCAAATCCCTCCTGTCGGCCGTGACGCTCGATGACTTTATCCACAAACTCAACAAGATAGATGCCGGCTTTGGCGGCGTAACCCGGGTCAACCTGATCCTCAACCGGGGCTCCGGCGAGGAGGCCACTTTCTGTTATATGGGAGAGAGCGGCCCAAAGCACCTTGTCTGCCGCAAGGCAGACCTGCACGCTCCCACTGATGGCACCGAGCAGGCGATCATCCTGCCTGCCGCCCGTTTTGCCAACCGCTGTGCCCCCCTCGATTCCGAAGGGATTTACGAGGGACTGCGCTCCTACTGCCAGCTCCCCATCACCACCGCCCGCAGCCATCTGGGCGGGGTCGAGTTCATCAACACCCGCCTCGACAGCTTCACCATGGAGACCCTGGCCAAGCTGACCCAGTTGGCCGCCATCATCGCCATTGCGCTGGAGAACGTGCAGGACAAGGAGCGCACTCTGGAGCAGGCCAACTCCCTGCGCCTTGAGCGCGACAGCTGCAAAATTCTGGTGGATGTGACCAATGCGGTGATTAAATTAGTGCGTATCGCCGAGCTGCCCAAGAGCCTGTTTGCCATCCTGCACCACCACTTTGGTATCAGCAGCCTCTGTCTGGCCGAGTACAACGCCACTTCCGACAGCTTCAAGAGCTATCTGGTCAACCAGCAGCAGAGCGAGCAGCCGGGGATCATCGATCATTCGTGTTTTGAGAAGAACTGCCTGCAGGGTGCGCTGCGCCACAGCGAGCCCTTCTTCGTTTACCGCGAGCAGGGCCACGGCTGCCAGTCGAGCTGCCGCTTTACCTCCCAGATCCTGCCCCCCGATGCCGACAGCTCCTGCATTTTGCCGCTGCGCTATCAGGGCAATCTGCTGGGGGTGCTGATCCTCTCTCACCCAGAGGCCAACTTCTTCGCCGATATCGATATCTCCCTGCTGGAGCAGGTGGCGGCGCGCACGGCCATTGCCATGAACAACGTGCAGGCGCAGCAGGAGATCTCCAACACCAACGGTGCCAAAGAGAAGACCATTCGCATCAACGAGCCGCAGATGCAGGGGGAGTTCCCCCACATCATCTACCAGAGCGCTGTGATGGCGAACGTGCTGGAGAAGGTGCGGCTGGTGGCTGAGAGCGACAGTACCGTACTGATCCTTGGCGAGACCGGCACCGGTAAGGAGCTGATCGCTCAGGCCATTCACGCCCTGAGTGCCCGCCACGATCACGAGATGGTGAAGGTGAACTGCGCCGCCATCCCGACCGGCCTTATCGAGAGCGATCTGTTTGGCCACGAGAAGGGGGCCTTTACCGGTGCCCTGACCCAGCGCATCGGCCGCTTCGAGCGGGCCCACAAGGGCACCCTGTTCCTCGACGAAGTGGGGGATATGCCGCTGGATTTGCAGCCCAAACTGTTGCGGGTATTGCAGGAGCACGAGCTGGAGCGGGTCGGCAACAGCAACCCTATCGCGGTGGATGTGCGGCTGGTGGCCGCCACCAACTGTGATCTGCTCTCCATGGTCAAGAACAAGCGCTTTCGCAGTGACCTCTACTACCGGCTCAACGTCTTTCCCATCGAGCTGCCGCCCCTGCGCGAGCGGCGCGAGGATATTCCGCTCTTGGTCAACTTCTTCGTCAGAAAGATTGCCAAGCGGATGCGCCGCACCATCACCGCCATCCCCGCCGATGCCATGAAGATGCTGGTGTCGCTGCCGTGGTACGGCAATATCCGCGAGCTGGAGAACGTCATCGAGCGCGCCGTGGTGATGACCCGCGGTCACGTGCTCAACCTCTCGCCGGAGGAGCTGATGCCCCTCAAGGGCTACCACAAGATTGAGACCCTGGTTTATGACGAGCCCGCCACTCCGCTCTTTGCCGAGGGGCCGGAGGATGAGCGCGAGGCGATCATCGCCGCCCTGCGTGACTGCAATGGCATAGTCGCTGGCGAGCGGGGGGCGGCCAATCGCCTCGGTATGAAGCGCACCACGCTGCTCTCCAAGATGAAGCGGCTCGGCATTTCGGCCAGAGATCCCGAGATCATTGACGGGGTCGCACCATGAGAGAGGCCATAGAGCTTGAGGCGCGGAGCGAGCAGAGAGAACAGAGCGAGCAGAGCGAGCTGGCACGCTGCGCCATCCACCGCGAGGTGGTGCACTACCGCGCCGATACCTTGACCTGCGACAGCGAGATGGAGCTCCCCTCCGAGACGCCGGTGGCACTGGTCTACAACGGCATCGCCCACAGCGTGATGATGTGCTCGGCCTCCGATCTGGAGGATTTCGCCATCGGTTTTTCGCTCTCCGAGGGGATCATCGACAGCCTGCTCGATATCCACGACATCGAGCAGATCGACGGCTGTCAGGGGATTGAGCTGCATATCACCCTGGCCAATCGCTGCGTCCATCGCCTCAAAGAGAAGCGGCGCACCATGGCGGGGCGCACCGGTTGCGGCATCTGCGGCAGCGAGAGTCTGGAGCAGGTGATCCGCACCCAACCAAGCTTGCCCGACAGTCAGCGTCTGGCGGTGGGCCATATCGACAAGGTGCTGGGCGCGCTGCGCCCTCTCCAGCTGCTGGGCCAGCGCACCGGCGCCACCCATGCGGCAGTGCATCTGGATGGTGAGGGCAACATTCTCGCCATTCGCGAGGATGTGGGACGCCATATTGCGCTGGACAAGCTGGTAGGCCATCTGTGCCGCGCTGGCCGCCGTGACGGTGCCATTCTGGTGACCAGCCGCGCCAGTTTCGAGATGGTGCAAAAGTGCGCAAGCGCCGGGGTCGAGATCTTGCTCGCCATCTCGGCCGCTACCGAGCTTGCGGTCGAGCGGGCCGAGCAGACCGGGCTCACTCTGGTGGGTTTTTGCCGCCCCGGGCGGGCCGAGATCTACAGCGGGTGCCAGCGTATCCTGCTTAAGTAACAGCAAGAGTGGGAGCCTGCTAAAGGGCTTATAAATACAGCCAATAAAAAGGGCGGGGAGTGTGACTCCCCGCCCTTGTTGTATCTGCTGCTGTGGCGAATTAGCGCGCCAGCAGGATACGCAGCATGCGGCGCAGCGGCTCGGCGGCGCCCCACAGCAGCTGGTCACCCACGGTAAAGGCCGCCAGATACTCCGGGCCCATGTTGAGTTTGCGCAGACGGCCCACCGGAATGCTGAGGGTGCCGGTGACGGCAGCCGGAGTCAGCTCGCGGGCGGTGATGTCGCGATCGTTGGGGATCACTTTCACCCAGTCGTTGTGGGCAGCCAGCAGGGCTTCGATCTCCGCCAGTGGCACATCCTTTTTCAGCTTGATGGTGAACGCCTGGCTGTGGCAGCGCAGGGCGCCGATCCGCACACAGAGACCATCCACCGGAATGACGGCGTTTTCGATACCCAAAATCTTGTTGGTCTCGGCCTGACCCTTCCACTCTTCACGGCTCTGGCCGTTGTCGAGCTTGGTGTCGATCCAGGGGATAAGGCCACCGGCCAGCGGCACGCCGAAGTTGTCCACCGGCAGGGTGCCAGAACGGGTCTTCTCGGTGATCTTGCGCTCGATGTCGAGAATGGCGGAGGCGGGGTCGGCCAGCTCGACCGCCACTTCGTCGCGCAGCATCCCCATCTGGGTGACCAGCTCACGCATATGGCGGGCACCGCCACCGGAGGCTGCCTGATAGGTGGCCACGCTGACCCACTCCACCAGATCGGCCTTGAACAGGCCGCCGAGGGCCAGCAGCATCAGGCTGACGGTGCAGTTGCCGCCAACGAAGGTCTTGATGCCGTTGTTCAGGGCATGCTCGATGACGTCGCCGTTGACCGGATCCAGAATGATGACGGCGTCCTTCTCCATCCGCAGGGCGGAGGCGGCGTCAATCCAGTAACCCTGCCAGCCGGCGGCTTTCAGGCGCGGATAGACATCCTTGGTGTAGTCGCCGCCTTGCGCGGTGATGATGATATCCTGCTTGGCCAGCGCCTCGATATCGAAGGCGTCCTGCAGAGTACCGGCATCGACGCCGAAGTTGGGAGCGGCCTCACCGGCCTGGGAGGTGGTGAAGAAGGTGGGTTGAATATGGGCGAAATCCTGCTCTTCCTGCATCCGGCTCATCAGAACCGATCCCACCATGCCACGCCAACCGACCAAACCTACTTTTTTCATAATGTCCTACCCTGGATTGCTGCTAATGAAAGGGGTGTTGCACGCCTGCGTCCCTGCTGGCGAAGGCCATTTACAAGGTCTTTACAAGCCATTTAAAAAATATGCGCTGCGAAAAATGCGTCTATCCACATTACGGATTGTGGCGGCGGGCGCAAGTCGAATTGCGCAATATTCTGTGCCGTTCGCTGCAATAAGCGGCAACGGCGGAGCGAGGGACAAAACGGGGCGCTGGAACGATGAAAAGGCCACCGCTTATGGCGGTGGCATGTCAATAAAACAGGTGAAATAGCCCGACCGCGTGGGAGCTCAGGCGTAACGGGCCAGGGTCAACCCCTCATCGCTGATGGCGGGCTCGCCGCCGCTGATAAGATCGCACAACAGCTGACCCGAACCGGCCGCCATGGTCCAGCCCAGGGTACCGTGACCGGTATTGAGCCAGAGACCGGGAATGGGGCTCGGCCCCACCAGCGGGGTGCCGTCCGGCGTCATGGGGCGCAGCCCGGTCCAGAACTCTGCCTGACTGATATCGCCCCCCTCGGGGAAGAGATCGCCGACCACCATCGCCAGGGTGTCGTGGCGTCTGGGGTTGAGGGCGAGGTTGTAGCCCGACAGCTCCGCCATGCCGCCGACCCGGATCCGCTCGTCAAAACGGGTGATGGCCACCTTGTAGGTCTCGTCGAGCACGGTACTGCGCGGGGCGGCCTCGGCGTTGATCATCGGCAGGGTGAGGGAGTAGCCCTTGACCGGATAGACCGGCAGCTCCAGCCCGAGCGGGCGCAGCAACGGCCGCAGAAAACCGGTGGCATAGCTGCCGAGCGCACAGACGATGGCATCGGCGCGATAGCGCTGCTCGCCCGCCCGCACCGCCACGGCGCGGCCGCGGGCTTGCTCAATCTCGTCGATGTCGCAGTTGAAGACAAACTTGACCCCGAGCTTCTCGGCTTCAAGGGCAAGGGCCTTGGTGAAGCGGAAGCAGTCGCCGGTCTCGTCGCCGGGCAGACGCAGGCCGCCGACGATTTTGCCGCGCACCCGCGCCAGCGCAGGCTCTGCCGCTTCGCAGCCGCTGGCATCCAGCGACTGGTAGGGGACGCCATACTCCTCCAGCACCTCGATATCGCGTTGACTGGCATCGAGCTGGGACTGGCTTCTAAACAGTTGCAGGGTGCCGAGCTGGCGCCCTTCGTAATCGATGTTGAGCTCGTCACGCAGTGCCTTCATACAGTCGCGACTGTATTCGGCCAGACGCACCATGCGCCCCTTGTTGGTGGCATAGGCGGTCGGGGTGCAGTTGGCGAGCATCTTCAGCATCCAGCGCAGCTGGAAGGGATCAGCAGTGGGGCGCACCGTGAAGGGGGCATGCTTTTGCAGCATCCATTTGGCGGCCTTGAGGGGGATGCCGGGAGCCGCCCAGGGGGCTGCATAGCCCGGGGATATCTGGCCGGCGTTGGCATGGCTGGTTTCAAGGGCAACGCCATCTTGTCGCTCCAGCAGGGTCACCTTGTGACCCGCTTTGGCCAGATACCAGGCGCTGGTTACCCCAATTACGCCGCCACCGAGAACCACTATCTCCATATCGTCTTTCCTTAGACTCGTTTTTCTGATGTTTGGTTGATGGAAACCTTGATGTGGCCACCACCATAATCAGCCGCCACAGGATATTCAACCGCTCTGCGCAGGATTGGGATCTCCGTCTGCCTGCCAGTCACGGGGTGGTGTTTGGTGCGATGACGCGCCTGATTGCCAGCGTAAATCGCTGCGCTGTTGTCAGGGGGCGTGTGTCAGGAGGCATGGTCCGCTTACAGCTGCTCAAGATGGATCAGATAGTGCTCCGCCGTCGCCAGAATGGCCTGCTGCTGTTCTGCTGCTTGGCCATCCCAGTTGGCATAGGGGAGGGCGAGGCGGGGATTGCCGCCCAGTTTGTCCCGGTTGCGCCAGAGAAAGTGCCAGTAGAGGCTGTTGAAGGGGCAGCTCCCGTCGCCGTGGCGGGCTTTCACCTGATAGTGGCACCCCTTGCAGTAGTGGCCCATTCGCTCGAGATAGGCGCCGCTACTGGCGTAGGGCTTGCTGCCCATCAGGCCGCCATCGGCAAACTGGCTCATGCCGCGGGTGTTGGGCAGCTCCACCCACTCGATGGCATCCACATAGATGCCGAGATACCACTGATCAACCTCATCAGGATCGATCCCCGCCAGCAGGGCAAAGTTGCCGGTCACCATCAGCCGCTGGATATGGTGGGCGTAGCCGTGCTCAAGGGATTGCTTTATGGCATGTCGCACGCAGGCCATGTCTGTTTCACCGCTCCAGAAAAAGCCGGGCAGCGGCCGGTTGGCCTCGAGAAAATTGGTCTGCTGGTAGTCGGGCATCTTTTCCCAGTAGAGGGCACGGACAAACTCGCGCCAGCCGAGGATCTGGCGGATAAAACCCTCCACCTGTGCCAGCGTGATGGTACCCTGATTGGCCTGCCAGTGGGCTTCGGCGGCGCGGATCACCTCAAGCGGATGAAGCATCTTGCTGTTGAGGGAAAACGACAAACGGCTGTGAAACAGGCTCCAGCCCCGCTCGCTCAGGGCATCCTGATAGCGGCCAAAATGGGGCAGGCAGTTGGTGAGAAAATGGGCCAGCAGCTCGCGGCTCTGGCGCCTTGTGATGGGCCAGGGCAGTCTGCGGGCATCTGCCTCGCCGATGGTGCTGACCCCGTGGCGGGTCAGCATGGCGTCAATCTCGCTCACCTCGTTGGCAAAGGTGAGGGGCGCCGGGATGGGCTGGCTCGCCGGCAGTTTGGCGCGGTTCTCGTCATCAAAATTCCAGCGCCCGCCAAGGGGTTGGCCGCGCTCATCGAGCAGCACTTGGTATTGCTTGCGCAGGGCGCGGTAGAAGAACTCCATCCGGCTGTGGGGGTAGCGCTGCCAACCATCGCAGGGGGTGAGAAAATGTTCGCTCTCCACCTCGGAGGCAGGGATGGCAAGGCTCGCCGCCCAGCTTTTCAGCTGGCTGGCTAGGCGCCACTCATCCGGGCTCTGCCAGGCAAAGCTGTCGGCCTGATGCGCCGCGATTTGGGCTGCCAGCAGGCTGGGCAAGTCGGGCCAGCGGGCACTCTCATCGAGGGTCAGGTAATAGACTCGGTGGCCCGCCTTGCCAAGGGCCGCCGCGAAGGCGCGCATGGCGGCAAAGAAGGCCAGCACCTTCTGGCGATGGTGGCGGCAGTAGTCGGTCTCCTGACGCAGCTCCGCCATCAGATAACAGATTGCCGGATCCGGGGTGCGAAACCAGCTGTGACCGGCGTTTAGCTGATCGCCGAGGACAAGGCGCAGCTCCATCAGACTCGCTCATCAGGTTGCTGGCTACGGTGACGAGCGTGGCGACAGCGCTCGCTGCAGTAGCGAACCACTTCCCAACTGCGTACCCACTTGCGCCGCCAGCTGAAGGGACGTTGGCAGACGGGGCAGATCTTCTCGGGCAGATGGGGTTTGCGATGCATGATGGCTTCCGGCCCTGGCTGATGGGGGATGTGGCGTGTGGGTAGGGAGAATAACGAACCGGGGGCGCGGGCGGATCAACCTCGCTGCCAGTTTGTCGCGCAGATGCGCACTTTGTGAGCGGGCGCACAGCCCGTCGGTGCACTCCTTGTTTGCAAATTAACCAGCCGTTAACGTGGCGAGGCTGCCCGTTGGCAGCATCCATCAATGGATCTTGTTGGCCATCGACTGTCTACAACCGATATGGAGGGGGAGTGATGCCAATCATGACAGCTACGCCCCGGGCAGCTTGCCTGCTCGCCCACTGGTATACCCGGGATCCCATTCTCACCTTCGACTTTCCTCACCGCTGATTGGCGGCACCCGCCGTTTGAATGTGTCAGCCGGACGACCCTGATCGCCCCGGCCTCTTTGCCAATCCCGATTTCAAACACACTGGTCTTGTGCCGGTGAGGAGTCTTTTATGCGTCGTATACCCGAGCCGTTTCGTATCAAGATGGTCGAACCCATCAAACAGACCACTGGCGCCGAGCGTCGCGCTGCCCTCGAGGCCGCTGGCTGGAACCCCTTCCTGCTGCTGGCCGAAGATGTCTATATCGATCTGCTGACCGACAGTGGCACAGGTGCCATGTCCGACCGCCAGTGGGCCGGTATCATGATGGGGGACGAAGCCTATGCGGGCAGCCGCAACTTCGTCGAGCTGGAGCGCACGGTGCGCGACATTTTTGGTTACCAGCATGTGATGCCCACCCACCAGGGGCGCGGGGCCGAGCAAATCCTCTTCCCCGAGTTGGTCAAGCGCTGCAAGGGCAAGGCGCCGGTCTTTATCTCCAACTACCACTTCGACACCACCAAGGCCCACGTGGAGTTGGCCGGCGCGCGGGCCATCAACCTGCTCACCCCGAAAGCCCTCGACACCACGGCCCCCTACGCCTGGAAGGGGGATTTTGATCTCCCTCGCCTGAGCGACACCATCGAGACCCTGGGGGCCGACAACGTGTCCGGCATCATCATCACGGTGACCTGCAACAGCGCTGGTGGCCAGCCGGTCTCCATGGCCAATATGGAGGCGGTCTCCGAGCTGGCCCGTCGCCACCATATTCCGGTGGTGATCGATGCCGCCCGCTTTGCCGAGAACGCCTGGTTTATCAAGGAGCGGGATCCGGCTTATGCGAAGTGCAGCATCAAGGAGATAGTGCGCCAGATGTTTGCGCTGGGGGACATCTTCACCATGTCGGCCAAGAAGGACGGGCTGGTCAATATCGGCGGGCTCTGCTGCTTTAAAGAGGATCTCGATCTGTTCCGCGCCGTGCAGGTGCGCTGTGTGGCGATGGAGGGGTTTGTCACCTATGGCGGCCTTGCCGGGCGGGACATGGCGGCGCTCGCCATCGGCCTGCGCGAGGGGATGGATGAGGAGTATCTCACCTATCGCATTAGTCAGGTGGCTTATCTCGGCGAGCGGCTGGCCGAGGCGGGTATCCCGATCCAGACCCCCACCGGCGGCCATGCGGTGTTTGTGGATGCCAAAAAGCTGCTGCCCCATATTCCGGCCGAGCAGTTCCCCGCCCATGCGCTCGCTTGCGAGCTCTATCTGGAAGGGGGTGTGCGCGGGGTAGAGATTGGCTCCCTGTTGCTCGGGCGCGATCCCGCCACCGGCAAGCAGGAGGCGGCGGACTTCGAGCTGTTGCGTCTGACCATTCCGCGCCGGGTCTACACCCGGGATCACATGGACTATGTGGCCGACTGCCTGATCGCGGTGAAAGCGCGGGCCTGCGACATTCGCGGGCTCACCTTCGACTACGAGCCGCCGCTGCTGCGCCACTTCACTGCGCGGCTAAAACCGGTCTGATCAGCAACCGGTTAGATGTGGTGATCAACCGCGCCAAGCAGTGAGATCGAGGGCTGCCCCCGATTAAACGGCCAAGTAAAAAGCCCCCGCACCAAGGTGCGGGGGCTTTCGTTTATCGAAGCAAGGCCGGGGTCAGACCGCCTGATACTCCAGCTCGACGGAGCCCAGCGCCTTGAGGGTGGACTGGGCGGAATCACGCTGGCTGATCTGGCCGTTTTTGTTCTCCAGCAGCACGGCGCGGCGGATGGTGGCGAGATCTTCGCCGTTAAGCACCGCATGGGTGCAGGCCATCTGCATCGGTGGCAGGCTGGGGTTGAAGGCGGCGTTCTCGGCGTAGCGGCCAGAGAAGATGCGGCCATCGGCAAACTGCAGCGCCACCGCGGCATAGCCCTGGCTATAGGGGGCATAGCTTTGACGGGCGGCGGCCAGCGCGGCTTGCCACAGCGGGTCTTCGCTTTGAAGCTGAAGCTCGGCGTGATCCTGCGGGCTCATCAGCGCATCCGTGATGTCGAGGTCCGCCGGGCCAAACGAGTGGGGCAGGAAGGATTGCAGGGCGCTCAGGTCATCGGGCAGAGAGACTTTCAGGATCTTGGCGGTGCTCAGCTCGTTCATGAACTGACGGCAGTGACCGCAAGGGGTGTAGTTGACGGTGATTTCGCTGATCCCGGTCTCGCCACCCAGCCAGGCGTTGGAGATAGCGGACTGCTCGGCGTGAACCGAGTGGAACAGACCTTGCCCAGCAAACTCCATGTTGGCGCCAAAGTACCAGCTGCCGCTCAGGCCGCAGGCGATGGCACCGACATAAAACTTGGAGATGGGCGCGACCGAGCAGGCGGCGGCCAGCGGCAACAGGGCGAGGCGCAGGGCGCGATCATCGAGACCTGTGGCGGCTTTCAGGGTGGCGACTTGCTCCGGCGTGAAGCGGGCGTTGAAGTCGGCACTATCCAGCATGGGCTGCACGGCTGCTTTGAGCGGGGCAGATAGGGTATCGAATGGCTTGGCAAAACGGGGATGCATAGTGTGTCCTCAAAGGCCAATTGGGCGGCCATTGTAGGGAGCAAGCTCGGGTAAATGTGTGAGCAGGCTCACGCCCTGACGGGCAAACGGAGGGGGATGGTAATGGAAACGTTTGTCTTGTGCAAATTGTGCGGCAGGTCGCACCCCGACAGCGCTGCAGAGCCGTCGGGGTGGCTAATCATCGGTCAGGTGAGCCAGTGATAGATGGCAAAGAGGAGGGGAGCGACGGCCGCGGTGAGGATCCCGCACACCACCATGGCGAGCGATGCAAAGGCGCCCTGGGTGATCCCCTTCTCGGCGGAGGTGGCGGTGCCGATGGCGTGGGCACAGGCCCCCATGGCGAGCCCTTGCGCTTCCGGGTCGGTCACTTTCAGCAGTTTGAGCAGCGGGTAGCCGATCAGGGCGCCGACAATCCCCACCACCACCACCACGGCGGCCGCGATGGCGGGAATGCCGCCGATGGACTGGCTGACGCTCATGGCGAGCGGGGTGGTGATGGATTTGGTCGCCAATGAGGCGAGCAGTGCCGGATCTGTGCCCATAAAATGACCGATCAGCAGGGTTGTACACACCGAGATCAAGACGGAGGCGAGGGTACAGATTAGGATGGGCTTGAGCTTGGCCTGGATCTGGCGCGCCTGTTGATAGAGCGGCAGCGCCAGCGCCACCACGGCGGGTTCCAGCAGCATGGTAATGGGGCTGCTGCCGCGCTCGTACTGCTCAAGGGGCAGATCGAGCCAGAGCAGCAGGCCGATGATCACCGCAGTCGGCACCAGCACCGGATTGATGATGGGCCAGGGCAGGCGACGATAGAGGGCGCGGGTGGCGAAATAGAGCGCCAGGGTCAGGGGAATGGCTAGCCAGAAGATCATTTGTTCATCCTCTGGTAAAGCCGACCGACGGTGGCGAGGATCAGCACGATCCCGAGCACGATGCAGAGCATGATGACGCCGAAGGATTGGCGCAGGGGCTCAAGCCAGGCCACCAGTCCGACCGCAACCGGCACGAACAGCACACCCATGTGGCGCAGCAGCAAGCCTGCCCCCAGCTCGACCCAGTGCAGCTTGATCAGTTGCAGGGAGAGCAGCACGAAGAGCAGCAGCATACCGATGATGCTGCCGGGGAAGGCGAAAGGCAGGATGGCTGCCACGGATTTGCCTGCCAGCAGGCAGGCGACGATGACCATAAAGTCACGAAAGTACAGCAAGGCGCGTTGCGCGATCACGTGAACCTCATCGACTGGGATGAAAAATCGCAGTTTACCAGAGAGGCCGGGTCGCGGCATTAAAACAATAACAACTGAAATCAGTTCATTTGAAGCTGATTTGATTGGCATTTTTTGAAAAGTGCCCGATAGAACCCTTTTCGAACTACAAGGAGTTGTGATGACATCCCTCTTGTCCCGAGTTCGCCAGCTGGCGAACGATACTGCGTTGCCACCCCATCTGCTGCAAACCCGTCAGTGGGAAGGGCCCCTGTGCCGGGTGCGACTCGACAACACCGGTTCTGATGCCACATCAGTTGACCGCTGGGTGCTGTTTGACGGCAAGCTTGGCCTGCCGGTGGAGAGCGCCATCTATGGCGAAGGATTCCAGATGCTGGCCCAGACCATGGGTAGCTGGCTGTCACCGCAACATGTCGGCCGTTGCCCCGATGCCAGCGTCTATCGCATTACCGATGACAACGGCTATCACACCATTCACAACCTGCTGCTGGTGGAGCATAACAAGGGGTGGCTGCTGCTCGCCTTTGCCAGCTGTCATCGTTTTGGCGGGGAGTTTCGTCTCTACCCTGATGGTCGCTTGCAGATCCTGATGAACTGCGAAGGGCGAAAACTTGCGGTCGGTGAGCACTGGCAGAGCGAGGCGCTGATCTGCCTCGAAGGGGGGGAGCGCGAGGATCTGCTGGCTGAGCTGGCACAGCTGATCGAGGTCGAACATGGCTCGCTGATCGGCAAGGTGAGTGAGCGCCCGAGCGGCTGGTGCTCCTGGTATCACTACTACGCCGAGGTGAGCGCTGCCGATATTCGCGAGAACCTGCAGGTGCGTGCCGAGCGCTTCCCGGCCCTGCGCTATGTGCAGATCGACGACGGCTATCAGGCCAAAATGGGCGACTGGCTCACTCCATCGGCCAAGTTCGAGCAAGGTGTAGCCTCACTGGCTGCCGAGATCAAACAGGCTGGCTGCGAGCCTGCCCTCTGGGTCGCACCCTTTATTGCAGAGCCCGGTTCACAGGTGTTTCAGGATCATCCCGACTGGTTTGTGAAGGGGGATGACGGTCTGCCGTTGCCCTCCGAGCGGGTCACCTATGGTGGTTGGCGTTGTACCCCTTGGTATGTGCTGGATGGTACCCACCCCGAGGTGCAGGCGCACCTTGAGCAGGTGTTCCGCACCCTGCGCGAGCAGTGGGGCATCCACTATTTCAAGCTCGATGCCAACTTCTGGGGCGCCATCCACGGTGGCCGTTTCCACGATCCGGCAGCCACCCGGGTTGAAGCCTATCGGCGCGGTATGGCGGCCATCCTGCGTGGTGCAGGTGAAGGCGCTTTCCTGCTCGGTTGCAACGCGCCCATCTGGCCAAGTCTTGGGCTGGTGCACGGCATGCGGGTGAGCGATGACGTGGAGCGCAATGGCCACCGCTATCGCCAGATCGCTCACGAGGCCTTCTGCCGCGCCTGGCAAAATGACAAGCTCTGGGCCCTCGATCCTGACTGCATCTGTCTGAGGGATCTGCCAAGCCAGCAGGCAAACAAGGCGGAATACAGTTTCCATCTGGCAGCGCTGGTGGCAAGCGGCGGCATGATGTTGGCCGGTGATCGGCTGCAAGATTTCGATGAGGAGCAGGCGGCGCAACTGCGCAAGTTGCTGGCGCTCTGCGCCGCCCGGGCACCCTCTGCCCGTTTCGAATCGATGGACTTTGCCTGCGGCGAAGTAAGCCTGCCCGAGGGCGGCACTCTGCTCTGCCTCTTCAACTGGGAGGGGCAACCACAGGAGTTTCTGCTGCCGGAAGGGGGAACCGATTTTTGGGATGGGCAGGCAGTCGGTACGGCAGTGACCCTGCAAGGGGGCGAAGGGCGGGTGATCCGTTACGTCTGATAAGGCTCGTCTCTCAAACAATTCAGGCTCCTTCGGGAGCCTGAATTGTTTGCTATTTAGGGGGCTGTGTCAGTAACGCCACTCGACGCCAGCCGCGTATTTGGCTGAACCATAACCCGGGATATCGCTGCCCGAGGTGATGGCCTTGAGGGTGAGATTAGGGGTGATTGGCATACCAAAGCCAAAACCGATAGCCAGCCGATCGTTGGGGTTACCCATCACATCGACCCGCATCACCCGGTAAAGCGACATATCTTCGCTCAGGTGCATATAGGCCTGAGACGCGCGGTTATAGGCCTGACCAAACACCTCCAGCTGAAAGCCGGACTGGGCGGAGATGACCAGCGGCACCCCGACAAACTTGTAGAGGTTGGAGTTGTTGAAGTAGCTGTTGGTGACCTGAGGCGTAAAGTCGGTCTGCTGGTACAGGGTGCTGAAGCTGTGCTCAACGATGTGATAGGTTTGCTCTGGCAACAGCGCAAGGTAGTCCGGCATATCGAACCGGTATGCGGCGTTGGCTGCCAGCGGCAGCAGGGCCAGTAATCCCAGCAGAGCGTGGTGACGAGGCATCAGCAAATGGCTTCCGTTCGATAGAGGCAAGACAGAGGGATGCAACACATTGGTTTTTGAGAAGATCCCCTTCGTCATTATGACCTGAAGAAGGGGATTGGCGAGGAGGATTTAGTGTGAAATCACTCACAACTCATAAATCTTCCAGATAGTGGTAGAGACTCTTAAGAATCGCAAAGTTTCGTTCGTTACCCTGATTCTGCTCTGCCAGCGCTTCGAGGCGCGGTACATAGTCAGGCAGGCGGTTGCTGAAGTAGTCGCTGCAGTGCAGGCGCCAACGTTTCTGCTCCGCTTCGCTCAGAGTGTGCGGCCAGTTGCGGGCGCGATAGCGAAACAGCATCTCCGGCAGCCGTGAATCGGTAAAGGCGAACTCCCGCTCGCCCAGCAGATCTGCCGGGGTGGCGCGCACCAGATCCATGGTGGACTTGTCGCCGTGACCGAAGAAGCCGGCGTAGAGCTGGGTATCAGGATCGCCGTCACTGCTGCCCGCAAACTCCTGATTGAACACTTCCACCAGTTTTTCCCGCACTTCGGGGTGGGCGCGCAGCAGATCCAGGCTCTTGCGGCACTGCTCCCGGTCGATGCCAAGCTGGTCGGCGCGCTCTACCTTCAGGGTGGCGGCCGGTGCAAGTGCCGGACACTTGTTGATGTGCACCAGTTTGACCGGAATGCCCGCCAGATCCCCCAGCTCCTCTTTCTTGGTGTAGAGGCGCTCGCGGATCTCGTCGCTGGTGAGCTCGATAAGCGGGGTGGGGTCGCGGGTCAGATCTACCATGATCACCGCGTTCTGGTTGGTGGGGTGCCAGGCGAGCGGCGAGACCCAACTTGCGCATCCCTGCCACGGGGAGAACATGCCGGAGACGTGTACCAGTGGCTTCATGGTCACCACGTCGATCAGTGCCTTCACCTTGTTCTTGTTGCGAAGGTCAAACAGGTACCCGAACAGCTTGGGTTGGGCCTTTTTCACCAGCTTGGCCATCTCGATGGTGGCCAGCACGTCGGAGAGTGCATCGTGGGCATTGGCATGGGCGACGCCGTTGGCGATAGTCAGCTTCTCCAGCCGGAAGCTCGGCTTGCCCTCATCATCAAAGGCCCACTCGATCCCCTCCGGGCGCAGGGCGTAGCAGGCCCGCAGCATGTCGAGAATGTCCCAGCGGGAGTTGCCATTCTGCCAGCTGTAGGCATAGGGGTCATAGAAGTTGCGATAGAGGGTGTAGCGGGTCACTTCATCATCGAAGCGGATGCTGTTGTAGCCCAGCACACAGGTATTCGGAGTGGCGAACTGCTCGTGGATCTGGCGAATGAAATCCGCCTCGCACAGCCCGTCCTTCATCGCCTTTTGTGGCGTGATACCGGTGATAAGGCACGCCTCCGGATCCGGCAGGTAGTCCGCTGGCGGTTTGCAATAGATGACTAGCGGCTCGCCAATGATGTTGAAATCCGCATCGGTACGAATACCGGCAAACTGCGACGGCCTGTCCTTGGCGGGGCTGATGCCGAATGTCTCGTAGTCGTGGAAATAGAAGGTCGGCTCGTTGCCCGCGTGTGCTGTTTTGCTCATGTTGCTCGAGATGAGGTATCCGATGACGGCGGCTAGCGCCTGGGTGGATGGTGCCATGCACCACAATGGCCAGCATGGTAAACCATAGCGCAGGTAGAACGAAGGGTTGGACCCTCATTCGTCGCTTTATTAGACAAGGGGACCCTTTGTGTACCAGTAACAAAGCGCTGATTTGCAAATGTTCCGGCAGGTAGGAGGCCGCATAGGTACTTTTCACGGTAATCCTCTGCCAAATCACACTTTTTGTCTGTCCACCAAGGCCAAGAGGAGGGCTGTTGACTAAATTATTTATATGGGCAGAGTAAAACGGCTCCTCTGATAACAACATGGCGGCATGGGATAGTGATCATGGACAGAACGCTGACAGGGAAGAACTCGTTCTCATTGCAGGTCGACATCAGACAGGTGGTATATGCCTTGTCTGCGTCGCTGGATCTGGTGGGTATTGGCGATGTTGCCCATGGTAAACGAGTCGGGATCATGGCAGCCGAGTGCAGTCGGGTACTGGGGATGGACGATGTGGAGCGCCGACTGCTCTTCGAGTTGGGCGTCCTGCATGATATCGGCGTCTCCTCGACAGTCATCCATCACCACCTGGTCAGCGAGTTTGACTGGGAGTCGTCACAGCTTCACTGTGAAGTGGGGTATCAGCTATTAAAGGATTTCCGGCTGCTCGCTCCTCTGGCACTTCCCATCCGTTATCACCACACCCACTGGAAGTTGCTGCGCAATTTACCCGACGTGGACAAGAAAGTTGCCCGTCAGGCCAATCTCATCTTTCTGGTAGACCGTTGTGACGCGCTGGCGGCCCCTCACTATAGCGACGGGTCGCTCTTGATGCATACCAACGAGATCCGCGAACGGCTGCAGGGTTATAGCGGTGAGTTTTTTGACCCCGAGCTGGTGGCGGCATTCCTGCAAGCTTCTCGCTCGGAGGCTTTCTGGCTGCAGCTGGAAGCTCGTTCCATCAATGACTACATGCTTGAAATGCTGCAAGAGCGCGAGCCTTGCACGACGACCAATGGCGAGTTGAAAGCATTGGCGCTGATTTTTTCGGGTATTGTCGATGCCAAAAGTGCGTTTACCATGGCTCACTCCTTCGGTGTCGCCCGTCTCTCGCGTCTGCTGGCCGAGCGTATGGGTGTCAGTGCCATCCATTGTGACATGCTGGAAATTGCCGGATTGCTGCACGATCTTGGCAAGCTGCGAGTGCCGGATGAAATTCTGGATAAACCGGGGCGATTAACCTCCGAGGAGCGGGCCATCATCAATACCCACAGTTTCGAGACCTATCAGATTTTGCGCCACATCGAGGGATTCGAAGAGATTGCGTGCTGGGCCTCCTATCACCATGAAGAACCGGATGGCGAGGGATATCCGTTTCATCTGCCGGCTTCGGCGATGGCATTGGAGGCGAGGATTTTGCGGGTGGCCGATATTTTTCAGGCCATGGTGCAGGACAGGCCTTATCGGCAGGGGCTCTCTGCTGGCGAGGCGCTTTCCTTTATGAAGCAGTTGGTACGAGAGGGGCGGGTGGATGGCGACGTTGTTGCCGTGCTGGCTGAGAATTTGCCACAGATGGTACAGGCCGCCATTCCAACGGTAGAGGAGGTACATGCGTACTGCTGACCTGCTCCGGCTTCCAGCTATGCTTGGAATAAGCCGTGCATGGTGCCGATATCCACGTGCAATAAGCAGGCTTGACTGACCACCATGGGGGAACAGATATGGAATCGCTAAAAGCCAGGGATTATATGCAGAGCAGACCCATCACCTTTAAAGCGGACATGATGGTACAAGCGGCAGTCGAGAAATTTTTGAATAGCCACCAACTGGGGGGCCCGGTGACCGATGAAAAAGGACATCTGATCGGCTGGATCTCCGAGCAGGATTGCATCGCGGTCATGCTCAAGGAGGCGTATCACTGTGAACAGGTGGCACAGGTGCGGGATGTGATGCGCAAAGAAGTGCTGACCGTAGGGCCAGATACCAGCATCCTGACTCTGGCTGAGATGATGATGGGACAGAAGCCCAAGATCTATCCGGTGGTGGAAGAGGGCAGGCTGCTCGGGGTGATCAATCGCCACAATGTGATGCAGGCGATCCACACTCAGCTCACTACCTGTTTTGTCCATAGCCACGGTTGAGTGTTGCGTCTCTATGTTGGAGCAGGCCAATGGCCTGCTTCGTTATTTTGGGAGACAGAAAGTTCGCCGACCTGATGTTTTCAATGAAGTAAAGGGATCTACTCGTATGCCCCGAGCGTCATGTTAAGGCTTGCACCTCTCCTTCTCGCTCTTTAGGATCAGCCCCAGCTATCGATATGGCCCCTTGTCGGGCACTCTTTTAAGGAATTCGTACCTTGTCTCTCTCTATCGAGGCGCTGCGCCGCCGTCTCCCTGCCTGCATGAACCTTGACGCCCGCCGTCTCTCCAGCCGTCTGCACGGGGTCAAAAAGTTGCCTGAAGGCAAACAGGCTGCCGTGCTCGAGACCATCGCCGCCGATCTGGATGCGGCACAGGCGCGTTACCAGTCCCGTCTGGCGGGCGTACCCAAGGTCACCTATCCAGATAACCTGCCGGTCAGCCAGAAGCAGGCGGAGATCGCCAAGGCCATTGAAGAGCACCAAGTGGTGATCATCGCCGGGGAAACCGGTTCGGGCAAAACCACCCAGATCCCCAAGGTCTGTCTGGCGCTCGGGCGCGGGGTGAAGGGCTTTATCGGCCACACCCAGCCACGCCGTCTGGCGGCCCGTACCGTGGCGGCCCGTATTGCCGAGGAGATGGAGTCCGAACTCGGCCACTACGTGGGTTACAAGGTGCGCTTTACCGATCAGGTGAGTGAGCAGACCCACATCAAGCTGATGACCGACGGTATCCTGCTAGCCGAGATCCAGAACGACCGGATGCTCACCCAGTACGACACCATCATCATCGATGAGGCCCACGAGCGCAGCCTCAATATCGACTTCATTCTGGGTTATCTCAAGCAGCTGTTGCCCAAGCGCCCCGACCTCAAGGTGATCATCACCTCGGCCACCATCGACCCCCAGCGCTTCTCCCGCCATTTCAACAAGGCGCCGGTGATCGAGGTCTCCGGTCGCACCTACCCAGTGGAGGTGCGCTACCGTCCACTCACCAGTGACAAGAGCGAAGGGCTTGAAGAGCGCGATGAACTGCAGGGGATTTTCGATGCGGTGGAAGAGCTGGCTCGCGAAGGGCTGGGGGACATCCTCATTTTCATGAACGGCGAGCGGGAGATCCGCGATACCGCCGATGCCCTGCGCAAACTCAACCTGCGCGATACCGAGGTGCTGCCGCTCTACGCCCGCCTCTCCAACGCCGAGCAGAACAAGGTGTTCCAGCAACATGCCGGACGGCGCATCGTGCTCGCCACCAACGTGGCGGAGACCTCGCTGACGGTGCCGGGCATTCGCTACGTGATCGATCCGGGTACAGCCCGCATCAGCCGCTATTCCTGGCGTACCAAGGTGCAGCGCCTGCCCATCGAGCCGATCTCCCAGGCCAGCGCCAACCAGCGTAAAGGGCGTTGCGGCCGGGTGGCAGACGGTATCTGTATCCGCCTCTACTCGGAGGAGGATTTCAATAGCCGTCCCGCCTTTACCGACCCCGAGATCCTGCGCACCAATCTGGCCTCCGTCATCCTGCAGATGCTGGCGCTAGGCCTTGGCAACATGGAGGCCTTCCCGTTCGTCGAGCCGCCTGAGTCGCGCCATATCAAGGACGGTCTGACTCTCTTGAAAGAGCTGGAGGCGGTGCGCGAGCTGCCCGCCACCGGCGATCGCGAAGCCAAGCTGCAGCTGACAGAGGCCGGTCGCCAGCTCTCGCGCATCCCCCTTGATCCGCGTTTGGCGAAGATGGTGATCAGCGCGGCGCAGACTGGCTGCCTGAGCGAGGTGATGGTGATCACCGCGGCCCTCAGTATTCAGGATCCCCGCGAACGGCCCATGGAGAAGAAGCAGGCCGCCGACGAGCAGCACAGACGCTTTGAAGACAAGGATTCCGACTTCCTCGCCTTCGTCAATCTGTGGAACTACCTGAAAGAGCAGCAGGATCTCCTTGGCAGCAACCCGTTCCGCCGCATGTGCCAGAAGGAGTTTCTCTCCTACCTGCGGGTGCGCGAGTGGCAGGACATCCATTTCCAGCTGCGCCAGACGGTGAAGGAGCTTGGTTTTAAAGCCAACCATGAACCGGCGGATTTCAAGACGGTGCACTGCGCGCTGCTGACCGGCCTCTTGAGCCATATCGGCAACAAGGATTTGGAAAAGCCCGAGTTCCTCGGTGCTCGCAATGGCCGTTTCCACCTCTTCCCGGCTTCGGGCTTGTTTAAAAAACCACCCAAGTGGGTGATGGCCGCCGAGCTGGTGGAGACCTCGCGCCTCTACGCTCGTATCAACGCCAAGATTGAACCGGAGTGGGTGGAACCGTTGGCAGGCCACCTCATCAAGCTGCACCACAGCGACCCCCACTGGTCGAAGAAAAACGGCGCCGTGATGGCCAAGGAGAAGGCGACCCTCTATGGCCTGACTCTGGTCAATGAGCGCACCATCAACTTCAGCCGTATCGATCCGGCGTTGTGCCGCGAGCTGTTTATCCGCCGCGCCTTGGTGGAAGGGGATTTCGAGACCCGTCACCGTTTCTTCAGCGACAATCGCAAGCTCCTGGCCGAGGTAGAGGCGCTGGAGCACAAATCCCGTCGTCGCGACATTCTGGTGGATGACGAGGATCTGTTCCGCTTCTACGATGCCCGCTTGCCGGAGGAGGTGATCTCCGCTCGCCATTTCGACAAGTGGTGGAAAGAGGCGCAAAAGCGGGATCCTGAGCTGCTCAACTTCGAAAAAGAGATGTTGATGAAGGGGGATGCCGCCCACATCAGCGATCTCGACTACCCCAACTTCTGGCAGCAGGGGCGCCTCAAGCTCAAGCTGACCTATCAGTTCGAGCCGGGGGAGGCCGCCGATGGCGTGACCCTGCATATTCCGCTGCCGCTCCTGAATCAGGTAGAGGTGAAGGGGTTCGAGTGGTTGATCCCGGGGCTGCGTCATGAGCTGTTGGTGGCCCTCATCAAGTCGATGCCAAAGCCGATGCGCAAGAACTTCGTCCCAGCGCCCAACTATGCCGATGCACTGCTCGCCAGCATCAACCCCGAACAGGGGCCGCTGCTGGACGAAATGGAGCGTCAGCTGCGCCGTATGACTGGCGTGACCGTGCCCCGTGAATCCTGGGACTGGTCTGCGGTGCCCGATCACCTCAAACTCACCTTCCGGGTGGTGGACGACAAACACAAGAAGGTGGCGGAAGGCAAAGATCTGGAGGCCTTGAAAGAGTCGCTGCGCGGCAAGGTGCAGGAGACCCTGTCACAAGTGGCGGACGATGATATCGAGCAGTCCGGTCTCACTTTGTGGAGCTTTGGCGAGCTGCCGCAAGAGTACAGTCAGAAGCGGGGCGGGTTCGAGGTGAAGGCCTATCCAGCCCTGGTGGATCAGAAGGATTCGGTCGCCATCCAGCTGGTGGAGAGCCCGGTGGTACAGCAGCAGCTGATGTGGGCCGGTCAGCGCCGGTTGGTGCTGCTCAACGTACCATCCCCCATCAAGTATCTGCAGGAGAAGCTGCCCAACAAGGCCAAGCTCGGGCTCTATTTCAACCCGTTTGGCAAGGTGGCCGAGGTTATCGATGACTGCATTGCCTGCGGCTGTGACAAGCTCATCGAGCAGCACGGCGGCATGGCCTGGGACGAGGCCGGTTTCGAGGCGCTCAAGGAGTATGTCCGCGCCGAGCTCAACGATGCGGTGGTGGAGGTGGCCAAGCAGGTCGAAGCCGTGCTGACGCTGTCCCATGAGATCAAGAAACGGCTCAAGGGCAAGATGCAGCTCGACACCGCTTTTGCCATGTCGGACATCCAGCAGCAGTTGGGTAACCTCATTCACAAGGGCTTTGTCACCGAGACCGGCTGGCAGCGGCTGCCTGACTTGCTGCGCTACCTGCGGGCCATCGAGCGGCGGCTAGAGAAGCTCGCCATCGATCCCAACCGGGATCGGGTCTACATGCTCAAGGTGCACAGCGTGGAGTTGGAGTACAAGGCGTTGCTCGCCAAGATCCCCAAATCCCAGCTTATTCCCACCGAGGTGGCCAATATCCGCTGGATGATCGAGGAGCTGCGGGTGTCGTTTTTTGCCCAGAATCTGGGAACCCCCTATCCGGTCTCCGATAAACGGGTGCTGAATGCTATCGCCCAGTGCTAAGCTGCTATCTGTCTGTTTTAACTGCGTGATATAGAGTGTGGGAAGGGGCTGCCAAGGTGGCGGGCTCTTTTAAACGGAAGTCAGGGAGGCAAGGATGCTGGGGATCTGGTTGAGTGTGGCGCAGGTGGTGATCAGCGGTTACCAGCCTATTGCAGAGCAAACCTGGGTGCAGTTGAACCCGGAGTATTACCCCTTGGCACGCACGCCGCCCGCCATGTTTGTGGCATGGCACGGCAACCAGTTTCCGCCGCTGGCCCAGAAACAAAAAAATGGTCGCTGGCAGATCCTCTTTCCTGCCCGTCTGGTACCTCCTTTTGATCTGTTCGAGGGGGAGGCCGAGCTCTCCAAAGCTTATCTGGCAAGGTTGCGGCGCATCGACGAGATGGCTTATGGCGTCGCATCCGTTCAGGCTGTTGCTGCAGTGCAGCAGCAGGGTCTCTCTCCGTTGGATGAAAATGGGCCGCTTGCCCCCTTTATTACCGAGTTCAGTGCCGCGCATACCATGCCGGTTCAGCTGGCGGTAAGGCCTCGCTACGAGGCGGAGCCGTTGCTGGCGATGTTGGGGAGCGTTGCGCGTGAATCGGTAAACAATGCTGATATCCAGCTGGCTGCTGCCACCACCACCGATAGCGTCACCCTTACGCTATCGGCCCCAGCGGCAGGAGGTGAGCGTGCTGTGTGCCATCAGGTGGTGGCTGGTGAGACGCTGTGGCGCATAGCGAACCAGCTCTCCAGTGCCATGGGGGCCGATACGTACAGCTATTTGCTGGCGTTAGTGGCTGAAAATCAGGCGCGACTTGGCCATAGCATCCGGGTCAAAACCGGGGATGGTCTCTACTGTCCCCGCGCCGAGACGCTGGCGCAGTTTGATGCGCTGAGCCCGGCCCAGCGGCAACAGCAATTTGCTCGCCTTGAGCAGGGGCGTTAAGGCACGGGATTAGCCTTGTATCCGCTATTGGCCCATGGTAGTATTCGCGCTCGTTTTGCGAGGTGCTGACCGGTCGCAGTTAGCACCATAAATTCATCCAAAAGAGATACATACTATGTCTTTCGTATTCCAAGCTGAAGTCCGTTCTGACCTGGGGAAAGGTGCGAGCCGCCGCCTGCGTCAAGCTGACCAAGTTCCTGCCATCGTTTACGGTGCAGGCAAAGAAGCTCTGTCCGTAGCTGTTGACCACAAGAAAATGATCCTGGCTCAAGAGAAGCCGGAATTCTATGAGTCCGTACTGACTCTGGTCATCAACGGCGAAGAAGTTAACGTAAAAGTGAAAGCTATCCAGCGTCACCCGGTACGTTACAAGCTGGTTCACCTGGACTTCGTTCGCGTCTAATCGCGAGTCGTCAGGTTGAAGAAAAGCCACTCTCAGGAGTGGCTTTTTGCTATCTGGCGTTTGGTTGTTTTCACTGTGTGAAAAGAGGGCATGTTTGCCCTCAGGCCTCATTACCCCAGCTGGTTCAGCGCCTGCTGACAACGCTGTTCGGCGGCATCCAGCTCCAGCAGCACCATCCTGATATCTTCCATCTGTTGCTGCAGTGTTTCACGTTTATCCGTTACCAGTCCCAGCATGGTTTGCAGCTGGGTACGGCTGCTCTTGTCGGCATCATAGAGATCAAACAATTCGCGGATCTCGGCGAGGCTGAAACCAAGACGTTTGCCACGCAGGGTCAACTTGAGGCGAACCCGATCCTGCTTGCTGTAGATGCGGGTCTGGCCCTCTCGTGCGGGATTGAGTAATCCCTGATCCTCATAAAAGCGGATACTGCGCGTCGTAATATCAAATTCCCGAGCCAGCTCACTGATGCTGTAGCGCCGGGCTTCATCCCTGTTTTTGTTCATACAGACTTCTTGGCGAACTAAATCCTGCTGGCACCTTACCTAAACGTAAACTGCACTGCAACTCTTGTTCCCGTGGCGCAGAAAACCTATGTTATGGCCATGTAACAAAAAGAGGCTGGCAAATGGATATTGCGATTGTGGCGGCAAAGCGGACCCCGATGGGCGCATTTCAGGGTGCATTGGCAGAGGTAACGGCACCTGAGTTGGGGGCGTGTGCCATTGAGGCTGCGTTGCAGCAAAGCGGCCTGCATCCGGAGCAGGTCGACGAAGTCTTTATGGGCAACGTGCTGTCGGCCGGGGTGGGGCAGGCTCCCGCCAGGCAGGCGATGTTGAAAGCGGGATTGCCGCCATCGATACCCGCAACCACAGTCAACAAGGTGTGTGGTTCCGGTATGAAGGCGGTGATGTTGGCAGCAGATTCTATCCGGGTTGGCGACAACCGGGTTGTGGTTGCTGGTGGCATGGAGAGCATGAGCCGTGCCCCCTATCTGCTGGATAACGCCCGTAGCGGTTTTCGGATGGGGCATCAGCGGGCGCTGGATCACCTCTTTCTCGACGGATTGCAGGATGCCTATGATGGCCAGCTGATGGGAATCCATGCCCAGCGCAGCGCTGATCTGGCCGGTTTGACCCGCAGAGCCATGGATGAATTTGCCTTGGCATCGCTCCAGCGAGCCCTTGATGCCCAGCAGGCTGGCTCGTTTATTTCGGAGCTGACGCCTTGCCATCATGAGGGGCGCTTGCTGCTGGCAGAGGATGAGCAACCTGGCCGAGGACGGCCGGAAAAGATACCAACGCTAAAACCTGCGTTTGGTAAAGAGGGAACCATTACTGCAGCCAATGCTAGCTCCATCTCTGATGGTGCGGCGGCGCTGATATTGATGGATAGCGCTACGGCAGTTGCCCTGCAGGTGCCGGTATTGGCAAGGATCGTCGGTTATCAGAGCCATGCAGCCTTGCCAGCCGAGTTTACCTCGGCACCCATTGGCGCAATATCCAAATTGCTGGTGCGGCTTGACTGGTCAGTGAAGGAGGTGGATCTCTTCGAGATCAACGAGGCATTTGCCATGGTGACCATGTTGGCCATGGCAGGATGTGGTATTCCCCATGACAAGGTCAATGTATACGGTGGGGCCTGTGCGCTGGGGCATCCACTCGGAGCGAGTGGAGCCCGTATTCTGGTCACCCTGATCTCGGCCCTGCGTCAGCGGGGAGGAAAAAGAGGGATTGCCTCTCTGTGTATCGGAGGGGGAGAGGCGACAGCGATTGCGGTGGAGATCGATTAATCGGTTGCTTCCATCGCCTGCAGCTGTTCGTTGACCCAGGTGGTCGCAGCCAGATAGAGGTGGCTGACCTTCTCCTCGCTCAAGCCAAGCTTGGCCGTTCTGGCTGTGACCCGTGACCAGTTGGCATTTTCGTAGTCTTCGCAAAATGCGAGATAGAAGCCGAGATTGCCCTTGCGCTCAAGCAGTGCCAGCCGGATGGCATCGATCAACGGAATGGTGCCGAGCAGCTTGTCCATCGGCTGCTCCATCAACACATCCAGCAGGGAAAATAGGCCGGTGATAAAAGCCTGTGGCGCCTGCTGGGTCGGGGCATGAGCATGGGCCAGCAGCTCACAGAAGCGGGCTCTTATTAGCGACATCTGATAGAGCTCTGCACTCTTGCCCTTGCCTGCACTGGTGGCAGCCACCAGCGAGACAAAACGCTTTAGCTGGGTGTTGCCAAGGTAGATGGCTGCCTGGCGAAACGAGGAGATGGGATTGGTGTGCCCCTTGAGATGGTTGACGTAGCGCAGCAGCTTCAGGGAGAGAGATATATCCTGGCTTAGCAACTGCTCGATCCGGTTGATGTCAGGTTCGGACTGATTGACTACGTTGAGCAGCTGCATCACGACGACCTGGGCTGGCTCCATGGTCGCCTGCTTGACCATTTCGGGGCGACTGAAGAAAAAGCCCTGAAAGAGCTGGATCCCCAGCTGCTTGACCCGTTCGAATTCCGCCTTGTCCTCTACCTTCTCGGCCAGATAGGTGAGATTCATGCTTTGGTGGCGCTGGATGAACACCTTGATCTGCAATAGCGGTGTTGCCCGCAGATCGAACTTGATGATCTTGATAAAGGGGAGGAAACGCTCCCAGTCTGGCGACATGGTGAAGTCATCGAGCGCCAGCGTATAGCCCAGTTTATGGAGTTGTTTGACCTTCTCCAGCAGGGCATCGTCCGGTGCTGCGTCCTCCAGAATTTCAATCACCACCTTCTCGGGGGGGAGGCACTCTGCCAAGCCATCCAGCAACAGGGAGTGAGGGAAATTGATGAAGCAGGGGCGGCCGCCAAGTAGCTGATCGATGTTTTGTTGCAGGAACTGTTCCACGACAAGACTCGACGTTGCTTGCCGTGAGGAGATGCTCGGGAAGACATTATTCAGGCTATCGCGAAAGAGCAGCTCATAGGCGTAGGTATTAAGGTCTCTGTCGAGAATGGGCTGTCTTGCAACGTAGGAATACATGCCTGGCTCCGATATGGGTACTGGCTTGATTTTATGGTGTTGCAGAACACTATGCCAGTCCTGACCCTATTGAGTAAGGCAATAATTGGCATAGTGTTTTTCTGTCAGAGCCGAATTTAGAAGAGATAGCTCATTTGTAAGCCAGCCAGCCAGGCATCCCCTTCAGAAGTGCCCTGGAAGGTTGACGTCGTTAGCGGGTTACCCGGTTGCAGTTCCATCTTCTCGGTGACATCGACCTTTTTACCGTCGATCAGGGTCAGCCCCAGATCCACAGTCAGGTTGGGGGTGAACTGATAACCCATGCCAAGGCTGTACCAGAGACGATCGGCATCCGGTATCGAGATGGTACGGCGATCTGCAGGTACCGGGCTTGCGTCATAGGCAACCCCGGAGCGCAGTTGCCATTGGGGGGTCAGCTGATAGGTCATGCCAATGGCATAGCGCCAGCTATCTTCCCAGTGCTCATCCTTAATGTGCATGCTCTGCAAATGGTTGAGATCAGCTTCCAACTGAACGAATTTGCTCCAGTTGGTCCAGTTCAGGCTGCCATGAAGAGCCAGCTTGTCTGTCAGCTGATGAAATGCCGCCAATTCAGCCGTTGCGGGCAACGGCAGATCCAGACTGCCGGTATCTCTGATCTCGGTAACGGAGCCATCTGCATTGGGTCGGCCCACGATAGCATCACCCGAGAGGGTCAAAGTGACATCATGACGGTAGGATAGGCCAATCCGGGTTTGCTCCGACAACTCCAGTAAAGTGCCTACATTCCAGCCCCATGCCCAGCCATCCCCTTGCAGATGTTTTGCTATCAGGTTGCGAGAAGGGAAGGTGCCACCGACTTCGCCCTCGCCCTGAATAGCAGAGATCCCGGCACCAATTGACCACATCTCATTGATGCGATAGGCAAGGGATGTACCCAGATCCATGGTCTTGATATCGGAGACATTGCCAAAGTGACCGGCGCTGTAGTTATCCGGCATCTTGACGCCGAGACCGTAATAAGAAGTGGCCGAGAATCCAAGACGCCACTGCTCATTGAGTGGAATGATGAGATTGATGTTGGGAACCCAAGCATCGGCCGCGATATCTCGTGCAGTCGCATCGGCATGGGTCAGCAACCCCGTCGTTTTGCCTTCTATATTGACATCAGGGCTGACGTAAATTGCACCGCCCGAAAATGCCATCTTGTCGAAGCGAGTCATGGCTGCCACGTTGCGAGATAGAACGCTGGCATTGTCCGCGATAGCTGCTTCTCCGGCAAAGGCTCTGCCAAGCCCGGTTGCTGATTGTTCAGCAAGCTGGAAACCGGCTGCATGGGCATGACTTGCAATCACCAGCAGGGAAAGGGCGGATAGTTTGAGAGTGGAATGCATGAATTATCCTTGCGTGAATACCGAATGTTCAGTCGGCCATATCATTGAAGGCGGGATTTTATATGGTACGACCAGCAAGGCAACGGTGATGGAGTAAATCAGGGAAAAACGGGATTAAATGCTGATGAAACTAGCTCTAATGGATTGATTAAAAAAGAAAAATGAACATGTGTGTGCTACATGTGTGCGCTGAAAACGGGATCTTGCATAAAAAAAGAGCGCCTTGCGGCGCTCTTTTAAATTGCTCAACAATCAGAACTTCATGTTGAACTGGGCAGATGCCAGGAAGGCGTTGCCGTGGGAAGTGCCCTGCCAGCGAAGCTTATCGGAATGGCTAGTCAGACCTTCGTTGACATCAACTTCCTTACCGTCGAGGTAAGCCATACCGAAGTCAACGCTCATATCGGTGTTGATATGGTAGGTTGCACCAGCGCTATACCAGATACGGTCAGAGTCAGGAATACTCAGGCTGCGATATTCCGCTTCGATCGGGGTGTTGTCGTAGGCAAAGCCCATGCGAGCTTCCCAAGACGGGTTGATGTACCAGGTACCGCCGATAGAGTAACGAACAGAATCTTTGAACTTTTCATCTTTTTGCAGGCAAACACCACCTTTGCACTGGCTGCTGGTAGCTTTTAGCTCCTCGAAGGCACTCCAGTCAGTCCAGTTGACTGAGTAGTGAACGGCAAACTGCTGGTTCAGGCGGTGGTAACCGGCGAACTCTGCTTGTGCAGGCAGCGGCAGCTCCAGATTACCGTCAACAGTGCGGTTTGCGGAGGTTGCTCCCTGGAAATCACCATCAAAGCTCATATCCACTTTTGAGCGATAGGTCAGAGCAAAACGGTTGTTTTCGTTCACTTCGTACAGGGTACCGACGTTCCAGCCAAAGCCCCAGGTGTCGCCCTTCATGTGGGCAATGCGGTAATCAGAAGGTACTTTTTGACCCAATGCACCGAGAGGCCCAAGTAGACCTGCATAACGGTTCAGCTCAGCTTCACCATATACAGCATTGATACCGGCGCCAACGCTGAAGTGCTCGTTGATGCGATAGGCAATGTTCGGGTTGATATTGAAGGTTACCAACTCGGTGTCACCGGCAGCGGCACCAGCCGGGAAGTTCTTTGGATATTCGGTGGAGAGACCGTAGTTGGAGAAGAGACCGATACCCCAAGCCAGCTTGTCGTTTATCGGCTGGATAAAGTAGGTGGCTGGCACAAATGCTGAAGGTGCAATACCTGATTCGCTGGAGTCAGACATCTTCGCGAGTTTATTACCCTTACCATCGGTCATGTTGACAGCACCATTTACATCCACGTCAGGTTGGATATAGGTACCGGAGACGGAGAAGGTCATTTTGTCGAAGGTCGTCATGGCTGCCGGGTTGCGGGCCAGAACGGAGGCGTTGTCGGCAATGGCTGCTTCACCAGCATAGGCACGACCCAGACCGGAGGCGGAGTGCTCGTTCAACTGGAATGCCGCTGCATGGACTTGACCGGTGGCCAGCGCAATGGTGGCGGCAATCAGGCTCTTCTTAAACATAGTTGTCGTCATGGTGGTCTCTCTTGTAGGCAGATTTTTTTGTCGATATTGGCTGCATGTTCAATGCAAACCTCGACAAAATCCGTTTTTATTTCAGCTTCTTCCGAATCAATTCTGGCGTGATTCTATGTATCTGGTAGGAGGTAAGAAATCAGACCAGTGACAGCAGAATACATAAAAGTGATCGTTCTGTTAATCATTTGTTTTAACCTGATGTTTAATTCATCATTTACGGGGTAAGGCAGGGTGTTTTTTAGGCGAAACGGTTGATCCTGCTCACAAAAATAATTTTCCTGTTTTTCGCAATTTTGCGACAAAAAGCAGGTAATGGGTCGGGAAAGAGAGGGGAAACAGGCAGCTGGCTGGTGTCGCTGCCTGTTTTTACCGATGGAATCGGCTCGTTAAATGTTCCAGTGAAGTCGTGATTGCAGGGCCGTAGCGACGGGGGCAAGCGGCTCCTTCATCTGGCCAATCAGTACCATATTTCCTCCTTTAAACTGGACGATCTCTCCTTTGAGGGTGCCATCTGCAAAACTGGGCTGCAGAGAGAGAGGAACATGCTTGGGAACCAGAAAGAGGGTAACGGGCCCCATCTTGCCCTGGATCACCATATGCAATGCCGGCCCCTGATAGAAGGCGCAGTGGTTGACATAAGTCACCCTGAGACCATCCATACCACTCAGGGTTGCGCCATATTTCTCCATCTTGGCGTTGATGCTCTGCAAATTGACCCGCTCATCGATACCTTCGATAAACGGCTCCTCACCATAGACATGGGCCATCGCCACCTGAGCGAGGGAGAGTGTTTGATCAGAGCTGGCAGGCCAACTTATCCATCGGGTACTCACTCCAAGTAGAAAAGCGACGGATGCAGCCATAGCCACGGCTCGCCAATGGGATTTCGGCGCAGTGCTGCTGGCAACATGCCGTATTTTCTCCTGTTTCTCTTCACTCTGTTGCAGAGCTTGTTTGAGCAGGATCCGCTCTGCCAGCCCTGACGGCGGCTCGATACTCATGGTGCGCGCAATCTGTTGCTCGAGAGTTTTCATCTCGTCGAGATAGCGCAGGTTGGCAGGATTGGCACGGGCAGCCTCGAGGAAGTCGGGTTGCTGATCGCCGGGCTGGATCATGGCGCGACGGCGAAACTCCAGTTCATCCATGTCCATCTCCTCTTGATAATTTCTTCTGCGCCATCGCCTCTTTTAGCTGGTTGCGGGCGCGAAACAGTCTTGTCATCACAGTGTTTTTGTTGAGCCCGAGCAGTTCGGCAATGTCCTCACCGCTAAATCCGCCCAGCACCTGCAGCATCAGGGGCTCCCGATACTCTTCGGGCAGGCGGGCAATGTGACGATGCAACCACTCGTTCTCCATCTCCTCTTCGCTGTGTAGCGCATCGGGCTGGGGTTGGGGATGGTCGTCCAGATCCACCAGATCAAACTGTTTGCGCTCGAAACGGCGGGCATTCTCCCGGCGCAAGATAGTGATCAACCAACCTTTGGCTGCCTGATCGTCCTGCAGGGCGTCGATACCCTTCCAGGCTCGCAGGAAGGTCTCCTGCACCAGATCTTCCGCGACGTGGGGATCCCTCACCAGCCAGTAGGCGTAGCGATAGATATCCTTGTGCAGCGCATGAACCAGCGCTTCGAATTTGGTTTGTTTGTCAGCCATAGGGTCATAGACCGGCAAAGTGGCCGGATCATTTCCACTTTTATGAGGCTGACCCCGCTTTTTTCTAAAAAAGAGCAATGGGAGTGTCTCCTGTTGTGGAGGCTGGGTTAACCCCGCAAGGGGAACCGGTGAGCAATCAGGGCAAGGAGCTGAGCAATGCCCGCTGTTTCAACATGACAGAGCTCACGGGAGATTGTGCGCCATGGCACAATCGGCGCCAGGGGGGCAAAGCAGGCGCGATCCAGCTCGGTTTGCCATCTTTGCAACTGCTTTGTATTGGCCGGTTTGGCCCAAACGGATGGGGCGGAAAGCGAGATCCAATGGCGCAGGGCCAGGCGGCTTTGCTCGCTTTGATGGTTGGCAAGGGCCCGTTGCAGCCGATAAAAGGCGAGCCAGCGCGGAGTGTTGCGCCTTATGCCTCGCAGCAGCAGCGCCAGCAATACCCACCAGAGGCTCTCGTTGGCCAGTGGCAGTGACTCGCCCGCACCTTGCCGGCTGGCCGGTTGGAAAACGAGGCGAGTGGCAGGCAGCTTCGCCTGTTCTATACGACCGGTCTCGGTGTTGAACCAGGGCAGGGTGATTGCCGGTAGCTGATACTCTCCTGCCTCGCGGGCCAGCAGGGTTTGGCGCCACTCCCGCTCAAACAGCAGTTTGCCCGCCCGATAACGCTCCTGCTGCTGCTCGCCATCGGGGTGCGTTTGCAGCTCGGCGGGGAGCCGCTGTGCCATAAGAGGGGCAAGCTGCACCTGACTGCTGTCGCCATTTTCGAGCGTGATGGTAATGACCCGGATCAACGGCTCCCCCGCGTGCCCCTCTGCCGAGGGCTCTATCCGCTGGGTCAGCAGCAAGCGACTGGCTACCGGCGTTGCGGGAGCTTGGTCAACACGTACCTGAAGTGGGGCTGCTCGGGCGGCAAGGCGTTGCAGCTGGCCCCCGTTTTGGGGCAATTGTCCCTGTAGCCGCGGGGAGTCGATAAGCCAGAGGCCCGGTGCCTTAGCCTGGATTAGCCAGCTGCGGGTCAATCTGCCGGGTAGCCCGCTCTGCACTGGGGGAAGCCACTCATCGCTGCCAAGGCGACGAATGATGAAATGGGGCGAGTTGAGTTCACTGAGCCCGGGCTGCTGCATGGTGGTGGGGAGCCAGAGCGTGAGCCGATAGATCACCGGCTGACCGGGATAGAGGGGGCCCTGATGATCAAGCTGGGCCTCCATCTCCAGTGCGGCAGGGGGGGGGGGGGCAGGCAGAGTTGGTTGTGGTGCTGGGGCTTTGAGTGTCAGTTCGGGTGTCCACTCGTTGCCAAGCTTGAGCGGAACTATCACCACGCCGGCAGGATCATCTGGCTGGCTGGTCAGGTGCAGCGGGATCTGCCAGCGGGTCAACTGCTGCACCGGGGTGGATACCCGACTCATGGTGACTCTGCCCACGGCGAACTGGCGTAGCAGCGGCGTGATCTCTAGCTCATTGCCCTGACGTACGCCATCCGCCTCGATCACCAGCAACCAGTCTGCCGGGGTGGCACCGGGTAGCAATTCGGCCCGTGGCTGTGCCCAGCTTGGGAGACTCAACATCACAAGCAGTAGCCAGCAGAGCGTGTGATGCTTCACCATGGCTCTTCTACCTTTATGAGCTCACGGCGCAGCGCCTCTTTGCGCAGCCGCTGTTCCAGCAAAAGCACTGGCGGCGCAGGGGGCAGGGGGACCGCATCGACCGGTGTCTGTTCTGGCTTGCTGGATGCGTTGCTGAGCGTCGCCTCTGCATGGGCTGTCGACTCACCACCTTGCAGTAGCGATAGGTTGTAGAGGGCATCCTCATGGTTTGGTTCAAGGGCCAGTGTGGCCAGATAGGCCTCTTTGGCTGCGGCCAGTTCTCCCAATTGGACCAGCGCATTGCCTAGGTTGTAGTGGGCGGTCGCGCTTGTTTCCTGCTCGTAGGCCGAGACGGCTTGCCGATAATCGCCAGCCCGATACCAGGCGTTGCCGCGCCATACCGGGTTGCTGAATGTGCTGGCTGCCAGCCGGTACTCTCCCCTCAGATAGGCTTGCATCGCCTGCTCGTCTGGTGATGGCGGGAGGGGGGAGGCTTGCGTCGGGGCTGGCGCCAGCAGTGACCAGCCGATGGTTATTGCAATGAGCAGTTGGGTTCCCACCCGGGCAAGCAGCGCTAGGGGCAGTAGCGGCAACAGCAGCCAGGGGCCGAGATCGCGCGGCGCCGGGGCGAGCGCCACCGTAGTGGTCGGCAGCGGGGCAAAACGGGGAGGCTCGCTACCCAGCCACTGCAGTTCGCCACCCAGCTTGCGCGCCAGGGTTGCCATGGCTTCGCTCTGTGGCGCGGCCAGCTGGGCTGGGGTGCGTGTGGCAAAACCCAGTTCATTGGCCGGAATGGGTGGCATGGCCGCTGGTTCTGCACTGCTGGCAAGGAGAATATCGAGTCGTGGGCTATTGCTGTTGTGACAGAAAAGGCTCTCCTGACAGGGCCACTGCGCGGCAATCTCATCCATCTGTTTGTTACTCAGGCCGTCGGTGATGAGCAGCAGACGAGCCTGCTCACCGGGGGCAATCTGTTTCATGGCAAGGGCGATGGCCCGCGCGGGGTTACTGCCTTGCAACGGCATGATGTCGGGGCGCAGATCGGGCAGCAGCAGGGCGATGGCTTGATGATCCCGGGTGGGGGGCATGGCGAGATAGGCGTCGCCAGCGTAGAGAACGAGCGCAATCCGGACGTTGTTGGCAGTGCCAAGCAGTTGCTGAAGTTGCAGCCTGACCCGAGTAGCACGATCGGGTTTTAGGTCGGTGGCCTGCATTGAGCGGGAGAGATCCAGGATCCAGATATCGAGCGGCGCGGCCGGTTGCGCTTGCCACTCACTGCGCAGGGCGGGGCCGCTGAGTGCCAGAATGACCGGCAGCGTCGCCAGCCAGAGCCAAGGACTAGCCGGTTTAGCTTCTGCCAACAGGTAGGCGCGCATGGCCGGAGCCAGCATGGGGGGCTGGCGACGACGCCGCCATCCCTGCCAGAGCCAGGGGATAAGCATCAGTAGCCATAGCGGCCTGAGCAGGATCAGATCCATCGTCTCACTCTCAGCAGCAGGGCACGGGTAAATCGGTTATCTACCCCACCATGGCCTGCGGGCAGCAGTAACAACGCACAGGCCAGCGCCAGCGGCCAGGGATAAAGGTCTGTCACCGGTTGATAGTGGGCGACGGGATGGGCAATGGGTTCCAGCTGGTTGATGGCCTCGTTGATCGCCTCCAGATCGTTCTGGCTGCGGGCGCGAAAATAGCGCCCATTGCCAATTTGGGCCAGCTGCTTGAGCAGGGGCTCATCAAGCTCGCTGCTGGGATCGCTCTGATCTGCGCCAGCGTCATTGAAAGGCTGCACAAAGGTATCGGGGTCGGCTCCGACCCCCAGGGTGTAGATACGTATCCCCTGCGCTGCAGCGAGTTTGGCCTCTTGCTCCGGATCGGCACTGCCTGCGGTATTGCGCCCATCGGTTACCAGCAGCAGCGCCGTCGGACGACCCCGCTCGGCATGCTGGCGTGCCAGCAGGAGCGCTTCACCGAGGGCGGTGGTACGGCCAACCAGATCAAAATCGAGTTCGTCGCTCAATGTCAGCAGTGCCGGGATCTCCTGAGTCAGGGGAGAGAGCAGGTAGGCGTGATCGGCAAAGACGACCAGCGCGATCCGATCGCCGGCGCGCTGGGCGATCAATCTCTTGATTTGCTGGCGAACCGCCGTCAGGCGCGCCAGCTGCTCGCCGCTATCGAGCATATCCGGGGTGCGCATGCTGTCCGAGAGATCGACCGCCAGCAGCAGATCACGGCTCCCCTGATAGCGCACCACCGGCTCTTCCCACCACTGGGGACGGCAGAGCGCCGCAATCAGGGCGCACCAGATAAGCCCGGCTCGCCATAAAGACATACCTGCATGGGCGCGCAGCAGGGGAAAGCCGGGGTGGGCAAGATAACCGTGGCGCAGGGGCGGCAGGCCGAAGCGCACCAGCAATGGTAGTACCAGCGCGAGCGCAAACCAGGGCCAGGCAAGGGTCATCGGTTTCCCCTTGTTCGGCTCTTGCTCGCCTGTCGTGGCTTGTACAGAAAATAGGTACGTCCCCAGCGGTAATAGTTCTGTTTAAGCTGCTCGCTCTGTTCGTGGTCGGGTGACTGATTGCCATAAAGCCAGCTGCTCCAGTGGTGGGCAAACTGGCTGAAGCGGGTATTACCCTGACGATCCAGAAACGCGAGCCACTCCTCTCCCTGCAGCAGGCGAGACTCGGGCCAGCGATGCAGCGCCTCCTGGCGCAGGTGATCCTGGATGCGGTTGACCAGCAGTTGTGGATCGCCCTCCAGCTGCCTGCACCAGCGCCTGTATTGCCGTACTCGCATTGCCAATCTGATGATCAGCACCAGTAGCAAAACGAGGATCAGGAGCCATAGCAGAGCTTGTAAACGGGGATCGAGGAGTTGCTCGCCAACCTCGGGGCCTGGATGAATGTCCCGGATCCTGTCCTTCAGCAGGGCGTTCAGGGGCGCGGTAATGGCCTCTGATGCCGGACTGCTGGTCAGGAGTGGCGCTATCCCTGATGACATAACCCCTCCTGCCACTGTTGTTGCAGCGTCTGGCCGTTATCGAGCAGGTAGAGGCGCTGTACCAGCGGCAGCAGCTGTTGCCTGCCCAGTTGCAGTTGCTGCTCGGCCGCCTGCTGGTAGCGATGGGAAAAACCGCTGTGCTGTCCATCGAGCCAACCCTGATAGGGGGCTGAAGCCCGGTTGATGGCTACCGGCAGCAAACCGCTTGGTGGCAGCACGGCTTCCAGCGGATCACGGATCTGCCAGTAGTGAATATCGTGACGCCGCGAAAGTTGCTGCAGCCGCTGGCAGAGCGCTGATTCACAGGGGCGGTGATCGGTAATGACGGTCAATCTGGCGCCATGGGGGAGTGCCGTTTGTCCGAGAGTATCGGCCAGTGTCTGGGAAAGTGGCTGGCGGGCCAGCCCCTGCCGGTAGTGATGGCAAAGGGATTCGAGCAGCGGCAGCACGTTGCCCCGCTGGCTCTGGCGATGGGGGAAAATCCCATGGCAAATCAGGGTGTTGTGCTGTTTCTCATGTCGCCAGATAAGGGCGGCCGCCAGCTCGCAGCCAAGGCGAGCCTTGAGCTGCATGGTGGAGCCGAAATACATGGCGGGGGAGAGATCGAGCAGCAGCCAGTGCGCCTGATCCTGCTCTTCACGATATAGACGGGTGTAAGGGCGCCCAAGGCGCGCCGTCACCCGCCAGTCGATATGACGAACCTCATCACCCGCCTGATAGGCGCGCAGCTCGCGAAAGGTGAGCCCGGGAGTGCGCCCCGGTTTGCCACGCTCGGTGCTGCTTCTGCCCGCGCGGGGGGACATCTTTGCCTTGGCCCAGTAGCGGATCTTGAGCAGCTGTGGCAGCGACAGGGCGATATCGGGATGGAGGTCCGGCGCTAGGGACATGGCACCTGAGCCAGCAGCTGGGCGATCAGGGTGTCGTTATCCAGATTGTCCGCTAGGGCCTGATAGCTTGGGATAAGGCGGTGACGGAGCACCGGATAGGCTTGCAGCTGGATATCTTCCGGCAGCACGAAATCCCGTCCCGCCAGCCAGGCGCGGGCACGGGCTGTACGGGCCAGTGCAAGCGTGGCTCTCGGGCTTGCCCCCACCGCGAGCAGCGGTTCAATGGCAGGGCAGAGGCCGCTACCGGGGCGGGTAGCGCAGACCAGCTCTACCAGATAGTGTTCAAGCCTGCTCTGCATGCTGACCGCCAGCACTTCGCTGCGAGCACCTTGCAAGGCGCTCTGGCTCAGGGTCACTGGCGCTGCGCCAAGCTGTTCGCCACCGGCATTGAGCTGCAAGATGGCGAGCTCCATGGCCGGGCTCGGATAATCGACTATCAGCTTGAGCAAAAAACGGTCGAGCTGTGCTTCCGGCAGGGGATAGGTTCCCTCCTGCTCGATGGGGTTCTGGGTGGCGGCCACCATAAAGAGCGGCGGCAGGCGCCAACTCTTTTTGCCCACGGTAATTTGGTGTTCTGCCATCGCCTCCAGCAGCGCAGATTGCACCTTGGCCGGCGCCCGGTTGATCTCGTCCGCCAGTATCAGATGATTGAACAGGGGGCCGGGCTGGAATACAAAACTGGCATCCTGCGGGTGAAACACCTCGCTGCCGGTCAGATCTGCCGGGAGCAGGTCAGGGGTGAACTGGATGCGAGCAAAACGCCCCTCGACAGCGCCAGCAAGCGCCTTGACGGCACGGGTTTTGGCAAGGCCGGGAGCGCCTTCGATTAATACATGTCCTTCACATAACAGGGCGATCAACAGCCCTTCGATGAGCTCATCCTGACCCAGAATTTGACTGGCAAGATAGTCCCTCAGTTGTTTGAACTCCGCCGCTGCCATGCGATAAACCCGTTGTTTTTATGGAAGTTGATCTTTTTATACTCCACTTGAGCCACAAGGGCGAGTGAAGGGCGCCAGCCTTGCTGAATTTAGTTTCAATCAGCTGTATGAAACTTGTGATTGGATTGTTAAGATGTGGCGCAGTGAGGTCAGACCTCTCCCTTATAAACCCAAGGAGCCAGGATGAAACAGCCATTGAAACTGACGACTCGCCAGGGCGAACGGATTGCCGTCGTGGCGGGGCTGCGCACCCCATTCGCCAAGCAGGCGACCGCCTATCATGGCGTCCCTGCGGTGGATCTCGGCAAGCTGGTGGTGAGCGAGATGCTCGCCCGCACCGATCTCGACCCCAAGCTTATTGACCAGCTGGTGTTTGGCCAGGTGGTTCAGATGCCGGAAGCCCCCAACATTGCCCGTGAAATCGTGCTCGGCACCGGCATGAGCGTCAACACCGATGCCTATAGCGTCTCTCGTGCCTGCGCCACCAGTTTTCAGGCGGTGGCCAACGTCACCGAATCCATCATGGCCGGTACGGTAGATATCGCTATTGCCGGTGGTGCTGACTCCTCTTCCGTGCTGCCTATCGGAGTGAGTAAGAAGCTGGCTCGCGCTCTGGTGGATCTCAACAAGGCACGCAATCTGCAGCAGCGTTTCAATATTCTGCGTCAGCTGCGGGTCAAGGATCTGCTGCCGGTGCCGCCTGCGGTGGCGGAATATTCCACCGGCCTCTCCATGGGGCAGACCGCCGAGCAGATGGCCAAGAGCCACCAGATCAGCCGCGAAGCGCAAGATGCGCTGGCGCACCGCTCCCATACCCTGGCTGCGCAAGCATGGGCCGAGGGCAAGCTCAGCGGCGAGGTGTTTACCACCCATGTACCGCCCTACAAGTCGCCGCTCGAGCGGGACAACAATATCCGTGAAAGCTCCGATCTGGCGAGCTACGCCAAGCTCAAGCCGGTCTTTGATCGGATTCATGGCACAGTGACTGCCGCCAATGCCACCCCGCTTACCGACGGCGCCGCTGCCGTGCTGCTGATGCGGGAAGGGCGAGCCAAAGAGCTGGGTCTCGAGCCGCTTGGCTATATCCGCAGCTTCGCTTTTTCGGCCATCGATGTGTGGCAGGACATGCTGATGGGCCCCTCCTATGCCACGCCGCTGGCGCTGGACAGAGCCGGCATCACGCTCAGCGATCTCACCTTGATCGACATGCACGAAGCCTTTGCCGCCCAGACCTTGGCCAACCTCAAGATGTTTGCAAGCCACGAGTTTGCCCGTGACAAGCTGGGCCGCGATCAGGCCATCGGCGAGGTGGACATGGAGAAGTTCAACGTCCTCGGTGGTTCGCTGGCCTATGGCCACCCCTTTGCCGCGACCGGTGCGCGGATGATCACCCAGACCCTGCATGAGCTGCGTCGTCGTGGTGGGGGATTGGGACTCAACACCGCCTGTGCGGCGGGTGGATTGGGCGTGGCTATGGTGTTGGAGGTTGAATAATGAGCGCTAAGACTTTTTCCCTGGATGTTCGCCATGATGGCATTGGCATTCTCACCATGGATGTGCCGGGCGAGAGCATGAATACCCTGAAAGCCGCCTTTGTGGAGGAGATCCGCACCGTGCTGGCCGAGGTGAAACGCAACAAGGATTTGATCGGTCTGGTGATCACCTCCGGCAAGAAGGATTCCTTCATCGCCGGAGCCGACATCACCATGCTGGCCGCCTGCGCCAGTGCCAAGGATGCCGAGACCCTGTCGCGGGAAGGGCAGGTTATCTTTGCCGAGATCGAGTCATTGACCATCCCGGTGATCGCCGCTATTCACGGCCCTTGCCTCGGCGGCGGGTTGGAGCTGGCGCTGGCCTGTCATGGCAGAGTTGTGACCGATCACGGCAAAACCGTGCTGGGTCTGCCCGAGGTACAACTTGGTCTGCTGCCAGGATCCGGTGGTACCCAGCGCCTGCCGCGCCTTATCGGGGTGGCCAAGGCGCTTGATCTGATGCTGACCGGCAAGCAGGTGCGCGCCAAGCAGGCCAAAAAGTTGGGGCTGGTGGACGATGTGGTACCGCCTTCGATCCTGCTGGATGCCGCCATCAAGTTGGCCAAGAAGGGCAAGCCCCGCCACGAGTTGAAGCGGGATCTGCAGGGCAAGCTGCTGGAGACCAACAAGCTTGGCCGCAAGGTGCTGTTCGATCAGGCACGCAAAGGGGTGATGAGCAAGACGCGTGGTAACTACCCCGCGCCGGAGCGGATCCTGGACGTGGTGCGCATCGGTGTGGAGGAGGGGATGCAGGCTGGCCTCGCCGCCGAGTCCCGCCACTTCGGCGAGCTGGTTATGACGGTCGAGTCTGCTGCCCTGCGTTCTATCTTCTTTGCCACCACGGAAATGAAGAAAGAGGTCACCTATCAGGGGGCCGAGCCGCGCAAGGTGGGTCACGCGGCCGTGCTGGGTGGTGGTCTGATGGGGGGCGGCATCGCATTCGTCACCGCCACCAAGGCGGGCGTACCGGTGCGGATCAAGGATGTGGCAAGCGCCGGGATCGGCAATGCCATGCGCTACAGCTACGACATTCTGGCCAAGAAACTCAAGCGCCGTCATATCCTGCGCAGTGAGCTTGAGAAGCAGATGAGCTTGCTGACCGGTACTCTGGACTACTCCGGTTTCCACCGGGTCGACATGGTGGTGGAGGCGGTGTTTGAAGATCTCAATCTCAAACACCAGATGGTGAAGGATGTGGAGCGTGAGTGTGGTGAACACACAGTGTTTGCCTCCAATACATCGTCACTGCCCATCAACCAGATAGCTTCAGTGGCGAGCCACCCCGAGCGGGTTATCGGGTTGCACTACTTCAGTCCGGTCGACAAGATGCCGCTGGCTGAGATCATCCCCCACGCCGGCACCAGTGCCGAGACGGTCGCCACCACTCTGGCCTTTGCCCGCGCACAGGGCAAAACGCCTATCGTGGTGAAGGACGAAGCCGGTTTCTACGTCAACCGCATCCTCGCTCCCTACATGAACGAAGCAGCACGTCTGGTGCTGGAAGGGGAGCCGGTAGAGGTGCTGGATAGCGCGTTGCTCGACTTCGGTTTCCCGGTTGGTCCCATCACATTGCTCGACGAAGTGGGCATCGATGTGGGGGCCAAGATCTCCCCCATCCTCGAAAAAGAGCTGGGTGGCGAGCAGTTCCAGGCACCCAAGGCGTTCGACAAGCTGCTGCAAAACGATCGCAAGGGGCGCAAGAACGGCAAGGGCTTCTACCTCTATGGCAAGGCAGCCAAAGGTAAGAAGAAGGTGGATGAGAGCGTCTACAATGTGCTGGGGATCAAGCCGGTGGCCAAACTTGCCAAACAGGAGATTGCCGAGCGTTGTGTGCTGCTGATGCTCAATGAAGCGGCCATGACCCTTGACAGTGGCGTGGTGGCATCGGCCCGTGACGGCGATATCGGTGCCATCTTCGGTATCGGTTTCCCGCCCTTCCTCGGTGGCCCGTTCCGCTATATGGACAAGCTCGGTATTGACCATCTGGTTGGCCGTCTGGAGTATTACCAGAAGCGCCATGGTGATCGGTTCGCTCCCTGTGCCCGTCTCAAGGCGATGGCCGCGGAGCTGCAAACCTTCTACTGATAACCGCTGCAGATTGATCGCAAGCCAAAGAGGCCCGCACACCATGCGGGCCTCTTTCTATGTTGTGGTGTGTACGGGTTATTCAGGTGGTGCTGCGATGATGCAGGCAGAGGCGAAGGCCGAAAAAATGGCCCACCGAAGTGGGCCATTTGCGAGGTTGCATGGTTCAGATACCCGGCTTACGCTCCGGGCAGCGGCCGATGATATCTGCAGGCAGATCACCGTTATCCTGCTCCAGCACCACGTCGAATCCCCACAGCTGATGCAGGTGTTTGAGCACCTCATGGCGTGAGTCGCCAAGGGGTATGCGGTTGTGGGGGACATAGCGCAGGGTAAGGGAACGATCCCCTTTTACTGCCACATTGTAGACCTGAATATTGGGCTCCAGATTGCTCAGGTTGTACTGGGCTGACAGGGTATTGCGCACCTGACGATAGCCTTCGTCATTGTGAATGGCGGAGACCTTCAGATAGTTCTTCAGATCGTCGTCATCAATGGCGAACAGCTTCATGTCGCGCATCACCTTGGGACTCAGGAACTGGCTGATAAAGCTCTCGTCCTTGAAGTTCTGCATGGCAAAATGCAGTGTATCCACCCAGTTGCTGCCGGCATAGTCGGGGAACCAGTATCTGTCCTCCTCAGTCGGGTTCTCGCAGATGCGGCGCAGGTCGGTAAACATGGCAAACCCCAGCGCATAGGGGTTGATCCCCGAGTAGTAACGACTGTTGTAAGCCGGTTGATAGACCACATTGGTGTGGCTGTGCAGCACCTCCATCATGAAGCGATCGCTCAGCTTGCCCTCGTCATAGAGGTGATTGAGGATGGTGTAGTGCCAGAAGGTGGCCCACCCCTCGTTCATCACTTGGGTCTGCTTTTGCGGATAGAAATACTGACTGATCTTGCGCACGATGCGCACTATCTCGCGCTGCCAGGGCTCCAGCAAGGGGGCATTCTTCTCGATGAAATAGAGAATGTTCTCCTGAGGTTCGGCAGGGTAGCGTCTATCTTCCACCCCAGCAGCTTTATGCTGCTTGGGCAGGGTACGCCACAGCTCGTTGACCTGAGTCTGCAGATAGTCTTCCCGCGCCTTCTGACGCCGTTTCTCCTCGGCCATCGAGATCTTCTGGGGACGCTTGTAGCGATCGACCCCGAAGTTCATCAGGGCATGGCAGGAGTCGAGCAACTGCTCCACCGCTTCTATACCGTGCTTCTCTTCACACTGGGTGATGTAGTTCTTGGCGAACAGCAGGTAGTCGATGATGGAGGAGGCATCGGTCCAGGCCTTGAACAGGTAGTTGTTCTTGAAGAAGGAGTTGTGACCGTAGCAGGCGTGGGCCATCACCAGTGCCTGCATCGGCATGGTGTTCTCCTCCATCAGGTAGGCGATGCAGGGATCCGAGTTGATGACGATCTCGTAGGCCAGTCCCATTTGGCCGCGTTTGTAGTTGCGCTCGGTATGGATAAAGCGCTTGCCGAACGACCAGTGCTGATAGCCGATGGGCATGCCGACGCTGGAGTAGGCATCCATCATCTGCTCGGCGGTGATCACCTCGATCTGGTTGGGGTAGGTATCCAGCTTGTAGAAACGGGCGACCCGGGCGATCTCCTGGTGATAGGTCTCCAGCAGATCGAAGTTCCAGTCAGGCCCATCATCCAGTGGCGCTACACGTTTTTCAGTTTCGATCATGTGACCTCCTCACGCCGCTTGCTTCTTGAACAGCTCCCGGAATACCGGATAGATATCCTCAACCTTGCGAATATGCTCCATCGCAAAGTGGGGGAACTGGCTGGCCACTGATTCATACTCGTGCCACAGGGTCTGGTGGGCACGGGTGGTGATTTCGATGTAGGAGTAGTAGCGCACCCTTGGCATGATGTCCCGCGCCAGAATTTCCCGGCATTGCGGTGAATCATCTGCCCAGTTGTCACCATCCGACGCCTGCGCCGCATAGATATTCCACTGGTTGGCCGGGTAACGCTCGTTGATGATGTCATTCATCATCTTGAGCGCACTGGAGACGATGGTACCGCCAGTCTCCTGGGAGTAGAAGAACTCGTGCTCGTCCACCTCCTTGGCCTGGGTGTGGTGGCGGATATAGACCACCTCTACGTTCTTGTAGGTCCGGCTCAGGAACAGATAGAGCAGGATATAGAAACGCTTGGCCATCTCCTTGGTGGCCTGATCCATGGAGCCCGAGACGTCCATCAGACAGAACATCACCGCCTGACTGGAAGGGATGGGCCGTTTGACGAAGTTGTTGAACTTGAGATCAAAGGTGTCGATAAATGGCACCGCATCGATACGCCGTTTCAGCTCGCGGATCTCCTTCTCGAGCTGGGCAATTTCGGCAAAGTGTTCGTTGGGATCGGCGGCCAGCAGAGCCAGTCGCTCTTCCAGTTCATGCAACTGGCGCTTTTTGCCAGCTTGCAACGCCATACGCCGTGCCAGCGAGTTTTGCAGGGAACGCACCACGTTGATATTGGCGGGCACCCCGTTGGAGGTGTAGCCCGCCCGATAGGTTTTGACTTCCATCAGCTGATTGAGCTGGGTTTTCTGCAGCCTGGGCAGCTCCAGATCTTCAAACAGCAGATCGAGATACTCATCCTTGGAGATTTGGAACACGAAATCATCGGCTCCTTCCCCCTGATTGGATGCCTGCCCCTCGCCAGAACCCTGTCCGCCGCCCCCTCCTTTGGGGCGGTCAATCTTGTCGCCGGAGACGAATTGATCATTGCCGGGATGCACCATCTCCCGTTTACCGCCTTGCCCCTGATGAAAATGGGGCTCGCCGATGTCCTTGGTCGGGATGCTGATGCTCTCGCCCTTGTCTACGTCCTGAATGCTGCGCTTGGAGACAGCATCAGAGACCGCTTGTTTTATCTGCTTCTTGTAACGGCGGATGAAGCGCTGCCGATTGACAGCGCTTTTGTTTTTGCCGTTGAGCCTGCGGTCGATAAAATGCGCCATAACTCCCCCTTGAACAGTCAGGGTCAGGATGACTTGCGTACCCTGAGATACCATTCGGAGAGCAGTCGCACCTGTTTGCGGGTGTAGCCTTTCTCCATCATCCGTTCGACAAAGTTATCGTGCTTCTTCTGCTCCTCGGCCGAGGTTTTGCTGTTGAAGGAGATAACCGGCAGCAGCTCTTCCGTGTTGGAGAACATCTTCTTCTCGATCACGGTGCGCAGCTTCTCGTAACTGGTCCAGTTGGGGTTACGGCCTGCATTGTTAGCCCGGGCACGCAGCACGAAGTTGACGATTTCGTTACGGAAATCTTTCGGGTTGCTGATCCCGGCGGGTTTTTCAATCTTCTCCAGCTCGCTGTTGAGGGACGCTCTGTCAAACAGTTGGCCGGTTTCGGGGTCACGGTACTCCTGATCCTGGATCCAGAAGTCGGCGTAGGTGACGTAGCGATCGAAGATGTTTTGGCCGTACTCGGAGTAGGACTCGAGATAAGCGGTCTGAATCTCCTTGCCGATGAACTCCACATAGCGCGGGGTCAGATAACCCTTGATGAACTCAAGGTAGCGATCGTGCAGCTCTTGCGGGAACTGCTCGCGCTCGATCTGCTGCTCCAGCACATAGAAGAGGTGCACCGGGTTGGCGGCCACTTCCGCGTGGTCGAAGTTGAAGACGCGTGAGAGGATCTTGAACGCAAAGCGGGTAGAGAGACCATTCATCCCCTCGTCCACACCGGCGTAGTCGCGATACTCCTGATAGCTCTTCGCCTTTGGATCGGTGTCTTTGAGGCTTTCGCCATCATAGACCCGCATCTTGGAGTAGATGCTGGAGTTTTCGGGTTCTTTCAGCCGTGACAGCACCGAGAACTGGCCCAGCAACTCGAGGGTACCCGGGGCGCACTTGGCCTCGGTCAGCTCGCTGTTGACCAGCAGCTTCTCGTAGATCTTCACTTCTTCGGAGACGCGCAGGCAGTAAGGCACCTTGACGATGTAGACCCGGTCGAGGAAGGCCTCGTTGTTCTTGTTGTTGCGGAACTGCTGCCACTCGGATTCGTTGGAGTGAGCCAGCAAGATGCCGTCAAAGGGGAGGGCTGAGAGCCCTTCTGTACCGTTGTAGTTCCCCTCCTGAGTTGCAGTAAGCAGCGGGTGCAGCACCTTGATGGGCGCTTTGAACATCTCCACAAACTCCATCACACCCTGGTTTGCTTTACACAGTGCACCGGAGTAGGAGTAGGCATCGGCGTCATCCTGGGCGAAGTGCTCCAGCATGCGGATATCGACCTTGCCGACCAGTGAGGAGATGTCCTGGTTGTTGTCATCACCGGGTTCAGTCTTGGCGATGGCGATTTGATCGAGGATGGAAGGGTTGACCTTCTCCACCTTGAACTTGGTGATGTCGCCACCAAACTCGTGCAGACGTTTGGCAACCCAGGGGGACATGATGGGGCGCAGATAACGGCGCGGAATGCCGTACTCTTTTTCCAGGATTTCGCCATCCTCTTCGATGTCAAACAGACAGAAGGGGTGATCGTTGACCGGTGAGCCCTTGATGCGATAGATAGGCACCTTCTGCATCAGGGATTTGAGTTTTTCTGCCAGCGAGGATTTACCGCCGCCAACAGGGCCCAACAGATAGAGGATCTGTTTCTTCTCCTCCAGCCCCTGGGCGGAGTGTTTGAGGTAGGAGACAATCTGCTCGATCGCCTCTTCCATACCGTAGAAATCTTTGAATGCCGGATAGCGTGCCACGACGCGGTTGGAGAAAAGCCGGCTCAGTCTGGGGTTGGCAGAGGTGTCTACCATCTCAGGTTCACCGATGGCGGTCAGCAGACGTTCGGCCGCAGAGGCGTAGCAGGCTTTGTCCTGCTTGCACATATCCAGAAACTCCTGGATGGTGTACTCCTCTTCCCTTGCCTTTTCGTATCGCTGTTGGTAGTGCTCGAAGATGCCCATAACTTTGCCCTCGTTATAGTCGCTTGCCCTGAAAAAGTTGGATGACTGCTTTTGTGTTGTTTGCAATGTTAAGCCTAGTCAACAGCCCCCAGTAATCCATCAAGGTCGATTGGTTAAATGCGGAGGAAACCTGCCCGATCCTTGTGCGGGAGGGTCAGTCAACAACACACCTATGTTACTGACTGTTAAATTATTTTTGCCACGATAGTGAGGTAAATGTCAAAGACATAAAAAATAAATGTTTATTGGAAAGTGGAAACTACCGGTGTTGCCTGAAAGGTGAACAGTAAAAGATGAGGCAGAGGTTGGTTTGCGCAGATATGGATAAAAATATCATTACGTTCACGTCAACGTAAATTCAATGGATTAGATTTTTAACTCTAATTTTTACATTGACGCTACATTCTTGCTGCCCTAGATTGGCCATGTGTGAGCAGCGAGACGCTTTAGCAAGAGAGTGTATCGTGATCTCACCAAGCTCTGTTTAAGCACGTTTCCGTTGGCTTGACCCTCGCAATAGCGAGGGTCTTCTTTTTTCAGCGTGTGTGAGCCGTTGCGGGATGTAAGAGGTGTACGAATGGTCAGGTGTAGGCTTGCTCGACCGCCAGCAGCACGTCAGCAAATGGATGTTGTGCCAGCTGGCCGAAGCCGGCCAACGATCTTGCCTTGATTTTGCTGGTGAGCGGCATGGCGATGCCGCACAGAAAGCGGGTGAGCATGCGTGCGTCCTGTGAGCCAGCCTTGGCGATGAGTGGCTCGCACCAGGCGCGGATCCCTGCATCATTTGGCATAGTCTGCAGGGGCAGGGGAGGCAGTACAGCAACCTGGCCACGACAAACCGAGCAGTGACCACAATAGGTCGGAGCTGCTTCATCTGCGAAATAGCGGGCGAGGCGGTGGCTCAGGCACTCATCCGAGGTGAAAAAGTCGAGCATGGCTTGCAGTCTGGCCAGCTCGCTCTGCTCTTTTTGCAGGAATAGAGCGTGCAGTGCGCTGGCCTGCGCAGCGGGTTCCCAGTCATGGCGGTTTATCCGGTAGACCTCGGTCATCTGCTTGCTCTCAAGCTCGATCCAGCCTTGTTGCTGCAGGTAGTCGAGGGCTGCGACCGCGCGTTGCCGCTCTCCTTGGTAACTCTGCCAGAGGGCATCGAAATCCATGGTGCACCAGCTGCGTGCCAGTGGCGCGCAGGCGAACAGCTGCTCCAGAAACTGACGTCGTTCCGGGTTGAAGCGGGCAAGAATGTCGCGCTTCTCCAGCACGAATTTGAAACGGTAGTCAGCGTAGTAGCTGTAGGCCGGGGTGATGATGCCCGCCATCTCCAGATAGACCAGCAGGGTTTTAAGCGGCAATTGGCGGATATTGGTATCGTTCGAGAGGCGCAGCAGGGTGAACTCCCACTCGGGTCCGCTTTGGCGGATCTGGCCGAGGAGTTGAACAATGGCGTTCAGATCGGGCGTATCGCCATAGACAAAGTTCTCCAGCACCGGCAGCTGACTCTGGTTGGCCAGCACGATGCAGCGTGATGGTTGGCCATCGCGCCCGGCGCGGCCAATCTCCTGGCTGTAGTTCTCGATGGACTTGGGCAGGTCATAGTGGATCACCTGGCGGATATCTGCTTTGTCTATCCCCATGCCAAATGCGATGGTGGCGACGATGCAATCCACCTTGCCGCTCATGAAGTCGAGCTGGATCTGGCTGCGCAGCGCCGCATCGAGACCGGCATGGTAGGCACGGGCGTTGATCCTCCGTCTGACCAGCACCTCGGCGCACTCCTCTGCCGTATGTTGCAGGGTGACATAAACGATGGTCGGCGCCCCTTGAGATTGCGCCAGCGTCTGACAGAGCCATTCGCTGCGAGCCTCCGGCAGCATCGGGATGACGGACAAGTCGAGGTTGGGCCGGTAGAAGCCGGTGACGACCACCCCTTGCGGCTCAATGGTGAACTTGGCTTGCATGTCGCCAATAACGGCTGGAGTCGCGGTGGCTGTCAGCAGCAACACCTGCGGGATCTGCAACTCTTGGCGGTAGTCCGGTAGTTTGAGGTAGTCGGGGCGAAAGTTGTGGCCCCACTCCGAGATACAGTGCGCCTCATCGACGACCAGCAGCGAGAGTGGCACCTGCTGGATGAAGCGACGAAAGCGCTCGTTCTTGAGCCGTTCCACCGAGATCATCAGGATCTTGAGCTGGCCAGCCAGCGCCTGTTGCATCACCTGTCGGCTCTCTTCCGGACTCTGGCTCGAGTCGAGAGTGGCTGCGCTGATCCCCTTGCTTTTAAGGAAGGCGAGCTGATCGTGCATCAACGCAATCAGGGGCGAGATCACCAGCGTCAGGTGGGGCAGGGCAAGGGCGGGCAACTGATAGCAGAGGGATTTGCCAGAGCCGGTGGGGAAGATGGCAATGGCACTCTGGCCAGCCACGATCCGGTTGATGACCGCCTCCTGGCCAGGCCGGAGACTGGAGAAACCGAAGTGTCGGGTCAGAAGGGAGGGGATCATGGCAAGGCTCCGCAGCAAATGGCGGATGATACCACAGTTGGCTATCTGCCCATGTGTTGATAAAACGAACAAAAATGAATGGTTACTCTGTTGTTGTGTTTTTGTTGCGGTTATTTGTGCCGGATACTGGATATTTTTTGGTAGGTCTCTGGAAAAAAGCGGTGGTGAATGGGATATTCCGTCATGCAATCCGGTGACCGGCGGATCGGCCCGACAGAAGGCTGGCCGCAGGCAACCCGTCAGAACGGAATCATGCTGATGGGAGGGTTGCAGACAGGACTCATGAATCGAGCACTACGGTGCCTAGGGACTTTTTTGATGACACAACAACACCCCCTCCTTCGGCTGGTCAATAGCACCAGTCTGGTCAGCCAGATCCTGGTTGGTCTGGTTTTCGGTATCTTGCTGGCGATGTTTGCCCCCGAGTGGGCCAAAACGGCAGGTCTGCTTGGCAGTCTGTTTGTGGGCGCACTGAAAGCGGTGGCTCCGCTGCTGGTATTTGTACTGGTTATGGCTGCCATCATTGGTCACAAGCAGGGTCAGAAGACCAACATGCGACCCATTTTGCTGCTCTATCTGTTTGGCACCTTCTCTGCGGCCGTGGTCGCGGTGATTGCCAGCTTCCTCTTCCCCTCCGATCTGCATCTGGTAGCCAATACGGCCGAGATCACGCCACCGGGCGGCATCACCGAAGTGTTGCAGACCCTGCTGTTCAACGTGGTAACCAACCCGGTGAAGGCGCTGATGGATGCCAACTATATTGGTATTCTGGCGTGGGCCATTGGTCTGGGCATCGCCATGCGCCACGCCAACGAGAGCACCAAGGCGCTGATCACCGATTTGTCCCACGGCGTCTCGGCCATCGTGAAAGCGGTGATCCGCTGTGCGCCGCTCGGGATCCTGGGTCTGGTCGCTTCCACCCTCGCGGAAACCGGCTTTGACGCTCTGTTTGGTTATGCCCAGCTGCTGATGGTGCTGATCGGTTCCATGCTCTTTATCGCCTTCGTGGTCAACCCGCTGATCGTGTTCTGGAAGCTCAAGCGCAACCCCTATCCGCTGGTGCTGACTTGCCTGAAAGAGAGTGGTGTAACCGCCTTCTTTACCCGCAGCTCTGCGGCCAATATCCCGGTCAACATGGCGCTGTGTGAAAAGCTGCGTCTGCCGGAGGATACCTATGCGGTCTCCATTCCGCTGGGCGCCACCATCAACATGGCGGGTGCAGCCATCACCATTACAGTGCTCTCCATGGCGGCGGTGCATACCCTGGGGATGGAAGTTGATCTGGCAACGGCTGTGCTGCTCTCCGTGGTCGCCACCATCAGTGCCTGTGGCGCGTCCGGTGTAGCCGGTGGCTCCCTGCTGCTGATCCCGCTGGCATGCAGCCTGTTTGGTATCGGCAACGATATCGCCATGCAAGTGGTAGCCGTCGGCTTTATCATCGGCGTACTGCAGGATTCTGCCGAGACTGCACTTAACAGCTCCACCGACGTGCTCTTCACCGCAGCGGCCTGCATGGCCGAAGATGAAACCCTGCTGGAACCTGCCGCGCTGCCCAGCAGCGAGGCCTGATTGCTGCTTCGCTGGTTAATGCGGCTTTTTGGCGCCCTCTTAGGAGGGCGCTTTTTATTGCCTCGATTTTGCCTGGTTTCGTGGGTATTGCCCAACTATGCGGGGGCTTGGCAAATAGATAGGCAGACAGTCAGAAGGCTGTTGCGTAGTGACGGGTGGGGATGTGTTTACCCCACAGGGCGAGATAAAAACGGGTTCTCATGATATGAGAGGAGGGCTGTGATGGCACAGATATGCAGTAGTGCAGGGAGCTTGGTTAACCGGGGAAACTGAGTAAAGGAGCTGGGATTTCCAGAGAAGAGCGCAGAATGACGCAATAAAAAAACCAGCCGTTGCCGGCTGGTTTTTGACTATCGGAGGCGGGATTAACCGACCAGCTGATAGAGGATGGCGGAGATGGCAGTCAGGCCCATCACGGTCACGAAGACGTTGCTGATGTGACCCTGATACTTCGCCATGGCCGGTACGCGCTTGATGGCGTACATCGGCATGATGAACAGGATGGTCGCGATGATGGGGCCGCCCAGCGATTCGATCATGCCCAGGATGGAGGGGTTGGCAATGGCAGTGCCCCACAGGGTCAGGATGAAGAAGGCGATGATGAACATCTCGACTTTCTTGGCGTTCGGCTCTTTGCCAGATTTGCGCATGTTCTGGACGATCATCCCTTTTAGACCTTCACGGGCACCCAGATAGTGGCCGAAGAAGGAGGAGACGATGGCGACGAACGCAACCAGCGGACCGAAGTAGGAGATGATGGGGCTCGCATGCTGGTTGGCCAGATAGGAGAGCACGGCGATGTTCTGGGCTTTGGCTTCAGCCAGCTGAGCCGGTGTCAGGCTCATCACGCAGGAGAAGACGAAGAACATCACGAAGCCCAGCAGCACCATGGCGGTACGCTTGAGGATGGCATCGGCTTTCTCGACGGCCTGATCACCGTGGTCGCGGCGCTGGGCCAGCGAGAAGCTGGAAATGGCCGGGCTGTGGTTGAAGGAGAACACCAGTACCGGGATGGTCAGCCACAGAGTGACGGCGAAATCCTTGGCAGAAGGCACTTGCTCCAGAGCGGCGCCAGTCCAGTCCGGGATCAGGTAGAGGGAGATACCGGCCAGGATGGCGATCAGCGGGTAGACCAGCACTTCGGTCACTTTCAGCATCAACTTCTCGCCTGCCAGCATCACGGACATCATGCCCATGATCAGCACGATGGAGAGGATCCAGCGCGGCGGTGCACTCATCTGCAGCTGGTTGACCATGAAGCTTTCCACGGTGTTGGTGATACCCACGCCGTAGATCAGCACGATGGGGTAGATCGCGAAGAAGTAGAGCAGGGTGATCAGCTTGCCTGCACCGGCACCAAAGTGCTCTTCTACCACTTCAGTGATATCCGCATTGGGCTTTTTGGAGGAGAGAACGAAACGGGCCAGACCACGGTGAGCAAGGTAGGTCATCGGGCCAACCAGCAGCGCCATCACCACCAGTGGCCAGAAGCCGCCCATGCCTGCGTTGATCGGCAGGAACAGGATGCCTGCGCCAACAGCAGTACCAAACAGGCTGATAACCCAGGTTGAATCTTGTTTTGTCCAGCCTTTACTCTGGACGAAGCTTGTTCCTTGCTTCTTTATGGTCGCGACATCCTGTGCGCCAGTGACAGTATTTGACATCTATCTCACCCCGAATTGTGGTTCTTATTAAGTCGGCGGCAAGGATACGGTTTTTTTAATCAAAAATGTTGATCAAATTCATCTTTAACAGACGAAAACCCCGAGTTTCTTATAGAAACGTGATCAAAACAGTAAAAAATCAATTTTTGTTTATCATTTGACACGTTAGTTTAATGTTAATGATTAAATTCCCCCCCACTAAAAGTTGTCAAATTGTTATTTCTCGAGGTGCTGGGCCAGCTGACAGATCATGCTGGCTGTGGCACCCCAGATGTAGTGCTGTTGCCAGGGGATCCAGTAGACGGTGTGCTGTTTGCCCGCCCGAACAAAGGTGAGGGCGATATGATTGCGGCGATCGAGCAGGTGGTTTAACGGTACCTCAAAGGCATGCTCCACCTCATCTGCACTCAATTCGAGGGGGTAGTCGGCATCGAGCAGAGCCAGTACCGGCAGTACCTCGAAGCGCGAGATGGTATTGAGCGGATTGAGGGTGCCGATCACCTGCACGAGATGAGAGGGGATGCCGAGCTCCTCTCTGGTCTCCCGCAGCGCGGTGGCGATGAGATCCTGATCATCGGGGTCCTGGCGCCCGCCCGGAAAGCTTATTTGCCCGGCATGATGACGCAACCGGGTGCTGCGGCGGGTGAGCAGCAGGTGAAGGCCATCGTGGCGCTCCACGACAGGCACCAGCACCGCCGCCGGGCTGAGGCCGGCGATGGCAAGGCGATGGGCGGGCGCCGGTCGTTGCAGGGAGAAGCGGGTCAGCAGTTCGTGGCGATCCATGGCGTAACGTGGTTCCGTGGCAGTTTATCCGGGGCTCTGGCTCACAGTGCGGTGAGCAGGGGCAGAATGCGGGCGACCTTGTCATAGGTCTCCTGATATTCGCTGTCGGCGTCGGAGTCGGCGATGATGCCACCACCGGCCCAGCAGTGCAGACGGCCCGCTTCGGCAATCAGGGTGCGAATGCAGATGCTGGTGTCCATCCGGCCATGCTGGCTGAGGTAGCCGATGCTGCCGCAGTAGGCGTTGCGTCGCTGGGGCTCCAGCTCCTCGATAATCTCCATGGCGCGGATCTTGGGCGCACCGGTGATGGAGCCGCCCGGGAAACAGGCGCGCAGCAGATCTACTCCTTGCCAGCGGCTATCGAGCTCGCCATGAATGGTGGAGACCAGATGGTGCACTGCCGGAAAGGACTCTACCGCAAAGAGGTGAGGGACGCTGACCGACCCTGGCCTGCTCACCCGCCCGATATCATTGCGCAGCAGATCAACGATCATCAGATTCTCTGATCTGTCCTTGTCCGCCTGTGACAGCTCTTCGGCTATCTCCCGATCGATGACAGGATCAGGATGACGCGGGCGGGTGCCCTTGATGGGCTTGGTCTCGATATGGCGACCATCGAGCAGCAAGAAACGCTCGGGGGAGAGGCTTAAAATGGCGCTGTCCGGCAAGCGCAAAAAGGCAGAGAACGGCGCCTTGTTGGCCGCCGCCAGTGTGCAGTAAGCCTGCCACTCATCGCCCTGGTAGGGGGCACTGAAGCGCTGGGTCAGGTTGATCTGGTAGCAATCCCCAGCTGCGAGGTACTCCTGAATGCGGGCAAACTTCTCGCCATAAGCTTCCCGGCTCATGTTGCTTTGCCAGCTGCCTTGCAGGTGGAAAGGTGGTGCCGGTTCGGCAACTTGCTGCTCGAGCCAGCCGATACGTCTGGCAAGACCCGCTTCATCTCCCCAGTGCACCAGTTGCCAAGCGCCGGTCTCGACGCTGCGCAGCAGCGCCCAGTCATAGATCCCCACCGCCATGTCGGGCACCTTGATATCGGCGGCAGCCTGACTTGGCAGCTGTTCAAAGTGGCGGCCCAGATCGTAGCCAAACAGCCCGAGCGCCCCACCTATAAAGGGCAGCTTGCTGTCATGCGCGGCCGGTTGGCCAAGCAGTTGCTGCTGTAGTTCGGCCAACAGGGTGAGGGGGTCGCCATGATGCTCTTTTTCTACATTACTGCTGCGCACCGTGGTGAGTTGGCCGCAGGTTTGAAGAGTGGCCAGCGGATCGGCGGTGATGATGTCGAAGCCATTGTCGACACCAAGTGGCCCGGCTGACTCCAGCAGCATGGCCCACGGCTGATGTTGTAGCCGTGCAAATAGCGCGTGGAGAGGAGTGTGATGATCTGGATAATGGATATGCAGTGATGGCGTCATTTTATGTTACACAGGCAACAGTTTGATTCCCGAACCCTAGTCGGTGCTGGTGGGCAAGCGTATCATAGGTGTCGGTGACTAAAGAAAAAACTGCTGTGCTTCAGGTTTTTTGCTGACCGATAGTGTTTGGTTTGCGCCTCTACACAGCCATCATATGGAAGCCCTTGTTCATCGCACCCGTGCGACGCAAGGACCAGTGAGGATGATATGAGCATTATAAAAAAACAGGATTTTATCGATTCCATCGCAGATGCCCTCCAGTACATCTCCTATTACCACCCGCTGGATTTTGTCCAGGCCGCCAAAGCTGCTTATGATCGGGAAGCCAACCCCGCAGCCAAGGATGCGCTGGCCCAGATCCTGATCAACTCCCGCATGTCTGCCGAAGGCCACCGTCCGCTCTGCCAGGATACCGGCATCGTCACCTGCTTTGTGAAGATCGGCATGCAGGTGCAGTGGGACAGCGACATGACAGTGCAGGAGATGGTGGATGAAGGTACCCGCCGTGCCTACACCAATCCGGACAACCCGCTGCGCGCCTCGGTGCTGGCCGACCCGGCTGGCAGCCGCAAAAACACCAAAGACAACGCTCCTGCGGTCGTCCATATCGACATGATCCCGGGCGACAAGGTCGAGGTGAGCATCGCCGCCAAGGGCGGTGGTTCAGAGAACAAATCCAAGATGGTCATGCTCAATCCCTCCGATGATATCATCGAGTGGGTGCTGAAAACCGTGCCGACCATGGGCGCGGGCTGGTGCCCGCCCGGCATGCTCGGCATCGGCATCGGCGGTACTGCCGAGAAGGCCGCCGTGCTGGCCAAAGAGGCACTGATGGAGCACATCGACATTCAGGAGTTGATGGCCCGTGGCCCGCAAACCACTGAAGAGAAGCTGCGCGTCGAGCTCTACGACAAGGTCAACAAGCTGGGGATCGGTGCCCAGGGTTTGGGTGGCCTGACTACCGTGCTGGATGTGAAGGTGAAATCTGCGCCGACTCACGCTGCCTCCAAGCCGGTGGTGATGATCCCCAACTGCGCCGCGACCCGTCACGTTCACTTTGAACTCGATGGTTCAGGCCCCGCCGAGCTGACGCCGCCGAAATTGAGCGACTGGCCGGAGATCACCCGTGAAGCGGGTGGCAACGTGCGCCGCGTCAACGTCGACGGCATCACCAAGGCCGAGCTGGCCAGCTGGAAGAGCGGTGATACCGTGCTGCTCTCCGGCAAGATCCTCACCGGCCGCGATGCTGCCCACAAGCGTATCGCCGATATGCTGGCCCGCGGCGAAGGGCTGCCGGAAGGGGTCGATTTCACCAACCGCTTTATCTATTACGTTGGCCCGGTCGATGCGGTGCGTGACGAAGTGGTCGGTCCGGCAGGTCCCACCACCTCCACCCGGATGGACAAGTTCACCGATATGATGCTGGGTGAAACCGGCCTGATCGGCATGATCGGCAAATCCGAGCGCGGCCCGAAAACCGTCGAGAGCATCAAGCAGCACAAGGCTGTTTATCTGATGGCTGTTGGTGGCGCCGCCTATCTGGTGGCCAAGGCGATCAAGAAAGCCCGCGTGGTGGCATTTGCTGATCTCGGCATGGAAGCAATCTACGAGTTTGAAGTGGAAGATATGCCGGTGACCGTAGCGGTCGATTCCGAAGGCAACAATATCCACGAAACCGGCCCGGCCTACTGGTCTGCCAAGATTGCCGAACTGGATGGCAAACTCTCCTCCTGATCCGGCGTGCGGCCCTGGTGCCGTAATTGGCTGGATAGCGCAGATAAAAAAGGATGGCCCGCAAGGCCATCCTTTTTGTTATCCACTCTTCCAGTGACGAAGTGCCGGAACCGGTAAAAAGAAAAAGGCGGGATAACCCGCCTTTTGTCGTCATGCCAGTGGCTGCTTAGTCGCAGGCAACCTGCATCACCTTGATGGCCAGACCGCCACGGGAGGTTTCACGGTACTTGGAGTCCATGTCCTTGCCGGTGACGTACATGGTGTCGATCACCTTGTCCAGCGAGACGCGCGGCTTGGAGGTACGACGCAGGGCCATACGGGAGGCGTTGACCGCCTTCATGGCTGCGATGGCGTTACGCTCGATGCAGGGCACCTGAACCTGGCCGGCAACCGGGTCACAGGTCAGACCCAGGTTGTGCTCCATACCGATTTCCGCGGCTTCGCAGACGTGCTCCGGGCTACCGCCCATCAGCTCGGTCAGGCCGGCAGCAGCCATGGAGCAGGAGACACCCACTTCACCCTGGCAGCCCACTTCGGCGCCGGAGATGGAGGCGTTCATTTTGTAGAGGATGCCGACGGCACCGGCAGCCAGATAGAAACGGGTGTACTCGTCGCGGCCAACCGGCTGGATGAACTTGTCGTAGTAGGCCAGTACGGCCGGGATGATACCGGCAGCGCCGTTGGTCGGGGCGGTGACCACGCGGCCACCGGCAGCGTTCTCTTCACTCACGGCCAGAGCGAACATGTTGACCCAGTCAACGATGTTCATCGGGTCGCTCGAAAGGTTCTCGTTGGTGTTGAGCTGGCGGTAGAGCGGAGCCGCACGACGGGGCACGCGCAACGGGCCGGAGAGAACGCCTTCGGTACGGCAGCCGCGCTCGATACCTTCACGCATGGTGTTCCAGATCTTGCCGAACTTCTTGTAGATCTCTTCCGGAGTGTTGAAGCACTTCTCGTTCTCCATCATCAGTGCAGAGATGGAGAGACCGGTCTGGCTGCAGTGGGCAACCAGCTCGGCGGCGCTCTTGAACGGGTAACGTACGGACATGTCGCCGCTGTCAGCCTTGCCGAAGTTCTCTTCGTCAACGATGAAACCGCCACCAATGGAGTAGTAGGTCTTGCTGTAGACCACTTCATCTTCGATCAGCGCAGTCAGCTTCATGCCGTTTTCGTGCAGCGGCAGGGCTTCGTCGTGGAATACCATGGCATCGCGCGGGAAGCTGACGGTGTGGCAGTGCAGGCCGATCGGCAGGCGCTCGGTCTGTTCTACGCGGGAGATAAATTCAGGAATGGCATCGATATCGACGTTCTCCGGCAGGTTGCCGGCCAGGCCCATGATGATGGCGGTGTCGGTGTGGTGGCCTTTACCGGTCCAGGAGAGGGAGCCGTAGACATCGACATTGATGCGGGTGATATCGCGGATCTTGCCGCCTGCACGCAGTTCGTCAACAAACTGTTTGGCTGCTTTCATCGGGCCAACAGTGTGGGAAGAAGAGGGGCCTACACCGATTTTGAAGATATCAAAAACGCTGATCATGTCACTATTACCTCAGGGTAGAAGGGGGCGGCATGCCCACTCACAGAAATTTGGGAGATCCATGGAACGCGCTGGTTTGCGCAGGTCACTGAACCAGATAACCGTAGTGTAACGGCTCGCGACCTAAAAAAAGTTGAAATAGATCTATTTTTGTTGAGTTTGAGGTGCGAGTATAAAATTTATTTTGGTGCTTATCCATTTTGTTAAGCGTTTGCCCATAAAAATACCCGGCGATGCCGGGCATTTCGGAACCAAATGGAGTCAATTGCCGTTTTTTAACATTCGGTAATGTTAACGGCGAGGCCGCCTCGAGCCGTCTCCTTGTACTTGGTCTTCATGTCGTTGCCGGTCTCCCACATGGTTTTGATCACCTTGTCGAGCGACACCTTGTGCTCGCCGGTGCCGCGCAGGGCGAGACGGGCGGCATTGATCGCTTTCACTGCGCCCATGGCGTTGCGCTCGATGCAGGGCACCTGTACCAGCCCGCCAATGGGATCGCAGGTGAGCCCGAGATTGTGCTCCATGCCGATCTCGGCGGCGTTCTCTACCATGGCCGGACTGCCACCCAAGAGTTCGGTCAGCGCGCCGGCCGCCATGGAGCAGGCCACGCCCACTTCACCCTGACAGCCCACTTCCGCTCCCGACAGGGAGGCATTCTTCTTATATAAGATGCCGATCGCTGCCGCAGTGAGGAAAAAGCGCACCAGCTCGTCATCATCGACCTTGTGGACGAAGCGATCATAGTAGTGAAGCACCGCCGGAATGATGCCGGAGGCGCCGTTGGTGGGGGCGGTGACTACTCGTCCGCCTGCCGCATTCTCTTCGTTGACGGCCAGCGCAAACAGATCGACCCACTCCATCACCATCAGGGGATCCTTGTTGAAGTTGGTCTCGCAGCTGAGTTGGCGAAATAGCCCCGGGGCGCGGCGCCGTACCTTGAGCCCGCCCGGCAGAACCCCTTCGCTCTTGCAGCCCCGCTCGACGCAACCCTGCATCGCCTGCCAGATCTTGCGAAGACCGCTCTTTATCTGCTCGTCGCTGCGAAAGACACGCTCGTTGGCCAGAATGATGCCGGAGATAGAGAGACCGCTCTCCTGACAGTGTGCCAGCAGTTGGGCGCCGCTCTCGAACGGGTAGGGGATCGGGTGTTCGCTATCCGTTCTGGCTGCTTCCTCCTTGGCGGTTGCGAAGTGGCTCTCTTCAATGATGAAGCCGCCGCCAATCGAGTAGTAGGTCTGGCTGAGGCGCAGGTTTTCCTCTTTATCAAAGGCGCGCAGAGTCATGCCGTTGGTGTGGGCCGGCAGGGTTTTACGGCGGTTGAAGATGATGGCACCGGTGCGGGGAAAATGGCTTGGCTGTTCGCCTGCCAGCTGCAGGCTCTGCTCCTTTTCCACTAGCGCCAGAATGGCGGGGATGGCATCGATATCGACCGACTCCGGTTCAAAGCCCGACAGCCCCAGAATGATCGCCTTGCCGGTACCGTGTCCCTTGCCGGTCTGGCCCAGCGAGCCGTAACACTCCACTTCGACTCGCGCAGTATGAGGAAGATGACCATGGAGCTTGAGCTGCTGCACAAAGGCATAAGAGGCGCGCATGGGACCTACTGTATGGGAAGAGGAGGGGCCGATACCGATAGAGAAAAGGTCAAACACACTGATCATGACACCACTCCGGTGATGGTTTATGTCTGTTTATTCTAGGATTTTTGCCATGGATGAAAAGCGGGGATGTGCCGCGCTGTGACATGGGTAGAGATATGAAGAGCAGGAGGGGGAGAGAGGGCTGAAGGGATGAGCCCCTTCAGCCGGACAGATCAGTCGAGAAATTCACACAGGTAAGCGGTGGGGGTAGTCACCTCCAGCTTGAAGGAGGAGTGGCCCGCAACCAGGAAGGATTCACCCTGGCTGTAGGTGTGCCACTCATCTTCATCCGCCAGCTGGATGGTGAGGGCCCCCTTGATCACCGTCATCCGCTCGGGGGCGGCGGTATTGAACAGGTATTCGCCGATGTTCATGACGCCGACAGTAGATTTCTCGCCTTTTTGCTCAAAACCGATGGATTTTACATTTCCGTCAAAATATTCGTTAACTTTCAGCATCTTTACATCCTTGTATGTTCGGTTGTGCAGCCAAGCTAGCACAACATTTTGCCAGTTGTCATTGGACTGACAGCAAAAAACGCAACCAAAGGGTGGAAAATGCGCTTTTTAGAAAATTATTAATAGCTTCTGTTAACGATTTGTCGATTTCAAACAGCAATGAAATATGCGATAACACGCCGCAGCAGGGGAATGTGCAGGAGCTCATTCCCCTGTCTGGTTTATTGCACTGGGAAAGTGCGAATGTAGCTACATAAAGGAAAGTACTGTGTTGACTAAAGGACTCATAAAAAATATTGGCTTCCAGGTTGTGGTGGCCATGGTACTGGGGGCTGTGGTCGGGGTGCTCATGGGTGAGCAGGCCACCATCTTTGCCCCACTCGGTACCCTCTTTATCCAGCTGATCAAGATGCTGGTGATCCCGCTGGTGGCGGTTGCCATCCTCTCCGGCGCCGCCAATCTGGGCGCCAGCCCGGCGGCGGGCAAGATCGGCGCCGCGACGCTGGCCTTCTTCCTGATTACCTCTGCGTTGGCCGTGTTGCTGGCACTGGTGATGGGGCAGATCTTCAAGCCGGGTGTCGGTGTCGATTTTGGCTCAGTCTCCTCCATGTTTGGCGGTGATTATGCTGATAAAGGGGCGCTGCCGGATGCCGTCGCAACCCTGCTTGGCATGATCCCGACCAACGTGTTCCAGTCCCTCAACGAGGCGAACATTCTGCAGATCCTGGTGTTCTGCATGTTCCTCGGCATTGCGCTGGCCAAACAGCCGCGCGAGCGGGCCAAGCCGCTGGTCGATGGCCTCAATACCTTGGTGGATGCCTTCGTCTGGATGATCAACAAGGTGATGCTCATCGCGCCGCTCGGGGTATTCGGTCTGATGGCTGATGCCATCGGCACCTATGGCTTCGATGTGCTGACGCTGGTGCTCAAGCTGTTTGTGGTCTATGTCGCTGCGATTCTGATCTTCGGCTTTGTGGTCTATCCGCTGCTGGTGGCGCTCTTCTCCAACACGCCGGTGATGACCTATATCTCGGCCATGAAGAAGCCGCAGATCGTGGCCTTCTCCACCGCCTCCTCTATGGCGACCCTGCCGGTCAATATGGAGACCTGCGAGCAGGATCTGAAGGTGACCAATGCGACGGCCGCTTTTGTGCTGCCGCTGGGGGCCACCATCAATATGAGCGGCAACGCCATCTATTACGGGCTGGTTGCCATCTTCTTTGCGCAGGTTTACAACATTGATCTGAGCGTTGGTGCCTGGGCCGCCATCATAGTGACAGCTACCCTGGGCGCGATTGGTCAGGCCGGTGTACCGGGCCCGAGCTTCCTGGTGGTGGCGGTGCTGCTGGCGGCAGGGATCCCCATCGAAGGATTGCCGCTGCTGTTCGCGCTGGATCGTCTGTTCGACATGATCCGGACTTCCCTCAATATCACCGGTGACGCAGCCTGCGCCGTGATCGTTGATCGCTTCAGCCCGGAGTATGACCCGCAGCGCTGGAACAAGGTATAAGCGGGATTACCCACGGGTAGACACATCCAGTTATGCCACAAGCCTCCACCTTCGGGTGGGGGCTTTTTTGTGCCCGCTGGTTACTGGGAAAAAGATTGGTCTGAACAAACAGCAAAGCGGTAGAAGAGGAGGAAAGGATAAGGAGAGAGCAAAGGTGTTGTCAGACGGAAGGTAGCAAAAAGGGGAGCTTGGCTCCCCCGAGGATGGTCTGACGTTGGCTCAGTCAGAAGTGTGGTTAAACAAGCAACCACAACAGCTTGAAATCATATCCATGTTGACCATTTCGGCACTGATGGCTGAAAACACCAGTTTGTGGCGATTAAAGCGTCATGCCAGAGAGGCTCGTTCCCGATTGATGCCTCTCTATCCGACTCAGAGCTGTGACAGCGAGGGCAGAGAGACAGCAACCAGGGTGAAAAACACGGTAAAAACAGCGGTAACAACAAACTCTTTCATCTTTTTTCTCCCCAGGTTGTTGGTTGATGAGGTCAAGATACCATAACAGGAGCTTAAAACAAGGGTTTGGTTGATAAAATTGAGCTTTGTGTTCTTCGTGATGATGAAGGCTCTGTTTTTGCAATCTTGTGGCTATTTTATCCTCTATGTTTGAGGTGTTGGTTGTTTTAATGGGGCTTATATATTAAAAGTTCTTTATTTTCAGTGTGTTAGTTAAGTGAGTGGAATCTGAATTAGGGGTTTTGAATGGAGCCATTAATTGGTTTTACATTTTTTGTCGGGCTAGGCAGCCATTTTTAGCGTCAAAAAATGGCTGTGAATCTGGTTTTACCGCTTCTGGCGAAGATAATCCCCCTCTGAAAGAGAGTAATGCCGGTATCGGCATGCAATCCAGCGCCATGGTTAGGGTTTTATCACGATCTTCTGTTCATGGATCTGCATAAATAGCCCTGCTTTTAGCGATGTAGCCGGATCTGAGAGAGAAAAAATGCAGAGGTAGCCCATTTTTTAGCCTCTGACTATGGATGAGATAGCGTGATTGATATTGGTTGGTGCAATAGTGGCTTGGGAAGCGGTTTTTCCCTCAAGGGGACAAGTTGCAACCTGCAGGGGGGAGCGAGATAGGCCCCCGATCTGCGACTGCCTGTATCTGTAGCCAATGTTGAGCCCCGTCGGTGCGGATTAGAGATAACGCATCGCCTAACAGGAGCACTAGAGGACAACAGTAACAGTGGGGGAATAAGAGAGAGCGGATGAGATGATAAAGAGATGATGCTGGGCAAGCTGTCGGTAGCGACTGCAACGGTGGATTTGAAGCGCAACCTCAATCCCAACCTCAAGCCGGTTATATAGGCATTGTTGTTATTTCGCAGTTGGCAGATCAGCCTGATGACATTGCCAAATGTGCTGGCACCAATCCATTTTCTGGGCACCACGGTGAGTGACGGCTAGAAATAGAAAAACCCTCCGGATGGAGGGTTTTTGCATAACCAGCTTGTTCCGGCAGTGCTTAGAACAGGGTGGTGGAGAGGTTGTAAAGCTCCTGATCGAACGGACGCTTCATGTTCTCGATGCAGTCGATGATGTCGTGGTGTACCAGCTCGTTGCGCTGGATACCGACGCAGCGACCACCGTGACCAGCCAGCAGCTGCTCAACGGCATAAGCACCCATACGGCTGGACATGATGCGGTCACGGGCAGTCGGGGCACCGCCACGCTGGATGTGGCCCAGGATGGTGGCGCGGGTTTCACGACCGGTCAGGGCTTCGATATCTTTGGCCAGCGCGTTCACGTCGGTAACGTGCTCGCAGATAGTGATAATGGCGTGCTTCTTGCCCTTGGCTTCGCCTTCCTTGATCTGCTTGAGCAGCTTCTCTTTGTCGAAGGCTACTTCCGGCACGATCACGTACTCGGCACCACCAGCAACGGCGGCAGACATGGCCAGATCGCCACAGTGACGACCCATGATCTCGACCACGGAGATACGGTGGTGGGAGCTGCAGGTATCGCGCAGGCGGTCGATGGCGTCAACCACCACGTTCAGGGCGGTATCAAAGCCGATGGTGAAGTCGGTACCGGCGATGTCGTTGTCGATGGTGCCCGGCAGGCCGATGCAGGGGAAACCCTCTTCGGTCAGCTTCTTGGCACCCATGTAGGAGCCGTCACCACCGATGACGACCAGCGCATCGATACCGTGCTTTTTCAGGTTTTCGATCGCTTCGGCGCGCACTGCGGGGTCTTTGAAAGCAGGGAAACGGGCGGAGCCGAGGAAAGTACCACCACGGTTCACTACATCGGAGACGCTGTGACGCTCCAGTTTGACGATGCGATCCTGGTGCAGACCGAGGTAGCCATCATAAATACCGTAAACTTCCAGGCCGTAATGCAGACCGGCGCGAACCACAGCGCGGATGGCTGCGTTCATACCCGGTGCGTCGCCACCACTGGTCAGAACACCAATACGTTTGATTTGTTTGGTCATGAGTGCCTCTGGATCTGAGTTGTCAAATACGAATGTTTGGAAATAGACAAGCCACTTTTACTATATCGGCTTTCGTATGGGATGCGGGGGCCACCATAGGAAAAGCGATACAAGAGAGGGGACAAGCCCCTCTCTTTGCCGTAATCAGTGATTACTTGGCCGCGCCAGCGATGATCTGGGAGAAGTCGTCCACTTTCAGGGACGCACCACCGACCAGGCCACCGTCGATGTCCGGCTGACCGAACAGGTCGGCAGCAGTGGCGCCAGTGACGGAACCGCCGTACAGGATCTGTACTTTGGCAGCAACGGCGGCATCAAAACCGGCCAGGTACTGACGGATGTGAGCGTGAACGGACTGAGCGATCTCCGGAGTGGCAGTCTTGCCAGTACCGATGGCCCATACCGGCTCGTAAGCGATAACGGCGTTGTTGAAGGAGGCGATACCGCAACGGTCGATAACGGCTTTCAGCTGGGTCTCAACCACGTTCTTGGTCACGCCGGCTTCGAACTGCTCCAGAGTTTCACCGATGCACAGAACCGGCACCAGGCCGCCTTTCTGGATCGCTTCGTACTTGGCAGCAACCACGTCGTCACTCTCTGCATGCAGGGTACGACGCTCGCTGTGGCCGACCAGAGAGTAGGTGCAACCGAAGGCTTTCAGCATGGACGGAGCGTTTTCACCGGTGAAGGCGCCAGACTCGTGTACGTCGGCGTTCTGGGCACCGTAGGCGATTTTGGTGCCAGCGGTCAGCTGCTCAACCAGACCCAAAAAGATAACCGGCGGGCAGACGGCGACTTGCACAGAAGGATGAGCGGCAGCAGCCGGTGTCAGTCCTTTGATCAGAGCTTCTACAGAAGCCTTGGTGCCGTTCAGTTTCCAGTTACCCATTACCAGGTGCTGTCTCATCTTCTTAATCTCCTAGGCATTTGATTGCGCAACATTATATGAATTGAACCGAGCCCAAGATAGCTGACCCGGCGGCAAATGACGTAATTTTTTTTCGCTTTCCTGATCCAAATCAGGAATGAAACGCTTGATTGCTCATTCGTTAACCTGCCCCCGCAAGCGAGCCCACCATACCCCAATCCATTCGTGGATGGCAGCTTCGGAATACATCAGATAGCGCCCTTTGGGTAAATAACTGTAGAGCGGTTGGGCCACCTGGCTCTGCTTGGCGGTGTAATCGGTGGGGGCCGGCACGGCGTTGAGCCCCTGACCCTGATAGAGGGCCATGGCGCGCGGCAGGTGGGTGGCAGAACTGACCAGCGCCACCTCTTTTCCCTTCAGATGGCGGCTGATACTGACCGCCTCATCATGAGTGTCTTTGTTGTTTTCAAACAACGTCATTCGCGAACGGGGTATGCCGAGGCTCTCGGCCATCCGGGCGTTGACCTCGGCGTTGGAGAGGGTATCCCCCGACACATAGCCGGAGAACACCAGCTCGGCTTCGGGATAGGCCTGGGCAAGGCGCACCCCCTCCAGAGTTCGTGCCAGCGAGATATTGTTCTGCCAACTGCGCATCGGTACCGCCGGATCGCTGACATGGCCGTTGCCGAGCACCACGATGGCATCGATGTTGGGATGCTGGCTCACCTCGAACGGCGGGAAGGTTTGCTCCAGCCCGCGGGCCAGTTCGTAGCTCACCGGCCGCATTCCCAGCAGGGCGACCAGCAGCAGCGAGAGAGTTGCCAGCAGCTTGCCGGTTTTCTGAAAACGGGTAAACCAGAGCAGCAGCAGGGCGACCAGAAGCAGGGAGAGGGAGAAGGGGAGCGGCATCAATAGCTGACCCAGCCACTTTTTGAGCACAAACACGGCAGACACTTCCTTGAGTTTTCAGCAAATTCGGGATGTGACAGAATACCTCTCTTTTTTGGGATGGCCACAACCCTGTGGCGCTAATGTTGAGTTTCTCCTTGAAGCACGATCAGAGTTTTGACGGGCGCGCCGACAAGTTCGCCCGCAACATTTACGACTCCACCAAGGGGCGCATCCGCACCACCATTGTCTGGAGCGACATAGAAGCCTGCCTGGCCCGCCTTGGCAACCGACCGCTGCGCATCCTTGATGCGGGGGGCGGTTTTGGCTATTTCGCCCAGAAGCTGGCGGCCATGGGTCATCAGGTGGAGCTGTGCGATCTGTCAGCAGAAATGCTGGAACTGGCCCGCAGCCAGATCGCCGAGAAGGGGCTGGAAGACAAAATTCGTCTCATCCATTGCCCCATTCAGGATCTGAAGCAACACGTGACCGGGACCTTTGATCTGGTGCTCTGCCATGCGGTGCTGGAGTGGCTTGCCGAGCCGCGTCAGACCTTGCTGGGTCTGTTCCCTTTCGTCAATGCCGGGGGCATACTGTCGCTGCTTTTTTACAACCGTCATGGTTTGCTGTTCCAGAGCCTGGTGGTGGGCAATTTTGACTATGTGCGCCTTGGTCTTCGCAAGAAGCGCCAGACCGCGCTTACGCCCACCAATCCCCAGCTGCCGGAGCAGGTCTATGACTGGATTGGTCGCGGGGGGCTGCGCATCATCGGCAAGACCGGGGTGCGGGTGATCCACGACTATATGCGTCACAAGCAGGATCAGGTGGAGAAGTTCGACGATCTGCTGGCCATGGAGCAGCAATATTGCCGTCAGGAGCCTTTTGTCTCCCTCGGTCGCTATATCCATGTGATGGCCCAGAAGCCGGCCAGCTGATTGTTCGCTGTTCACGTCGATGTGGACCATGTTTTCGATGCTACCGGATGTAGCCGCGCGCACGATTTTGCGCCCAATACAACAACGAGATGACAACATCATGATGAGTACATCCCGTACCCTGCCAGAGATGGTGGGATGGGTCAGGCAGGAGGGGTTGGCGTTGAGCCTGCCGACCGACCGGCTGGCCTTTCTGATTGCAATCAAGACCTTGTCCGAGGATGAGTCGGACCTGTCGGAAGCGGCGCTGCACGATGCCTTTGGCTATGTCAGCAGCGCCTTCGGCCAGATGGACGAGACCCTCACCGGTCGCGCCAACAACGCCATCAACGATCTCATTCGCCAGCAGCTGCTGTCGCGTTTTAACACCGACATGGTGGCGGGGGAGAGCCTCTACCGCCTGTCGCGCCTGGGTGTGAGCATCGTCGACTTCTTTATGGATCAGCGTCAGGTTGACTCCATCAAGCTCTCCATTCTACTCGAGCACCTGGCTTCCGAGCTCGACACCGCCCGCAAGGCGGCGCTTGAAACCAACACCCGCGAGCAGTGGGATGCCGAGGTGCTGCCACGGCTCACCTTCTCGCTGGAAGAGACGCTGGGGCGGATCGATCTCACCCAGCGCGCCATGGATGAACAGCAGAATCAGGTCAAGAGCGAAATCGCGGCCCTGCTGACCCAGAACTGGGTCGATGCCATTCACAGTTGCGAAAAGCTGCTGCACGAGACTGGCCAGACCCTGCGCGAGCTGCAGGATACCCTGGATGCTGCCGGTCACCGCCTGCAGGCGGGGCTGCTCAATATTCAGGAAGCAGCGCAGGGGCGCGACGATCTGTTCCACGTCGAGGAGCTGACTCACGCCTTGCAAGGTCGTCTTGACGTCATCACTAGCTGGGGTCAGCAATGCATCGAGCTGTGGTCCCGCTACGACAGGCACGTCCACAAATTTATCCGCAACGCCATCGATATGGACAAGAACCGCGCCTTCAGCCAGCGGCTGCGCGAGTCCATCCGCAACTTCGAGCAGCACAACTGGCAGCTGCGGGTGGCCGAAGAGCCCCGTCTGCTGGAGCTGCGCGATGAAACCATCGCCATCCACGACGAGGAGGTGACCGGTGAGGTGCCCCTCGAGATGGAGTACGTCGAGATGGTGGACATCAATCAGGAGCTGGCCGAGCGCATCGAGCGCTATCTGGCCCGCTACCCTGAGCAGGGCCAGCAGCTGGATCTGGCCGATGTGCTGCGGGAATACCTGCTGGACTACCCGGCTCATGCCCACTTCGATGTGGCGCGTCTTCTGATCGACCAGGCCGTGCGCCTGGGCCATGCCAGCGGCGAGCGCGAACTGCATCGCCAACCCGCATGGAAACCCATTAACCAAGCTGGATCCAAGGTTCAGGCCTATGTCATTGATCAATTCTGAGTTTCCCTTGCCGCTGCGCCTTGCAGAGGCGATTGCCAACCCCTTGTTTCCGCGCATCGACACCGCCTTGCGCTCCGGTCGCCACATCAGTGCCGACGAGTTCGAGCAGCATTCGGCGCTGGTCGAATATCACAGCGAGCTGGAGATCTTCTACGGCCGCTATCAGGTGGAACTGATCAAGGCGCCGGAAGGCTTCTTCTACTTGCGTCCGCGCCCGAGCTCCGACATCGGCACCACAGTGCTCTCCGAGCTCGATATGCTGGTGGGCAAGGTGCTCTGCTACCTCTACCTGAGCCCGGATCGTCTGGCCTCGGAAGGGGTATTCGCCATGGCCGAGCTGCAGGAAGAGGTGCTGAGCCTCGCCGACGAGAAGCAGCTGCTGCGGATGGTCAACAGCCGCTCCGGCGGTACCGATCTCGACAAGAAGAAGTTGCTCGAAAAGATCCGTACCTCCATGCGCCGTCTGCGCCGCCTTGGCATGATCACCGCCCTTGGCAACGGGGATAAATTCCGGGTCAACGAATCGGTGTTCCGTTTCGCCGCCGACGTGCGCTCCGATGAAGATCCGCGCGCTGTCCAGCTGCGGATGATCCAGGAGGGTGAAGCCATCTTCCACGACGACGAAATGCCGAGCAGCGACTCGCTCTTTGATGACATCGAGGCGGATCTCGATGAAGAACAACTGGATCTGGAGGTATAACCGGTGCGAGGCAAGTTCAAATCCCTGACCATGGTCAACTGGAACGGCTTCTTTGCCCGGACCTTCGATCTCGACCAGCTGGTCACCACTCTTTCCGGCGGCAACGGCGCGGGCAAGTCCACCACCATGGCGGCCTTTATCGCGGCGCTCATCCCCGACCAGTCATTGCTCCATTTCCGCAACACCACGGAAGCGGGATCGAGCAGCGCCTCCCGTGACAAGGGGCTCTACGGCAAGCTGCAGCGCGGCCACTGCTACTCCCTGCTGGAAGTGATGAACAGCCGCGAACAGCGGATCTGGGTCGGCGTGCACCTCGAGCAGGTGGCCAACCGCGACAACAAGGTCAACATCACCCCGTTCGCGCTGGTGGATGTGCCGGAGAATCTGGCACCGACCGATCTGCTGCTGGAGAAGCTTGATGGCGGCAAGGGGCGGGTACGCGCCTTTACCGATCTGAAAGGGGCGGCCGCCGAGCTGGGGGCGCTGAAAGTCGCCAAATTCAATACGGTGACCGACTATCACAACTTCATGTTCGAGTTCGGCATCACCCCGAAGAAGCTGCGTGATCAAAAAGATCGCGGCAAGTTCTATCGCCTGATCGAAGCCTCCCTCTACGGCGGCATCTCCTCGTCCATCAGCCGTTCCCTGCGTGAATATCTGCTGCCGGAGAACTCCGGGGTACGCAAGGCGTTTGCAGACATGGAGGCGGCCATCTATGAAAACCGCCGCACCCTGGAGGCCATCAAGGAAACCCAGGGTCAGCGGGATCTGTTCAAGAACCTGATCACCGAGACCACCCACTATGTGGCGGCGGACTATGTGCGCAACGCCGCCGAGAAGAGCCGCCTCTCCGAGCTGGCCCTCAAGGCGCGTCAGGAGCTGGCCGACAAGCGCCGCATTCTGGCCGAAGAGAAGCAGCGCGCCATCTATCTGGCCGACGAGGTGGAGCAGCTCACCAACCGTGAGAAACTGCTGACCGACGAGCTGGAGTCTGCCTCCGAACATCTGGCCAAGGTGATGGCCGCAGTCAGCCTGCAGAAGAAGATCGAGATGTACCGCGCCGATCTGGCGGATCTCTCTGACAAACTCGAGCAGCAGCAGGCAGTAGTGGAGGAGATCCACGGCCAGCTGCTGGAAGTGGAAGAGCGCAAGGAGCTGGCACAGGCAGAAGTCGACAGCCTCAAGACCCAGCTGGCCGACTACCAGCAGGCGCTCGATATCCAGCAGACCCGCGCCATCCAGTACCGTCAGGCGGTGCAGGCGCTGGAGGCTGCCCGCGAGCAGTGCGAGCTGCCGGGGCTGACCGCCGAACAGGCGAGCGACACCCTGCACCAGTTCCGCGCCGCCGAGCAGAGTCTCACCAGCCGGGTGCTGGGGGCCGAACAGCAATTGGCGCTGGCCAAGGCGGCAGTGGCCGAGCACGAAGCGGCGCTGGCGCTGCTTTTGAGCATCGCCCCGGAGACAGTGCGCGAGGCCGCCTGGCCCACAGCCCAAGCGCTGCTCAAGCGTCACATCGAAGACAAGGCCCGCATTGCCCAGGGGCAGGGGCTGCGCGCCGCGCTGGCTCGCCTCGAGAAAGAGAGCGAAAGCCAGAAGAGTCTCTTCAAGCTGCGCGACGAGCTGCAGCAGGCCTCTGGCCAGCTGATTGCCAGCAGCGATGAGCTGGAGATCTTCCTCGAAGCCCAGCGCACCCGTCAGGAGGAGCTCTCCGAGCAGCAGGCGGAGGTGAACCAGCGCCGCGCCAGCCTCGAGCATCAGGGCACCCAGTTGGGTCGCGATATCAGCGATCTCACCAAGCTGGCGCCGCGCTGGCTGAAATCTTTTGAAAAGCTCGAGCAGCTGCGCGAGCAGAGCGGTCTGCCGCTCGCTACCGCTGAAGAGCTTTCGGCCGGCATGCAGACAGTGCTCGATAAGGAGCGCGAGTTCGAGCAGGAGAGCAACCGCATCGCGGCGCAGAAACAGGCGCTGGAGCTGCAAATTCGCAACCTGCAGCTGGGGGCAGGCGAGGCGGATCCCCGTCTTGCCCGCATCGCCGAGCAGGTGGGGGGCGTGCTGCTCTCCGATGTTTATGACGACATCTCCATCGACGATGCCCCTTACTACTCCGCACTCTACGGCCCGGCTCGCAGCGCTTTGGTGGTGCTGGACCTTGAGGGCGCCATCGAGCGGCTGAAAAAGCTGGAAGATTGCCCGGAAGATATTTACCTGATTCAGGGCAACCCAGACTCCTTTGACGAGGATCTGGTGGAAGCCGACGAGCTGGGGGACGCCGTGCTGGTACGCACCAGCAAGCGTCAGGTGCGCTTCTCCCGCTACCCCGAGCTGCCGCTGTTTGGCCGCGCCGCCCGGGAAAAGCGGATCGAGCAGCTCGACCTTGAGCGCGAAGGGCTCATCGAGGGTTACGCCAAGGCCGCCTTCGAGCAGCAGAAGTACCACCGTCTCTACGGTCACTTCCGCGACTTTATCGGCCAGCATCTGGATATCGCCTTCCGCCCCGACCCCGAAGCCGAAGTGCAGGCCAAACAGGCCGAACTGCGCGCGCTGCAAGGGGCCATCGGCGAATGCGACAAGCAGCTGGCTGAAGCCAAAGCGGCCGCCGCCCAGCTGACCCGTCATATCCAGCTGGTGCAGGGGATGCTGCCCTTTGCTCACCTGTTTGCCGAGACAGAGCTGGCGGCCCGCCTCGAGGCGGCTCACGCCGATGTGGAAGCGCTGAAACAGGCCGAAGCCTTTATCGCCAAGCACGGCAAGTCGCTGGAAAAACTGGAAACCATGGTGCAGGTGCTGCGTCAGGATCCGCAGGATCTGGCCGCGCTGCAGGCTGCCTATGATGAGGTGAGCGACCTGCTGGCCGAGCAGAAGCGCCGTTGCTACGCCCTCGATCAGCTGGTGGCCCGCCTGCCGCACTTTGCCTATCAGGATGCGCAAGACCTGCTGGGCAAGGCGTCCGAAATGAGCGAGCGACTCAAAGAGAAGCTCAAGGCGGCCGAGCTGGCGGCCCGCACCGCCGGCGAGCAGCACAAGCAGATTGCCCAGCGCCACACCGAGGCGTTGCAGCTGCGCACTGCGCTTAACTCCAGTGTCGAGGCCAAGCGCCAGACCCTGACCGAATTCGAGCAGGAGCTGGCGGCCATGGGGCTGACCCTCTCCGACGATATGGAAGAGAAGGCGCGCGCTCACAAGAAAGAGATCGAAGAGCTGCTGATCCGCACCCGTTCCCGTCGCACCAGCGCCGAGGCCCAGTTGCAGGTGACCAAGCGCGAGATCGAATCCCTCGGCGGTCGTCTCAAACTGGAAGGCAAGGATTACTACAGCGCCCGTAAATCTCTGGTGGGTCACAAGGCGAGCTGGTCGCGGGTGGTGCGTCTGGCGCGGGAGACCGACGTCGAGAAGCGCCTCAACAAGCGCGAGCTGGCGTACCTCGACAGCGACGAGCTGCGTTCCATGTCGGACAAGGCCCTCGGCGCCCTGCGGGTGGCGGTGGCCCACGACGAGGCCCTGCGCGATGCGCTGCGTCTCTCCGAGGGCAACCGCAGCACCGAGCAGAAAGTCGCCTTCTACGTGCAGGTCTATCGTTACCTCAAAGATCGCATTCGCAACGACATCATCCGCTCCGATGATCCGGTCGAGGCGATCGAGGAGATGGAGATCGAGCTGGCCCGTCTGGCAGACGAGCTCAAGCAGCGGGAAACCCACCTGTCGCTCTCCTCCCACGAGGTGGCGGCCAAGATCACCAACATCATCCGCCGCGAGCAGAACCGCATCCGGGTGCTCAACCAGGGCTTGCAGAATATCGCCTTCGGTCTGGTGCGCGGGGTGCGCCTCAACGTCAATATCCGCGAGGCTCACACCCGTCTGCTGACCGCGCTGGCCGATCAAACTGCCATGCACAACGATCTGTTCGCCGACAAGGAGCTCAGCTTCTCCGAGGCGATGGCCAAGCTGTTCCAGCGTCTCAACCCGCAGATCGAACAGGGGGATCGCAGCTATCAGGTGATGGGTGACGTGCTGCTCGACTATCGCAACTATCTGGAGCTGGAGATCGAGGTGCAGCGCGGGGCCGATGGCTGGCTGCGTGCCGAGAGCGGTGCGCTCTCCACCGGCGAGGCGATCGGTACCGGTCAGGCCATCCTCTTGATGGTACTGATCAGCTGGGAGGAGGAGTCCCGCCGTCTGCGCGGCAAGGATATCGCTCCGTGCCGTCTGTTGTTCCTCGACGAAGCGGCCCGTCTGGATGGCAAATCCATCGCCACCCTGTTCGAGCTGTGCGAGCGGCAGGATATGCAGCTGCTTATCGCGGCGCCGGAGAACATCAGTCCCGAGAAGGGCACCACCTACAAGCTCATCCGCAAGGTACAGGGCAAGCACGAACACGTGCATGTGGTGGGCCTGCGCGGCTTCGGCTTCGCCGACGACAAGCTGATCGCCTGATTCTGATGGGCAAATAGCTGGAGAAAAGGGAGGCATTCGCCTCCCTTTTTATTGGGAAAGTATGGCAAAGTAGCGGCGCTGCCCCTGATGGGATAAGGCTGCGGATGAACGGGCTTGCCCGGTTCTGGTTAAGTATCCCTCTTGTTGTGCTGCGTTGCGGACGCAGATCGGAGGTTGTTTGGGTGCGCTTGTTGGCAAACGAGAGCAGAGAAGTGGCACCTTGATTGTTTCTTGAGTGCAACAGTGGTGATTTAAAGCCTGTGTTCATTGCAACAATCGCGGTGGCCACTGCGTTGGCAACCGGGCTGGGTCCGAGGATAGCGAGGGGTCGCTGCCGGTATGGGGAGAATCTCCCCGTTACTGCGACGTGAGATGATCCGCCGGACTATCTATCCGGCAAGGTGAGCGAGGAGAAGTAGATGCGCGGCATCGGGAGAGAGGGAGTGGTGCAATCGGCCTGCAAAGGGGGGCTGTTGCTTGTTTGCCTGTTGCTGGCAGCCTGTAGCAGCCGTTATGACGAGAGCCACGGCGGCAGCTGGCGCGGCTATAGCGAGACCGGTTATGCCAGCTATTATGCCGACCGTTATCACGGTAAAAAGACCGCCAGCGGCGAGCTCTATCGCAACAACCTCAATAGCGCCGCCCATATGGAGTTGCCCTTTGGCTCCATGGTGCGGGTGACCAACCTCGCCAACGGCAAGAGCGTGGTAGTCAAGGTCAATGATCGTGGCGCCTTTAAAAACGGGCGAATTATCGATCTTTCCAAATCCGCCTTCGGCTCCATCGCCAATATTCGTGAAGGTGTTATCAAGGTAAAGGTTGAGGTGTTGTGACCGCTCGTGATGCTTCAGAATCTGCAGCCGTTTGGAAAAATCGTAATAGGCTGCTTGTGCGCTAACAGCGTATCCAATATGGCTTGAGTAGGGAAAGAGATGGATATTGAGCTGATTGATGTGCCGCAAAGTGAATTTGAGCAGGTCTTTACTGTCGTCAAAGAGGGGATTCTTCCCTATGTTGAGTCGCTCTTTGGCTGGGATGACCAATTTCAACGCGAGCGACTAACCAGCTCATATCTGCCGCAATGGTTTTCGTGGATCCTGCATGGGGGAGAACGCATTGGTCTGTTATGTAGCAAGCCATGTGAGGATGCCCAGCATGTTCATCTGCTGATCATTTTCCCTCAGTATCAGGGGCGACATCTTGGCGCTGCCGTGATGGAACGGCTGCATCAGGAGGCTGAGCGTGAGGGCAAATGCCGGGTCACCTTGTCCAGCTTCACAGAGAACCATGGGGCGATACGGTTTTATGAGCGCCTTGGTTACAACGTGGTCGAAGAGGATCAGGCGTTTGTCTCCATGTCCCGGCCGTTGGGCTGTGACCTCGGATTGAAAAAAGTGGTTAATGGAGAGTTGTGATGGCGATTTTGAATATTTTGACGGCTCCCGACCCCAGGTTGAGGCTCAAGGCCGAGCGAGTTGAGGATATCGCTGCCGTACAGGGGCTGATCGATGACATGCTGGAGTCCCTGTATGCGACGGAAAACGGGATTGGTTTGGCCGCGACTCAAGTCGGGCGTAAAGAGGCAGTCGTTATTATCGACTTGTCCGAGAGCAGGGATCAGCCGCTGGTTTTGATTAATCCACAAGTGATAAGCGGTACTGAAAAGGTGCTTGGACAAGAGGGCTGTCTCTCCGTGCCGGATTACTACGCGGATGTCGAGCGTTACAGCTCGGTGGTGGTATCTGCACTGGATCGAAAAGGCAATCCGATCACCATCGAGAGCAGCGATTTTTTGGCTATTGTCATGCAGCATGAAATTGATCATCTGGATGGCAACCTGTTCATTGATTACCTGTCACCGCTCAAGCGGCAGATGGCACTCAAACGCGTTAAAAAATCGCTCAAGTCCGCCAGCTAATGTTTGCGGATAGTGGCTGGCCATTTTAGTAATGTGGAGAGCAGGCAGAATGAAAGTGGCAAGATGGAATGTCAGGGCACTGTTTGGCCGCAATGGCAATGAGGTACGGGGACGTTATGGGCTGAAGGCACTGCTGTTGCTGGGAACATTGTGGGTCGCTCTCCCCGTATCAGCCGATGAAGAGCAGCTGCCGGCCGAATATCGCCCCTTTGTGCAGCAGTTGGTCGATGCGGCAGAAGCCCGGGATCATCAGGCCCTTGCCAACCAGATGAAGTACCCCTTCAAGCAGGAGTATCCCATTCCCGCCATCAAAACCCCGGCGGAGATGCTGATCCGTTTTGACGAGGTGTTTGATGACGCCATATTAAAAAGCATCGCTACCTCCCGGGTCGGGCAGGATTGGCAGACCATGGGCTGGCGCGGCATCATGCTGGGCAGTGGCGAGGTCTGGATGGATTTTGATGGCAAGGTCATCGGTATCAATCATCAGACGGCGCAGGCCGCCAAATTGAAAGCCGAGCTTATCGCCAGGCAGAAAAGCGGTCTGCATCCCAGTGTGCGGGAGTACAAGAGCCCCGCGTTGATGTGGCAGACCGAGAAATTTATCATCCGCATCGACGAATTGGACGATGGCCACTATCGCTATGCCTCCTGGGCCAGGGGCAAGACGCTCGCCGACAAGCCGGATCTGGTGCTGAAAAATGGTACCGTCAGGGTGGAGGGGACGGGGGGCAATCATACCTATCTCTTCACGAGCGGCCCCTATCGCTACGAGTGCGTCGTCACCGTATTGGGTGAGCGAGGCGTGCCACCGGGTGAGCTGGTGGTCTATAAAGACGACGTCGAGATAGTGCACCAACCGGTGATCAAGGTGCTGTGACAGCAAATCCACATAAAGAGAGATCAAGGAGCGGCCAGGTGCCGCTCTTTTGCTTTCGCAAACTGAGGGATGAGCTTCGCTAGCTTTGCGGCACCCTGACCCCTTTATCGAGATAGAGGCTGCTGTAGTTGGCCCTGTGGGTGACAAACATCACCTGATGGCGGCTACCGTCGGAGAGGATAAGGAAATCGCCCGCCTGGGCAGGGCTTTGCAAGGAGACCTCCTGCTCGGGGGCGGTCAGGCGGTCGACATCATCCTTGAAGGTGAGGGTGTAAGAGAACATATGGCGCTCCACTGCTGGCTCATATCAAACACTGCCTCCAAGGCTAGTTGCTGCGAGCACTGCATGCGGCGCCCGATTGGCGCTGTTCGACCAAATTTCTGAAACGGTATGCAAAGAGAAGGGGGATCACCTGGCATCGTCAAGCCAGTCCAGCAGTTGTGCACCGACCTCCGGGCTGCCGAGCAGGGCCATATGAGTGGTGCGATAGACAATCAGGGTATGTTCGGGGGGAAAGTCGAGTTGATGTGCGCGCTCCCGGTGCAGGCCCAGCGCGCTGCGCAGGGGGACCAGTCCATCGCCAATCAGCCGTTCTGCCAGCAGGGTGCGTTTGGCGGATGTGGTGCCGGCGATGGCAAAGCAGGCTACGTCGCTTGGAAGCGGGAGCGGTTGGCGGGGATCACGCCCTATGGTGCGCTCCCTGTTATTGCGGGAGGCGTCGATGACCTTGCCATGGCGAAGATCCCGAATGCCCTGGCTGCGTATGCGGGTCAGATTCACAAAGGGCATGCTGTAAGGGGTGACTGGCAGCAGCTGCTCCAGCCAGTGGCCAGCGGATTCGAGCGGCGCGCCGTGGTGCGGTGTGCCAAGAAAGATGAGATGCCGCAGTCGCTTGGGCCAGCGCAGTGAGTGGATTTGGGCGTAATGGCAGGCACTTCGGATAACCAGTCCCCCCATGCTGTAAGCCAGCACGCTGAGCTGCTTGATGGCCCCCGGCCATCGGTCACACAGCTCCTCCAGCTGCAGCGCCAGCGCCTGCCCGTTGCTGGCAATGGAGAGACCCGAGTTGTAGCGCAGATAGAGAGGCAGATAGCCAAGCGCCTTGGCTACCGCTTCGCCATGGTTGACGGATTTCCCCTGATAGCGGGTGTGCCACTGCAGATCGTTCATGCAGAGGCCATGGATCATCAGCAGCACTCGCCCCGTGTGGGGAAGGTCGGCTGGCATGGTCTGCCAATCGAGCTGCTTGCCCTGATAGCGCAGAGTCATCGGGGTGGCGAGGGCGTTTTGCTGCTCGACCAGCTTGTCACCCAGCACGCCATTGAGGGTTGCAAGCAGAGCAGCGCGCTTGGGCGTCTCTGCCGCAGAAGGTTGCGTCGGGAGTGGCAGGCGGGCCAGCAGGCCATTGATACCACTGCCGAGGCTATTGGCCGCCCCGTGAACCCCCTTGTAAATAAGCCCGGTGAGACCCGCCGTTTTACCCTTGTCCCGTCCCTTGATACCCATACCGCCCAGCACCGCCTGATGCACCGCTTCAGTTATCTGCACGGTAGCGGGCAGCGCCTGGGTCAGCAGTTGCGCCAGCTCGCGGATATCCGAAAGCTGCCAGGAGGAGGGCGACTTGTCAGCGGCATCGGTCATAAGCACTCCTTGCTGTGGTGAGTAACGTGGGTGGTAGCCATGCTGCGAATGGTCTGCAGGCCAAACCAGCTTGCGCCCTTTGGCCTGTGTTTACCAGTTTCATCAAATGCATTGGCGGGCGCACAGGCGTTGAAAAGTTCTCTTGCGAAGCTGGTCACGGTAACCGCAAGGAAAATCACATCTACTTCCTCATATGACGCTGTCAGGGAGAGGTGAGATGTCGTTGTTTGATGAGATCCGGGTACAGGAGTTGTGTGCAAGGTTGCTCGATAGCCGGAACGAGAAGGGTTGTTCTCTTGAGAGCAGACATGGTCGCGAGTTGAAGGAGCTGTTGCAGACTCATTGTGGCTTAAGACCTGTCGGACGCAGTGCCCGTCATGTATTGACCGAGGCGGGACGGGCTTATTTGATCGGACAATTGGCGCAGGTGGTGCCACCGGAACCGAACAAGCGTGAGCAACTGGCGCTTCTTGGCGTGACGTTGCCGCCGCGGCTGAATCAAGCCTGCGGGTATGCGCTCTGGTATGGGGACAGCAAGCATCCGCGCACTGAATGTCCGGATCCACAACTGGCGAATCTGACGCTGACACAGGATGAGGTGATCCGAATCCGTACCCTCGAACCGCTCTCGCTGGTCGATATGCACGGTCAGCAGCAAGATATGACGGCAGTGATGGCGCTGCTGGGGGAATTGGCGTTGCCGGAGCGGGCGCTGGGCACGCTGGCGGCCATCGGCTGGCAAGGGGAGCGCGTTATTACAGTGGAGAACAAAGGGGCCTTTATCGACTACCCGCTGCAGCCGGGACAACTGTTGCTGTTTGCCCCCGGGCGCAATACCAGACTTGCCAAACGGCTGATCCCCTTGCTGCCTCAAAGCATAGAGTGGGCTCACTTTGGCGATCTTGATCAACGTGGCATCGATATCGCCGTTGAACTGGCCCGTGAGCTTCATCGTCCCGCCATGCTCTGGCTTCCCGACGCTATCCACACTTATCTGGAACACTATGCCCGTCCCGTAGGAGCTTTTACGGAGGTGGTTGGCAAGGTGCACTGGCGTAAAGAGGAAAGAGTGAGGGGAGCTCTCCCTTGGCTCGATGAGTTGATCACCGATGGAAAGTGGCTGGAACAGGAGGTATTGATTGCTGCGCCGCACTGGCGTCTGTGGGCGCTTGAGTAGCAGAGTGTTAAAGGGGAGGGCAGTCACCTCCCGGCTGCTTATCATAATGATAAAGTTGGTCTGCTTTATATCATTTCAGCCCCGAGCGATGCGTCCAGATGATAATTATCTCTACCGTGACTCGGTTTTATCACCCCATAGGTATGTGGTCGCAGCAGGATAAATTCAGTGCGCGCATTACCTCATCAGCCAAATAGGGCTAATCGCTACTATTTTTGTGGCGCTCATCACATACTTTTGCCATTTTTTATTATTCCACAGCAAATCTTTACCTTGGCACGCTTATTGATTGCCCTATATCGACGCTAACCGATGAGCTCACCCATAACCGGGATGCTGGTGACATCGTGAGTGACTGGGGAGCTATTCATATATCATCCAACGAATTGGGGCGAACGATGAAAGCAGTGAACGAGTTAATCAAAGAGATCAAAGCACTCAAATCCAACCTGCATGAAAAAGATTTTCTGCTGACCTGGGAGCAAACACCTCAGGAGCTTGAACTGGTATTGAAACTGGCCGAATCCCTCAAGACACTGCGTGCCGAAAATATTGCTACCAAACTGTTTAACAGCGGGCTCGGTATCTCGGTTTTCCGCGATAACTCCACCCGAACCCGCTTCTCTTATGCCTCTGCACTGAACCTGCTCGGTCTGGCCCAACAGGATCTGGATGAGGGCAAATCCCAGATCGCCCACGGTGAAACCGTCCGTGAAACCGCCAATATGATCTCCTTCTGCGCCGATGCCATCGGTATCCGCGATGACATGTATCTGGGGGCCGGTAACGCCTATATGCGTGAAGTGGGCGCCGCACTGGACGAAGGGTTCGAGAAGGGGGTGCTGCCCCAGCGTCCGGCACTGGTCAACCTGCAGTGCGACATTGATCACCCGACCCAGTCTATGGCTGATCTCGCCTGGTTGCAGGAGCACTTCGGCAGCCTGGAAAACCTCAAGGGCAAGAAGATTGCGATGACCTGGGCTTACTCCCCGAGCTACGGCAAGCCGCTCTCCGTGCCGCAGGGCATCATCGGCCTGATGACCCGCTTTGGCATGGATGTGACCCTGGCCCACCCGGAAGGGTATGACCTGATCCCGGACGTGATCGAAGTGGCCAAGGAGAATGCCAAGGCATCCGGCGGCAGCTTCCGTCAGGTCACCTCCATGGAAGAGGCGTTCAAGGATGCCGATATCGTCTATCCCAAGTCCTGGGCTCCCTACAAGGTGATGGAACAGCGTACCGAACTGCTGCGTGCCAATGACCACGCCGGCCTCAAGGAGCTGGAGAAACACTGCCTTGAGCAGAACGCCAAGCATAAGGATTGGCACTGCACCGAAGAGATGATGAAGCTCACCAAGGGGGGCGAAGCGCTCTATATGCACTGCCTCCCGGCCGATATTTCCGGTGTCTCCTGTAAAGAGGGCGAAGTAACCGAAGGGGTATTCGAGAAATATCGTATCGCCACTTATAAAGAGGCGAGCTGGAAGCCCTATATTATCGCTGCCATGATCATGGCCCGTAAATTCTCCGCCCCAGGAGAGACCCTCGAAACGCTGCTGAAAGAGGCCCAGAAGCGGGTTAAATGAATAGCGTTGGCTGAAATAAATAAAAGAAATGGCAGGGGTAATCATTCCCCTGCCTGCTACAACAGCGGAATTGTCGTGAGTTTTCTCCCCGTGGTATCTGAATATCGGATTTCCCGGTGAGATGGCTCCCGACCCCATAATCTGGATGAGGTACGCATGTCCCAATTTTCTCTGAAGATGGATATTGCCGATAACCGTTTTTTTACCGGTGAACCATCTCCCCTGTTTTCTCGCGCCGAAGCACAAAAGGCCCGTGCCTTTCATAAAAAACTGGCCGGTTATGAACCGACTCCCCTGTGCGACCTGAAAGATCTGGCCGCCTATATCGGGGTAAAAAAAATTCTGGTCAAGGATGAGTCAAAACGCTTTGGTCTTAATGCCTTCAAGATGCTCGGTGGCGTTTACGCCATTGCCAACCTGCTCTGTGAAAAATACGGGGTGGCCGTCGAAGATTTCTCCTTCGATCTCATCAAACGCACCATCAAGGAGCCGATGACCTTCGCCACCACCACAGATGGCAACCACGGTCGCGGCGTTGCCTGGGCCGCCAAGCAGGTGGGTCAGCATGCGGTGGTCTACATGCCCAAGGGCTCTGCCCAGGAGCGGGTTGATCACATTCTCAATCTCGGTGCCGAGTGCATTGTCACCGATATGAACTATGACGACACCGTGCGCCTGACCATGAAGATGGCCGAAGAGCGCGGCTGGCACATAGTGCAGGACACCGCCTGGGAGGGCTACACCAAGATCCCGACCTGGATCATGCAGGGTTACTCCACTCTGGCCGACGAAGCGGTCGAGCAGATGCAGGATATGGGCATCAAGCAGCCGACCCACGTGCTGCTGCAGGCCGGGGTAGGGGCGCTGGCGGGCGGTGTGCTCGGCTATCTGGTGGACTGCTTCGGCGCGAAAAACCTGCACAGTATCGTAGTCGAGCCGGATCAGGCCGACTGCATCTACCGCTCCGGCGTGGCGGGGGAGATGGTCAACGTGGGGGGCGACATGCGCACCATCATGGCCGGTCTCGCCTGCGGCGAACCCAATCCGCTCGGCTGGCCGCTGCTCAGGGGCTGCACCACCCAGTTCATCTCCTGTCACGACAAGGTGTCGGCACTAGGCATGAGAGTGCTTGGCAACCCTCTTGGCAATGACCCCCGCATCATCTCCGGTGAATCGGGCTCGGTCGGCACCGGCGTGCTGGCGGCGGTGCGTCACCACCCGGATCGCGCGGCGCTGATGGAACGTCTGGGGCTGGATAGCAACTCGGTCGTACTCATCATCAACACCGAAGGGGATACCGATGTGAAGCACTACCGGGAAGTGGTGTGGGAAGGCAAACATCCTGCCTGCGATTAACCCCGGCTGTGAGTAATCCCTGCGAGAGCAGAGAGACGAATTGAAGAACTGATCGCGCCTCGCCAACGGGGCGCGGTAACGGGCACAGGGCGCGGCCGACGAACAGGCCGCGCACTCTCAGTTGTTATGGAGAATCACAATGAGCAAGCAAATTCCGTTTGAAATGGTGTTGGAGAAGGCCTACCAGTACAAGGCCGAGATGAGTCAGTTCCTGCGCGACATGATCGCCATCCCGAGCGAGAGCTGCGATGAAGAGCGCGTCGTGCTGCGCATCAAGCAGGAGATGGAGAAGGTTGGCTTTGACAAGGTCGAGATCGACCCCATGGGCAACGTGCTGGGCTATATCGGCCACGGCCCGCACCTGATCGCCATGGATGCCCACATCGATACCGTGGGCGTCGGCAACATGGCCAACTGGAAGTTCGACCCCTATGAGGGGATGGAAGATCACGAGATCATCGGTGGTCGCGGCGCCTCCGATCAGGAAGGGGGCATGGCCTCTATGGTCTATGCGGGCAAGATCATCAAGGATCTCGGGCTGGAAGATCAGTATACCCTGCTGGTGACCGGTACCGTGCAGGAGGAGGATTGCGATGGCCTCTGCTGGCAGTACATCATCGAGCAGAGCAAGATCCGCCCCGAGTTCGTGGTCAGTACCGAACCCACCGACTGCCAGATCTACCGTGGCCAGCGTGGCCGCATGGAGATCCGCATCGATGTGCAGGGGGTCAGCTGCCACGGCTCCGCGCCGGAGCGCGGTGACAACGCCATCTTCAAGATGGGCCCGATCCTTGGCGAGCTGCAGGAGCTGAGCCACAACCTCGGCAACGACGACTTCCTCGGCAAGGGCACCCTGACCGTCTCCGAGATCTTCTTCACCTCCCCAAGCCGCTGCGCCGTGGCGGATAGCTGCGCCGTCTCCATCGACCGCCGCCTCACCTGGGGCGAGACCTGGCAAGGTGCGCTCGACGAGATCCGCGCCCTGCCTGCGGTGAAAGCCGCCGGTGCCGAGGTCTCCATGTACCAGTACGACCGTCCGGCCTACACCGGTCTGGTCTACCCGACCGAGTGCTACTTCCCGACCTGGAAGGTGGAAGAGGATCACATCACCGTCAAAACCCTCTCCAAGGCTTATCGCGAGCTGTTCAACAAGGAGCCGGTGGTGGACAAGTGGACCTTCTCGACCAACGGGGTCTCCATCATGGGCCGCCACGGTATTCCGGTCATCGGTTTTGGCCCGGGTAAAGAGCCGGAGGCCCACGCCCCGAACGAGAAGACCTGGAAAGAGCATCTGGTCAAGTGCGCCGCCATGTACGCCGTGATCCCCATGCTCTATCTGGCCGAGCTGGACAAGTAAGGGGGCGCCGGGTGGTGACTCTCATCACCGTCCGGCAGTTGCAAGTGCCCCGTCTCAATTGAGGCGGGGCTTTGCTGTTTGAAGTGATGTTCGAGGTGGTGGGGATGAAACGGCTGATCAAAAACGGTGTGCTGGTCGATGCACAGGGTGAATATCGTCAGGATCTGCTGATCGATAACGGGGTGATCCGCGCGCGGGCCACCGCTATCCAGCCCGATGGCGAGACCGACGTGATCGATGCCAGCGGCTGTTATGTGATGCCGGGTGGCATCGACGTCCATACCCACTTCAACATCGATGTGAGCATTGCCCGCAGTTGCGATGACTTTTTCAGCGGTACCCGTGCCGCCGCCTGTGGTGGCACTACCACCATCGTCGATCACATGGGATTTGGCCCGGCGGGGTGCAATCTGCATCACCAGCTGGCCCGCTATCACGACTATGCCGCCGATCAGACGGTGATCGATTACAGCTTTCACGGCGTGATCCAGCATGTGGATGACGCCATCCTCCACGAGATGGCCGCCATGGTGCAGGAGGAGGGGATCAGCAGCTTCAAGCTCTATCTTACCTACCAGTACAAGCTCGGAGATCACGATGTGTTGCGCGCCCTGGCCCGCCTCAAGGAGGTGGGGGCGCTCGCCACCGTCCACCCCGAGAACGATGCCGCCATCGCGGCGCGCCGGGCTGCCCTATTGGCCGCAGGCCATCATGAGCCTTGGTATCACCCGCAAAGCCGCCCACTGGAGTGCGAAGCCGAGGCGGTGGCCCGGATGATCAATCTGGCGCGGCTCGCTGGCAATGCGCCGCTCTATATCGTCCACCTCTCCAACGGCTTGGGGCTGGAGTATCTGAAACTGGCGCGTCGTCAGGGTCAGCCGGTCTGGGTGGAGACCTGCCCGCAATATCTGCTGCTCGATGAGCAGTGTTATTACAAGGAGAACGGGGTCGACTATCTGCTGAGCCCGCCGCTGCGCTCACGCTGCGAGCAGGACAAGCTGTGGGTCGGTATCGCTGCGGGCGACATCGATACGGTGGCGACCGATCACTGCAACTTCTCCCACGCCCAGCGCATGACCCTCTCGGGCGGCGATTTCAGCCGCTGCCCCAACGGCTTGCCCGGGGTCGAAAACCGGATGCTGCTGCTGTTTGCCCACGGGGTATTGGGCGGGCGCATCTCGCCGTCGCGCTTCGTGGCACTCACCAGCGCCAACCCAGCGCGCCTGTTTGGCCTCTGGCCGCGCAAGGGCAACTTGCAACCGGGATCTGACGCCGATCTGATGATCATGGATCCCCGTGGTGACACCCTGATTTCCCATCAACAGTTGCACGACAACGGCGACTACAGCCCCTACGAGGGGATGTGCTGCCCCGGCCGGATCAGGCTGACCCTGAGCCGTGGCGAGATAGTCGCTCGCGATGGCGAGTTTCTCGGGCGACGTGGTCATGGCCGCTTTCTGGCCAGAGCGCCCTTTGATCCGGCGTTGGCGCCGGATCTGCACCCGCCTTGCCCCTTGGTGGCAGGCTGACAATCCGTTCGAAATACGCAAATCAGCAAGCTTATGTGAACAACGAAAGGTGGGCCGGTATTGCGCCGGCTTGTCCCATCACTGGAGAGAACAAGATGAAACAGAGAATCGTACTGGCCCTTGGTGGCAATGCGCTGGGCAACAACCTGCCCGAGCAGATGAAAGCGGTGCAGAGCACGGCGGGCACCATTGCCGACCTGATCGCTCAGGGGCATGAGGTGGTGGTGACCCACGGCAACGGCCCGCAGGTAGGGATGATCCAGCAGGCGTTCGAGGTGGCGGCCCGCCACGACCCCAAGGCGCCCCATCTGCCCATGTCGGTCTGCGTGGCCCTGAGTCAGGGTTATATCGGTTATGACCTGCAAAACGCCCTGCGCGAGGCCTTGCTGGCGCGTGGTATTCACAAGCCGGTTGCCACTTTGGTGACCCAGGTGGAGGTGGATAAAAACGATCCCGCCTTCCTCGACCCGAGCAAACCCATCGGCGGTTTCTTCAGCAAGGAGGAGGCCGAGGCATTGATGGCCAGGGGCGAGCGGCTCAAAGAGGATGCCGGCCGTGGCTATCGCCGGGTGGTCGCATCCCCCAAACCCGTCGATATCATCGAGAAAGAGACCGTATCTGCCATGCTGGCCGCTGGTCAGGTGGTGATCACCGTCGGTGGCGGCGGCATTCCGGTGCTGCGGGAGGGCAATCACCTGCGCGGTGCCAGCGCGGTGATCGACAAGGATTGGGCCAGTGCCAAGCTGGCGGAGCTTATCGATGCCGACATGCTGATCATCCTTACCGCGGTAGAGAAGGTCGCCATCAACTTTGGCAAGCCCGATGTGCAGTGGCTCGATCAGCTGAGCGTGGCCGATGCCAACAGCTTTATTGCACAGGGACAGTTTGCCAAGGGCTCCATGCTGCCCAAGGTGGAGGCGGCGCTCTCGTTCGCGACCTCCCTGCCGGGGCGCAAATCCCTGATCACCTTGCTGGAGAAGGCTGCCGACGGCATTGCCGGCAAGACGGGAACCCTTATCAGCCGCTAGGCGTTCCAGCTCGGGTTGAGTGTGATTGCGGGGGCCGTCGGCCCCCTTGTTCATTTCGGGGGCGACCATGGTCAGTGGAAGATGAGCGGCGTAAGATGGCCGCCTTCAAGCGCGGGCAAGACGCCGAGAGCAGATCCGGCGAATGAGTGACAAGAGGTGAGTAACAAGCAAATGAGCGGAAAGATCAATATGGCGGCGCTGGGGGGGCTTGTTCTGCTCACCGCCATCTGGAGTTACAGCTGGATCGTGATGAAGCAAGTGATGCTCTACACGGGGGCCTTCGAGTTCACCGCCCTGCGCTGCCTGTGCGGATCTCTGGTTCTGCTGCTTGTATTGGCCCTGCGCGGGCGCCGTTATCTCAAACCCACCCCGTTTCGCTATACCCTCGCCATCGCCCTGTTCCAGACCTGCGGCATGGTGGGGTTGGCCCAGTGGGCCCTGATCAGCGGTGGGGCGGGCAAGGTGGCTATTCTGAGCTACACCATGCCGTTCTGGGTGGTGATCTTCGCGGCGCTCTTTCTCGGCGAGAGGATGCGCAAGCTCCACTATCTGGCGGTCGGGGTGGCCGCCTGCGGCCTGCTGCTGGTGATCGAGCCCTGGCAGCTGCATCTGGATTCCATGAAGAGTGCGCTGCTGGGGATTGCCTCCGGCATCTGCTGGGGGATCAGCGCCATCATCGCCAAGCGGATGTATGCCCGCCACCCCGCGGTGGATCTGATGTCCCTCACCACCTGGCAGATGATCTACGCCACCATGGTGATGGCCGTGGTGGCGGCGCTGGTGCCGGAGCGACCCATCGACTGGCAGCCCTATGTGTTTGGTGCGCTCGCCTACAGCGCCATCTTCGCCACGGCGCTGGCCTGGAGCCTATGGTTGTTCGTACTGAAAAAGCTGCCGGCCGGGATCGCCAGCCTCAGCACCCTGGCGGTGCCGGTGAGCGGCGTGCTGCTCTCCTGGTGGCTGCTGGGCGAAAATCCGGGGCCGGTGGAGGGGAGCGGCATCGCCCTTATCGTGCTGGCGCTTATCGTCATCAGCCGCAAGGGCAAGCGCTCGGTGGTGTCGGTGGCGGGGGAGACCCGTATCAAGCACGGCTGAGTCGATTGTCGGCAACGAAATACAAAGGGCCCACCATCATGGCGGGCCCTTCTGGTTTTAAGAACACTCTCTTATCGGCGCTGGGCCAGATGCATCATGGCTTCCAGCACGGCACCGCCGATGGCGCGGGCCTTGTCCGATACCGTAGTTGCGTCGGCCCGCTCGCCTCTGGGGTCGATGTCACCGATCTTGAAGCCGATGGTCACCTCAATGCCATCGCTGAGCAGACCTCGCACCATGCCGGAGAGCGGCGCGATAATGGGAGCGTCCCCCACATGGGCGATTACATCCCCCTCCTGCACCAGATCACCGAGCTTGATAATGCTCTTCATCACTCCGGCGACGGGGGCGCGCACCACCCGGCGGGCGGAGTGCCCCTCGATCACCCCGGGAATGCCGGTATTGGGCTGGGCAGGGCCCTGATAGATGACCCGGCCCAGATGGTGGCCACGGTTGGTCTCAATGACCGCATCGCAGTCGCGCCCCGCCTCAAACCCCGGGCCAAGGGCCACCGTAATGGGGGCCATCTCCTTGTGAGTGCCGAGATTTTGCTTGGCGAGGATGGCATCCACCAGATAGCGGGGCTTGAGCTCGGCAAGGGTGGCGCAGTCGGGGTCAACCAGCAGCGGAATGACGCCCCGATCCAGCTGCTCGAACGCCTGCTCGACGCTCTCGACCCGCTTGGCACGCACTCCTTCGACGCTTGTTTCACCGTCGAACATCCCCTGAGCGAAGGCGACAGTGCGGCGGATCACCGTGGGTTTGTCGAGATCCAGCATTACCACCTTGAAACCGGCATTGTGCAAGCGCAGTGCCACCCCGGTGGCGATATCGCCGGAGCCACGCATCACCACCAGTTGATCCCGCTTGAGGCGCACATCATCCTGCATCAGCCCACCCGATTTGCCGTTTTTCACCTGCAGCAGCTCGGCGAGGATGCTGATGGCGATCTCCTCGGGGGTTTCAGCTCCGATGTTGTAACCGATGGGGGCGTGCAGCTGCTGCAGTTGCTCCTGGCTCACCCCTTGCTGGCGCAGCGCCTGGGTGAAGGTCTGCACCTTGCGCTTGCTGGCGAGCAGTCCCAGATAGGCGAGGGGACGGCTGATGAGCCGATCCAGCGCCTCCTTGTCCTGATGGTTGGTGGCGATGATGACGAAGTTGGCGGACTCGATGGCCAGTTTATCGATCACCGCGCTGATGGTATCGGCCTGCACCAGATGGGTACCGGCGGGGAAGAGGTCAGGGTTGAGGCTCCCCTCGAAGCAATCCCCTACATGGACATCAAAGCCGAGCGGCGCCGCAGCATGGGCCACAGCCCGGTTGACGTGGCCGGCACCAATGAGCACCAGCCGTGGTCGCAGACCATAGACATCGATATAGACCGACATGGCACCACCGCAATCCGACCCGACCGCATGCTCACCGTTGCGCGCCATCCGGCCATGGAAGATGCGCGGCTTGCGCTCGGCAATGGCAGCCATCGCTTCCTCGATCACCAGCCGCTCGATCATGCCGCCGCCGATGGTACCGAGGATCTGGCCATCGGCCATTACCAGCATCTGGGCCTGATGGCGCGGGGTGGAGCCCCGGCTTTCGATGATCTGGGCCATGGCAAACGGCGTGTTCTCCTGTTCCAGTCGGGCTGCGTGTGCAAACAGATTCATAAGGTACCTCTTTTCATCCTTAAAACGTCAGGGGCGAGGCTAAAGCGCCTCCCCGTGCGGAGCTGTGCAGATCAGGTGACGGATGGGGGGGGATTCGCGCACGGCCCCCTGCCAGATGGCGTGGATCTCGGGGTGGCGGCTCTGCAGCTTTATCAATTCCGCCAGCCACGACGCCTCATTTTGATAATCGCCATTGATAAACCAGATCCGGCGCGCCCCGGGCGGGGTGCCCTTGAACACCCCTTCGGGGTGGGAGAGCAGCCTGTCAAACAGTGCCCAATCCAGTGGCTCACCGGCTGCAATCCCGCACAGGGCCTGCAATTCAGCCCAGCGGTGGATCTGCGCCGGTTCGGCATTGGCTCCCACCATGGCGCCGCCCAGCAGGGCGATCACCCAGTCACTCTGGTGTGGAATGCAAGGTTCGTGCAAAGCGGGCACTTTCAATAACTTGTGATGGGCGCCATCCGCTTCGACCAGGATGAGATCGAAGCGCTGCTGTCCTTTGAGCAGGTCGATTTGGCGCAGATCCGGCCCTGCAACTTTGCCGGTGCGCTCGTCGAGATGGCTGAACAGGGCAACCAGGGTCGGGCCATCCGGCAGAGCCTGACAGCGAGTAAGTTGACGAACGGGATCCGTCTCGATAATCAATTCCCGATAGTGTGACGGGGCTGGCAGAAACATCCGGGTGGTGGTGGTAATTAGCACCCTTTTACCCTGCTTATAAAAATATTCCGCCAGCCAGAACAGGGTGCTGGTTTTTCCGCCGGCACCACAAAGGCTAATTAGTGTGGTATGGTTGTCACTATTTTCAAGCAGTGGATTTAAAAGCGAACCAATATCCGGAAACGCGTGAATAACAGAGTGTGGCAAGGACATGGCAATGACCGAAATAAATAGCGAGGTGAATGAAAAGGTGCAGGCTCGGGGGCGTGAACAGTGTGACTGTATAATTACCGCAGCAGGTTTGTCATCCCGCATGGGGGCATGGAAAATGATGCTACCTTATGGCTCGGGGACAATTCTTGATGCAAGTCTCAAAAATGCCCTGGCCTTCTGCTCCCGGATTATTTTGGTCGTGGGCCATCGCGGGGCCGAGCTCGCTGCCTGTTATGGAAATCGCCCAGACATCCTCATCGTCCACAACCCTGACTATGAGCAGGGGTTGGGCAGTTCCATCCGCTGCGCTCTGGCGGCCAGCGATGCTGACTACCTCTTTATCAGCCACGGGGATCTGCCCTGTATCCCGCGCGAGGTCTATCAACAGTTGTGGCAGGCACGCGGAGAGTTCGCCCTGTTCCCGAGCTATGAGGGGGAGGCGGGCCACCCGGTCTTGCTGCCAAAATCCCTCGCAAGGGCGCTGGCTGCCGCGCCAGCACAGAGTTCGGTGCGCCGCTGGTTGCTGCAACGTCCCCATCGCACCATACCGGTCGAGAGTCCTACCATCCTCTTTGATATCGATACCCCCGAGCGCTATCAGGCGCTGATCCGTGGCGAACTGGAGCTGCGTTCTGCCGACGAGTTTACGACCGAGCAGGGCTGAGTCGCATCGTTGGGGCCCACCTCCCTCTGCGTGCAATGGCAGCCAGCGGGGCGGTAACGCCGAGTCATCTCGCAGCCTTTGGATAAACTGAAATAGCGACGACCGCCTTTTATATAGCAGTGACTTTTAAGCAAACCCCGGCCATATTGGCCGGGGTTTGCTTGCGATAATGCTGGATGATTTTTACCCTATCAAAGTGATATTTATCGCTGCCGATTTGATACTTTTCATTTTTCTCTGGCATTGCCTTGAATAAAATTTCAAGTGAGTGAGAACCACTCTCATCAATCATAATGGCGACATGCCAAACCGCCTTCATTAATTCGAGCCATCTCACGCTTTTACCCTAAAAAATAGTTTTGCCGATGGAGTGGCCTGATAGTTGCTCCTCTCCTTGCCAAGGGGTAATGCCCGTGCGGGATACCCCATTTATTCATGCTGCCAATGAGCAGAACAGCTGCAAGGAGATAGCCATGGGCGATATTATGCGACCCGTTCCCTTCAAGAACCTTCTGACCCGTATTTTTGCGGAATATAAAGAGAGTCAGAGCATTTTCGGTATTCCCGCCGCACAATTTTATCGCAAGCAGGACGAGCGCAAGATCAAGGTGTTCGGTGAAACCTGCGAGACCCCCATCGGCCCGGCAGCCGGCCCCCATACCCAGTTGGCCCAGAACATCGTCACCTCCTGGCTGACTGGCGGGCGCTTTATCGAGCTCAAGACGGTGCAGATCCTGGACCGTCTCGAACTGGAAAAGCCCTGCATCGACGCCGAAGACGAGTGCTTCAACACCGAGTGGTCTACCGAGTTCACCCTGCCCAAGGCGTTTGACGAGTATCTGAAGGCTTGGTTTGCCCTCTATCTGCTGGAGGAGGTGTTCGACCCCCGTCTCGACGGAGAGGCCAAGTCCTTCATCTTCAACATGAGCGTGGGTTACAACCTCGATGGCATCAAACAGCCACCGATGCAGCAGTTCATCCACAGCCTGATGGATGCCAGTAGCAATCCGAAATTTGCCGAGTACCAGCAGGTGCTGCGCGAGCTGGTGGCCGACGAGCAGTTTATCGCCGAGCTGGGACTGGGGTCGCGGCGCGATCGCCTGCAACAGCTGGTGGAGCACATCCCGGCCAATCTGGTGCACGGCGTTACCCTCTCTACCATGCATGGCTGCCCGCCCAACGAGATAGAGGCCATCTGTCGCTACATGCTGGAAGAGAAGGGGCTCAACACCTTCGTCAAACTGAATCCGACCCTGCTGGGCTACCCGCGGGTGCGCGAGATCCTCGATACCTGCGGCTTTGATTACATTGGTCTGAGCGAAGAGTCGTTCGATCACGACCTCAAGCTGGATCAGGCCAAGGCGATGCTGACCCGTCTGATGGCGCTGGGGGCCGAGAAGGGGCTCACCTTCGGGGTGAAACTCACCAATACCCTTGGCACCATCAACCGCAAAGGGGCACTGCCCGGCGATGAGATGTATATGTCCGGCCGTGCGCTGTTCCCGCTCTCCATCAACGTGGCCGCCGTGCTGTCCCGCGCCTTCGATGGCAAGCTGCCCATCTCCTACTCGGGCGGCGCCAGCAAGTTCAACATCGCCGAGATCTTCGAGACCGGTATCCGTCCCATCACCATGGCCACTGACCTGCTCAAACCGGGTGGCTACCTGCGCCAGATCGAGTGCCTCAAAGAGATCGACGCTTCTGACAGCTGGGGCATGAGTCAGGTGGACGTGGCCAAGCTGGAGGCGCTTGCCGCCAAGGCCCTCACCATGGATTACACCCAGAAGGAGTGGAAGTCCGAGGACCGCATAGAAGTGGGTGGCGGCCTGCCGCTGACCGACTGTTACGTGGCGCCCTGCGTCACCGCCTGCGCCGTGCATCAGGATATCCCCGAGTACATTCGCTTGATGGGCGAGGGGGAGTATGTGGCAGCCCTTGAGCTGATTTATCAGCGCAACGCCTTGCCTGCCATCACCAGCCACATCTGCGATCACCAGTGCCAGTACAACTGCACCCGTCTCGACTACGACAGCGCGCTCAACATCCGCGAGCTGAAAAAAGTGGCGCTGGAGCGGGGCTGGGAAGGGTACAAGGCCCGCTGGCACAAACCGGCCGGCAGTGGTGACAAGCACCCGGTCGCGGTGATTGGCGCCGGCCCGGCTGGTCTCTCCGCCGGTTACTTCCTGGCCCGCGCCGGTCATCCGGTCACCGTGTTCGAGCGCGAAGCGGATGCCGGTGGCGTGGTTAAACACATTATCCCCGAGTTCCGCATTCCGGCCGAACTTATCCAGCATGACATCGACTTTGTTGCCGCCCACGGGGTCAAGTTCGAGTTTGGCTGCGATCCGGCGCTCACCGTCGACAAGCTGCATGCCCAGGGCTTTAGCTATGTTTTCGTCGGCATCGGCGCCGACAAGAATGGCGGCATGCGCCTCGAGGGGGGTCACGAGCGGATTTACAAATCCTTCCATTTCCTGCGCAGCTTCAATCAGGGCAAACCGCTGTCGCTGGGCCGCCATGTGGCAGTGATCGGTGCCGGCAACACCGCCATGGACTGTGCCCGCGCCGCCCTCAAGGTGCCCGGTGTCAGCGATGTGACCGTTATCTACCGTCGCAGCGAAAAAGAGATGCCCGCCTATCGCGAGGAGTATCTGGAAGCGGTGGAGGATGGGGTGCGTTTCTGCTTCCTCACCAATCCGGAACGCTTTGAGAAAGATGGCAAGCTCACTGTGCGGATGATGGCACTGGGGGATCCTGACGAGCAGGGCCGCCGCCGTCCGGTGCCCACCGAGCAGACCGAAGTGATGCAGATGGATGCCTTGATCACCGCCATCGGCGAGCAGCCTGACTGCGAGGTGCTCAAAGCCATGGGCATTCCTCTTGGCAACGATGGCTGGCCCGAGGTGGATGGCCAGACCGGCGAAACCAGCCGTCGCAACGTATTCCTCATCGGTGACGTGCAGAGCGGCCCGTCCTCCATCGTCGGTGCCATCGGTGGTGCCCGCCGCGCCGCGGATCTTGTGCTCTCTCGCGAGCATATCGCCAGCCAGCAGAGCGAAGTGACCATCCAGCCGTCGGGCAAGGATGAGATCTACCGCCGCAAAGGGAGCATCGCCGTCACCATGGTTGACAAGAGCGAACGCGATGCCTTCGTGGCGCAAGAGGCGCACCGTTGCCTCGAGTGCAACTACCTCTGCAGCAAGTGCGTGGATGTCTGCCCCAACCGGGCCAACGTCGCCATCGCGGTGCCGGGCTTCAAGGATCAGTTCCAGACCCTGCACCTGGATGCCTATTGCAACGAATGTGGCAACTGCGCCCAGTTCTGCCCGTGGCAGGGCAAGCCCTATCAGGACAAGGTCACCATCTTCAGCCTGCCCGAGGATTTCGACAACAGCCGCAACCCCGGTTTCTATCTGGCTGACGGTGGCGAACTGCGGGTGCGTCAGGATGGCGAGACCTATCGCCTGACCATAGACGCCCAGAGCCGGATCAAGGATGCGCCAGCGGCCCTTGGCGACATGTGCCGGATCATCAGCCATGTCCATGCTCATCACCACTACCTGCTGGGGGCCGTCGAGGCCTGAGCGAACCACGAATAAGCGAAGGAGCAAACCATGTTTATTCTGAAGAACGTCACCGCTGTCCAGCTGGAGCCGACCCGGGTACTGGAAGGGGTGGATATCGCCATCGAAGGATCGCTTATCAAAGCGGTGGGGCCCAATCTGCGGGCCCTCTACCCGGAGGCCAACTATCGGGAGATGGGCGGCAAGCTGGTGATGCCGGGTATCGTCTGTGCCCACAACCACTTCTACTCCGGCCTGTCGCGGGGGATCATGGCCAATATCGCCCCCTGCCCGGATTTTATCTCCACCCTGAAAAATCTCTGGTGGCGGCTCGATCGGGCGCTCGATGAAGAGTCCCTCTACTACAGCGGCCTCATCTGCTCGCTGGAAGCGATCAAGAGCGGTTGCAGTGCGGTGATCGACCACCACGCTTCGCCCAACTTCATCAAGGGCTCCCTGAATGTGCTGCGCAAAGGGTTTATGGAGGCGGGTCTGCGTGGCATGACCTGCTTCGAGACCACGGATCGCAACGGCGGCCTCGCCGAGCTGCAGGCCGGGGTGGAGGAGAACATCCTGTTCGCCCAACAGATCGATGCGGCCAAAGCCAAGGGGAGCGAACCCTATCTGGTGGAGGCCCATATCGGCGCTCACGCCCCCTTCACCGTACCCGACGAGGGGCTGGCCATGCTGCGCGAAGCGGTACAGGTTACCGGTCGTGGTCTGCATATCCATGTGGCGGAAGACCGCTACGACATGGCCCACGGTCACCACCACTATGGCAAGGAGCCCATCGCCCGGCTGGACGAGTTTGGCCTTGTCGACAGCAAGACCTTGATCGCCCACGGCATCTACCTGAGCCCGGCTGACATCGAACTGCTCAACAGCCGCGATGCCTTCCTGGTACATAACGCCCGCTCCAACATGAACAATCATGTGGGCTACAACATGCACCTGCCGGAGTATCGCAATCTGGCGCTTGGCACCGATGGTATCGGCTCCGACATGCTCGAAGAGCTCAAGTTTGCCTACTTCAAGCACAAGGATGCCGGCGGATCGCTCTGGCCTGACAGCTTTGCCCGCTTCCTCTGGAACGGCAACACCCTGCTGGAGCGCAACTTCGGCGCCAAATTTGGCCGCCTGGAGCCGGGTTACAAGGCCGACCTCACCATCTGCGACTACGCCGCACCGACCCCGCTGGCGCCGCGCAACCTCGGCGGCCATCTCGCCTTCGGTATGGGCTCATCCTCGGTCAACAGCGTGATGGTCGAGGGACGCATGGTCTATCAGGATCGCGAGTTCGCCTTTGACGTCGAGCCCATTTATCAGCAGGCCAGCAAGGTGGCGAGCCGCCTGTGGCAACGGATGGATCAGCTGGCCTGAGGCCCCCTCCGCACGTTTGGACTGGATTGCCCGCCCTGTGGATTTGCCCGGCGGCGGGCTGCAAGAGTAAGGACGACACATGATTGAGCAATTCTTCCGACCCGAACAACTGGGTCAGGCTTTGGAACTCAAGGCCCGCTTTGGCAACGACGCCGTCTACATGGGGGGCGGCAGCAAGCTCAACGCAGCCCCGACCCGCACCGACAAGAAGGTCGCCATCTCGCTGGACAAGCTCGGACTTGGCCAGATTGAGCAGCAGCACGGTCAACTCCACATCGGTGCCACCGTCACCCTGCAAGCCCTCAAAGACGACCCCCGTACCCCGGCCGCCCTGTGCGAGGCGCTGGGGTTTGTCTATTCCCGCCATGTGCGCAATCAGGCCACACTCGGCGGCGAGATTGCCTGCCAGCAGCAGGACTCCCCGCTGCTGCCGGTACTGCTGGTCCTCGAAGCCGTGGTGGTGCTGGAGAACAACCAGCTGCAACCCATCGATACCTATCTGGCGGGCCAGCGCAAGGAGCTGGTGCTGGGGGTGGTGTTGCCGGAGCCCGCGCTGCGCTGCGCCACTCGCCGCATCAGCCGTAACGCCGACGGTCTGGCGGTAATGACCGCCGCGGTGGCCCTTGATGCCCTTGGCGAGATGCGGGTCGCCGTTGCTGGCGTTACGCCGCAGCCGATGCGCCTGCGTGATCTGGAGCGCCGCGATCTGCACGATGCCGCGCTGGAGGCGGCCGTGAGCGAGCTGGTTGCACCGCGCGAGGATCTCGGCGGCAGCGTGACCTACAAGCGCTATATCAGCGGGGTAGTGGTGGCGGATCTGCTGGTCGAGTGCCAGCAGCAGGAGGTACAGGCATGATGGAACTCAACTTCACACTGAACGGTGCCCTGCGCACCGTCATTACCCCGGCTGGCGAGAATGCCCAGCGGGTGCTGTTCAACCAGTGCCGGATGCACTCGGTGCGCAACAGCGACGACGGTTTTGGCTTTGCTGGCTCAGATGCCATTCTCTTCAACGGCAAGGTGATCAACGCCTCCCTGCTGATCGCCGCACAACTGGATGGGGCGCAGGTGCGCACCGCCGAGTCGCTGGGCAGCTGGAACCAGCTCAGTCTGGTACAGCAGGCGATGGTGGACGTGGGCGTGGTGCAGTCCGGCTACAACGATCCGGCTGCGGCGCTCATCGTCACCGACCTGCTTGATCGCCATTCCGAACCGACCCGTGATCAAATCGACGACGCGCTCTCGGGCCTGTTTCACCGGGACGGCGGCTACCAGCAGTTCTATCAGGCTATCGAGCTTGCCAGTTCACGGATGAAGGATCCCGATTACCTGTGCCAGATTGCCCCCGAGTTTCGTGACGACCTGCGCCACATCGGCAAGAGCTGCCCCAAGGTTGACGCCGCCAAGATGGTACAGGCCAAACCCTGCTACGTGGAGGATCGGGTCACCGAGGATGCGCTGGTCATCAAGATGCTGCGCAGCCCCCATCCCCATGCGGTGATCACCAAACTCGACGTGAGCCGCGCCGAAGCCATGCCGGGGGTGGTGCATGTCATCACTCACCTCAACTGCCCAGATATCTACTACACCCCGGGTGGCCAGAGCGCACCCGAGCCGTCACCGCTCGATCGCCGCATGTTCGGCCGCAAGCTGCGTCACGTAGGTGATCGTGTTGCCGCCGTGGTGGCCGAGAGCGAAGCCATCGCATTGGCCGCGCTGAAACTCATCGAGGTCGAGTATCAGGTGTTGCCGGCGGTCATGAGCATTGACGAGGCGATGGCCCCCAATGCGCCGCTGGTCCACGACGAGCCCATCGTCTACATGGCCGGCGCGCCGGCGGATCTCGAGCAGCAGAACGCCTGCTCGGTGCGCCGCGGTGACGAGCACATGATCATCAACTTCCCCATCGGTTCCCGTCCGCACGAGAACCTGGCCGCCAGCGTCCATGGCCAGATCGGCGATGTGGCCAAAGGCTTTGCCGAGGCGGACGAGATTGTCGAGCGCACCTACGAATCGACCCAGGCCCAGCAGTGCCCGACCGAGCCGCACATCTGCTTCACCTATATGGATGGCGATCGTCTGGTCATTCACGCCTCCACTCAGGTGCCGTGGCACGTGCGCCGTCAGGTGGCGCGCATCGTCGGCATGAAGCAGCACCAGGTGCATGTGATCAAGGAGCGGGTAGGGGGCGGCTTTGGCTCCAAGCAGGATATCCTGCTGGAAGAGGTGTGCGCCTGGGCGACCAAGGTCACCGGTCGTCCGGTTACCTTCCGCTACACCCGTGAAGAGGAGTTCATCAGCAACACCTCCCGCCATGTGGCCAAGGTGAAGGTGAAAGTGGGGGCCAAGAAAGATGGCACCATCACCGCCATCGAGATGGATTTTCGTGCCAACACCGGCCCTTACGGCAACCACTCATTGACGGTGCCGAGCAACGGCCCGGCGCTCTCTTTGCCGCTCTATCCGTGCGACAACGTGCGCTTTACCGTCAACACCTACTACAGCAACATCTGCCCGACTGGCGCCTATCAGGGTTATGGCGCGCCCAAGGGCAACTTCGCGCTGACCATGGCCATTGCGGAGCTTGCCGAGAAACTGGGTATCGATCAGCTCGACATGGTGGAGCACAACCGGGTGCATGAAGGGGACATCCTCAAGGTGCTGGGTGCCATCGGCGAGGGCAAGATGCCAACCTCGGTGCCACACGCGGCCAGCTGTGCCCTCGAGCCCATCCTCAAACAGGGCCGCGAGCTGATTGCCTGGGACAGCCCCAAACCCGCTGACGGGGATTGGCGCATCGGTCGTGGCGTCGCCATCATCATGCAGAAATCGGGGATCCCGGATATCGATCAGGCCAACTGCATGGTCAAGCTGGAATCGGACGGCACCTTTATCGTCCACTCCGGTGGCGCCGATATCGGCACTGGCCTCGATACCGTGGTGGCCAAGCTGACCGCTGAAGTGCTGCATTGCCCGCTCGGGGATGTGCATGTCATCTCCGGCGACACCGACCACGCCCTGTTCGACAAGGGGGCTTACGCCTCGTCAGGTACCTGCTTCTCCGGCAACGCGGCCAAGAAGGCGGCCGAGAACCTCAAGGAGAAGATCCTGTTCCACGGTGCCGCCATGTTGGGCGAGCCGGTATCCGATGTTGAGCTGGCGTTCCCGGGCGTGGTGCGCGGCAAGCTGGGGGAGGTTAGCCTCGCCAAGCTGGCCCACAAGGCCGAGACCGGTACCGGCTTCGGCATTCTGGTGGGCACCGCCAGCTACATCACTTCGGAGCTTGCCTTCCCGTACGGGGCCAACTTCGCCGAGGTGGCGGTCAACGTCAGAACCGGCGAGATCCGGCTCGACAAGTTCTACGCCCTGCTCGACTGCGGCACCCCCATCAACCCGGAGCTGGCGCTCGGCCAGATCTACGGGGCGACCATGCGGGCCATCGGCCACACCATGACCGAAGAGATCTGCTACGACAGCAAGGGCATTCCGCTGACCCGGGATCTGAAGAGCTATGGCGCGCCCAAGATTGGCGACATTCCGCGCGATTTTCGGGCCTTCTTGGTACCGAGTGACGACAAGGTCGGCCCTTACGGCGCTAAGTCCATCTCGGAGATCGGTGTCAACGGCGCGGCGCCTGCCATCGCCACCGCCATCCACGACGCCTGTGGTGTCTGGTTGCGCAAGTGGCACTTCACGCCGGAGCAGATCCTGCGCGAGCTGGGCAAGCTGTAGTCATAAAACGGCAGAGACCGGCAGGCGGAGCAGACTCCGCCTGCCGGATAAACCCGGGTCACTGTGGGGTGTGATGCATCGGGGTTATTGGATCGTGTTCGATACACCGGAGTAATGAAGGATGTCTGAGAAATCGCGCAAGGACTCTGACCTGATCTATGCCTTGGAAGATCAGCCCCCCTTTGGCCAATCCCTGGTCGGGGCGGTGACCCATCTGCTGGCCATTCTGGTTCCCATGGTTGCACCTGCCCTTATCGTGGGGGCGGCCCTTAATCTCTCGCAAGAGATCACCACTTATCTGGTGTCGATGTCGATGATTGCATCGGGCATCGGTACCTGGTTGCAAGTCAACCGTTATGGCCCCATCGGTTCGGGCCTTCTCTCCATTCAGTCGGTCAACTTCTCGTTCGTCACCGTGATGATCTCGATCGGGACCGCCATGGGCAAAGAGGGGATCGACGAGGCTCAAATCATCTCCTCCCTGATGGGGATCTCCTTTGTCGGGGCCTTTCTGGTGATGGGGGCATCGTTCGTGCTGCCCTATCTGACCCGGGTGATCACCCCGACCGTGAGCGGCATTGTGGTGCTGATGATTGGCCTGTGCCTCATCAAGGTCGGCATTATCGACTTTGCCGGTGGCATGGCGGCCAAGAGCAGCGGCACCTTCGGCAACTATGAAAACATCGGTGTCGGCCTGCTGGTACTGGCGGTAGTGATTGGCTTCAACTGCTGCAAGAGCCCCCTGCTGCGAATGGGGGGAATCGCCATCGGCCTGCTGGTGGGGTATATCGCCTCCATCATGCTCGGGATGGTGGACTTCTCCGTGTTGCAGGGGCTGCCGGTGGTGACTGTCCCCATGCTGTTCAAATATGGCTTTTCCTTTGATTTCGGCGCCTTCCTGGTGGCTGGCACCATCTATCTGCTGAGCGTGCTGGAGGCGGTCGGTGCCTTGACTGCTACCGCCATCGTCTCCCATCGTCCGGTGGAGGGGGAGGAGTATACCCGCCGCCTCTCCGGTGGCGTGCTGGCAGATGGGCTGGTATCGGTGATCGCCTCGGCGCTGGGCTCACTGCCGCTGACGACCTTCTCCCAGAACAACGGGGTGATCCAGATGACCGGGGTGGCGTCGCGCCATGTCGGCAAGTTCATCGCCATGATCCTGGTGATCATGGGGCTCTTCCCGGTGGTTGGCCGCTTCTTTACTACTATCCCGTCCCCGGTATTGGGCGGGGCCATGACCCTGATGTTCTCCATGATTGCCATCGCCGGTTGCCGGATCATCCTGACCCACGGCATGGATCGACGGGAGACCCTGATCGTCGCCACCTCGCTGGGGCTGGGGCTCGGTGTCTCCTACGACCCGAGCGTATTCAGAGTCTTGCCCGATGCCATTTATGTGCTGGTGGAGAATCCCATCTGCGCCGGCGGTATCACTGCCATCATCATGAATCTGGTATTGCCCCAGAGCCGCACCCGCAAGGCAAAGGCTGCTGCCAAAGCGCTCAAGACCGCCGATGCGGTAGAGGTGATCCAGCTGAGCGACAAACCGGACGTGACCTTCACGGCCCGTCCTGTCAGTACCGCGAACCGCCGCGATGAAGAGGCGCTGGCCGATGCCAAACCGGTCGCCGCCGTCCAGATCGAACGGGTTTGATGGTCACAACAGAACAATAAAAAGTAGGGGAACGAGGTATGAAATACGACAACTCCGTCAAAGCCGTGCGCGGCAGCTTCTTCGACATCACCCGGGTGGTGGAGCAGCCCGAGGAGATTGAGTCCAACGCCCGTCTTATCGAGGATGGTCTGCTGATCATTCGCAACGGCTGCATCGACTGGTTCGGTGAGTGGGAGGAGGGGAAAGATCGCATTCCGGCCGAGGTGCGGGTGCGCGATTATCGCGGCAAGATGATAGTGCCGGGCTTTGTCGACACCCACATTCACTATCCTCAGAGCGAGATGGTGGGTGCCTATGGCGAGCAGCTGCTGGAGTGGCTAAACCGCCACACCTTCCCGGCCGAGCGGCGTTACAACGATCTCGAGTATGCCCGCGAGATGTCCACCTTCTTTATCAAGCAGTTGCTGCGTAACGGCACTACCACGGCGCTGGTGTTCGGCACCGTTCACCCCGAGTCGGTGGATGCCCTGTTCGAGGCGGCCAGTCGCATCAATATGCGGATGATCGCGGGCAAGGTGATGATGGATCGCAATGCGCCCGACTATCTGCTCGATACCGCCGAGAGCAGCTATGAACAGAGCAAGCAGCTCATTGATCGCTGGCATGGTAACGGTCGACTTCTATATGCCATCACACCAAGATTTGCACCCACTTCGACATCCGAGCAGCTGGCGATGGCGCGGCGGCTTCGCGAAGAGTTTCCCACAACCTATCTACACACCCATTTATGCGAGAACAAGGATGAGATCGCCTGGGTGAAATCCCTCTTCCCGGCGCACAAGGGGTATCTCGACGTCTATCACCAGCATGGGCTGACCGGCCACAACTGCGTCTTTGCCCACTGCGTCCATCTGGAAGAGCAGGAGTGGGATTGTCTGAAAGAGACCAATTCCACTATCGCGTTTTGTCCCACCTCCAACCTCTATCTCGGCAGCGGCCTGTTCAAGCTGCACAAAGCGTGGCGCAAGCAGGTGAAAGTGGGGATGGGCACCGACATCGGCGCGGGTACCACCTTCAACATGCTGCAGACCCTCAACGAAGCCTACAAGGTGATGCAGTTGCAGGGTGAGCGCCTCTCGGCCTATCAGGCTTTCTATCTGGCGACCCTGGGCGGCGCCCATTCGCTCGGGCTGGACGAGAAGATCGGCAGCTTTGCGGTAGGCAAGGAGGCGGATTTCGTGGTGCTCGACCCGGTCGCCACCCCGCTGCAGCAACTGCGTTATGACAACTCCACCACCTTGCGCGACAAGCTCTTTGTGCTGCTGACGTTGGGTGATGACAGAGCCATCTACCGCACTTATGTGGATGGTCAGCTGGTCCACGAACGGGGTTAGGGAGAATAAACCGGGCAGGGCAGCAAGATCGCCGCTCTGCCACGAATACGGAGGCTGGCGTGCCCGCTCGGGGCGCCAGCGCCGCGATACATCAGGGCGCCCCCCTGATGACCAACCTGAAATGGCCCGGTTTTTTGATCAGCAAGGCAAACGTTTGATTGGCGCTGCCAGCCCTGGTCTCTGAGTTGCACCTTCCGTGTGCAATGGCAGATCCACAGATCCTGTCGCCATTTCGTGATGAAACATTCAGGCGCTTGTGAAGGAGTTGGGTATGACCCAAGCAAACAGCAGGACAAACAGCGTGGAAGGGCTGGCCAGTCAAGACACCGGCAAGACCGCATCACACCAGCAACAGCTCACTGCTCTCGATCGCTATTTCATGATCAGCGAGCGGGGCAGCAACGTCAGACAGGAGGTGCTGGCCGGGCTCACCACCTTTCTTGCCATGGTCTATTCGGTGATCGTGGTGCCCGGCCTGCTCGGCAAGGCAGGGTTTCCACCGGGCGCCGTGTTTGTCGCCACCTGTCTGGTGGCGGGGTGTGGTTCATTGTTGATGGGGCTATGGGCCAAGCTGCCGATGGCTATCGGCTGCGCCATCTCGCTCACCGCCTTTACCGCTTTCAGTCTGGTGCTGGGGCAGCAGATCCCCATTCCGGTGGCGCTGGGGGCCGTCTTCCTGATGGGGGTGCTGTTTACCGCCATCTCGGTGACAGGGGTGCGTAGCTGGATCCTCGACAACCTGCCGATGGGGATTGCCCATGGCACCGGTATCGGTATCGGCCTCTTCCTGTTGCTGATCGCGGCCAACGGGGTCGGGCTGGTGATCAAGAACCCGCTCGAGGGGCTGCCGGTCGCGCTGGGGGCCTTTACCTCGATGCCAGTCATCATGACCTTGCTCGGTCTTGCAGTGATCTTCGGCCTGGAGAAGCTCAAAGTCCCGGGCGGGATCCTGCTGGTGATCATCGCCATCTCCATCTTCGGTCTAATTTTTGACCCGGCGGTGAAGTATCAGGGTTTGTTCGCTCTGCCGAGTCTCTCCGACGATCAGGGCAAGTCTCTTATCTTCAGTCTGGACATCATGGGGGCGCTCTCGCCGCTGGTGTTGCCAAGTGTGCTGGCACTGGTGATGACCGCGGTGTTTGATGCCACCGGCACCATTCGCGCCGTTGCGGGGCAGGCCAATCTGCTGGATAAGGATGGCCACATCATCAACAGCGGCAAGGCGCTGAGCGCCGACTCGGTGAGCAGCATCTTCTCCGGTCTGGTGGGGGCATCTCCAGCCGCCGTCTATATCGAATCGGCGGCGGGCACGGCGGCGGGGGGCAAGACCGGCCTCACCGCTAGCGTGGTGGGTGGCCTCTTCCTGCTGATGCTGTTTCTGGCGCCGCTCTCCTATCTGGTGCCGGCCTATGCCACCGCACCGGCACTGATGTATGTGGGTCTCCTGATGCTGAGCAACGTCACCAAACTCGATTTCAGTGACTTCGTCGGGGCCATGTCCGGTCTGCTGTGCGCCGTCTTTATCGTGCTCACCTGCAACATCGTCACCGGCATCATGCTGGGCTTCAGCGCGCTGGTAATTGGCCGCATCTGCTCCAAGGAGTGGCACAAGCTCAATACGGGCACTGTCATCATCGCCCTGGCGCTGGTGATTTTCTATGCTGGGGGGTGGGCTATTTAGGGATAACCCGCCCGTTTCGGGGCTGCCATCGGCAGCCCCGCTTTTCTTTGCCAAACCTGCATGTTCCTTTGATTTTCACCCCGTACCATTTTGATAAATCCCCTTACCAGATTGATAGCGCTGCGGGAACTGGTTGCATCGGGGGCTGCTGCTTCATCTCCGGCAGGCACCTTGCCGGCCAGAAAAAGGGAGACAGATGGGATCCTCTTCACACTTCTTTCCATCGCTGGGGCGAGAGGGGGAAACAGGCGCATATCTTGCTGTTTTTTATCCCGGTTCTGGATTTTTCTTCCCTGAAAAAGGACTTGATCATGTCCATAGGATTACCGCTCAAGCGGGTGGATGCCGAGGCCAAGGTGACCGGCAGTGCCCGTTATACCGATGACAACATCATGCTCGGCATGCGCCACGCCAAGTACGTGCGCAGCAATATCGCCCACGGCAAGGTGCTTGCCATCGACGCCAGCGAGGCGCTGGCGCTGCACGGGGTCGAGGCCGTGTTTACCCACGAGGATGTGCCTACCACCTGTTTTCGCACTGCCGGCCACGCCTGGTCCCTCGATGAGGCCAAGCGGGATGTGAAAGACCGGCGTCTGCTCACCGACCATGTGCGTCACTTTGGTGATGGCGTCGCCATCGTGGTGGCGCGCGATCCGCTGGTGGCCGAGAAGGCTGCCGCCCTGGTCAAGGTGACCTACGAGCCGCTGCCGGTGATGACGGATGCCCACAGTGCGCTGGCCGAGGATGCTTATCCCATCCATCCGAATGGCAACCTGCTGCGGCAAAGCCAGATCCGGGCGGGTGAGCCGGAACAGGTAATCGCAACAGCGGATCTGCAGTTCAAGGCGCACTATCAGACGCCGGTGGTACAGCATTGCCATCTGGAGACGGTGACCTGCTACGCCTATATGGATCAGCCGGACCACATCATAGTGGTCAGCAGCACCCAGATCCCCCAGATTGTGCGCAGCCGGGTGGCCAAATCCCTCGGTCTGCCCTGGTCGAGCGTGCGGGTGATCAAGCCCTATATGGGCGGCGGTTTTGGCAACAAGCAGGATGTGCTGGAAGAGCCGATGGCGGCGTTTCTGAGCTACAAGCTCGGCGGCGTGCCGGTCAAGGTGACTCTGAGCCGGGAAGAGTGTTTTTTTGCTTCCCGCACCCGCCACGGCTTTGCCATCGATGGCAAGATGGGCCTCAACCGCGACGGCACCCTCAAGGGCTATCAGCTCGACGTGCTCTCCAACACCGGCGGCTATGCCTCCCACGGCCACTCCATCGCCAGCGCCGGGGGCAACAAGATCAGCTACCTCTATCCGCGCAGCGCCTTTGGCTACGACGCCAAAACCTTCTACAGCAACCTGCCCACCGCTGGTGCCATGCGCGGTTACGGCGCGCCCCAGGTGATTTTTGCCCTCGAGTGCATGCTGGATGATGCCTGCGCCGAACTGGGGCTGGATCCGCTCTATGTGCGGATCGCCAACGTGGCGCGCGAGGGGGATGTCAATCAGGTCAACCAGAAGACCATCTACAGCGCCGGGTTGCCGGACTGCCTGCTGCGTGGTCGCGAGCAGTTCGAGTGGGATCGGCTCAAGGCCGAGTGCTTGGCGCAGGATCCGGCAAGCCGGGTGCGGCGTGGCATCGGGGTGGCGTGCTTTAGCTACGGCTCCAACACCTATCCGGTGGGGGTCGAAATTGCCGGCGCCCGCATGCTGCTCAATCAGGATGGCACCGTCAATCTGCAGATCGGTGCCACCGAGATAGGGCAGGGGTCGGATACCGTCTTTGCCCAGATGGCGGCCCAGACGTTGGGCATTCCGTTTGAGCAGATCCGAGTCATTTCGACTCAGGATACCGACATCACCGCCTATGACCCGGGCTCGTTCGCCTCGCGCCAGAGCTATGTGGCGGCCCCTGCCATCCATCAGGCGGCGCTGCAGTTGCGGGCCCGCATTTTGTCGCTGGCGGCCCAGCTCTGTCATCAGGATGTAGGATCCCTCACCCTGATCGACGGCTACGTGGTGCTGGCCGGTGCGCCGGACAAGGTGTTGATCAGCGTCGCCGAAGTGTCGGTCAACGCCTACTACCACCTCACTATCGGCGGTCAGATCACCTCCGAGGTCTCCCACAAGACCACCACCAACCCGCCGAGCTTTGGCTGCACCTTTGTCGATCTCAGCGTCGATATCGATCTCTGCAAGGTGACTATCAATCGCATCATTAACCTGCACGATGCGGGCAAGATCCTTAACCCGCAACTGGCGGAGGGACAGGTGCATGGCGGCATGGGGATGGGGATCGGCTGGTCCCTGTTCGAGGAGATGATCATCGATGCCAAGAGCGGCGTGGTGCGCAATCCCAACCTGCTCGACTACAAGTTCCCCACCATGCTGGATTTGCCGGAGCTTGAATGTGACTTCGTGCAGACCTATGAGCCCCAGTCGGTCTATGGCCACAAATCACTGGGGGAACCGCCCATCATCTCGCCGGGCCCCGCAATCCGTAACGCCATTCGAATGGCGACCGGCGTCGCCATCAACGAGCTGCCTATCACCCCCAAGACCCTGTTTCGGGAGTTTGTCGCGGCGGGTCTGATTGGCGAGGGAGCAGGGGAGGAGCAACACCATGTTTGATATTGCCCGTTACTACAAGGCGCACAGTGTGGCCGAGGCGGTCGCCCTGCGTCAGGCTGACCCCGAGGCGCGTCTCTTGGCCGGTGGCACCGATGTGATGATCCAGCTGCATCACCTCAACGCCGCCTATCGCCATATCGTCGATATTCACGACTTGCCCGAGCTCAAAGGGGTGAGTGAGCTGCCTGATGGATCGATCCGTATCGGCTCTGGCACCACCTTTACCGAGCTCATCGAAAACGAGCTGGTGCAGCGCCGCCTGCCGATGCTGGCCGAGGCGGCCGCTACCATCGCCGGCCCGCAGATCCGCAACGTCGCCACCTATGGTGGCAACATCTGCAACGGCGCCACCAGTGCCGACTCGGCGGCGCCTACAGTCGCGCTGGAAGCTGAGCTGGAAATCGCCGGACCCAATGGTACGCGCCGCATCCCCATAGCCGGATTTCATACCGGCCCCGGCAAGGTGGCGCTGCAACCGGCGGAGATCCTGGTGGCGTTTCACTTTGCCCCGGACGCGCACCCCCAGGTAGGCTCCCACTACTTCAAATACGCCATGCGCGATGCCATGGATATCGCCACCATCGGCTGCGCCGCCTACTGCCAGATTGAGGATGGTCACTTCAAGCGCCTGCGGCTGGCCTATGGGGTGGCGGCACCGACACCGGTGCGCACGCCGCACGCGGAAGCGGCGGCCGAAGGGCAACAACTGACTCGCGCCACACTGGCAGCGATTGCCGAGGCGGTGGTAGCCGATGTGGCGCCGCGATCCTCCTGGCGGGCAGAGAAGGAGTTTCGCCTGCACCTTATCAAAACCCTGGCGCAGCGGGTGGTCGCCTGCGCAGTAGAACGTGCCGGAGGCAAGATCCTATGATGCAACCGCAAAGCTGTCCCGCCGTAGAGATCCAGTGCGAGATCAACGGAAAACCCTACTCCTATGCGGTGTCGCCCACCATGTCGCTGCTCCACTTCCTGCGTGGGCAGGGGCTTATCAGTGTGAAAGAGGGGTGCAGTGTCGGTGAGTGCGGCGCCTGTACCGTGCGGGTGAATGGCACGGCTATCGACAGCTGCCTCTATCTGGCGGTGTGGGCCGATGGCAAATCCATTCGCACCGTGGAGGGAGAGCGCAAAGGTAACGAACTCTCCGACGTGCAACAGGCCTTTATCGACGAGGGGGCGGTGCAGTGCGGTTTTTGCACCCCGGGCCTCGTGATGGCGAGCGCCGCCCTGCTCGACAAGACCGAGCGCCGTCCGCTGACCGATGCGGAGATCCGTCGCGGGCTGTCAGGCAACCTCTGCCGCTGTACCGGTTATCAGAACGTGGTGCGGGCGGTGAAGAGGTGCTGCAAGGGTTGAGCAGCAGTTTGCCCCTTCGGTGACAAAAGCCGCGTAACAAGCGATAAAACCAAAGGCCCGTCTCGCAAGAGGCGGGCCTTCTCTCTTTGAGTCGTTAACCGGGTTGATTACCCTTTTTGCGGCTCGATCACCAGTTTGCCATCCTTGACCGGAATGGTGGGGCCGGGAGCCTGTTTCATCCGGATCACCCCCTCCTGACCGGCTAGGCGGTAGGTCACGTCATAGCCGATAGTGCGGGTACTGCTATCCTGCACTGTCTTGCAGCGCTGCTCGGTGGTGGTATAGGTGTCGCCCGCCTGCATATTGCCTTGCACCTGATTGCCGGCGTAGCCACCCGCAACCGCTCCGGCGGCAGTCGCAACCTTCTTGCCGCTGCCACCGCCAAACTGGTGGCCGAGCACACCACCCAGCGCGGCGCCAACCACGGTGCCGAGGATCTTGTTCTCATCCTGCACCGGTTTGCGGTGGGTGAGCGTGACGTTGCGACACTCCTGACGCGGAGTCTGGATGGTCTCTGTGACCGGCTTGCTGGCAATCACCTCGGCAAAGGTGGGGGTCGGTGTAAAGAGCGAGCCACTGGCCGCCGCCGACAGCGCCAGTGCGGAAGCGACGCCAATACCGATACCTGCCATCATGGATCTGTTCATGTTGTTGTTCTCCTGCAATATCCATTCGAGCTGTTCCAATCTGGCGCCATCTTGTCATAGCCGCTGCAGCGGACAAGGCGAGAGGGACGAGAGTGCGACAGCCGGTGACAAGGTCAAAAAACAGCCACCATGAAAAAGTGTCTGACTTTGGCGACAGCGCCGTAAAAATGACCATTTTGGTGATGATGAAAAGGAGGCAAGGGGGTGAATGGCCCATTATGAGTCGCATTTTGCAATGAAAAAATGACGGTTGTCTGGCATGTGGCAAACTGCTTCCGCCCGCGAGGTCAAGTGCAGTGGGTAATCCCCAGGATGCTGCTGCCAACCCATTGATAAAACACTGCAGCCAGATCGTCTTTGTGCCGATAAGAGAATACGGCAAGCCTTTTGCTTGGATTGGGGTAAGGAGAGTGGGGCGTTAGGCACCAAGGGGCCGCGCCAGACAGGAGACCACCTCCGAACCGGAGCAATGAGGGGGAGATATGTCAATGTTACCCAGGTGGATCACCCCGGCCATTCAGGCCAACATCATCACGGTGCAGCAAGCGGAGCGCCTGCTCGCCTCTCTCTATCAGCCACTTGCCGAGCAGGGTGAAGAGTTGCCTGCTGAGTTGGTCGACATCAGTCTCAAACTCTACTGCTTCCGCCAACAGGGGCGGATACGTCATTAAGGCTGACAAAAGAACACCCCGCGCCTGGCACGGGGTGTTTCGTTGGGGGGCACAAAGCTAGCCAATCAGGCCATCATCACCTGCGCCACCAGCATCAGGGCGCCAAATCCCAGCACAAAGCCCACCATGGGCAGCACGAACCTGACCCACTGGTTGAACTGGATGCCGAGCATCTGCAGGGTGACCAGCACCAGCCCGGTGGGGGCCAGGAACAGCATGGCGTATTGCCCCCAGTTGTAGGCCGACACCACTATGTAGCGCGGGATCATCACAGTATCCGCCAGCGGCGCCATGATAGGCATGGAGAGCACCGCGAGCCCCGAGGAGGAGGGCACCACCAGCCCCAGCAGGGTGAACACCAGCATCTGCGCCACCGCAAACACGGCGCCGTGCATGCCGGCCACCAGGCTGGAGGCATAGGCCAGGATGGTGTCCGAGATCATCCCCTGATCCAGCACCAGATTGACTCCCCGCGCCAACCCGATGATAAGCGACACCGCCACCAGTTCCGACGCCCCTTGGGTGAAGGCTTCGACCGCCTCTTTCTCTTTCAGGCCCGAGATAAAAATGATGATGATGGCGACGGCAAGGAAGGAAGCCGCCATCTGCGGGAACCACCAGCCAGCCATGGATACGCCCCACACCATGAGCGGAAAGGCGAGGATAAACAGGGTCAGGATGATCTTGCGGCGCAGGGTGAAGGGGACCCCTTCATCGAGGGAGCCCTCTTTCAGGAAGCGGGCCCGGAAGCTCTCTCTATCTTCATAGGTGTAGGAGAAGGCCGGGTTGGCCTTGATCTTCTTGCAGTACCAGTAGAGATAACCGATCACCACCAGGGTGCCCACCAGACAGCCTATGGCGCGAAAGATCAGCCCCTCGGTAAAAGGGATGCCGGCGGCGTTGGAGGCGATCACCACCGAGAAGGGGTTGATGGTAGAGAAGGTGGTACCCATGGAGGCGGCAAGGAAGATGGCCCCCACACAGACGATGGAGTCATAGCCGAGCGCCAGAAAGATGGGCACCAGGATGGGATAGAAGGCGACAGCCTCTTCCTCCAGCCCACAGGTGGTGCCCCCCAACGCCATCACAAAGCAGACCAGCGCCACAAACAGGAACTCATTGCCCCGGGTCTTGCGCGAGAGGGCGACCAGCCCGGCATTGAAGGCGCCGGTCTTGTTGATGACGCCGATCAGTCCCCCCAGTACCAGAATGAAGACGATGATGTCGGCCCCCTCTATGGTGCCCTTGACCATGCTCACCGCCACGTCGGAGAGCCCCTTGGGCGCTTGGGCCAGTCGCTCATAGGTACCGGGGATAGCGATGGGCTTGCGGATGGTGCCGTTGACGAACTGCTCCACCCCGATATTGATGTCGAGTCTGGTCAGTTCATCCTGAGTGGCGGGCACTCGCCGGGTTTCCCCTTGCGGCGTATTGATGGTCAGCATATGGCTGGCGGCATTATAAGAGAGTTTGGCATAGGCTCCCGCCGGAATTATCCAGGTCAGCCCGATGGCCAACAACATGATCAAAAACAAAATGGTAAACGCGGTGGGAAATTGTCTGCGGGTCTGGGTATTCGGCTCGGCACACATAAAATGCTCCTCGATAAAGCAGGTTAGGGCTCGGCGGAATATCGGGTCGATAGGGTTCCTTCGTCATGCAGCGGGAGTGCGTAAACTCACTGGTTGTGGCGCATCGTATGGCGAGAAATCTGGCCTGATATTGAACATCCGGTAGATTGTTTCACCAAGAAACCATAACCCGCCGAGGGGAAGCATGAACAGCGCTGCGGGCCTGCTTTATGGAAGCCGTCACAAAATATATTTAATGGGAAGTTTGTCATTAATTTACTGGCGATAAAGCGATGCGCTTGTTTATGCCATAAATATCCATGCAAACTATCTTACTTAATAAGTCAATATTGATGCCCCTGCAACCTAATATGGTTTGGTTGCATGCCAATATCAGCGTATTCATTATTTGACGGGTTTTATGCTGAGAATATTGGCCGTCGACATTTGTCGTTGAAAAAACAGGCACCAGAATGCAGTTCGGTCAGATTAGCGTCGTCGGTGCAGCGCCTCTAAGACGTTTTGCTAATACCTGTGTCGAGCACCTCGCTGTAGGCTGTGATCCCCGATACGAGCACCATCTGGCAGGACGCCAGACGATGGTTGCCGGCGCTCCCGGGAGCGCACCGCTTTTGCTACCTGCGAGGAAGGAACCCGATGACAGAGCAGAACATCTATCAGCGCGATCTGGAAAAAAATCCCGCCAATTACGAGGCGCTGACCCCCATCAGCTTTCTGGGACGGGCGGAGCGGGTCTACCCCGACTATCCGGCGCTGATCCACGGCCCGCTGCGCCAGAGCTGGGCTCAGACAGCCCGCCGTTGCCGCCAGCTGGCCTCGGCCCTGCGGCTTCGCGGTATCGGGGAGGGGGATACCGTCTCCATCGTCGCGCCCAATATCCCGGCAATGTTTGAAGCGCACTTCGGGGTGCCGATGAGCGGCGCCGTGCTCAACACCATCAATACCCGGCTCGATGCCGAGTCGATGGCCTTTATCTTCCAGCATGCCCAGAGCAAGGTGGTGCTGGTGGACAGGGAGTTTGGCCCTGTGGTGCGCAAGGCATTGGATCTGCTGGAGAACCAACCGCTGGTCATCGCCATCGACGATCCCCTCTACAGGGAGGGGGCGCTGATCAGTGAGCTCGACTATGAGACGTTTCTTGCAGAGGGGAATAGGGATGAGCCTGGCTGGTTGCCGCAAGATGAGTGGCAGGCCATCTCCCTTAACTACACCTCCGGCACTACCGGCAATCCCAAGGGGGTGGTCTATCACCATCGTGGTGCCCACCTCAACGCCATCAACAATGTGCTCTCCTGGGAGCTGCCCAAACATCCCGTCTATCTCTGGACCTTGCCGATGTTTCACTGCAACGGCTGGTGTTTCCCCTGGACCCTGGCGGCCACCGCCGGGGTGAGTATCTGCCTGCGCCATGTGCAGGCCGCCGCCATTTATGAGGCGCTGCACGAGCACAAGGTGAGCCATTTTTGCGCAGCGCCCATCGTGCTCAATATGCTCAACAATGCCGAACCGGCGCTCAAGCAGGGGCTGGATCACCCCATCAAGGTGATGACCGCTGGCGCTGCGCCCCCCGCCACCGTGATCGCTGGCATGGAGGCGATGGGGATAAACGTGACCCACGTTTACGGCCTCACCGAAACCTATGGCCCCTGTGTGTTGTGCGAACCGCAGCGAAGCTGGCAGGGGCAGGATGCCACCACGCTGTCGCGTCTCAAGGCACGGCAGGGCGTCGCGTCACCCCTGCAGGGGGAGATGCGGGTGGTCCATCCGGTCAGTGGTGAGCCGGTGGCCAAAGATGGCAAAACCATGGGCGAAATCGTGTTGCGCGGCAATGTGGTGATGAAAGGCTATCTCAAGAACCCTTCTGCCAGCGCCGAGGCGATGGCGGAGGGGTGGTTTCGCAGTGGCGATCTGGCGGTGTGGCACCCGGACGGTTATGTGGAGATCAAGGACAGATCCAAGGACATCATCATCTCGGGCGGGGAGAACATCTCCAGTCTGGAGGTGGAAGATGTGCTCTATCGCCATCCTGATGTGGATGAAGCGGCAGTGATCGCCATGCCCGATGAGAAGTGGGGGGAAGTGCCCTGCGCCTTCGTGAAATTGAAAGAGGGGCGAGAGACCACCCAGGCGGAGCTTATCGCCTTTTGCCGTGAGCAGATGGCCCACTTCAAGGCGCCCAAGCGCATCATCTTCACTCCGTTGCCGAAGACCTCGACCGGCAAGGTGCAAAAGTTTGTGCTGCGCAAACAGCTGGGCTAGGCGCCAATGGCGCGTGAGTGAAAGCAGCGTGCAATAGGAGCGAGAGATCGGGATAAGTGCAAAAAAAGGCGGTGGGAGAGCCTGACGGGCCAGCCAGCTATCGCGCCTTGCTCGCGACGCAGTTGCGGCCGGTCTGTTTGGCCTGATAGAGCATCTGATCGGCACGGGCGTAGAGGCTCTCCATCAGCTCCCCCTCGCCATTTTCCACCAGTCCGGCACTGATGGTGATGACCAGCTCATCCCCATCGGGCAGGGGCAGCGTGCTTTGCATCACCTGCAGGCGCAGCCGTTCGGCCAGTGATGCGGCGGCCTGGAGGGTGGTATTGGGTAGCAAAATGGCGAACTCGTCGCCACCGATACGAGCCAGCACATCTTCGCTGCGCAGCACCGATTGCATCACCCTGCCCAGATGAACCAGCGCCCTGTCCCCCAGGGGATGGCCGAAGCGATCGTTGATGCACTTGAACTGATCCACATCCAGCACCATCAGAACCGAGGTGAGGTGGTGGCGCATGTCCAGACTGAGGTTCTTCTCGCACATCTCGAAAAAGAAGCGGCGGTTGTAGAGGCCGGTGAGGCCATCGCGTACCGACTGATGGTGCAGCTGCTCCTTGAGCTGGTGCAGTTCGGTGATATCGGAGGAGATACCGATCAGGGTCGGGGTGCCATCCCCCAGCAGAAAGGGCACCTTGACCGACCAGTAGTAGTGCTGATTGCCCTCGATATCGGTCAGCGTCTCTTCTCCGGCTTGCAGTTCTCCCGTTTCGAATACCCGGTTGTCCAGCCGCCACAGCTGGCAGGCGCTGGCGGCCGGGATCACCTCATCATCGCGCCGGTTGATGATCTGCTCGGCAGGAAGGCCAAGCAGGTCGGAGACCTTTTGATTGACGTAGAGAAAGCGGTGCTGGCTGTCTTTCATGTAGATATGGGCATCGACATTGGCGAGGATGATCTCCAGCAACTGGTGCTGCTCGGCCAGCCGCGCTTCTATCAGTTTGTGCTCTGTAATATCGGTTGAGATGCCGCACAGGCCGATCAGGTTGCCATCCCGGTCATACATAGGCTTTTTGACTGTCCAGTAGAAGCGCTTTTCTCCGGTGGTTTTGAGGTAGTTGATCTCCTCCTGAGCGAGGGCGAGCTGCTGCTCCAGCACCAGTTGATCATTGCGCTTAACGGCATCAGAGAACTCGAGATCAAAAAAGGCACGATCATCCTGCCCCTGCAACTCGGCGAGGGTACAACCAAAGAGGTCCAGCACAGCCTGATTGGCATAGGTGTAACGGCCCGCCAAATCTTTGGTAAAAAGGTAAGCGTCAGTCTCGTTGAAGATGGCTTTGAGGTGATCCAGCTCATGCTGTAATCGAATGGAGAAGGGTTCATCCTTCATGTGGTTAACCATCCTTGGTCAATGGCGTCGTTGTATACCGCGCGAATAAATGTACCAACTGTTTAAATTAAGCACTGAACAGGCCATATTTCGCGTTTATTTCCGCAAGTTCTGCGCGATGTCACACGATTGTCATCGTTGGTGTGGTCAAAGGAAATCAGTTGAGTCCGTGGCTATTCAGATAACTGTCCAACCCATATCGGCCCGGCTTCGTGGGGCGGCAGCAGAGAAATTAACCGGCAGTCAAATACGCCAACCCGAGCGGCAGAAAGGGCAACAAACAGGTCTTTAATCAAACTATTTTCACTGTGCTCCTGATATCATCCTCAGCAACGCAATATGGAGAGATACGAGATGGCAGTGGCACCGTTTAAATGGGATGAAGCAGTTCAGTGGGACGGACCGGGGGCCATTGCAGGTAGCGAAGAGATCTTGAGTGCCGATCGGCTGGATCGCGCCCGCTATGCCGAGTTTCTGACCAACTACCTTGCCGCCGAAGGTAAGCAACGCAACTATGTGCTTAACCTCAATGCCGAGTGGGGGGCGGGAAAAACCTGGTTTATCAAGCGCTGGTATATGGAGCTGAAAACGCACTATCCCACCGTCTATATCGATGCCTGGCAGCAGGACTTTTCCGATGATCCTTTATTGACGGTGATTTCATCGATTATCGACCAGTTAAAAATGATTGCGGGAAAAGAAAACCCGATTCCAGAAGGAATGCGTCAGCGGCTGCTTGGATTATTTAAGGTCGGCGGCAAATTGGCGCTGAAAGCGGCAATCAAAAAAGCCGGGTTGGAGGATGAGGATTTTTCTCTGGAAGGGGAGGAGGCCAATCAGCTGGTAGATGCCTTATGCAGTAATCAGAAAGAGCGTTATGAATCTATCCAGTATCTTAAACAAGAGATACGGCAATGGGTTGAGGGAGCAGTTGGTTTAAGTGAAGGAGAACTGGATTATCCCGCCTTTATTTTGATTGATGAGCTGGATCGTTGCCGCCCCTCTTATGCAGTAGAGATGCTTGAGACCATCAAGCATATTTTCGATATTCCTATGGTGGTATTTGTGCTGGCAACAGATACCGAGTAGTTGCAGCATGCTATCAAGGTAATTTATGGGGAAGGGTTTGATGCTCAGACTTATCTAGGCCGATTTTTCAAAAGACGTTTTTATTTGAATAAATGCCCTAGCCATTTTCTCATAGAAGATTTTGTTGCAGCTCGATTTGAGCTTTTATGTAGTAAAACATTTCATTGTTTTTCAGATTCTAGTGACTTTTCTAAAACACTTGCAAAAATTGTGGATGCATACCATCTCACCGCAAGAGAGACTGAGTCATTCTTGGATACGTTGTTTGCTATATTGCATTCAGTGTCGGAGCGTTCCATAGATATTATCTATTTGTCTGCCTTACTGATTATGCATGCAAAAGTTCCTGCGGCATATATAGTTCTTCGTAGCGGCGGGAAACTTTTAGATGCTGAAATTGATAAGATTAATGTAAATCAAGATAATCTTTTCTCATGTAAAAACAAGGCAAAGTTATCAATGGTGATTAATTATTGGTCTGATGTTAAGTCAGGTCGTAATGAAAAGGTAATTTTGAAAAATGATGATTTTTATGCATATATAGTACATGTTAATAAAATTCTCGGTGGTTATTATTCAAACATCGATAATAAGCCGGATGATATAAATAGACTGACAATAATTCGTTCAGACGGAAGATATGATGATAATGGTGGATATTATATGGCTTGCTTGCAAAATAAAGGGTTGACAAATAATGATTATATAGAACTGGTCGAATTATCTACCTTGTTATTATGATGGATGGGCTAAACGCCCATCTATCATAATGCAGTTTATTTATTATGCCGCTTATAAAGCCGCTGTACGACATCTTGTAATCCCAGCCCCTCATTTTGCAGCAGCACGGTCAGGTGGTAGAGCAGATCGGCGGATTCGTTGATGAGCTCTTCCCGATCCTTTGCCATGGCGGCCAGCGCCACTTCCACTCCTTCCTCACCGACCTTCTGGGCGATGCGCTTGGTGCCTTTGCCGTAGAGGCTGGCGGTGTAGCTGGTGGTCGGATCGGCCCCTTTGCGGGCGGCCAGCACCTGCTCCAGCTCTGCCAGAAAACCGAGGGGCGGCAGCGGGTGACCATGGAAGCAGGAGGTTGTCCCCTTGTGGCAGGTGGGGCCGACGGGGTTGGCGGCGATCAGCAGGGAGTCCTGATCGCAGTCAGTGCTGATGGCGACGAGTTGGAGCACATTGCCCGAGCTTTCACCCTTGGTCCAGAGCCGCTGTTTGCTGCGGCTAAAGAAGGTGACCTGACCGGTGGTCTGGGTTTTTTCCAGCGCCTCGCGGGTCATAAAGCCCTGCATCAGCACCTCGCCGCTGGCTGCATGCTGAACGATGGCGGGGATCATGCCGTCGCATTTTTCCCAGTCGAGCAGCTCGGCAAGGGGGCGCGCGCTGGCGGTTGTTTGTGCATTTTCAGAGAGGTTATTCACGGATGGCGACTCCTTCAGTTTTCAGCCAGCGTTTCAATTCGGGAATGGGGATAAGACCCTTGTGGAATACAGAGGCGGCCAGCGCCCCGTCCACATCGGCGAGGGTGAAGGCATCGCGAAAGTGTGTCATGGCACCGGCGCCGCCGGAGGCGATCAGCGGCACCTTGCAGACGCCGCGCACCAGCTTGAGCTGATCGAGATCATAACCCTGACGCATGCCATCCTGATTCATCACGTTCAGCACGATTTCGCCCGCGCCGCGCTTTTGCACTTCTTGCACCCAGTCGATGGTGTGCCAGGCAGTGGTGCGGGTGCGACTCTCGTCACCAGTAAACTGTTTGACCTGATAGTGGCCCGTGTCGGCGTCGAAGTAGGAGTCAATGCCCACCACCACGCACTGCACGCCAAAGCGCTCGGCCAGTCGACTGATGAGGGTCGGATCGGCAAGGGCAGGGGAGTTGATGGAGACCTTGTCGGCGCCAAACTCGAGGATCTGGCGGGCATCTTCCACGCTTTTAATGCCACCGGCGACGCAGAAGGGGATATCGATCACCTCCGCTACCCGGCTCACCCAGCTCTTGTCTACCACCCGCGCATCGCTGGAGGCGGTGATGTCATAGAACACCAGCTCGTCAGCACCCTCTTCGGCGTAGCGGCGTGCCAGTTCGACAATGCCGCCCATCACCTCGTGGTTGCGAAATTGCACCCCCTTGACCACCACGCCATCTTTCACATCGAGGCAGGGGATAATGCGTCTTGCCAGCATCAATTGCCTCCTCTGGTATCAGCAGCGGGGGCTTGCCAGCAGGCGATGGCGTCACCTACCGAGAACTTACCCTCCAGCAGGGCGCGGCCAAGGATGATCCCCTTGACGCCGGAACCCTTGAGCGCCTCGATATCCGCGATGCCGCCAATGCCGCCGGAAGCCTGAAAAGCCACGCTCGGATAGCGGGCGCAGAGATCCCGATAGAGCTCGACGTTGGTGCCAGCCAGGGTGCCGTCACGGCTGATATCGGTGCAGAGCACATGCTTGAGCCCGGCGGGAAGGAAGCGCTCGATCAGTGCCTCGATGGTTACGCCGCTGTTCTCCTGCCAGCCTGCTACCGCGATATGACGATTGCCCTGCTCATCGATATTGACGTCCAGCGCCAGCACGATCTGCTCGGGACCATATTTCTCCATCCAGCTGGCCACTAGATCCGGGGATTTGACGGCGGTGGAGCCAATCACCACCCGGCTGGCACCGGCGGCCAGCAGATCCGCCACATCCTGTTCGGTGCGCACGCCGCCGCCGACCTGCACCGGTGCTTCGGTGGCTGACAGCAGTTGGGTCAGCAGGGGCAACTGGCGCGCCTTGGCATCCTTGGCGCCGTCCAGATCCACCAGATGGAGCTGCACCGCCCCCTGGGAGACATATTCATCGAAGCGCGCCTGCGGGCTGCTGCTGTATTCGGTCTTCTGCTCGTAGTCCCCTTGATAAAGACGGACCACCTGACCATTGATCAGGTCAATAGCGGGAATGATCATTCATAGCTCCAGAAAATTTTGCAGCAAACGGGCACCGGCTGCGCCTGAGCGCTCCGGGTGGAATTGGGCGCCAAAGAAATTGTCACGGGCGACAATCGCGGTAAAAGGCTTGCCGTAGTCACAAGTCGCCAGCGTCGCTTTTGTCACCTCCAGCGCATAGGAGTGCACGAAATAGAAGTAACTGCCGCTCGGGATCCTCTTGAGCAGGGGATGGGTCTCGTCATGCTCAATCTGGTTCCAGCCCATATGGGGCAAGCGCAGGTTACCCACTTCCATCAGCCGGATCTTGCCCGGCACTATGCCAAGGCAGTCGATAAGCGTATCTGGCAAACCCTGCGTGCCCATGCTCTCTTCGGAGGCCTCCGCCAGCATCTGCATGCCGAGGCAAAAGCCCAGCAGCGGCTGCTTGGCGGCGCGGATAAGGGGCACCAGCCCCCGTTCGTTGAGGTTTTTCATGGCGGCCACCGCAGTGCCGACACCGGGCAGGATCAGCTTGTCCGCCTGCTCGATATCAGCCGCCACGCTTGAGACCAGCGGCTGCACGCCGAGGCGCTCGAACGCCATTCTGACCGAGGCCAGGTTAGCGCAGCCGGTATCGATAATGACCAGCTTCTGCTTGCTCACATCCATCACAGCACTCCCTTGCTGGAGGGAAGTTCGCTCCCTTCCACCCGAATGGCCTGACGCAGGGCGCGGCCAAAGCCTTTGAACAGCGCCTCTACCTGATGGTGGGTATTGCCGCTGCCCACCTTCATCTGCAATGTGATGGCCATGGCATCGGAGAGGGAGCGGAAGAAGTGGGGCACCATCTCGGTGGCCATCTCGCCCACCTTGTCACGGCCAAAGCCGCTCGGGCAGTCAAACACGAAGTAGGGGCGACCGCTGAGATCCAGTGCGGTGCTTACCTCCTGCTCGGTCAGAGAGCGCGCATCGATCACTGCCTGCACCTCGTCCATCGCCAGCACAAAGCCGAAGCGGCCGATGCCGCGTTTGTTGCCAAGGGCCTGACGCAGCGCCTGACCCAGCGCCAGCCCCACATCCTCTACCGTGTGGTGATCGTCGATATGCAGATCGCCGCTGACATTCAGCTTGAGCTGGAAACCGGCGTGGGTGGCAATTTGATCCAGCATGTGATCAAAGAAGCCGATACCGGTGGCGATCTGGTTGCCGCCGCTCTTGTCTAAATCCAGCGCCACCTGAATACGGGTCTCCTTGGTATAGCGCTCCACCGAGGCTACGCGCCCCTTGGACAGCAGCTGATCACGGATGGCGAGCCAGTCGTGATCCTGCGGGTGGTAGCGAATCCCGCCAATGCCCATGTTCTCTGCCAGCTGCAGATCGGTCTGCCTGTCACCAATCACGAAGGAGTTGGCAAAGTCGATGCGGCCCGAGGCGAGGTACTCCTTCACCAACCCGAGGTGGGGCTTGCGACAGCTGCAACCGTCGGTGGGGAAGTGCGGGCAGATCAGCACCTGTTCCCACTTCACCCCTTGCGATTCAAACAGGTGCATCATCAGGTCGTGGGGTGGCTGGAAGTTCTCCAGCGGCAGGCTGGCGGTGCCCAGTCCATCCTGATTGGTCACCATCACCAGCACGTAACCGGCGGCCTGCAACTCGCGCAGCACCGGAATGACCATGGGTTCGAAGCGCAGCTTGGCGAGGCTATCCACCTGCTTGTCGGTCACCGGCTCTTCAATCAGGGTGCCGTCGCGGTCGATAAACAAAAACGGGGTCTTCATCGCTACATCCTTGTCTTAAAAAGAGGGAGAGGGCAGATCACGCAATACCGCCAGCACGGCATCCATCTCGCCCTGATAGCCGATTGTGATGCGAATGCTGTTGTCCAGACTCGGCTTGCTGGAGAAATCCCGCAGAATGATGCCGGCGGCTTTCATGGCGGCAAAGACGGTGGCGCCATCCACAAAGCGCACCAGCACGAAGTTGCCCTTGTCCTCGAATACTTCCTTCACGCAGGCAAGCGTTGTCAGCTCTGCCTTGAAGGCGGCTTTTTGCTTGTTGAGCTCCACCACTCGCTCGCGCATCAGCTCCAGCCCCATGAGGGAGAGTGCCTGCGCCGCGATCTGGGCGATGGGCTCGGGGATGGGATAGGGGGAGATCACCTTGGCCAGCATGGCGATCACCTCGGGGCTTGCCAGCGTAAAGCCACAGCGGATCCCCGCCAGGGCAAAAGCCTTGGAGAGGGTGCGGGTCACCACCAGATTGGGGAAACGGGCCAGCAGGTCCACCACGGATGCTTCCGGGCAGAACTCGATATAGGCCTCGTCCACCACCACGATGGCGCGATCACGCGCTTTTTCCAGCAGGGCGATGAGGCCGTCGCGACCCACCAGATCCCCGGTGGGGTTGTTGGGGGAGCAGAGAAACACCAGTTTCACATCGCTGAGGCGATCGGCGATGGCGTGCCAGTCGGGCTGACGGTTGGCGGTCAGCGGCTGCTCGACGATGCCCACGCCACAGGTCTCGGCGCTGATGGCGTACATGCCGTAGGTGGGCGGGCAGATGAGGATCTGATCTTCACCCGCTTCGCAGAAGGTGCGAATAAGCAGCTCGATGGCCTCATCGGCGCCGCGGCTCACCAGTACCTGATCCGGATTAACCTCGGCATAGGCGGCATAGCTGTTCACCACCTCGGCCGGTTGGCACTCGGGGTAGCGGTTGAGGCGGCTCCCCTCGATGGTGAAGGGATAGGCCTGCGGCGCCTCGTTGGCGTTGAGCCAGACGTGGCCCTTGCCGCCGATGCGGCGGGCGGATTGATAAGGGGTGAGGGCCCGCACCACGCGGCGCGCCAGATTGGCAATGCTCATGACAAATCCTTCTGCTGTGCTGTTGGTTGGGGCGCGGTGGCCAAGGCATTCAACCTGATGGTGACGGCATTTTTGTGGCCATCGAGCCCCTCGGCCTGGGCGATGCGCTCGACGATAGGGCCAAGGCCGCGAATGCCTTCGGCGCTCAGCTCCTGCACCGTGTAGCGGCGCTGATAATCGGCAAGGCCAAGGCTGGAACAGGTACGGGCATAGCCATAGGTAGGCAGGGTGTGGTTGGTGCCGCTGGCGTAATCGCCGACTGATTCCGGTGTCCATGCACCCAGGAAGATGGAACCGGCGTTCTCGAGTTTATCCAGCAGATCACGCGGGGCGCGGGTCTGAACGATCAGGTGCTCCGGCGCATAGGCGTTGGAGATGGCACACGCCTCGGCCAGATCATCGCAGAGGATCACCAGACTTGAGCCGAGCGCCTGCGCGGCGATATTCCGGCGGCTCAACTTGGCCAGTTGGCTCTTGATCTCCCCTGCGATGGCATCGGCCAGCAGCGGCGAGGTGGTCACCAGCACCACCTGACTGTCGGGGCCGTGCTCGGCCTGGGAGAGCAGATCCGCCGCCACGAAGGCCGGGTTGGCGCTCTCGTCGGCAATGACCAGCACCTCGGAGGGGCCGGCGGGCATGTCGATGGCGGCGCCGCGCCAGTCGCGGGAAACCTGCCCCTTTGCTTCGGTCACATAGGCGTTGCCCGGGCCGAAGATCTTGTCCACCTTGGGAATGCTCTCGGTGCCGTAAGCCATGGCGGCGATGGCTTGGGCGCCGCCAATGGCGAACACCTTCTCGACCCCGCAGGCGCGGGCGGCAAACAGGATCTCGTCGCTGGCGGGGGACGGGGTGCAGAGCACCACTTCTCGGCAACCGGCGATCGCAGCCGGAATGGCCAGCATCATCACGGTGGAAGGGAGCGGTGCGCTGCCCCCCGGCACATAGAGACCGACCCGGCTGATGGGCTGGGTTCGCAGCTCACACACCACCCCGGGTTGGGTTTCCACCCGCACTACCTGCTGCAGTTGCGCGGCGTGGAAGGTGCGAATATTGGCAATGGCCGCTTCGATGGCGCTTTTGATGCCGTCATCCAGCCGCGCGCAGGCGGCTTCAATCTCGGCCTCGCTAACACGCAACTGTTCACGGGGGGCGCGCTCGAAGCGCAGGCTCAGCTCGCGCAGGGCCTCATCGCCCCGGCTGCGCACCGCGGCGATGATTTCTTTGACCACGGCGCCAATATCGGCCTCGTCATTGAGGGCTGGTCGTGTCAGCACGTCGGCCTGCTGGGCAGGGGAGAGGGTCTTCCAGATCAGGGTCTGCATGATGTCCCTTCCTTATTCCATCATCTTTTCGATGGGCAGCACCAGAATGGAGCTGGCACCCAGCGCCTTGAGCTGCTCCATGGTCTCCCAGAACAGGGTCTCGCTGGAGACAACGTGCAGCGCCACCTGATTGGTGTCACCGGCCAGTTGCATGATGGTGGGACGCTCGGCACCCGGCAGCAGATCGGTGATGGCGTCGAGCTTGTCTTTGGGGGCGTGCAGCATGATGTACTTGCTCTCGCGGGCCTGCTGCATCCCCTGAATACGGGGCAGCAGTTTGTCGATGAGTTTCTGCTTGGCATCGGACAAGGGGTTGGGGGCCTGTACCAGTACAGCCTTGGAGCGGTAGATCACCTCTACTTCTTTCAGGCCATTGGCTTCCAGGGTTGCACCGGTGGAGACCAGATCGCAGATGGCATCGGCCAGGCCCGCGCGGGGCGCCACTTCTACCGAGCCGCCCAGCATCACGCTCTTGAAGCCGAGACCCTTTTCGTCAAAGAAGCGCTTGAGCAGCCCGGGGTAGGAGGTGGCGATGCGCTTGCCTGCCAGACTCTCTGGCCCTGTGTAGGTCACATCTTCCGGCACCGCCAGCGAGAGGCGGCAGCCACCAAAGTCCAGCTGCTTGAGGGTTTTGACCTCGAAGGGTAGTCCCTGTGAGGCACGAATGAGCTGCACCTCTTCCAGCACGTTCTCGCCGATGATGCCAAGATCGACCACCCCTTCCATCACCAGACCCGGGATGTCGTCATCACGCACCCGCAGGATATCGATGGGCATATTCTCGACATGGGCGATAAGGCGCTGCTCGCGCAGGTTGATCTTGAGGCCACAGCTCTTGAACAGGGCTTGGGAGTCCTGGCTCAGACGACCGGACTTTTGCATGGCGATACGAAGACGTTGTGTTTCCATTGCTCGATTTCCTTCTAGTCAAAAACGAAAAAACCCTCGGAAGTGGGTGCTTCCGAGGGTTTATGAATCTTGCGGTCCTTTTGGAAGTCACCAGTAACGTGTCTTCCAGCAGTCAACCTCCTGAAAGACTAGTCGGGATGATGATGGTGGTGATGAGTCTTCAGGCTGGTGAACTGCATGTAATCAATCCTTTACAAATAAGATGTCGTTGTTGACGCCCGATTTAAACTACCTGCCTTGACGGAAAAAGCAACCGGAAAATGTAATTTGGTCGATTAAAGTTGAGAAAACGGTTTTCTGGTCGATAACTAGACAATAACCCCTTGCAGGAGTTCGTATCATGCCGAGCCAGGACCTGTTGTTCCCCATTTTGCCCCGGGCCCCCGCCACCCCCGGCAGCGAAGAGATCAAGCGGGAAGTGAATCAGATCAGCAAGAAGCATCAGCTGCGCAAGACCAGCACTGACAACAGTGACTCCCAGCAGCGCGAGCAGGCTTATAGCCAGAAAAAGCACGATCAGCAGAAGGTGGAAGAGAGTGATCACAAGCCGGATCCCGACCACCAGATCGATCTCTTCGTCTGAGCAGATTATCTGTCCCGCTTTTGCCGCACTTTTGGCATAATGGCCGCTTTGACCGCGGGACGCCCCTTTGACCATCCAGACCCTGTTCAAGCCAGATGGCCCTCTGGCCAGCCATATCGACGGTTTCAAAGCTCGCGCTCCCCAGCTGGAGATGGCCGAGGCGGTCGCCCGCGCCATCAAGAGTCATGGTCGCTTGCTGGTGGAGGCGGGGACAGGTACCGGCAAAACCTACGCCTATCTGGTGCCGGCGCTGGAGTCCGGCAAACGGATCGTGATCAGCACCGGCTCCAAAAACCTGCAGGAGCAGCTCTTCTATCGGGATCTCCCGACCATTACAGGCGCACTCTCCTATACCCCGCCGGTGGCCCTGCTCAAGGGGCGCAGCAACTATCTCTGCATCGAGCGGATGAACCGGCTCTTGAGCGAATCCCATCTGCAAAAGCCGGAAGTGCTCAATGATCTGGTCAAGGTGAAGTCCTGGTCTACTGCCACCGACAATGGCGACGTGGGGGATATTCCGGGGCTGCAGGAGAACGCCGAAATCCTGGCTCATGTCACCAGCACCAATGAAAACTGCCTCGGTCGGGATTGCCCCTATTACGACGACTGCCATCTGGTGGTGGCCCGCCGCCGCGCCATGGACGCCCAGGTGGTGGTGATCAACCATCACCTCTTCTTCGCCGATATGGCGGTCAAAGACACCGGATTTGGTGAGCTGGTACCGGAAGCTCAGGTCTATGTGTTTGATGAAGCCCATCAGCTGCCGGAGATCGCCACCAGCTACTTTGGCAAGTCGGTGGGCAGCCGTACCATTCTGGATCTGGCACAGGATATCCAGCTTGCCTATCGGGCCGAAGCTCACGATATGGCCCAGCTCGGCAAGGCGGCTGACAGGCTCGCTATTGCCAGTCAGGATCTGCGGCTCGCTTTCGGTGTGGATGGAGGTCGCGGCAATACCCGCGACATGCTGCGCCAACCGCTCTGGGGCCAGGCACTGGCTCGTCTTAACGATGCCATCGGGCTCTGCTATGAAGTGCTGAAGCTGGCGCTGGGGCGGGGTGAACAGCTGGATCACGCCTTCGAGCGGATCAGTGAGCTGCGCACCCGCCTTGGCGAGGTGCTGGCGGTCAATCAGACCGGATTCTCCTACTGGTATGACTGCTCACGGCTTCATTTCACCCTCAACCTGACGCCGCTCTCGGTAGCCGAGCGCTTTGGCTCCGAGGTGCTGCGCCCTGAGGTAGCCTGGGTCTTTACCTCTGCCACGCTGACCGTCGATCAGCGTTTCGATCACTTCAAGGCCGAGCTGGGACTGGCGGGCAGCGCCGAGCTAATCCTCGACAGTCCGTTTGATTATGGCGAGCAGGCGCGGCTCTGCGTGCCGCGTTTCCTGCCCGAGCCCAACGCCTTCGGCCGCGGTGAGCAGTTGGCCAATCTGATGATCCCCCTTATCAACAAGACGCCGGGGGGCTGTTTCTTCCTCTGCACCAGCCATCAGGTGATGCGTCAGGTAGCCGAGGTGCTGCGTCGGGAGATTGGCCGTACCGTGCTGCTGCAGGGGGAGGACAACAAGCAGCGGCTGCTCAAGGAGTTTGTCGAGAATGGCCGCGCCGTGTTGGTGGCGACCAGCAGCTTCTGGGAGGGGATCGACGTGCGAGGCGCTGCGCTCTCCTGTGTTATCATCGACAAGCTTCCCTTCGCGAGCCCCGATGACCCTCAGCTCAAGGCACGGGTGGAGGATTGCAAGTTAAAGGGCGGCGATCCCTTTGCCGAACTTCAGCTGCCCAAGGCGGTGATTGCGCTCAAGCAGGGGGTGGGGCGGCTTATTCGTGATCGCAGTGATCACGGCGTGCTGGTTATCTGTGATCCGCGTATGGTCAACAAACCCTACGGCGCCACCTTCATCAAGAGTTTGCCCGCCATTCCGCGAACCCGCGAGCTGGCGACGCTGGGCAATTTTTTTGACCGCAGTTGAATATACCCGCCTGACATGGGGCCTATTGCGGCCGTTCAGGCGGGGAATTTTCGCTAACAAACGATTTGAACAACGGGCGAGCATCTCTCGCTTGCTCGTTATGTAATTGACTGATTTTATAGAGATTGGAAAGCATGAACGAGTTGAAGATCCTGGCCGTTGATACCGCCACCGAAGCCTGCTCCGCCGCCTTGCTGGTGGGTGACAAGGTATTCTCCCGTTGGGAGGAGGCGCCACGGGATCACACCCGCAAGATCCTGCCGATGGTTCAGGCTCTGTTGGATGAAGCGGGGATAACCTTGGACAAGCTCGATGCCATCGCTTTTGGCCGTGGCCCGGGCTCCTTTACCGGTGTACGGATCGGCATCGGCGTCGCACAAGGGCTGGCGTTTGGTGCTGGCGTGCCGCTGATTGGCATCTCCACCCTGGCGGCCATGGCGCAAGGGGCTCATCGGCTGGAAGGGGCCGAGCGGGTGCTGACCGCCATCGATGCACGGATGGACGAGGTCTATTTCGGTCACTACGAGCTGATCGATGGTCGTATCCAGCTGGTGGGGGAAGAGGTGGTGAGTGGCCCGGCCGCGCTGGTGGAAGCCCGTGGCAAGCACTCTGGCCGCTTTATTTGTGTCGGCACCGGTTTTGAGACCTATGGAGAGACCCTAAAGGCCCTTGCCGACGAGCTGGTGGTCAGCCAGGTGCGTTTCCCGGCCGCAGAAGACATGTTGCCGCTGGCCCGCACCGCCTGGCTGGCGGGTGAAGCGGTAGCGGTCGAGCAGGCGACCCCGGTATATTTGCGTGACAAGGTGACCTGGAAAAAGCTGCCGGGTCGCGAATAAGGGCAAAGGCGCCATGGCTTTCATGTCGCCTCTGCCACCGAGACTCGCCCTGTCATGGGTTGTGTCGTGGCCTTGGGGCTGTTCGGCGAGAGGAGAGTGACATGTTGAGACGTGCGATGGTGATTGGGGCGACCGCCCTGTTGCTCGGGGCCTGCAGTACGGTGCCCAAGGAGCTGGTCTATCAACCGGAGAACCAGCTGGTGGTCTATCAGCCGGCCCTCGGCGGTATGGAAGGCAAGCCTGCCCGCTGGAGCGGCATCATTTCCGCAGTGCACAACAAGGCGGATCAGAGCGTCATCGAGGTGGTCTATCTGCCGCTGCAGGCCAACGGCGTGCCGGAGCAGACCGAGCAGAGCCCCGGCCGTTTTCTGGCCATCATGAAGGGCTTTGTCGACCCGACCCTCTATGCCAAGGGGCGCAGCCTGACGTTGCTCGGCACCATCGGTAAACCGGTGGATAGCCAGATTGGCGAGCACAACTATCGCTTCTCGGTGCTCAATGTAACGGGCAGCAAGTTGTGGCCGCCGGTCAAGGAGGTAGAGGTTCGCTATGTGGATCCCTACTTCTACGACCCCTTTTACGATCCCTTCTGGCCAAGACGGCCACTCCATCGCTAGGAGCAGGTATTGAGTACCCCGATGCAAGAGCGTTTCGTCACCCTGGCGGATGGTCGCCGGGTGGCCTTGCTCGAGAACCGGCAAGCGGCTTCCGAGCAGCCACAAAAGCCCCTGTTGATAGCCCTGCATGGCTGGCTCGACAATGGTGCCAGCTTTCTGCCTCTTGCCCCGTATCTCGATGATTTTCATCTGGTGTGTGTCGATCTGCCGGGGCATGGTCACTCCGATCACAAAACCACGTCCTATGTCTTTGTGGACTGGCTCGACGATCTCTACCAGATCACTCAGTCCGCAGGCTGGCCCCGTTTTGTCCTGCTGGGCCACTCCCTTGGCGCCCTCATCGCTTCTGCCTATGCCGGCGTTTTCCCCGAACAGATAGAGCGGCTTGTTCTGCTGGAGGGGCTCGGGCCGCTCACGCAGCCTGACGAGGCGGCTCCCACCCAGATAAAGAGAGCGATCCTCAATCGCAGCAGAACCCGCGAGCGAAGTGCGGCTGGCTTTGCCTCCATTGATGAAGCGGTCGCGGCGCGTTGCAAGGTGGCGGATATCACGCCTGCGGCGGCGCGCCATATCTGCGAGCGGCAACTCGAGGAGCGGGCAGGGCGCTGGCAGTGGCGCAGCGATCCCCGCTTGCGGGATCTCTCGCCGCTCAGAATGAGCGAGGGACAGGCGCAGGCACTGATCAAGGCAATCTGCTGCCCGGTGCTCTTTATCCGCGGTGAACAGGGATTTGCCGAGCTGGAGGCGCAGTGGCAATTGCGACAGGGGGCCTTCAGGCAGATAGAGCAGGTGATTTTGCCGGGAAATCACCATTTTCATATGGAAAATGGCGCAGCAACCGCCGTTTGTATCGTAAATTTTTGTCAAGTTCGGTAGAATCACCGGCTTTCTATAATTCCAGGTTTGTCATCCCCCTCACATTTTTCCGTTGTTAATTTGCTGTTAATTGATGTTGCGCTGTGTAAATATGGGCGGCATTAGAGTACGTGCTTAAAACAGTTGATTGAAATAGATGTGAACAGGGACGGAGGCAACAGAGTGAGCGCACAGGTGCTAGTTATGCAGGAGAAGTTCGTGGAAAAAGTTTGGCTCAAGCGTTATCCACAAGGGGTCCCCGCCGAGATCAATCCGGAGCAGTTCAGCTCGCTGGTCGAGATGTTTGAATCCTCAGTGAGCCAGTTCGCCGACCAGCCCGCTTTCGTCAACATGGGGCAGACCATCACCTACCGCCGACTGGAAGAGCAGTCCCGCGCCTTTGCTGCCTACCTGCAAAACGAGCTGAAGCTGGAGAAAGGGGATCGGGTCGCGGTGATGATGCCGAACCTGCTGCAATACCCCATCGCCGTGTTCGGCATCCTGCGTGCCGGCATGATAGTGGTCAACGTCAACCCGCTCTATACTCCGCGCGAGCTGGAGCACCAGCTCAAGGACTCCGGTGCCAAGGCCATCGTCATCGTCTCCAACTTCGCCCATACCCTCGAAAAAGTGGTCTACGATACCCCGGTCAAGCACGTCATCCTGACCCGCATGGGTGACAACCTGGGGCTGGCCAAGGGCACCTTGGTCAACTTCGTGGTGAAATACGTCAAGAAGCTGGTACCCAAATACAACCTGCCGCACGCCACCACCATGCGCCAGGCGCTGGCCAAAGGGCGTTATCAGCAGTACATCAAGCCGGAGATTGCCTGCGAAGATCTCGCCTTCCTGCAGTACACCGGCGGTACTACCGGTCTCTCCAAGGGGGCCATGCTGACTCACCGCAACATGATTGCCAACGTCGAGCAGTGCCTCGGCGTCTATGGCCCCATGCTGGAGCGGGGCAAGGAGTTTGTGGTTACCGCCTTGCCGCTCTACCACGTATTCGCACTGACCGTGAACTGCCTGCTCTTTATGCGCCTTGGCGGTTACAACCTGCTGATCAGCAACCCGCGCGATATCCCGGGTTTTGTCAAAGAGATCAAGAAGTACCCCTTCACCTGCATCACCGGCGTCAACACCCTGTTCAACGCCCTGGTCAACAATGCCGAGTTCCAGAGCATCGCTTTTGACAAGCTCAAGCTCACTATCGGTGGCGGCATGGCGGTGCAACGCGCTGTGGCGGAGCAGTGGAAGAAACTGACCGGCACCCCGCTGCTGGAAGGTTACGGCCTGACCGAGTGCTCGCCGCTGGTGAGCGTCTGCCCCTACGATCTGAGCGACTACAACGGCTCCATCGGCCTGCCGGTCTGCTCCACCGATATCCGTCTGGTGGATGACAACGGTCAGGTGATCCACGAATTCGGTACCCCGGGCGAAATGCAGGTGCGTGGCCCGCAGGTGATGGTCGGCTACTGGCAGCGTCCCGAGGCCACTGCCGAAGTGATGCAGGATGGCTGGCTCTGTACCGGTGATATCGCTGTGTGCGACGAACAGGGCTTCTTCAAGATCGTCGATCGCAAGAAGGACATGATCTTGGTCTCCGGTTTCAACGTCTATCCCAACGAGATCGAAGATGTGGTGGCGCTCCATCCGAAAGTGCTGGAAGTGGCCGCAGTCGGCGTGCCGCACAAGGTCTCCGGCGAGCTGGTGAAGATCTTTGTGGTCAAGAAAGATCCAAAGCTGCAGGAGGACGAGATTATTGCCCACTGCCGCAAACATCTGACTGCCTATAAGGTGCCGAAACTGGTAGAATTTCGTGACGAACTTCCCAAGACCAATGTGGGCAAGATCCTGCGCCGCGTACTGCGTGACGAGGAGATTGCCAAGCAGTAAGGCGTTGCACCGGCTTTCTGGTGTGTCGCAGTGATGCAAAACCGTGGGTCATCCCACGGTTTTTTCTTTTTGGCCCTGATCAACCGCGCAGGCACAGATGCAATATCAACTTATCACTCAGCAAGCCGAACTTGAGCAGTATCTCGCTTCTCTGGCCGACGTTCCCCTGGCTATCGATACTGAATTCGTTCGCACCCGCACCTATTATCCCCAGCTTGGCCTGTTTCAGATCTATGACGGCCAGCAACTGGCGCTGCTTGACCCGCTTACTCTCGATCTGGCTCCGCTCTGGCAGCGGCTTGGCCGGGCAGGGCAGATCGCCATTTTGCACGCCTCCGGTGAAGATCTGGAGCTGATCCAGCATCAGGCCGGCCATCTGCCCAACCAGATGCACGACACCCAGCTGGCTGCCGCGTTTCTCGGGCACGGCGTATCGGTCGGTTTCGGCGCGCTGGTCAAGGAGTTCCTCGGCGTGGAGCTGGAGAAGGATCAGGCCCGTACCGACTGGCTGGCCCGTCCGCTGACCCCGCGTCAGCTTGAATATGCCGCTGCTGACGTCTTCTACCTGATGCCGCTCTACGAGAAGGTGATGGCCAAGTTGCGTGAAAGCGGCAAGTTTGCCTGGTTCGAGCAGGAGTGCCACAGCCACTCCGCCCGCAAGACCCAGGGCAGCGATCCCCGTCAGGCCTATCTCGATATCGTCAACGCCTGGCAACTGGGGCGCCGCGAACTGGCCATCCTGCGTGAACTGGCCGCCTGGCGCCAGCAGGAGGCGGTACGCCGCGATCTGGCTCTGAACTTTGTGGTCAAAGAGCTGCACCTGTTCAAGGTCGCGGAGCGCCGTGCCGCTTCCCTGCGCGATCTCAACGAGCTCGGTCTCTCACCCATCGAAATCAAGATCCACGGCAAGCGGATGCTCGATATCGTTGCCAAGGCGCAGCAGAGCGATCCCGACTGCTGGCCCGAGCCCATTCGCCGGCTGGTGGACTATCCCCAGTACAAGGGCGAGCTCAAGCGGATCAAGGCGCTGGTGGAGGAGAAGGCCAAGGCGAGCAACATTCCGCCCGAGCTGATTGCCAGCAAGAAGATCATCCACCAGTACTTCACCTGGAGCTGGCGGATGGGAGATGCGGAGCGTGCCCGTGCCGACAAACCCATGCTGCTGCAAGGGTGGCGCCATGAGCTGGTAGGTCACCTTTTGGAACAATAAGTGCACTGATTGTTGCACCTATGAATCAATCCTCACCCTCGGGTGGGGATTTTTTATTGGGCGACCTTCAGAGAGAGGCGATGATGGGGTGGCCGATCTGGCCAAGCGATCAATTTGGCTGGTGCTAGCGGGAATAGCGGAAGAGTGAAAAAGGCAGCGGAACACCGCTGCCTTTTTTGATCACCAGATAGGCTGGGTCAGGTAGGGGTTGCTCGCCTTCTCGCGGCCGAAGGTGGAGCTGGGGCCATGGCCCGGGATAAAGACGATCTCGTCACCCAGCGGCAGCAGGGTCTCGGTGATCGACTTTATCAGCGTGCCGTGATCGCCACGGGGGAAGTCGGTGCGGCCGATGCTGCCGGCAAAGAGCACGTCGCCAACCCAGGCGAGCTGCTCGGCTTGGGAGAGCAGCACGATATGGCCCGGGGTGTGGCCGGGGCAGAAGTAGACATCCAGCTCGCACTGGCCAAGCTGCACCTTGTCACCCTGCTCAAGCCAGCGATCCGGCGTGAAGGCGGGGGTATGGGCGAAGCCGAACATCTGGCTCTGCTGGGGCAGCATGTCGAGCCAGAAGGCGTCCTCCTTGTGGGGGCCGGTAATGGCGACGCCGGTTTTTTCCCGCAGCTCGGCGGCGGCACCCACATGATCCAGATGACCGTGGGTCAGCAGGATGTGGGTCAGGGTCAGGCCGCGCTTGGCGATGGCGGCCAGCAGTTTGTCCGCTTCGCCGCCCGGATCGATCAGGGCCGCCTGATGGGTCTCGTCACACCAGATGAGGGAGCAGTTCTGGGCGAACTGGGTGACCGGGATCACCTCGAATTTCAACATAGAGTTCCTCTCTTGGGATGGGTCAGCCGCGCAGCGCGCTGGCATGCTGCTCGGCGAAATAGTCGAGGCAGGCCTGCTTGTCACCGCGAAACACGATGCGCTCCTGCTTGTTGCCAAGCTGGTAGAGATACATGGGGTCGTAGTAGCGGGTCAGCAGCAAGGTGATCCAGGCCAGATGCAGCGCGGTATCGCCGCTGTTTTCCTGCTCGGTGAGGGCGGTTTGCATCAGGGCATCCAGCTCGCGGTGGGCCTGATCGCCGAGGCGGCGCTTGAGGCGGGCCAGCGCATCGGTGAGGTAGGCGGCAAACAGCGGCCAACCGGCTTCCTGGCCATACATGGCTTGATAGCGCAGCCAGAGATCGTGCACGTAATCTTCGCGGATCTGCTCGGCCCGATCGATTTGCGGAACATCCACCACCACCAGCGGTGCCTGACTCATGGCCTCATGGAGAGAGAGGGGCAGGCAGCAGCGGCCGATCAGGCGGCTCTCGTCCTCGACCACGAAGGTCTGCTCGCCGCGATGGCGGCGCTTGAGCAGTTCGATGGCGAGGTTGTTTTCAAAGTTGATGTTGCTGGGCTGGCCGCCGGGCAGCTGACCAAAAGAGGAGCCCCTGTGATGGGCATGCCCCTCCAGATCCACCGCCTGGGTCACCTGATCGAGCATATGGGTCTTGCCGGAGCCGGTCATGCCGGTCAGCACACTCCAGTGACACTCGGTAGAGGCCTTGTCCTGGGTGTCGATCAGAAAACGGCGCAGCTCCTTGTAGCCACCGGCGACGCGGGGGCGAGTCACTCCCGCTTCAGCCAGCCACTGTTGCACGGTTTGCGAGCGCAGGCCGCCGCGAAAGCAGTAGAGCACGGCATCGGGCTGCTGGCGCAACTGCGCCAGCCAGCCTTCGAGTCGCTCGGCACGTACTGCTCCCCCCACCAGCTTGTGTCCAAGCTCAATGGCGGCGGCCTGACCCTGCTTCTTGAAGCAGGTCCCCACCTGGGCGCGCTCATCGTCTGTCATCAAGGGCAGATTGGTCGAGCAGGGGAAGGCCCCCTCCTTGAACTCGATGGGGGCGCGCACATCAATCAACGGCACATCGTCCAAAAAGAGTTGGGCGTAGTCCGTGGCCAGTGGCAATTCACTCATTGGACAATCTCGATAAAGCGGGAGCCCTCAAGGGGCTTGATCTGGCCGATGGGCGAGAGCGCAAGGCCAGCTTCGCGCGCGATGGCGAGCAGCTCGGCTTCGCTCTCTTGACCCACTGCGACCAGCAGGCCGCCGCTGGTTTGCGGATCACACATGATGTTGCGGGTGCGATCGTCCATGGCATCGAGCTTGTGGCCGTAGGAGTCGTGGTTGCGCAGGGTGCCACCCGGGACGCAGCCCTCGGTGAGGTAGTAATCCACCTCGTCCAGTAGCGGCAGTGCCTTGAAGTCGAGGCGGGCGCTGACATTGGATCCCTCGCACATCTCCAGCAGATGGCCAGCCAGACCAAAACCGGTGACGTCGGTCATGGCGTGGACACCCGGCAGCTCGGCAAAGCGCTGGCCAATCTTGTTGAGGGTGCACATGGCGTTGGGGGCCAGTTGCTCGTGTTCCGGCTTCAGCTTGCCCTTCTTCTGGGCGGTGGTGAGGATGCCGATACCGAGGGGCTTGGTCAGATAGAGGGTGTCACCCACCTTGGCGGTGTCGTTCTGCTTGATGGCGTCAAGGGGCACGATACCGGTGACTGCGAGGCCGAAGATGGGCTCGGGGGCATCGATACTGTGACCACCTGCCAGCGAAATGCCCGCTTCGTGGCACACCTGACGGCCGCCGTCGATCACCTGCTGGGCTACTTCCGGCGCCAGGGTATTGATGGGCCAGCCGAGAATGGCGATGGCAACGATGGGCTTGCCACCCATGGCGTAGATATCGCTGATGGCATTGGTAGCGGCAATGCGGCCAAAGGTGAAGGGGTCATCGACGATGGGCATGAAGAAGTCGGTGGTGGAGACAATGCCCTGACCGTTGCCGATATCGACCACGGCCGCGTCATCCTTGCTGCTGTTGCCAACGATCAGGGTCGGGTCGTTGAAGCCCGGGATCTGGCTCTTGAGAATGGTGTCGAGCACCTTGGGAGAGATTTTGCAGCCACAGCCAGCGCCGTGGCTGTATTGGGTCAGACGAATGGAAGACATACTTACCCCTTGTTTGTGCACCGTGTGCAGAGGCTCTGCGGGAGCCATCTTGGTCAATGCGCGGCCATCTACCGTCATGTAAAGAGCCGCAAAAATAGGTGGCCTTGGCTGCTTCTGGAAGCAGTGATGTCAGGCAGTCACGCAGGGCTGCCGGGTAGGACGGGGAAGAAGAGGCGACAGATGCGCCAACACAGCCCCGCCAAGGGCCACAGGACAGGGCATTATGCCATAAATGCCCCCTCCGGTTCGAACAGGAATTCACACAAAGCGAAGGGGATTGGCGGGTGAAAGGTAAGGGAGTAGAGCGCAGGCTTGAGCCACTCAATCATCGGCAGGGGGGAAGAGAACTCGCGGAGTTGCCCCGCTGAGGTCGGTTTAACCTCAGCGGGGCTATCAGTTGGCGAAAGCAGATTAGCCGGCTTGCTCCAGCACCTGCTGGCGAGCCTTACCCCAGCGGCGCAGGCGCCGTTGCAGTGGCCGCTCCAGCAGGTTGTAGCTCAGCGCCGAGAGCCCGATCAGCACCGCCAGCATCAGCAAGGTTGCCACTACCCCCAGCAGCGGGTTGGTTTGGCCATACCACCATTCGGTGATCCCCGGCGCCAGATAGTGGATGAGCTCGCAGCCGGTGAGCAGCACCAGCGCGTGGAGCAGGTAGATGGAGTAGGAGAGATCCCCCAGCCAGTTGGTGAAGTGGTTATCCAGGAGGCGCAGCAGCGGGCTTTGGCGATTGCCCTGGCAGGCGGCAATCCAGATCAGCAGCACGTAGGAGCCGATCAGCAGCAGTGTCAGCTGCGGCGTCATGGTGAACTGCATCAGCGCGAAGGGCAGCACAAAGGCGACCAGCAACGGCAGATCATGCTTCATCATGGGCAAGCCTTTTGCGGCCTTGACCCTCGGCAGCAGCCAGAGGCCGAGCACAAATTCACTCACCCCGCGCCCCACCGCCAAGGCGCCGCTGGTGACATCCAGGGTGCCGCGACTGTGCACGATAAAGGCCAGCACAGTCAGCGCCAGCAGGGGGGCGAGATGGCTCCAGCGACTGCGGGTGACCGCCAGCGGAATAAGCAGCGGGAACAGCAGGTAGCTGATCCACTCCACGCTGAGCGACCAGGCGGCGAAGTTCCAGGTCAACCCGTGATCGGTTACCACCTGTAGCAGCAGGAAGGCGCTCGGCAACGCCTCGGCCGGGGTGAAGGGGGAGCCGAAGGGGGGCATCCCTTCCCACTCCCACATCTTGAACAAGGGGCCGGCGTAGAAGCCCACCCCGTGCTGCGCCTTGTAAAGCTCCCAGCCGACCAGCAGCAGCAGGGTCACCAGATAGAGGGGGTAGACGCGGGTCAGCCGCAGCCAGAGAAAACGGCCATAGCTCACGGTGCGGGGTGTGCGGGTGAAGGCCTCGCCATAGACATGGGCCAGCACCACGCCGCTCAAAATAAAGAACAGATCGACCCAGAGGTAGCCATTCTCGATGAGTTGGGTGTGGCCTGCGATCGACTCCATCCACTGGGGAAAGAGCAGCAAGCGGGCATGGAACAGCACCACCATCAGGGCAGCGATGCCCCGCAGCGGCGTTAACAGCGGCAATGATTGATTCATAACGGGATCCCTTGTGATGTTCAGCTTGGCCTGACATCGATTTTTGTTGTTGTACCGTCCATCAATCCTGATGGGACGGTTGCCCCGGCTTGGCTGCCGCAGGCGGGATCACACTACGGAAAAGAGAGTCATACGGGTGTGACTTAAATCATAAATGTGCAGTTATTGTGCAAAAAAATTTAAACAGATAAAGACGTGGGACACAGGCAGGGAAAGAGGAGGAGAGAGAACACCCATAAAGCAGAGAGGGTGGTCAACGGGGCGAGGGGCAGGTCTGTAGGCGTAAAGCAAAACAATCAGGCCCGCAAGGGGCCTGATTGATCACAAGGGGAGGGTGGTTGCCGATCAGCGAGCGCGTACCACCAGACCCTTGAGGTAGAAGCCTTCCGGATAGGCGGTACCGATGGGGTGATCAGAGGCCTGGGAGAGCAGCTCCAGGATCTGGGCATCGCGACCGGCATCGAGCGCTGCATCGGCAACGATCTTCTGGAACAGGCTCTGCTCCATCAGGCCGGAGCAGGAGTAGGTCAAGAGCACGCCACCCGGCGCCAACAGCTGGAACGCCAGCATGTTGATATCCTTGTAGCCACGGCAGGCACCCAACAGCTGCGCCTTGCTCTCGGCGAATTTGGGCGGATCCAGCACGATGACGTCGAACTTCTCGCCCTTCTCGCGATATTCACGCAGCAGCTTGAACACGTCGTGACGGACGAACTGGGTGTTGCTGGTATCCAGCCCGTTCAGCTCGGCATTCTGGCGGGCAATATCCAGCGCATTCTGGGAGAGATCGACGTTGACCACCTCTTTGGCGCCGCCCTTGAGGGCATAAACGCCAAACCCACCGGTGTAGCAGAAGCAGTTGAGCACCCGCTTGCCTTCGGTGTACTTGGCGGCAGCCTGACGGTTATCCCGCTGATCCAGATAGAAACCGGTTTTGTGACCGTTGCGAATATCCACCAGGATCTTGATGCCGCCATTCTCCTCGATGACCACGGGCTCGTTCGGGGTCTCGCCATAGATGACGCCGGTGCGCTCTTTCAGCCCTTCCTTCTTGCGCACTGCTACATCGGAGCGCTCATAGATGCTGCACTCGGGGTAGAGGGTACGCAGTGCCTGCGTTATCAGCTCGCGCTGGAATTCGGCACCGGCGGAGAGAATTTGGCACACCAGAAAATCGGCGTAACGATCGATGGTCAGACCCGGCAGACCGTCGGATTCGGCAGCGCAGAGGCGATAACCGGTGAGGCCCTGACGCTTGATGAGCCCGTCGCGGGACTCTTGCGCATATTTGAGGCGACGGATGAAGAAGTCGAGATCGACGGTCTCATCCTTGTCGAAGGTCCAGACCCGGGCACGGATCTGGGAACTGCCCGACCAGGCGCCACGAGCAAGCCATTTGCCGTCATGGGTGAGGATCTCGACGGTATCGCCGTCAATGGGGTTGCCCTGAACCCGCTCAATCCCCTTGGAGAAGATCCAGGGGTGGCGACGCAGCAGGGATTTTTCGCGGCCTTTGACGAGATAGATGGAAGCGCTCATGGATGTTTGCCAGATGGTCAAAAGAAAAGGGGCCACATTCTATGTGGCCCGCAGGTAAAACTCAAACGGCCCGGTGCATCAGCGTGCCCGAACCGGATGTGACTGACAGATCAGATCCTGATCCCCTTGAGTGCCCGGGTCAGCTCGCTGGCGGTGGCTTTCAGCCCCTGCGTGCCAGCCACCGAGGCGCTGGCAGACTCCTCCACCTGCGCTGCTTCATGGCGTACCTGATCCAGATTGTGGGTGATCTCGGCGGCCACCGAGCTCTGCTCTTCGCTGGAAGTGGCGATCTGGGTACTCATCTCCAGCACCGCATCGCTGTGATTGCTCAGCTTCTCGATATCGAGCCCCACCTCGCTGATGAGTTGCTGGCTGCTGGCGGCGCGACCCACGGTTTTCTCCATGATGTCGTTCAGCGCTCCGGTGCCGGCTTGCAGCTCTTCGATCATCTTCTGGATCTCGACCGTTGCCTGCTGGGTGCGGCTGGCGAGGGTACGCACTTCGTCGGCCACCACCGCAAAGCCGCGTCCCTGCTCACCGGCGCGGGCCGCTTCGATGGCGGCGTTGAGGGCCAAGAGGTTGGTCTGCTGGGAGATGGCGTTGATGACGCTTACCACCTCGTTGATGCGGTTGGCATTGTGAGTCAGGCGCTCGACTGCACCGGAGGCATTGCCAATCTCGTCGGCCAGAGTGCGGATCGCCTCTATGGTACGGGCCACCCGGTTGGCGCCATTGGCCGCCTCTTCGCTCGATTGACGGGTCTGCTGCAGGGTGTCGTTGGCATTGCGCGCCACTTCGCGAATGGCGGCTGACATCTGTTCCATGGCGGTGGCCAGCGAATCCATGTGCTGGCGCTGGGCGCGCGCCATGTTTTCGCCTTCACTGGCGTGGTCGCGAAACTCGTCGGCGGCCATGGTCAGCGCCTCGGCAGACTCTTCGACCAGCTTGACGATCTGGTGCTGGCGGTCAGTAAAGCGGTCGATGCTGCCCGCCAGGGTAGAGAACTCGTCGCGTACCGGGAAGAAGTTGAGGCGGAAGGTGAGATCGCCGTCGGCCACGGTTTGCAGCGCCTTGTTGGTGGAGTACAGGGCGCCGGAGACAAAGGTCATCATGTAGTGGATCACCAGTGCCATCAGGGCCGCCAGTGCGCCAATCATGGTGAGAGTGGTGCCCTGATCATCCCACATGGAGGAGGTACTGGTGTCGAGCTCGCCGGTCACATAGCCAGCCTGACCCGCTGGTGCGGTGAAGCGGTAGCGATCGCCCTCTTGTTCGAGTCCGCTCACCCCTTGTGGTTGGATGCGCAGATCGGCTGGCAGAGTGAGCGTTGGCTGCTGGCTGACCAGTTGTGCCGTGCTCTCGACCCGCTGCTGCAACTGCTCAACCTTGAGTTTTATCTCCTGCTCGTGGCTGTTTGCCAGCAGATACCAGCTGAGAAAGGCGATGATCAGCAGGGGAAGCCAGAAGGCGATGTGGAATTTTTCACTGATGGTGAGGTGAATGAGATAGCGGTCAACCCACCGGAATTTAACTTCTTTCATAATGGAGCTGCATCCTGCAGAGATAGAGTGTCGGGCACATTATCGTCTCGGGAATTTTTTTCTTAAGCAGAAGGTGTGAGAAATGGGAGAGCAATCGTTTGTCATTCGGGTGTGGGGGCAGGTGCAAGGGGTCGGATTTCGCTACTTCACCCGTGAGCGTGCCTTGCAGCTGGGGCTGCGCGGCCATGCCTACAACCTGGAGGATGGCTCGGTGGAGATCCTCATCAGCGGGCCGACGCAGGGGGTACAGATGATGCTGGGCTGGCTGGAACATGGCCCGCGCACCGCCCGGGTGACCCGGATGGAGTATGAAGAGGCGCTGCCGCCAAGCGGCCAGGGCTTTCATACCAACTGATCTGCCGGGGACATCATGGTTGCCGATACGCGTGATCCCTTGCTGGCGCAGGCCCGGGTGCTGGTTGCCAGCTACCGCCATGCCGCCCGCGCGGTGCGCCGTGAAGCGAGCGAGACCCATGTCCATGGTTACCGCATCGCTGCGCGCCGCATGCAGGCGCTGCTCGCATTGTGGCGACCCGCCCTTTGTCATTCAAAACTGGAACGACGGTTGCAGCGAGCCATTGGCCGACTCTCGGCCCTGCGCGATGCACAGGTTTACGCCGCGCGCTTTGGCGCGTCATCCACAATCGTCTTGCCCAAGGTGACGGTTCCCCTTTTTTCGGGCCTGCTTGCCCGCTGGCTGGATGCATTGGAGCAAACTCCCGATACCTCAGGGCTGGCTCGTCACTACCGGCGCCACCTTGCGCGCCGCCTCGATGGGGCATTGAGCCGACTTGATGAGCACCCGGCTGGCGACGCCTCCCATCGCCAGCAGCTGCGCCGCTGGCATCATCTGCGCCTTGAGATAAAACAGGCGCGCTACGGCGCCGAGTTACTGCTGGAGCTGGGGGCGGGGGAGGCGCAGTGGGTCAGCGCCTTTAGTCATTGGCAGGAGCGGCTCGGGCAGTTGCAGGATTGGCGGCAGTGGCGGCGCGCCCTGAAAGGGAACAAACGGCAGCGCAGGGTGAGGTGCAAACTCAAGCGCAAGATAGTGGCGCGATTGCGCCGCCTCGATTGTCAGCAGGCGGAACTGGTAGGACTCAAGGTGGCGATGCTGGATAGCCCGCTCTAACCATCCTGCTGGATGCTCAATCGCAGAGTTGCAGAAACTAAGAGAGTGCAGAGACAAAAAAAGAGGCCCGCAGGCCTCTTTTGTATGGGGTCGATACGCTTACTTGACGCGCATGCCCGGCTGGGCGCCTTCCTGCGGCTCCAGGATCCAGAGATCCTTGCCGCCCGGGCCTGCGGCCAGCACCATGCCTTCGGACATGCCGAAACGCATTTTGCGCGGCGCCAGGTTGGCCACCATCACGGTCAGCTTGCCTTCCAGATCTTCCGGGTTATAGGCGGACTTGATACCGGCAAACACCTGACGGGTTTCGCCGCCGATATCCAGTTGCAGCTTGAGCAGCTTCTCGGCTTCCGGTACCGCTTCGGCCTTCTTGATCAGCGCTACGCGCAGGTCAATCTTGGCGAAGTCGTCATAGGTGATGGTTTCACTGATGGGGTCATCAGCCAGCGGGCCGGTCACTTTCGGTGCCTGCTCCTTGGCCAGGTCTTCCTTGGATGCCTCGATCATGGCTTCAATCTTCGCAGGCTCGATGCGGGAGAAGAGGGCCTTGAACGGTGCAACGGTGTGATCGACCAGCGGCATCTCGATGCCATCCCAGCTGAGGGTTTCGGCCAGGAAGGCTTCGGCACGTTCGGCCAGCAGCGGCATGACGGGCTTCAAGTAGGCCATCAGTACGCGGAACAGGTTGATACCGACGGAGCAAACCGCTTGCAGCTCGGCATCTGCCCCTTCCTGCTTGGCTATGACCCAGGGAGCCTTGTCGTCCACATAGCGGTTGGCCTTGTCGGCCAGCGCCATGATTTCGCGGATGGCACGGCTGAACTCGCGGCTCTCATAAGCCTCGGCAATAGCGGTACGGGCGTTGGCAAACTCGGCGTAGAGCTCGGGTTCGGCGCAGGTTGCCGCCAGCTTGCCGCCAAAACGCTTGGCAATAAAGCCGGCGTTGCGGGAGGCGAGGTTGACCAGCTTGTTGACCACGTCAGCGTTGACCCGCTGCACGAAATCTTCGAGGTTCAGGTCCAGATCGTCGATGCGGCTGTTGAGCTTGGCGGCGTAGTAGTAACGCAGGCACTCCGGATCCAGGTGGTTCAGGTAGGTGGATGCCTTGATAAAGGTGCCCTTGGACTTGGACATCTTGGCGCCGTTGACGGTCACATAACCGTGCACGTTGACCTTGGTCGGCTTGCGGAAGTTGGCACCTTCCAGCATGGACGGCCAGAACAGGCAGTGGAAGTAGGCGATGTCCTTGCCGATGAAGTGGTAGAGCTCGGCGTCGGAGTCCGCTTTCCAGTAGCTGTCAAAGTCGATGTCGCCACGCTTGTTGCACAGGTTCTTGAAGGAAGCCATGTAACCTATGGGCGCATCCAGCCAGACGTAGAAGTACTTGCCCGGGGCGCCGGGAATTTCGAAACCGAAGTAGGGGGCGTCACGGGTGATGTCCCACTGCTGCAGGCCGCTTTCGAACCACTCCTGCATCTTGTTGGCCATCTCTTCCTGAATGGCGCCGGAGCCACGTACCCACTCTGCCAGCCATTTTTCAAACTGCGGCAGGTCGAAGAAGAAGTGCTCGGAGTCCTTCATCACCGGAGTGGCACCGGAGACGGCAGATTTCGGATCGATAAGCTCGGTCGGGCTGTAGGTGGCGCCGCAGCTGTCACAGTTGTCGCCATACTGCTCCGGAGACTTGCACTTGGGGCAGGTACCCTTGACGAAACGGTCCGGCAGGAACATCGATTTTTCCGGATCGAACAGCTGGGAGATGGTGCGGCTCTTGATAAAACCACCATTTTTCAGGCGGCCGTAGATCAACTCCGCCAGCTCGCGGTTTTCGTCGCTGTGGGTGGAGTGATAGTTGTCAAAGCTGATGTTGAACCCGGCGAAATCGGCCTGGTGCTCCTTGGAGACCGCGGCGATCATCTCTTCCGGGGTGATCCCCATCTGCTGTGCCTTGAGCATGATCGGGGTGCCGTGGGCATCATCGGCACAGATGAAGTGCACCTGATGACCGCGCATTCGCTGATAACGAACCCAGATATCGGCCTGGATATGTTCCAGCATGTGGCCAAGGTGAATGGAGCCATTGGCATAGGGGAGGGCGCAGGTTACCAGCATTTTACGAGGATCAGTTGCCATATTACGTTCTTGATGTGCTTGTTGGGATGATAGAGTGCCGTGCATGTTACCCGAATTGGGGGTAGCCTGCCTAGGGTTGTGGCTGTGCCGGGCTTGGCCGGATACACCATCTGCACCGCAGGCAAGCCACTGATTTGTGTGCGGTAACCGTTCACCTCAAGATAATGACAACATAATGAGGAGTTAATGGTGATTGATTCAGTAAAACAGATCCTCGCCGAATTTAAGCCGGCAGGCTGGAGCAAGGATCTGGTCGGTGCCGGATTTGTGCGCGACGTCATCAGCAAGGATCAAAGTCTCTCTGTCCGCCTGGTGCTGCCCTTTGCCGCGCTGTCGCTGCTCGATACCCTCAAGGAGGAGTTCGACGCCAGATTGCGCGCTGCCACCGGTGCCTCCCGCATCGATTGGGCATTGGAGATCGATGTGGCCAGCATGCCGCGGGCGCAGGGGCTCAACGCAGTGCAGGGGATCCGCAACATCATCGTGGTTGCTTCCGGCAAGGGCGGGGTGGGTAAGTCCACCACCGCGGTCAACCTGGCGCTGGCCCTGAAAAAGGAGGGGGCGCGGGTTGCCATCCTTGATGCCGATATCTATGGCCCCTCCATCCCTACCATGATGGGCACCCTCAAGGAGCGCCCCGTTAGTCATGACGGCAAGTTGATGGAGCCGGTGATGGCCTGCGGTCTCAAGAGCAACAGTATCGGTTATCTGGTCTCCGAGCAGGATGCCACCATCTGGCGCGGCCCCATGGCGAGCAAGGCGCTGGCGCAGATCCTCCATGAGACCCGCTGGGGCGAGGTGGATTATCTGGTGGTCGACATGCCGCCGGGCACTGGCGATATCCAGCTCACCATGGCCCAGCAGGTACCCACCTCGGCGGCGGTGATCGTCACCACCCCGCAGGATGTGGCTCTGGCCGATGCCCGCAAGGGGATCGCCATGTTCCACAAGGTCAATGTGCCGGTGCTCGGCATCATCGAGAACATGAGCTACCACGTCTGCAGCGCCTGTGGTCACCATGAGCCGTTGTTCGGTACCGGTGGTGGCCAGAAGATGGCAGAGCAGTATCAAGTGGCGCTGCTTGGTCAGCTGCCGCTGCACATCGACATCCGCCAGCACATGGATGATGGCTGTCCGACCGTCTTCAGTTCGCCGGAAGGAAGCCTGGCTCAGGCCTATTTGAAGCTGGCGCGCAGGGTGGGAGCCGAACTCTTTTTCAGCGCAAAACCGATTGCGACCCCGCTTTATACTGTCGCGCTGGATGAATAATCAGCTGTCGGTCACCTGATGGGGATTTGAGGGTGGGCATGGCCCACCCTTTTTCATATAATGGATCGGTTTAAACAATCCCCACTGCTCTTCTCTTTTAGGTATTTGTCATGTCTGATACTCAACATTCGTGTGTGATCATCGGTATTGCCGGCGCGTCCGCGTCTGGCAAAAGTCTTATAGCCCAGACCATTTATGAAGAGCTGGTGGCAGAACTGGGTGCAGGTCAGATTGGTGTGATCACCGAAGATTGCTACTACCGTGATCAGACCCACCTGACCATGGAAGAGCGGGTAAAAACCAACTATGACCACCCCAATGCGCTGGATCACGACCTGCTGGTTCAGCACCTGAGTCAATTGCTGAAAGGGGATGCGGTAGATATTCCCCAGTACTCCTACACCGAGCACACTCGGATGAGCGAGGTGACTCCGTTCGCCCCGCGCCGTGTGATCATTCTGGAAGGTATTCTGCTGTTGACCGACAGCCGTCTGCGCGACCTGATGGATGCCTCCATCTTTATGGATACCCCGCTCGACGTCTGTCTGCTGCGCCGACTGGTGCGTGACGTGCAGGAGCGTGGCCGGACCATGGACTCCGTGCTCAAGCAGTATCAAAAGACCGTACGCCCCATGTTCCTGCAGTTCATCGAGCCTTCCAAGCAGTATGCCGATGTGATTGTGCCCCGTGGTGGCAAGAACCGTATCGCAATCGACATGCTCAAGGCGCGTATTCGCCACATGTTGATTGGTTAAGTTGAAACAAGCCGGGTGATGCCCGGCTTTTTTAAAGCACAAAGTAGTCAGGAGAGTCGCCCAATGCGTCTGTGTGATACCGATATCGAACGCCATCTGGATGAGGGCAAGATCGTCATTGAGCCACGGCCCGGTGTAGAACGGATCAGTGGCGTCAGCGTCGATGTGCTGCTGGGTAACGAGTTTCGGGTGTTTCGCGATCATACCGCTCCCTATATCGATCTGAGCGGCCCGAGCAGCGAGATGGCTGATGCCATCGATCGGGTGATGAGCGACGAGATCCACATCCCGGATGGCGAAGCCTTCTATTTGCACCCGGGTCAGCTGGCGCTGGCCGTAACCTATGAATCAGTCACTCTGCCGGCAGATATCGTCGGCTGGCTCGACGGCCGCTCTTCGCTGGCCCGTCTCGGTCTGATGGTGCATGTCACGGCACACCGTATCGATCCGGGCTGGTCTGGCCGTATCGTGCTGGAGTTCTACAATGGCGGCAAATTGCCGCTGGCGTTGCGCCCCAAGATGAAGATCGGCGCGTTGAACTTCGAGATGCTCTCAGGCACCGCAGCCCGTCCTTACAATAAGCGGGAAAATGCCAAGTACAAGAGCCAGCAGGGTGCTGTCGCCAGCCGTATCAACCAGGATTGATGCAGCCTGCAGGCATGATTGGGAAAGAGGAGCACAATGTGGCTCCTCTTTTTTTGGCTAGGTTGCAGGCGAGCGGGCGCTGCGAAGATACGGATGGCTCCTGGCTGGTCGGATGAGAATGGTTGGCAAACGATATTTTTATGCTTTTTTATGCCTGATGGGGGTGAAAAAGAGGGCTGAAAATGACGTTTGTTGGCTGATTTATCAGCAATATTGTTGTTTGTTGGCAACAACTGCTCGCTTTAATTAATCTCTGGCAAGCCGCATGGTTACTGGCTGTAAGATATTTTTTACCAAAAAGCTCTTTTTTTTTATGGCTGAAATATTTCACGGATAGCTATGGTGTTGGCCGCCATCTGGCATAATCCGCCGCAACTCATAAACAGGCTTTTTTTTATGTTTGAAATGTTTAGTGGTTTGGGTTTGTGGTGGTCAATCGGTTTGGTATTGGCCGTTTTTTTTGTGCTTGCCTATGAATTCATCAATGGCTTTCACGATACCGCCAACGCGGTAGCAACGGTTATCTACACCAAAGCGATGCCCGCTCACCTGGCGGTTGTGGCATCAGGGATCTTCAACTTTTTCGGTGTCATGTTTGGCGGTCTGGGTGTGGCTTATGCCATCGTTCATCTGCTGCCCATCGACCTGCTGCTTGGGATGGACTCCACCCAAGGGTTGATCATGGTCTTCTCGCTGCTCTTTTCCGCCATCGTGTGGAATCTGGGAACCTGGTTCTTCGGGATCCCGGCCTCCAGCTCACATACCTTGATCGGCTCCATTCTGGGGGTAGGCGGTGCCTATGCCTGGATCAGCCACAAGCCGGTGACCGAGGGGATCAACGTGAGCAAGGCGATCGACATCATGCTCTCCCTGATCATCTCTCCGACCATCGGTTTCATCGTGGCAGCGCTGCTGCTGCTGGTTATGAAACGCATCTGGACCAGCAACAAGATCCACAAGACCCCGGAAGAGCGTCAACTTGTTGATGGCAAGAAGCACCCGCCATTCTGGGCTCGCCTCACTCTGGTTGCTTCTGCGATGGGGGTGAGCTTTGTGCACGGCTCCAACGATGGCCAGAAGGGCATCGGTCTGGTTATGCTGGTGCTGATCTGCATGGCGCCAGCCTACTTCGCGCTGGACATGAATAGCCGCTCTTATGATCTGGATCGTACCCAGGATGCCAACCAGCGCATCATGGAAATCTACAAGCGCAATCAGGATGCGGTAAGTGGTGTTATCAACTTCAACTCAGCCTCTGCTGTGCAAGAAGAGCTGATGACTCACTGTTCAGCAGACAGCGTGCTGCAAGCAATGAACACTCTGGATGCCCGTCTTGGTGCTGTACGTACCTATGAAGAGATGAGCCTGACCGATCGCCGTGAAGTGCGTCGTCTGCTGCTCTGTATCGATGACACCGCACGTAAGGTTTCCAAACTCTCTCTGCCGGCCAAGGAGCTGACCGATCTGGCCAAATGGCGCAAGGATCTGACCGCGACTGCCGAATACGCTCCGACCTGGGTGATCGTCTCCATCGCGATGGCGCTGGGTTGCGGCACCATGGTGGGCTGGCGTCGTATCGTTCACACCGTTGGTGAGAAGATCGGTTCTACCGGTATGACCTATAGCCAGGGGATTGCGGCCCAAATCACGGCAGCCAGCTCCATCGGTATTGCCAGTCTGACCGGTATGCCGGTATCGACTACTCACATTCTCTCCTCTGCGGTGGCGGGTACCATGGTGGCCAACAAGTCAGGCCTGCAAAGCCAGACTATCAAGACCATCCTGATGGCCTGGGTGCTTACCCTGCCGCTGACCATGCTGCTCTCTGGTGGTCTTTTTATCATCAGCCATCATCTGTTCGCATAATGTCTTCAAGCGTTTATATACCAAAGGGCCTTCGGGCCCTTTTTTATTTCGACATGAGTTCCATCCCCCTTTTTTCCTATCGATTAGAGCCTGCAGCATCCTGCTAATTCAGATTGATATTATGAAGAGCGACGACTAACAAGTAGGGTGGGGGAGGGATATCTCGTTCTGGCACAAGCAAAAGCCACACAGTGTGGCTTGTTGTTTTTTATATACAACCCTGATCGGTGTTTATTGCAGCTCGCTTTATTCTGCGATACCCAGTCAATAGAGAGTATTTCACACATAGACATGAGCAAGAGCCCCGTAGTCAATCGTTCTCCAATCGGCATCAGGGATTTCTATTAACAGGAACCCAGGTTATCTGGTTAGTAGATTTAATTAGCGGAGGGGAGGGCTAACTGTAACCTCCAACCAGAAAGTTACCGCTACAAAATATACGATTACATAAGCTGCATTTGCAGCGTCATATACTTGGGCATAGTATTTGGCTCAATCTATAACACTATTCCAGATGTAAGTCGGATTGTGGTTTTATATGGAGCGGACTTCATCTGGATAAGTGGATAGATTCCTGATATCTAAATCACATTGACAGTTCAAGGTGCAATCAACGGCTCAGCAAAAATGAATCGGAACTGGAGCGAGAGATGTACTATTGGGCGCATGACGGATGAGTTTCATATGCCAACAAACTAGTTTGTAACTTTAACCTTTGTGACCACATTTCGAATAAATAGAATTCAGGTAAAAAACTTAGGAAGTCTTTAGTTTTCAGGGAATAAACCTAGGACGTCACAGATCCGTTCTACACCGGACCGTGGCTCAATGACGATCTTGCCCTCAGCCAAATGGTCTCCGATATCGGTATTACACAGACGCATTGGCAACTGATAACTAGGTGAATGTCACCCATAAAAAAGAGCCACACAATGTGTGGCTCTTTGCTTGTTCCAACAACAGGAACTATTAAGGACGACCTGCCGGGCAGGAAGCCACATTGACTGCTGCGGTGCTACCGCCGTGACGGCCTGAGCTAACCACTTCGCCACGAACCAGAGGCGGATAGTCCATCGGTTCACGAGCGGGCAGGGCAGGGACTTCGGCAGGGGTTGCCATCGGCGCAGATGCCTTGCGAGCTCGGGCCAACAGACCGGCACCATGCTTAACCTGCTTGGTTACGGCTACGGGAGTCTCTTCAGCTACAACTTTTACCGGCTCTTCAGCAACAGGTGCAGTAGTTACAGCTTCGGTGACCTCAACTGCTTCAACAGCGGCAACCGGAGCTTCGGCAACAACTTCAGCAGGTTGTTCAGCTTGTGTAATCTCAACCTGAGTTGCTTCAACTACTGCGACAGCAGGGGCTTCCACTTCTACGGTATCAACAACAGGTGTTGCGGCCACTTCGGTCTGTACCGCATGAGCCTGTTCAGCAGACTCCTCAGCAACGGCTTCGACAACCACGTGTTCGGTCAGCGCAGCAGAGGCTTGCAGAGCTGCAGCGACAGCTTCAGCACTCGGGATGGTAACAACTGGCACTACCGGCTCTTCAACCTGCGCTTTGGCGATATCGGCTTGGGCGGCGGTAGTCAGAGTAGGCTCGGCTTGTTGCTCTTCATCACGCTGGCTACGTGCTTCTTCATTAATACGCTTGCGACGTTGGCCTTCGATGCGCTGGCTGCGCGGAGTACGGCGGGAACGGCGCTGACCTTCGGCCTGCTCATCCTGGTCGCCAGTCTCAACGGCTGCAACCTGAACCTCTTCTACGACAGGCAGGGCAGGGGTGTCGCTCGCAGCAACATCAACGCGGATCTGCTTGCGCAGCTGGCGACGTTCGCGGCGCTCAGCCACTTTCTGCTCTTTTTCCTGACGTGGTTCGATGGCATCAACGGTTTCCACCGCGTCAACGACAACCTCGGCACGAGGCTCACGGGGAGCGCGTGGCTCACGAGCAGGGCGCGGAGCACGGGGCTCACGTTCTTGACGCGCTTCGCGTGGTTCACGTTCCATCCGCTGTTCAGTGCGAACTTCACGTTCCTGACGGGGCTCGCGCTCTTTACGAGGACGACGATTGCGGTTTTCACCACCTTCGCGATTGCCATTTTCACGTTTCTCACCAGCTTCCGCATTGTTGCGGTTGCCACGGTTGTCGTCACGACGAGGACGCTGACCACGGCCACGACCTTCTTCGCGCTGATGACGCTGACCCTCTTCCTTGCGTGCTTCGCGAGCAGCCGGTTTCTCGGCGGGCGCTTTAACTTCGGCAGGGGCAGCATCGCTGCTGAACAGACCGGTAATGCCCTTGATCAGCTTGCTGAAGAAACCTGCTTCGGCAGGTGCAGCGGCAACGGCCGGGGCTGTCTGCTGCTGAGCTGCAACCGGCGCGGGTTGAGTCGGCTGGGCAAAGCCTTGCAGCAGCGGTTGTTCACGCTCGATCACCTGAGCTTGCTTCGGCTGGTAGACCGGCTTGGCAATCTCGGTTTTAAGCTCATAGCTGGCCGCTTCCGGGATCTCGTTCTGACGAATGCGGGTCACTTCGTAGTGCGGAGTTTCCAGATGCTGGTTCGGAATGATGTAAACACGCACATCATTTCGCTGTTCCAGACTGGCGATGGCAGCACGCTTCTCGTTAAGCAGATAGGCTGCAACATCCACCGGCACCTGACCGTGAACCTGTTCGGTGTTGTCCTTCATGGCCTCTTCTTCGATGAGACGCAGGATAGACAGGGCGAGGGATTCGTTGTCACGGATCACGCCTTGACCCTGGCAACGGGGGCAGATATGGCTGCTGGATTCGTTGAGGGAGGGACGCAGACGCTGGCGAGACATCTCCAGCAGACCGAAACGGGAGATCCGGCCCAGCTGGATGCGGGCACGATCCTGATGAACCGCTTCACGCAGACGGTTTTCCACTTCGCGCTGATGGCGAACCGGCGTCATATCGATGAAGTCGATAACGATCAGGCCACCCAGGTCGCGAAGACGCAATTGACGGGCAATTTCGTCGGCCGCTTCCAGGTTGGTTTGCAGCGCAGTCTCTTCGATATCGCCGCCCTTGGTGGCGCGGGAGGAGTTGATATCGATGGAGGTCAGTGCTTCGGTCGGATCGATAACGATGCTGCCACCGGAGGGGAGGCGCACTTCACGCTGGAAGGCTGATTCGATCTGGCTCTCAATCTGGAAGTGATTGAACAGGGCAACTTCACCCTTGTACAGCTTCACACGGTTGAGGAAATCGGGACGTACCAGCTCGATATGGGCCTTGGCACGTTCGAAAATCACCGGATTGTCGATCAGGATCTCGCCCACATCGCGACGCAGATAGTCACGGATGGCACGCACGATGACGTTGCTTTCCTGGTGGATCAGCACCGGTGCCGCGCGCTCTTGGGAGGCCTTGTGGATGGAGTCCCAGTGATTGAGCAGGACGTTCAGATCCCACTCCAGCTCTTCTGGCGACTTGCCCACACCGGCGGTACGCACGATCAAGCCCATGCCTTCCGGCACGGTCAATCCACTCAGGGCTTCTTTCAGTTCAGTCCGCTCATCACCCTCGATGCGGCGGGAGATACCACCTGCACGGGGGTTGTTGGGCATCAGTACCAGGTAGCTACCTGCCAGGCTGATAAAGGTGGTGAGGGCTGCACCCTTGGTGCCACGCTCTTCCTTGTCGATCTGGACGATAACTTCCTGACCTTCGCGGACCACTTCTTTGATGTTGGGACGACCCTGATAGGAGTAACCGGAGGGGAAGTAATTGCGGGCGATCTCCTTCAACGGCAGGAAACCGTGGCGCTCGGCGCCGTAGTCGACAAAAGCAGCTTCAAGGCTGGGTTCTACGCGGGTGATCTTACCCTTGTAAATGTTCGCTTTCTTCTGCTCGTGTCCCGGACTTTCAATATCCAAATCGTAGAGCTGTTGTCCGTCAACCAGCGCTACGCGCAACTCTTCTTCTTGAGTCGCGTTGATAAGCATTCTTTTCATTGAGTTCTCATTATTGTGTCATTTTGATTTCCTCCATCTGGGTCCTGCCAGCGCCGGCCTCGGGTCTTCAGCATACTGGGGCAACCTCCCGGTTGGGGTATGCATGAGGCGCAAACTAAGGGCGTTCTGGTCATCACTTCTCGAGAAGGAATGAATAAGGATGCCGAAATGGAGACAAATAAACGGTGATGTTTGTGTTCTCCATGCGTTGTACCTCGCACCCGGGAACCGTCATGTTCTTGTATACACGGTGTTTCGGGATTGGGTGGCATACTTTTTGGCCACTTAGTACAAGGCTTGAACACAATGACAAAACCTTGTTTATTATCCCATTTAAACCTCTTTTATAGCAAGGCGCCATTTTTCAACAAACCAGCAGCCAAGGGGCGCTGGCAGTGGTAAAATCCGCGCCATGACACAGATACATCAACAAGTGCAGCTGCTCACCATCGAAGCTGAGCATGACGGGCAGCGCATCGACAATTTTCTCAAGACTCAGCTAAAGGGCGTCCCCAAGAGCCTGATCTATCGCATCCTTCGCAAAGGTGAAGTGCGAGTAAACAAAAAGCGCATCAAACCGGAGTACAAACTCTGCGCAGGCGATGAGGTGCGGGTTCCTCCCGTTCGCGTCGCTGAAAAAAATGAGCTGCCATCCGCCAACCTGAGTGTTATCCAGCGTCTGGAGAGCCAGATCCTGTTTGAAGACGATGCCATGATCGTGCTGAACAAGCCCTCCGGCATGGCCGTACACGGTGGCAGCGGCCTGAGCTTTGGCGTGATTGAAGGGCTGCGCGCCCTGCGTCCGGAAGCCCGTTTCCTCGAACTGGTTCACCGTCTCGATCGCGATACCTCAGGCGTACTGCTGGTTGCTAAAAAACGCAGCGCCCTGCGCAGCCTGCATGAGCAGTTGCGCGTCAAGACCATGCGCAAGCAGTATCTGGCGCTGGTTCGCGGCAAATGGCAGGCTCACGTCAAGGTTGTCAACGCACCGCTACGCAAGAACGATCTGCAATCCGGTGAGCGGGTGGTGCGGGTCAGCGCGGATGGCAAGCCTTCCGAAACCCGGTTCCGTATCGTGCGTCAATTTGCCGAAGCGACCCTGGTCGAGTGCAGCCCCATCACCGGTCGTACACACCAGATCCGCGTGCACACCCTGCATGCCGGTCACCCGATCGCCTGTGACGATAAGTACGGTGAAGCAGCGTTTGACGAGAAAATGCGCAGCCAAGGGCTGAAACGGCTCTTTTTGCATGCCTGGAAGCTCAGCTTCACCCATCCAGGCGATGGTCGCGAAATGCAGGTAGAAGCGCCACTGGCACCTGAACTCGACAACTTCCTCAACGGCTTGCCACGCTGATGCAGGATATCCGGCTCGCCATTTTCGATTGGGACGGTACCCTGATGGATTCGGTGGGCCGGATTGTTGCCTGTGTGCAGGGGGCCTCCAGAGATTGTGAGCTGGCGGTACCTGCACCGTCCCAGATCTGGCAGATTATCGGGTTGAGCCTCGATGTTGCCATGTCCCGCCTGTTCCCTTTACGTAGCGACAGTGGCACCGCCATTGATGAGCGCCAGATTGCCACACTCATCGATCGTTATCATCATCACTATCTGCACGATGCTACCCCCAGTCCGCTGTTTGCCGGGGCAGAGGAGCTGCTGCATGACTGGCGGTCACGGGGCCTGCAACTGGCCGTCGCGACCGGTAAATCACGCCGTGGGCTGGATCGGGTATTGGATGAGACCGGGCTGCGCCCGTCGTTTGTGACCAGTCGTGGGGCCGATGAGGCTCGATCCAAGCCTGATCCGCTGATGCTTGAGCAGATCCTGGCTGAACTGGGGCTTTCACCTAGGCAGGCCGTAATGATTGGCGACTCTGTTCACGATATGGCGATGGCCGAGGCAATCGTCATGCCGCGCATTGGCGTCACCTGGGGGGTGGATAGCAGCGAGGCCCTCAGTCGTTACGAGCCAGTGGCAGTGGTTGACTCTATGACGGCTCTTCGCACGTTGTTGTAAACGTCTCACTTCTTGAGTGACATCAATCTGATTGATAAAAGGCCCGGTCAATTGACCGGGCCTTTTATATATCTTCTAGCTCATCCATTCGCCCACCATCAGGGCAGGGCGATGCCGTGGCGCTCCAGCAGCTCGATCAGGCCGATCAGCGGCAGACCGATCAAGGCGTTAGGATCACGCCCTTCCAGCCCCTTGAACAGCACGATCCCCATCCCTTCGCATTTGAAGCTGCCAGCACAATCGAGGGGCAGTTCAGCCTCTACATAGCGGCGAATGGCGGTTTCGTCGAGATCGCGAAAGTGAACTGTAAACGGTTCAATCAATTCATGAATCTCCTTGGTTGCAGCGTTAAGTACGCACAGGCCAGTGTAAAAGGTGACGCTGCGCCCCTGAGCCGCCATCAGCTGTGCTATGGCATTGTCTATGGTGCCCGGTTTGCCGAGGATGCGGCCATTGCAGACGCACACCTGATCAGAACCGATGATCAGTCCGTGATCACGACTATTTGCAATGGCCTGAGCCTTTGCCCGGGCAAGTCGGGCCACCAGCTCCTGAGCGGATTCATCTGCAAGCGGGCGTTCGTCTACGTCGGGAGCCGCACATTCAAAGGGGAGGCCGAGCTTTTCCAGCAGGGCTTTGCGATAGCGAGAAGTTGAGGCGAGGATAAGATTCTGTGGCATAATCCGAATACCGATGAAAGCAAGTACCGGCATTCTAGGGACTTGTGGCGTTAAAATCATCGGCGGTAAGGACTTTTTCCTTTGACTATCAGTTGTTGGACCTATATTATTCGCGCCCTATGCAAAAGGTGAAGTTGCCCGTTAAGGTTGATCCAGTCCGTAGTGCCTTGAAGCTGCTCGACTATGTCGGGATAGTGGAAAAGTCGCAGATGCCCAGGCTGGAGGAATCAACCGCTGGCTTGCGGAGTGATATCGAGGTATCGCTGCACTTTGGCAAAGATGTCCAGAAGTTGACCGTTATGAAAGGCACTGCCCATGCCAAGGTTGACCTGGTTTGCCAACGTTGCGGAGAGACTTTCGAGCATCTCTGTGAAGCTGAATTTATCTACACTCCGCTGTTCGAAAGAACAAACGAGGAAGAACTGCCGGAAGCTTATGAGCCCATTGAGTTGGACGAAAACGGCGAGATGGACCTTCATCAAATCCTGGAGGATGAACTCATCCTCTCGTTGCCTCAGGTAGCCATGCATTCTCTGGATGCGTGTCCCCGCGGTAACATGGAGATGACTTGGGGTGAAATCGAACCTGCTGATGAGCGGCCGAATCCCTTTGCAGTTCTTGAAGAGCTTAAACGTAAGTGAATTTAGGAGTTAGCCTACAATGGCCGTACAACAGAACCGTAAAACCCGTGCCAAGCGTGGCATGCGTCGTTCCCACGATGCGCTGACCACTGCTGCCCTGACTGTTGATCAGACCAGTGGCGAAATCCATCGTCGTCACCACGTGACTGCCGATGGTTTCTACCGCGGTAAAAAGGTAATCGCTTAAGGATTGCCTTTGTCTACGCAAACTGTCGCGCTAGACATCATGGGGGGAGATATTGGCCCCTCGGAAACAGTGCCTGCCGCCGTGCAGGCACTGTCTCTTTTACCCCAGCTAAAACTGATCCTGGTCGGTGACCAACATCAGACCTCCTCTCTGCTGCAGCAACATGGCTTGCTGAATCATCCCCGCGTTCGTTTCGTACATGCATCCCAGGTGGTTGGCATGGGCGATAAACCGATCGTGGCGCTGCGTACTCTGAAAGATTCCTCCATGCGGGTGGTACTCAATCTGGTGAAAGCCGGTGAGGCCGATGCCTGCGTGAGTGCCGGCAACACCGGTGCGTTGATGGCGATGGCCAAGTGCGTGCTCAAATCTCTGCCCGGGGTCGATCGGCCGGCACTTATCAAGGCGCTGCCGACATTGAGCGGCAAGCGCACCGTGATGCTGGATCTCGGCGCCAACGTCAGTTGTGATGCGGATACCTTACTTCAATTTGCGGTGATGGGCTCCGTGGTGGCCGAGAAAGTCGAAGGCATCGCTTCTCCTCGTGTTGCCTTGCTCAACATCGGGGAAGAGGAGATCAAGGGGAACGATCTGGTACGTCACAGTGCCGAATTGTTGCGCCAGTGCAACGCGCTCAACTATGTCGGTTTCATTGAAGGGGATCGCATCTTCAGCGGCGAGTGCGATGTGATCGTCTGCGACGGTTTTGTTGGCAATGTCGCCCTCAAAACGGCCGAGGGGGTAGTGCGAATGATGGCTCAGCTGGCGGGATATCCCCGCAAGAAGCGCACTTTTCTTGGCCGGATCGCCGGTTTTATGTTCAAACGGCGTTTTTCATACCTGAACCCCGACCAGTATAACGGGGCAAGTCTGTTAGGATTGCGCGGCATTGTGGTAAAAAGTCATGGGCGAGCCGAGCGGCGCGCCCTGTGTAATGCGATCCTGCTGGCCGCACAAGAGGCCAAACATCAACTTCCACTGCAAATAGCAGATCGCCTTGAAGCTGTCTTTTCCGACAGGGACCTATAAGAACTCTATGCATAGCAAAATTCTGGGTACTGGCAGCTACCTGCCGAGTTCAGTGCGTACCAACGCCGATCTCGAGCAGATGGTTGAGACCAGTGACGAGTGGATCGTGGAACGCACCGGGATCCGTGAGCGCCGCATTGCCGGTGCTGATGAGACTGTTGCCACCCTCTCTTACCAGGCCGCCCTGCGGGCCCTGGATGCCGCGGGTCTGACTGCGGCCGATCTCGACATGATTGTGCTGGCCACCACCAGCGCAGAAAACGCCTTCCCGGCAGCTGCTTGCGAACTGCAAGGGCTACTGGGTGTACAGGGGATCCCTGCCTTTGACGTGGCGGCAGCCTGCGCCGGTTTTACCTACGCACTCTCCATTGCCGATCAGTTCGTCAAATCCGGCGCTGCCCGCCACGTGCTGGTCGTAGGGGCCGATGTGCTGTCGCGCATGTGCGATCCGGAAGATCGCGGCACCATCATTATTTTTGGTGATGGGGCCGGTGCCGTGGTGATTGGTGCCAGCGAAACACCGGGCATTCTCTCCACCCATCTGCATGCCGATGGCCGTTATGGCGATCTGCTCAAGCTACCGCAACCCCGTCGCGGGATGCCGGGCGCCGAACTCGAAGCCTACATGTACATGAAGGGCAACGATGTGTTCAAAGTGGCGGTCACCCGTTTGAGCGAAATCGTGACCGAGACGCTGGCAGCTGCCGGTCTCGAGCCGAGCGAGCTGGACTGGCTGGTGCCCCATCAGGCCAACTTCCGCATAATCAGCGCCACTGCCAAGAAACTCGGTATGGGCCTCGATAAAGTGGTGTTGACCCTCGACAAGCACGGCAACACCTCTGCTGCGTCCGTCCCCATCGCCTTCGATGAAGGGGTGCGGGATGGCCGGATCAAACCGGGCCAGCTGGTCTTGCTGGAAGCCTTCGGCGGTGGTTTTGCCTGGGGCTCGGCGCTGGTTCGCCTCTGATCCAAAGCGGGATGAGCGAGTGCTGTCATCCCGCAACGATTTCATTTTTGCTTATCTAAAAGGAATCAATGATGACCCAATTTGCCATTGCCTTCCCGGGACAAGGCTCCCAAACCGTGGGCATGCTGGCCGAGCTGGCCGAGCAACATGCCGTGATCAAGGAGACCTTCGCCGAGGCGAGCCAGGTGCTGGGTTATGACCTGTTTGCCCTGGTAATGAACGGTCCGGCCGAAGAGCTGAACAAAACCTGGCGTACCCAGCCCACACTGCTGACCGCTTCTGTCGCACTGTGGCGTCTGTGGCAACTGCAGGGTGGGGCAACGCCTTCCGTCATGGCTGGTCACAGCCTGGGTGAGTATTCCGCTCTGGTTTGCAGCGGTGCGCTGGCCTTTACCGATGCCGTCAAACTGGTCGAGCTGCGTGGTCTGGCCATGCAGGAAGCGGTACCGGAAGGTACTGGTGCCATGGCTGCCATCATAGGTCTGGACAACGACGCCATCGCTGCCAACTGCGAAAAAGCGGCAGAGGGGCAGGTGGTCTCTCCGGTCAACTTCAACTCTCCGGGCCAGGTCGTTATCGCTGGCCACAAAGAGGCTGTCGAGCGTGCCAATGTGCTGATGAAAGAGTCGGGCGCCAAGCGTGCGCTGCCGCTGCCGGTTTCCGTGCCGTCTCACTGTGCGTTGATGAAACCTGCCGCAGAAAAACTGGCAGCTGCGCTGGACGGGATCGAGATCAAGGTTCCTGCCATCGCGGTCATCAATAATGTCGACGTATCCTGTGAACAGGATCCAGCCGCCATCAAGCAAGCACTGGTGCGTCAGCTGTTCAGCCCAGTTCGTTGGACCGAAACTGTAGAGCGGATGGCCAATGAGGGCGTTACCCTCGAAATCGAGATGGGACCGGGCAAAGTATTGACCGGGCTCGCCAAGCGCATCGACAAGCGCGTGGAAGGTATTCACGCCAACGATGCAGCCTCTTTCGAGCAGGCGCTGGCCCAGATCAAGTAAACAGGAGCAAGTAATGAGCTTTACCAATAAGGTTGTGTTAGTGACCGGTGCCAGTCGTGGCATCGGCCGTGCAATTGCCGAAACTTTTGCGGCCCGTGGCGCCAAAGTCGTCGGCACTGCGACCAGCGAGAGCGGTGCCGAGGCAATCAGCGCTTACTTGGGCGACAATGGTTGCGGCATGGCACTGAACGTGACCAACCAGGAATCCATCGAATCCGTTTTCGCTGCCATCAAGGCGCGTTTTGGTGACATCGACATCCTGATCAACAACGCCGGTATCACCCGCGACAACCTGTTGATGCGGATGAAAGATGACGAGTGGAACGAGATCATCGATACCAACCTGACCTCGCTCTACCGTCTGAGCAAACCGGTTCTGCGGGCGATGATGAAGAAGCGCAATGGTCGCATCATCAGCATCGGTTCCGTCGTTGGTACCATGGGCAATGCCGGTCAGGTCAACTATGCAGCTGCCAAAGCGGGTCTGGTTGGCTTTACCAAATCGCTGGCGCGTGAAGTGGCCTCCCGTGGTATCACGGTCAACGCGGTTGCTCCCGGTTTTATCGAGACCGATATGACCAAGGCGCTCAATGAAGAGCAGCGTGCCGGCATCATGAGCCAGGTTCCTGCCGCTCGTCTGGGTGATCCGAAAGAGATTGCCGCCGCTGTGGTATTCTTGGCTTCCGATGAAGCAGCCTATATCACCGGTGAAACCCTGCATGTTAATGGCGGGATGTACATGGTGTAATCAATTTGTCGTGAGTTCTGTTCAAATTTGCGATAGTACGCCGAAGTTTGGCGAATTTCGTGGTTTGACCAGCGGCAAGCTACTTGCAAACTCACGTCAATTGAATAAACTACCCCAACCAGACGCAATAGCGTATTTTTAAAGGAAAATTCAGGTCATGAGCAACATCGAAGAACGCGTAAAGAAAATCATCATTGAACAACTGGGTGTTAAAGAAGAAGACGTTAAGAACGCTGCCTCCTTCGTCGACGACCTGGGCGCTGACTCTTTGGATACCGTTGAACTGGTAATGGCGCTGGAAGAAGAATTCGATACCGAAATTCCTGATGAAGAAGCCGAGAAGATCACCACTGTTCAAGCGGCTATCGACTACATCACCGCTAATCAGGAATAAGTTCCTGTTCTGAAAGAAGCGGCCCAAGGGCCGCTTCTTTTGTATTTGTTTCCTTTCAAATCACCTCTCGGAGACTACCTCAGTGTCAAAACGCAGAGTCGTGGTGACCGGCTTGGGGATGCTTTCCCCGGTAGGCAACACAGCCGAATCCAGCTGGCAAGCCCTGCTCAACGGGCAGAGCGGCATTTCCCTTATCGACCATTTCGATGCCAGCGAGTTTGCAACCCGTTTTGCAGGTCTGGTCAAGGACTTCGATCCCGAGCAGTACGGTATCAACCGTAAAGACGCTCGCAAGATGGATCTCTTCATTCAATACGGTATTGCTGCCGGTATGCAGGCACTGGATGATTCCGGCCTCGTAATCAACGACGACAATGCCGAGCGCGTCGGTGTGGCGATCGGTTCCGGGATTGGCGGTCTGGGTCTGATTGAACAGAACCACGACAGCCTCGTGAACGGCGGCCCGCGCAAGATCAGCCCCTTCTTCGTGCCCTCCACCATCATCAATATGGTGTCCGGTCATCTCTCCATCATGAAGGGATTGCAAGGTCCGAACATCGCTGTGACCACCGCCTGCACCACAGGTACCCATGCCATCGGTATGGCTGGCCGGATGATCGCTTACGGCGATGCCGACGTGATGGTCGCTGGCGGTGCCGAGAAAGCCTCCACCCCGATGGGGATGGGCGGCTTCGCAGCAGCCAAGGCACTCTCCAACCGCAATGACGAGCCGCAGAAGGCGAGCCGTCCGTGGGATAAGGATCGCGACGGTTTCGTGTTGGGTGACGGTGCCGGTGTACTGGTGCTGGAAGAGTACGAACACGCCAAGGCCCGCGGCGCCAAGATCTACGCCGAACTGGTCGGTTTTGGCATGAGTGGTGACGCTTATCACATGACTGCACCTCCTGCCGATGGCAACGGTGGCGCTCGCGCCATGAAGAATGCCATCAAGGATGCCGGTATTGCACCCGAGCAGGTGGGGTACATCAATGCCCACGGCACTTCGACCCCGCTGGGCGATGTAGCCGAACTGCGCGGCATGAAAGCCGTCTTTGGCGAGCACGCCAAGTCACTGATGGTCAGCTCCACCAAGTCGATGACCGGTCACCTGCTGGGTGCCGCCGGTGCCATCGAGGCGATCATCACTGTGCTGGCCCTGCGCGATCAGATTGCACCGCCCACCATCAACCTGGATAACCCGGATGATGAGTGCGACCTGGATCTGGTGCCCCATGTGGCCAAGCCGGGTAACTTCGAGTACGCCCTCTCCAACTCGTTTGGTTTCGGCGGTACCAATGGTTCCCTGATCTTCAAACGCGTATAATTGCCTGCGGGCAATGACAGAGGCCCGATACTGCCGGTATCGGGCCTTTTTTATCGGAGGGATCTCTTTGCTGATCAATGGATTGAAGCTCGATACCATCTCGGCCCGCGACCGAGGTCTGGCCTATGGCGATGGCCATTTCACCACCATGGCGGTGAGAGAAGGAAAGGTATTGCAGTGGCCAGCGCATCTGGCTCGACTGCAACAGACCAATAGCCGGCTGGGAATGGTTGAACCGGACTGGGAATTGCTGGCTCGGGAACTCGAGACCCTGGTTGCCGGTGAGCAACAGTGTGTTGCCAAGGTGATGCTGACCCGGGGGGAGGGTGGCCGCGGTTATGATGGCAGCGAGTGCCAGCAGACGACCCGTATTCTTTCGCTGGCGCCTTTTCCTGCCCAGTACGCCCAGTGGCAACGCGAGGGGATCAACTTGCTGGTGTGCCGCCAGCGAATTGGTGATGCCCCCATGCTGGCCGGGCTCAAGACCCTCAACCGGATGGAACAGGTGCTGCTCAAGAGCGAACTTGTCAGCCGTGGTGCAGTCGAAGGAGTAGTGCTCAGCAGTCGTGGCGTGCTGGTCGAAGGAGTCAGTGCCAATCTGTTTTGGCGTCGGGGCAAGACGGTGTTTACGCCCGATCTGGCCCGTTGCGGGGTTGACGGCATCATGCGCCGTCAGGTCATGGCGATGCTGAAACAGATGAGTATTGAGTTGCGTGTGGTAGAGGCTCCGCTGGAGTCACTATGGCAGGCGGAAGAGGTGTGGCTCACCAATACCCTGATGGGGGTGGTGCCGGTCAACGGCATCGAGGATAAACAGTATCCTGCCCCGGTATTGAGCCGCCGTTTACAGGAGCGTTTGGTCATTGAAGTTTAATCGGCTTTACACCCTGCTCGCGGGGGCGGCACTGACTGTGGCCGTCGCCGGGGGCTATGTGCATTACAAGTGGCAGCAGGTGGAGACGCTCACCAACAAGGGGCCGACTCGCCTCTTTACGGTGGAGAAGGGGGCTCATGCCGCTCGCCTGATCGCCGAGTTGGGTGATGGTGAACCCAGTCCGTGGGCGGTGCGCCTCTGGCTGCGCGGTCATCCAGAGCTGGTTGCCATCAAGTCAGGCACGTATGAAATCAAGGAGGGAGCCCTGCTCAAGGACACCCTCTCGCTCTTTGCCTCGGGCAAGGAGTTCCACTTCAGCCTCACCTTCGTCGAGGGCTCCCGCTTTGAGGATTGGTTGAAGCAGTTGTCCAGTGCGCCTTATCTGGAACGGCTCACGGTCGAGTTGCCTGAGGCTGATCTGGCCAAGGAGCTGGGTATCGAGAATGGCAAGCTGGAGGGGTGGTTTTTGCCGGAAACCTACGCCTATACCACCCATGCCAGCGATCTCTCCATTCTGCGCCGCGCTCACCAGGACATGGAGACATTCCTGCAACAGAGCTGGGACAAGCGTCAGGCCAATCTGCCTTACAAGACCCCCTATGAAGCGCTGATCATGGCCTCGATCATCGAAAAAGAGACCGGTCTGCCTGAAGAGCGGGCACAAATTGCTTCGGTATTCGTCAATCGTCTGCGTCTCGGCATGAAGTTGCAGACCGACCCCACCGTGATCTACGGGGTGAAAGACCGTTATGACGGCAATATTCGCCGCAGCGATCTGACCGACAAGAACCCCTACAACACCTATGTGATCGATGGTTTGCCGCCAACGCCCATTGCCATGCCGGGCAAGGCATCCATCGAAGCGGCACTCAACCCCAAGTCGACCGACTATCTCTATTTTGTCGCCAAGGGCGGTGGTGCTCACTACTTCTCCAAGACCCTCGATGAACACAATCGGGCGGTTCGCGAATACATATTGAAGAAATCCTGATGTCTAAATTTATCGTTATTGAAGGTTTGGAGGGGGCAGGGAAGAGCTCTGCCGTCCGTTACGTCACCGACTATCTGCAGCACCACGGCGTCGAGCGGATCGAATGCACCCGCGAGCCGGGCGGTACGCCGCTGGCCGAACGGATGCGGGCCATCGTTAAAGAGGTGCGTGACGAACGCCTCACTATCGAGGCCGAACTGCTGCTGATGTATGCCTCCCGGGTACAACTGGTGGAGACCCGTATCAAGCCGGCACTGGCCAATGGTGTCTGGGTGGTGGGGGATCGCCACGATCTCTCCTCCCAGGCCTATCAGGGGGGTGGCCGTGGTATCGATGCTGCTCTGATCGGAGCCATCAAGCAGGCGGTACTCGGCAATTTCAAACCGGATCTCACCCTCTATCTCGATATCGATCCCGCACTCGGTCTGCAACGCGCCCGCCATCGTGGCGAGCTGGATCGGATCGAGCTGGAGCAGCTCAGCTTTTTCGAGCGCACCCGGACCCGTTATCTCGAACTCGCCGCCAAGGATGACTCCATTGTAGTGATCGATGCGGGACAAACCCCAGATCAGGTAAAAGCGGCGATTGAAGCTGCGCTGGATGCTCACCTATGTATCCCTGGTTGATCCCCGACTGGCAGGCACTGAGCCAGACGGCAGCGGCCGGCAGACTGGGTCATGCCTGGTTGTTGCTTGGCGATCCCGGTCTTGGCAAGGAGCAGCTAGCTGAACGGTTGGCGCGTTTGCACCTTTGCCAACAACCGGATCGCGGAGAGCCATGCGGTCATTGCCACTCCTGCCAGCTTTTTGACAAAGGCCATCATCCGGATCTCGGCACCATCAGTCGCGACAGCAAGACCATCGGGGTCGAAGCGATCCGCGATATCTGCAACCGACTGCAAGGCTCGGCCCAGCTCGGCCGCGGCAAAGTTGTGATCATTCCTGATGCGGAGCGGATGACCGAATCGGCAGCCAATGCGCTGCTGAAAACCTTGGAGGAGCCTGCCGGTGACAGCCTGCTGATCCTCATTGCCTCCCAGGTTTCACGGTTGCTTCCCACCATTCTCAGCCGTTGCCACAAACACGTGTGTCAGTTGCCAAGTGAGGGTGAAACGGTGCGCTGGCTTGCTGAACAGGGACATCAGGCAACTCTGGCTCAGGTGCGGATCTGTCAGGGGGCGCCGCTGCGGGTGCTCGATTACATCGAGCAGCTGCAAGATGGTGCTCGCCGTGAGCTGCTTGAGGATCTGGTCGCCCTCGCCAAGTCCCCGATCAAGGCGACCACATTGTGCAGCCAGCTCGGTCAGGAGACACAAGTTCGTCTGCATTGGCTACAGCTCTTTTTGTGCGATGCCCTGAAAACTCAGGCGGGATGTGGCCACCATCAACTGGCGATGCCGGATCTGGCTACCTTGAGCCAGCAGTTCGCCGGACTGCATTCCAGTGAAAAACTGCTGGATGCCGAGCAGCAACTGGTCGCCCTGAAAGCGGCCTGTCAGCCGGGACAGCTATCCAATCCCACCATTCATCTGATGAACTGGCTCAGTCGCTGGTTATAGAACGTCATTAGCAATAAAGGTTTTGTATGTTACTCGTTGACTCCCACTGTCACCTCGATCGTCTCAGCTATGGCAGCAAACAGAGCAATATGGCTGATGTGCTGGCCAAAGCGGCAGCGCAGGAGGTGGGATACTTTCTCTGTGTCAGCGTGACGCAAGAACAATTTCCGACCATGATGACGGCGATTGCCCCTTATCCCCAGGTGTTTGCCTCCTGCGGGGTTCATCCCCTGAATCAGGAACCCGGTGTCGATGCCGAGTTGCTGCTCAAGCAAGCTGCCGACCCACGTGTAGTGGCTATCGGTGAGACCGGTCTCGATTACTTCTACTCACCCGAGAACAAGGAGGTTCAGCAAGCCTCCTTCCGTGAACATATCCGGGTTGCCCGTGCGCTGAACAAACCGCTGATCATTCACACTCGTGATGCCCAGCAGGATACTTTGCAGATCATGCGCGAAGAGGGGGCGGATCAGGTTGGCGGCGTGTTGCACTGCTTCACCGAGTCTCTCGAGATGGCAGAAATGGCAATGGAGATGGGGTTCTATATCTCCATCTCGGGGATCGCTACGTTCAAGAATGCCTCGGCGTTGCAGGAGGTAGTGAAGGCATTGCCTCTCGATCGACTGTTGGTCGAAACGGATGCGCCCTATCTTGCTCCGGTTCCCCATCGGGGGAGGGAGAACGAACCCGCCTTCGTGCGCGACGTTGCCCAGTTTATTGCCGACTTGCGCCAAATACCGCTCAGTGAACTGGCAGAAGCAACCAGTCGCAACTTCTTTGAGTTGTTCAAACTAGCCCGGAAATAAGAGCCGACGCCCCGTATTACGGGGCGTTTTACTGAAAGTAAAACGTATATGGCGGTAAAGCAAGACGCAACTCACCAAGCCGTTATCTCTCACTTTCGCAACATGTATTGCCATCAGCTCAATTACCCAGCCTGTAAACCGGAAATGAATACGACATCTGTTTAGAAAAAACTGAGATGCTGGATTGGGGGGTTAAACAGACACTCATAAGTATCGATAATATTCATTATCGATACTTGATGAAGCTGAAGGATCCTGTAAGATCCCTCCTAAACTTCATATGAATCATGATCTTCCGTGTCACATCCATCCATTTCAGGCTCAGCTCATCAGTCATTGCAAACGGTCTTTGATGCCCAGCTAAATAGCCGTGCTCGCCGCTTCCTGCGCAGTGCCAAAGCAAATTCGACCCTCAATGCCTATCAGGCGGATACCCGGATTTTTGTCTTTTGGTGCCAGTTGCATGGTCTGGATCCACTGCAAACGACCCATCATGACATCATGAACTTTCTGGCAGATCAGGCCGACGGGGTACTGGCTGACTGGGTATGGCTCAATAAAGAAGAAGGGAGAGGGGAGCTGCGTAATGGTGAACCGCGCAAACCGGCAACTTTGGTACGAAGGCTCGCCGGGATCCGCTACGCCTTCAAACAAAAAGGCATCCACCCGATGCCGACCGAACACCCTGAAATCAAAGAGATGATGCGCGGTATTGTCCGTCTTGGTGATAACCGCAAGCGCAAAACGGGTGCACTCACGTTGCAGCCATTGACCCAGGTGCTGGATGGCATCGATACCAATGATCTGGCGGGACTTCGCGATCACACCCTGTTGCTGTTGATGTTCAGTGGTGCCTTACGCCGCTCGGAAGCAGCCAGGATTGAGGTGAGTGACCTCGATTTTGTGGGGCAGGGGATCCGTCTTCGCCTCAAACCTAGCAAGCATCAACTCCATGAAACCGAGATCGCCCTTATCCCCGGCAAGCACTATTGCCCGGTTGCTGCGATTGGCAACTGGCTCAAGAAGAGCCGGATCAATGAAGGGCCGCTCTTTCGGCGGATGAATCGCTGGGGCCAACTCACACCAGATCCTCTGGGACCGCAGGGTATCAACCTGATGATCAAGCGGCGCACCGGTCAGGCTATCGATGACCTCTATGTCAGTGGCCACAGTTTACGTCGCGGATTTATCACCTCGGCCGTCACCGCTGGCAAACCGATGAACAAGATCATCGAGGTTACCCGTCACAAGGATATGCGCACCCTGCAAGAGTACTTTGACGATGCCCATAAATTCTCTGATCACGCGCTGGATGGACTGCTTTAGCATAAATGCGTCACTGCATTTTTTATGTTAAATGATATCCCATTGATCTGATGGTATATTTGGTTGGCTTCGTAGTTAGCTGGCAGGGTAGGGGAAGCCCCCATCTTTCACCACTATGCGAAGAGAACGTGAGAGATAACCAGTAATAAAAACAAGTATTGCAAGGTCATATGAGCCAGGAAATCAACGAGCTTGAGGCAAAAGAGACCGCCTCGCAGAACAACGCCAAGCGCCAGCGTCAGCATGTAAAACGCAAACAGGAGAGTCATACCCGGTTGCAATGCTGGATCAGTAATCGCCATGCCGAACGGTTGGCGGCACTCGGCTTGCATCTTGAAGATAGCCAGGCATCACTCATCGAACAGGCGATCGATCTGCTCTATCACCATGAACTGGGGAGCGAACCTCACGCAGAGAAAGTGGAGATAGCTCTGTTGGAAGAGAGTGTCGAGTAACGATGAACTTGGCTAAGAAGAGATAAAAAAAGCCAGGTACGAATTCCGTGTACCTGGCATAGGGGAATTGGCTCCTTGCAGAGCCGTGCGCTAACTGGTGTTCGGATTGCCTTAAGCTTAGACAAGGCTCAAGGCTTTTCAAGAACCCGATAAAATTTCAACCAGAGTGTGGGTTTTGCAGACTCGAACAGCGTCGAGTCACCTTTCCTCGTTCAGTCAAAATCAGCCAAACAGATTGTTGTCGCGCACCAGCTCCCGGGGCAGGGCATTCTTGATCCGGCTACCTACCCATTTCCCCATACCCAAGGTATGGCCCTGATAACGAACGATCACCTCGCCAGAGCCAGCATCCTGTTCTGGCCAGACGTCCCGACCCATCATGAATTCCCGCGCGTTGGCGCTGTCCAGTTCGACAACCCCCTTGCTCGCTTTATCACCATAGGCGAGCGCCCACTCATGGGTGAGGCGATAGCCTTTCTTGAAGGTTTCTGCCAACTTGATGCCGATGCGATCGAAGCGCAGCTTACCCTGAACCTGTTCAAACAGATGAGGAAATAGCCAGATCTCGTCATTGCGGCCAAACAGTTGACCTTGTGGCGCCACACCAAAATTGGCTTCAATTTCGCGCAGCATGGGCTCAGACTCTTTCGCAGCCAATGGCAGGAAGGGGAATTTGCCGAGCTTGCCCGGTTTGAACATGGTGTTGGGCACTGAGTGGTGCTTGCGCAATCTGGCGACGAAAAAGCCTTCACTGTCGAAGATCTGGGGCCAAACGTGCAGGTATCCTTCGGATGTGCAGGCCTGCTCTGCATGGGGGAACAGGTCGGCCAGCGAGTCAAAACTCAAGGCATCGCCAAACTTCTCCAGCAGTGACTGACAGACCTCCTGGTTCTCCTGCAAACTGAGCGTGCAGGTGGAGTAGACCAGTACGCCACCCGGTTTCAAGGCATGGAAGGCACTCTCCAGCAGCCCCTGCTGCACCGCCGCAATCTCGTCAATGCTTTCGATGCTCCAGTTGCGCAGCGCATCTTCATCCTTGCGCACGGTACCTTCACCGGAGCAGGGGGCATCGAGCAGGATGGCGTCGAAAGTCTCAGGCAGCCACTGACCAAACACCTTGGCATCAAAGTGAGTCATCCCCACATTGGTCACCCCGCAGCGCTGAATATTGGCGCTCAGTACCTTGAGCCGGCTGCTGGAAAACTCGTTGGCAACCAGCATCCCCTGATTGTTCATCAGGGCGGCGATCTGGGTAGTCTTGGAGCCGGGGGCGGCCGCTGCATCCAGCAGCATGCCGTCCGCTTTGATCTTGTCGCTGGCAAACAGTGCCGTCACCGGCAGCATGGAGCTCGCTTCCTGAATGTAAAAGAGGCCACTCAAATGCTCGGCCGTGTTGCCTAGCGGCACGCTCTCATCTGTGCGGCTCAACCAGAAGCCGGTCTCGCACCAGGGCACGGGATCGAACTGCCAGCCTTGTGGCTGCATCTTTTCAACGAAGTCAGAGACGGCAATTTTGAGCGTGTTGACTCGGATACTGCGGCGCAGCGGTCGCCGGCAACTTGCAACGAACTCATCCATAGAGAGGTGAGCAGGCATGATGGCCGCTATATGGCGCAAAAAGTGATCGGGTAGATAGATATTGTCGTGCACTGTGCCGTCTCGTTGACCGAAAAAGAGGGGCGACATCTTATCACAGGGCTAGGAATATTCTTAAAGTGCAGCAGGTAAAAATGAACAAGCCCGGCATTTGGCCGGGCTTGGATAACAACGTGAAGAGAGGGATCAGGGTTTGATGCGGGGACTCCACTCCTGCCACTCCTTCTCGGCCTTGCCGTAGAGGGGATAGCTGTGCCCGGCCTTGACGGTCGGCCCCATCTCTTTTTCCGGTGTATTGAAGGCAATGCCGCCAGCAAGCAGGCTCTGCACCGTCTCAACCTCGATAGTGCCACCGGTCAAGCCAATGTCCGCCTTGACCCCGGAGACATTCCAGAAGCGTGAGTTGGCACGCACCAGATGGGCATACTCCTGCTCCACATTGACGTCGATCACCACCTCGCTGCCATCGCGGGCCAGTGCTACCTTGGTAACGCTGCCGACCACCATCTTGCGAAACAGCAGCGGGCTGCCAACCGAGAGGCCATTCACCGACGGGCTTTTCAGAGTGAGGGACAAACCGGCAGGGCCGCTCTGGCTCAGGGGGAAGCTGTTCCGACCAGCCCCTTTACCGGGCTCGGCCTCGACAAAGGCCCCCTTGATCAGGGTATCGAGATGGGCCACACCACCCAGACCCAGCTTGGCTTGCACCAGGGTAAAGCGCGCGCCGGATTGCAGGAAACGCTCGGCGTACTGGCCATCCAGCTCGGCTTTGAAGATCACCTGACCCAAGGTCGGCTCCAGTTCAATCTGCTCAATCTTGCCGATATCTACCCCGCGATAACGGATCGGGCTGCCAATCCCGAGCCCCGGATTACTCTCAGCCACCAGTGACAGCTGGCGTACCTTAGCCTTGGCTTGCTCCTTATTGTCAAACAGCTGATGGCTGCTGCGGCCATTGGCCAGATAGTCGAACTCGATGGCACCGCGCAGCAGGGTACCAAGATTGCCAACTTTTAGCTGCACACCATCGACCCGTACCCGGGTGTCGATAGCCGGTTTTTTCCAGAATTGTGGCTGGCGGGCGAGGAGAGGGGCATAGATGCCGTCAATCTCGAGCTCTATCTCCACTCCCTCTTTGGCGGCGCGCAGCTGTTTCACCTTGCCCGCTTCCAACCCCAGATAGAGCACGGGAGAACCGATGCCGATGCCGTCCGCCTGATCCGCCTTGAGCAACCAGCGTTGCGGCTTGGCATCACGAGTACCGAGCAGTGCCAGCTCCTGATTGGGGTAGAGACGGTTGATCCGCTCGCCGCTACTCGCCTGCACCAGCTTGATGCCACCACTCAGCCAGGCACTGGCCGGGCTTGCCTCGACCTTGATACCGCTCAGATCAGCATCTATCTGTAGCGGCGCAGCGCGATAGAAGCGGGCACGGTTCAACAGATGGGCGTAAGCGGGTTGGATCTGCAGGGCTACGCTGGCATTGCCGCGCCCATCGAGATCGAGCTGGCTGATGCGACCAACCTGCAGCCCCTTGTACCAGATGGGGGCATCCTGATTAAGACCGGCCAGATCGTCCGCTTGCAATGTCACCTTGATGCCATCTTGTGGCGCCCGATCGGTCAGCGTCATTCTGGCCACTTCCTTACCCGCCACATAGTCAAGGCGAATGGCAGGGCCGGAGAGCAGCCGATCGGCATTCTTCACACCGGTCGGGGAGAGAGAAACGCTCTCCCATACCAGCTGACTCTTGTCGGTGATGCGATATGCCTGCTCCGGATTGATCAGTGCCGTCACCACCCGCCCCTTGTCAGTAAGGTGGATGGGATCGACGCGACCAATTTCTATCCCTTCGAAGAGAATGGGCATCCCCTCCTTGATGGGCAGATCACCCGCCACAATATCGATGCGCTTGCCGCGCGCCGCTTCTGCCAGCCCCTTGTAGAGGACGAAGGTTTGTCCTTTCTCCGACTCGGGAGACGCTTTGGGGGAGTCAAAGGCGATGCCGCCGCTCAGAATGGAAGTGAGGCTGCCAGCCTCAACGCTGACGCCAGCCAGACTGAAAGAGCCCTTGATGCCACTGATGTTCCAGAAGCGGGTATCGGTTTTGACCAGATGTTCAAAACGAGGCTCGATCACCAGATCCAGAATGACGTTCTGGTTGTCCTGACCCAAGCGGGTATTGATAACGCTACCCACTTCGATACCGCGAAAATAGAGCTTGGCACCGATGCCGACCGAGCCCAGCGAATCGGCGGTCAGATGCAGCATCCGCCCTTGCGCCTGATAGCCGGGGGGAGGGCCGTCGAGGGCATCAAACTTCTCCTGCAGCGGGTTGCTCTCGCGCCCCGGTTGCAAGTTGATGTAGTTACCGGAGACCAGGGTATCGAGACCGGAGATCTCGGTCAGCGATGCCTTGGGGCTCACCAGCCAGAAGTCGGATCCCTTGCGAATAAGCGGGCGGGCACGGCTATCAATCTTGGCCAGCACCGCAATGCGACGACCATCCTCGGCCAGCTCCAGCTCCTGCACCACCCCGATGGCAACCCCCTGATAACGGATCTGGGTCTTGCCCGGCAAGATGCCGTTACCCTGAGCAAAGTTGATCTGGATAAGCTGGCCGCGGCTCGCTATCTGTTGATAGAGAAAGCCGCCAGCCAGCAGCAGGGCGATGAGTGGTAACAACCAGACTGGCGATAGCCAGCGGCGCTTTTCGATGACGGGTTCAGCCCCGATCATAGTGACTCCTTATTGACCGGGCGCAGCCGCCCATCAGACAGAAACAGAAAACGCATCAACGGGCCGCCTTGTCCCAAAGCAGCCGGGTATCGAGCATGCGGGCCGACATCATGGTCAACACCACTACGCCGGCAAAAGCGGTGGCACCCGGGCCAGCCCGGACGCTCAGCATGACGCCACGATCGACCAGCGCCACCATCAGCGAAATGACAAACAGATCCAGCATCGACCAACGGCCGATAAAGTCGATCACCCGATACATCAATAGCTGGCGTTTGCGCCGCACCGGTTTGGCCCGTTGCAGCTGCCAGCAGATCCAGGCCAACCCGATTATCTTGCCCACCGGTACCAGTATGCTGGCGGTGAGCACTATGGTGGCAATCCCGCTCATCTTGCTGCGATAAAGCATCAGGATCCCGCTGAAGATGGTATCCGACTGCAACAGCCCCTTGTTGTAGAAGTGGGTAATGGGCAGCAGGTTGGCGGGAAGCAGCATAAAGGTGGCCAGCGCCAGCAAGCCCCATGACCAGGCTAGCGAATGAGGTATCCGCACCTGCAGCTTGCTGTCGCAACGTGGACAGACGCATCCCGCCTGATCCGCCTGATAACGCACCAGCAGGCCGCAGGTATGGCAGCGGCAGAGCCCCATTTCACGGGCACTGGTCATCGCCTTCCTCCTTGAGCGGGATCCGATCCCAATAGGGGGACGGATCAAAGAGGATCAGCAAACTCATGTTGAGCAGCATCAGAATGCCGAGGCTGAGCAGCCCGCCACCCAACCTGACATCGGCGATATCGATCAGTTTGAACAGGGCTACCAGCAGGCTGACGATATAGACCTCCAGCATGGCCCAGTGACGAAACACTTCGACTGCCTTCAAGGTTGGCGCAAGGAGATGCCAGCGTTTGGCCAGGCCCGATGCCAGCGCAAAGATCCCGGTCAACAGACCGATGGGGGCCAGCACGGCGCACCAGAGCACCAGAGAGGCAACCCAGAACTCCCCCTCGCCAAACAGCACAAAAATCCCGTGCAACAAGTTGGCATCGGAGTTGACGCCAGCCAGCCGCAGATAGATGAGGGGCTCGAAAAAGGCGGAGGGGAGCAGCAGAAATCCAGTGATGGTCAGCGCCATCAATTGGGAGGGACGAAAAGCATAACGGCCATAGAGATGCTGGTGACAGCGAGGGCAGTGGGCATGACGACGCAGCGGCAGCGCCTTGCGCTGGATAAGCAAGTCGCACGCCGGACAGACGATCACGGAACCGGGCTCCATCATACAATTCAACCTGTTGAAGCAATTGGTGAAATTTACCCTAAAACCGGTTCCCTGTCTTGCCTGCCTCCTTAATGTTACGAAAGTATAATTGACGTTAACGTAAACGTGATATTAGATGGTCAAACCAGACAGATGAAAGGAGTCATGATGTCCAGTTTGCCCCCCTCGGCAGGGCTGCGTTTTCGTACCGCCCTTGCCAATGAAAAGCCACTACAGATCGTCGGCACCATCAACGCCTATATGGCAATGATGGCCGAGCGCAGCGGCTTTCAGGCGATCTACCTCTCGGGCGCCGGTGTCGCCAACGCCTCCTACGGATTGCCGGATCTCGGCATGACCTCCCTCAACGACGTGCTGATTGATGCCGAACGGATCACCGCAGCAACCCGAGTGCCGCTGCTGGTCGATATCGATACCGGCTGGGGCGGGGCGTTCAATATCGCCCGCACCATTCGCGCGTTCGAGCGGGCCGGTGTCGCCGCCGTCCATATGGAAGATCAGGTGGCCCAAAAGCGCTGCGGTCATCGCCCCAACAAGGCGGTGGTGTCGCTGGAGGAGATGTGTGATCGGATCAAGGCGGCAGTAGATGCTCGCGAGAATGGCGAGTTCGTCATCATGGCTCGCACCGATGCGCTGGCGGTGGAGGGGATGGAATCTGCTCTTGAGCGCACCGCCGCCTATGTGGCCGCCGGGGCCGACATGATCTTCGCCGAAGCGGTGACCGAGCTGGCCCAGTACGACCAGTTCAAGCAGGCAGCCGGGGTGCCCATCCTTGCCAACATGACCGAGTTCGGCAAAACCGAGCTGTTTGACAAGGAGCAGCTCGCCGCCCACGGGGTCGACATGGTGCTCTATCCATTGAGTGCCAACCGCGCCGCCAATCAGGCCGCCCTCAACGTCTATCACCATATTCGCCAGGATGGCCATCAAAGGGCCGTCGTGGAGACCATGCAGACCCGGGAGTCGCTCTACGACTTCCTCGGATATCACCACTACGAGCAGACACTGGATCGTCTGTTTTCAGCCAAGGAATAGGAGGCAGCTTATGGGACAACAGAAACCGTTGGGCGGAGCAGGTCTGCGCGGTCAAAGCGCAGGGGAGACCAGTATCTGCACTGTGGGCAAGAGCGGCACCGGGCTTACCTATCGCGGTTACGACATCAAGGAGCTGGCCGATAGCGCCCAGTTCGAGGAGGTTGCCTATCTGTTGCTCAAGGGAGAATTGCCGAGTAACCAGCAACTGGCCGACTACAAACGCGAGCTGCGCCGCTTACGCACGTTGCCGGCCGCGCTACTGGAGGTGCTGGAGCGCATTCCCGCCGATGCTCATCCGATGGATGTGCTGCGCACCGGCTGCTCCATGCTCGGCGATCTGGAGCCGGAAGATGGTTTCGAGCATGAACACGAAGTGGCGGATCGGCTGCTCGCCGCCTTTCCGGGCATTCTGATCTACTGGTACAAGTTCAGTCACGAGGGCGTTCGCATCGCCCTCGACAGCGATGAAGAGTGCATCGGCGGCCACTTTCTGGCCCTGCTGCACCAGAAGGCGCCAAGCGAGCTGGAGCGTCGGGTGATGCATGTCTCCCTCATCCTCTACGCCGAGCATGAGTTCAACGCCTCCACCTTTGCCGCGCGAGTCTGCGCCTCAACCCTTTCCGACATGTTCTCCTGCATCACCGCCGCCATCGGCACCCTGCGTGGCCCGCTCCATGGCGGCGCCAACGAGGCGGCCATGGCGATGATCGAAGATTGGCAAGATGAAACGCAGGCAAGGCGCGAACTGCTGACCAAGCTGGCGGCCAAGGAGAAGATCATGGGCTTTGGCCACGCCATCTACCGCACCTCGGATCCGCGCAACGTCATCATCAAGGAGTGGTCGGCCAAACTTGCCGAGGCTGTGGGTGATGATCGCCTCTACCGCGTCTCCTGCGAGGCGGAGAAGGTGATGTGGGAGGAGAAAGAGCTCTTTCCCAACGCCGACTTCTTCCATGCCAGCGCCTATCACTACATGGGGATCCCGACCAAGCTGTTCACCCCCATCTTCGTCTGCTCGCGGGTCACCGGCTGGTGCGCCCACGTGATGGAGCAGCGCGAGCACAACCGGATCATCCGTCCGAGCGCCGATTATGTCGGCCCGGCCCCCCGTCACTTTGTCTCTCTACAACAACGATAAGGAAGTCACGATGTCCGCCAACGTCGACGTCAACCACAGACCAGACCCCGATCAGGTGCTGGTCGATATTGCCGATTATGTCTGCAACCACCCCATTACCAGCGAGGCGGCTCTCGACACCGCCCGCTACTGCCTGATGGACACGCTCGGCTGTGGCCTCTTGGCTCTGCGCTTCCCCGAATGTACCAAGCACCTTGGCCCCATAGTCCCCGGCACCCTCGTACCCCATGGCGCCCGAGTGCCCGGTACCCAGCTCTGCCTCGACCCGGTCAAGGCGGCCTGGGACATCGGTGCCATCATCCGCTGGCTCGATTACAACGACACCTGGCTGGCCGCCGAGTGGGGTCATCCCTCCGATAATCTGGGCGGTATTCTGGCCACTGCCGACTGGCTCTCCCGTACTCGCGTGGCCGAGGGCAAGGCGCCGCTCACCATGGCCGATGTGCTGGTGGCCATGGTCAAAGCCCACGAAATTCAGGGGGTGCTGGCGCTGGAGAACTCTTTCAACCGGGTCGGTCTCGATCACGTGGTACTGGTCAAGGTCGCCAGTACCGCCGTGGTGACTCATATGCTGGGGGGCACTAGCGATCAGGTGATCGATGCGGTATCCCAGGCCTGGGTCGATGGCCAGAGCCTGCGGACCTACCGTCATGCCCCCAATGCGGGTTCCCGCAAGAGCTGGGCGGCGGGGGATGCCACCTCCCGCGCAGTGCGCCTCGCCCTTATCACCATGAGCGGCGAGATGGGCTACCCCGGCGTACTGAGCGCGCCAAAATGGGGCTTCTACGATGTGCTGTTCAAGGGCAATCAGTTCGCCCTGCATCAGGGGTACGGCAGCTATGTGATGGAGAACGTGCTGTTCAAGATCTCCTATCCCGCCGAGTTCCATGCCCAGACCGCAGTAGAGTGCGCCATGAAGCTGCATGGGCAGGTGAAGGGGCGGCTCGACGAGATAGACCGTATCGAGCTCACCACCCACGAGTCGGCCATTCGCATCATCAGCAAGGTCGGCGCCCTCAACAACCCGGCCGATCGGGATCACTGCCTGCAGTACATGGTGGCGGTGCCGCTCATCTTCGGTCGCCTGATTGCCGAGGATTACGAGGACGATGTTGCCGCCGATCCCCGCATCGACGCGCTACGCGGCAAGATGGTGGTGCAGGAGGACAAGCGTTACAGCCGCGAATATCTGGAGGCGGACAAGCGATCCATTGCCAATGCCATCCAGATCTTCTTCAAGGACGGTACTCACACCGCCAAGGTGGAGGTGGAGTACCCGGTCGGCCATCGTCGCCGCCGGGAGGAGGGGATCCCGCTGCTGGTGGAGAAATTCCAGCACAACCTGGCCACCCGCTTCCCGGCGAAACGGGTCAGCGACATCCTTGCCCTCTGTCAGGATGGGCCGCGGCTTGCCGCCACCCCGGTACACGCCTTTATGGATCTGTTGGTGATCTGACCGATATCTACCGGCAAACAGCGATAAACGAAAAGCGGGCCCATCGGCCCGCTTTGTCGTCTGGCAACGGTTATCTGGCAACCTTTTGCACAATCAGACGTTCAGACGTTGCTGCTTCTGTCTGTTACCAACGATCGGGCCTCGCGTTTTTATCGTGCCACTACCACGGCAACGCTCCGCTTCCCGCGCGCTGTTTCACTGACGCAACAATGATCAATTTCAACTCGATATATTTGCAACAATCTTCGTCTACCGAGCTTAAGCCAGAACGCTGCTATCACCGCTAAAGAGCGCCGTCATGATGGCCGTCTCGCGACTGGCGATGGTTTCAAGAAACTCGTTGGCACGTCCCATGTGATGGCACACCTGATAACCCCGCTCGACAAAGGAGAAGAGCTCGCCAAGCCCCGCCAGATGGGCCGGGCCTGAGACCAGCTTGAGGGTTGCCCCCAGCAGCGGTTTTCTCGCCAGCCGATCCAGCGTCATACCCAGCTGGCTCACCAGCGCAATCTGATGCTCCCGACGCGCCTGCTCACCCACGGCGCGATAGGCGATGGTGTAGTGTTCGGCAGTAATGGGATTGAGCCCGCCAATGCGGCGCAGCGCCACCACCATCAGGTAATCGAGCTCTTCGGAGAGGGCGTCGAGCTCGATCGCCTGCGCCAGCACTTTATGGCCGGATTCCGGCAACAGCCGCTCTGCAGTTGGCATTACCCGCATCACGTCGGCATCGCGGCGAACGCTGTCACCCGGCCCGTAGAGATCGGTCAGAAAGAAGCGGGCGGCCGGGCCATAACGGTCGCTCTCCAGCAAATCCCTGTGGGTGCGCCCCAGCCGGTCGGCCTGCCACTGACGCAAACAGTCCCGATCCTGCATATCTTGCGGATGGCTGCGCATCTGCTCGCGCAAAGCGGCCACCCGATTGAGCTGGCGATAGAGCTGACCGAGGGTGCTCTCGTCATCGGGGGAGTGGGATTGATGGGTCATCGACAGCTCTCTGATTGTGTGTGACAGAACGGAGTTATAGATTCGAAATAGACAACCGAATGAAAAACAAACAGTTTTTACACCTTCTTCACTGCCAAGTGTAGCCTGAAGGCGGCCGGGAATAAATCCTGCGCCACGCCAGCCCTTGCCATGACGGCAGACACTGTTAAGTGAGTCCCATTTATGTAAATGACTCTTTCACTTGTTGTGAACATGTGTTTAATATCAACAGATATGTCATTACCCTGAGTACTCATCATGTTTCTATACGATTCGCTCGCAGGCAGTCGCGGGCTCTCAACCATCCAGATCAGCCGTCAGCACCCGCTGGGGCTGGCCGGTGCCCGGGTGGCCGCAGAAGCCATCGCCCAGGACATGTGCGAAAACTATCAACTGGATTGTGAATGGGCGGATGAAGAGGAGACCGAATTGCGGTTTCGTGGCTCGGGCGTTCATGGTTCGCTCATTCTCGATGAGGAGAATTTGCAGCTCGATGTTCATCTTGGCCTGATGCTGCTGCCGGTACGCAGTGTGCTGGAGCAGGAGATCCTCGATTATGTGGAGAATCGATTACCCTGCCCGAAACGGGTATGAAACCAATTTCACCCGCCATTTTAAATAGCGGTGAAGAGAGTAAGACATGTATTGAACAGGCTATTTCTGCTCGACTCTCTGCTTATTGTTCGGTGAATGTTTAGCAATGCATTTTGGATATTTAATATAGCCATCACTTTTCGTACTTAATATTTCGAGCCGGCCTGACCACCTCATCTTTAATTACGTTTTCCGCTCATTGCGAGATGAAGGGAGAAGGTTTCTGGCTGTCTCGACAATTTCATTTTGCAGGGAAACAGCATGCCAACGAGTGAATTTATCTCTTGCGTTGATACCGCATGGCTACGCATGGACAGACCCAACAACCTGATGCAGATCATCGGCGTTCTGATGTTTGAAGGGCAGCTTGATGAAGAGCGTCTGCGCAACGGGTTGCGCCACACCATTTCGGTACAGCCCCGCTTCCACCAGCGGGCCGTGCTGGAGGGGGGATCCTACTGCTGGCGCCATGATCCCGACTTCGATCTCGACCAGCACCTCAAGCGGGTGATCCTGCCCGGCAAGGCGGGCAAAATCGAGCTGGAGAAGCTGGTGGCCGATCTCGCCTCGACCCCGCTCAACCACCAGCGCCCCCTGTGGGACATGCACCTGACCGACACCTCGCTTGGCGGTCAGGCGCTGGTGGTGCGCATCCACCACGCCATGGGGGATGGCTTCTCGCTGGTGCGGGCCATGCTCACCATGATGGACAACTCCCCGCAGCCGGTCACCCCCATCCGTCCCAAGGCGGCGCCGGAGCCCGCCGATGAGGAGGACGATGACGACACGCCCCACGGCAGTCGGCTGGTCAAGGCGGGCCTCAAGCTGACCGGCACCCTCTGGTCCAAATATGTCGAGGTGCTGACCCATCCCACCAAGGCGGTGGATTACCTCAAAGCAGGCCGCGATGTGGCCAGCGAGCTGTGTAACATTGCGACGCTGGGCGATGATTCACCCTCCCGCCTCAAGGGCAAGACGGGCAGCAGCAAGCGGGTTGCCTGGTCGGAACAGATCCCGCTGCCTGACATCAAGGCGGTGGGCAAAGTGTTGGGCTGCTCGGTCAACGACCTGCTGATCGCCGCCACCGCCGGCGCGTTCCGCCACTATCTGGAAGAGAAGGGGGACGATGTCGACAACATCGAAATTCGCGCCCTGGTGCCGGTCAATATGCGATCCCCAGACGATGACGGTGCCCTTGGCAACCGCTTCGGGCTGGTGGCCCTCGATCTGCCGCTCGACATCGCCCATCCGCTGCAACGCCTCTATGCGGTGCGGGATCGGATGCAGGCGCTGCGCAGCTCGCTGCAGCCAGTCGTGGTGCTCAATCTGCTCCATGGTCTTGGCATGGCGCCCAAGGCGGTACAACAGCAGGCGGTTGATCTGCTGGCGGCCAAAGCCAGCGCGGTGATCACCAATGTGCCGGGCCCGCAGCAGACCCTCTATCTGGCCGGTGCACGCCTGCGCCAGCCGCTGTTCTGGGTGCCACAGGCCGGGGATATCGGCGTCGGCGTCTCCATCCTCTCCTACGATCACGGCGTGCAGCTGGGGCTTATCACCGACAAGAAGCTGGTACCGGACCCTGATCAAGTTGTCGACCGCTTCGCCGTGGAGTTTGAACAGCTACTGCTGCTGGTGTTGCTGGAGCCGGAGCTGCTGTTCGACCCAAACGGTCTTGATGCGCTGCTGGGCTGATCCGGTACGTAAAAATTCCGATAAAAAGAGGCCAACCCGCGGGTTGGCCTCTTTGCTATCTGTTGCCTGACGCTGCTGCGTAAAGCCGGGGGGATTAATCCTCCAGCTCTTCGCGCGCCGCCTCCACATCGAGGCGCTCCATCGCATCCATCGGCTCACACTCGGCCGCTTCGGCATAGAGGGCTTCGGCCGCTTTCAGGCGGCTTTTGCCATGCAGCATCACCTGGGCATTGGCATACTCCATCCGCGCGATGGCGGAGTCGGGGATCAGTGCCAGCGCCTCCTTGAAGTGACGCTCGGACTCCTCCTTCTTGGCGCCATAGGTGAGACCGCCGATCATGGCGCCCAGCTTGTCGACGATCTCGGCGTGCCATGCACCAAAGGCGATATGGGCTTCGGCGTGGTCGGGTTCGATCTCCAGCGCCTTCTCCAGACTGGCCTTGATCTTGTCGCCAATGCCCTGAGAGAGGGCTTTGGAGATGGAGATCACCTGGCTGTAGCGGCCAAGGGCCAGAGCATGGAAGTACCAGGCGTTGGCATTGTCAGGCTGGCGTTTTTGCAGCTTCTCGGCATGGCTGGCCGCCCGCTCGAAAGCGGCACGTTTGGCATATTTGTCCTCCAGCAGGTAGCTGGCGTGGATCACCAGCGCCTTGTTCGCCACATTGAGACCTGCCTCACCGGCCGCTTCGCCAAGGGCGACGGCCTGGGCAAAATCCCCTGCGTGATAGGCCCGCCAGGCATCCTGTACCTGCTCATCTTCCGACCATGGCTCGGCATCCCCCTGATGGAGACGTTCCCAGTTATCGGCCAGCTTCTGGCCAGCATAGTCATAGGCCGCATCCGCGTAGGGGAAGGGGACAAATTCGAGTTGTGAGGTGGTCATGCTTGTTCTCCCTGTAGCATTTGAGTCAAACCTTTTCGGTGTATTGGTGGGCGAGAGCGCCCAGATGAACACGGGCATCGTCCCGCAGGTAGGGGGCGACCAGCTGCATCACCTGAAAGACACCCAGTGCAATATCGGCGTCGCTCCGGGGGTGCAGTGCCCGCTGGTACGAGATCCAGAATGTGCCCACCAGCGCCACGTTGGCAGCCAGTGAACGCAGCTGTTGGGGGCTTCCCTCCATCAGGCCGACCGTCTGCAGGTGAGTGCAGATGGTGATGGCTGTCTGCTCCTTGCGGCGCAGCAGGGCGGAGAAGCGCTGCTCGACCCGATGGTAGCCATTCATCAGGGTGGAGATATCGTAGTAGAAGAAACGGTATTTCCAGATGGCTTCAAACATCAGGTGGAGGAAGAGCCAGATATCCTCGGGCTCATCGGACGGGGCGCTGACCGCATCGAGCAAACGCTCCATCTCCTGCTCGAACTCGTCGAACAGGGCATTGACGATCTCCTCCTTGTTGTGGAAGTGGTAGTAGAGATTTCCCTGGCTTATCTCCATCTCGGCCGCAATGGCCGAGGTGGTAACGCTGGGTTCGCCCAGCAGATTGAAGCGGGCGAGGGCAGTGGTCAGGATCCGTTCCCTGGTACGGCGTTTGGGCTTGCGATCCATGCTACTCCTTCACGTGTGGACGACGTACGCCACGGCGATAACGCCTGGCGAGCCAGTGTTGCAGCTGTTCCAGCGACTTGTCGAGGGCCGCGACTGAGCCGCTGCTGGGGGCCAGCAGGGTGCGGTCGGGGTCGGCGAGCGCCTTCAAATTGAGCTCGAAGCCATGCCTGGCCAGGATGGGTGCCAGCTCGTGGCGACGCTGCCAGAGATCACGACGGGTGTGCTGGAAGGCGTGTTCGCACAGGCGGCGACGATCCCGATAGCTGAATACATTGGTAAAAAACATCTCGCCATCGGCGGGGGATGGTTCAAACAGCAGTGCGTCGGCGTTGGGGTATTGGTGGCGATAGCGATCCATCCCCACATGCATCCGCGAGTGGATGATGGCGCGGAAGGTCTGGGCCAGCACCACCGGCAAACCGCTATCCACCAGATTGGTGGGCTCTCCGGGCGCCATACCGGCATCGAAGGGCACCAGCGGATTGATGCAGAAGACCAGATCTGCCCCCTCCTGCAGCGCCACCGAGGCGTGCAGGGTCTTGATCAGGGCGCCATCGACATAGTAACGGCCATTGATCAAGGAGGGAGGAAAGAGGCCGGGCAGGGCCGCAGAGGCCTGCACGGCCGCCGAAATGGGCACATCGTCAAGCCCCGGCCCGCCAAAGGCGACCGGATGGCCGGTATCCAGCTCGGTCGCCACCACGAACAGACGGCGGTTTAGCTGGCGAAAATCGTTGCTGCGACCGGGACGGGAGAAGAACTGGGTCAGGATGCGATCCACCCCGCGATTGTCGAACAGTCCGGTCGGGATCGCCCTGGAGAGGCCTTGCAGCGATTCAAACAGGCTGCGTTTCCAGGGGGCAGCCAGATAGCGCATCAGGCACTCCAGCGCCAGAGGCGGGATGGAGCCGAGTCGCAAAGCGTATTCACGAAAGGCGGGACGCAGCAGGGTGGCGGGATCAAACATCTCGCCGGAGTCGTCGCTGAGCAGTATGCGCACCAGCTTTTCTGCCGAGATGCCGTTGGCCAGCGCCGATGCCACCACGGCGCCCGAGCTGACGCCGACATAAATATCGGCATGTTCAAGGCGCAGGCCGCTGATGCTGTCGGAGAGGGCGGCGCAGGCACCGATCTCGTAGATGCCACCGAGCGGCCCGCCACCGGCAAGGGCGATTGCTACCGTACTCATAGAGCCTCCTCCCTATCCATAGAAAACCGGCCCAGCGCTGGGCATGGGCCGGTGATGCTCACTCTTTGCCATCGAGACGGATTACGGCAGAACGCTCTCGGCTTTGGCCTTCACCTCTTTGACTGCATCTTCTGCAGCGGATAGGAGGTCAGCAGCCTGCTCAACCACCGCCTCTTTAGCCTTGGCGACCGGCGCCTTCTTTACCGGCGCTTTCTTGACCGGCGCTTTCTTCGGGGCTGCCGGTTTGGCTTCAGCGGCCGGAGCCTCTTCGTCCTGAGCATCCAGCAGTTGCTGCACTACTTCGGTCAGCTCGGCCATGCGCTTGGAGAGCTTGTCGATGTCCTTGCGAGTCGGGATACCCAGACTGGCTACGGCGCGGGCAACGCGATCTTCGAACACCTGCTCCAGACGGCCCCAGGTACCGGCAGTCTTGTCAGCTACCGCAGCAATCTTCTCGTCGGCGCTTTGACGGGTTTTGGCTTGCAGCGCTTCACCTTCCTGCACCAGCGCTTCAAAAATCTTGCCGCCCTCTTCCTGCGCCTTGGCATAGGCGCCCAGACCGGCCAACCAGATCTGCTGGGTGGACTCTTTGATGGTGGAGGTGAGTTGGTTGTCGGTCACGGAACCTGCCAGCGCTTTAAGTTTTTTAGCCATGATCTTCTCCTTGAATAACGACAGATAAATGTAATGGCGACAACGAAACTGCAATCGGGTTGTGGCATTACTGATTTTTCAACTTCAGTCTAGGGACAAAAAATAGAGGGTTCTACCTAATAACGGAACAGGCACACCACCGAAATTAGGGTTTGCTCACGAACCGACAATCAAATTGCGGATTTCCATATGAATCGTGATATATCTAACAACCTAGTAACACCCTAATCAGTAGCAGGATTCTCTTTATGAACTATTTCATTACCGGCGGTAGTGGTTTTATCGGGCGTCGATTGATCAAAAAGTTATTCCAACAGCATCCCGACTGTACCGTCTATTTTCTGATGCGCTCTTCTCATCAGGAAAAATTGCCAGAGCTGTTCTCATTCTGGAATGTGGATGAATCGCGCGCGGTCCCGGTTTTTGGCGACATGACGCAACCGCTGCTGGGGGTATCGGTCGAGATGCAGGAGCAGTTGATCGGCAAGATCGACCACTTCTTCCATCTGGCTGCCATCTATGATCTCAACGCCAAGGCGGGGATCCAGCAGCAGGTCAACACCGAAGGAACCCGCCAGTCCGTGCAGCTGGCCGAACGACTCGCGGCCCGCCAGTTCCACCACTGCAGCTCTATTGCTGCCGCCGGTCTCTTTGATGGTCTGTTTCGCGAGGATATGTTCGATGAAGCCGAACACCTCGACATGCCTTATTTCCAGACCAAGCACGAAGCGGAAGGGATTGTGCGCAACGAGTGCACCATTGCGTGGCGGGTCTACCGCCCGGGCATCGTTGTCGGTGACTCCAATACCGGCGAGATGGACAAGATCGACGGCCCTTACTACTTCTTCAAGACCATCCAGAAGCTGCGCCGTCTACTGCCGCCCTGGATGCCGGCCATCGGGGTTGAGGGCGGGCGCATCAACATAGTGCCGGTCAACTTTGTGGTCGATGCCATGGTGCATATCGCCCATCAGGAGGGAGAGGAGAACAAAACCTTCCATCTGACCGACCCCAACCCGATGCGGGTTGGCGATATGTTGAGCACCTTCTCCCGCGCCGCCCATGCGCCGGAGCCTGCGATCCGCATCAACGCCTCTCTCTTTAATTTCATTCCCCGCCACCTGACCGCCATGCTAATGACCATGGCGCCGGTGCGCCGTATCCGCGATGCAGCCATCGCCGATCTGGGTCTGCCCAAGGATGTGTTCCGTCTTATCAGCTATCCCACCCGTTTCGACAGCCGTGAAACCCAGCGGGTACTGAAAGGGACCGGTATCGAAGTGCCGCCGCTGCACAGCTACGCCTGGCGGCTGTGGGACTACTGGGAGCGTCACCTCGATCCAGAACTCTTCATCGATCGCTCCCTGCGTGGTCGGGTAGAGGGCAAGGTGGTGCTGGTGACCGGGGCCACCTCCGGCATTGGTCGTGCAACCGCACGCAAGCTGGCGGGAGCGGGGGCCAACGTCGTTACCATCGCCCGCGACGAGCAGAAGATTGCCGAGACTAAAGCTGAGTTTGCCGAGCTGGGACTGACCATCGAGATCTATCAGGGGGATCTCTCCAATCTGGCGCAGGCCGAGGAGATCACCGCTCGCATCGTGGCCGATCACGGCGGCGTCGATATTCTGGTCAACAATGCCGGCCGCTCCATCCGCCGCTCCATTGAGGACTCCTTCGATCGCTTCCACGATCTGGAGCGCACCATGCAGCTCAACTACTTCGGCGCACTCAAGGTGATCATGGGGGTGCTGCCCACCATGATCGAGAAGAAGAAAGGCCACATCATCAACATCTCCTCCATCGGGGTGTTGACCAATGCACCGCGCTTCTCCGCCTATGTTGCCTCCAAATCTGCCCTCGATGCCTGGGTGCGTACAGCCGCCTCCGAGTTTGCCGATAAAGGGGTGAGCTTCTCCATCATCAATATGCCGCTGGTGAAAACGCCGATGGTCGCACCGACCAAGGTCTATGAGCAGGTACCGATGATGACGCCGGAAGAAGCGGCCGATCTGGTATGCGATACCATCATCAACAAGCACGTTCGTCTGGCCACTCGCCTCGGGGTATTTGGTCAGGTGGTTCATGCCCTGGCACCGCGTGTCGCTCAGGTCATCATGAACACCAGCTTCCGCACCTTTGCCGATCCCAAGGATGGCGACAAGTCCAAGGCCACCGCCGATCAGGTTGCCGTCTCCACCTTCATCAAGGGGATCCACTTCTAAGCCAGCGCAGTTGCAAGGAAGATAAAAACAGAGCGGGCCCGCACATTCGGGCCCGCTCTTTTATTGTGGGGGATTGCCTATGGCCTAATTGCGAGCCAGCAGAGTGAGCAGCAGCGCCGTAGTGCGGCGCGAGTAGAGCAGGGTGAGGTGGCCAATGCCGGCCAGCTCGATATCTTCCATGCCCGCCAGACGCTGGCGCTCCTGCGGCATAACCACGTTATCGTGGCTGGTGCGCACCGAGATCCCGGGAACGCAGAGCGCCACAGAAGCAAAGCGCTGCAACCAGCCAGAGCCCGGCTCCATCTCCCGCGCATTGGCACCCACCCCCAGCATCGCCAACTGGCTGCCCTGATGGGGCGTTGCCAGCGTGATAAGGCTTGCCACCTTGTCGCCGCCATGGACCGCCAGATAGTCGCGGCAGACCAACCCCCCCATGCTGTGGCCGATCAGCACCAGCTGGCTGGCACCGGTTGTCGCGAGCACATCGTCAATTCGCTTGGCCAGCAGCGGCACCATCTCGTCGATATGACCAAATGGCGGCGTCAGGGTAATGGTGGCCACCACATGACCCGCAGCTTCCAGCCGGGCGCGCTGGGTACGCCAGATGCCGCGGCTGCAACCATAGCCATGGACCAGCAGTACCGGCCGTCTGCCGGGAGGTAGCCTGTCTGGCGCCATCAGCAGCGGCTCGAAGGGGAGCAGCCAGGTAAAGGTGTAGAGGTAGGCGAGCATCTCGCGTGCCATCATCTTCACTCTCGCCGGCATGCCGATGGCCGGGGAGGGGTAAAAGCGGGTAAATAGCCAGCTACCGAGTACCACCAGGCAACGCAGGGTGAGCAGAGCCAGGATCACAAACAGCAGAGTGACCAGCCATGAAAAATCCAGTACCAGATGGGCGATGCTCCCAATGAGCAGCACCTCAACCATCAGCAGAATAAACAGGTGTCGTACGATCGTCATGCCCCCATGATCCGGCGACATAGCCATAGAAGTCAAATGACGCTTTTCTACCCTGCAGGCCCCGTCACGCTTGCCCCGACATAGCCTTCCTCATTACCGTGTCAGGATATTTGCAATACTGTATATCCATACATATACTTGCATCATCATCAACAGGAGGAGGCCATCATGGCTGTTGAAATCAAATATGTTGTGGTTCGTGGGGGAGTGGAAAAAATGACTTTTGCCAGCAAGAAAGAGGCGGACGCCTATGACAAACTGCTGGATACCGCCGATGAGCTGATGGCACTGCTTGCCGGCGCCCCTGTCGAGATGACCCCGGAGCAGCAGGAGAGCCTGGCGTTTTACCTCGCCGAGCAGCGTGATCAGCTGCAAAACCTGCTGCGTGGTGGCAAGGTAGCGGCCACTGGCAACAAGGAGGAAGAGGCCGCAGCCAAGCGCAAGGAGAAGGCGCTCAAACAGGTGGCATAAGCAGTTTTTTGGTGGCCTATCGGGGTAACGGCTTGTATATCATTCACTTAAATTGCATTTATCACCATTTTTCAGGCTATTTACCCCGAAAATTTTTTAACAAAGGTGCATATTGATTGCATAAGGTAATTCAATGCCAGATTTCTGTTTCTGGCTGGTAACCAGTCAATCACACCTTTGACAAACTGGGCCAGGCCCTGTCTTTCGGTCGATACCACCGGCCATTTCTCTTCTTTTTTAACCAAGCAAGACCATGACTCATCAACCCATTCCCTTGCCGCCGGCCATGCCGCTTTTTGACAATCTCACTTATCTGGAAGAGGGCAATGCTCAGGTTAACCACTACCTCGCCAATCTCAGCCTCAACACAGTGCCTGATGCAGGTCTGGTCTATGAGCTGGCGGTCGACTGGCTGCTTGAACAGCGCCATAGCGAGAACAACTACAAGACCTACCGCAGCGAGCTGACCACCTTTTTGCACTGGTGCTTTTGCGAAGTCGCCATCAGCCCAAAGGCGCTGACCCGGCGCATCATGATGCGCTACCTCGACTACTGCCAGTCACCACCGGAGCCGCTCATCGCCTATCGCAACGTCGCCCAGTTTGTACAGGACAAAGAGTGGGGAGAGCGGTTACCCAATCCCCAATGGCGTCCATTTCTCGGTAAAAAGGAGCTGGGCCAGCCACTGCCATACCGCTTGAGCGAGCCGGCGATGAAGACCAAGCTCGCTATCCTGTCAGCCTTCTTCCAGTTCCTCATTCAGGAGGAGTACATGGATAGAAACCCGGCGCTGCTACTGCAACGGGTGAAAAAGCCCCTTGCACAGGAGGCTGACGATCAGGTGCAAGCCTTCAGCGAACTGCAATGGTCCTACGTACTGCAGGCTGCTGAAACACTCGCTCAAGACAACCCTGAACAACATGAGCGCAGCCGGTTTCTCGTTATCCTTATGTATGCCTGTTATCTGCGGATCTCGGAAGTGGCGGCCAGACCCGGCTTTACCCCCGTGATGGGGCAGTTTCGTCGTGACAGCAAAACCGGTGTCTGGGGTTACTACATACCGAGCAGCAAGGGGGGAAAACGTCGTACCGTCGCAGTCTCACAGGCGCTGCTCCACGCCCTCGAACGCTACCGTGCGTTTCTGGGACTCTCGCCCTTGCCGGCACCCAACGAGCAGACCCCGCTCTTTATCCGTCATAAAGCGGCAGCCCACGGCCGGGAACAGGGAGAACTGAATGCCAATCTGGGGATCCGTCAGCTGCGCGAACTGGTGCAGGCAGTAATAACCAAGGGTGCCGAACTGGCCGAGCTGGATGGCTTTTATCAGGATGGTGCCGAAATGCGGCAACTGACCCCCCACGCCATTCGCCATACCGGAATCACCCACGACATCAACCTCAACGGTCGACCGCTTTCCCACGTACAAGCCGATGCGGGCCACGACAGTATCGACACCACCTCCAAATACCTGCACACCAGCCAGAGCGAACGCCATGAGAGCGCTCAGCAAAAACCACTCGACAGGTTGCGATAAAGACCCGAACAAGTGAGAGATAACAAGAAATAAAAATCAGAGATAGGACTAACCAATGCCGTAATTTTACGGCATATTCCTCTCAATCGGCGCGAGCGCAATGGCTGCCACAGCGAAAGGGGGAGCCCAATACACATATTGCTCAAGCGTTTTGATAGTGAATACTTGTCTCAAAATAGGGTATTTGTGGTTTCAGAATATCGACCGAGGGGAGGGGTTGGGTGATTGCTATTTCGTGGTAGCCGAGAGAAATGGCTTGGCGCTTCAGCACAAAGTAGATAGCCATTTCATCTCTACATATCACCCCGATCAGTAATACGGAGGGAATTCCCAGACAACCATGCTCACACCATGCACTGGTGAGGGGTGTTATCTCTTACGAAGTAGGTTTTTTGTCAGTAAGGGGTTGGTTTAACAGCAATTGCCCCAACTTTCATTTAATGCCGATAAAGCTAGTTATCGGCATTAAGCCATTTGCTCTGTGTACAGATAGTCAGGAGGAAACCCAACACTTTGAAAAAAAAGGAAATCCATATGACAGTCGATCATATTGAAAAGTCAGAACACCTTGAAGCATTAGAGGTCTCTCTTCGGGAAGAATGGCATGCCATGATTGCATCAGGTGCGCCTAAAGCAGACATAATTGCTAAATCCAAAGCATATACCGCTACGTATTTTGCTAGTCAGAACTCAAGGTGCAAGTTTATCCAGCCTTATCGAGATGGGCGCTAGGTGCCGAACTCTACATTGAGGATGTGAATATGATTGAGCGTTTCAAAATTGAAAATGTGACTGAAGCTGATGCCTTCTTAAGAGATTTGCTAGCTAAATATGAGTATCGCTCTATGGATGAAGTGATTGTACGGGCACGCGAGCTTGTTTCGGATGACAATCTTCGTATGTACTTCATTAACAAGGCGAAAGAGATTCTTGGCGTCACAGCCTGAGTGGAATTCAGGCGAAACAATCTATCAAGGGGCCTCAGGCCCCTTTGTTCTACCTACAGGCCTGACTGCGCATAATGTATATTATGTTAAATGCAATATCTTGTTTTCTGTTCCCACTAAGTGAACTGTGTATAATGGCAACAATTGATCCTCTCTCCGACCGGATGTCTTAAGTGGCTGAATTAACATCAGAACAATTAAAACCTGCTTTTGCGATTGAACAGTTTCCAACCCTCAGCGAGCTAGAACCCATTCCGTTTGCTGCGCTGCAACCCAGAGCCATTTCTGCCATCAAACGGTTAGCCAGTTTTGATGGCGACTGCCCGGTCATGTTGCTCAACGGGTTCCCCGGCGCCGATTACGAAGATGTCTGCCGTACCCTCATTGCCGCATCCAACGGCAAGGATGGCGATCTGTTCGACCTCTGCTACACCGAGAACCTCAACAACCCCTTCAAACCGATCTGGCTGCGCCTGCAACCAGGCACAGGTATCGAGTTCTGCGAGATGGTTGGCGAATTGCTCAAGCTGATGAGCCACCACCTTGATGCCGAGCGTCTGGTGACCCGCATCATGCGCAAGCAGAACAATGATCCCAAGATTGATGACTTCCTCTCCGATCTGTCTGCCCATGTCGCTCTGGGTCTGGAGTTCCAGCATCCGGTGCTGATAAATCTGCTCATTCATCACGAAGAGCAAGAAGCGCCGGTGATCTACGGCCGCGACCTCAACTGGGATACCCTGTTTGGCTCCATCAACTACCAGACCGAGCAAGGCTCCGTCTATGCCAACCAGCACCTATTGGAACCTGGATTGCTACGTCAGGCCAACGGTGGTTATCTGATCCTGCAGCTGGATGAACTGCTTGATCAGCCCCACCTCTGGTTCAAGCTCAAAAACGCCATGCAAAAAGGCGAGCTGGACTGGAACGCCTATCAGGAAGGCAAGACGCTGACCCCCTTCTTCACGCCGGAAGCGACCCCCATCAAGCTCAAGCTCATTCTGGTGGGTGATCGTCTCGATGTGGCCGAGTTCCAGATGCTGGATCGGGATATGTCCGAGCGTATCTTCCTGCGCGCAGACCTAGTCTCTGAAGTGAACATCGAAGAAGATCTGCAGGAGTTTTTGCAATATCTCGCCTGGCTGCGCGAACGTTGGGAACTGCTGGATTTCACTCCTGCCGCCCTCGCCGCGCTATGCCGTCACGCCAGCCGTCTGTGCGATCATCAGGAGTGGCTCTCCCTCTCCGAGGTACAGCTCTCCGCCATCATGCGGATGGCTGACAGTCTGGCACGCGAACTTGAAGCTGACGTCGTCACCGACGAGCATATCCGCGGCGCGCTGGAGGAGCAGGATTATCGCCTCAACTATCTGGTCGAACAGTCCGATCAGGGGGTTATCGATGGGCAGATCCTGCTGCAGACCGATGGTGAAGAGATTGGCCAGATCAACGGCCTCTCCGTCATTCAGGTCTCCGGTCACCCATATGACTTCGGTGAACCGGTACGTCTGACCGCCACCGTTCATCTGGGTGATGGCGATGTGGCGGATATCGAACGCAAGGCGGAGCTAGCTGGTCATATCCATGCCAAGGCGATGATGATCATTCACGGCTACCTCTCCAACAAGTTTGGCGCCGAGAACCCCTCTCCTCTCTCCGCCAACCTGGTGTTCGAGCAATCCTATCACGAAATTGATGGTGACAGCGCTTCGCTGACCGGTCTGTGTGCCCTGCTCTCTGCCCTCGCCCGCCAGCCCATTTACCAGCACTTTGCGGTAACGGGTGCAGTCGACCAGTTTGGCAATGTGCAGGCCGTTGGCGGCGTCAACGAGAAGATCGAAGGTTTCTTCCGGGTGTGCAAGATCCACGGTCTGACAGGCAAACAAGGCATCCTGCTGCCCGGCACCAACGCCCAGCAGCTCAACCTCTCTGATGAGGTGATCGCCGCTGTCGAAGCCGGCCAGTTCCATATCCACCCGGTGGATCATGTGGAAGAGGCCATCGAGCTCTTGACTGGCTGTGTGGCGGGTGAACCTGACATGCCTGATACCCTGTTTGGCCGCATTCAGGAGCGACTGGATGAGCTGAACGGCAGTACGGCGAAAGTCGGGCTGCTGCGCGCCCTTCTTGATCGGCTGTTTGGCCGCTAATGAAGTGATCGGAGTTGTTTAGCGCACATCTGTACGCTAAATTGGCGCAGCTTTACTCATTTGAAGGAAACTCAGCGTGACCGTAGACAATTCGACCCTGGAAGCCCGCCTTTCCCTGTGTGAACAGGGCAAGAACTCTTTTACCCGTGAAGAGCTGCTGGCTTGCAGCCGTGGCGAACTCTTTGGTGAGGGTAACAGTCAGCTGCCCGCCCCCAACATGTTGATGATGGATCGCATCGTCAAGATCAATGACAACGGTGGCGAGCACGGCAAGGGCGAGATCCTGGCAGAGCTCGACATTACCCCCGATCTCTGGTTCTTCGATTGCCACTTCCCGGGTGATCCCGTGATGCCGGGCTGTCTCGGTCTGGATGCCATGTGGCAGCTGGTTGGCTTCTTCCTCGGCTGGAAAGGCGGCCCGGGCAAAGGCCGTGCGCTGGGTGTCGGTGAAGTGAAATTTACCGGCCAGATCCTGCCGACCGCCAAGAAAGTGACCTACAAGATCACTTTCAAGCGGGTCATCAACCGCAAACTGGTGATGGGCATTGCCGATGGTGTCGTTGAAGTTGACGGTCGCCCCATCTATAGCGCAACTGACCTGAAAGTGGGCCTGTTCCAGGACACCACCGCATTCTGATTGATGCGAACCTGAATGTGGCGAAAGCCACAGCGCAAAGGGGCCACGACGGCCCCTTTCCTTTTGTAATGAGTGTAATGAAGTAACTTACTTCATGAAGAGGCCTGAGCCCCGCCCTTCCATGGCATCTCGCCAACCACCAAGCCAGTGCCCACGGGCATCCAGACATTGATACGGACACGCTTCTTTCTGTTTGCCGACCACGCCAGCCTGATAACCACGAGCACGAGCTCTTTCCAGACGGTCCCGTTTCTGTCTCTTCATCATCTACGACCCTCTTCGTGGAACAAAAAAAGCGACCAATTCTTCATCGGTCGCTTTCATCTTTACCCCAGCAGGGAGGGAGGGTCAAACAAAAATTTCCATGCTAACCCCCCTCTGTGACATAAGGCACTGAACTCAATTAAATTTAAATTACAGGAAACTTATTCCTGATTTTTGAGTCCTTCCAGCTCTTCCCAGCGCGCAAATGCCTCCTCCAGCGCTGTCTCGGCAGCACTCAATGCGGCCAGTTTGGGCTGGGTCTGCTCGCTTGGCAGGGAGAAGAAACCGGGCTGGTTGATCTCCCCTTGCAGCGCGTCAAGTTCAGCTTCCAGCTGCTCAAGACGCGCCGGCAGACCATCCAGTTCAAGCTGCAGCTTGTAGGAGAGTTTTTTGCCTTTCTTCGGTGCTTCGCTCACTGTGGCTACCGGCTCGGGAGCCTTGACCGGTATGCTCTTGGCCTGTTGCTGAGCGCGCTGCTGCTCACGGGTCGCCATCATGTCGGCATAGCCGCCCACGTAGTCACTGATGCGGCCATCCCCCTCAAACAGCCAGCAACCGGTTACCGTATTGTCGATAAAGCGACGGTCATGACTTACCAGCAGCAGAGTGCCCGGATAGTCCGCCAGCAGCTCTTCCAGCAGCTCCAGAGTCTCGACGTCGAGGTCGTTGGTCGGTTCATCGAGGATCAGCAGGTTGCTGGGTTTAAGGAACAGCTTGGCCAGCAGCAGTCGGTTTTTCTCACCGCCAGAGAGCGCCTTGACCGGCGTTCTGGCCCGCTTTGGCTCGAACAGGAAGTCCTGCAGGTAGCCAAGGATGTGACGGGAGCGACCGCGCACCATCACCTCCTGCTTGCCCTCCCCGACGTTGTCCACCACCGTCTGCTCGGGATCGAGCTGTTCACGGTACTGATCGAAGTAGGCCACTTCCAGATTGGTGCCCTGACGTACCGAGCCACGAGTGGCATCTAGCTGACCCAGCAGCAGCTTGATCAGAGTGGATTTGCCGCAACCGTTGGGGCCAACCAGCGCAATCTTGTCGCCACGCAGCACCTGCAGATCCAGCCCCTCGAACAGGGTGCGCTCACCAAAGTCGAGCCCCAGCCCTTCAGCTTCAAATACCAGCTTGCCGGAGCGGCTCGCCTCATCGAGTTGCAGCTTGGCTTTGCCCTGCAGTTCGCGACGCTGGGTTCGCTCCATGCGCATCGCCTTGAGGGCGCGCACTCGCCCCTCGTTACGGGTGCGGCGCGCCTTGATCCCCTGGCGTACCCACACCTCTTCCTGAGCCAGCTTGCGATCGAACTCGGCATTTTTCAGCTCTTCGACCCGCAACCACTCCTCTTTGCCCTGCTGGTACTCGTCATAGTTGCCGGGCCAGGAGGTGATCACGCCGCGATCCAGATCGATGATCCGGGTCGCCAGCTTGTGGATAAACTCACGGTCGTGGGAGATAAACACGATGGCGCCACGGAAATCCTTGAGGAACTCTTCCAGCCAGTTGATGGCCTCGATATCCAGGTGGTTGGTCGGTTCGTCCAGCAGCAGCAGATCGGGATCACAGGCCAATGCACGGGCCAGCGCCACCTTGCGCAGCCATCCACCAGAGAGGCTGTCGAGGGTCACGTCAGGATCAAGACCAAGCAGGGTCAGCACCTGATTGATGCGGGTCTCGTACTGCCAGCCATTCTGATAATCGAGCTGCTCCTGCAGCTGGCTCATCTTGCGAATGTTGGCATCGGACGGGTCACTCGCCAGCGCCATGGAGATATGGTGATACTGCTTGAGCAGCTCACCGACGCCGGCCAGCCCTTCGGCGGCGTAGTCAAACACGGTGAGCTCGCTCGAAGTGGGCGGATCCTGCTCAAGACGAGTCACTTTCAAATCCTGCTGCAACACCAGACGGCCATCATCGAGCGGCAATTCGCCGGCAATCACCTTCATCAGGGTGGACTTGCCCGCCCCGTTGCGGCCCACCAGACAGAGGCGCTCGCCTCGCTCGATGGTCAGCTCGGCCTTGTCGAGCAACGGAAAATCACTGAACGACAGACACGCGCCGTGCAATGTTAAAAGAGCCATGTTCGTTCCTTATCTCATATGAAAAAACGGGCAACAGACTGGGTCTGCCCCCGTTTCATCGTCAAATCACAAATCAACCCTGACGAGCGAGCCAGCCCTTGAGCTCCACCAGCGTGAAGGGCCAGCCCAGCTCGCGGCCAGCCTCGTCCCGCAGCACCGGAATACGCACCCGATAGGCCTCAAGCCAGCCGGCATCGTCCATGATGTCGCAGCGGCGGGTCACATCGCCTGCCCCCGCCTCCTCCACCAGCGCCCACGCCTGCTCGCACAGGTGGCAACCGTCGGTGTGAAACAGGGTCAGCATCAGGCCTCAGCCCCGCTATCGGCATGGGTGATGATCCAGCAGTTGTGAATGTGCTGGTTGCGCTCGAAATCCTTCGGCCGGGTCTTGCCGGTGATGTTCTGGGCCTTGAGACCGACGGTCTCGAGACCGGCCAGATCCATCTTGAAGTGGCGCTTGTTATTGGAGAACACCAAGGTGCCACCCGCAGCCAGCAACCGCTTCAGGTGCTGCATCAGCAGCAGGTGATCGCGCTGCACGTCGAAGCTCTCGTCCATCCGCTTGGAGTTGGAGAAGGTAGGCGGATCGATGAAGATAAGGTCGTACTGCTCGTCCGCTTCAGACAGCCACTTCAGGCAGTCGGCCTGCACGAACTTGTGCTCCCGGCCCACCAGCGAGTTGAGGCGCATATTGTCCTGTGCCCAGTTAAGGTAGGTGCGCGACATATCCACTGTGGTGGTTTCGCTGGCACCACCAAGACCCGCGTGCACGGTGGCACTGCCGGTGTAGGCAAACAGGTTCAGGAAGCGCTTGCCCTTGGCCATCTGACCCAGCATGCGGCGGGTCTGACGGTGGTCAAGGAACAGACCGGTATCGAGGTAGTCGTAGAGGTTGACCCACAGACGGGCCCCATACTCCTGCACTTCCATCCGGTGCTGCTCTTCGGAGAGCTTCTGGTACTGCTGCTTGCCCTCCTGACGCTCGCGTACTTTCAGGATCACCTTCTCGCCGTCCATGCCGGTCACCTTGATGGCGGCCTGCACCATGTCGAGCAGACGCTGACGGGTCTTCTGGGCGGGGATATCCTTGGGCGCCGCGTACTCCTGCACCACCAGATAGTCCTGATAGCGGTCGATGGCGGCGTTGTACTCAGGCAGGTCGGCGTCGTAGAGACGGTAGCAGTCGAGATTCTCTTTCTTGGCCCACTTCTCGAGCGCCTTCAGATTCTTGCGCAGACGGTTGGCAAAGTCCTGCGCCACCTCTTTTTGCGAGGCGACGGCATCGAGCGCGATCTGGTAGTTACGCAGCTGACACTCGAGGGCACCGTTGAACAGGCGATACTGCTTGTCGGCGCGCAGGCGCAGACAGCTGAGCAGCTCGGGAGATGCGGACAGAATGGAGACTCTCCACCCCTGGAAGCTGCGACGCAGGGCATCGCCGAGGGCTTGATGCACTTCCAACAGGGCCGGGAATTCGCCAAGACGCTCGCCGTAGGGCGGGTTGGAGATCAGCATACCGACCTGACGGGCCTCCCCTTCCACAGCCGGCATCGGCAGCGGGTTTTCCAGCTTGGTGACATCGGCCTGCTTGAAGGTGATGAGATGGGCGACACCGGCGGCTTTGGCGTTATCACGGGCTTTGAGCAGCACGCGCGAATCGGCATCACAACCAAACAGTTTCACCTCGCAGCGCTGCATGCCGCGCTTGGCACGTACTTGTGCTTCCATCATCAGGCTTTGCCACAGCTCGCTATCGTGCTGCAGCCAGCGATCAAAACCGAAGCGCTCGCGGCGCAGGGCCGGAGCCATATCGGCGGCGATAAAGGCCGCTTCAATCAGCAGCGTACCGGAGCCGCACATCGGATCCATCATGGGCTCGCCGGCCCAACCGCTACGAGCAATCATGGCGACCGCCAAGTTCTCTTTGAGCGGTGCTTCACCTGTGCCCTGACGATAGAAACGCTGATGCAGCGCCGGGCCTGACAAGTCCAGCGTGATATTGGCCTTGCCTTTGCCCAGATGCGCCATGATGCGAATGTCCGGCGATTTCTTGTCCACGTCCGGGCGCACATGACCGCGCTTGGTAAAGCGATCGACAATGGCATCCTTGATCTTCAGAGCGCCATATTGGGTATTGCGAATGGAGGCGTTGGTACCGGTAAAGTCCACCGCAATGGTGGCGGTGCCGGAGAAGTGCTCTTCCCAGGGGATGGTATGCGCGCCCAGATAGAGATCCAGATCGTCGTTCATCTGGAACTCGGAGAGCACCAGTACGATGCGGGAAGCCAGACGGCTCCAGAGACAGGCCTTGTAGCCCACCGCCAGTTCGCCTTTGAAGTGGACGCCAGCCACGGTCTCACGGACCTGCTCTGCACCCAGATTGGTCAGCTCGTCGGCCAACAGGTTTTCCAGCCCCTTGGGGCAGGTTGCAAAAAATTCTTTCATCACGCTCACGGGGAACCCATAAAAATAGTCCCGCATTATACCTCATCAGGTCACTCTGAGCATGCAAAAGTGGCTGACAATGACAGGAGATACGGTGCAACAAGCGTCTATTGAACCCTTTCCGTAGAACCTTAAAAACCGCCAGTCCCCCCCTTCCCCGATTTTTCTCCTGCACACGTCGATCCAGTTTTAAAAAATCCACACACATCAACTTATTGGACAACAATTAGGAAGCATCGACCCATGTCACCCGGATACAAATAACGCCAGTGAACGAGTCACCCTTATGACCAAAACCATCCTTGTTGTGGAAGACTCCGCCAGCATCAGAGCCACCATTACCATGACGCTGCAAAGCGCCGGTTTTAGCGTGATCGAAGCGGATGATGGCAACGCGGCCCTCTCCCGCCTCGATGGCCAGCGGGTACATCTCATCATCTCCGACCTCAACATGCCGGGCATGGACGGGATGACACTGCTGCGCCATCTCAAGGCACAGGCAACCACCCGTTATATCCCGTTCATCATGCTGACGACGGAAGACTCGCCCGAGATCCGCCAGGAGGGGTTCGATGCCGGCGCCCGTGTCTGGCTGACCAAGCCATTCGAGCCGCTGAAGCTTATCGATGATGTCTACAAGGTGGTGCAACCATGATACGGGAGCACAAGGTATGAGTTTTGAACTGGATATTATGCACGCCCCTCCGACTGCCATTCTCACGGGGGAGTTCACCATCATGACGGTGGCAGAGCTGCAAGACGATCTCTTCAGTCTGCTCAACTTTCCTGTTGCCTTACTGGATTTGAGCCAGCTTGAAGCACTCGATAGCTGCGGCGCCCAACTTGTCGCCCTCCTCCAGCAAGAGGCCAATAACCAGGGCAAGCGGCTGCGGATCAAGACGGGAGATGGCAGTGAAGCCGAACTGGCGCTGGGCCAGCTCGGGTTGCTTTCGTCCCTGACCAGAGCGGAGGGGCCAGATGGACGTCAATAAAGCGCGCACCCTCTTTTTCGAGGAGGCCTACGAGCAGTGTGATCATCTGGAGCAGGCGCTCCTTGATCGCGAAAGCTACCCGGCCAATCCCGAAACCTACAATCTGATGTTTCGTACCGCCCATACCATCAAGGGTTCAGCCAGCATGCTGGGCCTCACCATGCTGGTACGCTTCGCCCACGCCATGGAAAACATGCTGGCACGGCTTCGCAGCGGCGAGTTGCAGCTCGATGAGCATCTGATCAACCTGCTGCTGGCCTGCAATGATCAGCTGCGTGACCTGTTGCAGGGGGCCGAGCATAACCCCGAGCTGCCGCAAACCGAAACCCAACAGATCCTGGCCCTGCTTTCCCAACTGCAGGGCCATCAAAGTTTGCCAGCCCAACCGGTCGTAGTGCCGCCACAAAGCGTGCTCCCTTCACAGGCTCTCAAGCGCTGGCATCTCTCTGTACGTTTTTATCCCTCGCTCTATCAGGATGGCTTCGACCTGCTGGCCTTTATCCGCTATCTCGGCAATCTGGGCGAGATCGTCTTCATCGAACCGGTCTGGCACGAATGGCCGCCCCTACAGCTGCTCGATCCGACCGAATGTTTCCTGGGCTATGAAATTGGCCTGCGCAGTGCTGAATCCCCCGAGCGGATCCGCAGTACCTTCGATTTTGTGGCTCATGCCAGCATCATCTGCCTGCTGACGCCTCATCAGGATCTCGCCGAGTTTGCTGCGCAAGGTGAACGGCTGGCCCAGTGGCGCAACGAACCACTGACGGCCCAGCTTGCCCGCTGGGAGGCTGCTGACGTCCTGACCCGTGAAGAGGCAGCCGCGATTGAACGGGGCGACTATCGCCGTAGCCAAACCAGCGAACCAGACAGCGCATCCGCCGCCCCTTCAGCATCATTTTCACAACCTGCGCAGCCAGAACCGGAACTGCCGGTAACACCTCAGCCCAAGCCCGCTCCGCTGCGCAGTGAAGGGCACTACATTCGCATTGAGGCAGCGAAACTGGACCGGCTGATCAACCGGGTCGGTGAACTGGTGATCGCCACCTCCGCGACAACCCTGCAGGCCAGATTGCGAGGGGATGCCGAGCTGGTCGAGTCGGTGGCCGCAGTCAATACCCTGGTCGAGGGGATCCGCGACGATGCCCTTACCCTGCGCATGGTGCCCATCAACGAGATCTTCAACCGCTTTCCGAGGCTGGTACACGAACTCTCCCAGCAGACCGGCAAGAACATCAGCCTGCACATCAACAACGCCGAAACCGATATCGACAAATCCATGGTCGAGAAGCTGACCGACCCCCTGATGCATCTGGTGCGCAACGCCGTCGATCACGGCATCGAGGATGAGGCGCAGCGCCTTGAGGCAGGCAAGGCGGCTGGCGGCGTGATCACCCTGAACGCTTATCACGACGCAGGCGCCGTAGTGGTTGAAGTGAGCGACGATGGTCGCGGCATCGATCGCGACAAGATCCTGGCCAAGGCCCAGACGATGGGCATGGCTCAGGAGGGAAAAATCCTGAGCGAGCAGGAGATATTTCAGTTCCTGTTCCAACCCGGCTTCTCAACCGCCAGCGGTGTCAGCGATCTTTCGGGTCGCGGTGTCGGGCTCGATGTGGTCAAACGCAATCTGGAGTCCCTGCGGGGCGAGACCACCATCGAGAGCCATCCTGGCCGCGGCACAACCTTCCGCCTGCGGCTCCCGCTAACCCTCGCCATCATCGACGGTTTTCGCATCGAGGTGGATCACTCCTCTCTGGTGATCCCCCTCGACATGATGCTCGAGTGCATTGATCTGCCGCCGGATGCCCTCGATACCCCCTCGCGCCAGATCAATATCCGCGGCGAGTGGGTCCCCTTTATCGTACTGCGCGAACTGTTTGCCCTTCCCCCCGCCGACGAGCCCGAGTTTGTCGTTATCGTCGACTATGCCGACAACCGCGCCGGCATTGTGGTGGATCGCCTGATTGGCGAAGTGCAGGCGGTGATCAAACCACTCGGAGAGCTGTTCAGGACGCTGCGATATGTCAGCGGTTCAACCATTTTGGGCAATGGCCAGCCGGCCCTCATTCTTGATGTACCACAGCTTATCGAGCTGGCCAGACGACGGGAGTTGCACTTGATCCATCAGCATGCCGATACCCACTCCGGCAGCCGAACCTGATTGACCACATACTGTTATCAACCGCTTTAACGGAGTCAAAACCATGGACTGGTTTCACAACTTGCAAGTCAGAACAAAACTGGTGCTCTCGTTTTCCATTTTGATGGTGCTGCTGGTGACCTTGACCGTCACCAGCTACTACTCCACCAAAACGATGGCACTACTGGTTAAAAACATGCACGCCAACCAACTGGTGCCCATTCGGGATCTGGCCAACGCCAACATGCAGGCGATCTACATGAACCGGGCTCTCTATCGCTACGTGCTGGAGACCAAGGAGGAGACCAGAAAGCTCAATGCAGGCAATATCCTGCGTTACGAGAGTCAGCTCAACAAACTGCTCGATGCCTATCGCAAAACCTCTTTGACCCAACCTGAAATCGATGCGCTGGCGCGCTTCGATCAATCCTGGATCACCTACAAGTCCTATGCCGATATGATCATGCGCACCGCGCAGTCGGACACCGGCGATAATGCCAACAACCAGAGAGCAACCCAAATCATGGCCGAACAAGGTCGCCCGGCCTTTGACAAGTCAGATGAGCTGCTGACCGAGCTGGTCAATATCAATAACCGCCTAGCCACCCAGTCGTTGCAAGATAGTGAAGATATCTATCAGGACAACCTGAGCTTGCTGATCCTCATCTCCTGCTCCGCCTTCGTTATCTGTCTGGTGCTGGCTATGCTGGTCACCCGCAGCATCTTGCGCCAGCTGGGTGGTGACCCCTCCTATACCGTTCAGGTGGTTTCCCGTGTCGCCGCCGGGGATCTCTCGACCCCGGTCAAGCTGCGCAGCGATGACAACAGCAGCCTGCTCTTTGCCATCAAGAGCATGGCCCATCGCCTCTCCGATATTCTCAACGAGGTGGGCGCCATGTCGGAGGCCATCGGATCGGCCTCTGAACAGGTCGCCGCCACCGCCAACTCACTGTCGCAAACCTCCTCCGAGCTCGCCTCCAGCGTCGAGCAGACCAGCGCCTCCGTCGAGGAGATGGCGGCCACCGTCAGCCAGAATGCCGACAATGCCAAGGTCACCGAGAACATCTCCACCAAGGCGGCCAGCAGTGCCACCGAAAGCGGCAAGGCGGTGGGCGAGATGGTTCACGCCATGAAGGAGATCGCCTCGCGCATCACCATCATCAATGACATCGCCAACAAGACCGACCTGCTGGCCATCAACGCTGCCATTGAAGCGGCCCGCGCCGGCGAACACGGCAAGGGTTTTGCCACCGTGGCGGCCGAGGTACGCAAACTGGCGGAGCGCTCGCAAAATGCCGCCAAGGAGATTGGCGAGCTGGCTGGCCGCTCGGTCAGCGTCGCCGAACAGGCCGGCACCCTGCTGCGGGAGATGCTGCCGGGGATCGATCAGACTGCCACTCTGGTGCAGGAGATCGCCTCGGCCTCCCGTGAACAGCGGGCCAGCGTCTCCCAGATCAATATTGCAGTGACCCAGATCAGTGATGGCATGCAGGCCTCCGCTGCCTCGGCCGAGGAGCTGAGTTCCACCTCGGAAGAGCTGAGCTCCACCGCTCTGCAACTGCAGGAGCTGATGCAGCAGTTCACCCTGCGCGGCGGCAACAACCGTCAGCCCACCCAGTTTCATGCCGCCGGTTACAGTGCCAGACCGGTCATCCCGAAAAAGAGCACGCTGAACCAACACCTGCACCATGACGACGATCTGGAGCGGGAAGTGGACGATGGCAAGTTCAGCAACTATTAGGAGCAGCCCAATGCGCACAACACATGCCCCTGATACTGTCACCTCCCACTTCCACTGCGTGACCTTCATGCTGGGAGGGGAGCTCTACGGGGTCGATATCGGCTGCATCCGCGAGATCATCGAGTTCGAGGGGATGACGCCGGTGCCCATGATGCCGCGCTTTGTCAGGGGGATCATCAACCTGCGGGGTGCCGTGGTGCCGGTCATCGACCTCTCGATCCGCTTTGGCCGGGGGCAGACCCCGATCCAGCCCACTACCTGTGTCGCAATCCTTTCACTGCCCAACAGCAATGGCGAAGAGCAGGAGATCGGCATGCTGCTCGACTCCGTCTGCGAGGTGCTGGAGATTGCCACCGACACCATAGAGCCGGCCCCGACCTTTGGCGCCCATATTCGCGGCGACTTCATCCAGGGGGTGGTCACCATCGCCCAGCAGTTCGCCATTCTGCTCGACATGCACAAGGCGCTCTCCATCGCCGAGCTGAGCGCCATGGCCGAGGCTACCACCAGCCAGCTCTTCAACAGCGAGCAAGGGGGCTATTAGTGGCGGCATCCCTCACCACCCCGGATCAGGGGCCGGTGCTCACCCAAAGAGAGTTCGAACTGTTCCGGCGCTTTATCTTCACCGCCGCCGGCATCGATCTCGCCCCCTGCAAGCGGGCGCTGGTGCAATCCCGCCTCGCCAAACGGCTGCGGGCGCTCAATCTCACCAGCTACTACGGCTACTGGGAGCGGATCAACCAGCCACAGAATGTGCAGGAGCGACAGCTCGCCATCAACCTGCTCTCTACCAACGAAACCTATTTTTTCCGCGAGGCACAGCACTTCAGCTGGCTGAAACACCATGCCGAACAACTGCACGCTAGCCGCCATCAACCATTGCGAGTCTGGTCTGCCGCCTGCTCCACCGGTGAGGAGGCCTACTCCGCCGCCATGGTGCTGGCCGAACAGCTCGGCATCAACGAGCGCTGGCGGATCTACGGCACCGACATCAATACCCGGGTGATCCCCTTTGCCCAGCGTGCCATCTATGCCGTGGAGCGGGCTCAACATGTCCCGCCCCACCTCTGGATGCGCTATTTTCAGCGCGGTCACGACGAATATGCGGGCAAGGTGCGGGTGAGACCCGAGCTGGCGAGAAAAGTGTCGTTCTCCAACCTCAACCTGCTCACCTGCGGCAACTTTATCGAGCGGGAGTTCGACGTTATTTTTCTGCGCAATGTGCTTATCTACTTCAACGAAGAGACCAAAGGCCAGGTGCTCTCCCAATTGTGTGAGCTGCTCAGACCCGGCGGATATCTGCTGGTCGGCCATTCGGAGATCATCCGCCAGCAGGATCTGCCACTGGTGCAGGAGGCCCCTTCGCGCTATCGCTGCCAACCTCAGCTTTTCAAGGATGAAACATGACCATACGGGTATTGATCGTTGACGACTCGGCGCTGGTGCGGGAAGTGCTGACCCAGATGCTGGGCAAGGCCGCCGATATCGAAGTGATGGGGGCGGCATTCGATCCCATCTTCGCCATGCAGCAGATGAAGAAGAGCTGGCCGGATGTGATCATTCTCGATATCGAAATGCCTCGCATGGATGGTCTCACCTTTCTGCGCAAGATCATGAGCGAACGCCCAACGCCGGTCATCATCTGCTCTTCCCTGACCGAAGAGGGGGCCACCATTACCCTGGATGCCATGGCTGCCGGTGCCATCTCCATCATCACCAAGCCTGCTGTCGGCATCAAAAGCTTCCTGCAACAATCGGCCAACGAGCTGATCCAGGAGATCCGTACCGCCGTCAACGCCAAGCTGCGCAACCTGCTGCCAGACCACCAGCAACCCGGCTTTACTCCCCCTCCCAAGCGCACCGCCGATGCCATGCTCTCGCCCCCGCCGGAGCGGGTCAAATTTCGCACTACCGACCGGATCATCGCCCTTGGCACCTCCACCGGCGGCACCCAGGCCCTTGAGTATCTGCTGACCAGACTGCCGGTTACCTGCCCGGGGCTCGCCATCGTGCAGCATATGCCGGGGCGCTTTACCGCCTCGTTTGCGGAGCGCTTGAACGGCCTTTCCAAGATTGAAGTCAAGGAGGCGGCCACCGGCGATCGCCTGCTGCCCGGGGTGGCGCTTATCGCCCCCGGTGGCAAACATCTGCTGATCCAGCGCAGCGGCACCCAATATCTGGCTGAGGTGAAAGAGGGTCCTCCCGTCTCTCGTCACTGCCCTTCGGTCGATGTGCTGTTTCGCTCGGTGGCGGTCAGTGCCGGTCACAACGCTCTTGGCGTCATCATGACCGGCATGGGGGATGATGGCGCCCGCGGTATGCGCGAATTGCATGACACCGGCGCTCGCACCATCGCGCAGGATGAGGCGAGTTGTGTGGTCTTTGGCATGCCCAAGGAGGCAATCGCCCATGGCGGGATCGATGAAGTGATGTCCCTTGCCCAGATAACCCAGACGCTTGGCCGTCCTGATTGAGAGGAACCACCATGTCCCTGGAACAATGGCAGGGCCGCAGCGCCCTGGTGGTCGATGACTCCCGTACCCAGCAGTATGAGGTGACCTGTCTGCTGCAAGATCTGGGCTTTGGCCAGATCCATCTCGCCAGCGATGGTCAGGATGCCCTCAACAAGCTGCAGCAACTGGAGCATGTCGATCTGCTGCTGACCGATCTCAACATGCCGGGAATGGATGGGGTCGAGCTCATCAGCCAGCTGGAGAAGCACACCGGCTATCAGATGTTTGTCGCCGTGATGAGCGCCGTGGATCGGGATGTACTGGATGTGATCCACTCCATCGCCGATGCCGGCACGCTGGAGGTGATCGGCGTACTGGCCAAACCGCTCAGAGCCCAGGATCTGCGCAACATGTTGCAGCACTGCGATCCGCGGGTCCATCGGGAGAGCAACAAATGGATGCAGCTCACCTTCACCAGCGACGATGTCCGCCATGCTCTGGAGCAAGGCCAGCTGGTTCCCTTTTTGCAGCCCAAGATCACCATGAGCGATGCCAGCCTCTATGGCTTTGAAGCGCTGGTCCGCTGGCATCACCCCGAGCATGGCACCCTGCCCCCGGTCTGTTTCGTTCATCATCTGGAAGAGGGGCCGCTGGCGCTCGATTTTTTCTACGCCTTCCTGCATGCCACCTGCGAGGCACTCAACAAACTCACTCTGCAAACCGGCCAGCTCAGCTGCTCCATCAACCTGCCGGTCTCACTGCTGACGACCGACAAGCTGGTGGAAACCATGGTAGAGGTCGTGCAGGGCCATCGCCTGCCCTGTCAGGCGATTATCATCGAAGTCACCGAGACCACCTTCATGTCCAACCTCGCTGTATCGCTCGGTACCCTCGCCCGCCTGCGACTGCGTGGCTTCGGTGTGGCAATGGACGATTACGGCACCGGCTACTCCTCGATGAAACAGCTGTCCCGCTGCCCGTTTACCGAAATCAAGATAGACAAGGAGTTTGTCCACGATGCCCATACCAGCCCCAAGAAGCTGGCCATCCTCACCTCCGCCATTGTGATGAGCCAAAAACTGGGGCTCAAAACCGTCGCTGAGGGAGTTGAGAGCGAAGAGGATTGGGATCAATTGGCCTTGCTGGGGTGTGATTTGGCCCAGGGCTATTACATCAGTCGCCCGCTGCCGGTTGAACAGATCGCCCACTGGTTCGGCGAGTGGCAGGCAAAAAACGCTATTTATCCGGAACAATAACCCTGATTGGGAAAATAATTTAAATTTAAGGTGTTATGTAATTTTGGCATGGAAAGAAAATACATCAGCATGAGGCTCTATATGATAAATCTGATCCGTCTTGTATCGATAAAAATGCGACTGATGCTCGCCTTTTTGCTAGTCAACCTGCTCCTGATCGGGGTTGGGTTTTACGGCAAGCAAAATACCTCGACCGTCAACGACATGTTGAATGATATGTATATCAACATGCTGATCCCGATAACTGATCTTTCCAACGCCAATATGCAGGCTATTTATCACAACCGATCGCTGTTTGATTATGTGATTGAGCCGACCAAACCGGGTATGGATGCCATCGCCAGTAAAATGGATGGCTTCGAGCAGAAGATGAACGAGCTGCTCAACAAATATCGTGCGACCGAGCTGACCGAGCCGGAAAAAGTGGTGCTGGCCGATTTTGATCGCGCCTGGCCCCTTTACAAAGAGGCGGCCAAAAAAGCGATGGCGGCAAGCTACGCCAATGATAACGACGGCGCGGTCAAATTGATGAAGGGTGAAGCAGCTGCAACGTTTCAGGTCGCAGATGACCTGCTCAGCAAACTTGTCGATATCAATCTGGGGATTGGTAAAAAGGCCTATGACGATAGCGATGTGATCGTCGCCCACATATCCACCGCGACCTATACCATCATCGCTATCTCGGTCGCCCTCTCGGTAGTGCTTGGCTGGCTGCTTAGCCAGAGCATCAACCTGCCGCTTGGCAACATCATGGAAGAATTGAAACAATTGGCCGCCGGTTATCTCACTGGCAGTGATAATCGTGACGGGCAAGACGAGATCACCCAGATGCAGATCTCCATGGGCAATGCCCGCCGCAGCCTGCGCAACATCGTATCCACCATGCAGCAAGCCGCCGAAGGGCTCACGGCCAGCTCCTCCCAACTGGTTGCCGCAGCGCAGCAAGTCAACACCAGCTCCCAGCAGCAATCACTGGCGACCGCCAACACAGCCGCATCGGTAGAAGAGCTGACCACCTCGGTCTCCCAGCTCTCCTCCTTTGCCAATCAGGCCAACAGCGTGGTCATGGAGTCCGGTGAAATCGCTCACGCCGGTGAGGAGCAGGTCAAGCGGGCGTCACAGGAGGTGGTGCGCGTTACCAATGCGGTCAACGATTCCGCCAAACAGGTACAGGGATTGTTTGATGACATCACTCGCATCAGCCAGATCTCGGTGATGATCCAGGGGGTCGCCGATCAGACCAACCTGCTGGCGCTCAACGCGGCTATCGAGGCCGCCCGGGCTGGCGACATGGGCCGCGGCTTTGCGGTCGTTGCCGACGAGGTGCGTACGCTGGCGGCCCGCACCACGCAGGCCACCCAGGAGATCAACGAGATGCTCCAGTCAATCCAGCAGGGGGCAACCGGCGCGGTCAAGGGGATGAACGCCTGCTCCGACAGCATGGGCACGGTACGCGAGACTACCGACAACTCCAGCCACACCATGGCGCAGGTCGATCAGAGCTCCCGCAAGGTGGTGGGCCTTATTCAGGAGATCAGCTCCATGCTGCATGAGCAGGCGGCAGCCAGCCAGCTGATCGCCCAGTCGGTCGAGGAGATCACCCAGATGTCGCTGGAAAACGTCTCGGCCGCCGAGAGCGTCAACCACGATGCCTCCCAGCTGACCGACATCATCAAACAGCTCGACGAGGGGATCCGCTTCTTCAAGGTGTAAGAGGGGATCAAAACAGGATCAGATGCAAAGTGGCGGGCAATCCCGCCACTTTTTTATTTCAACTTCACTCAGGGCAACGCCCCGTCTCGATTACCAGACACGCAATCAAGCCATTTGCCAAACAACGGCGGCATCACTATCCGGGAAAATGAAATATAAGCAAATAACGGGGTAACACTGTGAGGAAATAGAGGCAGATAAATGGAACTGAGAATGGCGGCGACAGGGCGCCGCTTTTAGTTGACCTGACGATTTTAGCTGACCTGACGATATTGCTCGGTCAGGACAATACGAGGGGTCATCCGGTTATTCATCACCTTGATAACGCCAAAACGGGACAAGGTTTTGCTGGTTGTCAGTACAAAATCCTGAGTCAGGTTCATGCAGACACTCGCCTGGTCGCCCGCTTCAATGACCATAAACTCCCCTCTGCCGTGGGGTGTATTCATCCAGACCAGATCGCCATTTTGTGGCGATATAACCGGGTGTTGTTCACCAAAAAACCAGCTTTGTGGCATCAGGGGTTTATAAAAACGGCTCACTGCGATGGCATTAAGTACCAACTGAACCTGATGAGGAATACTCCACGCCAGTTCTGCCGCTTTATCCATCAATTGATAATAGAGCGCCGCATCATCGACACAAAAAGGCTGGGTGGTAAATGAACTGGGTACCAATTGCCGCCCTTTATATTCGGTGGCAAATAGCATGTTATCAGACAGGTCCAACATCAGACGGTCATTCTGGGCATCATAGTGCCATTGCCAGCTATCGGTCGGTTGGATAAGCATGCGGGAGCCCTTACTTGATAATTACCAGTTGACTTTATTCCATATGCAGGAAATCAGCAACGTCAAATAAAGGGCTCCCCAACTATTTCTTAAATATTGGTCACAATCTCTTTGACCAGACCCGGCCCTTTATAAATAAAACCGCTATAAATTTGTACCAGACTGGCTCCGGCAGCCAATTTTTCCCGCGCCGCCATGGCACTATCGATACCACCGACCCCGATAACTGGCAGAGCGCCATCAAGCGCTTTGGCCAGATGACGGATCACCTCGGTGCTCTTGTGCTGCAGCGGACGACCACTCAGGCCACCCGCCTCACCGGCATGGGGCATGTCGTAAATCATCTCGCGCTCGAGGGTGGTATTGGTGGCGATGACACCATCGATGCCATTGCGAACCAGCGAAGCGGCAACCTGATCTATTTCCTCGAAGCTCAAATCCGGCGCAATTTTTACCGCCAGCGGCACATATTTTTTATATTGGGCAGCCAGTTCTTGTTGGCGGGTTTTCAGCGCGGCGAGCAATTCATCGAGCGCCTCGCCATATTGCAGCGAACGCAAACCCGGGGTGTTGGGGGATGAGATATTGACGGCGATATAACCGGCATGGTCATACACCTTGTCCATGCAGAAGAGGTAATCATCCTTGCCCTGCTCGATGGGTGTATCTTTGTTTTTGCCGATATTGATGCCAATTACCCCCTGATATTTGGCCTCTTTGACCCGCGCGACCAGATGATCAACCCCCTTGTTGTTGAATCCCATCCGGTTGATGATCCCCTCTGCTGGAATAACCCGGAACAGGCGCGGTTTGTCATTGCCGCTTTGCGGTCTGGGGGTAACGGTACCTACCTCGATAAAGCCAAATCCCATGGCCCCCAATGCATCAATACACTCCCCATCTTTATCCAGACCGGCCGCCAACCCCACCGGATTGGCAAAAGAAAGCCCCATAACAGTGACGGGGCGTTTCGGCAAATTCTGGCGGAAGAAACAATCGAGTGGCGTACCGAGAAGGCGGGGCAAATATTTCATGGAGAGATCGTGAGCCTGTTCCGGATTGAGTTTGAACAGGAAATGCCTGGCGATGGGGTACAACATCTTTGCTCCTTAAAGAAAGCCCCGGCAACTGGCCGGGGCTTTGGGTGTTATGCCGCTGTTATGCTTTCAGGCAATTACAGTGATCGGCAATTCAACTGGAGCAGGTTCAACTCTCGCAAGGCCACCGAGAACTTGGCGAACTCGTGAGTGCTGGTGGTCTTGAAGTCGGCCAACATATGGGTCCAACGGGACAAGAGTTGTTCATGCTCCGAAATCCAGTCGGCCAGTATGGTAGCGCATTCTCCCTGATCTTTGCACCCTTCCAGTACCACGGAAGTGAGGCTGCGCTGCTGCCAGTCCAGATCTTCGCGGAAGGAGGCTCGCGCCATCGCCTGCCAGTGGTTGCCAACCGGCTGATGGTTGATCTGGTCGAGGAACCAGTGCAGATCCAGCTTGGCGCCAAGGCGGTAGTAGACATTGGCGGCGCGCAGGATGTCGGTCTTGTGCTCCGCGGCAATCTGCGCCAGATCCAGAGTGGAGAAAAGGCTGCTCATATGAGCGACCTGACGGGCGATGGCCTCCGGCACCTGTTTCTCCACCAGCTTCTGCACTGCCAGCTTGTGCTCGGCTACTTCACTCTCATCCATGACCTCATAGAGGTGCTGACTCAAGGTTTCGAAGGCCGGACGGAAGAAGGCAATGTTCTCGCTGATGCTCCAGCTGCGGTTGCGGGCACGCAGGAACCAGCGGGTGGCGCGGCGCACAATGCGGCGGCTGTAGAACATCAGCTCGAGCTGGGTTTCTGCCCCCACCAGGTTGTCACACCCTTCGATGTCGCGCCACAGCCGGTTCATGCCAAACACCTCGCGGGCCATGGCAAAGCAGCAGGCCACTTCGGCGACCGAGGCTCCGGTCTCGTCCTTCATCCGGCTAGCGAAGTTGAGCCCCATGTCGTTGACCAGCATGTTGGCGACCCGGGTCGCAATGATCTCGCCCCGCAGCGGATGCTGGGCCAGTGCCGCACCGAACTGCTGCTGCAGTTTGGGCGGGAAGCTGGTGACCAGCATGTTGGCGAGGAACGGCTCGTCGGTCACTTCCGGGCAGTTGAGCTGCTCTTTCAGTACCATCTTGCCGTACGCCACCAGCACCGCCAGCTCGGGTCGGGTCAGCCCCTGCCCTGCCGCCATCCGCTCGGAGAGTTCCTCATCGGATGGCAGGAACTCCAGCGCACGATCGAGCTTGCCCTCCCGCTCCAGCCCCTGAATAAAGCGCTGCTGCTCTTTGAGTTGTTCAGAGCCGCGGAAGCTGGTGACCGAGATGGACTGGGACTGGCGATAGGCGTTGGTGATGACAATCTGCGCCACATCGTCGGTCATATCAAAGAGCATCTGGTTACGCTGCTTGAGCGTCATATCCCCGGCTGCCACCAACTGGTTCAGCAGGATCTTGATGTTCACCTCGTTATCGGAGCAGTCCACGCCGCCCACGTTGTCAGTAAAATCGGTATTGATGCGGCCGCCCTGACTGGCGTACTCCACCCGGCCAAGCTGGGTAAAGCCGAGGTTACCGCCCTCACCCACGATGCGGGCACGCAGATCGCGGCCATTGACCCGCAATGCATCGTTGCTGCGATCACCGACCTCGGCGTCGCTCTCGCGGGCGCTCTTCACGTAGGTGCCGATACCGCCGTTCCACAGCAGGTCGATATTCAGGCAAAGCAGTGCCTTGATCAGCTCGTTCGGCGCCATGCTGGCCTTGTCGGTACCGAGCAGGGTCTGCATCTCAGGAGTGAGCTTGATGGACTTGGCCGAGCGCAGGAAGATGCCGCCCCCTGCCGAGATCAGGCTTTTGTCGTAGTCATCCCAGGTCGAGGTCGGCAGCTCGAACAGACGCTTGCGCTCGACAAAGCTCCTGGCCGAATCCGGGTTGGGGTCGACGAAGATGTGCATGTGGTTGAACGCGCCCACCAGTCGGGTGTGCTCGGAGAGCAGCATGCCGTTGCCGAACACGTCGCCCGCCATGTCGCCAATCCCGACGCAGGTAAAATCGGTGGTCTGGCAGTTGATACCCAGCTCGCGGAAGTGGCGCTTGACCGACTCCCATGCGCCGCGGGCGGTGATGCCCATCTTCTTGTGGTCATAACCGACCGAACCGCCGGAGGCGAACGCGTCACCCAGCCAGTGGCCATACTCCAAGCTGATTTCGTTGGCGATATCGGAGAAGGTGGCCGTCCCCTTGTCGGCAGCCACCACCAGGTAGTAGTCATCCTCGTCGTGACGCACCACATCCTTGGGCGGGATCACTTCGCCAGCGATGATGTTGTCGGTCACATCGAGCAGACCGCGGATAAACAGGCGATAGCAGGCCTTGCCCTCTTCCTGAATAACGGCGCGGGGGGCGCCTGCCGGCATCTGCTTGCAGTAGAAGCCACCCTTGGCCCCCACCGGCACGATGACGGTGTTCTTCACCTGCTGGGCTTTGACCAGACCCAGCACTTCAGTGCGGAAGTCTTCTTTGCGATCGGACCAGCGCAGGCCACCACGAGCTACCTTGCCCCAGCGCAGGTGTACCCCTTCCACTCGTGGCGAGTAGACAAAGATTTCGAACTTGGGCAGCGGCAGCGGCATGTCGGTAATGCTGGACGGCGCCAGCTTGAAGGAGATGTAGGGCTTGATGTTGCCCGCCTTGTCCAGCTGGTAGTAGTTGGTGCGCAGGGTGGCGTCGATCATCTCCACGTAGCGGCGAATGATACGATCGTCATCGAGGTTGGCCACCTGATCCAGCTTGGCGGCAAGTTCCTCGTGCAGTCTGGCCCCGGTTTCCGCATGGCGGGGCATGGCCGGATTGAGACGCTGCTCGAACAGCCCAAACAGCAGGCCGGCGATATCGGGATAGCGGGTCAGGGTCTCTTCGATATAGGACTGGCTGAAGGAGACGCCGGTCTGGCGCATGTATTTGGCATAGGCGCGCAGCACCGAGACCTGACGGCCAGTGAGACCCGCCCCCAGTACCAGTCGGTTGAAGCCGTCATCTTCCAGCTGCTTGTTCCAGATGGCCGCGAAGGCCTCCTGGAAGCGCTGCTGGCTCTGCTCCAGATCGAACGGCTGATCGCTGTGTAACAGCATGGAGAAATCGAGGATCCAAAACAGCTCGCCCGCCGGAGTACGCACCTGATAGGGGGTCTCGCCAATGACACGCAGCCCCATGTTCTCCAGCATCGGCAACACGTCGGAGAGGTGGATAGGTTCGGTGCGGTGGAACAGCTTGAGGCGTACCCGGCGATCGTTCTCCTCTTCCTGAGCACGGTAGAACAACATGCCGAGTGGCTCGGCTTCACTCAAGTTGTCCAGCGCCATGATGTCGGCCACGGCAGAGCCCGGCAGCACATCTTCCTTGTAAGCGCGGGGGAAGGCGGTGCTGAAACGGCGACGCAGTTCGTTGCCGCGCGCTTCGCCATAGTGGGAGAGCAGCACGGAGTCGAGTCTGTCATCCCAGCTGCGGGCCGCTTCAATCAGGTTGTTCTGTACTTCGTTCACATCCACATCCACGTTGTTGTTGTTAACCCGCACTATGTAGTGAGTCCGTGCCAGCACGCCCTCGGTGAAGTAGACGTTGAACTCCACCTCTTCGCTGCTGCCGAAATATTGTTGCAGGATCTGCTGGGTCTTGATCCGCAGCGCGGTGTTGTAGCGCTCCTTGGTGACATAAACCATGCAGGAGAAGAAGCGACCATAGACATCGCGGCGCACAAACAGGCGCAGCATGTCCCGCTCCTGCATCTCCAGCACACCCAGACCGGTAGCCAGCAGCTCCTCTTCGCGGGCCTGGATCAGCTCGTCACGGGGATAGGTTTCCAGCACGTTCAGCAGCGCCTTGTAGGCGTGGGAGCCCTTCTCATGGCCGGAAGAGGCCATGATGCGCTCGAGACGATGGCTGATAAGCGGGATCTGGGTCGCACTGGTGTTGTAGATGGAGGAGGCATACAGACCGATAAAGCGATCTTCCCCCACCACCTTGCCATGCTCGTCGAAGCGCTTGATGCCGATGTAATCCACATAAGCCGGGCGATGAACACGGGATTTGCTGTTGGATTTGGTGAGGATCAGCAGATCCTGACTCAGCGCTGCGTGACGGGCGCTGGCCGGCATATTGCCAAGGCGCTGCCCCTCATCCTTGATGGAGTTCTTCATCAGGCCGAGACTGGAGTTCGCCTGCGGCAGGATCTCGTGATCCCCCTCCACCGCCTTGACGTCGTAGCGGCGATAGCCCATCAGGGTGAAGTTATGGGCCGCCACCCATTTGAGAAACGCGATGCAGGAGTTGACCTCCTCCTGACTCACCGGATGGTTGCGCTTTGGCAGCTCGTCGATGATTTCATTGAGCTTGGCCAGCATCGGCTGCCAGTCGCCGACCGCCAGCGCAACTTCGCCAGCCACGGATTTCAGTTCGGCTGCCAGCGCTTCCATCTGCGCTTCGCTGGTAAGGTGATCGATTTCGATGAGGAAGGCGGTTTCGACCGATGTCTGCCCGTCGGTATTGCCGAGATCCAGAATGGCGCTGATCTTGCCTTCTTCGCCGCGGATCAGGTGCAGCGGCTGGTGCAGCATCATGTGGGCGGTGATATTGAGACGCTTGAGCGCCATCCGGATGGAGTCCACCAAGAAGGGAGAATCCTGCAGGATCACCTCGACGATGGTGTGGGGGGACTGCCAGCCATGGCGAGTCAGCTCGGGGTTGTAGACCCGGATATAGGGTTCGGTTCCGCTACGCTGATTGAGGGCATTCCAGAGGCTAAGCGCCGCGCCGTAGAGATCGCTGTCGTTGCGATCATGCATGTCGGAGCTCGCCATGTTGCCGTAAAACTTGGCCACGAAGCATTCGACCAGAGAGGCACTCTTCTTGGGCAGTTTTTGATGGATCAGGCCGAGAACGTTTTCGAGCAGAACTGAGGTAGGGGCGTCTTTCAATGCCATTTTTATATTCCTTATCGGACGACATTAACCACCGACGCAGAGGCAACCACCCTGGTTACCCGCTGGTGCAGAGTTGTTGCGAAGTGTAATGGCTTGGATCAAGGAAGGCGAGAGAAGATGCTAACGGACTGTTAAAAACAAGGTGCAGATCACGGCTTAAACTGTGAGATATTTTGCCAACAGGCAAAAAAACAGAAATTCCCACTGCCTTTGTGCCACTTTTCCGGATAGATAGTGAGCACAATCAGATAATCAGTCGGTAAACTGTTCGTTTTTTGTTAACTTATGCGTTCGAGGCTGATAAAGCGATAATCGTCCTGCGTTTTGAGGCGAAAATAGCCATGTACCCCGCTGATAGCGACAAAAGGCCGGATTTTATCGATGCCAAGCTCGATGGTCAGCCCCTGTTCACTGCGCACCACCAGTCGTCTGGCGTGCCCCTGATACATCAACATCACCTCGTCACTGCTCAGCGACAGCCGAAAGGTAAATTGCTTCACGTTTACTCCCGATAGATGCCCTGTTTACCCCGCTGGCAAGCAGAGAGGATCAAAAAACGGGGCAGAGGATGACACTCCCCTGCCCCGTCGATGTTACTGCTGCAGCGCCTTGCTCACTTTTTCGAACAGATCCCGCGCCAACCCTTCGAGGTTGGCCAGGCGGGTCAGCTCGGCACGGATCAGCCCCTTGCGCCCCTCATCGAGTCGCTTGAACTGGATAAGCGGGGTGATGAGGCGGGAAGCGACCTGCGGGTTGACCTCGTTGAGCTCGATCAGCAGATCGGTCAGGAAGCGATAGCCGCGACCATCGATGGCGTGGAACTGCACCTGGTTGTTCATGGCAAAGCTGCCGACCAGTGCACGCAGACGGTTCGGGTTGCGAATGCTGAAGGTCGGGTGAGCCATCGCCTGCTGCACCTCGCTCAGCACATCTTCCGCCGGCTTGCTACCCACCAGACGCAGCCAGTTATCCAGCACCAGACCATCCCGGGCCCACTTGCCTTCAAAATCGGCCAGCAGCTCGGAGCGGCACGGCAACAGATAGCTGTTGGCGACCTGCAACGCCGCCAGAGTGTCGGTCATGTTGTCGGCGGCGGCATATTGTTGGCGCACCAGCAGGTCGGCACTGCCAGCATCGAGGGCCGCCAGATAGCCGAGCACCACGCTCTTGAGCGCGCGTTTGGCCATATCGGCATGCACCACCTGATAACCCGGCAGATGAAGGCTCTCGTAGGTCACCAGCAGCTGGTCGCCAAAGGCTTGCGCCAGCGAGGTGGTGATCTCGTTGCGCACCTGATGGATGGCATCGATATCCGCCACCTCAAACAGTTCGGCCAGGGTCGCCTCACCCGGCAGGGTCAGGATCTCCGCCTTGAGCGCCGGATCGAGTTCGGCATCTTCCAGAATGGCGATAAAGGCTGTCAGCAGGGTTTGGGAGAGCTCAACCCCCTGTCCATGCTGCACCCGGGCTACCCCGTCGATAACCGCCTTGTTGATCAGCATCTGCGCCGCATCCCAGCGGGCAAATTCGTTGCGGGCATGGCGCATCAGGAAGGCCAGCGCCTCATCGCTGTAATCAAAATGCAGCTTGACCGGCGCGGAGAAGTCCCGCAGCAGGGAGGGAACCGGCTTGACCGGCACCTGATCGAACACGAAGGTCTGCTCTGACTCCAGCACGTCGAGCACGTTGCCGATGGCCTTGCCCTGATACTGCAGCGCAATAACGGCGCCCTGCTCGTCATAGAGTTCGATATCGAGCGGAATGTGCAGCGGCAGCTTTTGCGGTTGATCCTGAGTCGGCGGCGTGTGCTGGCTCACGTGCAGACGGTAAACACCGCTCGCAACATCGTACTCGTCGGTCACGTTCAGCTCGGGGGTGCCGGACTGGCTGTACCAGCGGCGGAAACGGCCGAGATCAACCCCGGAGGCATCCTCCATCGCCTGCACGAAATCATCGCAGGTGGCCGCCGAACCATCGTGACGCTCGAAGTAGAGGCGCATACCCGCCTGGAAGGCGGTCTCCCCCAGCAGGGTGTGCATCATGCGGATCACTTCCGACCCTTTCTCATAGACGGTCAGGGTGTAGAAGTTGTTCATCTCGATCACCACATCCGGACGGATGGGGTGCGCCATGGGGCCCGCGTCTTCGGCAAACTGCGGCCCGCGCATGGTGCGCACGTTGTCGATGCGGTTGACGCCACGAGAGCCCAGATCGGAGGAGAACTCCTGATCCCGGAACACCGTCAACCCCTCTTTCAGGCTGAGCTGGAACCAGTCGCGGCAGGTCACGCGGTTGCCGGTCCAGTTATGGAAATATTCGTGACCGATCACCCGTTCGATATCGTTGTAGTCGTTGTCGGTGGCGGTCGCCGGGTTGGCCAGTACGAAACGGGAGTTGAAGATATTCAGCCCCTTGTTCTCCATCGCACCCATGTTGAAGAAGTCCACTGCAACGATCATGTAGATGTCGAGATCATACTCGAGGCCAAAGCGCTGCTCGTCCCAGCGCATCGAGTTGATGAGGCTCTCCATGGCAAAACCGGCGCGATCCAGATTGCCTTTGTCGACGAAGATCTCGAGAGCCACCTTGCGACCGCTTTTGGTGACGTAATGGTTGCGCTCCACGTCGAAATCACCGGCTACCAGGGCAAACAGGTAGCTGGGCTTGGGGAACGGATCCTGCCACTGCACGAAATGGCGGCCGTCGCCCAGATCGCCACTATCTACCTTGTTGCCGTTGGAGAGCAGGAAGGGATATTTGGCTTTGTCGGCGGTGATGCGGGTGCTGTAGCGCGCCAGAATGTCGGGGCGATCCAGATAGTAGGTAATGCGGCGAAAGCCCTCCGCTTCGCACTGGGTACAGTAGGCATCACCCGATTTGTAGAGCCCTTCCAGCGCGGTGTTGGCGGCCGGATCCAGCAGGGTGACGATGGTCAGTACGCACTCGGCGGGCAGATTGAAGATGGTCAGGGAGCTCTCGCCCTGCTCGTAGTGTTCGCAGGGGATGCCATCGATGGCGATGCTCTCTAGCGTCAGCTGCTCACCATCCAGTACCAGCGGCGCATTGTGCTCGCCGTTTCGGCGGATACGGGTAATGGCAGTGACCCGGGTCTGTGGCTCCTGCAGCTGGAAATCGAGGTCGATGGTGTCGATCCAGTAGAGCGGTGCCTGATAGTCCTGACGATATTTGGCCGTCATGGCCTGGGAGTGATCGTTCATTATTGTCTGCTTCCACGCTTGTTAAAGGCGAGAAAGAGGCTGTCACAACCAACTGGCAGGGTCAAACAATTTGCAGCAGACAAAAAGAAAGGGCGACTTGCGTCGCCCTTGCTCGTTATCTCAGTCAGATCAGCTGCGTTTGCCGGTCTTGGCCAGATCTGCCGTAATATTGGCCGCTTCGACCAGATATTCGTCAGGGGCCTCAAAATCGGCAGGCAGTTCATCCAGGCTCTTCACCGGCGGCTTGCCAAGGCGAGCCAGTCGCTCATTGGTACGCTTGAGCGCTTTCTCATCCTGCTTGGCCTGCTCTGCCAGACGTACCGCTTCATTGAGGGAGACTGACTTCTTGTCCTTCTCCTCCTTGTAGTCGGCAATGTCCTGCATCACGTAGGCAAACTCGGGATCCTTGGCGATGCGTGCATCGTGGGCCGACTTCAGCTTGGGCAGCAAACTGGCAAAGTTGCCGAGCTTGTCATACTTGGCCGACGCAATCTTGTCCCAAGGCAGAGCATTGAACTCGCGGCTCTCACCCGTCTCTTCCGGTGCAACCGGTGTCGGGAAGCTGATATCCGGTGCAACCCCCTTGTTCTGGGTACTGCCACCGTTGATCCGGTAGAACTTGGCGATGGTGTACTGCACGTGACCCAGCGGCTGCTCGTAGAAGTCGTAGACCTTGGCGAGGCTGCGATGCTGCTGCACCGTCCCCTTGCCGAACGAGTTTTCACCCAAGATCAGGGCCCGGCCGTAATCCTGCATGGCTGCCGCAAAGATCTCGGAAGCCGACGCGCTGTAGCGGTCGATCAGTACAGTCATGGGGCCGCCGTAATAGACGTTGCCATCATCATCGCCGTTGACCGTGATACGACCCATGTGATCACGGATCTGAACCACAGGGCCACTGCCGAAGAAGAGGCCGCTCAGGGCAGACGCTTCGGTCAGGGCACCACCACCGTTACCGCGCAGATCGATGATGAGGCCGTCGATTTTCTGCTTGTTGAGGGTGGAGAGCTCCTTGATCACGTCGTCGTGCAGATTGACGTAGAAGCTCGGGATCTCGATAACACCGATCTTCTTGCCTTCGGCGTTAATCACCTTCGACTTGGCCGCGCGATCTTCGAGGCGCACCTTGTCGCGGGTCAGGTCGATCAGCTCGGTCTTGGCGGTTGCCCCCTTGCCACGCTGGATCTCTAGCTTGACCTTGCTCCCCTTGGGCCCCTTGATAAGCTCGACCACGTCATCAAGACGCCAGCCGATCACATCGACAATCTTGCCATCGTCCTGCCCTACCCCGGTGATCTTGTCATCAGGCTTGAGGCGGTTGGACTTGGCAGCCGGGCCGCCGGGAACCAGCGAGCGAATGACGGTGAAATCATCCTCTGCCTGCAACACGGCACCAATCCCCTCAAGCGAGAGGTTCATCTCGGTATTGAAACGATCGGCACTGCGCGGAGAGAGATAACTGGTGTGCGGTTCGATGGCACGAGCGAAGGAGTTCATGAAGAGCTGGAATACATCCTCGCTCTCGGTCTGGGACATCCGCTTGATGGCGTTGTTGTAACGCTTGCCAAGCAGCTCCTTGATCTCGGGCCACTCCTTGCCGCTGAGCTTGAGGCTCAGGGCATCGAACTTGACCCGTTGACGCCACAACTCATTGAGTTCAGCCTCATCTTTTGGCCAAGCCGCCCCTTCCCGATCAAACACATAGTTGTCGTTCTGGGTGAAATCAAAAGGAGTATCGAGCAGTTTGAGGGCGTATTCGTACCGCTCATAACGTCGCTGCTGACTCAGGTTGAACATCTCGTAGGCGGGCGCCAGACGGCCTCTTTCAAGGTCGGTGTCAAAACCGTTACGGTACTTTTCAAAACGGCTGATATCAGAGGCCAAAAACAGGTTGCGGCTGTAATCCAGGTTCTCCAGATACTTGTCGAAGATCACGGAGGAGAAGGCATCATCCAGCTTGAACTGTTTGTAGTGCGAGCGGGTAAACAGATTGGTAATTCGCTTGCTGGCCGTAGCATGTTGGCTCTCTTGAGCCAACACAGGCAAATCACTCTCCTTGAGCACCGGCTCGATGGCCTGTGCAAGCCCGACAAACGCCAGGCTACAGGCAACGAGGGAAAAACGAATTACGCCATGCTTCAACATTTGTCTCCTTAGAGAACCAAGTGCTCTGATTTGACCCGCAGCATCATGCCGGTCTGCAGTTGGACCTGTACATCATCTTTGGTCACTTCCTTGATGGTGGCCGCAACCGGGGATTTACCCATAACAACGCGCACCCCCTGACCCACTTTCAGCGTAGCGGCATCCACTTTTACCAGCGGAGCTTCAGCGACCGGTGCTTTCTCCTGCGCTTTCGGCTTGGCAGCTACATCAGCTTTTTCGGTTTTGCGGGGAGCAGGACGACGCGGCTTCTTGGCCTTTTCATCCTTCTCTTTGGTATTGGTGCGACGGCTGGCAAAGACGCGCTCTTTGCTCTCTTTCAGAGCCTGCTTGGCGTGCTCGATGTGCTCTTCGGTCAGCAGTTCGCCCGGGTTACCATCCAGATCAACGCGAGCCTGACCGGCTTTGAGCCCATGCAGATAGCGCCAGCTGGAGGTGTATTGACGCAGTGCGGAACGCAGCATGGTCTTGGAGACTCTGGCATCGTCAGCAAGACGCTCGGCCAAATCCTGGAAGATGCCAATCTTGAGCGGCTTGGCCTCTCCTTCAGCAACGAAGCAGGCCGGGAATTTCTCGACCAGGTAGGCAACGATCTCTTTACTGTTCTTCAGCTTCTCAGTGTTTTCCATGTATAACCTTGGCTTTCAATAAACGCACGGGCACTTCCCGAGCACAACAAAGGCCCCATTATAGAGAGCTTGGGGCCTTTTGCGAACCATCTAGCAATGACTTAAAGCATGCTTTCCAAAATTTGCACCGTTTCTTCAAGACCAATCCGGTCTTCCTGGTCGAAACGGTTAAAAATCGGACTGTCGATATCCAGCACCCCGATGATCTCGTGACCCCGACGCAGCGGAATCACAATTTCAGCGTTGCTGGCACCGTCACAGGCAATATGTCCCTCGAACTGGTGCACATCATCCACCAACTGGGTCTTGCCCTGGGCAACAGCCGTACCGCAGACACCACGGCCAACCGGGATCCGGACACAGGCCGGCTTGCCCTGGAAGGGCCCCAGCACCAGAGTATCCCCTTGCAACAGATAAAAACCGACCCAGTTGATACCAGTCAACTCCTGATTGAGCAAGGCGGAGAGGTTGGCGAGTTTGGCGATCAGATCTGGCTCCCCTTCCAGCAGCGCCTGCGCTTGCCGGTTGAGGGTACGATAAAAGGCGTTCTTGTCACTCATGATTAAATGCACTTCACTCCCTGTAGACTGAAGGGAAGGTAACCTCTGAGACAAAAATTTCAAATATTTTTTCCAGAGTCCCCCTTCCCTGCCACGACATCACTATTCCCGAGCGACTGAAAGTGCCAGCTGCTGGCGCTGGCCATTGCTCCACTCAATATTGAGCAACCAGACCATCATGGGGGATGTGCAGCTTCCTACCAGCGCATTTGCCTGCCAGCCATTGCCACTTGATTCAAAATTGACAGGGATGGAGCCCATAAACATATCTCGCCCCTCGAGCCAGGCTTTGATCGGTTTAATCCCGGGGTCCCCGCCCTCCAATCGAATAATAAAATCGCGTTCAGCGCGCACAGGTAATTGTGAAATAGCAATTGCCATCGACTTTTCACCAATTAATAGGTCACAACTGCTGTGGGAAAGATCACAAATTTGATCTTTTTTGGGCTCGGAATTTTGTGCGTTATCGGCTGCAAACCAGGTGCGATAGCTCACCAGCGCCACCAGAACGGCCAGCACTAGCACAAGATGCATTACTTTCTGTGCAGTCAGTCTCTCTTTCATCAAAAACACCCTGTAAAGATGTAATAAAAATGGTCTTTTTTTGATCTCGAACAAGGTAAAACAAGCGTGTAAACGAGACCGGGCGGAGCCAAATATATCACTGTTTATACTGTTATTTTACCTGTCAGTTCAGTATCATTCCCATGGAGTTTTCATTTAGCCATCTTTTACTTTTCCTTTCGTTAACAGGTGTTAACAAGTGGTTGAAGATAGCGCGATGAAGTCCGTCCGGTTTGCCGGACAAAAAACCAAACAACAGCAGCATCGGAAGCGGAATATAACGATGAGCCATACAACTAACCATCCTGAGTACAACTACACCGTTGTTCGCCAGTTTACCGTCATGACGATTGTCTGGGGAATTGTCGGCATGTCGGTTGGCGTACTGATCGCAGCCCAGCTTATCTGGCCTGCTCTTAACTTCGACACTCCGTGGCTGACCTACAGTCGTCTGCGGCCCCTCCATACCAACGCGGTGATTTTTGCCTTTGGCGTCAGCGCTCTGATGGCAACGTCGTTCTACGTTGTTCAGCGCACCTGCCAAACCCGGCTGTTTGGTGGCCCGCTGGCGACCTTCGTCTTCTGGGGCTGGCAAGCAATCATCCTGTCGGCTGCCATCTCCCTGCCGCTGGGTTACACCTCCGCCAAGGAGTATGCCGAGCTGGAGTGGCCGATTGACCTGGCCATCACTGTGGTGTGGGTCGCCTACGCCATTGTCTTCTTCGGTACGTTAATGAAGCGCACCACTTCCCACATCTATGTGGCGAACTGGTTCTTCGGCGCCTTCATCATCACGGTCGCCGTGCTGCACATCGTCAACAACATGGAAGTGCCGCTCAGTGCCATGAAGTCCTACTCCATGTACTCCGGCGCCATGGACGCCATGGTGCAGTGGTGGTACGGCCACAACGCGGTAGGCTTCCTGCTGACAGCAGGCTTCCTCGGGATGATGTACTACTTCGTGCCCAAGCAGGCTGGACGCCCGGTTTACTCCTACCGTCTCTCCATCGTCCACTTCTGGGCGCTGATCTCCCTCTATATCTGGGCCGGTCCGCACCACCTGCACTACACTGCGCTGCCTGACTGGGCCCAGTCGCTGGGCATGGTTATGTCCCTGATCCTGTTCGTGCCCTCCTGGGGTGGCATGATCAACGGCATCATGACCCTCTCCGGTGCCTGGCACAAGCTGCGTTATGACCCCATCCTGCGCTTCCTGATCGTCTCCCTGTCGTTCTACGGCATGTCGACCTTCGAAGGCCCGATGATGGCGATCAAGACTGTCAATGCCCTCTCCCACTACACCGACTGGACCGTAGGTCACGTTCACTCCGGCGCGCTGGGCTGGGTAGCCATGGTCTCCATCGGTGCGGTTTACCACCTGATCCCGAACCTGTTCGGTCAGGGCCGCATGTACAGCATCAAGCTCATCAACGTCCACTTCTGGCTGGCGACTGTGGGCACTGTGCTCTACATCGTTGCCATGTGGATTTCCGGCGTGATGCAAGGCCTGATGTGGCGTGCAGTCAACGAAGACGGCACTTTGACCTACAGCTTCGTAGAAGCGCTGCAGGCCTCCTATCCCTTCTACTTCGTGCGCTTCCTGGGTGGCTGCTTCTTCGTCACCGGTATGCTGCTGTTGGCCTACAACGCCTATCGCACCATCACTGCGCCCAAAGGTTCCCTGGAACCTGTCGCCCAGCCAGCATGATTGAAGAGGTCCAAGAATGAGCAACAATAACCGTCACGAGATCCTTGAAAAGAACGTTCCTCTGCTGGTGGTGGCCATTATCTTCGCCATCAGCCTGGGGGGCCTGGTTGAAATTACCCCGCTCTTCTTCCAGAAGCAGACCACCGAGCCGGTGGAGGGCCTCAAGCCTTATACCGCACTGCAGATGGAAGGACGCGATATATTCATTCGCGAAGGCTGCACCAACTGCCATAGCCAGATGATCCGCCCGTTCCGTGCCGAAACCGAGCGTTACGGTCACTACTCGGTTGCTGGCGAGAGCGTCTGGGAACACCCCTTCCTGTGGGGCTCCAAGCGTACCGGCCCGGATCTGGCCCGCGTAGGCGGTCGCTACTCCGATGCATGGCACCATGCTCACCTCATCAACCCGCGTGATGTGGTTCCCGAGTCCAACATGCCTGCCTATCCCTGGCTCGACACCAATGTGCTGACCGGCGAGATGACTGGCAAAAAACTGGCGTTGTTCCGCGATCACTTCGGTGTGCCATATACCGATGCGGATATTCAGGGTGCAGGGGAAGCAGTTAAAGGCAAGACCGAGCTGGAAGCCCTCATCGCCTATCTCCAATCACTGGGCCATGCCCTGAAATAAGGAGCCTGAGATGGATTACGGCACATTTCGCGGTCTGTATACCCTGCTGTTGATGGCCATCATGATTGGCATCATCGTCTGGGCCTACAGCAAACGCCGCAAGACCTCTTTTGATGAGGCCGCCAATCTGGTGTTTGCCGATGATGAGCAAGCCGGTGCTGATAAAAAGAACGCAGGAGCGAAACAAGAATGAGCACTCTGTTTAGTATTTTCGTAACCGTCATCACCCTGGGGACCATCCTCGGCTGCTTCTTGCTGCTGATGTGGTGCCTCAAGGACAAGATGGGCGTTGAAGAAGGCAAGCCGATGGGCCACTCCTTCGATGGTATCGAGGAGATCAACAACCCGTTACCGAAGTGGTGGACCTACATGTTCCTCTTCTTCATTGTCACCGGTCTGGTCTATCTGGTCGCCTTCCCGGGTCTTGGCAATTTCAAAGGCCTGCTGGGCTGGCAAAGTTCCAACCAGGACGTACGCTCGCTGGCCGAGTCCAAGGCGGCAACCGAATCAGCCAAGGCTGAAGGTCGCGCCGTGGAGTACGACCGTGAGGTCGCCAAGGCTGACGAGATCTATGGCGCCAAGTTCCGTGAACTGACCTATGAGGCTGATGGCAAGACCTACCGCGCCATCACCGAAATCGCCAAGGATCCGGAAGCCCTCAAAGTGGGTCAGCGTCTGTTCCTGCAGAACTGCTCCCAGTGCCACGGCTCTGACGCCCGCGGTGGTCGCGGTTTCCCGAACCTGACCGACAGCGAATGGCAATGGGGCGGCCAGCCTGATCAAATCAAGACCACTATCATGGGCGGTCGTCAGGGTATCATGGCTGCCTGGGGTGAAATCCTCGGTAAAGACGGTGTGCAAGAGGTGGCGTCCTATGTGCTGAGCCTCTCCGGTCGCAAGGTCGATCTGGTCGAAGCCAAGAAGGGCGAAGCGCGCTTCACCATCTGTGCTGCGTGCCACGGCCCCGATGCCAAGGGCGGTATCGCCGTTGGTGCACCGGACCTGACCAACAACACCTGGCTCTACGGCGGTTCCCGCGAAGTGGTGGTGCAGACCATCACCCACGGTCGCCACGGTGTGATGCCGGCCTGGAAAGACATCCTGGGTGAAGACAAGGTACACCTGCTGGCTTCCTACGTTTACAGCCTGTCCCATCAGCCTGCTAAATAAAGGTCGCTCACATAAGTCGTAACATGTGATAAACACGTGATTACACAGCAAAAAGCCTCGACTCCTCGAGGCTTTTTGTTATCTTGTGTTGCAGAAAAGCTCTCTTACTCGTTAATCATTCGTTTCACGGCAGTAGCATCATGACCCAACCTGTATTCAAACCCTGGTATCGCCAATTCTGGCCCTGGTTTATCATCGCCCTCCCCACTGCCGCCGTTGTCGGCAGCATCTCTACCGCCATCATTGCCAGCAAGGATGGGGTCAATCTGGTGGCCGAGGACTATTACAAACAAGGGAAAGAGATCAATCAGGACTTGAGCAAGTTCGATCGCTCCGAAGCCCTCAATATCCGTTTCGCCCTTGAGGTCAACAGCCACGAGCTGACCCTCAAACCCGTTAGCGGCGACATCCCGCCGGGTCAGGCCCTCTATCTGTCGCTCTTCCACCCTACCCTGGCGGGGCTGGATAGCGAACACATGATCACCGCCGATGCGAGCGGTACCTATCGCCTCCATTTCGATAAACCGCTCACCGGTAAATGGCACATCCGGGTGGATGCGTTCAACCACGAGTGGCGCCTGCAAGAGACGGTACAACTGCCCACCCAGGCACCTGTCGAACTCGATCCGAAAGGACGCTAAGTCATGACCGGCTGTTTTCACTGTGGCGAGCCGGTTCCCGCCAATAGCGGCTATTCCCTCGAAATAAAGGGGATCGTCAGGCCCATGTGCTGCCCCGGCTGTCAGGCCGTGGCAGAGACCATCATGGAGTGCGGCCTTGCCAGCTATTACGACCACCGCACCGCCCCCGGCATCAAGGGGGAACTGGTGCCCGAGGAACTCGCCGCCCTCACCCACTACGATCTGGCGGAAGTGCAGCAGGAGTTTGTCACCGACAGCGGCACGGGTCGCGAGACAACGCGTGAAATCCAGCTCACGGTAGAGGGATTGACTTGCGCCGCCTGCGCCTGGCTTATCGAGCGGCATCTGATGACGCTAAGCGGTCTGCGCTACATCAACGTCAACACCACGACTCATCGCGCCCGTATCAAGTGGGACCCGGCCCAGCTCTCCCTGAGCGACATCCTCAAGGGCTTCGCCAAGATTGGCTATCGAGCCTACCCCTTCCAGACCCATCAGCAGGAAGCCCTCTACGCCAAAGAGGTGCGCAGCTACATGTTCCGGCTGGCATTGGCGGGGCTGGGGTCGATGCAGGTGATGATGTGCGCCGTCGCGCTCTACATGGACCTCTTTATCAGCGTCGAAGATGAGTTCATGGTCTACTTCAAGTGGATAAGCTTGCTGCTCTCCACCCCCATCATGATCTACTCGGCCCAACCCTTTTATATCAACGCCTGGCGCAGCCTGAAGCAGGGGCATCTGTCGATGGATGTCTCGGTATCGCTGGCATTGATCGGCGCGTTTATCGCCTCCATGTGGGCCACCGTGTTCAATACCGGTGAGGTCTACTACGACTCCATCACCATGTTCGTATTCTTCTTGCTGCTCGGCCGTTTTCTTGAGCTGAGGGCCCGGCGCAAAGCCTCCGAATCAAGCTCCAACCTGGCTCGGCTGGTACCCATCATGGCGACCCTGATCGACCAGGATAGCGAGCGTGAAGTGGCAGCCAAGACCCTGCAGGTCGGCGATCGGGTGCGGGTACTGGCAGGGGCGACGCTGCCCGCGGATGGCGTCATCGTGGCGGGAGAGGCAAGCCTCAACGAGGCGATGCTGACCGGCGAGCAGCTGCCGCTGTTCAAGCAGTGCGGCGATCTGGTCTATGCCGGCACCATCAATACCGATGCACCGCTACAGATCCGGGTGACCCACCGCATCGAAGAGTCGCGCATCTCCCAGATCATGCGCCTGCAGGATCATGCCCTCGATGACAAACCAGCCATCGCCCAGATGGCGGACCAGCTGTCGCGCCACTTTATTCTGGTGCTGCTTATCATTGCCGCAGCGGTCTGGACCTTCTGGCACTTCCACCAACCGGAGCAGGCATTCTGGATCGCACTTGCCGTGCTGGTGGCCACCTGCCCCTGCGCACTCTCGCTGGCAACGCCGACCGCGCTGACCTCGGCGACCGCCAATCTGACCCGCAACGGCATCCTGCTGCGCCGCGGCCATGTGCTGGATATATTGACCAAGGCCAACCGGATCGTGATGGACAAGACTGGCACGCTCACAACCGGTGAGATCCGCCTGTGCGCAACCACAATGCTCGGCACGCTCGATGCAGACCGCTGCTTGAGCATCGCACGGGCGCTGGAGGCCCAGTCCGAGCACCCAATCGCCCGTGCGTTCAGGCTACCCGCCGATGAAGTGGCACTATTGCCACAGGCCAGCGAAATCACGCCAGTCATCGGTCACGGCATTACCGGGCTGGTTGACGGCGTACGCTATCGTATCGGCAGCGCCAGTTGGCTTGGTATCGAAAGTGACGATAACGCCCAGCATGGTCTTGCCATCTACCTTGCCGATGAACAGCAACTGCTCGCCCGTTTCGAGCTGGATGACACCTTGCGCCCGGATGCCAAAGCGTTGATCGACGCGTTCAAGGCTGCCGGTCTGCAGACGACTATTCTGACCGGTGACAGCTCTCCCCAGGCTGACGAGATTGCCCGAACCCTTGGGGTCGACGAGCTGGTCAAAGGGGTGACGCCGGATGGCAAGCTGGCATATCTCAAAGCCCGTGAAGCAGAGGGCGAGATCAGCATCATGGTGGGTGATGGCATCAACGATGCCCCCGTGCTGGCCGGAGCGCACGCCTCCTTTGCCATGGCGGGCGGCACTGACCTGGCCAAAAACAGCGCCGATGCCATTCTGCTGGCCGATGATCTCAGTCGTCTGCTCGATGCCAGGAGGCTCGCGCTGCGCACCCGCAAGATCATTATCGAGAACTTTACCTGGTCCATCGGTTACAACCTGCTGGTACTGCCGCTGGCAGCCTGTGGTTGGCTGCCTCCCTATCTGGCCGCTGCGGGCATGTCGCTCAGTTCACTCATCGTGGTGACCAACTCGATGCGCCTCAACAGATAAGCAAACTGCAAGAAAATAGCTGAAATAGTTGCCTGCCTCCGATGCAGGCCACATTTTTGACCGATAGCGGCTGGCCCTCCTCCCGAACGGGGTTACCATGGAGGACGCTTGCCACGGATGAATGCCAAGGTACCTCTCATGAACATAATTTTTGTCCTGATCCCCATCGCCATTCTCTTCGTCGTCATCGCCGGCGTGGTCTTTTTCTGGGCCATTCGCTCCGAACAATTTGAAGATCTCGATCGCCAGGGTTCCAACATCCTGTTCGATGAAGATGAACCCCAACAAAAAGTGGTAAAGCCCTCCTCCCATGACTCACAACCTTGATCTGCTTGGTGCCCTGCTGGTAGGACTGGCAGGCTCGGCTCACTGCATCGGCATGTGCGGTGGCGTCTCCGCCGCCCTCTCCATGGCCATCCCGGCCGACAAGCAGCACTTCAGCGGACGCCTTGGCTACCTGCTCAACTACAACCTGGGGCGGATCCTGAGCTATGTGCTGGCAGGCGCGCTGGTGGGCGGCCTGCTCGCCACCACCAGTGAACTGGGCGCAGGCAAACATGCCATCGAAGGGCTGCGTCTGGTAGCCGCATTGCTGATGATCGCCCTTGGTCTCTATCTGGCCGGCTGGTGGCAGGGGATCCTGCTGCTGGAGCGCCTCGGCGCCAAACTCTGGCCCCATATCAAACCCCTTGCCGGCAAGTTTCTCCCCTTCACCTCGCCGCTGCAGGCACTCCCCTTTGGCATGGTCTGGGGCTGGCTCCCCTGCGGGCTCGTCTACTCCATGCTGACCTGGAGCGCAGCTGCCGGCTCTGCCGCTGGTGGGGCACTGATCATGCTATTTTTTGGTCTTGGCACCCTGCCGACCTTGTTTGCATTGGGGGGCCTTGCCGATCGCCTCAGATACTGGTTAACCCTGCGCAGTTTGCGCCTTGGCGGCTCTCTGTTACTCATTTTGTTCGGGGTTCATACCCTGTGGGTTGGCATAGCTGCCTTTTGAAACCCTATCCAAAACGGATGAGTTGGTGGTAAACTTGTTTGATATAAATCAATTATTCGTATGAGCCTATGATCCCGGAAAAGAAACCTGGCAGACGTATCCAGAGCGGTGGCTGTGCAATTCATTGCCAGGATTGCAGCATCAGTCAGCTCTGTATCCCCTTCACCCTGAACGACAACGAGCTTGATCAGCTCGATAGCATCATCGAGCGCAAAAAGCCGATCCAGAAGGGTGAGGAGCTGTTCAAGGCTGGTGATGAGTTCAAGTCGCTCTACGCCATTCGTTCCGGGACCATCAAGTCCTACACCATCACCGAACAGGGCGATGAGCAGATCACCGCTTTCCACCTGGCTGGTGACCTGGTCGGGTTTGACGCCATCAACAAGCAAGCTCACCCCTCCTTCGCTCAGGCGCTGGAAACGGCCATGGTGTGCGAGATCCCCTTTGAAGTGCTGGATGATCTCTCCGGCAAGATGCCCAAACTGCGCCAGCAGATCATGCGCCTGATGAGCAGCGAAATCATGGGCGATCAGGAGATGATCCTGCTGCTCTCCAAGAAGAATGCCGAAGAACGCCTCGCAGCCTTCCTGCACAACCTCTCGGTGCGCTTCTCCGAACGCGGCTTCTCTGCCAAAGAGTTCCGTCTGGCCATGACCCGTGGCGATATCGGCAACTATCTGGGTCTGACCGTCGAGACCATCAGCCGTCTGCTCGGCCGCTTCCAGAAGTCCGGTCTCATCAGCGTCAAAGGCAAATACATTACCGTGCTGGACCAGGTCGCGCTGGGCATGATGGCCGGAGCTACCCGTCCGCCCTGCGGCTGATTTTTCCCCTTACAACCCCGCTTTTATTCCGCTTTCCCGGCCGGATCCTTTCCTCTGGAATGTGATCCGGTACGTTCCAGCCCCCCTCCTCCTGCGCTAAGCTGTAATGACTAAGATTCTGCCGTCATTGGACTTTTCCAAGGAGGAGAAGATGGTCAAATATCAGAATATTCTGGTAGTTATCAATCCAGAAGAGGAGCGCCAAATCGCCCTCGAACGGGCCGTCAAGATCGCCGAGCTGGACGACAATGCCCGCCTGACCCTGCTGCTCACCATCTATGACTTCTCGTATGAAATGACCGCCATGCTCTCCGTCGAGGAGCGCGAAGAGATGCGTAACGGCGTCATCTCCCAACGGCGAGAGTGGCTGGACGAAATCCTCACCCCCTACCGCTCGCAAGGGATCGCTTGCGAAGTCAAAGTGATCTGGCACAACCGCCCCTTCGAATCCGTCATTCAGGAGGTGCTGGAGCAACGTCACGATCTGGTGGTCAAGGCCACCCACCATCACAGCTTCCTGCAAACCTTCATCTTTACGCCGACCGACTGGCATCTGCTGCGCAAATGTCCCTGTCCGGTGCTGCTGGTAAAAGAGGGGCACTGGAAACGGGGCGGCAACATCATCGCAGCCATCAACTGCTCCAGCGACGATCCGGATCAGAAACTGCTCAACGAGCGGATCACCCAGGAAGGTGGCGATATCGCCGAACTGCTCGGCTCCAGTCTCTATCTGGTCAACACCTATCCGGGAACCCCGGTCAATGTGGCCATCGAGCTGCCGGAGTTTGATCCCAACGCCTACAACGAGGCTATTCGCAAACACCACGAGACCCTGCTGCTGAGCCATGCCGACAAGTTCGGTATCGGCCATCTCTGGACCCGGGTAGCAGAAGGGTTGCCGGAAGAGGTACTGCCGGACATGGCCGAAGAGCTGGATGCCAATCTGATGATCATGGGCTGCGTCGGCCGCACCGGCCTCTCGGCCGCCTTGCTCGGCAATACCGCTGAACATGTGATCGACCGCCTTTCCTGCGACTTGCTGATCCTCAAACCGGCCGACTACAGCTGCCCGGTCGACAGCCGTCGCAATCAATCATAAGGTGCCTGGCACCTTGCCCTCCCCCGGGACATGGCTATAATAACGCGCTTATTTGTGTCCCGGGTTTTACGAGCATGCTAGAAGAGCTGAACGCCAAAGAAAAATACAGTTTCAACAAACTGCAAAAGCGCCTGCGGCGCAACGTAGGTCAGGCCATTGCCGACTTCAACATGATTGAAGAGGGCGACAAGGTCATGGTCTGCCTCTCCGGCGGCAAGGACAGCTTCGGTATGCTCGACATACTGATGAGCCTCAAAGCCAGTGCCCCCATCCATTTCGATCTGGTTGCCGTCAACCTGGATCAGAAGCAGCCCGGCTTCCCCGAGCACGTGCTGCCCGAGTATCTTGACTCCCTCGGCATCGAGTACAAGATTGTCGAAGAGGATACCTACTCCATCGTCAAGGAGAAGGTGCCGGAAGGTAAAACCACCTGCTCTCTCTGCTCACGGCTGCGCCGCGGTATTCTCTACCGCACCGCCCAGGAGCTTGGTTGCACCAAGATTGCCCTTGGCCACCACCGCGACGACATCCTCGAGACCCTGTTCCTCAACATGTTCTACGGTGGCAAGCTCAAGTCCATGCCGCCCAAGCTGGTGAGCGACGATGGCAAGAACGTGGTGATCCGCCCGCTGGCCTACTGCAAAGAGAAGGACCTGATCCGCTACGCCGATGTCAAAGCCTTCCCCATCATTCCGTGCAACCTGTGCGGCTCGCAGGAGAACCTCCAACGTCAGGCCATCAAGCAGATGATGCAGGATTGGGATCGCCGCTTCCCGGGTCGTATCGAGACCATGTTCACCGCCATTCAGGACGTGATCCCGAGCCACCTGCTCGACCACAAGCTGTTTGACTTCAAGAGCATCAACCGCGACTCCGGCATCATCGATGGTGGTGACAAGGCGTTTGATCCGCCCGAGATGCCAAAAGCACCGCTGCTGGACATCGACGAGATGGACATGCTGGATGTGATTGAAGTGCGCTAAGCCGCGCTCACAGGGCAAACGCCACACAATAAAAAAGGAGCGATAATCGCTCCTTTTTTGCTTTCTGGATCTTCCTGTTACCAACGTGACAGCGCCATCGGCATCAGCCCTTGTGCAACCAGGGGGTCAGTCGCAGCACCTCGCCCTGCAAACGCAAGGTACCACCCGCAAATGCACTCAGCTGCGCATTGCTCAAGAGCAACTGGCCATGCTGCCACGCAACGGGCTCCTGCCGGGCCCCATCGACAAGGTAGGCAGTCCCCTGCGGCTCGACCAGCGCGATCCGGATACCCTCCATCTTCGGCAAGAAGTACTTGCCGACCATGCCAGCCATCTTGTCCAGCAGCTGCTGCATCTGCTGCTGACGCTTGGCAAGCTCAGCCAGTGGCATGTCGGGAACGGCCGGCGCATCGGCCATCACCTGCACCGTCATATCGCAGGTCGCGTGCGGCTCTTTCAGGGTGACCGCAACCACCGCCTTGTCGAGATTGAGGTCGTCATCGAACGGCAGACGCAGCTCGCTGTCGATCGTTACCTCCCCCTTCACATCCTTGTCCTGCGTCGAGACCCGGGCAGAGTCGAGCGCACAGCGCTTGCCATTTTGCGGATCGGTCAGATAAAACCCCAGTCTGGCATGGCCAAACTCACCCTTGGCGAAGGTCTTCATCTGGCTGTAGAAGGCGCCATATTGCAGCTCCAGCACAGGTTGCCCAGCCATCGCCAGTGTCGGCAGCAGCAGGCTGGCCAGCAGGGTACGACGTACGGTAGAGATCACTCCATATCGACAGATCATTCAGCGTCCTTTTGCATCATGCATTGAAATGGTTGGGTCCTTCAGCCACCTCGTTAACCTCTACCGCCACCCCGCAGAGATCCCGATAGAGGATCCCCTTGCAGTTGAAGTAGAGCGGTGCCACCCAGATAAGACCCAACCCCATCGGGATCAGGGCCACAAAGAAGAGCGCAGCCATCACGCCGTGAAACAGCACCAGGCTCGGCCAGCCGCGCAAGAAGATCTTGAGCGAGACCACAATGGCCTGCGGCGGCGTCATGCCGCGCTCCAGCACCAGCGGCACGGTAAAGAGCAGCCCCATGCCGATCAGTGCGGAAGGGATAAACGAGAACATCACCGGCAACCCAATCAGTTCGAACAACGGGCCAAACAGGCTGGTGAGCAGACTGCCGAGCAGACTCAGCATGCCAAGGCGCACAAAGTGGCGGAAGAAGTCGAACACCTGGCTCGCCCGAGCGCGCACGCCGACCGACTGCTGCAAACCGAGCATGTCGAGGGCACTGGTCATGGGGGCCATGATGACGGTGATCAGCAGGCTCAGGACCATCGCCACATTCATCTGGCTGTCATCGCCGATATAGGGCACCAGCACCATGTTGCTGAGCAGGATCCAGATCGCCGTGACGCCGACAATCGCCAGCAGCAGGCCAAATCCGGTACGGCGGGTCTGTTGCCACCCCTCTTGAATGACCCCTTTCAGGTCCAGGCGATAACCCTTGTTCAAAGATTGCTCGAGAGAGCCGCCAATACGCATTCTGTTACTCAATTGACTATCCAACATCGAAAACGACCAAATCAGGTGGCACATTATAGCGACTTGGCCTGCTATTCGTAGTCGTTTTTCCTGACCACTTGCGGCCAAAAAGCCTTTAATTTCATGGATTGGCTGCATAGAATGCGGCCCTCTTTCAACATGATGGCCACTGGCTGGGGTGAGACTGGCGGATGATGAACAATCCACAGGTAATTGTCGCGCTGAACAAGATCAGCAAACTTTATGACGGCAAGGCGATATTGAGCGACCTTGACCTTGAGATCTATGACGGTGAGTTTCTCACCCTGCTGGGCCCCTCCGGCTGCGGCAAGACGACCTTGCTGCGCCTCTTGGCCGGGCTTGAATCGGTCGACGGTGGCACCATCCATCTGGCCGGTGACGAGATCACCCATATCCCCGCCGAACACAGGCACATCAACACCGTATTCCAGAGCTATGCGCTCTTCCCCCATATGACGGTGTTTGAAAACGTCGCCTTTGGCCTCGAGATGCAGAAGGTACCGGCCAGCGAGATCCGCCAGCGAGTCGAGGAGACCCTCGCCATGGTGCAGCTCACCGAGCTGGCCAACCGCCGCCCGGATCAGCTCTCCGGCGGCCAGCAGCAACGGGTCGCCATCGCCCGCGCCGTGGTCAACAAGCCCCGCCTGCTGCTGCTCGATGAATCCCTCTCGGCGCTCGACTACAAGCTGCGCAAACAGATGCAGAGCGAGCTCAAAGCGCTGCAGCGTCGCCTTGGCATCACCTTTGTCTTTGTCACCCATGATCAGGAAGAGGCACTCACCATGTCTGATCGCATCCTGGTGATGGAAGGCGGCAAGATCATTCAGCGCGGCACCCCGCGCGATATCTACGAATCGCCAGCCAATCTGTTCGTGGCCCGCTTTATCGGCGAGATCAACGTGATGGATGGTAAGCTGATCAGCCAGCGCGAGCCCGGTATCTGGCAGGCAGAGGTGGAGGGGCGCGAATGCCTGCTCCATACCACACTGCCGTTCCAGCCAGACGACAAGGTGCTGGTGCTGCTGCGCCCGGAAGATCTGCGCATTCTCGATCAGGATGACGATCAGAGCGGCGCGCTGCGGGGCAACATCCGCGAGCGCAACTACAAGGGGGCGACGCTGGATTCGGTGATCGAACTCGAAAGTGGCAAACAGCTGCTTATCTCCGAGTTCTTCGATGAGGATGACCCTGATTTTGACTACCGTCTGGGTCAGGAGGTGGCGATCCACTGGGTCGACAGCTGGGAGGTGGTGCTGCCCTATGAGCCTCACTAATCTGCGGGTATCGCGCAGCTTTGCCCACAACGGCTTTCGCAACACGGCCATCGCGCTGATCCTGGGCTGGCTGACGCTGTTCGTCTTCCTGCCCAACCTGATGATCATCGGCGTTAGCTTCCTGACCCGTGACGAGTCCGAGCTTATCGCGCCGCTCTTTACCCTGAGCAACTATGGCCGCCTGCTGGACCCGCTCTATTTCGAGGTGCTGCTCCACTCCCTCTGGCTGGCGCTGCTCGCTACAAGCATCTGCTTGCTGGTGGGTTACCCCTTTGCCTGGCTGCTGGCCCATCTGCCAGCTCGTATCCGCCCGCTGCTGCTGTTTCTGGTGGTGGTGCCGTTCTGGACCAACTCCCTGATCCGCACCTATGCGCTAAAAGTGCTGCTCGGCACCCGGGGGCTGATCAACGGCTGGCTGCTGGATCTGGGGCTTATCGAGCGACCGCTGCAGATGATGTATACCGAGGTGGCCGTCATCATCGGGCTGGTCTATGTGTTGCTCCCCTTTATGGTGCTGCCGCTCTACTCCAGCATCGAGAAGCTGGATGGCCGTTTGCTGGAGGCAGCGCGGGATCTCGGCGCCAACGGCTGGCAGCGGCTGGTGCGGATCATCTTGCCCCTCACTCTGCCCGGCATCATCGCCGGTTGTCTGCTGGTGTTCCTGCCCGCCATGGGGATGTTCTACGTCTCCGATCTGCTGGGGGGAGCCAAGCACCTGCTCATCGGCAACCTGATCAAGACCCAGTTCCTCAACAGCCGTGACTGGCCCTTCGGCGCAGCCATCAGCGTGATGCTGACGGTGCTGATGGCGCTCTTGGTCTACTGCTACTGGCGGGCAGGCAAGCTGCTTAGCAAGAAGGGGGAGCTGGCATGATGCGCGCACTGAAAGCTCTGTTCCTGCTGCTGGTGTTTGGCTATCTCTATGTGCCCATCGGGGTGCTGATCGCCAACTCTTTCAACCTGTCGAAATATGGCATCGACTGGCGCGGCTTTACCCTGGGCTGGTATGAGAAGCTGTTTGCCAGCGCCAGCCTGATGCAGGCAGCCCAGCACTCCCTGACCATCGCCGCCCTCACCGCCACCGCTGCCACCCTGATCGGCACCCTCACCGCCGTGGCGCTGTTTCGCTACCGCTTTCGCGGCAAGCAGTACGTCAGCGGTATGCTGTTCGTGGTGATGATGTCCCCCGATATCGTGATGGCCATTTCGCTCCTGACCCTGTTTGTGGTGACCGGCATTGCCCTGGGCTTCTGGTCGCTGCTGATCGCCCACATCACCTTCTGCCTGCCGTTCGTGGTGATCACCGTCTACTCGCGGCTGTGCGGTTTTGATGTGCGGATGCTGGAAGCCGCGCGGGATCTGGGGGCTGGCGAGTGGATCATCCTGCGCCGCATCATACTGCCGCTGGCGCTGCCGGCGGTGATGGCGGGCTGGCTGCTCTCCTTTACCCTGTCGCTGGACGACGTGGTGGTGAGCTCCTTTGTTACCGGCCCGGCCTACGAGATCCTGCCGCTCAAGATCTACTCCATGGTCAAGGTGGGCGTCTCCCCCGAGGTCAACGCCCTGGCCACCCTGATGCTGGTCGCCTCCCTCGGGATGGTGTTGCTAGCGCAACTGTTACTGCGCAAACGGCAGGGTTGACCCTGCCCGTTTCGTCCCCGCCATCTTTGGCGAACTCTGTCACGGTGGGCCGCAAGGCCCCATAACCCCAAGGAGTTGTTGATGACAATCCAACACAAGGCCGGCGCCCTGCTGGCAGCCGCCCTCACCCTCACCACCCCGCTACTGAGCCTGAATGCTCACGCGGCCGACGACAAGGTGGTCTACTTCTACAACTGGTCGGAATATGTGCCGGATGGCCTGCTGGAGCAGTTCCAAGAAGAGACCGGCATCAAGGTGATCTACTCCACCTACGAATCCAACGAGACCCTCTACGCCAAGCTGAAAACCCATGGCGACGGCTATGACGTGGTGGTGCCCAGCACCTATTTCATCTCGAAAATGGCCAAAGAGGGGATGCTGCAACCGCTGGATCGCGCCCAGCTGCCCAACTTCAAGCACCTCGACCCCACCCTGCTCAACCACGAGTACGACCCGGACAACCGCTACTCCATCCCCTATATCTGGGGCGCTACAGGGATCGGCATCAACACCGACATCATCGAGCAACCGGTCACCAGCTGGAAGCAGCTCTGGGCACCGGAGTGGAAAGAGAGCCTGCTGCTGATGGACGATGCCCGCGAGGTGTTCCATATCGCGCTGGTGCAGCTTGGCTATAGCCCCAACACCCAGGACAAGGCGCAAATTGCCGAAGCGTTCGAATACCTGAAAAAGCTGATGCCCAACGTCAAGGCGTTCAACTCCGACAACCCGGCCGACCCCTTTATCGCCGGTGAGGTCAATATCGGTATGCTGTGGAACGGCTCGGCCTACGGCGCCCAGCGCGAATACCCCTCCATCCAGATGACCTACCCCGAAGAAGGCGCCGTGCTCTGGATGGACAACCTCGCCATTCCGGCCAAAGCCAAGCATGTGAAAGAGGCCCACGCCCTGATTAACTTCCTGATGCGCCCCGATGTGGCCGCCAAGGTGGCCGAGGCTATTGGCTACCCCACTCCGGTCAAGGATGCCATTCCCCTGCTCACCCCGGCATTTCGCAACAACCCCATGGTCTTCCCGAGCGACGAGATCAAGCGCAAAGGAGAGTTCCAGTCCGATGTAGGGGACGCCTCCCGCCTCTACGAGCAGTACTTCCTGCAGCTGAAAGCCATGGTGGCCAAGGCCGGTTAAATCGGCGGTTAATCGGCCTTGATGGGGTTAATGGATAAGGGGGCAATTGCCCCCTTTTGCTTTTCTCGCGTCTTTTACACCTAAATACTATCTCCCTTCGATCACGAAAATACTCTTCAACTTAAAGTACATGCTAGAGATAGGAAATCACTCTTTTGCTTTTACTACAAATCCTCTATATGAACCCCTACTCGCTCAATTATCCAAGAGCTGGTTTCATGAATAATATTATTAGCTGCATCCTTGATGCCAGTTGCAGATTTTAGGGGGGTAAGTATGTTCTTCCAATTATTGCATTGGGGAGGTGGAATTACATCCCAATGAGTTGCATGTAAAACTTCATAGGAAAAATGAATCGACAGTTTACTCTTTGAATACATCAGTACTGTAGTGAGATTAAAGTAAGGTATTGATTCAAATTTTGGTTTAAAAGAAATGCTTATTATATTTTTATCATATTCATCGTTATTAGAATATTCAACGCCATCAATTACATCTTTTGTCACCATAACATTTTCAAGTTTGTACTGGTCATCACTCTCAAAGCCAGCCAATAAACTAGTTAAGGCATTTTGATAACGCGATGGTTTCTTTGGTAGTTTTTTGTACTCCTGTATTTCGTATTTAACTTGGGTATATGATGGTTTAGCAAACAACCCTAGCTTACTATTTTTATCTAGCCATTCGCCTAACAACTTTCCATTGGGCAATTCAAACTTTGAGAGATTTTGTGCATTAACTTCAAATATATCGGTAATATCAGATGGCCAGTGCTCTTCTAAGAGACTCTTATTGAAACTATCCAAATTGGCAAGAGCCTCTTCTTTCGTACAACAAAGATCGCTAGATTTGGTTTGGATCAAAGATAGCAATGTCGATGCTGAATTCGATTTTTCGATTACTGAATCATCAGCATTCTTTTGCAATCCCATATATTGGTTTATCAAATTGTGTGTTGATTCTTTTATTTCACCAAAATCTTCTAGCAATGTTGCCTGAGAAATGAATATAGGTGTCGGCGCCCCTCTTCGTTCAAGATCATCTGCGACATATGCCATTAGCTCATGATACTTAAGCTCATGTTCGCGTTCTAAAATACAAGTAAAGATACTTTCCGAAAAATAGCTAAGTTCAGGCCCTGCTGTAGACTCGGTATCTCCTCGTGACGAAAAGAAAAAATATATATTATTTAGGTGATTACTTGCTGCAGAATTTTTGAAATCCCGTTCATAGTTCGATTCACTTTTTATATACTGAGTGCCACTGTAGCATGCATCAACAAATTTTACGTATAACTTAGGGGATAGATTCCTAATAATCCCATCAAGATAGGTGTTACTTATTCCTGTTGTACCCTTTTTTGTCTGGATAAAATCAGAGCAAAGATAATAAAACTCGTTGTCAATCCTTTCGCCATGACCTGAAAAATAAAAAACCAACTCGTTTACATTCTTGTCCTTATGACCATTAACAAAACTAGTTATGGCCTTATTTATCAGATGGTACTCTTGGTTATCATTGAGATAAAGAATATCATCAAATGCTTTCACATCAGACAATACACTCTTGAATAATTCTGCATCATTTTTACAAGCAGGTAGATCGCTATAGGTATCATATTTATATTTAGATACCCCAATTATTATCGCTAAATTCAAAATGCCTCCCTAATTTTATAATGATTAGCACCACGTTCCATGTATGAGCTAGCATGCCTTGATAGCCCTAACTTTGATAAGATATCAAATGAGAATCATCTTGTTGAGTATAAAGTTATTTATCGTGCTGATTTTTTTTACTTCTTGATGAAGATCTACAAAATAGTGGTGCTTGAGATTAAAAAATGTCTTATTGGCTAGCGTAATTCAAAAAAGATGGGGCGATTCTGCACCAGACCTTTCAGTAACAACTGCTTTCTCTCTGCATAAGCGCCACCAAGATCCACATGCCCCCCAGTTGGCCAATGCTCGAAGGGTTATGCTGACAACAAAGTGGCCAACGCCGATTAATTCTGCGCTTTTTCATTACCCCTTAGGGGTGTAGATTGGCTGCGGGGGCAAGCGTTGCCCCCTCTCTTTTTTCATGACTGCCCGTGATGCTCCGCGAAGCAATCTTTCGCCGATATCGCGGGTGGCCTGAGCCAATCAGGAGTATTCATGTCCGATCTGACCCTCTTCTTCGCCCCCGGCTCCTGCGCCGTGGCGGTCCAAATCGCACTGCTGGAAACCAGCGCCCCGTTTACTGCCCGCCAGCTCAATCTGGCTGCCGGTGAGCAGCGTTCGCCCGAATACCTCGCCATCAACCCCAAAGGGCGGGTGCCGGCTCTTATTACCGAGCAGGGCACCCTGACCGAGACCCCGGCCCTGCTGCTCTATGTGGCGCAGCGCTTCCCTGATGCCAAACTGGCACCGCTGGACAACCCGTTCCTGCTGGCCCGCATGCAGGAGATCAACAGCTTCCTCGCCTCCACCGTGCATGTCTCCCACGCCCACGGTCGCCGTGGCAGCCGCTGGGCCGATGACGAGCAGGCCATTGCCGCCATGCAGCAGAAAGTCGCCAGCAATATGCGCGACGGCTTTGCCCAGATTGAACAGCACTATCTCGCCGGCCCCTGGGTACTCGGCGAGCAGTTCAGCGTGGCGGACATCTATCTGTTCGTGGTCGCTGGCTGGCTGAAAAGCGATGGGGTCGAGATCAGTGAATTCCCCAAAGTGGCCGATCATTATCGCCGAATGCTGACCCGTCCGGCGGTCAACAAAGCCCTCTCCAACTAAGTAAAAAATCAATAGAAAGGGTGCCGAGGCTCTGCTGGCACCCTTCTTTCTCTCTCCTCCCCCCGCCTTTGAGATCGTTTTCACATTTCCGTGGTTTTGCCGTGGCCCTTCCATCCTAAAAAGCCTATCTTTGCGCCATAACGCAACCGGTTGCGTAACCGGTTGCCTGATAAGAAACTGCGAAGGCGAAAGCCTGATGAGGTGCTGTATGAAACGAGGCGTACTGCTCAATGCTCCCCTGAGTGCTCTGGTGGCACAGATGGGTCACACCGACGAGATCACCGTCTGCGATGCGGGGCTGCCCATTGCGGCAGGGCCGGAGCGGATCGATCTGGCGTTGATGGCGGGCACCCCCAGCCTCGAAACCGTGCTGACCGCCCTGCTCACCGATCTGGTGGTGGAGAAGGTGATCATGGCGACCGAGATCAAGCAGATCAGCCCCGCCGCCCATCAGGCGCTGGTCGATCAGCTTGAGGCCCACGCCACCGCCCAGGGCAAGCCCATCGCCATCGAATACTGCCTGCACGAGGAGTTCAAAACCCGCTCCCGTCAGAGCAAGGCAATCGTGCGCAGCGGCGAGGTGACTCCCTACGCCAACCTGATCCTCTGCGCCGGTGTGGCGTTCTGAATCCTTCAAAGAAGGCCTCTTCAAGGAAGCTGCAAATGAGCACAACCTCCCCCCTCTCCCCCATTCTGGAGCTGACCGGGATCGTCAAGACCTTCCCCGGTGTGCGCGCCCTCGACGAAGCGGGCCTGCGGGTCTATCCGGGCCAGGTGATGGCCCTGCTAGGTGAAAATGGCGCCGGCAAATCCACCCTGATGAAGGTGCTGACCGGCATCTATCAGGCCGATGCGGGCAGCGTCAGCTATCGCGGTCAACCGGTTCACTTCAAGGGGCCGCGCGACTCTCAGGATCAGGGGATCAGCATCATCCATCAGGAGCTGAACCTGCTGCCGGAGTTGTCTATTGCCGCCAACATCTTCCTCGGTCGCGAACCGCGCACCCGTTTTGGCAGCATTGACCACAAACAGCTGCGCGAGCGGGCGAGCGGCCTGCTGGCGCGACTTGGTGTCAAACACGGGCCGGATACCCGACTCGGGGATCTCTCCATCGGCGAACAGCAGATGGTGGAGATTGCCAAGGCGCTGTCGTTCGATGCCAGCGTCATCATCATGGACGAACCCACCGATGCGTTGACCGATACCGAGACAGAGCAGCTGTTTGCGGTTATCCGCGAGCTGCGTGAGCAGGGTTGCGGCATCGTCTATATCTCCCACCGCCTCAAGGAGATCTTCGAGATCTGCGATCGGGTCACCGTGCTGCGCGATGGCAAGTGGATTGGCGAGAAGGCGGTGAGCGATCTGGATGAAGACAGGATCATCGAGATGATGGTAGGCCGTCGGCTGGAAGAGCAGTATCCGCGCCTTGAACGCGAGCTCGGCCCCGTCAGCCTGCAGGTGAAAGAGCTGGCCGGCCCTGGCGTGCGCGGGGTGAGCTTCTCCCTGCGTCAGGGGGAAATTCTGGGCTTCAGCGGCCTGATGGGCTCCGGTCGTACCGAGCTGATGAAGCTGATCTACGGCGCCAGCCCCGTCAGCGCCGGTGACATTACGGTGGATGGCCACGCGCTGGTGCCAACCAGTCCGGCCGATGGTCTGGCCGCCGGTATCGCCTATATCTCCGAAGATCGCAAAGGTGATGGACTGGTGCTGGAGCTGTCGGTGCGCGAAAACATGAGTCTGTGCGCCCTCGACGAGTTCATCAGCAACGGCAAGATCGACGGCAAGGCCGAACGGCAGGCGGTGAGCGACTATGTGCGCCTCTTCAACATCAAGACCCCGAGTCAGGATCAGCTGATAAAGCTGCTCTCCGGCGGCAACCAGCAGAAGGTGGCCATCGCCAAGGGGCTGTTGACCCGGCCCAAGGTGCTGATCCTCGACGAGCCGACCCGCGGCGTCGACGTGGGGGCGAAAAAGGAAATTTATCAGCTGATCAACCAGTTCAAGAAGGAGGGGATGAGCATCATTCTGGTCTCCTCCGAGATGCCGGAAGTGCTCGGCATGAGCGATCGCATCATGGTGATGCACGAAGGGCGCATCAGCGCAGAGTTCAACACCCGCGATGCCAATCAGGAGAAGCTGATGGCGGCGGCAGTCGGTAAACAGTGGCAAGCAGAGCAAGAGGCAGCACAATGACAACCCAAACCCTTCCCCGCCGCGGCATCATGAACAAGGCCTGGTGGATCGAGAACAAATCCCTGGTCGCCCTGCTGGTGCTGATTGGTGTCGTCTCCGCGCTCAATCCCAACTTCTTCAGCGTCGACAACCTGCTCAACATCCTGCGCCAGACCTCGGTCAACGCCATCATGGCGGTCGGCATGACGCTGGTTATCCTCACCGCCGGCATCGATCTGTCGGTTGGCTCTGTGCTGGCCCTGTGCGGTGCGCTGGCGGCGACTATGGTAGCGATGGAGCTGCCCATCTGGCTGGTGGTGCCCCTCACCCTGGGTGCCGGCGCCCTGCTTGGCGGCGTCAGCGGCCTCATCATTGCCAAGGGCAAGGTGCAGGCATTTATCGCCACCCTGGTCACCATGACCGCTCTGCGCGGCATCACCATGGTCTATACCGAGGGTCGCCCCATCTCCACCGGTTTCAGTGACGGCGCCGATCACTTTGCCTGGCTCGGTACCGGCTATCTGCTCGGTCTGCCGGTGCCCATCTGGCTGATGGCCATCGTCTTTCTGCTGGCCTGGTTCATGCTCAATCACACCCGCCTCGGTCGCTACATCTACGCCTTGGGCGGCAACGAATCGGCCACCCGTCTCTCTGGCATCAATGTGGATCGGGTGAAGCTGGCGGTGTATGGTCTGTGCGGCGCGCTCTCGGCACTGGCAGGGCTTATCGTCACCTCCCGTCTCTCCTCTGCCCAGCCGACCGCCGGCATGGGTTACGAGCTGGACGCCATCGCCGCCGTGGTGCTGGGTGGTACCAGCCTGATGGGCGGCAAGGGCCGCATCATGGGCACCCTGATTGGTGCGCTGATCATCGGCTTCCTGAACAACGCCCTCAACCTGCTTGATGTCAGCTCCTATTACCAGATGATCGCCAAGGCCAGCGTGATCTTGCTTGCCGTGATGGTCGACAACAAAAGTACCCGATAACAACGTAAAACACGCCACACACAAGGAATGAAATGATGAAAAAGCTCAATACCCTGCTCGCTGCCGCCATCATGTCCGTGCTGGGCACCGCCCAGGCTGCTGACCATACCCTGGCGATGGTGGTCTCCACCCTCAACAACCCCTTCTTCGTCACCATGAAGGAAGGTGCCGAAGCCAAGGCCAAGGAGCTTGGCTACGAGCTGGTGGTGCTGGACTCCCAGAATGACCCGGCCAAAGAGCTCTCCAACATGGAAGATCTCACCGTGCGCAAGGTCAACGCCATCCTGATCAACCCCACCGACTCCGAAGCGGTGGGCAACGCCATCCGTCTGGCCAACCGCGCCAACATCCCGGTACTGACTCTGGACCGCGGCGCCGCGCAGGGTGAGGTCAAGGCCCATATCGCCTCCGACAACGTGGCGGGCGGCAAGCTGGCCGGTGACTTCATCACCGAAAAACTGGGTACCGGTGCTAAGGTCATTCAGCTGGAAGGGATTGCAGGTACCTCCGCCGCCCGTGACCGTGGCGAAGGTTTTGCCCTGGCCGTGGCAGCCAACAAGCTGCAGGTGCTGGCTTCCCAGCCGGCCGACTTTGACCGCACCAAGGGTCTGAACGTCATGGAAAACCTGCTGGCGGCCCATCCGACCGTACAGGCCGTGTTCGCCCAGAACGACGAGATGGCGCTGGGTGCCATCCGCGCGGTGCAGGCTGCCGGCAAAGAGGTGATGATCGTCGGCTTCGACGGCACTGACGATGGCAAAGCCGCCGTGGCCAAGGGTAAACTGGCCGCCACCGTGGCCCAGCAACCGGCCCTGATCGGTGCCATCGGCGTCGAGACTGCCGACAAGGTACTGAAAGGCCAGCCGGTCGAGAAATCCATTCCGGTACCGCTGCAAGTGGTCAGCAAGTAAGTGATCGAGGGGAGGTTCGCCTCCCCTTTTCCCTCTCGTTCAGGTGCCTCCCGGCTTGGGCTCACTCAATCACTGTGTTCAAGCCAAGATGCATCAGGAGTAGTCAACATGAATCGTCTCGTCGTTCTGGGCAGTGTCAATGCAGACCACGTGCTGCGCGTTCCCCACTTTCCTCGCCCAGGTGAAACCCTGACCGGTCACAGCTATCAGGTGGTACCGGGTGGCAAGGGGGCCAATCAGGCGGTTGCTGCCGCCCGCCTTGGCGCCCCAGTCTCCTTTATCGCCCGCATCGGTGATGACGCCATTGGCCACCAGATGAAGAGCGGTTTTGCCAAAGACGGTATTGACGTGAGCGCCGTCGAGCTCGATCCCAAGCTCCCGACAGGTATCGCCATCATCTATGTGAGCGATGAGGGAGAGAACAGCATAGGTATCTCTGCCGAAGCGAACGGTGCCATCACCCCTGCCGTGGTGAAAAACCACGAAGCGATGATCGCCGCCGCCCACACCCTGCTGTTGCAGCTGGAAGTGCCGCTGGAGAGCGTCCATGAAGCTGCACGCCTGGCCCGCGCCCACGGTACCCGGGTGGTGCTCAACCCCGCCCCCGCCCGCCCGCTCTCCGCTGAGCTATTGGCACTGGTCGACCTTATCACCCCCAACCAGACCGAGGCCGAGCTTTTGACCGGCGTAAAAGTCACCGACGAAGCGAGCGCCCGCGAGGCGGCTGCGCGTTTCCACCAGATGGGCATTGCAGACGTGATGATCACCCTGGGGTCGCAGGGGGTCTATTGCAGCAACGCACAGCAGCAACAGCTGATCCCGGGCTTTCGGGTCAAGGCGGTGGATACCACTGCCGCGGGCGATACCTTCAACGGTGCCCTGCTGGCGGCGGAACTGGCCGGTGCCGATTTCCACAGCGCGGTGCGCTTTGCCCACGGGGCGGCGGCACTCTCCGTCACCCGGTTCGGCGCCCAGAGCTCCATCCCGAGCAAGCAGGAGGTCGACACCTTCCTGCTTGAGCAGACTGCGCAGGGGCACTGATGGCCAATATCAAGGAGGTGGCGGCGCTGGCGGGGGTGTCCACCACCACCGTCTCCCACGTCATCAACGAGACCCGCTTTGTGGCCGAGGAGACCCGCGAGCGGGTCTTCGCCGCCATGCGCGAGCTCAACTATGCCCCGAGTCTGGTGGCCCGCAGCCTCAAGGTGAAGGAGACCAACAGTATCGGCATGCTGGTCACCACCTCCAGCAACCCCTTCTTTGCCGAGGTGGTGCGCGGGGTGGAGCGTTACTGCTTCGAGCAGGGCTACAACCTGATGCTGGGCAACACCGAAGGTCAGGCGGAAACCGCCCTCTCCTACCTCAAGATGATGCTGCGCAAGCGGGTCGATGGCCTGCTGATCATGTGTAGCGAAGGACAGCAAGAGGTGTTCAACCAGCTCGACTGGCTCAAGAGCCTGCCGGTGGTGGTGATGGATTGGGGTCTGGTCAGCGAAGATGTGGATCTGATCGCCGACAACTCCTTCCACGGCGGTTATCTGGCGACCCGCCATCTGATTGAGCTGGGCCACACCGCCATCGGTTGCATCACCGGCCCCCACAGCCGCGCCCCCGCCAACCAGCGCCAGGCTGGCTTTGAGCAGGCGCTGCAGGAGGCAGGACTCACTGTCAATCCTGACTGGATTCAGGAGGGGGACTTTGACTGCGCCAGTGGCCATCAGGCGATGACCCGTCTGCTGGCATTGCCCGAGCGGCCCACCGCCCTCTTTGTCTGTAACGACATGATGGCGATGGGGGCCATCAGCGCCGCCCATCAAGCGGGGCTGGTGATCCCGCGCGATCTCTCCATCGTCGGCTACGACAATGTGGCGCTGGCCGAATTTATGTCGCCGCCGCTCACTACCGTCAACCAGCCCAAAGAGGAGCTGGGACGCCTCGCCGTCACCCGCCTGCTGGCCCGCATAAACGGCGAAGCGGTGGCTGACCACCTGATCACGGTTGACCCCGACCTGGTGATCAGACAATCCTGCGCCCCCGGCCGTCGGCGCAAAAGTAGATAACAACAAAAAAGGCGACTCATAGTTGCCTTTCTCTTTGCCGCCGCCTCTAGCGGTCGCGCATCTCCATCCAATTGTGCCCCTCGATCTGCTTGGGCTGATGGATGCCACACACTTCAAGCAACTCATCCACGTAGGCCGGCACCAGCAGGGAGGCGGGCCCGTAGCGTTTTTCATCGAACTGGCTGCCCACCTCGCTCGGCTCGAGATTGAGCTCTATGGTGTGAGCACCATTCAACCCCGCCTCGTGCACAAAACCGGCAGCCGGATAGACAGCCCCCGAAGTGCCGATGGAGATAAAGAGATCACACTGGGCCAGCGCACTGTAGATGCGATCAAGCCCGATCGGCATCTCGCCAAACCAGACCACGTGGGGGCGCAGCGGCTGGGGAAACTGGCAGCAGGAGCAGAGTTCCTCCTGATGAAGCTCGCCACGCCACTCGATCACCTGACCGGACTCGGGACAGCGGGCCTTGAGCAGTTCGCCATGCATGTGGATAAGGTTCTTGCTCCCTGCACTCTCGTGCAGGTTGTCGATATTCTGGGTCACCAGAGTCACGGTGCCGGGAAAAAGACGCTCGAGGCGAGCTAGCGCATAGTGGGCGGGATTGGGATGTACCTGAGGTTGCTGGAGCTGTTTGCGGCGGGAGTTGTAAAAGCGCTGCACCAGTTCCGGATCTCTGGCATACCCTTCCGGCGTTGCCACATCCTCGACGCGGTGCTCCTCCCACAAACCGTCGCAGGCGCGGAAGGTCTTGATCCCCGACTCGGCAGAGATCCCCGCTCCGGTGAGGATCACGATATTTTTGATTGTCTGCCCCATAACATGCTCCGTCTCTCCCTGCGCATTAGGTGTGACCTTAGCACAGGGTAAAAAGTGGCTCTATTCGCCCTTGGTCTTAGTAATGCCGTGGACAACCTCTGCAGGCAGCCACTCGTCCAGCACGCTCAAATCGAGGCGCGCAAAAACCATCTCGCGACCAGTCACCAGAGTCAGCGGCAGCCCCAACCGCTTGAGCATCAGCAACATGGGGCGGTTCTGGGCCAGCACTTCGGCCGTCCACTCGGCAATCCCCCCGGCTCTGGCCAGCAGCGCCAATGCCAGCAAGATCCGCCGTCCCGCACCACGATGCTGAAAGTGATCCGCCACGATACAGGAAAACTCAGCCCGATCAGGATGAAGGCGGCGACGAATGGATTGGGCCTGTGCCAGCGGACGTCCCGCCATATCCGTCAGCAACAGGGCAATCTGCTGCTCCGGGTTGTAGTCGAGAAAGTGTGATACCAGCTCTGGCGAGGGGGTTCTCTTGGCCCGCATAAAGCGCAGATAAATGCTCTGGGCGCTGAGATCCTCATAGGCGGCCAGCATCTGCGCCGGCTCGACCCCGAGCTGCTCGCGCAGCAGACAGGCTTCCCCGGAGAGATTCATCTCAATCGGCAGTGCCGAGCGGGCCACCGGATAAGGCCACCCCTCCAGCCCTTTGGCCAGACGCTCCCGCTGCATGGGCCAGCAGAGATAGCGGGGCATAGGCTACCAGCGCCCCGCGATACCGCGCTCTTGCCACATCTCGACATCAAGCAGGTTGTAGGGGTCATCCAGATAGATGTCGACTCCGAGTTCCCGCACCCGCGCCATAAAGCGGCCAAGCAGCGAATCAGCGCTCAACGACTCGATATCGGAGAGCATCCCCTGCCCCAGCAGCAAGGATTGCAGCGGCAGCCGCTCCAGCAGATCGAACGGCAGATGCTGGTTGTTGTCGAGCAGGAGCGCCAGCTTGCTCCCCGCCAGACTGGCCTGCAGCACCAGCGCAAAACGATCAGGATTGCTGAGCAGGTGATCACGGCGATGGATAAGCAGCGTCAGCTCGGACGGAGTTCGCGACTGCTCCGCCAGCCACTCCTTGAGCCGCTCCCAACGAGGTGGCAAGCCGCTTACGGCCAGCCAGACAGGTGCTGAAGTGGTGGGGCTAGAGAGCAGGCCCAGTTGTCCCAATACCTGACCCTGCCAGGTCGTGATGGTGCGGCGCTGACCGCTCAGTCGGCGCTGGCGCAGCGGGCCAAGATAGAGACCGCGCAGCAACCTGAGCAGTTCGTCGCAATCGAGCGGTTTGGCCAGCGCCGCCAGAATATTGAAGCCGGCATCGTGCAGCAGGCGACGAGCACCGTCTATCAGGGTTTGCTCATGGGCGGAGAGCAAAATGATCGGCAGTCCGTCTGACTGCAACTGTGGCTGGCCCATCAGCAGGCTGATGGCATCCTGATCCACCAGACTGAGATCGCAGATGAGCAGACGAGTGCTTCCCTCACCCAGCGCGGCAAGGCAGGCTTGCTCATCCTGCACCCAGTGACAGGTCAGCCCCAGTCCGGCGATGGTTTGCTGCAACTGCATCCCCTGAAACGGGTGATCTTCCAGCAGCAGGATCCGGCTGGCAGCAAGCCAGTTGCTCCACGCCTGATAGCTGGACAGCAGGCCCCCTTGCCAATCCTCTTCGATGGCGTAGATACCGTTATGCAGCTGAAGCTGGGGAAAGTAATCCGCCGTACGGTGCGAGTCGGGATCATAGAGCGCGATGGCCCCCGCCGAGAAGAGCCCCTCCCACTGCCAGCAGGCATCAGGCTGGGTGCGGTGCAGCGCCACATAATTTGGCAGCGTCGCCTGCTTGGCCATCTCGTAAGAGGCGCAATCGAGAGCATAGAGCGCAATAGGACGAAAACCGGCCAACCCGGGATCTTCCGAGTTAAGCAGCGCCAGCAGTTCTTCATCAGTGATGATCATCTTCAGCCCTCTTGGTCAAATGCTGGCTGACCCCATCCAGCGCCCGGGTTAACCTGACAGCCAATTCGCTGTGCTTCGATTGCTGCCACTCGTCAATAACAGTGACGATGGCGGTTGCTCCTACCATTCTGGCGGCCCCTTTCAATTTGTGTAAAGCGGCATTCACCCCTTGCTCATCCTTATTTGCCAGACACTGCTCCAGAGCCGCCAGATCGGCTCTGGTTGTATCCAGATAGAGCTGTGCCAGCTCTTTTGAGAGCAGCGATGAAGCTGCTGCAGGCTTGGCAATCGTCCCCTCTTTCTTGCCAAGCTGGTGCAGCATGGCGGCCAGCTCCCTTAACGCGACAGGCTTGTCGAGATGCCCGTTGCAACCGCACGATTGCAGTTCGATAGCCGCCTGTTCACTGAGATCTGCAGTGATCACATAGGCAGGCAGATTGCGCCAGCGAGGCGAGCCACGCAGCTTGCGGCAGAGATCGGCGCCATTCATAACCGGCATCTGCAGATCGGTCAACACCAGATCTACCTCGTGATCGGCCAGTACATCGAGTGCCAGCTGGCCATTGGCAGCGGTCAGCACCTCGGCCCCCAGCTGTCCCAGCTGTAGCTTGATCAGCTCCCGATTGACATCGTGATCTTCTACCAGCAGCACCCGCATGCCAAGACCGGGGCGGGTTGCCGAAGAGGGCTCTGTGACATCCAGCCTGGGTTGCAACAGATTGATGACGGTACCGGGCACCCAGGGTTCCCCCTGCCACTCCCAGTAATAGAATCCCTTCTCGTCGACCTGAGCCTGCAACCTGTGGTTTGCCGTGCCAGATACCTCAACCCCGAATCTTGCCAACCAGGGAGCGAGTTGCTTCACCTCATCAGGTGGCAGTGAGAGCGCCAGCTCTCGCACCTTGGGCTGCCAATGATGTGCCTGTTTGAGCAGTTTGAGCGGCAACTCGCAGAAGAAGCGGCTGCCGCCTCCCGCTCTGGGTTCGACATCTATAAGCCCCCCCATCTGCTCGATAAGCTGCTTGCAAATGGCGAGCCCGAGGCCGGTCCCAGGCGCCCTCAGCTGCCCCGCCACCGCGAACTGTTCAAACGGCATGAAGAGGGTTGGTCGCATCTCGTCGGTAATACCCGGCCCCTGATCATCCACACCAAAACGCAGGGTCGAGCCCATACTCTCGGCCCAGAGCACCACCTCGCCACGATGGCTGAACTTGATCGCATTGGAGAGCAGGTTGTGCAGAACCTGCTGAACACGATGGGGATCGAGGGTCTGCAAGGCGGGCATCGCCGGATCAAGCTGCAAACGCAATTGCAGCTGCTTGGCTCTGGCTTTGGTCCAGTGCACCGCCGCCACATGTTCGCACAGCTCGGTGAAATCGGTCGGCTGGGGCGAGAGCGACAATTTGCTGTTCTCATTGCGGCTGAAATCGAGCACATCGTTGAGCAGGCCGAGCAACTCGTCCCCGGCCTGACGGATCCGTGCCAGCGCCGAGCCCTGCTCCTGGGAGAGCGGGGTGCTGGCGAGCCACTCCAGCAGGCCGAGAATGGCGTTCATCGGAGTGCGGATCTCGTGGCTGATGGCCGCCAGAAAACGTCCCTTGGCCTGCACCGCCTGCTGTGCCTCTTCATGCGAGAGTTGCAGAGCCTGCTCCTGTTCAACCCGCGCCGTCACATCCTGCATGACCGCATAGATTCGCCACCCCTGTGGTTGGCTGCGACCACGCCCGGAGAGCTGCAACCAGCGCAGACCCTGCTCGGGATGGTGATAGCGCAGGGTACAGACGAAGGGCTTGCCCTCATGCAGCATGGCGAACATGGTACTGCGCGCCAGTTGCAAATCTTCGCGCTCCAGCAGGTCAAGCACCCGAGCCGGTTCACGGCGGATCTGCTGGCTGGCCAGCCCCAACAACTCGTAGCAGCCACGGCTGATAAACTCGATGGTGCCCACGCTCTCCTGAACCAGGAGGAATTGCAGCACCACCCCGGGCACGGTATTGGTCAAGGCACGCAGCCGTCGCTCAGCCTGACGCAGAATGCGGGCCTGCTGGCGCAGGGCGCTGATATCGGACAAGGCAATAAGATCGGTTGCTGGCGCCTGTTTCTCCAGTCGCAGCGGATGCTGCACATAGGCAAACACCTGCTCGCCAAGACTCAGCTCCCCTTCGCTCTTTTGTGATTGCACCTCGGGCAGCAGCAGTTCCGTGCCGTAACGCAGTGAAAGCCGGTGCCCCTGCTTGTTGGATTTGATCACCCTTCCCTGTTCATTACGCAAATAGACGGGAACAGGAAGGGCCTGAAACATGGTTTCGCGCAGCTCACTTTCGATTGCCAGCGCTTTTTCTGCCGCCTGCCGCTGGGCGACCTCGCGGGCCAGCTGCTGGCGCGAACGCCAGATCACCCCGATCACGATACCACTGATCAGCAGCGCTAGCGCGATGGAGCCAAACCAGGCACCATAACTGATTCCGGATTGCTGCATCACCACCAGACGGCGCCAACGCTGGTTAAGTTCGTCGATCTGGGTATTGGTCAGGGCCATCAGGTTTCTGTCTATCACGCCAGCCAGCTCGGTCTGATCCTTGCGAATGGCAAAGCCGAGTCCGAATCTGTCATCCAGCTCCTTGATCTGAAGCCCTTCCAGCAGATGGGTACGCTGCGGATATTGCAACTGGTACAGCTCGCTCAGCATGGCGTCAGCCTTGCCTTGCTGCAGCAACGTGATCCCCTGGCTCAGGTCATCGGTGCGGACCCATTCCTGATCACCCAGCTGTGCCAGCAGAGAGGGATCGTAGAGCGATTCAGGTACCAGGATTCGCTGTTTGCCCAGCTGGGAGAATTTGTCTGCGCTGATGGCGCGCTTGCTGATCAGAGCAAAACGGTTGATGGAGATCATCCGGCTGAAAGTAAAGTCATCGGCGAGCTCGGGAGACTCCGGCAAACCGGCCATCATGTCGGCCTCACCGCTGCGCAGCTTCTCTATCGCCTCGGCCTTGGTGGCCGCCGGCACCAGCATATATTTGAGGCCACTCTCCTGAGTTACCCAATTCAGAATATCTGCGCTCCACCCTTTTGCTTCGCCCTGATCGTTAATGCCACTGTAGGGCATCAGCTGCGGGTTCATCACCAGACGCACGACCCGCCTTCTGCCAGAAAGCCAGGCCTGTTCGGCGTCATTGAAATGGAGTCGGTTGATATAGAGCGCCCCCTGATCCATATAGCGGCTCAGGTCGGTATAGAGGGTACCGGCGGGCATATAACGAATGAGGGTATCGACAAACTTGGCCAGCTCGGGATCGTTGCGCATCATCAGGCGATAGCTGACCACCCGCTCATCACCAAGCAGACGGCGCAGACGCAGGCCATCGGCAGGATATTCGCGCATCAGGTAGCGCAGCTGGAGATAGTCCCCCAGATAGGCGGAGTTCTTCTCTCCCTCAAGAGCTGAATAGATACTCTCCCCTCTCCTCAGGGTTCTGAGCTCAGCCCCCGGATGCAATTCACGCAAAATTGCTCTGGTATCCGTGGCGGAAGAGACCAGAAACGTTGCCTGACGAAGATCACCCCGATAGAGAATGGCGGCATCCGTCTCCATCATCGGACGGCTGACCAACAGGCCGGTCTCCTCTCTACCCAGGGTGCCGATGTGGGGGATAATGTCGCATGCACCACGCTGCAAGGCGGCGCGGGCAGCCTGCCAGTCGGCCATCTCGGAGAGCTTCAATGGCACAGGCAACATATCGGCAAGACGGAGCAGGCGATCTTTTAGCAAGCCACCATCAGGGGTGACATAAGGCGGGGGAAGTGCAGCGGGGTAGCACACCTTGAGCTCTTTGATGGAGCGAAGGTAAGCCTGGGTTGCCGGATCAAGGGGAAGCATCATGGCCTGCAGTGGCATGGCCAGCATGGCTCCCAGCAATAATAGAGATTTTTTTATCATCGATAAGTAAAAGCCAGGCATTTGCCTGGCTTTTTATCACTCGTTGGGTTCAACATTTTCTACCCTGGCCTTGAGTTTCTGGCCAGGCCGGAAGGTCACCACGCGACGGGCGCTGATAGGAATATCCTCGCCAGTCTTGGGGTTACGTCCGGGACGCTGATTCTTCTCACGAAGGTCAAAGTTACCGAAGCCTGAGATTTTGACTTGTTCACCACGCTCAAGCGCTTGTCTGATCTCTTCAAAGAAGGCTTCCACCATATCTTTGGCTTCACGCTTGCTCATCCCGAGCTGGGTGAACAGGTGCTCTGCAATGTCGGCTTTGGTAAGCGCCATAGATCAATCCCTCAAGGATGCATTCAACTCTTCACCAAGGGCCCGCACGACATTGTCTACGGTCTCGGCAATCTCTTTCTCCTCCAGGGTGCGCTGGGTATCTTGCAATACAAGACTGATGGCCAGGCTCTTCTTGTCCTCAGCCATACCAGCACCCTGGTATACGTCAAACAAGTTTATTCCAACTACCTGATTTCCGCCAACTTTTTTAATTACTGCCAGAACATCCCCTGCCAGAACCTGACGATCAACCACCACGGCGATGTCACGACGGTTAGCCGGGAACTTGGATACTTCGGCAGCAACCGGTACTTTGGCCGGGGTCAGCTTGTCCAGCTCCAGTTCGAACATGACGGCGCGGCTCTTCAGACCCAACTTCTTCTCGAGGCTCGGGTGGATCACGCCAATGTGGCCAATCACCACGCCATTGCGCAGAATGGCGGCGCTCTGACCCGGGTGCAGGGCACTGTGTTCGGCACGCTCGAAGGTAAAGGTGGCTCCTTCGGCGGTCAAGTCCAGCACCGCTTCCAGATCCCCTTTCAAATCAAAGAAGTCGGCTGCGCGGGTTTTGATGTCCCAGTGCTCGTCGCTCTGGTTGCCGGTGATGATACCGGCCAGCATCGGCTCCTGACGGATGCCGTTCTCGGCGCTTTCATCCTTGATGAAGCGCAGACCCTGCTCGAACAGACGCACTCGCGGCTGCTGACGGTTCTGGTTGTAAACCACGGCCTGCACCAGACCCGGGAACAGAGAGACGCGCATGGCGGACATCTCGACCGAAATCGGGTTCGGCAGCACGATGGCGTCGCTCTGCGGGAACAGGGTTTGCTGGGTCTTGGGATCGACGAAGCTGTAGGTGATCGCTTCCTGGAAACCGCGATCAACCAGCAGGTCACGCACGCGCTTCAAGGTCACCTGCCCTTCTGCCTGCTCCACCATCGCCAGAGAGGCGGCGGGTTTCAGGTTCGGGATGTTGTTGTAGCCGTAGATACGGGCCACTTCCTCGATGAGGTCTTCCTCGATGGCGATGTCGAAACGCCAGGAGGGGGCCAGCGCGGTCCAGCCGTCAGCGTCAACGGTTACCTGCATGCCCAGACGGGTCAGGATCTCGACCACCTGAGCATCCGCCACGCTGATACCGATCACCTTGTCGAGCTTGGTGCGACGCAGCTTGATAGGTGCCGCTTTCGGCAGATGAGCATCGGATTTGACCTCGATGACCGGACCGGCTTCGCCGCCGCAGATATCCAGCAGCAGGCGGGTAGCACGATCCATCACCTTGGCCTGCAGCTCCGGATCCACCCCGCGCTCGAAGCGGTGGGAAGAATCGGTGTGCAGACCGTAGGCACGGGCACGGCCGGTGATGGAGAGCGGTGCGAAGAAGGCGCACTCCAGCAGGATGTCGGTAGTGGTCTCGGAAACACCGGTGCGATTGCCACCGAAGATACCTGCCATGCAGGCTGGGCCTTTGGCATCGGCAATCACCAAAGTGCTCTCTTTGAGCTTCACCTCGTTGCCGTCGAGCAGGGTCATCGGCTCGTCAGCGTGGGCACGGCGCACCACCAGTTCCCCTTCCAGCTTGGCCAGATCGAAGGCATGCATCGGCTGCCCGTATTCCAGCAGCAGGTAGTTGGTGATGTCGACGATGGCATCGATAGAACGAATGCCGCCACGACGCAGCTTCTCCTGCATCCAGAGCGGGCTCTGGGTCTGCAGGTTCAGCCCCTTGATGACTCTGCCCAGATAACGGGGACAATCTGCTGGCGCTTCAACCCGGATCGGGAAGGTGGCATCGATGGTGGCAACCGCCGGCGCCCAGGTCGGCTCGACTACGTCAACGCTGTTGAGCACGCCGATTTCACGGGCCAGACCCGCGATGCCGAGGCAATCGGCACGGTTCGGGGTCAGATCCACATCGATGCTGACGTCATTGAGTGCGAGGTATTCGCGGATATCGGTCCCGATGGGTGCATCCAGCGGCAGCTCGATGATGCCATCGGCTTCGACGTCGATACCCAGCTCGCTGAAGGAGCAGAGCATGCCGTGGGACGGCTGGCCACGCAGCTTGGCTTTCTTGATGGTGAAATCACCCGGCAGGGTCGCCCCTACTTTGGCCACACACACTTTCAGGCCCTGACGGCAGTTCGGCGCGCCGCAGACAATGTCCAGCAGCTCGGCTTCACCCACGTTGACCTTGGTCACCCGCAGTTTGTCGGCATCCGGGTGCTGGGCGCACTCGACCACTTCACCCACCACAACGTTGTTGAACTGGCCAGCCACCGCTTCCACGGCGTCCACTTCCAGACCGGCCATGGTGATCTGCTCGGCCAGTGCATTGTCACTCAACTCGGTGCGGACCCACTCCATCACCCAGGATTTACTGAATTTCATGTTCTCTCGCCCTTACTTGAACTGCTTGAGGAAGCGCAGGTCGTTTTCGAAGAAGGCACGCAGGTCGTTGACCCCGTAACGCAACATGGTCAGGCGCTCAACGCCCATGCCGAAGGCAAAGCCGGAGTATTTTTCCGGATCGATACCGACCGAACGCAGTACATTCGGGTGCACCATGCCGCAACCCAGCACTTCCAGCCACTTGCCGTTCTTGCCCATCACGTCCACTTCAGCGCTCGGCTCGGTGAACGGAAAGTAGGAAGGACGGAAGCGAATAGTCAGATCTTCCTCGAAGTAGTTGCGCAGGAAATCGTGCAAAATGCCCTTCAGCTCGGTAAAGCTGGCATGCTCGTCAACCAGCAGACCTTCAACCTGATGGAACATCGGGGTGTGGGTCATGTCGTAGTCGTTACGATAGACGCGGCCCGGCGCGATGATGCGGATCGGCGGTTGCTGATGTTCCATGGTGCGGATCTGCACACCGGAGGTGTGGGTACGCAGCATCAGATCAGGATTGAAGTAGAAGGTGTCGTGATCGGTACGCGCCGGATGGTGAGCCGGAATATTCAGCGCATCGAAGTTGTGGAAACCATCTTCAATCTCGGGACCACGGGCAACCTTGAAGCCCATCTCGCCAAACAGGCGCTCGATACGCTCGATGGTGCGGGTCACCGGGTGCAGACCGCCATTCTCGATGCGGCGGCCCGGCAGGCTGACGTCGATGGTCTCGGCAGCCAGCTTCTGATTCAGCACAGCGATTTCGAGGGCTTCACGACGCTCGTTCAGGGCATCCTGAACCTGCTGTTTGGCCTGGTTGATCACGGCGCCCGCGGCGGGACGCTCTTCAGCGGACAAGGCACCCAGGCCCTTCATCTGCTCGGTAAAAAAGCCCTTTTTACCCAGATATTTGACCCGGATTTCGTCGAGGGCGGCGATGTCGCTTACGCCCTCAATTTCGGCTCTGGCTTGGCCGACTACTTCTTCAAGCTGTTGCATGTCTTCCTCGTCACCACTCCCGGTACAGGAGCCTTTAGGCTAAATAAGGTCAAGAGGGGAATAATACAAAAAAAGCCCCTTCGCTGACCATAGTTAAGGCGCCCTTTTCTCCCTAGAAATCATTTTGTTATATCAAGTGAGTCTCGAATTCCCCCTACCCTTGTTCCAAATAGTGTTATCAACACCAAGTTTGTTGGCATATATACGCCCTATGAAGTCGTGTCGTATAGGTCCATCCGACCTTATGAGCATGAGCGTGGAAGCCAATGGATCGCCGTCAAACACAAAGAAATACAGAGGCTCCACATACCAGGTAGAGTTCCCACTACCCGACATCTGGTCTGCGGTCTTGTATCACGGTTCTGACGCTGGCGCGGGTCACTGCTGATGTGTCCATAGGACGAATCAGGGTGATAGATACTATACAACCCGACAGTTAACCCGATAATCGCTTATAAAGGGCATCACCCCCCCTCCCCTGTTTGGCTACTCCAATACGATCACGGGAAAGACCTGCTATAAACCACAAAATATAAACGTTGATTATCTGTCGGAGACGCTATGAGATCTACCTCCAATAAAAAGAGATGATGCCGATGACTCAACATCATCTCTTGTATTATTTTATTTAAAATAACAAAGCGAGTTAATAACTCTCGTTATATCCGAGCAAATTAAATTATGCATCCTTTGCCAAAAGATATTTGATCAATTGGGTGAACTGCTCTTGTGAGTTGATAGACTCAATCTTTAGCATATACTTGCCGTTGACGATAAATGTCGGGGTACTACGAATATTATATTTCTCTGTGTTACGATCGAACTGACTTACCATGGATGAAACTGCAAAGCTATCAACCGTTTTATCAAATGCCTCTACCTGTACGCCATTCTCTACAAAGAGCTTTTTAATATCATCACGATTTTGTGGAGCTTGGCGCTGTACCTGGATTTTATGAAAGAGTGATGGAGTTAACTTGCTTTCAACATTAAGTAGTGTTGAGGTTGCATAAGCCCGTTGCATCTCTTGGGCCATATCGCGCCCAAAAAAAGCGACCGGATTCTTCCTGATCGCTACCTCTTTGGGGAGGTCATGTTGTAACTGCTCAACGATGGGTTCAAATTTCGCACATGGCGGGCAGTAGTAAGAGAAAAACTCCAATACCTCTGGTTGAGCAGTAGCTGTTTGCTTGAGGACATCATAGTTGACCCCCTCTTTGAACTCTGGAGCCGCATTAGCGCAGGGAAGCATAACGATAGCAGCAAGGATCAAAAGAATTTTTTCATAAAACTTCCAGTTGATGGTCAGACAAAAATTTCATTATAGGAATTTCGACCTTGCTAAAAGCTGAACAAACATCAGCTCTTGTTACAAGAATTCCAATACATATGAGAACAATAGTTCATTAATTTTAAAACAAACTTATCAATATTAAAGTTAAAATGTAAAATCTGTTCTTACCTCAATGTTATCTTATTGGAAATTTCAGCATCAATATAACACCAAAACCCCGCAGATTCTGGACTTTTAACCCTAGTGGTTATTAAACAATGCAAAGAATAGTTTTAGGTATAACTATATATAACTAGGATAGGCACCAAGATGAATATTGATGAAAAATCGCAAAGGCAGCGTAACTATAAGTTACGAAAAAATTATTACGCTAGATAGATAAGATCAAACTTGATTTATAATTTTGAATTAATAATTTCAATTTTATTTAGTTTACTAGTGAATATATATACTGAAATCAAATATTACACCGACAAAAAAGGAGGCCTGAACCTCCTTTATTTTTTATAACAGAGCTGGATTAGACCAGAGCTGCTTTAGCTTTTTCAACCAGGGCGGTGAAAGCCAGCTTGTCGTGAACGGCGATATCGGACAGGATCTTGCGATCGATCTCGATAGAAGCCTTCTTCAGACCGTTGATCAGACGGCTGTAGGACAGACCGTTCTGACGGGCAGCAGCGTTGATACGCGCAATCCACAGTTGACGGAACTGACGCTTTTTCTGGCGACGGTCACGGTAGGCATACTGACCAGCTTTGGTTACCGCTTGTACCGCTACGCGGTAAACACGGGAACGGGCGCCGTAGTAACCCTTGGCGGCTTTCATTACTTTCTTGTGACGAGCACGAGCAGTCACACCACGTTTAACTCTTGGCATTTTTCACATCCCCCCTTATGCGTACGGCAGACAAGCGACAACACGTTTGTGGTCGGCAGCGGAAACAAAGAACTTCGGTCCCAGCTGACGCTTACGCTTACTGCTCTTCTTGGTCAGGATGTGACGCAGGTGGTTGTGCTTGCACTTGAAGCGACCTGAGCCAGTCTTCTTGAAGCGCTTTGCGGCGCCCCGGTTGGTTTTCATCTTCGGCATTTCATACTCCGCATTGTGAGTGACAACAAAATCGCAAGGCGAACCGACTCATGGGGCGAGCCCCATGAGTCAATTTCTTGTGGGCCTTAAGATTTCTTCTTAGGTGCGAGAACCATCACAGCTTGACGGCCTTCGACTTTCGGGAACGATTCGACTACGGCCAACTCTTCCAGATCGTTCTTGACGCGCTCCAGAACCTTGATACCAAGTTCCTGGTGTGCCATTTCACGACCACGGAAGCGCAGGGTGACCTTAGCCTTGTCCCCGTCTTCCAGAAAGCGAACCAGGTTGCGTAGTTTTACCTGATAGTCGCCTTCGTCAGTGCCAGGACGGAATTTGATTTCCTTGACCTGGACGACTTTCTGCTTTTTCTTCTGTTCTTTGGTGGTTTTGCTCTTTTCGTAGAGGAATTTGCCGTAATCCATGATCCGGCAAACGGGCGGCTCAGCGTTCGGACTGATCTCGACCAGATCCACTTCGGCCTCAGCGGCCAAGTTCAGTGCTTCCTGGATAGAAACGATGCCAAGTGCTTCGCCATCCAGACCAGCCAAACGAACTTCTTTCAGACGGATCTCTTCATTGATCCGGTGAGCGCGGGCTTGCGGTTGCTTGCCCAGTTTTTTTCCGCCTTTTATAGCTTATTCCTCCACTTTCTTTTGTCCGCGGGTCTGAACTTCCTGGGTCAACAGAGCGATGAACTCTTCAACAGGATAAGTGCCCAGGTCAGCCCCTTTACGAGTACGTACTGCAATCTGGCCGGCTTCAACTTCTTTATCGCCACAGACCAGCATGAAAGGTACTCGTTTCAAAGTATGCTCGCGGATTTTAAAGCCAATCTTCTCATTTCTCAAGTCCGCTTTTGCACGAAGGCCCGCATCATTCAATGCTTTGGCTACTTTCACTGCATATTCGGCCTGATTGTCGGTGATATTCATGACCACTGCCTGGGTCGGAGCCAGCCAAGCCGGGAACAGGCCTGCGTACTCTTCAGTCAGGATACCGATAAAGCGCTCGATGGAGCCCAGAATCGCACGGTGGATCATGACTGGCACGTGGCGCTCGTTATTTTCACCTACATAGGTGGCGCCCAGACGGCCCGGCAGGGCAAAGTCGAGCTGCACGGTACCACACTGCCACGCACGATCAAGACAATCGTGCAGGGTAAATTCGATCTTCGGACCGTAGAAGGCACCTTCACCCGGTTGCAGATCGTATTTCAGACCGTTGAGCTCCAGCGCTTCCGCCAGTGCCTGCTCGGCACGATCCCACATTTCGTCGGAGCCGATACGCTGTTCCGGACGAGTGGAGAGCTTGACCACGATGTTCTCGAAGCCAAAGGTGCCGTAGACGTCATAGACCATGCGAATACAGCCGGAGACCTCTTCCATGATCTGCTCTTCAGTACAGAAGATGTGCGCGTCATCCTGAGTGAAGCCGCGCACCCGCATCAGACCGTGCAGGGAGCCTGACGGTTCGTTACGGTGGCAAGAGCCAAACTCGGCCATACGCAGCGGCAGATCACGGTAGGATTTCAGACCCTGGTTGAAGATCTGGACGTGACCCGGGCAGTTCATCGGCTTGATGGCGTACTCGCGGTTCTCGGACTGGGTGGTGAACATGGCCTGGGCATATTTCTCCCAGTGACCTGAACGCTCCCACAGGACGCGATCCATCATGAACGGACCTTTCACTTCCTGATAGTCGTACTCTTTGAGCTTGCCGCGGATGAAGGTTTCCAGCTCACGGAAGATGGTCCAGCCATCGTTGTGCCAGAACACCATGCCCGGCGCCTCTTCCTGCATGTGATACAGGTCGAGCTGTTTGCCGATCTTGCGGTGGTCGCGCTTGGCGGCCTCTTCCAGACGCTGCAGATAGGCCTTGAGCTGTTTCTTGTCAGCCCAGGCAGTACCGTAGATACGCTGCAGCATCTTGTTGTTGGAGTCACCACGCCAGTAGGCGCCGGACATCTTCAGCAACTTGAAGTGGTGGCAGTGACGCATGTTGGGCACGTGCGGGCCACGACACATGTCGATGTACTCTTCGTGATGATAAAGACCGGGCTTGTCATCACGGGCAATGTTCTGATCCAAGATTTCGACCTTGTAGGTCTCGCCACGGGCAGCGAACACGTCGCGCGCTTCCTGCCAGGAGACCTTTTTCTTGATAACGTCGTAATCCTTGGCTACCAGCGCCAGCATGCGCTCTTCCAGGGCAGCCAGATCTTCATCGGTCAGGGTACGGTCAAGATCAACGTCATAGTAGAAGCCGTTGTCGATGACAGGACCGATGGCCATCTTGGTCTGGGGCCAGAGTTGCTTGATAGCATGACCCAGCAAGTGGGCGCAGGAGTGGCGCAGAATGTCCAGACCTTCTTCGTCTTTGGCAGTGATGATGGCCAGCGAGGCATCGGCTTCGATCAGCTCGCACGCATCCACCAGTTCACCGTTTACCCGACCGGCAATGCACGCCTTGGCGAGACCGGGACCGATGTCCGCAGCCACATCCATGACGGAAACAGAGTGGGCAAATTGACGTTGGCTGCCGTCAGGCAGAGTAATGATTGGCATTATATGTTTCCTTATACAGTGGTGACCCCTACCAAAGGTCACATGCGGGATGGAAAAGAGATTCAAAAAGGTGATGTTCTGGTTCTCCACAGCACTTTGCGAAGACGGCCCGCCATCCGAACGAAAGGTTCAAGGTGACAAACCAAGCCAAAACGGCCCCATGCTACCAGAAGTAACCGTGGCTGTATCGGGTTTGATGAGATTTTCTACAGTTAAATGAGACGCTTGCCGACTATTCACCAAGCAGCGGCTGCCAGTTGAAGTCAAAATCGCTGGCCCCCTCCTCGGCCAGGGCCAGTTGCTGCAGCACGTGCAGCGCCAGTTTGTTGCCCTTTTGCGCCGCCTGATAGAGCCACTGCTTCCCCTGCGAGAGATCGACACGCCCGCTCGCCCCCATCAGATGGAGCACCCCGACTTTCAGCATCGCCGGCACATCGCCATTGCGGGCGGCAAGATCCATCCAGTGAAAGGCTTCGCCCAGATCCCGCTTCACCCCAGCGCCGCGCAAATAGGCGTCCGCCAACCGGTACTGGCCAAAGGGATCGCCCGCCTGCGCCGACTGACGATAGAGTGTGATGGCCCGATTGATATCCTGCTCACTCCCCTGCCCCACTTCATGGCTCCAGCCCATCAGCGCCTGTGCCCTTGGTTGCCCTTGCTCGGCCAGCGGCGACCAGATCCGGGTTGCCTCATCAAAATGGCCGGTTCGCCAGGCACGGTTGGCCGATGCCAGCTCCTGCTCCGTGGTGAGCGGAACAAGCCGCCAGATAACCAGGGCGATCAGCGCAATGAACAGCCAGCGAGTCGTGGTTGGGCTCATATCGATTTCCGTGATCCAGTTCGCATTTTGTTTATGTAAACGAAATGTAGCCGCCGGATCAAGCCAGAGATGACCTACCGATGCAATTTAAAGTCGGGTAGTGACAAAGAGACTTGTCTTTGGTGAGCGATGATCACAGAATAACTGTATACGCATACAGTAAAGATGAAATTCATGGCCGGACGAGGCAGCAACCACAATATCGACCACCGTTTCAGCGGCCCGAGGCTCGAGACGGTCGACGATGGCTGGCACTCTTCCGATTGGGATGCCGCCTTCACAGCCTCTGCCCCCGGCACAGAAGTACGCGAAATAGAGGCCCGCAGCATTATCAGTTACAACAGCTCGCCGGATGTGCCTTTTGGCCGCTCCATCAACCCCTATCAGGGGTGCGAACACGGCTGCATCTACTGCTATGCAAGGCCCAGCCACGCCTATCTGGAACTCTCCCCCGGCCTCGATTTCGAAACTAAACTGTTTGCCAAGCTCAATGCAGCCGAGTTGCTGCGCCGGGAGTTTGCCAAACCTGCGTATCAGCCACAGAGCATCGTCATCGGCGCCAATACCGACCCCTACCAGCCTGTTGAGCAGCGCTATCGTCTCACCCGTCAACTGCTGGAAGTGCTGCTGGCCCATCGCCATCCGGTGGGACTTATCACCAAAAGCGCCATGATCCTGCGCGATCTCGACTTGCTGAGCGAACTCGCCAGAGAGGGGCTCTGTCAGGTGATGGTGTCGGTGACAACCTTGAACGAAACCCTGCGGCGACAGCTGGAGCCCCGCGCCAGCACGGGCGCCGGTCGCTTGAAAGTGGTCGAGAAGCTGGCCAGCGCCGGGGTACGGGTTGGTGTGCTAGCAGCCCCGATGATCCCGAGGCTCAATGAGCCGGAGCTGGAGCAAATCATCAAATCGGCAGCCAACGCTGGCGCCTGTTGCGCCGACTATATTCTGCTGCGCTTGCCTCACGAGCTGGCGCCGCTGTTCAGTGACTGGCTGGATGAGCACTATCCCGGCCAGAAGGAGGCAATTTTGAACCAGCTGCGGGCCAGCCGCGGTGGCGGGCTCAACAGTGCAACCTTTGGCACGCGGATGCGTGGTGAGGGACACTTTGCCGACCTGTTGTCCCAGCGCTTTCGCCTGATCAACAAGCGGCTGGGTCTTGGCAAGCGCCATGTTCAATTAAGGGAGGATCTCTTTATCCGCCCGGGCGAACAGCTGACACTCTTCTAAAAAGCCAAGGGCTGCGATGTAACATGCAAGCCTTCAGGGTGCGCGCTCATCCCTGCCCTGCTCCAACAGTTCTGCCGGGAGTCGTGACGGCTCATGGGCCACTTCCAGCGACTCGTCACCACGGGTTGGCAACTCTGCGTCACCCCATACCCGACTCCACCAGATCTCCCAGGTTATCCAACTGGTCATGTGCAGCTCCTGTGCGGTCAATGTGAACCACGCTGAGTGTGATGTCAGAATGCATCACTCGCCGGACAAGATAACGCGCTGTGATGACACGCCAGTGACAAACAAATTACTAAAAAACGTCACCTCGGCAGCATAGCAACCAGAACCATTGAAATCTGAAACTGCTCACAACTTCAGCGAACTCACCTTGAAATCCATCACAAATCCACCGGAATGCGATTGTGATTGACCCTGGTTGTGCCAAAGCTGCTCTGCCCATTTCAGGCATAGTCACAACAACAAGAAAGGGAAATAACAATGAAACACACAGCGGGAATGCTGGCGATCGCAGGTATGCTGATCGCCCCCTTGGCGCACGCCGATGTCATACTGCACGCCTTCAACTGGAAGTACAGTGAAGTGACCGCCAAAGCCGATCTCATCAAGAGTGCCGGCTATAAACAGGTGCTCATCTCACCGCCACTGAAGTCTTCGGGCAACGAGTGGTGGGCCCGTTACCAACCCCAGGATCTGCGCCTTGTCGACTCCCCCCTTGGCAACAAGCAGGATCTCGAGCAGCTGATCGCCACCATGAAGGCGCGAGGTATCGCCGTCTACGCCGATGTGGTGCTCAATCACATGGCCAACGAAAGCTGGAAGCGCAGCGATCTCAACTATCCCGGCAACGAGCTGCTGCAGAGCTACGCCAGCAACCCCAGCTACTTCGAGCGCCAGAACCTGTTTGGCGATCTGGGGCAAAACCTCCTCTCCGGTCAGGATTTTCATCCGGAAGGGTGCATCACCGACTGGAACAATCCGGGCCATGTCCAGTACTGGCGGCTGTGCGGTGGACCCGGTGACAAGGGCTTGCCGGATCTTGACCCCAACAACTGGGTGGTGAGCCAGCAGCAGGCCTACCTGCAGGCGCTCAAGGGGATGGGAATAAAGGGCTTTCGGGTCGATGCGGTCAAGCACATGAGTGATTACCAGATCAACGCCATCTTCACTCCCGAAATCAAACAGGGGATGCACGTCTTTGGCGAGGTGATCACCACGGGGGGCGCCGGCAACAGCGACTATGAAAACTTCCTCAAGCCCTACCTCGACAGCAGTGGTCAGGGCGCCTACGACTTCCCGCTCTTTGCTTCCCTGCGCGGCGCCTTCAGTTACGGTGGCAGCATGAACCTGCTGGCCGATCCGGGGGCTTATGGTCAGGCACTGCCTGGCAACCGTGCGGTCACCTTCGCTGTCACCCACGACATCCCCACCAATGACGGCTTCCGCTACCAGATCCTGAACCAGACAGACGAGTCGCTGGCCTATGCCTACCTGCTCGGGCGCGATGGGGGCTCGCCACTGGTCTACTCCGATCATGGCGAAACCCGAGACAAGGATGGCTTGCGCTGGCAGGACTACTACCTGCGCGCCGATCTCAAGGGAATGATCCGTTTCCACAATGCAGTACAAGGGCAACCGATGCAGCTGGTCGGCAGCGACAACTGCTTCGTACTGTTCAAACGCGGCAAGCAGGGGCTGGTTGGCATCAACAAATGCGGGCAGGAGCAGGAGTACTGGCTCGATACCGCCAAATACGAGATGAACTGGTATCGCAACTACCGGGATGTGCTCGATCAGAATGCGGTGATCAATGTGCAGAGCCAGTGGGTACGGCTGGCGATCCCTGCGCGCAGCGCCAGAATGTGGCTGCAGGAGTAATGATGCCCCGGCATCTCGGGCCCAGGTAAAGAAAATACACAGGCGAAGAAAATAAAAGAGCGACCACAAGGTCGCTCTTTTTATCTGCTGCAGCAAGGGGGAACGATTACTCGTCGCCCGCCTCGCCATCAACGGAACCGGCGGCGTCTGCTGCGGAATCAGTGCCTTCGGACACCTCACCCTCAGCAACCACTGCATCGTTCTCGTCTTCATCGCTTTCGGCGATGCGCTGCAAACCGACTACGGTTTCGTCTTCACCGGTACGGATCAGACGCACACCACCGGTGTTGCGACCGATAATGCTCACCTCGGCCACACGGGTACGCACCAGAGTGCCGCCGTTGGTGATCAGCATGATCTGATCGGTCTCTTCAACCTGGATGGCATCGATGACCTTGCCGTTGCGATCGTCCACCTTGATGGAGATAACGCCCTGGGTACCACGGCTCTTGGTCGGGTACTCATCGAGTGCGGTACGCTTGCCGTAACCGTTCTCGGTGGCGGTGAGGATGGCACCTTCGCCGCGCGGAACGATAAGGGAAACCACCTTGTCGCCAGCAGCCAGCTTGATACCACGGACACCGGCGGCGGTACGGCCCATCGGACGCACGCCCTTGAAGGTACCCTTGCTTTCGGTGCCTTCGCCGTTGTCGCTGCCATCATCGTCGTTGCCGGCATCGTCGTCGGTTTCGACCTCATCGTTGGCATCCGCATCGGCGCGACCGCTGCCTTCAGCGAAGCGAACAACCTTGCCCGCATCGGAGAAGAGCATGATCTCGTTGCTGCCGTCGGTGATATCCACCCCGATCAGCTCATCACCCTCTTTGAGGTTGATGGCACGGATACCGGAGGAGAGCGGACGGCTGAAGTCGGAGAGGCTGGTCTTCTTCACGGTACCGTTGGCGGTCGCGAAGAAGACATACTTCTCGGCATCATACTCCTTCACCGGCAGAATGGCGGTGATGCGCTCACCCTCTTCCAGCGGCAGCAGGTTGATGATGGGACGACCACGGGCGCCACGGGACGCTTCCGGCAGCTGATAAACCTTGAGCCAGTAGACCTTGCCGCGGGTAGAGAAGCACAGAATGGTGTCGTGGGTGTTGGCCACCAGCAGACGCTCGACGAAGTCCTCTTCCTTGATCCGGGTCGCGGACTTGCCCTTGCCGCCACGGCGCTGAGCTTCGTAATCGGAGAGCGGCTGATACTTCACGTAACCCTGGTGGGACAGAGTCACCACCACGTCTTCCGGGGTGATCAGATCTTCGATGTTGATCTCGGCACTGGACATGCTGATTTCGGTACGACGCTCGTCGCCATACTGGTCGCGCACGGCCAGCAGCTCATCGCGGATCACTTCCATCAGACGAACCGGGCTCGCCAGGATGTGCAGCAGCTCGGCGATGAGATCCAGCAGCTCCTGATACTCTTCCAGGATCTTCTCGTGCTCAAGGCCGGTCAGCTTGTGCAGACGCAGGTCAAGGATGGCCTGTGCCTGCTGCTCGGTCAGGTAGTAGTAACCGTCGCGAATGCCGAACTCGGGCTCCAGCCACTCGGGGCGAGCCGCGTCGTCACCGGCTTTTTCCAGCATGGCAGCCACGTTGCCGAGCTCCCAGCCCTTGGCAACCAGGCCCGCTTTCGCGTCAGCCGGGGTGGCACTGTGACGGATCAGTTCGATAACCGGATCGATGTTGGCCAGCGCAACCGCCAGACCTTCCAGGATGTGTGCCCGATCCCGCGCCTTGCGCAGTTCGAACACGGTCCGGCGGGTCACCACTTCGCGGCGGTGCAGCAGGAACGCATCCAGGATCTCTTTAAGGTTCATCACCTTGGGCTGGTTGTTATCGAGCGCTACCATGTTGATGCCGAACGTGGTCTGCATCTGGGTGTGCTTGTAGAGATTGTTCAGCACAATCTCGCCGGACTCGCCGCGCTTGATCTCGATAACGATGCGCATACCGTCCTTGTCGGACTCGTCGCGCAGGGCACTGATACCTTCGATCTTTTTGTCTTTGACCAGCTCGGCGATCTTCTCGATCAGACGAGCCTTGTTCACCTGATAGGGAATTTCGTGAACGATGATGGTCTCGCGACTGGTCTTCTCGTCCACTTCCACTTCAGCCTTGGCCCGCACGTAGATGGAGCCACGACCGGTACGGTACGCCTGCACGATGCCGGAACGACCGTTGATAATGCCACCAGTGGGGAAATCCGGGCCGGTGATGTAGGTCATCAGCTCGTCAATGGTGAGGTCGCCGTTTTCGATCAGCGCCAGGCAGCCGTTGACAATCTCGGTGAGGTTGTGAGGTGGAATGTTGGTCGCCATGCCCACCGCAATACCGGAGGAGCCGTTGACCAGCAGATTGGGAACCTTGGTGGGCATGACAGCCGGGATCATCTCGGTGCCGTCATAGTTCGGCACCCAGTCCACGGTCTCTTTGTCCAGATCGGCCAGCAGCTCGTGGGAGATGCGTGCCATCCGCACTTCGGTGTAACGCATGGCCGCGGCGCTGTCGCCATCGACCGAACCGAAGTTGCCCTGACCATCGACCAGCATGTAGCGCATGGAGAAATCCTGCGCCATCCGGACGATGGTGTCATACACAGCGATATCGCCGTGCGGGTGATATTTACCGATTACGTCACCGACCACACGGGCCGATTTTTTATAGGGCTTGTTCCAGTCGTTCCCCAGCTCGTTCATTGCATACAGAACGCGGCGGTGAACCGGTTTCAAGCCATCACGCACATCCGGCAGAGCTCGTCCTACGATCACGCTCATGGCGTAATCAAGATAGGAACTCTTGAGCTCTTCTTCGATGTTGACCGGCGTGATCTCTCTGGCCAGATCGCTCATAGAAAGCCTTAATCCCTAATTAGTTGTTCTTTGGCTTAAACAGCGCGACATGGTAACACACCAAGGCGGATTCCTTAAGCCACAAATCGGGCTGGTTTGACAAAGTCCGTCCGTTATAATGCCCGCCAGGACAATAGATTGCGCGCGAGTCACCCGCTCTGCGCGCCCTGCCACAGGATCTTCGATAAATGAACAGTGACGCCAATGTCGACCTGACCGAAATCGCCAAATTTGAAGCCATCGCCTCTCGCTGGTGGGACATGGAGGGGGAGTTCAAGCCACTGCACCAGATCAATCCGGTGCGCCTTGACTGGATAACCAACAAGAGCGGCGGCCTGTTTGGCAAGCGCGTGCTCGACATCGGCTGCGGCGGCGGCATCCTCGCCGAGAGCATGGCGCGCCGCGGGGCACAGGTGACCGGTATCGACATGGGCAAGGAGCCCCTTGGTGTGGCTCGCCTGCATGCCCTGGAGCAGGGGGTCGAGCTCGAGTACCGCCAGATCACTGCCGAAGCACACGCTGAAGAAGCGCCCGGCCAATATGACGTGGTCACTTGCATGGAGATGCTGGAGCACGTGCCTGATCCTGCCTCGGTGCTGCGCGCCATCGCGGCCCTGGTTCGCTCGGGTGGCCGTGTTTTTGTCTCCACCATCAACCGCAACCCCAAATCCTATCTGATGATGATCCTTGGCGCCGAGTACCTGATGAAGATGGTGCCCAAGGGGACTCACGACCATAAAAAGTTCATCATGCCCGCCGAACTCTGTCGCATGGGTGAAGCCGCAGGCCTGTTGGTGCGCGACATGAGCGGCGTCCACTACGCGCCACTCTCCAACAGCTTCCGGCTCGGTCGCAACGTCGACGTCAACTATATGGTGGAGTTCATCCGCCCGGAGCACGGCTGATGAGCGCCTCTCACCCGCAGCCCCTCGGCTGTGTGCTGTTCGATCTGGACGGCACCCTGCTCGACACGGCGCCGGATCTGGGCGCAGCCGTCAATCACGTGCTGATAAGCGAAGGCTTTGCGCCGCTTTCTGACGATATCATTCGCCAGATCACCTCCCACGGCGCCCTCGGGCTGCTCAGGGCGGGGCTCGGCGACGATCTGCTGGAAGAGCTGGGGGCAACCCGCCTGCGCAATGCCCTGCTCGACTACTACGCAGCCAATCTCTGTGTCGGCACCCGCCCCTATGAGGGGATGGTGGATCTCATCGAGTGGCTCGACGAGAAGCAGCTGCCCTGGGGCATCGTCACCAACAAGCCAGCCTTTCTCACCGAGCCGCTGCTGGCGGCTCTGCCACAGCTTGCCAGCTGTGGCGTTACCGTCAGCGCCGATACCCTGCCGGTACGCAAGCCCGACCCTGCCCCCATGTATTTTGCCTGCGAGAAGCTGGGGGTCGAAGCAGCGCACTGCCTCTATGTGGGGGATCATGTGCGCGATATCGAAGCGGGCCGCAATGCAGGCATGCGCACTGCAGTCGCTGGCTGGGGCTATCTCAATGATGAGGAAGATCCTGCCCAATGGGGCGCCGATCTGCACTTTGATACCGTGCAGGCGCTGCATCACTGGCTGCGCTACGAGCTGGGCTGAAGCTGCCAGTCGTAACGTAACAAGAGTTGGGGCATCAGGGGGTGATGCCCTTTTTTACGACCCTCTCCTGTCCCGAAAGCTAACGAGAAGAGATCGTAGGTGGATAGCCAAGGCAACTTTAACTGTCGCAAAGAGTCCATATGAAAACCTTGCTCCCGTTTCACTGAGGCAATTGTCAGCAAGCAGACAGAGAAAGTGCGCTTCACATTTTGCAGTGATAACCGAGAGCTGGACAGCTTTTGTCCCTTGTTGGGCAAGGGATAATCAGCCGCGGTTTGCTAGTAAAAAGGCCCCCTTTTCGCAAGCAAAAAAAGTTATTTAAATTTTCCATCTTCGATCGGGAGGCTTGCATTTGACGAAGCGGACGAATGAAAACCCGCTCACTGTGAGCAACCACTAACAGAGACAACAACACCCACAATTTATCCACAGCAAGCCAGTTATCCACACATTGCAATGCACAGTCGACCTCACTATCTTGTAGCTCGACATCAAAATAACACTATATCTTGTGATTCATCGCACAATAGTTACCCAACAACTGCACCGGCCTGTCCTCCTGTGACAGCCAGCAGCCGGGTGGCGTGCGATGGTTTTTCGGGAATCAACTAAAGGTCATCAGCCAATGAACTTGTTTGTGACGAAGCGTAACGGACACAAAGAACCCATCGATCTGGATAAAATTCACCGCGTGCTGGACTGGGCCGCCGAGGGTCTCGACAACGTGTCGGTCTCCCAGGTAGAACTCAAGTCCCACATCCAGTTCTATGACGGTATCCGTACCGCCGACATTCACGAAACCATCATCAAGGCAACGGCTGACCTGATCTCCGAGCAGACTCCGGACTACCAGTACATGGCAGCCCGTCTGGCCATCTTCCACCTGCGCAAGAAGGCCTACGGCCAGTTCGAACCGCCCCACCTCTACCAGCACGTGGCTCGTCTGGTCGACATGGGCAAGTACGACAAACACCTGCTGGAAGACTACACCCAGGCCGAATTCGAAGAGCTGAACGCGCACATGGATCACTGGCGCGACATGAACTTCTCCTACGCAGCGGTCAAGCAGCTGGAAGGCAAGTATCTGGTACAAAACCGCGTCACCGGCGAGATCTACGAGAGCCCGCAGTTCCTCTACATCCTGGTGGCGGCCTGCCTCTTCTCCAAGTATCCGAAAGATACCCGTCTGGACTACATCAAGCGCTTCTATGATGCGGTCTCGACCTTCAAGATCTCGCTGCCGACCCCGATCATGAGCGGCGTGCGCACCCCGACCCGTCAGTTCAGCTCCTGCGTACTGATCGAGTGCGACGACAGCCTGGATTCCATCAACGCCACCGCCAGCTCCATTGTGCGTTATGTCTCCCAGCGCGCCGGTATCGGCATCAACGCCGGCCGTATCCGCGGTCTGGGCAGCCCTATCCGTGGCGGCGAAGCGTTCCACACCGGTTGCATCCCCTTCTACAAATACTTCCAGACTGCCGTGAAGTGCTGCTCCCAGGGCGGTGTGCGCGGCGGTGCGGCGACCCTGTTCTACCCGCTGTGGCACACCGAAGTGGAAAGCCTGCTGGTGCTGAAGAACAACCGCGGCGTGGAAGAGAACCGTGTCCGTCACATGGACTACGGCGTGCAGATCAACAAGCTGATGTACCAGCGCCTCATCAAGGGCGGTGACATCACACTGTTCTCCCCGTCCGATGCGCCGGGTCTGTACGATGCCTTCTTTGCCGATCAGGACAAGTTTGAAGAGCTCTACGTCAAGTACGAGCAGGATCCTGCCATTCGCAAGAAGACCCTCAAGGCAGTCGATCTCTTCTCCCTGATGATGCAGGAGCGTGCCGGTACCGGTCGCATCTACATCCAGAACGTCGATCACTGCAACACCCACAGCCCGTTTGATCCGAGCGTGGCGCCGGTACGCCAGTCCAACCTCTGCCTCGAGATTGCGCTGCCGACCAAGCCGCTCAACAACATCGACGACGAGAACGGCGAGATCGCCCTGTGCACCCTCTCCGCCTTCAACCTGGGTGCCATCGACAAGCTGGAAGATCTGGAAGAGATGGCCGATCTGGCCGTGCGTGCCCTCGATGCCCTGCTCGACTATCAGGACTACCCGATTGCCGCCGCCAAGCGTGGCAGCATGGGTCGTCGTACTCTGGGGATCGGCGTCATCAACTACGCCTACTACCTGGCCAAGAACGGTGCCCGCTACTCTGACGGCTCCGGTCTGGCGCTGACTCACCGCACCTTCGAGGCGATCCAGTACTATTTGCTGAAAGCCTCCGTGCAGCTGGCCCGTGAATTCGGCCCCTGCCCGCTGTTTGGCGAGACCACCTATGCCCAGGGCATCCTGCCGATCGACACCTACAAGAAGGATCTGGATGCGCTGTGCAACGAGCCGCTGCATCTGGATTGGGAAAGCCTGCGCGAAGAGATCAAGTCTGTTGGCCTGCGCAACTCCACCCTGACCGCCCTGATGCCGAGCGAGACCTCCAGCCAGATCTCCAACGCCACCAACGGCATCGAGCCGCCGCGCGGTCTGGTGTCGGTCAAGGCCTCCAAGGACGGCATTCTCAAACAGGTGGTGCCCGAGTATGATCGCCTGAAAGATCAATACGAACTGCTCTGGAAGCAACCGAGCGTCGACGGCTACCTGCAGCTGGTCGGTATCATGCAGAAGTTTGTGGATCAGGCGATTTCCGCCAACACCAACTACGACCCGGCCCGTTTCGAAGGCAACAAGGTGCCGATGAAGCAGCTGCTGAAGGACTTGCTGACCGCCTACAAATACGGCCTCAAGACCCTCTACTATCACAACACCCGTGATGGTGCGGACGATGCCCAGACCGATCTGCAAGATGACGGTTGCGCTGGCGGGGCTTGCAAAATCTAAGTCACGGCAAGATCTGATAACCGGGCGGGAGCGACAAGCTCCCGCTCTCCTGTTTTCTCCATACAGACATTCTGGTAACCATGGCCTATTCAACTTTCTGCCAAACCCAAAACGACCAGCTCAAAGAGCCGATGTTTTTTGGCCAATCGGTCAACGTAGCCCGTTATGACCAGCAAAAGCACGAAGTGTTCGAGCGGCTGATCGAAAAACAACTCTCCTTCTTCTGGCGCCCGGAAGAGGTGGATGTGTCCCGTGATCGCATCGACTATCAGGCCCTGCCCCCCCACGAGCAGCACATCTTCATCTCCAACCTGAAGTACCAGACCCTGCTGGACTCCATTCAGGGTCGCAGCCCCAACGTGGCGCTGCTGCCGCTGGTCTCCATTCCGGAGCTGGAAACCTGGATCGAGACCTGGGCGTTCTCCGAGACTATCCACTCTCGCTCCTACACCCACATCATCCGCAATATCGTCAACACCCCCGCCCAGGTGTTCGACGACATCGTGACCAACGAGCAGATCCTGAAGCGCGCCGGCTCCATCAGCCACTTCTACGACGACCTGATCGAAGCGACCGCCCTCTACAACCTGCACGGTGAAGGGACCCATACTGTCGCTGGCCGCGAGGTGACCATCACCTTGCGCGAGCTCAAGAAGAAGCTCTATCTCTGCCTGATGAGCGTCAACGCGCTGGAAGCGATCCGCTTCTACGTCAGCTTCGCCTGCTCCTTTGCCTTCGCCGAGCGCGAGCTGATGGAGGGCAACGCCAAGATCATCAAAATGATCGCCCGCGATGAGGCACTGCATCTGACCGGTACCCAGCACATGCTGAACCTGATGCGCAGCGGTCAGGACGACCCCGAGATGGCCGAGATCGCCGCCGAGTGCGAACAGGCCTGCTTCGAGCTGTTCAAAGAGGCGGCCATTCAGGAGAAAGAGTGGGCCGAGTACCTGTTCCAGGGCGGCTCCATGATCGGCCTGAACAAGGACATCCTCTGCCAGTACGTCGAGTACATCACCAACCTGCGGATGGCCGCCGTCGGTCTGCAGCCAGCCTTTGCCGGCACCAAGCAGAACCCGATCCCCTGGATCAACACCTGGCTGTCGTCCGACAACGTGCAGGTCGCTCCGCAAGAGGTGGAGGTAAGCTCCTATCTGGTGGGTCAGATCGACAGCGAAGTGAATGCCGACGATCTGGGCGATTTCGAGCTGTGAGTGACGCCACCAACACGCTGACCCCTGCCCCACACTCGCCTGCCGAACAGCAGGCGGGACAGACACCACGGGTACATACCCGGGATGGCGTGCTGCACGCTCATCCCGGCGAAAGCGTGCTGGAAACCCTGGAACGCCACGGCCATCGGGTCGAGTTCCAGTGCCGCAGCGGCTATTGCGGTGCCTGCCGCACCCCGCTCATCGCGGGCAAGGTGCACTACCCCAATGTGCCGCTCGCCTTTGTCTCCCAGGGGGAGTGTCTCCCCTGCTGCTGCAAGCCGGTCGGCGCCATCAAGCTGGATATTCAGAAACGCTGATCCCGCTTGCAGCACCTCGTGCGCAGCCAAAGAGAGCAAAACAAAAAGCCGCCGGATTGCTCCGGCGGCTTTTTTAGATCCATCTCGATGCCTACTCGATACCTAAGTGGGCTGCTGGCTGCTCAACCTGCCAGCACAGACATTACAACCAGGGCGCGGCAGTCGGCCCGTGATGCAGACCCAGCTTCCAGACCCGGCCGAAGTGCTTGTAGTGACCCGCTGCGACACCGGCCTTCTCGCCCATGCCGTGATAGAGGTCGAGGTGGCCCTTCTTCACCGCGCCGCCCACATCCAGCGCAATCAACAAACGCAGCTGATGTTTGCCGGTCCAGTTGCCCTCTTTGTCGAGCAACGGCACTTCGGCGAGGATCGGGGTACCCATCGGCAACAGGGTCTTGTCGGCAGCAACGGCCGCCATCGGCAGCAGCGGAATACCGGCAGCGCCGATCACATCGTTGGTCGGACGGCGCTCGAAGAAGACATAGGAGGGGTTCTGCTCCACCAGCTCCTTGACGCTCTCCTCCGGCTGGCGGCTAGCCCAATCCTTGATGGCTTTCATCGACATCTGCTCTTTGGGCACTTCACCGCGGTCGATCAGCACCCGGCCGATACTCACGTAACCGTGACCGTTCTTGCCGCTGTAGCCCAGATATTGCAGCCGATCCTCATCGCCATAGTGAACGAAACCGGAACCCTGCACATCCATCAGGAAGTTGTCGATAAGGGATTTGCTGTAACCCAGCTCCAGCCCGCGGTTGGCCAGCGCCCCCTGATGGATCTGGGCCCGGGTCGGACAACGGCTGCCACAGTTGGGCATGGCATAGATGGGATATTTGTACTTGGCATCGGGACGACGACGCACCTCCAGCACCGGCGAGTAGTAGCCGGTGAAGAGCACGTTACCCATCCGATCCGCCCCGCCCAGCTGGGCCAGGCTGATACCGTAACGGGTGATGTCGGCAGGGTTGCCGCCATTGGCCACCCAGCGGGAGAGCTTGTGGTAGAGCTCACCATAACGGCGATTCATCTTGCCGGAGCGCTCCAGCACCAGCCGACTCTGCGGGCCAAACTTGCTGTAATCGGCTCGCGCACGGCTATTGACCCGCTCAACCCTGACCAGCTCCCCCGGCAAGGTGCCGTCCAGATACTGCTTGCCCAGATTTACTGGCACCTCGCAGTTAAGGAAACATCTGTTGTCGGTCTGTTTTTGGGGCACCTGATTTTGCTCAGAGTTGCCTGCACACCCGGCCAGACCCAGCACCACGGCGGTCAGCCAGTACGCGTGTTTATTCATATGTCCTCATATAACGCCAATAGCCATGCTCGGCGGGGAAGATGCCAAATTTGCAGGGGGAAAGCAAATGACATCAATCACTTGAAGAGGGATTTCGCCAAAGGTGACAGCTGGGTTATAACAAGGTGACAGGATGTGCGAGGTGATGGATGGAACAGCTCGAGATCTTCCCGCTGCAGAGCCCCTGCATCGGGGTCTGCGAAGTGAACAACAAGGGCTACTGCAAAGGGTGTTTGCGCAGCCGCGAAGAGCGTTTCAACTGGCTCGCCATGACCCCCGCCCAGCAGCAGGATGTAATGCGTCTGTGCCGCGCCCGCAAGGCGCGGGTCGAAGCCGCCCGCCGCAAAGCACAGGAAGGAGCTCAACCCGAGCAGCCAGAACAACCGGGCTGGGATTTTTGATCTTCTCTTGGTCTGTTACCCGCTTTCACTTCTCCTTTCTGCCACCCTTGCCAGCTCGCTGAACGCCACAAACAGGTGGTAGAAGGTGCTGGCTGGGGCATGGATTGTCAGCGGCTGACCGGTGACATCGACCTGATCGACCCATTGGCCGGGCAAGGCTGGCGTCAGGTAGTAGTGGAAGATCTGCCTCACCACCTCGCCAATCTGACGGGCAATCTCTGAGTCCCCTCGCCGTTCGTAGGCCGCCAGCAGCGCCTTGAGATGTTCGGTCTGGCACCAGAGCCGACTGGTCGCCCGATGGGGCTGTCCGTCATCGGTAAGCTCATCCATCACCAGCCCGGTCGGCCCGTGGCCGTGAGCGGTGGCAAAGCTGTTCAGGATGGCGATCCCCTCATCTATCTCGCGCTCACTCGGCCCACACGCCCATCCTTGTGCCAATGCCCGGTAACGGGCCAGCAGCCAGCACCACTCGTAGTGATGACCCGGATCGATCAGGTGCGAATCGGGATGAGTCGGGAGAAGCCGTTCATCGAAAAACTCCCGCAGCAAGATGGGCTCCAGAAAGTGCTGGAGAAACAGCTTGTAGATCTGATGGGCACGTACTTGCCAGCAGGGATCATCAAAGCTCTCGGCCGCCACCAGCAGTGCTTCGAAAAGATGCATATGGGGGTTTTGGCTGCGCAGCGAACCGGCTGGCCAGCTGGAGTGAAACCCGCCATACACAGGATCGGCAAAAAGCTGCACGATGGCCTGATAGCGCGACTCGGCCTGCTGCTGCCAGCACGGCTCGCCGCTCAAACGGTAGAGCCAGCATTCGGCCAGCAGGGCAAAGGCGTATTCGTAGCAGCACACCGCACTGTCGGCAGGAGAACCATCGGCATTAAGGGAAAACAGCTGGTTGCCGGCACCATCATCAAAATGCCTCATGCCGAACCTGGCGCAGCGCTCTGCCAACTCGCCTCCCTCATACCAGCCGAGCAGGGCTGCGTGGCTGAACACATAGATCTGCCGGCTCTGCACCCGACATCGGGTGGGTTGCCAGAGGGGCTCGCCAGCACCATCCAGCCCTTCGGCAAACAGCCCCCGTTCCCAATCAAATCCGCTTGCCCGCCAGTGAGGCAGCGCCTCCTCCACCAGCCAGCGTCGGCAGCGCTGTGCCGCCTCTCTTATCTCGTCATGCATCTCATCACCTCGCACATCTATCCAGCCCACGATCCAGTTCATGAAAAAGGGAGAGCCTCGCTCTCCCGTTATTTGCTCTCATTCTCCAAATCGGCCTAGAAGAGACCGATGGCGACCCCGACAAAGGCCACTACCAGTAACCCCAGCATTGCCTTGACCGGCGAGACATTGCGTCTGGCCATCAGATACCAGGTGCCCAGCACCACCAGCAGTGGCATCAGTTTGGGGAAGATGCCATCCAACATGGCCTGTACCTGAATATTGACCCCGTCCGAGGTAACAAAATCGAGCCCGGTGGAGAGGTTGACATAACTGGCGGCCACCCCGCCCATCACAAAGACCCCGAGCAGGGAGAGCGCCTCGCGCAGTTTGACCGACTCCGAACTCACCAGCGCCTCCACCGAGCCGGTTCCCATCCGGTAGCCCTTCATAAACAGCATGTAGGAGCCGGTGATGACGATGGCGTTGAAGCTGATGATATAAAAGAGCGGCCCCAACACGCTGCCGCCGGCGGCCAGCGCCATGCCGATGCTGAGCAAAATGGGCACCAGCATGCCCGGGATCATGGAGTCCCCGATCCCGGCGATGGGCCCCATCAGCCCCACTTTCAGGGTGTTGATGGTCTCGCCATCGATCTTCTCTCCGTTAGCCCGCTTCTCCTCAAGTCCCACCGCCAGCCCGTTGATGATGGCGCCAATCTGGGGCTCAGTGTTGTAGAAGGAGGCATGGCGTTTCATCGCCTCCATCCTCTCCACCTTGCCGGGATAGAGCTTCTTGAGTGCCGGCATCATGCCAAGGCAGAAACCGAACGATTCGAGGCGCTCGAAGCTCATGGAGGATAGGTTGTACATCATCCACGAACGCCAGCAGGCACGCAGATCCTTGGGAGTGAGAGCCACCGGCGCATTGTTCACCGGCTGGCCCGCTTGCAGCTTTGCGTCCATCAGAATTCATCCTCATCATCGGTTTGGGTGGCAGCACGGGCAGCTACTGCAGGGCGAGATTCCGGCTTGTAGTTGTAGTGGATGAGCGCAAGCAGGGCACCGATCATCACCAGCCCTACCATGTTGAGCTTGAGAAAAACGATGCCGACAAAGCCCACCAGAAAATAGATCAGCATGCTGCTCTGCTTGATGATCTGCTTGAGCAGGATGGCAATGCCGACCGCCGGCAGAATGCCGCCCACCACCGTCATGGTGCGGATCACAAGCTCAGGCAGGCTGTTCATGAAGCCTTCGATGTACTGGTTGCCAAAATAGACGGCGATAAAGGTGGGCACGAAACGCAGTACGAAGTTGCTGACCTGCGGGAAGATCGCGCTGTTGAGATAAACCCCCTTTTCATCCCCCTGCTCCAGCGCCACGTCGGCTCTGTGGTTCCAGTAGGAGTTGAAGACCATCATGAAGTTGAAGAGGATGGTACCGGCAATGCCGATGGTGGCGGCAATGGCCACGGCAACTGACGGTTCCTTGCCCGACATGACGCCGAGGGCGATGGCCGGAAAGGCGACGAAGTTGAGATCCGCCGGCATGGAACCGCCCGGCGTCACCATGGCGATATAGACCGCCTGCACCGCCACCCCGATAAGGATCCCGGTCTGGATATCACCGAGAATCGCCCCTACCAGCATGCCCGAAACCAGCGGGCGGGTAATGGTGTACCAGCCCCCGGTCAATCCCAGCAGCCAGGGGCTGCTGAGGGCACCGAGATAACAGAGTATCCCGATGAGAGTTGCTTCCAGAAACATGATGTCGGCTCCCTATTTCAGCTTTTTCTGGGCATCTGCCCAGTTGTAGTGGCTGGCGTCCGGCACCAGCCGAAAGTCAATCTCGTGGCCAAGGCTGGCAAGATAGTCAAAAGCGGCGATCTCCTGCGCCGTCACCGACTGGTTGGGGCCTATGGTGGTGGTCTGCTCGCGGGCACTCATGGGCCCCACGTTGATCTTGCCGTTGTGGTTCTCAAGAGAGATGCCGGCGGCGCAGAGCCGCTGCAGGGTGACCGGCGACTTGCCAATCACGAAGTAGCGCTTGTCACTGGCGATCACCTTGGGCAGCTTGGCAATGGCCGTCGCCACGTCGAACAGCCACACCTTGGTGTCCGGCACAGCGCCGATCATCACCTGGGAGAGCAACGGATCGGCCGCCACCTCGTCATCAATCGCGACAATGCCGTCGCAGGGCAGCTCTCTGGCCCAGCGCGTCACCAGCTGGCCATGGATCACCCGATCGTCAATGCGTACAAATGAAATCGCCATCTCGCTCTCCTAGAAGTTGTCATCTTGCTGGTGTGCCGCCGGGGCCGCGATCACCATGGATTCCAGTGCCTGGGCCAGCAACTGGCGGGCAGCCTCGTGCACATCGGTTGCCGCCAGCCAGTCGGCACTCATCAGCAGCATGGGAAAGTTCACCCCGGTCACCACGGCTACCGGCTGCGGCCATTCGGGGTCAAACGCAAAGCGGCATGCCACGTTGTAGGGTGTGCCACACTCCATGTCGCACAGCACCAGCACCCCGTCAGCCCCCGCGCCATGACGGCGCAGGGTCTGTTCAAACTCGGTGCGAAACGCCGCTATTCCCCCCTCTTCGGTAAGAGAGACTGTGGCTACGGCGGGCAGCTCGCCGTAGACCATGCTGGCGCTGGCCAGCAGGGCCGGCGCCAGTGAACCATGGGTTGCGATAAGGATCCTCAGCATCTTGGTTACCCCCTCACATAGGCTTTGATGGTGGCGATGGTCGCCCCTTCACTCTCGCCACTCGGACGGATGCGATAGCGCCCTACCGACGCCGGTACGATAAAGGTCTCGGCGTAGTGCACCACAAACGGCGCGAACGCATTGTCGGGACTCTCCACCGTTGCCTCTCGTCCCTCAATCAGATTGAGCACCTGCACCGTACCGCCGGTGTCGTGCTCGACCGGCACACTGAACCAGTGGCGACGGGTCTCGATAAATTCCCGCTCATGCAGTCCGGTACGCTCCTCGCGCCAGCCCGGCCCTTCGGCGACGAGCTCGATGCGATTGACCAGATGCTCGCGGGTCCAGTCGGTGTCGCGCTCCCACTGGATCACCTTGCTGCCATGCTCCAGATGGATGGGGCGCGGGATGCCGTCGAGCCCGACCCGACCCCAGTCCCACAGCTTGAAGGTGAAGATGTAGGGGGTTGCGCTGATCTCGAGCACCATGGCCCCCTCTCCCGAACAGTGGACGGTTCCGGCCGGGATCAGGAAGTGATCGTGCTTGCGGGCCGGGAAGCGGTTGATGAAACGCTCGTCGTCGAAGGGCTTCTCGCCGCGCTGGGCGGCAGCCAGCTCTGCCAGCATCTCCTGCGGGTCGATACCGTTGCGCGTGCCGAGGTAGACGCAGGAGTCCGGCTTGGCATCGAGCATGTAGTAGCTCTCGTCCTGGGTGTAGTGCATGCCGAACTCCTGCTGGATGTATTCGGTCAGCGGATGCACCTGCAGACTAAGCGGCTGCCCCCCCACCGTATCGAGAAAATCGAACCGGATCGGGAACTCGGCGCCAAAGCGGGCGTGTACCCGCACCCCAAGCAAGGCGCTGGGCTGGCACAGCACCAGGTTTTGCGACGGGATCTCCACCCTCACCTCGCCAAAGCGCAGATAGAGGCTGTTCTCCTCGGGTACGCAGTCAAAGCACCAGGCATAGTTGGGTTGGGCCGGGTCCAGATCACACACCTGCTTCATCCACTGCCCACCCCAGACCCCCGGGTCGAAGAAGGGCACCACCCGGAACGGCTGGCGCGCAGCCTGATGCAACCCTTGTTGCAGTGCCGCCCCCGTTACCATGGTCGGCTTGCCCCTGGTGTTGGTGTCGAGCAGAAAATCGATGGTGGGCAGCTGGGCCAATTTATGGCGGTCAAACACCCGCCATTCGATGAAGAAGGCACGCTTGTAGCGGCGCAATATGTCCTCTTCGGTGTTATCTGCACCCCAGTTACCAATCTCTTTACGACGCAGACGCTGCTGGATCTCCCAGCGGGCAAGATCGGCATAGACCCGCACATCCCCTTGCACCACCAGCGAAGCGCCGCTGCCCATCACCACCACCAGACCTTCGGCCATCTCTGCGACCTGCTGTTGCAGGCGCGCCAAGGCAACCGGGTCAAAAAACTCCACCATCTTGTGGGGTGCCAGCACGCCAAACACCCTGTCATCGGTGATGAAGCGATCCAGCATCGCCAGCACTTTGGGTTCGGGCAGGCGCGCCTGTTCCACATCGATGAGCGTGTGAGGCTCGAATCTGGCCAGCAGTTGGGTGCGCAGCTCACCCTGATCCACGCCGTGATAGCAGTCGATCACCAGCACCACTTTCGCCCTCTCCTGCCCGTTCACTTTGGCCTTCAGCTGATGGGCAATCGCGTCCCATCCCGCACAGGCGGCCCGCTCATATCCAACAACGGTCACTTCTGGATATTTGTCGTAGTTGGAAACGTAACTCGAATGAATCATTGGCTTGCTCTCTCGTTGACACCTACGACAGAGATAAATCGATTAACCCGTTAACCACAACCTGATAAACACGATTAACCTCAAACATTGGGATATATCATCGGTATTGGCGGTGAAATTCGTGATCAATCGCTCACTTGCAACCTTCTGTCATCCGAAATAAAGGTTAATCGATATATCTTGATGACACGACCATGACTGGACCCACACCATGAGCAATGTGACTGTTGCCGATATTGCCCGCCATCTGGGCGTTTCCACCGCCACCGTCTCCATGACCCTGCGCAACAAGGGACGCATCTCCGACCACACCCGCCAGCGGGTACTCAAAGCCATCGACGAGCTCGGCTATGTCTACAACCAGACTGCCGCCAACCTGCGCAACAAGAGCAGCAATCAGGTCGGTTTGCTGCTGCACGACATTACCAACCCCTTCTATGCAGAGATGACGGCGGGACTGAGCCGGGAGATGGAGCATCACGATCTGATGCTGTTTCTCGCCAACAGCGAGGAGTCAGCGGCAAGGCAGCAGCAGTTTATGGACTCGCTGCAACGCAACAGCGCCGCCGGCATGGTGATCTGTGCTGCCCAGCCCACCCCCCACAGCTTTTTCGAGAGCCTGCAGCGGCGCCATATGCCTACCATTCTGGTGGTGCGACCGGTGCCGGATGTGGCGATCGACTTTGTCGGCACCGACAACTTTCTCGGTTGCCAGCTGGCGACCGAGCACCTGCTGAAACTCGGCCACCGTCATATCGCCTTTGTCGGGGGCTCCCCCACCTCCATCAGCCGCTCCCAGCGCCTCGGTGGCTACATGAGCAAGCTGCTCGAACACGGCATCTCGCCCAAACCGGAGTGGATCATCGGTTGCGGCGCCAGCCGGGTAGAGGGCACCCGCGCCATGACGGCGCTGCTGGAGCTGCACCCCGAGGTGACGGCGGCGGTCTGCTATCAGGATGTGGTGGCGCTCGGCGCCATGCTGGCGCTGCGCAAGCAGGGGCGCCTCATCGGCCAGAACTTTGCACTGGTGGGTTTTGACGATCTGCCGGAAACCGCGCTGGTCGAACCGGCGCTCACCACCGTCTCGGTGGCTGCGCGGGAGATCGGCCGCAAGGCAGGCGAGCTGCTGCTTGAGAGGATGGCCGGCAACGACGAGCCGGCCAAGAGCATCATTCTGCCCCCTACTCTGGTGGTACGCCAATCTTGCGGCAGCCCCTAGCGGGCCGCCGCCAGCTCCGATTTACATGCCTTGCTGATCGCTGGTCACGAGGCGGGGCGTGCCATCTTCTCCGGCCAGCACCCGAACGGCAAAGCCGCGTGCGCCCATCGCTTTGTAGTCGTGACCTGCGACAGCAGGCCAGACCGCCAGCGCCGAGAGCTGCGTCTCGCCGGTGTTGACGAGTCGATGGGCCACATGGCCAGGGATATGGTGAACGCTGCCGGCAAAGACCTGCTCCAGCCGGCAGACACCGGCCATATCCTGCAGCAGCAACAACCCCTGCCCGCACAACCCGAAGTAGTATTCCGCCTGCTCGGCCCGAGCATGGATATGACCGCGGGTCATGAAAAACTCCTGCCCGACCTGACCAGCCTCCAGATAGGTCACCCCCATGTTGAGATCCCCCTCGCCACCATTGCCGGGCAGCATGGCGACCCGATAGAGCGGGGTCTCGGGCGAGAGCGCGGCCTCGGCGTGCGGGTCGGCAAAAAGCCCCTGCAAGTCAGCCAGGGTGGTGTTCTTCTCAACCAGTTCGGCGCCACCGAGCTTGCCGGTCGCAAAATTGAGCATGGGGGGGATCATGGGTGTCATCATCTGCTCCTGGGTATCGGGTTATCAGCGGGCGCAGAGGCGCCCCAAGCACCTCACGCTAGAGGGTTAATCCATTAACCACAAGCAAAACAACGCCTGCATTTTTCCCTGTATCCGGCAATAAAAAAGCGGCCCGCAGGCCGCTCTTGGTTATGACGTGTTGTCGGGTGGCAAGGCTTATGCGGTGGCCAGTTTGGCCTGCTCTTCGCCGCGTTTGAGCATGGCGTAGGAGACACCGGTCAGCAGCGAGCCTGCGGCAATCGCCACGATATACATCATGACGTTGCTGATGGCGTGCGGGATAAAGAGCACGAACAGACCGCCGTGGGGGGCCATCAGCTCACAGCCGAACAGCATGGAGAGCGCACCGGTCAGGGCGCCGCCGACCATGCAGGCCGGGATAACGCGCATCGGATCCTTGGCGGCAAACGGGATGGCACCCTCGGAGATAAAGCACAGACCCAGCACGAAGGAAGCCTTGCCCGCTTCCTGCTCCGCCTTGATGAACTTGGTACGGGCCAGGAAGGTGGCGATCCCCATGCCCAGTGCCGGCACCATACCAGCGGCCATCACGGCAGCCATGGGGGCGTAAGTTTTGGAGGCCAGCAGGCCGACACCGAAGGCGTAGGCCGCCTTGTTGACCGGGCCGCCCATGTCGAAGCACATCATGGCACCGATGATGACACCCAGCAGCACCGCGTTGGCAGAGCCCATGTTGTTGAGGAAGGTGGTCATGGCATTCATGATGCCGGCCACCGGGCCACCCACCACGTAGATCATCACCAGACCGGTAAAGAGGCTGGCAAAGAGCGGAATGATCAGGATGGGCTTGAGCGCTTCAAGGGTCACCGGCAGGCGCACCTTGTCGCTCAGGTACTTGGCGCTGTAACCGGCCAAGAAACCGGCCACGATGCCGCCGAGGAAACCGGCACCCAGCGAGCTTGCCAGCATACCGCCGATCATGCCGGGGGCGAGACCCGGGCGGTCAGCGATGGAGTAGGCAATGTAGCCGGCCAGCACCGGGATCATCAGGGCAAAGGCAGAGCCACCACCGATCTTCATCAGAGCGGCGGCCAGAGTGCCTTCCACCTTGAACGCCTCGATACCGAACACAAACGAGAGCGCGATGATAAGACCGCCCGCCACCACCATGGGCAGCATGAAGGAGACGCCGGTCAGCAGGTGCTTGTAGGGGCCTGCTTTTTCCTCTTTCTTGGGTTGGCTGACGCCGCTGTGGCGATAGGTTTTCGCCTCGTTCCACGCCTTGTCGAGCTCGACACGGGTTTTCTTGAGCGCCGCGCCTGTACTGGTGCGATAGACCGGCTTGCCGTCGAAACGGGCCATGTCCACCTCGATATCGGTGGCGAGGAACACCAGATCGGCGGATGCAATCTCCTCGGCGGTCAGGGCGTTCTGGGCACCGACCGAGCCTTGAGTCTCGACGCGGATCTGATGACCCAGCTGTTTGGCCATGGTCTCCAGCGCTTCTGCCGACATAAAGGTGTGGGCCACCCCGGTCGGGCAGGCAGTCACCGCCACGATGCGCTTGCCAGCGGCGGCCGGTTTGGCGGCAGCATTGGCAACGGCGGAGGCGGCTTGATGGCGATAGACACTGGCGCCGCTGGTTGCTGCCTCCAGCAAGGCGGCCGGATCCTGCAGGGCGAGATCCATGCTGCCCTGATAGACCCGCTTGCCATCATAGGCGGCGAGATCCACCGGAGCGCTGGCGACGACCAGCACCAGGTCGGCCGCAGCAATCTGCTCTTTTGAGGGGATCTGGCGCGGTTGCACGCTGGAGCCGACGTCGAGGGTGAGCTCCCAGCCAGCCAGTTTGGCCTGCTGTTCTATCCGTTTTGCAGCGAGAAAGCTGGTGGCAATGCCCGCCGGGCAAGCCGTAACCAAGATTGCTTTCATTGGGCATCTCCTGAGTTTTCCATTGAGGGGGTATGGCATTGAACCGGTGCCAGCGCATCCAGACGCTCTACGCGCACCTGTTCAAGCAAGGGGTTGAGCACATTGATATCGTCAAAGCCGACCGCGACCTGACTGACCGCCAAGGCCGAGACGGCGGTGGCCAGCCGCAGGGTCTGCTCCGGCACCCAGCCAAGGCTGAGGCCATGGGCGAGACCAGCCACCAGAGAATCGCCAGCACCCACGGTGCTGACCACCTGCATCCGCGGCGGAATGGCCTGCCAGACGGCATCCGGGGCAAACCAGATGAGGCCATCGGCACCGTTGGAGATCACCACGTTGGGGATCCCGCTGGCTTGAAGCGCGCGGGCACACTCGGCCTGCTCGCTCAGCGTCTTGACGGGGCGGCCCGCCCACTGGCTCAGCTCCTCCAGATTGGGTTTGACCAGGGTCGGCGCCGCCTTGATCCCTTCGCTTAGCGCCGCACCGCTGCAATCGAAGATCACCTGCTTGCCCTTGGCTTTCAGCAGGCGAATCAGATGGGCGCAGTAATCGGGGGCCACCCCTTTGGGCAAGCTGCCCGCCAGCACAAACCAGTCGGCGTGAGGGGCCAATTGGTCGATGGCCAGCTCCAGCGCACTCACTTCCCCCTGCTGGATGGTGAGCCCCGGCAGGTTGAGATCGGTGACCCGACCGGATTGCTCGGAAATCTTGACGTTGATGCGGGTGCTGCCCGCGACACGGACAAAGTGATCACCCAGTGCCCGCTCTGCAAACAGGGAGACAAAGCTCTGTTCATTGTCAGCGCCCAGCCAGCCGGTGACGCCTACCTCGCGGCCCAAATCCTTGAGCACCATGGCGACGTTGATCCCCTTGCCCGCCGCACGCAGGTTGGCCTCGCTCACCAGATTGACCTCGCCAAGGCTCATCGCGTCCAAACGAGTGGTGAGATCCAGGGCGGGGTTGAGGGTAATGGTGACAATCTTCATCAATGCGCCCCCTCGCCCAGACCAGCGGCGATCGCCTCACCGATCCCCTTGAGGGCCGCTTCGGCATCTGCCCCTTCGGCGCGAAATGCCAGACGGTGCCCGCACTTGACGCCAAGGCCGATCACCTTCATCAGGCTCTTGGCGGAGACTGCCTCGCCGCTGCCATCCAGATTGGCAACCCGTATATCTGATTCAAACTCTTTGGCCACCTTGACCAGCATGGCACCGGGACGGGCATGCAGGCCGTGGGGGTTGATGATGGTGAAGGTTTCGGAAAGACCGCTCGCTGGCCCTGCCTGCAACATAGCCAGCCCCTCGCCGCCCGCCAGCGTCGCCAGCTGACCAGCGGCCGCCAGTTTGGCCAGATTCTCCAGTTGCGGCAGATGGCCGCTATCTGCGGCGCACAGCAGCAGCATGGCGCTGACCGGCAGATCCCCTGCGCGAAGTTCGCTGCTCGGGGTGGCCAGCACCCAGCCGGTCTGGGCCGATGCTGTTTGCTGAACATTGGCGCGGGCCAGCCAGATGCCCTCGCCCAGATAGGCCGGTTCGCTTGCCAGCAGCGCGCTTACCATGGCGGCATCGCCCCAACCGGCGGACTTGGCGCGGGCAGCGGCGCCCAGCAGCAGCTGGTCACGATCATCGGCCGGGAAGTAGGCCAGGGTCAGGTATTGCACCTCTTTGGCGGCAGTGGCGCCGGTCAGGATATTGATGATGGTGTCGGCATCGGTGGCCTCTTTGAGCTGGGCTGCCGCCTGCTCATCACCCAGCACATGGGTGAGCTGGCGCAAAATGCCCAGATGCTCGTCTGATTTGGCGGCGATACCGATGGCGACATAGGCGATCTGCCCCTCGTCCCACTCGATGCCATTGGGGAACTGAGCCACCATGACGCCGGTGCTCTTCACCAGATGACGGGTGTCGGTGGTACCGTGAGGAATGGCGATGCCGCTGCCAAGGTAGGTGGCATGCTGCGCTTCACGGGCCAGCATGCCATCGACATAGCCCGCCTCCACCAGACCGGCCTCGGTCAGTTTGCCTGCCAACAGGGCAATCGCCTCGGCCTTGGTCGCCACCGACTGCCCCAGCAAGATCTGCTCTCGCACCAACTTCAACATAGCCACTCTCCATCAGATCCCGGCATCGCCGGGTCAACACAATTGAACATTCGGTTTGCCTGCCAGCTGACGATAGTCGGGATACCTCGAAATGTGATCCTGACCGGGTTTTATCACCCAGCTCTGCATCTCTGCGAAGCGGTGCTGCTGACAAGCTGAATCGTTTCACTTACACTCAGACTGAATCGTTTCAGCGAATTGATCAAGTACCCACAAAGAGCGGTTTTCAATGATATGATCCCGCGCACACTTTTCGGTGCCCTTACCAGGCAGTGCCCGTGGGCCTAGCAACTCAAACAGAGCCAATATGATGAAACTGGATGAAATCGCCGCCCTCGCCGGTGTCTCGCGCACCACAGCCAGCTATGTGATCAACGGCAAGGCCGACCAATACCGCATCAGTCAGGCCACCCGCGACAAGGTAATGGCCGTCGTCACCGCCCACAACTACCAACCGGACAGCCGCGCCGCCTCCCTGCGCGGCGGCCAGACCAAAACCCTCGGCTTTATCCTGCCCGACCTTGAGAACGCCAGTTACGCCAAGCTGGCCAAACGGCTGGAACAGGGGGCGCGGGCGCAGGGCTATCAGCTGCTCATCGTCTGCTCGGAAGATGATCCTGCCACCGAAAAAGAGCTGGCCCAGATGCTGGTGAGCCGCCATGTGGATGCCCTGCTGGTAGCCAGCTGCCTGCCGCCGGACGATCCCTTCTATGGCAACCAGCAGGCACAAGGTGTGCAGATCCTCGCCATCGACCGGAGCATGGCGGCCGATCGCTTCGTCACCGTCGCCAGTGAAAATGAGAAGGCAAGCTTTGACCTCACCGCCTCCCTGCTCACCCCGGCCATTCGCCATATCGCCTTGATCACTGCACTGCCTGCACTCACGATCAGTCAGGAGCGAAAAGCGGGCTTCGAGCAGGCCATCGCCAGCCACAGTGCTACCTGCCACCTCTGTGAAGGGGCCCACTTCTCGCGCACCGAGGGGTATCGCCTGATCAAACTTCTGCACCAGCAGCTGGGCCAGTTGCCCGAGGCGCTGATCACCACCTCCTATATCCTGATGGAGGGGGTACTGGACTACCTGCTGGAACAAGAGACCGATATGAGCCAGCTTGCCATGGCCACCTTTGGCGACGATCGGCTGCTCGACTTCCTCCCCTTTGGCATCAACTCCCTGCCCCAGCAGCACGACGCGCTGGCGAGCCAAGCGCTGGAGCTGGCACTCAAGGCGGTCAATGGCGACTACCAGAGCGGGCTGCACTATGTGAGCCGTACCCTCAAGCGCCGTCGCTAAGCCGCCTGCGGCAACCGCTCACAACCACACAGGCTGCCTGCAAAAACTGCCGGAATGGGCAGCCTGTGCGGCTTTTCTTCTCCACGCCCACCTTTGCACGCGTCTGTTTGGCCATCGGAAGATCGGCCAACCGGCCGACAGGGCTTGCAACCCCTGCTCAGGGCCCGTTTATCGCCTCATCGGCTCGCTATAAATTGAATTTATGGCTTTTGGCCATATGACCCTATTTTTACTTATACCGAACCATTCGGGCCGCTAGCGCCCCCTTTTGCCCTCTGCCGCCCCTTCCCAGCGCCTGTAGCAACCCCCTCCGATCCCGAGGGCCGGTTGAAGCGGATTGGCATCAATACCTCAAGGCGCACATTTTTTCGGCGCATAGCGCTGAGTGTAATTTTTTATTTCCACTTAATTGCCTTCCACAGCACAAAATCCGCTTTTTAGGGGTTGTCTCCGCTATTTCGATCCGTTAACGTGGCAACCATCTTTTACAACCGACAGGTTTCAGGTACAGATGTTTCCACGCCGATATTGCTAGCCTCCGGCTTTTCCCCCGGAGGCGCCTCCCGACACAGCCAACTGGCTCTCTCTTGTTTGCAACATCTCCGCTCACTTTCGGATGGATAACATGAACACCAAGACTCTGGGTTGTACCCTGTTGATTGCCGGCACCACCATAGGCGCCGGTATGCTGGCCCTGCCGCTGGCTTCCTCGTCCCTCGGTGGCCCCGCCACCCTGCTGCTGATGATTGGCCTGTGGGCCCTGATGGCCTTTACCGCCATGCTGCAGGTGGAGGCCAGCCTCAATACCGGCAAGTGGTACCTGCACCAGCTGGCGGATCACCTGCTCGGCCCCTGGGGCAAGCGCATCGCCTCCTTCTGTATCCTGATGCTGTTCTACGCCCTCGCTTCCGCCTACATCAGCGGCGGCAGCAGCCTGCTGGCACAGGCGCTGGCCGATGCCGGCATCACCCTGAGCCAGGAGCAGGCCGCCTGGGCCTTTACCCTGCTGTTTGGCGGCATGGTCTGTGTCGGCACCCGCTCGGTGGATTACCTCAACCGGCTGATGTTCACCGTCAAGCTGGTGATCATGGTGGGCGTGCTGGCGTTGCTGCTGCCGCGCGCCCAGGGCGAACACCTGCTCGCCATGCCGCTCGGGGAAGGGCTGCTGCTGGCGGGCCTGCCGGTGATCTTCACCTCGTTCGGCTTTCACGGCTCGATCCCGAGCGTGATGCTCTACCTCGGCGATTGCCCCAAGCAGCTGCGCCGGGTCTTTGTCTGGGGCTCCGCCCTGCCGCTGATCCTCTACGTACTGTGGCAGGTGGCCATTCTGGGGCTGCTTGGCCAATCCTCCCTGCTGGCCAATGGCGGCGCGCTCGACAGCCTGCTCGCCAGCGTCGGCAAGCTGGTGAGCTGGCCCGCCTTCAATCAGGCGATGCACCTGTTCGCCGATCTGGCGCTCGCCACCTCCTTCCTCGGGGTGACGCTGGGGCTATTCGACTTTATGGCCAAGGTGACCCGCCGCAAGGATAACTGGCAGGGCCGCAGCCAGACCGGCCTTATCACCTTTGTGCCGCCGCTGCTGTTTGCCCTCTACTTCCCGCAGGGCTTTATCATGGCCCTCGGCTACGCCGCCATTGCGCTGGCCATCCTCGCGGTACTGCTGCCGGTAGCGCTGGTGTGGCAGAGCCGCAAGCAGGCCCCCGCCCACCACTACCGCGCCCCGGGTGGCGTAGTGGCGCTGGGAGTGGCCGGCGCCATGGGTGTGCTTATCGTTGGCGTCCAGATCAGCGTCAGCATGGGGCTGCTGCCCGCGCTGTAATCCCCGATACTGAATGCCCCAAATAACAAAGCCCCGCCAATCTGATTGGCGGGGCTTTGTTTTATCACCACGACACATACCCCATTCCCGCCTCGCACCTGCGGGATGGAGAACCTTTCAACTACGCTTTTTCCATACGCAATTGAGTGGGGAGCAAGGTATGAAGTGGGCTGGCTGGTGGCTGCTGTTTTGTCTGAACCCGATTGCCCAGGGTGCGCCCCTGTCGCTGGCGGCGCCCGTGGAATATATCCCCCTGCTGCGCCCCTTCTATGAGGAGTGGTTTGGCAAGGCCAGGGTCGATTTCACCTTTATCCCCTGCACCAGCGCCCGCTGCAAAAAGCTGCTTGATTCCGATAGCACCATCGATGGCGATATCGCCCGGATCAAGGGCTTTGAGCAGACCCACCCGCATATGATCCCGGTTGGCACGGCGATTGGCGAAGTGACCATCTATGCCCAGAGCAAGCAGGACACCAGCTGGCCCCCTGCCAGTCAGGAGCGGGTTGGCTGCCTGCGCGGCATTCAGTGGTGCAACCGCTATCTCGACAGTCGGCGCATCGTCTGGTTCAACGATGAGAAGCAGGGTCTCGCCCTGCTCCAGCGCGGCAGAACCGACTGGGTGATCCGGCTGCTGCCCACCAATCAATCCCCCCTTGCCGCGCCATGGAAACGGGTCTCCGATATCGAGGTCTATCTCTACCTCAAAAAGAGCCGCCAGGCCGATATTGCCGCCCTTGTCCAATCCCAGCAGCAGCTGATAGCGAGCGGCCGCTGGCAGCAAATGCAGGAGCGCTACTTCTCGGCCCTGCTGACCCCCGTCCGCTGATCAGGGCACAGCCGAACAAACCGCCGAAAACCGTGTTTTATACAATCTTTTTTGCCACTAAAACCTGAACGGACAGTTCAAAACCCGTTCATGCCCGCTCGCTACACTGCCCCCTCGTTTATCGCTTTCAGGAGTTTGAAAACAATGATGTTGCATCTCACGAAGAGTTCCCTTGCCCTTGTTCTGCTTGCTGCCAGCGGCGCCCTCAGCGCGGCCGAAATCACCAACAATAATATCACCGAGGCCGACATCAAGGCGGCGCAGGATGCCTGGGGCGCGGCGCTCATCAAGATCAGTGATGACTATCGGGCCGGTGGCATTGAGCGCGCCAAAGCCACCGCCGAGGCGGTACTCGACAGCGCTTATGGCTACCAGCAGGGGCCGGTGCTGTTCAAACCCACCCTCGCCGGTGGCGAGCAGACCTTTCGCACCACCCGCGAGGGGGCGCTGGCCTATTTTGTCGGCAACAACAGCGCCTATCCGGCAGACAGCGGCTTTGCCCTGAAAAACTGGCAGAGCTACCGCTATGACAATGCCGCCGTCTATATCAACGGCAACATGGCGCTGACCATGGGCAAGGTGCATCTGGTGGATCGCGACAACAAGGAGACCACGGTCGACAAGAGCTGGGGTTTCAAGAAGGGGGATGATGGCAAGGTGCGCATCGTGCTGCACCACTCCTCTCTCCCCTACGGCGCCTGACTGGCGAAGTGCAGCTGACAGAGCTCGCCACCTAATACCAGACAACAAGCCCTGCCAGACCGGCGGGGCTTTTTTATCCGGCAAGGGTGCTCAGGACGCCATGGCCGAGCCCTCTTTACTGCTACCCTCAAGGGCAAGCCATTGAGCGCACAACAGATCCATGCTCATCCATCACCTCGGGAGCCCTACACCATGACCATACTGCCCATCTATGCGGCCCTGCTTGCCCTGCTCTTTGTCCTGCTCAGCGTACGCACTATTCGCACCCGTCACCGCCAGAAAGTGGCGCTCGGCCATGGCGATGATCCCGCCATGCTGCGGGCCATGCGGGTACACGCCAACTTTGCCGAGTATGTCCCCCTCGCCCTGCTGCTCATCTATTTCGTCGAAACCGGCAGCCATGCCCCCTGGCTGGTTCATCTGCTGGGGAGTGCCTTGCTGCTTGGTCGCCTCTGTCACGCCTTCGGCATGAGCCGCACGCCGGAGAATTTCCGCTATCGGGTAGTGGGGATGGGGCTGACCTTCACCGTCATTTTGCTGAGTGCGGCCTGTCTCCTGATCACCACCCTGCTCTCCTGACCAGAGCGGGTCAGCCAAACGCGGAGCTGCAGAAGCAGAAATAGAAAAGCCCTGCCGATATGGCAGGGCTTTTCGTTTAACCGTTCAGAGCGGGAGAGTGGCTCTCCTTGCCCTTACTGGTTATGGCTGGCGCGACGGGGACGACGGGCCTGAGCCGGCTTGGCGGCGCCATCAGCAGGACGCTGACCACCCTGGGGCTTGGGCTTGCCGCCGTTGCCGGAGCGGTTAGCGCCTGCGTTGCCACCATTGTTGCCGGAGCGAGCGGCACCCTGACGCTGGCCTTGACCTTGCGGACGCGGCGCACGGCGCTGCTCGCTCGGATCACGGGGCTCTTTGCGCAGCGGCGCGCCGATACCACGGGCGATGTTGTCGAGGGTCTCGCGGGACGCTTCGAAGCCGGGCACCTGCTCGCAGGGGATGTTCTGCTTGGTCAGACGCTCGATGGCTTTGATCAGTTTGCCTTCATCGGCCGCGACCAGGGAGATGGCGTGACCGGCAGCACCGGCACGACCGGTACGACCGATACGGTGTACGTAATCTTCCGCCACGTTCGGCAGCTCGAAGTTCACTACCTGCGGCAGCTTGTCGATATCGAGGCCACGGGCCGCGATGTCGGTCGCCACCATCACGCGCACGCTGCCATCCTTGAAGCCGGCCAGTGCGCGGGTACGGGCACCCTGGCTCTTGTTGCCGTGGATGGCGGCGGCACTGATGCCATCTTTTTCAAGCTTCTCGGCAACGCGGTTGGCGATGTGCTTGGTACGGGTAAAGACCAGCACCTGCTGCCAGTTGTTGCTGGAGATCAGGTGGCTCAGCAGGGCAATCTTGTTGGCCTTGTCGCACGGGTGAACCAGCTGCTCGATACGCTCGGCGGTGCTGTTGCGCGGGGCGACCTCGATCACTGCCGGGTTGTCCAAAAGGCCGGTTGCCAACTCGCGAATTTCATCGGCGAAGGTAGCGGAGAAGAGCAGGTTCTGGCGCTTTTTCGGCAACAGGGTCAGGATGCGGCGGATGTCGCGGATAAAGCCCATGTCAAGCATGCGATCCGCTTCGTCCAGCACCAGGATCTCCACCTCGTCAAACTTGACGGCATTCTGGTTGTAGAGATCGATCAGACGGCCCGGACAGGCCACCAGCACGTCCAGACCACGGCGGGTCGCCATCATCTGCGGGTTGATGCTCACGCCACCAAATACCACGTGGCTGCGCAGGGGCAGATGCTTGCCGTAGTTGCGCACGCTCTCGCCCACCTGGGCGGCCAGCTCGCGCGTCGGGGTCAGTACCAGCGCACGGACGCGGTTCGGAGAGACCTTGCGCTTGCTCTCCATCAGACGTTGCAGCATCGGCAGGGTAAAGCCTGCGGTCTTGCCGGTCCCTGTTTGGGCCGCCGCCATCAGATCGCGGCCAGCCAGAACGGCGGGGATCGCTTGCTGCTGAATGGGAGACGGGGTGTCGTAGCCTTGTTCGGCAACGGCACGCAACAAGGGTTCGGCCAGACCGAGGGAAGTAAAACTCATAGTTACCTGCTAGGGATAGGGGCGCCGACAATCCGGGATGGGGCTCCTCTGCTGAGCCGATGCCATCTCGCCAGACTCGGGCCTGTTGAGAACACAACGATTTCCCCGGGGAGCAGAGCAAAGGGGAAAGAATAGGGGCGCAGTCTAGCGGAGTTATTGAGGAGAAACGAGAAAAATGTGATGTTCCTCCCAGCACGAGGAGAAAATCCCGCCTTCCCTGCCCCAATTTCTCCCGTTTATCCGATCTTTTACTACTGCCCTATTAACATCAGACACAATAAAAACACTCTGTTGTCAGCAAGGCACGGAGATCAAAAAGATCAGGGATGATGAGGTTTATATGAAGAGGCAATCAGGCTTTCCCATGAGATGGCCACTCTGGCTTGCCCTGCTGCTGTTGTGGGCGATGCCGGCACAAGCCGACAAGCAGGTTTTCACCGTGGCCTGGAGCCACTGGCCCCCCTTCAGTCAGCTCAACAATAAAGGGGAACTGGCAGGGCTCGATATCAGCCTGACCCGCCAAATCCTAACCAAGGCGGGTTTCACTCCCAAATTTCGTGAAATTCCCTGGGCCCGGGCACTCCATCTGGTGGAGCATGGCCAACTTGATATAGCGATGGGCGCGCTGGCGCTGCCGGAGCGCGAGCAATATGCCCGCTTCTCGGCCCCCTATCGCCACAGCGCCTACGTGCTGCTCAGCAACGATCCCATTCCTGGCCAGCAGGATCGCTGGGCCGGTTACCCGACCCTCTCTGCGCTGTGCAACGCCAAGGGGCTCAAGGTTGGCAAGCTGCGCGGCACCCGCCCGATGCAGCAGTTGGAAAACTGCCCGGCACTCAAGGAGGTAACCGAGTACAACGCCGACGACCGGCTGATCGATCTGCTGCTCGCCCGCCGCCTCGACGGCGTCATCATGGAGTGGCAATACGCCCGTTATCGCCTCGACCAGCTCGGCGCCACCGGCTTTATCAGCTGCCAGTTGCTGCTCCACCACCAGCCGGTCAGCCTGATGTTTGCCAAAGAGAGCATCAGCGATGAGCAGCTCGTCAGCATCGACAAGGCGATCGCCACCCTGCCCAAAACCGATCGCAACTTTCCGCCCCCCACATGCCGCCTGAGCGCTGCACCCGCTGGCGATGAACCCCCGCTGCATTAACCCGAGCGGAGAAAACAAAAAGGCGACCCAAAGGTCGCCTTTTTCATGCTGGCCAATCAAGCGTTGATCCGCCAGTGGGTCGTTATGCCGATCAGCGCAGTTGCGGCGTCTGGGTCAATACACCCTGATTCTGGGCGCGGTGACGCAACAGATGATCCATCAGCACCAGCGCCAGCATCGCCTCGGCGATGGGCACGGCACGGATGCCGACGCACGGATCGTGGCGCCCCTTGGTGATCATCTCGGTAGCCTCACCCTCGGTGGTGATGGTCTTGCCCGGCACCGTGATGCTGGAGGTAGGCTTGAGCGCCATGCTCACCACGATATCCTGACCGGATGAAATACCGCCCAGAATGCCGCCCGCATGGTTGCTGGCAAAGCCGGCCGGGGTCATCTCGTCACGGTGCTCGGAGCCTTTTTGCTCCACCACCGCAAAGCCGTCACCGATCTCCACCCCTTTCACCGCATTGATGCCCATCATGGCGTGGGCGATGTCGGCATCGAGGCGGTCAAACACCGGCTCACCGAGGCCCACCGGCACATTGCGCGCGATGACCTGCACCTTGGCACCAATGCTGTTGCCCTCTTTCTTCAGATCACGCATGTATTGATCGAGCGCTTCCAGCTTGCCCGCATCGGGGAAGAAGAAGGGATTCTGCTCGATCTGCGCAGCGTCAAACGCCTCGGCCTTGATGGGGCCAAGCTGGGAGAGAAAACCGGTGATCTCGATGCCATGCACCTGTTTGAGGTACTTCTTGGCAATGGCTCCCGCCGCCACCCGCATCGAAGTTTCGCGGGCGGAGGAGCGACCACCGCCGCGATAGTCGCGCTGACCATACTTCTGGTGGTAGGTGTAGTCAGCATGGCCCGGGCGGAACAGATCCTTGATGTCGGAGTAATCCTTGGAGCGCTGATCGGTGTTCTCGATCAAGAGCCCGATGGACGTACCGGTGGTTCTCCCCTCAAACACCCCGGAGAGGATCTTCACCTCGTCCGGTTCACGGCGTGGCGTGGTGTAGCGGGAGGTGCCGGGCTTGCGCCGATCGAGATCCCCTTGCAGATCCGCCTCGCTGATCTCCAGCCCCGGCGGGCAACCATCGACCACGGCGCCCAGCGCCAGACCGTGGCTCTCGCCGAAGGTGGTTACCCGAAAGAGTTGGCCAAAACTGTTCCCTGCCATAGGCGCTCCTGCTTAGTTTTTGTAGATGGCAAAATGATCCTGATACTGCACCAGCTCGTTGCGCGTCATCACGAACACACCGTGGCCGCCGTTCTCGAACTCTACCCAGGTAAAGGGGATTTCGGGGAACTGGGATTCCAGATGGATCATGCTGTTGCCCACCTCGACCACCAGCACGCCGTCATCCTTGAGGAAGTCGGCCGCATTGGCCAGCAGGCGCTTGGTGAGCTTGAGACCATCGCTGCCGGAGGCGAGCGCCAGCTCCGGCTCGTGACGGAACTCGTCCGGCAGATCCGACATATCTTCGGAATCCACGTAGGGCGGGTTGGAGACGATGAGATCGTACTTGTCGCCCGCCGGCAGATCGCGGAACAGATCGGAGCGGATCGGGATAACCTGCTGCTCCAGCCCGTGATCGTTGATGTTGCGCTCGGCCACGTTGAGGGCATCAACGCTGATGTCGATGGCGTCAACCTCGGCGTCCGGGAACTCGTGAGCCATGATGATGGCGATGCAACCGGAGCCGGTGCAGAGATCCATGATCCGGGTCGGCTCCTGTTTGAGGAACGGCGCGAAGCGGTTGGCCACCATCTCGGCGATGGGAGAACGGGGAATGAGTACCCGCTCGTCAACGTAAAACTCCCAACCGGCATACCAGGCCTTGTTGGTGAGATAGGGCGCGGGAACACGCTCCTGCACGCGGCGCACGATCAGTTCGGCAATCCGGTGACGCTCGCTGCTGGTGAGACGGGAGTGGCGCATCGCCGGATCCACGTCCGGCGGCAGATGCAACGCGGGCAGTACCAGCTGCACAGCCTCATCCCAGGCGTTGTCGGTACCATGTCCGTAGAAGATACCGGCGTCGTTGAAACGACTCATGGCCCAGCGCAACATGTCCTGGATGGTGTGCATCTCGGCAACCACCTCATCGATAAATATCTTGTCCAAATCCACCTCCAAGTCGAGTAATATCCGGCCCGAGAATTTTATACAGCGAGCAAGACGAGTACCTGATGAAAAAAACGCCCTCACCGACAGACGAGGAAACCCAGCTGTTCCGCGATGCGATAAAAGGTACCCGGAAAATCAAGCAAGATACCATAAGGGCCGAGTTACGCCCGGTCAAGCAGAAACGCGAAATGCGCGAAAGCCGCGAATCCCTTGGGGTTGACCACTATTTCAGCGATGAGTATCAGCCCCATCTCGAGGACGATGGCCCGACCCGTTATGTGCGCGAAGATGTGTCGAAATTCGAGCTGAAAAAGCTCAAGCGGGGCAGTTATCCGCCGGAGATCTATCTCGATCTGCACGGCATGAACCAGCATCAGGCCAAACAGGAGCTGGCGGCCCTGCTCACTCTCTGCCAGAAAGAGAACATTCACGTCGCCTCGGTGATGCACGGCATCGGCAAACATATCCTCAAACAGCGCATTCCAAGCTGGCTGGCCCAGCACCCCAACGTGCGCGCCTTTCATCAAGCTCCGCGCGAATGGGGCGGCGACAGCGCCATTCTGGTCTTGCTGGATATCGAGGAGTAGCTCGTAAAATCGGCAACCTATACTGAATATCAATACGTTATTGACAGTGGAGGTTGCATGTTTACACGAGGCTCCCATGCCGACATCAAGTCATCCCTCGACGCCATCGGCGCTGCCGTGGCGGTATTCAGCCTCGACAAGGATGACCACTTTGTTCTGGTATCAGCCAACGACACCTTCGCCAAGGCCTTCGAGATCGAGGTGCTTGGCTGCATTGGCAAACGGCTCAACGAAATGTTTCCCCGCTACATCACCAGCAGCATCGAGCAGCCGATGCACGAGTGCGTGAGCCAGCAGACCGGGGTGGAGAGCGAACTGCCCATCGATAGCCTGTCGCGCACCAGCTGGTGGCGCTTTGTCCTCTCCCCCATCATTCCCGAGCAGGCACGGATCAACAGGATCATCGTCACCGCCATCGACATCACCGCCAAGAAGCAGCTGGAAGATGCGCTCACCACCAGCCGCCGCCGTTTTGAAGCGGTCGTCAACTCCGCCTATGACGGCATCATCAGCGTCAGCAGCGAATCGCGGATCGAACTTATCAATACCGCTGCCTGCGAGATGTTCGGCATCGACGAGAGCTATCTTGGCAAACGGCTGGAGACCCTGCTGCCGCAACGGTTTCGCGCCAACCATGACAGCTACTTCAAGGCGTTCAGCAACTCCCCCATCAATTCACGCCCCATGCATGCCCGCGCCTCCGTGGTAGGGCTGCGCCGCGATGGCAGCGAATTTCCGCTGGAGGTCACCATCGCCAAGATCAATATGGGCCAGACCACCGAGATGACCGCCATCCTGCGCGACATCTCCGAACGGGCGCGCCTGGTGGAAGAGCTGAAGGTCGCCGCCACCACGGATCCCCTGACCGGTATTGCCAACCGGCGCCGTTTCGATGAGCTGGTCAACGCCGAGATGCAGCGCTGCCAGCGCTTTGGTCACACCATGGGCCTGCTGCTGATCGACATCGATCACTTCAAGGAGGTCAACGACACCTTTGGCCACCAGCAGGGGGATCAGGCGATCCTGAGTCTGGTCAACCGGATCGGCAAACAGCTGCGCGAGGTGGACATGCTGGGGCGCTGGGGCGGCGAGGAGTTTATCGTGCTGCTGCCGGAGACCTCGCTGGAGCTGGCCTGGGCCAGCGCCGAGCGGATCAGACTGGCGGTGGAGTCGGCCCGCCATGCGCTATCCGGAGCGCTTGAGGTCTCACTCACCATCAGCATCGGGATCAGCGCCAGCAAAGGCCCCCTCGACAGCGTGGAGAAGATGGTCAGACGGGCCGACACCGCCCTCTATATGGCCAAGAAACAGGGGCGCAACTGCTGTCGCAAGGAGGAGCCGGAGCCGACCTGATGGCTCGGCCCCTTCTTCAGTCACGACGGCTTGCCCCTCGACCAGTCACAAAGAACCATTCATTCGTTATCACAGCCAGTTCGGAGCCACGCCACCTTGAGTGGCGTGGTGCTTTTTACCCGCCCCCATACACAGATTGTTTCACTGGCCTGACAGAGTTAACCATCGCTTTTACACAGGTGAAATAATGGCGCACGGCCAGCACGGCAGGTCTCTTATTGCGATGGCGCTTTGCCGCGACAATGCCCCCCTCCGATCACCCTCAGATAGCGGTCAAGCAGACTCCGAATGACCAGCAAACACGATGCAAAGTGAGCACAACCGGATTAAGGATGATCGGGAGTCACAAAGGCCTGTTCACTCATAGTCCACCGGTTGAGGGTGGTCGGCAAAATGGCAGAGGTTTATCCGGTGTCAAAGGTACCGGAAAATGCACCGTCAGCATGCCGCCGTTGGCCAACTGCCAATCGAAAAAGTCATCAAATCCGGCACTTGTCACGGCACGGATCACCTTGGCGACAACCCCATGTGCGACCAGCAGCACCCGCTCCCCTTGCGCGTTCGAGGTCAGTTCTAGCAGCCCTTGCGACACCCGGGCAACTACCCCATCCAGCGTTTCCCCACCGGGTGGTGCCTCTGGCCACTCTTATTAATCCCGATATCCAGCGCGCCCTGATACCGTCCTTCCGCATTGGCTTGCGTCTCGCCATGGCGGATAACAACCAGCTCCATACCAACCTCCTTTGTTGGGGTTACCCTGGTTTTACTTCCCTTTGGGATAACGGGGATGCTCGTCCTGGATCGGCAACCAGGGCAGCTGGCTGTCGGTATGGATGTGGTAGGTTGGCGCAACAGCATCCGGATTATCGAGGGAGGCGATGGCCAACGTGAGATACTCAGGGTACTGGGTGCTGCGATACGTAAGGGAGGAGCCACACTCGGCGCAAAATCCCCGGCGGATAAAATCTGAAGACGCATACTCGGTCGGTTTGCCGCATAACCACTGCACCTGTTCGGCGTGAAAGTCCATCCAGGCCCCGACCGGTGCCCCCGTGGAGCGCTGGCAATCACGACAGTGACAAAAATCGGCCGCAACAGGTGCAGTCAGCACCTCATAACGGATCGCCCCGCAATGACAACCGCCCTTCATCTTGCCCCCTTTGTTGCAATTTTGCACAAGCCAAAGAGCTTACCAATATAAACCGATCGTTCACATCAATTTTCTCAAGGGAATAAGCGACAAGGTGCCGAGATAAAGCTGCGCGATATAGCAAGACCTCACCATTTTGGTGATAAATGACATTTTACCAATAGGGGAATTACTCCCCTAACGCGCAATGAGAGGATTCATTTAATGATGGGAAATGAATTAGCCCGCAGTGTGCGACAATTATCAGGGGACGCCAACTTATGGAGCTAACCAACCAACATGTAAAACGGCTGCCCCTCACTTCTTCCAACATTATTTTATTTCAACTTTCAGATAAAAATCGTTCTGTAAACCAAGACTAAAGCACCATTAAAAACACCAGATAATATTCAGTGATGCACTTTTGAATTAACGAGGAGAAGGAGTTACCCTCCCTCTCCTCTTTGGGCGTTAAATTACACCATCTTATTTGGCAGGCACCACAACCCAAGGGCCACCCTTGGTTGGATCATCACCCTGCGTCCACCATTTGGCCTGATAGACAACGCCTTTGTAGCTCACCTTGCTGCCAGCGGTATAGACCTTGGTCGCTTCCCAGGCCGGGTTGCCACCGATGGGCGGTTCGCTCGGATCGACCGGCGGCGGAGTCAATTTGTCTACGACCCGCACTTTCGGCCAGTTGGCGTGGGAGCCGTAGAAGTTGGTCACGCACTTCTGGTAATCGCCCGGCACCAGCGCCGAGTAGGCGGTCTGGAAGCCGACCAGCTCACACTCGAAGGAGTAACCGCCCGGGCGATCCGGATAGTATTTCCAGTTGCCATCCCAGTTGGTGTAGAGCACGTCGGTGGCGCCGTTGAGGTTGAGGCTGCCATAAGGCGTCTGCTGCCAGCAGGTATTCTTCTCATCGGCCTTGACCGGGATCTGGTAGTGATTGGCCAGCCCTTCCCAGTAGCGAATACGGTTGACCGGCTGCCCCTTGTCCTTGTTCTGTTCGCCACACTCGATGCCGCCATTGATGACGTTGATGGTGGTGCCAAAGCCGTAGCCGATACCGGCATCCACTTCCCGTTTGGAGGGTACCCAGGTGCGGTCAATCACGTGCAGCATGGCCGGCTTGGGTGCCTGCGGTGTGAGGAAGAACCAGATGGCCGAGGCGAGGTTGAGCCAGGAGTCCGCCACCAGCCCCGGGTTGTTGAGCAGCACGGAGGCATCGCCATCGAACATCGCCTCGGAGAAGGCACCGTAGTTGAAGTGGTAGGAGAGCTGCTTGGCACCGCGACCGAAGTAGCCTTGTCCGGTACTGCAGGGCCACTTCTTGTTTTGCCAGTCGTTCTGACCGCAGCCGGTGGTGTAGCCGGTCTGTCCCTCTGACCAGCCCATCTCGCGCACATGCACCAGCGCCTGCTGCCACTCTTCCAGCCCCAACGGGTTGTCGGAGACATTGTCCTTGGAGATATGGCCCCCCGTCTCCTGAGAGAAGTGGGCAAAGGCGGTCACGATGGATTTTTTACAGATCGCATCGGAATCACGCCCGTCAGTATATTCCCCGCAAAATGCCGGAAATTTACCGATAGCACGCAAGAACCGGACATAGGTGTATTCCGGCGCTGCCATCTGGGTTAAATAATCCCATTCCGACTGGGGAAATACCCGTTCAACCCGTTTTACGTTGTCAGGGTTGCTTGCCAACCCGGGTTCAATGGCATCGACTATTTTATTGGATCGGGTCGCCAACGCCTTGGCCCAAATTGCATACATGGGATTGGCTGTCTTGGCTTTTTCCACGGCAGCCACATCAGAGGCAGCAATAACATATCCACCGGGGTTCTGCGGATCGGGTTGAATATTCATGGTTGCGCTCATTGCACTATAACTTGGCAATGCGCAGGCAGCCGCAATCAACCAGGCACAACGCTTGGGTTTGAACATAAATCACAGTCCTTGTTTGAATATAGGGCGCTACAAGAGTAGGTGTTTTATTAACTAATTTCACGATGAGAATTAAGAAATAAAACAGATTTGTGAGCCATTTCACCTTGTCAGAAAAATTAGCAATGAACCGACACAAAGAACTCATACGAAACAATTTTTGACAAGGTGGCACCAGTAAAACTGGATCCGCGCGAGTGGATGGAGTGGCTACCACCCGTACATTTTTTTAGACGCAAAAAATGGCTGACAAGAGGAGCTTGTCAGCCATTCGAAACTATCAAGCAGCAGGGAGGCCAGCGACTCAGGATTCTGCTTTCACGGCGCGGATCAGGATGTTGCGCGGCGTCATCGGTTTGGCACAGAACTCCCCCACCTCGACCCGATAACCCTGCTCTTGCAGGAACAAGGCTCTATCGAGGGCAAGCCAGATCTCGAGGGGACGGCGAAACAGGTGACGCACCAGCTCCATCCGGGCGACAGCGCCAAAACGCGCCTCCCCTTTGGTTACAAAGGCGTCGTAGTCCAGTCCGCTCGGCAACGCGATCCCCTTGCGCTCGGCAGCCCAGTCGCAAAATGCCGCGAAACTGCCGGTCAACAGGCTCTTCTGCATATTGGGCACCGGCAGATACTCATCGATCCCGCGCACTTCCCGTTGCAGGCAATCAAAGGCGAGCCGCCACACCACCTCCTGCTCACGCAAGCGGGTGATCCGCGCGCCGCCGGTCACCGTCTCCTGCAACGGCAGTTTGAGATCGGCCTTGGCCAGACGCAGCGCACTGCCCTGAGCGGCTTGAGAGAGCGGACGGTAATCCGAGGTGCGGATCAGATGGTAACAGCAGGGGGAAATGGTCACCCCGCAGGCACTGCGCTCGGCCACTTGCGCCAACAGATGGGTGTGCAACTCGCCACAGGCATGCAACGCCATGGCGTGGTGCTCGGGCGCAATAAGCTCGGCAGACTCGGGAGCAAAGGCATCGGCGCAGCAGAAGATCATGGTGGCGCCATCACGCTCGGCCAGCTGACGACCCTCTTCACAGAGCTGCTCTTGCAATTCGAGGCTCAAGACCGACGCATGACGATGACGTGATACCAGTCGCCCAAGATGCCCTTTGCCGGCACACCACTCCAGATAAGGTCCCTGATGTGCGGGCAGGCAGGCAGTGAACGCCTCTATTTGCGCCTGCTTGCGCCCCGGCATATGCAGCGCCATCTCCTTGCTGCAACTGATAGGCTCGGGGGTAAAAGGCTCAAGCTGACTGAGTTGCAGCAACACCTCGCCATCGGCAATCCAGGGGGAGAGCAACGAACCAAGGGCCGCCATGTCGCCATCAAGTTCAGCCAGTTGCTCCAGCGTGAGAGCATCGAGCTGTGCCACCAGCTCCGGTGCCTCGTTGGCAAAGGGCATGGTCAGGTGGTGATAGGGCTGATATTGCCACCAGCGCCGATGGCGGATCAGCAGCTGATCCAGTTGTTGAAAGCGTTGCGCCAGCACAGGAGCCTCTATCCGGTAGTCAAAAGGAGGCTCATTCTAGCGATCCCGCTTCAAATTGCACTCCTGCTGCGCAGTAAAGTGCCGCTCAAGGGAGTAGCCTGACCCGGCTTGCTACCCGACCTGACAAAATGCGGGGTTTTATGCTATATTCCGCCCCCTCTTTGATGCGCCCCGCCCGATGCGGGTCGTTTTACTACCAACCAGGGGATCAATAACATGACCATCAACGCCATCCTGCAAGCGCGCGCAGGCGCCAAGTGTGAACTGTGCGGCGCCGAGCAGGCACTGACCGCTTTCGTGGTACCCCACTCCCCCGCCAGCGATGATGATCACAGCGTGGCCATCTGCGATACCTGCTGCGGCCAGCTGGAGCAGCCGGAGACCGTGGTTGTCAACCACTGGCGCTGCCTGGGCGACAGCATGTGGAGCCAGGTGCCGGCCGTTCAGGTCATGGCATGGCGCCAGCTGAAAGCCCTCTCCGCCCAAGGCGAAGTGTGGGCTCAGGACATGCTGGACATGATGTACATGGAAGAAGAGACCAAGGCCTGGGCCGAAGCGGGCATGGCTTCCGAAGATGACGACAGCGTGCCGACCGTTGACTCCAACGGTGCCGTGCTGCAAGAGGGCGACTCCGTCACCCTGATCAAGGATCTGGACGTCAAGGGCGCCGGCTTTACCGCCAAGCGCGGCACCCTGGTCAAGGGCATCCGCCTGACCAACAACCCGCTGCATATCGAAGGCAAGGTCAACGGTGTGCAGATCGTGCTGGTCGCCGCCTACCTGAAAAAGGCGTAATACCGCTCGGCAACTTGTGCCGACGACAATAAAAGGATGGCCAACCGCCATCCTTTTTTATTTGCCGCCCCTTTATGAGCCACATATCAGCAGCACAAAATAACTTTTCAGCCATCGCCAAGCCACATACTTTCGCCAATACGACATATTGCAAACCAGCCATACACCTGACCCATATTCGTACGTTGTGGTGTGCAACTATGTGGCTCCCTCCCCTTTTATCCTGCAGCACACCTCCCCAGAGCCCCTGCTGCGCCGGTTTGATTACGCCAACCTATTCACACTTACTGTCACACTTGCCTTGACCACTATCGGCGACTAACAGCAAGGCTTTGCTCGCATGCCCGTATAGGCTCACAAGCGGAACGCTCTCGTCCAACAGGACTCTTATCAGATGGCGGTAATATATTGGTGACCAAGCTCTTTTTCTCAATGGCTGGCAAGCGCGTCTCGCAAGGCTGCTCGAGCAGGAAATTGGCTAGAAACCACTGGGCTATTTTGTGAGCAAGGACAAAAATTGACTAAAAGCAGGTCATAGAGGCTTGACTTTATATTTTAAAAAAGAAGGAGGAACGAGGTAAGGCGATAAGAAAATAACGCTATAAATAACCCCTCCCCCAATCGATGAAACAGCTCGAAAAAATTGGCACAAGGGTTGTGCTCGCTGCTGTGCTCGCCAAAAGTAACTCCGTGGACAAGCCGGCAATATATCGGGCAGATGACCAATATTGTCCGGTTAAGCACCCCGTTAATTTGTCATCTGTTGTTCAGGCACTGAACATGAGCGATGAATCGCAAGGTAAAAATGGCGATAACCGGATAAAAAACAGCCCCGTCACACGCGCTGTTGCGACGGGGCCATCTTGATGGTTTCAGGCGGGAGAGGTCACGCCCCCTTTTTCTGGCGGGCCTTGTGCTCTTCCAGCAGGTTCTCCGGCGGGGGCGGCACCTGCAGGTAGAATCCCTGCATGGCCAACGCCTCCATCACCTTGCCGACTTCAGCCAGCCCGAGGGGTTTGGCTGGGTCCAGTTTGGTCATCAGCACCAGCTCGGGACGACCAAAAACTGCCATCAAGGGGGCCGGTACGCGGGAAAAGTCCTCTCTTCTTTCAACAAAAAGGTAGGTCTCGGCTTTTTTGCGACTTTTATAGACTGCACACAACATGGAAATTGATATAATCCGACGAGTTTATTGCCTCTGATGGGGGCAAACTATAACATCAGGAATTGAATAACAATAACGGATTAGCATCTCTGCCTCGGGGAAGATTCATGGTTGAGCGCGATAACGAATTGAAAGGGACCACCTTCACTATTTCTGTGTTGCATATCAGCGATGGCGAGCCAGAGCGGATCCGTCAGTTGTTGGCGGAAAAAGTGGCTCAGGCGCCCTACTTCTTTAATTGCGCACCGCTGGTGATCAATGTTTCCCGACTGGAACAGATCCCCGACTTCGAACAGCTCAAGGAGCTGGTGGAGTCGGAAGAGTTTGTGCTGGTCGGCATCACGGGCGCGCGAAGTGAAGAGATGAAGACGGCGGCCAAGGCGGTGGGCCTTGCCGTAATGGCCTCGGGCAAGAGTCGCAAGAGCGATCCCCAACCTGAGCCAGAGCCGGTGGTGGCACCTGCCGCCCCCGTTACGCCCCCTGAGCCGGAGCCGGCCCCCCTCATCCCGACCCGGGTGCATGTGGGCCCGGTGCGCTCCGGCCAGCAGATTTATGCTGCCGGCACCTCGCTTGTGGTGCTGGGCTCAGTCAGTCCGGGGGCCGAAGTGCTCGCCGATGACAGCATTCATATATATGGCACCCTGCGTGGCAGAGCCATAGCCGGAGCCCGCGGCAATACCCGGGCCCGGATCTATTGCCAGCAATTACAGGCCGAGCTGCTCTCCATCGCTGGCACATTCCAGCTCAGCGATGCATTGCCGGCAGGCCTCATCCAGCAACCGGTCCATATCCGGCTGGATAATGAACAACTCCGTATAGACCGTATCAAATAGAGTTACAAGGAAGCGAGAATGGCGCGAATCATAGTCGTTACATCGGGTAAAGGTGGCGTTGGCAAGACCACAACCAGCGCGGCCCTGAGTACCGGTTTAGCCCAGCGTGGCCACAAAACTGTGGTCATCGATTTTGACATCGGTCTGCGAAACCTGGACCTCATCATGGGCTGCGAGCGCCGCGTGGTGTATGACTTCGTCAACGTCATCAACGGTGAGGCCAACCTCAATCAGGCCCTCATCAAGGACAAGCGCAGCGAGAACCTCTATATCCTGCCGGCGTCCCAGACTCGTGACAAAGATGCCCTGACCAAAGAGGGTGTCGAGAAGGTGCTGGAGCAACTGGCCGAGATGAAGTTTGACTACATCGTCTGCGACTCTCCGGCGGGGATCGAAGCGGGCGCATTGATGGCCCTCTACTTTGCCGACGAGGCGATCGTCACCACCAACCCGGAAGTCTCTTCCGTGCGTGACTCCGACCGGATCCTCGGCATCCTCTCCTCCAAATCCCGTCGTGCCGAGCGCGGTGAAGACCCCATCAAGGAGCACCTGTTGCTGACTCGCTACTGCCCGACCCGCGTCAATCGCGGCGACATGCTGAGCGTGCAGGACGTGCAGGAGATCCTGGCCATCCCGCTGCTCGGGGTGATCCCGGAGTCACAGGCCGTGCTGCGTGCCTCCAACTCGGGCGAGCCGGTCATTCTGGACAAGGAGTCCGATGCCGGTCAGGCCTATGATGATGCGGTTTCCCGTCTGCTCGGTGATACCAAGGAATTTCGTTTTCTGGAAGAAGAAAAGAAGGGCTTCTTTAGCCGACTGTTCGGGAGTTAAACATGTCATTATTGGATTATTTTCGTTCCAACAAGAAACAGAACACCGCACAACTGGCCAAGGAGCGGTTGCAGATCATCGTTGCTCACGAGCGTTCATCCAGAGGGGGGCCGGATTACCTGCCCCAGCTCAAGCAGGATATCCTCGACGTGATCCGTAAATACGTCAACATCGATCCGGACAAGATCACCGTCCAGATGGATCAGAAGAGTGACGAGCTCTCCGTTCTCGAGCTCAACATCACCTTCGCCGATGACAACAAGAAGGGATGAGCTGACGCCATATGCGTGACCCCTTCCCTCAATGAAGACCGGATCCCCTGGCTGGATCCGGTTTTTTATTGCCTCAACCTGGCGAAGCGCCTGCAACCGGCTCGCCAAGGAGTCTGGCGACAGCTAGAATAGCGCCGCCTTCGCTTGCATCGGCCAGCGAGGTTTCTTCTCTTTTTTCTGGAACAGAACTTATGTCCTTGAATGACGAAATGCACAGCGTCGAAGAGCTGCTCGACACCGCCCTTGAACTCTTTATGGAGCTGGCCTCCGACAACCTGCCGGAGCAGGAGATCATCCGCTTCAATCAGGAGTTCAACGATCGCGGCCTGCTGGCAGAAACCGACCCGGCCGACGACTGGGAAGCGGATGTGGGTTTTGCCGTGAGTGATGCCGAATACGCCGAGATCTGGGTTGGCCTTGGCAACGAGCAAGAAGAGTACGAGCACCTGTTTGCCCGCATGCTGCTCTCCCGCCGTGTTGACGAGAAGTTCTGCCACATCGAATGGCTGCCCCAATAATTCCGGATCCCGATGATCCGAGCCAGTATGTCTGGGAGTCTGACTCTGACGCCCGGCAGATGGCGCCTGAAACCCCGCCCCCCTCATTGGGGCGCCGGGTGTTGAAGTGGGTTGGCAAGGCCTTGCTGGCCGGGCTTGTCTGCTCGGTCGTCTCCGTCTTGCTGCTGCGCTTTATCGATCCCCCCATGTGGAGCTGGCGCATCGAGCGAGCCCTCTTTCCGCCTGCCAAAGTGGCACAAGTGCGCCATGAGTGGGTGGATCTGGAGTCCATCTCCAAAGAGCTGCAGCTGGCGGTGATTGCCGCCGAGGATCAACGCTTTGCCGAGCACAACGGTTTTGACATGGACGCCATCAATGCGGCGCTCAAGCACAACCAGCACAGCGAGCGGGTACGGGGTGCCAGCACGCTGAGCCAGCAGACCGCCAAGAATCTCTTTATGTGGAGTGATCGCAGCTTCCTGCGCAAAGGGCTGGAAGCCTGGTTTACCCTGCTGATGGAGCTGGGCTGGGACAAATCCCGCATCCTCGAGATGTATCTCAACATTGTGGAATTTGGCCCGGGTATCTATGGCGCTGAAGCCGCAGCCAACTACTACTTCGGCAAACCGGCCAGCCGGCTGACCCGCTACGAGGCTTCACTGCTGGCCGCCGCCCTGCCCAATCCCTGGCGCTATCGGGTCAAGCCACCTTCGCCCTATGTGCAAAAGCGGGCGGTCTGGATCCGCCGCCAGATGGGGCAACTGGGTCAGGTGACCCTCAACCGGGTCTATCAGGCCAATTGATCATCAGGCGCCACCGGATTTTACCGGTGGCTCCTGCCCCGCCTCCGCCGGCTCCTGATTGAGGGGCAGAGAGTGCCACCACCAGCTCTCCCGTCGTCGCTTGATCTGCTGTCGTCTTGTCCGTAACCGCATCGCGTCGTCCCCACACCTATTCACCCGCCACTTAACCATACCCCCGATATGACCGGTTGGACAGGTCGTACCCCGCGGCGCACTGGTCTGGCCGCCACCGCCAATACTTGTTACAGTAGCGGCCTCGATGTATCTGGAGTGATTTCATGGAACAGCGTACCCCGGATCAGCTGGTCGAATGGGCCTATGATCAGTTTCTTGAGCAGGCCGCCGACATGCTTGCCCCCGAACAAATCGTCGATATCACCCTGGAGTTTGAACAGCGTGGCGCCGTGGAGGCGACCCTGCCCAATGCCGACTGGTCGGCAGAGCTGGGTGAGCCGGTCGATATGGAGCGCTGGGTCGAAGTGTGGGTGGGTCTGCTGGATCATCAGGAGGAATTCGAGGTGATCTTCGCCACCTTCCTCCTGCCCCGCCTGATCACGGAAAATCAGGTTTATGTGCGCTGGCACCGCCAGCAACAGGCATAAAAAAGGCGCCATCGGCGCCTTTCTTTCTGGCTTCCCATGCTCAGGGCTGCGCTGCGATGGCCTTGGCCAGACAGCGACGGCACCAGCAGGCACTGGCCGCCGTCATCGGCAAAGTCGGCAACTGACGGCACCAGCACTGCTCGATGGTCATCCCGGCGGAGAGGGCGCAATAGGCCGGTTCACCACAGCCCGGACAACGGTGAGTGCTCCTGGTGCCATCCAGCTCGGCCATCACTGCCAGCTGGGCATCGCTCTCCATCGCCGACCAGTGACCGATCTCGGTCAGGGTGCGACCACAGCCAAGGCAGAGGCCATCCTTTGCCTTGCATAGCCCGATGCAGGGACTCGGCACTTACTCCTGCTCCCCGCTCTGGGCAGCAGATCCCGCCTCGGTCAGGGTGATGGCATTGTCTTCAATGACGATCTTGCCCTGCTTGTAGAGGCCGCCGATCGCCTTCTTGAAGGTGCCCTTGCTCATGGCAAAAAGCTTGTAGATGAGCTCGGGTTCGCTCTTGTCACCCACTGCCAGACTGCCACCCTGCTTTTTCATCCGGGCCAGAATGCGCTCGCCGGCATCGTCCACCTTGGCCATACCCGGCTTTTGCAGGGTCAGATCCAGCTTGCCATCGTCGCGCACCTGCTTGACCCAGGCGGTCTGTGGACGGCCCGTCATCACTCGGCCAAACACTTCGTTGCGAAACAGCATGCCGGGGTACTGGCCGTTGACGATCACCTTGATACCGAGGGGAGAGTGTTCACCGGGCAGAGCTGTCACCTCGTCTCCCGCCTTGAAGGGGGGCTTGGCGGTGCTCAGGAAGCGCTCGAGGCGGCTGGTACCCACCATGCGCCCCTCGTTGTCCAGCATCAGACGCACCAGATAGACGTGACCCACCTGCATCGGCTTGTTCTGCTCGCGGCTTGGCACGAACAGATCCTTTTTCATGCCCCAGTCGAGGAAGGCACCGATCTTGTTGGCGTTGACCACCTTCAGTCCGGCAAACTCGTCCACCATGGCGAAGGGCTTGTCGGTGGTGATGACCGGCTCGCAGTCGGCATCCAGATAGAGGAATACCTGTACGCTCTCCCCCTCCTTGATCCCCTCGGGAAGCTGGCGCTTGGGCAGCAGCAGCTCGCCGTATTCGTCGGCTGCCAGCCAGGCGCCGCGATCTTCGAGTTCAACGACGGTGAGGGTGTTCATCTTGCCAATCTGTATCATGGTGCTCTCTTTTTTCATTACCCGGACGGGCCGGCTGGATCACGGCCCCTATGGCCGCGCATGTTACCCCAAGAGGGGTGATCCGGCCTAGTCCCCTCGCCTCACTCTGACCGGTCGATGGCGATATAATCGCCATTCAACCGTCCCTTTGCTGCAAATACCCCCACATTTAGGTAGACTTCGCGGCTGCTCAAATCCAGAGGAACTGTCGATGAACCCATCCACTCGTACCCGTCATCTCAATCAATGGATCCAGACCCACAGCCAGCAGGCGATGACTTATCCCGCTCTGCACGGCTTTTTGTGTGCCCGTCTGGTCGGGCCGGATGCCCCTGACTGGCAGGCCCCGCTGGCCGGTCTGTTGCCCCATGACGCCGAGCTGGATGAAAAGAGTGGCGAGGCCCTCACCCATCTGATCGCCGAACTGGAAGCGCAGGCAGATGAAGCCCAGCTGGCCCTGCCGAGCCAGTGCCGCCTCCCCACCGACAACCCGCAGCAGGTCTTTGAACAGAGCCACCCGCTCGGGCAGTGGTGCTACGGCTTCAGTCAGGGCTTTGCCACCTGGCCCAAGCCAAAGGATTTGAACGACCCGACTACCCAGTACCGTTTCAGCCTGGCCGCCGAGCTGAGCCTGTTTCGCGACAAACAGATGGCGCAGATGCTCTATAGCGCCGCCGCCAGCGAACTCCCCTTTGCCGAGTTCTGCAAACGCCAGCGCCAGAACATGAAGACCGCCCTCAACCAGCTGCTTCAGCTCGATCAGTATCAGGCCGCGCCGAGCGCCGATGTAGCCCTCGACAGCGAGCAGGCCCAGCAGTGGCAACGCTGGTTCGAACTGGCGGACAACTGCCGGGATCATCAGGCCCGCCTCGGCTGGTTCGAGAAGATCATCGCCGATGCCAACCCGCTGTTTGATGCCAGCTTCTGGCAGCAGCTGGGTGGCCACGGCTGGAGCGCGCCGGAAGTGCGCCCCTTGCTGGCAGCCCGCGCCGGTCGCGCCGACTGCTTGCTGCGCCTTGGCAAGCTGGACGAAGCCAGGGAAGAGTATCTGGCACTGCTGGCCATCTGCATCCCCGACGAGCTGGGTTGCCGCTACAACCTCTCCTCCCTCTACGCCCTGCAGGGCGACTGGCAGGCGCTGGCCGAATTGCTGGTACGTTTCGACGAGGCCTCTAGCTGGTTGCTCTACAACCGCGCCCTGATGATCTTTGCCCGCGAAGGGGCGGATGCCGCCCGACCCCATCTGCTGGCCGCCATCAATGCCAACCCGCACGTTCCGGCCTGTCTGCTCGGTCAGCGCAAGCTGCCAAAGCAGGAACCGATGAGCTGGCAGGCGGGCAGCCGCGATGAGGCAACCCTCTACACCATGCACACCCGCGAGGCCTGGCTCAAGCAGAGCGCCCTGCTCTGGCTGCGCAAGGGCTGACCACTTCCGGATTAAAATCCCGGCGAACTGACCCGGTTTTTGTCTGATGGCGTGCGTCACCGCACATTTCATCGCAACCGGGTCAGACAAACTCGCTTGAGTTTCGTATCATCAATGTCAAAGTATCAAAAGAAACTGCATCTGATGCAGCCGTCACAGCAGGGTGTAATATGTCAAAAATCATAGCGTTACTCGCTCACTACCCGCCCTATCAGTTGGTACATGCCGCCGAAATGCTACGGGATACCTTCGAGCAGTTTTACGAACAGCGTTACCAGCTGACCGTTCCCCAGTGGCGTCTGATGATGGTGCTCGGCCCCAACTACCCCATCAGCCAGAAAGAGCTGGTCGAGGCGAGCGGCATGGACAAGGTGCGTATCTCCCGCGAGATCCGCCGTCTGGCCGAAAAAGGCATCATCTTCACCGAAAACAGCGAGCAGGATAAGCGCATCAGCCTGGTCTCCCTGACCGATAGCGGCCTCGCCCTGTTCCAGCAGCTCAAGAGCGAAGCGGGCAGCTGGCAGCATACCCTGACCGACTACCTGCCCAGTGAATCCCGCGAGGCGATCCGCCAGCATCTGCACAGCGTCAGCGCGGCCATCGAACAGCTGCACTCCCTCGACAAGGAGAAATAAGATGGATCTGAAGAAATTTGCCACCATGGACGTCAACATGCTGCTGAGCCTGATCAATATGCAGCTACGTGATCGTTACGATGATCTGGAAGACCTCTGCAAGGCGCAGGATCTCGATCAGGTGGCACTGGAAGCACGGCTGGCCAGCGGTGATTTTCACTACCAGCCAGAGCAAAAACAGTTCAGATAGGGATCGGGATCACAACGTCAGCAGCCACAGTGGCACCGGGGCCAAAACCTGATATGGTCACTCAAGCCTCGGCAGTGCGATGAACGGATACATCACACTGTCATACGAGGACGCTACTCTCGCTGCCAGTGAGCAAACCCAAGGATGACCCCATGACGTTGAACCGCGAACATTTCCTGATCACGCTCTGCATGCTGCTGATGATCAGCCTCTTCACCCCGCAGATCCCGCAAAGCGCCGAACAGTGGCTCACTGCACTGATGGTTGGCTCCCTCGCGGCTGTGGTGTTGATGCTGATACGCGGTTGTCGCCGCTTTATGCTGGAGTAGCCTCTGCACCTGCAACGGGTTCTGTGAACGCAACAAGCGTGAAAAAACAAACGCAGCCTGATGGCTGCGTTGTAGTTTATGGCGGGGCTGATTGCCCTTGCTGGCAAACGGCTTAGATAGCCAGCGTCTCGAGCTGCGCCTTGGCGGCTTCAATCCCCTTGCTCTGGGCATCCGGGCCCATACCCATCCCCTCGGCGTAGATGAAATCCACCTCCTTGATACCGATGAAGCCCAGCACGGTGCGCATGTAGGGGGTCACCAGATCGGTGGCGCTGCCAAAGTGCATGCCGCCGCGGGGGCTGATCACCAGCGCGCGGGTGTTTTCAACCAGACCGACCGGACCGGTTTCGGTGTAACGGAAGGTGACACCGGCACGGGCAACCAGATCGATCCAGTTCTTCAGCTGGGTCGGGATGTTGAAGTTGTACATGGGGGCGGCAATCACCACCAGATCGCTCGCCTTGAGCTCTGCGATCAGTTCGTCGGACTGGGCGATCACCGCCAGCTGACGTTCACTCAGGTTGTCACCACCGCGCAGGCCGGAGGCCAGCTCGCCATCCAGCACCGGCAGGTTGAGGGCCGCCAGATCACGCACGGTGACGACATCATCCTGATGGTCAGCCAGGAAGCCGTCGATCAGGGCGTTGGATTGGGAATATTGACCCAGGATGCTGGATTTGAGAACGAGGATATTGGCCATGGTGAAACTCCATTTGGTTGTCGGTTGAACAGCAGCGCTGTCGATGGAGGTCACTCTAAACATTGCGCTTCTTTGCTGATAGCGAAAATAGATGCTCAACTTGTTCAAAAATTTTGATATTGGTTGATTGCGCGGCAACGGGCGCATCAACCCTTGGCAGAACAAACGATTGCCGCTATGATCCGCCGCACTTTTTTCAGTGACCCGGATCCCATGGCCCACTCGCGCAGCCACTCCCCTTTCGCCGGTGCAGTCTGGATGATGGTAGCAGGCCTCTGTTTCGCCGCCGTCAACAGCCTGAGCCAGTATGTCAGCTTCAAGCTTGGCCTCCCCTCGACCCAGGTTGCCTTTCACCAGTACCTGATCGCCCTGATCTGCCTGCTGCCCTGGCTGATCCGCCACGGTTTGCGCCAATCCCTGATGACCAACCAGCTGCGCCTGCATCTATTGCGGGTCGCTCTGGCAGTGATCGGCATCCAGTTCTGGCTCTGGGCGCTGGCCGAGCCCGTCCCCATCTGGCAGGGTATCGCCCTGCTGATGACGTCACCGCTGTTTGCCACGCTGGGCTCCGCTCTCTTTCTCAAAGAGCAGGTGAGCCGAGCCCGCATCGTGGCCACTCTCTCCGGCTTTGTCGGTGCCATGCTGATCCTCGCCCCCTGGAATGATGATTTCAGCTGGGCCTCTCTGCTACCGGTGGCAGCGGCGCTGTTCTGGGCAGGCTACTCCCTGCTGGTGCGCTATCAGGCGGCGAGCGAATCGTCCCACACCATCGTCGTCTACCTGCTTATTTTCAGCACCCCGTTCAATGCCATGCTGGCGCTGCCGGAGTGGCAGTGGCCAACGGAAAGCCAGTGGCTGCTGGTAGCCGCCTCCGGCGTGTTGTCGGCTCTGGCCCAGATGTCCATCGCCCGCGCCTACAGCGTGGCGGAGGCCTCCTTCATCCAGCCCTTTGATTTTGCCAAGCTGCCGATGAACGTACTGGCAGGCTGGCTGGTGTTTGGCTGGGCGCCGCCCGGCCGACTGTGGCTTGGCGCCGCCATCATCATTGGCGCCATCACGTTGCTGACCCATCTGGAGCAGCGCGCCCGACCATCCGTTTCCTGAGGTACGCCATGCGTGCCTCTTTTTTTGCCCGCTATTCCCGCAATCACGTGTGCGATAGCGATCATCAACAATGACCAACGACATCAGGAGAGATCGTATGTTTGGAACCGCAACCCGCCCCGGCGCCACCCGCGCCCTGCTGCTGGGCTCCGGCGAACTCGGCAAGGAAGTGGCCATCGAGTTGCAGCGCTTCGGCATCGAAGTGATCGCCGCCGACCGCTATGCCAACGCCCCCGCCATGCAGGTGGCCCATGCCGCCCGGGTGCTGGATATGCTCGATGGCGCCGCCCTGCGCGAGCTGGTCGCCGAGATCAAACCCGACCTCATCATCCCCGAGATCGAGGCCATCGCCACCGATACGCTGGCAGCCCTTGAGCAGGAGGGGGTCAAGGTAGTGCCCAATGCCCGCGCCACCCAGCTCACCATGAATCGGGAAGGGATCCGCCGTCTCGCCGCCGAGACCCTGGGCCTGCCCACCTCCCCCTACCGCTTTGCCCAGAGCAAGGAGGAGTTTGTCGCCGCCGTAGAGACCATCGGCATGCCCTGCGTGGTGAAGCCGGTGATGAGCTCATCCGGCAAGGGACAGAGCGTGCTGCGCGATCTCGCCAGGCTCGATGAGAGCTGGACTTACGCCCAGGAGGGTGGCCGCGCCGGTCGTGGCAAGGTGATCGTCGAGGGCTTCGTTCCCTTCGAGTACGAGATCACCCTGCTCACGGTACGCGCCGTCGATGGCATTCACTTCTGCGAGCCTATCGGCCACCGGCAGGAAGATGGCGACTACCGCGAATCCTGGCAGCCACAGGTGATGAGCGAACTGGCGCTGGCCCGCTCCAAAGAGGTAGCGGCCAAGGTGGTTGAGGCCCTCGGTGGTTACGGCCTGTTCGGGGTCGAGCTCTTCATCAAGGGCGACGAGGTGTGGTTCAGCGAAGTCTCGCCGCGCCCCCACGACACCGGCATGGTGACTCTGATCTCGCAGGATCTCTCCGAGTTCGCCCTGCATGTGCGCGCCATTCTGGGGCTGCCGGTAGGCACCATCACCCAGTACGGGCCAAGCGCCTCTGCCGTGGTGCTGCGCGAAGGGCACAGTCAGGATATCCGCTATCAGGGGATTGGCGAGGCGCTTGCCAAGGTGCCGGGTGCCCAGCTGCGACTGTTTGGCAAACCGGAGATCGCCGGTCGCCGTCGTCTTGGCGTGGCGCTGGCCCGGGGTGAAGATTGCCGCGAGGCGGTCGAGCAGGCCAAAGCCGTTGCCGCCAGCGTCGAGGTCATTTTCTAAACGCTGCTTTTTCGCCGCACCGGAACAAACGTTTGCCGGTGTGATCGGGCGCAAGGGGCATGGCAATGCCCCTTTTGCATTTGCTCGTCAGGCTTATAATCCCCTCTTCAATTTTTTCAGGAGTACAAGATGTTAGCTGCCGTGATCTTCGATATGGATGGTGTTCTGATCGACTCGGAACCCTTTTGGCAACGGGCCCAGATCGCCGTGTTCTCCGAGCTGGGTCACCCCCACACCGTCGAGGATTGTGAGTCGACCATCGGCGTGCGCATCGATCAGCTGGTCGCCCACTGGTATCGCCTGCGTCCGTGGAGCGGCCCGAGCCAGGACGAGGTGGTGCAGCGCATTCTGGATCGGGTCAACGCCCTGATCCTCTCCGAAGGTCAGGCCAAGGCCGGCGTGCTGGAGGCACTCGACCTTATCGAAGCGCGCGGCCTGAAAGTGGGTCTGGCCACCTCCTCCCCCTTTGCCATGGTGGAAGCGGTGCTCGGCAAGCTCGGCATTCGCGATCGCTTTATGGCGGTTCACTCCGCTGAAGTAGAGCGTTTCGGCAAACCGCACCCGGATGTCTATATCCACGCCGCCGAAAAGCTGGGGGTTGAGCCGGTACACTGTCTGGCCATCGAAGACAGCTTCACCGGTCTGCTGGCGGCCAAGGCGGCCTCGATGAAGGCGCTGATCGTGCCGGATCCGGCTTTAGTGGGAGACCCGCGTCTGGCTATCGCCAACTACCAGCTGAGCTCGCTGGCCGAACTCAATAGTGAAATGCTGGCCAGCTGGGCCAAATAATTCGCCCGCACCAGCCGTTCGCATCCTTCACGGGGCCGCAGGCATACCTGTCTGTGGCCCCTTTTTTATGGATGAATAGGAGCCAAAGGATAGATACCCACCTAGCGGCAACAAGAGGAAAACCGGCCGGATGCACAGCCCCCCTCCCGGATGGCCAAATAGCCTTTTTGGCCAGTAAAAACCGCCGTTCAGCCCCTTCCATTACCAACCATTAGTTGGCAATAACAGCTACAAATCGCCGATTAGAAACCAACTTTCGGGCCATTTTTGCCCCGGCAGTGTCTGCTGATCCCCTTTTCCGATCCGGGTTTGATCCCTGTCATACCGCCTTCATAAACGTGCGCTTGCTCGCGGTTACCCTGCGCCTGCGCAGCTAGAATCAAGGGAGACAGGCGGCCCGTGGGCCCGAGGAGGTTATCATGATCGAGTACACCAGCAAGCGCATCGTCTGCCCCCACTGCGGCCACCATACCCGGGTCGAGCTGGATGCCAGCCAGGGGGATCAGGAGTTCTACGAAGATTGCATGGCCTGCTGCAATCCGATCCACCTGCGGCTGCATCGGGATGAAGAGCGCGACCGTCTGCAACTCTTCGTGGATGCTGACGACGAGCAGATGTTTTAAGAGCGGCCGGATAGCAAAAGGGGCGTGACTCGCGAGAGTGACGCCCCTTTTCGTTTCGTGGTCAGCGGTAGATGCTGCCCTGCCGCGATTTCGCTCTGGCCCAGAGCGTCTCGTCATCGAGATCGGTCTGGATCAGCTCGATGGGCACCCCGGCATCATTGATCACCGCCACCCGATAATCATCGATCGGCTCGTAGGGCCCCAGGATCACCTCTTCCCCCTCGATGGCGGCCGCCAGATCATCCACCTTGAAGGCGACGTGAGGTACGGTTCTCAGCAGCTCGTGCAGCGGCGAATCGTCGGTAAAGTAGTGCCACTGAACCCGAAACCGCCCCGGGTTATCCTCGGTATACATCCCCACCTTTTCGCTGTGGATGCCATGGGGCAAGGCCACGGTGCTGGGGATGCCAAAGTGGTGAAAGGTATAGTTCAGGCCCGGTTTCATCTGCGCTTTTCCCTGACGTCAAGCCATTCGGCTGGCCAGTACCCGCTCCACCGTATCGACGATGGCCTGGGTCTGGGGATCGATCTCGATATTGGTCGGCCAGCCGGCGCGTACCCAGCCGAGGTTGGTGCGAGCCAGCGTCTCGGGGATCAGATGGACGCAAAACTCGCGCTCGCGCACCTCGCCGATGGTCAGGCTGATGCCGTCAATGCCGATATACCCCTTGGTCAGCACATATTTCATCAGCTCGGGGGCGAGGCGATACCACACCTGACGGTTGTTGGGGGTGTCGATCACCGAGGTCACTTCCGCCATCCCGATAATGTGGCCGGACATGGCGTGACCGCCGATCTCGTCACCAAAACGGGCGGCCCGCTCCACGTTGACCTTGTCCCCCACCTGCAGCTTGCCGAGGTTGGTCAGGCGCAGGGTCTCCTGCATCAGATCGAAACTGACCAGATCCCCTGCAATCCGGGTCACGGTGAGACAGCAGCCGTTGTGAGCCACCGAGGCACCCAGAGCCAGCCCTTCCCCCCACTCCCGGCTGGGCATGCGGATCACGTGGGTACGAAATGAAGCACTCTCTTCGATGGCGACCAGCTCGGCCACACCTTGCACAATTCCGGTAAACATCATCACCTCTTTGTTTCTGGTAACACGCTCTGTTTTTTTATCGCGGCCTGTGCCGCTTCTTTTACACAATCCGCTTTTTACACAATTCGTTTCATACAAACTGTCACACCTGCTCCGCCGCCTCAGACCGCGCCAGCACACTCGCCCGGCGCTGGGAATGGATGACCACTATGCCAGCCAGCACGATGAGCAGACACCCCGCCATACTACTGAGGGTCGGCATTTCACCAAACATCAGATAGCCACAGAGGGTAGAAAAAAAGATCTGGAAATAGAAGAAGGGCGCCAGAGTAGAGGCCTGCGCATACTGCATCGCCTTGATAAGGCAATATTGAGAGAGCAGGGTCACCACCGGCAGCGCCAGCAGATAGGGCCAGTCGGCAAGCCCAGGGAAGCGCCACAGTGCGGGCTGCCAGCAGAGCGCGACCATTGCCACCATCCCCAGCATGAAGCAGGTGACGATCAGGATATCGAGGGTGGTCAGACGTGGATCCACCAGCTTGGTGATGAGGTTGTAACCGGTGTTGGCCAGCACGATGATCAGTGGCAGCAGGTAGTAGAGGTTCGCGTCCCCCCCGTCGGGATGGGTCACCACCAGCACGCCAAACAGCCCCAGCAACACGGCCGCTACCTTGGTTCGGGTCAGACGCTCCCTGAAAAAGATGACACCGGCCACCACAAAGGCCAGCGAGCCAAGCTGGCAGATGATGGTGTAGACGTTGAGCGGCACATGGGCCAGCGCAATCACCGAGACCAGCGCACAGACCAGAAACAGCAGCGAGCGCAGCAACAGCCAGCGATCCACCGCCAGCAGCGCCGACACGGTGCGCCTTGGCAACAACAGCAGCAGACCGAGGAAAGGAACAAAGAAGCGAAACCAGACCATCTCCATCACGGAGTAGCCATGGAGTACCAGATATTTGTCCGCGCCATCCTTGAGCGTCAGGGCGAGAAGAGCAAACAGCGTCAGGAAGATCGCCAGTGAGTTGCGCGAAGAGAGCAGCATCAAAGAGGCCGAAACAGGAAAAGGGGGTAACCAAATTAACGGGCTTGCCGCAAATTACAACCGCGAGACTGACAAAATGGGAGCAAAACCGCTATATTTGCTCGCCTTTTTACTTTCAAGGAAGCAAATCATGATGGTTTATGAGTGCTGTGAAGCGATCCGTATCGCCTATAACCAGATTGGCTCCGGCGAGCAGGGCTACGTGCCGAAGGCCATCGCCGCCGCTATCCGCGCCCTCAACGCGGTCGCCGCCGATGAGCGGGTGCCCGCCGAACTGCGTGAACAGGCCGCCTATGCGGCAGCCAACCTGCTGATCAGCGATCACGAAGACGCCTGATCCCGCTGCCGGGGCGGCAACTATTTCGTCCTGGATGAATTTCAGGCTAAAATGCCTCCCCCACCCTTTGCATGCCCGCCCGGGTGTGCAAAGGCTCTTCCCGATTTCCGCTCTTTCTCTATCTATCTGATCCACTCGGAGGTGTCAGTGCAACGTTATTGGTCCGAGGCGAAGCAGCTCGTCCGTCTAGCCAGCCCCATTCTGGTCGCCCAGGTCGCCCAGGTCGCCATGAACTTCGTCGATACCGTGATGGCGGGTCAGGTGAGTGCGGTCGATCTGGCCGCCGTGTCGGTGGCCTCCAGCTTCTGGCTACCGGTGATCCTGCTGGTGCAGGGGATCATCATGGCGCTCACCCCCATCGTTTCCCAGCTCAACGGCGCCCGCAAGCGGGATCAAATCCGCCCGGCCGTCCATCAGGGCTTCTGGCTGGCGCTCATCGTCACCCCGCTCGCGATGATTGCGCTCTATTACAGCCCGCTGGCGCTGCAGTTCATGGATGTGGAGCCGGTGATGGCGGCCAAGACCACCGGCTACCTGCACGCCATCCTGTGGGGTCTGCCCGCCTTCGTGATGTTCCAGGTGCTGCGCAACTTCAGTGAGGGGCTCTCCCACACCATGCCCACCATGGTGATCGGCTTTGTCGGGCTGGCGGTCAATATTCCCGCCAACTACATCTTCATTCACGGTCACTTCGGCATGCCAAAGCTCGGCGGTGTCGGCTGTGGCGTGGCTACCGCCATCGTGCTGTGGGCCATGCTGCTGGCGATGATCCTCTACGTGAAGCTCTCCTCTCATTTCAAGGAGATCAACCTCTTCTCCCGACTCGCACGCCCCAACGGCAGCCGGATCTGGCGCCTGTTCCGCTTGGGGTTCCCCATCGCCATGGCCATCTTCTGCGAGGTGACCTTGTTTACCGTGGTGGCCCTGATGCTGGCCCCCTTCGGGGCCGAGACGGTGGCGAGCCACCAGATTGCGCTGAACTTCTCCAGTCTGGTCTTTATGCTGCCCCTCTCCATCGGGGTGGGCGTGACCATCCGGGTCGGCCACAGCATCGGCGAAGGTCAACCCCATCACGCCCGGGTGGCAGCCCGCACCGGCCTGCTGCTGGGGATGGGCATTGCCGCCCTCACTGCAGCCCTGACGGTGCTGCTGCGCGAGCAGATTGCCTCTATCTATACCGATGATCAGCAGGTGATTGCGCTAGCCGCCCTGCTGCTCTTCTTTGCCGCTGTATACCAGATCTCCGACTCGGTGCAGGTGGTCGCGGCGGCGGCGCTGCGTGGTTACAAGGATACCCAGGCGATCTTCTACGTCACCATCGTCGCCTACTGGGGGCTGGGGCTGCCGACCGGCATGATCCTGGGTCTCACCGACTGGGTGGTTCCGCGGATGGGGCCGCAGGGCTTCTGGATTGGCTTTATCGTCGGCCTCACCAGTGCCGCGCTGATGCTGGGGGCTCGCCTGCGCCATATCTATGGTCGCTTCGCGACGCCGGAGGCGTGCACTACCCTGTCGCGGGCCCAGTAAAAGCGGCAACTCGCCTGCAAAATCAACAGGCTGCGCAAGAACTGGGCAAACAGTCTCCTTTGTGCGTATGGCCTGTTGACAGCCTTGGGGGGCATGGGTAGTATGCCGACCACGCCAGCAATGCTGGCGTAGTGAAGTGGGTTTATAGCTCAGTTGGTTAGAGCACTACCTTGACATGGTAGGGGTCGTTGGTTCGAATCCAATTAAACCCACCACTTTTCTGTGATGCGTCCTTAGCTCAGCTGGTTAGAGCACCACCTTGACATGGTGGGGGTCGGTGGTTCGAATCCACTAGGACGCACCATCACAGATTGCTGTTATGCGTCCTTAGCTCAGCTGGTTAGAGCATCACCTTGACATGGTGGGGGTCGGTGGTTCGAATCCACTAGGACGCACCATAACAGTTTGAATATATTGCAGATGTAAGTTTGATGTGGGTTTATAGCTCAGTTGGTTAGAGCACTACCTTGACATGGTAGGGGTCGTTGGTTCGAATCCAATTAAACCCACCACTCCCCTGCAAAACAGAAAGTCGCATTGCGCACCCTGCGTCCTTAGCTCAGCTGGTTAGAGCATCACCTTGACATGGTGGGGGTCGGTGGTTCGAATCCACTAGGACGCACCAGATTTGAAAAGCCCGCTCGATGAGCGGGCTTTTTGCATTCTCTCCCCTGCCTTCTCGCACTTTTTTTGCTGCGCCAACAAAAAGCCCGCATCACCATTTGCATGACACGGGCTGAATAGACACCGCCAGACCATCAGGCCTGCACGGCAATATCGTACTTCTTTATCTTGCGATAGAGGGTGGCAATCCCGATCCCCAATGCCTGCGCCGCCAGCTTCTTGTTGCCAAGCCGCTGCAGAGTCTCCTCGATCATCTGTTTCTCCATGCTCTCCAATCCACTCTCTCCCGGGGCAGGATCCAGCAACTTCTCCGGCATCACCGCCATTGGCACTTGCGCTGCCACCGGTTCGCCCGGGATGGCGCTCAGGGGCACGATGGGGATGGTCTGGGTGACCACCGGATGGGGATCCTGATTGCGGATGATGTTGGGCGGCAGCAGGCTGCTGTCGATCACCTCACCCGCCTGGCTGACGTTGACCAGATATTCGATGAGGTTGCTCAGTTCGCGCACGTTGCCCGGCCAGCGATACCCCTTGAGCAGCGCCATCACCTCCGGCGTCAGGCCGGGGTAGACGGTGCCGATCCGGCTGGTGTGCTGGTTGAGGAAATAGTGGGTCAGCAGCTCCACATCCCCTTCCCGCTCGCGCAGCGGCGGCAGGTTGAGAGGGATGACGTTGATGCGATAGAAGAGATCCTCGCGAAACTTCCCTTCGGCGATGTACTGGTCGAGATGCTGATGGGTGGCGGCGATGATGCGAATATCCACCGGCACCGGCCGGCTGGCGCCGATGGGTGTCACCTCCCGCAGCTCCAGCACCCGCAGCAACTTGGCCTGCATGGTGAGCGGCATGTCGCCGATCTCGTCGAGGAACAGGGTGCCCTGATGGGCCGCCTGAATAAGCCCCTGCTTGCCACCGCTGGAGGCGCCGGTGAAGGAGCCCTTCACATAGCCAAACAGTTCGCTCTCCAGCAGCTGCTCGGGGATGGCGGCACAGTTGATGGCGATAAAGGGTTTGTCATGGCGCGGGCTCAGGCGATGAACCGCGCGGGCCACCACCTCCTTGCCGGTGCCGCTCTCGCCACAAATGAGCACGCTCGACGGGCTCTGGGCAATGCGCTGCAACAGCCGCTTGAGGTTGCGCATCGGCTTGCTCTCGCCGATCAGCAGGTCGATGCGCACATCGGGATCCGGCTCGCGCACCTGCCCGGAGTGGGACTGGTGAAAGGCCATCAGGAAGAGCTGCTGCCCCTGCACATGGTGCAGCTGACCGATGATCAGCTCCTGGCGATCGCCCAGGGTGAAAATGTGCTGGATATGACCGCTGATCTCCTGCCGGGCAAAGGTGAGCGGGCGGATCCCCACCTCACGCCCCTGCAGTTGCTCCGGCTGGCAGCCCAGATGATGCAGCGCCGCTTCGTTGGCAAAGCGCACCTGATTCTTCTCGTCGAGCAGCAAGCAGCCCTGATCCATGTGGGTCATCAGATCGAGGAACACCTTGTTGACCCCGTCCGACAGGCCGCGCGAGTCGAGCAGCTTGGCCACGAAGATGGTGGAGATGTGGCGCACATAGTCACACACATCCTGCAGATTGTTGTTGAGACGGGCCTGCTGCTCGGCGCTGAAGGCGACCAGACTGATTACCCCGATGCACCCCTCGTCCACCATGATAGGCACCCCGAGGAAGGCGCGCTCGCGACAGCTCTCCTTGCAGCTGCACCCCTCGCAGACCGGATCATCACTGGTGTGGGTAACGATCTTTTCCCGCTGATTGTCGATGACATAGCGCAGCAGGCGGGAGTCCCCCTCCAGCTGGCGGCCAAAAAACTTGCCATAGGGGCCAGTGCCCGCCACCCGCACCATATCGGCATCGACGATCTCGACCTCAAGTTGCAGCACACTCGCCAGCATCTTGGCAAAACGCAAGATGGTGGGCTGGATCTGCATCAACAGACACTGGTTGCTCACGGATCTCATCCATCATTCCTTTTTGTTCTTGTTGTTCTCCCTCTAAAGGGAGCCATGCTGGCCAGATACTAAGGGATATCCGCCAGCACAACTTCGGGGGGGATCACGAAAAGGGAAAATGAATGACGGGGATAATGAGCACAAAGATGAAGATAAAAACCAACAAAAACAAAAATATAGAAGATGTGAGCAAGATCAGGTCGGCAGGTGAAGCGCCAGCCAGACTGACAGCGGGATCACCACCACCGAGAGAGCATTGCCGCCGAGCACGATACTGGCCACCTTCTCCGGCTGACAGTGGTACTGCTCGCAAAGCATGTAATTAAGCACCGCAGGCGGCAGGGAGACCGACAACATCAGGAGCGGGATCCACTCCCCCTTGAGAGGCAACAACCATATCGCGAGCAGCAGAGACAGACCGCCCGCCAGCAAATAGAGCAAGTTGCATTTGAGCGCCAGCCCCAGATGATCCAGCTCCCCTTCCGTCAATCTAATTCCCAACGCAAAGAGCATCAGCGGCACCGAGATCTGCCCGACCAGCGAGGCGGTGGTCACCACATACTCCGGCAGCGCGATATGCAGATTGGCTACCAGCAATCCGGCCAGCGCGGCCCAGAGCACCGGACTGCGCAGCCAGAGCCAGCGGGAGGTGTTGGCCGAGAGGATAAACATACCGACCGAGAAGTGCAGCAGGTTGGAGAGCACAAAGAGGATAACGATGGCCCCCAGCTGCTGCTCGCCAAAGGCCAGCACCATCAGGGGAATGCCGAGGTTGCCGGTATTGCGGAACATGGCGGGCAAAATGAGCGCCGCCCGTTCAATCCCCTTGAGCCTGAGTAGCGTGAGCAGCAGACCGGGCAGCAGGATCACCATCGCGCCGGCCGCGATGAGCGGCAGATGCTCCCCCAGCGCCAGCGGATACTTGACCAGGGCGGAGAAAACCAGCGCCGGGGTAAACAGCTCGATATTGGCACGATTGACATAACCGAGCGCAGCCTCTGGCCGCAATCGGCCATAAAGAGCGCCAAGCCCGACCACAGCAAACACGGGGATGACGATATTGAGCAGGGCGCCGAGCACAGGGAGCTCCTGTTACAGTTCGCGGGCAGGCTTGCCCATCAGTAGTTGCGGATCGAGGGTTACCTCTTTGCTGCCATTACTGATCCAGAGCTGTCCTTCCGAGATGGTGCAGGTGAGCTGCATGGTGCGCTCCACCATCTCGGTAAGCGGCAGGGTCTGGCTCTCGGAGAGCTCGATGATGCTGAGGTTGTCGTGCAGGCCAAGCTTGCCCTGATTCTGCTTCCACCAGACGCTGGTGCCGCGGCCGCCATAGAGATAGAGCACCACTTCACGGGCGCGGTTGCAGGCCTTTTTCAGCCGCTTCTCATCGGGCTGACCCAGCTCAATCCAGAGCTCGATCTCGTCCGAGTAGTTCTTGCGCCAGAGCTCGGGTTCGTCATCGGCGCTGAGCCCCTTGGTGAACTCCAGCCGCTCGGCAGCATGCCAGGCAAAAGCCGCCAGCCGGATCATCATCCGTTCGTCGGTTTCGGAGGGGTGGCGCGCCAGTGTGAGGGAGAAATCCTGATAGAGGTTGCGATCCATATCAGACAAGCTGATCTGGGCCTTGAATACGGTTGCCTTGAGAGCCATAGAAAACCTTGAATACCCTGTGACAAGTGGGGGTAGAAAATATGGCCGTCAGTGTAATCAAAATCAGTGGCAGGTTCGAACCTTTCTGCCCCCAGGCCTGGATTTAAGTGCTTTAAAAGACAGAAAAAACAAATGCCAGTCCGAAGACTGGCATTTGGCGGTATCAAGAAGCGACTCACTTCTCGGCGGACTGGACTCCGAACGCATTGAGCAGCGCACAGCAGGTGACTGCCACGGCTACGAATCCGCTCAGAAAGATAAAGGGCATGGCCCCGTATCCCAGCACAGTCCAGATGGTGTGTTCAAGAAGACTCATTGTGTGTCCTTCATCCAGTGAAAGGTGTGTTCCTTTTGGCGGATGTAGGCTCCGCTCTCGTGAGGCCATTTGACCTCAATGTGAGTATGAGTCCAATGCCACCAAAGTAATAAATGCAGGGTGCATTTGAGCTGGATCAACTTTTTCGGCCGAATATCCATCCAGATCAAGCGATTAGATGGCCATTATCGGGCCAGCCCTGCCTCTGCACGTCTTGTGACGTAAAACGACCGGCAGCGTGACTCAATGGCATAAAAAAACGCGCCCGGTGGCGCGTTTTTGAATGTCCGGCTGACGATCAGTTGTCACACAGATCGTTGGGCATATCCTGACGCAAGCGGGTCCAGAGTTTGCCTGACTCGATACCGTACTGACGCACTGTCATAAAGACGGCTTCATGGTTTTTGGTCTCGGCCAGACCAAGCAGCGTCTTGTAGTAGGCATCTGCGGTCTCGCGGGCCTGCTTGTCGGAGAAATAGTAGCTACCGACCCGGCTATACAACCCTTTAAAACCGTTCAGGATCAGCGCGTAGATCGGATTGCCGGAAGCAAATGCCAGCTGGTGATGCAGGCGATAATCGAACTCGGCATAAGCCTGTGGATTGTTCTCGACCCCATCGGCGCCACGCAGGATCTCGGCGGCCTGCTCCGGATTGTGACGGATCGCCCCGCGAATAAAGATGGTGCAGATGTGGGTACGGGCAGAGAGCAATTGGGCTATCAGATCCGGCACCTTGTCCTGATCGAGACGAGCCAGCGTCTCCAGAATATTGAGACCCGAGGTTTCCCAGAAGTTGTTCACCTTGGTCGGTTTGCCATGCTGGATGGTCAGCCAGCCATCACGGGCCAGTCGCTGCAGCACTTCACGCAAGGTCGTCCGCGTCACCCCGATCAACTCGGACAACTCACGCTCGGCGGGCAGAATGGATCCGGGAGGAAAGCGATTGTTCCAGATGGACTCGATGATGTATTCCTCGGCAAACCCTGCAGGGCTCTGCGCTTTTATAACCATGAATTGACTCTGTTGTAATGCGTAAAAAGGCTGACGAATGATATCAAAGCGATGATGGCTGGCAAGCAGAAGGTCAGTCCTCTGCTCACATCGGGACAAATATTGTTGATAACTTGTATTCAATCACATCCCTTGTAGTGGGAAGCCGCTCAATGTGTGGTTATTAAACCACCATCAAGACCGCTTCCGGCCTGCTCTTATTTATAATCGGCCCGCTTTTTGATTAAAATCACGTGACATCAACTCGTGAAAGGTCAACATCCGGACGTACTGGTCGCTCCATCATTGACTGCATGGATGCAAGATCCCAACAACAACCCAGAGACCCAACATCATGCCAATAAGCCTCGGGCAGGCATTTGCCAAGAACTTCCTCGGCAATGCCCCACACTGGTATAAAAGCGCCATTCTGCTGTTTCTGGTGATCAATCCGATCGCCTTCTATCTCGACCCCTTCAGCGCGGGCTGGTTACTGGTGGTGGAATTTATCTTCACCCTTGCCATGGCCCTCAAGTGCTACCCCCTGCAACCCGGCGGTCTGCTGGCCATCGAGGCGGTGCTCATCGGCATGACCTCTGCCGAACAGGTCAAACACGAGCTGGTCGCCAACATCGAAGTGCTGCTGTTGCTGGTCTTTATGGTGGCCGGCATCTACTTCATGAAGCAGTTGTTGCTTTTCGTCTTTACCAAGCTGCTGATCGGGGTGCGCTCCAAGATCCTGCTCTCCCTCTCCTTCTGTCTGGTCTCCGCCTTCCTGTCGGCGTTTCTCGACGCCCTGACCGTGATTGCAGTGGTGATCAGCGTGGCAACCGGCTTCTACGCCATCTACCACAAGGTCTCCTCCGGCAAGGAGTTCGGCAATCCCCACGACCATACCCAGGATCAGGAGGTGCCCGAACTCAACCGTCAGGATCTCGACAACTTCCGCGCCTTTTTGCGCAGCCTGATGATGCATGCCGCCATCGGTACCGCCCTGGGTGGCGTCTGCACCCTGGTGGGCGAGCCGCAGAACCTCATCATCGGCGAGCAGGCGGGCTGGCACTTTGGCGAGTTTGCGGTGCGCATGGCCCCCGTCACCCTCCCCGTCTTTATCTGCGGTCTGCTGACCTGCGTGGTGGTCGAGCGTTTCCGCTGGTTTGGTTACGGCACCCTGCTGCCGGACAACGTGCGCGCCATCATGGAGGAGTACAACCGCTACGAAGAGGCGAAGCGCAGCCCGCAGGACAAGGCCAAGCTGATTGTCCAGGCGCTGATCGCCGTCTGGCTCATCATCGGTCTCGCCCTTCATCTGGCGGCGGTAGGCCTCATCGGCCTCTCGGTCATCGTGCTGGCCACCTCGCTCACCGGCATCACCGAAGAGCATGCGCTGGGCAAGGCGTTTGAAGAGGCACTGCCCTTCACCGCACTGCTGGCGGTCTTCTTCAGCGTGGTGGCGGTGATCATCGATCAACAGCTGTTCAAACCGGTGATCCAGTGGGTACTCTCGGCCGACCCCGAGCAGCAGCTGGCCCTCTTCTATATGGCCAACGGTCTGCTCTCCATGGTCAGTGACAACGTCTTTGTCGGCACTGTCTATATCAACGAGGTGAAGACCGCCCTGCTCAACGGCGCCATCAGTCGCGAGCAGTTCGATCTGCTGGCCGTGGCCATCAACACCGGCACCAACCTGCCGTCAGTCGCCACCCCCAACGGTCAGGCCGCCTTCCTCTTCATGCTGACCTCGGCGCTGGCGCCGCTGCTGCGCCTCTCCTACGGTCGCATGGTGTGGATGGCGCTGCCCTACACCCTGGTGCTGGGACTGGTCGGCTTCTTTGCGGTCGAGCTGCTGCTCGGCCCCGCCACCCAGTGGTTCTATCAGCAGGGATGGCTGGTGCTGTCAGAGGGTGCTGCCGCCGTGGCGCCCGCACTCCACTGAACTCATTGTGCCTAATCGAGAAGGGTCCCTGCGGACCCTTTTCTTTTGCTGTCCGCTCTGCTCTAATTCAGCCACTATTTTTTTCAGAGAGATCAATCAGATGATCGAGTTTCTGCGCCGTTTGGCAGCCAATCGACTGGCGTGGGGGCTGCTCGCTGCCTCCGCTCTGTTCCTTGAGCTGTGTGCCCTCTTCTTCCAGCATGTGCTCGGGCTTCACCCCTGCGTCATGTGCGTCTACGAACGGCTCGCCACCCTGGGTGTGCTCACGGCCGGTCTTGTTGGTCTCATCGCTCCGCAGAAGTGGTATCTGCGCTGGAGCGCCATGCTGCTGTGGGGATACAGCGCCTTCCGTGGCTTCCAGCTGGCCCTCAAGCACGTCGACTATCAGATGAACCCCTCCCCGTTCAACGTCTGCAGCCCGTTTGCCGACTTCCCTAGCTGGGCCCCCCTCGATCAGTGGATCCCCTGGCTCTTCTTCCCGGACGGCGATTGCGCCGAGATCAGCTGGCGTTTCTTCGACTTCTCCATGCCCCAATGGCTGGTCGCCATCTTCGCAGCCTATCTGCTGGTTTTCGTGGTAGTAGCCATCGGCAATCTGGTGAAAGGACGCTGCTGCAGCTGACGTTTGCGTGGACGTAGAGATCGTTAACAACAAAAAGGGGGAGCCATTATGGCTCCCCCTTTCTCATGCTTTCTGACCGCTGGTTACGCCTTGGCGGCGCCCATCTTGGCCTTGATCGCCCCGATGACCATTGGCAGCAGCGAGATGCCGATGATGCCGAAGATAAGCAGGGTAAAGTTCTGGCGCACCACCGGCAGGTTGCCAAAGAAGTGGCCCGCATAGACAAACGACAACACCCACAGCAGACCACCAACCAGATTGAAGGCGAGGAAGCGCGGATAGGTCATGGCACCCATGCCGGCCACGAAGGGGGCGAAGGTACGCACGATGGGCAGGAAGCGGGTAATGATGATGGTCTTGCCACCATGTTTGGCATAGAAGGCGTGGGTCTTCTCCAGATAGTCGCGGCGGAAGATTTTTGAATCCGGGTTGCGGAACAGCTGCTCGCCAAAGAAGTGACCTATGGTGTAGTTGACCACGTTGCCCAGCACTGCCGCGATGATCAGCACGGCCGCCAGGGTATGGACATCCAGCACGCTGCCCACGGTGAGCGCACCGGCAGCAAACAGCAGGGAGTCACCCGGCAGGAAGGGGGTCACCACCAGTCCGGTCTCGCAGAAGATGATGAGAAACAGGATGGCGTAAACCCAGATGCCGTAGTTTTCAAACAGCTCTTTCAAATGCACGTCAACGTGCAGAATAAAGTCGATTGCAAAGAGGATCAGATCCATTTTTCCATACTCGTAAAGTGAACGGCGTGGAGTCTACGCCAATGCCAGTCGGCCCACAATCGCTGGGCCGGCCTCTTTTTAAGCCAGCTAACCCCTCAGCCAAATGAAACCGTTTTTCCTGCTGAACCGCCCGCCCTGACTTATCCAGCAAGCGGGAAAATGGTGACAGAGAGTGTGACTTACTGCTTTACCTCCAGCTCGTGGCGCACCTGCTGCGGCAGGCAACGCTCCCAACCCCACAGCAGAATTAGCAGCAGGGTCGCATCGTCGAGCCAGCCAAAAAGCGGGATCATGTCCGGCACCAGATCTACCGGACTGATGCCGTAAAGCAGGATAAGGATCACCAGCCCCTTGGCCCACCAGGGGGTACCGGGATGGCGAAAGCCCTGATAGAGGCGGCGTACTCGCCGCCAGAGCAATCCGCGTCTGGTGCTCATGACTCTATCAGCTCGCTGCGCAACCGCTGGATCTGATCCCGCAGTGCGGCCGCCTGCTCGAACTCCAGATCCCGCGCATGCTGGAACATCTGCTCCTCCATCCGTTTGATCTCTTTGGCAATCTCGCTGGCAGAGCGGGCATGGTACTCCCCTTGCGGCTCGGCGGCCTTGCGGCTCCCTTTGCCCGGTTTGCCGGTGGGACGGCTTCCCCCCATGTCCATCACATCCCCCACCGACTTGTTGAGCCCCTTGGGCACGATGCCGTGCTTGAGGTTGTGGGCATGCTGCAGGGCACGGCGTCGCTCGGTCTCCTCGATCGCCACCTGCATGGAGTTGGTAATGGTATCGCCGTAGAGGATGACCTTGCCGTTGAGGTTGCGCGCCGCCCGGCCTATGGTCTGGATCAGCGAACGGGTGGAGCGCAGGAAGCCCTCTTTATCCGCATCGAGAATCGCCACCAGCGATACTTCCGGCATGTCGAGACCTTCCCGCAACAGGTTGATCCCCACCAGCACGTCAAACTTGCCGAGGCGCAGATCGCGGATAATCTCCACCCGCTCCACGGTATCGATGTCGGAGTGCAAGTAACGCACCTTGACCCCGTGCTCCGCCAGATATTCGGTCAGATCCTCAGCCATTCGCTTGGTCAGGGTGGTGACCAGCACCCGCTCCTCCACGGCAACCCGCTTGCGGATCTCGGAGAGCAGATCGTCCACCTGGGTGCTGACCGGCCGTACTTCCACCTCGGGATCGAGCAGACCGGTGGGACGCACCACCTGCTGCACCACATCGCCACCGGATTTCTCCAGCTCGTAGGGGCCGGGGGTCGCCGAGACAAACACCGTCTGCGGCATCAGCGCCTCAAATTCGTCGAACTTGAGCGGCCGGTTGTCGAGCGCCGAGGGGAGCCGGAAACCGTACTCCACCAGGGTCTCCTTGCGGGAGCGGTCCCCTTTGAACATGGCGCCGATCTGCGGCACCGTGACGTGGGACTCGTCGATGATGAGCAGGCCATCCCCCGGCAGGTAATCAAACAGGGTGGGCGGCGGCTCCCCCGGCGCGCGGCCAGAAAGGTAGCGACTGTAGTTCTCGATCCCGGAGCAGTAACCCAGCTCCTGCATCATCTCCATATCGAACTGGGTACGCTGGCTGATGCGCTGCTCCTCCACCAGCTTGTTGAGTGACATCAGCTGCTCGCGACGCCCTCTGAGCTCCTCCTTGATGTGCTCGATGGCACCGAGGATAGTCTCGCGCGGAGTGGCATAGTGGGTCTTGGGATAGATGGTGTAGCGCACCACCGTCTGCTCGATGGCGCCGGTCAGCGGGTCGAAGAGGGAGAGGCGCTCCACCTCCTCGTCAAACAGCTCCACCCGCAGGGCCAGCTTGTCCGATTCGGCGGGGTAGATGTCGATCACCTCGCCGCGTACCCGGAAGGTGCCACGCTGGAAAGCCATGTCGTTGCGGGTGTACTGCAGCTCGGCGAGCCGGCGCAGGATATCCCGCTGGTTGATCACATCCCCCACTTTCAGATGCAGCATCATGCTGAGGTAGGCCTGCGGATCCCCCAGACCATAGATGGCCGACACCGAGGCGACGATCACCACGTCGCGCCGCTCCAGCAGCGCCTTGGTGGCCGACAATCGCATCTGCTCGATGTGATCGTTGATGGAGGCATCCTTCTCGATGAAGGTATCGGTGGTCGGCACATAGGCTTCGGGCTGGTAGTAGTCGTAATAGGAGACGAAATACTCCACCGCATTGTCGGGGAAGAACTCCTTCATCTCGCCGTAGAGCTGGGCGGCCAAGGTCTTGTTGGGGGCCAAAATCATGGTCGGGCGATTGAGGGTGGCGATGACATTGGCCATGGTGAAGGTCTTGCCTGAACCGGTCACCCCGAGCAGGGTCTGGTGGGCCAGCCCTGACTCGATACCATCGAGCAGCCTGGCTATTGCAGCGGGCTGATCCCCGGCAGGTTGAAACTGGCTGGCTAGTTTGAACAGTTTGCTCATGAAGACTCCCGACACAAAACAGCAAGTAGCGCAGTGTAACCGAGTGCTCCCCGGCGGTACACTCGCTTGCGGTGGCGCGAACGGCTTGACCCTCTCCGGCGCCTTCTGTATGATGCCCCTCCTTGCCTGATGTTCCCCCGTAGTTCAGTCGGTAGAACGGCGGACTGTTAATCCGTATGTCACTGGTTCAAGTCCAGTCGGGGGAGCCAATTCCTCACCATATCGGTGCAAGTTATCCACTTTAGTGCCCTCCCCAGCTTTTTTTAATGCACAAGATCCCGTTTGCGGATCCGTTTCCCGTTTCCTCCCGCGCTCCCCCTAGCAGAGTTTTCTTCTGTCATATCTAACTATTTGATTTTTATAGCAAGTTTTTTTCTGCGGTATTTTTTGAACAGCACTTGCAGCCCAGTCGTGACGCGGCTTTCCGGCCGATGAACAAGATTCATGAACAGGGTTATCCACAGATTCTGTGGGTAACTGCCGCAATCCCTGTCGGGACGCGGGATAGCTGGCAACCCCGGCTTTTCAGGAGCGGTTTTGCAGCGAAACCTGATTTTATGCTGTTTTTACGCATCTCTGGTCAGTGGCGCAAAAGGGGTCTTTTGAACCTTTCTCGAGATATCTTTTTGCCAGGCCAGTCAGGCTGGGCGAACGGGCAAATCATCCCCTGTTTCACCTCGTGCCCACCCGCTGATCCCGCTGGTTGAATCTTCTGAAACTGATCTCGATCAAGCGTTGTGGCAGCAGAATCTAAAGTTTTTACCTCTGCCATCCCCTAAGCGAGGCCACCAGCATTTTTCACTAATTGACACTGGGGGGCACAGCAATAAGCTCCCTCTTTTTCCCCCTTGCCCCCCTATCGCCTCGAAATAGTGCGAGATCCCTTTCGATTAATCGGCCCCTTGCGCTTCTTTATTGGGGATAGATCCGGCACAATATCGGCCCCACTTTTTTCCTCGGTTTTTCCGGGCATGACCATAGACTTTGTGACACTGCTACATCAAAGCGACTCCCTGCTGCTCTTCGTGGTGCTGGCTTTTGGCCTGCTGCTTGGCAAGGTACGGATTGGCAACTTTCAGATTGGCAACACCATAGGTGTGCTGTTTACCGCCCTGCTGTTTGGCCAGATGGGCTTCGAGTTCACCGCCACGACCGAGAATGTCGGCTTCATGCTCTTCATCTTCTGCGTGGGGATCGAAGCCGGGCCCCACTTCTTCAGCGTCTTCCTGCGCGATGGCATCCACTACATCACCCTGACCCTGGTGATCCTGCTGACCGCTCTCTTCCTGACGGTAGGGCTGGCCAAGTTCTTCAATCTGGGGCCCGGGATGGCGGCTGGCATTCTGGCGGGATCGCTCACCTCGACCCCTGCGCTGGTCGGTGCCCAGGATGCCCTGCGCAGTGGCCTGCTCAACCTGCCCCATCAGACCGATATGCAGGCGGTGCTCGACAACATGGGCATCGGCTACGCCCTGACCTATCTGGTGGGTCTGGTCGGCCTGATGCTGGTAGTGCGCTACCTGCCGTCGCTGGCACGGCTCGATCTCAACACCGAGGCGCAAAAAATTGCCCGTGAGCGGGGTCTCTCCGACAGCGACAGTCGCAAGACCTACCTGCCCATCATCCGCGCCTATCGGGTTGGCCCCGAGCTGGCAGCATGGATTGGCGGCCGCACCCTGCGTGAGACCGGCATCTATCCCCACACCGGCTGCTATGTGGAGCGGATCCGCCGCAACGGCATTCTCGCCAGTCCCGATGGCGATGCCGTCATTCAGGAAGGGGACGAGATCGCGCTGGTGGGCTATCCCGAAAGCCACGAGAAGCTGGACGTCAACTACCGCAACGGTAAAGAGGTGTTTGATCGCAACCTGCTCGACCTGCAGATCGTCACCGAAGAGATCGTGGTAAAGAACGACTCCGTGGTGGGTCGTCATCTGGTGGAACTCAACCTGACCGAGAAGGGGTGCTTCCTCAACCGGGTGGTGCGTTCCCAAATCGAGATGCCGTTCGATCGCAACATCATGCTGCAAAAAGGCGACGTGCTTCAGATCAGCGGCGAAAAACAGCGGGTAAAACTGCTGGCCAACAAGATCGGCTTTATCAGTATCCACAGCCAGACCACGGATCTGGTGGCCTTCACCACCTTCTTCGTGCTGGGGCTGCTGATCGGTTCCGTCTCGCTGGTGTTCGGCCAGATTGAATTTGGCCTCGGCAACGCGGTCGGTCTGCTGCTGGCAGGCATTCTGATGGGGTATCTGCGGGCCAACCACCCTACGGTCGGCTACGTGCCCCCGGGCGCCCTGCGACTGGCCAAGGATCTTGGTCTGGCGGTCTTTATGGTGAGCACCGGTCTCAAGGCGGGTGGCGGCATTCTGGATCACCTGAGCGAAGTGGGTGCCGTGGTACTCTTCTCCGGTATGCTGGTCACCACCCTGCCGGTACTTGTCGGCTACCTGTTCGGGGTCTGGGTATTGAAGATGAACCCGGCGCTGCTGCTTGGCGCCATCACAGGTGCCCGTACCTGCGCCCCCGCCATGGATGTGGTCAACGAGGCCGCCAACAGCTCCATTCCGGCGCTTGGCTACGCAGGAACCTATGCGGTGGCCAACGTGATGCTGACGCTGGCAGGCTCCTTTATCATCGGCTTCTGGTTCTAGCAGCCATCATGTTACCGCTAACAAAGAAGGGAGCCTCAGGCTCCCTTCTTGCTATCTGATTTTCTCCCAAGACGCGGAGCAGGCTCATTGGTGTGATCTCACCTGACTCCAACCATCTACGCTGTCTGCCCCCTATCCTACAATGGTTGACGCTCTGCTCTGCTCTGCTCTGCTCTGCTCTGCTCTGCTCTGCTCTGCTCTGCTCTGCTCTGCTCTGCTCTGCTCTGCTCTGCTCTGCTCTGCTCTGCTCTGCTCTGCTCTGCTCTGCTCTGCTCTGCAATGAGTGATGGCAGATCACGGAAACAAAAAAAGCGCCCTGAGGCGCTTTTTTCATATCAACCGGATGATCAGGCTTTGAACTTGCTGAACACCAGGGAGGCGTTGGTACCGCCAAAGCCGAAGCTGTTGGACATGACGGTGTTGAGCTCGGCCTCTTCGTACTCGCGCACGATGGGCAGACCTTCCGCTTTCTCGTCCAGAGTCTCGATGTTGATGCTGGGGGCGATAAAGCCGTGTTCCATCATCAGCAGGGAGTAGACAGCCTCGTGCACGCCGGCAGCGCCCAGTGCATGACCGGTCATCGCCTTGGTGGCGGAGATCTTGGGGCCGTTGGCGCCAAACAGAGTCTGGATGGCTTCCAGCTCCTTGGTATCGCCAACCGGGGTGGAGGTACCGTGGGTGTTGATGTAATCAACCTTGCCGACACCCTGCATCGCCATCTTCATGCAACGCACAGCGCCTTCGCCACTCGGGGCAACCATGTCGTAGCCATCAGAAGTAGCACCGTATCCGGTCAGCTCGGCATAGATGTGAGCACCACGGGCCAGAGCATGTTCCAGCTCCTCAACCACCAGGATGCCGCCGCCACCGGAGATAACGAAACCATCGCGGTTCGCATCATAGGTACGGGAGGCTTTTTCCGGCGTGTCGTTGTACTTGGTAGAGAGCGCGCCCATGGCGTCAAACTGGATGGTAGAGGACCAGTCCAGCTCCTCGCCGCCACCAGCGAAGACCACATCCTGTTTGCCAAGCTGGATCAGCTCCAGCGCGTGACCGATGCAGTGAGCAGAGGTTGCGCAGGCGGAGCTGATGGAGTAGTTGACCCCCTTGATCTGGTACGGGGTCGCCAGACAGGCAGAGGTGGTGGAAGACATGGTGCGCGGCACCATGTAAGGGCCCACACGCTTGACCCCTTTCTCACGGGCGATGTCCACAGACTCCGAGGTGTTCTTGCCGGAAGCACCACCTGAACCGACCACCAGGCCGGTACGCTCGTTGGAGACCTGCTCTTGCACCAGACCGGCATCTTCAATGGCCTGCTGCATGGAGAGGTAGGCGTAGGCCGCAGCGTCACCCATGAAACGCATGACTTTACGGTCGATCAGTTCAGACGGCTCGAGTTTGATATTACCCCAGACACGGCTGCGCAGGTTGTGCTGCTCGAACTGCTCGGAATAGGTGATGCCGGATTTACCTGCTTTCAGGGAGGCCAGCACTTCTTCCTTGTTGTTGCCGATACTGGAGATGACGCCGATACCGGTGATCACTGCTCTTCTCATTAATTCATCTCGTCTGGAAAAACTGGCGCCAAGTCTACCCGCTTTCGGCTGCCAAACTGGTCTGCTTTCACGTAGAATGCCCGCGTTTTTGTGACGCGAGCCGAGGAAAACGTGAGTCAAACATCCTTACATCATGCCCGATTGGACTGGAACGAGGCGGGAACTCCAGTCTCCAGTGAGTTCGGGGATGTGTACTTTTCCAATGATAACGGTCTAGCTGAAACGCGCTATGTCTTTTTGCAGCAAAACCGGCTGCCAGCGCGATTTTTGCACCACGATCGTGACACTTTCGTGATAGGTGAGACAGGTTTCGGCACAGGTCTTAACTTTCTGGCGACAATGGCAGCCTTTCTTGAACAGGCGCCCCAAACCGGTAACGGCTCTCGCCTTCACTTCATCAGTTTCGAAAAATACCCCCTGACCCAGGGCGATCTGCGCAAGGCGCTGGCCGCCTGGCCCGAGCTCTCTTCCTTGAGCCAGGCCCTCATCGAACAGTGGCCCATTCCAGTGTCCGGCTGCCATCGCCTTATCTTTGCCAGTGGCCGGATCCGGCTCGATCTCTGGTTGGGCGATATCAAGGACATGATGCCGCAACTGCCCCACCACGCAGAGGGGCTGGTGGATGCCTGGTATCTGGATGGTTTTTCCCCCGCCAAAAACCCCGAGATGTGGACGCAGGCGTTGTTCGACGGTCTGGCTCGCCTTGCCCGTCCTGCCGCCACTATCGCCACCTTCACCTGTGCCGGCTTCGTGCGCCGCGGCCTGATTGCAGCGGGCTTTGCCATGAAGAAGGTGAAAGGGCACGGTAGCAAGCGGGAGATGCTGGCGGGGGATCGCATCGACAAGCAGCCGCAACAGACCATTGCCCCCTGGTATGCACGCCCGGCAGGCAGGGATGGCGAGGTGCTGATCATCGGTGGCGGCATCGCCTCGGCCATGACGGCGCTCTCGCTGGTAGAGCGTGGCCGCAAGGTGACCCTGCTCTGTGAAGATGACGAGCCAGCCAACGGCGCCTCAGGCAACCGCCAGGGAGCCCTCTATCCACTGCTTAACGGCGAGCACGATGCGCTGTCGCGTTTCTATTCGCTTGCCTTTGGCTATGCCCGCCACCGCCTGCTGGCACTGACCGAGCGTCATCCCGTCGCCTTTGCCCTGTGCGGGGTAACCCAGCTCGGTTATGACGACAAATCGGCAGCCAAGCTGGCGAAAATGAGTCAGGGCCCCTTCCCGTCCGAGCTGATGCAATCCCTCTCGACCGCGGAAGTAGAACAGGTCGTCGGCCTGCCCTGCGGCCACAGCGGCGTCAGCTACCCGCTGGGCGGCTGGCTCTGCCCGGCAGATCTCACACGCGCCGCGATCAAAGAAGCCCAGGCCAGCGGCCTGCTTGAGGTGGTGTTCAATACCGAGGTGGTTGCCATTACCGAACAGGTGGATGGCTGGCAGGTCGAGAGCCGTGACGGACACCGCTGGCAAGCCCCCAATCTGGTGGTTGCCGCCGGACACAAGCTGCCTGCGCTCATCCCCTTTGCCCAGCTGCCGCTCTATCCGGTGCGCGGTCAGGTGAGCCATGTGCCGACCTCAGCCAGCCTGAGCCGGCTCAATACCGTGCTCTGCTACGATGGCTACCTCACTCCGGCCCATAACGATCACCACTGCATCGGCGCCAGCTATGGCCGCAACCAGACCGATCTTGCGTTTCGCGCTGAAGAGCAGCGCCAGAACCAGGCGCGGCTGCAAGCCTGCCTGCCGGAGCAAAACTGGCCCGGCGAGGTGGATGTCAGCGGCAATGAGGCTCGGGTAGGCGTGCGATGCGCCAGTCGGGATCACCTGCCGGTAGTGGGGCCAGTCGCCAGATTGGCAAGCCTGGCGGATCACTACGCCGGGCTGCACACCGATCAGCAAGGTGCCACCCCCCTACCGTGCCACCCCGGCCTCTATGTGCTGGGGGCGCTGGGCTCACGGGGTCTCTGCTCGGCGCCGCTTTGTGGCGAGCTGCTTGCCAGCGAGATCTGCGGTGATCCGCTGCCGCTGGCAGCCGATCTGCTGGAAGCGCTCCACCCGGCCCGCTACTGGGTACGCAAGCTGCTCAAGGGCAAAGCGCTGGCATAATGCCAACCCCCCGAAACGACAAGGCCGCCCACAGGGGCGGCCTTTCTCTATGTGATGTGTATATCTCGATTAGCCGGACTACTTGGGCCAGTGGACTCCAAGTTGCTCGCCATAACGGGTTTGTCGCTGAAAATCGGCAATCCGGCTGCGGATCTTCACCAACTCTCCCTGCCCCGCCGCCCAGGCGGCATAACGCAGTGCCTGACAGTCGCTGTGAGCAGGCAAGCCAGCAATGGCGCCGCCAACCTGATTGGCACCTTGCTGAACCATCTCCTTGAAGCGGGACTCATAGTCGAACATGCTGGCCAGCAAGCGAGCCCAGCGCTGGCGCGCCGGATCAGCCGCGTTGTTCTTCCCTTCACCACTATTTTCACTCTGGCGCCAGCGGGGTAACTCAACCGTTGCACGGGTGGTGACGGTGACTCTGCTCAGCTGACAGAGCCCCTGCAGCTGATCGGTCTCCAGTTGCCAATCGAGCTGATAACTCGCCTTGCCAAGCACGGGTTTGCCGTTCACCTTGGGGGCACTCTGGGCGATGGCCCGAGCCAGTTGATCTGACTGGGCAGCACTGACCTCATAAAAACGAACATTGATACGGGACTCGGGGACCACTTGCGGCCTGATTGGCTGCGCCTGACTCGCCTGGGGCAACAGCAGCGCCGCAACCCCCACTACCACTCCATAGAACTTGCTGACCATGCCAGACTACCTTCCTTGATTGCACGGGCGAAGTACCGACCTTGGGGAAACGCGCCGCCACACAGATAACGTCTATAGCCTATGTGTGCCAAAGATATGGCGCAACACAATGATGGACCAGAAATCAGAGCCCGCTCACAGGTTCCGTGAGCAGAGTATGGCACAAGGCCAAATCTGTATTTTTATTGGGCAGAGCGACTGATGCGCAGCCAGTTGAGGTGGTAGTTTTTCACATTGATGTCGTGACCATCTATCTGAATGAACTGATCATTTTTAAGACGGTTGGCAAAAAAGTCCTGATCTGCCCCCTCTTTCAGCCACAGCTCGCAAAGCCCCCGTTTTCCCTCCCCGGGATAGAACCGGGGGATCACCAGCACCGCCACACCGTCCACCCGGATGCCATTGCGATTCATGCACTCCCCCTCACTCATGCGCGATGCCAGCGCGGCATAACGGGGAATCTGCCCTTTGGCCACCACCACTACACCGTAGGAGTGGGCTGCCATCAATCGCCGCATGGCGACTGCCTGATGGGGGCCGGTCTGATGGAATCCATCGTTCTTCATGGCAACGGCCGGCAGCGGCAGCAACATCCAGCAAAGGAGCCATATCCAGCGTTTAACACCTGACAAACGACGAAAAACCATACAAAAGCCTCAAAAGAAAACCTGAGGGCGGCAAGGCTATTACGTCAAGAATTCAGGGTAAAGCACCTTTACCCTTCTTTAATTCTGCAAAACTGGCCAAACGTTGATTAGGTTCACACTGCATCGAGTTTCATATCGCCAAATTACCTCTATAGGAATAGACTCCGAACCCCTCTTGTTTAATGGAATGGAATAGATGCTGGAACTCATCATCGGCACCCTGGTCACTCTGGTGGTCGGGCGCGCCATCTTCAAAGGATACTCAGCGACCGGCGTGTTGCTGAGCGGCGGCTTGCTGCTGCTGGTCGTCACGGCCCTGATGGGCAAGCCGGTGCTGCCGAGCAAGGTGACAAGCACCGGTTATATCGCCACCGATATCTTCGAATATGTCCGCTTCCTGCTCAACGATCGTGGCGGCGGACTGGGGATGCTGATCATGGTGCTGTGCGGCTTCGCCGGCTACATGAGCCACATCGGTGCCAACACCATTCTGGTCAAGCTGGCCAGCAAACCGCTCGGCATCATCAAATCCCCCTATATCCTGCTGGTTGCCGCCTATCTGGTGGCCTGTGCCATGTCGCTGGCGGTCAGCTCCGCTACCGGTCTGGGCGTGCTGCTGATGGCAACCCTGTTCCCGCTGATGGTCAACATGGGGATCTCCCGTGGTGCCGCAGCCGCCGTGTGCGCCTCACCGGCCGCCATCATTCTGGCACCTACCTCGGGTGACGTGGTGATGGCCGCCCAGGCCGCCAACATGCCGCTGCTGGACTTTGCCTTCAAGCTGACCCTGCCCATCTCGCTGGTCGCCATCGCCTGCATGGCGGTGACCCACTTCTTCTGGCAGCGCTACCTTGATCAGAAGTCCGGCGAGCACAACGAGCCAGTGGCGCCGAGCGACCTCATCACCACGGCGCCCGGTTTCTACGCCATTCTCCCCTTCACCCCCATCATCGGGGTGCTGGTGTTTGACGGCAAATGGGGCCCGCAGCTCGATATCGTCACCATCATCGTCATGTGCATGGTGCTGGCCAGCCTGCTGGAGCTGGTACGCCTGCGCAACGGCAAGGAGCTGCTGGATGGTCTGCAGGTCTGCTGGCGCAACATGGCCGACGCCTTTGCCGGCGTTGTGATGCTGCTGGTCGGTGCTGGTGTCTTCGCTCAGGGTCTGATGACCATCGGCTTTATCGACACCCTGCTGGCCCACGCCCAGGATCTGGGCTCTGGTGGCATGATCATGATGCTGTCACTGGTGGTGATCACCACCCTGGCCGCTTTCACGACCGGCTCGGGCAACGCCCCCTTCTACGCCTTCGTGGAGCTGATCCCCAATCTGGCCACCAGCCTTGGCATCAACCCGGCCTATCTGGTGATCCCCATGCTGCAAGCCTCCAACCTGGGCCGCACCATTTCACCGGTCTCCGGTGTCGTGGTCGCCTGTGCGGGGATGGGCAAACTCTCGCCATTTGAAGTGGTCAAACGCACTTCGCTGCCAGTGGCCGTCGGCCTGCTGGTGGTGATCGTCGCTACCCAGATCATGGTTCCGGCCTGATCGCTGACCAGCCCGGTCTGCGCCGGGCTGGTATCTCTCCCCCCCTTTGCAGTAGACTCTGTGCTCTTTTTCCCCAAAGGAGGACCGAGATGAGTATTACGGTTCAACTTGCCCACTTCAGTGATTGCCACTCCCATTTCGATGGTGCGCCGATAAGCTTCACCCCCGCCGGAGAGTCCCAGTGGCGCACCCAGTGTGGCGGTTATGCCCGGATCCTGACCCGCCTGACCCAACTGCGCGCGCAAGCGGCAGCAGCAGGTCGCGGCTGCCTTTTTCTGCACGGCGGCGACTCCTTTCAGGGCTCCCTCTATTTCAACCGGTTCAAGGGGCGGGCCAACGCCGACCTGCTCGCCATGCTGGCCCCCGATGCCATGGTGATTGGCAACCATGAATTCGATCTGGGCAACGGCCAGTTGGTGGAGTTTCTGCGCCAGCTCGATTTTCCGGTGCTCGCGGCCAATCTGGACAACAGTCAGGAACCGGCCGATACGCCTCTTCGCCTGTGGGATATTCCCCACCTCTACGACGCCCATCAGCCCTGGCATCGCCGGGTCATCGATGGCGTCCCCTTTGCCCTGCTCGGGATCACGCTGGCCCAGATGGCGGCCATCGCCAATCCGGATCCCCACACCCGCTTCCACGGGGTGAACGAGACCCTGACCCGGGTCATTCGCGAGATCAAGGGCGAAGGGATCCACCATATCGTGCTGCTGAGCCACCTCGGGCTGGATCAGGACAAGCTGCTGGCCGAACGCTTCCCCGAGATCAGTCTCATTGTTGGCGGCCATACCCACAGCCTGCTGGGGGATCTTGCGCCGCTGGGCCTGCCAAGCGAAGGGGATTATCCCCTGATGCACAATGGCGTAGCCATCATGCACGCGGGCCACAGTGCTCTCTGCCTTGGCGTCTGCGAGCTCACCTTCGATGAAGCTGGCCGCGTGGCAGATAGCCACGGCCAGCTGGAGTGGCTCCCCTGGCAACCCTGGCCGTTCGGCTCCACGCCGCCAGCAGGACTCACTTTCTGCGAGCCGGATGCCAGGCTGGAGCAGCATCTGGCCAAGCGCTACCGGCCGGAGATCGAGACCATGACCCAGCGCATCGTCACCAGACTCGATACACCGCTCCCCCATCAGCGCCTGCCGGATGCCAACCTGCCTCACGGCAGCCATGTCGCACCGCTGGTGGCCCATGCCATGCTGATGGCGGCCCGGGAACAGGTGGGCGAGGTCGATTTTGCCCTGCACAACGCAGGTGGCGTGCGCTGCTCGCTGGAGCCGGGCCCCTTGAGTGAGGCCGATATCGCCGGTCGCCTGCTCCCCTTTGCCATTCCCCTCACCCTCTACCGGGTACACGGCCACGAGCTGGCGGAAGCGCTGGAGAATGCCATCGACAACGCCACCAATAATGGCGTGGTCGGCAATGGCAACGGCAGCTTCCCCTACACCGCCGGGGTGCGCTTCACCTACCAGGCCGATAGGCCGAAAGGTCAGCGTATTACCCGTCTGGAGTGGGAGCCTGCGCCAGACTGCTGGCAACCGGTGGAGTCCGACCAGGTCTATCGCGGGGTATCGAGCGCCTATACCGCCTCCGGCAAGGAGGGCTACACCGCGCTGACTCGCACCCTGACCCAGCACAATCAGGAGCTTGGCATCACGCTAGCCGATGCCTTTATCCGTTGGGCTCGCCATCAACCCGCCCTGCGGGCCATGCCGCCGAAGGTCGAATACCTGGCGTAAAGGCCCATCGATGTGCCGGTCTGCATTCACACCGGGCAGACAGGCACTTTTCGTCTCTGAAACCGCTCTTTTTCGACAATATTTGCCCCGGATGGGCCTGCACCATTGCATCATCCGCGCGGGCTCGGCAAGATAGGCCCGCTTTCAAGACCAGCTTCAGGAACAGGCGATTTAATGAATCACTCCATCCGTTTCACTCCCCCCCGCGTCAATCCGGCCATCAGGCCCACAGCCATCTTGCTGACCGGTCTGCTGGCGCTGCTCTTCTGCCTGCGCAACCCGCTCGTTCATGCCATGGCGCCGGGGTTTGACGCCTCGCTCTTTGCCGTCATGGGCAAAATGTGGAGTGAAGGAGGCGTGCTCTATCGCGACATGATCGATATCAAGGGACCGATGATCTTCGCCCTCGATGCACTGGGGTATGGTCTGGGTGGATTTGTCGGGATCTGGGCGCTGGAGTGGGTGCTCTGCTGGCTTGGGCTGATGGCCAGCTGGCAGGCTTTCTCCCAGCTTGGCCTCTCGGTCAGGGCGCGCCTTGGCGCCATGCTGGCACTGCTGGCCCTCTATGGTACCCGTTACTACTACGGCAACATGACCGAGGACTGGACTTTCCACCTCGCCCTCATCGCCCAGTGGGCCTTCATCACCCTGTTGCTGGACAAAGGCTTTCGCTGGTGGCCGGCGCTGGTGGCTGCTCTCACCTTTGCCATCGTCGCCTGGATGCGTACCAACAACGGCGCCTTCTGGGGTGCTTGGTATCTGGTGCTGTTCTGCCACTGGTGCCTGCACGAGAAGTGGCGTGACGCCATCCTGCTGCTTGTCTCCAGCCTGCTCGGTCTGGCGCTGATTGGCGGCCCCCTCTACGGCTACTTCCAGCAGCACGACCTGCTGGCGGCCTTCAAATACTACGCCTTCGACATCTTCTTCGAGGGGAGCTACGGCAACGGCTTCTCCCCCATGGTGGGGGCCGTCGGCTTGCTGCGCACCGGTCTGGTGATGCTGCTGCCCCCCTTCATCCTGCTGATGCTGAGCCGCCGTCAGGAGTGGTATCTGCCCGCCCTGCTGGCAACCTTCTTTGGCGTGCTGTTTACCCTGATCGCCAACTCGGTCTCCGGCCATGTGTTCGATCACTACGATGTGCTCTATCTGCAGCTGGCTCTGCTGCCGCTGGCGGTACTGCTGGATCGCAGCGAGCAGAAGGCCGATGCCCTCGGTCTGCTCTGCATCTCGCTGGTGGTGCTGACCGCCAGCTGGCTGCTGGCCCAGCAGCTGGTCTTCGGCTGGAGCACCAAGGAGTGGTCCCTCGAGCGGGTTAACGAGGTGCTCGGCACCAGTTTGCTGTGGGCCCTGCCGGTACTCATTCTGGTGCCCCTGTGGCGCGCCTGGGATGTGCGCAGCGCCACCCCCTGGCTCGCCACCCTGGCCATGCTGCTGCTGATGATCAACAACGCCTGGGAAGGAACGCTCAAGGGGCGCCCCTTCAACCCGGCCGCGCAGGTGCGGGTCGATCGCATCAAGGCCGAGACCAGCCCGAGCGACAAGATCTGGGTCGACGGCATCCAGCCGCAATATTATCTCTGGACCGATCGTCAGCCGGCCTCTGCCTATCTCTTCTTTGCCAACGTCAACCCGCCCTATGACGTGCGGGCACGGGTGCTGGCGGACATCCAGCGCCAGAACCCCAAGTTCATCATCGCCAAGCCGGATCGGGTGAGCGAGGAGCTGAAAAAGCCGAGCTCGCCCTCCCATCTCGCTTTCTATCAATACCTGACCAGCCACTATGAAGAGGTGGATCCGGGTCTCTATCGTCGCCGATAACCAGCGCAGAGACGTAAAAGGGCGGCCATTTGGCCGCCCTTTTTCCATCCCCTCACTCCTCACCGGTAGGCAAGCAGGCCCGCGATGACTACAATGGCCCACTTTTGGATGTAACGGGTGACAGACATGGCGGAACTGACCTATCTCGGGGGCTATCCCGAAGCGCTCAAGGCACAGGTGCAACAGCTGATCGCGGCAGGCAAACTTGGCGAGATGCTGGCCAAGCGCTATCCGGATAGCCACCAGATCCAGAGCGACAAGGCGCTACTCGCCTACACCATGGAGCTGAAAAACCGCTATCTCAAAAGCTCTGCGCCCCTGTCAAAGGTGGTGTTTGACAGCAAGATCAACGTCATCAAGGATGCCCTCGGCCTGCACACCTACATCAGCCGGGTACAGGGCAACAAGCTCAAGGCCAAAAACGAGATCCGCATCGCCGCCCTGTTCAAGGAGGCACCCGCCCCCTTTCTCAAGATGATCGTTGCGCACGAGCTGGCCCATATCAAAGAGAAGGATCACAACAAGAGCTTCTATCAGCTCTGCCAGCATATGGAGCCCGACTATCATCAACTGGAGTTTGATCTGAGGCTCTGGCTCACCTGGCGCGATATCGACAAGGCCAACCGCTAGGTTGACGGTGGTTTCAAGGAGGAAACATGTCATTTGCCGCTATCCCCTTTAGCGCCCCGCACGTTATTGCCAATGTGGTGATTGCCAATTTGTGCCGCGCAGCCCGTCCCCGAGGCATGTCACACCGGCTGCTGGCCCTGTTCATGCTCTGCTCTTTCTTCTCACACGGGGCAGAGCGCTGGCAGAGCGACAGCTATATTACCGAGAGTTTTATGGCCATCGCCATGGAGCGGGAGTATCACGAAACCGCTCACCCGCGCTTCACCCGCTGGCAGCAACCGGTGCGCTTGCAGCTCATCAACGAGTCGGGGGACAAGCCGCTGCAGGCGGAGGTGGTCAAGGTACAAGCCGCCCACCTCGCCCGCATCACCGGCCACCCTATCAGCATGGTGACCAGCAAACCCAACCTCACCCTCATCATGACCGACTACCAGCGGATGAAGGGTTGGGCCAAGCGCACCATGGGCAACGCACCTTCGGTCAATGCCGCGCTCAAGGAGGGGCTCTGCATTGGCCACTTTGCGACCAACAAGCAGCACGAGATCAGCAGTGCCACCATCATCATTCCGGTTGATTACAGCCGCGCCAAGGGGCGCTTTCTCGACTGCGTAGTGGAGGAGTTTACCCAGGTGATGGGGCTGCCCAACGACTCGGACAAGGTGTTTCCCTCCATCTTCAATGACAACAGCATCGACAGCTTCCTAACCGGCCTCGACTATGTGCTGCTCAAGCTCGCCTACCACCCTGCCCTCAAGGCGGGGATGAGCAGCGACGAGGTTCGGGCGGCCCTGCCGCTTGCCATCAAGGATCTGCGCGCCAAAGGCGAGATCAGCGAGGCAGACCGCCGCGTTCAGCAACAGAGCCTCAAAAGCTGGGCCGGGCTCTGAGTTTCAGCCAGCACCAAGCGTCAACTCGGGAAGCATCAGCTCCGGCTCACCCGGCGAGCCGGCACCAAAACAAAAACGCAGCCATGGGCTGCGTTTTTGCTGTCAAATCCACCAGTGGCAAGCCTTTTCAGGAAGCCAGACTCTCTTCCGGCATCCAGCTGTCTGCATTTTCCCACACCTCCTGCACCATAGCCTCGGCAAGCTCCTTGTCCTCCTTGCTGGCACGGCTGACGGTCAAGGACATGCTGCTGCCCGGGGCGACGCGGACATGGAGATCGGGGAACTTCTCGCCCAGCTGCTTGAGCAGCTCCTGGCGCAGCGCTTCCATGGTGGAGGTCGGGATCTGATGTTTTTTGTCGATGATGATTTCCAGACGCATAGGATACTTCTCCATGATGAATAACTGTATTTTTATACAGTATTCCTGAAAAGTAAAGTACCCGACAAAAAAAGAGGCAAATGACCCCTAAAAAAGATCGAGCTGCTGGCCGCAGATCCGCTCGAACGACTCACCGACAAAGGGGAGGATCGCATCGGCAATGGGTTTGAGCTGCTTGTCGATGTAGTGTTCATAATCGATGGGGGTGCGCCGGTACTCCAGCGGCTCGGGGCCATTAAGGGTCATCAGATAGGCGATGGAGCCCCGATGCTGATAGCGCTGGGGCAGACCGCGGCGCAGGTTCTCTTCATCCGCCAGACGCGCCGCCCGCACATGGGGTGGCACATTCTTCTGATACTCCTCGAGCTTCTGGCGCAGCCGCTTGCGATAGACCAAGAGCTCGTCGTGCTGGCCGGCCCGGGTCTCGTCCACCATGGTACGCACATAGCTGCCGGGATCCTGGTCGTGAAACACCATTTCGTAGAGACGGGTCTGAAACGCCTTGGCAAGGGGCGTCCAGTCGGTGCGCACCGATTCGAGCCCCTTAAACACCAGTTGCTCCTCTGCCCCCGCCTCCTTGCCAGCCACCAGCCCCGCGTAGCGCTTCTTGCTCCCCTTCTCCAGCCCGCGGATGGTGGGCATCAGGAAGCGGCGATAGTGGGTCTCGTACTGGATCTCCAGATAGCTCGGCAGGTTGAACTCGCGCTTGATCAGCGCAGCCCAGTTATCGTTGATCATCTTTGCCAGCCGCCGGCCAATCTCGTCCGCCTGTGCGGGACTGGTCTCCTTGCCAAGGTGCACGAAGGTGGAGTCGGTGTCGCCATAGATCACCTCGAAACCCTCCCCTTCGATCCACTCCCGGGTCTGCTGCATGATGCCGTGACCGCGCAGGGTGATGGAGGAGGCAAGCCTCGGGTCGTAGAAGCGGCAGCCCCCTGAGCCCAATACCCCGTAGAAGGAGTTCATGATGATCTTGATGGCCTGGGAGAGCGCCTTGTTGCTGGCAGCCTTGGCCCGATCCCGCGCCGCCCACAGGGTGGCGATGAGATCCGGCAGGAAGTGGCGCTCGCGGGAGAACAGGGCGCCGCGAAAGCCGGGAATGGCGTGGTCGGGATGCTGCAGCCCCTCGATGAGCCCCATGGGGTCGATGCAGAAGGTGCGGATGATGCTGGGATAGAGGCTCTTGAAATCGAGCACCAGCACGTGGCGATAGAGGCCGGGTTTGGAGTCCATCACATAGCCGCCGGGGCTTGCCAGCCCACCGTCGGCCGGCAGATTGGGCGCCACGTAGCCGCCGCGATGCAGCCGCGGCAGGTAGAGGTTGGTAAACGCCGCCACCGAGCCCCCTACCCGGTCCAGCTCAAGGCCGGTGAGGGAGGCACGCTCGATGGCAAAGGGGATGAGGTGGCAATAGTCGAAGATCTCCCACACCAGCTTGCAATCTTCCAGGTTGTAGCGGGCCAGCGCCTCCTTATCGGAGTGGAACAGCTCGGTGATCTTCTCCCCCCGGTTGGCCACATCCTCGATATCCTTGCCACGGCCAAGCAGCTCGCTCGCCACCGCATCCAGGCTGTAGCTGGCAAACTGCCAGGTGGCGCTTTTCAGGGTGTCGATGCCATCCAGCACCATGCGCCCGGGGATAATAACGTTGCCAGTCTGGGGGTCGTTGCGCGATGAGCGCCAGAAGCAGAGCTCGTGGCCGCGCCCCAGCCGCAACCGCCGCTTGTTGAGCTCGGCGCGGCGCAGCAGCAGGCGAAAGTCGAAGTTGACCACGTTCCAGCCGATGACCAGATCGGGGTCGTGCCGCACAAACCAGCGCTCCAGCGCACTCAGCAGGGCGCTCTCGTCAGCGACCCACTCGACCCGGGTTCCCCAGCTGTCGGCATCGGCCTCCGGCGTACCGATCATGATGACCCGTGCATCCTCTTCGCTGTAGAGCCCCACCGAGAAGAGCGCACCATCCATGGCACACTCCACGTCCAGCGACACCCAGGAGAGGGTCGGCGTCACCGCCTGCGGTGCGCAGCGCGCCTCGTTCACCTCCCAGTAGCCGTGCTTGCCCCCTTTCTTGAGAGTGCGCCCCTCGAAGCGCACGCCGGCGGTAATGAAACGCTCCATCAGGTAGCGCTCCGGCAGCCGGATATCCGCCTCGAAGTGCTCAAGCCCGCGGATGAGCAGCAGCTCGATGGCGCGGTGAAAGGCGCTCAGGGTGGCAAAGTAGCAGCCCACTACGGCGCGGCCGTCGAAGGTGTGCATCGGCAGACGGCGAAACCGCCCACTCACCCCGGCCCCCTTGAACAGCTCGGCGGCTTCTTCCATATGGCTCTGTGGCAGAAAGAAGACCGGCTCCTGCCCCGGCACCACCACCCGCACCGGTCCCTGCTCGCTCCAGAGCCACATCACAATCTCGGTGCGTTCCGGCTGCTCGCCACGGCCGCGCACATCCCGTCCGTGACGGGTCAGAATAAAGCCATCTCGCGGCGGTGTAGTGGATGGGATGGACGGGTGATCGGTCATGCAAGTCATCGGGATCAACATGGAGATGGGAGTATTGTACGTTCATACAGTGCTTTGCTGCAATTGCCACGCCAGCCGCCATGGCCTAACCAAGCTCAAGCTGCGAGCCGCGCCGCAAACTGGTAAGCTCGGCCAGAGTGGCAGCTAATGCCGGTGGTGGCTGTATTCGCGATGCCATTCATCCCCCCACTCTTCACCCGATATCAGGAGGCCATGGTGGCGCTTTACTCTCTGCTGGATCAGCTGGCCATTCCCTATCAGCGCATCGATCACGCCCCCGTCTTCACCTGCGAGGAGGCCAGCCGGCTGCTGCCCGACCTGCCTGCCGCCAAGAGCAAGAATCTCTTCCTGCGCGACCCGAAAAGCGAGCGGCTGTTTTTGGTGGTCACACCGGAGGAGAGCCGGGTCGATCTCAAGGCGCTGGCAACCGCCCTTGGCGTCAAGCGGCTGAGTTTTGGCTCGCCAGAGCGGCTCGAGGCCGTGCTTGGCCTTACCCCGGGTTCGGTCACCCTGCTCGCCATGGTGCGCGACAGGGAAAACGCGGTAGAGTTGGTGGTGGACGAGGCCATCTGGCAAGCGGAGCAGATGCAGTGCCATCCGCTGGTCAATACCGCCACCCTGATTATCCGCCTCGACGATGTGCGCCGCCTGCTGGCCCACCTCGGCCGGAAAGCCACCGTCATGCGGCTGCCGGTCATGGCCACTGATTGAATGGCAGGTGCAACCCCCACGGCACGGGAGCAGCCAGTGCCAACCCGCTACGAATGCCGCCCGGCTCGCCTGACCGATACCGCTGCCTATCGCAACTATGTGGCCGAGTGTGCCGACGCCGGATTGCCCCTCTATCAGGTCGCACAATTTGATCCTGACAGCTGGCTACAAGCACTGCTGGATCATGCCAAAGGGCATAACCTGCCCAGCGGCTATCCGACCACCACCACCTATTTTGCCCTCGATGCCGGGGAGATCCTCGCCACCTTGCGCCTGCGCCACGATGACAACGAGGCCAGCCAACAGTGGCTGGGCCACATCGGTTACGAAACCCGTCCCTCCCGTCGTGGCGAAGGGGCTGCGAGCTTGCTGCTTGGCTGGGTACAGCAACACATTTTGAGCAAGCCGGTATTGGTCAGCTGTGACGAACAGAACCAGGCCTCCTGCAGGGTGATTGCGAAAGCAGGCGGAGTATGGCTGGCGCGACGCTTCCATCCGGGAGATCGCTGCTGGTTGGCGGTGTACCGGATATTCCCTCTGCCCCATCCGATAGAACACGCCCCAACATAACCAGCCGATAGCAATAAAAAGAGCGCCCGAGGGCGCTCTGGTGGCGAGAGTGACAAACCCTCAGTAGCTGTCTTCCTGCTCTGCCTTAATCCGTGCCTGACGGGCATAAGCCTCCTCTTCAGCACTGGCGATCTCGTCAAGCACGGCATCGAGATCAATGGCCTCCCGGCTCTCCTCGAACTGACCGGTCAGCTCGCTCTGGGGCGTGAGCTTGCCGTCCTCGTAAAGCGCCCACATCTCTCCGGCGTAGTTCGTTTTGAGCAGCTCGGGGGCATACATGCCGTAGTAGTTGCGCATGTTGTTGACGTCACGCTCCAGCATGGCTCTGGCCTGATTGTTGGCGGCCGCATCCACCACCTGCGGCAGATCGATGATCACGGGCCCCTGCTCATCCACCAGCACGTTGAACTCGGAAAGATCGCCGTGAATAAGACCGGCGCAGAGCATGCGTACCACATACCCAATCACCTTGGCGTGATCCGCCAGCGCCTGCTCATGGCTGAGAGCCACGTCGTTGAGGCGGGGTGCCACATTGCCATCGGCATCGGTGACCAGCTCCATCAACAACACGCCATCGAGACAGACATAGGGCTTGGGCACCCGCACGCCAGCTGCCGCCAACTTGAACAGGGCATCCACCTCGGTGCTCTGCCACACCTCTTCGTGCTGCTTGCGACCGTACTTGGAGCCCTTCTCCATGGCGCGGGCGCTGCGGCTGTTGCGCACCCGGCGCCCCTCCTGATAGACCACCGCCTGCTTGAAGCTGCGCTTGGACGCCTCCTTGTATACCTTGGCGCAGCGAGTTTCGTCGCCACAGCGCACCACGTAGACATCGGCCTCTTTACCGCTCATCAACCGGCTGATGACCTCGTCAACCAGGCCGTCATCAACCAGGGGTTGGATTCGATTTGGAACTTTCATGACCGCCCTTTCACTCTCTCTGCCCGTTGCAAAATTGTCTGTTGCACGTCCACCTGCCCATTTTTCTGTCCGGACACTCAGTTATCCACTGCCTGCCCGCTGTTTGTCCATCTTCCGGCACTGAAAATTCCCCTCCGGGCGAGCCACGGCAACAAAAATGGCCCGCAAGCGGGCCAGTTCAACTCAGGGCTCGGGGGGTAATCCCTGGCGGATCCGCTGGATCCCCGCCTCATAGAGGCCATCCGGCCCCTCCTGATGCTCCTGAGTTTCGAAAATCTTGAGAAACCACATGTACTGTTCGGGGTGCCGAGTCACCTGCTGTTCCACCATGCGGTTCATGGCGACCACATCCGCCATCGCATCCGCAGTGGGGTAAGGATCGAATGGTGGTTCAATCTCCAGCAGATAGCAGCCGGCATCCTCGTCATAGCTGGCGAAGATGGGCACCGCCTTGGCGCCGGTCAGCTTCACCAGCTTGGGTAGCGCCGGCAGGGTCGCTTTGGGATGGCCAAAGAAGGGGGCGAAGACGCTCGCCTCCCGACCATGATCCTGATCCGGCAGGTAGAAGAAGCTGGCACCGCCGCGCACGGACTTGATCGCCGGCTTGATGCCTACGCTGCGCTCATACACCTTGCCCCCCTTGGCCCGCTCCCGGTTGATATACCAGTCGAACACCTCATCCTTGGCGCTCTTCATCATGGTGCACATGCTCATCCCCTGTAGCGGGAAGTAGCGCCCCAGCATGTCCACTGACCATGTGTGGGGAACGACCAGGATCACCGGTCGGCCAGCGGTACGCTCCGCCTCGATATGCTCCCAGCCGCTCACCTTGATGTTGCGCAGCAGGTGCGCCGGACTGCGCCAGGTCAGCTCGCCAAAGCCCATAAAGGTTTTGAGGCCGACCCGGATTGATTTGAGCAGCAGGGCTGCGCGGGCCGCCTCATCCAGCTCGGGAAAACAGATCTTGAGGTTGGTATCGGCGATATAGGCCTGCTTTTTCGAAAAACGCAGCAGAGTGGGCGCCACCAGATTGGCAAAGCCGTCCCGCACGCGCGCCGGGATGAATGCAAGCAGGGAGAGCAACCCCAGCGCACACCAGCTACCCCACCATTTGGGGTGGAGCAGACGGGGATGAAATGTGGTGTCAAATACCGGATCTAATGGGGACATGTCAGCCATCAAGTCATGAAAAACAAACGGTTATTGTAGTTATCCTGACATTTTTTTCTACCCTGTGCCCCTTGGCTCCCATTCGCAGAGGTGATGGCCATCCCACTCGGGATCAAAAAATGGCCCTCTCGGGGCCATTTTTATCGAGCAAGCGCAACGGCTGCCGCCAGACTGCGCGCGATCAGGCGTAAGGAGAAAGCCCCTGACGAATGCGCTGGATGCCCGCCTCGTAGAGACCATCGAGCCCCTCCTGATCCTCACGGGTATCGAAGATCTTGAGGAACCACATGTACTGGCCGGGATGACGGGTCAGCTGCTGCTGCACCGTGTCGTTCATCCGGCAGGTATCGGCCATTACATCCGCAGTGGGGTAATTATCGAACGGCGCTTCGATCTCCAACCGATAGCAGTGATTCTCTTCGTCATAGCAGGCCAGCAGCGGCACCGCCTTGGCGCCACTCACCTCCACCAGCCGCGACAGCGCCGGCAAGGTGGCTTTCGAGTGGCCAAAGAAGGGGGCGAAGATACTCTTCTCGCGACCATGATCCTGATCCGGCAGATAGAAGAAGCTGCGACCACTCTTGATGGTACGGATCACCGCCTTGATACCGGCGCTGCGCTCATATACACGGCAACCATTTTTGGCGCGGGCCCGGTTGAGGTGCCAGTCAAAGACCGGGTTGCGCGCCCGCTTCATCATGGTGCACATGGGCACCCCACGGCGGGTAAAGCAGTAACCGGCGGCATCCACCGGCCAGGTATGGGGTACCACCAGGATCACCGGCCGACCAGCCGCCTGCTCCGCTTCAATATGTTCCCAGCCACTCACCTGCATCCGGCTCATCAGATAACGCTCGCTGCGCATGGTGAACTCGCCGAAGCCAAGCAGGCTCTTGAGCCCCACCCGGATCGAGGTCAATGCGATGGCGTCGCGCTCGGCCGGACTCTTGTGCGGAAAGCAGATCTCCAGATTGGTTCTGGCGATATAGAGCTGTTTTTTCGAGATACGAAACACTAGCGGGGCCAGCCCCTCGGCCAACCGGTCGCGCAGACGCACCGGAACAAACGCAAGCACCATCAACACACCGAGTGCCAGCCAGCTGAACCAGTAACGGGGGTGAAGGAAACGAACTTCAAAAGCGGGGTTGAACAGGGGATCTTGGGGGGACATGATTCACGGTTTACGTCAAAAAGGTGGTGTATTGTAGACGCCCTGACAGGTAATACCAGTTAAATCCGCTATATCACACACGATAGGAAGTTTCGTACGACAGAAGTGGCGAAAAGGTAAAAAAATGCCCCGCATGGCGGGGCATTTTACTTATTACACAACCAGCGGGTGGCTCTTTGTCCATCTATCGTATGACTGGTCGTTTATCCCGTCGCTCCCAGAGCGCACTGCTTATCCATTTTCCGACGTCGCATCTTCAAGATTTAACGATGAGCTCCCTGGCGGGCAATGCCGCGGTTCATTTCCGCATCACGCTGCGGCAGAAAAAACATCAGGTAACGCAGGGCCACATAACCGACGATGACGGTGGCCACCCCCAGCTCGAAGTGGGCCAGCAGGCGGATCTGCTCGACATAGTGAGCGCTCTGCTCAAACCCTTCCACCAGATGAGCCACTTTGAACAGGGCGGTGGCACCGATCACCAGCGGGAAGGTAAAGGCGGCATAACCCGGCGAGAAGGGCAGACGCAGCAGTTTGATGAAGGCCAGATAGATGATGCCGGTCATCAGGATCGCGATACCAAACAGCATGGCCACCAGCAGCAGGGAGGGATCCTGGCTGACAGTCAGGTAGCCGGCCAGCGAGAGACTTGCCGGCGCCGCCAGAATAGCGATGGTCGGTTTGGCTGCATCCGGGACTTCGTGGCTGAAGATGAGGCGATAGAGCATCAGCGGCAGCATCAGACCGTAGCAGATGACCCCGAACCAGAGCAGCACGTTGGCCAGCGGCGCAAACTGACCGCCCGGGAAGGCGACATCAGCCACGATGATCCCGACCGGCGGTACGAACCAGCTCGGCACCATGTGGTGGATCTCGAACTCTTTGGCGCGATGCCAGATAAAGGTAGCCAGGAACAACAGGTGAACAGCCACGGCAAACAGCCAGAGCGCTTCACCCGCTTGCGGAGCAAGCATAGTGAGCGCTTTGGAGACCACCATAGTGCCCATGGCATAGGTCGGCACTACGCTACCAACTACCGGGTGTGCCAGATCCTGCATCAGCAGGTTCGGGTGGAACAAAAACTTGAAGGTAAGGATCACCAGCAGCACGGCGGCAATAGCGGCGCCCAGCAGCTGCATCCGTCCATCGAAGTGACCTGCATTCTCCCAACACCAACCGAGACTGGCAATGCCCAGCGCCAGACCCGCCATGGGGGTTGGCGCAGCAGCCAGGGATTTACGGGTTCTTGCGATCATGATGACACCTTTCTATTGATGACTATGGCGATAGGATAATGGCCCCTTCTCGTTTACGATATCTAAATGAATTGAATCACTCATTCAGGATTACCAAACACGATGAAACTGACCCTGCAACAGCTGAAGGTGTTCGCCACCATCGCCCGCTATGGCAACCTTGGCCTGGCTGCCAACGAACTCTGTCTGAGCAAGGGGGCCGTCTCCCAGTCACTGCAGGAGTTGGAGCGCCAGCTCGCCACGCCGCTGTTTGATCGCATCCACCCCAGATTGCAACTCAACAACGAGGGGCGCCTGCTGCAACCGGCCGCCGAAGAGCTGTTGACCCGGATGCAGGATATCGAAAACCTGTTTCGTGCCGATGCCGAGCCGAGCGGCCAGCTGCGTCTTGGCGCCAGCCAGACCATCGGCAACTACCTGCTCCCCACCCTGCTCGCCACCAGCAAGCAGGAGCTGGGGCTCCCCCCCAAGGTGACCATCAACAATACCCATCTGCTCTGCCACGCACTCGCCAACTTCGAGCTGGATATGGCACTGATCGAGGGGGAAAACCACCATCCCGATCTCGTCACCGAACCCTGGCTGCAGGACGAGATGCTGGTGATCGCCCACCCTGATCACCCGCTGGCCAATCAGGTGGCTCTCTCTCTCTCCCGACTGGGTGGTGAGACCTGGGTGCTGCGTGAACCCCAATCTGGCAGCCGCGAACAGTTTATCCGCCAGATCCAGCCCGGCCTGCCCAACTGGCAACCAGGCCTTGAGCTCAACACCCTGGAATCCGTGATGCTGGCGGTGGAGAAGGGGCTCGGCATCTCTTTCATCTCCCGCCTCGCCGCCTCGGATCGTCTGGCTGATGGCCGGCTGGTCGCCCTGCCCCTCACCCGCCGCTTCCCGCGCCAGCTCTCCCTTATCTGGCACAAGCAGAAGTACCACTCCGCTTCCCTGCGCCACTTTATTCACTTCTGCCGGGCTCAGCTGAACGATGCCGAGGTGATCAGCGCGGAGTAACGCACGATCATAACGCCGCAGACAAACCGGCACACCAACTGCTGAAAGGCACAAAGCAAAGAGGGAGCCACGGCTCCCTCCCTTTTATTTGCTCGCTGAGTATCACTTCGCCAGGCTGCGCAACCAGCTGATCTCCTCGCCCCAGATGGACTCGTCGATGGTCTCGAGGATCAGCGGAATGCGATCAAAACGGTCATCGTTCATGATGTGGTGGAATACCGCCTCCCCCAGATTCCCCTCGCGCAGGCTGTGGTGGCGATCGACCCGACTGCCGAAGGTGCACTTGGCGCCGTTGATATGCATCCCCTTGAGATACTGAAAACCCACCGTGCGGTCGAACTCGGCAAAGACAGTGGCGCAGCTCTCGGCGGTGCGCAGATCATAACCCGCAGCAAAGGCGTGGCAGGTATCGAAGCAGATCCCGACCCGGCTCTTGTCCTCCACCCCCTCGATAATGGTGGCGAGGTGCTCGAACGACCAGCCGAGATTGGTCCCCTGCCCGGCGGTATTTTCGATGACCGCCGTCACCCCTTCACTGCGCTCCAGCGCCCAGTTGATGGATTCACTCACCAGCTTGAGGCTGGCCGCCTCGGGGATCTGTTTGAGATGGCTGCCGGGATGAAAATTCAGATAACACAGCCCCAGCTGCTCGCAGCGCTTCATCTCATCGAGAAACGCATCGCGGGATTTGGCGAGGCCATCGGGATCCGGGTGACCCAGATTGATGAGGTAGCTGTCGTGGGGCAGGATCTGCTCCGGCAGAAAACCGGCCTTGTCGCAGGCCGCCTTGAAGGCGCGGATGGTGGCATCCGACAAGGGGGCCGCCTGCCACTGACGCTGATTCTTGGTAAAAAGCGCAAATGCGTTGGCCCCGATGGCCTGGGCGCGGGCGATGCAGTTTTCCACCCCGCCAGATGCGCTGACGTGGGCTCCAATATATTTCATAACGTCTCCTCAGTGAGGAGCTATTATGCCGTCTCTCCCGATAGATGCCAAAACGCGGTGACACTTTGTAACGCCCTTCCCGACACGCTCACCCTGAATATGAGTAGGGGCGCGGTGTGATAACTCAATCTGGTCATGCCTTCTATCGGTTGAAATGGTACTTTTTGTATGGAGATGATATTCACCTGCCAGTTGCCCGTACAAGAGAATGGTTATAGTGCGCAAATTGTGAAACAAACGGACCCCATATAGCGTCATTTATCGTATTCATAGGGAAAACCAATAAGAGAATACAAGTAATATACTCCATTTCCCCAGGACACATTCACCTTGCCCCTGACTAAAGGTAAAACAATTAAAAATGTGTATACCCCCCCTAACTAATAGTGTCATCAGGCGATAAGCTGATTAATGCGCCCTTATACTCTCTAGTAGATAATTTATTTAATGAAGTAACCTACAGGAAGCCAATCACCACTATCTTTACTCAAAGTAATAGTCTCACTAGCAGATCCAGCATACTCAAACTTGGTAATAAACTGTATGATCATGTACTTCCCATCAGGTCTACCAGGAAGGCACTCTGATTTCTCCAGTGCAATCTCAGAACGTAGAACAACCATACCTAAAGGATGACGAAACTTGTCCAATGCATCATGCCATTGAGAGACAGAGAGCTCAGATTTGAATGCATTATCAGTTAATTCGTAGCTTTGGTTATAATATCCAGCATCAACGGTTTCAAGCCATGCTCTCGCTACTGATAGTGCATCATTTTCTTGAGCTGCAACAAAAAATGAAACCAAACAAGTAAAAGTAACAAGCCCCTTTTTCACCTTAAACTCTTTTATTATATTCGTGCATTCTGGGCAACAAGGAAGCCTCCTATTTAGGTCTGCAACCCGGTAGCACTTGGAGCAAGCCTAATGGCTTATCCCAAGAAACCGACAAATCCTGACGATGGTCAGCCTTGCGAACTGCTACAACAAGAAGACTCACAGGATTGCGTTGCTCGCTTTTTTAAAATGGAAATTCCGTAGTCCTTTTTCAGTTCTTCAACAACAGCTTCAAAAAATTCGGCCTTTAGCCTCATTTGCTCCAACTGTTGCTCGAGCTCCTTGATGCGCTGCTCAGCTGTCTGCTTGTCGAGATACGACATGACGTTGCTCCTGCCGGTTTTCCTGAATGGGTAAAAAGGCTAGTGCTTGCAAGCAGGCTAGCCTTTTCGTTCAGATCGTTCTGCGACAGTTTAAAAGTCTGTGGGATATAGTGCAGTCTACGTTTTACACCTGCCCCATCTTGGCCACCTCCAGCTTAAGAAGAAGGTATAAACCATACGAAGGGCCAGATATTAAATAAAAAATGTGGTCATAGGAGTGCGAACCCGATTATAGAACAGCTTCCCTACCATACTATTTGCAACTACCCTATGACCACCAAAGCCGTCGCTACGAAAATTGCCAGATTACCAGACCAGAGGAACCAAGGGTTGGCTCGACAAAAGACGTAGTGGCAAAGGACGGCACTACTTACATCTCGAGCACAGGTGTTAGCTCGATATCAAAAACTTGCGTTTCCATTATCTTGAAAATTATCAAGATTAGACTTATCGGCGCTAACTGTGAACAGCCAGATGCCTGTTTAGGTGAAATCTCGACATAATTTTCTTAAACTCTTTGATATCTTCTGCATGAAGCGTCAAAGCCCAATGGGCACGGTGTTCACCATAATCCAGTCCACCAGTGTAAATAATCGTATGATTTTGAATGCGTAGTTGGTTTCGATGAGCCTCCATCTGCAGGCCTATCTCAGGAAACCAAATGTGCAATGCTCCTGATGTAGTAAATGTAAATTGAGCAACTTGCTCATTTTCCCCTGCAAGCCTAAATGTCTTTTCAAAAACCTGGATTTGCATAGCAGCTCCTAGTTGTTGTCAACATCTAATTTTCATTCTATGCATTGACTACAATGGGATCTAGCCATTTAGGCTTCAGCACGTCATTATCAGAATATTCCGAATCAGTATGCGCTAAAATTAAAATAGTAAGACTAGCTTTCCATTATTTATATGATCTATTTTCCCAGGGCGTTTAGGGAAGGTGGGAACGTGACTCATGCTGAACCTCATCCACGAAACCGACGGGGACTCGTTCGATAAGAAAATGACTTGTTCGTATCTTCCCCCAATCACCCAGCCACAGTGTCATAACAAGCAGTGTGAAGGGATGAGGCGAAGAGTCTTTTTGGGGAGGGAGAATATGCCGTACATCAGACCCGAACTGTTTACAGCACCGGGATATTGGCACGTCTACCAAGAAAAGCGCAGCTGACACATAGAGAACCGTATCAGCTGCGCCATAGCTATGCCTCAATGCTTCTGATGGCGGGTGCTCATCCAGCCTATCTGGCCAAGCAACTTGGTCACAAAGACTGGGGTATGATCCGCACCATTTATGCTCAGTGGGTTAGCAAGGACAACCCTAATTACAGGAATGAACTGGCTGAAAAACTGGGTGTTGTTGACCCATATATGACCCACGAGCAACAGGCCAAAGCATAAGGCATTGAACCTAAATGGTTTTATGCCTTAAAACGGCATCTTGAACCCTGGCGGCAATTGCATGCCACCGGTCAGTTCGCCCATCTTGGTCTTGTTCTGCTCTTCCACACGACGCACGGCATCGTTGCAAGCGGCGGCAACCAGATCTTCCAGCAGCTCCTTGTCATCTTCCATCAGGGAGGGATCGATCTCGATGCGACGTACGCTGTGGCTACCGGTCATGGTGACCTTGACCATGCCGGCACCGGCTTCACCGGTCACTTCCATCTGGGCAAGCTGCTCTTGCATCTTCTGCATACGCTCTTGCATCTGCTGGGCCTGTTTCATCAGGTTACCCATTCCACCTTTACCAAACATATGTCGTCTCTCGTCTTGAAATCCGGCATCCAGCGCCGGGCTGTGGGCTTGTCTGTCCTAGATGGGGACAGCCAAACTGCTTTTCAACCGGGAGCCAGCTCCCGGCCACGGAATTTAGCGGTTGAGGGGCTCGATGCTCTCGTGATGGAGCACGGCACCAAACCGCTGAACTAAAAACTGTACGTTGGGATCCTGCTCCAGATCCCGGGTCACCTGCTCGCGTACCCCGAGATAAAGGCGGTGTTCGATCTCGAGGGGGGTCTCCTTGTCAGGCACCACACCAAGCGTCACCTCGACCTGCACCGGTTGACCCAGCGCAGGCCCGATGATCTCGGCCAGATCGGCGCGCGCCTTGTCGCTCACCAGATGGCGCTGCTCGGGCTTGAGAGTCAGCAACACCTTGTCCCCCTCACGCGTCATCACCGAGTTGATGGCGAGCTGGCGCAGCCGACCGCCTACCTGGGTGTGAGCAATCAGCTCGGCCCACGAGTCACCACAACCATTGAGCAGTGAGGAAGGGATAAGGCGGGTCGCCTCCCCCTCTTGCGGCTCCTCAGAGCTCTCAAGCTCGTCCCAATCAATGGTCTCCATCACTGGCTGGGCGAGCTCGCTCTGCGCCACAGGGGCAGCCGCCACCGTCGTGGTCATCGGCTGGGTCGCAGGAGCAGGGGCCACTGCAGGCTCAGTGACACTGCGCTCACCAGGTCGATAGCTCGGCTGCCCAGCCAGATCCCAGGGTGGCAGGTCGGTTGGCTGTACAGGCTGGGTAGCGGGAGCCGCTGTGCGATTGGGCGTACTGCGGGCAGGCTCAGGCACGGGCGAGGCCATAAAGCTCTGGCTGAGGTACTCCTCGTAATCCCCGTTATCACCCGCCTCGTCATAATTTTCGGCGTAGAGATCCACCGGCGGCTGCTCGCCAAACTGGACCATGGCGGGGCCACTCGGGGTGGCAGTTTGGCTGATAGCAGGCGACGGCGCACTCTGCGGCTGAGGTGCTGGCGCAGAGGCAACTGCCTGACGAGCTGGCGCAACTGGCACCGCCCGAGGAGCAGGAGCAGCTGCGCTGCTCTCTCCACGCTGGCGACTACGCAGCATATTGCGTTTGCCAAGCAGGCTTTGCATGCTCGATACCGCAGATACAGGTTCGGGCGCTTCCGAAGCAGATGCAGCCGGAACGCTATCCATCTGTACAGACGTCATCTGTGCAGGCGCCATCTCTGCAGCGGCCATCTGCGCAGTGTCGGTTGGTACCGATGGGTTCGGGTTTGCAGCAGCCCCCTCCCCCCAGCTCGCAGTATCAACCGCCATGCTGCTATTCGCGCCAGAGAGCGGGGCCGACTCGGCCTGATAACCCATACCGGCCGCCTCGCGCAGCAACTCATCCTGCTGGCTAAAGAGCTGGGCGGCTTGCGCCTCCTCTTCACCGCTCTCCTCATCCTGGCCGGTTACCTCGGTCGTGGCCGTCATGGCATCGGCAGAAGCAGTCTGTGCAGGGGGTGGAGTATGAGTTGCAGGCTCAGCGGCCGGGCGCTTTCCCAGCAGCGTCGGGGCTGCCCCCATCCCCGTGCTGGCCGAGCCAGTCATGGATGGGGGAAGCGCCGTCAGCGTGGCGGGGTGCAATACCTCGCGCCGTGGCGAGAAGGCGAGCATCCGCAGGCAAGTCATCTCCAGCGCGGTGCGGCCATCGGGTGCCCAGGGCAGATCTTTGCGGCCACCCAGCACAATCTGGTAGCAGAGCTGCACCTCTTCCGGGCTCATCGCCTTGGCCAGTTGCAGCAGGGAGTCGGCATCCGCTCCCTGCTCCTGCACGCTGGCAGGCAGCAGCTGCGCCATGGCGATGCGATGCAGCAACCCTTCGAGCTCGGCGTGGAGCTGATCAAAATCGGGGCCAAGGGTGGCGATCTCGCTGATCTTGGCCATGGTCGCCGGCGCATCCTGCCGCAAAATGGCTTCCAGCAGCTGGTGCAGATGACGGTGATCGAGCGTGCCCAACATCGTCAGCACGCTGTCGAGGCGGACGCTGCCGTTGCCGTGCGCCAGCGCCTGATCGGTCAGGCTCAGGGCATCGCGCATGCTGCCGTCGGCCGCCTTGGCCAGCGCCAACAGGGCGCGCGGCTCAAAGGGTTGTCCCTCCTGATCCAGCACCCATTCGAGCTGCTTGGCGATCTGGGTCTGATCAAGACTCTTCAGATGAAACTGCAGGCAGCGCGAGAGAATGGTGATCGGCAGCTTCTGCGGATCCGTGGTGGCCAGCAGAAACTTCACATAGGGGGGCGGCTCTTCCAGGGTTTTCAGCAGCGCGTTGAAGCTGTGACGCGACAGCATGTGCACTTCGTCGATGAGATAGACCTTGAAGCGGCCACGGGCCGGACGGTATTGCACGTTGTCGAGCAGCTCGCGGGTATCTTCCACCTTGGTGCGGGACGCCGCATCGATCTCCAGCAGGTCGACAAAGTTGCCCTGATCGATCTCGCGGCAGGTATCGCAGACGCCACACGGATGGCTGCTGATTCCCTGCTCGCAGTTGAGGCTCTTGGCCAGAATACGGGCAATGGTGGTTTTGCCGACGCCGCGGGTGCCGCTCAGCAGATAGGCGTGATGCAGCCGTCCCTGATCCAGGGCGTTGGTCAGGGCAGTCAGCACATGTTGCTGACCAACCACTTGTTCAAACGTATGGGGGCGCCATTTACGCGCCAGAACCTGATAGCTCATAAATCCATCATGCAGGGAAGACAGGGCATTGAGGCCGGATGCTAACACAAATGGACGGGAGGCTGTATCGGCTATCGGTCAGAGCGGGAGGGATCGCTTGAATTTCAAACCGATGCCCGCACGGGCACCGGTTTGGAGGCTGGCAACAGGCTGACGATAGCAGCCTGTTTATCAAACCGGGGGGCTTATTCGCCCGGCAGTTCAACCAGAGAGACCACCTTGACGCCAGCGGCGGTCAGGCGGGCATCACCACCGAGAGACGGCAGGGAGATGATGAATGCGGCATCAGCCACAGTACCGCCAGCGCGACGGATCAGCTTGACGGTGGCATCGACGGTGCCGCCGGTCGCCAGCAGATCGTCCACTACCAGTACCTTGTCACCGGGCACGATGGCGTCGGTGTGCAGTTGCAGGGTGTCGGTGCCGTATTCGAGGGCATAGGACTCCTCGATGACAGCGCGGGGCAGTTTGCCCGGCTTGCGGACCGGCACGAAGCCCAGACCCATGGCATAGGCAACCGGCGCGCCAAAGATGAAGCCGCGAGCTTCGGTACCAACAATCTTGGTGATCCCTTGATCACGATAGTGATTGGCCAGCAGATCGATGGTGGCTTTGAACGCCTCGGCATTTTCGATCAGGCTGGTAATGTCGCGAAACAGGATGCCCGGCTTCGGATAGTCGGGAATGGTCTTGATGCTCGCTTCGATAAATTTCAGGGTTTCCGGATTCATGGTTTGACCGTTTGTTTTTCGACCCAGATGGCCGTTTTATCTTAGTCTTCCCGCCAGCGGGAAATAAAAAAGCCTGTCACGCAAGAATGACAGGCCGACTCCATAGCATTATTGCCGCAATAGCTTAGGGACTTCACTTCTCCATTGCAACTGGCTCCAGCACCGGCAGGCGCATTAACCAGGTGAGCAGGATCACCATTATGAGAAGCAACAGCCCCCTGACCCATAGCAGCGGCACCACCGCCAGCGACACCGAGAAGGTGAGCAGAATGAAGATAATGGCGCGCCGCCGTGCATGCCGGCGAATACCGCGATACTGCTGCCAATCGGCAATGGGTGGGCCAAACCAGGGATGGCTTAGCAGCCAGTAGTGAAAACGGGGGGACGAGCGAGCAAACAGAGCGGCCGCCAGCAGCATGAAGGGGGTCGTCGGCAGCAGTGGCAACACGATGCCAACAATGCCGGTCACAAAGGCCAGCCACCCCAAGATCATCAGACACCAGCGCTGCATTGCCACCTCTCATCTCTGTTTATGGCTGTCTAGCCTAACAGAGTTTGGCTGATAGCTGACAGCGGGGCACAACCCCACTACAATCTGCCCTCTTTTTTCTCCTTATCTCTTCGGAAAGCAGTTATGCGCGTTATTTTGGCCCCCATGCAGGGGGTACTGGATCACCTGATGCGGGAGGTACTGACCTCCGTCAACGATTACGATCTCTGCGTAAGCGAATTTATCCGGGTCGTTGATCAGCTGCTGCCCGCCAAGGTGTTCTATCGCCTCTGCCCCGAACTGCTGCAAGATGGCAAAACCCGTGCGGGAACCCCGGTACGGGTCCAACTGCTGGGCCAACATCCCGAATGGCTGGCCGAGAACGCCGTGCGCGCCATCGAGCTGGGCTCCCCCGGGGTCGATCTCAACTTCGGCTGCCCCGCCCCCACCGTCAACAAGAGCAAGGGCGGCGCGGTGCTGCTCAAAGAGCCCGAGACCATCCATCGCATCGTCAAGGCAGTGCGCGACGCGGTGCCCGCCCATCTGCCGGTGAGCGCCAAAATTCGCCTTGGTTACGATGACAAGGATCTCTATCTGGAGAACGCTCATGCTGTTCATCAAGGCGGCGCCAACGAGCTGGCCGTCCATGCCCGCACCAAACGTGAAGGGTACAAGGCGCCCGCCCACTGGGAGTATGTGGATGCCATTCGCCGCGCCTTGCCGATCCCCGTCACGGCCAACGGCGAGATCTGGGATCATCAGGATGCCCTGACCTGTGCCAGCGTCTCCGGCTGCGACTCCCTGATGGTGGGGCGCGGCGCCATCTCCCTGCCCAATCTGGCCAATGTGATGAAAACCGGCTGCCCCCACATGAGCTGGGCCGAGGTACTGCAATTGATGGTGAGCTACACCGAGCAGGACTTGGCCAGCGAAAAGGCTGACTACTACCCCAGCCGGATCAAACAGTGGTTCAGCTATCTCAAGCGGGAATACCCGGAAGCAGATCTGCTGTTTCAGGATATCCGGGTACTCAAAGAGACGGATCCCATCCGCGATGCCTTGCTGCATGCGGCCAAAAGCCACGGCTAACCGTCGTTAACTTGACTCATATCATCTTGATAAAGTTATCGGATCCCTATACTGCCCCGAATCTGTCGTCTGTCCTGTGGGGGATAATGTGTGTGAAATGACGCAAGCGCAGTTGACTGTCTGGCGTAATCGCCTGCTGTCCGACTGGGCCCAGGTACGAGAAACGCTGATCGGTCAGCTGAAAGCCTGTCGCCGTGACGAGTGGGCCGAAAAGTTGGATCACTGCGAACAGGATCAACTGGTCGAGCTGACCAGCCGGCTGGATCTACCCAAAGTGGAGCAGAGCGTGGCGCATCTCAAACGGATCGATGCCGCACTCTGTCAGATGGATCTCGGCCTCTACGGCCTCTGTTCCGACTGCGAAGAGCCTCTGGCCATCGAATCGCTGGAACTCGATCCGACCCTGCAACGCTGCCCGCGCTGCGAAGCCCGCTATCGCAAGGGATTCCACGCCCACGAGCTCTGAAAGATGCACCAACCGGTGCATCCTCTCTTTACTGCCTCACTGGTGACACTGCCATTCCTGTCCAATACTCGACTATATGAGCCGGTTCGAGGGGATGAGTCGTGTACAGACTCTTGTTGTTATGGTGTTTATGCTGTCAGGCCGCCGCACAGGAGTCTTTGGTCGTTGGCTGGGGCGACTGGCAGCCGTTCAGCTATCGCAATGAACAGCATCAGCTGCAAGGGCTGGATATCGAACTGCTCAATGCCATCCTGCAGCGGGCTGACTATCAGGCTCGCTTCATCGAAATGCCCTGGACGAGGGTGCTGCACGAATTGGAGTTCGGCACGGTTCAACTGGCCATGTCCGCCAACATCACCACCGAGCGTCAGCAATATGCCCGCTTCAGCCATGCCTATCGGGAAGAGGAAACGGTCATCATCATCCGCAAGGAGGATGAAGAGCGCTGGCGCAACCTCACCACTCTGGAACAGTTGATCAATACTCCCGCTTTTCATATCGGTCTGCTCAAGGGGTTTGACTACGGCGAGGCATTCCGCCGCCTTGTCGCCGACCCCAAGGTAAAACCTCGGCTACAGGAGCGATTCACCCTGGAGCAACTGCTCAAGATGCTCAACGGCGGGCGGATCCAGGGGTTTATCCTCGATCCGAACAGCCTGCAGGAGTGGGAGCATCAGGGCATCACCTTGAAACAGCTCCATATCCTGCTACATATCGAGCGCACTCCGGTTCACCTGATGCTCAGCAAGAAGAGCACATCGCAAGCCCAGCTGGATCGGCTCAATCATGCGATCGACCAACTCAAGCAAAGCCCCGAATATCAGCAGATCCTGACCCGCTACACGTCAGGGCTGCTCGCCGAATAACAACGGGAGAGCCGATGGCTCTCCCGTTCTCTACGCAGGTTCCGTGAAATAACGTATCAGTAACCACTTCAACTGCACGACTGACCAAGCACAATGCCGGCCAGATGAGAGAAGTGATGGATCTCGTGAGTAGCATCACACTCACCGCTCTGTTTGCCCGGGTTATACCAGCAGGTAGCCAACCCCTGTGCGGCCGCACCGGCAATATCGGTCTTGGGATTGTCACCCACCATCAGCACTCTGGCCGGATCCGGAGCCCCCATCAGCGAGAGGGTGTGCTGAAAAATGGCGGGATCTGGCTTGGTAACCCGGATCTCGTCGGAAATAACCAGCGGAGCGAACCACTCGCTCCAGCCCAGCTTGCCAAGTCTGCCTCGCTGGGGAACGCTGAAACCGTTGGTGATGATGCCCATCTTCACCTTGTCCTTCAGCAGCTGTAGCGTCTCCACCACCCCATCAAGGGGCATGCTCAAAGCAACGATCTGCGCCAGAAAGGTATTGTTCATCACCATGGGGTCAACCTTGACCTGCTCGGCAAAGAGAGAAAAACGGGTCTCTTGCAGCGCTGTAGCATCGATTTCGCCATTGTTGTACTGCTGCCACAGACCGTGGTTAAGGGTGTGATAGGCCGCCATGCCAGCCTCATCCACCTGTACGCCATAGTGGCGAAGGGTTTGCTCCAGCGCCTGTGTCACCGGGAAATCGAGCAGGGTCTCATCCAGATCGAACAGCACCCAGTCATAGCTTGTCTTGTTCACAAAAATCCTTGTCATCAGTCAGGTTGTTCCATGCTGTGGCGCCCCGTTCTGCCCAGTGGACTGGCCAGCAGATCCAGCGTCAGACGCACGCCAAAGCCAGTTACTTCGCTTGAAACCACCCCGTTGCCTCCCTTGTTGCGAAAACCGCTCAGGTCAAAATGCAGCCAGGGAGTCTGCTCGGGGACGAAATGGGAGAGAAAACGGGCCGCATCAATATGATCCGGGGAGCTGCCCGGCGCACACTGCAACAGATCGGCCCATTCACTCTCGATGTTGTCGTCATAATCCTCATCGAGCGGAAACGGCCAAACTCGCTCGCCGCTACGCTGCCCCATATTGACCAGCGATACCAGCCATTCGGTGCGGTTGGTAAAAACACCGCTGTAACGGCTGCCCAGCGCCCGTTTGCAGGCACCGGTCAGGGTGGCGTAGTCGATCAGCAGATCCGGGGTATCCTGCGCTGCCATCGCCAGCGTATCAGCCAGCACCATCCGCCCTTCCGCATCGGTATCGACCACTTCGATGGTGGTACCGTTGATGGCCGTGACGACCTCCCCGGGCCGATAGGCATGAGGGCCAATATGGTTCTCGGCAATCGCCAGCCAGCAGTGAACTTCATAGGGTAGCTGGGCTCTGCTGATGGCATAGAGGGTACCGAGGGCTACCGCGCTGCCTCCCATGTCGAGATGCATGCCATACATGCTGCCGGAGATCTTGAGGTTGTAGCCGCCGGAATCGTGGCAAATGCCCTTGCCTACCAGCGCAATACGGCGCACTGGCTTGGGGGGGTAGTAGCTGAGCTTGACCATGGCGCCCTGATTGTCTTCCGAGCCGCGGGCCACGGCCAAAAAGGCGCCTGCCCCCAGCTCGGCCAACTGGCCCTGATCATAATGGAGGCAGTGCCATCCCTCCTCCTGCGCCAACTGGCTGAGAAACTCGCGATAGTTGGCTGCGGTCAGCTCGGAAGCGGGCAGCACCGCCAGATGACGGGCCAGCCCGTTGCCGCCCGCTTCGCTGTAGATCCGGGCCAGATCCAGCACCACCGCCGGGGACACAACTACCTGCTGATAGCTCCAGCTGCTTTCACTGCGGCTCTTGCTGGTCGGCAGCGGCATATTGGCAGCAAGCAGGGTGGAAAGCACCAGCTCGGCCAGCACTCCCCGCTCGGAGGCAGAAAAGCCCTCGAGATGAAGACCGACCCGCTCGGCTTTTAATCCGGACAACGGCGCAATCCAGCTTCGCACCTGCTTGTAGAGGCGGTGATCCCGCTCCACGCTGCCCGCAACACAGACGACCAGCAGCAGGCTGTTGCCCTGCATCAGGGTAAAGGGGGCTTTTTTGCCCAGCGCCAGCAGGGTGTTGACACCCGATAGCTGGGGATGAGCCAGGATCGCCTCCTTCTGATCTTCGGCGATCAGCAATATCTGTACAGGAAGCGCCTGCTCGAGGGCCTGGACGAGAGTGGCATCCTGGCAATCGATAGCGGGAGGAAGATAGGTAAAGGGAGTGATCACAGGCATATACCTCATCCGTGAAGAGATACCTGATCATACCTAACAAACAGGCGGGACGACCAGTTTTGCCCTGAAAAACCAGCACAAACAACATCTTCACCACGCAGGAGTGATATTGCGCAATGTCTGTAGAGTATTTGGAAAGAGAAAAATTGGGGTGATGAAAAGTAGCTGAAAAAGGAAAAACAGAGAGGAAGTTGGTTGCGGGGGCCGGATTTGAACCGACGACCTTCGGGTTATGAGCCCGACGAGCTACCGAGCTGCTCCACCCCGCGTCCGAATTGTCACCCCAGACCGAGCAGATGTCTGTGGCGTTTGTCTGCCTTCGATGGTTTACACATCGCAGGTTGACGAAAAAGTTGGTTGCGGGGGCCGGATTTGAACCGACGACCTTCGGGTTATGAGCCCGACGAGCTACCGAGCTGCTCCACCCCGCGTCCGAATTGTCACCCCAGACCGAGCAGAAGTCTGTGGCGTTTGTCTGCCCTCGATGGTTTGCACAATCGCAGGCTGACGAAAAAGTTGGTTGCGGGGGCCGGATTTGAACCGACGACCTTCGGGTTATGAGCCCGACGAGCTACCGAGCTGCTCCACCCCGCGTCCGAATTGTCACCCCAGACCGAGCAGAAGTCTGTGGCGTTTGTCTGCCCTCGATGGTTTGCACAATCGCAGGCTGACGAAAAAGTTGGTTGCGGGGGCCGGATTTGAACCGACGACCTTCGGGTTATGAGCCCGACGAGCTACCGAGCTGCTCCACCCCGCGTCCGAATTGTCACCCCAGACTGAGCAGAAGTCTGTGGCGTTTGTCTGCCTTCGAGTGTTTGCACAATCTCAGGTTGACGAAAAAGTTGGTTGCGGGGGCCGGATTTGAACCGACGACCTTCGGGTTATGAGCCCGACGAGCTACCGAGCTGCTCCACCCCGCGTCCGAATTGTCACCCCAGACCGAGCAGATGTCTGTAGCGTTTGTCTGCCTTCGAGTGTTTTCACAATCGCAGGCTGACGAAAAAGTTGGTTGCGGGGGCCGGATTTGAACCGACGACCTTCGGGTTATGAGCCCGACGAGCTACCGAGCTGCTCCACCCCGCGTCCGAATTGTCACCCCAGACTGAGCAGAAGTCTGTGGCGTTTGTCTGCCTTCGAGTGTTTGCACAATCTCAGGTTGACGAAAAAGTTGGTTGCGGGGGCCGGATTTGAACCGACGACCTTCGGGTTATGAGCCCGACGAGCTACCGAGCTGCTCCACCCCGCGTCCGAGGTGGCCAATAATAGGCGCCAGCGCACAGATTGCAAGTAAATATATCAAAAAAAGTTTATTCGTAGATTTATACGACAAAGAGTGCGGTCTTTATCAGCATCATGCTGTTTTTTCAGGCAAACGGATCAGGGAAAGGCATCCGGCACTACACTCAATAAGCTGAACACTCCTCATTTTGGGTAGGTATGATATGCGCATCTCCGCCGGACATTGCCGTCAGTTGGGGGCTACACCCGACAGTCACGGCGTCAACTTCGCGATCTGGGCACGCCTGGCCAGCCGGGTAGAACTCCTGCTCTTCTCCAGTGCAGGAGATTGCACCCCGGAGGTGATCCCGCTCTCGCCCCGTTTCAACCGTACCGCCTATTACTGGCATATCCATATTGAAGGCCTGCCCATCGGGCAGCGTTACGCCTATCGCATTCAGGGCCCATGGCGCCCCTATTGCGGTACCCGCTTCGATGGGGAAAAGGTGCTGCTCGATCCCTATGGCCGCAGCATCGAGCTCGGCCCCAACTACGATCGCTGGGCTGCTGCACTCCCGGGCAGCAACATTGCCAGCTGTGCCAAGAACCGGGTGGTTGATACCCGCCACTATAACTGGGAGGGTGACAAGCTACCGGCCCACTCCCTCTCGCGCTCGGTGATCTACGAACTCCATTTGGGAGGCTTTACCAACTCACCAAGCTCCGGGGTTGCGCCTGAACTGCGCGGCACCTATCTGGGTCTCATCGAGAAGATCCCCTATCTGCAATCCCTCGGCGTCACCGCCGTCGAGTTGCTGCCGGTGTTCCAGTTTGATCCGCAGGATTCGCCCAAAGGGCTCTCCAACTACTGGGGTTACAGCCCCATGTCCTTTTTTGCCCCCCACGCCCAGTACGCCTGCGGCGACGATCCGCTGACCGAGTTTCGCGACATGGTCAAGGCACTGCACAAGGCCAACATCGAGGTGATCCTCGATGTTGTCTACAACCACACGGCGGAAGGGGGCAACGATGGCCCCACCTTCTCGTTTCGCGGCATCGACAACGAGGCCTACTACATCCTCGACAACAACCAGCAGGACACCAACTACTCGGGCTGCGGCAACACCTTCAACGGCGCCCACCCGGTAGTGCTGCGGATGATCATGGACAGCCTGCACTTCTGGCGGCAGGAGATGCACGTCGATGGTTTCCGGTTTGATCTGGCAGCCATTTTGTCGCGGGATGAATCGGGCCAACCGCAGGCCAACGCCCCCACCCTGCGTACCATAGATACAGACCCCAACATCGCCGACATCAAGCTCATCGCCGAAGCCTGGGATGCGGGGGGACTCTATCAGGTAGGATCACTCGCCGGCGCGCGCTGGCGTGAATGGAACGGTCAGTTCCGCGACGATGTGCGCCGTTTTCTGAGGGGGGACGATAACAGCGTGACGGCCTTTGTAGAGCGACTCTGCGGCAGCCCCGATATCTACCACTATCACCATGCCGACCCCGAGAAGAGCATCAACTTCGTCACCTGCCACGACGGCTTTACCCTGTGGGACTGGGCCAGCTACAACCACAAGCACAACGAAGCCAACGGCGAGCAGAACCGCGATGGCTGCGATCACAACTTCAGCTGGAACCACGGCCACGAAGGGGTAACGGAAGATCCCCAGATCAACGCCCTGCGTATGCGTCAGGCCAAGAACATGATGGTGGCCACCCTGCTCTCGGTGGGCTCCCCCATGCTGCTGATGGGCGATGAACTGCTGCGCACCCAGCATGGCAACAACAATGGCTACTGTCAGGATAACCCGACCTGCTGGATGGACTGGCAACCCAACGCCCGCAGTCAGGAGATGTTCCGCTTCATGAAGGAGCTGATCCAGTATCGCAAGCACCTGTTCCAGCGCCCCGAGCAGGAGAGCATGCCGCTGTCGCTCACCGAAATCCTGCGCCACAGCGAGATCTGCTGGCACGGCGTCAACGCCATGCAGCCTGACTTCAGCACCCACTCCCACGCCATCGCCATGTCGGCCCTCTCGAGCGAAACCCGGCTGGCACTCTACGTGCTGTTCAACGCCTACTGGGAGCCCCTCACCTTCAACCTGCCTAGCCCCCCCAAGGGTGTCGGTGGCTACTGGCGACGGATCCTCGATACCGCCCTCCCCTCGCCGCAGGATATCTGCACCTTCGGCATGCCGCTGGAAGGGCTGACCCGCGAATATCTGGCCCAGCCACGCAGCAGTTGCCTCTTTATCTGCGGGGCAGACGACTTCTACTGATGCCCCCTCCCGCAAACAAAAAGCCCCCGGATCACATCCGGGGGCTTTCTCTTTTTCAGGGCTTGCTTGCCTGCGTCACACCAGCTGATGGAGCACGCTGGTGGCGGCGAGCTGGGCGATGAGCAGACCACACAACGAAGTTGAAACCACAACCGGCGCAGTATCACGCTGCAGATAGAGCGGGCTGAACCAGAGCAGCAGGGAGGCCACCAGCAACGCCGCCTGCGTCACCACCGCTGGGATCAGGGCATCGAGATTGGCCTCACCCCCTTGCCAGCCCACCAGCACGCCCAGCCAGATCAGGCTGGCCATGGCACCAACCAGACCGGCCAGTGGCAGCAGGGTATTGAATGCCTGCAGGCGGTGACGCGCCCGCAGCAGCATCAGGTGGGCAAAGGCCGCACCCAGCATTGCCATCTGCAGCAGACCGCTGACCCAGCCCTGCAGTTGCAGCAGGCCCACGCCATAAACTGCCAGCGGCAACGCCGGCAGCCAGAGCAGGGAAGATGGGATGGAACGTTTCCCCTCCAGCCGTGACTGGGCAAGCGACAGGCCCACGCCCAGCACCAGCGCCGCACCGCCGCTCCAGATCAGCCAGCTGGCCGCCTTGGCCTCTACCGCCAGCATCAGCGAAAGGGCGGTAATGACCCAGATGGAGAAGAGTTGCTGGCTGATGCGCGAGCGTTGGCCAGGGCAGAGATCACCGCGCCAGAGCACGATGCCAAGGGCAATGAGCGCTCCCAGCGCCATCAGGCCGGTCAGGGGAAAAAGCCAGAAAGGGAGTTGGACGAACATGGCGCCTCCAGCAAAGGGTGTCGAAATGCGCCATGATGGCGCCAGAGAGGGGCCGAGTATACCCAAACCCGGCGCCATCCCCAACGCCTGACATCACAAGTGGCGGCCTTAACGCTGGCCGCGGGCCAGTGCCACCACCCGGGCAAACATCTGGCGGATCACCGGCGGTATATGTTCAGCGCCGAGCCTCTCCGCCTCTTCGACCACCGCCAGCGCCATGCCCGGCTTGCTGCGATGATGGATCGCCTTGTTGATAATATGGCTGGCACTCCACATGGCGCGGCCACCGACACCGGCTTCGCGCCGGAATACCCCCTCAAAGCCATTGTTGTAGAGGTAGTGCTCGATATCGACCGCAGGCAGCTGGGTCAGCCGATCCCGCTCCCTGTCGCCTTTGAGCTGACCGCGAGCCGAAGCGGCATACTTGACTCCCGCCTCGTCGCCATCGGCCAGCAGATGCCACTCGATGCCAAAGTCGCGCGCCACCTTGATCAGCGGTGACTGGCCACACTGGGCAAACTCGATGATCCGCACCCCCTCGGCCCGCAGGCTATAGCCACAGATCTGGGCCAGCTCCGAGAGCAGCCAGATCTCTGTCTCCCCTTCCACCAGCAGCCAGCAACGGGCAAACAGCGACATGGGCCGGTTGATCCGCACATGAAAGGCAATCTTGCGCAGATCGTCGCTGCTGTAGCGCTCGCCACCCAGCTGGTGGCAGAGGATATCCTGCTGGCGCCGCACCAGCCGGCGCACCTGATTGAGCGGCAGGGAGGAGAGCAAGTCCCCCGAGTTGGTGGTGAGCAGCTTCTGGCCCGGCAACTGCTCCAGCAGTCCCCACGCCAGTGCCAGCATGGTTGGATGGAGCCGGCTTTCGGGATCTTCGAGGATCATGATGGGACGAGCCCCCTCCTCCAGCTCGCGGTTGCCGCGTGCCTGCAGCAGGGTCGCCGCCATCCCCGCCATCGCCAGCTGCAGGGCGCGGTTGTCCGCCTGACGCAGCAGGGTGTGCAGGTTGCCCGGATTGCGCAATGTCATGGGGCGATTGATGATGTCACGCTGGCTGCGCGGCTTGTTCTTGATGGGCGCCAGCGCGTTGAAGTAGTGATCCATCAGCTGGCGCACCGCCTGCAACGCCTCCTTGAGCTCGGGCTCGCCAATGCGCTGGGGCTCGTCGATCAGCTTGTCCGCCAACTCGTTCAGACGATGCTCGGAGAGATCACCCCACTGCAATGTCTCCACCCCGTTGCGGGCGGTGCGGGCATCGCGCAGGCGAAAGACCGGGTTCATGGTGATGAGCATGCAGACCAGCTCGTGAGCATTGGCGATGGGCAGGCTCTTGCCCACCCCGTCGAGAAAATCGTGCAGGGTCGCGACCGTGCCATCCTCCAGCAACTCGGCACTGGCGCGGTAGTGAATGCGATTGAACTTGTCCTTGTGCAGCACCCAGGCGGGACAAAGTCGGGCCAGACGGCGGGAGTGCTGGCACATCTGCGGTCTGTGTTCACAGAAGGTGAGCACCAGTTGCAGATGGCGCGCCGGGGCAAGCTCGGGATCTTCCGGCCGGTGGAAATCCTCGGCGCCAAACTGATAGGGCTCGGCATTTTGCCCCAGCAGACACCAGAGGGCGCGCAGCAGGCTCGATTTCCCCCAGGTGTTTTCACCGATCAGCACTGTGGTATGGTCAAGCCCGAGCGACAACCGATTGATGCCGCGAAATCCTTTAACTTCAATACGTTCCAGATACATCCAGCCATGTCCACGTCACTCTGATGGAGCAATAGTGGCAAAGTTGCCGGAAAAATCCTATCTGGTAGCGCCCTTTTTCAGCGGGAACTGTGAGGAATGGCAGGTTCGGGCGGGGTTGGCTCGGTCAGGCGCCCCTGCGGGGCATTCCAGTGGTTGAACCAGAGGTGGCGGGTACGGATCTGGCGCTTGCGATGATTCAATGGCGGCTCCTGTTTGTGGCACTGCGAAATGACGGGGTGAGCGAACTCACCGGAACGCATTGAGTCTCGCGGTTAACTGTGACAGGAGGATGACAGCCGGGCACGCCACTGCCCCGGCGTCAGGCCAAACGCCTCGCGAAAGCGGTTGCCAAAGTGAGCCTGGGAGGAGAAACCGCACTGGCTGGCGATCGTCGCCAGCGGTTCAACACCTGCCAGCAGCTGTTTGGCCCGCTTGAGGCGCAGCTCCAGCAGGTAGCGGTGGGGCGGGCAGCCCAGGCTCTGACTGAACATGCGGGCGAAGTGATACTCGCTCAGACCCGCCTGCTGCGCCAGCTGGGCCAGCGTTACCGGCTCGGCCAGGTGAGCATGAAGGTACTCCTGCACCCGCCGGATCGCCACCGGAGCCAGCCCGCCACGTACCGTCGGCAGTGCAGGCGCCGCCTCGGTATGGTGGCGATAGGCGTGGAGGATCAGCATCCAGGCGCCGTGAGAGAGCGCCAGGCGGTCGATGCCGTGCTGCCACTCAAGCTGCATCAGCTGACTCTGCACCAACAATGCCGCCTTCGGATCGTCGATAAAGGTCTTGTCCAGCAGTTGCAGGTGGCGCCCCTCGCGGTCGCACACCTCCTCGGCGATGCGGGTCAGGTGGGCCGGGGTGAAGTAGAGGTGGAAGAAGCGAAACTCCTCGCGCACCAGCCATTCGGATCTGTGGTGATCCGGCATGATGCACACCTTGCCGGTGCCACCACAACCGCCCGGCCCGTCGAGCCGCTCGGTCTGCTCGCCCCCCTGCAGATAGACGCTCAGGGTGTGGTGGCCCGGCTTGTGGTAGCGGGTCTGATCGTAGCAGTTGCGCCAGCTGGCCACGCCAAGCCCGGGCTCCAGCCAGCAGGAGTCCTCCAGCCGGGCGCCGGTGCTGACCAGTGCATCGAATACCCCTGCCGTTTTCATCTGACCCTGCCTCTCCCTGACGCTCCCGGCAAGCCCATCCTGCCGTCCGCTCATCTTACCGACTGACGCCCGGGATGACAGCGGCCCACAAACAAAAACCGCAAGATGGTGCAAGCCAGCAAGCCCCTGCCCACCCCATGCTGGAATACAAACCTACCTGCTTGTGGAACAACCGATGAACCTTCTGCTCTATCTCGCCACCGTCCTTATCTGGGGCAGCACCTGGATCGCCATCGCCTGGCAGCTTGGCCCCATCCCCATCGAAGTATCGGTGCTCTACCGCTTCTTGCTGGCGGCGGTGGCGCTGTTTGCCCTGCTCACCGCCAGCGGCCGCTTTCCGCGCCTGCCGTGGCACGGCCAGCGCTACGCGGCGCTGCTCGGTGCCCTGCTCTTTTCCACCAACTTTCTCTGCTTCTACCACGCCACCCGCTATATCCCGAGCGGCATGTCGGCGGTGATCTTCGCCAGCGCCAGCATCTTCAATGGCCTCAACCTCTGGCTGTTCGAGGGCAAACGCCCGAGCCTGCGCTGGCTGCAAGGGTCGCTACTGGGGCTCTTTGGCACCCTGCTGCTGTTCTGGCCGGTGCTGGCAGATGCGCAACTGGGAGCAAACGGCTGGAAGGGATTGCTGTTCGCCTGTGGCGGTACCCTCTGTTTTTCGCTGGGCAATCTGGTCTCGGCCCGCGGCCAGCGCCACGGCTACCATGTGTTGCAGATAGTGCCCTGGGGCATGGTTTACGGCGTCGTGCTGTTGCTGGGCTGGGTCACATTGCTCGGGCAGCAGCTGGTGGTGCCGACCGACAGCCACTATCTGGCGGCCATGGTCTACCTCGCCCTGTTTGGCTCGGTCATCGCCTTTACCGCCTATCTGACCCTGGTGGGGCGCATCGGGGCCAGCAAGGCCTCCTACGCGACCGTGCTCTTTCCGCTGGTGGCACTTACCCTTTCGACCTTCTATGAGGGATTTGTCTGGCAGCCGGTGTCGGTGGTCGGCGTGGTGGTGAGTCTCATCGGCAATCTGGTGATCTTCGCACCGCCCTTGAAGAGCTGGCGCATTGGCCCGTTCAAGGCGGTAAACGACACTTGCTCCTGAAGCGACCAGCCCCTAAGGTAACGCAGATCCAATCTGTCGATGACAAGGGGGCGAGATGTTACTGGAAGGGCTGGAGACGCTGAGCCTGCTGGCAAGTGAAGGAACCATGGCCAAGGTGGCCAGCCGCCTCTATATCAGCCAGTCGGCGGTGAGCAAGCGCATTGCCCAGCTGGAGCAGCGCCTTGGCAAGAAGCTGATCGAGCCGGAGGGGCGCCAGATCCGGCTCACCCCGCAGGCGCTGGAGCTGCTGGAGCGGGTAGCGCCGAGCCTGGCCGAGATGAAGGGGGTACTGGCCGACAGCCAGGATCTGGCTGATCACAGTCCCCTCCCCATCGCCTGCTCCGAGACCCTGCTGGCCGGTTATCTCGCCCACTTCATGCGCGGCTACCTTGGCCGCGACCCGCATCTCGCCCTCTCCACCCACCACACCCCGGTCATTCTGGCGCGGGTGCGCAGCGGCGATGCCCTGCTCGGCATCTGCGCCGGTCGCCTCCCGCCCGGCCATGGCCTTGGCGCCGAGCTGCTGCTGGAGGAGCCCTTCTATCTGGTGGGAGAGGCGCAGCAGAGCCTGCCCCCTGCCGCTCAGGGCGGTGGGCGCAAGATCCTCACCATGGATCTGGAGAACCCCGCCAATCGCTATCTGCGCGAGCCCCTCGCCGCCCTCGGCCTGGAGCCCGCCATGGAGCTCGACTCCTATCTGGCGCTGATCGAGCTGGCCAAGGCCGGTATCGGCCCGGTGCTGCTGCCTGCCGGTCTGCTGGCGCTGGTGGGGGAGCAGGGAGAAACGGCCCGCCTGCTGCCGGCACTCGCCCGCCCGCTCCATCTGGTCTACCGGCCAAATAGTCTCAAGCGCGAGCGCATTGCCAAACTGGTCAACGCCCTGCGCAAACACTTCAGCCATTACAGCGACACACCGCGCTAACGCTGTAAAACCGCAGATATGACAACGGGGCCCGAGGGCCCCGTTAACAATTGCGATGCGGCAAGCAAGGCACACATCAGATCCAGGCAAACAGCTCGGGATACTGGCTCCACACCAGCTTGGCGGACATCAGCAGGGAGACGGTCACCAGCAGCGGCTTGATCAGCTTCACCCCTTTTTTCAGCACCATTTTGGAGCCAAAACGGGCGCCCACAAATTGCCCCAGCGCCATGCAGAAACCGACGCTCCACACCACCTTGCCGCCGAGGGCAAAGAACAGCAGGGAGGCGATGTTGGAGGTGAAGTTGAGCAGCTTGGTGTGGGCGGTGGCCCGCGCCATGCCAAAGCCTGCCAGCGCCACGAATCCGATGGCAAAGAATGAACCGGTCCCCGGCCCGAAGAAGCCGTCATAGAAGCCGACCCCGCCCCCCACCAGCAGCGCAAATAGCATGGGGGTCAGGCGGCGGGAGCTCTCGGCGTCGCTCACCCGCGGCGAGAAGAAGAAGTAGCAGGCAAAGGCCATCAGCAGAAAGGGGAGCAAGCGCTCCAGCACGGCGGCATCGATGGTCTGCACCGCCAGCGTGCCCACGGCGGCGCCGATAAAGGTGCAGATCACCGCAGGCCAGATCATGGCCCACTCCAGCAATCCTCTGCGGGCATAGAACCAGGTGGCGGAAAAGGAGCCGAAACTGCTCTGCAGCTTGTTGGTGCCAAGCACCAGCGCGGGGGGCATGCCGGTGGCCAGCAGGGCCGGTACCGTCAACAGGCCGCCGCCACCGGCGATGGCATCGATAAAGCCGGCGATGAGCGCCACGCCAAACAGGGCAAACAGGGTAACCAGTTCCAATTCCATCCATAGACCTCACGGGATTGGGTTGCCCGACACAGGGGCAACCGGGGGGAGAATAAACACGCCGGGCAGAGGGGCTGCACTGACTGCCGGTTATCCTAACGGGCCAAAGTCCATGAATCTAACGAAACAGTGGCAGCCAATTGATTCCTGATTTTCACTAATTTTGGCTCACGCGCCCCTGCCCCTCAGCTCAGGCAGCGCTTTGTGGCGCCGGTGACTCCACTTCCGATCCCTTGATGGCGGTCAGAGCCGCCAGCAGCGGCACCTCGTCATCACCGGGGAAACGGCTGACCCGACCGGCCATGTAGCGGCTGCTGAACAGATTGAACCAGTGCTGCAGCGCCTGACCGGCCCTGAGCTCCCCGGCAACTTCCAGCACACAGGCGGCCACCTCGGCGGTACAGAGGTGCTCCTCGCTGTTGGCCACCCGCATGCCATAAGTAGAGAGCGCATCGGGTTTGATGGCCAGCACCGGAAAACCGTCGAGATAGGGGCTCTTGTTGAACATCTTGCGCGCCTCAGGCCAAGTGCCGTCGAGCAGGATAAAGAGCGGCTTCTTGCCGGGCGCAAGCACAACCTCGCCGGTCAAACGGGCCGGCTCCTTTTCGCAGGCGGGAAAGACCACATAGGGCTGCCAAACAGGATCGGCCAGCAGGGCCAGCAGCTCGGGATGGGGCTCGGTGCGCGACCAGAGAAAGGCCCAGGTGGTATCCGGCAACACATCGGCGATGAGACGGCCGGTGTTGGAGGGCTTCATCGGCTCGCTGTCATACATCAGCAGGCAAAAGCCCGCCTCCGCTTTGAGCTCGGGGCGCCACTCGCAGGCACACCAATCCTCACGCAGCTGACAGGCGGGACAACGGGCCAGGGTGCCGCCACGGGCGAGAAACGGTCGGGTAGAGATACTCTTGCGCCAGGCCCGCAGGCGGTTGACGGCGTGATCAGGAACAGGCTTCATCTAGGTTCACAACTGGAGTCAAAACAGGAACGGCAACGGTGCCCACATGTCACGGCGCCATAAGCGCCCGATAACAGGGGTTCTGCCGGAAAAGCGCAAGATTGTACCCAGTTACGTGCTGGTGGAACAGCAATCCCTGCCCCTTTCGCCAGGCACAGTGCCAAATCCTTTTGCCTTACGACTCCTGACAGGTGCGCAGCAGCTCCAGCAACAGGCTACCGTCACGCAGCGCCTTGTGCACCTGCACCGAGGTGGGCTTGGTGGGATCTTCGTAGAAGTGGGTGGATTCGATCTGCAGCCGCACCAGATACTCGGCCGGCAACTGGCTCGCCAGCGACTGATGCAACATGGGGAACAGTAGTCGATCGGCACGGGTGATCTCGCCCCCCAGCAGCAGCTTGCCCGGATTGAGCAGACAAATGAGGTTGGAGAGCACCCGCGACAGGCGCCCCGCCGCCTGATGGAGAATATCCTGACAGAGGCTGTTGCCCGCCAGCGCCAGCTCGCACAGCTCGCGAATGGTGACGCTCTCGGGCAGATCGTGCTCCTGCATCCGCTCGCGCAGATCCCGGTATTGCGCCTCCAGCGCCTGATTGGTCACTAGCGTGCAGGCGCAGCCAAAGCCGCCGCAGTAGCAGCGCTGGCCATAGGGTTCGAGCTGCAAATGGCTGAGATCGCCGAGCAGCGCATTTTCGCTCTCGATAAGCTGGCCATTGACCACCATGCCGACACCGATGTCGTTGTGAACGAACACCAGCACCGCATCGGCGCAATTCTTGGCGGCTCCCCACTCGCGCTCTGCCTGGATCCAGGTGCGCACGTCGCCGCTCACCAGCACCGGCACAGCAAAGGCCTCCTGCAAAGTCGGCCCCAGCGGCCAGTTGCGCAGATCGTAGAAGGGGAAGTGCTTGACCATGCCGGAGTGGCGCTCTACCTGACCCGGCAGACAAAGGGCGATGCAGGCAAGGTTGAGGGCCTTTTTCGGCAAGAAGCTGCGAATGGCGTGAACCAGGCTATCCAGCAGTTCGCCGCGCTCGGCCTCGGTAAAAATATGGCGATGGCGCGCCAGCGAACGACCGGTGAAGTCGAACAGCGCCATGTCTACATAACCACGCCCCAGCCGCATGGAGAGAAACTGGAAGCGGCGCTCGTTGATGCGCAGCAAGGTCTGGCGACGGCCACGCCCCACCGAGCTTTCACCACAGGTGACCACCAGCCCGCTGTCGAGCAGCTCGCGGGTGATTTTGGTAATGCTGGCGGGAGAGAGACCGGTCAAGCGGGAGAGATCGGTGCGCGACAACTCCTTGTGCTCTTCCAGGCTGGCATAAACCAGGCCGTAGTTGAGCTGGCGGATCAAGTCGATACTACCTTTCACGATCTCATTCATAGGCTATGGGGCAAACGCAGACACAGAGGGCGGCAATTTTCACACATTATTGGTCAATCCCCAAATAAAGTGCGGCCTGAACCGGGGTTCAGACCGCATCTTGTGGCACTCGTCACCTGACAAGGCAGGATCAATAGCGGAACTGGGAGACCAGCTTGCGCAATTTGTCGCCGGTATTGGCCAGATCACGGGTGGTGCTGTTGGACTCGACCGCCGCGCTGGTCAGCTCGCTGACAATCTGCTGGATGGCCACCAGGTTCTTGTTGATCTCCTCGGAGACCGCGTGCTGCTCCTCGGCGGCCGTGGCGATCTGGATGTTCATGTCGTTGATGGTGCTGACCGCCATCACCATGCTGTCGAGGGAGCTTGCGATGTGGCTCGCCTCCTGCACCGTCTCCTGGCTGCGCTCCTCGCTTGCCTGCATTACATCCACCGCCTGTTTTACCCCGCCCTGCAGACGCTGGAGCATCTCGTTGATCTCCTTGGTGCTCTGCTGGGTACGGCCGGCAAGGGATCGCACCTCGTCTGCCACCACCGCAAAACCGCGGCCCTGCTCGCCGGCACGGGCCGCTTCGATGGCCGCGTTCAGCGCCAGCAGGTTGGTCTGCTCGGCGATGCCGCGAATGACCTCCACCACAGAGCCGATCTTGCCGGTCTCCTGCGCCAGCTGCTCGATAACGCCGGAGGCGGTATGTACCTCGCCCACCAGCCGGTTGATGCTGTTGATGGCGGTGCTGACCACGCCGCGCGCCGCGTCGGATTCGCGGGCCGCATCGCTGGTTGCACTGGCGGCATTGGAGGCGCTGGCCGCCACCTCTTGCGCGGTCGAGCTCATCTCGGTCACTGCGGTGACCACCTGATCGGTCTCCCGGCTATGGCCGTGCATCTGCTGGTCGTAGTGCTCGCTAAGGTGATGCAGCTTGTCGACGGCGCTGAAGAGGTGGTTGCTGGTCTCCCCGACCTGACTCACCACCGACTGGATCCGCTCGACGAAGCGGTTGAAGGCGCTGGCCAGCTGACCAATCTCATCTTTGCTCTGCACCTTGAGACGTTGGGTCAAATCCCCCTCGCCGTTGGCGATATCGTTCAATGCCAGCACCGCATCTGCCAGCGGTTTGCTGACCCTGTTGCCGACAATCACGGTCGCCACCAGAGTGACGCCCAAAATCACCAGGATCACCAGCACCCCGACCTGCAGCGAGCTGTTCATCTTGCTCTCCCGCTCGGCACGCAGGGTGGCCAGTTCGTTGTCGATGTCATCGATATAAAAGCCGGTCCCTATGATCCACTGGTATTTGTCCAGCACCAGGGTAAAGGCCAGCTTGGGCGCATCACGACCGATGGAGGGCTTGGCCGTCCAGTATTCGGTAAAGCCATCCCCCTGACGGGCCGACTTGAGGATCTCCTGAATAAGGAACTTGCCCTTGGCATCCTTGTCATTCCAGCGGTTTTTGCCCTCCAGTTCGGTGCGAACCGGCAGCAATATGGTGTTGCCCTCAAAGTCATAGACAAAGAAGTAACCGTCGCTGCTGTAACGCAGCGGTCTGAGCAACTCTTTGACCTTTTGCCGATTCTCCGGTGAATCAGGCAAGGAGTAGACAGCGTTGATGGCAGTCTGAGCCATCATGATGTAACTGCTGAGCAGCGCCTTGCGATCCTTGATCGCCTTCTCCCGCGCCACCACCAAATCAGACTCCAGATCGCTTCTGGAGAGCATGTAGTTGCTGAGATTGACCGCCAGTGCCATCAACAGCACGGGGAGCGCTCCGAGTAACAGGATTTTCTGCTTTAACGTCATTTTTCACATCCTTGCAGCTGTTTTTATTGGAATTCCTTGCCCAATCATCAGTATAGGTGCTGGCAGTTCGCGGCTCGCTTTCGTTACAATTCCCTTAAAATAAATCGGCCAATTAGCGAAAAACATGACTCTTTGCCCTTGCGGTTCCAACCTTTCTCTCGAACTGTGCTGCGGATCACTCCACGGCGGTGCTCCCGCTCTCACCCCAGAACAGCTGATGCGCTCGCGCTACAGCGCCTTCGTGCTGGGTCTTGGGGATTATCTGGTGCATAGCTGGCACCCCGACTATCTGGGAGAGCTGACCGCAGAACTGCTCTCCCAGACCGATACCCAATGGGATGGCCTCGAGATCATCGCCAGCCAGGGCGGCCCCGACGACATACTCGGCATGGTGGAGTTCAAAGCCTGGTTCGTGGAAGGCGAGACTCGTCACTGCCTGCATGAACGTTCCCGCTTTGTGCGTTATGAGGCTCGCTGGGTCTACACCGACGGCGAGATAGATCCCGTCCCGCTCCGCATTGGGCGCAATGATCCCTGTCCCTGTGGCAGCGGCAAGAAGTTCAAGAAGTGTTGCGGCAATTGAGGCTGACTACTTAAATGAATCTGTAACGCGGGAGCATCGGGACCATGATCCATGACACAACAGACTCAGCAGTCACCCTTCAAATCAATCAAGGATCGTATCAAGGCCAATAAGGAGAAGGGCATCTCCATCCAGGGGCCCGATGTCATGGATTATCTCTATCCCGCCAGCAAGGTGGGGATCGAGGTGATCACTCCGACCGGTCAGCTGCGCTCCCTGCCTGCCGTGCTGATCGGCGCCGACAAGGCGCGCATCATCTATTTCAGCCTGCCCGCCACCACCCCGGCGGATGCGGCACTCTACTGCCAACCGGGTTACCGCCTCACGGCGGCCATCATCTGCGAGCGGGGGGTGGGAGCCATGCTCTGCTTCGAGGGCTTTATCGAGCAGTTCAACAAGCAGCCCCAGCTCTTCACCATGCGCCAGCCAGAGAGCATGACCCTGTTCAAGATCCGCAAGGAGATCCGCTACCCAATCAGTTGCACAGGAGTCGCTCTTTTTGCCCAGCACCCGCTCAACATCCATCTGGTGGACTTTTCGCTGGCAGGTTGCGCCTTCAGCACCCACCATCAGGCACCGACCATTCCCCTCAACCACTCGCTTGAGCTGCGCCTCGATGCCTCTAGCGCCAACGGGATGCCCTACCAGCTGACCGGCACAGTGCGCAACCAGCGCCAGATCAACAACTACCCCGTCTACGGCATGCAGTTCGACGCAGCCGGCCTGCAACAAAGCGAAACCTTTTTGAAGCACCTCGAATTCAATGGCCATCAGATGGTCGTTCGCACTCAAGCTGGCGCTGTTGCGAACATCGCCATGGGCCACTCCGCCCCCTGAAAGGGGCTATTGTCAGGCCGATCCCGATCACACTTCTGAGCATTAACGGTCGAAAATGTTCGATCACGCTCATTTATTTGGTCTGAATCAAACATTTTACTCACGGTTAACGTCAAACTTCTCATCAATGTGAGTAGCGAGACCGGCACCAATGCAAAGAATAACTACACAAGTCGTCATCATAGGCGGCGGGGCCACCGGGGCAGGCATCATGCGCGATTGCGCACTGCGCGACATTGACTGCATTCTGCTCGAACGGGACGATATCGCCGCCGGCACTACGGGGCGCAACCATGGCCTGCTCCACTCGGGAGCACGCTACGCGGTGACGGATCAGGAATCCGCCCGCGAGTGCATTCAGGAAAACCGCATCCTCAAGCGGATTGCCAGCCACTGTGTCGAGGACACCGGCGGCCTCTTCCTCACCCTGCCGGAAGATGACATCAATTTCCAAACCACCTTCATGGATGCATGTGCCCGCGCCGGGATCGAAACCCGTCAGCTCGATCCCCGCGAAGCCTTGCGTATGGAGCCCAACGCCAACCCGGCGATGATCGGCGCAATCCACGTGCCGGATGGTACGGTCGACCCGTTCCGCCTCGCCGCCGCCAACGTGCTGGACGCCAAAGAGCACGGCGCGCGTATCTTTACCCACTGCAAGGTGCTGGGACTCTTGCGCACTCAGGATCGGGTACACGGGGTCAAGGCGATCAACACCCGCACCGGCGAAGCGTTCGAGGTTGAGTGTCAGGAGGTGATCAACGCCGCCGGCATCTGGGGCCAGCAAATTTGCGAATACGCCGATCTCGGCATCCGCATGTTCCCGGCCAAGGGATCCCTGCTCATCATGGATTACCGCATCAACCAGCTGGTGCTCAACCGCGCCCGCAAACCGGCGGATGCGGACATTCTGGTGCCGGGCGATACCATCTCCCTCATCGGCACCACATCCAGCCGCATCGATTACAACAAGATTGACCAGCTCACCGTCGAGCCCGAAGAGGTGGAAGTGCTGCTGCGCGAGGGGATCAAGCTTGCCCCCATCATGGCGCGCACCCGTCTGCTGCGCGCCTACGCCGGCGTTCGCCCGCTGGTGGCGGTGGACGGTGACGACACAGGCCGCAACATCAGCCGCGGCATAGTGCTGCTCGATCACGCCGAGCGCGATGGCCTCAAGGGCTTCAACACCATCACCGGCGGCAAGCTGATGACCTACCGCCTGATGGCGGAGTGGGCCACCGATCTGCTGGCCAAGAAGCTTGGCAACAGCAAGCCCTGCCGCACTGCCGAGCTCAATCTGCCCGGCTCGCGGGATCCGGAGAAGGTCTCCGCCCCGGGGCTCTCGGTGCCTGCCGAAGGGTCGGCCCAGTACCGCCACGGCGAGCGGGTTATCGCCTTCTTCCGTGACAATCCGAAAGCCAACGCCCTCATCTGCGAGTGCGAGATGGTCACCGCCGGTGAAATCGAATACGCCCTGCGCGAGCTCGATGTGGACAACCTCATCGACCTGCGCCGCCGCACCCGTCTGGGGATGGGGCCCTGTCAGGGCGAGCTGTGCGCCTACCGCGCCGCCGGCCTGATGCAGGAGTACGGCAAGGCCGACGGCCGTCAGGCCTGCGTCATGCTGCGCCAGTTCCTGGAAGAGCGCTACAAGGGCACCCGCCCAGTGCTGTGGGGCGATGCCCTGCGCGAGGCCGAGTTTACCTACTGGATCTACGAGGGGCTGTTTGGCCTTGGCGAGTGGACCACACCGCAGCTGGTCACCGATGCGCCACGCGCCCCCGGGCAGCACAATGCCACTCACGCCACTGAGAAGGAGAGCCGTCATGAAGTTTGACAATATCGTTATCGGCGGCGGCATGGCGGGTCTCTCGGCCGCCCTGCGTCTGGTGGAAGCAGGCCAGAAGACGCTGCTGATGGCCTCAGGCCAGAGTGCCCTCCACTTCTCCTCCGGCTCGGTCGACCTGCTGGAGAGCGAGGGAGATCCCCGCGCAGAGCTGCCCGCCTTTATGGCAGCTCATCCGGATCACCCCTACAGCAAAGTCGGAATGCAGAATATCGAGGCGAGCCTGGCCGATCTGCAGCGCCACTGCGCCGAGCAGGGGCTGCCGCTGGTGCGCCACGAAACCAATCACCAGCGCCTGACCCCCATCGGTACCCTCAAACGTACCTGGCTCTCCCCCGATACTTGCGCCTGCGTCACCGATGCACCGATCCCGGACGTGCTACTGCTGGCCACCCTCGAAGGCTTTCGCGACTTTCATCCGGCACTGGCGGCGGCCAATCTGGCGACCCATCCGCGCTTTGCCCACTGCCGCATTCTGACTGGCGAAATCCGCCTGCCCCAGCTGGCGGAATTCAGCCGCAATCCCCATGAGTTTCGCTCTGCCGATATTGCGCGTCTGTGTGACAAGCACCATCTGGTGGCCGATCTGGCCAGCGAGATCAGTCGAATGGTGCAAGAGAGCGGCGTGCCCGACTGCCGCCATATCGTGCTGCCCGCCTGCCTGTCGCTGGGGCTGGTTGGCCCGCGTCTGGCGGAGCTGGAGCAACGTACCGGATGCACCATCAAGGAGGTGGCGACCATGCCGCCATCGCTGATCGGGATGCGGATGCAGGAGGCGCTCAAGCGCCGCTTCATGGCCCTTGGCGGCACCTTCCTCACCAGCGAGCGGGTGCTGGGCGCCCGTTACGAGGGGGATCGGGTGGTCGGCGTACACACCCAGAATGGCGATGACCAGCTGTTTGAAGCGGACAACTTCGTGCTCGCCTCCGGCAGCTTCTTCAGCCGCGGGCTGGAGTCCCGTCTGCGCGGCATTCGCGAACCCATCTTCGATGCCGATGTGCTGAGTCTGGAAGAGCGCGACGCCTGGGCCGGTCGCCGCCTGTTCGATCACCACCCCTTTATGGGCTTCGGGGTCAAGACCGACGACAAGCTCAGAGTGCTGCGCGGCGGCAAGCCGCTCACCAACCTCTACGGCGCCGGCAGCGTGCTGGCGCACTATGACCCCATCAAAGAGGGATCAGGTTCCGGTGTCGCGGTTGCCACCGGCTGGCAGGCCGCCGGCCATATTCTGGGTGCCGCCCAATGATGATTTTGTCCCATATCCCGTGCCTTCACACCCTACGGGAGGAGAACTGACATGCTACTGGATCACGCCAACCAAACTTTCGATCAGTGTATCAAATGCACCGTCTGTACCGCCTACTGTCCGGTGGCCAAGGCCAATCCCGCCTACCCCGGCCCGAAACAGGCGGGCCCGGATGGGGAGCGGCTGCGGATCAAGAGCCCGGAGCTCTTTGACAGCGCCCTCAAGCACTGCACCAACTGCAAGCGCTGCGAAGTCGCCTGCCCGAGTGGAGTACGCATCGGCGACATCATCGCCAAGGCCAAAGACAAGTACAGCGGCTTCAAACCGGGGATCCGCGAGTTCGTGCTCTCCCACACCGATCTGATGGGCAGCATGTCTACCCTGATGGCGCCGGTGGTCAACTTCACCACCGGCCTCAAGCCGATGAAGCTGGTGCTGGACAAGGCGCTGGGGGTCTCCTCCCACCGCGACCTGCCCAAATACTCCCAGGGCACCTTCCGCGGTTGGTACAAGAAGCAGAAAGAGACTCAGGCCCGCTTTGCGCGCCAAATCGCCTATTTCCACGGCTGCTACGTCAACTACAACCACCCGCAACTCGGCAAAGAGCTGGTACAGGTGCTCAACGCCATGAACATCGGCGTGCAATTGCTGGAGCGGGAGAAGTGCTGCGGCGTGCCGCTGATTGCCAACGGCTTCATGGACAAGGCCAAGCAGCAGGCGGCCTTCAACATCAAGCAGATGGAGAACTCCCTGCTGGGCAACGAGATGCCGCTGCTGGCCACCTCCTCCACCTGCGGCTTTACCCTGCGCGATGAATATCCCCACCTGCTGGAGCAGGACAACCACAAGGTGCGGGATCGCATCTCGCTGGTGACCCGCTTCCTGTGGAACGAGTTCTACAAGGGCAACAAACCGGCGATGAAACCGCTCAATCTGCACATTGCCTACCACACCCCCTGCCATATGGAAAAAATGGGGGGTGTCATCTATACCCTCGAACTGCTGCGCGCCATTCCCGGGGTCAAGGTGACGGTGCTGGAGTCCCAGTGCTGCGGGATCGCCGGCACCTACGGCTTCAAGTCGGAGAACTACCAGACCAGCCAGACCATCGGCGAGGGGCTATTCGATCAGATCAACCGCCTGGCCCCCGATCTGGTGATCACCGATTGCGAAACCTGCAAATGGCAGATCGAGATGAGCACGGCGTTTCGCTGCGAACATCCCATCCACCTGCTGGCTCAGGCACTGGCCTGATCGGCTGATAACAAAAGACAATCCACGCAGAGATAAACAAAGAGCCGGCAATTGCCGGCTCTTCCTTTTACGTTTCTCGCCCGCTATCAGGGATGCTGGATGATCAGGCTGTGGTTATCCAGCATGCTCTGCAGGATGTCGTGGGACGAGGTGCTGGTAAGATTCCAGCTGTTCAGATCCACATCCTTCAGGGTGATCTGCTGAGTCACCTGACCACCGTTGGCCGAGGTCACCGAGAGATTCACATCGCTCAGACCATTGCTGCCGCTCGTCACCGACGCCGAGAGGTTGCTTAGCAGACTTTCGACGCTGGCTCCCGGACCACCCCGCAGCAGGTCGGCCAGATCGATCCTGTCCCCCTGTTCCGGATGGAAGTCGGTGATGGTATCGACTGCGGGCTGCCCCTGACTCCCCTCATCCCCCTTCTGCCAGACAAAGAGATCGCTGCCGGCACCACCGGTGAGGATATCGTTGCCTTTGCCGCCATGGAGCACATCGTTCCCAAGCCCTCCCACCAGACGATCATCGCCTGAAGAGCCAAAGAGGATGTCGTCATGCTCGGACCCCAACAGCTCATGACCGCTCTGGCTGTGGATAGTCAGGGTATCGAGTGGCGTGCTGATGGTGGAACCGCCGACACTCGACTCGGCGGAGATCCCCAGTACATGATCCCCATCGCTCAGGCCGTTGAAGTAGAGCGGTACCGAGTGATCCGCCGGGATCAGCCAGTCACCGTTGCTCTCCTGATGTCCCACGGTCAGGCCATGTTCATCCTGTACCTGAGCGTTCCCCAATCCGCTGATGCGAATGGATAGCTCACCGGTTGCCGGATTGACCACGCAGGCCTGCAGACTCAGGGGCACCAGCGCCCCCTGCAGGGCATGGATCTCGTGCTGGGTCAGTGTCAGGCTCGGCATGTCCGGCTCGGGCGTGACATTGATGGTCACCTGATCGGTGTCGCTCAGCGGGCCACCCGCACCACTGTTGCCCTGATCCGAGGTGGTGACGGTCAGGGTATCCTCTCCCCAGAAATCTTTGGCCGGTTCATAGTGCAGGCTGCTTGCCAGCAACTGGTTGAGATCGGCCAGCGACCCCACCAGAGCGATCTCGCTGGTACCCGCCCCCTGCACCATCACGGCGCCAGTTGCGCCCAGCAGGGTAAGCACACCATGCTCGACCCGCAGCACCATGGAGACAGGCGCGCTGCCGGCATCCACATCCTTCACGCTGATACCGGATAGCGACAGAGAGCCATCCTCTTTGACCGTCATGCTGCCCGGCAGCTGATTGACCGGTGCATCATTGACCGGCAGCACCTCGATGGGTACCACATCGGTGTCGCTTAGGGCCCCACCGCTACCGGTATTGCCAAGATCATTGGTCACCATGGTGAGCTGATCCTGACCATTGAAGTCCTGTGCTCCCAGATAGGTCACCCCGCCCGCCAGCAGCGCATTGATGGCGGCAAGCGAGCCGCTCAGCACCAGCGAGCCCGTGCCACTGCCGGTCACGGTCACGCCGCTGCCGGCCGCCAGGGTCAAGGTGCCGTGGCCAACCGAGAGGCGCACCTCGATGGGACTGTTGCCCGCATCCACATCTTTGACCTGCAAGCCATCAATGCGGTAAGGCACATCCTCTTCGGCAACCAGCGGCGCTGTGGGCAGCTGATTGATCGGCGCATCATTGACCGGCAGCACCTCGATGGGCAGCACATCGGTATCGCTGAGAGCCCCACCACTACCGGTGTTCCCCTGATCGTTGGTGACCATGGTCAGGGCGTCATTGCCGTAGAAATCACTGTTCCCCTGATAGGTGACCCCGCCCGAGAGCAAGGCATTGAGATCGGCCAGCGTGCCGGTCAGTATCAGAGAGCCAGTGCCGTTGCCGACCACCGTCACGCCGCTGCCAACTGGCAGCGTCAGGGTGCCATGTTCCACCGACAGGGTGATCTTGATGGGGCTGCTGCCCGCGTCCACATCTTTCACCTGCAAGCCGTGGATGACGAAGGGCTGATCTTCCTGCGCGACTTGTGGGGTCGTTGGCAATACGTTGATTGGCGCATCGTTGACCGGGCTCACATCCACATGAATAGTGCCATTGACTTCAGGGCCAAGGGCACCGTTGTCGAGGCTCTGAGCTATGACCTTGAGATCCAGCGCGCCGTTGGCATCATTGGTTACCAGCTCGACAGAACCCAGCTTGCCGCCCTCGGTGGTGACCTGCCAGCGACCGCCTCCCAGATCAACAACCGTCCCCGCCACGCCGTTTGGCAAGCGGATCTCGGCACCATCAGGAACTCCTTCTATGGTGACCCGAACCTGCTCCGGCTTGTTCTCATGCACATTACCCGCATTGCCGCCGGTTGGTTGGTTATCCCTGGTCTCCAGCCCCAGATCCAGCGTGATCACATCCCCTTCGGTGCCACTCGCCTGCCCTTGAATATCGGCAATGAGGGCATCTCCCACCGGATTGACGGTCACGGTGAAGCTGCCGCTGGTTTCAAGGGGAATGGTGAGCCCCTTGTCGAGGGTAAAGACGCTGAGTGACAGATCCACGCTGCCGCTGAAATCGGCCGGCGGGATCAGGGTCAGCTTGGCAAAATCGGTGCCTACAGGTACTTGCCAGACACCACCACCGTTATTCACGGCAGGGGCCGAGAGGGTAAAACCATCCGGTACCCCCTTGATCTGCAACGCCACTATCTTCTCGGAACCGTCGTTATCGATGAGGGCGGCACCAAAGCCAGCCAGGCTGATGGCACCATCTTCGTTGCCCGATACATCGTGCAGCGTCAGGGCTGCCGGATCGTTGACCGGTCTCACCTCAAAGCCGACCTGCCCGCTCCAGCTACCGCTGTCGGTCACCTGCTGACCACCGACCAGCGCGGTATCGACAATATCGACCTTGATGTCGAGCGGTACCTGACCGCTGAAGTGCTCTTTGGGCACAAACACCAAGTCCTTGAGGGCTGCCACATCGCTGACCACCAGGGTGTTGACCGGCTTGCCACTGCCATCAAGGAAGTAGCCATATTTGGCATCCACCGTGATGGTGACCCGCTCCACGGTTTCAAGGCCACCATTGGCGATGGAGGGGCTGATATCGGCCAGTTTCACCGAGAGATCGAGGTGGATCTCGCTATCTTCCAGATTGTCCGGCTGTCCGTCATGGTTGGTATCCAGCACGGTCAAAGTCAGTTCCGGGTGCTCGCCACGGCCACCATTCACATCGACCACGGGGGCCACATCGACCCGTACCGTGCTGCTGACGACCTTGATATCGCCACTGGCGGTATCCGTGTTGACCACCTTCACCTCGATATTGAGCGAGCCGGCAAAGTCTTGCGGCAAGCCGAGGGTCAGCCCTTCCAGACCAGCCAGTGACGGCGGTACCTTGATGACATACTCACCGGTCGAGATGTTGTATTCGGCGCCGCTGATGGTGACACCCGCCGGCAGCCCCTTGAGGACTATGGTCACCTCGTCGCTGGCCTGATCGGTGGCACCGATATGGATCACGCCTTTGAGCTGCTGACCAAAATCAACCCGGATATCCTCCTTGCCCACCAGCACCGCGTTGTCGTCGATATCGACGGTCGCCGCAGCTTCCTTGTTGGTCGTCGGCGTCGCCTCGAAGGTCGCATCCGTGTTCAGGCTCACCTTGACATGGGCACTGGCATCGCCATCGTCACCCCGGTCGATCACCATGGCATCGATACGGATCGGTTGAACCTTGCCGACAAACCCGTCGGGCGCATGCAGCTTGAAGCTGCCGAGGTTGCCCGCCGGTACGATCCAGCTGCCGTTACCGTTGTTGATGCCGCCAATCACCACAAACTGATCCCCTGCACCACCGTTCAGCACCGGCAGGTTAATCACCAGATAGTCGATCTCCTCCACGCTGGAGGGATCGAGGTCGGTAAAGAGGAAACGCCCTGCCAGATCGATATCGGCACCGCCCTGCCCCACGAGTGCGCCACCAGTTTGGGTCAGCACGCCATCGGGCTCCACCACCGCCTGAATATCGACGTGCAGGTTGCCATCGATCACCTTCTCGGCCACCGTGCCCGAATCCACATCGTGCTGGGTCACTGTGACCTGGCTCTGGATATTGGTATCCCGATCGCTATCCTCCGGCCCCTTCACCAGCAGTTGTCCCCCGTTGAGCAGGCTGTCGAGCTGGGCGGCCGTCAGGGTGACCTGGCCACCCACCACGGTCAGCTGGCTCTCCACGCCGCCGACTCGCAGCCAGATCTGGTAGCCATCCTCCACCCCGGAGAGACTCAGCGCAGTGACCTTCTCGGCACCGTCCGTAAGGGTCGGATGCCAGTCAAGCACGGTGAACTGATCTTCCAGGCCGTGGCTGGTCTTGCTGTAGTCGGTCGCATCGATCTCCGGCTCCACCTTGATATGCAGCGGTACCTCGAAGCTCTTGCTGTCGCCATCGTTCTCGGTGACCACCACCCTGGCGACAAGATGCAGATCCGCCGTGCTGTTGTGGGGTGGCTGAATAAGCAGATTGCCAAAATCGGAGACATTGACCTGATAGGTTGGCTTGCCGCTGGCATCGAGTCCGGCAAAAGTGAGGGTCAGCTCCTTGCCGCTGGCATCAAAGACTCGGGCCCCTTCCGGCAACCCTTGCAGCACCACGTTGAGGCTCTCGGAAGTATCGTGCGGGGTATCGACCCACTCGCCCGAGGTGAGGGTAAAGTTGAGCGGCGCCCGCCCATCTTCGCCCACGGTAATGGCATAGCCTGTCCCTTCGGCCTCCCAGCCGGTATTGCCAAGCTCGAAGTGAGGCTGATCCACCACCCCCACCAGATCCACATGAATGGTCTGGGAGCCGGTCTCTTTCTCGTTCACCACGATGTGGGTCTGGCCATTGGCATCGGTCAGGGTGGCGCTGTCTTTGACCACGCCCTTGATGGTCAGATCGAAATCGACGTTGCTGTTTTTGGGCGGCAGCAGCTTGAGCTCATTGATGCGCTCAAAGGGCACCTCGTAATACCCGGCTGCATTCTGACTGACGGCAACGCCCCCCAGCAGCAGCGTCGCCCCGGCGGGCAGGCCACTGATGCGTACAAAGAGCCGCTCGGAACCATCGGTGGTGTCACCCAGGTGGGCGAGGCCAATCTTGCTGCCCAGATCGAGCAAGGTATCCTCTTTGCCCTGAATATCGCGCACGGTGAGTTTGGCGTCATCCGCCAGCGGATTGACGTTGATCACCAGCTCAATCTTGTCTCCCTGCGCCGTACCCTGACCCGGCGCGATCGGGTTCTGCTCCGTGCTGATCGGGGTCACCGACAGCTTGATGTCACCACTGAAATCCTTGGCCGGAACCACGGTCACCTTGTTGATATTGGCTGCAGATACGGTATAGAGCCCGCTGGCGTTTGGCTTGAGTTCAACCCCGTTGAGCATGAGCGTGCCCTTGCCCGTCTCCCATTTGATCTGGTAGGTCAGGGTCTCGGAGCCATCCGTATCGGTGAGGCCCGCTTTCACATTGAGCTTGATGCCGCTGCTGTCCTCACTGGTATCGTAATGCTGGCTGGTGTGACCTGCATCCCACACCGGCTTGTCGGCCACGCCGCGCACCGTGATGGCAAGATCGCCGGTGACTACAGCAGGGGCATCCCCCTCGGTCACCCCCACCTGCAACTGCACCTGGAAGTGCAGCGGCTGGCCCTTGTTGCTCCAGGTAGACCAGTTGGCATCCGGCACAAAAGTCACCCCCTGGGTGCTGTAGTGCACATTATCACTGGTCACCATGGCCGCTGGCGGGACGATAAACCACTTGCCATCCGCTGTGGTAGCAAGGGCAACCCCGTTGTAATAGAAGGTGCCATGAGCATTGGCTGGCGCCTGAATAAGGAGCTGATCTACATGTTCGCCCCGGTCGAAATCGCCGATATCGAGCTGCATGTTGATGAGGATACCGGCGCTCGGATCCTGAGCCCCCTGATCTTCGTTGCCGGTTGCCGCAGTGACGGTGAAGCTCACCGGCTCATCCCGCAGATTAAGGGTCAAGGTGCTGTCGGCGCGGTCACCGTCGCCATCCACCAGATGGGCGGTGATGACCTGACGCAGCTGGGCATTATCGTGATCAAAGCCGCTGGCCGGCGTGAAACGGTAGCTGCCATCGGCCGAGATGGTGAGAGAGCCCATCACCTGCTTGCCATCCGGACTCATCACATCCCGGGTGAGTGAGCCATTGACGGCATAGGTCTGGCCATTGATGGTGATCGACTCCACCCGGGCGCCATCAGCCCCTTCGTTGGCGGCTGGCAGCAGATCACCGCTGACGGAGGCACTCCCCTCGTTCAGGGTATGAGCCAGCACAGTGCCAATAGGCATATCGTCCTGTACCGTCACGGTCACGCTGACATTGGGGCTACGATCGCCATCGTGATCGGTGACAAAGAGCGGCACCTCAATCGCAAGATCATCTTTACCCTGAATACCGTGATCGAGCTGCCCCACCAGATAGACGCTGTAACTGCCGTTCACATCGAGGTGGATCCAGAAAACCGACTTGCCACCCTCTGCCGTAGCCAGATACCAACCCGGGCTGTGAGCGGCCAGCGTCACCGACTGACCGTTGGAGGTCAGGTGGTTAGCCTGGTTGAAGGCGGCCACGTCGAGTTCAAGGGAAGCAACCCGATCCGAACCGGCGCTAATGGTCACCTTGCCGCTGGCCGTTTCACCCAGATCTGAGGGCATGGTGCCCGGATGCTGGCTGGCAGAGCCATCGAGGGCAGACTCCTTCACTGTGACCGAGTCAATAGCGGAGATAATGGGGTTCACGCCATCCGTCACAGTGATGGTGGTTGAGCCCTGGCTCTGGCTGCCATCGCTGTCGGTTACCTTGATTGGCAAGGTCAGGTTGAGTTTGTCATCCGCCCCGTGATCCAGGTTGGTATGCACTGTCACCTGATAACCTATCTCTGCGCTAGTGTGAGCGGCGATGCTGGCGGGCACAGTGGGGATGGACACCGTCATCACCACAAGACCGCCGCTGGTTACAGCCTGGAAGGTGTGACCATCCGTGCCAACCGCTTTCCAGGTCAAGGCTTCGCCATTGTGGGTAATGGGCTTGCCGCTGGCATCCATAACCTGACCGGAGAGCGTCAGTCGCACATCGGTCACAGGATCCGAGTCAGCTTTGATGATGATCTTGCCGCTCGCCTGCTGGTCATCCACCGCCGAGTTGGCACCATCGAAACGCCCTTCGCTGAGGGTTACACCAGTCAGAGTCAAGGTCGGTTTATCCCCTTCCCCAATCTGGATATTGAGGGTGCCGCTGGTACTATCGTTATTGCCGCCCGCCTTGTCGTAGTCGTTGACGATCACCTTGATGGGCAGCTCGGTCACGGCGTTGGCGCCCTGATGGATCCCCTGATAGAGGGTCACCTGATAGTCAAAACCGTTCTTGCCCGCCTGATCCAGCGTGCCAACCAGCCGCACCTCAAACACCTCGACGCGCTGGCCGTTGACCTCGACATAGCCCTTGAGCAGCTGACTACCCGGGATGGCGGGATCCCCATCAAGCAGTTCGTATTTGACACTCTGGCCGAGGGCTGTGAGCGCCGGTTGCTGACTGCCCTCGGCAAACGCCACCTCGACCACCCGATCCGACCCTGCCTGCACGTCGAAGTGACCGGTTTGACTCAGACTGTTGCTGCCGGTGAGGTCCCCCTCATCCAGAGACACGCCTTTGCCCGGAATAAAGCTAGGTGCCTTGCCATCCGCGATGGTAAGCGGCAGCGTGGTACCGATGCGATCGCCATCCTTGTCGGCCAGGGTGACCGCCAGCGGCAGGTTGAGGGATTCGCTCCCCTTGTGATCCAACTCACCACTCAGGGTGACCTTGGCGGTGACGCTCCAGTTACCGTTGTTGTCGACCAAGCTCAGCTCGGCGCGCAGGATCTCGCGACCATCTGCCGTGGTGCCAACCAGCTGGCCGTTGGCGTCGAGGGAGAAACTGATCGGGCTGCCATGGCTGGTGAGTCCGGTCAGGGTGCTCTGGATAGCTGCGATGTCAAAACCAAGAGAGTTAGGGTCAAGGGCATCGCTGCCATGCGCGACCGAGAAACTCATGGTGCTGACGGCAGCCGTCTCCCCTTGCGCCATCTCGGTCATCGTAGTGCCAGTCACGGCGGAGATGGTCGGATTGGCACCATCCCCCACCGCCACGGTAATGGTGGAGGAGACTTTGTCACCATCGCTGTCGAGCAGGGTAAAGCCCGCCTTGAGCAGGCTGTCGGCACTGCCCTGATCCAGCGGTTGATGGAGGGTAAAGCTGTATTTGCCATCGTTGCCGAGGGTCAGCTCAAACACCAGTTTGCCATCTGGGGTGCGCCCCTCTATCAGGTGCTCAGCCACCGTGATGGTCACGGCCTGCTTGCCCGAAGTGAACCCTTGCAACCCCGGCTGGTTGGCATCGAAGGTGATGCTGGCCAGCGGATCGCTGCCCGCGGTGATGGTCAAATCACCGTTAAGGGTCTGCTCCTGCTGCCAGTTGCTATCTTCGGTGAAAGTGAGGGAGACAGGATCGACCTGTGGCAAGGCACCATCGGTAATGGTGATATTGAGGGTGCCGAGGTTGCTCTTGTCGCCGTCAAAATCGGAGCCCTGTACCTTCAGGCCAAAGTTGAGGCTGTTGGTCGCTTCCGGCTCGTCAAACACGCCGGTCAGGGCGACGCTGTACTTGCCATCCAGCTCGATGGCGACGGTAAGGATCGTATTGCCCTGCCAATCCTTGACGGTCAGCTGGTTGCCCTGCACCTCATAACTGGTGGGACGCCCCTGGCTGGTGAGCCCAGCGAGCGCTGGTTGGCTCGCCTCAAAGTTGAGGGAGACCAGACGATCGCTACCCACCGTGACCGGCAGTTGACCATCGATGCGCTGGTTGCCCCCTTCTTGCAGCGAAACGCCCTTGTCCAAACCGAGTTCGGGGTCAAGGCTGTCCGTCACCGTGATGGTGGTTGAGCCCTGGCTCTGGCTGCCATCGCTGTCGGTTACCTTGATTGGCAAGGTCAGGTTGAGATTGTCATCCGCCCCGTGATCCAGGTTGGTATGCACCGTTACCTGATAGTCGATGGTTGCAGTGGTATGAGCGGCAATGCTGGCGGGCACAGTGGGGATGGATACCGTCATCACAACCAGACCAGAGCTGGTCACTGCCTGGAAGGTGTGACCATCCGTGCCAACCGCTTTCCAGGTCAAGGCTTCGCCATTGTGGGTAATGGGCTTGCCGCTGGCATCCATAACCTGACCGGAGAGCGTCAGTCGCACATCGGTCACAGGATCCGAGTCAGCTTTGATGATGATCTTGCCGCTCGCCTGCTGGTCATCCACGGCAGAGTTGGCACCATCGAAACGCCCTTCGCTGAGGGTTACACCAGTCAGAGTCAAGGTCGGTTTATCCCCTTCCCCAATCTGGATATTGAGGGTGCCGCTGGTACTATCGTTGTTGCCGCCCGCCTTGTCGTAGTCGTTGACGATCACCTTGATGGGCAGCTCGGTCACGGCGTTGGCGCCCTGATGGATCCCCTGATAGAGGGTCACCTGATAGTCAAAACCGTTCTTGCCCGCTTGATCCAGCGTGCCAACCAGCCGCACCTCAAACACCTCGACGCGCTGGCCGTTGACCTCGACATAGCCCTTGAGCAGCTGACTACCCGGGATGGCGGGATCCCCATCAAGCAGTTCGTATTTGACACTCTGGCCGAGGGCTGTGAGCGCCGGTTGCTGACTGCCCTCGGCAAACGCCACCTCGACCACCCGATCCGACCCTGCCTGCACGTCGAAGTGACCGGTTTGACTCAGAGTGTTGCTGCCGGTGAGGTCCCCCTCATCCAGGGACACGCCTTTGCCCGGGATAAAGCTCGGCGCCTTGCCATCCGCGATGGTGAGCGGCAGCGTGGTACCGATGCGATCGCCATCCTGGTCGGCCAGGGTGACCGCCAGCGGCAGGTTGAGAGATTCGCTCCCCTTGTGATCCAGCTCACCACTCAGGGTGACCTTGGCGTTCACACTCCAGTTGCCGTTGTTATCGACCAAGCTCAGCTCGGCGCGCAGGATCTCGCGACCATCTGCCGTGGTGCCAACCAGCTGGCCGTTGGCGTCGAGGGAGAAACTGATCGGGCTGCCATGGCTGGTGAGCCCAGTCAGGTTGCTCTGGATGGTGGTGATATCAAAACCGAGAGATGCGGGATCAAGGGCATCGCTGCCGTGGGTCACCGTGAAACTCATGTTGCTGACCGCGGCCGCCTCACCTTGCGCCATCTCGGTGATGGCGGTGCCGCTGACGGCTGAGATGGTGGGGTTGGCGCCATCACCTACCGCCACGGTGATAGTGGAGGAGACCTTGTCGCCATCGCTGTCGAGCAGGGTAAAGCCCGCCTTGAGCAGGCTGTCGGCACTGCCCTGATCCAGCGGTTGATGGAGGGTAAAGCTGTATTTGCCATCGTTGCCAAGGGTCAGCTTAAACACCAGCGTGCCATCGGGGGTACGCCCCTCGATAAGATGATCGGCCACCGTGATGGTCACGGCCTGCTTGCCCGAGGTGAACCCTTGCAACCCCGGCTGGTTGGCATCGAAGGTGATGCTGGCCAGCGGATCGCTGCCCGCGGTGATGGTCAAATCACCGTTAAGGGTCTGCTCCTGCTGCCAGTTGCTATCTTCCGTGAGCGTCAGGGAGACAGGATCGACCTGCGGCAAAGCACCGTCGGTAATGGTGATATTAAGGGTCCCGAGGTTGCTTTTGTCGCCGTCAAAATCGGTGCCCTGTACCTTCAGGCCTAGGTTGAGGCTGTTGGTCGCTTCCGGTTCGTCAAACACGCCGGTCAGGGAGACGCTGTACTTGCCATCCAGCCCGATGGCGACGGTAAGGATCGTATTGCCCTGCCAATCCTTGACGGTCAGCTGGTTGCCCTGCACCTGATAACTGGTGGGATGCCCCTGGCTGGTGAGCCCCGCCAACGCCGGCTGGCTCGCCTCAAAGTTGAGGGAGACCAGACGATCGCTACCCACCGTGACCGGCAGTTGACCATCGATGTGCTGGTTGCCCCCTTCTTGCAGCGAAACGCCCTTGTCGAGACCAAGCGAAGGATCACTGCCGTCGTTGATGGTCAGAGCCAGGTCGGCACTGGTGACATCGCCATCGATCTCTTTGGCACTCACCTGCAACCCCAGCGAGAGGCTGTCACTACCCTGATGATCGAGCGGGCCGGTAAGGGTGATCACCACCCGACCGCCCACATCGCTCCCCTGCTGTTCAGCCAGCAGCTGGGCGCGCAATACCTCTACCCGCTGACCATTGCCATCGAGGTAGTAGCCCAGCAGGGTGCGATCATCGGTAAATTCAAACGTCAGCGGATGGCCATCGCTGGCAAGACCCGAGCCGTTGAGGGTCGCCAGGGTGCCACTCTGATTGCTGAACACCAGCGAATCCACCAGCAGGGGATCGGCGGTGTGCTTGACCACAAAGCTGCTCTCCCCAACTACGGCGGCGCTGTTGGTAAAGGCATCCTCGGTCAGGGTAATGGCCGGGATCTCGAAGCTCGGTGGAGTGCTGTCCACCAGATTGATCACCAGCGGCGCTTTCACCAGATCACCGTCGCTGTCGCGGTATTCGAGGTTGAACGGCAGACTCAAGGTTTCCTGAGTGTTAAGCAGGGTCTGCTCCTTGCTCTCGGGGTGATCCAGGCTCTGGTTCCAGACGATGCGATAGCTGCCGTTATTGTTGAGGGTCAGGGTAAAGACAGTGACACCACCGGCAGTGGCGGTCAGGGTCTGGCCGCCCCAGACGTAATCGAGTGCCACTCCATGACTGGTAAGCTTCAGCCCTTCAAGGCCGCTCTGGTCAGCGGCGAAGGTGACCTGCAGGTTGCCATCAATCCCGGCGCCGGTATTGAGGTTGCCAGTCGCAGTGACTGGGCCATTGGCCAGTCCGGCTTCGGAGAGGGTCAAGGTCTCGCTCTTGCCGATCAGCGGCGCACCGTCCAAGGCAGAATTACCCGCCAGATCGGTGACGCTGGCACGCACTTCGAAAGATTGCGTGATGCCGGAGAGATCAAGACCTGATACCTGCCAACGGCCATCCGCACCGACCACTGCAGAGGTGGTAAGCAGGATCTGCCCATCGCTGCCTAGCAGGGTGATGGTCACCTTCTGTCCCGCCTCGACATTGGCGGTGGTACCACTCAGGGTGGCATTGTCGCTGCCAAAGAGTTCCACAGCATAGAGATCATCGATATCGATGGCGGCCTGGGTATCAACCTCAATAGTGAGGGTATCGCTGGCTCGGTTGCCGGCGATATCCACCGAGTCGACCCGAAAATCATAAGCTCCGTCTGCCAGCGTATCGGGCAGCTGATATTGCCAGTTGCCATTGCCGTCAACGGTAAGTACGGTGAGCACGCTGCCACCAAGGGAGAGGGTGACTGTGGCACCGGGCTCCCCCTTGCCCTGCAGCAGCGGGGTATTGTCGCGGGTCAGATCATCGCTCTGGCTGGCACCGGTGTCGCTCTCATCGGCAAGATCCAGGGTAATGGTGGTGATGGTATCGAGCAGGGTCTGGCCCAGATCGCTGGCACGGTTGCCGGCAGCATCCTGAGTATCGGCCTGAATGGTGAGGGGGCCATCCACCAGCTTGCCGGTGACGTCGCCAAAATTGGCCTCCCAGACCAGACCGGGCAGCACCACTGTGGTGACGGTGAGTCGGTTGCCTGCCTGGTCAATCAGGGTCACGGTGACCGGCTGACCGACCTCTACATCTAGCACGGTACCGCGGATGATAACGCCAGCCGCCTCGTCAGCGTTGATGATGTTGTCGCTGGTCTGCGGCTCGGTGATGGTGATGGCGGCAAAGAAGTCGCGTACTTCGGCAAAACGCAGCTCGTCGTTGGCGACAGGTGCATTGTGATCCGTATCGAAACCGGCCTCGGCCAGGGTGGCGTCATTGGTGCGATCGACCACCACAAAGCCGCCAGAGCTGGAACCCGCAACGCCACCAATATTGCCGGCAGCTGGCGCGGCGTTGCCTGCGGCGGTCTCGGCAAAGAGTTTGGTCGGGTCAACCCCCTGGCGAATGGCCTCCTGCAGGGAAGCGAGCTCCTGATCAGGCTGCGCCTCGCTGCCATCGGCCGGAACAGGATTGGCCGGCTCAGGTTGTTGTCCGGTTGGCTGCGAATCGGCATCAGCCAGTGCAAACTGCCCCCCCTGCGCGGCTTGCAGCCGATCACCGGGATGGAGCACCATCCCCACGGTTGCTCGTACGACAGATCCATCTGCACTGATGACAAACACGGAGCCCTCTATACGGGTCACCACCGTGGACTTTTCAATTTGCAACTCAGCCATACAACCTCCGGCACAACCTGATTAACGACATTATCAACAGCACACCTGACTGGATTAGCCATCTTACCGCAACCAAGTTGAAGGGTCTTTTCTCAATTTTCGACAAAAGAGACCGCAAATAGGGTATTTCGTACAATAAATGTCATGCAGGCATCGCCTTTGGTGCGACAGCCTGTGACGCAATATTGTTGCAGCCCTTTGCTGATGCGCCTATTCAAGAAAAAATAGTCCTTTTGGCAGACTTGCTTCGTAATCCCTGGTGAATCTGGATTTCAAGCGAGCCCCAGTAGCAAACGGGCAGTGCAAATGAGTGCAGCCAAACAGCAGCGCTTATCGATAATAAAGTGAATAAAAATTTAAGGTCGCGCATAGCCATTTCTCTTGCCGAGCGACGAAGAGGAGATGGCCATAGCGCCAAGGAGTGAGCTGACCTCCACAACGCCCTTTACCCGGCTTCGTAAAATCCGCTGATTTTTCTTGGCAAGACCGTCAAAACAGCCTGACTTTTCGTAAAATTCTACCCAGATCTCATTTCTGTGTTTTGCTCGTGCTGCCAATTGATCTGGCGCAACTCCCCTCCCGATAATTCATCATTTTGTTTACCAGTTTGATAACGTCGCTCTCTGAAAATGCATAAATCCGGTTTATTCACCGGTAATAACAACAGGCCTGCCACCCCGCTCGGGGTATCGATCTCCGCATCACAAAAGGGAGCCGGTCAGGCCAGACAAGGACAATGATGGGGAGTGATGATGGTGAGTTCACACAACAGACAGAGCAGACTGGGACTTGCCGCCCTGCTGCTGACCACCTGCCTTGGCACCAGCGGCTGGGCACAGGCGGCCGACGAGGCACAACCCAAGGGCAAGATCGAGGCGCGCAGCGAGCTGTTCGCCAAAGATCACGCCGATCAGTTCACCAGCTGGAAAGGCACCAGCGAGAGCCACGAGCGTACCGACGCCCTGGCGGAAGATCCGCAGATGGTGGTGCTCTGGGCCGGCTACCCCTTCTCCAAGGATTACAACAAGCCGCGCGGCCACTTTTATGCGCTGACCGACGTGCGGGAAACCCTGCGCACCGGCGCCCCCAAGACCGCCGAAGATGGCCCGCTGCCCATGGCCTGCTGGAGCTGCAAAGGCCCGGATGTGGCCCGCGTTATCGATGAAAAGGGTGAGGATGGCTACTTCAAGGGCATGTGGGCCAAGGGCGGCCCCGAGATCGTCAACACCATCGGCTGCGCCGACTGCCACGATACCGCCTCGCAGGAGTTCAAGGAGAGCAAGCCCGCCCTACACCTCTCCCGTCCCTATGCCGACCGGGCCATGAATGCCATCGGCAAACCGTTCAAGGAGCAGGGGCGCTTTGATCAGCAGTCCCAGGTGTGCGGCCAGTGCCACGTGGAGTACTACTTCAGTGGCCCCACCAAGGAGGTGAAATTCCCCTGGGACAAGGGCACCAGCGTCGAGCAAATGGAAGCCTACTATGACGAGCTGGGCTTCGCCGACTGGACGCACGCCCTCTCCAAAACACCGATGCTGAAAGCCCAGCACCCCGAGTACGAGACCTGGCGCGCCGGCATTCACGGCCAGAACAACGTCGCCTGCGTCGACTGCCATATGCCCAAGGTGCAAAACGATCAGGGCAGGGTCTACACCGATCACAAGGTGGGCAACCCCTTCGATCGCTTCGATCAAACCTGCCGCAACTGCCACACCCAGAGCAAGGAGATGCTGCTGGGGATCGTCAAGCAACGCAAGGAGGCGGTGCACGAGCTCAAGCTGAAAGTCGAGAAACAGCTGGTTCACACCCACTTTGAAGCCAAGGCGGCCTGGGATGCCGGTGCCACCGAGGCCGAGATGAAGGATATCCTGCAAGACATCCGTCACGCCCAGTGGCGCTGGGACTACGCCATCGCCTCCCACGGGGTGCAGATGCACGCCCCTGAAGTGGCGCTCAAGGTGCTCGGCAGCGCGCTGGACAAGGCTGCCGACGCCCGCACCAAGCTGGCGCGTCTGCTGGCTGCAAAGGGAGTAACCCACGAGATCGCCATTCCCGACATCTCCAGCAAAGAGAAAGCGCAAGCCGTCCTTGGCATGGATATGAAGCAGTTCAACAGCGACAAGGCACAGTTCCTCAAGACCACAGTTCCCGCCTGGGATGCCGAGGCCAAAGCGGCCGGACGGCTGGCACAGTAACGGCGCCTGCGGGCCCGACCCCCAAGTCGGGCCCGCAGCGGATGGAGGCTTCCTATGGGTGATTTAACGATGGATTTCTTACGACTGATGCTGATGGCAGCCATGCTGCTGACCAGCCTGCAGGGCCAAGCGGCCGAGCCTGCTGCCGCCCCTGTTCCGACCACTGCTGTCTCAGCCACACAGGAGGTGGAGTTTTTACGCAATCCCGACAAGGCCTGTACCGACTGCCACAAGGAGCAGGAGTATGGCATGCACGGCAAGCATGGCCAGGCGACCAACCCCAACAATCTGGCGCCAGTCACCTGCACCAACTGCCATGGTCAGCCCTCTCCCCAGCACAGGGAAGGGGTCAAGGATGTGATGCGCTTCAGCCACAGCCTGAAGGATAAAGAGAGCATCAAGCTTTATCCCATCAGCGAGCAGAATGGAGTCTGCATGAGCTGCCACGAGCCCAAAGAGCTTCGCGAGGCGCTCTGGGCCCACGACGTGCACGCCACCAAGCTCACCTGCACCAGCTGCCACCAGTTGCATCCGGCCAAGGAGCCCATGGTGGGGCTCCCGGAGAAGTCCCGCATCAAGCTCTGCGTCGACTGCCACAGCAAGCAACATGAGGCCAGCAAGGCCCGGCAGGAGCAGTCCAAACCGGCTACCGGCAAGGAGGCATCATGAGCTGCTCTCGCCGTCACTTCATGGCGGGGATGAGTGCGGGGGCCCTCATCATGATGACGGGGGCTGCTCGTGCCAACACCCGCTCCCTTGCCACCACCCTCGCCCACAGCCAGACCATCGACGGGATCCGCTACGGCATGATCCACGACGAGACGGCCTGCATCGGCTGTACCGCCTGCATGGATGCCTGCCGGGAGGTGAATCAGGTGCCAGAGGGGGTCTCGCGCCTCGAGATCATCCGCTCCGGCCCCATCGGCACCTTCCCTGATGCCGAGTACCGCTTCTTTCGCAAGTCCTGCCAGCACTGCGACAACGCCCCCTGCGTGCATGTCTGCCCCACCGGCGCCTCCCATATCCGCAAGGAGGATGGCATCGTCGATGTCGACGCGGATCTCTGCGTCGGCTGCATGTATTGTCTGGCCGCCTGCCCCTATCAGGTGCGCTTTATCAACCCGGTCACCCGGGTGGCGGACAAGTGCGACTTTTGCCGCAAGACCAACCTGGCGGCGGGCAAGGAGCCAGCCTGCGTGGAATCCTGCCCCACCAAGGCGCTGGTGTTCGGCAATCTGGATGACCCGGACAGCCACATCGCCAAACGACTGGTGAAGGAGACCACCTATCGCTACAAGCAGGCACTCGGCACCTCGCCCAAGATGTACCGCGTGCCCAAAGGGGAGATAAAGTCATGACGATGCAAGAGGCGTTTCACTTCCCTTCCCTCGTGTGGGGATTTGTCCGATCGCCATCTACCGCAGTAACAGAAGGAGGAATGGATCATGTTGCATGACGCATTTCACTTCTCCTCGCTGGTGTGGGACTGGCCCATCGCCATCTATCTCTTTCTGCTCGGCATCTCCGCCGGGGCCACCACCCTCTCGGTGCTATTGCGCCGCAAGGGGGCCGGCAGCGAGAGCGGCATCATCAAGGCGACCGCCATTCTGGCGCCGGTGAGCGTGGTGCTGGGGTTACTGATCCTCATCTTCCATCTGGCCCGCCCCTGGACCTTCTGGAAGCTGATGTTTCACTATCAGTTCGACTCCGTGATGTCGATGGGGGTCATGCTGTTTCAGCTCTACATGGCGGTGCTGTTCGCCTGGCTGGCGGTGGTGTTTCGGGCCGAGATCGAGACCTTGCGCCGTCACCTGCTGCAAGAAAAGTTCGCCTTTGTGGATGGGCTGATCGCCCTGTTGGCACGCTTTGAGCGGCTGCTGGCGCCGCTGTTGCTGCTGCTCGCCGTGCTACTGGGGGCCTACACCGGCTTTCTGCTGTCGGCGCTCAAGACCTATCCGCTGTTGAACAACCCGGTGTTGCCGGTGCTGTTCCTCATCTCCGGCGTCAGCTCCGGCATCGCCTCCACCATCTTGCTGGCGGTCACCCTGTTCAAGGAGAACCATCACAGCCAGGGGGTGAGCTTTGTCCACCGCTTCGAGCGGCCGGTGCTGGCGGTGGAGGTGTTGCTGCTGGTCTGCTTCTTTACCGGCCTCTACTTCGGTGGCGGCCAGAAGGAGGCAGCCATGTGGGCAGCCATCGGCAGCGGTTTCTGGGCTCAGGTGTTCTGGCTCGGGGTGGTGGGCATCGGCATGCTGCTGCCCCAGTTGCTGGCCCTGCTGGCCCCCGCGCCGCTGCGGGCCAAAAACGGCTATCTGGTACTGGTCTGCAGCCTGACCTTGGTGGGGATCCTGCTGCTGCGCTACTTCGTGCTCTATGCCGGCCAGATGACGGTAGTTTAAAGGTATGATCACCAGCGCCAGCCACCCTCGGGTGACTGGCGCTGGTTTGTTGCTGGCCCAATAAATTTCTGGTGATGCCACACCCGTTGCTTGGCAATGTTTTCCCCCAAAGGGAGACGACGCGGCGTGTATGGCATGACATGAATGACATCAAAGATTGAAACGGAGGTTGTGTGCTGGCGGAGCTCGGCTATCTCTCACTGTTGCTGGCGACCGGGCTCGCCCTGCTGCAAGGGCTGCTGCCCTGGCTGGGGCTGCGACTCGCCTCACGCCCGCTGCTCGGCTGTGCCCGCCCCCTAGCCCTGCTAGTCGCGCTCCTGCTCGGGGCCGACCTGCTGCTGCTCGCCAGCTGTTTTGGCCTGGATGACTTCACCCTGGTCTATGTGGCCCAGCACGCCAACAGCGCCCTGCCCCTTGGCTTCAAACTGGCGGCGGTGTGGGGCGGCCATGAGGGCTCCATGCTCTTTTTCGTCTTTGCGTTGGGGCTGTGGGGCGCGCTGGTGGCCCTTTGCTCCAGGCGGGTCGATCCGCTGATCCGCACCCGGGTATTGGCCATCATGGGGCTGATCGTCGGGCTGTTCGGCCTCTATACCCTGATCTTCTCCAGCCCGTTTGACCGCCAGTTCCCGGGGCCGCTGGAGGGGCGCGATCTCAACCCCATGCTGCAAGATATCGGCCTCATCATTCACCCCCCCCTGCTCTATCTCGGTTACGTCGGCTTTGCCGTCAACTTTGCCTTCGCCATGGCGGCGCTGCACTCGGGCAGGCTCGATGGCGCTGTGGCCCACTGGAGCCGCCCTTGGGCGCTCGGCTCCTGGGTGTTTCTCACCGCCGGCATCGTGCTCGGTTCCTGGTGGGCCTATTACGAGCTCGGCTGGGGCGGCTGGTGGTTCTGGGATCCGGTGGAAAATGCCTCCCTCTTGCCCTGGCTGCTCGGCACCGCCCTGCTGCACGCCCTGATTGTCTGCGAGAAGCGCGGCGCCTACGGCCACGCCGTGCTGTTGCTCTCCATCTTCACCTTCGCCTTGAGCCTGCTCGGCACCTTCGTGGTGCGCTCCGGGATACTCACCTCGGTGCACGCCTTTGCGGTGGACCCCAGCCGCGGCCTCACCCTCTTGTTGCTGCTCGGCTTGCTATTGACCTGCGCCCTCACCCTGTTTGCCCTGCGGGCGGACATTCGCGCCCCCTATGCCCGCTTTGGCTTGCTGTCAAAAGAGGGGCTGCTCGGCGCCGCCATCCTGCTGCTCTGCGTGGCCTGCGCCAGCGTGCTGCTCGGCACCTTCTACCCCATGGTGTTCCAGTCACTTCATCTGGGCTCGCTCTCGGTGGGCGCCCCCTATTTCAATACCATCTTCGTGCCGCTGGCCCTCTGCCTGATGGGGCTGATGACCCAACTGCCACGCCTGCGCTGGCAGCAGCTTGCGGCATATTCCAGACTAAACGCTCTGTTGCCGCCGCTGTTTGGCCTGCTTGGCGGCGGGCTCATTAGCCTTGCCTATCTGGAACAGGGATCGTTTTCCGGTAACTGGAACGGCATCCTCGCCAATATGGTGAGCCTCTGGCTGATGGCCAGCCTGCTGCTCCCGCTCTTGCAACCGACGTCGCTGCGCGAGCTCACCCTCAATCGGTTCGGTAGCCTGCTGGCCCATCTCGGGGTAGCGGTGTGTGCCCTAGGCATCGCGCAGGTGAGTCACCACAGTCAGGAGGGGGGCGCCGTACTCGCCGCCGACAAGCCCTATCGACTCGGCGCCTTCGAGTTTCGCTATGAGGGGAGCGAGCCGATCATCGGCCCCAACTACACCGCCGAGCGGATCACGCTTAGCGTGCATAAGAGCGGTAAAGAGGTGGCGCGGCTGACGCCGGAGCGGCGTCACTATAGCGTGCGCACCATGAACATGAACGAGCCCGGCATCGCGTGGGGAATGCTCGGCGATCTCTACGTGGTGCTTGGCGAGAAGATGGGGCCAGGTGCCTATGCCATGCGGCTGCACTACAAGCCGCTGGTGCGCTGGATCTGGCTCGGCGGCCTGTTGATGATGGCAGGCGGTACCCTGCGTCTGCTCGCCCGTCGGCCGCTGCTGGCTAGCCATCCTGCGCCAGCGACTACCCCCTACCCTCGGCTTGAACAGGAGTCCTTATGAATGCCCGTCTGCACCTGTTCGTGCCGCTCGTGCTCACATTGGGGCTCGGTGCCCTGCTCTGGCTCGGCCTTGGCAACAACCCCTACAGCCAGGATGAGGCCGTCGCAGGGCGCACACTGCCTGCCTGGCAGAGTGACGATCTGTTTAGTGGCGCCCCCATCCACACCGCGGCGCTCAAGGGGAATCCCTTCGTGCTCAACATCTGGGCCAGCTGGTGCCCCAACTGCCGCGCCGAGCATCCGCTGCTGGGTGAGCTAGCCAGCAGCGTGCCCCTCTACGGCCTCAACTACCGGGACAAGGGAGACGCCGCCCGCGCTTGGCTCGCGCAGGCGGGCAACCCCTATCGCGCCGTACTGGCCGACCCCGACGGCAAACTGGCCCTTGAGCTCGGCGTCTACGGCACACCGGAAACCTATCTCTTTGATGCCAATGGCACCCTGCTGACCCGTCATACCGGCCTGCTCACTCGGGAGATCTGGCAACACCAGTTTGCCCCCCAGCTTGCAAGGGCCCGCAGCAACACAGCTAGCCAGCCCGAAGTGGAAAGAGAAGCGGAGAGAGAAGTAGAGAGACAAGTGCAGGAGAGCAAGCCATGAGCCGTCTCGGCCACGCCCTGATAGCGCCGCTCTTGCTGGCCTTGAGCCTCGGGGCCCTTGCCAGCGGGGTCGACACCTATGAGTTTCGCCACCCCGAGCGGCAGACCCGCGCTCAGGATCTGGCCCGCGCCCTGCGCTGCCCCCAGTGCCAGAACCAGAACCTGGTGGAGTCAAACTCCCCTATTGCCCGGGATCTGCGGCTCGAGGTCTACCGCTGGGTGGACGAGGGGCAGTCTGATGAGCAGGTGATCGACCGCATGACGGAGCGCTTCGGCGATTTCGTGCGCTACGATCCCCCCTTCAAGCGCAGCACGGCCCTGCTGTGGGGCGGCCCCGCCCTCTTGCTGTTGCTGGCCCTCAATCGCCTGCGCAGGAGCCTGCATCGCCGGCAACCGGCGCGGGTGCCGCTTATCGGCGACAGAGCCGAGGGGGCGCTCGCCCACGACCCCAGGGCCGAGCTGAACCGGCTGATCATGGCCGAGCAGCAGGCGGGGCTTGCCCCCCACAGCCGTCTCTACCGGGAGCTGGAGCTAGCTCTCCTCGCCAACGCAACCCCACCTGCCGAACAGGCTCTGCGTGACCAGCTGGCCAGAGATCGCACCGCCCGTCCGCTGCCCAGGCTGCTGTTATGGATACTCATTGGGACTCTGTTGCTGGCGCTGGTGGCCGGTATTTATGCCGGCACCGGCCGCTATCAGGCGTGGCAGGCTTATCAGTCGCGCCCCGATCCGCTGGCGGGGTTGAGCCCGCGGGATCTGCAGGACAAGGAGCTGGGCGCCCTGCATCAACGTCTGCAAGCCAACCCCACCGATCTCGACGCTTGGGCGGCGCTCGGCCAGCTCTATCTCTATCGGATCGAGTACGACAACGCCCTGCTCGCCTACCAGCGTCTCGCCCTGCTGGAAGGGGGCGCCAGCGCAGCGACCCAAGCCGCTCAGGCAACCGTGCTCTACTACCGGGCGGGCCAGCAGCTGACTCCCGAGGCAACCCGCCTGCTGGAGAGCGCCCTCAAGCAGGACAAGAGCGAGGTGAGCGCCCTGATGCTGCTTGCCTCCGATCACTTCCTGCACGGTCGCTATAGCCAGGCCATTGCGCTGTGGCAACAGTTGCTCGATGAGGAGCGACCCCGCATCAATCGGGCCGCGCTGATAGAAGCAATTCAGACCGCGCGGATGATGGGGGGCTAGCCCGGCAGATCCGTTGTTTCTTCTCAGGACGTTAGCGCCTTCTTCCTGCCAAACCCTGCGCAATGCCAATCAATGCAAAACACCCCATGCGGGGGTGTTTTGTTATTGGCTCACCTTGGCAGGTTTATCTCGACACCCGCTTAAGGCCGCTCGCCAGCGGCCAGGCGGCGGTTGATATCGGCGATAACCGGGGCGATATCCGCCAGAGTGTCGATCACATAGTGCGCCCCCGCCGCCCGCAGTTTGGCCTCGGCCGGTGCGCGCCGGGCGGCGATCTCCGCCTCGCTCATGGCGACAAACTCGTCCCAGGTGGCGCCAAATTCGTTACCGGAAACCGACAATCCCACCGTCCACATGCCCGCGTTAAGCCCTTCGCTGATACCCGGCACGGCGTCATCCACCTTGATGCAGCGATGCACCGCACTCACTCCCAGCTCAATTACGTTGGCCAGCGCCATCCAGGGGCCGGGGCGACCACCGGCTTTGAGGTCATCGGTGGCGACCCAGTGATCCGGGCGATAGCCGTGATCGGCCGCAGCAGGTACCAGCGCCGCCATCACCGGACGGGGGTAACCGGAGCAGGAACCGATTTTCATCCCCTGCACCCGCAGAGCGTCCAGCACCGGCAGCACACCGGGGATCGGGTCTGCAAAGCGGGTCACCGCGGCAATCTGCAGCGGCATAAAGGTGTGATAAATGTGGTCCACCTCGGCATGGCTCATGGGGTGGCCGAAGCGAGTCTGCCAGCGCGCATCCACCGAGGGCAGACGGCCCAGCGCGGCGATATGATCCCACTTGCCCAACCCCATGGGCTGGCGCGCTTCGTCCAGGGTCACGGGGAAGTCATAGGCGCGGGCGAAGGCCTCGACGAAGATGGAGGTGGGGGCGAAGGAGCCGAAATCGACGACGGTACCGGCCCAGTCGAGGATCAGCGCCTCTACGTCGGTGGTCGGGTCTACAGCAATCTGCAAGTCAGTCATGGTGATGTTCCTGTTTCGGTGAAAGTGCGATCTCGCCGAGGGCGCGATCGAGAATGGCGATGGCGCGCACCAGATCGGCACGAGCGATATTGAGCGGTGGCGAGAGCTGGATGACGTTCCCCTGAGAGACCTTGAAGCTGAGCCCCAGCTCCAGACAGCGGTAGAGCAGCCGCTCGGCGGCCTGGCTATTGCGGGTGCGACTCTGATGATCGACCACCAGATCGAGCGCCCAGAGCATACCGATACCGCGCACCTGCCCGATCAGCGGGTGACGCTTAGCCAACTTGCCGAGCTCGGCCGCCATAAAACCGCCATCCTCCTGCGCTTTTGCCAGCAATCCCTCTTCGCGGATGGTAGCGATGGTCGCGAGGGCCGCCGCGCAGCCGATAGGGCTCTTCTCGTGGGTGTAGTGACCGAGCGAAATAGCTGCGGCCTGATTGAAACGGTCGCGGGTGATGAGCGCGGCAAACGGCACTACCCCGCCCCCCAACCCCTTGCCCAGACAAATGATGTCAGGCTCGATGCCGAACTCTTCAAAGCTGAACCAGTGGCCGGTGCGCCCCAGGGCATTGGGGATCTCGTCGACGATCAGCAACACCTTGTGGCGATCGCAGATCTCCCGCACCCGCTGCCAGTAGGCCTTCGAGGGCACCTGCACATCGGTGTTGCGGATAGGTTCGGCGATAAAGGCGCCGATCCCTCCCTCCTTCTCGATGACGTACTCCAGATAATCGGCGTAGTGCAGGTCATCCCCCTCCCCGCGATACCAGACGCCGCGATAACGAGTGGGCGGCGGGATGCGCTCCACTCCGGCCATCAAGGGGCCCATACCGGCGCGAAAACAGGCTTCGCCCCCGACCGAGATGGCATCGAGGGAGGCACCGTGAAAAGCATCCCACAGGGACACCACCTTGCTGTTGCCGGTAATAAAGCGGGCGAGCTTCAGGGCAATCCCCACCACCTCGCTGCCACCGGGGGCGAACAGCACCCTGTTGAGATCGCCGGGGGCCAGTTCGGCCAGAGTGCAGGCGCAGTCGATGGCAACCTGATGGGTGTAGCGGCGGGGCGCAAACGGCAGATCGGCAAGTTGCTGCTGCACCGCGGCTACCACCCTGGGGTGACCGTGCCCCAACTGATGGACGCTGTTGCCGTGAAAATCGAGGTAACGCTTGCCCGATACGCTGGTCAGCCAGCTCCCCTGCGCCCCTTCAAGCAGATCGAGACAGGGGGTGGAGAGGGCCTGATGGAGGAAGTAGCGGCTATCCTCCGCCAATCCGGCCTGTACCTCTTCGCTCTGACCTGCCCACCAGCGCGCCCGACCCTCGCCAAGGTTGATATCCCCTTCGCTGTCGGCGCGGCCGCTGCCGTGCAGCTTATGGTCGTGCTGATCGCAACCGTGAGGCGCTTGGCTCGTCATCGCGCGTCCCCTTGCCAGTAACAGGCGCTGGCCATGGCGGCGAGCAGGTCGCGCACCCGCTCTGGGGTCACATCACCGATATTGCCGATACGGAAGCAATCGGCCTGCGAGACCTTGCCCGGGTAGATGACAAAGCCCTGAGCCTTGAGTCGCTGGTAGAAGTCGGCGAAGCGGTAGTCCGGGTGCGCCGGAGAGTAGAAGGCGGTGATGATGGGGGATTGCCACTGTTCTGGCAGCAGCGGCGCGAAGCCGAGAGCGGCCATCCCCGTCACCAGGGTGCGCTGATTCTCGCTGTAACGCTGATAGCGGGCGTCGATCCCGCCCTCCTCTTCCAGCTCACGCAGCGCCTGGGCAAAGGCGAGCACGGTATGGGTGGGCGAGGTAAAGCGCCACTTGCCCCCCTGCTGCTCCATGGTCTGCCACTGGGCGTGCAGGTCAAGGGAGACCGAGCGAGCACGACCGGCGCAGGCCGTGAGCGCGGCGCGGCGAGCGATAACGAAACCAAAACCCGGCACCCCCTGAATGCACTTGTTGGCCGAGCTGATAAGAAACTCGATGCCAAGGCGCCCCATGTCGATGGGGATACCGCCAAAGCTGCTCATGGCATCGACGATCAGGCGAATGCCGCGGCGCTGGCAGAGCGCAGCCACCTCCTCAAGGGGGTTGAGCATGCCGGTGGTGGTCTCGCAGTGCACCATCGCCAGATGGGTGATCTCGGGGTGGCGCGCCAGCATCGCCTCGATGGTGGCGGGTTCCGGGCGGGTGGTCTCGCCGCAGTCCAGCTCATGGTGGCGCAGGCCAAGACAGCGGGCCATCTCCCCCATGCGGGCACCGTAGGCGCCGTTGTTGATGATCAGCAGACACTCATCGACGCCTATCGCCGAGCCCAGCACGCTCTCCACCACATAGCTGCCGCTCCCCTGCAGCAAGACGGCGCTGTAGTCACTTTCATATTCAGGGCCAGTTGCAAGCCGCACCAGCTCGCGGCGGATGGGCTCCACCACACCCTGGTTGTAGTCCGCATCCCAGGTACAGCTGTCTTGCAGCATGGCGGCGCGCACCGTGGCGGTGGTCGAGAGGGGGCCCGGGGTCAGCAGCAGGTAATCGACGGCGGCGGGGGCCGCTGGAATATGGGTCATGACTTCGCTCCTTTTGGTATATACCAGAATGAGCGCATTGTGGGTAACTGCCCCGCCAAGGTCAAAGGGGTGGCGCTACGTGCAACAAAAAATTCATTTTCAGCGTCGGGATCGCGATAATCTAGGAAGCCTGAACAGCAGGGGCGATGCTGGTATCTACCAACACATGTTGATGTCGCCGTTTAACCACCGGGCAAATGACCAGCCCTGTGCCCAGCCCATTGCACAACTTATTGCAAAACCAGGGATTTTCATGAGCAAACCGCAATATCTGCAGATCAAGGATGCCCTCGCCAACCAGATCCTGGCGGGGGGGCTGGCCCCCAACGACAAGCTCCCCTCCGAGCGGCTGCTGGGGGAACTCTATGGCACCACAAGAGTCACCATCCGCGAGGCACTGGTACAGCTGGAGGCCAATGGCCTTATCTATCGGGAGGATCGCCGCGGCTGGTTCGTCACCCCGCCGCGCTTTCGCTTGAACCCCAGACGCACCTCCAACTTTCACCAGATAGTGCGGGAGCAAGGGGGTGAGGCGCGCACCGAACTGCTGGAGAAAAGCCGCCAGGCAGTGCCGCCCGCGCTGATGCCGCAGTTGCAGCTCAAGCCGTTCGACAGCCTGTTTCTGCTCAAACGGCTGCGCTATGCCAACGGGCGCGCCATCTGTTACTGCGAGAACCACTGCCTGCCTGAACGAGTACCCGGCCTGCTGGAGCTGGATCTCAACGGCAGCCTGACCGAGATCTATCAGGCCCATTACGATCTCCACTACGCCCGCATGCAGGTGCGCTTCTTCCCCACCGCCCTGCCGGACGAGGTGGCCAAGGCGCTGGGGGCTACCGCCGGTCTGCCCGCCCTGCGCCTCGAGCGACTCAATTTCGATCAGCACGGCCGGGTGCTCGACTTCGATCTGGAGTACTGGCGCCACGACAGTCTGGAGATCGAGGTGGATACCCAAGATTAGTCACGGGCAGATCAGGAACGGCAAAACGTCACGGGGCTGTCACGGCCACGTCATAAAAAAACCCTAGCCTCTCTCTCGACCAATCTGGTTTATACCAAGCCAACTTATATGGAGAAGAGGATGAAACAGGGAACCCATCTGCTGGCCGCCGCCGTGCTGGCTGCCATGACCACCCCGGCACTGGCCGCAACCGATCTCACCGTCTATACCGCCTTCGAACCGGAGCAGCTCAGCGAGCTGAAAACCGCGTTCGAGCGCCAGCATCCGGACATCAACATCAAGTGGGTGCGTGACTCCACCGGTGTGGTCACCGCCCGCTTGCTGGCAGAAAAAGCCCAGCCCAAAGCGGATGTGGTGTGGGGACTGGCAGCCACCAGCCTGATGCAGCTCGATCAGCAGCAGATGCTCAATGCCTATGCACCGAAAGGACTGGACAAGCTCGACAGCCGCTTTCGCGACAGCAAGGCCGAGCCGCACTGGATCGGTCTGGACGCCTTCTTCAGCGCCATCTGCTTCAACAAGGTAGAGGCGGAAAAGCAGGGGATCCCGGCGCCGACCAGCTGGGCCGACCTCACCAAGCCCATCTACAAGGGCAAGGTGATCATGCCCAACCCCAGCTCCTCCGGCACCGGTTACCTGAGCGTCGCTGGCTGGCTGCAGACCATGGGTGAGAAGCAGGGCTGGCAATTTATGAACGGCCTGCACCAGAACATCGACCGTTACACCCACTCGGGCTCAGCCCCCTGCAAGCTGGCCGCCAGCGGCGAGACGGTGATCGGTATCTCCTTCGACTTCCCGGCTACCAGCCTCAAGGCCAAGGGTGCCCCCATCGAGGTGGTGTTCCCGAAAGAGGGGTCGGGCTGGGATATGGAAGCCGCCGCCATCATCAAGGGCACCCCCAAGCTGGAGGCCGCCAAACAGCTGCTCGACTTTGCCGCCACCGAACAGGCCAACGCCCTCTACAACAAGTCGTTCGCAGTGGTCGCCATTCCGGATGTGGCCAAGCCCAGAGCCGGCTATCCCGCCAACATCAAGGGCCAGATGATCGATAACGACTTTGGCTGGGCTGCCCGCGAGCGCAATACCATTCTGGCCCAGTGGAGCGCCAGCTTCGACGGCAAAACCGAAGCCAAGCAGTAGTCCCGCTGAGGACTGGTTTGTGCGATGGCAACACATCGATCGACCAATTCATTGCCGAAGGTCAACTCAAGTTGGCCTTCGCTTTTTTGGCATCGCCTCCCATGTTTGTGTCGTCCTCAATGGGTGGCATCTAGCCCATCCACAAGCGACCAAGCCATCTGCTGACGACCCGTCGTCATCTGACTGTCATCAAGCTGTCATCCCCCGATCACCTGACCGTCACACTTCACCCGCAAACTGGTATATACCAAATCAGTAGCGAGTCGAACCATGACCCAGCCCTATCTGGACATTCAACATCTCAACAAGCAGTTCGGTGCTTTTCAGGCCCTCAAGGGGATCTCTCTGACCATTGAGCCGGGGGAGTTTATCTGCTTTCTCGGCCCCTCCGGCTGCGGCAAAACCACCCTGCTCAGAGCCATCGCCGGGCTGGATCTACCGGACAACGGCGAGATCTGGCAAGGGGGGCGCAATATCTCCCGCCTGCCGCCCCAGCAGCGCGACTTTGGCATCGTGTTTCAATCCTATGCCCTCTTCCCCAACCTGACGGTGGCCCAGAACATCGCCTTCGGCCTTGAGAATCAGGGGCTGGCACGGGATCTCATCAAGGAGCGGGTCGATCACTGGCTGGGGCTGGTGGATCTCACGGCCCAGTCCCACAAATACCCGAGCCAGATCTCCGGCGGCCAGCAGCAGCGGGTGGCGCTGGCCCGGGCGCTCGCCCTCTCCCCCGGCCTGCTGCTGCTGGACGAACCGCTCAGCGCACTGGATGCGCTGGTGCGCACCCACCTTCGCAGCGAGATCCGTGCCCTGCAGCAGCGTCTTGGCATTACCACCATCATGGTGACCCACGATCAGGAAGAGGCGCTGACCATGGCCGATCGCATCGTGGTGATGGAGAGCGGCCGCATCGTGCAGGTAGGCACTCCGCAGGAGATCTACCACCAGCCTGCCAGCCGTTTCGTGGCAAGCTTTGTCGGCACCATGAACTTCCTCGACACCCTGGTGCTGAGCCCCACTCAGGTGCGCCTCAACGAACAACCGCTGACACTTGCCAACCGGGCCGCGGCCGGCAGCAAATTGCAGGTGGCGATCCGCCCCGAGGCGATCACCCTGAGTGCGCCGAGCGAGCCGTATCTTGGGCAACATGGCATTGAAGCAACCATCGATCAGGTGGAGTTTCTCGGCGCAGCCCAGCGCCTTATCTGCACCGCCGACACCTATCTGGGCCCGCAGCAAATTCTGGTGGAGCGCCCAACCCACGAGCTGCCCCGCCACGAACAGGGGGGCTGGCGCAGCGGCATGCGCTGCTCGCTGCACTGGCCCGCCGGGGCGATGCAACTGTTTGAAGGAGAGCGCCCATGACTGCCCCCCTTGCGACCTCCTCCCTGTTGCCACTAGTGAAAGCTTGCCAAGACTCTCGTTGGCAGCGCCTTTGTCGCGGCTGGAGCCGGGATCAACTGCTGCAACTGATCCTGCTTCTGCTTGGCATCGCCCTGCTCAGCGGCGGTTTGCTGTTGCCGCTGCTCACCATGCTGCAAAAGAGTCTGCAGGATGAGAACGGCCTCTGGGTGGGTCTTGCCAACTTCAGCGCCTATTTCGACTCCCCTCATCTGGGGCGCACCATTGGCAACACCCTCTGGCTCGGGGTGCTGATCACCGCGCTGGTAGTGACCATCGCCTTTGGCTACGCCTATGCCCTCACCCGCACCTGCATGCCGGGCAAGCCCCTGTTTCGCCTCATCGGCCTTATTCCGCTGTTGATGCCCTCCCTGTTGCCCGCCATCAGTCTGGTCTACTGGTTTGGCAATCAGGGGATCGCCAAGGAGCTGCTCGGCGGCGAGAGCATCTACGGCCCCATCGGTATCGTCATTGGTCTGGGCTTCTGGTGCTTCCCCCACGCCCTGATGATCCTTATCACGGCGCTCGGTCAGAGCGACGCCCGCCTCTATGAAGCCTCCCGGGTGCTGGGCAGCAGCGGCTGGCGCACCTTTGTCACCGTCACCCTGCCCACCGCTCGCTACGGTCTTTTGAGCGCCGCCATCGCCGTCTTCACCCTCACCATCTGCGACTTCGGGGTTGCCAAGGTGATTGGTGGCCAGTACAGCGTGCTGGCTACCGACATCTACCGGCAGGTGATCGGGATGCAGAACTTCTCGCTGGGTGCCGTTGCCAGCGTCACCCTGCTGCTGCCGGCGCTCTTGAGCTTTGCCCTGGAGCACAGAGTGCGCAGCAAGATGCAGGAGCAGAGCAGCACCAAGGCGGTGCCCTATAGCCCCAAGCCCCATCAGCTGCGGGATCTGCTGGCGCTCGGCTGGTGTTCGCTGTGGGCCCTGCTGTTTCTGGCGCTGGTGGGGATGGCCGTTTACGGCTCGCTGGTGCAGTTCTGGCCCTACAACCTCGCTCTGACGCTGGATCACTACGCCTTTGACAGCAACAGCGTCTATGGCTGGCAGCCCTTTACCAACACCTTGCAACTGGGCCTCTATACCGCGCTGATCGGCACCGTGCTGGTGATGGTGCTGGCCTGGGCGCAGGAGAAGGGGCGCCACTTCGCGCCGCTGCGCCAGCTGCTGCATCTGCTCGCCATGCTGTCGCTGGCAGTACCCGGCATGGTGCTGGGGCTGGGTTACATCTTCTTTTTCAACGGCAATCCGCTCTTTGGCAGCCTCTATGGCACTCTGCCGCTGATGGTGCTCTCCTGCGTCATCCACTACTACACAGTGGGCCATATGACGGCGCTCACCAGCCTCAAGCAACTGCCCAAGGAGCTGGAGCTGGTGGCCATCTCATTGCGCATTCCACTCTGGAAGGCGTTCTGGCGAATCACCCTGCCCGCCTCCCTGCCAGCGCTCTTGGAGATCTTTATCTATCTGTTCGTCAACGCCATGACCACCACCTCGGCGGTGATCTTCCTCTATTCGAGCGACAGCGTGCTCGCCTCCATCGCCGTGCTCAATATGGAAGATTCCGGCGATACCGCCGCGGCCGCCGCCATGGCCACCCTGATCCTGCTGGCCGCCGCCACCATCAAGCTGCTCCAGCTCTTTTTGAGCCGCGCCTTGCTGGATCGCACCCAGCGCTGGCGCCACCCATAACCTTATCGAGGAGTCATCATGTCCACTCTCCCCTTCTGGCTGGCCGAAGCGCTCGCCGCCGAACAGCCCGCGCCACCCATCCCCCTGGTCGGCCACCACGAGGCCGATATCTGCATCGTCGGTGGCGGCTTTACCGGGCTGTGGAGCGCCATCGCCCTTAAACAGGCCGAGCCCCACCTGCACGTCATGGTGCTGGAGAAAGATCGCTGCGGCAGCGGCGCCTCCGGGCGCAACGGCGGCTGCCTGCTCACCTGGTCGGCCAAATATCTGACCTTAAAGCGCCTCTTTGGCGAAAAGCAGGCCGCCTGGCTGGTGCAAAGATCCGAGCAGGCGGTGCACGAGATTGCCCGCTTCTGCGAAACGCACAACATAGAGGCACAGCTGAGGGTCGAGGGCACCTGCTACACCGCCACCAGCGAGGCGCAGCGCGGCCTGATGGAGCCGGTATTGCGGGAGCTACAGCGAGCCGACCTTAACCAGTGGCAGGCGATTGAAGAGGGTGAACTGGCGAGCCAGAGCGGCTCCCACGTTCATCTGGAGGGGCTCTACAGCCCCCACGCGGGCTCGGTGCAACCGGCGCTCTTGGTGCGCGGCCTGCTGCGGGTGGCGCGGGAGCTGGGGGTCGAGGTCTATGAGCACTCCCCCATGCAGCGGCTTGAGGCGGGTCAGCCGGCACGGGTGCAGACACCGCAAGGTGAGGTGCGTGCCCGCAAGGTGGTGCTGGCCCTCAACAGCGCCATGGTGCAGCACTTTCGCGAGTTTCGCCGCAGCATAGTGCTGGTCTCCTCCGATATGGTGATCACCGACCCCGCGCCGGATGCACTGGCCGCCCAGCAGCTTGCGCACGGCCGCTCCGTGGTGGATGGCCGCACCTTTGTCCACTACTACCGCTCCACCCCGCAAGGGCGGCTGATGCTGGGCAAGGGGGGCAACACCTTCGCCTTTGCCAACCGCCATCTGGCCGAGTTCGATGCGCCGAGCCGTTATCTTGCCCACCTCACCCGCACCCTGCACCGCTTCTTTCCGGCGCTCAAAGAGGTGCCCATTGCTGCCAGCTGGTGCGGCGCCTCCGACCGCTCGGTGGATGGCCTCCCCTTCTTCGGCCACTGGCGAGGGCAGCCCAATATCGTTTATGGCCTCGGCTATTCCGGCAACGGGGTGGCCCAGAGCTGGCTTGGTGGCCAGATCCTGGCGGCCCTGGTGCGCGATGAGGTGCGGGAGGAGGACAAGCCGTGGCGCGAATGCGCGCTGGTCAGCGGCCCGCGCGGCTATTTTCCGCCCGAGCCGTTTCGCTGGCTCGGCGCCATGGCGGTACGCAACGCCATCCGGCGCAAAGAGCGGGCGGAAGATGAGAACCGCCCGGTGGCCTGGTATGACCAACAGCTGGCCAAACTTGCCGATGCCGCTGGCAAGGCAGACAAGTAAGCGCGGTAATACCAATTCCGCACGGCTCAGTTCCATCTGACTGCAACAAGCAAAGCGCCGACTCTCGGGTCGGCGCTTTGCTATTGGCACCGTCAGCCATCAGCGCGCCTGCTGATCCCGAGCGGCGAAAACCTGCAATCAGCTCCGCGCTGCATTGCCCGGGTCGGAGGGCATAGACAAGGTGCGGCACACACGGTGCCCAACCTGCCGTCAGCAGTATTGTTTCATCAATGAAACACCATTAAGAAACATCATCCCACTGGCGCAACAATCAGGTTGATACGGCGCCGCCTTGCTGTGATATCGCGCCAGAGAGAGCCACGCCGATCAGGACAAAGAGCGCCAACCCGCTACGCTTGTGCGCGCTTTATCGCCGCCACTTGTCGGCCGCCGGTACTTCCGTACCCAGCAGCAACGCTGGCCTTGCCTGCCACACCCGCTCGGGGTCGGGCTCGGCAATGGCGGCGGCGATCAGCTGCTCGCTCCAGTGGCGGTGCAGCAGCCACATCTGCTGGCCGAGATCCCCATCGCTCCGGGTGCACTGCTTGGTAACATCGGCAGTGCGATAGAAGTAGCGCACCAGCGTCGTGAGTTCGGGCTCCGGCCAGCGGCAGCCAAAGTCACGCAACAGGGATGACCAGAAGTCAATCTGGCCCCGCTCGTGCTGCTGCTCCAGCGCATGCAGCTCGGGGATAAGATCCATCGCATGCCAGAGGGCGCCATAGCCGACAAAGCGGCGCTCCAGCGCCTCCAGTGCCTCGTCGAGCAGCACCAGCGCCTGCGGCCAGCTGGTCGCCTGAATGCGGATCTGCTCCTGCGCCTCGCAGACCGCCGCCAGCCACCCCATGGCGAGGCGGCCGATGATCGCCTCCTTGTTGGGATAGAGATGGTAGAGCGACTTGATCCCCACCCCCGCCCGATCGGCAATGGCGTTGGTATTGAGAGCAGTAAAGCCCTGCTCCTGCAACAGGCTCAGGGTCGCCTCCTCGATGCGGCTGGCCACCGCCTGACTGCGCTGCTGTTTGGGTTGGCGGCGCATGGCAAACACTTGGGGTAACGGCCCCTCGGTCACGGACTCCTCTGACATCACTCCTCCCTGTTGTTGGCCCATCGGCAGGCGCTCTGGCGGTAGATCTTGCTACCTCAGCAAAGCGGGTACTGCGCCCCACTCGCCACCGATTGATGTGACATGGTAAACAAAACGTTAAATATTTGCAGCAATCGCTGGCATTTTTTGACCAGGCAGCCATAAAGAGATCGCGAAATGTGCAGTAAACACTGCACAAAACCCGACCCTCAAGGAGATCACTGCATGGATTGCAAGGCACCACATCACGCCCGTTCCCGCACTTTTTTGCTGCTCGCCCCGCTGCTGGCCGCCACGCTGGCGGGTTGCCAGCAGGGGCAGCCGCCCACCGCCGCACGCACTCTTTATCTCAACGGCAAGATCCACACTCAGGATGGTCAGCGCCAGGTGGCAGAGGCCATGGTGGTGAGCGGCGGCCAATTCCTCTATGTGGGCAACCGGCAGGGGGCCGAGGCACTCAGCACTCCCGACACCCAGGTGGTCGACTTGCAAGGCAAGATGGTGCTGCCGGGGCTGCACGACAACCATATCCACCTGCTGGGCACGGTGGCCCTCGATATGTGCGATCTCGACGGCAAGTCGGTCGATCTCGGCGAGCTGGCGGCCAAGGTGAAAAGCTGCCTGCCCCGCTACGCCCCCAAGGCTGGCGACTGGCTGGTGATCAACCAATGGTCTCCCTACGAGGGCAACGCCCCCACCGCCGCCTATAAAACCGTGCTGGCGGCTCTCGATGCTGCCGCCCCCGACAATCCGGTGGTGCTGGCCGGGGTCGATGGCCACGCCAGCGCCTACAACTCGCGGGCACTGGCACAGGCGACCGATAAAAGCGGCAAACAGGTTGGCTTCACCGCCGCCACCCTGGCGCCGGGCGGCCTCTTTGCCTCCTTCAAACCCTATGTGGATCTCGATAGTGGCGTTATTCGCGAGGGGGCCCGCAGCGCCATCCCTTCCCCCGACAGCGGCCTGCTCAGCGCCCGTGACGAGCAGGCGGCGAACCAGTATCGCCAGATCCTGCCCGCCGTCTCGACCCTGATGGCCTCGCGCGGCATCACCAGCATTCAGGATGCCTGCGCCACCGACTTTATCCGCGATCGCCTGCAGGAGATGGAAGAGAAGGGGCTGCTCAATATGCGGGTCACCGCCGCCACCTGTTTTCACGAGGATGACTACAGCGGCAAGCTCGATATCGGCGGCCATCTGGCCAAGGCCAGCCGGGTGCGCGACCAGTTTGCCGGCGATCCGCTGATCAAGGCCGATGCGGTCAAGATCTTCCTCGACGGGGTACTGGAGGGGGATCCTTTCAGCACGCCCCCCTTCCTGCCCAACGCCGGCATGCTGACCAACTACCAGACCCCCCACCTCGCCGCGGATCAGGGTGGCGAACAGGTCACCATCACCGCCAACAGCGAGGATGCCGGCAGCAAGGGGCTGGTCAACTACCGCGCCGCCGATCTGAACCGCTACGTGGGGGCGCTCGACAAGGCGGACTTTAGCATCCATATGCACAGCATCGGCGATCGCACCACCCGCATGGCCCTCGATGCGCTGGAGGCGGCCCGCGCCAGCAACGGCGATCACGGCACTCCCCACACCCTCGCCCATCTGCAGGTGGTTCATCCGGACGATCAGCAGCGGCTCGGCCAGCTTGGCCTCTACCTCACCTTCACCTACGCCTGGACCAACCCCCAGCCCGAATACGACATGCTGGTCACCCCCTTTATCCAGCCGACCCGCAAGGGGCAATCCCTGCACGAGGCGATGTACGATCCCAAGGGGTATCTCAAGCAGGCGCTCTATCCGGTGGCCAGCTCGCGCAAGGCGGGGGCCATTCTGGTGGCCGGCAGCGATGCGCCGGTCGATAGCCGCGATCCGCGCCCCTTCGCCAATATGGCCGCCGGGGTCAACCACGCTCCCCAAAGCGGCGATGACTTTCGGGCGAGCCAGCGCATCACCCTCGACCAGATGCTGGATGCCTACACCATCAACGGCGCCCGTGCGGTGCGCCAGCAGGCTATCTGCGGCTCCATCGAAGCGGGCAAATCGGCCGACTTTATCGTGCTGGATCGGGATCTCTACCAGCTGGTCGCCGCCGGCAAACCGGAGCAGATCGCCGATACCAAAGTCACCCGCACCGTCTTTCGCGGGCAGACGGTCTTTAGCCAATAGGGTTCAGGCGCAATGGCGAGGGTGAGCATCTGGTCAGCGGCGATCTGAGCGAATGCAACCAGATCTGCGCCTCTTAAAAACAACATGCCGACCTTTGGGTCGGCATTTTTATGGGGCGGCGTGATAGTCAGAACGGATTGCGAGGAACGCTTCGCAAGGGTCAATAAGCGGGAGCAAACCCGAGTTCGGCTTGGCCCTTTAACCCAAATCGGAGGGGGATTGGCAACCAGCATGGCCAGCGGGTTGCCCCAAGCGGCGGCAGGATTGATTCACCAGCGCAACAGCATTAGCCAACTTGGTTGCAACAGCGTAACAATCTGGGGTTACTCGATTCTGGCCGCAGGCGAAGGCTGTGGCATACTAACCCCCCGATCGTCTGAATACGCCTCGTTATTCGAAACCGAGGATTGGCGTTCAATAACAATGTGGCTGGATGGGTTGAGTGATGAAAACAGTGTTGATAACCGGAGCGAGCAGAGGATTGGGGTTAGCGCTGGTTCAGACATTTTACGAGCGCGGATATCAGGTTTACGCCGTGGTCAGAACCACCAGCGCTTGTGACATGCTCACTACTCTCTACCCTGCCGTCTCTGTGCTGATAACCGATGTCACCCATGAAAATTATGAAGAACAGCTATTTTGTTTTATCCAAGACAGAGCTGTAGATATCGTCATAAATAATGCAGGCTCTGCTGGCACCCCGGGGATCGATACAAGGCATAGCACCGGCGACCAGCTGGTTTATGAATTTAAGACCCACTGTGTCGGTGCGCTATCAACCGTTAATGCCGTATTGAGTAATCAAAATGTATTACCCCCATCCTTGATCGTAAATATCAGTTCAAGGAGAGGCTCATTAAATATGCAAGCGGCAGGCGCAGCCAAAGGAGTAAAATGCTCTTTCTCCTATCGCATAGCAAAGGCAGCTCAAAACATGCTGTCACTGTGTATGGCTGATGATCTGGAGAGCATGGGCATAAAAGTTATCTCTGTTCACCCAGGAGCATTACTTACCAAAATGGCTCCTGCTGATGCAACACTGACACCAGAGCAGTCAGCAAATAAGTTGGTTGAAATGATAGAAGGCAATGATTTTAATACACGGGATTTTATCTGCTTGGAGACAGGTAAGCTGCCTTGGTAAAGAGAATGTGAAAAAGTAACAGGTTAAGCTTTCACAAAACCTACCAATCAACAAGTTGGTAGTTGCTCAAACCTTAGGCCACCCATTATAAATCATTAAATAATCAATTCCTTTAAGTATGAAATCTTCACCCCATTAACTACAATAAATCCCTCTGATACCAAACTGTCAACAATATTTCCGATTTCCTGTTCAGTTAGTTTTTTCTGAAAAAGTGATGAGATGGTACTATTTAAAGTCGCAAGAGTGCTTGGCCTTGATGTTTTTAGTTGTCGAAGTTTATTAATGACGACCGACTTACGCTCCATTGGAGTTTTTGCATTCTGGTTTTTTATAATTGGAATATCCAGCACATTACTCACTCTAGCAGCAAAAATTTTATTATCTTTGAGGTGCTGAATTAACGGATCAAATCCCTTGTCTTTAGATATTATATGAAAGAAGCCTTCAGGATCAGATGATGCAAGCTGTCCAATATAGTATGCGATATGAAAATCCAGTGCATTAGGACCTGTGCCTGCTATCTTGATATACTGAGCTCTATCACCCAGCTGTTGAATTACTGATACCGTTTCGAAAGAAAGCTTTGACTGGTTTGCACCTACAAAGACAAATAATTTAAAGCACTCTTTATTTAGAACAATTAATCTTTCCGGTTGAACACTTTCAAAGTCGACTAGAACGTAATTTGTTCGCATATGAATGCCTTAGCATTTATTCTGTGGCTTACCTCTGAGCTTCATTCCTCACTCTTGATTCAAGGCATACCACACAAAAATAGTTAATATAAATCTGTATCTCACCCCAATATGCCATATGTCTTTAGCGATGAATAGACCAAACACGAAGCTATACAACTCACAGTTCTATTTTTGTGAAACACTACACTTAGAACCCATTAAAAAGCCGCCCATTGGGCGGCATTTTATTAGAGATAACGGGCTAGCAGGAATTACCAGCCGGTCACTTCACGCAGGGCCTTGCCGATATCGGCCAGAGAGCGGACGGTTTTCACGCCAGCATCTTCCAGCGCAGCAAACTTCTCGGCGGCGGTACCCTTGCCACCGGAGATGATGGCGCCAGCGTGGCCCATCCGCTTGCCGGGAGGCGCGGTAACACCGGCGATATAGGAGACCACCGGCTTGGTGACGTGGGCCTTGATATAGGCGGCCGCGTCTTCCTCGGCGTTGCCGCCGATCTCGCCGATCATCACGATCGCTTCGGTCTGCGGGTCGTTCTGGAACATCTCCAGAATGTCGATAAAGTTGGAGCCCGGGATGGGGTCGCCACCGATACCGACGCAGGTGGACTGGCCAAAGCCCTCGTCAGTGGTCTGCTTGACCGCTTCGTAGGTCAGGGTGCCGGAGCGGGAGACGATGCCCACCTTGCCCGGCTTGTGAATGTGGCCAGGCATGATGCCGATCTTGCACTCACCCGGAGTGATCACACCCGGGCAGTTGGGGCCGATCATCCGCACGCCGGTCTCTTGCAGCTTCACTTTGACGTCCAGCATATCCAGCGTCGGGATGCCTTCGGTGATGGTGACGATGAGCTTGATGCCCGCGTCGATCGCTTCCAGGATCGCATCCTTGCAGAACGGTGCCGGCACATAGATGACGGTGGCGGTGGCGCCGGTCGCTTCGACTGCGTCACGGACTGTGTTGAACACCGGCAGGCCCAGATGGGTGGTGCCGCCCTTGCCCGGGGAGACGCCGCCGACCAGCTGGGTGCCGTAGGAGAGCGCCTGCTCGGAGTGGAAAGTACCCTGACCGCCGGTGAAACCCTGGCAGATGACTCGGGTGTCCTTGTTGATCAGTACGCTCATCAGTTGGCCTCCGCTGCTTTGACGACTTGCTGCGCGGCATCGGTCAGACTCTTGGCCGCAATGATGTTGAGGCCGCTCTCGGCCAGCTTGATACCACCCAGCTCGGCGTTGTTGCCTTCCAGACGGACCACGACGGGCACCTTGACCCCCACTTCCTTGACTGCACCGATAATGCCTTCCGCGATCATGTCGCAACGCACGATGCCGCCAAAGATGTTGACCAGCACCGCTTTGACGTTGCTGTCGGAGAGGATGATCTTGAACGCCTCGGTTACGCGCTCCTTGGTGGCGCCGCCGCCGACGTCAAGGAAGTTGGCCGGCTTGCCGCCGTGCAGGTTGACGATGTCCATGGTGCCCATGGCCAGACCCGCGCCGTTGACCATGCAGCCGATGTTGCCATCGAGGGCCACATAGTTGAGCTCCCACTGGGCAGCGTGCGCTTCGCGGGGGTCATCCTGAGACGGGTCGTGCATCTCGCGCAGCTTGGGCTGACGATAGAGGGCGTTGGCGTCGATGTTGATCTTGCCGTCCAGGCAGTGCAGGTTGCCCTGCGCGGTGATCACCAGCGGGTTGATCTCCAGCAGCGCGAAGTCGCAGTCGAGGAACATCTGACCCAGACCCATGAAGATCTTGGTGAACTGTTTGATCTGATCGCCGACCAGACCCAGTTTGAAGGCCAGCTCGCGGGCCTGATAGGGCTGCGGGCCAACCAGCGGGTCCAGGGTGGCCTTGTGGATCAGATGGGGGGTTTCGTGGGCGATCTTCTCGATGTCCACGCCACCTTCGGTCGAGGCCATGAAGACCACGCGACGGGAGCCACGGTCAACCACGGCGCCCAGGTAGAGCTCTTTGGCGATGTCGGTGCAGGATTCAACCAGGATCTTGGTGACCGGCTGGCCGTTGGCGTCAGTCTGGTAGGTCACCAGATTCTTGCCCAGCCAGTTCTGGGCGAAGGCACGGATCTCATCCTTGCTCTTGGCCACTTTCACGCCGCCCGCTTTACCGCGGCCACCGGCGTGTACCTGGCATTTGACGACCCAGGTATTGCCGCCAATCTTGTCGGCCGCTTCGGCCGCTTCCTGCGGGGTAGCACAGGCATAACCTTCGGAGACCGGCAGGCCATACTCGGCAAACAGCTGTTTTGCCTGATATTCATGCAGATTCATAGATGCTCTATCCGTGTTGTAGGTATTTCCGTCCGGGGCTCGTGTTTCTCAATCCCCTGTGAGTGGGGGCCTCGGGGGCCCCTCGTTATCTTTCAGTTGGTTGCTCAGACGTCCAGCAGCAGGCGGGTCGGATCTTCCAGCAGCTCCTTGACGGAGACCAGGAAGCCTACCGATTCGCGCCCGTCGATGAGACGGTGATCGTAGGAGAGGGCCAGGTACATCATCGGCAGGATCTCGACCTTGCCGTCAACAGCCATCGGGCGATCCTGGATCTTGTGCATGCCCAGAATGGCGCTCTGGGGCGGGTTGATGATCGGGGTGGACATCAGGGAGCCGAACACACCACCGTTGGTGATGGTGAAGTTGCCGCCAGTCAGCTCATCCACGGTCAGCTTGCCGTCGCGGCCCTTGCCGGCCAGATCCTTGATGGCCTTCTCGATGTCGGCCAGGCTCATGTTGTCGCAATCGCGCAGCACCGGGGTCACCAGACCACGGGGGGTGGAGACGGCGATGCTGACGTCGAAGTAGTTGTGGTAGACGATGTCGTCACCATCCAGCCCGGCGTTCACTTCCGGATAGCGCTTGAGGGACTCCACTACCGCCTTCACGTAGAAAGACATGAAGCCGAGCTTGATGCCGTGCTTCTTCTCGAAGATCTCGCCGTACTGCTTGCGCAGATCCATGATGGGCTTCATGTTGACCTCGTTGAAGGTGGTCAGCATGGCGGTGGTGTTTTTCGCTTCCAGCAGACGCTCGGCGATGCGCTTGCGCAGACGGGTCATCGGCACCCGCTTCTCGCTGCGACCGGCCAGAGCGGCAACCGGTGCGACCGGCGCAGCAGCTACCGGAGCGGCTGCGGCAGGCTTGCTCAGCGCCTTGATGTAGGCTTCCACATCATCCTTGGTGATGCGACCGCCCTTGCCGGTGCCGGTCAGCTTGGCCACGTCGATGTCGTGCTCGCCAATCAGACGACGCACGGAGGGGCTTAAGGCCTCGGCGCCATCATCGGCAACCGCTTCGGCCGGCTTCTCCTTGGTCTCTTCACCAGCTACGGCAGCCGCCTTGATGGTGGCGATCAGCTGGCGGGAGAGGACGGTTGCCCCCTCTGCCTGCAGGATGTCGCCCAGCACGCCAGCTTGCGGTGCCGGCACTTCCAGCACCACCTTGTCGGTTTCGATGTCGACCAGCACTTCATCACGGGCAACCAGATCACCCGGCTTCTTGTGCCAGGTGGCAATGGTGGCATCCGCCACTGATTCCGGCAGGTCCGGTACCTTGATCTCGATAGTCATCTAATCAGTTCCTTGTTACTTCTTGTTCAGGGCTTAGGCCAGAGTAAGGGCATCTTCCACCAAGGCTTTCTGCTGCTTGGCGTGGACGGACATGTAACCAACCGCCGGTGAGGCGGACGCCGGACGACCGGCATAACGCAGGGTGGCTCCGGTCGGCAGCACCTCATCGTAGTTGTGACGGGTGCAGTACCAGGCGCCCTGGTTTTGCGGCTCTTCCTGACACCAGACAAAATCGGTGACGTGGCTGTAATCGGCCAGAATGGCGCGCACTTCCTCTTCCGGGAAGGGGTAGAGCTGTTCGATCCGCACGATCGCCACATCCTTCTGCTCCGCCTTGCGACGGGCTTCGAGCAGGTCGTAATAGACCTTGCCGGAGCAGAAGACCACCCGCTTGACCGCTTTCGGATCCAGCGCGTCGATCTCGCCAATGGCGTTCTGGAAGGTGCCTTCCGCCAGATCTTCGAGCTTGCTCACCGCCAGCGGATGGCGCAGCAGGGATTTGGGCGTCATCACGATGAGCGGACGGCGCATCGGACGTACCACCTGACGGCGCAGCATGTGGAATACCTGAGCCGGGGTAGAGGGCACGCACACCTGCATGTTGTGCTGGGCGCACATCTGCAGATAACGCTCCAGACGGGCGGAGGAGTGCTCCGGCCCCTGCCCCTCGTAACCGTGCGGCAGCAGCATGGTCAGGCCGCACATCCGGCCCCACTTCTGCTCGCCGGAGGAGAGGAACTGGTCGACCACCACCTGAGCGCAGTTGGCGAAGTCACCGAACTGGGCTTCCCAGATGGTGAGGCCGGCCGGCTCGGCGCTGGCGTAGCCATATTCAAAGGCCAGTACCGCGTTCTCGGTCAGTACCGAGTCGTAAATCTCGAACGGCCCCTGCTCGTCGTGCAGGTTGCACAGCGGGGTGTAGGTGCTGGCATCGGTCTGGTTGTGCAGCACGGCGTGGCGGTGGAAGAAGGTGCCACGGCCGGAGTCTTCACCGGTAAAGCGGATGCGGGAACCCTTGTCCACCAGAGTGGCGTAGGCCAGGGTTTCGGCAAAGCCCCAATCCACCAGCTTCTCGCCGGCAGCCATCAGACGGCGGTCTTCGTAAATCTTCTCGACCTGACGCTGCAGCACGTGGGTAGCCGGATACTGGCTCACCCGCTCGCCGAGGGCTTTGAGGTGATCCATCGGCACTGTGCTGTCATAGGCCATGTTCCAGTCGTGGCCAAGATAGGGTGTCCAGTCGACGGAGTGCAGCTCCATCGGCCGCCACTCTTTGCTCACCCGCTCGCCGCGATCCAGCGCTTCGCGATACTCGTTAACCAGGGTGGTCGCCTGCTCCTGGGCAATGCTCCCCTCGGCCACCAGCTGATCGGCGTAGATCTTGCGCGGGGTCGGGTGCTGCTTGATCTTCTGGTACATCAAGGGCTGGGTCGCGTTCGGCTCGTCGGCCTCGTTGTGGCCGTGACGGCGGTAGCAAACCAGCTCGATCACCACGTCGCGCTTGAAGGTGTTGCGATAATCCAGCGCAATCTGGGTCACCAGCACCACGGCTTCCGGGTCGTCACCGTTGACGTGCAGCACCGGCGCCTGCACCGCCTTGGCGATGTCGGTGCAATATTCGGTGGAGCGCAGGTCACGGTGATAGGAGGTGGTGAAACCGACCTGGTTGTTGATGACGATTCGCACCGTCCCGCCCACGCCATAGGCACGGGTCAGAGACATGTTGAAGGTCTCGGCCACCACGCCCTGACCGGCCATGGCCGAGTCACCGTGAATGGTGATGGGCAGCACGCTGGAACCATCCTTGTCACCGCGACGATCCATCCGGGCTCGCACCGAGCCGATGACCACAGGGTTGACGATCTCGAGGTGAGACGGGTTGAAGGCAAGCGCCAGATGAACGTTACCGCCCGGGGTGGCGAAGTCGGAGGAGAAGCCCATGTGGTACTTCACGTCGCCCGTGCCCCAGGATTCGCCGTGCTTGCCGGCAAACTCGTCGAACAGGTCCTGAGCGCGTTTGCCCAGCACGTTGATCAGCACGTTGAGGCGGCCGCGGTGGGCCATGCCGATAACGGCCTCTTTGCAGCCCTGCTCACCGGCGCGACGGATCAGCTCTTTCAGCATGGGGATCATGGCGTCGCCGCCTTCCAGCGAGAAGCGCTTGGCCCCCGGGAACTTGGCACCCAGATATTTTTCCAGCCCTTCGGCGGCGGTCAGGTTGTCGAGGAAGCGGGTCTTCTCTTCGAGGGTGTAACTCCCCTTCCCTTCAATGGATTCGAGACGCTGTTGCAGCCAGCGCTTCTCCTCGGTCGAGGTGAGGTGCATGTAGTCGGCGCCGATGGAGCCGCAATAGGTCTTCTTCAGCGAGGCGTAGAGATCGGAGAGCACCATGGTCTCGCGACCGATGGCGTAGGAGCCCACATTGAAGGTGGCCTCCATGTCTGCGCCCTGCAGGTTGTGGAATGCCGGATCCAGTTCGGCGACGGTATCGCGCTGCCACAGACCGAGCGGGTCCAGATTGGCATTCTGGTGACCACGGAAACGGAACGCGTTGATCAGTTGCAGTACCCGCACCTGCTTGGCATCCACTTGCGGATCGGAGACAGGCGCGCTGTAACGGGAGGGATCCTTGGCCAGACGACGGAAATAATCGCGGACCTGGGAGTGGGGTTGTTCAACCGCATGGCCATTGACCTGGGGCAGCTCGCTAAACAGGCTGCGCCACTCATCGGATACGGAGTCAGGATTTTCCAGGAAGGATTCGTACAAATCCTCAATGTAGCTTGCATTCGCACCAGCCAGGTGAGATGACTCCAACCAGGCCTTCATCACGCCGTTATGCATTTCTATCCCTTGTACTTCTTGTTACTGCTACGCAGCTTGTAGGGTTCAAACAGCCATCCTGCCACGGGTGGGATGGCTGTCCGGAAGCAGGGCCGACCTTGGCCGGCCCGAATACTAAACAGCCCGATTGAGCAACATCGACTTGATCTGGCCAATCGCCTTGGTCGGGTTCAAGCCTTTCGGACAGACGTTCACGCAGTTCATGATGCCGTGGCAACGGAACACGCTGAAGGCGTCATCCAGATTACCCAGTCGCTCGGTGGTCGCGGTGTCGCGGCTGTCAGCCAGCCAGCGGTAGGCGGCAAGCAGCCCGGCCGGACCGATGAACTTGTCGGGGTTCCACCAGAAGGAGGGGCACGAAGTGGAGCAGCAGGCACAGAGAATGCACTCGTACAGGCCATCCAGCTTGGCGCGCTCTTCGGGGGATTGCAGGTGCTCACGCACGGGCGGCAATTTGTCTTCATTGATGAGGAAGGGTTTGACCTTCTCCCACTGGGTGTAGAACTGGGTCATGTCGATCACCAGATCCCGGATCACCGGCAGGCCGGGCAAGGGGCGGATAACCACGTTATTGCCCTTCTTCAGCAGATCGGAAAGCGGGGTGATGCAGGCAAGACCGTTCTTGCCATTCATGTTGATGCCGTCAGATCCACAGACCCCTTCGCGGCAGGAGCGGCGGAAGGCGAGTGTGGGATCCAGCTCTTTCAACTGGATCAGTGCATCGAGCACCATCATGTCGGAACCTTCAGGAATATCAAGACGATATTCCTTCATATGGGGGACGTTATCAACATCCGGATTGTATCTGTAGACAGAGAAAGTGACGTTCATAGGGCTGGCTCCGCAATCAGTAAGTCCGGACCTTGGGCGGGAACGCCTCACGGGTCTTGGGTGACATGTTGACAGCGCGACGGGTCATGGACTCGGTGTCCGGATGATAGAGGCTGTGGCACAGCCAGTTCTCATCGTCGCGATCCGGGAAGTCGAAGCGGCAGTGAGCACCGCGACTCTCGGTACGGAAGTTGGCGGCAACCGCCGTGGCAAACGCCGTCTCCATCAGGTTGTCCAGCTCCAGACACTCGATGCGCTGGGTGTTGAACTCTTTGGAGGTGTCATCCAGACGGGCTGACTTGAGGCGCTCGCGGATAACCTTGAGCTCGGCCAACCCTTCAGCCATCGCCGCACCTTCACGGAATACGGAGAAGTTGTTCTGCATGCAGCGCTGCAGGTCTTTGCGGATCTGCACCGGGTCTTCGCCGCTGCGGGTATTTTCCCAGCGGTTGAAGCGGGCCAGTGCGGCATCGAGATCCGACTCGGAGGCATCGCGGCCGTGATCCATCTCGCCCAGGGTGTTGACCAGATGCATGCCGGCCGCGCGGCCGAACACCACCAGATCCAGCAGGGAGTTGCCGCCCAGACGGTTGGCACCGTGTACGGAGACACAGGCAATTTCGCCCACCGCAAACAGACCGACCACCGGCACATCGTTGCCGTTCTTGTCCTGGGTCAGGCACTGGCCATTCACGTTGGTCGGCACGCCGCCCATCATGTAGTGGCAGGTCGGGATGATCGGGATGGGCTCTTTGACCGGGTCCACGTGGGCGAAGGTACGAGAGAGCTCGCAGATGCCCGGCAGACGGGATTCCAGCACCTCTTTGCCGAGGTGATCCAGCTTGAGCTTGATGTGCGGGCCCCAGGGACCGTCGCAGCCACGCCCTTCGCGGATCTCGATCATGATGGAGCGGGCCACCACGTCGCGACCGGCCAGATCCTTGGCGTTGGGGGCATAACGCTCCATGAAGCGTTCGCCATCTTTATTGAGCAGATAACCGCCTTCACCGCGACATCCCTCGGTTACCAGCACCCCTGCCCCGGCAATGCCGGTCGGGTGGAACTGCCACATCTCCATGTCCTGCACGCCGACGCCGGCACGCAGCGCCATGCCGACACCGTCACCGGTGTTGATGTGGGCGTTGGTGGTGGACTGGTAGATGCGACCGGCGCCGCCGGTGGCCAGCACGGTGGCCTTGGCCTTGAAGTAGACGACCTCGCCGCTCTCCATATCGATGGCGGTACAACCCACCACGTGGCCATCCTGGTTCTTCACCAGATCCAGCGCATACCACTCGGAGAAGACGGTAGTCTTGTTCTTGACGTTCTGCTGATAGAGGGTGTGCAACAGGGCGTGGCCGGTACGGTCGGCCGCAGCCGCAGTACGGGCAGCCTGCTCGCCACCGAAATTCTTGGACTGACCGCCAAACGGACGCTGGTAGACAGTGCCGTTGTCGAAACGGGAGAAGGGCAAGCCCATGTTCTCCAGCTCATAGATGGCTTCGGGGCCGGTCTTGCACATGTACTCGATGGCTTCCTGATCACCGATGTAATCGGAGCCTTTTACGGTGTCATACATGTGCCACTGCCAGTTGTCGTCGTGGGCATTGCCCAGCGCAACCGTGATGCCGCCCTGGGCGGAGACAGTGTGAGAACGGGTCGGGAAGACCTTGGACAACAGAGCGCAGCTCTTGCCGGACTGGGCAATCTGCAGCGCGGCGCGCATGCCGGCACCACCGGCACCAATCACGACCGCATCAAATTCACGAGTTGGAATAGTCACCTTACACACCCCACAGCACGACGAAACCCGTCATCAGATAGACAAACAGCACCACGACCAGCGCGAACTGCAGCGCACCGCGCAATCCCACTGGCTTGATATAGTCGGTCAGCACCTGCCACAGACCGATCCAGGCATGGATCAGTACGCACAGCAGAGCCAACAGGGTGAAGACCTTGGTGAAGGTGTTGGCGAAAAAGCCGGTCCACACCTCGTAGGTGATGTCGTTGAACGCGACAAAACCGACCAGATAGAGGACATAACAGCTCATGATGAGGGCGGTGGCGCGGATCAGGATGTAATCGTGTACGCCGCTGCGCCCGAAGGTTGCAGAATTGGTTACCATACAAGCACTCCCGCCAATACTGCCAGAACCGCGGTGATCACGAAGGCCACACGGGCGCTCTGATTGCCGGATTCCAGCTCTTCCCAATAGCCCATATCCATGACCAGATGACGCAAGCCGCCCACGATGTGGTATGCCAGCGCAGTCAGGATCCCCCACAGCACGAGTTTGACCAGGAAGTTGTCCATGATGGCAACCACGGTTTCAAACCCTTCGGGAGAGGCGAGTGAAGTACCAAGCATCCACAGCAAGATGCCCAGTGCAACAAAGGTGATTACCCCTGATACACGGTGCAGGATGGATGCAATGGCAGTGACAGGAAAGCTGATCGTCTGTAGGTCGAGGTTGACCGGTCTCTGTTTCTTTTTCACGCTTGCCCACTCAGCTCCATTGAGCACGTTAGTTATTGTTTTAACTCGTTTCTGAGGGCACGGGATGGTGATTGTTGGTTATTTGTTACCAAAACACTCTGAAAAAGCCAAAAATCCGGTTTTCGGTTTCACATCAGGCTTTGCCAAAGCGTTTCAAACACCCGCAGCCATGACCCACGTGGCGCAGTATATCGGCGGGCTTAACCGAAGACAATCAAATAGCTACAAAGAAAACACAAAACCGCAAACCTGATCGCATATTTTATTTAACATTTAATTAATGGCCATCCAGCAAAATTGACATTGATAGGGAACTCTGTTTCAAATAAGGCGCTCCAGCCACCTCGGTATGGGTAACAACCTTTGCCAGCGTCATAAAAGTCGTAATAGAGTAGGACTGGAACCAAATTATAAAGAGCAAAGGAGACGTGCTATGGCTGATAAGATAGCCACCCTACACCTGCCCGGGAAAGATCCGGTCGAATTGCCGATCCTCTCCGGAACAGTCGGACCGGATGTCATTGATGTCAGAAAACTGGGTGCACAAGGGTATTTCACCTTTGACCCGGGCTTCATGGCGACCGGTTCTTGCAAGTCCGCCATTACCTATATCGACGGGGATCAGGGTGTCTTGCTGCACCGTGGTTACCCCATCGCCCAGTTGGCCAAAGAGTCCAACTACCTCGAAGTCTGCTACATCCTGCTCTACGGCGAGGCGCCGACCAAGGCCCAGTTCGCCGAATTCCAGCGCACCGTAACCCGTCACACCATGGTGCACGAGCAGATCGCCTTCTTCTTCCGCGGCTTCCGTCGTGACTCCCACCCCATGGCCATCATGTGTGGCGTGGTGGGTGCCCTCTCCGCTTTCTATCACGACGCCCTCGATATCAATAACGAACAGCATCGCGAGATCTGCGCCTTCCGCCTGCTCTCCAAGATGCCGACCCTGGCCGCCATGTGCTTCAAGTACTCCATCGGCCAGCCGTTCATGCAACCGCGCAACGCCCTCTCCTACGCCGGCAACTTCCTGCACATGATGTTTGCGGTGCCGACCGAAGAGTACAAGGTCAACCCGGTGGTTGAGCGCGCCATGGATCGCATCTTCACCCTGCACGCTGATCACGAGCAGAACGCCTCTACCTCAACCGTTCGTCTGGCTGGCTCCTCCGGCGCCAACCCGTTTGCCTGTATCGCGGCCGGTATCGCCTCCCTGTGGGGCCCGGCTCACGGTGGTGCCAACGAGGCCTGCCTGCGCATGCTGGAGGAGATCGGCTCGGTGGATCGCATCCCCGAATACATCGCCCGCGCCAAGGACAAGAACGACTCGTTCCGTCTGATGGGCTTCGGTCACCGGGTCTACAAGAACTACGACCCCCGCGCCCAGGTGATGCGCGAGACCTGCCACGAGGTGCTCAAGGAGCTGCAGATCAAGGATCCGCTGCTCGACGTCGCCATGGAGCTGGAGCGCATTGCGCTCTCCGACCCCTACTTCGTCGACAAGAAGCTCTACCCGAACGTGGACTTCTACTCCGGCATCATCATGAAGGCGATCGGCATCCCGATGAACATGTTCACCGTGATCTTCGCCATCTCCCGCACCATCGGCTGGATCGCCCACTGGAACGAGTTCCACTCCGATCCGGATGGCAAGATCGGTCGTCCGCGCCAGCTCTACATCGGTGAGCCGCTGCGCAAGTTCGTCCCGATCGACGAACGCTAAGCGCTTGAGTCGACATGGTTTGTTACAAAGGCGGTCATTGACCGCCTTTTTATTTGTCGCTCTAATGCCCCTTTCAATTCGAAGGAGTCCACCATGAAACCTCTGCTTGTCAGCGCCGCCCTGCTGCTCACCGCCTGTCAGGGCACCACGGCCCCACAGGGTGAGACCCTCTACATCAACAGCCAGCTGGTCGATTGTGTCGGGGTCGGGCCGATGCAGTGCATGCAGGTGCGCAGCGACGAACAGCAGCCCTGGACGCTCTTCTACCAAAACATTGAAGGCTTCCAGTTCGAGCCGGGCTACCAGTATCAGCTCACCGTGAGCAAGGAGCAGCTCACCAACGTGCCAGCGGATGCCCCTTCCTTGCGCTACCAGCTGATCAAGGTGGTCAGCAAGGTCGCCAGCAAGTAACGGCAGGATCAAAAACGGGGGATGGCGCAGGCCATCCCCCGTTTGTTATCACTTTCACTTCACTTGAGTGACTATCGCGGCGGCAACGCCATATGGAGCAAGGGATAGGGTTTACCCTGACCATCCAGCGGCGAGCGGCCCGTCACGGCGAACCCCATCTTTTGGTAGAAGCCCACCGCCTGCTCATTCTGCTCGTTGACGTCAACCAGCGTCGCGCCGCACTGGCCGATGGCATGTTCCACCAGCCGGCGACCCACGCCACTGCCGCGCACCGCCGGCGCCACAAACAGCATCTCTATCTTGCCATCGCATAGCCCGCAAAAACCGGCAATGCGCCCCTCCTCCGTCCGGGCACAGTGCAGTGTCACCGCATCGAAGTAGTGCTCCAGAATAAGCGGTTTGAGCGCGAGGATCTCGGCCTCGGGCAGGAAGTGGTGGGTCGCCCGCACCGAGGCCTCCCACAGCGCGATCAGGGCCGGATAATCGGCCCGCGTTACAGTATCAATCTTCATCAATGACTCTTTGTTGCAGCCCGCAGGATAGCTGTAGCCTCCCTGCGGGCCAATCTGATTAGCGTGCCTGCACCGCTTGCAGCAGCACCGACACATCGGCACCAAAACTGCGGGTACGGATCGCCTCGCGGATCTCCGCTTCGCTGTAGCGGCTGCCCGGATAAACCACTACGCAGGAGGTGTCGCCGGGCTTGAGGAAGTGGGTCTCGCCAAACGGGGTATAACGGGTGGCGCCGATGCTGATGAGCGCATGGGGAGGATGCCCCGCCTGCGCCAGCAGCCCCTGAATGTGCTCCGCCGGACCTTCATCCTGTTGATGGTTGAACTTGTCGATGGCCCAGTCGAGCAGCTTGCCGTGGAAGTAGCTGTAGTCGATAGCGGCGCTGTCTATCCCGTAGGCATGCAGCTCGCCATCGCGCTCCAGATAGCAGGCGATGCGATAGTCATCGAGCTCGCAGCCGGCGGCAAAACCGGAAAGCGGCAGCAGGTTGGCCGCCAACCCCTTGCTCTCTTCGCCCCAGTTCTTCTTCTCGCTGATCTTCTTGGCATTGGGACGACGGATGGAGCAGTCGTTATAGGCGCCAAAGGCACGGGGATGGATCGCCACCACCTGCTTGTCGGCATACTCCAGCTCGCACCAGAGCGCCACTTCCGGCTCAATCTGCACCTTCTCGTCACCGCTGACCGCCGCTTCCGGCAGGAAGATGGCGTTATTGCTCAGCGGAAAGACCCCGAGCTGACCCGGATGGCCCGGCACGAAGAAGGGGAACAGCGCCTTGGGCGCGGTGGTATCGCGCACCACGACCGCCACGAAATCCGACGCTTCACCCGCCTGCTCCAGATGACCGGCGAAATTGCCCGCTACCCCGAGTCCGATAAACTTGCTCTCTGCTGTCACTTGCATCTTGCTCACCTGCATCTTGCCAACGCAAGGTAGCAGGCTTGTCGCCCACTACCGCTAAAGTGGCAAGATTAAACCACAAGGCCCCCGCCTTCGCCCAGTCCGGCCCTGCGGCGGTGTGCGCCAGCCCGCTTTTTTGGCCCCGACTGGCGACGCCTGGCGCCATTTCAGTCACCTCATCCACCTCGTCCACCACCCGGGCCGGTCATCTTGTCGCCAGCAGCAACAGATCTGCCTTGTAGCAAGCGGCCAACGCCCCGGAGAAGCAAAAAACAGGGTGCAACAACCGAAAGCCGGGCTCACCAATCGATATAAACAAAAATTAGGGCATTCAGCCAAAAGGCATAAATTCTACTTATAGTGATCGGTTTGGCCCCTCTCTGCCCCGCAGGCTGTCCGCCAAGCCCCCAGCGGCCATCTTCCGATCTCTTTCTCCCTTTCTTCTCTTTGGCCTGCGCACCAACTTTGCTAGGCTGCCTGCCACACAGACTCACAGAGGGATCTTCTTGATGTCACAGGCACACTTTCAGGGCCGCTTCGAAGTCGAGTTCAAATATCGGCTGGCAGATCGCCCCGCCTTCCTCAAGGCGCTGCTCGCCCTCAATCCGGAGGTGATGCTGGAAGATAATCTGGAGCGGGATCGCTACTTCGACACCCCGGACGATGCCCTTGCCCGCGCAGGCAAGAGTCTGGCGATCCGCACCATGGAGCCCTCCGGCATCCAGCTCTGGATCGTCAAGGGGCCCGAGGCGGATCGCTGCGAAGCGGTCAATATCAGCGATGCCGACAAGGCTGCCAGCATGCTCCTCACCATGGACTACCGGCAGATCCTCGAGATCACCAAACAGCGCAGTATCTACTTCCTTGGCCCGTTTCACGTCACCCTGGATCATCTGGCCGGGATTGGCGACTTCGCCGAGCTGGCCATCATGACCGATGACGAGGCACGCCTGCCTGAATTTCGCCAGCAACTGCTCGCGCTGGCAGCGCGGCTGGGGCTAGCTCCCGATATGGAGGAGCCCCACTCCTACCGCACCCTGTGCACTAGGCACATGCAGGCAACACCCACCACACAACCAGAGGATGCAACCCGATGATCGACAAACTCGCCTGGCTCACCTTCAAGGATCAGCAACTGCTCTGCGCCCGCTCCCACGGCAAGGCGATCTACTACATCCCCGGCGGCAAGCGCGAGCCGGGCGAGAGCGACGAAGCGGCCCTGATCCGCGAGATTGACGAGGAGCTGGCCGTCACCCTGCAACCCGATACCCTGCGCTTTGCCTGCGAGATCAGCGCCCAGGCCGATGGCAAACCGGCCGGGGTCGAGGTGCGGCTGCGCTGCTACACCGGCCAGGCCAGCGGCACCCCGATCGCCTCGGCCGAGATTGCCGAGCTGCGCTGGCTCGACAGCAGCCATCTCGACGAGCTATCCCCCGTCTCCCGCCTGCTCTTTGGCTGGCTCAAGGAGCAGGGGCTGATCCGCTAACTGGCCGCAGCCTCCTTGCATCACGGCCCGAGCACACTGTGGCTGAACCGCAGGCAAGATGCCGTTCATACAACGAAAAGGATGTCGGATGGAGATTATTGACGTACCCGCTATCGAGGATCTGCTGCCCGCCCTCATCGCCCTGCTGCAGGATTGTGTCGACAGCGGTGCCTCGGTCGGTTTTGTACCGCCCCTCCGTGTTGAGGATGGGGCTAAATACTGGCAAGGGGTGGCGGCAGAGCTGGCATCAGGGGGCCGGAAACTGTGGCTTGCCATTGAACAGCAAGCCGTTGTGGGCGCCGTTCAGCTCTCACTCTGCGGCAATGCCAATGGCCGCCACCGGGCCGAGGTGGAAAAACTGATGGTCCTGCAAGCGGCGAGAGGAAAAGGTATTGGCCGTGCGCTGATGCAGGCAATAGAGCAAGGCGCCCATGCCGCGAGCCGTTCGCTACTGGTGCTGGATACTCGCGCAGGTGACGTGGCCTCGCACCTCTATCGTCAACTCGGCTATCAGGAGGCGGGCCAGATCCCCCATTTTGCCCTCGGTGCCGATGGCAAGCTGGCGGCGACGGTTATCTTCTACAAGATGCTCTGAACACTCCCCCCCGCTTCTCTTATCAAAACAGCAGGGCCGAACTGACCGGCCCTGCTTGTGGCAGCGTGACTTTTTGTTGCAGCAATAGGCTTGCGACAGACAGCAACGAAACAGCCATTGACCCAGCCCCCCTCAACCCCCGCCGTCGCTCGCGCCAAAATACAACAAAACCAATAAATTGATTAATTAAGGGATAATACGAGCCCCATTTCTTGTTCATCTCTTGCTTCAGCAGGCGTATCGTGTGAGACCCATTTGATAATCAAATCTATGTTGTTTACTGCCTTGAGGAATAATGGATGCCTACTTTGCCCCGTACTGTCACCTCCCCCAAAAAGTTCATCATCGGCCAACACCTTCTCCCACAACTCCATGAGCACGTTAAAGATTTTGGTGACAATGCGCTGCTCATCAGCGACGAGTTCATTCTTGAGCGGGTGCAAGAGGAGGCCCTGGCGGGGATCCTGCAGGCAGGGCTCAGTGGAGTGGTCGACAAGTTTCGCTACGAATGCACCGAACAGGAGATCCAGCGTCTGACCCACCTTGCCGAGCAATATGGCGCGAACGTGATTGTCGGGATCGGCGGCGGCAAGACGCTGGATGTCGCCAAGGCCGTGGCCTTCTATCTGCGTCGTCCGGTTGTGCTGTTCCCGACGATTGCCTCCACGGATGCCCCCTGTACGGCACTGGCAGTCATCTACAACCAGGCGGGCGAATTTGAGCGCTATCTGTTCCTGCCGCAAAATCCGGACGTAGTGCTGGCTGACACTGCCCTCATTGCAGCCGCCCCTCCCCGCTTCTTTTCCGCAGGTGTCGGCGATGCCCTGGCCACCTATTTCGAAGCACGCGCCTGCTATCGAGCCGACGGGCTCAATCTGGTTGGCAAGCGCCCTTCACGTACCGGGCTGGGTCTGGCAAAGCTCTGTTATGAACTGCTGGGGGAAAACATCGAGCTGGCGATGGATGCGATACGCCACCATGTCTCCACTCCGGCGCTGGAGCAGGTCATCGAAGCCACCATCTACCTCAGCGGGGTCGGTGCAGAAGCCGGTGGGCTGGCCGCTGCCCATGCCGTCAACAATGGCATGTCACTGATCGCTGAGCTCCATCGTGCCCAGCATGGCGAGAAGGTGGTCTTCGGCCTGCTGACCCAGCTGGTGCTTGAGCGTGCCCCGCAGCATGAACTTGATGAGGTGTTGCGCATCATCGACTGTGCAGGCCTGCCGATGACACTGCAAGAGCTTGGGCTCACCCACTTTGATGAAAGCGAGTGGCGCAAGGTGGCGCAGCGGGCCTGCGATCCCCTCGATACCATGGGCAACATGCCGATGACAGTCAGTGAACAGGATGTCTACGCCGCCATGGTAGCGGCCAATGCCATGGCAGAGCGTTATCGCCTCCGCCATCCCCGCGCCTGATTGATTTGCCGCACCCGATGCGGCAAACAGCAAAAAGGCTTGCCCATTGGCAAGCCTTTTTCATCCGCAATCCATCTCTTGTCGGGATAGACGAACGTCTGCGCTGACTCAGGGTAGTTTCACCGCCCGCACTTCAACCTCTGGCAGGGCAAAGGCCTCTTGCGCGGCGATGAGTTGCAGCTCGTAAGCCTGCTGGCGCCAGGTCTCTTGCAGCACGGCGTCCACCGCCGCATTGGTACGCTCAAAGGCGCTCACCGCATCGTGGCCGGTCAGCAGGTTGGCCAGCATCAGGGCGCTGATAAGATCGCCAACCCCGACCGGCTGACGGGCAAAGTCGTAGAGCGGGCGGGCAATCAGGTAATCCCCATCCGGGGTGGCCAGCAGCATCTCGAAGCGGCTCGGGTCTTGCGCCGCGCGGCCCAGATGCTTGACCAGTACCAGCTTGACGCCACGGGCCAGCAGCTGATGGGCGGCGGCGCGGGTCTGCGCCAGATCCGCCAGATGGGTATCGCAGAGGGTCTCCAGCTCCAGCAGGTTGGGGGCCATCATGTCGGCCACCGGCAGCGCCTGCTCGGTCAGAAAACGGGTGACGCCGGGGGCGACGATGCACCCCTTCTCGGGATGCCCCATCACAGGATCGCAGAAGTAGATGGCGTCTGGATTGGCCGCCTTGACGGCGTTGACCACCTTGAGGATCTCGTCACCCTGCTCGGCTGAACCCAGGTAGCCGCTCAGCACCGCATCGCACTGGCCCAGCACCCCGATATTGCCCAGCCCTTCGGCCAGCGCGCTGATGTGTCCCGCCGGCATCGCCATCCCCTGCCAGCCCTGTGCGTACTGGGTATGGTTGGAAAACTGCACCGTATTGACAGGCCACACGTCGACACCCAGACGGCGCATGGGGAAAACGGCGGCGCTGTTGCCGGCACAGCCGAACACCACGTGGGACTGAATAGAGATAACGGATTTCATCGGGATCACCACAACAAAGGATCAGCAAAGGGGGCAATATATCGGATGAAGATATTGAATTGCCACCCTGTCACGGCACGAACCGGCATTTTCCTGATTAAACGCAGGCTTTTGGCCTGAAGCCATGCCATTCGGCACTGCTTTGCATTCGTTTTTTCTGCTCGCTATGGACGGGCGAAGTGGTAGACCCACCCCTCATCCAGCGCCATCCCGGCTGGCGGAGTCAACAGGGCGGGCAGTTGGGCGACCCGACCGCCAGCGGCATATTGCAGCGCCATCAAGGCACACAGCGCCGCATCGTAGCGATCCGTATCCGGCACCACATCGGCAGGCAGCAGCGCCGCCAGCTCGGGTCTGGCAGGGGATGCCTTGCCCGCCACCTTGGCCAGCGCCGGATAGACCTCCAGCACGGCGCGACTGGCCTGCGGGGCGACGGTCGGCACCAGTTGCAGATCAGCCAGATTGGGCAGCATGGAGAGCGCCAGGGTGGCGTTGTTACCGAGCCGGTCGAAGGTGGCCGACAGCGGCTTCTTGCCATATTGCTGATGCAACCAGCGCTCGCAGTCGCGATAGGCGTAGGGGTTATCTATCTCACGCTCGGGCACGGCGCAGGAGAGCGGCCGGCCGTTAAGCAGGTCGCGCAAGGCGCGGGGAAAGGCGAGCGGCGCATCGATACCGAGCACCAGTTGCGGGCAGGCCGCGACCTGTGCAAGCAAGGCTTCGTCCTGCAGGGCCGGACGCAGCAAGGCAGCCAGATCCGGCGCCACCCGTGAGCTCAGGCGAAACAGCGGCGAGACCCCGAGCCAGTGCAGGCTGTTGGAGTCGGCCTGCCAGCCCACCACGGCCACCGCCTGGGCGCTACCCTGCCAGCCCCGCACATCCCAGCCAATTCCGATTGCACTCATCTGCCCTACCGTCATCTGTTACCTCTGTGTCACGGATAGAAGGGGCACAGGGTAATCAGCCAAGATGCTTAACGCAAAGCGAACCGCCCACTCAGAACGATTTCTGGAAGTTCACCAGCGGCAAAATGGGGAAAACGCCGTTGGCCGCATAGTTGGCCAACCCGATCTGCAAGCCGTCGAGATGTTTGGTGGCATTGATAAAACCTATCTGGAAGGTGGTGCGCTCGGCATAGTTGACCAGCCCGACGTTGGCCAGCGCATTGCCTTTGGCGATATTGACCGCCCCCCAATTGATCCCCTGTACGTTGTTGGTCAGGTTGACCAGCCCGAGATTGACGCCGGTATCCTGCCCCTCATGCCAGTTGACGGCATTGATGGCCACCCCGCCAAACTGGTGGCGCACCCGGCCGGCACCGAGAAAGATCCCGAGCTGCAGGCCACTGAACCGATCCACATCGGAGAGGGCAAACACCGGCAGATCGATCCCCTTCACCTGACCGGTACGACCGTACAGCAGAGAGGCGCGCGCCCCTTCCACCTGATGGGAGGCAGGCAGATTGACCCCGGGCAGGGAAAACTGTACCGGCGTACTGGCTTGCGCTACGCCGCACAGCGTGAGGGCGCTGCAGGCCAGCAGCAGTCGGGAGAGTGTCATGGGAAGTTCCTTGGGCCATAGAGAGTGGCCCGATCCTAACAGTCAGGGGAGAGTGTGGGCACACCAGCAGGGACGAGGTGCGTCACGATACGTCACGGTTGACCCTCTCACCTCTCCATCAGGACTTGCGAAAGCGTCACCTCAAGGACAATCGGCCACTTTTTCGCAGCGAGTGGCCCCTCTTCCTTTCTTTGCCTGAGCGAACTGCCTAAAATAGTCGCCCTGCTGTATCCGGCATTCATCCATCTAGAGGATTTCCCATGGAGACGTTTCTGCTCGAAGGTCACCCCTTCGTTGCCTTGTGTGACCTTATCAAACATCAGGGGTGGGCCGATTGTGGCGGCGCCGCCAAGGCGCTCGTTGCCGAAGGGCTGGTCGAGGTGGACGGTCAGGTGGAGACCCGCAAGCGCTGCAAGATCGTGGCCGAACAGGTGGTCAACTTCAACGGCATGAAGGTCGTGGTGAAAGAGGGCGTCAGCCCGGAGATTGGCTAAACCCGTTTCGGGGAGCCACTCTCCGGCAACCCGCTAGCTGGCCTTGATCGACAGGGTCAGCACAAAACGCGCCATCGCCTCATCCCCGTTCAATGACGGACAGGTGGCCACCACTTGGATGGGGCGATTGATGCGCTGACCAGTGGCCAGCGATTCATCGATCATGGCGTCGATCTCCTCCCCCGCTGCGCAGTCAAACTGTACATCCCCCTCGGGCCGCTTCAAAAACTCCCCCTGTACATCCTTGAAGGCGAAGTGCACCTTCTTGCGTCGCTGCCGCCCCTTCTCCATCACCAGCAGACCGCCCACCAGATCGGCGCCGGTGGCCAGCGCGCCAAAATACATGCTGCCCAGATGGTTGCGGGTACGCCAGCCAAGAGGAATGCGAATGCGCAGCGCCCTGGCGTTCATCTCTTCGATGATCGGGGCACAAAACCCGATGACGGGGATGTAGCGCCAGGCAAAAAGCCGCAGCGCCAGGTTGGCCTTCAAACGTTGCAAATCCATATGCGAACTGATCCGATGAGTTGATGTAAACAACATGTTGCCAGCATGACCATCATTGGACAAGGACGCGGATCACGCTTGCCGCTATTTCATTGCCCAAAAAAAGAGGGAACCGCAACGGTTCCCTCTTGTGCATTTGCCGGTCGATCAGGCCCGCTTCTCTTCCAGCCAGGCCCCCTGACTCTGCATCTCGAACAGCTGGGCATAGTGACCGCCGAGGGCCATCAACTCGCCATGGCTGCCCCGCTCGTTCACCTGCCCGCGAGAGAGCAGCAGAATCTCGTCCGCATCGACGATGGTCGAGAGGCGGTGGGCGATGGCGATGGTAGTGCGACCGCGGCGCGCCGCCGCCAGTGCCGAAGAGAGGGCCAACTCGGTCTGGGAGTCCACGCTGGCAGTCGCCTCGTCCAGAATGAGGATGCGCGGATCGCCCACCAGCGCGCGGGCAAAGGAGAGCAGCTGGCGCTGCCCGGCGGAGAGATTCTTGCCCCCCTCCTCCATCAGGGTGTTCAAGCCATCCGGCAGGCTGCGCACAAACTCGGCCAGCTGTACCTCGGTCAGCGCCTGCCACAGCCGCGCCTCGTCGATGCCAGCCCGGCCGAGCCGCAGGTTCTCGGCCAGGGTACCGACGAAGATAAAGGGATCTTGCTGTACCAGCCCGATACTGCGGCGCACCGCCGAGAGCGACAGGCTCGCCATGGGGTGATCATCAAAGCGGATAATACCCTGACCCAGTGGATAGAAGCCCATCAGCAGGCTGATGATGGTGGACTTGCCGCTGCCGGTGTGGCCCACCAACGCCAGCATCTGGCCCGGTGTGGCGGTAAAGCTTATGTCACGCAGCACCTGCTGCTCGCCATCGTAGGAGAATCCCACCCGCTCGAAGCTCACCCGCCCTTCCAGCGGGAGCTGCTCGCCGTCGGTACTCTCGCGGGTTTCATCGAGCAGGGCAAAGACCCGCTCCCCCGCCACCATCGCCTGCTGCAGCTGGTTGAGCTGGTTGGTCATCTCGATAAGCGGCTCAATCATCCGCCCCAGATAGCTGATAAAGGCGTAGAGCACCCCCACCTGAATGGCACCCGCGCTACTCAGCCCCTCGTGGGCAAACAGCGCCAGCAGGCCGATCAGCACCATCATGTAGAAGAGATCGATAAGCGGGCGCAGCAGGATGCCGTTGATCTTGAGGCTCTTGAGGCGCGCCGTCCAGTGCTGCTGGTTCACCTCGGCAAAGGCGTTGGCGAAATGGCGCTCCTGCACCATGGCCTGAATGACCGGCATCCCCTGTAGCGACTCGTTGAGACGGCTGTTGATGTCGGAGAGCAGGCTGCGGGTCGCCCGCACTACAGGCACGCTCAGTTTCTGGTAAAGCCACATCACTCCGCCCACCGCCGGCAGCAGGCAGGCACACACCAGCATCAGCCGCAGATCCAGCAGCGCCATGGAAATGAGAATGCCGCACAAGAGCACCACCTTCTGCACCAGCAGCCCAATCACCTGCACGTAGAGGTTCATGATCGCCTCGGTGTCGTTGGTGATGCGGGAAATCAGCGAGCCGGAGCGATGCTGGTCAAAGTAGCGGGCCGGCAACCGGATCGCGGTGGCAAATACCTGCTCGCGCAAGGTTTGCACCACCGCCTGGGCGATGCGATTAAAGCGCAGGGATTGCAGGTAGAAACCCGCGGCAGAGAGCACCTGCAAACCGAGATAGCCGGCCGCAATGGCCGCAATGGCGGGCCACACCAGCTGGCGTGGTGTCAGATAGTCATCGATGAACAGCTTGATGAGCAGGGGGCCCGCCACTTCGGCACCGGTGGCCAACAGCAAGCAGAGCCCTGCCTGGATCAGCCAGCGCGGATAACGGGCACAATAGGCGAGCAGCCGTTTGATGGTCGGGTTCACTGGCTCTCCTCCACTGCTTCTTCGAGACGCTGGTAACGCACCATATCTGCATACCAGCCGTTGTGAACCATCAGGGCGCCGTGGCGGCCACGCTCACTGACTGCCCCCTGCTCCAGTACCAGAATTTCATCGGCCTGCTCCACCGCCGTCATCCGGTGGCTGACCAGAATGAGGGTGCGCTTGTGTGCCTTGAGTGCGTGCAGGATCTGCTGCTCGGTGTGGGCATCCACCGCCGAGAGCGCATCATCGAGCACCAGAATGGGCGCCTCCAGCAGCAGAGCACGGGCGATGGCGAGCCTCTGCTTCTGGCCGCCGGAGAGGGTCACCCCCTTCTCCCCCACTTCGGTCTCGTAGCCTTTGGGGAAACGGCTGATGTCGTCATGGACACAGGCGATCCGCGCCACCCGCTCCACCTCCTCGCGGCTGGCATCAGGCCGACCAAGGGCGATGTTGGCAGCGATGGTGGTGGAAAACAGGAATGGCTCCTGCGGCACATAGGCAAACTGGCTGCGCAGCTCACCCAGCGCAAGTTGCGAGATGGGAATATCCCCCATGCGGATCTCTCCCGCAGTGGGATTGGCCAGCCGCATCAGCAGTTTGAGCAGGGAACTTTTACCAGCACCGGTACGCCCGACAATCCCCAGCATACCGCCAGCTTGCAGGGTGAAATCCACACTCTGCAACAGGGTACGTTGCTCAAGCTGGTACCCCACATCACGGGCTTGCAACGGGAAGGGCGAGACCAGCGCAAGTGGGTGAGCCGGCTCTTCGATATCGCTGCGCTCGCCGAGCAGACTTTCAATTCGCGAATAGGCGGCGCTGCCCCGCTCTATGATGTTGAACAACCAGGCGATGGCGAACATGGGCCAGATCAGCTGGCCGAGGTACATGGTGAAGCTGGTGAGCTCCCCCAAGGTCAGCTCGTCACGGAGTACCAGCGCACTGCCACCCGCTACCGCCAGAAAATAGGAGCAACCGATGCAGAGATAGATGACGGGATCGAACTTGGCATCAATGCGGGCCACCGCCATGTTGCGTTCCCCGGCCTGCCGGGTCAGTTCGGCAAAACCTTGATCTTCTAGGGATTCAACGGCGTAGGACTTGAGCACTCGCACACCGGAGAGCGCCTCCTGGGTTTTGTTGTTGAGTTTGGAAAAGGCCCCCTGCGCTGATTTGAACTGCTTGTAGATCTGCTTGCCAAAGCGGTTCATGAAAAAAGCCATCACCGGCAGTGGCAACAGGGAGAGCAGAGTCAGTTGCCAGGAGTACTGGCTGCACATGATGGAGAGCACCAGCACCCCGACCATGATGGAGTCCACCAGGGTCAAGACCCCTTCCCCGGCTGTCATCTCCACCGCCTGAATATCGTTGGTGGCATGGGCCATCAGATCGCCGGTGCGGTGGCGCTGGTAGAAATCGGGGCTCATCCTGGTGAAATGGCTGAACAGACGGTTGCGCAGCACAAAGGCTAGCCGGTACGAGGCGCCAAACAGCATGACTCGCCAGGCATAACGCAGCATGTAGATGAGTAAACCGAGGCCAAACAGGCCGGCCAGATAGCCCGTCAGCGTTGCGCTATCGAGGGATCCCCTGGTAATGCCGTCCACCACCCAGCCGACCACTTTGGGCGGAATGACGGTCAACAAGGCCACCACCATCAGCAGAGATATGGCGATCAGATACCGCCGCCACTGCTCCCTGAAAAACCAACTCAATCGTATAAATACGCTCACACCACCAACCTTTGCCCTTTTAACTGCCATAACGCACAGATGCAGACAGCATTCTCACGGGTCGACATCAGAAATGAAAACAATCGCCTCCGGCTGGAGGCGATTTGAATCGAAGGGTCATCATATCCCGAACCAGGGGGTATGAGAATAATTACTATTTAATTCACTGAGAGGGGCGATCATCACCTGTTGCATAGGGGTTATACGTATTTTCATGCTGCTCACCGGTCAGAAGAAAGTGGGATACCTCCTCTCTGGTCTGGCTGAATACCTGTTGCAGTTGCTCAAGATCTGCTTCGCTCAGCACCTCGTTTTGCCGCAGCCGCCACTCCAGCTCCCCGGCGACCACTTGCAAACGGGCTGCGGAGATATTGGCCGACACCCCCTTGAGGGTGTGCAGCAGTTTGCACGCGACATCCGGCTGCTGACGGCGCAAGGCCGAGCGGATCTCCCACAGGTCATCCTTGTGCTCCGACATGAAGAGCTTGAAGAGGATCTGCAGCGCCTCCTTGTCCTGTTCCAGCCGCTTGAGCGCATCCTGCAGGTCGAGCACGCCCATCATGTCGGGCGGTTTCACCTCCAGCATACCGCTCTGCTCCAGCTCTTGTGGTTTTACCCACTGCAGCAGGTTGTTGTAAAGATCGAGCTTGCTGACCGGTTTGGTGACATAGCCATTCATCCCGACCCCCAGACAACGCTCCTTGTCGCCCGGCATGGCACTGGCGGTCAACGCAATGATGGGCACATCGTGCTTATCGACCATCTTGCGGATCTGGCGGGTAGCATCGAGGCCATCGAGCACCGGCATCTGCAGATCCATCAGGATGACATCAAACGGCTGCTCGGCAACGCGTTCCACCGCCTCGCGGCCATTGTTGACCACGGTCACGACTGCATCCACCCGGCGCAGGTATTCGATAATGAGTTGCTGGTTAACCCGGTTGTCCTCGGCAAGCAACACCCGGGTTCCCTGCAGCAGAGATTTGAAATGCTGCTGATCGCCTTGCGCTTCCGCTTGTCGCAAGTGGTGTTCATAAGAGCTGCCGTTGAGCAGCTCATCCACCTTGGCCAGCAGGGAGTTTTCGGTCATCGGCTTGGGCAGGAAATGGGTCAGACCGATGCTTTCCATCTTGCCGTGCAGACCATCTCTGGACCAGGCACTGATCATCAGAATGGGGATCCGTCGCCATTGGCTGTGCTGATACATCTCAAGAGCCAGATCCAGCCCATCCTCCTGCCCCATCCGCCAGTCGAGAATAGCCAGCTTCAGGCTCTGCCCCTCTTCCCGCAACACCTGACGAGCACGGGAAAGCGAATTGACTGCAAGCACTCTGACGCCGGCGCGGGTCAGGATATCTTTGGCCAGATCCAGCACCAGCTCGTTGTCATCCATCACCAGCACCAGCGGTTGATGTTCGAAGAAAACTTTACGACCGGCCACGCCATAAACAGCCTGAGTCATGGGAATATCAAACTGGAACAGCGAGCCAACCCCGGGTTTGCTCTGCACCGAGATCCGCCCGCCCATCAGTTCCACCAGGCGCTGGGAGATGTTAAGGCCAAGGCCGGACCCCCCATATTTTCTGGTATTGCTGGCATCAATCTGGGTAAATGCCTGAAACAAATGAGCCTGCTTATCCTCCGCAATCCCGATACCGGTATCACGGATACTGAAGCGGATCCGCATGGGATGCGCGCTGGCCAAACTAATCGATACTTCCACCTCACCACGCTCGGTAAACTTGATAGCGTTATTGACCAAGTTGACCAACACCTGCCCCAGACGCAGGGGATCACCACGCAGGAAAACCGGCACATCGGAAGATTTGCAGATGATCACCTCGACATGTTTGCGTTCAGCCAGATCGGCAAACATGCCCGCCAGCGAATCCAGCTGCTCGCTGAGATCGAAATCGATCTCTTCCAGCGTCAGTTTGCCTGATTCCACCTTGGTCAAATCGAGGATGTCGTTGATCAGCAGCAACAAGGTATCGGAAGAGGATTTGATCTTGCCAAGGTAGTCCCTTTGCTGTTGATCCAGCTCGGTTTGCAGGGCCAGCGAACTGAAACCGATGATGGCATTCATGGGCGTGCGTATCTCGTGGCTCATGTTGGCCAGAAAATCGCTTTTGGCCTGCGCCAGCAGACCGGTCTGGTGAGAAAGCTCACTCAGCTTCTGATTTCGCCGCCACAGGGTATAGGCCACCAGACCAAAGCAAATCAAAGCCCCCCCGAGCACCATCAGATAGAAGCGGTTCATCAGTTTGGCGGCACACTCAAGCCGATCGAGCTTCCAGCGCACCAGAGTATCAACCACATGCATGTCGATCAGCCTGTTACGCAATGTGTGATACGCAACCACCTGGCGACTCAGATCTGCACTCAACTGAACCAAAGCAATAATGTCTGGCTGATCGCGATAGCGGGTTGTCAATTGTTGCTGCAGCAGGGTCAGCTGCTCCTGCTCCTCTTTACTCCAGCTTTTTTGCAGGAATGACCCCAACTGTGCCAGCTCCTTGAGATTGCTCTGCAAGGTGTCGTCTGCCTGTGGCAGTGCCAGTACCTTGTGCAGTTGCAGCTGGAATGGCTGCTGAATGTACTCTATCGCCATCTCCATGGCATGGAGCTGGGCCAGCTCCATCAGATAGGAGTCCATATCCTGCAACAGAGTCTGGGAAAGGGGAAAAGAGATGAGCAGTGGATCACTGCGAACCATACGCACAAAGCTATCCAGATTTGCAGATAACTGGCTGAGGCGCTGCTGGACGTTGGTGTCATTGGCCTGCTCCCGTCCAAGCAAATAGACGGTGTCCGAATTAATCCGGTTCAGCACAACCTCTGCTGCGGTACTCATATCCTCAGCTTGCTGCTGCTGACTGAGCAACTGCCAGCAGTATCCCGAAAACGCGAGCAGCAAGGCCACAACCAGCCCAAGCAGCACACGGTTTTTCCGTGATCCTTTGTTCATCCCGTCTCGACTCTCAACTGTGGTCGCTGAATTATCCTGCAGGGTAATGAACCCCGGGAGCATGATCCACTCCTGCCGGCCATTGTGTTACCGTGGCGCGGCGCTGATTGGGCAGTAAATCTCCCCATCAGAATACATCTACAGGAGCCAATTATGTCATTTGTCACTACTTATTGTAGCCACTGCTTTACCAGAAACCGCCTGCCTGAGGACCATATCGACCATTCAGCCAAGTGTGGCCACTGCAAAGCCGCGCTTTTTGGCCAGACCCCGACTCTCGGTCGTGACAACCAGTTCGATACTCTCATCAGCTCCGACATTCCGGTTGTCGTCGATTTCTGGGCCAGCTGGTGCGGCCCTTGCCAACAATTTGCCCCCGTGTTTCACGAAGTGGCTCACGAAATGGAACCACAAATGCGCTTTGTCAAAGTGGATACCGAGCAGCAAACCAGCATCGCGGCACGCTACGCCATTCGTAGTATCCCCACGCTGATGGTCTTCAAACAGGGCAAGATGGTGGCGCAAGTCAACGGTTCACTGCCCAAGAGCATGTTCAAAGAGTGGCTGGAGCAATTCGTCAACGTTTGATGGATGTTGCGCACATGTTTAATTTCGCGCCGATTAATCAATCACTCTGTGAGTAGTGACTGATTTTCGGCACACAGGCCTGTTTCACCCAGGTGAAGAGATGTAGTCTCGGCAACACAAAAACAACCATAAATTAACCGAGAGAACATTATGCACACATCTGCTGTACCCTCAGCCTCATCTCGCTGGCTGGATGTCAAATCAGGGATAGTTATCCTGGATGTCCTGCTGCTCTGCGCCATGCTCGCCTGGCTACCGTTTGACCCCATGGTCAACAAGGGGTTGGGTATTCTGGTCTTCATCGCCATCCTCTGGCTGACTGAAGCCCTCCATGTCACCATCACCGCACTGCTGGTACCTCTGCTCGCGACCGTGCTCGGGGTCTTTGACATGAGCAAGTCACTCACCGACTTCGCCAACCCGATCCTTTTCCTCTTTTTCGGTGGCTTCGCACTGGCTGCCGCCCTCTCCAAACAGGGACTGGACACCCTGATGGCTGGCAAGGTGATGCATCTGGCCAACGGGCACCTTGGCTGGGGCGTCATTTTGCTCTTCACCATTACCGCCGCCATGTCCATGTGGATCAGCAACACCGCCACCACCGCCATGATGCTGCCACTGGCGATCGGCATGCTGACCCGCCTTGATAGCAAAAAGAATCGTGCCACCTTCGTGTTCGTGCTGCTTGGTATCGCCTACAGCGCCAGCATCGGCGGTATCGGCACCCTGGTGGGCAGCCCGCCCAACGCGATTGCTGCCGCCCAGATGGGGATCGGCTTCACCGACTGGATGAAGTTCGGGATCCCGGTCGTCCTTATCCTGATGCCTTGCGGCATTGCCCTGCTCTATCTGGTCACTCGCCCGCAGCTCAACCACAAGGTTGAACTGCAGGATGTCACCATCAACTGGACCCGCGAGCGCAAAGTTACCCTGGCTATCTTCCTGACCACTGTGGTGCTGTGGATCGGTTCGCAACCTATCTCCAACGCCTTTGGCGGGATACCTCAACTCGATACCCTGATCGCCATGGGGGCCATCGTTGCCATCGTAGTCAGCCGCGTCGCCAGTTGGGATGACGTGAACAAGAACACCGACTGGGGCGTGTTGATGCTGTTTGGCGGCGGCCTGACCCTGAGCGCCATCCTCAAGGCCACCGGCACCAGCGCCTTTCTGGCGGAACATCTGTCGGCCGTCCTCTCTCATGCCAACATTTTCGTGATCCTGCTGCTGCTCGCCGCTTTCGTGGTCTTTCTGACCGAGCTGGTCTCCAATACCGCGACCGCAGCGCTGCTGATCCCGCTCTTTGCCGGTGTGGCTGAAGCACTGGGCGTCTCTCCCGTCGTCATGGCGGTTCTCATCGCTATCGGTGCCTCTTGCGCCTTTATGCTGCCAGTCGCAACGCCGCCCAATGCCATCGTCTTTGCCAGCGGCCATATCCGCCAGCAAGAGATGATGAAAGCCGGTATGTCATTGAATCTGGTCTTCACTGTGCTGCTGGCTATGCTGGCTTTCTTTGTCGGCGATATCCTCTGATATCCACTAACCCCCGGATAAACAAAACCCCCGCATTGCGGGGGTTTTTTATTGCCGTGAACCGTTAGTTGACGGAGCAGCGTTTCAGGTTCCAGATCCGCTCTACATAGTCCTGAATGGAGCGGTCCGAGTTGAACTTGCCCATGGTAGCCGAGTTGATGATGGCCTTCTTAGCCCACAACGCCGGATCGCGATACCAGGTATCGATCAGCTTGTGCGCATCGGAGTAGGACTGGAAGTCTGCCAGTGTCAGGTAAGGGTCACCCCCTTCCAGCAAGGAGCGCTTGATGGAAGCCAGCTCACCCGGACGACCCGGAGTGAAGTAGTCGGTGTCAAACCAGTCCAACACAGCTTTCAGCTCTGAGTTCGCATAGTAGAAGTCATACGGGTTGTAACCGCGGCCTTTCAGGGCCTTCACCTCATCCACGTTCAGACCGAAGATGGCGCAGTTTTCAGCACCCGCCTCTTCCGCGATCTCGATGTTGGCGCCGTCCAGCGTACCGATGGTGATGGCACCGTTGAGGGCCATCTTCATGTTGCCGGTACCGGACGCTTCATAGCCAGCAGTAGAGATCTGCTCGGAGACATCAGCAGCCGGGATCAGCTTCTCGGCCAGGCTCACGCGGTAGTTCGGCATGAACACCACTTTCAACTTGCCCTGAATACGGGTGTCATTGTTGACCCGATCCGCCAACTTGTTGATGGCATAGATGATGTCTTTGGCCAGCTTGTAACCGGGCGCCGCTTTGGAGCCAAAGATGAACACGCGCGGATGCATGTCATAGTCCGGGTTGGCCAGCAAACGACGGTAGAGCGCCATGATGTGGATAAGGTTCAGCTGCTGACGCTTGTACTCGTGCAGACGCTTGATCTGGACATCGAAGATCGCCTCGGCGCTGACATCAATGCCGGTTTCCGCCTTGATGACCTTGACCAGCTTCTCTTTGTTGTGCCGCTTGATGGTCATGAACTGCTTCTGGAACGCTTTGTCGTCGGCAAACTTCACGACACCACGCAGCTTGTCCAGCTGCAGCGGCCACTCCTTGCCCACCACCTCGTTATAGAGTGCGGCCAGTTCCGGGTTGCAGGCCAGCAGCCAGCGACGCGGCGTCACGCCGTTGGTCACGTTGCACATTTTCTCCGGCCACAGCTCGGCATACTCGGGGAAGAGATCTTCCTTGACCAGCTTGGAGTGGATCTCCGCAACGCCGTTCACTTTGGAAGAGCCGATGACGCAGAGGTTGCCCATGCGCACCTTGCGTACACTCCCCTCTTCGATGATGGAGAGTTTGGCTTTAATGGCATCGTTACCGGGCCACTTGGGTTCGACCAGCTCGTTCAGGAAACGGGCGTTGATCTCATAAATGATCTCGAGATGGCGTGGCAATACCTTCTCGAACAGGCTGACAGACCACTTCTCCAGCGCTTCCGGCAGCAGGGTGTGGTTGGTGTAGGAGAAGACCTGATAGCTGATCTCCCAGGCGGCCGCCCAGTCCAGCCCCTCTTCATCCACCAGCACTCGCATCAGTTCGGGAATGGCGATAGTGGGGTGAGTATCGTTGAGCTGGATAGCGATTTGGGCCGCGAAATTGCTGAAGTCGCTCTCATGCACCCGCTTGTAGCGGCGCATGATGTCCTTGATGGAGCAGGCGCAGAAAAAGTACTGCTGGATCAGACGCAGCTCTTTACCGGCATCGGTCTCATCGTTCGGATAGAGCACCTTGGAGATGGTTTCGGCCTGTGCTTTCTCTGCCTGGGAGTCAATGTAACCACCGGCGTTGAACACGTCCCAGTCAAAAAACTCGGAGGCTCGGGATTCCCACAGACGCAGGATGTTGACGGTACTGCCGCCAAAACCGACGACCGGGATATCCCAAGGCACCCCTTTGATCTTGCGACCCGCGTGCCACACCTTCTTCAAACCGCCGTTATCACCGAAGACGGTCTCGACATAGCCATAGAGGGGGACTTCCTGTACCGACTCCGGACGGCAGATCTCCCAAGGGTTGCCGTATTCACGCCAGGAGTCTGGACGCTCAATCTGGCGGCCATCCTGGATCTCCTGACGGAACAGACCGTGTTCGTAGTGGATACCGTAGCCCACAGCCGGGTAGTTCAGGGTTGCCAGCGAGTCGATGAAGCAGGCTGCCAGACGACCCAGGCCACCATTGCCGAGCGCCATATCGGGCTCTTGTTCACACAGGTCGGTCAGATCCAGACCGAGTTCGCTCAGCGCCTCTTCACAAATCTTGTAAAGAGAGAGGTTGTGCAGGTTGTTGGAGGTCAGACGCCCCATCAGGAATTCAGCAGAGAGATAGTGAATAGCACGAGTATCTTTCTTGAAGTGAGTCTGCTGAGTGCGGGTCAGGCGCTCGTAAACCTGTTCGTTGACCGCCGCTGCGGTGGCTTTCCACCATGCATCGTGAGAGGCTTTCTGTTCGCTTGTTCCCAAGGTAGAACGCAGGTGACGCACGATACTCGCCTTGAGCTGATCTTTATCCAGTTGGAGATCCTGGTCTGTCTTCTTCTTGGTAGCCATAAACCATATTCCTTCGTTACAAATAAAATTGTTATCCCGAGGATCGGGACCGGCGCTGTTGTTATCTCAAAATATGTACCGGCGTGAGAATACTAACGAAAGCCGCACAATTAAAAGTTAACGCAAGTCACACTTTAACCGATGAAAACCGCCCCGAAAGCGTGAAAACCCTTTCCTTTTACTCGTTGCCATTCATAAAAAATAACCACCTTTATCAATAGGTTATGTTTAAAGTTAAAATAAAATAACGTGAATAGGTTTTCAACGATTGCCAGGCTTTGAAAATCCTTGAAAATAGACACTGAAACGGCGCATTGAAAGCGATTTCAATGCGCCGATATATGCTACAAGGCAAATATGAAACCTGCATTGCACCATCAGGTGTGTGCCTTGAACTGATTGCTCAAAGGATCATAGTGATATCCAATCTGGCCCAACCGCACCGCCAGCTGCTCCTCACTCATGTCGTAATAGGCCAGCAACTCCTCCAATCCATCACATTCAAGCCGCAATTTCTCATTGATGATGCCCAGCAAAATGTTGGCATCCAGACGCTGCAACGTGCTGATATCCATCTCGGCTCCTCCTCTTGACGACCTGTATAACCATGGGTGGTACACCAGCGTTTGTCCATAGAACAAAAAAACACCACCATTCAATAGAATATGTACCTATTTAAAATCAATCGCTTAAAGGATATTTGCATCGTAGCGATCACATATTTCTTTAAAAACAACTTGTCAGGTACCCAGAACAGAACTACTGTATGCGCATACAGCTTGTATTTTCATACAGGATAAAGAATATGAACCAGACTCTGCACTCTCCCTCTGTCGTAATGAGCAGCACCATCAGCCGTCCATGGCCAACAAGGATCCTCTGCAAAGCGGGATCGGCCACAGCCAACGTGCGTATTCACTCTGACGAACAGTTTCTGGATGAATTGACCCGCATCGGTAACAACCATACCGGATGGATCCTGTTGATCGCCCCACCCGGCCGTCCTGCGGCCAACCGCTTGCAAGAGCGTGGTATAGACCCGAAACGGGTGCTGATCGTACACAGCCCGAAAATCAAGAACTGGCAACAGACACTGGAGCGTAGCCTTTGTCAGGGGCATTGTGCAGCGGTCTTTACCTGGCTGCCCGAACAGATCGAGCTGGATCACGCAAAATTACAGCGTCTTGGCCAGCAGTCAGGCATATTGGCCTGCTTCTTTGGCGCCAAACGTATTGCTGTGAACGGTAAACGGATGAGTTATGGCGAGCAGGATATCTATCTCAATCACTGAGCCAGGGTCGAGCTCCTCTTGATAGCACCTTCTTCACCCCCACTCGAGTGAAGTTGATAGGCACTCAAAGAGTCTGGAAAGAGATGGTTAAAACAGACGGTACAATGAACATGACGCCAACTCAGGCACCTTATGGCTCCAGGCAATATATCGAGTTCACTCATATTTTCTCGCCATTGGTACGCTCATCTTGAAATGCCGGGGGACAAGGGGTATAACCACGCGTTTTATCAGGTGTATTAAGTGAGCGGTATGATGCAAGCCCCCTTTTGGCAGACCAAGAGTCTGCAGCAGATGACTGAATCCGAATGGGAATCCCTCTGCGATGGTTGCGGCAAATGCTGCCTCAACAAGCTGATCGATGAAGATACCGAAGAGCTGGTGTTCACCAACGTAGCCTGCAACCTGCTCAACACCAAAACCTGCCAGTGCTCCGACTATATGAACCGCTTCAAGAAAGAACCGGATTGCCTGCAGATCACCCACGACAAGATTGCCGAGTATGACTGGCTCCCCTCCACTTGCGCTTACCGCCTGCTTGCCGAAGGGCACCCCTTGCCAGAGTGGCATCCCCTGCTGACAGGTAGCCGTTCAGCCATGCATCAAGCGGGACAATCCGTACGTGGCAAGGTGATCCACGAAGATGAGGCGGGTGAATGGATTGACCACATCATCACCTGGGCCAGCTAACGCGCTCAATCTGCAATATCTGAAACAACAAGGGCTGCACATGGTGCGGCCCTTGTTGTTTCTGCCAGACATGCTGCCCATCCGGGTAGAGTATTCACGTTGATTTGACGGGCATGATGCACATGCCCGCCCCTCACAATCAGACTCATGCCAAGCAGAGGCAGAGGCAGAGGCAGAGGCAGAGGCAGAGGCAGAGGCAGAGGCAGAGGCAGAGGCAGAGGCAGAGGCAGAGGCAGAGGCAGAGGCAGAGGCAGAGGCAGAGGCAGAGGCAGAGGCAGAGGCAGAGGCAGAGGCAGAGGCAGAGGCAGAGGCAGAGGCAGAGGCAGAGGCAGAGGCAGAGGCAGAGGCAGAGGCAGAGGCAGAGGCAGAGGCAGAGGCAGAGGCAGAGGCAGAGGCAGAGGCAGACTAACAAAACCCTCCAATCCGGCAAGATGGAGACATAAAAAAACCGGCGCCTTGGCGCCGGTTTTTGCTCACTGCGACTCTATTACAGAGCGGCGGTGAAGGTACGGGTGATGACGTCTTGCTGTTGCTCTTTGGTCAAAGAGTTGAAGCGAACGGCATAACCGGATACGCGGATGGTCAACTGCGGATATTTCTCCGGGTTTTCCATGGCGTCCAGCAGCATTTCACGGTTCATCACGTTAACGTTCAGGTGCTGACCACCCTCTACGTTGGATTCGTGGTGGAAGTAACCGTCCATCAGGCCAGCCAGGTTGGCTTTCTGGGCTTCCATATCTTTACCCAGTGCGTTCGGCACGATGGAGAAGGTATAGGAGATACCATCTTTAGCGTAAGCGAACGGCAGCTTGGCAACGGAAGTCAGGGATGCAACAGCACCTTTCTGGTCACGACCGTGCATCGGGTTGGCACCCGGGCCGAACGGAGCACCGGCACGACGGCCATCCGGGGTGTTACCGGTCTTCTTGCCATATACCACGTTGGAGGTGATGGTCAGAACAGACTGGGTAGCAACAGCACCACGGTAGGTGTTCAGCTTCTGAATCTTCTTCATGAAGCGCTCAACCAGGTCACAGGCGATGTCATCGACGCGAGCGTCATTGTTACCGAACTGCGGGTATTCGCCGTCGATTTCGAAGTCGATGGCAACGCCATCTTCGTCACGAACCGGCTTGACCTTGGCGTACTTGATAGCAGACAGGGAGTCAGCTGCTACGGACAGACCCGCGATACCACACGCCATGGTGCGATATACGTCACGGTCGTGCAGCGCCATCAGAGAGGCTTCGTAGCTGTACTTGTCGTGCATGTAGTGGATGATGTTCAGCGCAGCAACGTATTGCTTGGCCAGCCAATCCATGAAGTGATCCAGACGATCCATCACGTCGTTGTAGTCGAGGTACTCGGACTTGACCATCTCGGTTTTCGGACCGACCTGGATCTTGAGCTTCTCGTCCATACCACCGTTGATTGCATACAGCATGGTCTTGGCCAGGTTGGCACGAGCACCAAAGAACTGCATCTGCTTACCAACGATCATCGGGGATACACAGCAAGCGATGGCGTAGTCATCGTTGTTGAAATCCGGACGCATCAGATCGTCGTTCTCGTACTGAACGGAAGAGGTCTCGATGGATACCTTAGCACAGTACTTCTTGAAACCGACCGGCAGCTTCTCGGACCACAGGATGGTCAGGTTCGGCTCAGGGGACGGGCCCATGGTGTACAGGGTGTTCAGCATACGGAAGCTGTTCTTGGTGACCAGGGTACGGCCATCAACGCCCATACCAGCCAGGGTCTCGGTAGCCCACATCGGGTCGCCGGAGAACAGTGAATCGTATTCCGGGGTACGCAGGAAGCGAACCATACGCAGCTTCATGACCATGTGGTCCATCAGCTCCTGGGCTTCTTGCTCGGTGATCAGGCCTTTCTGCAGGTCACGCTCGATGTAGATGTCCAGGAAGCTGGAGGTACGACCGAAGGACATGGCTGCACCGTTCTGGGACTTGACTGCCGCCAGGTAGGCGAAGTAGGTCCACTGTACGGCTTCTTTGGCGTTCTTGGCCGGTACGGAGATATCGCAACCGTACTTGGCAGCCATCACCTTCATCTGTGCCAGGGCACGGTGCTGCTCGGAGATCTCTTCGCGCAGACGGATGGTAGCTTCCAAGTTGACGCCGTTTTCCAAGTCAGCTTGCAGGGACTTGAACTGGGCCAGTTTGTCGGCCATCAGGAAGTCGATACCGTACAGAGCGACGCGACGGTAGTCACCGATGATACGGCCACGGCCGTAGGCATCCGGCAGACCGGTGATAACACCAGACTTACGGCAGTTCAGGATGTCTTTGGTGTAAACGTCAAACACGCCCTGGTTGTGAGTCTTGCGGTACTCGGTGAAGATCTTCTCGACCATCGGGTCCAGTTGACGACCGTACACTTCGCAAGAAGTTTTAACCATCTTGATACCGCCGTTGGCGATGATGGCGCGCTTCAGCGGCTTGTCAGTCTGCAGACCAACGATCTGCTCCAGGCTCTGATCGATATAACCGGCATCGTGTGCGGTAATGGTGGAGGGCAGGTCAGTATCAAAATCGACCGGCGCGTGAGTGCGGTTCTCGATTTTGATCCCTTCCATGACCTTGTCCCACAGCTTGGTGGTCGCTTCGGTCGCGCCAGCCAGGAAGGACTCGTCACCTTCATACGGGGTGTAGTTCTTCTGGATGAAGTCACGGGTGTTGACAGAGGTCTGCCATTCACCGGCCGCGAAGCCTTCCCATGCTTTTTGGAACTGTTCGTTAAGTTCTGCCATTTTTCATTACCTCACACGGTATTGATGTAGTATCCCGCAATCATCCTTAATGATGACGACGGAAGATAAACCAGTAAGTCAGACCAACCATCACGCCACCACCGATGATATTGCCGATGGTCACGGGGATGAGGTTGTGTAGGACGAAGTTGGATACGGTCAGGTCAGCAAAGGTTGCCGGATCCTGGCCGATGGCCTGCCAAAACTCCGGGCCAGCCACGCTATGGATAGCGATGCCAACCGGAATCATAAACATGTTTGCGATGCTGTGCTCGAAACCTGAGGCAACGAACATGGCAACCGGCAGCAGCATAACCACTACCTTGTCAGTCGCGCTGCGGGCACCGAATGCCATCCAGGCAGCCAGACATACCATCAGGTTACAGAGGATACCGAGCGCCACCGCTTCGAAGAAGGTGTGGTGAATTTTGTGCTGAGCCACTTTCAGGGCATTCAGACCCCACTGGCCGTCCGCTGCTGTGTACTCGGCAGAAACGATGATCAGCGCCACCATCAGCAGACCGCCAATCAGGTTGCCGAAGTAGACCAGCCCCCAGTTCTTGAGCAGCTGGGCCCAGCTGATCCGGTTGGCCGCTTTGGCTACCAGCGTCAGGGTGGTGGAGGTGAACAGCTCAGCACCGAGCAGTACGCAGAGAATAAGTCCGAGAGAGAAGCAGAGACCGCCGACCAGCTTGGCCATACCCCAAGGCATGGAACCGGTTCCGGTAGTCACTGTGATGTAGAAGATAAATGCGATGGCGATGAAAGCGCCTGCGGTAATGGCCAGTGGAATGACCTTGTATGCCGGCTTGGTAGCCTTGGCGTAGGTGATGTCTTCAGCCAGTGCAGCGATGGCTTCGGGCTTGAGACAATCGAATGGGGATTCAGCTTTCAATTATGATCTACCTGAATGTTTTGCCTGTTGAAATCATAACAAAGGGCCAAATGGCCAAAATTGACATCGATCAAATTTATCAGTGTGCGATTGTAATTTTACTACAAATATTTGAGCCGCATGGCTACGCCAGTTTACACCAGGTTTCAGCTGAAACAGAAGTGTTGGATTTTTAATGTAATGATTTTAAAGAATTTATAGTTCGCCACATAAACCATGCATTGGCAAGATATCTTTGCAGTTCCGAAGCATGCCCCCTGCCCTGCCTGCAACCCCCTTAGAGGTATTTTTTGTTTTTTATTTCATCTTTGAATAACAACGACATCGCTTATCTGCATCAAACAGAAGGGGCCAACCGGCCCCTCCTTTACTCACACATTGTCAATGTATATTTATGACCACTGATGGGCACGCTTGGCCTTTTGCAGCTTCTCGTAAGCCGCCAGCAGCTTCTGGTGCAGCGGGAATTGGGAAAGCGACAAGTCAGCCGCCTCCAGCCCGTGGAAACGCGCTTCGCCACTGGCGTTGGCCCAGGCCTGTGCCAGCGTCTCCTCACCATACATACGGGTGAACACGGCGCGATACTGCTCGGGGTCGCGCTCCTCGTCGAGGAAAAGCTCGACGCAGGCGCGCAGGGCACGATAGTAGCTGGCACGTTCGGCCGGGAACACCGACTGGTTGAACTCCATGGTCCAATCGATGAGATCGAGAGCAGTCTCCAGCTCACCGGCAGCCAGCGCCAGCATGGCTTTCAGCTCGCCAACACGCAGGGTGTGCAGCGCGGTGCCCTTGGCGGCAGCGATGCCCAGCAGCTCGCGCACCCGCGTACGCTCGTCATGCCCCTCTTCGTCCAGTTGATCAAACAACGCCATATACTGCTCGGCATCCCAATCAAGTGATGGCAGCGCCAGGATGGTCTCGCGCAGATGGGCTCCCATGGTGTTGTTGGCCAGCAGCAGATCTTCGGCCGGATAGATGTTGGACATGCCGGGCACCAGGATACGGCAGGCGTAGACGCCCAGGTGCTCGTAATCGGCGATATAGACCGGCTGCTCCAGCTCGTGGAAGATGCCGATCAGGTGATCGAACTCTTCCTGCGAGGTGCCGCGGAAGTCCCAGTCGGCAAACTCGAAGTCGGCCTCTTCCTTGAACAGATCCCAACTGATAAGGCCGGAAGAGTCGATGAAGTGGGTCTCGAGGTTGTGGTGATCCGCCACCTGCTCGTTGTCGAATGAGGGCGGCACAAACACGTCGAGATCCTTGAGACCACGGCCCTGCAGCAACTCGGTCACGGTACGTTCGAAGGCCACTTCAAAGCGCGGGTGGGCGCCGAAAGAGGCAAAGCAGGTGCCATTGCTCGGGTTGAGCAGCACCACGCAGATGACCGGATAACGGCCACCCAGAGAGGCATCGAAGCTGTAAATGGGGAAGCCTTCCGCTTCGAGCGCCGCGATGGAGGCGGCAATCCCCGGATAACGGGCAATGACCTCGTCCGGGATCAACGGCAGGCTGATGGCCTCGGCGATGATCCTGTTCTTCACGTGGCGCTCGAACACTTCGGAGAGCGCCTGGGTGCGCGCTTCTGTCTTGGTGTTGCCAGCGCTCATGCCGTTGGAAACATAGAGGTTGCCGATGATGTTCATCGGGATGTAGACGGTCTCGTGATCGGACTGGCGCTCGAACGGCAGAGCGACGATGCCGCGCTCCTCATTTCCCGATTGCAGATCCACCAGCATCTCGGCGGTCACTTCGCCATCCGGGTTGTAGAACTTGCGGGTGAAGCTGTCGAGCAGACCAGCTGGCAGTTGATCCCCTTCGATGGGGAACCACTTCTCGTTCGGGTAGTGAACGAAATCGCCGTTGGCGACCTGCTCGCCCAGATAGAAGTCGGCGAAGAAGTAGTTGGTGGAGAGACGCTCGAAATACTCACCCAGAGCGGAGGCAAGTGCCGCCTTCTTGCTGGCCCCCTTGCCGTTGGTAAAGCAGAGGGAGCACTCCTTGTCCCGAATATGCACCGACCAGACGTTCGGCACGGGGTTGAGCCAGGAGGCCTCTTCGATATCAAAGCCCAGGGCTTGCAGCTTGGTCTGGAAGCGTTCGATGGAGTCTTCCAGCGCCGCGTCCTTGCCGGGAATAAAAGTGTGGTCAGTCATCACGATATCCTGATTTTTATTGGCTCATGTTTGGCCGCAGATAATAGCAGGGGTCGCCGGCTTTGGCAGGACAAAAATCAGCAAACGGTAAGCAATGCACCCCACTTCCGGCCCCCTCTCCTCTCTCGGCCAAAGATGACAACCAAAGCAAACGGGCCCGGGGATTACCCGGGCCCGCTTGTTACGCAAAGCGATACATCGTCAGAGCTGCTTGCCCTGGCTGGCGATCACCTGGCTGTACCAGTGGAAACTCGCCTTCTTGATCCGGCGAAGGGAGCCCCCCTGCTCGTCACGCTCTACATAGACGAAGCCGTAACGCTTCTGGTAGCCGTTGAGCCAGCTCAGGATGTCGGTGAACGACCAGGCGCAGTAGCCGAGCAGTTCCACCCCGTCCTGCATCGCCTCCTGGCACGCCTTGACGTGGCTGCGCAGATAATCGATGCGGTACTCATCGTTCACCTTGTCGCCCGCCTCCAGCTTGTCGAACTCGCCAAGGCCGTTCTCGGTGATCATCAGCGGCAAACCGTAACGGGAAGAGAGGCGACGCAGGGCGATGCGCATCCCGGTCGGGTCGATGGCCCAGTCCCAGTTGCTGGTCTCAAGGTGCGGATTGGGCGCCGTCTTGTAGAGGCCGGGAATGCCGCTGGACGGCGTGGTGCCCTTCTTGCCGGTGGTGTTGATCCGCTGCAGGGTCTGACCACCCAAGGGGTTATCGGTGTAGGTCAGGGTGTAGTAGTAGTTGACGCCAATGTAGTCGGGCGTCCCTTCGCGCAGCAACTCCATATCGCCCGGCAGGATCTCGGGCGCCTCACCGTTTTCCCGCAAGTAAGCGAGCGCCGCCTGCGGATAGCGGCCAAAGCAGTAGGCGTCCAGCCACCAGAGGTTGTTGAACTCCTCGGCGTTCTCGTAAGCCAGCATATCTTTCGGGTCGCACGATGCCGGATAGGCAGGAGAGTAGGCAAAGCTCGGGCCAATCAAGCCATTCGGCACATGCTGGCGAAACGCCTTGATAACCCGGGCATTGGCCAGAAAGGCGATGTGGTTGGCGGCAAAGAAGCGCTTGCGATCCTGCACGGCAGGCGGATGGGTGCCGAGCTGATAGGCGTTGGTCAGGTTGTAGTTCTGCTCGTTGAGGGAGACCCAGTACTTCACCTTGCCGGCAAAGCGCTGATAGAGGGTTACGCAGTAGCGCTCGAAATCCTCGATAATGCGTCGGTCTTCCCAGCCGCCGTACTCATCCTGCAGCGCCTGCGGCAGATCCCAGTGGTAGAGGGTCAGCACCGGCTCAATCTGGTGGGCCAAGAGGGTGTCGATCAGCTTCTCGTAGAAAGCCAGACCCGCCTCGTTCACCTCCCCCCGACCGGTGGGATAGATGCGCGGCCAGCTCACCGAGAAGCGATAGGCCTTGAGCCCCATCTCGGCCATCAGCGCCACGTCCTCTTCCATGCGGTGGTAGTGATCCACCGCCACATCGCCGTTGCTCCCCTCAAAGGTCTTGCCCGGCAGCTTGGTGAAGAGATCCCACACCGAGGGCCCCTTGCCATCGGCATTCCAGCCTCCCTCCACCTGATAGGCTGCGGAGGCGGCGCCCCACAGAAAATCGCTCGGGAAGTCGTTGAACTTGTGGTGATGCATCTGGTGTTGCTCCTTCTGCGGCGGTGGTCCTGGCCACCTCGATTGCGCCGGCTGGCGGCACCCAATTGAATTGGCAATAGCATCGAACAGTTCTAGAATTCCGTCCAATGACAAATATGACCACTCAACATTCCTAACAGGAATGAAAGGAGCCGCTGTGGAGCTACGGGATCTGAAAGCCTTCGTCACTCTGGGGGAGGTACTGCACTTCGGCCAGGCGGCGGTGCGCCAGCATGTTACTCAATCGGCCCTGAGCAAACAGATCAGGCGGCTGGAGGAGGAGCTGGGTGGCGAATTGTTCGAGCGCAATGCCAGTACCACTCGCCTCACCGGACTGGGCAGGGCGCTGTATGAGGATGCCCGCGCAGTGGTCATCCAGAGCGAGCAGCTCTCCCGCACCGCCCGCGATGTGCTGGCGGGCAATGTCGGCACCCTGCGTATCGGTTTTGGCGTGGCCACCAAGATCCTGGTGCCTGCGGTCATCGCCCGCTTTCGCGCCGAGCGACCGCAGGTGACCATTGAGCTCAACGATCTCTCCACCCACCACCAGTTGCTGGCGCTGAGCGAGGGCAAGCTGGATCTCGGTTTTTGCCGCCTGCCTGCCCCCAAGGGGTGGCACGCCATGCCGGTCGAGCGAGCCCACTTCGTCGCCGTGCTGCCCGCCAGCTATCGGGAGGTGAGGAAATTGGCAGATCTGGTGGATAAGCCGCTGGCAATCCTGCGCCGGGACAAGGCGCCATCGTTTTACGATCACCTGATGAACTATCTGGCCCAGAGCGGGCTGCGCTTTCAGGGGATCCAGTACGTAAACGACTTCGCAGCGGGCGTCGCCACCGCCGCCGCCGGGATCGCCTGGACCCTGGTGCCCTCCTCCACCACCATAGAGCACCCGGATGTGATCACCCTGCCTTTAACGGAGAGCGAGGCATGCTGGGCGATTGGCCTCATCCGTCCGCCAAATAGTCACTCGCCACTGGCTGACGCCTTCTGGCAGACGGTTACCGATCACATAACGGGGGAAAATCTCCTTTCTGATTAAAAAATTAATAATTTCTTAAGAATCCCTGTGTCTATTTAGGGGGCATTCTTCTCAGCCCGAGTACGCCCCCATGAAAAAAGTCAGAGACATACTGCGCCGCTTCGACGGTCAGCGCCGCCAATGGACATCCGGCATCGAACGCTCGCTCCTCGCCTGGCTGGCCCGAGGCTCCCTGCTGCCACCCGGTGAAGCGCCCCCTCGCCGCATTCTTGTGGTTCGCAGCAACAACCGGATTGGCAACAACCTCTTTTTGCTCCCCTTCCTGCAGCAAGTACAAAAGTCCCACCCCGGCGCCGAGATCGAGCTGGTTTGCAGCAAGGGGCCACTGCTCCCCCTGTTTACTGCCCTCAACCTGCACCGCATTCATCTGATCAGATTGCAGGGGAAAGGGTTGATCAGTGCCCTGCCCGCCCTTTGGCAACTGCGCCAGCAGCGCTACGACCGGGTATATGTGCCGTTCGCCTCCAGCACCGACCACCTGCTGGCCGCCTGGGTGCGTGGCTGCGAAAAACGGGGATTTGACGATGCCAAAGGGGATGCGATCTTCGCCCGTCCGGACCCCATCGAAGAAGATCGCCACTACGCCTACCGCCCGCTGCGCCTGCTGGGTGTGGATGCGGGTCCCGAGCAGCAGATAGCGCTGGGACTGCCCATGGCGACCTGCCATCCCCAGCTGGCGGAGCTGGCCAGAGCGCACCCGGGGCAACCGCTTATCGGCTTTTTTACCGGCGCCCGCAAAGGCAAGGGGCTCTCCCCCATTCAGTGGCAACGACTGCTGGCCCAATTGCGCCGGCAAGCTCCCGATGCGGTGATGATCCAGTTCAACGACCCGGCAGCGCCACTGCCTCTGGTCGGCGATGCCACCCTCTCGCTCACCAGTCTGTGCGAATTTGCGGCCGTCACCGCTGGGCTCACTCTCTTTGTCAGTTGCGATACCGGTCCGCTGCATCTGGCCGCCGCCAGTGGTGTCCCTTGTCTTGGCCTCTTTACCCAGACAGATCCGCGCCACTACGGCTGCCTCGGTGCCCAGCACCACAATCTGGTGGTGACTGTTCGCAACCAGATCGCCCTCGACCGCCAGTGGCTAAACAGGGTGCTGGAGCGTGAGCGCCCATCCTTGCCGTCCGCGCCACTGTTTATCGAACAATCCGCCCCCCAGCCACTCAATCTGCAGCAAGCGTGCTAATCCCGGTGCTTGTCGTTGATGCAGCGAAAGAGGGAAGGCTTGCTCCTTCCCTCTTTCGTTTTTAGCCCCCAGGTTGAAACGACTTGTGTCATCAGGGTTCAACGATAGCGGGCTTCAATGCGCGCCAGCTCGCCACTTTGCCGCAACTGCTGCAAAGCCCTGTTGAACTCGGTGATCCGAGTATTGAAGCGGGAGTGTTTGCCGATGCAGAGGTTAAACGGTGTCGACTCAAGCACCAGTGGCACTTCAACCACCTGATTGGCCAGCCCCAGCTTGTTGAGTTTGAAGCGTGCGACCAGTGGGTCTGTTACCATCAGGTCCCCACGACCCGCAGCCAGCATTTTGAAGACGTTATCAACATTGATGGTCTGATGAACGGTGAAGCTGGCCAGGTTCTCCTTGCCCCAGCCATTGCCCAGATAGTCGAGAAAGGTGAACGCCTTGAGATCCCCCAGATGTTTGGCTTGCAGGAACTCTTGCATATGGGGATGAGCGCGCGGCGTAAATATCGTCAGGGTCGTCGTAGTGACCGGCTCTTCCACAACCAGGGTATAGCTGCGCCGCTCGCGGGTGGCAACGGTCACAAAACCATCGGCCTGCGCCAGACGCACCATCTTCTGCGCCCGTTGCCACGGATAGCCTTCGTGGTGCACCCGCAGCCCCATCTGCGCGACCACCCGCTCCATCACATCGATCATCAGCCCGCGCATATTCCCCTGTTCGTCACGCCACGAATATGGGGCAAAGTCGTCAAAATAGACCATCTTCAACTCGGCCGCTGGCACCGCCCAGACACTCTGCCACATCAGCAATCCCCACAGGATTGCGATCCTAATACCAACACCCATGGCCGCGACTCCATCCACTCCTGCCAACTCTGAGCCTAGTGCAAAGCGGGCTGCAGCAAGGTTCAGGATCCTGTGGAAAAAGTGGCCAACGAAAAATGAGAGGGGAAGCAGTGGCTTCCCCTCTCTCGTTCGTTTTTCAGCACGCCACCTTACCGATAGCGGTCACGGCTTGCCGGTTACGCCAGCTCGGCACGCAGTGCCTTGGTGGCATCGACCATCACCTTGAGGGCGGCTTCCGTCTCTTCCCAGCCGCGGGTCTTGAGGCCGCAATCCGGGTTGACCCAGAGCCGCTCGGCCGGGATCTGTTTGGCGGCCTTGCGCAGCAACCCCTCAATCCAGCTCTGGCTCGGCACATTTGGCGAGTGGATGTCGTAGACGCCCGGGCCAATCTCGTTGGGGTAGTTGAAGCGTTCGAACGCTTCGAGCAGCTGCATCTGGCTGCGGCTGGTCTCGATGGTGATCACATCCGCATCCAACGCCGCCACCGCCTCGATGATGAGGTTGAAATCGCTGTAGCACATGTGGGTGTGGATCTGGGTGCTGTCCGCCACCGGGCTCGCGCTCAGACGGAAGGCGCGCACCGCCCAGTCGAGATAAGCCTGATGATCCTGCTTACGCAGGGGCAAACCTTCGCGGATCGCCGGTTCGTCGATCTGGATGATCTTGATGCCAGCGGCTTCCAGATCTGCCACCTCATCGCGAATGGCCAGCCCGATTTGCAGGGCGGATTGCTCGCGGCTCACGTCTTCGCGCGGGAAGGACCAGCAGAGGATGGTCACAGGACCGGTCAGCATGCCCTTGACCGGCTTGTCGGTCAGGCTCTGGGCAAATCGGGTCCATTCGAGCGTCATGGGGGTCGGGCGGTCGATGTCGCGGGTGATCACCGGCGGCTTGACGCAGCGGGAGCCATAGCTCTGTACCCAGCCGAAACGGGTGATGGCAAAGCCATCCAGCAGTTCACCGAAATACTCCACCATGTCATTGCGCTCGGCCTCGCCATGTACCAGCACGTCCAGCCCGATGGCCTCCTGACGCGCGATGGCATCGCGGATCTCCGCCTTAATGCCCGCCTCGTAGGCGCTGTCATCGATGCGACCGGCGCGCCAATCCTGCCGCAATACCCGGATCTGCGAGGTCTGCGGGAAGGAGCCGATGGTGGTGGTGGGCAGCAGCGGCAGCTTGAGATCCGAGCGCTGCAGCTCGGCCCTGACCGGATAGGGGTTGTGGCGATCAAAATCGCTGTTGGTGAGGCTGGCGAGCCGTGACTGCACCGCCTTCTTGTGCACCCGGCTGTCAGACTCCCGATCCACGATGGGCTGGCTGTAGGCGGTGATTTTGTCGAGCTCTCCCCCATCCAGATACTCTCTGAGCAGTCCCAGCTCGAAGCATTTTTGCAGGGCGAAAGCGAACCAGCTGCGGGTCTGGGGATCCAGCTCCTGCTCCAGGGTCAAGTCCACCGGGCTATGCAGCAAGGAACAGGATGAGGCCACCCAGAGCCGCTCGCCGAGTCTGGCTTTCAGTGCCTTCAGAGTCGGCGCCAGCTTGGACAGATTGGCACGCCAGACGTTGCGGCCGTTGATCACCCCGGCGGAGATGACCCACTGGGCGGGCAGATGCGGCACCAGGGTCTCCAGCTGCTCGGGGGCAGCCACCAGATCCAGATGCAGGCCATCTATCTTGAGGCTGGTGATAATGTCGCGCTGATGGGCCACCGAGCCGAAATAGGTGGTGAGCAGCAGCTTGCAGGGGCCCGCGAGGCGCTCGTAGGCGTTGAGGTAGGCGAGGCGCCACTCGTCCGGCAAGTCCAGCGTCAGCGCCGGCTCATCGATCTGTACCCACTCCACCCCTTGGGCGGCCAACTTGGCCAGGATCTCCTGATAGACAATCAGCAGGCGATCGAGCAGTTCAAGGCGAGAGAAGCCACTCTCTTTCTCCTTGCCAAGCCAGAGGTAAGAGACCGGCCCCAGCAGCACCGCCTTGACCGGCAGCCCCAGCGCTTTGGCCTCTTCTACCTCGTCAAACAGCTGGCTCCAGCCCAGTTTGAAGCGCTGATCACGGCTGAATTCCGGCACCAGATAGTGATAGTTGGTGTTGAACCATTTGGTCATCTCGGCGGCGGCCGCCGCCGGGCCGGTCGGCGCACGGCCGCGGGCCACCCGGAACAGGGTGTCGAGATCGGTCTCGCCATGACGGTGACGGGCAGGCACCGCATCCACCAGCAGGCTGGTGCCGAGCACCTGATCGTACCAGGCAAAGTCGCCCACCGGCAGCAGATTGACCCCGGCGCCGTGCTGGGCCTGCCAGTGGCGCTCACGCAGCGTCTTGCCCACGGCAACGAGTTCGGCCTGAGTGGTCTCGCCACGCCAGTAGGATTCGAGGGCAAATTTCAGCTCGCGCTTGGCGCCGATACGGGGGAAGCCCAGGGTGTGTGCTCGTGTCATAGGTTCATTTCCTTATGCTCATTCATCTGATGGGAAACTGGATGATTTAGCCATCCAGATGTTTACACATCCAAAATGACAAGATAAGGTGACGCTGGCTATTGAATCCTCTTCAAGTGGCTCTCAAATAATCCTCAACTGACCGCCGAACAGGTTCACCGCGAGGATACAGAGGCCGATTTTGCATGTGCAAAGAAGTGCAGGAGCAAGCAAGAAGGCAGGATAAAGAGGCGCAGGAGGCTAAAGGCCAAGCCACCGCCTACAGCATTATCAGCGCCAGACGCAATCTCACAAGGAGCCATCTTATGGCAGTGCCAAGCAATGCAGGGATAGAGATCAAACACTTGAAAACATTGACCGCGCTGGCCGAACAGGGCTCGCTGGCCGGTGCGGCGCTGACCCTCAACCTCACCCAGTCCGCCCTCTCCCACCAGCTCAAAGAGCTGGAGACCCGTCTCAATCTGGAGCTTTACCTGCGCAAGAGCCGCCCGCTGGTGCTGACCGCAGCGGGCAGCCAGCTGCTCGCCCTCGCCCGTCAGGTGTTGCCCGCCCTGGCCCAGACCGAGAAGCAGCTGCAGGCCCTACAGAGCGGCGATGCGGGCAGGCTGCATCTGGCGCTCGATTGCCACAGCTGCATCCAGTGGCTGCTGCCGCTGTTGCCGGAATTTCGCCGCCAGTGGCCCGGCGTGGATCTGGAGGTGGAGTCGGTGCCGGGTTTTGATGCCATCAATGCCCTGCTCGGCGGTCAACTCGATCTGCTGCTCACCTCCGATGTGCAGGCCCGCGGCGATCTCCACTTCGAGCCGCTGTTTTCCTTCGATCTGACTCTGGTGATGGCGCCGGATCACCCCCTCTGCCACCAGAGCCGCATCGAGCCGGGCGATCTGGTGCCGGAGGTGCTGCTGGTCTACCCGGTGGAGCGCAGCCGCATAGATATCTTCAGCCGCTTTTTGCAACCCGCCGGGGTGGAGCCCGCCCGCTGCAAGCCGGTGGACAACACCTCGGTGATGCTGCAGATGGCCGCAGCAGGACTCGGGGTCGCCGCCCTGCCGCGCTGGGCCAGCGACGAGTTTGTCAGACAGGGGATGCTCTGCGCCCGCCCCCTCGGGAGCGGTATTCGTCGCCATATGTATGGTGCAGTGCGGGCCGCCGATCGGGATCAAGCCTGCCTGCAGAGCCTGTTCGAGCGCATTCGCACCAAGATGGAGGGATAGCCCTCCTCAGCGTGGCTGACCGACCTCAGCCAGCAGTGCAGGCAACTTTGCCTTGATAAAATCGATGAGGGCTCTGACCGCAGGTGACAGGCCGCGCCGCGCTGGGTAGAGCATCACCAGCTTGCCATCTTTGGGACGCCACTCGGGCAACAGTTGTTGCAGCCGCCCATCCGCCAACTCATTCACGCAGGCGTAAAGTGGCAAGCCCACCATTCCTAGCCCCGCCAGCGCCGCCTGCTTGAGGGTTTGCATATTGTCGCTGCGCAACAGCACATTGACCGCCACCTCCTCACTCTCCCCACTATCGTGCCGCAGCCGCAGCAGGTCAGCCTGACGCTCCAGCGAGCTGAAGAGCAGGGCATCCTCTCCCTCCAGCTGGCGCGGATGCATCAATGCACCGTGGCACGAGAGCCACGTCGGGGTCGCCAACACGCCCCACTGCACCGTGCAGAGCGGTACCTGCACCAGACTGGAGGGGGGCTGCTCGAAGGCCACCCCGCGGATCACCACATCCAGCCCCTCCTCCAGCAGATCCACCTGCCGATTGCTGGCTTGCACGGCGAGCCTCACCTTGGGGTATTGCGCCATGAAAGCGGGCAGCAAGCGGGCAAGCAGCGCATCGGCGATGGTAATGGGTACGCTGATCCGTACCAGACCGCTCGGCTCCTGCTGCCGTTGCCGCACAGCCGCCTCTCCGGCCTGCGCCTCGGCCAGCATCGCCTGACAGTGGCGATAGAGCACCTCACCGGCATCGGTCAGGCTGAGCTGACGCGAGGTACGTTGCAGCAGCCGGGTATCCAGCCGCTCCTCCAGCAGCCTGATCCGGCGCGAGATCCGCGACTTGGGTACGCCAAGTGCCCGCGCGGCAGCGGTGAATCCCTGCCGCTGCACCACATGGGTGAAGAGATAGAGATCATTCAAATCAAGTTCCAGTGGTGTCATCGGGCTGCCTTGGTCAGGGTGAGGTGCATTTACATCGTTCCATTGATAGAACGATAAGAGCCTATTTCACCAGATTGTCGCCATTTTTGCAGCCATCATAATGACCCTGTCCCCATCAGACGGTTGCTGCGCGGGCAATCCGCCCCACCAACAAGGGCCGTTTGACTGTTCCGATATCACAAGGAGTTCACCATGAAACTGCGACAAATCTGCTCTGCCACCCTGCTCGGTCTGGCGACCCTGACCGCCACGCTGGCCACCACAGCGACACCGGCCATGGCCGCCGAGGCTGCCAGCCATCCGACCGTATCACCGAACCGCTATCTGGAGATGCTCTCCCGAGACAATGCGGTACTGCTGCTGGTCGACCATCAGGTCGGCTTGCTGAGCGGCGTGCGCGACACCACGGTGGGCGAGCTCAAGCACAACGTGGTGGCGCTGGCCAACGCCGCCCGCGCCCTCGGCGTGCCGGTGATCGTGACCGCCACCATGCCCGATGGGATGTGGGGCCCCACCATGCCTGAACTGACCAGTGCCCTGCCGGATGTGAAGGTGATCAACCGCACCGTCATCAACGCCTGGGACGATCCTGCCGTGCGCGCCGCCATTGAGAAGACCGGCCGCAAACAGCTGATCATCGCCGGGGTATCCCTCGAGATCTGCGCCAGCTTCCCGGCCCTCTCTGCCAAGGCTGCCGGCTATGATGCCCGGGTGGTACTCGACGCCTCCGGCACCTTCAACGAAGCCAAGCGCACCACTGGGCTGCAACGCTTGCTGGGGGCCGGTATCCCGGTCACCGACTACGCCTCCGCCGCGGTCGAGATGCTGCGTAGCAACGTCGACCCCAAGGCGCACGATGTCTACAGCGCCCTCGACATGCCTTTCGCCACCCTGGTGTGGCAGATGCAAGAGGGTGCCAAGAAGTCGTAACTCGCCTCGCCTTCGGTCAGATGACCGAAGGCTTCTTTTGTCTTCAAGAGGTTATATCGATGACCAGACGCCTGACTCTCTCCGACCCCGTCAAGGGCCAACCGCTGCGCATTGGCAGCGGCTTTGCAGCCAGCCATTTTGGCGAACACTTTTTCAACGGTCTGATAGACCCCGTGGTGATGGTGGATCACTTCCAGATGACCGCCCCCACCTTCGAGCCCCACCCCCACGCCGGGATCTCTGCCGTCACCTATCTGTTCGAGGATTCGACGAGCCCCCACGTCAACTACGACTCCCTCGGCAATCAGGGCCCCATCGAACCGGGAGCGCTCCACTGGCTGGCGGCCGGGCGCGGGGCCGTGCATACCGAGCAGCCGGAGGGGGCATCGCCCTATGTCCACGCCCTGCAGATCTTCGTCAACCTGCCTGCCCGTCAAAAGATGATGTCGCCTTTTGCCGTCCACGCAGCCGCTGCCACCATCCCCGAATTTCATGGCGAAGGGGTGCGAGTACGGGTGGTCGCAGGCCACAGCAACGACATAACGGCACCACACTCGGCAGAACTGCCCCAACCCTTTACCCTGCTCGATGGCAATAGCGAGGCAGGTAGCCGCTTCACCCATCTGCTGGCGGCTGGCTGGAATGCCATGATCTATCCCCTGACCGGATCGCTGACCCTGCAGGCTGAGGGAGAGCGGCACCTCATCCCGGCAAGTCACGGGATGGGGATAAGCCTCCCTGCCGACGGCGGCGAGGCGGTGGCTCTGCAGCTTGAAGCCACCGAGCGCTGTCACTTCGTGCAGCTCTCAGGCCAGGCGCTCAATGAACCCCTGGTCAAACATGGCCCCTTCGTGATGAACAGCCACGACGCCATTGCGGATCGGCTGCATGCCTATCAGCGCGGCGAATTTGGCCAGCTCAACGATGAGTGGCTGCACAACGGCCAATTTCAGCCATGAACACGCTCGCTGGCCACCAGCCACAAAGCACGCGCTGGCCTCTGGTCTTCCTCGCCATTTTCGCCGGTGCTAGCGGCGCCCTCTGCCTTGGCAAAGTGCCCGCCGTGCTCGGCATACTGCGCAGCGAGCTGGGGCTGACACTGGTTGAAGCCAGCTATCTCGCCTCGGCTTTCAATACGCTGGCGATCCTCTGCAGCCTCTTTCTCGGCCTGTTGCTGACTCGCTGGAGTGGGCGGCAAACCGGGGTTGTCGGGCTGCTGGTTATCGTGGCAGGCGGGGCGTTGGCACTGCCCGCCACCGGGCTGGCCATGATGCTGCTGTCGCGCATTGTCGAGGGGATTGGCTTTTTGCTGGTCTCGGTGGCCATGCCCGCCTTTATCGTGGCGGTGACCCGGGAGGAGGATAAGCGACTGGCCCTGAGTCTGTGGGCGGTCAACCTGCCCCTCGGTGCGGCGGCGGGTATGCTGCTCACCCCCTGGCTCACGGCGCAAGGTGGCTGGCGACTGGCCTGGCTGATCCTGATGGCTCTGCAACTCTCGGCCCTGCTGCTTCTGCTCGCCAGTCGCTCGGCAGATAAACTGCGGGTCTGGGCACCCCAACACTCGATCAACTCGGGCCACCCGCTGCGCCAACTCACGGTGCTCCGGCAGAAGGCTCTCTGGCGCTACGGGTTGGCGTTCACGCTCTACAGCCTGATGCTATGGGCGCTCTTTGTCTGGCTGCCAACCATGTTGCAAGGCACTCCCGGGATTGGCCAAAGCCAGATCGCCCTGCTCTCGGCGCTGGCGGTGGTCGCCAATATTCCCGGCAACCTGATGGGGGCATGGCTGCTGCGCCGGGGCGTGGCGCGAGATCGGCTCATCTGCTGGGCACTGAGTCTGATGGCGCTGTGCGGCATGCTCGCCTTCTGGCCCGGCCTGTCGCCGTGGTGGGCCTATGGATTGTGCCTCGTCCTCTCCCTGTCGGGTGGTATGGCGCCGCCGGCTATCCTCTCGTCAGCACAGGGAGTGAGTCAGGGGCCGGTACAACTGGCCATCGTGCAGGGATTTTTTGTCCAGCTCGCCAACCTCGGTCAGCTGCTTGGCCCCCTGTTGCTGGCGGCCCTGATGACGGACAACGGCCAATGGGGGAGCGCTCGCTGGCTCTTTCTGGGCGGCTTGCTGCTGGCAATCGGACTCTATCTGTGGCGCCGCCCGTTCGTTGGCGGGCAAGAGCCCAACTGACAGCCAGGCCAAGCCGCATTGATATGTGTCAGGAGGCGCCTGCGAAGTAGCTGCGCAGCGCCTCCACCACCCGCCGCACCTTCTCCGGGATCTCCCGCTGCGGCGTGATGGCGTGGATCTCCATCGGCGCAACCCGAAAACCGGGCAGCAGTTCGAGCAGACGCCCCTGCGCCAGATCCTCGCCAATTTCTCCCTCCGGTTGTAGCGAGATCCCCTGCCCCGCCAGCGCAAACTGGCGCAGGGGCAACACGTTGTTGCAGAGCACCTTGGCCTTGAACCTCACCCTGTGCTCACCCCCCTTCTCGTCAAGCAGCAGCAAACCGTTGCCCAGCATGTCGCCGCAGAGCCAGTCGTGGGTGGCCAGATCGGCGGGCGTGCGCGGCGTTCCCTTGCGCGCCAGATAGGCGGGAGCGGCGCAGAGCAGCATCCGGGTTTGTCCCAGTTTGCGGGCCACCAGGGTCGAATCTGGCAAGGTGCCGACCCGCAATGCCACGTCGATCCGCTCGGCTATCAGATCCCGTTTCTCGTCGTCGGCGATGATCTGGATAGTGAGGCCGGGGTGGGCCTGCAACAGCGGGGACAATGCCAGGGCCAGCGGCTGGCCCGCCATCCCCACCGGGGCGGTGATCCGCACTTCACCGAGCAGGGCGTCGCGCACCTCCGAGAGGCGCAGTTCGGTCTCGCTCAGGGTCTGCTGCAACGCTCGGCACCCTTGCCACACCACCTCTCCCGCCTCGGTCAAACTAAGGCGACGGGTGGAGCGATGGAGCAGGGGCAGCCCGAGCAGGCTCTCCAGCTGGCTGATATGCTGACTGACGGCAGAGGGGGTCATGCCGAGGGATTTGGCCGCCCCTGTCATGCTGCCCGCCTCCACCACGGCGGCGAAGATGGCGTAACGTCTGAGCTGCTCCATTATTAAATCCAGCTTACAAGTTAATGCATTTTATAGGCGATTATTAAATCATAACTGGCGGCGTAGGATAGCCCCATTCCAACAGTGAAGGAGAGTTCCCCATGAAGATTGCCCTGATCGGTGCCAGTGGTTTTGTCGGTTCAGCCATCCTGAGCGAGGCTATCAACCGTGGCCATCACGTCACCGCCATCGTCCGCGATGTCAGCAAGGTGGCCGCCCATCCGCAGGTCACCGCCGTGGCGGTGGATGCCCAAAACCCGCAGGCATTGGCCGAGGTGCTCAAGGGGCACGATCGGGTGATCAGCGCCTACAACCCGGGCTGGACCACACCGGATATCTACGACCAGTACCTCAAGGGTGCCAACGCGATTGTCGCAGCAGCCAAAGCGGCCAACAGCTGGCTGCTGGTAGTAGGTGGCGCCGGCAGTCTGGAGGTCGCCCCCGGCGTACAACTGGTGGATACCCCGGAGTTTCCGGCCGAGTGGAAACAGGGGGCGCTGGCGGCCCGCGACGGTCTCACCGCCCTGCGTCGTGAAACCGCCCTCGACTGGCGCTTTGTCTCTCCTCCGGTGTTCCTGGAGCCGGGTGAGAAGCGCGGCGGCTATCGGATTGGTGGCGATCAGGTGCTCTTTAGTGGCGAACAGCCTGCCGGGATCACCGCCGGAGATCTGGCCGATGGCGTGCTGAACGAGGTGGAAAAACCGGCTCACCTGCGCCAGCGCTTTACCCTGGGTTACTGAGAGCCAGCAACCGGTTAAGGCCAGAATGCGCGGTCACTCGCCTGAGCACCCGGTCAGGTGAACACCCGCGCAAACAGAAGGGAGGCATCCGCCTCCCTTCTGTTTTGGCCATTTTCTGTTTTGGTCATTATCGCCGCTGGTAGCTTGCCTCTGGTTATCACTCTCCCCCTCATCATTTCACCTTTATTTCACCTTTACCCCGCAATGGCTGCGCAAAAACCCGTCAGCCCATCAAGCGCCGAATTCCATTTCGAATTTTGTATATAACTAAGAATAATTTGTTGTTTCCGTCTTATAACACCGAACAGTAGCATCCCCTTCATTCCAGATGGCGCCACACCGCAAGCGCATACCGCCACACTGTCGCGCCATCCCGTTTGCCGCTCATCAAGCCTGCCCGCACCAGAGGCAGCAGAAGAGATGGCGCCAGAGATAACGAAAGAGTGAGGAGGTGCACATGGAACATTCACCACTGCCGATCATCGATCTGGCTGCCCTCAACGGGGCACCCGACCTGCGTCGCCCTATGCTGGCCCGGCTGGCCGCGGCCGCCCGCGACGTCGGCTTTTTCTATCTGACAGGGCATGGCCTGAGTGACGCCGAGCAGCGAGAGACTCTGGCGCTGGCAGAGCGCTTCTTTGCCCTGCCGGAGCAGGAGAAGCTGGCAGTGCAGATGGTCAACAGCCCCCACTTTCGCGGCTACAACCGGGTCGGTGCCGAGCTGACCCGAGCGCGGCCGGATCTGCGGGAGCAGTTCGATATCATGAATGAGGCGCAAGCCCTGCCTGCGGCCCTGATCCGTGAACCCTGGCAGCGGCTGATCGGCCCCAACCAGTGGCCGACCGCCCTGCCAGAGATGAAAGCCCATCTGCTGGCGTGGCAGGATCGGCTGAGCGACATCACTCTCACCCTGCTGGCCGCTTTTGCCGAGGTGCTGGAGCAACCGGCCAACGTGTTTGACGACAGCATCCGCGGCGCCCCCTACCAGCACATGAAGCTGATTCATTACCCGGGGCAAGAGGCGGGCGGCAGCAGTCAGGGGGTCGGCGCCCACAAGGATCCCGGCTACCTGACGCTGGTGATGCAGGACAATCATTCGGGGCTTGAGGTCGAGACGGCCAACGGCTGGATCTCCGCGCCCCCCCTGCCGGGTGCGCTGGTGGTCAATATCGGCGAGCTGCTTGAGCTGGCCTCCAACGGCTATCTCAAGGCGACCCTGCATCGGGTGGTAAGCCCGCCGCCCGGCGTCTCGCGCCTCTCCTGCGCCTTCTTTATGGCGGCGCGGCTCGATGCCAGCGTGCCACTACTCAGCCTCTCCCCCGAGCTGGCCGCGCAGGCGAAAGGGCCGGAGAGTGACCCGACCAACCCGCTCTTCTATCAGGTTGGGGAGAACGTGTTGAAAGGGCGGCTGCGCTCCCACCCGGATGTGGCGGCGCGTCACTATGGGCCGGTGGAACCAGCGCGCCTCCCACGCACAGAGAGCGAAGCGGTACCGGCCTAAGCAGCGCAAAGATCCCTAGGCGGGTATATGCATGAGCCACAAGCAGCATGGATATACCCGCCCAGACAAAACACAACATGTAACGAACAACAAAACACAACCAGTCATGGCCAGAGCCTGGCCATCACGGAGCAACACGATGAAATTCAAGACCATGAGCGTACACAGCGGCCAGCGGATCGACCCCCAGACCGGCGCCCTCACCACCCCGCTCTACCAGAGCAGCACCTTCAGCTACTTCAACGCCCAGGCGGGCAAGGAGCGCTTTGCAGGTCAAGCCCCCGGCTTTATCTACAGCCGCTTTGGCAACCCCACCACCGCCGAGCTGGAGCAGAAGCTGGCAGCCCTCGAAGGTGCAGATGAGGCGCTGGTGGTGGCGAGCGGTATGGCGGCAGTGAGCGCCATCATGTATGCGCTGGCCGACAGCGGCGATGAGGTGGCCTATATCGGCCCACTCTACGGCGGCACCGATGCCTTCCTCAAGCAGACTTTCAGCCGCGCCGGTATCAAGGTCACCGCCTACGAGAGCGATCGGGATCTGCTGGCCAACATCCGCCCTGCCACCAAGGTGGTACTGTTCGAAACCCTGACCAACCCCACCCTCAAGGTGGTGGATCCGCGGCTGGTGGTGGAAGCGGCCCGCAAGGTGGGCGCCATCACAGTGTGTGACAACACCTTCCTCACCCCCTACCTGCTGCGCCCGCTGGAGCTCGGGGTCGACGTGGTGATGCACAGCGGCACCAAATATCTGGGCGGCCACGGCGACATCATCGCCGGGGTGGTGGCGGGCTCTCACGCCCTGATGAAGTCCATCCGCACCGTGGCCCTCAAGCATATCGGCTCCCCCATCGGCCCGCAGGAGGCCTACCTGCTGCAGCGCGGGGTCAAGACCCTGCCGCTGCGGATGGATGCCCACCTGCACAATGCCCAGAAAGTGGCCGAGTTTCTGGCCGCCCATCCGGCGGTGAAGAGGGTGATCTACCCGGGGCTTGCCAACCATCCGGGCCATGATGCCCTCGGCGCCTTCGCCAGCGGCTTTGGCGGCATGGTGAGCATTGAACTTGAAGGAGGGTTTGCACGCTGCGCCACCCTGCTCGACAACCTGCAACTGTTCGTGCAGGCGGTGAGCCTGGGCGATCTCGAGAGTCTTGCCTGCCATCCGGCCAGTACCACTCACGCCGCCATGGACGAGGCAAGTCGCCTCGCCGCCGGGGTCAATGACGACCTCATCCGCTTCAGTATCGGGGTGGAAGATGCAGACGATCTGATCGCCGATCTGGCTGCCGCACTGGCGCAGATCTAACCGGGCGCGCTTTTTACTCGCCGACAAAACAGCGGCGAGTGAATAACCCCCAGACACAACAACGGCCCATCAAGGGCCGTTGTTGTTTGTCGCGATGTGGAAAATGGGGGATTTACTCCTCCCACACCACCACTTGCGATGAAGGCCAGCGCTCCCCAACATGGGCATATTTTTGCTCCAGCAGGTGGCGCTTGATCTTCATGGTGGGAGTCAGCACGCCATTCTCGATATTCCAGGGAGTTTTCACCACCAGAATGCCGTGGATCTTGGCGTGGGACTCCAGCTGGTCGTTGACCCGCACCCGCGCAGCCTCCAGTCTGGCCACGACCTCATCCCGATTTCCTTTGGCTGCGCTCTCGGCCAGCTGCACCAGCGCGACAGGCTGGGGCATGCCATAACCAATCACGCAGAGCTGCTCGATAATGGGCTCCTGCCCCAGCATCCCTTCGATGGGCACCGGCGCCACATACTTGCCCTTGGCGGTCTTGAACACATCCTTCATCCGACCGGTGATGGTGAGATAACCCTCCTTGTCCAGCTTGCCCATGTCGCCGGTGTGGAGCCACCCCTCGGCATCGATGGCCTCGGCACTGTGCTCGGGATCCTTGTAATAACCCACCATCATCCCTTCACAGCGACAGAGGATCTCTCCCTCGTCGGAGATCTTGATGGTCACCCCGGGCCCCGCCTTGCCGACGGTACCGATCTTGTCGGCGCGAAACGGGTAGTTGATGGTCGAAAACGCGTGGTTCTCGGTCATGCCCCACGCTTCGGTCACCTTGAGACCGATGCTCAGATACCACTCAAGCAGCGCAGGGGAGACCGGCGCAGAACCGCAGCCCAACACCCGTGCCTGATCCAGCCCCAGCCCCTTTTTCAGCTTGCTCTTGATAAGGCTGGAGACCAGCGGGATCTTGAGCAGCAGTTCGAGTTTCTTCTGGGGCAGCTTCTCGTGGATCTTGATGCGGAACATGGCCCACAGCCGCGGTACCGAGATAAATACGGTAGGGCGGCAGCGCTTGACGTCTTCAACGAAGGTGTCGAGGGATTCGGGGAAGGCGATGGTGGCGCCGCCAAACAGGCTGCCGCCGTAGATGTAGACCCGCTCGGTGATGTGGGCCAGCGGCAGGTAAGAGAAACCGCGATCAGCCTGGGTCAGGTTCACCGTCTCCACCAACTTCTCGCACGACCACGCATAACGCTCGACGGTCAGCATGGCCCCTTTCGGCTTGCCGGTACTGCCGGAGGTATAGACCAGGCTCAGCAGGGAATCAGGCTCCTGCACCGGGCTGTCGGGGATGGGCTCGTGTGTTTCCAGCAGATCATCCCACTGGTAGCTGGCCGGCATGGTGTCGTAGGGAAAGGCGATACGCAGCAGATCGGCAGGCACCCCCGCCTCCTGACTCTTCCAGTCATCGAGCTTGCCAACGAAGATCGCCTTGGCCTCGCTGTGGCGCAGTACATATTCGATGGTATCGACGTTGGCGGTCGGGTAGATGGGCACGCTCACGTACTGCCCCATCTGCATCGCCAGATCGGCGATAAACCACTGGGCGCAGTTTTTGGAAAGCAGCGCCACTTTATCGCCGGCAACCAGCCCCAGATGACGCAGGGCCGTCACCATGCGCCGCGCTTCATCGGCCACTTCACCCCAGGTGAAATCGATATATTCGCGGTTGATGGTTTGACGCAGATAGGTTCGATCAGGACACTGCCGCTCCCAGTGATAGAGCATCTCGAGCGGCAGTTTTTTGGCAATACGTGAGGCTGAAGCCATAGTTTAATCCCTGAAACAAAAGGCGAAACTTATTATTAACCTTTCACTAACTTCAGGGAAGAATAAACTCAAACTTCAGTTTGAAATGTGTATCCGATCAAGCTTCTGCCTGTTGCTGCAAACGAATCCACATCGCTTGCACCAGCTGCTCGTCCTGCTCGGAGAGCTCGCCTTGCAAAATCGCCTCGTTGAGGCTGCGCAACACATAGCTTTTGACATCCCGCACCAGGGTCTTGCCCTCCAGCTCGGCACGGGCGACCGCCAGCGAAATATGGCCTCGCAGGTAACCACCTGCAAAGAGCTCATCTTCGCTCGCGGTAGCAACCATGCCGTCGATCAGTCCCAACAACTTGTGCTCAAAATCGTGAATCGTCATGTAACGCAGCCTCATTTGCGGCAAATAATTCGGGGGTATGGAACCGCAATCCGGTTGATTGCAGCTCTCTGGCGCCAGGCCAGCAGCTTCCATAGCGTCCTATTCCGGGCTGGCCACCGGGTAGATGACCTGATCCTTGTATCCCGTGGTTATGCGCAGATAACCACTCAACGCCCGGTTCAATTCAGGCTCATCGGTATCGACCAGGAGTGGTCTCCCCTGCAGGGAAGCCAGCTTGCTCTTGGTTGCCAGCACCTGGATGTTCTCCAGCCCGACACACCGAATCACCTCGGGACTCAATTGCTGATTTCCGCGCCCGAACAGATGTCCCTGTCCGCCAATCAGGGTAATGATCAGCCGGCAGCGACGGCCACGGATCCGGGTCAGGATCTCGGCGGCGCTGAGATCCTGCCCGATAAGCCTGCCATTTTCCACCAGATCCACACCAAGCAGCGTATTTTCCAGACCGAGCTCAGCCATGCAGGCTGCCACCGTGCTGCCAGAGCCCATCAGATAGAGGGTATCTGGCTCCATCTGCTCGACCACACCGGCTGCCAGATCCGCCAGCACCAGCTCTTCGGACTCCCGCCCCCCCTGCTTGACCGCCTGCACGTACCGCAGATCGCCGGGCACCAGCAGCTGGCCATAGTGACGAGCCCGCACCTTGCCTGCGCGAAACGCCTCTTCGTCGATATCGCGCACCTCGGCATCGATAAGGCTGAGCAGTTCACCGGCGATCATCCGCGCCGCCACCCGCCCGCTGGCGGCGGGCGTCACCCCGTAGACGCCGGAGTGGATCTTGCAGCCAGCCGGGATCCCAAGCACATGGCAGGACTCCCCCACCGCGGCGCAGATGTCTCGCGCCGTGCCATCGCCACCGGCAAACAGCAGCAGATCGACCCCGGCTTCGCGCATCAACCCGGCGGCGTGGCGGGTATCATCGGCCGAGGTGCTCTCCCCGGCCGGTTGATAGATGACCCGACAGGGCAACCCCAGCTCGCGGGCCACCGCCTCCCCCATCTCTCCCGCTACTGTCAGCAGTTCAAACGGGACGCTCAGCTCGCACAGTGGCAACAAGGCTTGCCGCGCCCGCTCCTGCGCCTTGGGCACAGCGCCTCGGGCCAGCGCCTCGGCAACCACGCCGTCACTGCCCTTGAGCCCCACTGCGCCGCCAATCCCGGCGACCGGATTAATGATGAACCCTAATCGAAACATGCCTGCCTCCCTTGCGATGGCCACCATTTTTATCTTTTCCCCCCTCTGGGACAAGCGGTTCCCCCCTGCTAAAATGTTCCGCTTCTTTTTTTCAACCAAGGTTCAATCATGCTGGAATGGGTTCTGGATCCCTCTGCCTGGGTAGCGCTCGCCACCCTGACCCTGCTCGAAATCGTGCTGGGCATCGATAACATCATCTTTATCTCCATTCTGGTCGGCCGTCTGCCCGAGGCGCAGCGCCAGCGCGCCCGCATTCTGGGTCTGGCCCTCGCCATGGGTACCCGCATCCTGCTGCTGCTCTCGCTGGCCTGGGTCATGCGTCTCACGGCTCCGCTCTTTACCGTGCTGGGCGAGGCCATCTCGGGCCGCGATCTCATCCTGCTGCTGGGGGGCCTGTTCCTCATCGGCAAGAGCGTGCTGGAAATCCACGCCACCCTGGAAGGGGCGGCAGAGCCGGAAAAGGTGGCTGGTGCGGCCTCCGGTTTTATCAGCACCCTGATCCAGATCGCCATTCTCGACATCGTCTTTAGTCTGGATTCGGTGATCACCGCCGTCGGCATGGCCGATCACGTTCCTGTCATGGTGCTGGCCATCATGATCGCCGTCTTCATCATGATGTTTGCCGCCAAGGCGATCGGCGATTTCGTCGATAACCACCCTACCATCAAGATGCTGGCCCTCTCCTTCCTCACCCTGGTCGGCTTCGCCCTGATGGCGGAGGGGATGGATCTGCACATTCCGAAGGGTTACATCTACTTCGCCATGGCCTTCTCGCTGGTGGTGGAGATGATCAACATCCGCCTGCGCAAGCACACCGATGCCAACGAGCAGAGCGAATCATAAGCTCGCCGGCCGGATCAAAAAGAGCGCCTCTTTGGCGCTCTTTTGCTATGCACACGGCACGCTTGGCAGGACAGTCGCTTACTGGTTGGCGATAACGATGGCCACCCGGCGATTTTCGGCCCGTCCGGCGGCACTCTTGTTGTCCGCTACCGGCGCAGTTTCGCCGCGACCACGGACCTCCAGGTTGGCAGGCTTCATACCGACCGAGATGAGCACATCCGCCACCGACTGGGCCCGCTTCAGGGAGAGTTGCTGGTTGTAGCTGCTCTCGCCGGTGTTGTCGGTGTGACCGTCAACCCGCGCCTTGTCGAGCCCTACCCCAAGCAGGGCTTTGCCCAGCTTTTCCACGGTCTGACGGGTTTGGGGATTGAGCTCCCCGACGTTGTTGGCAAACAACACCCGGTTGGCCAGATCCAGCGTCCAACCCTCGTCTGTCAGATAAAAACCTTGCTCCTTCAATACCGCCAGCTGCTCAGGGGTGAGCCCCTTCGGGGCACTCTGACAACCTGCCAGCAGAGAGAAGATCAACCCCAGCAGCAAGGTCTTGAGGGAGAGGGATATTTTCATTGTTATGTCTCCTTAACGACATCAATTCACGCCGGTTCGGTGGCATCCACCTCCTCGCGGCGCGCACGTTTTGCCAAATACATGGCTTTGTCTGCCAGCTCGCACAGCTCGCTGGCACTGACCCCGGATTGATGAATGGCATAACCGATGCTGATCCCAGCCACCAGTTGCTGCCCATCCCGCAATACCACGGTTTCACTCATCGCCTGCTGAATGCGGTTGATCACCTCCTCCACATCCTGTTCAAGATGCACAGGGCTCAGCAAGATGGCGAACTCATCCCCCCCCAGACGGCACACCAGATCCTGCGGCCGCAGCTGATGCTCCACCCGCCTTGCCAGGGTGATCAGCACATCGTCACCGGCGTTGTGGCCCAGGGTATCGTTAATCTGTTTGAAGCGATCGCAATCGAGGTAAAGCAGCGCAAAATCCCCCTCACCCTGTTCAGCCTCGGTGATCGCCTGTGCCAGTCTAGCGTCAAACAAGACCCTGTTGGGCAGTCCAGTCAACACATCGTGGGTGGCCTGATGAAGCAGACTGGCATTTTCCCGTGCCTGATGGGCTTGCCACGCCTGCAACTCGTCAAGCAGGGAGTTGAAGTCATCCCCCAGCTCGTTGAGCTCGACAATACCGGCGGGCGGTGCCCGCATCCCCAGAGTTCGCTGGCGGCGCACCGAGTGGGCCACCCGGGCCAGCTCTCGCAGGGGGCCAATGATGGAGACCTGCATCCGCCCCGCCACGTAAAGGGCCCCCATGGCGCTCAAGAGCAGGCAGATCAGCATCACCAGCAGCACCGCAATCAGGAAGATCAGCAGCGACTCGCCATGGCCGATCAGCTCGACCTCGCCGATCTTTTCACTGCCACGCAGCATGGGCTCACGCACCGGCCCGGGCAGGATCAACTGGGCAAGATAACCCTCCAGCTCGGCGATCGGGGTGTTCATGGTGCGCGACCAGCTGGTCAGCAACTTGCCATCGGGCAGATAGATGCGCGCCTCGGCAACCTCCTCGCGCTCGGCAATGGCCCGCAGCGCCTCACCCGCCGCCTCTTCGTCCTGAAACACCACCGCCGCTTCCGTGGTATAGCTGATGGCGCGTGCCACCAGCTCCAGATTGTGGTCGGCGTAAAAACGCATCACCAGCAGGGCGGTCAGGGTCAGCAGGATCCCCGCCACGCAAGCCGAGGTAAAGGCGGTCACCAGATGGGTGCGCCCCAGACTCTGACGCAGGGTCAGCCGCGCGTCATGGCGATCGGACGATGGCGTCATGGCACACCCCGATCAGCCATGGCCAGCTTGAGCACGGCCGGGTGCACCCGCACACCGCTGAGCGCCAGCGCATCCAGATTCACTTTGAAACGCAGCCGCCCGCTACGGCTGTCCGGCTGCAGACAGAAGACGGGACTGCTGCTGCACTCCGGGTTCTGCTCACTGATGCTGAGAACGGGATGCCCCTTCAAACGGGAAAAGAGCGCCAGCCGGGTTGACTCGTCCATCACCCCCAGATAGAGCACATGGCACTGGCCGGCAATGGCCGGATCCGTCACCTCATAGCGATTGACCTGCACCGGCCGGCCGTTGCCCTGCCGAGTAATGGTGGAGAGCACACCGGCATATTCAGTGGGCGCGGCGATGCACAGATGCAGCACCGGCGGCTCCTTTGGCCAGCGGGTGTAGCTCAGAATATCGAGCACCAGCTCCTTGACCGCATTGGCCCGGCTCTCTGCAGTGGTCTGCGCGTCGGCAAGCGCGGCACGGGAGCAAGCCAGCCCGGGCAATAGCACCAGCAACGCAACGACGAGTCGAAATGAGAAGTGTGACGACATGATCAGGGGATAGGCGCCTCTACAACACCGCAGCAGCGCGGTTCGGGTACATGAACTCAGATAGTAAGTGGCCGGACAACAGCCTGACAAGCCTTGACGTGAGACTCAGCTGACAGAGCTGTAAATAAAAACAGAGAGCCCGTTTTGCAACGGGCTCTCTGTTCACCTCAACGGACAGGGTATCACTTTTTGCTGATCCCGTACTCCCGCAATTTGTTGGCGATGGCGGTGTGCGACACACCCAGTCGTTTGGCGAGCTGGCGAGTCGAGGGAAACGCCGGATAGAGCCGTGCCAGCAGCTGGCTCTCGAAGCGCTTCACCGCATCGTCGAGGTTGCCCTCGAACCACTCGTCAATAAGTGGTGCCGTATCGGCCGCTACCGGCAGATCGATCTGCTCGGGGCCAAGCTCGTCCCCCTCCAGCAGTGTCATGGCGCGATAGAGGCAGTTGCGCAGCTGGCGCACGTTGCCCGGCCAACGATAAGCAGTCAGATAGTCTGCCATGTTGCGGGTAAAGCGCGGGCGTGGACGCTGCAATTCGCTGGCAAAGCGCGAGACAAACTGCTGGGCCAGCACCATGACATCCGCCTTGCGCTCGCGCAGCGGCGGCAGCGCCAGACTCAGCACGTTGAGGCGATAGTAGAGATCCTCGCGGAATGAGCCATCGTTGACCAGATCGAGCAGCTGTTTCTGGGTAGTGCAGATAAAGCGCACATTGACCTTCACCTCCTGCTCGTCACCGACCCGGCGGAACACGCCATCCTGCAGCACCCGCAAGAACTTGGTCTGCAGATGGGGCGACATGTCGCCGATCTCGTCCAGCATCAGGGTGCCGCCGCTCGCCAGCTCCAGCACGCCGCGCTTGCCCTCGGTATTGTTGCCAAAGGCGCCGGGGGCATAGCCGAACAGCTCGCTCTCGGCCACGTTATCCGGCATGGCGGCGCAGTTGAGGGCCATGAAGGGGTGGCTGGATCGCAGGCTGGCAGCGTGACAGGCGCGGGCCAGCAGCTCCTTGCCGGTACCGGTCTCGCCGACGATGAGCAGCGGCGCGTCCTGCATCGCCAGTTTGCGCGCCTGCGCCAGCACCTCTTTCATCTTGGGGCTCTCGCCCTGCAGATGCTCGAACCCCTCCGCCTCCACCGCGTGGAGCGCGCTGAAGTGCAGACCGACCCGACGGGCCGATTTGAGCACCACCACGGCCCCCGCCAGCGCTTGTTTACCCTTCTGTTCATCGACAAAGAGCGGCAGCAGATCCGCCAGATACTCTTCGCCATTGAAGCTGAGTTTGCAGGTTTGCGGCCGGATGTCGCTCGCTTCCAGCCAGCGGCTGAAGGAGAAGCCCTTGACCAGCGAGCCGAGCGCCACGCCGCGCACCTCCTCCACCGGCAAGCCGAGGGTGGTGAGGGCCGACTGGTTGGCTTGGGTCACCTTGCCCTTGGCATCGAGCGAGAAGACCAGATCCGGCAGCGCCTTGAGCAGCGCCTCAATCTCGTGGTGCTCCCGCTCGGAGGGCATGTAGGGGATGGTCTTGACGTCATAGACGCCGGGAATGCGGCGGATCTCCGGCATCAGATGCTGAAAATCGCTGAACTCCAGCTCGGGAAAGTTGAGATAGATGATGCCTGAGGTATCGATTTCGATGCCGCGCAGATCGATATTGTGCTCCACCAGGCGGTCGAGCAGTTCCCGGGTCAGGCCCAGGCGGTCTTCACAGCTGACTTCAAGACGCATTCGGGACACACTTCCTAGCTAACTCTATGAATGAGCGGATAATACAGACTCGATCCCCCCAGTGCGAGCGCTAGCCCACAAAAATGCGGGCCTGCCCCGCTTTCGCCGGGCAGGCCCGAGTCAGTTGTTGCCGCTTATTTGAGTAGCTGGTCGGTTCGCGCCGCCATGATGAAGTCGTTGCGGTGCAGCCCACCGATCTTGTGGGTCCACCAGCTGACCGTTACCATATCGCCCACTCGGTGAGTGATGGCGTCTTCACTTCAGCAGCTCATCCGTGCGTGCCGCCATGATGAAGTCGTTGCGGTGCAGCCCGCCAATCTTGTGGGTCCACCAGCTGACCGTTACCATATCGCCCACTCGGTGAGTGATGGCGTCTTCACTTCAACAGCTCATCCGTGCGTGCCGCCATGATGAAGTCATTGCGATGCAGCCCACCGATCTTGTGAGTCCACCAGCTGACGGTTACCTTGCCCCACTCGGTCAAAATGGCCGGATGGTGGAACTCCGCCTCCGCCAGCTCCCCCAGGCGATTGGTAAACGCCAGCGCCTCCTTGAAGTCGCGAAAGGCAAATTCGCGCCGCAGCTGCAACGCCCCCGCCACCACCAGCGGCTGCCAGTCGGGAATAAGCTGCATCAACTCGCGCAGCTCCTCATCGCTCACTCTGGGGGCATCGGCGCGGCACGCTTCACACTGCTGGCTGGCCAGTTCGGACATGGGTCTCTCCTCTGTTTTGAATGTGCAATATCTGATGTGAAATAACGGATAAATCAACTCGCCTGCTTGCCTGCAACCGGCTCAAAGCGCGGCACATGCAGGCCAAGCTGGCGCGCCTGCGCCACCCCGTTCATGATCTCCACCTCACCCAGCCGGTAGAGGGCATCGAGCTCGGGCAGCACAAAGTAGGTGGGCTGCATGATGTCGATGCGATAGGGGGTGCGCAGCACCTCCAGCAGATCGAAGGGTTGCAGCAGCGGCTTGCCGGAAAGGGCATAGGCCGTCTCGCCGATGGAGGAGAGAATGCCACCGCCGTATATACGCAGCCCGTCCGCCGTGGCCAGGAGGCCAAACTCCACGGTGAACCAGTAGAGGCGGGCCAGAAAGACCCGCTCCTCCTTGCTCGCCTGCTGGCCAAGCTGGCCATAGAGGTGGGTAAAGTGGGCAAAGGCGGGGTTGGTCAGCATGGCGCAGTGCCCGAAGATCTCGTGAAAGATATCGGGCTCCTGCAGGTAGTCGAGCTCGTCCCGGCGCCGGATAAAGGTCGCCACCGGAAACTGGCGATTGGCCAGCAGGGCAAAGAAGCGGTCAAATGAGATAAGCGCCGGCACTGCCGCCACCGACCAGCCGGTGGTCGCCAGCAATACCTCGTTGAGCTCCGCCAGCTGGGGGATGCGATCTCGCGGCAACGTCAGTCTTTCAAGGCCCGCCAGATACTCGTCACACGCCTTGCCTTCAAGCGCCGCCAGCTGGCGTTCGATCAGGATCTGCCAGGTGCCGTGCTCTTCGGCCGAGTAGTGGATCATCCCCCGGGCATCCGGCTGGTGAGCGGTATAAAGGGTTGCCATAAGTGGTTCCATCCTCTGCGCCGGTTGGGGCGCCTTGCCATTGGGTCACAGGATCACTGTAACGAACCGGCAACAAAAAAAGCAGCCGACCCTGTGGTCGGCTGCTGGCGAGAGATGTAAATAAAATGTGACATTCAAGCCTGATGGCGAGCTGACTCATTCAGAGTGAGCCAAACCCTTGTTGCCCCTTGTACACCCAATACCTGAAGGTGACGGGATAAAAGCGGAGCAGCTCCGTTGCCCGCGTTATACCGTGATAGCCCATCCGCCCGGCGCAGATTGTTGCAAAAAACGCCGAAAAAAGTGGATGCGTGTTTCACCAGCAAAACAATGTAGATCCTCGGCATGCCTGGCCCCCATCAGGATGCGCCAACTGCCGAGCTCCGATCCGGGGTTAGCTCGTCCCCTTGAGATAACCGGCCAGCTGACCCACCAGCCGCTTGCGCAGCTCGCCCAATTTCGGCTTCTCGTCCGCACACCAGGGCAGCGGGCGGCACGCCTCTATGGTGCGCAGGCCAAGGCGAGCGGTGAGCAGGCCCGCCCCCACCCCTTGCGCCGCGCGGGCAGAGAGCTTGGCGGTAAGCTCGGCCCCCAGCAAGTCCATCCCCACCTCGGTCACCAGCTCGGTGGCACCGGCGTAAAGCATGTTGCGAAACACCTGACGGATGAGGCGTATGCGGCTCCAGTAGCCAAGTTCGATGGCGTAGACATCGGCGATATCCTCGATCATCCGCAGGTTGCGCCACAGCATCAGCATCATGTCGACGGTGGCGAGCGGGCTCAACGCCACCAGCACGGCGGCCTCCCCCGACCATTTGGCCACCCGCGCCTGCGCCAGCTTGTCGCGCTCGCCGAGTACCAGCTGGCTGTAGAGGGTCAGCACCTCCCGATCGCTGTGGCTCTCGTCGAGCTGGGCCAGCCAGGTCTGATACCCCTCGCGCCCCTTGTCGCCACTTTTGACCGCTAACCCTTCGCAGAAGGCCTGCCCCTGCCCGACCCCCTGATGGGCCAGCAGATCTTCTGCCCGCGAGCGCACATCCTGACGCCGCTTGAGGGTGCGCAGCCGCAGCCACTCGCGCCCCACCACGCTGGCGGTCCCCGCCGCCACCAGCGCAGAGGCCGCCAGCCAGGCGCTACCCCAGAGCGGAGTCGTGAGGAATTGATCGTAAAGAAAGGCGCCATACTGGCCCAACGAGAGCAGACCGACCGCCCCCAGCCCCCACGCCAGTAGCCGATGACGGCGACGCGGTTTGATGACGAGGGCACTCTCCACCTCGGTGAAATCGTCCAGCTCGTCGAGACGCTCGAAACTCGCCTCCTCCAGCCTCTGGGCCGGTGCGGGCGGGCGCTCGTCACTGGCCACCGTCAAGGCAGGCTCAAGGATCACCTTGCCCTGCAACGGTGGCCGCTCTTTTATCTGATCGTTCATCGCATTGTTCTCCTGTGCGCAGCCTTCGGCTCAGGTGCCAAGACCGCACACCGTTATTCGAGGTGATCCCCGAGCAGAAACTCCAGCGCCGCATCGAGCCGGATATGGGGCAGCGCCTGATGGGCGCTCATGGGCATGGGGCGAAACGCCTGAAAATCAAAACCCTGATTGTTCCACCACTGCGCGGGCGGAATATGGGGCGGCACCTCCCCCGGGAAGAGCAGCAGCGGCTCACCGCTCAGGCTAGTGCCACGGATGGCAGGGAACTCACGGCCATTGGCCACCCCCTTGCCCACCTCGGTCGCCTTGATGGCGGCGAGCGCCAGACACTCGGTGGTGATCCCCTCAAAGCGGGCCTGGCCGCGGCCGCTGCGCACCAGATGCTGGAGCAGGGAGACCATGGGCCCATGCTGCTCGGGGGTGACGTGATCGGCCTTGCTCGCCACAAACAGCAGCTTGTCGATACGGGGCGAGAAGAGTCGCCGCCACCAGTTGCTCTTGCCGTAGGCAAAGCTCTCCATGATGCGGGCGATGGCCTGCTGCATATCGCCAAAGCTGGCCGCCCCGGCGTTGAGGGGCTGCAGGCAGTCCACCAGCACGATCTGACGATCAAAGCCGGCAAAGTGCTGCTCATAAAAACCCTGCACCAGATGCTGCTTGTACTGCTCGAAGCGCTGCCTGAGGGTGGCGTAGAGGGTGCCATCGGCGGGCTCGCCGGCGGGCATATCCCACACCCAGGGGACAAATTGCAGCATGGGGGCACCGGCATACTCCCCCGGCAAGACGAAGCGGCCGGGCTGGATCAGGTGCAGTCCCAGCTCCTGTTTGCAGGCGTGCAGATAGGCGGTGTAGCGCTCGGCCAGTTCAGCCACCGGTCGCTCGGCAAAAGGTTGCGTTGCCTGCCACCCGGGGGTCAGCCAGCTGGCGGCGAGCGCCTGCAGCTCGGGGCGGCGCAGCTGATCACGCACCTGTTCGCTCCACTGCTCGTAGCTCATATCCAGCAGCGGCAAGTCGAGCAGCCACTCCCCGGGGTAATCCACCAGATCCACGTAGAGGGTCGAGATCTCCCCCAGATGCTTGCGCAGGGGGTGGCGGGTGCGATAACGAATTTCGAGGCGCACCTCGGCCACGCCGCGGGTGGGCTCGGGCCAGGCCGGCGGATCACCAAACAGGGAGTCGAGGCCGCGCTCGTAGGCAAAGGTGGGGATGTGGGCATTTTGCTGCGGCACCCGGCGCGCACCGAGAATACGCCCCTGACGCAGGGCATCCCACAACGGCAAACGGCCATCGATGGCCGCGTGTTCCAGCTGGTTGACCAGCGCCGTGATAAAGGCTGTTTTGCCGCTGCGAGAGAGGCCGGTCACCGCCAGCCGGATATGGCGATCCCGCACCCGGTTCACCACGTCGTTCGCCTTGCTCTGCAGGCGAGTCAACTTCTGTTCCAGTTTATTGAGTATCAAGGCTTGACCCGTTCTCCCTTGGTGGTTGCATCCGGCGTGATTGGCCGTGCGACAAGGCAAACTGGCTATCCGCATCGGGATGGTCAATCAGCCTGAGTAGCGTCGATGATGGGGCATCACTGAAGGCTCCACCATCGACATTGAGTGCTTGGCAGGCACTTTCGGCAAGCACTACAGCTTGCGAAATTCCCGCTGCAGGGTGAACTCGCGGGAGGTCACCAGCTTCTCGATACGCTGAACTCTGGGCTCCAGTGCATCCAGTTCCTGCGCGACACGGCTCAGCGCCTGTTGGGGGGTGACCCCCGCCTGCCAGCTGCGCGCCTTCATCCGCACCTCGGCAAAATCGGCATCCTCGTGGGAATAGAGGGTGACCGGCTTTTTGTCGAGCAAAAACCAGGCGGCAATGTAAGCGGTGAAGGTGATGAACCCAGCGAAGATAAGGCCGCTGATGGCGAGCAGCCGCACGATCCAGGTCTCTACCCCGAAATACTCTGCCAAACCGGCGCAAACTCCGGCAATCTTGCCCTGCCGGGGATCGCGATAGAGGTTGCGCCCCTCACGATTGACACTGCTCATACCTTGTTCCTCCAACCGGGCACTTCCGCATCCAGAATCGATTCCAGCGCACCGACTCGCTCCTGCATCTTTTCGGTGCGAGCCAGCAACCCTTGCAGCTGTTCCCGCTCGCTATCGGCAAGACCAGCGCCGATTCGCCCCTTGGCCCGGTAGTGCAGCACCAGCCAGATGGGTGCCACCACCACCATGAAGACCACCATGGGAACCATCAATACACCCAGCAGACTCTCCATCGCTTACTCCCCCTGCTGGCCGTCACGCTGACCCAGCTTTTGGCGCATCGCCTCAAGCTCGCGGCTTATCTGATCGTCCACTTCCAGCTCGGCAAACTGCTGCGCCAGCGCCTTGTCGGACTGACCCAGATCGGCGCGAGCCTCCATCTCGTCGATGCGACGCTCCATCCGCTCGAACTTGCTCACCACCGCCTGACTGTCACCACGGGCAACCTGGCTCTGCACGTTGAGACGGCTGCTGGCCGCTTCGCTGCGAATGGCCATCGCTTTCTGGCGGGCTCGGGCATCTTCCAGCTTGGCTTCCAGCTGGCGGATCTCTTCACCCAGCTTCTCGATGCCGCTGTCGACCGCCTGCTGCTCGCGGTAGAGGGTCTCTGACAACTCGCTCTGTTTCTTCTTCTCGATAAGGGCGGCGCGGGCCAGATCTTCACGCCCCTTGGTCAGGGCCAGTTCGGCCTTGGCCTGCCACTCGTCGACCCGCTCCTGATGGCGGGCGACCTGACGGCCAATCTCTTTCTGGCTGGCGAGGAAGCGGGCCAGATTGGAGCGCTCCTTGACCAGCTCGTCCTCCATCTCCTGGATGATCAGGCGCACCATCTTCTGGGGATCTTCTGCCTTGTCGAGCAGGGCCGTCAGGTTGGAATTGATGATGTCGGCCAGACGGGAAAAAATACTCATGATTGCACTCCTGTTAATGGCATGGCGTTGTTTCTCCATTGACAATGGCAACTTGTGTGCCAATCTGGAGCGAAATTTAACTTGTTGATTTATATGGGGCTGCTTTGCCCCGTTTCAATAGATGCCATGCAGGTGGTGATAAAAATCACCAACTTTTGGTAAGATTGACCAGCTTTAACAACCGACAGGGATCACTATGACCACGGCCACGGAAAGCCTGCTGGGGGAATCCAACGCATTCCTCGAGATCATCGAGCAGGCCTCACGGCTCGCCCCGCTGCGCAAACCCGTGCTGATCATCGGTGAGCGGGGAACGGGCAAGGAGCTCATCGCCCACCGCCTACATTATCTCTCGGCGCGCTGGGATCAAAGCTTTGTCACCATCAACTGCGCCACCTTGAGCGAGAGTCTGCTGGAGACCGAGCTGTTCGGTCACGAGGCGGGCTCCTTTACCGGCGCAGCCAAGCGCCATCAAGGCCGCTTCGAGCGGGCCGATGGCGGCACCCTGTTCCTTGACGAGCTGGCCACCACCAGCGCCCGGGTACAGGAGAAGCTGCTGCGGGTCATCGAGTATGGCGAGTTCGAGCGAGTGGGCGGGGCCAAGCCCCTCAAGGTGGATGTGCGTCTGGTCTGCGCGACCAACGAAGATCTCCCGGCACTGGCCGACAAGGGGCTGTTTCGCCACGATCTGCTGGACCGACTCGCGTTTGATGTGATTACCCTCCCCCCCTTGCGGGAGCGGCGGGAAGATATCCTGATGCTGGCGGAGCACTTCGCCCACAGCATGACCCGGGAGCTGGGCTATCCGCTCTTTGCCGGTTTCTCGCGTAAAGCAACCCAGCTGCTGCTCGATTACCCCTGGCCTGGCAACGTGCGGGAGCTGAAAAACGTGGTGGAGCGCAGCATCTACCGCCAGGGCAACCCCCAGTTGCCGCTGGCCGAGCTGGTGATCAATCCGTTTGATTCCCCCTGGCGGCCCGTAGCCGCTCGCAGTCAGGAGAGTAAAAGCGAGCCGCAAGGTGCGACAACCGGGGCGTTGCCGCTCGATCTCAAGCAGGCTGTGGCGGAGTTCGAGATTAATTTACTCAAGCAGGCGATGCAGCAATCCCAGTATAATCAGCGCAAAGCCGCCCAACTGCTGGCCTTAAGCTATCACCAGTTTCGTGGCATGCTACGCAAGTATCAGTTGCAGGATGGCGACAACGATACGGAACAAGACCAGAAAGAGTCCGACTGACACCGGCACCAACAAAGCCAGCACAGTGCTGGCGCATTCATATAAAAACAGATGCGTATCAAAAACATGGTTCAACAATGAGAATGCTCACACCCTTGCTGCTCGGTCTGCTGGTTCTGCTCACCGGCTGCAACAAGCAATCCGAAGCTTCCAAGACCGGACTCATCTACTGCGCTGAGGGCTCTCCCCTCTCCTTCAACCCCCATGTCTCCAACACCGGGGTTACGCTGGATGCCAGCGCTCGTCCGCTCTACGACCGCCTGCTGGAGGTCAACCCCAATACTCTGGCACTGGAGCCGGCGCTCGCCACCAACTGGCATGTGAGCGAGGATGGCCTCACCTATACCCTGACCCTGCGCAAGGGGGTGAGTTTCCACCACACCCCCTGGTTCAAGCCAAGCCGCACCCTCAATGCCGATGACGTGGTCTTTACCTACGCCCGTCAACTCGACGAGCACCACCCCTATCACAACGTCTCCGGCGGCGACTACCCCTTCTTCTACAGCTTGGGGCAGGATCAGCTCATCAAGCGGGTCTACAAGAAGGGGCCGCAGCAGGTGGTGTTCGAGTTGAACCAGCCCAACGCCTCCTTCCTCGCGACCCTGGCCAGCGACTATGCGGTGATCCTCTCCGCCGAATACGCCGAGCAGATGCTCAAGGCGGGAACCCCGGCGCTGCTCGATACCCGCCCCATCGGCACCGGCCCGTTCAGCTTCAAGGAGTATCGCCACAACGAGTTCATCCGCTATCTGCGCCATCCCGGCTACTGGAACGGCCCTGCCCGGATCGAGCAACTGGTCTATGACATCACCCCGCGCTCGTCCAAGCGGCTGGCCAAACTGCTGACCGGCGAGTGCGACGTGATGAGCACGCCAGCCGCCAGCCAGCTCTCGGTGATCAAGCAACATCCCGACCTCAGCCTTTCGGTACAGTCGGGGATGAACGTGGCATTTTTGGCCCTCAATACCCGCAAGCCGCCGTTCAACAACGTCAAGGTGCGTCAGGCCATTGCCAGCACCATCAATATCGACAACCTGTTGCAAGCGGTCTATTTCGATACCGGTCTACCGGCCAACAGCCTGCTGCCACCGCTCTCGTGGGGCTATAACCCCAGCCTGCCGATGCGCAAGCCAGATCTGGCGCTGGCCCGCAAGCTGCTCAAGGAAGCAGGGCTCGAGAAGGGATTCGAGATGCAGGTGCTGGTGCAACCGGACGCCCGCCCCTACAACCCGGATGCGCTCAAGACCGCCCAGCTGATGCGAAGCGATCTGGCCAAGGTGGGCATCAAGCTCAAGATCGTCCAGCAGGCGTGGCCCGTCATCGAGAAACGCCTGGCCGCCGGTCAGTACGACAGCCTGCTCTCTGGCTGGATTGCCGACAACGCCGACCCGGACAACTTCTTCCGCCAGCTGCTGAGCTGCTCGGCGGTCGAGCGCGGCAACAACTACAGCCGCTGGTGCAGCCCGGCCTTCGATCAGCTGCTGGACGATGCGGTCACCACGCCCCAGCTGGCCTTCCGGCTGCGCAACTACTACTACGCCCAGACCCTGCTCAACGAGCAGCTGCCCCTCATTCCGCTGGCCCATGCCCTGCGCACCCAGGTCAGCCGCAGTGACATCGAGGGGCTGATCCTGATGCCCTTTGGCGGCACCTCCTTCAATCAGGCTCATCGGGAGTAAGCATGCTTTTATACACCTTGCGTCGCATCAACCTGCTGCTCATTACCCTGCTGGCCCTGACCTTTGTCGCCTACCTGCTGGACTATCGCCTGCTCGGCCATCAGCTGAGCTTCTGGAGCGGCTACCCCGACTTCCTGCGCCATATTCTGGCCGGGGATCTCGGCCTCTCCAGCGTCTCCGGCCTGCCGGTGCTGGACGAAATTCGCCACTACTTCCCGGCGACCCTGATCCTCTGTCTGGCCGCTTTCACCATCTCGCTGCTGGTGGGGATCCCGCTCGGTACCCTGGCCGCCCTGTCACAGGGCAAGCCGCTGGATCTCTCCATCATGACCGCCGGCCTTATCGGCTATGCGGTGCCGGTGTTCTGGCTGGCGTTGCTGGTGGTGATGCTCTTTTCACTGGATCTCGGCTGGCTGCCAGCATCGGGCCAGATCAGCCTGCTCTATGATGTGCCACCCATCACCGGCATCGCCGTCATCGACGTGTTGCTGAGTCAGGAGCCCTGGCGTCAGGCGGCGCTGCACGATGCTCTGCGCCACCTTATCCTCCCCTCGCTGGTGCTGGCGGTGGTGCCGACGACCGAGGTGATCCGCCATGTGCGCAGCTCGCTCATCGACGTGATGAAACAGAACTACATCAGGGCAGCGGCCAGCCGTGGCCTCTCCAAGTGGCAGATTGTCTGGCGCCATGGTCTGAAAAACGCCCTGCCTCCGGTACTGCCATTGCTCGGTCTGCAGCTAGGCAGTGTGCTCACCTCCGCCATGATCACCGAGGTGGTGTTCGAGTGGCATGGCATCGGCCGCTGGCTGGTCAGCAGCATCGCCCTGCAGGATTACGCTGCCATTCGCGGCGCGACCCTGGTCATCGCCAGTTTCGTCATCCTGATCAGTGTCAGCACCGAGCTGCTCACCACCCTTATCTATCCGGCACGGCGCAAAGAGCTCTATGCCAAACAAGATTGAACGCGCTCATGGCGTGACCAGGAGCCAGGTACCCTATGCAAGATAAATCGAACATCTATCCCGAGCTCAAGATCCTCTCGCCGCTGGAGCAGACGTGGGCCTCCTACAGCCGCAATCCGCTTGCCATGGCAGGCCTGTGGGGCTTTTTGCTGCTGCTGATCATCACCCTGTTCGGCCCGTTGGTGGTGCCCTACGGCATCGATGAGCAGCATGCCGAGCATCTGCTGCTAGCCCCCTCCTGGGCCAACAACGGCAATATCGACTTCTTCCTCGGCACCGACGATCTGGGACGGGATATCCTCTCCCGGCTGGTGGTCGGCGCGCGGCTCACCTTCGGCTGCGCCCTCATCGTGGTGGTGATCGCCATGGTGGTCGGTTCTGCCATCGGCATCCTCGGCGGCATGAGCAAGGGGCTCAAATCGAGCGTATTGCACCATCTGCTCGATACCCTGCTCTCCATCCCCTCCCTGCTGATGGCCATCATCATGGTTGCCATCATGGGGCCGGGCCTTGGCAACACCCTGATCGCCATCACCCTCGCGCTGATCCCGCCGTTTATCCGGGCTACCTACAACGCAGTGCATGCCGAGATGCAGAAGGAGTACATCATCGCCAGCCGGCTCGATGGTTCGCCCCCCTTGCGGATCATGCGGCTGGCCATTTTGCCCAATATCGTCGAGACCCTGGTGGCCCAGACCACCCGTACCCTCTCGGCCGCCATCCTCGATATCTCCGCGGTCGGTTTTCTCGGCCTTGGCGCCCAGACGCCCCAGTCGGAGTGGGGCGCCATGCTGGCTGACTCGAGCGATCTTATCTATCTCGCCCCCTGGACCGTCACCCTGCCCGGCATCGCCATTCTGTTCAGCGTGCTGGTGACCAACCTGGTTGGTGAGGGCATCCGCGAAGCGCTCAAAGAGGGGAATGACTGATGCCGTTGCTAGATATACGCAATCTCACCATCGAGATCGACACGCCGCAGGGCAAGGTGAAGGCGGTAGACAAGGTGAGCCTCACCCTCAACGAGGGGGAGATCCGCGGACTGGTCGGCGAATCCGGCTCGGGCAAGAGCCTGATCGCCAAAGTGATCGTCGGCATCGAAAAGGATAACTGGACGGTACGCGCCGACCGGATGCGCTTCAACGACATGGATCTGCTGACCATGGCGCCCCGCGAGCGACGCCGCATCATGGGCCGCGAGATCGCCATGATCTTCCAGGATCCCATCAGCTGTCTCGACCCCTCCGAGGAGATTGGCACCCAGCTGGAAGAGGCGATCCCGACCGATTCGTTCGAGGGACAGTTCTGGCAGCGCTTCCAGTGGCGCAAGAAGCGGGCGATTGCCCTGCTGCACCGGGTCGGGGTCAAGGATCATCGCAAGGTGATGCGCGCCTATCCCCATGAGCTGTCGGATGGCATGTGCCAGAAGGTGATGATCGCCATGGCGATTGCCAACCAGCCGCGCCTGCTGGTTGCCGACGAACCCACCAGTGCCATGGAGTCCACCACCCACTCCCAGATCCTGCGGCTGCTGGACAAGATGAACAAGCTGGGCAACACCACCATCCTGATCATCAGCAACGACATCGCCGCCATCGCCAACCTGACCGATACCATCAACGTGATGTACTGCGGCCAGATGGTGGAAGTAGGTACCCGCGAGCAGATCCTCGAGACGCCGCATCACCCCTATACCGATGCGCTGCTCAAGTCGATCCCCGATTTTGACAAGCTGGTGCGCCACAAGTCGCGCCTCGAAACCCTGCCCGGCGTCATCCCGCCGCTGCAGCATCTGCCTATCGGCTGCCGGCTCGGCCCGCGCTGCCCCTATGCCCAGAAGCAGTGCGTGCAGACCCCGGTGATGAACAAGGTGAAGGGACACCAGTTCAGCTGCCACTTCCCGCTGAACATGGAGGAGCCGAAAAAATGATGACCAGCAACGCCCCCGCCAGAGAGGCGCATGTAATTGAGCCCTCCCTGCTGCAAGTGAGGGGCCTGAGCAAAACCTACCAGAACCGTACCGGCCTGTTCCGTCGTCAGGCCGTGGAGGCGATCAAGCCCCTATCGTTTGACCTTGAAGTGGGCCAGACCCTGGCCATCGTCGGTGAAGCGGGCTCCGGCAAGAGCACCCTGGCCCGCATTCTGGCCGGCATGATTGAGCCCACCAGCGGCGACATCGCCATCGACGGTCAGCTGATGGTGCATGGCGATTACCAGACTCGCTGCAAGCTGCTGCGGATGATCTTTCAGGATCCCAATACCTCGCTGAACCGCAAGATCCGGGTCGGCCAGATCCTTGAGACGCCGCTACGCCTCAACACCGAAATGACCGAGGAGGAGCGCCGCGAGAAGGTGGTGCAGACCCTGCGCATGGTGGGCATGCTGCCCGATCACGCCCTCTTCTACCCGCAGATGCTCTCCTCCGGTCAGCAGCAGCGGGTCGCACTGGCCCGGGCGCTTATTCTCAACCCCAAAATCGTGGTGGCCGACGAAGCACTCACCACCCTGGATATCTCGGTACGCTCCCAGATCATCAACCTGCTGCTGGAGATGCAGGAGACCATGGGGCTGAGCTATGTGCTGGTAGCCAACGATCTAGGTATCGTCAGCCATATCAGCGACGAGGTGCTGGTAGTGCATGAAGGGCGCGTGGTGGAGCGTGGCAAGACCCTCAAGGTGTTTGCCGACCCCCAGCACGAGGTGACCCGCCGCCTCATTCAGAACTACAACAACGAATATCGCAAATAGAGAGGCGCTGGCCGCCTCCCCTGCCGTTGTGTTTCACCGTTATCACACGGCAGGATCAAAAAAGCCCACTGAATGCAGTGGGCTTTTTGTTATCGGTGTGGCAGCTTAGGCTTGCAGCAACAGGCGGTTGATGCGGGAGACGAAGCTCGCCGGATCGTTGAGCCCGCCCTGTTCGGCCAGCTGGGCCTGTTCGTGCAGCAGGGTGACCCACTCGCCGAACAGAGCTTCATCCTGAATGGTGTCGAGCTTCTTCACCAGCGCATGGTCGGGGTTGAGCTCCAGAATGTACTTCTGCTCCGGTACCGGCTGACCGGCGGCGCGCATCAGCTTGATCATCTGGGTGCTCATGCCGTAGGCGTCGGTCACGATGCAGGAGGGGGAGTCGGTCAGACGATGGGTGACACGCACCTCTTTAACCGCTTCGCCGAGGCTCTTCTTGACCCGCTCAACCAGACCTGCATTGGCTTTTTCGGCCTCTTCCTGCGCCTGCTTGGATGCTTCATCTTCCAGATCGCCGAGATCCAGTTCGCCACGGGTGACGGAGATGAGCTGCTTGCCGTCGAACTCGGTCAGGTGGCTCATCAGCCACTCGTCCACCCGCTCCCACATCAGCAGCACTTCGACACCCTTCTTGCGGAAGATCTCGAGGTGCGGGCTGTTCTTGGCAGCGGCATAAGAGTCGGCGGTGATGTAGTAAATCTTCTGCTGACCTTCCTTCATGCGGCCAACGTAATCCTCGAGAGAGACGGTCTGGGCTTCGCCCTCGCCAGCAGTGCTGGCAAAGCGCAGCAGCTTGGCGATCTCTTCGCGGTTGGCGTAATCCTCGGCCGGGCCCTCTTTGAGCACGTTACCGAACTCGCTCCAGAACTTGGCATACTTCTCGGCATCGTCTTTCGCCAGCTTGGAGAGCATGGTCAGCACGCGCTTGGAGCAAGCCTTGCGCAGAGAGGCGGTCACCTTGTTGTCCTGCAGGATTTCACGGCTGACGTTGAGCGGCAGATCGTTGGAGTCCAGCACCCCTTTGACGAAGCGCAGGTAGGTCGGCATAAACTGCTCGGCATCGTCCATGATGAAGACGCGCTGCACGTAGAGCTTCAGACCGTGCTTCTGCTCGCGGTTGTAGAGGTCGAACGGTGCGCGGGCCGGTACGTAGAGCAGGCTGGTGTACTCCTGAGCCCCTTCCACCCGGTTGTGACCCCAGAGCAGCGGATCTTCAAAGTCGTGAGCAACGTGCTTGTAGAACTCCTGATACTCCTCGTCCTTGATATCTTTCGGGTTGCGGGTCCACAGTGCAGTCGCGCGGTTGACCTGCTCCCACTCGCCCGGAGTGCCGACGATGGTCTCACCATCCTCTTCACGATCCGGGGTGCCCTCTTTGTACATTTCCACCGGCACGCTGATGTGGTCGGAGTATTTGCTCACCACGGAGCGCAGACGCCAGTCGTCGAGGAACTCGTCCTCTTCGGCGCGCAGATGCAGGATAACGTCGGTACCGCGACCGGCTTTGGTCACGTCAGCCACGGTGAAGGAGCCTTCCCCTTCCGATTCCCACTGCACGCCCTGCTCCGGAGCAGTACCGGCGGCGCGGGAAACCACGGTCACCTTATCGGCAACGATAAAGGCGGAGTAGAAACCGACCCCGAACTGGCCGATCAGCTGGGAGTCACGTCCCTGATCGCCGGAGAGGTTTTTGAAGAATTCTGCAGTGCCGGACTTGGCGATGGTACCCAGGTGCTCGATCACCTGATCACGGGTCATACCGATCCCGTTATCGGAGATGGTCAGGGTACGCTTCTCTTTGTCCACCACCAGGCGCACACGCAACTGGCCGTCGTTTTCGAACAAAGAGGCATCGGAAAGCGCCTTGAAGCGCAGCTTGTCCGCCGCATCGGATGCGTTGGAGATCAGCTCGCGCAGGAATACTTCTTTGTTGGAGTAGAGGCTGTGAGCCATCAGGCTCAGCAGTTGTTTGACTTCAGTTTGAAAGCCGTGGGTTTCGGCATGAACACTTTGGGTCATGGACCAATCCTCAGAAACATCGGGTTGAACATACGCCCAACCTAGATGGGGACAGGGATCCAAATATCAAGGGGTCGAATGTGCAATCCTGCTCATTCGCCCCCTTTTTCCATTCAATTGCCGATTTTCTGCTCAGGCCGTAATGGCACAATCCTATCCAGCCCCTTATTTGAGGCGCTGACGCCCCATCAGGGAGTGGGAGAGCGTGGTGCCATCCACCAGCTCCAGCTCGCCCCCCACCGGCACCCCGTGGGCGATGCGGCTCACCTCCACCCCTGCAGCACGGGCCATATCAGCGATATACCAGGCGGTGGCATCCCCCTCGATGGTGGGGTTGGTGGCGAGGATCAGTTCGCTGATCGCCTCATCTTTCAGGCGACGCTCCAGAATATCGAGCCCCAGCTCCTCGGGGCCGATACCATCGAGCGGCGACAGATGGCCCATCAGCACAAAGTAACGACCGGAAAACTGTCCGGTCTGCTCGATGGCGGCCACGTCCGCCGGGCTCTCCACCACGCAGAGCAGGCCGTTCTCTTCCCGCTTGGGATTGGCGCAGATATCGCAGCGATCGTTCTCGGTAAAGGTGCGGCAGTGGCTGCAATGGCCAATCTCGGTCAGGGCGCGGGAGAGCAGCTGGGCCAGCCGCAAGCCACCGCTGCGTTCGCGCTCAAGCAGGGTAAAGGCCATCCGCTGTGCCGATTTGGGCCCCACCCCCGGCAGTACCTGCAGGGCTTTCATCATCTCGTCGAGCAGGGGACTGAATTTCATAACACACCTCACACTGGCCAACCCGCACCACTCTCTGGATAACCGCGAGTCAGCTGAACTGGATAACGCAACTGGCGCAGGACTATACCCGAGCCAGCGCCAGCGCGCTATCCGGATTCCCCGAAGATATGGTCGAGCGCTGATGCATAGCTACTGACACTAGTGGATATGTGAAATCGGGGAATTAAATGCCTTGCACTTTAAAGATCAGGATATAAACCGTCAGCAACCAGAAATCATTAGCTAAGCCCAGGCTCACCGCTCATTTTGACTCGCTAAAAAGTCGGTGAGGTTACCACGGCGCAGGTAGTGCGCCTCAATTGCCGCATTCTGCCAGCGAAGCGCTTCGCTGGCTTGGGCCCACAGCTCAGGAGAAAGCGGGGCGCTCCAAGCTTCGACTTGCTCCGGCATAGGCCGACCATGTAGCGATTTTTGATAGCTCTGCGCCCTAAAAAGGCAGATTCCTGCAGGTGACAATATGAAAAAGAGGCTCAGATAGGAGACAGAAAAATCAGCCAGACTCAGCGCAAACCGACGCGTTCAGGCTGTTTTGCAACAGTCTTCAAGCAGGGCCCGCCGCGATGTCGCAAAAGTGGCCTTGCTCTCGGATCCCAACCAAGCCCTGCCTAACATTCCGGGCTTTCATCCATATAACGGCGAATAGCCTCCCAAAATAACAGAGCCTGTGACATTACCCCCGTGGGGGGAGGGACGTTAAAGTCACACTCGTTCCCCCTCAGGGTCTAGAGTTGCCAAATAGAAATCAATGCTGCACATCACGTTGTTGCCCCAGTAGACCGCTATGAAGACCCCAGTTTTGGAGAATTGGTACTCTCATGGCCACAAGCCTGATCACAGGCATCAGCTTGTAACCTCAGGTTGTCAACGCCTGAGCGGCCTGTGGGGTTATCTCTTCCCCCAGCAACTCACGCACGTCACCCACGGTGAAGATGTTCCGGCCCTGGGCATATTGCTCCGCCAGCAACTGGTTGCAACGGATCAACCGCTCGCTAGGTTTGGCCCACTGCTCGGGTGGCAATTGCTCGCTCCAGGCTGCCAGCTCGGGATGGGCGGCGAAATAACGCTCAGCAAAGCGCTGCTGCAAGCGGCTCTGGATATTGATGCGCAGTATGCCAAAACGGGTACCATTCAGTTCCCACCAAAGCCTGCGCAGGGGGGAGAAGGCGCAGCGGGGTATCTTGCGTTCCCTGCAGAACTCCTCAATCATGCCGTCAAAGGTGACCGGGGCCGGCTCGTCGATGGCCTCTGACCCCTCTTCCATATAACGGCGGATCATCTCCCACTCGCCGGCCCCCACCTCTTTGCTGAGGGTGCCGACGTTCATGCCGGACCAGAAGTGGCCGGGTCGCTCGTCCGAATTGATACCGAAAAATAGGCTCGCCATGGTCATGACACCACTCACCGAGACGGCTGAGCCCTCTCCCACCATGGCGCACATCTCTTCCCAAGGGAAAATCCGGACTTCGGTGCGTTTGGTGCGCTTGTCCCAACGCGACAGCATCACTTCGCGGCGCTGGCGATGAAAGCGAAATGGCAACACCCGGCGTAACTGCTGCTGATGCTCCCACAACATTTTTACCGTGATAAGTAAAGCAAGACCGGGCCCCATCCCCAATCCCAGAACAGCGCCCAGCAGATTCATCCAGCTAAACTCCATCACCCATTGGTTGTGCCCTACCCAGACCTCCTGATAGTTGCCAGCCCAGACGCCAGCCCAGCCCTGCCCATTGCTCAAGCCAGATCCGGGCGGTCCCCAAAAGAATGCAGCAAAAACGACCAATCCCATGACCCAAAACATATACAGGACTTGTGTTTGAAAGAGAGAGCCACCCGCCCCCCCCAGTTCGATATAGTGAGGATACTTTTTGGTCAACCAATCGGTGCGGCGCACCGGCGGCACATTGGTCATCACCGGCAGGGGGCTGAATACGGTGCGGGCGCCGAGGCGCTCCTGGCGGTGCTGGCCGGCAAAAAACGGCAATGTTGAGTGTTTCATAGATCCTCGTTATCGGTTCAGCAGGGGTTGCAACTGGGCCACTATCTTGCCACGGGACAGGGGGAAGTTGTCATCCTCGTCGAGTGCTTCTACCTGGCTCCAGCCCGGCTCATCACCGGCCAGCGTGGCCTCTTCGAACCCCTGAAGCTGCTGCAGATTGAGGGAGAAGCGCAGCCCCCCCTGTTCCTCAAACAACTGGTTGCCCTCCGCCGTGGTGACAGAGAGCACCAGATGCAGCCACTCCATACGATGTCTGCTGACATCATCCTGGGGCCAGTCGAAGTCGAGGCGGGTATACAACCCCTCCTGTGCCACAGGTGCGGTCTGGCGAAAGTGGTCGGTGAAATCGACCAACTTGCCCTCGCTCTTCACCAGGACGGCAAGTTTAACCTGCTCGGGGGCTGTCATGGGTAGCAGGATGCGCAGCTGGGTCAACACCCGTTGCTGTTCCGACACTTCTATGATGTTACCCACCATCAAGCGCTGCTGCGTCTTGGTCTCGGTGTTGTACTTAATCCTCAGGCGCGGGGTCTGCATCACCTCCTGCCACTTGCGCAGTTGCATATCGAACTCCCACTCCTGATTGGCGTGCAGAAATGGCAGCATGCCGCGCTTGCCCCAGCGGGACTCGCTGACCCAGCGCATCAGCGGGGTCGAGCTGAGGAAGTTGTAGGCCAACTCGCCGCCGAAAATCAGGGCGCTGGCCAACCACATATAGGGGTTGAAGCGCACCGCAAAGCGCAGCGTAACAGCTGCGGCCCGCTGCCAGCTGATCTCCCCGGCGATGGCAGCCATGGTCATGCGGGTACCAGCCACTGCTATTTTGCCGCTGGCATAGGCTTGCAGGCTATCACCACTCAAAGTGATGGCCGAGGCGACCATAAGCTCCCACTCTCCCCTACGCCAGTGGCGAGCTATCTGTGCACCTTGCTTATAGCCGTCAGCCAATGCAGAAACAGTACCCAAGCCTGCAACCGCCATCGTCCCCATCGTTACGACTCGACCGGCCGCCTTTAGGTGGCTCTCAACGCCCTCCTTGAGCCAACGGCAATAGGCGGCGGTGCGCACCACCTCAACGCTGAGCGCCAATGCTGCCCCAGCCAGCCCCGCGCTAGCAGAGAATAGATCAAAGGTCTGCGCCATAGTGATCTTGCTCTTATGCGACAGATCCGCCGATGTTTTGGCAAAGTTGAACCAGTTGGCCACCAGCACTACCAGACCCAGGCTGCCGCTAAGGGTTGCGCCGCCCAAAGCGGGTCTGGCCGCATTGCCAAACAGCACCTGATTACGCAAGGCAGCGCGGCTCAAACGCAAATGCTCATCTATCTCGGTCAGGGTCGCACCGCTGGCCTTGATCACGATATGGGATACGGGGTGTGGCTCACCGGGGCGGGCAATCGGCTGGCAATCTGCAAAGACCTGCTGGTTCAGCGCCTTACTTTCACGCTGCACCGCGGCCCACTCGGCATTGGCACTAGCTCTAATCTTGCTGTCGGTGGCGGTTCTCTTGCTCGCCTTGTTGTATGCACTGGTGGCAGACTCAGCTCGTTTGCGCAGCGTCTCCAGCGTGCCCAAGGTTTTTTGCTGCCACTGGCTGTAACCAGCGTCGCTCTGAGTGCCGATATCCAGGGTGACGGCCGCATTCTTCGCCTGACCCAGCAGCATGGCAATGGTGCCAGGTCTGGCATGGCGCAGCAGGCTATCTGCCTGACCCTGGGCCGCATGTATCCGTTCGGCCATTTTTTGCAGCTCGGGGATAGCCAGACGGCCGAGTTCCGACGCCAGCCTGTTCATGGAGCCTTGCAACTGCACAGGGACGCTGTCTATGAGCTTGAGATGCATGCCAGCCATCTGCGCCTGAAACTCCTTGAGGCCAGCCAAACCATCGATCAGCGCACTGGTGCTATCCTTGACCCCCAGCGCGTTGTTGATGTCCCCTGCAAGCCCATCATAGTCTTCAACGGTGGCGATATTGTCGGCGTTGGAGACCCAGAGATGGGTGTTCTGCTCACCAAGGGTGGCGAAAAAAGCACTGACTTTCTGCCTGTGTTCCGGATCGTCTCCCAGGCCGAGCAACCAGTGATACTCCAGATCCAGCCGACGTTTGAACTGCTCCTGCACCTCTTTGTCATAGACGGGAATGGCCGTGTAGGCCGCTGGCAACATGGCAACCCTGTCAACTTCGAGCTGGAAGCAGCTTTCCCGCCAATGGGTGACCTTGGCCTGAGCCGGCCCGTACCAGGCGCGCATGGCCTCCTCATCAATACGCTCCAGGATTCCTCGCGCTACCCGCATGCCCATCCAGCTTTCGCCGTAGAGCAGGTCTTTCTTCTGCTCACCAGCGCGGTCAAACATCGCCTTTAACTCTTGGCTGGAAACGCCTGCTTCCTTTGCCATCACGTCGTTCTTGGCCAGCTCGGAACGATAGGCTTCGAACGTCTTTTTATCGCCAAACGGCGAGGCAGTGGGGCGATTCATCTTCTCCAATGCGGCTTCATAGTCTTGCTTGACCTTCCAATAGTCGCGATAACGATTCTCCAATGCCTTGGGATGGCCCTTGCTGTACTCGGCCAACTTTTGATTGTCCGCCGATTGCATCAACAAGAGGTCGTCGCTCATCTCAATCAGTTGGAGCAACTGAGCGGCGGCAAAGTAATCGGCACGGTTGTAGCCTTCTGCCATCCATTGTTCTTCTTGCTCCACCATCGCCTGATAGGCACTGGCCAGCTCTGTCATCAGGCCGATCGGATCCTCCAGCAGCAGGATAGCGGCCTCCCCCTGGTAAGCAGGCAGTATTTTGCTGGTCAATACGCTAGCACTTTGCGTTTTTGGCGTTTGGGTCAACCAACACCATTGCTCGGTTTTGGCATGCGTGCTTTGCTGCGGGTGTACCTCTGCAAGATGCTTCTCAAGCTGCTCAGGCGGCAATAAATGTCGAGACCCATTCTGACAATCAAAACCGCCCAACTGGCAGGTTTGCATCATCTTTTGACGCAGCTTGGGGGAGCGCAGCAGCTGGCCTTGCAGCTTGGGTGAGATCTTGGTGCGACTGTAAAGCACCTGCACAGAACCGGAGCGACTGACCACTATGGTGGAGTCCGATTCCTGATAAACAAACGCCTCCTTGCCTGAGGCGGATGCCAGTCCTTTCTGCTCCAGCTTGGCAACGCCCCCGTTCTCAGCCAATTGATAGGCATGGATGATATCGGGGCGCTTGCTGTGGATCACATAGAGATAGCTCGTCTCGTCAATCAATCGGATCCCAACAGGGCGGTACTTGATGTTGGCAGCATGACTGCTGGCTATGGCCGGATGGGTCGTTTTCTGTTCAACCAACGCATAACGAACCGGCAATAGTTGAATCTTGTTTTTCTTCAATGGGCAAGCTTTAGTGCTTCCCTGAGCATTGGCACTGCTTGCTGCTGCAGCGTCTTGATTAGCACTCATATCTCAGTTCCCATTCTGTGTTGTGTTTCGGCGAGCTCGGCGGCTTGCTCAATTCTCTGCGAGGGGGTGAGTGAAGACGTACGCATGATTAATGCCGTGATGGCGGGATAAGCGTCACTCTCCTTCCAGGCAGTGCCGAGGTAACCCAGTACATTGAAGAAAAACAGCAGGTCCCTTGGGCTTTCGAACCCATTGCCATAACCCCATTCAGCCCACTTTGAGACCCATTGAGGAGCATTAACCTGTTCACCCAGACGTTCGGGGAACCATTTCTCCATATGGAGCCAAATATCATTTAGGGTGTTCAACCAGGTTACCTCTCCAAGACGTGTCCACTGGGCGTCACTCAGACGTAGCAACTTGCCAGCTGGCAGTTCCGACGTGGAAACCTTTTTGTTCCACCATTCGGCAGGGGAGTTTGGGCACAGCAACTTGTGCACAGGGATCCATACCTGCTCAATAGCCTGCCAAAGCCAAGGCTCGTCATCGATCAGTAAGCGAAACATGCCATCGGGTTGAGCCATCTTGAGCAAAATGCAACTACCGTAGGGACTTTCAACCTCGATCAATTGGCGTAGCCGCTCCGCGAGTGGTAATAACGGAAGCCGAGAGGAAAGGAGATATCCCCACTCATCTTCTCCATTGGCATACCAATCGAGCAGTGCTGGTGATGCCTCTACTAAACAGGGAGAGACCTCCCGCAGACTATCCCATGGAGCGTAGAGATAAAGCGGCTGGTAAACGGGGCTATCGGTTACCTCAAACAACTGCCGTTCAAGCTCGGGGATCTGCCCGCCATCGAGCAGCAGATAGAGTTGCTCTCCTTTGGACAAATCAAACTCGGGCAAAACCATTACTGGCTCTCCCCCTTGGCCAACTGTTCACAAATCTCACAGACCGGCTCTGCCGATTTGAGCGTGGCAATCTGGCGCACCGGATCCATAGGCACAGGGGGGGCAACAACCTCAACCGCACCGGGCTGGATCGGCATCTGCCCAGCCCAACCGGAGCCAGAGCCCGGGCTACCGCCGGAGTTCATCTTGATGGAGCCACCGCTTAGCGTGACGCCACCGGCGTCGAGCTTCACAAAGCTGCCGCCCACCTTGAGGGTCAACTCGGCGCCGGCCTCCATCACGATCTTCATGCCCGCCTTGTGATGCACCTCCTGACCAGCATCAACCAGCAGGGATTGACCCAGCTTCTGGTGCATGGAGGTATCCACCGTCAGCGAGTAGTCCGCTTTGATCTGGTCGCGCTTTTCGCCTTCTACCGTCAGGTGGTCATTGGCCTTGATGCGGGTCACGCGCTCATTGTCGATATCCGTGTGCTGGTCGTGCTTGATATGCCAAGCCGCATCGTTTTCGATCAGCACATTCAGGTCTTTCTGACCGTGGATGTAAATCTCTTCCTGTCCCGCCTGGTCTTCAAAGCGCAGCTCGTTGAAGCCCTCCCCCTTGTGGGTTTCGGTGCGCAGCACGGTGCGGGTCTTGTTGGCGGGCAGCTCGTAAGGTGGCCGGTTGGTGGCGTGGTAGGTGCGACCGGTCACGATAGGCTGGTCGGGGTCTCCTTCCAGAAACGAGACGATGACCTCGTGGCCGATGCGCGGGATGGCCATCATGCCGTATTGACCGCCCGCCCAGCCCTGGCTCACTCGCACCCAGCAGGAGCTCTGGTCGTTGGAGCTGCCATATCTGTCCCACGGGAATTGCAGCTTCACCCGGCCATGCTCGTCGCAGTAAATCTCTTCCCCCTCGGGACCCACCACGATGGCGATTTGCGGGCCATCCACCATGGGTTTGTGAGGTGCTTCCGGGCTGCCGATGCGGGCCCGCCAAGTGGTGCTCGCCTTCACCACGCCAAATTCGTTGTGGTAGACGGTCGGGCCGCTGCCACCCTCTTCCTCCAGCGCCTGCGGTTGTTCACCGGTGTGGCGGATATGGACGATTTGCCAGTCGGTGTTGAGGCTGCCGTTGGGGTGTTCGGTCAATGAAAAGTGCTGGCCCGGTAGCAATGCGGCGCTGTTGGATTTGCCACTGCCGCTGACTGCGTCATTGCGCAGGGCATCGAGCCGGTGCTGGGCAAAGGCCTTGCCGCTGCCATCCTGCTTGTAGCGGCCCGGGTAGTCGAAGTGCTGGTAGGTATCCCGTTGATGCTCAAGTTCGCTACCCTGCTTCTTGTGGGAGAGACCATAGGCTGGCGTCTTGAAGCTGTAGTCTTTGAGCTCCACATCCGAAGGGCGCACCGCCTCGCGGTAGTGGAACTGGCGCACATAGGGCCCTTGTTCCAGCGAGCGGTTGCCGAGGTTGAAGAAGAGCTCGGGGCCAACGGTCAGGGCTGCCGCGTCGTCGGCAAAGACGATGCGGTGTTTGCCTGCTTCAAATTCGTGGAAGTAGAACAAGCCCTCTTCGGCTGCGAGACGATTCACGAAATCGAGGTCGGTCTCACGATACTGAACGCAGTATTCGCGCTGGGCATGCTCGTTCTTGAGCGCAAAGGCGTAGTCGGTAATGCCGTGTTCTTGCAGCAGGATGCTGAGGATTTCGTCGGGCTTCTGCGCCTGGAATATGCGAGAGTTCTGGCGCAGCCCCAGTCGCCACAGGGCAGGTTTCACCTCAATGCGGTAACGGGTGCGGCGAAAGCCGCTGTCCCCTTGGGCAAACTCGCTCACTACCCCGCACACCCGGCGCTGCAGCTCGCCGTTGTACCACACCATCAGCTCGCAGGGCTGGTCCAGCACGGCGCCAAAGTCGACATCGGGCTGGCTGCTGGCCAGCTCAAGGCGCAGGTTGAACGGCCGGTTCAGCCCCTCGTCCAGCTGGAAACTCGCCACCACGAAGGTGCTCTCGGGCAGCGCCCCCACCTTGACGGTAAATTGCAATCCGGTGCTTTGTGCCATGATCTGCTCCTTATCCTGCCTGTCCGCTGCCGGATCCAATCACGACGCCACCACAATCAACCGCAGTACCGGTGACGGCGATGGGTTTGCCGTTGACCAGCACCGAGCCGACCCCACCTGCAATAGCGCGGGGATGAGGCGGGTTGTTGGGCTTGTCATGAGGCTCCAGCGGATCGCCCTGACGGGCTACCGGTTTGCCATCGAGGAACACATCGGGACTGGCCGCGCTGACCGGCGAGGGGTGAAAACCGTCGTGGTCGGTGCCAATGTCACCGAGCAGTGCGATAGTCGGGCACATAGTGATTCTCCATATGAGCGGGGATAACGGGTCTGCGCCCTATCCCCACGCCCCTCACACAACAGCAACAGGCTGCAGCGGCAAGCACGGGGCAAAACAGGCTGCGTCGTGGCAGCACAGAGTGTGCCACTCCAAACATTCAATATTTTTTAAATAAAATCAGTGCATTACACACCAACGGCCGATACGGCAAGCGATTGGGCTGCAAGGTATTGCGCAGAAATGGCAACCTGACTACAAAAGGTTGCCTTTCTGGTATATCTCACTTTTTTATGCGCAAGTTCTTGCTCTCAGCAACACTATCAGCTACCAAGATCACCCTGCTGCAGCTGATAAAGGCGGATATTGAGCGCTTTCAGATCGCTCTCCAGCCCCTTCAATTCGGCGGCGGTGATGGGCTCCTGCGAAGCCTTCTTCGCCTCCAGCTCGCTCAGACGCAGACTGAACGGCGTCTCCTGCATCAGGTTTTTCTGCACCTCATAGAGCTGGGATTTGAGATAGGAGATGGTCACCGTCTTGCGTTGACGCTCCAGCTCCTGCAGCTGGTCGATCAGCGCATCGACACCGGCACGGGCATCAAGGTAGGTGGGAATGGTGTTGTTATTGCTCCCCTGCCCCACCAGCGCGTTTTGCCACTGCTTGTCCAGCGCCTTGACCGCCAGCGAATCGGGATAGAGCATCTGCAACGAGTTGCGCAGCCCTTCGCCATAGCGATACCAGTAGAGCGGCGAGGTCTGCTCCAGCCGGTCCAGCTGGGCCTGATAGCGCGCCACCAGCTCGCTTTCCATCCCTTGCACCGCCTGCTCCCCCAGCACGATGCGCGCCTGACGGATATCGTCATAGCTGAGCACGCGCGGCAACTCGGCGGCCGGCTGTTGCAGGCGCTGCATCGCAATCACCTTCTCCTGCTGCTGGTGCTGCCAGCCCAGCCATGCCATGACCGGCAGAGCGCAGCTGAGCAGGCCACAGCCAAACCAGAACCAGGCCGGACGCTGTTTGCGATGCTGCTCGATCTTGAGCACAGTCGGCTTGACCTGCCCCTTCTCGCGCCCCACCAGAATGCTGCCCTGCGGCAGAGCGGGGGCAACCGATGCCATCGGCGTTCCGTGCTCGTGGTCCATGTCCGATTTGAAGAAGACCATCGGCGGGATCTGCATATCCTCCTTGAGACCCGGCTCATCGGAGACGATGACGATCTCGGTCTCGTCAAAGAGGTGGGTATAGCCCTCGATAAAGTGGATCAGGTTTTCAACCCGGGGAATGCGGCTCAGACCCGAGTTATGCAGCTTTTCGCTGATAAGCTGCAGCGCCCGCTCGCAGCGGTAGATCAGTCGCTTGTCCTCATGGCTGATCTGGTACTGGCGAATCACATCGCTGATGCGGGCGATAAACCAGTCCAGCATCTCGATGCGAGCCCGCTCCTGATGCACCGGTGGCCAGAAGCTATCCCACTGGGTGACGATGAGGTTGGCAAGAAACTCGCACCCTTCGGTAAAACCGCTCAGCCCCTGAAGGCGGGAACGGGCCAGGGTGAAGTAGATGGCGGTCTGCAGATCGACGCCATGTTTTTCGAAGATCTGGCTGGCGAGATGGTGGATCAGCGCCCAGTCCACTTCGGGACGTGAGGCGTGACTGAGCTTGTTGATCTCGGCGCGCAGCGCTTCGTACTCCGGCAACATTCTGGGATCGCGCCCCACTTTGAGCGCCTGCTGGCCTTGTTGATTCTGTGACATATCGGCTTCCAACGGATGAAGGGGGCACAGGGTGCCCCCGACCTAATCAATAGAGGGATTCGGGCAATCTGAACTGGCTGAACAGGCCGCCGGTAAAGGGGTTCTGGGCGCTGTCGGTATAGACCCGATAGGTCATGGCCCCCTGATCCACCGGGAAGCGCACATCGAAGGTGGCGTCACTCACCTGGGTCAACTCGCCCTTGTCCATCAGACGGAACATGGCCCAGGGCCCGACGAAGCCTTCACTGCGCGGCGATCGCTCGCGAGCAGCCGGCACCAGCGTGATCTTGCTCTCGGCTCCGTCGCGCATGGTGTTGGGCCACACCAGCGGCACCTTGGTGCGACGACCGTGGGCATACTCCAGCAACTGGCCATCGAGATTCAGCACGCTGCGCCGCTTGTTGGCGGTCAGCTCGATGGGCTCGAGGGCAAACTGCACCTCGAGATTGCCTTGCGGGCTGAAGAAGATCTGGCGGATGCGCGCCGCGCGATCCAGCTGCTTGACCAGCTCGGCCTGAATGGGTGAGCTCAGTTCACCCTCCATCAACCCGCCCTCGACCATCGGCTTGAGGTTGACCTGATAGAAGCTGTCCAGCGTGCCGCCCGGGGCAAAGAAGCGCTCCATCTCGGAGAGCGGCACATCCTTGGCTGAGCTCGGGTTGAACGGATAGCGATCCGCCAACTGGCTGTTGAACGGGGTCAGCACCTTCTCCTGCCACTCCTGATTGAGGGAGGACATGGCCAAGTCGATCACCAGACGGGAAGTCTGCTCGGAGAGCTGGCCAACCCAGCGGTTGAGCGGCTCGGGCAGACCACGAGCATACTGCTCGAGGGCAAATACGGGGTCGGCGTACTTGTTGGTCAGGCGCAGTTGCACCGCCTTCAAGGCCGATTGACCCGGCTCGGTCGCGTTGACGATGAGCTCCAGATAGTGCTGCAGATCAACCAGCTTCTGGTTCACCTCGGAGATGAGGGGCCCCTGTTCACCACGGCCGCTGAGCGCCGCGTTGGTCGTCATGAAGGGACGCCCGATCCGTGCCGTAATGGCCTGACCCGGATCCCCCTCCACATCGGAGATCTTGCGAATGCGGGTGTTGTCATCCAGCGAGGCGAGTACCCGCTGGAACGGCTGATCGTTGCCGGTGATGGCCGAGAGCACATCGAGTGCCTGCTCCGGGCTCTCCAGGGGCTGCACATCCAGATTGGTCAGCAGCTTCTGCCACTGGTTGACGTAGTCGGTGACATAACGATCATTGACCTGACGGGTGATCTCCTTGCGATCGGCCTCGCTCAACTGACTCAGCTTGCGCTGGCCAAGAACCCAGGCATCCATGGCGGTCAGATCGAGCAGCGCCTTGTCCTGCTTGAGGAAGAAGTCGCTGAAACCGGGCCAGGTCAGCAGGCGTGGCACCTGACCGGCGCTCTCGTTGCGCAGGGTAAACACGGTGTCGAAGGTGGGGCCCACCTCGTCACGCACGTTGAGATCCGGCGGCAGCACATCGCCCGCTTTCACCACCAGATTCTGGTAGACCCGCTGATACATGGGCAGTTTGCCCAGTTCGCGCTGGGCGCCGTAGACCGGCTCCTTGAAGGGCGCAAAGGCGGTAATGGCGGCCTGATCACGGGCGGCGCGAGCGGCATGCCAGTCGGTATGATCGAGGGCATAGTTCAGGTGACCCATCAACTGCTCCTGCAACGCCCCCTGCCCCGGTAACGCCTTCTGCCAACGGCTGGCCATGTACTGGGCCACCAGCTCCTTGTTGCGACCGGAGGCATCATCCAGCATCCGCATCACCCGCAGGATGGCGAGCTTCTCCTCGCTACCCGCCGGCGCCCGGTCGAGATCTTCCAGCAGACCCTGCATCTGGGCTGGCAGGAAACGCTGACTCAGCAGTTGCAGGTAAGAGCCTTCCACATAGGGGCCGATCTCGTCCCCCTGATAGAGGCCAAGATCGGCCACCACCGGCATCCGCTCACGGTAGTTGCCAAAGGAGAAGGTCGCCTCGCGAATAAGGTTGAGACGCGGCAGCTGGCTCACGCCAAACGCCTCTTCATCGGCCACCTCGTTGGTGGCCATAAAAGCCTGCGCCTTGGTCAGCACGTTACGACCGGCCTCCTCGTTGACCCGGTAGAAGTAGTGCCAGCCACCGATGAGGGCTGCCGAGAAGAGCGACAAGCAGCTGAGGCCGACGGCCATGCGACGGCGGCGATAGAGGGTATGCAGCCGGTTCTCGCCCGCCAGATGGGCCTCGGGGAAGATGATTGAGGAGAAGAGCTTGCGCACGAAATAGGTGTTGGACTCCCCGCGCAGCGCAGAGTGAATGGGCTCTGGCAGGTTGTAACGGCGAGAGGCCGCCTGGGCAAACGCATCGAACGGCACCCCCTGCTGATAGACGGAGCTGACATAGACACCGCGCACCAGCAGCGGCTTGCTCTCCTCGATGGCCAGGGTCTCGGCAAGCAGCTCGGTCACATACTCCTTGAGGCCCGCCAGCTGGCGAACAAAAGAGAAGAGCGCACTGCGGCGGCTGGCATCCAGCCCGGCCAGCATCAGTGCCGGCAGGTTGCGGTTGAGGTTGTCGACCCACTCGTCCCAGAAGAGGGAGAGATCATCCTGCCACCCCTTGCCCTGACGCTCGTCCGGCTTGAAGGTCACCCCCAGCACCGCCTCGCGGGCCTCTTTGTCGAGCTGCTCATAAACCACGTCAAACCCGCGCAGCAGGTCGAGCTTGGTAAAAGTGACATAGAGCGGCAAGCGGGTATTCATGGTGGCCGATAGCTCCTGCAGACGGGAGCGCATCAGCTGGGCATAGGCCTTGCGTTCGGCCACGCTGGCATGGGATAGCCAGGCCAGATCCACCGTCAGCACCAGTCCGTTGAGAGGCTGGCGACGACGATGTTCATTGAGCCAGCCAAGCAGGTGCAGCCAGAGCCGCTCATGCTTGCGCGCCAGCGGCTCCTGCTCGCCATCGGGTTGGGACAGGAGCTCGCCAGCGGGATCCAGCATCACCGCCTGCTCTCCCAGCCAGCAATCAACCAGCTGATCCTGCGCCACTTCACGAAGTTCGGTGTCGAGTCTCGGGTTGAGCTTGTTGGCCGGGTTGGCGCGGTGGATCAGGCTGCTCTTGCCGCTGCCGGGCAGACCCAGCACCAGATACCAGGGCATGGCATAGAGCGCCCCCTTGCCCAGATGCTCGCCAAGGGTCGCCAGCCAGCGGTCGAGAAAGAGCGCCTGGCGATCGAGGATCCCCTTGACCGGATCCTGCTCCAGTACCAGCTCATGGTTCCGTTCGGCCTTGAGTTGCTGCATTTTGCGCCAGACGCGCCAGGAGACAACCCCCAGCAGCAGCCAGAGCCAGAGCAGGGTGAACACCACCCGCCCCCACAGCGGCTCGAAGGGACGAGCGTCGCGGATCTCGATGCGGGGGCCCAGCCACCACACCAGGATCAGGGCGACAACCCAGAGCACCGCACCGAGCAGAGGCCAGGAGGGTTTCAGTTTCGGCAGCTGTTGCTGCAGAAAGGTAAAGATGGTTTTGAACATAAGATTGTGATTCAACTCCGACTCAATGACTCATTTCGACACTCATTGCGCCAAGGCGGTCGCATGACGTTCCAGACGGCTCACCAGCCCCGGTTCCCATTGCGACAGTCCCAGACGGGTGGCTTCTTGCCACAAGTGCTGGTAGTGCTGGCGAGCCAGCGAATTCATGCCTTCCTGTTCCAATAACTCCGCCTGCACCAGTTGTGCATGGAAGCGGGCTCTGGGCTCTTTCAGTTGCGCCATCCGCTCATCGAGCAAGGCGAGCGCCGCAGCCACCCCCTGCTCGCCATGGCGCAGAGCCACCTCTTCGGCCAGAGAGCAACCCCCTTGCCCGTCACTGCTCCCCCCCTTGGCTGGTTGCAACCAGCGGCTGCACTCGGCCGACAGAAAGGGGGTGCCGTCGCTGAAGGTGAGCTCCCGCAGCGCCGGCAGACGCTGCAAGAAGGTCTCCAGCTCCTGCATGATGGCCTGCGCCACCGTGGCAAAGCCGAGCTTCTGCGCCACCATGGCCGAGAGCATGTGCCCCTCGAACCAGTAGGGCGCCAGCGTCAGACTCTGTTCGATCCGCTGCCAGAGCCCCTGATCGGCGGCATTCATCGCAGCGCGATACTCATCCACCATGTCAACCGACATGGGCGCAAGCTGGGTCTTGTTGCCCTGCGCCGTCATGGGAGGGGTCGTGATACCGGCCCAGATGGCGTGGCGACGCAGGCGATAGCCCACTGCGGCCTCCGGCTGACGCTCAATGAGGAGCTCCGCCACCTTGAGCTGGGTCTGGCGCCAGGCCCGATCGTTGGAGCTGTCGATCTCCACCGCCGGACGCTGGCTCGCACTCCCCTGCGCAGCACTCGAGGTAGTGACGGGAATGCCGGACATAGCGGCACCTGGCGCCACGGTCGCACTGCTTTGCGGCGTACCAGCCTCATCGGCCTGCGCCTGTGCCACCTGCTGGCGCTGGGCCCGTTTCAGTCCCATCACCAGCGGGTCGAGCAACTCGCCCTTGTCCGGGCAAAGCGCCAGCCACGCCGCCTCCAGCTGTTCGGCGCGAGCCAGCAAACCGGCCAGCTCCGCCGCCGAGGCGCTCTCCGATACCCGTGGCAATACCCCTTCAAAACGCTTGACGACCTGCACCATCAATCGCTGTTTCTGGGTGGCGTTGCCGGGCCAGGCGAGCGACCAGTAGTCGCGGATCCAGCACTCCAGCAGCAGGATTGCCGTTCCCATGGGGGTCGCCTTGGCCGGATGCTGCAGGCAGCGCAGCAACTGGGCTAGCACCCGCATATCTTTGGTTTTGCTCTCCAGCAGCACGAGGCACGCCTCGGCTACCGCATTGAGATCGACCTGGCTGTGGGCCAGCGAGCCCAGCTTGACCAGCTCGGTCTCGACATAATCCCAGCGCGGCTCGTCAGCAGGCACGGCCCCCTTCACCAGCTCGGCAGAGAGAGGGGTCAGCAGGCGTGTACACCAGGGGTGTTGATAGCTCACTGCGCCCCCTTACCAGCGGCACTGCTGGCGCACGGGCTGCAGTGCCTCCTTGAGACCGCTGAGATCCACCCGCAGGATGGCGCCATTGTCGGCCTGCACCTGCAGTTCACGAGCCCCTAGCCAGCGCTTGAGCTCCTCGATGGCGGGCAAGCCACGGCCATACTCGAGCAGCAGCCCCTGATCCCGGACAAACCAGCTCTGCGACTGGCGACTTGGCTCACCATCCAGCGCTATCTGCACCCGCTCACCCACCCAGGGGTTATCGAGCCGCAGCCGGATATGGGTGATGCTGTTGACGCAACCGATGGCCAGGGTGGCACCGCGCAGGGCAGGACGGGTCAGGGTGACGCTGCCACCCGCTTCATCCAGCAGTGGCAGAAAAGGGGGGCTGTCAGGCTGACGCCCCTGCTCCTGGGTCAGGATCGCCTGCCAGGCAGGGGAGCGGGAGACCGCCCCCTCTTCACTCCCGACCGCATCTTTCCCGATGGCGTCATAGCAGGCCAGACGCACCAAGGGCGACGGTTCGCGCCGGCACGCCTGCAATTGGGCCAACTCCGGGGATGGCTGCGCCGCACTGCTGGCCAGCAGCAACGGCACCAATGCGAGCAGACTCATCAGCTCACCTCCAGTTTCTGGCACTTGTGATCCAGGGTGCGCTTGGGAATATTGAGGCTTTCTGCCACCAGCATCCGGTTGCCCTGGAAGTAACGCAGGCGCGCCTCGATCACCGAGGCTTCGTACTGCTGCATGGCGCGGCGCAGATCGCGGATGTGGTTGTAGTCATCCAGTGCGCCGGGCAGCTCGACGCAAACCCGCTCGCGCAGCTCTGGCGGCAGAGCCTCCAGCCCCACCTCCTCGCCATGGCTGGTATGGGCACAGGCGACCTCCAGCAGGTTGCGCAGCTCGCGCACATTGCCCGGGAAGTCATAGGTCTGCAGCTGCTTCAAAAACTTGCGCTGCAACCCTGCCAGCGCCTTGCCATCCTGAGCGGCAAACTGGGCCATGAAGTGCTGGCAGAGCAACGGCACATCTTCCATGTGTTCGCGCAACGGAGCGATCAGCAGCAGACACTGGCAAAGGCGGTGGTAGAGGTCGGCGCGGAACTGCCCCTCCTCCACATGGCGAGTGAGCGGTTGATGGGTGGCGGCGATGAGACGAAAGTCAGACTGACGCTCCTGCTCGGCGCCAAGTGGCCGGTAGCTGCGGGTTTCCAGTACCCTGAGCAGCTTGGCCTGCATGGCGGCAGGCATGTCACCCACTTCATCCAGAAAGAGGGTGCCGCCATTGGCCTGTTCGACCAGCCCGCTCTTGTTGCTGAGCGCGCCGGAGAAGGCCCCCTTCTGATAACCAAACAGTTCGCTCTCGATGAGGTTCTCCGGAATGGCGGCACAGTTGATGGCCACAAAGGGCTTGTGAGCCCGGTCGGAGCACTGGTGCACCAGCCGCGCGACCACCTCCTTGCCACTGCCGGTCTCCCCCTGAATGAGGACGGTCAGCTTGTGGCGCCCCGCCTGAGCGATCTGCTCGCGCAGACCGCAGATCACCGCCGACTGGCCGATCAACTGCTCGCCCAGCAGTTTCTCGTGCTGGCGCAGACGATCCTCTTCACCTTTTATCTGGCGCAGAGAGTCGCGCAGCACACTCTGATCCCGGCGGCTACGCCCCAGATCGCGAATAAGGGTGAGCTGGTTGCAAAAGACCTGCGCCAGACTGGCAAGCTCGGGCCCCTCGGCCCACTCCTGCAACACCTCGCCCCGATCGAGCAGGGCCAGCACGGCAAACGGCTTGCCCTTGCCATCCATCAACGGGAACGCATGCAGCCCGCACTGCTGGCCCAGATTGGCCAGCAGTGCGCGAAAACCGGCGTGCTCGATGCGGGCACCGCCATAGAGGGAGTCCCAGGTGCGGGACTGCGCCTTGTGCAGCACATAGGCGAGCGGATGGGAGAAATCATCCACCGCCAGCCCCAGCGCCACCTCCTGCCCCTTGACCCAGCCTTTGCATTCGAGCTGGCGACCGCTCACATCCAGCATGCCAAGCAGGATCCCTTTTGGCTGAAAGCTGGCATGGAGGGTCGAGCTCCACCAGTGGCAAAGGTGGGCTTCGTCGCGCTGCTCGGTGAGCGCGAGGGCGAATGCGAGGGCTTGTTCCATGGTCAGCCCTCCACCTCGGCCACGAACTGGTGATCGACCACAGAGAAGCGAACCCGGTTGATGGGCTCACCGGCCGAGAGACGCTGCAGCAGTTGCAGGGAGACCGGCGGCAGCAGGGCACCGTCGATGACGGATTCGAGCATGCGTGCACCGTTCTCGCTGCGGTTGGCCCGCAGCAGGATCTCTTCGGCCACCTCGCCATCGAGCTCCACCTCGGTGCCGAAACGCTCCTTGAGCAGCTTGACCAGCCGGTTGAGCTTGCCCCCCACGATCTGCACCAGGGTGTCGTGACCGAGCGGCAGATAGGGGATCACCTCCATCCGCGCCAGCAGGGCCGGCTTGAAGAAGGCAGCGAGCTCCGGATAGAGGGCATCCAGCAGCACGTCTGGCTGCTCGGCGTGCTCGACGATGGTCTGGAAACCGAGGTTGGAGGTGAGGAAGAAGACCACGTTCTTGCAGTCGATGATCCGCCCTTCCCCATCAGCCAGCTCGCCCTTGTCGAACGCCTGATAGAAGAGGTTGAGCACATCCGGGTGCGCTTTTTCCACCTCATCCAGCAGCACCACCGAGTAGGGTTTCTGGCGAATGGCTTCGGTCAGCACGCCGCCCTCGCCAAAGCCGACATAGCCGGGAGGCGAGCCGATCAGACGGGAAACCGTGTGTTTCTCCTGATACTCGGACATGTTGATGGTGGTCAGATACTGGCGGCCGCCAAACATCAGCTCGGCAATCTGCAGCACGGTTTCGGTCTTGCCGACCCCACTCGGGCCTACTAGCAGGAAGGCCCCCAGCGGACGGCCGGGACGACGCAGATCGGCGCGCGCGGTCAGCAGGTGCTTGTGCAGGTGGGCCACCGCCACATCCTGCCCCTTGATGAGATCGCCAAGGTACTCCGGCAGACGGGTCACCACATCGAGCTCCCCCTGGGAGATACGATTGAGCGGCACTCCGGTCCACTCGGCGATGACGGCGGCAATCTGGGTTTTGTCGACATGAGCGGAGACCAGCACCTCTCCCTGCTGCAGGTCGGCCAGCTCGCTCTCGAGGGTGGCCAGCTGCTCGGCAGCCGCTTGCGGATCGAGCGGGGCATCGGCGAGATCCAGCGCCTCTCTGGCCAGCATCTCATCCTGCTGATCTGCCAGGAGAGCGGCACGCAGCTCGATAATCCGGTGAACCAGACCCTGCTGTTGCTGCCAACGGGATTCCTGCTCCGCCAGCGATTCGCGGCAACGCAGCTGCTCTTCCTGCAACTCGGCGAGGCGCTCTTCGTTGTCACCCAACCCGATCAGACGCTGACGCTCCAGCTGGCGGATCTCCAGCTCGCGCTGGCGCAGTTCGTTTTGCAGATGGCTGACGGCGCGCGGCGGCGTGGTGAGGTTGATGGCAACTCGGGCACAGGCGGTATCGAGCACGTCGATCGCCTTGTCCGGCAACTGACGGCCGGAGATGTAGCGGGCAGAGAGCTGGGCCGCAGCTTGCAGTGCCTCCTCGTCGATCAGTACCCCGTGGGCCTTCTCGTAGATGCTGCGCAGACCGCGCAGGATCACCGTCGCCTCATCGGCATTGGGTTCGCTCACCTTGACCAGCTGGAAGCGACGGGAGAGCGCCGCATCCTTCTCGACATACTTCTTGTACTCGCTCCAGGTGGTGGCGGCGATGGTGCGCAGCTCGCCACGGGCCAGCGCCGGCTTGATCAGGTTGGAGACATCCATGCCGCCGGCCTGGTTGCCGGCACCGATCAGGGTGTGTGCCTCGTCGATAAAGAGGATGACCGGACGCACCGACTCCTTGACCTCCTGCATCACCCCCTTGAAGCGCTTCTCGAACTCCCCCTTGACCGAGGCGCCCGCCTGCATGGCACCGAGATCGAGCGTCATCAGCTCGACCCCGCGCAGTTTTTCGGGCACCTGACCCGCCACGATGCGCAGGGCCAGCCCCTCGATCAGGGCGCTTTTGCCGACGCCTGCCTCGCCCACCACGATGGGGTTGTTTTTGCGGCGACGGGAGAGGATGTCGATCATCAGATCGATCTCGTGATCCCGGCAGAGTACGGGATCGAGCGAACCCTGACGGGCCTGTTCTGTCACATTGACAGTAAAACGGGCCAGCAGGGTAGCGTCGGTCGGCAGTGCCGCCGGTGCCGTGCTGCCATTGGCCGGATTGGTCACCGGCGTCTCGGCAGACTCCTTGACCCACTCGTCGAACTGCTGGCGCAGCAGCTCGCGATTGACATTGGCCAGCAAACGGGTCACCGAGCCCGGCAGATAGCGCTGCGGGGTCATCAACAACACCAGCAGCATGACGCCGCTGCGCAGCTGGCCGTGTTGCATCTCGGCGGAGGCGAGCAGCCAGCTGTCTTGCAGCCACTCGACCAGCAGCGGCGAAAAAGAGGGATAACCCTGGCCATAGCCGTTGTCGGCAGTGGACGGTTGCAGCAGGGTTTTGAGCTCCTCCACTTCCACGTCGGCGCGTTTGAAGATGAGACGGACATCGCTGAGCGGCGTATCCAGCATCTTGAGCAGCAGATGCTCGATGCGGATCTCGGCTCCCTGATGGTTGACACAGAGGGCCGCAGCCTCCTCCAGCATGTGACGGCAGATAGGGTTGAGTCTTTCCACCAGTACTGGCAGTTCTATACGGATCAAGGCGTGCTCTCCTTAGTACTTATTTTAATAATTCGCCCAGTTGACGCAGTACGTCCTGGGTCTGGTTATTGAGTTGGTGGTGATAGAGGCCAAAGATGATGGCCAGGATCAGCGCCCCTCCCATGAACAGGGTGCGCAGTGAGACCTGCTTGCGCAGCTGGTAGCGGGCCGCCTGCCGACCGAGGTCGAGGTGAAACACGCTGGGCGCCTCGCCGCCGGCCTCGGGGGCCAACTGCTTGTGCAGCTGGCGCACGATGCGCTCGAACTCGCCTTGTCCCTGGCTCATCACCTTGTAACGCCCCTCGAAACCGAGGCAGAGGCAGAGATAGATGAACTCCAGAATGTCGCGGTAGCGCTCCGGATCCTCCTGCAGACGGGCCAGCAGGACGAACACCTTCTCACCGCCCCAGGTCTCGTTGTGGAAACGGGTCAACAGCGAATGTTCCGACCACTCGCTCTGGCTACCCCAGTCGCGGCCCATCACGGCCTCATCGATGAAGGTGCAGAGGATGTAGCGAAACGAGAGGACGACGCCATTCTCGTAACCCTGAGCCATCAACTCCTGCTCGATGGCCTGGATCTCGGTCACCACCTGCTGATAGAGCTCGGGTACCCGATCGTAACGGGACAGCAGGCGCACCCGCTGCACCAGCCCCAGCAGGGGGGTCACCGCATCGATCATCGGGTTGATGCTCTGGCCACGCAGGCGGAACCAGTAGTCCGAATCCATGTCCAGCTGCTCGGCATGATCGAACAGCAGGTCGCTGAGTTGCTCGTTCTTGATAATGTCCGTGGTCATCTCTGCATGTTTCCTTGGTGCGATCACTGGCTACGAATGGCCCAGAGCTGCATGTCGAGCTCGGGGAAATCGCCGGCGATATGGAAGGCGAGCGTGTTGCCCACTGCCAGCATCTGCCAGGCCGGGCTCTGACGGTCGAGCTGGAAGTAGCTGTAACCGGCGTGGTAGGGCAGCTGGCGCGGCGCCACCGGCAGCGGCAGCAGCGGAATACCCGGCAGCTGCAGGCTGATGAGCTCGCGGATCTTGTCGCTGGAGGCCACCTTGGTCTGCTGCAGCAGCTGTTTGCGCAGCTGCTCCTGCGGCATGCGGGCACGCACTGCCAGCACGAAGTCGGCGCTCTGCATCAGCTCGCTCTCGCTCACCATGGCCACCATGATGCCGTACTGGTGTTTGCGCAGCTGGATGGAGACGGCACGCGGCGACAGCACGGTACTGAGTGCCTGACGCAGGGCCAGCATCACCGGTTCGAAGCTCACCTGCTGGTCGTCGTGACGATAGGCGGGGAACTCGGGCGGCAGGCGGGACTCGTCGGTAAAGGTCATCAGCTCGCCGCACAGCTGCACCAGCGCCTCATGCAGCCGCTCGGGGTGCAGGGTACCAAGGCGCGCCAGATGGGATAGCTGTGGTTGGGCACGGTTGAGCAGCTGCAGCATCATGAATTCGGCCACATCGGCAACCCCCTGTTGACCCGGCGCCGCGATGCGCTGGGAGAGGCTGCGAGCCCGCTCGGCCACCAGGCCAGCCGACTCGCCGAGGAAGCGCTTGAGAGTCGGGATGGCGGATACGCTGATGCTGCAGGGCATGAAGTTGGGATCCAGCACCAGACCGCCGTCCGGACGTTTATCCAGAATGCGGGCAATGGCCAGGGACGCATAGGCACTGCGATCCTCCCGCTCCAGCATCAGGCGCAGGCTGACCCGCCCCACTTCGAGGGAGACCACGTCCCCCCCTTCGCTGTGCAGGTCGCGCACATCGTGGCGATGGGCCTGCAGTCGGGTAGCGACCTGACCGCCCTGCCCCACCTCATTGACCCCGCTCACCGAGAGCGGCAGCGCCAGATAGACCTTCTGGTTGGCGACCGAAGCATCGGTGATCTCCAGCGGGGTCGGCAGCATATCGTCGTTCGGGATGTTGAACACGGTACCGTCCGGCAGGATGCCGGTGGCCCCCACCAGCGCGATGCGGCCAAAGCCGAGGTAATCCTCATTGATGGCGAGCGACTGCAAGCCATAGAAGTAGTCGCTGAGCGCGCTCAGGCGAGCGTGCAGCGCGTAATCCGAATGTCTCTGTTGTTGCTGGAAATGCTGGGGCTTGATAAAGAGCCCTTCACGCCAGATAACCCGATTTCGACTCGACATGGTTATTCTTCTTCTTTTTGTAGTTCCACTTCATCCAGGCGCAGGTGCACCAGGATTTGATAGGCCATTCCCTTGCTCTTGATCTTGATGACCTTGCGCCACTCGGCGCTGTCCGGGTCGGCGTAACGTGCAATCACACCGATGTAACGGGTCTTCTCGTCGAGCTTGACGGGGGGCAGGTATTTGAACTGACCGGGCAGCAGGGTGTACTCCTGATGATCGAGATAGTTCTTGCCAAGAGCCTTCTCCACATCCGCCGTCACCTGGTCGTAGTCGGTGGCGAGCAGCTTGGAATCTTCCGCCAGCAGCACCACCTGAAACTCGATAGGTGCTGCCTCCCCGCTCTCGTTGGGGTTGACGTCAGGCTCGGCGACCAGACTCAGCCCCAAAGTGGAGGGCTGATCATTGTTGCTCCCCACCTGGATATCCGGGTTCATGGCGACATCGGCCATCTTGCCCATGGCGGTACAACCGGCGAGGGTCAGCAGAGCCGCCCCCAGCATCAGCGCACGTATCATCAAATCAGTCCCTGTTGCTGACGCACGGCCTGGTCATACGCCTGGGCGTAAACCTGATGGAACAGCTTGTCGAACCCCTGCTGGCGGGCAGAGGTGAGCTCGCGGTAGTAGTGCTGGTACATGTTCCAGGCCCACCCTTCATCAGCCATGCCCGGCGCGCCGCTGCGGCGGTATTGCTCGAACCGGCCGAGCAGGGCTTCCGGCGAGAAGGCCTGCAGGATGCTGTCAAGCGCCGCACTGATGGCCTGCTGGTTTGCTACGTGGTGAATGCGCACGTTTTGCAGGCTCTCGGCCACTGCAGCCGGCGCGCTCAGGTGCACCGGGCTCTTCTGCTCGGCAAACAGCACCGCCAGGGTCTCGTCATAACCAAGGCCAAGGCGCAGCGGGTTATCTTCAATCGGGCGCAAGTGCTTATCGGCCAGCGCCGCCTGATCGTTTTGCAGCTGGAGCAGCCCCTCCACCATGGCCCGCATGGTCTTGCCCATCTCTTCAAGCATGTCGTGCGCCTGACGGGTATCTTCCAGCTGCAGGTTTTGACCCAGACCGCGCATCAGCGGCGTCAGGGCGACGTGATCGACTCCCTCCTGCGGCATGAAATCGGGATGGTTCTCGATGGTGGGCATATCCAGAAATTCTTGGTTCATGGTGTTCTCGACAGCAGAAAATGGGGCAAGGGAGAGGGTGTCCATCTCCGGTTGAGGGTGCAGCTCGGCCTGCATGCGGCTCTCGGCCAGAGGATTGATGGCGCGCTCCTGTTGCAGGGCCAGCAAGGGGTCGACAGCGAGATGGCGCGGATCCGCCACAGCGGCTGTTGGCTCCTCGCCCGCCAACCACTCGTCAAGCTGCTCGGCCGGATGGGTTCCCAGCACCTGATGCAGGCTCTGCTCCGGCGTAATGGCCCCCAGATAGGCGCGCAGGCGGAACGGGCCGACGATGAGCTCGTCCCCCTGCTCCAGATGCACCTTGCGGGCCCGTCCGATGGGCGAGGTGGCACCGTTGATATAGGTCTGGCCGCTCAGATCGCACAGGCAGAAACGACCGTCGTTGAGCTCGACCCGGGCGTGTGCGGGCAGCACGGCCCCCAGCCGATCCTTCAGTTGCCAGTCATCCTGCTCGGAAGCACCCAAGGTGCCGCCCATCTCGTCGAAGCGGTACTGCACCTGCTGGCGACCATCGAGCTGCTCGCTGTTGAGCACCACCAGGGAAAGTTGCTGATTAAACTCGTCCACATTCACTCCTGCACACATATGGTCACAAACGGCTCGCTCGGTGGCTGGCCGAGAAAGGTACTCCACCCCAGACGGGCGCTCTGCTCTTCACCGAGTCGCAGCCCCTTCGCCTGCTCCTGACCGAAGCCAAGACGCAGATCCCAGGCCAGCTGATCGCGCAAGATGAAGGAGACAAAGGTCACCAGCGACTGGAAGTGCTCCCCGTTCGGAAGAAATCCGAGAAACTGGCTGAAACTCAGGTTGTTGATCTTCAACAAGAACTTGCCGGCGCAATCATTCACCTTGTCGCCGATGACAAAATCCCCGCCCAGAGTCGCGCAAGCGCCCCCCAGACGGTTTTGCTGATCCGGATGGATCGGCACCTTGCGCCACTGCCAGGCACTCACCTCTACCTCGGCAAGATCGAAACAGTGGGCCACCAGACCGGCCACCACCTCGGGTGAGCGACTGGGGCTCGCCAGCATGCCCGCATAGGAAAGCATCTTGGCCCGGTTGACCGGCAGGCTCTGGCAGACTGCCTCGTTGCCAAGCCCCACCAGTGCAAACATCAGGCGGGAGAAGCCATCCTCACCGTTGTCCTGAAAACGGACGTGGTAGCGATACTTGCGCCAGATCCGGTGCAGCAGGGTCAGCAGACGATGATGAAAGAAGTCGAGAAAGAGGCCGAGCTTCTGCTCCCCCTGGGCGTACTCCCACGCCAGCGAGTCGAGGTAGTAGCCGGGCATCGGCGACTGGCTGCCGTGCAGGCCGAGAAAAGCGACCTCAAGCTCGTGGCGGCCCCGTTCATCGCGACCAAATTGCAGCACATCGCTGGTCGGGAAGCCGAGGGAGGCAGTCGCCTTGAAACGGATCTTCTCGTCACCCGGCAGGTGATCGAGACCACGCTCCTGATCCGCCCCCTCCAGCCGGTTGAGCAGCTCGACCAGCTGGAAGAAATTGAAGCGCGGGGCCTCCCCTGCGCAGGTCACATCAGGGAGTGCTGACCGATCTGGACTGGCCATTGATAGCGCTCCTTGTTATCGAGATTGACCACCTCAAGCAGGTGGAAGGCGTTGACGCTGGCATAGAGCGAGAAGAAGTGGGCCAGCACGGTACTGAAGAGATAAAGCTCCCCTTCGCTGCCAAAGGCGGACTGGCGAATGGAGAGCACCGACTTGAGCCCCCGCACCGGCATGCCGCGTACCAGCCGATCCACCGGCGTGGTTTCGATCTCCTCAATCCCCGCCAGCCGTTTGCGCGATGCTTGTTCCGCCTGCTTGTCATGCAGCGCCGGAAAGTCGTAGGTGCGCAGCACCTGCACCAGCGCATCGCGTCGCAGCAGAGAGACATAGTTGAGCGACAGGTTGGAAATCAGGGTCCAGTGCAGACTGCCATCGAGAGCAGGACGCAACGGCCGGGTCGGCCGGATCAGGTTGCGGAAGGTGGCAAACGAGGGGGAGCTGCCGGTCGGCACGCAGACGCTGCCGACCTTGAGGCGGGCAGCGCGGGAGCGGTTGGTACAGGTGAGCGTCACCGAGATGGATTCGTCCAGATCGTGGGCGATGGTCTCGTCCCCGCGCACAAACGACAGACTGTGCTCAAAGCCATCGCCGCTCACCGACTCCTTGACCCGCACCCGGTAGTAGAGCGCCAGCCGCTGTTTGGCCCGCTCAATCTGGTGCTGGAAACTTTCAAACGGCTGATAGATGCGCGGGGTGCCGCGCGAGCGCCCCAGATTGCCCTCGACCCACCCCTCGACCTTGTCGACCGAGAAGATTTCGAAGCTGTCGGCATGGCGATAGCTCGCCTTGAGGGGGTATTCCGCCTGACGGCCATTGAGATTGACCGGCTCGCTGTCGTGCTGGAACAGGTTGATGGCCGGCACGCAGTTGAGCATGAAAGAGTCGGGACGGATCTTGAGCTCCGCCGGCAACGGCCGGTCGAAGCAGAAATGGATCTTGAACTCGCTGACCGGCAACGGCTGCTTTGGCCACTCGCCGCCCGAGAGCTCGAAGAAGAGGAAACTTTCCGGAAAGCAGAAATACTCCTGCAGGATCCGGTAACCGGAATAGACATTGTTCGGATAGGGCAACAGCGCATCATCGCGCTCGAAACCGACCGGTTTCAGTGCCTTGGCCTCCTGACGGAACCGCTTGCCGTCGACCTCCAGCTCGATATGGGATAGCTGGTTGGAGAGCCAGAAATAGAGTTCATAGGCGGTGTAGCTATCGCCGCCAAGAAAGAGACGCAGCTTGTCGAGTTGCAGCTCGCTCAGGGGAAGCGGTGCATGCAGGGCGATATCCAGCGAGATGGTGGAGAGATCGTTGCCGCTTTGCGCCGAGATATGCTGGATGTCTGCCGGATAGACCCAGGCATCGTGACAGGTCTGGAAGTGGCAGGTCACCCCATCTTGCGGCAGGCTGTCGAGCTGGCATCCCTGACTCACCAGCGCCGGCTGGGCAATGGCCCCCGGAATGACCGAGAACTGCATGATGGTCATGCTGGGTACGGGACGCAGGTAGTTGGGCCAGAGCATATTGAGCAGACCGTGGGTCAGCTCGGGAAACTCATCCTCAATCTTGGCGCGCAGGTTGCCCGTGAGAAAGGCGAACCCTTCCAGCAGGCGCTCCACGTCCGGATCGCTATTTTGCTCCGACAGAAAGCGGGTGAGTTCGGGATAGGCAGTGGCAAATTCGCGCCCTTGCAGGCGCAAAAAAGCCAGTTCATCCCTGAAGTAATGTTCCAGCGACATTGATCAGACCATGCGGTAGTGACGGTGACTGTCCATATGGACGTTGAACGAGGTAACGTGATCGATATGTTCCAGCCTGACGTGGGCGGTCACCATAAACGACATCTCGAGCGGGCTCGACTGATAGTCGGGTGAACGTACATCCACATGCACGATCCGCGGTTCGTACCGACGGATGCATTGCCGGATCGCCTCCCGGATCCGTCCCTTGATATCGGCGCTCCCCTGGGTGGCATCGTTGAGATCGATGACCCCCAGATCGGGCGCGCTGCGGCAGTTGCCGGGACGGGTGTTGAGGATCTGATCGAGTTGCCGTTTTACGGAATCGACCAGCACCTCCACTTCCGAACGGGGGGAGGAGCCATGCCCCTCCCCCCGGATGCGATCAAACAGACTGGCCGTATTTCCTCTATCCCAGGAAGAGAGATACGGCATCGGTCATTATTCCTTGTCCAGTCGACCTACCAGAGAGAGCTCGAAGCTCGCCCCCATGTACTTGAAGTGCGGGCGCACGGCCATGGCGACCTGATACCAGCCCGGCTCGCCTTCCACATCCAGCACCTTGATCTGGGCTGCACGCAGGGGACGACGGCTGCGCACGTCTGCCGGCGGGTTCTCCTGATCGGCAACGTACTGCTTGATCCAGCCGTTCAGCTCGCGCTCCAGATCCTGGCGCTCCTTCCAGGAGCCGATCTGCTCGCGCTGCAGCACTTTGATGTAGTGCGCCAGACGGTTGATGATGAACATGTAGGGCAGCTGGGTACCCAGCTTGTAGTTGGTCTCCGCCTCTTTACCCTCTTTGGTGTTGGGGAACACCTTGGGCTTTTGTACCGAGTTGGCAGAGAAGAAGGCGGCGTTGTCGCTGTCCTTGCGCATGGTCAGGGTAATGAAACCCTCTTCGGAGAGCTCATACTCGCGACGGTCGGTGATGAGCACCTCGGTCGGGATCTTCGCCTGCAGCTGACCCATCGCCTCATAGACGTGCACCGGCAGATCGTGGATGGCACCACCGCTCTGCGGGCCGATGATGTTCGGACACCAGCGGTACTTGGCGAAGCTGTCGGTCAGGGAAGTACCCATCAGATAGGCAGTGTTGCCCCACAGGTAGTGGTCGTGATCCGAGCTGATATCTTCCTTGTAGTTGAAGCCCTTGATGGGGTTCTCGGTCGGATCGTAGGGCAGACGGGCCAGGAAACGCGGCGCAGTCAGCCCCAGATAGCGGGAATCTTCCGATTCGCGCAGGGAACGCCATTTGGTGTAAGCCGGTCCTTCGAACACCGATTTCAGATCCTTGATGGAGGGCAGATCGGTGAAGCTGTCAACGCCGAAGAAGGCGGGGGCGACAGAGGAGATGAAGGGGGCGTGGGCCATGGCACCGACGGCACTGACATACTGCATCAGCTTGATGTCGGGTGAGCTGTGGGTAAAGGCGTAGTCACCGATTACGGCACCGATCGGCTGACCGCCGAACTGACCGTAGCCGGTTGAATAGACATGCTTGTAGAGACCGGACTGGGTGATCTCGGGCGAGAACTCGAAATCTTCCAGCAGCTCTTCCTTGGTGGCGTGCAGCACCTGGATCTTGATGTTCTCGCGAAAATCGGTGCGATCCACCAAGAGCTTCAGGGAGCGCCAGGAAGACTCCATCTCCTGCAGCTCTTTGGCGTGCAGGATGACGTCCATCTGCTTGCTCAGCTTCTTGTCGAGCTCGACAATCATGCTGTCAACCAGCGCCTTGTTGACCGGCTCGGCGGTTGAACCGCTATCCAGAATATTGGCGATCAGGGCTGCAACCCCCTGCTTGGCGACGCTGTAACCCTCATCCACCGGCGTGATGCGAGCCTGCGCCATGATTTCGTCCAGCAGGGAGGACGAGGAGGCGACGGCTGCCCCCGCTTGAACCTGTTCTTCGACCAAAGACATGTTTTTTCCTTTCTCGTTCAGTCAATCCAACCCGGCGATCACTCGGCAGGCTTAATCAAATCCAGCTCCTTGAGCAGCTGCTCGCGGGCTTCATCACTGGACAGCAGATCCTGCAGGCGGTTGCGGAAGGCAGGGATATTCCCCAGCGGCCCTTTCAGGGCAACCAGTGCTTCGCGCAGTTCAAGCAGTTTGCGCAGCTCGGGAACCTGCTGGGCAACGCTATCCGGGGTGAAATCTTCCAAAGACTGGATCTTGATCGAAACCGGCATCTCGTCCTGGCTGTTCTCTTCCAGGCGATTGGGAACGGAAAACTTCAGTTCCAGCGCGGATTCTTTCATGACTGAAGAGAAATTATTCTTGTCGATGGAGACGGTCTGGCGCTCCTCGATAGGGGTTTCTTCGGTACGCCCTTTCATATTACCAACCACCATCATAGTCAGCGGAAGTTCTATTTCCGCCTGCTGACCACCGGTTGCCGGTACATATTTGATATTGATACGCTCTTTGGGCGCAACAGTGGCGCCGTCAATTCCTTTTCCCATGCTCTAAATACCAAGTTAAGGGCCAACAAGGCCACAAAGCTTATAGTCAACGCTTTATCCGGCAACTGTAAAAAATGACAGTTGACGGTGCCATCGCTATTTTCGGTGGCAATAGCATCGACCAAGGATGCGTTTTCGATATATCTCAAGCAATTGCTCTAATAATCAAAAACACAATATCCATCTTGTTATCTATACAACCCGATACGCCTCAACTCTTTGTTTGAGGTCATTTTGGCTTAAGAGCCATTTGCGCCGCATGGTATATGTCCATATATTGTCAAGTCAATGATTCATTTCTATCAACCAAGCAAAAAACAAATTAAAATCAAAACACAAATCAATGAAATCAATAACTTATAAGTAAGCGCCGGTATGTTTATTGCACGCATTTATTGCAATAAAAAATAACAACCTCCACTCAAAAAAGCCAACCGCAATAGCTGAATTTGCCGTCAGAAAACTCCCAAAAAAAATGACAAAAAAAGAGGTGGACGACAGTTTCTGTCGTCCACCTCTTCAAGAGAATCAGCGTATCTTGCTCACATCATCCCGCACAATCAATGAGCAAAAATCAGCTATCAGACAATCAATAAGAGCACACCAAGGCTGCTCACTGATAATTAAATTCATAAACACCATTATCAGGAAGAGTGGGATACGCCGACTCCCCCATCAACATATTGCTTATCAACTGTCCAGTTGTTTACCTTTGGCAAGACGATCAAACCAGTGCTGCGCCAATTTTTGACCAGCGCTTTTTTCCTTTTCGGTCATCTCTTTTTCCAGTTCATTTCTCGCCTGGGTTGCCTCCTTGTTACCGTCGGTGGCAGCCAGCAAATACCATGCATAAGCATGCAGTCTGTTGCGTGGGGCACCCAGTCCCTGATCCCGCATCATCCCCATGCGATATTGCGCCTCCCGATGTCCGGCATTAGCCGCAAGCCGGTACTGTTTCAGGGCGAGACCATAATCCTCCTTGCCCCCCTGACCGAGACGCAGCATCTCGCCATAGGCGTATTGAGCATCGAGCTCTCCCTGTTTGCTGGCCAGCGCGAACCCCTCACGAGCCAACTCCAGCTCCCCCCGCTCTTGCTGCAAAGTGGCCAGCTCGACCTGTGCCTTGCTGATCCCACCTTGTGCCGCCAGCGACAACCAGTGCTCCCGCGACGATGCATCGCTCTGCTGCAGGCTAAGCTGGTACTCCGCTTCATGAGCGCCGTTACCTGCCGCCAACTCCAGCCAGTAGCGTCCCAGAGCCGGATCGGCTGTGACCTGTTCCCCCGCCAGATAGGCCATGCCAAGCCAGAGCTGGGCTGGTGCAGAACCGGCATTGGCGGCGCGTTGATAGGCCTCGAATGCCGTTCTGGGGCTTGCCTCGGTGGCAAGGACATAGAGAGCATCCGGGTGCTGCTGGGCTGCCGCCTTCTCGAACCAGCGCATGGCAATATCGGGACGTTTGACCACCCCCTTTCCCTGTTGATAACGCAGCGCAAGCTGATACTGGGCATCGCGGTTACCTTGCTCGGCTGACTTTTCCAACCACTCGATGGCATCCTGATCGGCACCCGGCTGGCTGGCATACCATTCACCCAGGATCAACTGGGCACCAGCGTGATCCTGCCTGGCCGCCCGTTCAAACCAGTCGAGACAGTCACTTGCCAGCTTGCCCTGATGTTCGCTGCGACAGGCAAGACCCAACTGATAGCTGGCTTCACGATTGCCCAGTCTGGATGCCCGTTGCCACCACTGTTCCGCCAGTTGCGGGCTTTTCGGCTCGCCCAATCCCAGCTGATACCAGTGGCCAACCTGCAGAGCGGCAGCTCCGCGCACCTTGTTATCGGCAGCCAGAGGGCCACTCTGACCTGCCGCCTGCTGCATCCAGTGCATGGCTTGCGGATAGTCCGGCTGTGCCGCCAGCCGTTTGGCGAGTTCATACTGCGCCTTGCCATTGCCCTGTTTTGCCTCTTTAGCAAGCTCGGCATCACTCACAGACGAGTTTGTCGTGGCACAACCGGCGAGCAGAGCGACCGCCAGCACGCACCATAAATTTTTTTTATTCATTTTGCTTTTTTGCATAAGTAAAAATAACGAACGAAAGGTGCCGGGCAATGACGATATGAAATCATCACCACCCGAAACACCCGTAAATGAGAAGATGGATGCCGCGCAGCATCAGCACCTCTAGCGAGGTTCCGGCACGACGGCTTTGGGTAACAGAGGCGCCTGGGTCGAACACCCGGAGCCAGAGCCGGCAGCACCGCCCGAGTTCATCTTGATGGTAGGACCAACCAGGGTGACCCCGCCCCCATCGACCTTGATAAAGCAGCCTCCGACCTTGACGCTGATCTCTGACCCAGCCTCCAGCACCACCTTGGCACCGGCCTTGACGTGCATCTCCTGCCCCGCCTGAGCAAGCCAGCTTTGCCCCAGCTTCTGGTGCATGGAGGCATCGACCGTGAGCGAGTAGTCCGCCTTGATCTGGTCACGCTTTTCACCCTCCACCGTCAGGTGGTCATTGGCCTTGATGCGTGTGACCCGCTCGTTGTCGATGTCGCGATGCTCGTCGTGTTTGATGTGCCACGCAGCATCGTTTTCGATAAGCACGTTCAGGTCTTTCTGACCGTGGATGTAAATCTCTTCCTGTCCCGCCTGGTCTTCAAAGCGCAGCTCGTTAAAGCCCTCGCCCTTGTGAGTTTCGGTGCGCAGCACGGTGCGGGTCTTGTTGGCAGGCAGCTCATAAGGCGGCCGGTTGGTGGCGTGGAAGGTGCGACCGGTCACGATAGGCTGGTCGGGGTCTCCTTCCAGAAACGAGACGATGACCTCGTGGCCGATACGCGGGATGGCCATCATGCCATATTGACCACCGGCCCAGCCCTGGCTCACTCGCACCCAGCAGGAGCTCTGGTCCTTGGAGCTGCCATATCTGTCCCACGGGAATTGCAGCTTCACCCGGCCATGTTCGTCGCAGTAAATCTCCTCGCCCTCGGGGCCGACTACGATGGCGATTTGCGGGCCGTCAACCATCGGCTTGTGGGGTGCCTCAGGGCTGCCGATGCGGGCCCGCCAGGTGGTACTCGCCTTCACCACGCCAAATTCGTTGTGGTAGACGGTCGGGCCGCTGCCGCCCTCCTCCTCCAGCGCCTGCGGCTGTTCACCGGTGTGGCGGATATGGACAATTTGCCAGTCGGTGTTGAGGCTGCCGTTCGGATGTTCGGTGAGTGAGAAGTGCTGGCCAGGCAGCAGCGCCGCGCAGTTGGATTTGCCACTGCCGCTGACTGCGTCGCTGCGCAGCGCATCGAGCCGGTGCTGGGCAAACGCCTTGCCGCTCGGGTCCTGCTTGTAGCGGCCCGGGTAGTCGAAGTGCTGGTAGGTATCCCGTTGATGCTCAAGCTCTGCACCCTGCTTTTTATGGGAGAGGCCATAGGCCGGGGTCTTGAAGCTGTAGTCTTTGAGCTCCACATCCGAAGGGCGCACCGCCTCGCGGTAGTGGAATTGGCGCACATAAGGGCCTTGTTCCAGCGAACGGTTGCCGAGGTTGAAGAAGAGCTCGGGGCCTTGAGTCAATGCCGCGGCGTCGTCGGCAAACACAATGCGGTGCTTGCCTGCTTCGAATTCGTGGAAGTAGAACAAGCCCTCTTCGGCTGCGAGGCGATTCACGAAATCAAGGTCTGTTTCGCGGTACTGGGCGCAGTATTCCCGCTGGGCGTGCTCGTTCTTGAGCGCAAAGGCGTAGTCGGTGATGCCGTGCTCTTGCAGCAGGATACTGAGGATTTCGTCAGGCTTCTGCGCCTGGAAGATACGGGAGTTCTGGCGCAGGCCCAACCGCCACAGGGCCGGTTTGACTTGCAGGCTGTAGCGGGTACGGCGAAAGCCGCTGTCCCCTTGGGCAAACTCGCTCACTACCCCGCCCACCCGGCGTTGCAGCTCGCCGTTGTACCACACCATGAGCTCGCAGGGCTGGTCCAGCACGGCACCAAAGTCGACATCGGGCTGGCTGCTGGCCAGCTCAAGGCGCAGGTTGAACGGCCGGTTCAGCCCCTCGTCCAGCTGGAAACTCGCCACCACGAAGGTGCTCTCGGGCAGCGCCCCCACCTTGACGGTAAATTGCAATCCGGTTTGATTAGCCATGGCTCTCCCCTCTTGTCACGGCCACGCGATGTCTGCGCCCCTCTTCAAGACCCCAACCGCCAAACCACGCTACCGCCCTCTCCGGTGCCACAACGGGCAACCAAGATAGCGGCGAACACGGGTTACGGGCGGATTGGGTCTGCATCACAGGACACCCTTTAGTGCTTTGCCATCCCCCCGCATCAATCGAATGCGCAGCAGAGGGATGGCAAAACAGAAAAGCTCCGGCTACCTGAGCAGGCCGGAGAAATACGGGCTAAGAGGGCCGGTTTGGCAACCGGCCCATAAGACACATAACTACTTGCAAGGAATACCAAAGTTTCAAAACGAGGATTAGGCCTCGATGGGCGCACGCCAGTCGTCCGCACCGGAAGTACCGGCAACGGTGTGTTCCCAGTCAATCTTGCGGTAAGCCATGGAGACCTGGATAAGCTGGGTGAAGTCAGACTTCGCCGGGTCCTGGCAGTGCGGCATCTGGCAGTCGATGTCAACGATGGTGGCATCGGTCAGCACGGTGGAGAAGAAGTGCTCCTGCTTGCCTTCAACGGAGGTGCGGTACCACTTCAGGGTCACTTTCGGCAGCATTTCACCGGAAGCCAGCGCGTTGTACATCAGCGGTACGGCTTTGTTCAGGGCAACGGTGAACTTGAACGGCTTGTGGACACGCTGGCCAGCAGGCTGACCGGATTGCGGGTCAGTCGGGACAGTCACAACGTGCTGGAACTCTTGTACCAGCATCTCGTCTTCGTGACCTTGTACGAAGATGTTGCCGACGGAATCGGAGGTGAAGGCACCGGCGGTGATATTGCCCTGGGTTTTACCTTCGATGCTGATATAACATGGAGTTGGCATGTGTATGCTCCTAAATAGATTGGTTAAATGAGATAGCACTCGACCAGACTATTAGCAGCGACCATGCCATTTATTTTTTACATAAAAAACAATATGTTACAAACACCCACTCGTCATACGCCTCCCCACCAACGCAACTAGTTGCTCAGACAACAGATCACACCACACAAACTTGCATGGAAGAGATTTAAAACTGCACGCAAGGCAACATTTTGCCCACAGCAGAACTTATATCTACCAAGTCGCACCAGATACAGCGCATATCCGTCATCCTTTGATGTGATGTCCATCAACGTGAGCCGTATAGCTATTCAAGCTACGGCCTCAAGCGAACGACTCGCAGCGAGCCATTGTACTGCCCGCCCCTATCAGGGTTTAGATATATGAGATTTTGTCGGCGGGAAGAACAATAAACAGGGAAAAATGACGGGAGCGTCTCATGTCAGTCCATATGGTGTGAGCGGATAGAAATGACCAACACGGCACACCACTGAATAGGCATGAAAAAGAAGCAAAGCGGAACTGTAAAAACCAATCACAGGCGCAGTGAAAAGCAAAAAGCCCTGACGTTTCCGTCAGGGCTTTGCAATGTGGCGGTGAGGGAGGGATTCGAACCCTCGATACGTTGCCGTATACACACTTTCCAGGCGTGCTCCTTCAGCCACTCGGACACCTCACCAAATTTTGGTCTGTTGTTTAACGTGTTCAGCCAACACCGCGTTCGCTGCGCCGTTGCGCTGGAACGGGGCGTAATGTACGGGATACGAGGGCATGTGGTCAATGCAATTTTTTACTTTTTGCGTTCGTTTGCTCAACATCCGAACCAACTGACCAAAAACATGCCATTTCGTATCCCTTTTATTCAATTTACCGCCGCTTCGTGCAAATGTTCTCCTTTGAGCGCCTCTTCCAGCGAGCCGTAAAACTCCAGCTTGCCGGGTTGCGGGCGAACCTTGGCGCGCGCCAGCGTCTTGAGCGGCTGGAACTGCAGCTCGGCGACGCGCAGTTCGATACCGGCCGCGGCCATCTGCTTGCAAAACTGCAAGAAAGCGGAGAGACCACCGGCATCCAGAATCGAGACAGCCTCCATCTGCAACACCAGCATGCGGTGCCCTTTCACCTCGGCGGCCAGTTCGGCAAACACCCGCTCCGCAGCAGCAAAGAAGAGCGGCCCATTGATCTTGTAAACCAGCGCATCGGCCGGCACTTCGTGGGCATAGCGTTTGTGCTCGGCCAGATTGTGCAGCCTAGTCATCTTGGCTATCTCGCGCATAAAGAGCAGGGAGGCGAGGATAACCCCGAAGGTGATAGCGATAACCATGTCGAAGATGACGGTCAGCGACAGGCAGACCAGCAGCACCAGCACGTCGGCTTTGGGAGCACGACGGATCAGTTCTACGACCTTGTGCGCCTCACTCATGTTCCAGGCGACGATGAGCAGCAACGCTGCCATAGCCGACAGTGGCAGCCAGGAGAGCCAGGGTGCCAGCACCAGAATGGCAGCGAGTACCACCAGCGCATGGATCACGCCAGAGAGGGGTGAGGTCGCGCCGGCACGCACGTTGGCCGCCGAGCGGGCGATGGCTGCAGTCGCGGTGATGCCGCCAAAGAAGGGAGCAAAAATGTTGCCAAGCCCCTGCCCCAGCAGTTCGGCATTGGAGCTGTGCTTGCGGCCGGTCATGCCGTCCAGCACCACGGCGCAGAGCAGCGACTCGATGGCACCCAGCATCGCCATGGAGAAAGCGGCGGGCAGCAGACGTTCGATGGCTGCCAGATCCCAGGTCACCGGGGCACCATCCGGCCCGGGCAGTGCCCATGGCATCACCAGGGTCGGCGCAATCGGCGGGATCCCCATCCCTTGCGAGCCATCGGCCAGTGTGTAGCTGAATTTGCTGCCGATGGTGGCCACATCAACCCCAAACTGATGCAGGCCAAAGCCCAGACCGACCCCCACCAGCACGGCAGGCAGATGGCCCGGCACCGGCAACCGGAGCCGCGGCCACAGCAGCAGCACGGCCAACGTTGCAACCCCCACCAGGGTATCGCCCCACTGCCAGCTGGGCATGGCGCTGGCCAGTGCTTCGACCTTGCCCAGATAGGTTTCCGGCATATGAGGGACGCTCAGGCCGAAGAGATCCTTGATCTGCAACGTGGCGATCACAATGGCAATACCACCGGTAAAGCCCAGCGTTACTGAGGGGGGGATGTATTCAATAAGGCGACCTAGGCGGGCCAGACCCATCGCCACCAGAAAGAGGCCGGAGATAAGGGTCGCCATCAACAGGCCACCAACCCCGAACTGCTGGGCAACCGGATAGAGGATCACCACAAAGGCAGCGGTCGGACCCGAAATGGAGTAGCGGGAACCGCCGGTCACTGCAATCACGATACCGGCAATTATCGCGGTATAAAGACCGTGCTGCGGAGGAACACCACTGGCAATGGCGAGCGCCATGGCCAGTGGAATGGCGATGATGCCCACCGTCACACCGGCGATCAGGTCACGGCCAAAACGGGCCATGCTATAGGGCTCATCAATACAGGATTGGCGCAAGGCTATGGCGAGCTTCACGCTATTTAAAGAGGCTTGCTTGTGCATGTATACGTAATACCAAGAAGAGGGAGATAAAGGCCGGAGGGATCCGGCGCCCGATCATCATCAAGGGCCGGCAGAGCTGTCGACGCGGCGATGGTATCCTGCGTAACCTTACTCCAGCAGCGCCACTATTTCGATGGGCAGGATCAATGAATACCACAATCCGGCATCATTTGACTCATTTCCAGCCAAATCCCCGAACTTTATCGATTCGACCACCCTTTTTGGCGCCACGTTTGCCACCACAATGGCTTTTCGCCCCCTTGCACGTTGCCGACATGTTCGCCACACGATTGCCACATAGCCCAAGGCAGCATGTCGATAAATGGCATCAACGGTTATGGGCAAGGGACTGATTGTGCTGAAAATAAACCGCAAAGCGCAACTTTTGGGCAAACAGTCCGAAAATCCGATTTTCGGGGAGCTCGCGGGTTGACACCCGTCTTTCTGGTCATTAATATTCGCCCCGTCTCAACGAGACAGGCAATTCCTCCTTAGTTCAGTCGGTAGAACGGCGGACTGTTAATCCGTATGTCACTGGTTCAAGTCCAGTAGGAGGAGCCAATTCCCTCGTAGTTCAGTCGGTAGAACGGCGGACTGTTAATCCGTATGTCACAGGTTCAAGTCCTGTCGAGGGAGCCACATTCTAAAGCCCAGCCTTATGGCTGGGCTTTTTCGTATCTCTCTTGCAGGCTTTGGCATTGTCAGCAAAGCTGCTTTTTTCCGAACTATATGCACGGCTCTCGGAAATCCTTTCTGCCTCTTTTATAGAGAGGAGAGCGTGACAAGCTGCTCTGCCCTCAACACCGCCCTGTCATTATCGAACCAAGCAGATAAAAGCTGCCGTCATCAACACAGAACGCTATCTTCGGATGCAGTTCACGTCATAATCACCCTGTTTCCTTATCTTGGAGTTTTTATGCGCCAGTTCAATCTCATGCTCAATGGCAGCAAGATGATGATGTACCCCTTCTACGTCTGCATCCTGCTCTGCGTCGCCCTGCTGATGGTCAAGTTCTTCATGCAGCTCTATGCGCTCTGCGTCAATATCATCGAGATCCCCTACATGGACCTCATCACCGGCGTGCTGACGCTGGTGGACTTTGTGCTGGTGGCCCAGATGCTGATCCTAGTGGCGGTGTGCGGCTACGTGCAGTTCATCCAGACCCAGGAGCAGCGCGAAGCGCTTGGCAACAACTGGCTCAGCAAGATCAACTTTGCCTCCCTCAAGCTCATCGTCATCAACTCGCTGGTCACCATTGCCGGGGTGGAGGTGCTCAAAGCCTTCCTCGAAGATGGCATCACCAACGAAGTGGAGATGAAGTGGTCTGTAGTGGTGTTTCTCGCCTTCTCGATGGCGGCGCTGATTTATGCGATCACCGAGCGCATGGCCGAACACAAATAGCGGTGGACCTTCACTGGCGAGATTCAGCTTTTATTCATCAGCAATACAATTGATAACTCTTTTCATTACCCTTACTGCGTTATAGACTTGCTCCCCCCGGGCCGATTGCCCGGGTGTTGGAGCAGTTATGACAACCCTTTCCCTCGCCCCCCGACAATTCTGGCAGTGGCTGGCCTATCACCATCAGGTTGCCGAGGGCTCCCTCTACCTGATGTTCTTCTCCGGCCTGCTGTTGTGGGAGCCGCTGACCCCGCTCTGGTCGCTGGCGCGCTGGAATTTGTTCTTGCATTTGATGCTCTCGCTCACCCTGTTTCCGCTGCTGTTTGGCGCCTTCTGGCTCTCCCATCGCAGCTTGTTGAACCGCAGCAACAAACCTTTTTTGCGCACCACGGGGCGGATTATCGAAGCCCTGCTGCTGGTCTGTCTGGCCAGCGGCTTGCTGCTGGTGCTGCACGGCACTCCGGGCGATGCCATGGGCAACCTAACCAGCTGGGCCCACTGGCTGAGCGCGTTGTCGTTAACTCCTCTGGTGCTGCGCCACGCCTGGCGCTGGACCATCTTGAAATGGCGTTCCTGATCCCATGTTGAAGTCATCATTCTCTGCATATTTGTCACCCCTGCTGGCCCTCCTCCTGCTGCTGGCCAGCCCCTTTGCGTTGGCCCAACAGATGGGCGCCGGGATGATCGCCTATGAGGAGGGGCAAAACCCGCACCTCGTCACCGCCAACCTGAGTGCAGGTTCTGTCACCCTGCTTGAGCGCGATAGCGGCAAGCGCCTGAAAGAGGTGCAGCTGGGGGGCGATCTGCGCCAGCTGGCCCGCGCCGATGACGGCACCCTGCTGGTCACCGACTACAGCGGCGATCGCCTGCTGCTGCTGGATGATGATCTCGATCTGGCAAAGGCGATCCCCACCGGTCATAGACCCTACGGGGTCATCTTTGACCCCAAGCGGCAGTGGTTCTGGATCACGCTGTTCGAATCAGCTCGTCTGCAGGCCTACGACACCTCGGGCAACCTCCAGCTGGATGCAAAGACCGCCGAGACCCCCCGCGGGCTGGCATTGACCAACGATGATCGCCTGCTGCTGACCCACGCCATGACCGGCCAGCTCGCCATCTATGATCTCGCCAGGCTTGGCCACGGCGCCAAGGGCTCTTCGCTTCCCAAGCCCAACCTCATCACCCTGGCCGAGACCCACAGCGACACGCCGAGCGACTCCCAGGGCCTGCCGCGCCTGCTCGATGGCATCACCCTCTCCCCCGATGGCAGCGAGGCCTGGCTGCCTCATGTACTGTGGAGCTTTGATCACCCCTTCCAGTTTCAGAGCACCGTCTTCCCAGCCGTCTCCATCATCGATCTCGATGAGGAGAAAGAGCGGGTCGATGAAAGAAAACAGCTCTTTTTGCAAATCAACCTGCCAAGCGTCGGCAACCGCAGCCAGATTGTCTCCAACCCGTTCGCTGCGCGCTTCGCCGCCGATGGCAAGCGGGTCTATCTGACCCTGGCGGGCTCGGAAGATCTGCTGGTGTTCGATCTCTCCCGCAGCGGCAAGTCCAACAACAACCGTCACCGCCGCAAGAAGTTTCAGGGGGGAGCCAAGGCAACCCAGGTCTTGCGTCACCTGCCGGGCCAGAATCCGCGGGATCTGCTGATCGATGGTGACCACATCCTGGTGCATAACGCCATGGGGCAGGATCTCACCCGCCTCAATAGCGGCGGCAGCGGCCCATTTGCCCGGGTCACCGTCGATGTGCCCCACTTTTCCAAGTTGGTAGAGACAGATCCCCGCCCCGAGCAGCTTCAGCGCGGCGAGCGGCTGTTCAACTTGGGCAACACTGCGGCTAATAGCCGCTTCCCCATGGCAGGGGACAACTGGATGAGCTGCAACTCCTGCCATCTGGACGGGTTCAACTTCACCAACCGCTATCTGATGGCGGCCCATCGCCAGCAGAACGGTGACAACGCCATCAACGGCCACGCCAACCTCACCAACATGGTGGCGGGGGATTTTGTCGGCGAATACCTGCGCATGACCCAGCAGACCCAGGGCGGTATGGGCCATGACACCCGCGATGGGGCCGAGGCGGTTGACCCCGCCAAGCCCCAACCGGAAGTGAAAGCGATGATGGAAGATCTGCACGCCTTCGTCACCGCCGATGGCAACCTCCCCTATCTTGCCAACTGGCTGCGGCTCGATGCCCCGCGCACGGATCCCGCCAAGGCGCCGACCACTCACCCGAAGGCGTGGCTCAACTCCGCCTCCTGCCAGAACTGCCACCAACAGGCGTTCCAGGATTGGAGCGAGAGCAACCACCGGCTGATGGGCAACTCCCACCCCTACTACAAAGTGGTGCAAGCGCTGGCCCGCGAAACCGAAGGGGAAGCGTTCGGTCAGTGGTGTCAGGGCTGCCACATGCCCCAGCAGGTGATTACCGGCCAGATGGATCTACCCAAGGGCTCCCACATGTTCGAGCAGGGTGGTGCATCGCTGATTGCCGCTCACAAGGCGGGCGAACCTGTGGTTGAAGAAGGGACTGGCTGCGTACTCTGTCATCGCATCACCAAGGTAGAAGATGCGGGCGGCAACAGCGCCTTTACCGTGAATTTGAAAGACCGTGAGAGCTATGTGTTCGAGGATGCCGCGGGTGGCAGCCTCCAGCACTGGCTGGCCGAGCGGCAGATCAACGCCCGTCCGGCGGCCCACAAAGCCTCCTATCAGAAGGATTTCTACCGCGATGCGGCCCTGTGCAAATCGTGCCACAACGAGTTTGCCCCGGGCACCGGCGCCAATATCGTCAACACCTGGGAGGAGTGGGAAAAATCCAGCTTCGCCAAGGCCGAGGATCCCGCCAAACGGCGCACCTGCATCGACTGCCACATGAACCCGGAGCCGGGCAATGGCGGCGCACCGGTGGCGGGCCAGTCCACCGAAAACGGCACCATGAAAGCCCGGCTCTATCGCCACAACTTTACCGGCGCCCAGCACCAGCTGGTGGGGCTGCGCAATCCCGACCTTGAACAAGAGAGTCTGGCGCTCTTGCGCTCCAGCGCTACCCTCTCCGCCCGTATCGAACAGGCTGCCGATAGTCAGCAGCTGGTGGTGCGGGTCGCCAATACCGGCGCGGGCCATGCCCTGCCCACCGGAGTGGCCGATTTTCGTGAACTCTGGCTGGAGCTGACCGTCACCGACGCCAGTGGCAAGGTAGTGCTTGCCAGCGGCCAGCCGGTGGATGGCGCTGTCCCAGAAGATGCGCGGCTGTTCAGAAAAGTGTTCGGCGATGCCGAGGGCAAGCCGGTGGGGCTCAAGTTCTGGCGCTACGCCAAATTGCTGGAAGATACCCGCATTCCGGCCGATGGCTGGCGCGATGAAGTCTGGCAGCTACCCGCAGAAGCCCAAGAGCCCTTCAAGGCCGATATCAAACTCAATTTCCGCACCTACCCCAAGTGGGTCAATGATGCGGTGCGCGCCGCCGAGCCAAGCTTGCCGGAGCCACCCATAGTGCAACTCAATCGGCTGCAACTGACCCTGCGGCCTCTCTCCATCACGCCCGCTACGGAGCCTCAATCCTGATGTTTGCAAGTTTTCTCATTACCCTGCGCGAGGGGCTGGAAGCCTTCCTGCTGGTCGGCATCTGCCTCTCCTACCTCGCCAAGCTGGGGGCGAGCCGCTACAACAAGTTCATCTATCTGGGGGTGGGGCTCGGCCTTATCGCCTCCCTGATCGTCGCCTTCCTGTTCCAGGTGGTGGTGAGCCAGTTCGAGAGCGAGCGTTACAACCACCTCTTGATGGCGGGGATCCTCATCTTCGCCACCTTGGTGCTCACCTATATGGCGATCTGGATGCAAAAGCAGGCCAAATCCCAGGTGGGGGCAATGACGGCGCGCATCGATGCCGCCATCGATGGCGGCAACCTGTTTGGTCTGGTGCTGCTCGCCTTCCTCGCCGTGATGCGCGAGGGGTTTGAAACCGTGCTCTTCTTCTCCGCCCTGCTCTACTCGGGCCAAGGGGTGGATCTGCAATCGGGCCTGATGGGCGCGCTGGCGGGGCTGCTGGTCTCCATCGCGCTGGTGTGGGGGCTGCTGCGCTCCACCCGCAAGGTGGCGCTGGCTCCCTTCTTCCGCTGGACGGGCCTGCTTATCATCATCATCGCGGCAGGCTTGCTCTCATCCGCCGTCAACATGTTGCAAGCGGCAGATATCATCACCTTCTGGACCACGCCGGTATTCGACATCAGCCACATTCTCGACGATCAGGGGGTATTTGGTACCTTCCTGCGCGCCCTGTTTGGCTACAATGCCTCACCCGCTGGCTTGCAGCTGCTGACCTGGGCCCTCTATCTGGCGATCTTCGTTACCTTCTGGCAGCGCAGCTATCGCCCGCAGGTGAACGCCGTGTCCAGCAAGGACTGAGTCCTCACCCTCTGTGGCAACAAGGCCACGGGGTAACAACACCATTCGGGAGCCGCGCACTGGTGCGGTTCCCTTATCTATCAAGCAGTTTCGGAATAGGTCATGAGCGATAACAACAAGAAACACATTGCCGTGCTGGGTGCCGGCCCAACCGGTTTGATGGCTGCCTGGCGCCTGCGCCGCGCCGGTTTTGCAGTCACCCTGTTCGAGCAGGAGCCGGTCGTCGGCGGCATGTGCGCCACCCAGACCTTCAAGGGGCGCGATGGGGAGTATCGCTTTGACTACGGCGGCCACCGCTTTATAACTAAAAACCCCGAGCTGCTCGCCTTTATTGACGAGCTGATGGGGGACGATCTGCTCCACGCCGAGCGCAAGAGCGTCATCCGCTTTGGCGGGCGCACCTATGACTACCCTTTGAACCTGCCCAACCTGCTCAAGACGGCGCCACTGGCCCTGATGGCCGGTGCTGTGAAAGATTTGCTGCTGTTACCCTTTAGCAAGAAGCCGGATGATTTCGCCAAGGCGAGCTTTGCCGAGTGGATCCAGAGTCACTTCGGTCGCACCCTCTATCGCCAGTTCTTCGAGGGTTACACCGGCAAGCTGTGGGGCATCAATCCGGACAAGCTCTCCGCCGACTGGGCCGGTCAGCGCATCAGCCTGATCGATCTCAAAGACGTGGCGCGCCGCCTGTTGCCAAGACGCAACGGCAGTATCTCGGTGCGCACCTATGCCCGCAAATACCGCTACCCCAAATATGGCTTCGGCCAGATCTTCACCACCCTGGGAGAGCGGCTGGTGGCTGAGGGCGTTGAGCTGAAAACCGGCGCCACCATCACCCGCCTTGAGCAGGCCGATGGCCGCATCGAACGGGTGTATTGGAAACAAGATGATGTTGAGCAGAGCGAGCGCTTTGATCAGGTGATCTCCACCCTGCCGCTGCCGCTCACCTGCCAGCATCTGGGCTTGCCGTGCGATCTGCACTACCGGTCGCTTCGCTTCGTCAATATGCCGCTCAAACAGGAGAACCTGTCAGACAACACCTGGCAGTACCTCTCCGATCCCCATATTCTGGCGACCCGCCTGCAGGAACCGCGCCGCCGCAGCCCCTTTATGGCGCCCCAAGGCCAGACCTCGGTGATGCTGGAGATCCCCTGCAATCCGGGGGATGCCACCTGGCAGGCACAGCTCTCTGATCTGCGCGGTCGGGTCACCGCCGATCTGGCCAGCCTTGGCGTCGATACCGCCAAGCTTGGCGATGAAACTTTTGAAGCGCGTAGCGAATACGCCTATCCGCTAATGGACCTTGGCTATCAGGCCCGCCGCAACGAAGCCATCAAGGCGCTGATGCCCATCACCAACCTCATCATGACCGGCCGTCAGGGGACATTCCGCTACATCTTCACCGACACCGCCATGGAGATGGGGATGATGGCCGCTGACATGGTGATCGATGGGGTGGACAGACGTCACGCCATCTTCAACCATCGCAACGAAAATACCGTGATTGAAACCCAGAGCGTGGCCTGAGTGCCAACCTCTTGGCATTAAGTAAGGAGAACAGGATGACCATCCGCCCGGGTTTACTCGCCCTCACCCTGCTGCTGACCCTGAGCGGGCAGGCGCAGGCTTACTCCTACGCCGCCGCCGGCAAGGAGCCGCTGATCGACGCCCGCGAAGCGCTGCTGGGCGCCGCCACTGATGGCAAGGATGCCAGCGCCACCTTGAGCGAAATTGCCGAGGAGCTGACCTATCTGGAACAGCACCACAAGGTGGAGCTGCAAGCGCCACTGGCAGCCGCCATCAAGGCCAAAGACGCCGCAGCAACCGCCGCCCTGCTCAATCGCGCCTACAAGGCGGAGATCGAGCGCCGCCTCGAAGGGGCCAGCCAGAATCTTGGCAACTACCAGACCGCCAAGGTGCTGGTGGTCAAGAGCAAGCGCTTCCTCGACTTGCTCCTCCCCTCCCTCAGTGAAGGGGATCGCAAGGCGGCCGAGCAGGCGCTGGCCAAGGTGCTCGATGCCATCGGTAACCCGGGGGTATTCGGGGTGGGCGCCAAGCCCGCCGACGCCGCCGCCTTTGCCACAGCGGAAAAAGCGCTGATGGCCGTGCTGGCGCCGCTTTGATGGCAACCTGCCAATCATTGCGCCACCTCGCTGCGACAAACGGTGGGTTTCGCTGCGCGCTACCCACCCTACGCACGGCCTGCCGATAAATGCACCCGGACGCCGGTTTGCCCCCTTCTCCCCTGGCGGGAGAAAGGCTGGGGATGAGGGGGAAGGCAGCGTATCGGCGTTGGGCTTCCCCCTGCTCCACCACCATTTGGCTGCTCATTCTGCTGCAACTGGCCTGGCTTTGCTGGCTGCTGGCCTTTCCGGTGGCCCTCGATTCCGACGATGCCCTCAATTTCGCCCACGGGGTAACGCGCTTTAGCGTGCTGGAGTTCTCCCCCCACTTTCCGGGCTACCCCGCCTTTATCTGGCTGGCGCGGCTGATCAATCTGGCGGTGGACGATCCGGCCCGCGCAGTGCAGTGGGCAAGTCTGCTCGGGAGCAGTATGCTGGCACCGCTCGCCGCCTTGTTGGCTGTGAAGTTATGGCAACGGCCAAATCTGCTCGCCCCCGTCTGGCTGCTGGTGCTGGCTCTGCCGCTCACCCTGACCCTGGCGCTCTCCGGCCTCTCGGATGGGCCGGCTCTGGCCGCCTGGCTCGGAACGCTGCTGGCCTTGCAGCAGCGCAGATTCGCACTGGCAGGCCTGCTGCTCGGCCTGATGCTGGCGCTGCGCCCCTCCTACTTCATGCTGACCCTGCTGCCCCTTTGGCTGGGGATGGCGCAAAAGGGTCAGCGACTTAACTTTCTGCTCCCCATTGTTCTGGTGGGGCTTATCAGCCTGCTGTTTGTCTGGCAGGCCGATGGCTGGGCCTACTTCAGCGAGGGGCGCCGATTTACCGACGGCCACTTTACCCTGTGGGGCAACACGGCAGCAGCCCATGGCGATCGGCTGCTGAGCTGGGCGCGAACCTTCAACGATCAGCTCACTCCGCTCTGGCCCTTGGCTGTTGGGACGCTGCTGGTACTGCCGCTTTGGCAAAGATCAAAAAAACACCCTGCCGCCCTCTCTCCACTCTGGACGCTCTACTGGCTCGCCCTGCTGCTCTGGACCCTGTTTGGCCAGAATCCCGACAATCCCCGCCATCTGGCCCCCGTCACCCTGCTCGGTATCGTGCTGCTGGCAAGCTGGCTGCCGCGCCGTGGCGAGTGGCCGGTCGCGGTGGCCGGATTGCTGCTCCTAGCGGCGACCTTCACCCTACCCCGTCCGCCCGCTATGGTGCAGGCGGCAAAACTGGCAGAAACAGCGTGCCCGGCGCTGGTGACCCAGTGGGGGGTAAGATTGCTGCGGGAGACCACGGCACTGCCGGTAACGGACGGCTGGTACAAGGGGGATGCGGCGCTGGCGATCTCTCAAGGAGCCTGCCGTTTGAGCCGCCGGGCCATTGAGCCTGCTGAAATGCAGGCTGGCAGCAGACAGATCTGGTTTGCCCCCCGATTTCAGGCCGAACCGGGCCTCTGGCTCGCCATACCGGATCCCCCGCTGACACAAAACTGATAGACTGCCTTTTCGCCCTTTTTCCATCCATCCCACAACTGGATACCCTATGCCCCAAACCGCTCCGACCCGGGCCTCCGCCCTCTCCCCCCGTTTTCTCTTTATCCTGCTGGGTGCGCTGGCGGGCCTGACCCCGCTCGCGGTAGATATGTATCTGCCAGCTATTCCGGCTATCGCCCGGGATCTGGCCACCAGCATCGACGGTGCCCAGCTCACCATCAGCGCCTTTCTGGGCGGCTTTGCCATCGGCCAGCTCTTCTACGGCCCGCTCGCCGACAGCTATGGCCGCAAGCCGGTGATCCTGGCGGGGCTGGTGATGTTTGCCATCGCCTCGGTCGGTTGTGCCATGGCGGACTCCCTGCCCGAATTGCTGGCCTATCGGATGCTGCAGGCGGCGGGCGGCGCCGCAGGGTCGGTCGTGGTCAATGCCCTGCTGCGCGACCTGTTCGAGAAGGATGCCTTTTCCCGCGCCATGTCGTTCGTCATTCTGGTGATGACGCTGGCACCGCTGGTGGCACCCGTGGTGGGGGGGTACATCAGTGCCCATGCCAGCTGGCGGGTCATCTTCTGGCTGCTGGTGGGGATCAGCCTGCTGATCTGTCTGGTGATGCAGTGGAAAATCGAGGAGACCCTGAAACCCGAGCACCGTCAGCCGCTCAAGATCGGCCAGATCCTCAAGAACTACTGGGGTGTGCTCTCCCATCGCGGCGCCATGGGCTATGTGCTGTGCGGTTCCCTCTCAAGCTCCGGCATGTTCGCCTTCTTAAGCGGCTCACCCTACGTCTATATCGAGTATTTCAAGGTGCCGACCGAGCATTACGGCTGGCTGTTTGGCCTCAATATCCTGCTGATGATGGTGGTGACCTTCGTCAACAGCCGACTGGTGAAAGGGGTGGGCGCCGAGCGAATGCTGCAATACGGCCTGCTGGTGCTGCCCTGCGCGGGCGCCCTGCTGGTCTACAACGCCTGGAGCCAGACCGGCGGCCTGTGGGGCATCGTCATTCCGGTGGTGCTGTTTGTCGGCCATATCAGTCTGGTGGGTGCCAATGCCATGACCGGCCTGATGGGCCACTTCCCGCAATCTGCGGGCACCGCCTCGGCACTGGCGGGCACCCTGCGCTTTGGTATCGGCGCCCTGGTCGGCATTCTGGTCAACCTCAATCCGCCCCACTCGCCGCTGCCGATGGCCATCGCCATCGCCTGCTGCGGGGTCGGTTCAGCTCTCAGCTACTGGCTGCTCACCGGCCACAAGGCACACTGATCCCTCTGCTGGATATAAAAAAGAGCGCCCCCTCTCTTGCGACAGGGGGCGCTCTTTTTGGGGGGAGATGTCACAACAGGTGCGCCTCAATCCCCTCCGATATGCGTCACTTCTTGCCAAAACCGGACTGTTTCAGGGTATACCCCGCGCTGTTTTGCCAGGCATCCAGACCGCTTCGGTTGTTGCCGGCAACCAGGCTCGCGGCCAGACTCGGGCTGTTGAACAGCTGATCAGCAGTAAAGAGAAAACCCCCTTCGCTGCGGGGCACCAGAATGCCCTTGTTCAGCAGCTCCAGTCGCAGTTCAATCACCGCCTCGCGCAAAGAGGCTGCATCCTCGCCGTTGGCGGTGGAACCGGCCAGCACCATAAAGCCCGGATTTTGCCGCTTGCCCACCGGATAACCGTGGGCCTCGGCACCCTTGCCATTGAAGTGGTAGAGCTCGCGCTCCCCGGGACGATTGTCGGAGAGCGCCTTTTGCAGGGTCATCAGCTCGTTGTAGATCTCGATGGGGACGACGGCCGCCTGCTTGTTCCCCTTGCTATCGATGATAAAACTGACTTGCTTGTGTAACATCCTTGCTCATCCTGTGACCCATGGAAGCCCCTATTCTAACCACCTCGGGCAAGCGGGATCCAGCGAGGATCCTTATCTCTTTTGCTGCACCGATCACTAACTGGCGCTCTCGCCGCTCTGCTGAAAGCCATTGACCATCAACCGGTTACCAGAGTGTGCTTCCTCTCTGCTGGCCATTTTCCCACTGCCAGTTGCAGCTAATGGCACGACATTACTCAAGCCTGAAGCTGCTCCTCGACCATCCTGTTGAGCAACTGCATCACCTGCTTGCTAGCCTGCTCGGCACTCTCCATCTCGGCCAGAATGGTGTGCAGCAACCTGTCATCATGGAGCCAGTCACCCCGTGCGGCAGTCAATGCTCTGCTGACAGCCTCGTGCACCTGTTTGTGGGGCACCTCGATGTGTTTGAAACTCGGCAACTTGCCAAACGACTCGCCGCCTTCACCCTGATAGTACCAACGGCCCAAACGGCAATCGGTATGGCTGGCCACGCTCTCGTTATCCCTAACTTCCAGCCCGTGGTAACCACGCTGCATAAAGATGATGTGATCCAGCTTGACCAGCGAGGCAAACGCCAGCCCTCTGGCGAAGTGGAGATGACCGATGTTGGATTTTGCTCCCTCGGCCACTGCCTCGAAGCTTTGACGAAAACCGTCCACATTGTCACTGATGCGCTGGCTACGCTCCCCAAGCGAGAGCACGCTCCCCACTATCTGTTCGATGCTGGTCGTCAGCCCCTTGACCACATCGCGGATTTCGTTGGTTGACTGACGGGTGCGTTCGGCAAGAGCCCGTACTTCGTCGGCGACCACCGCAAACCCGCGCCCGACTTCACCTGCTCTGGCCGCCTCGATGGCAGCATTCAACGCCAGCAGGTTGGTCTGAGCGGTGATCTCCGTGATGAGATTGACTGTAGCGGTGATGCGGGCACTCTCCCCTGCCAGCGTGGTCGCTGCCCGTCCGGTATCCTGCATCTCACGGTTGATACCTAGCAGCTCCTGGCTGAGATCTTCGACCACCGTCATGCTGTGCAGCGATGCATCCAGCCCGCTCTGGGCATTGCCAAGTACGTCCTCAATCTTGTTGCTGAGGGTCAGCAGATCTTCCTGATTCCCAGCCAGACTGCTGCGCAGGTTCTGGTTGTTGGTCTGGTGGAGTTTGTTGAGCAGATTACCCTGCCGGGAGAGCTCGGTCGCCTCCTGAATGGCGTGCAGGGAGAGATTTATGTTATCGGCTGTCTTGGAAAACTCGCCGGGCAGACCCTGTTTGAACGCATGGCGGTAGTAGCGTCCCTGACCAGCATGTTCAAAGCAGGAGACCATATCCTTGATGTTTGCTTCGACGATGTCGAGAAAACTGTTGAGGTTCCAGGCGATCTTGCCCAGCTCGCCAAGCCCCTTGGTTCTGGTCACCCGGACATGGGTCTCACCGGCACTGGCCTGCACCAGCACTTCGTTGATCTGATCCATGATCGCCACCAGCCTGCGTTGTTCACGCAGTGCAAGCACAATAAAGAGCAACGCCAACCCGGGGATCCCCAGATTGAACCAGGTCGGCCCGACCGAACTAAGAGAAAAGATGGCCAACATCAGTACAGAGAGGCCGAACACGGTACAGATCAGCAAAAATTTCTGACTGATGAAGAGGTGTTTTTTACTGGCACTGCTGGTCTTGGTTAGCACAGTCAACATAGAGTGACTCCTTAATCCTGCTGCACCAGATTGAGAACAAAACGTTCGTAATCAGTCCCCTGAGATGCCAGGTGTTGCTCCAGCCAGGCCCAGGATTGCTTGGGAGCATCTCCGGACATTCCCCGCTCCAGCTCACACATTTTCTGATATACGGGGGCAATGGTCGCAATGGCATGGCGGGATGGACAACGGCGAACCGAGAAGTAGCCGATCGCCTTGCCGTCACGAAAATCGGGACGCACATTTGCCAACACCCAGTAGAAATCACCGTTGGCGGTCATGTTTTTGACAAAGCCAAAGAACTCGCGATTCTCCTTGAGGGTGTGCCACAACCCCCAAAAAACACCGCGGGGCATATCGGGATGGCGCACGATGTTGTGAGGCGTTCCCAGCAGATCCTCCTCCGAATAATCACAGAGTCGCATGAATACTTTGTTGGAGTAGGTGATCCTGCCTGCCAGATCGGTCTTGGAGACGATCAGCTCATCCTGATGAAAGGTGATCTCGCGTTGGGTGGGGGTGATGTTTTGGGCCATGATACAGATTCCCATCCTTGGTTATTGATAAGCACTATATCTCTCAAAAAGGTAGCAATGCACCATAAAAGGTGGGGTTAATCTTTGGTCGAAATCCCGTTGCCAATGCAGCCATAAGCTATCTCCATATGGATAGCGGCAAACAGGGCAACAACATGAGAGATAGTTGGCTGAACGCGTGCAATATCAACGCATTGTGAGCAAATCAGGAAAGATAAAAGCAGGGAGGAACAAGCATTTTGCACAGGCTGGCACGCCAGCCCGTGATCCGGCCTAAAGACGATTGCAGGTGAGGGAGTTTATAAACGCCAGCGTACGGCGATTAAACTGCTCCGGCTGCTCCACATTGCAGACATGGCCACACTGCCGGATCACCGCCAGCGAAGAGCTGGCATCGCGGGCCACCTGTTCGCGCACCGGCGCCAGAAACATATGATCCTCCTCCCCCATCACATAGAGGGTCGGAATGGGCAGGGAGCGTTCGCGAAAATAACGCATCAGCGGGTTAACCTCGGTGGCGAGGCGGAACCAGCGTTTGAACTCTTTCTGGCAGAGCTTGCGGGCCTCGCGCACAAAGAGGTTGCGCGACTCCTGATGGTGCTGGCGCGGCATGATGATGAAGGCAAACAGCCGGTAGAGCCACATATAGGGCAGGAAGTGCTGGCCGAGTCGGCCCAGTTGCACCAGCACCCGCGAGCGGATATCGAGCCGCAAAATGGCGCCGCCCAGCACCATGCTCTTGACCCGCTCCGGGCAGAGCTCGGCCAGATGGCGAATAAGGATGGTGCCAAGGGAGATGCCGACAAAGTGGGCGCAGCGGATATTAAGGTGATCGAGCAGCCGAACGATATCCTCGGTCACGGCCCGAAAGCTGTAGTGGCCCTGGATCACCTGCTGCAGCTTGTTGGACTGGCCATGGCCACGCAAGTCCAGCAGCAACACGTTGAAGTGCTCGCGATAGGCGCGCAACTGCTTGAACCAGATGGAGGAGCTGCCACCGGCGCCGTGGACAAACACCACCCAATCCCGCTCGGGACCCAGTTCGAAAGTCTTGTGATACAACATCAATAGGCTCCCTCGGTGATGGGGGGTATACTCGGCTGCGCATAGTAACAGATGCCTTCCCCTGATTGATATGCAACCGCACTGATCGGATCACCCACAGCGAGACCAGACCATGGAGTTAACCCCTTTACGCCACTTTCTGCTCTCGTTGCCGGGCAGTCAGGAAGATACCCCGTTTGGCCCGGAGATCCTGGTCTACCGCATCGCCGGCAAGATGTTCGCGCTGGTGGATTGGCAAGCTGACCCGCTCACCATCAACCTCAAGTGCGAACCCGAGCTGGCGCTGTTGCTGCGCGAACTCCACCCCGAGGTGAAACCGGGCTGGCATATGAACAAGCAACACTGGAACACAGTGACCCTGAACAGCACCTTGCCCGATGATCTCTGGCAAGGCTGGGTGCACCACTCCTATGAGCGGGTTGTCGCCGGCTTGCCTAAATCCAGACGGCCCATGGCCCCCGCACGCAATGCAGCTGATCAGGGTGCTTCGGCATGACGCCGCTCCTCTTTATCGCCCCCCTTGGCGAGCAGCATATTCCAGCCCTGGTCACCCTGTTCGAGCAGGCAATCCGCCACACCGGCCCCCAGCACTACAGCCCGGAGCAGGTGGAGCAGTGGGCCCTCGGTTCACAACATCCCGGCTTTGTCAGCCAGCTGCGCGAGCATCATGGCTGGGTTGCCATGCTGGGTGAATCGCCTGCCGGTTTTGTCACCCTGAGCGCCGATGGCCACCTCAGCCTGCTCTACGTCGGTGCGGCCCATCAGCGGCAGGGGCTGGGCAATCTGCTGCTTACCACGGCGCTGGCAGGTGCCCGCGCCCTTGGCATCAGCGCCATCACAACCGAGGCCAGCGCCTTCAGTTATGAGCTATTTTTACGGCATGGCTTTACCTTGACCGGCGTGGAAAGCGTGGAGCGCGGCGGAGTCAGTTTTACCCGCCACCGCCTGCACTGCTGCTTGCCAAGCTAGATCAAGCCACTAAAATACGCTTAATTTTCGTATTGTTACTGTATTGAGGCAGCAACCATGGTGGTAGAGAGTGAAGGCTATATCTCGCTGATCGAGTATCTGGTGGAGAGTTTGGGACTGTTTGAGGCCCAGCAGCAGAATGCGGGTGGCGAGCAGACCATCGAGGATCTCGTCAGTAGCCGGGTGGCCAGCAACCTGATGGCCATCTGCGAGCAGAACCCTCAGCTGGCACCCAAGGTGCGTTTTACCATCATGCAGGAGGCGGACGCCGTGGTCGCCGATCTGGAAGAGGTGCTCTCCGCCGTCTGGCTGCGCGAGCCGACCCCGGAGCAGAAAGCCTTCCTCATCGAGTTCATCGATCTTATCAAGAACCTCTTCGACAGCGCGATCGCCTGACCGATCGCCCCTCCCGAGCTAAAACAAGCAGATATGAAAAGGGCCGCCTTGGTGGGCAGCCCTGCTTGCTATCATTTTCAACCCGCCAGTGCGTTCATTCATCAGGCGGTTATCAAGGCAAGAAATGTGTCTGGACTTCGCATCCGATCCCTGGACGCTACCTAGTTAGTCCCGACTGGTCGCAATAAGTTCCCTCCTCCGACCATTTATTTTCACTTTTTTTACGGAATCGACTACAAACCTGTTTAGCGATTCAGGCTAGGCGGCAAACAGACTCCAATGCCACCTAATCCGCAGTAGCCATCCGGGTTCTTCTCCAGATATTGCTGGTGATAGTCCTCGGCGTAGTAGAAAGGCGCCAGCGGCAGGATGCGGGTGGTGATGGCCCGGCTGTCGCCGCTCGCCGCCATGGCCTGCTGATAGGCAGCCAGACTCTGCTGGGCGATGACCTGCTGGCTCTCGTCGCCATAGAAGATGACCGAGCGGTACTGGGTACCAATGTCCCCACCCTGCCGCATGCCCTGCGCCGGATCGTGCTGCTCCCAGAACAATTTGAGCAGATCGCCATAGCTGATGACCGCCGGATCAAACACCACCTGCACCGTCTCGGCATGACCGGTCAGCCCGCTGCACACCTCCTTGTAGGTGGGATTGGGGGTGACGCCGCCCTGATAACCGGCGGCGGTAGAGTAAACCCCGGGCTGCTGCCAGAACAGGCGCTCCACACCCCAGAAGCAGCCCATGCCAAACCAGGCGATCGCCATGTTCTCGGGCCAGGGCCCCTGAGTCGGATGGCCGTTTACTGCATGCTGCTGGCCAATCACCATGGCCTCGCTGCGCCCCGGCAACGCCTCTGCCGGCGAAATAATCTGTTCCATCAAGCCACTCCTTGTAAAAACCGGTGCCAATGCACGATGACGAAAAGGAGCATCGAAGATAACAGTTTGTGGCACCGGATCAACCGGCGCCTCCCGCCCCCATCCTCCTCTTCACTCCCCTGCGCCTCTCCTGCCACTTTGGCCAGTTACGTCCGGGCAAGGCATCCGGTTGGCCAACAAACCCAACCAAATCAATATTTAGTCTTGATTTGTGAATTTATTTTCATATATTGAGCCAATCGCTGTTTTTTTATGGAAGAAATATCAAGTGCGTGAACGTGAGCCCAGTCTGGTCAATGCCTTCCGGCAATCTACTCCCTATGTCAATGTCCATCGGGGCGCCACCTTTGTGCTGATGATGGGGGGGGAAGCCGTCTGCCACCCCAACTTTGCCAATATCGTCAGCGATATCGCCCTGCTGCAGACACTGGGCATACGGCTGGTGCTGGTGTTTGGTTCACGTCCACAAAACGATGAAGCGCTGGCCCGCGCCGGCATCGAGGCCCAGTACCACAAGCGGATCCGGGTCACCGATGACGAGAGCTTCGCCATCATCAAACAGGTGTGTGGCGGCCTGCAGTACGACATCACAGCCCAGCTCTCCATGGGGCTCGCCAACACTCCGATGCAGGGTGCGCGGATCAGCGTGGTGAGCGGCAACTTCGTCACCGCCCAGCCGCTGGGGGTGGATGATGGCATCGACTTTTGCCACAGCGGCCGGGTGCGCCGTATCGATGTGGAGGGGATCACCCGCCAGCTCGATCAAAAGAGTCTGGTGCTCATCTCCCCCATCGGCTGCTCGGTCACCGGCGAGAGCTTTAACCTCAGCTCCGAAGAGGTGGCCCGCCGGGTGGCGGTCGATCTCAAGGCGGACAAACTGATCTGTTTCAGCAGCACCCAGGGGGTGATGGACAGACACGGCGAAGCCATCTCCGAGCTCTTCCCCGAGCAGGCCGAAGAGCTGCTGGTGGAGCTGGAGCAGGCGGGCGAAGAGATGTCAGGCACCGCCCGCTACCTGCGCGCGGCCATTGCCTCCTGCCGTGGCGGCGTGCCCCGCTCCCATCTGGTGAGTTATCAGGATGATGGCGCCATGCTGCAGGAGCTGTTCAGCCGCGACGGCCTCGGCACCCAGATCGTGCGGGAGAGCGCCGAGCGGGCCCGCGCCGCCACCATCGAGGACATCGGCGGCATTCTCGACCTCATTCGCCCGCTGGAGGAGGAAGGCATTCTGGTGCGCCGCTCCCGCGAGCAGCTGGAGATGGAGATCGACAAGTTCACCATCATCGAGCGCGATGGCCTGATCATCGGCTGCGCGGCCCTCTACTGCTTTATGGAAGAGGCGATGGCGGAGATGGCCTGCGTCGCCATCCACCCCGACTATCGCAACTCCAACCGGGGTGATCAGCTGGTGGCCAAGGTGGCCGAGCGGGCCAAACGGCTCGGCATCCGCCGCCTGTTCGTGCTCACCACCCGCTCCATCCACTGGTTCCGGGAGCGGGGGTTCGAGCCGCTGGAGGTGGAGGATCTGCCGGTTGAGCGCCAGCGCCTCTACAACTGGCAGCGTCGCTCCAAGGTTTTGTCAAAAACCATTGTGTAACTCATTGATTCTGCGTTGAGTTAGCTGACATTTTGAACTTTTTTACAAACTCGATTGACAGTCCAATCCAACGCAAGGTATTTCTAAATGCACTCCACCGCCATGGTGGAGCCAGAAGAGGAGCGCTGCCCAGGCAGCCCGAGAGAGGACGCCAGAGTCCGGTGAACTTGGGTCAGGGGGAGCAGCGCCGAGACATCTGAGGAGACTGGAAACCTCAGTGTCGGCTGCGGGGGCTGAATCCCCCGGGTTGTCATCGGTAGTGGTCATCCCCCACCGCGCCCTGTCAGGGGCGGGTACGGGATGGGCTCTGCGGGTGGAGTGCTTCTGGCCGGGATCGCTTCGCACATTCCTGCCATTTTCAGCCTCCTCCTCTCTTTTTTGCCCGATGGATCCGGATTTTTAAATTAAGACAGGAGTAAGCAATGAGCCCGATCAATGTCGCCAAGTTTGGCGGAACCAGTGTCGCCAACGCCGCGGCCATGAACAACTGCGCCGATATCGTGCTGGCCAATCCCGCCACCCGCATCGTGGTGCTGAGCGCCAGCGCCGGCGTCACCAATCTGCTGGTGGCACTGGCTCAGGGTGAGCTGGACGACGCGGGCCGCGAAGCCCAGCTGGCCAGGCTGGCCGACATTCAGCAGGCCATTCTGGCCGACCTTGGCCACCCCGCCGAGGTGACGGCCCTGATCCACGATCAGCTCGGCGAGATCCGCACCATGGCGCAGCAGGCCAGCCAGCAGACCGATGCCGAACTGGCTGATCGCCTCATCGCCTGCGGCGAACTGATGTCGACCCGCCTCTTTACCGAGTTGCTGCGCCAGCGCGGCGTCAATGCCCACTGGCAGGATGTACGCCAGCTGATGCGCACCGACAGCCGCTTTGGCAAGGCCACCGTCGACCTGAACGCGACTCGCGATCTCTGCCAGCAGACGCTGGGCCCGGTGCTCGGGGACACCCTCGTCATCACCCAGGGCTTTATCGGTTCCGATGGCGATGGCCGCACGACGACGCTTGGCCGTGGCGGCTCCGACTACAGCGCGGCCCTGCTCGCCGAGGCGCTCGATGCCACCAGTATCGAGATCTGGACCGATGTACCCGGCATCTACACCACGGATCCGCGCCTCGTCACCCGGGCCCGCCCCATTCCCGAAATCAGCTTTGTCGAGGCGGCAGAGATGGCCACCTTCGGCGCCAAGGTGCTCCACCCGGCCACATTGCAACCGGCGGTGCGCCAGAACATTCCGGTCTTTGTCGGCTCAAGCAGGGAGCCGCAGGCAGGGGGAACCTGGATCCGCTCCACCACGGACACCAGCCCGCTGTTTCGCGCCGTGGCCCTGCGTCGCCAGCAGGTGTTGGTCACCCTGCACAGCCTCAACATGTTCCATGCCTATGGCTTTCTGGCCGAGGTGTTCGGCATTCTGGCCCGTCATCGCATCTCGGTAGACCTCATCACCACCTCGGAGGTGAGCGTGTCGCTCACCCTGGATCACACCGGCAGCCAGAGCAATGGCGAACCTGTGCTCAGCGACAAGGTGCTGGCTGAACTCAGCCAGCTCTGCAAAGTCGAGGTGGAGAACGAGCTGGCTCTGGTGGCCTTGATCGGCAACCGGATGAGCGAGGTCAACGGGGTGGGTAGCCGGGTATTCGATGCCCTGCGCGATCACAACATCCGGATGATCTGCTATGGCGCCAGCGCTCACAACCTCTGCTTCCTGGTCAAAGAGGGCGAAGCGGGCCAGATCGTCAACCGCCTCCATCAGGAGCTGCTGGACTAACCCTCACGGCTGGCAAATCCGACCATGCAAAAGGGCACCCGCAAGGTGCCCTTTTCATTTCTGTTTAGCTGAGGCGTTGGCTCAGGCACAGGTGGTCACCGGCAACTGGCACGCCATCACTTCGCGGCGCTGGCGCTGCAATCTGGCCAGCAGCTCGCTCTGGCCCAGCCCCAGCTCTTCGCTGGAGAGATTGTCGACCAGCTGCTCGTAGTGGTCGGTCACCGCCTGCTCCAGCCAGTCGAGACGACGCAGGGTGAGCGGGCTGCAGCTGCGGCCACTGAGATCGTCGGCCACATCGAGCCGGTGGCTGCGATACATATCCCGCCACCAGTTGGCAGCGAGCGCCTCGTCGCTTGCCAGCGCGGCACTCCACTCCCCTTGCAGGCTCTGCAACCGGGCCAGCACGGGTGCGCTGGCGCCTTCCCGTATCAGGTGGTGGATCTCCCGTTTCACCCATTTCAGACAGAGCTCGCGCCAGTAGCGGAACTGCGGCAAGGGATCGGCCTCATCGAGCCAGAGCCCTGAGAGGGTGCGGGTCTCCAGCCGCTCCGGCACATGAAATTGCGGGTCGACCAGCCCGTTGGAGTTGTACTCGAAACGGGGATCAAAGGGCCACATGTAACCAAAGTCGAACACGCTGATATGTTCGCCGTCATCGAGCAGGTTGCCCGGGCTCGGATCCCAGTCGAACCAGCCCCAGCGGGCAAGCTCCCCCTGCACCTCCAGCATCTGCGCCAGATTGCGCTCGTTGAGCTGATGCACCGGCACGCCCCGCAGCCAGGGCGAGACCAGAATGCCGGCGCGGGCCGAACCAAAGCTGGTACAGACCACGTGGGAGAGAACTGTGGGATGCAACTCGCGCAGCGCTTCGATTTCGCGCCGCCGCTCCAGTTCGGTGAGGAAAGCGGTCTTACCATCGAGGTTGGCGACCAGCGAATCGTTGCGGCGCCGCTTGAGGCACCAGTGATGGCCATCGATCTTGAGATGAAACACCTCGGCGGTAAGACCGTGACGATAGACCTTGATCACCGACGGATGGGAATCCTTGAGTTTGACCAGCTGCGCCACGGGAAGCGGACAGTCACGTTCGCGCCCGACCCGGATCTCCTCCTTGCTCTCGAGCATACGCAGCAATCTGGCTTGCCGTGCCATCACCTTGGGATTCATACATATACCTCCTGTCGCTACTGAGAGACTAAACAGCACCTCTCTCGCAGACCAGCAGCAAACGTTCATGATGACGCTTTCATCACATATTCCGGACAACCTCTCGATCGGGATCACAATATGCAGGGCCGAAGTGCAACCAAAAATTCATCAGGCGGTCATTAAATTGACATCCATGAACCGGCCACGCACCATCGGGTCAAATAGTATGCAGATGATCTGCATCTCTCTCACTTGCTCAAAGGATGAGCTGATATGAATCGCCTCTTCTCAGGCCGTCGCCGCGCCCTGAGTCTCTCCCGCCTGCTGCTGATCCTGCTCGGTGGCCTGCTCATCGTGACCCTGCTGCTGCCCCTCATCAATCCCGGCAGCTGGCTTGGCCGTGCCCAACCGCTGGTGCTGGGGCCAGCCGACAACCCGCTGGCCACCCTCACCCGCCACGCCCTGCTCTACAAGAGCGACAGCCGCGGCCTCTATCTGGTGGTGCGCAGTCAGTGGCAACTGCGAGGGCCACTCCAGCCGGGGGACAAGGTGCGAGTGGAGCTGCTCAATGACAAGGGGGAGCGGATCGACGAGCTGAGCCAGCCGGTGGAGAAGCGTCAGGTGTGCCGCCAACACCGCTGCACTCTGGATCTCAACAGCACGCTGCGCGCCCCCGACGATGCGCTGGCCAGCCGTTACCAGCTGCGGATCGGCCTGCTGCTGGCCGATCGCCCCGAGAGCGGCGACTTCAGCCAGATCCTGCAGACCCTGCCGGAGCAGGGCTTCAACCTCACCTACCTGATGGTGAGCCTGACGCTGGTACTGGCGCTGAGCGCCGCCGTGCTGAAGGCGGTGCTGCCAAGGCTGCGCCGCAGTCTGCGCTGGCGCATCATCGGCAGCCTGCTGCTCGGCAACCTCACCTTCGTGCTGCTGCACGGCTTCGTGGTGTTCAAACTGGGGGAATTTCTGCTCTGGTCAGGCTTTCGCCCGGAGCACTACTATCTCGCCTGGGGCAGCATGGTGCTGGGGTGGAGCCTCTGCGCACTGGCCGGGTTCAACCTCTACATGGGGCTGGTCTTTACCGCCCTCTCCGGCATAGGGCTGCTGGCCAACTTCATGAAGATCGCTATTTATGGCGTGCCGCTCGGCGGCGATGATCTCGGCAACCTGATGGCGCTGCTGCGGATCCTGCAGGATCAGCACCCCGTCGTGCCGCTGCTTGGCGGCGCTATCGTGCTCTTCCTCTGCTGGCGCTTTGCCCTCTCCCGCTGGATCCTGCGCACCGCCGCCGCCACCGTGGCCTTCTTTGCCCTTTGCGTGTTTGCCACCCAGACCAGCAACAAGCTGCTGGGGGCCAACGTGCGCTACGTGGATCGGGCGGTCAACTACCACAGGGACATCATCCGCTCCGGCCCTGGCCTCTATCTGTTCAATCTGGTGGACGAGATGCTGGAACAGGGCAGCGTGTTTCGCTACCCCTTGCAGATCAACGAATTCACCCCCCAGCTGAGCCAACCGCAGCAGGGGGCGGCGCCGCGCTGGGATCTGGTGATCGTGCTGCAATATGAGTCGCTGATGCTCGACTGGCAGGGGCGGCTCTGCGCCCCCGCACCCACCCTGAACCTGCCCGCCACCATCCAGCAGTGGCACAAGACCATCCACTCCCCTACCACCGGCGGCATGACCGTGCTGGCGGAGTTCGAGATGAACACCGGCCTGCCGGTGGGGCTGCTCAAGCAGGGGGTGGTGCCCTACTACTACCTTTCTGATCAGGTGCCGGGCCTTGCCCGCAGCGCCAACCAGAGTGGCTACCAGACCCTATTCGTCCACCCCTATGTGGAGAAGTTCTGGGGCCGCGCCAAGGCGATCCCGGCGCTTGGCTATCAGGAGCGCTGGTTCGACACCCGCTTTACCACTCTCGAGCACAAGGGGCTCTATATCTCGGACGATGCCCTCGTCGATCACCTGCTCAAACGCAGCGAACAGGATGACAAACCGCTCTTTGCCTACGCAGTCACCATGCAGGGCCACGGCCCCTTCGATGGCCCCCACTATCAGGCACAGGAGCGCAGCGGCGCCTGCCCGAACGAGAGCGAGAGTGACAGACAGCTGCTCAATACCTACTACACCGGGGTGGTGGATGCCATGGCCTCGCTGGAGCGGCTGCTCACGAGTCTCGATCAGTCGGGCAAGCGCTATCTGGTCATCGCCTTTGGCGATCACCAGCCGTTTTTGATGTCGGCCGGCAAGGGCATTCACGGCGACAAACCGGCGCGCGATGCCACCTATCAGATCCCCATGATGGCCTTCACCCGCGCCGATGACCCCCTCAATCTGGCGACCCAGTTTGCGCCGGTGCGCCAGCTCTATCAGATGGGGCAAGCCACTCGCCAGCTGCTGGCCGGCAATCTCACCCCCATCAGCGACGGCCCCCTGCTCCATCCGGTGCTGGGCGAGGAGAAGGGATTCGACGTCTCGCCGCTGGTGCCGCAGATCCGTGCCAGCTTCCGGGCCGATGCCCTGCCCTGACAATCCCATCCCCCAACAACAGACAAGGCCGCATCAGCGGCCTTGTCTGCTTCCTGCCCCCGTCAGGCGCTCTGCCACCATGGATCAAGCAGCGTTAGCTGCTGGCGGTCGAGATCCAGCTCCGCCTCGACGCCCAGCGGCAACGTCAGCATGGGGTGGGTATGGGCGCTGTCAAACTCCGCCAGAATGGGGAAGTGCGGCTCCCCCACCATCTCCAGCAGGATATCGAGCGGGCGCTTGCCACTGCCCTGATCGTTGAACAGCTCGTGCTTGCCGAGGATAAGGGCGCCGATCCGATCAAACACCCCGCACAGCTTGAGATGGGCAAAAGAGCGCTCCACCGTCTCGGCAGATTTCAGGCTGTCCTCCAGCAGCAGGATATCGCCGCGCTCGATGGCCGGCATATAGGGGGAGCCCCAGATCCCCGCCATGGTATTGAGGTTGCCGCCCATCAGCCGCCCCGCTACCCGACCTGTCCCCACCGGGATCAGCCGGTTGGGTTGGCACTGCTTGGCCCGGGTCTGATTTTCCCAATCCAGCCGCTCATCGCTCCACTGCGCCGGGGTGGGTAACGTGCAGGGGACGGCAGTCTCGTCGGCCAGCACAATCTGTAAAAAACTGGCGAGCGTCTCGTCCACCAGCGGCGGCAACTCGCCGAACGAGGCCACCAGCGCCGGGACATAAAAGGTGACCAAACCTATCTGGGCATGGATGCCGAGCAGCAGCGCCGTCACATCGGAGTAGCCGACGATGATCTTGGGATCCCGTTTCAGCGCAGCAAAATCGAGATAAGGGAGCAGGGAGTTGGAGTTGCTGCCGCCAATCACCGACATGATGCAGCGCACCTCGGGGTCACGGATAAGGGCGTTGAGCTCCTCGGCCCGCGCGGCGATGGGGGCGGAGCGCCAGTGATCCTGCTGGCCGGTGAGGCTGCCCGCCTTGAGCCGGAAGCCCTGCCCTTCGAGAAAGGCTTTTGCACGGGCAAAACGGGTGGGGGCCCAGGCGGTTGCCGCGCTGGAGGGGGAGAAAAAAGCGATGGTGTCGCCGCGCTGGAGTGGCGGGGCAAGCAGTCTTGTCATCAGGCACATCTCCCGGGGCTCATCAAAGCGTGAAAACAGAGCCCTGACTATCTCTTATCGCCCCTGTTGGCACAACGGCTGGCTCGCCATCGTTTAGAAATACAAAACGCTTTATTCATTATTAACAGATATTCTAAACAAAACAGCGCTCCTAGAATGACCTCATTGCGATAGCCAGCCCCGGCTGGCAGCCAGAATGGTCGCCCGGGCAGGCTTGAAACTTGCCGCCGACCGACACTCTTGCAACGCCGATTTCAATGAGGACCCCGTCATGAACAGAACCGTATCTCCCACAGCTCTGGTTGTTGAAGGTGGCGCCATGCGCGGCATATTTGCCAGCGGCGTGCTGGATGCGTTTATCGAACGTGACTACCGCCCCTTTGACTTTGCCATCGGCGTCTCTGCTGGCGCGACCAACCTGTTGGCCTATCTCGCCAGCCAGCATGGCCGCAGCCACGACATCCTGACCGAGCTGGCCTGCACCCCGGAGTTTCTCGACCCGCTGCGCTTTGCCAAGGGGGGCAATCTGGTGGATATCCACTGGCTCTGGCACACCAGCTGCCGCAAATACCCCCTCGATATCCATCGCTATCGGGAGAGCGGCATCCCCTTCTATGCGGTGGTGACCAATGCCCTGACCGGCAAGGCGGAGTACATCCGGGTCAAACCGGAGAACATGGATGAGGTGCTGCCCGCCAGCTGCGCCATTCCCCTCGCCTCTCGCGAATATCCCGAGGTGCACGGGGTGCCGATGACCGATGGTGGCGTCGCCGACTCCATCCCGGTGATCGAGGCCTACCGCCGCGGCGCCCGCCAGATGACAGTGATCCTCTCCGAGCCGCTGGGCTACCGGCTCAAGCCGATGCCCTTCCCCTGGATGATCCGCACCCTGCTCAAGACTCACCCCGCGCTGGCACAGGCGCTGGAGCAGCGGGATCGCAGCTACAACGAGGCGCTCGATTTCATCGCCAATCCGCCCGCTGATTGCCAGATCGAGGTGATCGCCCCGGCCGACTACTTCCCGGTGTCCCGTTTTACCCGCGATATCAACAAGCTGGAGATGGGATACGTGATGGGCAAGTGCGCCGGCTATCAGGCCGCCCTGCTCAATTGACAAGAGTTTCACAGGCATGACCCGACCTGCCGCGACGCACGCGCCGCCAACACAATAACCATCGGGTCAGTTGAACAAGATGAGTCATAAACCGGACCGCGGGAGAGCAGCCCAGCTCTCCCGGCCAGTCAATACCGGGACAGACAGCCCCTTGCAATGCCAAGGCATGTCACCCCAAGACAAGGTGTTTATTTATGTCGTTTCTTCTCACCCAGCCCGCGCTGGCGCAGCTGTTCGAGCGGCTGCTACCCGATTACCGGATCATGGCCCCTGCGGCCGAATATCGGGGCGGTCGTTTCTCCGACACCGACAACGTCACCTACCACAGCATCCGCCATCCGGCCGAGCTGGTGTGGCAGGAGAAGTCCCACTTCTCCCCGAAAGAGGTGGTGCTCCCCATCACCCAGACCCTGTTCCACTTCGACAATCTGGAGCTGCGCGAATCCAGGGTGGAGGCCAAACCCACCCTGCTGTTCTTGCGCAGCTGTGATATCCACGCCCTGCGCAGGCTGGATCAGGTCTATCTCAAGAACGGCCAGAACAGCGACGTCTACTACGCCCGGCTGCGCAGCAAGCTCAAGCTGGTACTGCTGGAGTGCCGCGAGAGCTTCGAGAACTGCTTCTGCGTCTCCATGGGCAGCAATGAGACCCGGGACTACGCCGCCGCCATTCGTCTGAGCGATGAGGGTGCCCGTATCGAGGTGAAGGATCCCGAGCTGCTCGGCTACTTTGCCGAGCTGGGCGAGCTCGACGACTTCACCCCGGAATTTGTCCAGAGCAACCCGGTCAAGGTGCGTACCCCGGACCGTGTCTGTGACGACCCACAGCGGATCCGCCAGATCCTCACCGCCCATCCGGTCTGGGCCGAGTACGACAGCCGCTGCATCGGCTGCGGCCGCTGCACCACCTCCTGCCCGACCTGCAGCTGCTACAGCGTGCACGACCTCACCTATGCGGAAAACCCCAAGCAGGGTGAACGCCGTCGCCAGTGGGCCAGCTGCATGGTGGATGGCTTCAGCGACATGGCCGGTGGCCACGGTTTTCGCGCCAAGCATGGCGAACGCCTGCGTTATCGCGCCCTGCACAAGGTCAACGACTACAAGGCTCGTCAGGGGGAGGAGCACATGTGCGTCGGCTGCGGCCGCTGCGACGATCGCTGCCCTCACTACATCTCCTTTAGCAACATCATCAACAAGATGACCGATGTGGTCGAACAGACCATCGCGGCCGACCACGCGCAGGGGGCGAACTGATATGTGCCAGTGCCAGCAAACCGCAACAGCAGAACAGCAGCAGGAGGTGGTCGAAAACCGCCTGCGGCCCAGGGCCTACACCATTCTGGCCATCGAGCGTCACACCGAGCTGGAGTGGAACTTTCGGGTCTCCCGCGACTTTGATGTCCACTACGGTCAGTTTGTCGAAATCTCCCTGCCCACCGTCGGCGAGGCGCCCATCTCGGTCTCCGACTATGGCGATGGCTATGTGGATCTGCTGATCCGCAAGGTCGGCAAGGTCACCGATGCCCTGTTTGCCCTCGATGTGGGCGACAAGGTGTGGATGCGCGGCGTCCACGGCAACGGCTATCCGCTGGAGGCCTATCGCAACCAGCACCTCATCGTGGTGGCGGGCGGCACCGGCGTCGCCCCGGTCAAGGGGCTGCTGCGCCGCTTTAGCAAACACCCGGAACAGGTGAAATCCCTCGACATGATCCTCGGCTTCAAGAACGAGCAGGCGGTGCTCTATCGCCACGAGATGCCGCTCTGGGCCGAGCGCCAGAATCTCATCGTCACGCTGGATGAGGGTGAGGAGAGCGAGCAGTTTCGCATCGGCCGGGTCACCGACTACATCGACCAGCTGGACCTCTCGGATAGCGAGGATATCCAGGCCATCGTGGTCGGCCCTCCCGTCATGATCCGCTTCGTGGTGCTCGCCCTGCTTGAGCGCGGCATCCCCAAGGATCGCATCTGGGTCGATTACGAACGCCGCATGGCCTGCGCCGTGGGCAAGTGTGGCCACTGCCGGATGGGCGACACCTATATCTGCGTGGATGGACCGGTCTTTCGTTTTGACCAGGCCCAGCATCTGATCGACTAAGGGAGAACACCATGAGTCTCGATATCGACATCATCAAGGCCCGCGCCAAGAACGAATACCGCCTCTCCAAGGTACGCGGCGAAGCGATGATCAGCGTGCGCATTCCCGGCGGGATCATGCCCGCCCACCTGTTGGCGGTGGCCCAGCAGATTGCCGAACAGTATGGCAACGGCCTGATCCACCTCACCACCCGCCAGAAGCTGGCGATGCCCGGCATCAAGTATCAGGACATGGACAAGGTCAATGCCGCCCTCGAGCCCTTTATCAGGGAGATTGAGGTGGAGACCTGCGGCATCGAGGTAGAGGACACCCGCGCCGGTTACCAGAGCATCGGCGGACGCAACATCGTCGCCTGTCAGGGCAACACCATCTGCCAGAAGGGCAATATCGACTGCACCGGGCTGGCCCAGCGGATGGAGAAGCACCTCTACCCCAACCCCTATCACCTCAAAATGGTGATCGCCGGCTGCCCCAACGACTGCGCCAAGGCCAACATGGCCGACTTCGGCATCCTCGGCATCGCCAAGATCCACTTCAATGCCGAGCGCTGCATCGGCTGCGGTGCCTGCGTCAAGGCGTGCAGCCACCACGCTGTCGATTGCCTCGCCATCAAGCATGGCAAGGCGGTGAAGGAGGAGAGCAAGTGCATCGGCTGTGGCGAATGCGTGCTGGCCTGCCCGACCCTCGCCTGGCAGCGGGATCCCAAGCAGCTCTACATGGTCAAGCTGGGGGGGCGCACCAGCAAGAAGACCCCCCGTACCGGCAAGCTGTTTCTCAACTGGGTGACCGAAGAGGTGCTGCACGCGGTGATCAAGAACCTGTTCGAGTTCGAGGCCGAGATGCTGGATGGCAAGCCCATCTACCTGCACATGGGTCACCTTATCGATCGGGCCGGTTATCACAAGTTCAAGGAGCGGGTGCTGCGCGGCGTCACCCTCAATCCGGAAGCCATGGTCGCTGACCGCATCTTCTGGGCCGAAGATCAGTACGTCGCCAACATGCATGTCAAAGCGGTGCAATAGGAAAAACCTCGTTTGGGGAAGCTGATCATAGTGGCCGACAACCGGTGGGGATCTGTCGTTGGCCCGGGCGTGGATCACGCTTCCCCCTTTTTCCTTTCACTGTGTTTCTACTCCTTCTCCTCTTTTCGTCCTGCGCAGCCCGTTGCTGCCGGACCCGTATCCGGAGCCCGTTATGGACTTTCTCCCTCTCTTCTGTCAGCTGCAACACAAGCCGGTACTTATCGTCGGTGGCGGTGAGGTGGCGGTGCGCAAGGCGCGCCTGCTAATCGATGCCAAGGCGAAGATCACCATCAATGCCCCGCATCTCGAGCCCCAGCTGATGAGCTGGGCCGAGCAGGGGTTGCTCACGGTCTGCGCCGCCGACTTTCACCCCGAGCTGCTCGATGGCAAATGGCTGGTGATCGCAGCCACCAACCAGCCCGGGGTCAACCAGCAGGTTTTCAACGAAGCGAATCAGCGCCAGATCTTCTGCAACGTGGTGGACTCTCCGGCCCACTGCAGCGCCATCATGCCCGCCATCATCGACCGCTCGCCGCTGATGGTGGCCATCTCCAGCGCAGGTTCGGCGCCGGTGCTGAGCCGCCAGCTACGGGAAAAGTTCGAAGCCATGTTGCCGCAGCACATCGGCCAGCTCGCGGCGCTGGCGGGCAAACTGCGCGAGCGAGTCAAGGCCATACCGGACAAGCTGGCTCGCCGCCGCTTCTGGGAGCGGCTCTTTAGCCATGAGCGACTGGCATGCCAGCTGGCGCGCGGCCAGCAGCAGGCTGCCGAGCAGAGCGTCGCCGAGCTGCTCGATGAGCCGCTGCAGAGCAAGGGGAGCGTCATCCTGGTGGGCGCCGGCCCCGGCGATGCGGGGCTGCTTACCCTGAGCGGTCTGCAACAGCTGCAACAGGCGGATGTGGTGGTCTATGACCGGCTGGTCTCGCAGGAGGTGCTGGCACTTGTGCGCCGGGATGCCGAGCGGATCTTTGTCGGCAAGGAGGCGGGTCGCCACTGTGTGCCCCAGCAGGCGATCAACCAGCTGTTGCTGGAGCAGGCTCGCCTGGGCAAACAGGTGGTCAGGCTCAAGGGGGGCGATCCCTTTATCTTTGGCCGAGGCGGCGAGGAGCTGGAGACTCTGGCCGAGGCGGGCATCCCCTTCTCGGTGGTGCCGGGCATCACGGCCGCATCGGGCTGCGCCGCCTACAGCGGCATTCCCCTCACCCACCGAGATCACGCCCAGCGGGTGCAGTTCATCACCGGCCACGACAAGGAGGGCAATATCGCGCAGGAGTGGTCGGCGCTGGCGGCCCCCCGCCAGACCCTGGTCTTCTACATGGGGCTGGCCCATGCCGGCCGCATTCAGGACGAGCTGCAGACTCACGGCCTGCCCGGTCACACCCCGGTGGCGCTGGTGGAACAGGGCACCAGCCTGCAACAGCGGGTGGTGCGCGGCGAGCTGCAACAGCTGGCGCTGCTGGCCACTCAGGTGGAGAGCCCGAGCCTGATCATCATCGGCTCGGTGGTGACCCTGGCTGACAAACTGGACTGGTACGGCGAAGCTAATACCCTGGCCGGGGTGTAACCGCTCATAGCGCCCCCTTCCGTAGACCAGTAAAAAAGCGACGCAGGCCATGGCCTGCGTCGCTTTTATCGGAATGGGGAAACGGATTTATTCGAAAGAGATAGGACCGGTCGAACCTGCATCACTGTCCTGCCACTCGCTTTCACCGCGCACCCGCGGGTCGCCCTGCAGGGTATAGAGGATCATCCCCTGCCGGATCTGCAGCGCCCCATCGGCACGCTTGGCCTTGACCTTGACGTCGTTGACCCACACCTGCTCCTTGCCATCGACCCGGATGACGGCCACTGTCTGGCCAGTCCCGCTGTTTTTGGCGACCCACTTGCCCTGATAAGGGGAATCTCCCTTGGCCATCGGCAATGTGGCGGCCTTGCCTGCCGACCAGGATTGCACGGTGCAGATGCCGTTGGCACGGTTATCGTGCTTGATGGCGTAATCAATGCTCGGCTCGCTGGTGGCGGAGTCGGCGCTAATACCGATCATGATCTTGCCGCTCTGGGCAGAGTAGGCATTGGGTGCATTGGTCTTCAGCGAGGCCTTTTTGCCGTTGATATAGACGTTGCCATCCTGCGACTTGACCTTGATATTCATCGGGCAGTCAGCGGTAAAGTTCGGAACCGTTGCCGCCGCGCTACCAGCATAAGCAGCGATGGCCAGAGTGATAACAGTCAGCAGAGCAGATTTTTTGTGCATCTTGATACGCCTTCAAGAAAATATGGTGTTCGTCCATGAGGAGTCGTTGTCCTGATGGCAACAACTCTAGTCCAGCCGATACAGCTGGCCCAGTTAAAAAAAATAAAACCCGCACCAGCCAGTTATGAAAAATTATAAATAAACAAAATCAATATGTTAATTTCAAAACTAGCTTCATCATCCCCCGATCTGGCATCTCCGTTATCAAGCGCCGCGCACAAAAAAGCCGATAACCCGGTTATCGGCTTGTCATGTCAACACGCGGGTTCAGCGCACGGGGGAGAGCTTGCTATCTCAAACCACCACGGCGGTGCCGCTGATGCTGACCATCAGCATGCTGCCGTTCTGCCCCACCACCTCGTAGTCGATATCGATGCCGACCACCGCATTGGCCCCCAGCGCAGAGGCGCGCTCCTTGAGCTCATCAAAGGCAATCTCGCGGGCACGGGCCAGCTCTTTTTCGTAGGCGCCGGAGCGGCCGCCGATAATGTCGCGGATCCCGGCAAAGAGATCCTTGAAAATATTGGCGCCAAGGATGGCTTCGCCCACCACGATGCCGCGGTATTCACGAATGCTCTTGCCTTCCAGAGTGGGGGTTGTCGAGAGGATCATCTTGAACTCCTATGGGTGACAGAGGGCTCAGACTAACCCAACTCCCCGCAAATCCCAACCGGGTGGTGGCCTTTGCGACGCGGGACTTAAAAATAGCGACAGCCAGATAAAACAACACCGCGACGGGCGCGGTGTTGTGATGCGAGTGCAATGAAAATCAGGGATTGTAAGCGACGACCGAGCCGCTCAGCCCCGTCATCTGGGAGATCTGTTCCTGGATACCCTGCAGCTTGGCCTTGGAGACATCAGGCCCGATAAAGACCCGGTTGATCTGTCCCTGCACCGGCGTGCGCGGCGAGGTGTGGGCCGAGTAACCGGCAGCCCGCAGCTTGCTCACCAGTGCGTTGACGCTGTCGACGTTCTTGAACGCGCCGAGCTGGAGGATCCAGCTCCCCTGCGCCGGTGCCGCGGCGGGCGCTGGCGTGGTCGGCTGGCTCATCTTGCTCTCGATAAGGTCATCGAGGGACTTGATCTGGCCTGCCTGCTGTTTGGCTGGCGCAGGAGTCGGCGCCTTGGCTACCTCGACCGGCTTGGTCGGAACCGGTTTTGGTGCCGGCTTGGGTTGTTCAACCGGCGCCTTGGCGACCACTTCCGGCTTGGGTTGCGGCTTGGCAGGCGCGGCTTGCTGCACCGGCTGCTGGGCAACCTGCGCACCGGCCTGCTGGGCGGCACTCCCCTGATTGCCGAGGGTCATGGGGTCAGCGACCTCTTCCACCTGCCACTGCTGGGCGGCCGAGGCTTGCTGCTGACTGGCCAGATGCTCGGCCGGCAGCGTGCTTGCCGCCGATACCTGCAACGCGGGCTTGGCTGGCTCAAGATCGGGACGCAGCGGAATTTTGGCAAACGCCTCCTCCTTTTGCGCCAGCTTGTGACCATCCAGCAGGTCCGGCAGGAAAATAACGACCAGGGCCACCAGAATAACGGTGCCCACCAGACGGTTTTGAAACTTCGAGGCCAAGTTGACTCCTACTTCCTTTACTTGATCCAATTCATGGCACGCCCCCGACAAAGAGGGGCTGGCTAGCTGGCGAACCCCGCCAGCACATCGGCGACAGTGTAAAACGAACCAAACACAATGACCATATCGTCAGGACTCGATACGGCCAAGGCAGCCTGATAGGCAGCCTCGACGCTGTCAAAGGTCGTCGCCGCCCCCTGTCCGGAGCCAAGCGCCTGTGCCAACTGGGCCGCACTTGCCGCACGCGGGCCGGTCAGGCTTGCCAGATACCACTCGCCGATCAGACCGTCGAGCTCGGCAAGCGACCCCGCCATATCCTTGTCCTTGAGCATGCCGACCACGGCGCGACGCACACCCGCACAGGGCATCTTGTGCAGCTGGGCGGCCAGATAGGCGGCCGAATGGGGATTGTGAGCCACATCGACGATGACCAGCGGCGCACTTTGCAGCTGCTGCATCCGGCCAGCCAACCGGGCATTGGCAAGCCCGTCGCGGATGGCAGACTCTGGCAACGGCAAGCCGAGGGATTCCAGCGCCGCCAGCACGGTGACCGCATTCATCAGCGGCAGCGCCGGTTTGGGCAGGTCGCACCACTGGTGAAGACCGTGGTAATCCCAGCTGCTCTCGTGCTCATCGCCACGAAAATCGATACCAACCTGACGCAGGTTGGCGCCGATACGCGCCGCCTCGCTGGCGATAGTCGCCGGGGGATTGGGCTCGCCGCTGATGGCGGGTTTGCCGGCGCGATACACCCCGGCTTTCTCCACCGCCACCGCCTCGCGGGTATCACCCAGCCAGTCGCAGTGATCGAGGGCAATGGAGGTGATCATGGCCACATCGGACTCCACCACATTGGTGGCATCGAGCCGACCGCCCAGGCCCACTTCCAGCAGCAGCACATCGGGCGCGGCGCGGCAGAAGAGCCACAAACCGGCCAGGGTCGCAAACTCGAAGAAGGTGAGCGCTATCTCGCCGCGCGCCGCTTCCACTTCGGCAAAGGCGGCGCAGTGATCGCTATCTGCCAGCTCCTGACCGTTGACCCGCACCCGCTCGGTAAAGCGCAGCAGATGGGGCGAAGAGTAGACGCCAACCTGGTAGCCGGCGGCCATCAGAATACTGGCCGCCATGGCGCAGCTGGAGCCCTTGCCATTGGTACCCGCCACCGTGATCACCTTGAACGGCAATCGGGTGAGCCCCATGCGACGGGCAACCGTGCCGACCCGCTCCAGCCCCATGTCGATAGAGACCGGATGGATCTGCTCCAAATAAGAAAGCCAGTCGACAAGCGACCGGCTTTGGGATTGATGCATGTTTGAACTCATCTTCACTCTGCGATGACGTGAGTATTCATCAGTTTGGCGAGCAGGCTGGCCAGACGGTTACGCATTTCGCGGCGGTCGATGATGAGATCGATGGCGCCCTTCTCCAGCAGGAACTCGGAGCGCTGGAACCCTTCCGGCAGCTTCTCGCGAACGGTCTGCTCGATAACGCGCGGGCCGGCAAAACCGATCAGCGCCTTGGGCTCGCCCACGTTGATATCGCCCAGCATGGCCAGACTGGCTGAGACGCCACCCATGGTGGGGTCGGTCAGCACGGAGATATAGGGCAGGCCGGCTTTGGAGAGACGATCCAGCGCGGCACTGGTCTTGGCCATCTGCATCAGGGAGAACAGCGCCTCCTGCATGCGGGCACCGCCGGAAGCGGAGAAGCAGACCAGACCACGACCTTCCTTGATGCTCTCCTCAACGGCGCGCACGAAGCGGGCACCGACCACGGAGGACATGGAGCCACCGATAAAGGAGAACTCGAACGAACAGGCGACAACCGGTACCCCTTTGAGGGTCCCTTTCATCACCACCAGCGCATCTTTCTCCCCTGTCTCTTTCTGAGCGGCAGACAAACGATCCTTGTAGCGCTTGGAATCCTTGAATTTCAAGACATCATGAGGCTCCAGCTCGGCACCGACTTCGGTGCGGCCCTGCTCGTCGAGAAAACTCTCGAGACGGGCGCGAGCGCTGATGCGCATATGATGATCACACTTGGGGCACACTTCGAGATTGCGCTCCAACTCTGCCCGGTAGAGCACCTGTTCACAAGCACTGCACTTGGTCCACACCCCTTCCGGAATGTTGTGACGACGAGGGGCAGTGATCTTGCTCTTGGGAAGAATCTTCTCAAGCCAGCTCATGGAATTCCTTAATGCTTTTGTGCCTGACAAAACGCATCGAGCCTTGTCTGTTCAATGACTTAATAGCTCGATGGCAACAAATGACGGGTCATTAAACCACAATTTTTCGGGCGCAGTTACTAAAAACTGGTCGTACCCGGTGCCGAGTCCGGCAGCCACAACGGGCCAAGCGGTACCCGGGGCAGAGCCAGTTCAGCCGGGTAATCCACATCAACCAGATAGAGGCCACCCGCTTTGGCCGTTGGCCCGGCCAGATTGCGATCCCGGGCAGCCAGCACCTCGGCTACCCACTCCACCGGTTTGAGCCCCTGCCCCACCAGCAACAGCGAACCGGTGATGTTGCGCACCATATGGTGCAAAAAGGCATTGGCACGGATATCGAGCACGATATAGGGGCCCTGACGGCTGACACAAAGGTGCGTCACATTGCGCCACGGCGTCTTGGACTGGCAACCGACGGCCCGGAACGAGCTGAAATCCTGCTCACCCAGCAGGCATTGCCCGGCCTGATGCATCAGCTCTGCATCAATCGCTTCGTGATAATGGCTGACGCCGCTGCCGAGAATGGCTGGCCGGTAGTTGTGGTTGTAGATGACATAGCGGTAGCGACGGGCGGTAGCGCTGAAACGGGCGTGGAACTCCTCGTCCACCTCCTTGACCCAGCGCACGGCGATGTCGGGCGGCAGGTTGGAGTTGAGACCCAGAGTCCAGGCCCCTTCGGCACGCTTGGCATCGGTATCGAAGTGGATCACCTGACCGGTGGCATGGACACCGGCATCGGTGCGTCCTGCGCACTGGATGGAGACCGGATGATTGGCGATCCGGCTGAGGGCTTTCTCCAGCTCCTCCTGCACACTGATCACTTCTCGCTGACGCTGCCAGCCGAAATACCGGCTGCCGTCATATTCAATACCTAGGGCAATTCGCATGGATAAGGGTGTCTTTTGGTAAAGCAGTGAAAGAAACGGGGCGGATTATACGCATCTCGCGGCAAAAATCCCAAAATCCGCGCAAGCTCCGGCCACGGCAACAAGTAAAAAGGGCAGCCGCTGGCTGCCCTTGTCGTTCAAGTTCATCGGGATGATGGGATTATCCGAGTCGCTTGAGCAGTTTTTCCGCTTCGGCGCGCTGATGGTCACTCCCCTGCTCTGCCGCCTCTTGCAGCAGCTCGCGGGCGCTGTCCTTGTCATCGATTTCAAGGTAGGCACGTGCCAGATCCAGCTTGGCACCGACGCCGCCATCATCGGCATCCACATCAAATCCGGTAGACTCCGGCAGCACTTCGGGGAAACCGTCCAGCCCCACATCCAGCGAGAAGCCCTGATAGGGTTCCGGCTCCGATGTGGTGGCATCCGCTTCGGCCAGCAGCTTGTCGATCTCGACGTAACCGCTCTCCTGTGCCTGCTCGCGGGGTTGCAGATCTGCAGGGTGCGACTCAACCTCGGTAAAGGCATCTTCGAAATCGGAGAGCGCCATTTCGTTGGGATCCCACTCCAGATCTGCTTCAGCCTCTTTCCTGGCCTTGACGGGTTCTGGCTCCAGACCCAACTCGGCCAGCATCTCGTCGGCACTGGCATCCCCATCCAGACTCAGGTCGATGGCATGCTCATCCTCAATCTCGACAGCCGGCTCCTCAAAGGCACCTTCGAAATCGCTGAGGTCGAAACTGGCAAGATCATCGTCGGCGGGCTCGGCGTGAGCCGGCGCACTCAATTCTGGCTCGATGTCGGCAGAAAGATCAGCGTCCAGCTCGGCGAAGAGCGCAGCCTGCAGCTCCTCTTCGCTCATGATCTCGTTGGCGCCTTTGGGCTTGGGATTGAACTCGTTGGCCAGATCCATAGCTGGCTCACTGGCAAGCGCTATCGGCTCGTCATGGGCAAGATCAAGATCCGGCACCAGATCGGGGTCACGGCTGGTAGCAGCAGGCATCCGCTCGGGTTCGAAGCCCTGCAGATCCATCTCGCCTTCGTCGCTGAACACAAGTTCAACATCCGGCTTCGGCGCCGGCTCAACCGGCATGAAGCCATCCGGGGTGTTGAGGTCAGGCAGCGGACGCTCCGGCTCGTTGTCGGTGATATCGACGCTGAGCAGATCATCAAACTCGCTGTGATCCTGATCCATCATCATTGCGGTGGATTCAGAGAGACTCTTCTCCTGCTCTTCCAGCTCACGACGGGCCCGGGCGCGCAGCCAGAGGGTCACCAGCGCCAGCACCAGCAACACCGGCAGCAAAATGATCATCGCCAGATTGAGCGGTGAGGAGAGCAAGTCCATCAGCCAGTTCTGCTTGTGCTCGGGCTCTGCCACCACGGGCGGCACCGGCTTGGCCTTGAGCTCGGCAATCTCTTTCTCCAGCGCAGTCTGATCCTGCAATTGAGCCTTGAGGGTCTCCACCTCTTCGGTCAGGGATTGCAGACGCAGCTTGAGCCTGTGGTTCATCTCGGTCACCTGGGCGAGCTGGGCATTGGCATCTTCCAGCGCCAGGGTCATCTCGGTAGCAGGTTTGCCAACCGGTTTGTCCAGATCGGAAGGCAGCGGAGCAGGCGCGGTACCGCTTGCCGCACTCGGTGCCGGGGCAACGGCCTCTTTCGCCGGTGCCTCGTTGACCTTGGCTACTTCCTTGGCGTCAGCCACCTTGGTCTCGGCAGCCGGTTTCGGCTCGGTCACAGGTGCAGGAATAGGCGCCGCTTTAGCGGCTGGCAGCGGAGCTGGCGCCGCCTTTGCAGGCTCTGCCTTGGCCACTTCAGGCTTGGCTGGCGCGGCTTTTGCTGCGACCGGTTTAGCCGTATGAGCCTGTTTGTTGGCCAGATATTTGGGGCTCAGCCCTTTCCAGCTGGCGTTGTCGCTGCGGAACTTGGCGCGAGCCTCGGCATCGGTGATAACACTCGCCTCGGCGGCGGTGGGCAGCAGAATGCGCGAGCCCACCAGAATATGGTTGATATTGCCATCGGCAAAACTGCGGGGGTTTTTCTCGTAGATCGCGACCATGGTCTGATAGACGCTGACGCGGCTGGAGGGACGATACTTGCTTGCCAGACTCCAGAGGGTATCGGTAGGACGAATCGGGCCATAGCTGGCGGGATTGGCTGTTGCCACCTGACGGACGATGGGCTGGGCGGTTGCCCGAACCGGCTGCGCGACGGGCTGGGCCAGCGGCTGGCTGTTGACAGCGGGTGGTGCGGGCTCGTCAGGGCCTTTCAGTTCGACAAAAAACGGCTCCCGTGAGGAATCTGCAGCCTGAACGGTGCCCAGCAGACCCAATGCGAGTAGCGTTGCCAATGTTATGCGGGAATGTCCCATATTCGTTCCTTCGTATGACGGCCCTATCACATTGAAAAATCTGGATAGTTACCCCAAAACAGTCGGTTCAATATAAATCAGGCTCGCCTTGCAAGCCAGCAGTCCGACACATTTAGCACCCAACTTGCCTCTGAGTGTAGAAAAAAACTTAATCAGTTGATATCGCAAAAGAATCTTGCAACACCGCAGTGCGGTGCCGGTCACACACCACGCTATTTGCTCAGAGGGAGCGCCGCCGTCCTGCGGTGCTCCCTCTTGGCCATACGGCCTTACAGGTAGTCGCGAACCAGCAGTTCGGCAATCTGGACGCTGTTGGTGGCAGCGCCCTTACGAACGTTATCGGCCACGATCCACATATTTACACCATTGGGGTGAGAAATATCCTGACGAATGCGGCCAACCAGCACTTCATCCTTGCCGGTTGCATCACGCACCGGTGTCGGATAGTCCCCTTCCTCTTCAAACAGTGTCACGCCCGGTGCCGCGCGCAGCAGATCCTTTACCTGCTCGGCATCGAGCGGCTGGTGCAGCTCGACATGCACTGCTTCGGAGTGGCCGTAGAAGACCGGCACCCGCACGCAAGTCGGGTTCACGGCAATGCTGGCATCGCCCAGGATCTTCTGAGTCTCCCACACCATCTTCATCTCTTCCCGGGTGTAGCCGTTGTCGGTGAAGCTGTCGATCTGCGGGATCAGGTTGAACGCGATCTGCTGGGGGTAGAGAGTCGGCTCGACCGGGCGACCATTGAGCAGCTGGGCGGTCTGGCCTGCCAGTTCACTCACCCCCTCCTTGCCGGAGCCTGAGACGGACTGATAGGTGGCGACGTTGATACGGGCGATGCCCACCTCGTCGTGCAGCGGCTTCAGGGCCACCAGCATCTGGATAGTGGAGCAGTTGGGATTGGCGATGATGTTGCGATTGCGAAAATCGGCCAGCGCATCCGGGTTGACTTCCGGGATCACCAGCGGAATATCTTCGTCGTAACGGAAGCAGGAGGTGTTGTCGATGACTATACAGCCATGCTCGGCAGCAATCGGCGCCCACTTGGCAGAGACCTCGGCCCCGGCAGAGAACAGGGCAATCTGCACCTCGCTCCAGTCAAACTCCTCGACATCGAGGATCTCGAGATTCTTGCCATCAAAGCGCACGGTTTCACCGGCGCTGCGGCTGGAAGCCAGCGGATAGAGCGTAGCGACCGGAAACTCGCGCTCTTCCAGGATCTCGATCATGGCCTGGCCCACGGCGCCACTTGCGCCCAATACCGCGACATTAAACTGCTGGCTCATTCTGTTCTCCTCTAATAAAACGGCTATGGCGCCTGCAGGCGCCATGGTCGGCGGGGCTCCGATATGCGGGGCATCCTCGCCTGATATGGCCAATCCGAGGCAGAGCAAACCTGCCTCGGATTGGTAAAAACGGGGCCAATAAGTAGTGCGGACGTAACAGTCCACCCACCTTATGAGTGTGAAATATCAAATCCGGCAGCGCCGAGCATGTCACAGGCAAACTCACCCTGGATCTGCAGGGAGGATAGCTCGCGGCGCTCCGGATAATGTTTGCGCTGCTCATCGAAGCTACCCGGGATACCCAGCCGGGCGCGAAAACGGGCATCGTCGCGGCGCACATCGTAGATAAGGTGAACCAGCTGCTTGATCAATGCCTGATCCGGCGCCCGTCCGGGCACCACCGCCTGCACATCGGCAGCCGGCAGCAGTGTACGCAGATCCTGACGGGGCTCGCGCCCCAACTGGCGGCAGAGCGCCTCATAGAGCATCCAGGTACCACGCGCCTTCCCCTCCAGGCTGTAGCCGGCAATGTGAGGGGTGGCAATTTCGGTATGGGGCACCAGCTCTGCCAATGGCTCCGGCTCGTTCTCCCAGACATCCATCACCAGTCGCAATGGCTTGTCGCTCAACTGACGCGCCAACAGGGCCCGGTTATCCCACACCTCGCCACGGGATGCGTTGATAAGGATCTGCCCGGCGGGGCGCGCAGCAATATGCTCGGCATCCAGCAGATGGTAGGTCGCATCCGGCCCGTCACGGGTAATGGGCACATGGAAGCTGACGATATCGGCGCCAAGAGCAGTCTGATAGTCGACGAAATCCGCATCAGGGGCATTGCGCGCCTTGGGAGGATCACAACGCAGCACCCGCATGCCGAGCGCTTGGGCCTTGCCGGCCACGCACTCGCCGGTGTTGCCTGCCCCAATCACCGCCAGCGTCATGGTTGCGAGCTCAAGCTCGTAGCGCTCGGCAAGCACCAGCAGGGCGGAAAGCACATAGTCCCCCACCGAATATTTGTTGCAGCCGGGGGCGCTATAAAAGGGGATATTGCGGCTAGCCAGCAAAGTCTTGTCGACATGATCGGTGCCGATGGTCGCGGTACCGACAAAAGCCAGTTTGGGGCTGGTTGCCAGCAGGTCGGCATTCACCCTGGTCACTGAACGCACTAGCAGCACATCGGCGTCCTGCAGATCGTTGGCCTGCATCTGACGCCCGGGCAGGGCAACCACTTCACCAAACTCGGCAAACAGCTCCACGGCGTGGGGCATATTCTCATCTACGACTATTTTCATCGGGCTCTCTTTGCAGGCAACCGCCATGGACGCGCCATTCTAGCCCAAAGCCCGCCAATATTTCAGCCTGACATGCACTTGGTTACCGCAGACCAAGGGTAATTGATGAACGAACAGCCAAATGTGTAAGCAGAGGTAAACAGAAGGGCAGGTCTGCTTTGTCGTCAAACCATGCAGTGGCACAATGGCGCTCTTTTTCCAGACCCTTGCCGATAGAGATCATGCCGCCCCATAGCCCTTCCCTCTCCCGCAGTCAGGTGCTCGCGTTCACCACCCTCTTGATCCTGCCCCTGCTGCTGCTTGCCATCCTCCCCTGGCAACCCTTTCTGACCGGCTCGCTGCAATCGGGCTGGCTCTGGTGGCCTTATGCCCTCACCCGCATGGTCGATATTCCCGGAATTGGGATCAGCGCCGCGCTGCTGTTGCTGCTGACCAGGCAGAAACTGCAGCTCGATCGCTCATCCCTGCTTGCTCTGGCCGGCGCGCTGCTGGTGCTGCTCGCCGGAGACTGGCTCATCAAAAGCATCATCAAGCATCTGACCGAGGAGCCCAGACCTTATCTGCTCTGGCTGGAGAGCCAATCGCTGATCCCCGCCATAAAAATCTTCTACGCAGCTAGTACCGACGTGCGCAGCGAACAGGTACACGCAGCCAGCCAGCTGCTGGCGCTGCCCCAGTGGCTTGGCAATCACTGGCAAAAGGAGGTGAACTACGCCTTCCCCTCCGGCCACAGCATCGCCGCCATGAGCCTTGCCCAGTTCTTTGGCCTCATCTGGCTGGCTCGCGCACCGGCAGGGGTCTGGCTACTGCCGCTCTGGGCTCTCGGAATAGGGCTGTCACGCATGGTGATCGGCATGCACTGGCCAACCGATGTGCTGGCCAGCGCCATTCTCGGCAGCATCACGGCGCTGCTGGCCGCTCGCTGGTGGCTGCACAGATATTGAGCCATCGCTTGTCCCGCAAGGCTCCCTCTTGCGGGATGGGGACAAGCCTGCGCTTTTTTGCCATAATGCCGCCTCATTTTATGCTGACCGAGATCCCATGACCGACGCAGTTCATACCCTCAAGGGCCGTTTTCGTGGTTTTTACCCCGTCGTCATCGATGTTGAAACAGCCGGCTTCAACGCCAAAACCGATGCCCTGCTCGAAATCGCGGCTTATACCCTGAAAATGGATGAGCAAGGATGGCTCCTGCCCGATCAGATTTTCCATTTTCATGTGGAGCCTTTCGAAGGTGCCAATCTGGAGCGTGCCGCTCTGGAGTTCACCGGTATCGATCCCTTCAACCCGCTGCGCGGAGCTGTCTCTGAAAAAGAGGCGCTGACCGAGATCTTCAAGGGGATCCGCAAGGGGATGAAGGAGAGCGACTGCAGCCGCGCCATTATCGTGGCCCACAACGCCACCTTCGATCACGGCTTCGTGATGGCGGCAGCCGAGCGGGCTGGCCTCAAGCGCAATCCGTTCCATCCGTTCGCCACCTTCGATACCGCCGCCCTCTCCGGGCTGGCGCTCGGCCAGACCGTGCTGGCCAAGGCGTGCCAGAGCGCCCGCATTCCGTTTGACAACAAAGAGGCTCACTCTGCTCTCTATGATACCGAGCGGACCACCGACCTCTTCTGCCATATCGTCAACCGTTGGAAGAGCATGGGCGGCTGGCCGCCAGTCGGGCCGGATAGCGACTCAGCCTCCGGAGATGAGGATCTGGAATAAGTTGCAAAGGCTGCCGCAGGCAGCCTTTCTTTATGGTGCTTTGACTCTCTTTTCCTCTATTACCCCTTCCCCGCCTGCTTTCTCCCCCAGGCGATTCCCGCACGATTGCAAGATGGGGGTCATAATGCACGAAGGGCAAATACCATCCCCGATCAACTTTGTTGCAGATGACCTTGGTCAGAAGCCAGTTTTGACCGATTTTTTTCTCGACATTTGTCACATTTTTCGCAAACTAACTCCCCTTCACATGACAGACAGCAATAACAAACATAAGGAAATCAAATGAATCCAGTTGTTATCGCAGTCGGGCTGATGCTGGTACTCAGTCTGCTGCGGATCAATGTGGTGGTCTCACTTGCGCTGGGCGCCATTGCCGGCGGTCTGGTCGGCGGGCTCTCCCTGACCGATACCCTGACTACCTTCAGCGGCGGTCTGGGTGGCGGCGCCGAGATCGCGCTCTCCTACGCCATGCTCGGGGCCTTTGCGGTCGCCATCTCCCGCTCCGGGATCACCGACCTGCTGGCCAGCAAGGTGATCAGCCAGCTGGGCAAGGATGCCAGCAGCAGCCGTATTTTGTGGGTCAAGACCCTGCTGCTCTCATCCGTTCTGGCAGTATCCATCTCCTCGCAAAACATCATCCCGGTGCATATCGCCTTTATTCCGATCCTGATCCCACCTCTCCTCCACGTGATGGCGCAGATGCAGATCGACCGTCGTCAGGTGGCCTGTGTCATCACCTTCGGCCTGACAGCCACCTATATGGTGCTGCCGATCGGCTTTGGCGGCATCTTCCTGAACAATATTCTGGCCAAAAACCTCATCGATAACGGTGTGCCGATCACCTCCAGCCAGATCCCGCTGGCCATGGCCATCCCGGGCTGTGGCATGGTACTGGGCCTGTTGATTGCAGTGTTCTTCAGTTACCGCAAACCCCGCCAGTATGACCTGGCCAAGATCCTGGAAGCCGAGCCGGAAACCGTTGAGCTCAATCTCAACCATATCTGGGTTGCCCTGCTGGCTATCGGTGTCGCACTTGGTCTCCAGCTGACGACCAACAGCATAGTGCTGGGTGCGCTGGCCGGTTTCGTCATCTTCACCTGCGGTGGCGTCATCAAGTTTCGCGAGAGCCAGGATGCTTTCACCCAGGGGGTACGCATGATGTCGCTGATCGGCTTCATCATGATCTCCGCCGCCGGCTTTGCCGCCGTCATGAAGGCGACTCACGGCGTCGAAAGTCTGGTTCAGGTCGTTTCCAGCTCCATCGGTCAGCACAAAGGCATTGCCGCCTTCCTGATGCTGCTGGTGGGTCTGCTCATCACCATGGGGATCGGTTCCTCCTTCTCCACCGTGCCCATTATCGCCACCATCTATGTGCCGCTCTGCCTGCAGCTGGGTTTCTCTCCCATGGCAATCATCGCGCTGGTCGGTACCGCCGGTGCGCTGGGGGATGCAGGCTCGCCTGCTTCGGACTCAACCCTCGGCCCCACATCGGGCCTTAACGCTGATGGTCAGCACGACCATATCTGGGACAGCGTGGTGCCCACCTTCATCCACTACAATATCCCGCTGGTTATCTTCGGCTGGATTGCCGCCATGGTGCTCTGATCTGAAAATGGCACTGTCTAGATAGCAAAGGCGGCCTGTTGGCCGCCTTTTTGTTGCTGATGGCAAGCTGTTTGCTGCTCTACCCGAGCGCCACTTCCTGCATGATGGCGCGATTTACAAAGTAGCGGTGGCAGAACTGGAGAAAGTCCTGCAAGGTCAACGGCCTTGAGTAGAAGTACCCTTGGATCTCGTCTACCCCTATGCTCAGCACCGCCTTGAGTTCGTCGTTGTTTTCCACCCCTTCGGCCACGACGCGCACCCCCAGCTGATGAGAGAGCGAGGTGATAGCCTCAACAAAGAGTGCTTGCCGGGTATCGTTGTCGATGGCGGTGATAAAGGAGCGGTCAATCTTCAGCTTGTCGAAATAGAGCTCACGCAGATATGAGAATGAGGACCAGCCGGTTCCAAAATCATCGAGCGCCACCCGCACCCCGATGTGGCGCAATGAGGCGATGATCTGCTTGCTCAGCTCGATATCATCCAGCGCTATGGTCTCGGTCAGTTCCACGATCAACTGCTGTAACCCGAGCGGACCGACACTCATCCTCTCCTCTACATTGGCGGCCAGCCCCATATTGAACATGGAGCTGGAGAGGTTGACCGAGATCTCCAGCAACTCCACCAGATCTTGCGGGAAGATGGAAAGATCACGCTGCAAACGGTGGAAAATCCAGAGCCCCAGCGCCTCTCCCAGACCGTTTTCCTCTGCCAGCGCGATGATATCGAGCGGCGGAATAAAGCCATATTCCGGATGATTCCAGCGGATCAGCACCTCGGCCCCCAGCCGGACAGCACTCTGACCACGCACTATCGGCTGATAGTAGAGGCAGAGCTGCTGGCACTCGGGGCTCTGGATCAATTCACGCAACTCGGTCGAGAGGCGGCGGTTGCGCAGGTAGTGTTGATGCATGGCTCGGGAGAAGACCACTGAACGATGAAGCCGCTGGCGCTTGGCACTATCGAGGGCGATATCGGCAAACAGCAGCATCTCTTCCGGAGTATGTACCGGACGAGCGTATTGGCTCACCCCCATAAAGACCCTGACCCGGTGCGCCGGATCTGCCGCAAAGGCCAGATCGGCCAACTCGGTGCGCAACTGCTCCAGAAAGGGGAAACGCAGATAGGTCGGCATGGCGCCGGAGATAATGATGGCAAACTCGTCGCTGCCGGTGCGGGCCACAAAAATACCTGGTGCCGCCACGCTATGAATCCGTTCGGCTAGCTGTTTCAGCAGCCCATCCCCTATCTCATATCCCAGGCTGTCGTTCACTTCACGAAAGTGGCCCAGATCCACCAGGCAGACAGTGATACTGCTGCCGCCGCCACGATAGGCTGCCCGCAACTTCAGGTGCTTGATAAGCGCCGCCCGATTGGGGAGACGGGTCAGGGGATCGTTCCACGCAAGAAACTGCTGGTGACGCACTTCGCGAAACAGCATCACCAGCATCACCATAGTTGCCGACATCAGAAAGGCGAGAATGGCAAAATTCTGGGTACGCGACTCATTGAGCAGTTCGCGCTGAGCAATGGCAGAGGGGCCGGTAAAGTTCTTCACCATGACATCACGAATAGCCGCCAGATCGCGATCGAGTTCTATCGAGAAACGAGCTAACCGGGTCGAATCGCGCGTTCCGCTCACCACATCCTGTTCGTACTCTTCAAACAGCGACATCAGCTGCCCCGCGGCTTGGGCAGCACCAAAGCGAGACCTGACCGGCTTTGCCTCTTCACCATGCAGGAAAACATCAAGTCGGTTCCAGGCGATGTCAAACCGCTTGTTCATCTCCTCCTGACTCACCGAGCTGGCGCGATAAAGCTGGAGTGATTCGCCAAAACCGTGAACTTCCAACTCCAACTGTGCCAACGCCCAGGCTGACAACTGGGTATAGCGAGTCACTGCATTGAATGCGCGGTCATAGTTCCAGACCGACCAGATGGCGACCCCCAAAAAGGCAGTCACCATCAGGATCAGGCTGACAAACTTGCCGCGCAGCATGTTACTTGCTCTCTAGCCCAATCAGCTGCCACACCATGCGGCTGTGATAGAGCTCCTTGTTCAGGTCGGGGTAATCAGAGAGCGGGTAGATAATCCAGAGAGGTCCTTTGTTGCGCAGGGTCAGCGGCTTGCCATCCTGCTTCTCGGCAACCAGCACAGGATACTTGCCACCATCCTCGACAGGCACGGCAGCCCAGTAATCATTGACGGCTATCGCCTTCACTTCGCTGCTCTTTAGGCCGTATTTCTTCACCAGCTCCCGCAGCAGCACCCCGCGGTAAGTGTGACTGCCTTCGGTCCAGGGCGTTTTGGTGGTCACTTCGCTTTGCGGCAGTGCCTCAAACTCGGCCCGGGTCAGACTAATCTGCCCCTTGCCATTGCAACACCCATCACCCTTAATCGTCAGAAACGCATCGTCTGCCAGCACCACGCTTGATACGAGACACCCAGACAACAACAGCACTCTGCCAAACCATCCGGTCATGATGAACCTCCATGTCATTGTGTTCAGTTTATTAATCGTACTCTCTTCTGCCATATGCAAACGAAAGAGAGGGGATACCGACTAAAGTCGCAGCCACACAACACAAGCAGAGGCACACCTTATTGACTACGACCTCAATGTCCTGAGACAGGATGACACCACTCCCCTATCACTCACAACCGTTTAACAAAAAAATAATGCCCTTTTGGCTCTCGTTTCTATCACCGAAGTGAGTTGTGCACCCTCGATTCGCTATGGCGAAGCACCATCAGGAAAACATAAAAAAGGCCGCTCAATGAGCGGCCTTCTGGCATTACCAATCAGGGATTAGCTATCGCGGCGCTTGCCACCGAACTTGCGACCCTTGTCGAAACCGCCTTCACGGCGATCCTTGTTGAAGGGACGGTCACCCTGCGGACGGCGATCCTTGTTGAAAGGACGGTCGCCACGGAACGGACGATCACCGCGCGGCGGACGGCTGCTGGTGTTGCCACCGGCCGGCACTTCGGTGTAGCGAGTGATCTGCAGCGGACGCTGGCAAACACGGGCTTTCTTGATCACTTCCAGCACATCGGCGCTCATGCCCTTGGGCAGATCGACGGTGGAGAAGTCGTCAGCGATGTCGATGTTGCCGATGAAGCGGCTCTCGATGTTCGCTTCGTTGGCGATGGCGCCCACGATCTGGCCCGGCTTGACGCCGTGATGGGCACCCACGTCTACGCGGTAGCGCTCCATCTCCACATCCGGGTTGTCTTTGAGCGGACGCGGCTCCAGGGAAGGCATACGACGGGCCGGACGATCGCCACGGTCACCGAAGTCACGACCGCCACGGTCATTGAAGTCACGACGCTCGAAGCCACCGCGATCGTTGCTGTTGTTGAACAGCGGATCCGGGATGGAGTCATCCAGCAGCAGCGGTTGGTCGCCCTGTACCAGCTTGGCCAGTGCGGCAGCCAGCTCCAGCGGATCGGCAGAATCTTCTTCGATCAGCTCGTTTACCAGGTTGTGGTAGATCTCGAGCTCTTCGCCCATCATGGTTTCGCGGATACGCTCTTTGAACTTGGCCAGACGGTGCTGGTTGATGTCCTCGGTGCTCGGCATCTTCATCGGCTCGATGGCCTGACGGGTTGCGTGCTCGATGGCGCGCAGCATGCGGCGCTCGCGCGGAGCCACGAACAGGATGGCCTCGCCCTTGCGACCGGCACGACCAGTACGGCCGATACGGTGAACGTAGGATTCGGTGTCGTACGGAATGTCGTAGTTCACTACGTGAGTGATGCGCTCAACGTCCAGACCACGGGCAACCACATCGGTGGCGATCAGGATGTCCAGCTGGCCCTGACGCAGCTTGTCAACGGTACGCTCACGCAGCTTCTGCGGGATGTCGCCGTGCAGCGCTTCACAGGCGTGGCCACGAGCGGCCAGCTTGCCAGCCAGCTCTTCAGCGGCGTTCTTGGTACGCACAAACACCAGCAGAGCTTCGTAAGGCTCGACTTCCAGCAGACGGGTCATGGCGTCCAGCTTGTGCAGACCGGTCACCTGCCAGTAACGCTGGCGGATGGTGGTGGCGGTAGCAGTCTTGGAGGCGATCTTGATCTCTTTGGGCTGCTTCAGGTGCTTCTGGGCCACACGACGGATCTGCTCCGGCATGGTGGCGGAGAAGAGCGCAACCTGACGACCGGCCGGGCACTGATCCATGATCCAGTCCACGTCGTCGATGAAGCCCATGCGCAGCATTTCGTCCGCTTCGTCCAGCACCAGAGCTTTCAGACCGGAGAGATCCAGGTTCTTGCGACGGATCAGATCCATCACGCGGCCCGGAGTACCGACGACAACCTGAGCACCGCGACGCAGAGCGCGGGTCTGGGTTTCGTAGGAGGCGCCACCGTAGATGGGCAGCACGTGGAAATCAGGCATGTGGTGGGCATAGCGTTGGCACGCTTCAGCCACCTGCAGAGCCAGTTCGCGAGTCGGCGCCAGCACCAGGATCTGGGTGTTGCGGTTACCAGCTTCCAGACGAGACAACAGAGGCAAGGCAAAAGCAGCGGTCTTCCCTGTACCGGTTTGCGCCTGCCCCAGCAGATCGTGGCCCGCCATCAGGTGGGGAATTGCTGCGGCCTGGATGGGGGACGGGCGCTCATAGCCCACGTCCTGCAGCGCTTTCAATACAGGCGCGGCCAGTCCAAGCTCACTAAAAAGGGGCAGTTGTTCGGTATCAGACATAGATTCTTCCAGATTAAGGCAGGCGGCTAACACCGCGGAATAGCAAAAAGGCGGCGATTATAGCGCCACTTTGTTCTGCTGTCTTGAAAAATGTGATAAGCCTCTCAAGACGTTGGCAATTATAGAGGGATCTTGCGAGTTAAGCTTGCTTATTTTTCACTCATGATGCGTTATTGCAGATCGTTCCTCTCCGGAGTCCTTGCCCCGCTTGTGCTTGAGCACCGCCATGGTCAACCGGCTGGTGCACAATAAACGACCACGTTCATCGCGAATTTCTATCTGCCACACCTGAGTCGTCGCCCCCAGATGCAGTGGCGAGCAGCGCCCCGTTACCACCCCTTCCCGCTTGGCTCGCAGATGGTTGGCGTTCACCTCCAGACCCACACAATAGCTGTCAGGCCCGACCGCCATATTGGCCGCGAGCGATCCCAGCGTCTCTGCCAGCACCACAGAGGCACCACCGTGCAACATACCGAGCGGCTGGTGGGTGCGGTGATCCACCGGCATGGTGGCCTCCAGCCAGTCGGAGCCAAAGGCGGTATAGATGATATCGAGGTGGGCCATCAGGGTATTACGGGAGCTAGCGTTGAGCCCTTCAAGGCTCATGGGTCTGCGCCAGATGGGGGATGATTCCTGACTCATGAAAAGAGAACTCCTTCAATTGCATGGGGAAAATGGAGCATCACTGCATTGCACAACAAGCCTGCCCCGGCCAGCAGCCGGGGCAGGAAAAAACCTGAAACCGGCCCCCTTACCAGGGGTAGGTGACGCCGGGCCACTCGGCCCAGGGCATCTCCCGACCCGGCAAGCGGGGCTCTGACCACTGCCACACGTTGGCGAGCCAGTCGCGCAGCAGTCCTTCCAACTCTTCATCACTGATGGGAGCCTCGGCCACCTTCCAGAAAAAGAGCTCCGCCTCCACTTCCGGCAGTACCGAAGGGTAGAGATAAACCCCGCCCCAGAATTGCGGCTCCCGATCCGGACTCCAGAGGCCATAGGCGAACGAGCGCTTGGCCAGAAACTCCGACTGCTGCCACTCCAGATCCCCTTCGTGCTGACTCAGGCTGAAATTGGCGGAGGGCCAGAGATCGTTTGGCCGAAACAGCTGATGGAGTTGCTCGCGCTCGCGCAGGATGGCGACAAACTCCACCACCGCCTGAGCGGGGGTGGCGGGCAACAACAAGAAACGCGGGTGCCGATAGGCTTTCGGCACCCGAAACCGCTTGGGAAATCGCAGCATCAGAGCAGCTCCAGCAGGGCTTGCAGCGGATGTTTGATCTTCTCTCCCTCCATCCGTTTGACCTGACTGCGGCAGGAATAACCGGTAGCCAGACAGCGATCCTGTGGCAAACGGGCCAGCGGTTCGGCCCAGCTCAACCCATAAATTCCCTTGGAGTTCTCCACCTGTTTGACATCGTGGCCATAAGTGCCCGCCATGCCGCAGCAACCGACCGAGACCGGTTGCAGTTTGGCGCCAAAGCGGCCAAACAGGGTACCCCAGTCGCCGTGGGTCGAGGGCTTGGCAGTCTTCTCGGTGCAGTGGGCAAAGAGATACCAGGGCTCTGCAGTCTGATCTTCACGTTTCGGCAGCACGTCGGCCGGAAGCGAGAGCAGCCACTCCTGCGGCAACATCACCTGAAAATCACCGCGCGCCGGCCCCAGCGCCTTGGCGTACTCGTCGCGATAGCAGAGCACCATGGCCGGATCCACCCCCACCATGGGAATGCCGAGCGCCGCAATCTTGTTGAGGAACTGGGCGCTGCTCGCCGCGGTGCGGGCAAAGGCGCGCAGGAACCCCTTGATATGCTGGGGCTTGCCGTTGGGCTTGAAGGGCAGCAGGTAGGGCTGGAACCCGAGCTTGCTGGCGAGTTTCACCAGATCCCGCACCACGGGGGCATCGTAATAACTGGTGAAGGGGTCCTGCACGATCAGCACCACCTTCTGGCGCTGCTCGGGAGTCATGGCCTCCAGACCCGGCAGGTCGAAGTAACGGGCGCGGTTATCACGCAGTTCCTCTGCCAGAGTCGGCACGCTCAAGAGCGGCACATCGACCATGCCGATGCCCTTTTCAGCCGCCTTCTGGGCCCACTCTTTTTCCAGGAAGAAGTTGACCAGCTTCGGCGCTTTGGCGAGCAGCGGCGCATAGCTTTCAACGGTGCCGACGAAATAATCCTTGGGCGCGCGCAGGTAGCGACCGTGGTAGAGCTGCATAAAGCGGGCGCGAAAATCGGGCACATCCACCTTGATCGGGCACTGGCTGGTGCACGCCTTGCAGGCAAGGCAGCCAGCCATCGCCTCCATCACCTCGTGGGAGAAGTCATACTCGCCGCGCTGTTTGGCCCAGCTGTTGCGCACCTTGTCCACCAGCTGTTTGAAGCGCACGCCGCCGGAGTGAAGTGCCACCTCTTCCGCCAACGGATCGAACCCCTGCTCCGCCAACTGACGCAGCCACTCGCGCATCAGGCCGGCCCGCCCCTTGGGTGAGTGACGGCGGTCGCGGCTTATTTTAACCGAGGGACACATGGGGGAGTCGGTTTCGAAGGTGAAGCAGAGACCGTTGCCGTTGCAATCGAGGGCCCGGGTATAACTCTCGCGCACCGCCACCGGGATCTGGCGATCATACTTGCCGCGCTTGGGCCCATCCACCGACACCAGCTCGGCATCGCAGCCATAGGGGACGCAGATCTTGCCCGGGTTGATGCGGTTGGCCGGGTCGAACGCCCCCTTGACCCGCTGCAGCTCTTCCCACAGCTCGCCAAAGAAGGCGGGGCTGTATTCGGAGCGAAAGCCCTTACCGTGCTCACCCCACATCAGGCCGCCATATTTGGCGGTAAGGGCCACCACCTGATCGGAGATGCGCCGCAGCAGCACCTCCTGTTCGGGATCGCACAAATCGAGCGCCGGTCGCACATGCAGCACACCGGCATCGACGTGGCCAAACATGCCGTAGTCAAGGCCGTGGGCGTCCAGCAAAGCACGAAACTCCATGATGAAATCGGCCAGCGACTCTGGCGGCACCGCGGTATCTTCAGTGAACGCCACCGGCTTCTTGCGCCCTTCGGCGTTGCCGAGCAGCCCCACCGACTTCTTGCGCATGGCGTAGATGGTCTCTATGCTCGGCAGGTGGTCACACACCTGATAGCCGATGATCCCGGCTTCACCGTTGGCCAGCAGCGCGTCGATACGGCGGCAGAGCTCCGCCACCTTGGCCTTGTGCGCAGCCTCGTCGGTATCGGCAAATTCGACGATGTTGAGCCCCTGCAGATCCTTGCCGGGCACATCCTGAATAAGTTCTTTCACCGAATGCCAGATGATGTCGGCGCGGGCCAGCCCGAGCACCCGGGAGTCCACAGTCTCCACCGACAGCGCTTGGGCCTCAACCATAAAGGGGGCGTTGCGCAGGGCGGAGGGGAAGCTGTCGTATTTGACGTTGACCAGGGTGCGGTAGCGCGGGATGGGTGTGATGTTGAGTCTGGCTTCGGTGATAAAGCCGAGAGACCCTTCAGATCCGCACAGCACCCGGCTGACATCCAGCGTATCGGTATCAGGTTGATAGAGGTGCTTCAGATCGTAACCGGTCAAAAAGCGGTTGAGCTTGGGGAAGGTCGCCTCGATGTCGGCGCGGCGCTCCTTGCCGATACGATAGAGGGTGCGATAGATCTCCCCTTCCCGATTCTCCAGCGCCAGCTTGTCGGCAAGTCGCTCACCGGTCAGCGGCTCGGTCGCCATCAGGTCACCATTCTCCAGCACGGCTTTGAGGCCAAGCACGTGATCCGAGGTTTTGCCGTAAACCAGCGAGCCCTGCCCCGAGGCGTCGGTGTTGATCATGCCACCCAGGGTAGCGCGGTTGGAGGTGGAAAGATCCGGCGAGAAGAAGTAGCCGTGGGGTTTCAAATAGGCGTTGAGCTGGTCTTTCACCACCCCGGCCTGGGCACGCACCCACCCCTCTTCCAGATTAATTTCCATGATCTGGTTCATATGACGGGAGAGATCGACGATAATGCCGCCGCCCAATGACTGACCGTTGGTGCCGGTACCGCCACCGCGAGGGAAAAAACTCAGAGTGTGGTACGCCGGCTCCGCCGCCAGCTTGAGCATCACTGCTATGTCGTCCGCACTGCGCGGATAGAGAACCGCCTGAGGTACTACCTGATAGACGCTGTTGTCCGTCGCCATCGCCAACCGGCTTGCATAAGACTTTTCGATATCACCACGAAAGGCGCTGCGCCCTAGCAACTCTAGGAACGACAGGGTTGTGGGTGACAAACTGTCCTGGTAATCGAGTCTCGGGATCATGAATCCTTGTTCCCTTATTTGCTTGATGCCGGCACCCCGGCGACTACGACTGACCCATCGCCCGTCAATGGTAATCAGGCCAGTCCGCTCACATGTGAGCGGGCAGTATATCAGCTCGAAAACCGCTTGCGCGTAGCAATATTAACCATTTGAAAGGAGGACTCTTATGGCTCACCACAGCCATGTTATCAGTACGCTGGTCACCACAGAGAAGCAGGCGCTCACCCTGTCGCTGTTTGGCTGCATCACTTTCGCCATCTTCGGCATCGGCTACGGCCTGTTCGTTGGCTCCAACGCCATCATGCTCGATGGTATCTTTACCCTGTTCAGCATGGGCATGACGGGCCTCGGTCTGGTCACCGCCTACCTCGTCACCCGCCCCTCCGATGACCGTTTCCAGTATGGCTATGCGCACTTCGAGCCTATCGCCAACGTCATCAATGGCTCCATTATTCTGCTGCTCTGTCTGGCGGCACTCTACAACGGCCTCACCACCCTGTTTGAAGGGGGACGGGAGATCGATCTCGGTCATGCCCTCATCTATGCCGTTGTCTCCACCTTCTTCTGCGCCATCCTCTACCGGATTGAAGCCCAGGTCGCCGAGCAGGTTGACTCCGAACTGGTGCGGGTAGACTCCAAGGAGTGGCTGGTGGATACCCTGCTCAGTGCCACCCTGCTTATCGGTTTCGTGGTTGCCATCGGCCTCGATGCCATCGGCTACGGCCAATACAACCGCTATATCGACCCGGTGCTGGTTTCACTGCTGGCCCTCTGCGCCACCCTCATTCCCATCAAGGTGCTCGGTCGCAACCTGCGGGAAGTGCTGAAAATCGCCCCCAGAGGGGATGTTTCCCAGCTGGTCGAGAACGAAGTCGAGGCGCTGCGCCAGCGTCACGGCGTCGAGTGCTACAGCCATCTGGCGAAAAGTGGTCGCCGCTTCGATCTCGAACTCAACATTCTGGTCGCCCCGGGTCAGGAGTGGCCCGTCGAGCGGCAGGATACCCTGCGTCAGGAGCTCTGGTCCCGCCTCGGCGACACCCTGGGCGATGCCTGGCTCTCGGTCTGTTTCACCCGCGAAAAGCGCTGGTTGTAACCCGATAACCGGTGGAGGCTGCCTGCCAGCCTCCACCGGCTGCGTCACATCCCGACACCGCCCACTTGCCAAATTGGCGCCAGCCGCTATCATCAGGGCTCATTTTTAACCCGAGGTTTTATTGCCCATCATGGACAATCCCCGAAGTTGCCCTTCGTTTCTTCCCGTCAAAAGCTATCTGTTTCTGCTTAACCAGCGCCTCTGAATAACGCCATTGCCTTGCTGCTGCGGCTTTCGCTAGCCCTGTTCACTGTTCGCTCTGTCTGTTTTTTTGAGGTCACATAATGGAATTGCTGCTGGATCCCCACATCTGGATCGGTCTTTTTACCCTGATCATTCTCGAGATCGTGCTCGGGATCGACAACCTGGTCTTCATCGCCATTCTGGTGAAAAAGCTGCCCCCCGCCCAGCGGGACAAGGCGCGCGTACTCGGCCTTGGCCTCGCCCTGCTGATGCGGCTGGTGCTCTTGAGCGTGATGTCGTGGCTGGTCACCCTCACCACCCCCATTTTGCATATCTGGGATCACCCCTTCTCCGGTCGCGATCTGATCCTGATGGGGGGCGGTATCTTCCTGCTGTTCAAGGCAACCTCCGAGCTGCACGAGCGGTTGGAGGCCAAACCTCACGATGATGGCCCGGTCGGCGCCTACGCCAGCTTCGGCGTGGTGATCGCCCAAATTCTGGTGCTGGACGCGGTCTTCTCGCTGGACTCCATCATCACCGCCGTCGGCATGGTGGAACACCTCGGTGTGATGATGGCCGCCGTGACCATCGCCATGGTGGTGATGGTGCTCGCCTCCAAGCCGCTGACCCGCTTCGTCAACGCCCACCCGACCGTGGTGGTGCTCTGCCTGAGCTTCCTGCTGATGATCGGTTTCAGCCTAGTGGCGGAGGGCTTCGGCTTCCATATTCCGAAGGGCTACCTCTACGCGGCCATCGGCTTCTCGGTGCTGATTGAGTTTTTCAACCAGCTGGCCCAGCACAGCGCCATGCGCCACGAAGCCAAACAGCCGCTGCGCGAGCGCACCACCGCAGCCATCTTCAAGCTGATGGGGAGCAAGGCGTATCAGGACCGACCGGATGACGATCTGGATGCCCCGGCCGCCGCACCGGTGAGCTTTGGCGAGGAGGAGCGCTACATGGTGACCGGCGTGCTGTCGCTGGCCGAGCGCTCCATCCGCACCATCATGACGCCGCGCTCCGAGATGGCCTGGATCGATATCAACGACTCCAGCGAGGATATCCGCATCCTGCTGCAACGCGAACCCCACAGCCTGTTCCCGGTCTGTGACGGGGATCTGGACGAGGTGATCGGCGTGGTCAAGGCGCGCGACCTGCTGTTTGCCCTCAACGAAGGGCAATCCTTAAGCGCGCTGGCCAAGCAGAACGACCCCATTATCGTGCCGCAGACCATCAACGTGATTAAGCTGCTGGCGGAGCTGCGCAAGGCGAAGGGGAGCCTCATTCTGGTGGCCGACGAGTTCGGCGTGATCCAGGGTCTGGTCACCACCCACGACCTGCTGGAGGCGATTGTCGGCGAACTGCCGGATGAAGATGAAACCCCAGACATGATCCGCGATGGCGAAGGGTGGCTCATCAATGGCAGCACCAACATCCACCATGTGGAGCAGGTGCTGGAGCACGAGGGGCTGGTGAGCGAGAGCGACGAGTACGTGACCCTGGCCGGCATGCTGCTCTCCCACTTCGGCACCCTGCCCACCCCGGGCCAGCAGCTGCAACTGCAGGCGCTCAACTTCGAGGTGCTGGAGGTGAGCGAGCGGCGCATCGAGCGGGTGCGGGTGATGCCGGTCGCTGGCTAATCCTGCGTAAAACCACCATGACAAGAGGGCCTGTGAGCCCTCTTTTTTTATTCGCCTTTCCTTTGCATATGATGCACCGATTGCGGCGCCCGCTTGGCCCCGCCAGCCATCCGCCGCGACGTTCATTCCCTTCCAATCGCGATTGCTGCATGCAGTGCAATTCAATGGTGCAATTACCCCTCTTTGTTGCAACGCTATTGGCGGCTAGAGTCACCCTCAATCCCACCATGAGGAACTCAAGATGAGCCACGATCACCTGTTTTGCCCGCAGCGACTGGGTCAGCTGCACCTTGCCAACCGCATCGTCATGCCCCCCATGACCCGCTCCCGTGCCAGTCAGCCCGGTGATGTGGCCAACGCCATGATGGCCACCTACTACGCCCAGCGTGCCGGTGCCGGCCTTATCATCAGCGAGGGCACCCAGATCGATCCCATGGGCAAGGGCTACGCCTGGACGCCGGGTATCTACAGCGCCGATCAGATCGCCGGCTGGAAGGGGGTGACCGACGCCGTTCACGCCAAACATGGCACCATCTTCGCCCAGCTCTGGCACGTCGGTCGGGTCACCCATCCGGACAACATCGGCGGCGCCCAGCCCATCTCGGCCTCGGCCCTGCCCGCGGTCGGCGTCAAGGTGTTTGTCGATAACGGCAGCGATGCCCCCGGTTTTGTCGAGACCGTCACCCCGCGCGCCATGACCCAGGCCGATATCGATGCGGTAGTGGGCCAGTTCCGTCAGGCGGCTCGCAACGCCATCAGCGCCGGTTTTGACGGCATCGAGCTGCACGCCGCCAACGGCTACCTCATCAACCAGTTCCTCGACTCCGAGTCCAACGCCCGCACCGACGGCTACGGCGGTTCGCTGGAGAACCGGCTGCGTTTTCTCAAAGAGGTGACCGAAGCGGTCTGCAGCGAGATCGGGGCTGACCGGGTCGGGGTGCGTCTTGCGCCGCTCACCACCCTCAACGGCACCGTGGATGCCAACCCGCAGGAGACCTATCTGGCGGCCGCCCGCCTGCTGGGCCAGCTCAACGTGGTCTACCTGCACATCGCCGAAGCGGACTGGGACGATGCCCCCCTGATGCCGGAGAACTTCAAGCAGGGTCTGCGCGATGCCTTCCCCAACACCCTGATCTATGCCGGCAAATATGACGGCGAGCGGGCGCGCGCCGCCCTCAAGGCGGGCTGGGCCGACATGATTGGCTTTGGCCGCCCCTTCGTCGCCAACCCGGACCTGCCGGAGCGGCTGCGCCACGGCTATCCGCTGGCCCCCCACGATCCGGCCACCCTGTTTGGCGGTGGCGAGAAGGGGCTGACTGACTACCCGACCTATCAGGCCGATGACGCATAAAACCGGCCGTTGCTTGCCAATGGCCAGCAAACCACGTTAAGCAGGCCCCACAGGTTGGGGCCTGCCGTATTGTTGCGCAATTGCAACAGTGGAATTTTTACTGTCTTGCTGTTGCAATAATCTCATCAAGCTCTCCCCACTGTTTCGCAAGGAGTCATCATGAATCACACCCAAGCCTGGTGCTGGCATGCCCCGGGTGAACCGGAGCAGCTCACCCTCGCCGACCTCCCGCTCTCCCCCCTTGGCCCCGATGAGGTAGTGGTGGCCAACCGGGTCATCGCCTTCAATCCGGTGGACTGGAAGCTGATCGAATATGGCCACTCCAACTGGCAGGACGGTCAGGTGCCCGGCGTCGATGGCATGGGCACGATCGTGGCGCTCGGCGCCAACGTCAGCCATCTGCGTCTCGGCGCCCGGGTCGCCTACCACACCGATCTGCGCCACCACGGCAGCTTTGCCCGCCACACCAAAGTGCCGGCACGCGCCCTGCTGCCGGTACCCGATGCCCTGAGCGACGAGGCGGCCGCCGCCCTGCCCTGTCCCGGTCTCACCGCCTGGCAGGCACTGGCCAAGCTGCCGCGCCTGCACGGGGAAGCGCTGCTCATCACCGGCGCCGGCAGCAGCGTCGGCCGCTTTGCGGTGCAGCTCGCCCTCCAGCAGGGGGCGCGGGTATTTGCCAGCGCCAGTCCACGCCACCATCAGTGGCTCAAACAGATCGGGGTGCAGGGGGTGGCCGATTATCGGGATCCCGACTGGCTGGCCACCTTGCAGGCCGCCAACGGCAGCGAGCCGTTCGAGGGGATCATCGATCTGGTCTCGAGCCAACAGGCAGAGAGCCTGCTGCCTACCCTTGGCTACTACGGCCATATGGTGACTGTGCTCGGGCGCATCCCGCACAATCCGCTACCCGCTTTTGCCCATTGCCACTCGTTGCACGAGATTGCACTGGGTGCCCAGCACGCCTTTGGCTCGGACAAACAGTGGAGCCGACTGGTCGCCGCCGGTGTCGCCATGATGGAGCAGATGGCGAGCGGCGAGCTGACCCTGCCGCCGCTGATGGTCGGCGACTTTGAGTCACTGCCGACCCTGCTCGAGCGCTTCAAGCGCGAAGGACAGGGCGAGAAGTTTCTGGTGCGGGTGGCATAGCGCTGACCTTCCTCGATAATCACACCGACCATTGAAACGAAAGAGGCCCGCCAGTGATGGCGAGCCTCTTTTTAAATCAACTGCATTTCATATCGACGGCATTGATGCCTGACTCAGTGCAGCTGCACCCCGTGGCGGGCGGCATGCGTGCGAATATCACGGGTCAGCCGCGCCTTGTCGGCCAAGCTCAGCCAGCTCGCCTCCACCGCATTGAGCGAGAGACGGCAGAGCTGATCCGCAGTGGCACCGAGATCGTCCGCCAGCGCCGCAAAGTTGGCCCCCATGTAACCACCGAAGTAGGCGGGATCGTCGGAGTTGATGGTGACGCAGATCCCCTGCTCCAGCAGCCGCAGCACATTGTGGTGGGCCATCTGGTCAAACACCTTGAGCCGGGTGTTGGAGAGGGGGCAGACGGTGAGCGGCAACCGGGTATCGGCCAGATAGCGCAGCAGCTCGGGATCGTCGGCCGAGCGCACCCCGTGATCAATGCGACACACCTGCAGCTCGTTGATCGCCTGCCAGATGTAGTCGGCAGGCCCCTCTTCGCCCGCATGGGCCACCACCGGCAGCCCCAGTTCGCGGCATTTGGCAAAAATCCGGGCAAACTTGCTGGGCGGATTGCCCTTCTCACCCGAGTCGAGGCCGATGCCGTGGATCCGTGACAGGAAGGGCATAGCCTCTACCAGCGTAGCGAACGCCTCCTCCTCACTCAGGTGGCGCAAAAAACTCATGATAAGGCGCCAGCTGATGCCAAACTCCTGCTCCCCGCGCTGCAGCGCCCGCTCGATACCGCCGAGCACGGTAGCAAAGGGGATGCCGCGGGCAGTGTGGGTCTGCGGGTCGAAGAAGATCTCCACATGCACCACCTTGTCGGCGGCGCACCGCTCAAGATAGGCCCAGGTGAGGTCGAAGAAGTCCTGCTCGGTCACCAGCACACTGGCACCGCGATAGTAGAGGTCGAGAAAGGATTGCAGGCAGTCAAAGTCATAGGCGGCGCGCACGCTGGCCACGTCGGGCCAGGGCAGCGGCACATTGTTGCGTTTGCCAAGCTCGAACATCAGCTCGGGTTCGAGGGTGCCCTCAATGTGAAGGTGCAGCTCCAGCTTGGGCAATTCGGCTATAAAGTGTTCGGCAATAGGGTTATCCATGGCGACGGCTCCATCAGCGACCAGATCCCGAGGGCAACCCCTCCACACGATTGCCCCGACTTCATGCTTATTGTGCGCTCAAGTTGCAAGACAGGGGAGACTTGTCATCAAACAGATTTATAATGGCGTCACAAAAATCATAAATGATTGAACGTCTTACCGATTGGCAGCTCGTCTGCGCCCTGACAAGGAGTTTTCATGAAGAACGTCATCTGTGACATCGACGGTGTCATCCTGCACAACAACGATCTCATTCCCGGCGCCGACCGCTTCGTCCATCGCCTGCTGGAGCAGGGCAGCAAGCTGCTGTTTCTGACCAACTACCCGGCCCAGACCCAGAAAGATCTGCAAAACCGCTTCCGCTCCGCCGGAATCGAGGTGCCGGAGGAGTGCTTCTACACCTCCGCCATGGGCACCGCCGACTTTCTCAAGCGTCAGGATGGCAAGAAGGCCTATGTGATCGGCGAAGGGGCGCTGACCCACGAGCTCTACAAGGCCGGCTTTACCATCACCGATATCGACCCCGACTTCGTGGTGGTGGGCGAGACCCGCAACTACAACTGGACCATGATCCAGCAGGGGGCCAAGTTCGTCGATCAGGGGGCCCGCTTTATCGCCACCAACCCGGATACCCACGGCCCCATGATGCACCCGGCCTGCGGCGCCCTGTGCGCCCCCATCGAGCGGATGACCGGCAAGAAGCCGTTCTACGTCGGCAAGCCGAGCGCCTGGATCATCCGCGCGGCGCTCAACCGGATGGAGGCCCACTCCGACGACACCATCATCATCGGCGACAACCTGCGCACCGACATTCTGGCGGGCTTTCAGGCAGGCCTCGAGACGGTGCTGGTGCTCTCCGGGGTGAGCAAGGTCGCCGATATCGACCGCATGCCGTTTCGGCCGAACCACATCTTCGACTCCGTGGTCGACATCGATATCGTCTGATACCCAAGGATTTAAACCGGGCAGGTCTCCCCTGCCCCAGCTGGACCTGTTATGGAACCCATTCTCATCGCCGTGGCCTTTGGCTGCGGCATGCTGGTCAATCTGATTGGCCTGCCCCCTCTGCTCGGCTTTCTGGCCGCCGGTTTTATCCTCAATGGCATGGGCTATCACAATACCCCGGCCCTCAACGAGATCGCCGATCTCGGCGTCACCCTGCTGCTGTTCACCATCGGTCTCAAGCTCAATATCAAGACCCTGATGCGGCGCGATGTGTGGGGCACCACCAGCCTGCACCTGCTGCTCTCCACCCTGCTCTTTACCGTGGTACTGCTGGTTTGCAAGGGGCTCGGGCTGGTGCTGGCCCTGTCGCTGGACTGGAAGCTGGCACTGCTGCTGGGCTTTGCCCTCTCCTTCTCCAGCACCGTCTTTGCGGTCAAGGTGCTGGAAGATCGCAGTGACATGAATGCCCTCTACGCCCGCATCGCCATCGGCGTGCTGGTGATGCAGGATGTGTTCGCGGTGGCGTTTCTGGCCTTTTCCAGCGGCAAGTGGCCCAGCATCTGGGCGCTCTGGGTGCTGGGACTGCCGCTGCTGCGCCCGCTGCTGTTCAAGCTCTTGGAGCGGGCCGGTCACGGCGAGCTGCAGGTGCTGTTCGGGGTCTTTCTGGCGCTGGTGGTGGGGGCAGCCGGGTTTGAAGTGGTCGGCCTCAAGCCGGATCTCGGAGCCCTCATCATCGGTATGATGCTCGCCTCTCATCCGGCAGCGGCGGGCCTTGCCAAGGCGCTCTTCAACCTCAAAGACCTGTTTCTTATCTGCTTCTTCCTCACCATCGGTCTCAACGGTCTGCCGACCCACGACACCATGTTGCTGGCACTGGCGCTGGTACTGGCCCTGCCGCTCAAAAGCGCCCTCTACTATCTGGTCTACAGCGGCGCTCACCTGCGGGTACGCACCGCCCTGCTCTCCACCCTGGCGCTCACCAACTTCTCGGAATTTGGCCTGATCGTCGCGGCCATCGCCGCCAAGGCGGGCTGGCTCTCCTACGAGTGGCTGGTGGCGGTTTCGCTGGCGCTGGCGGCGAGCTTTATGATCTCCGCTCCGCTCAATGCCCAGAGCGAGCGGATCTACCATCGCATCGGTCACTGGCTCAAGGGGTTGCAGGCGAGCAACCTTCATCCGGAAGACAGACCCATCGAGCTGGGCGATGCGGAGGTGATCATCCTCGGCATGGGGCGGATCGGTCAGGGGGCCTACTTCGAGCTGGAGAACAAGTACGGCAACGTCATCCTCGGGGTGGAGAACGACAGCGAGAAGCTGCCCACCCTGCGCGCCCAGGGGATGAACGTCATCGAGGGGGATGCCACCGATACCGACTTCTGGGACAAGGTACTGCTCTCCAATCAGGTCAATCTGGTGCTACTGGCGATGCCCCACCACTCGGGGAATCTCTATGCCATCGAGAAGCTGCGCAGCCACGGCTTTGCCGGCAAGATCGCCGCCATCGTTCGCTTCGAGGATGATATCGCCTCCCTCAAGGAGCAGGGGGTGGATGCGGTGTTCAACGTCTACAACGAAGCGGGCAGCGGCTTTGCCCGCCATGTGATCCGCCGTTTGCAGCCGCTCTGATCCTGCAGCCAGCGGCCCTTGGCAAGGGAATGTGCATCGTTTAAGTTATGCACAACCTCGTTTAATAAAACGAACAAACGCGGGACCGGATGGCCCCGCGTTCCTATCTGCCGAAGCCAAGGAGGCACCATGAAGACCCTCAACGACTGGATTTTGCTCGACCGCCACGAGGCGGCCCCTACCCCGCTGATGCCCGCCCCCGAGCGCATTAAAGCGGGCCACCCGAGCCAGACGGTGTGGAACCACTACTCAGATCCCAGCCAGCAGTTTCACGTGGGCTTCTGGGCTTGCGAGCCGGGCCGCTGGGCCATCCACTACACAGAGCACGAGTATTGCCAGCTGCTGGAGGGGGATGTGGTGATCCACGACAGTCAGGGCGGCCAGCTGGCCCTCAAACCCGGCGATCAATTCGTGATTCCGGCCGGCTTTGTCGGCGAGTGGGAGACCCTTACCCCCTGTCGCAAGGTCTACGTCATCTTCGAACCCGCCTCGGCTTGACGTTCACGTCACCCAGCCCCGTTGCAGCAGCCCTTATCCTGTTGATCCGCTTGACGCTTACGGCATGATTTTCTGCGGTTTTCCCGCTTGCAAAAGGTTTTTCCGCTAGGCATTGTGTCTGACGAGGAATGTAAATGGAATTTCGAGCCCAAACGTGGGGGGCTCATATAAAAATCAAGAGGATTACCGCCAATGTGTTCAATTTTCGGCATTCTGGATATCAAGTCCGATGCAGTAGCCCTGCGCAAATCGGCGCTGGAGATGTCCAAGCGACTGCGTCACCGCGGGCCTGACTGGTCCGGCGTCTACAGCTCAGACAAAGCCATTCTGGTGCATGAGCGTCTGGCCATCGTCGACCCGGGCAATGGCGCCCAGCCGCTCTACAACCCCGAGCGCACCCATGTGCTGGCGGTCAACGGCGAGATTTACAACCACAAGGAGCTGGAGAAGACCCTCAAGGTCGACTTCCAGTTTCAGACCAAATCTGACTGTGAAGTGCTGCTCGCCCTCTACAAGGAGAAGGGCCCGGCGTTTCTCGACGATCTCAACGGCATCTTTGCCTTCATTCTTTATGACGCCGAACAGGATGCCTACCTGATTGGTCGCGACCACATGGGGATCATCCCCCTCTATACCGGCCGCGACGAGCACGGCAACTTCTATGTCGCCTCCGAAATGAAGGCGCTGGTACCGGTCTGCAAGAGCGTCGAAACCTTCCCGCCAGGACACTACCTGTGGAGCAAGGATGGCGAACTCAAACAGTGGTACAAGCGCGACTGGATGGAGTACGCCGCGGTCGAGCACAACGTCAGCGACAAGGCCGAGCTGAAAGCGGCGCTGGAAGCGGCGGTCAAACGCCAGCTGATGTGCGACGTACCTTATGGCGTGCTGCTCTCCGGCGGGCTGGACTCCTCCGTCATCTCCGCCATCACCAAACTCTATGCGGCGCGCCGCATCGAGGACGATGGCAAGAGCGAAGCCTGGTGGCCGCAACTGCACTCCTTCGCCGTGGGGCTCGAAGGCTCACCTGATCTCGCCGCCGCCCGTAAAGTGGCCGATCACCTCGGCACCATCCACCACCAGATCCACTTCACCGTGCAGGAGGGTCTGGATGCCCTGCGCGACGTCATCTATCACCTCGAGACCTATGACGTCACCACCATCCGCGCCTCCACGCCCATGTATCTGATGGCCCGCTACATCAAGGCGATGGGGATCAAGATGGTGCTCTCCGGCGAAGGCTCTGACGAGCTGTTCGGTGGCTACCTCTATTTCCACAAAGCGCCCAATGCCCGCGAGTTCCACGAAGAGAACGTGCGCAAGCTCGCCTCCTTGCACCTCTATGACTGCCTGCGTGCCAACAAATCGATGGCCGCCTGGGGTGTGGAGGGTCGCGTGCCCTTCCTCGACAAGGAGTTCATGGACGTGGCGATGCGCTTGCAGCCGGCTGACAAGATGTGCGGCAAGGGCAAGATCGAGAAACACATTCTGCGCGAAGCGTTCGAGGCCCTGCTGCCCCACGAAGTGGCGTGGCGTCAGAAGGAGCAGTTCTCCGACGGCGTGGGCTATTCGTGGATCGACAGCCTGAAAGCCATGGTAGAGCAGGAAGTGACGGATCAGATGTTCGAGGCGGCCGCATTCCGCTTCCCCATCAACACCCCGCTCACCAAGGAGGCCTACTTCTACCGCGCCATCTTCGACGAGCACTTCCCGCTGGAAGCTGCCGCCCGCACCGTGCCCTACGGCAAGTCGGTCGCCTGCTCCACCCCCACCGCGCTGGAGTGGGATGCCAAGTTCAAGGAGATGGCCGACCCGTCTGGCCGCGCCGTAATGGACGTGCACCAGCAGGGCTACTAAACCCGGACAGAGCAACCCAAGCGGATAAAGGCCAGATAGCAAAAAGCCCTTCACCACGGTGAAGGGCTTTTTCTTATGGCAAATAGAGTAAACCGACGATCAGAACATGGCCCACAAAACCGACGTTGAAAGTGTGAGCATAGGCTCGGACAGAGCACCACGTATCGAAGAATGGGATGGTGTATTCCCCTGCTACATAACTGGCACTATGGCATTCGTCATGTGGAGGTGAAATCAGGGTAGCTGACACTGAATTAATGTAAGTATCAATTAACAGCAATCCTTTTTTCAGATGCCGATATTTGAAATAGTGATATTGTCAGCAACCATGTGTCCCTGAATATATTATCGATGAGGTATCTATGTTGAGAAAAAAACTAATTTTGCTTGCTCTGGCATTACCGCTACATGTGCACGCCAACATTTTTTTCATCAAGGGAAATACGGTCAATGACACAGATGTAGATAAGGCAGCCATCTACTTCAATGCAGGCATAGATCCGCAGACAGTGGCCTGGCTGTTATCCTCTGTTGATGAAATTAACGGCAATTATCGCAACATTAAAAATATAGACATATACCTCAATAGCGGAGGCGGCGATATGGACTCCGGGTATATGGCCTACGAGGCGTTGCGTAAAAATCCAACGAAGCTGAATATGATTAACGCATCAAATGTCGCCTCTTCTGCAACTATAATTTACTGTGCATCGAATGAGCGTTATGCCATGCCAATGGCATCTTTCTTACTTCATCCTGCTGCCGCGGCAAATGAAATCAATGATTACCTGAAGCCGGATCAGGCACAGCGTATTTTGGACGACGCTGAAAAATACAACTCGCTCTTTCGCACCATTTACTCCTCCTGCACCAAAATTCCGGCAGAGGAGCTAAAGGCCATCACCTCGTCTGAGAGTCGACGTGCAACCTACAACATTGAAAATGCCAAAAAAGTAGGTCTCGTGAATCAGGACATGAAAAAACCGATAACATATCCCGTGACCTATTACATCACGGATATGCAGAACTAATTGATGCCAATCCCACCATGGCAGCCATTCCAACACACAGGAAGGGCTGCCATGGCAGTTCACAAAACAAGCTGAGTTTTGGCAACAGCGCGAACATATTTCGTGAGTGAGCCAGTCATCTCACTGGCTCAACGAGTATTTGCTGCTTTAACCATCAAAATGCAGCATCGCGCGCTCAGGGCTGCGCATCCGGCTGGTTGGCAGGGGCTGCCTTGATAAAGGCCTGCAACTGTTCGCAGTTGGCGACGATGCGGCGGATAGTGGGGTAATCGTCCAGCGTCATCTCGTAGCGGCGGGCGTTGTAGACCTGGGGCACCAGCATGCAATCCGCCAGAGTGACCTCGTTGCCGACGCAGTAGATACCGGCGGTGGTCATCAACAGCTGTTCAAGGGCGGTAAAGGTTTCGTCAATCCAGTGGCGATACCAAACCGCCTCCTGCTCCTTGCCCACCCTGAAGTGCTCTTCCAGATAGTTGAGCACCCGCAGGTTGTTGAGCGGGTGGATATCACAGGCGATCATGTTGACTATCTGGCGTACCTTGGCGCGTGCCTCGGGGGCCGAGGGCATCAGGGGGTGGGCGGGATAGGTCTCGTCAAGGTACTCCATGATGGCGACCGACTGACCGATCTGCACATCGCCATCCACCAGAAAGGGCACCAGCCCCTGCGGGTTGATCCGTTTGTAACTCTTCTCGCGCTGCTCCCCCTGCCGCAAATTGATCGGGTGCTGCTCATAATCCAGTCCCTTGAGCTGCAACACGATCCGCACCCGAAAACTGGCTGACGAGCGCCAGTAGCCAAACAACTGCAACATACTTCGTCCTTCTTTTGTCAACCGACAGGCAGCCTCGCCCCCTGTCGGCCCCCCATCTCTCGGGGATCATCACTCTGTCTGGCTGCCACCCTGCACCACTTGCTGGGAGAGTGTGCCAAACAGACTCTTGCCATTGCGATCCAGCATGGTGATGGCCACTCTATCACCAAATTTCATATAGGGGGTTATAGCTTGATCACAATCAAGAATTTCCAGCATGCGCCGCTCGGCGATGCAGGATGAACCGGCGCTGCGATCGTAGTTGGAGACGGTGCCGGAGCCGATGATGCAGCCCGCACCAAGGGGCCGGGTCTTGGCCGCATGGGCAATCAGCTCGAAGAAGTTGAAGGTCATGTCCACCCCGGCTTCTGGCGCACCGAACAGCGCACCGTTGAGGTGGGTCAGAAGCGGCAGATGCACTTTGCCATCACGCCAGTCATCGCCGAGCTCGTCCGGAGTGATGGCCACCGGCGAGAAGGCGCTGGACGGTTTGGACTGGAAGAAGCCAAAGCCCTTGGCCAGCTCCCCCGGGATCAGGTTGCGCAGGCTTACATCGTTGACCAGCATCAGCAGCTTGATGTGGCTGGCAGCCCCCTGCGGGCTTACCCCCATCGGCACATCATCGGTGATGATGGCCACTTCCGACTCGAAATCGATCCCCCACTCCTCGGAGCCCATGACAATCGGCCCACGGGGGGCGAGAAAACTGTCGGAGCCCCCCTGATACATCAGCGGATCGTGCCAGAAGCTCTCCGGCATCTCGGCGCCGCGGGCCTTGCGCACCAGCTCCACATGGTTGACGTAGGCGCTGCCATCGGCCCACTGGTAGGCACGCGGCAGCGGAGATAGGCAAGACGCTTCGTCAAAGGGGAATGCCTCGGTCACACGGCCCTCGTTAAGCTGCTGATAGACAGCCTCCAGCTTGGGGGCAACCTCGGCCCACTCATCGAGGGCGGCCTGCAGGGTGGAAGCAATCTCGCTCACCCGCACCGCCCGGGTCAGATCCCGGCTCACTACCACCAAAGCGCCATCGCGCTTGCCATTATTCAATGTTGCCAATTTCATAAGCGATTCCTTATTTGCCAGCAGCCGCGTCCGGGCGCTGCCAGCTGGAGACATACCGGGTGTTCTCGATCCGTTCGCACAGACTGCCGACGTTCAGCGCATCGCGGGTATCTAGCATCACCGCCACCTCGTCGGTGAACTTCTTGGCATAGGCCTGCCCTGCCGCAAACGCCTTGGGATGGGGGCCGTGGGTGAATCCGGCAGGATGGAAGGTGACCATTCCCCGCTCGATATTGTCCCGGCTGAAGAAGTCCCCGGCGTGGTAAAAGAGCACTTCGTCGTAATCGTCGTTGCTGTGATAGAAGGGCACCTTGAGGGCGCCGGGGTCGCTCTCGATGGGGCGCGGCACGAAGGTACAAATCACGAAGCGGCTCGCCACAAAGGTCGAATGAGCCGACGGCGGCAGATGGTAGCGGTGGCTCATCAGCGGGCGGATATCCCGCCAGTTGAGGCGCACCACGCACAAATCCCCGTGCCACCCTTGTGCATCCAACGGGTTGAACGGCCAGGTGATGACCGACACCTGATCGTGGCGTTTGACCTGCAGCGACCAGGGATTCTCATCCTGCTGGGCCAAAAAGCGTTCGTTGATGGCGGGCACATCCAGCGCCGCCGGGTCGAAGATGGCGTGATTGCCCACCAGCCCCTTCTCCGGTAGCTGATAGCTGTCGTTGGTCGCCTCGATCATCAGGATGAACAGGGGCGCCGTCGGCTCAATGCGCCACATGGTACCGCGGGGGATCACCACATAGTCGCCATCGCGAAGAGTCAGGTGGCCGTAGTCGCAGAAGAACTCGCCGCTCCCTTCGTGGATAAAGAGCAGCTCGTCGCCGTCGGCATTGCGCACCAGAAACGGCATCGCCTCGGATAGCCGCCAGACTCGGTAGCGGCAGTGGGGGTTGCTGAGAATGTCGGGGGCCACCCAGGGGGAGTGTGAACTCACCTCCTCCTGGAGGGCATTCAAGTCAAACAGCCGTGGCCGCAGCGGCCCCTCCCAACTGCTCCAGTCGGTAGGGGCATGCTTGTGGTGCATGTGGGTGGCGGGGCCGAAAAAGCCACTACGCCCCAGCTCGCGCTCATAGATGGCCTGTTCAGGCAGGTCGGCATGAGCCTGTCGGGAGTGGGTTCCCTCCCGGTGGGGAAAGTTAATCCAGTTACGCATTGCTCGCTCCCTCTTTGCGGGCACCCTTCTCATCCTCGCAGCCATCCAGCACGCCGCGGCGGATCTGGTCCAGCTCGATCGATTCAAAGAGCGCCTTGAAATTGCCCTCGCCAAACCCTTCGTTGCCCTTGCGCTGAATGATCTCGAAGAAGACCGGGCCTATCACGGTATCGGTAAAGATCTGCAGCAGGATGCCATCCTTGGTGGGGGAGCCGTCGATGAGGATGCGTAGCTCTTTGAGGGCAGACAGATCCTCCTGATGCCCCTCGACCCGGCTGTTCACCTTCTCGTAGTAGGTATCCGGCGTCGGCATAAAACCGGTGCCGCGGCTGCGCAGGGTGCGGATGGTGTGGTAGATGTCGGCCGAGGAGAGTGCGATATGCTGGATCCCCTCCCCCTTGTACTGGCGCAGGTACTCCTCAATCTGGGACTTGTCATCCGCCGACTCGTTGATGGGGATGCGGATCTTGCCGCAGGGAGCCGTCATAGCGCGTGAATGCAACCCGGTCAGCTTGCCCTCGATATCGAAGTAACGAATTTCACGGAAGTTGCCGATCCGCTCGTAGAAGTTGGACCAGACATCCATATTGCCGCGATGGACGTTGTGGGTCAGGTGATCGATCTCGATGAGACCGGCATCCACCTCCGCCATCCGGGCCTGCCAGTCGGGGTAGAAGACAAAATCCACGTCATAGATGGAGCCCTTGTCGCCGTAGCGGTCGACAAAGGAGAGGGTGCTCTCGCCGATACCGTAGATGGCGGGAATGTTGAGCTCCATGGGGCCAATCTTGCCGACAAAGGGCTTGGCCCCCTTGGCGATGGCGAACTGCTGTGCCTTGCCCGCATCGCTCACCCGAAATGCCATGCCGCAGACGCTAGGCCCGTGCAGGCTGGCAAACTGCTCCGCCTGGGAGTGGGGCTCGGCGTTGACCACGAAGTTGATATCCCCCTGCCGGTAGAGCCAGCACTGCTTGTGTTTGTGCTTGGCGACCTCGGCAAACCCGAGCGACACAAACAGGCTCTTGAGGGCGGCAATCCCCTTGGCATCGGGGGCCGTGTACTCGACGAACTCGAAACCGTCAGTGCCTAACGGATTGATGGTATGGGTGGCGGAAGAGGTGGCATTCATCGGGCGCTCCTTGCTCTTGATTCGGTTAAAACGGATTGCGGCACGCAGCGCGCAGCAAGTGTTAACAACTTGTTTCATTAGAGGCAGGGCGTAGCAGGAAGAGAAGAGGCAGGTTGCAGATAGTTTTTCGTAGCTGGCAGCAAAAGATGTAAATGGATTGTGACATTCAAGCCGCAGCCCTGCGGATCAAAGTGTGACGACCCGCATGGCTGTCAGCTTTGCCTTACAGTTGCCAGTTTTTGACCATCAGATGGGGCAAGCGGGCACGGGCTTTTTGCAGTCGCGTGGGCGTCGGATTGATCAACCACGCCTCTTTCCCCAACCCCAGCAGCGGCAGATCGTGCAGGCTATCGCTCAAGGCCAGCTCGGTATCAAGGGCGCAGATCTCTGGCAGCAGCTTGTGCTGACCGTGGCAGTAGAAGCGCGGCATCAGGCCGCCAAGCCGGTAGTGCATTTGCGAGCCAATAATCCGGTGGGGCAACTGGCCGGGCAGTTGCTGATAGAGCTGGGCTCGCACCAGTGCGCAGGGGCTGGCGGAGATCACCCAGCAGCGATGCCCTTCTTCTTCAAGCAGCCGATGCGCCTCGCGAAAGAGCCCCGGACGAGTGTGGCAGTAGGCGCGCACCAGCTTGCGCCAGCCGAGGGGAGAGAGCCAAAGCGTGATGGCCCACCAGATAAGGGATATACCTCGCCGCCGCTGGCTGGGCACCAGATAGACCAACCCACCCAGCGCAATCACCGGCAACAACAGCAGCGGCCAGATCCGGCGCCGCAGGATATAGCGCAGCAGACCAGCGTGGCTGTCGCCGGGGGCCAGGGTGTCGTCAAAGTCGGCAAGGATCCAGCGCGCAGCACTCCCGCACTCTCGATTCCCCCCACTCTCTTTCGGCACCACTGGTTCAGCTGGCGAGCGGCTTATCATGGGAGCCTCAAGGTGCAAGAGCGGCAATCGCGGCGGTCAGCTCGGGGGTGACAAACTCTGCCCCCTGCGTGGGGGGACAGACAAAGTCGAAGGGCTCGCCGGCCAGGGTGAAACTGAGCCGCCAGGCATGCAGATAACCGCGATCGGCTGACGTACCGCCATAGCGCTCATCCCCGAGAATGGGGGCGCCGATGCTTTTGAGGGCAACCCGGATCTGGTGGGTCTTGCCGGTCTGCGGTTTGATGCGATAGAGCCGCAGCCCCTCGCGCACCGATACCGAATCAAACCAGCTGATGGCAGGATTATCCAGAGTACGCGCCAGCATCCAGCTGCCGCCGCGCCCCTTTTGCATATCCCCCTTCACCCAACCCTGTTTCTTCTTGGGTTTGCGATCGGAGAGCGCCAGATACTGTTTACTCACCTCACGGGCCGCAAAGGCCATGCTCAGTTCGCGGTTCGCCTCCGTGGTGCGGGCCAGCAGCACCAAGCCGGAGGTCATCTTGTCGAGCCGGTGTACCGGATAGAGGGTCAGACCCGTATCGGCCTTCACCCGATTGACCAGCCCGGGCGCAGTCTCTCCTCCCTCTTCTCCCTTCTCGTCATGCATGCCGATGCCGGGCTGCTTGTCGATAACCAGAAAATCGGCGTGTTGAAACAGGATCCGGTACATAACACCTCGTCGAACTGGAAAAAGGCCAGCAACCGGTACGCCGGCAGCTCTCGGGCAGGCATTGTCCCTGCTCGGCCACAATTTGGCAAACGGCCGATGGCAATTGCCGGGCGAAAAAAAGCCCCGTCGACGTGGCGGGGCTTTTCATCTGGCGTTAACCGGTCACACACTGCGCGGCCGCAGATGGGCGTGCCAGCGTGTCTCCCACTTCTTGAACAGCCAGACGATGACAAAGGTGAGCAGCATATAGAGCAGACCGGCTGTCAAAAACGCCTCGAACGGACTGTAGTAGCGGGAGTTGATGATCCGCGCAGCGCCGGTCAGATCGACGATGGTGATGATGCCCGCCACCGCCGAGCCTTGCAGCATGAAGATCACCTCGTTGCTGTAGGCAGGCAGCGCTCGGCGAAACGAGTTGGGCAGAATGATCCGGGTCAGGGTCTGCCAGCGGGTCATGCCAAAGGCGTTGGCCGCCTCAATCTGGCCACGCGGCATGTTGTGTACCGCCCCGCGCACGATTTCTGCGGTATAGGCGCCGGTGTTGAGGGTAAATGCAAGCAGCGCGCAGAACCAGGCCTCGGAGAAGAGCGACCAGGCTGCACTGTTCTTCAGCCACTCCCACTGGGCAGCGCCGTAGTAGATGATAAAGAGCTGCACCAGCAGCGGAGTGCCGCGAAAGAAGTAGATGTAGGCCCAGATCGGCCCCTTGATCAGCCAATTGCGGCTATTGCGCAAAATGCCCAGGGGGATGGCGATCATCAGGCCAAGCAGCAGGGAGAGTGCCACCAGCCAGACCGTGGTGTAGAGGCCCTCCCAGTAGGTGGGCCACTCTTTGAGAATGATTGAAAAATCCATGGCTTACCTCGTTTTGATGGCGTAGTGACGCTCGGCCCACTTGAGCGCCGAGGTAGAGACGGCAGTGAAGATCAGGAAGATGAGCGCCACGGCCATGTAGAAGGTAAAGGGTTGCTGGGTCGAACCCGCCGCCAGCGACGCTTTGCGCACCATGTCATCGAGCCCGATGATGGAGACCAGCGCGGTGGTTTTGAGCAGCACCAGCCAGTTGTTGCCAAAGCCAGGCAGGGCGTGGCGCATCATCTGGGGGAAGAGGATCCGCACAAAGAGTTGACTCGAACGCATGCCAAAAGCACGGGCGGCCTCCAGCTCCCCCTTGTCCACCGCCAGAATGGCGCCGCGGAAGGTCTCGGTCATATAGGCGCCGAAGATAAAGCCGATGGTCGCCACACCGGCGGCAAACGGGCTGATATCCACATAATCGGGCAGCAGGGAGACCCACTCCTGAGACGGGTTGCTCTGCAGCAACCAGTTATTGTAGGTCTCGTTGACCCAGGAACAGACAGCGTTGATGAACACCTGGCCGCCAAAGAAGAGCAGCATCATCAGCACCAGATCGGGAATGCCGCGGATCAGGGTGGTATAGCTGCTGGCAATGGCGCGGGCCCACTTGTAAGGGGAGAGCTTGGCGAGCGCCCCCAGCATGCCGAGCAGCAGCGCCAGCAGCAGGGAGGCGAGCGCCACCTCCAGGGTGACCCAGGCGCCCTCCAGCAACGAGGCTTCGTATCCTTTCAAATCAAACATATGCAGCTCCATTGCAACTTCTTGAGTGGGCTGATGCCTCTGAACAACAAGAGAACCCACATCCTTAACACGGTCAGATGCAGCTCCATTGCAATTAATAGGGCCCATCGCTCCACACGGAGAGAACGGGCCCGATGACGACTGACGAGGTGAGCCGGTCGGCCTGTTATTCGCTATCTATGTGGCGAATGACTCAGCGTGCACGGCTCCAGTTTTTACTCGCCGTATACGTCGAACTCAAAGTACTTGTCGTTGATCGCCTTGTACTTGCCATTGGCACGCAGCGCCAGAATGGCGGCGTTGAATTTCTCTTTCAGATCCTTGTCAGCCTTGCGCACTGCAATACCGGCACCCTCGCCAAACCACTTGGGATCGGTCAGTTTCGGGCCGACGAATTCAAAGGCATCGCCCCCCTCTTTCTTGAACAGACCGTCGGTGATGGCAGCGGAGTCGGCCAGCACATAGTCGACACGGCCGGATTTCAGATCGAGATAGGCTTCATCGGCAGTGCCGTAACGCTTGATGGTGGCGTTCGGGAAGTTGTCGGTAATGAAGGTATCCATGGAGGTAGCACGCTGCACCGCCACGGTTTTCCCTTCCATGAAGGCCTTGTCGAGCTTGACGTCAGTCCCTTTCTTGGCGGCAAAGCGAGCCGGAATGTGCTGGTACTTCTGGGTGAAGTCCACCTTCTTCTTGCGCTCTTCAGTGATGTCCATGGTGGCGATGATGGCGTCAAACTTGCGCGACAGCAGCGCCGGAATGATACCGTCCCAATCCTGCTTGACCAGGGTGCACTTCACTTTCATCTCTTCGCACAGGGCATTGGCGATGTCGATATCAAACCCTTTTACCTCGCCATTGGGCTCGGTCCAGGAGAAGGGGGGATAAGCACCCTCCACCCCGATACGCACCTCTTTCCACTCCTTGGCCATCAGGCTGCCGGAAGAGAGGGCAGCAATCACGGTAGTCGCCAGCATCAGCTTGTTCATGTATCTCTCCTTGATAAAACAGTCGATCGTGTAAATCCGGGCTCCGGCCATCAATAGATGGAGGAGATGAATTGTTTGAACCGCTCGGACTTGGGATGGGCAAAAATCTCTTTGGGGTTGCCCTCCTCCTCCACTCTTCCCTGATGCAGGAACATCACCTTGTTCGATACATCGCGGGCAAATGACATCTCGTGGGTCACCACCAGCATGGTACGCCCCTCTTCGGCCAGCTCGCGCATCAGGCCGAGAACTTCTCCCACCAGCTCGGGATCGAGCGCCGAGGTGGGTTCATCAAAGAGCATCACCTCGGGCTCCACCGCCAGCGCACGGGCGATGGCGGCACGCTGCTGCTGACCGCCGGAGAGGTGACCCGGGTAGTAGTCACGCCGCTCCCAGAGTCCAACCCGGTTGAGCAGCTGCTCCGCCTTGGCGATCGCCTCGGCACGGGGCACCTTGAGCACCTGGATCGGCACTTCGATGATGTTCTGCATGATGGTCATGTGCGACCAGAGATTGAAGCTTTGGAAAACCATCGCCAGCCGGCTGCGAATGCGCTCAACCTGACGCATATCTTCCGGCAACCGTTCGCCGGAACGGCTGGTTTTCATCCGGATCAATTCACCATGGAGGGAGACGCTGCCGGATGAGGGGGTTTCCAACAGATTGATACAGCGCAGAAAAGTCGACTTCCCCGAACCCGAGGAGCCGATAAGGGAGATGACATCCCCCTTGTGGGCAGTCATGTCGATGCCCTTGAGCACTTCGTGGGTGCCAAAATATTTGTGCAGATCACGTACTTCCAGTGCGGCAACGTCGCTCATCCATTACAACCTTGTCTGTCCCTAGACGCCGCAGGGGCGTGACTCCACCATCGCCAACTTAACAAAAATTTAACCGATGGTAACCTTCAGCGAAAATATCACCCGGATAGTGAAAAAACAATATGGAACGCGGGGATCCTGGTTAATCGCTCTATTTTTATTCGACTATCACGTATTTTTCAGCACTTTGTTTGCATAAACAGCCGTTTCATCGGCGTTTGGAATACCGCCTTTTTATACCCCAATCATGGCCGTGGCAAGAGAAAAACCACATTCAGTCCGTAACGACTCCAAAATGGCTTTATGCAACCACTCCCCATGCAGATTCTGGCTGGAGCAAATGGATCAAACTGATTTTATTGGCCCCTTGTCAGGAAGCTGCGTTCCCCTTCGCACACCCCACATCAAGCTGAAAAGTAACAACTCCCTAATAAATGGCCCCGAAACCCCATGGAAAGCGAGAGAAATGTGACACAGAGCCAATAAGTAATGATAAGGTGGGATTTTTATCAGTTTTTGTGTTCGAGGCCCCGATGTTGCTCAATGTCTTGCTGATCCTGTTGCCACTGGTGATCGGCTATCTGGTTCCCCTCTCCTCCGCCCGATTGATCAAGCTGGTCAATCAGGGGCTGGGCAAAATGGTCTACCTCATTCTCTTTCTGATGGGGCTGGGGCTTGCCTATGTGGAGAACCTTGGCAGCAACCTCGCCGTCATCTTCAAAGTGGCCGGGGTCATGCTCGGCGCCATTACCCTCTGCAACCTGCTGGCCCTCTGGTGGCTCGACAAGCGCTCGCCGCCGACCCATGCCGCCAGCGATGCCAAAATGCCGGGCAAGCTCCATCTCCTGTGGGAGTCGCTGCAGCTCTGCTTTGTGGTACTGGGCGGTGTGCTGCTGGGTCTGCTGGTAGATCTGCGCGCCCTGCCCATCGACAAGTGGAGCGAGTGGGCGCTGATGCTGCTGCTCTTTCTGGTCGGGGTGCAGATGCGCAACTCCGGCATGCGGCTGCGCCAGATCCTGCTCAACCCCTGGGGAATGAAGATCGCCGCTACCGTCATTGTCAGCAGCTGGCTCGGCAGCCTGCTGGCGGCCCAGTTGCTGGGCATGCCCCAGGCTCACGGGCTGGCGCTGGGATCGAGTTTCGGCTGGTACTCGCTCTCCGGTATTCTGGTGGCCGACAAGCTGGGGCCTGTGCTGGGCTCTGCCGCCTTTATCAACGATCTGGGACGCGAGCTTATCGCCATCCTGATCATTCCGATCCTGATGCGGCGTCACCCCTCCGCGGCTATCGGTTATGGCGGCGCCACCGCCCTCGACTTCACCCTGCCGGTCATCCAGAAGTCAGGCGGCATCACCGTCGTGCCGGTGGCTATTGTCTCCGGCTTTATCCTGAGCCTGCTCGGCCCCATCCTGATCCTCGGCTTTCTGGCTATCTAGGCTGCCTCTCCCCAGCAAAAAGCCCGACACGGGTGTCGGGCTTTTTGTTTGGTTGTTTGGAAATCGATACGCGCACTAAAACGCCAAGAGCTTAGCTACGCCACTGACCGCCGCTCATCACCTTCGTGATGGCGAGCGAAGCTGATTTGATCAACAGCAAGTCAGCATCCTGACCGACCCCGATCCGCCCCTTGCCGCCAAGCCCCAGCGCCTGCGCCGGGTTGGCGCTCACGACCGCCAGCGCTACCTCGAGCGGCACCCCGAGCTGGCAGGCACGAACGCACTCCTGCCACAGGCTGGCGATCTGGCCGCAGCGCATCTCGATAAGGCGCCCCTCGCCATCAAAGCGCGGCAGACTGGCGTTGGCATCGGAGCTGAAGCTGATGCGATCGGCTGGTACGTTGGCGGCCAACAGCTCCACCAGCGCATCGGCCGCCAACCGTTCGCCATCCTCAACCAGATCGGGAAAGCTGGAGGTGGTGAGATCGACCCAGCCTCCCGCCTTGCCCCATTCGATCGCCTCGGCGAAGAGCCAGGGGTTGCGGTTGCAGTGGGTCGGATAGAGCTGGCGCAGCGGAATATCGGTTTTGTCACGCAGGGCCCGCAGTGGCGCCAGGGCGCCCTGACCATCGCCCAGATGAAAGAAGCTGACCCCGCTCTTGCCCGCGAGCAACCCGGCCACCCGTGCCTCGCTCACAAGACGGGCCAGCTCGTCGTGGGTTGGTGCACTGGATCTGTGGTCGCTGATAGCCACCTCTCCCACCCCCAGCACTTCGGGGATCAGGATGATGTCGGACTCCACCGTGCCGGTGATGCTCTTGACCGGCAGATGGTAGGAGCCGGTATACATGAAGGCGCTCACGCCGGCGGCGCGAAACTCACGCACCTTGCCGAGCACCTGAGCCGGCGAGCGGGTCAGACTGTCGGTGCCAAGCGCCGCCACCAGCGTGGTCACTCCGGCCTTGAGCGCCTCGCTCGCCGCCAGTTCCGGGGTGCGAAAGGCAAAGCCCCCCTCACCGCCACCTCCCGTAATATGCGCCAGCGGATCCACCATGCCGGGCACCAGATAGTGACCCCGTCCATCGACACGCATCAGTGGCCAGTCGGCGGGCACGCTCATTCCCTTGCCCATCCAGGCGATGCGGCCATCCGCCACCAGCAGATCCTGCTGGCCAAGGTAGGCGGGGCTGAAAATTTCGGCCCCCTCGATCAGGGTCAACATCATGGTTACTCCTCGCTCAATACCGTGACATGCCATCAGGCAGATGAACTATTTACCCACTATTGGCGCGCCGGTGAAAGCACTTCCTGAACAAGACTTTCATGAGAGATGGAAGATCCGCTACTCTCAGCGGCACTATCCGTTCGCAGGCCCCGCTTTCATCATGAACTTTCTGGCTCACCTTCATCTGGCCGCCCACACCGGAAGCTCCCTCACCGGCAACCTGCTCGGCGATTTCGTTAAAGGTTCTCTGCCAACGGGTCTTGCCGCACCGTTTGACGAGGGGATCTGGCTGCACCGCAAAATTGATGCCTTCACCGATGGCCATCCCGAGCACAAGGCGGCCGTTGCCTGTTTCGAGGCCCCCTGGCGCCGTTTTGGCGGCATAGTGGTGGATATGCTTTACGACCACTGGCTGAGCCAGCACTGGCAAGCCTTCAGCGCAGATCCCCTGCCCCGCTTTCTCACGCAGAGCTATGGCCAGCTGCTGGCTGACCACCACGTCCTGCCAGAGGGGTTGCCGCTTCCCCTCAAACGGATGGCCGAGCAGAACTGGATCGCCTCCTATCAGCGCAAAGAGGGGCTGGCGCAGGCCCTCAATGGTATTGGCCGCCGGCTACGCCGCCCGATGCCGCTCGGCGATGCGCTGCTCACCCTTGATGAAGCGCAATGGCGAGGGTGCGAAGCAGGATTTCTGCGCTTCTACCCGCAACTGATGGGTCACAGCGTGCAGCAGCTGGCCCTGCTCCGGGCTGATTCGGGTCTGATATCACCGCCATAAAAAACGCCCCTTGCGGGGCGTTCTTCATCACATTGCTGCACGTTACTTCTTGCATTACTTGGCTTCGTCACTTGGCTTCGTCTTTCTTCTTGCGAATGCTGAGGCCCAGTTCGCGGCCACGCAGACGGGCGTAGTAGATGGTGCCGACAAACGCGAGGGTGGTGAACAGCAGCTCCACCACCGCCAGCCAACGCTCCCCCTCATCCGTGGTGATCAGGGTCAGGGCGTGGAGGAAGTAGGGCATCAGCACGAAGTTGCCCCAGGCGTGGGTATAGGGGTTGCCCTGCACTATCCCCTTGAGGGGGAAGAGCAGCGGCACCGTCCAGATCACCGGCAGCAGCCAGGGGTTGAGGTCGGGATGGGGCGAGAGCCACAGATGCCAGAGGATGACCCAGCCCAGCAGACCAAAGAAGCCGACCAAAGTCAGCCAACGTGCGAAGCGGGTGCTCACTGGAGGATCTCCAGCACCTGCTCCGGCGGGCGACCAATACGGGCCTGACCGTTCTTGATGACGATGGGGCGCTCGATAAGCTTGGGATGCTGGTGCATGGCACGAATAAGGTCGTCGCCATTCACTTCGCCGAGGCCCAGCTCCTTGTAGAGATCTTCCTTGGTGCGCATCAGCTGGCGCGGGTCGCTAAAGCCAAGCAGGGTCAGCAGCTTGCGGATCTCCTCTTCACTCGGGGCCTGCTCCAGATAGAGCACCACATCAGGGGCGATCCCGTGCTGTTCCAGCAGCGCCAGGGTTTCACGGCTCTTCGAGCAGCGCGGATTGTGGTAGATTTGGGTCTCGCTCATGGTAACTCCCTGATTAATCGCAAGATGGGATTAGAAACGGCGCTATTGTAGGGGAAAGTGATGGTCAGGGTAAGCGGCAGTGGAAAGGAATTGAAACGAATTTGTTGGCTGATTGTGGCTGGCCTGCTGGGCGCCTGCACGCCCGCCCCCGAATTTACCGACGCGATGGGGCAAAGGGTGGCCCTTGACCACTTTGCCGGCAAGCCGCTCTTGGTCAACTACTTCGCCCCCTGGTGTGCCCCCTGCCTGCGAGAGATGCCGCACCTCAACGCGCTGGCTACCGAAGGAGAGATCGCCGTGGTGGCGATCAACTACGACCCGACCACCCCGGCAGAGCTGGACAAGCTGGCCGCCCAGTACCACATCAAGGTGCCGCTCCTTATTGCCAATGAGGATGCCAGGCTCCCCTTCCCTCGCCCAAGCGGGCTGCCTACCAGCTACCTGCTCGATAGTGAGGGCAAGCTCAAACAGACGCTGGTTGGTGAACTGGGTCAATCGCAGATCGACGCCCTCAAGGCATCCATCAGGCATCCGGGCAACTGAGCGGCCCACAGCGCTCAAAGCTGTTTCTCTGACTCACCATAAACAACAAGGGCGCACTCTGGTGCGCCCTTGAATAACCTCTCGTCACCCCTTGAGGCTGTCGAGATCCTTCTTGGCTCGCTCCAGCTCGGTGATACGCGCCTCCAGTCGAGCCAGAGTCATCCGGTCACTGGTGGTGCCGCGCGCCACGATCAGCTCGTCGATAGCCGCCTGATAATCACCGCGCAGAGAGAGGATTTCAGCCCGCGCCATGTGCAGCTCGGTCATTCTACCCGCCTTGCGATAGGCGTCAGAGAGCAGGTTCCAGGCCAGATTGTTCTCCTCATGCGCGCGAGCATAGGGGTCAAGGATGGCGATGGACTTCTTGTAGTTGCCGCTTTCGAGATAGGCGTTGCCAAGGTTGACCACCACCACCTCGTTGTCCGGCATCTGGCTGCGGAACTTCTCGAGGCGCGCGATGGCCTGGGCACTGCGCCCCTTGGCCAGATCGATGTCGGTCTGGGCATCGACGATAAAGAGATCTTCCGGATGACGGGTGGCCAGCTCCTTCATCAGCGTGTCCGCTTCGTCGGTGCGTTTAAGCTGGATCAGCGCCAACGCCTTGCCATAGATGGCGGCATCCTTGAGCGGGTAATCCCCTTTCTGGATCCGGCTATCGAAGTAACTCAGCATCCCCTGCGGGGTATCGGTGCCATAGCGCACCTGAATGCGCACCTTGGCCAACCAGAAGTCGAGGCTCGGCGGCAAGTCGCGGCGGCCATAGCTGCTCGCCCGGGCACGGGCCTCGCTGATCCGGGTCTCCGGCAGCGGGTGAGTCAGCAGCATTTCGGGCGGCTTGCTGGCATAGCGATACTCGGCAGCCAGTTTCTGGAAGAAGTTGGCCATCCCCATGGGATCGAAACCGGCATCGTAGAGGGTCTTCATACCGATCCGGTCCGCTTCGTATTCGTTGTCGCGGGTGTAGTTGATGGCAGACTGCATGGAGAGGCCCAGCGTGGTCTGCAACGCCGCAATACCGGCGGTCGGGTTGATCACCGCCAGTGCGATGGAGCCCACCAGACCGGCCAGAGTCACCGCAGAGCTGCTTGCCTGCGCTTCCATATAGCGGGCGATGTGACGCTGGGTCACGTGGGTGATTTCGTGGGCCAGTACCGAGGCCAGCTCGCTCTCGCTATCGGCGTAGAGAAACAGGCCGGTGTGCACCTTGACCCGCCCGCCAAGGAAGGCGGCCGCGTTGATGCTGGGGTCATTGATGAGGAAGAAGGTAAACGGGAAACGCACCCCATCGGCGTTGGAGAGCAAGCGCTGCCCCAGATCGTCGATATATTGGCTCAACACGGGATCATCGATGATCGGCAAACCGGCACGGGCAAAGCGCATGAAGGCGTTGCCATAGCGTACCTCCTGCTCGATGGGCAGGGCCGATACCCCGGCGGTACCTATATCGGGAAGCTGATTGTTCGCCTCGGCATGAAACGTGGCGCCCATCAGGGAAGCCAACAGGGGAAGTGATGCCATCAGGGGGGAAAAGCGTGCCACGTTATCTCTATCTCCATCAGAAAGGGCCTCGGCAGAATACCCTTGCCCATCAAGGGCTACAAGCGTTGTTTCATGCTCTTATCACGGCCATAATAGCGGCCATCTGCGTGATGGAGCCACCATGGAATATCTCGACCTGACCCCCTGGCGCTGTCCCGAGCCGCTGATCCGGCTCAAGCTCTGGTTGCGGGAGGCCAAAACCGGTCAAACCGTGACCATACGGCTGGCCGATGCGGGCTCCCGGCAGGATATTCCGGCCTATCTGCAGCGTCTCGGCCACGGGGTCATTCTCACCCCGGAGCCGGACAATACCCTCTCTTTGCAGCTGGTTGTCGGGGCGACACAGCCATCTTGAGCCCCTGTCGTGTAAGGATGCAGTCATGTTAGAAGTCTTGAAGCGCTGGTATCAGACCCGGTTCTCCGATCCCGATGCCGTTACCCTCTTCCTGTTGCTGGTCTTCTGCTTTGCCATCATCTGGCTGTTTGGCGATCTGCTGGCCCCCCTGCTGGTGGCGCTGGTGATGGCCTATCTGCTGGAGTGGCCGGTGGCCCGGCTGCAAAAGGCGGGGTTGTCGCGCACCCTGGCCACCAGCGTCATTCTGATCCTCTTTATTACGGTGGCGGTCGCCGCCATGTTGGGCCTTATCCCGACGCTGGTCAGTCAGGGGATTAATCTGGCCAAAGAGGCGCCGGCCATGCTGACTCACGCTCAGGATTATGTCCGCACCCTGCCTGACCGCTATCCCGAACTCATCGACGTCAGTCTGGTGGAGACCGTCATCGACAATATCCGCCAGCGCATTCTCAGTGGCGGCGAGCATCTGGTGAGCGCCTCTCTCAGCTCGCTGGTGAACGTGGTGGCCATCATGATCTACCTGATCCTGGTGCCGCTGATGGTCTTCTTCATGCTCAAGGACAAGCGAGTCTTGATGGGCAGCCTGCGCCGCTTCCTGCCGCGCAACCGCACCCTGGTCAACCGGGTGTGGGTCGAGATGAACAACCAGATCATCAACTACATCCGCGGCAAGGTGATCGAGATCCTGATCGTCGGCATTGCCACCTATGTCCCCTTCGCCCTGATGGGGCTGCGTTATTCGGTGCTGCTGGCGGTCGCTGTCGGCTTCTCGGTGCTGATCCCCTACATAGGCGCTGCCGTGGTGACGGTGCCGGTAGCCATGGTCGCCCTGTTCCAGTGGGGCCTCACCCCGGAGTTCGCCTGGCTGATGGTGGCCTATCTGGTCATTCAGGCCCTCGATGGCAACCTGCTGGTACCGGTGCTCTTCTCGGAGGCGGTCAACCTCCATCCGGTCGCCATCATCATCGCCGTGCTGGTCTTTGGCGGACTATGGGGATTCTGGGGGGTCTTCTTCGCCATTCCCCTCGCCACCCTGGTCAAGGCGGTGATCAATGCCTGGCCAAAACGCGAAGATCTGCCGAGCGCCGCGAAATAACCGACTTCCCATGCAATCGTGACAACGGAGTGTCCATGACCTTTTTTCGTCAAATCAGAGCGGCAGGGCTGACGGCCCTGCTCCTCGCTGCCGCCCTGCCCGCCCGCGCCGATATCGACCTTGGCTCCATGGATCTGCTCACCAGCGACAGCCCCACCAGTCCGGTGCCACAAGGCTTTGTCGCCGGTGCGGCGCTCATCGGGGGACAAGCCCGCTATGAGGCGCAGGATAATGCCACCTACGCAATCCCGGGCTTTATCTACTTCGGCAAGCAGTTCATGTTTCTCGGCGATCGGGCGCGCTACTACTTCCACAAGGATGAACATGTCGCCCTGTATGGCTATGGCCGAGTGCGTTTTGGCAATCTGGATCCCGAGGATTCGCCCGTCTTCAGCGGCATGGAACAGCGCAAATGGCAGCTGGAAGGCGGGATCGGTGGCAACATCATCACCCCCTACGCCCTGCTGACCGTGCGCGCCAACAGCGATATCACCGGCCGCAGCAAGGGTCAGGAGCTGCTGCTGTGGGCCGACTTCCCCATCCAGCGCGACAACCTGCTTATCATGCCGGGGATGGGGGTGATGCTGCGCAGCGACAAGATGGCCAACTACTACTTCGGCGGCATCTCCGAAAGCGAGGCCACCGCCCAGCGGCCCGCCTGGGATACGGGCTCAACCCTCTCCCCCATGGCGGCGCTCATCACCAGCTACCGCTTCAGTCCCAACTGGATTGGCATGTTTGCCATGAACTACGAATTGTATGATCGGGACATTAAAAACAGCCCCATCGTCCAACACGACGGCGAGCTCTATGCAGGATTTGCCTTGGGCTATATCTGGTAACGGTGATGAGCCGTGAGATACGAACAAACAACAGGGAGCCCTCGGCTCCCTTTTTCACGACCATCTTCAGGCTACCCATTCAGGCTTATAGCGCCGCCAGAAACCCGGTCAGCTGCTGATTGACGAAGGCCGGATTTTCCAGCGATGAGATGTGGCCAGCTGCCGGGATCTCCCTGAACGGGCAACCCAGTACCTCGGCCATCAGATAGCCCTCCAGCACCGGGCGCGCCTTGTCCTCGCAGCCGGTCATCACCAAGGCAGGAGTGGTGATCTCCTCCAGCCACTCGATGCGATCTTCACGGGTCACAAAGCTGCGGCCCACCGCCACCATGGCTGCAATCTTATCCTTTGGCCAGGCGGCAAGACGCGCCTTGAAACCACTCATCAACGCTTCATCAGGCTGATTGGCAAAAAAGAGCGGCGCCACCTGTTCGACGATAGGCGCCGGCACGGTGCCAAGCTGCTCGATCATCGCCAGCATGCCAAGGTAGCGCTCGCAGGTGATCTGCGGCTCGAGGCCAACGAAGCTGTCCATCAGCACCAGTCCCTTGAGGCGAGCTGGGGCCATGCGCTCCAGTTCCACACCCCACATGCCACCGATGGAGAGGCCCACCAGCACGAACTCATCGACGCCGAGGGCATCGAGCAGCGCCAGATGATCGCGCGCCAGGGTTGCCAGCGTGCAGGCGCCTTCCGGAAGCAGATCGGAATCGCCGTGGCCCCACAGATCGGGAACGATGCAGCGATAGCTGCCCTTGAGCGCCTCTATTTGCGGCGCCCACATGGCGCTATCCCACAGGTAGCTATGACCAAACAGCAGCACCGGCCCTTGCCCTTCATCCAGATAGGCCATCCGGCGGCCCGCTATCTCCATAAAATGCTTCATGTTATCTCCTGTTGCCAGCGATGGGCGGGCAGTGTATCACGTCCCCCTTGGCAGTCGACTCTCCCTGGTGCAAGCTGAAGTGACGGCAAGAAGGGACTCAAAGAGGAGAAGAAGATGCCGAAGGACAAGAGCAAGAAGCGGCCACGTCTGGACAAGAAATGTTATGAACACCACCTCGCCCACCTGCAGGAGGAGCTGGTCAAGCTGCAGGAGTGGGTCAAGCAGGAGGGGCTCAAGGTGGTGGTACTGTTCGAGGGACGGGACGCTGCCGGCAAGGGGGGCGTCATCAAGGCGATCACCGAGCCCCTGAATCCTCGGGTCTGCCGTGTGACGGCGCTGCCCGCCCCCTCGGACCGCGAGCGCTCCCAGTGGTACTTTCAGCGCTATGTCGCCCACCTGCCCGCTGCTGGCGAGATGGTGCTGTTTGATCGCTCCTGGTACAACCGCGCCGGGGTAGAGCGGGTGATGGGCTTTTGCAGCGACGCCGAGTATCGCGAGTTTCTGCGCGCCTGCCCCGAGTTCGAGCGGATGCTGATCCGCTCCGGCATCACCCTGATCAAATACTGGTTCTCGGTCTCCGATGAGGAGCAGGAGAAGCGCTTCAAGGAGCGGATCAACACCCCTATCAAGCGCTGGAAGTTCAGCCCGATGGACTTGCAGTCCCGCTCGCGCTGGGTCGAATACTCCCGCGCCAAAGATGACATGTTCACCTACACCGACACCCAGGACAGCCCCTGGTTTGTGGTGGAGGCCGACGACAAGCGCCGCGCCCGCCTCAACTGCATCGCCCATCTGCTAGGCAAGGTGCCCTACGAGGCGATCCACTACGAGCCCATCAAGCTCCCCCCCATCAAGACCGAAGGGTACGAACGCCCGCCCCTGACCAGCCAGACCTTTGTGCCCGATATTACTGCCGATCTCGAGGGCTAAGCGCAGCTACCGCGCCTGCCGGTTTAGCCAAACGGCAGGCAATAAAAAGCCGGTCGCAAGACCGGCAAAAAGGCATTGAAGATACGGAAAACTTGCACCAAACCGCGATCAGGTACGGATGTACTTGGCAGTGCGGGGGAACGCCTGCTCCTTGGCATCGAACAGATAGCAGGCTTCAGCCGGGATCCCCACGCTGTAGCTCTGGCCGGTCGCCACATCCACGTCGGAGGTGGTCTTGACGGTAAAGTCGTGACCATCCACATCCATATAGACGAATGATTCGGCCCCCAGATGCTCGGCAACCTGCACTACGCCGCTCAGCTTGCTGTCGGCATGGGCGTGGCTCAGCGGCACCAGATGCTCCGGGCGGATACCCAGCTCAACCTTGTCACCCACCGCGCCACGACGGGCATCGACCCGCACCCGCACGCTGTCGCCGGTAGAGAGCTTGACCACGCACTCCTGCTCGCCAATCTCCATCAGCTCGGCAGCCAGGAAGTTCATCTTGGGCGAACCGATAAAACCGGCCACAAACTTGTTGTCCGGGTTGTGGTAGAGGTCGAGCGGTGAACCGAACTGCTCCAGGTTGCTGGCGGCATCGGCCTTGAGCGGACTCAGCACCACAATCTTGTCAGCCAGGGTCATCGCTTCCACCTGATCGTGGGTCACGTAGATGATGGTGGAGTTGAGCTCCTTGTGCAGCTTGGCGATCTCGATCCGCATCTTGACCCGCAACGCGGCGTCGAGGTTGGAGAGCGGCTCGTCAAACAGGAACACCTGCGGCTGCTGCACGATGGAGCGACCGATGGCAACCCGCTGGCGCTGACCGCCGGAGAGTGCCTTGGGCTTGCGCTCCAGCAGCGGCTCCAGACCCAGAATTTCAGCGGCACGCATCACCCGCTTGTGGATGTTCTCCTTGTCCATCTTCTTGAGCTTCAGACCAAAGGCCATGTTCTCGTAGATGTTCATGTGCGGATAGAGGGCGTAGGACTGGAACACCATGCCGACGTTGCGCTCTACCGGCGGCACGTCGTTCATGTAGCGACCGCCGATGGTCAGCTCACCGCTGGTGATGTCTTCCAGACCCGCGATCATCCGCAGCAGGGTGGATTTGCCGCAGCCGGACGGACCGACGAAGACGATGAACTCGCCCTCCTTGATGGAGAGGTTGATATTGCGCAGGGTGTCCTTGTGAACAGCCGGGTCGTAATTTTTGCGAACGTTGTTGAGTACTACTTCAGCCATGACGAGCTCCGCTCTTGAATCTTTGCAAATCGTGATAGCGGGGGGAGTCAGCTCCCCCGGCCATAAACTTAACCTTTCACACCACCGGCAGTCAGACCGCCAACCAGCCAGCGCTGTGCCAGCAGGAACACCACTGTGATGGGGAAGCCGGAGAGCACAGCGGCTGCGGCAAAGTCACCCCACAGGTAGTTCTGCGGATAGAGGTACTGCTGGGCTCCGACCGCCAGGGTCAGATTGTTCACATCCTGCAGCAGGATGGAGGCCATGGGCACCTCGGTAATGGAACCGATAAAGGCCAGAATGAACACCACCGCCAGAATGGGCACCGACAGGGGCAACAGGATCAGGCGGAATGCCTGCCACGGAGTCGCACCGTCGATGGCCGCAGCCTCCTCCAAAGAGGAGTCGATGGTCTCGAAGTAGCCCTTGATGGTCCAGACGTGCAGGGCGATACCGCCCATGTAGGCGAGGATCAGGCCACCGTGGGTGTTGAGACCCAGCCAGGGGATGTAGTCACCAATCTTGTTAAAGAGCGCGTAGATGGCCACCAGTGCCAGCACTGCCGGGAACATCTGGAAAATCAGCATGCCCTGCAGGATGGTGGACTTGCCACGAAAACGCAGACGGGCAAAGGCGTAGGCACAGGTGGTGGAGAGCGTCACGATCATCAGGGCAGTGATGCCGGCGATCTTGATGGAGTTCCACAACCAGGTCAGCACCGGGAACGGCGGCGGTGTGATGCTGCCGTCGGCGTTGGTGATGGAGATGCCCAGCGCCAGTTTCCAGTGATCCAGGGTCGGATTGGAGGGGATGATCTCCCCTACCGCAAAGTTACCGTTACGGAACGAGATGGCGATAACCATGATCAACGGGAAGATGATCAGTGCCAGGAAGCCCCACATGACCAGGTGGGTTGCCCACACCCGGTATTTGACTGATTTGGGTTGTACGATTGCCATGTTGAAGCCTCCTTACAGCTGTTTGTCGGCTTTGGACAATTTCAGGTTGAGCAGCGCCAGCGCACCTACGATGAGGAAGATGGCGGTGGCGATGGCACTGGCCAGACCGTAGTCCTGACCACCCGATCCCTGGAATGCAATCCGGTAGGTGTAGCTCACCAGCAGGTCGGTAGTACCGGCCGGAGTGCTGGCACCGATGATGTCCGGAGCACCGTTGGTCAACAACTGGATAAGTACGAAGTTGTTGAAGTTGAATGCGAACGAGGCAATCAACAGCGGGGTCAGCGGCTTCATCAGCAGCGGCACGGTGATCTTGAAGAAGTTCTGCACCGGACCGGCACCGTCCATGGCGGACGCTTCATAGAGATCTTCCGGGATAGCTTTGAGCAGGCCCATGCAGAGGATCATCATGTAGGGGTAGCCCAGCCAGGTGTTGACGATCAGGATCATCACCTTGGCCAGCATGGGATTGGTATACCAGTCCGGCTTGATGCCAAAGGCCGCTTCCAGGAACATGTTGATCTCACCGAAGTTCTGGTTGAACAACCCCTTGAACACCAGGATGGAGATAAACGCTGGGATCGCGTAGGGCAGGATCAGCATGACCCGATAGAAGCCGCGCCCCTTGAGCGATTCCCATTGCACCAGACAGGCCAGCACCATACCGATGGCCAGAGTGAACGCCACGGAACAGGCAGAGAAGATCACGGTCCAGACGAAGATCTGCAGGAACGGCGCCTGAATACCCGGGTCAGTCACGATGCGGGCGAAGTTCTTCCAACCCACGCTGACCACAAAGCCCGGAGCAATGCCCTTGCCGACAAACTGGCCCTGATCGTCGATGTACTGGTAGAAACCGGTCTCGCCGTTGGGCAGCATCAGCTCGCCGCTCTGGTTGTCGCGCAGCAGGTTGCTGTCTTTGATCACCACGCCGGATTTGAGCACGGCGCCATCCATCAGACGGGTGTACTGGGACTTCTGGGCGGCAAACTTGCGCAGGCTGCTCAGGGTCAGATGGGTGGAACCATCGGGCAGCACCAGATCCAGCGCGCTCAGGTGGGTGCGATGATCCACGATGGCACGAATGGGGGCCGGTTTGCTGGCGATCTCGCCAGTGACCGGAATCAGCTCGATGACCTGAGGAGTTGCCTGTGCCCGACCTTCACTCACGGCCAGCTCGCGGGCCTTGTTGTTCATCAGGGTAACGGGTTGGCTGATATAGGCGTGATCATCCTGGTTCAGCTGCAGCTGGAACTGGCCGTTGTCGCCACCCAGCAGCGTAAAATCGAATTCACCGCCCGCCACCTTGTAGGTTTTCTTCAGATGATAATCACGAGCCTGCTCCACGGAGAGCAAGTTGGTGCCTGAATAGTTGGTGAAGGCGATGCCAATCGTGTAGGCAAGAGGGAAGATGATAAATACAACCATGCCAGCCACACCCGGAAAGATGTAGCGATGGGCATAGGTCTTCTTGTTCATGAAGACATACAGACCGACGGATACCACCACCAGATCCAGCAGCGCGAATACCCACTCGCCACTGGCGTACATCATCACGGCTGCGTAGCCGTTGAGGATGGCGACCAGGGCCGCGATAGTCCACTTAAGCCAGGTGTGCTTATCCTTCGGACCGGCATAGGACTCAACAGAAGGTACTACTTCCATGCCAATTAACCTTTATAACGCCAAGAGATATTTGAGAGAGAGGGAGGCCATTGCGGCCTCCCGGGTAGTGCGTGCTTACTGAACGATACGCTTGGCAGCGGTATCCAGCGCTTCGTCAACACCTTGACGACCGGAGGTCACGTTCTTGAGGGCAGTTTCGAAGGAGGACCAGAAACGGCTCATCTCGGGCACGGACGGCATCGGCTCGCCAGCCTGGGCGTTCAGCATGGTGGCCTTGATGTGCGGATCGGATTCCAGAGTCTTCTGGAAGGATTTCAGCGCAACGGCACCCAGCGGCTTGTCGGCGTTGACCGGAGCCAGACCGGCATCGGTCAGCAGGTAGTTTTCCAGGAACTCGATGGCCAGATCCTTGTTCGGGCTGGCGGCGTTGATGGTGGCACCCAGTACGCCAACGAAGGCTTTAGCCGGTTTGCCCTTCAGGGTCGGCAGCGGCGCTACGCCGTACTTGATACCGCTCTTGTCCAGGTTGCTCCAGGCCCAGGGACCGTTGATCATCATGGCCACTTCGCCCTTGTTGAACTTGGCATCCATTACGCCGTAGTCGATACCCTTCTCCAGGTGACCGGATTTGATCATCTCGGAGATGTAGCCTACGCCGATCTTGGCGCCAGCGTTGTTCACGCCGGTGTCTTTCACGTCATAACCGGTAGCGGTTTTCTTGAAGGCGTAGCCACCGTTTGCAGCCACCAGCGGGTAGCTGAAGTAGGGGGTGTCATACGCCCACATGATGGCGCGCTTGCCGTTCTTCTTCAGAGTCTCGTCAATCTTGGCGATCTCTTCGAAGGTCTTCGGCGGCTCAGGCAGCAGATCCTTGTTGTAGATCAGGCTGACTGCTTCCATGGCAACCGGGTAGCCATAGGTTTTACCGTCAACAGTCATGGCATCCCATGCCAGCTGTTCGAATTTGGCTTTGGTGGCAGCGCTCGGCGTTACCGGAACCAGCAGACCGGCCTTGACCCACTCACCGTAACGGTCGTGAGCCCAGAAGAAGATGTCCGGGCCGTTGCCAGTGGCGGCGGCTTGCTGGAATTTCACTTCAACCTGATCCGGGTGAGCAACAGTAACCTTGATGCCGGTTTCTGCTTCAAACTTCTTACCCACTTCAGCCAGACCGTTGTATCCCTTGTCACCGTTGATCCAGATGGTCAGCTGGCCTTCATCGATGGCAGCAGTAGCAGTGCAAGCGACGCCAAGAGTGGCCAGACCGATCAGGGATGACAGCAATTTCTTTTTCATGAGCCTTTCCTTGTAGTAGTTCCGCGCTGTAAGAGCATTGTGTGCGAAGTGAATATTATCCCAAGCGTCATTCGCCTCACATGACGCAACTCGCATTTTTGAAATGCAATTACGTATTTCCTTCCAGAAAGTTTTGAAAACATTTTCTTAAATCGGGGAAATAACCCTGTTTATCGGCTTATTTCAAAACAACAACCGAAATATAATTACCAAACTGAAATATAATTACCTCAATGAAAGGGTTTTCACTTGAATGAAAACCCTTTCAGGTGGTTTATTTTGTTTGATCTGTTAACAAAGCACCGGCCCGGTTTCGCCCAGCCCCTTTCGCCCAATAAAAAAGAGACTCTGCCAAGGCAGAGTCTCTTTTTGCCGGAAATGACGGCTTGATCACATTACGACTGGCGCAGCAGCTGATCCTTGAGGTTGGGCGGTACCCCCTTGATGGTCAGGGTGTCGGTCTGCGGGTCATAAAACACGCGGCTGTTCAACAACTTCTGCTCAAAACTCAGGGTCAGACCGCCGCCGGAACCAACAAACTTGGTCAGCCCGCGCAGGGTAGAACGGTCGGCCGGGAAGCGCTCTTCCAGTTCGTACTCCTGACCAATGAAGCTGTAAAAATCGAGGTCCCCCTCGCCGGCATCTTTTGCGGAGAGTTCCGCCGACAGCTCCTTGATCTCGATCTCTTCACCGGCACTCGCCTGTTCGGTGCAATATTTGAAAACCTGCTTTTTATAGTCATTGCGCTCTGCCGGTTCGAGCTGACGACTCTCGCAATAATCTTCAACCGCCTGCAGCAGCCCTTTATTCTGGATCTTGGCATCCATTCCTTCACGGGCACCCAGCAGATCCATAAAGAAGTCGCCCAGCTTGCGACCAATGCGTCCCTTGCTGAAGGTAATATAACGGCGTGACTCGGGTTGGGTTTTCCACTCGGTCAAATCGATGCGGGCCACCAGATTGAGTTTGCCAATATCGAGATACTGGATATGACGCAACTCCAGCGCTTCGCTGACGGTGACGCTCTCCTTGCCCTCCAGCAGGGCGATCATCAGATAATCGACACCGACATAGTTGTATTTGGCAATCAGCAATACCCCCTGCTCATCGAGGGCGTGCTCCACCAGCTGTTTGACCAGCATCTGGGTCACATTGACCGAGAAGGGCACGAATTCGGTCTGCTCGCCGAGCAGCTGTTCGAGAGCAATGCGAAACGCGGGAGAGGGCTGCTTGGGGGCCTCTTCCCCCTCCGCCAGCTCGGCGACGGCAGGCTCGGGGTCGGCGAAGAAGCCAAAGCCCTTGCCTCCCTTGCCGTTATAGATGCGATGCAGTTCCGCCATCAGCCCCTGTACCGCCTCGTCGGGAGGCAGGGTCTGGCTGCGGGTATCGGCGTGTGGTTGACCATCGCCGCCCTGGCGCAGGGAGTGAAGTATGATCTTGTCGATATCGAGACTCATGTCACAAAGCCATAGTGTTAGCCGAAAGGGTGAAGTATTATAAGGCGCTTTGAACCGAGATGAACTGAAGATTATGCCCATCGTATCAAAGTACAATAACGAGCAGTTTGACGCCCTGATGAACGACCTGATCACCGCCCTGGAGAAGCACAAGGCGCCGGTGGATCTCAGTCTGATGGTGCTCGGCAACCTGACTACCAATATCATCAACGGTATGGCTCCGGCCCAGCGTCAGGCCATCACCGAAAAGTTTGTCCAGGCCCTGACCGCATCGGTCGATAACCGCCACGACACGCACTGAGTCCCCGACTCTGTTGATTTGACGTTTCTCAACGCAGATGGATCACTATGGTCGAAACCGGTAACCCCTATCGTGATAATGTCTCTCGCCTGATCACCTGGGGGCATTGGTTCTCCTTCTTCAACATCATTCTCGCCATGCTGATTGCCACCCGTTATCTGGGCGCCATCAGCTGGCCGTCGACCACCCTTGGCGTGGTCTACCTCGTTGTAAGCTGGATTGGCCACTTCTCGTTCTTAAGTTTCGTCACCTACCTGCTGACGATCTTCCCTTTGAGCTTCGTATTGCCCAAAGAGAAGCCCCTACGCTTCATCTCCACCGTCGTGGCGACGCTGGCGCTTGTGCTGCTGCTCATCGACACCCAGGTATTCCGGCTCTTCAAGTTCCACCTCAATGCCCAGGTGTGGCAGTTGTTGCTGGATCAGGCCCAGACCGAGGAGGGCTCGATCTGGAGCATCATCTTCGTCGCCGTGCCGACCATCTTCCTGCTGCAACTGCTGCTGTCTGCCTATGTCTGGCGCAAGATCAACAAGCGCAAGCGCCGTCAGTACGGCAATCAGGTAGGGCTGGCGCTGCTGGTCTGCTTTATCCTGACCCACGTGGTCAACAGCTGGGCGGATGCCACCCTGTATCAGCCCATCACCATGCAGCGCGCCAACTTCCCGCTCTCCTACCCCATGACGGCCCGCTCCTTCCTGGCCAAACATGGCTGGCTGGATCTGGATCAGTACGAGAAGCAGGCAGCCAGCCAGAGCGATGACAGTGACAGCCGGATCCGCTATCCGTTGCGGCCGCTCAACGTCAATGCGCCCCTCACCCACAGCAACCTGCTGATTGTGGTGGTCGATTCGCTGCGCTTTGACATGCTCAACAACATCAACATGCCCAATCTGCAGCGCTATGCGGATCAGCATCTCAGCTTCCGCAATCACCTGAGCGGCGGCAACGATGACTTGATGGGGATGTTCAGCCTCTTTTATGGCCTGCCCGGTCACTACTACAAAGAGATCAGCAGCGACAAACGCCCGCCGGTGCTGTTTGACGAACTGCTGCGTCAGGATTACCAGTTCGGCCTGTTCGGGGCGATAGAAGATGGTCAGAAGTATCGCAAGAGCATCCTCGCCGGTCTGCGCAAACAGGTGTTTGTCTCCGAGCAGACCAACGACGGCAAGCTGCTGACCGACTGGCTGCAGTGGCTGGAGAAACGCACGCTGGAGCGCCCCTGGTTCTCGCTGGTCTATCTCTCAAGTCCTGGCGACTACCAGCTGCCCGCGACTATGAAGGGTCCTTTCCAGCCGGAGCTGACCAACTTCAATCCGGCCACCGCCTATCGGGCGGAAAACCTGGTGAAGCTGGAGAATCGCTACAAGAACTCGGTCTTCTATACCGACCAGTTGCTGGAAGAGATGCTGACCAAACTGCAGTTGCAGGGCATGGACAGCAATACGGTGGTGGTCATTACCTCCAACCATGGCCAGGAGTTCAACGACACCCAGAGCAACAGCTGGGGCGCTGGCAGCAACTACTCCCTCTATCAGGTACAGGTGCCCATGGTGGTGGCCTGGCCTGGCCGCAGCAGCCAGGTGATCGAGCAGCCGAGCAGCCATTTCGACCTGGCGCCGACCCTGATGCAGGGAATGCTGGGGGTGCGCAACCCGCCGCGTGATTACAGCATTGGTCGCTCGCTGTTCGACTTCAGCCCGCGCAACTGGCTGCTGGCCGGGGATCTGAACGACTTTGCCATCTACCAGAGCGGAACCATCACCCACTTCAACAAACAGGGTGACTTCGAGCTGCTGGATCGCAACAGCTATCAACCCATCAAGCGGGCCACCCCCGACATGGGCGCCATGATCCAGGTAATGAACGAGCTCAACCGCTTCTACCGTCACCCCTGACAGCCATCTCTCTCAAACAAAACGCCCCGGCATTCGGGGGCGTTTTTTTGGAGTGGCGCCAAGCAATTGTTGGTGTGGATTATTGAACCGGCCCGGTCGACCATGCCTGCGGCAATTTGTAGCCGGCAAACCGCTTGGCGGCATATGCCTTGAACTCCGCCGAGTTGTAGGCGGCCGCCACATCCCTGACAAATGGCTTCTCGCTGTCGGCCTGCTTCACAACCACCCAGTTGATAAAGTCGTAGCTGCGTTCAAGAAAGAGCCCCTGGCTAAACGGGATGCCGCTTGAGGCGGCAAAATTGCCGTTGATCACCGCAAAATCCACATCCTCCCGCGAACGGGGCAATTGCGCAGCCTCGAGCAGTACCAGCTTGAGATTGTGCGGGTTGTTCACCACATCAAACTCGCTCGCCTTGAGCGGGTTAATCCCCTTCTTGAGAGTGAGCCAGCCCAGATCCTGCAGCATCAGCAGGGCTCGCGCCTGATTGGTGGGATCGTTGGGGATAGCCACCGTACTCCCCTCTTTCAGCTGATCGAGTGTGGCCAACTTGCCTGAATAGAGCCCCATCGGCCCGGTGGGCACCTGCACAACGGGTGTCAGTGACAAACCGCGGTCTTTGCTAAAGCTCTCGAGATAAGGCTTGTGCTGGAAACAGTTCACATCGAGCGAGCCATCCGCCAGCGCAATGTTGGGGGAAACATAGTCGGTAAATTCCACCAGCCTGACCTTGTACCCTTTGGCCTCCAGCTGCGGCTTGATGGAGTCGGTCACCATGTCGGCAAAATCCCCCACCGTAGTGCCGATCACAATCTCTTGGCGATCCTGCTCACCCGCCCGGGCAGTGCCAGCCAGAGTGCCGCTCAGCAAGAGCAATAGAGAATAAAACCAGAAGGTGCGACGCAACATACAAGACTCCCTGTCACAAGACTCATCAAGGTGATAGCGGACGACTGATTTCAAATTGGAAATCTGGACGTCCAAATGGCTAATGAAGAACAACCTATCAGAGTCGGCCACCAATACCAAGCGACAAAAATGAGAAAGCTGATGAGCCGGACGACGCAGAGATGGGGAATGAAGAGAACGAAGTGCAAACAAACAGCGCCAGTGTGGCAGTGCTCAGCGGGCATCAGTTAACAAAGACAGCTAACCACCTGAGCTAACAACAAAAAGATCAATAGTGAGCGCTGATAAATGCTCTCAATAAAACACACGATCAGCTCCAATGGAATATCTAACATAAAAAAGATCAGATTTCTTTGAGGCCGATCTAACTTATGAAAACAGGTTCTTTTGGCTCTTAATCATCCATGTGTAGATTCCATTCGCACCCAGGAAGGTGCTCTATAAGATGGAGTTTAAAAATAATGAAGCAAACATCGTTAGCACTGGCGATCACAGCACTGCTGTCGGCGCTGCCAGTTGCATCTGTTCAGGCAAATGAAAGTTGTGCCCCCCTGACCGGCAAGGAAGCCGGACTGGATACCGGCCGCAGCAGCAGCGAACGCTGTCTGCCCGGCATCAACCCGCTGCAGGATCAGCAGTGGTATCTGCTCAACAGTGGCCAGGATGCCTTCAGCGCCCGTGGTGGCGTAGCAGGCAACGACCTCAACCTCTGGTGGGCACATCGCACCGGCGTGCTGGGACAGGGGGTCAATGTGGCCGTAGTGGATGATGGCCTGGCTATCGCTCACCCGGATCTGGCGGACAACATCCGTCCGGGCTCAAAAAACGTGGTGACCGGCAGCGATGACCCGACCCCGACGGATGCGGATACGGCGCACGGTACCTCGGTCTCCGGCATTATTGCGGCGGTAGACAACGCCATCGGCACCAAGGGGATCGCCCCGCGGGCCCAGTTGCAGGGGTTCAACCTGCTGGACGACAACAGCCAGCAGTTGCAGAAAGACTGGCTCTACGCCCTTGGCGACAGCGATGCCAGCCGCGATAACCGGGTGTTCAACCAGAGCTATGGCATGAGCCTGGTCGATCCCCGTCCGGCCAACGATCTGGATCAGGCCCAGCTCGACCGTCTGTTCGAACAGCAAACCCTCAAGGCGCAAAGCGCCGCCTATATCAAGGCTGCCGGCAACGGCTTCAACAAGATAGCGGCGGGCGGCTATGTGCTCAATCGCACTGGCAACGGCCCCAAATTGCCGTTTGAGAACAGCAACATCGACCCCTCAAACAGCAACTTCTGGAACCTGGTGGTGAGCGCGCTCAACGCAGATGGCGTCAGATCCTCCTACTCCAGCGTCGGCAGCAACGTCTTCCTGAGCGCCACCGGTGGCGAGTACGGTACCGACTCCCCCGCCATGGTGACCACGGATCTGCCCGGCTGCGATATGGGCTACAACCGCACCGACGATCCCCGCACCAACCGGCTGCACGGCAACCCGCAGCTGGATGCCAGTTGCGACTACAACGGCGTGATGAACGGCACCTCCTCCGCCACCCCCAGCACCTCCGGCGCCATGGCACTGCTGATGTCCGCCTACCCGGATCTGTCAGTACGCGATTTTCGGGATCTGCTGGCGCGCAGCGCTACCCGGGTCGATGCCAAACATCAGCCCGTGATGGTCAGCTACACCAGCAGCACCGGCAAGGTGCGCGACGTGAAAGGGCTGGAAGGGTGGGAGCGCAATGCCGCCGGCATGTGGTTCAGCCCGACTTACGGTTTCGGTCTGATCGACGTCAACAAGGCACTTGAGCTGGCAGCCAATCACCAGCCCCTCCCTCCGCTGGTGCAGCTGCCGTGGCAGAAGATCAATGTCACCGGCAGTGCCGCTGCCATCCCGGATGTGGGCAACAGCCCGACCAGCTCGACGACCCGCATTGCCACACCGTTGACGGTCGAAGCGGTTCAGGTGATGGTGAGCCTGGATCACCAGCGTCTGCCTGATCTTCTGATCGAACTGGTCTCCCCCGCCGGCACTCGCAGCATCCTGCTGAGCCCCTTCAACAGCCTGGTCGGCCAATCTCTCGACCAGCAGCAGCTGGGCTTTGTGCGCACCAAGGGATTGCGTGACATGCGCCTGCTCTCCCACAAGTTCTACGGTGAATCGGCGCAAGGCACATGGCGACTGGAGGTAACCGACGTTGCCAACGGTACCCGTCAGGTCTCTCTGCTCAATCGCAAGACCAAGGAGCGCACCACCCTGACCGAGCGCAACAACCGTCAACCGGGCAAGCTGATCTCATGGTCCCTGCGGGTCCTGGGTCACGATGCCAACCGCAGCTAACACGCTAGGAGTATTACCATGAACAAACCTGTTACCTTGCTTCTGGCAACCCTGCTGGCCCCCCTCTCGGGACAGCTCTGCGCCGAGGAGTCCGTCACCATGGATGGCAAGCAGTACAGCACCATAGAGGTGAACGGCCAGACCTACCTCATTCCCGACAACGGCAGCAAGAAGCGGGTTGCCCGTAGTCTGGATGACAAAGTGCCGCAGCAAAGCCTGCGCCGCGGCGACGTATTGATGCAGGGGGCGGCCAGCCCCGAGCTCACCGTCAGCGGAACCCTGCTGGTGGAAGCTGACGATGCCACAGCCAAGGCGCTGGCGACGCGCCACGGCTTGAACTTCAAGCAGAGCAGCGGCGGTATCGCCCTGCTGGAGGCCAAATCGGGCACCGATCTCAACGCCATCGCAACCAAGCTACAGAGCGAGGGGGTGAAGGTACAGATCGAGCTGTCGGGGGCCGAGCGGCAACCAAAATAGGTCTCGTCAGCGGGATAACAAAGGGGGCCATCATGGCCCCCTTTCTATTATCTTCACTGCGACAGCGGCTTACTTGCGGCCATGCTGCTCCGCCAGATAGAGCCAGGTATCGACCACGGTATCCGGGTTGAGCGACACCGAGTCTATCCCCTGCTCCACCAGCCAGGCGGCGAAGTCCGGATGATCAGACGGCCCCTGACCACAGATCCCCACGTACTTGCCCGCCTTGCGGGCAGCAGCAATGGCCATTGCCAGCAGCGCCTTGACCGCCTCGTTGCGCTCGTCGAACAGGTGGGCGATAAGCCCCGAGTCCCTATCAAGTCCAAGGGTGAGCTGGGTCATGTCGTTGGAGCCGATGGAGAAGCCGTCCACGTGCTCGAGGAACTTGTCTGCCAAGAGGGCGTTGCTCGGGATCTCACACATCATGATCACCTTGAGCCCCCGCTCGCCACGGCGCAGACCGTTCTCTGCCAGGATGGCGATCACCTGCTCCGCCTCGTTCACGGTGCGCACGAAGGGGATCATCACCTCGATGTTGGTCAGCCCCATGACATCACGCACCCGCTTGATCGCCTCGCACTCGAGGGCAAAACAGGGGCGGAAGCTGTCGGCGATGTAGCGCGACGCGCCACGAAAACCGATCATCGGGTTCTCTTCGTGAGGCTCGTAGTCACGGCCGCCCACTAGGTTGGCGTACTCATTGGACTTGAAGTCCGACATCCGCACGATCACCCGCTCCGGCCAGAAGGCGGCGGCCAGGGTGGCGATGCCCTCGGTCAGCTTGGCGACGTAGAACTCGCGCGGGCTCTCGTAGCCGGCGATCATCTTGCCGATGGTGGCCTTGAGCTCGGGGCTCTGGCTGTCGAACTCCAGCAGCGCCTTGGGGTGCACCCCGATCATCCGGTTGATGATGAACTCGAGACGGGCCAGACCGACACCGGCATTGGGCAGCTGGGCGAAGTCGAACGCTCTGTCCGGGTTGCCGACGTTCATCATGATCTTGATGGGCAGGCGCGGCATATTGCCCACCTCGGTCACCGCCACGTCGAAGTCGAGCTCGCCGTCATAGATAAAACCGGTGTCCCCTTCCGCACAGGAGACGGTAATGAGCTGGCCCGGTTCAATGCGCTTGGTGGCATCACCGCAACCCACTACTGCCGGAATGCCCAGTTCGCGGGCAATGATGGCGGCGTGACAGGTGCGCCCGCCCCGGTTGGTGACGATGGCGGAGGCCCGCTTCATGATGGGCTCCCAGTCCGGGTCGGTCATGTCGGTGACCAGCACGTCGCCGGGCTGCACTTCGTCCATCTGGCTGAGGGATGAGATGACCCGCGCCGGGCCCGCGCCGATCTTGTGGCCGATGGCGCGCCCCTCGATCAGCACCTTGCCCGCTTGCTTGAGGGCAAAACGCTCGAGGGTGTTGGCCTCCTGGCGGCTGCGCACGGTTTCCGGGCGAGCCTGGACGATGTAGAGCTTGCCATCCTGCCCGTCCTTGGCCCACTCGATGTCCATCGGGCGGCCATAATGCTGCTCGATGATAAGGGCCTGCCTGGCCAACTCCATCACCTCGGCATCCGTGATGCAAAAGCGGCTGCGCTCGGCTTCATTGGTGTCGACGATCTGCACCTGACGGCCATGGCTGGCATCGCCGGAATAGGTCATCTTGATAAGCTTGGAGCCGAGGGTCTTGCGCACCACCGCCGGGCGTCCTGCCTTGAGGGTCGGCTTGTGCACGTAGAACTCGTCGGGGTTGACGGCGCCTTGCACCACCATCTCGCCAAGGCCTTGAGCGCCGGTGATGAAGACCACATCGTTGAAGCCAGACTCGGTATCCAGGGTGAACATGACACCGGAGGCGGCGAGATCCGAGCGCACCATGCGCTGGATCCCGGCCGACAGGGCGACGCCCTTGTGGTCATAGCCCTGATGCACCCGATAGGAGATGGCGCGATCGTTGAACAGGGAGGCAAAGACATGCTTGATAGCTACCATGACGGCATCGATGCCGCGCACGTTGAGGAAGGTCTCCTGCTGGCCGGCAAAGGAGGCGTCCGGCATATCCTCGGCGGTGGCGGAGGAGCGCACCGCAAAAGAGGCATCCAAACCTGCACTCAGTCTGGCGTAAGCCTCCCGGATCGCCTGCTCCAGCGCGCTCTGGAACGGGGCTTCGATCACCCAGTCACGGATCTGCTGACCGGCCCGATTGAGGGCGGCAATGTCATCCACATCCAGATTGTCGAGCAGATGGTGGATCTTGCCGTTGAGGCCGCTTGACTCCAGAAACTCGTTAAACGCAAAGGCGGTGGTGGCAAACCCGCCCGGCACCGATACACCGGCGCCAGAGAGGTTGCTGATCATCTCGCCAAGGGATGCGTTCTTGCCGCCAACTCGTTCTACGTCCTGCATTCCGAGTTGCTCGTACCAGAGTACGTACTGTTGCACTTGCATGTCTCCAGGTTGGTGGGCAAGGTGCCATGGCACCTTTTTTGTGCCCGATTTTTATAGGTGAGTAAGGTGCGTTATTGTCTCTTTCTTCTATTGCCAACGACCATGAAAACGTTTTCTACTTATTATCAAAAAAATCCCCGAGCAAGATAGGGGATGGTCGAATGACCCGAACATTCTACAATGCCGACACAAAAAGATAACGACTCAGGTTTGCTAGCCACTTCACAACTTGGGCATGGCAGATCGGTTGACAACAGGAGGATGGTTTCGACAGATACTTCCTGGCCAGCCCCCTGGTCGATGTAACAGGAGCTCAACGTGCACACCGTATTTTATGTTTCCGATGGGACCGCCATCACCGCCGAAGTGTTCGGCCACGCGGTACTGAGCCAGTTTCCACTGGCCTTCGAGCAGATCACCATCCCCTTCGTGGAGAGCCGTGAAAAGGCGCGGCAGGTGCGGATGCGGATCGATGAACAGTTTCGCCAGACCGGGGTGCGCCCCATCCTGTTTCACACCATCATCGATCCCCAGGTGCGCGAGGAGGTACTAAAAGCCGAAGCGAGCAGTCACGACTTTCTCAACACCTTCGTCAGCCCGCTGGAGCAGGAGCTGGGGGTGAAGGCCGAGCCCCGCCCCCATCGCACCCACGGTATGGAGAACCGCAAGCTCTATGACGATCGCATCGAGGCGGTCAACTTTGCGCTGGCCAACGACGATGGCATCACCACCAAAGAGTACGATGAGGCGGACATCATCCTGATCGGGGTCTCCCGCTGCGGCAAAACCCCCACCAGCCTCTATCTGGCGCTGCAGTTCGGCATTCGCGCCGCCAACTACCCCTTTATCGAGCAGGACATGGGTGGGCTGGAGCTGCCGACGCCCCTCAAGGCCAACCGTCACAAACTGTTTGGCCTCACCATAGCGCCACAGCGGCTGCACGAGATCCGCAACCAGCGCCGCGCCAATAGCCGCTACGCCTCGCTGGAGCAGTGCGAGCAGGAGTTGGCCAGCGTGGAGCGGCTGTTTCGTCAGGAGGCGATCCGCTTTCTCGATACCAGCTCCCACTCGGTGGAGGAGATCAGCGCCAAAATCCTCGAGGCAACCGGCCTGCGTCGCCAGCTCTGTTAAGCCAGCTTGACAGCAGATAAGCCACGCCAGATGCAAAGAGGGGATAAGCCATCAAGCTTCTCCCCTCTTTTTCTGGTTATTACCCCATGGCCGCCGTGATGAAAAGCCGTCCGGGATTGCCTAACGATTGAGTTCGGGATTGTTCAGCAAACGGGCATAAAAGGGCAGCAGGCCGTGGCGCCTGCGGATCCGCTCGGCCAGCAAACAACCCGCCAGCGCCCCCACCACACCTCCGGCCAGCAGAAGCAACGGCCAGTGGTGCAACAACCCCTCATCACCCAGTACAAACCAGCCCCCCATCATGGCCGTCATCCCGACCAGCAGCAGCGGACTGGCGGCAATCAGCAGCCAGATCGTCACCAGCAATCCGCTGGCAACCCAACGCTGCAGCAGTGTTACCTCGTCACGAGTATGCCGCAGCTCATCCTGTTGCCTCTCCATCATCAGCCCTCTCCTCCCGGTCAAACACCCAGAAATCAAAACAACTCAACAAATGTCAACAAAACACAATTCGATTGGTTGAATTTCAAGCAAAACCTATCTCATCACCAGAAAATCTAATGTAAAAGCTGGTTTGCGACCAAAACACCACCACTTGACGCGGAAAAAAGGTGCATTTATGGCGAATTATCACTATTCTGCTTCCGTTGCCAGTCCAGATTAAAAATTGAAAACGACATGGCGTAACGAAATAAATACGGATTTCGTCAGGTTTTGGCTACGCATCGCGATGCTGCTCAGGAAGAGCCCAACACCGGCAAGAGACAACAGAGATAGGTAAAGGACAGATCCATGGATTTGAAACAAGACGGTGAAGAGCTGAAACGCGGCCTCAAAAACCGCCACATTCAGTTAATTGCGTTGGGCGGTGCCATCGGTACCGGCCTCTTTCTGGGGATTGCCCAGACCATCAAGATGGCAGGCCCCTCCGTACTGCTGGGTTATGCCATCGGCGGCTTTATCGCCTTCCTGATCATGCGCCAGCTCGGTGAAATGGTGGTGGAAGAGCCGGTAGCCGGCTCCTTCAGCCACTTTGCCTACAAATACTGGGGTGAGTTTGCCGGTTTCGCATCCGGCTGGAACTACTGGGTGCTCTACGTGCTGGTGAGCATGGCCGAGCTGACTGCGGTGGGTATCTACGTCCAATACTGGTGGCCCGAGATCCCGACCTGGATGTCGGCAGCCTTCTTCTTCGTGCTGATCAACACCATCAACCTCTCCAACGTCAAAGCGTTTGGCGAGATGGAGTTCTGGTTCGCCATCATCAAGGTGGTCGCCATCATCGGCATGATCGGCTTTGGCGGCTATCTGCTCATCTCCGGTGCCGGCGGCCCCGAGGCGAGCGTCACCAACCTGTGGGCTCAGGGCGGCTTTTTCCCCAACGGCATCAGCGGTCTGGTGATGGCGATGGCGGTGATCATGTTCTCCTTCGGTGGTCTGGAGCTGGTCGGTATTACCGCAGCCGAAGCTGACAACCCCGAGAAGAGCATCCCCAAGGCCACCAATCAGGTGATCTACCGGATCCTGATCTTCTACATCGGCGCCCTGGCCATCCTGATGTCCCTCTACCCCTGGGGTAAAGTGGTCGAAGGCGGCAGCCCGTTCGTGATGATCTTCCACGCACTGGACAGCGATCTGGTCGCCACCGTGCTCAACATCGTGGTGCTGACAGCGGCGCTGTCGGTCTACAACAGCTGCGTCTACTGCAACAGCCGCATGCTGTTCGGTCTGGCCAAACAGGGCAACGGCCCGAAAGTGCTGCTCAAGACCAACAAGAGCGGTGTACCGCTGGTTGCCCTCTCGGTCTCTGCCATCGCTACCCTGCTCTGCGTGCTGATCAACTACCTGATGCCGGGCAAGGCCTTCGGTCTGCTGATGGCGCTGGTGGTCTCCGCGCTGGTGATCAACTGGGCGATGATCAGCCTCGCGCATCTGAAGTTCCGCAAGGCCAAGGTCGCGGAAGGTGTCCAGCCCAAGTTCAAGGCGTTCTGGTATCCCTTCGGCAACTACCTCTGCCTCGCGTTCATGGCCGGTATTCTGGTGATCATGTATATGACCCCCGATTTCCGCATCTCGGTCGAACTGATCCCGGCCTGGCTGGTCGTACTGGGCATCGGCTTCGTCATCAAGCGCAAGGGACAGGCCCAGACCAAGGCAGCCGTCAATCTGGGTTGATAACCTGGCGTCTCCATAGCAAAAACGCCGATCATCTGATCGGCGTTTTTTATGCAAGCGAATCGCTCACTGTTCACCAGCCGGTGCCTTGGCGGATAACGGCTCTGTACGGGTAGGGCTGTTGACGCAGCACTCCTCCTGAAAAAAGGCGATGATCTCTTCCAGTACCGCATATTGGGAGACGCAAAGCAGGGTGCGGCTCTCGCGGTTCTGCTTCACCAGCCCGACTGAGACCAGTGCCGCAATATGATGGCTGAGGGTTGATCCCGGGATCTCCAGCTGCTTTTGCAGCTCACCCACCGGCAACCCCTGCTCTCCCGCTTTGACCAGATGTTTGAAGATAAACAGACGGGTTGGATGACCCAGCTCCTTCAACGCCTTGGCAACCTCTTCCAGCTCCATTCTCATCCCCCTGTGACGCTGCAATATTTCGATAATACCAGAAATATCTTGACCGCCACATCATTTCGAATATTTTAGAAATATAGTTTTCACCAAGAGAGTATGATGATGAACCACTGGTTACCGATGCTGACTGATGCATCCCATATGTTTTTATTCCTGGCTTTTGAGCTTTCCATCCTATTTCTGGTCATCAGTGCAGGGGTCAGCTTGCTACGGCAAAAGATCCCCGATGAGAAGATCCAGCGCCTGCTGGGGGCACGTAAAGGCAGAGGCTACTTGCTCTCTGCGTTGCTCGGTGCCGTCACCCCTTTTTGCAGTTGCTCCACCATCCCCATGCTGAGAGGATTGCTCTCCGCCAAAGCCGGTTTTGGCCCGACCATCACCTTTCTTTTCATCTCCCCGCTCTTGAATCCCATCATCGTCGGCTTGATGTGGGCCACATTCGGCTGGAAAGTGACACTGCTCTACGCAGTGATTGCCGCCAGCGTCTCCATGCTGGCCAGCCTGCTGTTCGACAAAATGGGGTTCGAACGGCATGTCATTGATGCCAAAGAGGCCATCTCCGGTAGTTGCACCACCGGTTGCAAACCCGGCACCAAGAGATCCTCTCCGGCGCAAACCGCCTGCTGCATAACCAACGCAAGTCCCATCAAGGCCATGCGGCCGATGGCAAGCGCCGCCTGCTGTAGTACCTCAGCCCTGAGTGCAGAGGTCCCCCCCCTCTCGTGCTGCCCGGATATAGCTACGACCCCGGTTGCTACAGAAATGCTGCCTGCCCAGTTGCGCAAGGCAGGTGCCGATGCCTGGCAGCAGTTTCGCGATGTAATGCCTTTCCTGCTGCTTGGCGTACTCATCGGCTCTTTCATCTATGGCTTTATTCCAGCAGAGTGGATCGCCGCCCATGCCAGCGCCGACAACCCGCTGGCCATCCCCTTCAGCGCCATCGTCGGGATCCCGCTCTATATTCGTGCCGAGGCAGTGATCCCGCTGGCGTCGGTACTGCTGGGCAAAGGGATGGGAATGGGCGCCGTGATGGCCCTTATCATCGGCAGCGCCGGCGCCAGCCTGACCGAAGTGATCTTGCTCAGATCGATGTTCAAAGCCCCTATGATAGTGGCCTTCCTGACCGTGATCCTCGGCATGGCTGTCCTGATGGGCTACCTCACGCAGTTGCTGTTCTAACAACCCTCCCCCCAGATATGAAAAACGCCGATCGGATGATCGGCGTCTTATTTATTACGGACAAAAATCCGTGGCTCACCGTTACAGATGCTGCTGGATGATGGGGTACAACTCCTCAACTTTACGGGCAATATGATCGGGTTTGTGCTCCCACAGCTCCGGGGTTGAGTGGCTATAGGCGACAGCAACAGAGATCACCCGGGCGGTGCCGCCAAGCTCGGCTTGCAGATTGCGGGCAAACTGCACATCCGCCTCATGATCGCCGATATAGAGCAGTGATGCGCTGCGTACCGTGCCCAAAATGGACTCCAGGCATTTGATGCCGCCCAAGGGGTGCGGTTTTTGCTGCTGCGCGGGGAGATCATCGTAACCTACCACAGCCTTGAACTGTCCGTTTACGCCATGCTGCTCCAGCACCCGGCGGATATTTTTTTGGGAGTTTTGCGAACAGATCCCGTGGGGAATGGCTGAGAAATGGCCTATCACCGCCTCCAGCCCGGCAAAGAAATGCACGTCTGTTTGGTTCATCTCCTGATGCTTTGCCCAGAGCGAACCGGCCAGCAGCATCTCGGCCTGTGACATGCCGTAGTAGTCGACATAGAGGGCCTGCCAATTTTTGGCAGCATGGTTGGCATAGTGATAGTCGGCTTCACTGCGCAAATAGCGGGGTAGATTGTCGCCGGTCAGATGAGGCGCCACCTCGGCCAGAATATTTTTAGTGATGTCGATATTCTTGGGCACCGAATTGACCAGGGTGCCATCGTAATCCCACAAAATTGCGTCCAACTTCATTCTCTTGCCCTTTTACTGCGTTACATCACGTGATGCCATGTTACTTGGCCAAAGCGTTCATACCAAACAGTGGCGCCAATAGCAGAGAGGCCAGTGCTGCTGCAGTAGCACAATTTTTTAATGTGTAAAGACACAATAATAAGGCTCTCTGTCATACTCAGATGAAGCATTCCGTTACTCAACACCGGAGCCTGATCATGGCCAGCAGCGCGCTTCACACCATAGATACCGAAGTAGAGTTGACCGACAACATCCAGCTGGTATCGACCACGGACCTCAAAGGGGACATCACCTACGCCAACCCGGCGTTTTGCCAGGTGGCAGGGTACCGCCTCGAAGAGATGATCGGCCAGCACCACAATCTGGTCCGCCACCCGGACATGCCCAAAGCGGCATTTGCCGATCTCTGGGCCCATCTGCAAGCTGGGAAACCATGGCGCGGGCTGGTCAAGAATCGCTGCAAGGATGGCCGCTACTACTGGGTTGACGCCTATGTCACCCCTATCTATGAGGGGGGTAAGATCTCGGGTTACCAGTCGGTACGCTGTCGCCCCGCCCAGGAGCACAAGGCTCGGGCCGATAAAATGTACAAGGTGCTCAGAGCCCGAGAAAGCGGCTCAGCCATCCGCTTTGGCCAGAACCTGCTGACGCCGACCATGTTCAGCATTCCGCTGCTGCTGGTTTGCGCCGCCATGGCTCTCTGGCTACTCCCCCCCATCCAGGCCTTGCTGATCATCGCTCCCCTGCTGGCCGTGCTCTGGCTAAACCGCCACCCGCTCTTTTTGACACCAAGATACCTGCAGCGGCTCGAGCAGGATTACGACAGCATCAGCCGCCTCATCTTCTCGGGGGATGCCCCCCACAGCATCGCCGATTTCCATATCAAACTCGGGCAAGCGAGGATCCGTACCGTGCTCGGCCGGGTTGACGATGCAACGGGCTCGCTCAACAGCATGGCCAACGATCTGCAAGGTTCAGCCTCGCTGGCCAGTAAGGATATCTCCTCGCAGGATACCCAGATCCAGCAGATAGCCACAGCCGTGACCCAGATGGCCTCAGCGGCAGAGGAGATCAATCGCAATATTCAGGACAGCAACCAGCAGATTGAAGAGGCTCGCCACCACTGCACCACCACCAACAAGCAGCTCTGCGAGGCGGGAGAGGAGATCGCGACACTGGCAACCCAGGCGGAGCAGGCATTCCAGTCAGCCGTCGAGCTGGCCAGCGAATCGGAGCGGATCGGCAGCATCATGACTGAAATTCGCGGCATTGCGGATCAGACCAACCTGCTGGCACTCAATGCTTCCATTGAAGCGGCACGAGCGGGCGAACAGGGGCGCGGTTTTGCCGTGGTCGCCGATGAGGTGCGCAACCTGTCTACTCGTACCCACAAGGCTACCGAGCAGATCCAGAGCAGCATCGGCCACATCCAGCACACGCTGGGGGGATGGAAAGAGATGATGCACCTCAATGTGACTCGTACCAACGCCTGTCTTGCCACTACCCGGGCAAGTACCGGCAACCTGAATCAGGTCGTAGTCGAGATCGACAAGGTCTCGGATTTTTCCAACCAGATTTCCGCCGCGGCCACCCAACAGCAAGCAGTCATCGAAGAGATCAGCCGCAATATCAACCTGATCTCCTCGCTCTCCCACGACAACAGCCTCAAGATCGACAAGGTGAGCGAGACCAGCGCCAGCCTGCTGAACAAGGCAAGCCAGCTCAAAGAGCTGAGTCGCACTTTCGGCTAGCGGCCAGCCCTCCCATAGCAAACAGGGCCACCCGTTTGGGTGGCCCTGTTGTTTATAGGCTTACTCCGGGCACGTCCTTATTTGGCGTAATCCTCGGTCGGGATGCAGGCGCAGAACAGGTTTCGATCACCATACACATCGTCGATACGGTTGACCGATGGCCACAGTTTGGCGGCGCGCACGGCCTCGGACGGGAAAACCGCCTCGGCGCGGCTGTAGCCACGATTCCACTCTGCATCCATCACATCATCCTGGGTGTGCGGCGCATTGACCAGCGGGTTGTCGGTGAGACTCCACTGCCCCTCCTGCACCTTGGCAATCTCGGCGCGGATGGACGTCATCGCCTCGACGAAGCGGTCCAGCTCGCGCTTGGATTCCGACTCGGTCGGTTCGACCATCAGGGTGCCCGCCACCGGGAAGCTCATGGTCGGTGCGTGGAAGCCGTAGTCCATCAGCCGCTTGGCTACGTCCATCTCGCTGATGCCGGAAGCCTCCTTGAGCGGGCGGATATCCAGAATGCACTCGTGAGCCACCCGGCCGTTACGGCCGGAATAGAGCACCGGGAAGGATTCACCCAGCTTCTTGGCCAGATAGTTGGCGTTGAGGATGGCCACCTGAGTGGATCTCTTCAGCCCCTCGTCCCCCAGCATGGCGATATACATCCAGCTGATGGGCAGGATGCTGGCCGAACCGAACGGTGCGGCCGACACGGCGCCGTTATCACGGCTCTCCTTGTCGGTCTTGACTACGGCGTGACCGGCCACGAACGGTGCCAGATGCTTCTTCACGCCGATGGGGCCCATGCCCGGGCCGCCACCGCCGTGAGGAATGGCGAAGGTCTTGTGCAGGTTGAGGTGAGAGACGTCCGCCCCGATAAAGCCCGGCGCCGTCAACCCGACTTGCGCGTTCATGTTGGCGCCGTCCAGATAGACCTGACCACCGTGCTGGTGAACGATGTCGCACACCTCCTTGATGGTCTCCTCATACACCCCGTGGGTGGAGGGGTAGGTCACCATCAGACAGGAGAGTTGATCCCCCGCCTCGGCGGCCTTGGCGCGCAGGTCATCGAGATCCACGTTACCGGACTTGTCACAGGCGGTGACGATCACCTTGAGCCCCGCCATCTGGGCAGAGGCCGGGTTGGTACCATGGGCAGAAGCCGGAATGAGGCAGATGTCGCGATGCCCCTCGCCGCGGGATTCGTGGTACTTCTTGATGGCCAAGAGACCAGCGTACTCACCCTGAGCCCCGGAGTTGGGCTGCATGCAGACCGCATCGTAACCGGTCACCTTCACCAGCCAGTTTTCGAGGTCGGCCAGCAGCAGCTGGTAACCCTTGGCCTGCGCCAGCGGAGCGAACGGGTGCAACTTGCCAAACTCGGGCCAGGTCACCGGGATCATCTCGGCGGTGGCGTTGAGCTTCATGGTGCAGGAACCCAAGGAGATCATGGCGTAGTTGAGCGCCAGATCCTTGGCTTCGAGGCGGTGGATATAACGCAGCATCTCGGTTTCGGAGTGGTACTTGTTGAACACCTCGTGGGTCAGCACGGCGTCGGTGCGCAGCAGATCCTGCGGGATGGCATGATGGGCCTGAGCCGCCTTGTCGAGAGCCTCGATATCGAGCCCGTGACCTTGACCGAGGAAGAGATCGAACAGCTCGACCACATCAGCGCGGGTGGTTGTTTCAGAGAGTGACACCCCTACCGCGCCATCCAGATCGGCGCGCAGGTTGATGCCCAGCCCCTCGGCCTTGGCGATCAGCGCCGCTTTGTCGGCAGTCTGCACGGTCAGGGTATCGAACCAGCTGGCATGCTTGAGGGCCACACCCTTGGCCTTGAGGCCGAGCGCCAGAATGGTGGTGAGACGGTGCACGCGGGAGGCGATGGTTTTCAGCCCCACCGGGCCGTGGTAGACGGCGTAGAAGCTCGCCATGTTGGCCAGCAGCACCTGAGCGGTACAGATGTTGGAATTCGCTTTCTCGCGGCGGATATGCTGCTCGCGGGTCTGCATAGCCATACGCAGCGCGGCCTTGCCACGGGCATCCTTGGAAACGCCGATAATGCGGCCCGGCATGGAGCGCTTGTAGGCATCGCGGGTAGCGAAGAAGGCGGCGTGCGGGCCACCGTAACCCATGGGCACGCCAAAGCGCTGGGCGGAGCCCAACACCACGTCGGCACCCAGCTCGCCCGGGGATTTGAGCAGCAGCAGGGAGAGCAGATCGGCGCTGACGCAGGCCAACCCTTTCTGGGCCTGTACTGCGGCAATCAGAGCACGCAGATCTTTCACCTCACCTGTGGTGGTGGGGTATTGGAACAGGGCACCGAACACCTCTTCGCTCACCGCATCGCTCGCGGCGCCGACCGCCACGTCGAAACCAAAGTGCACCGCGCGCTCCTTGACCACGTCGATCACCTGCGGGTGCACGTCATCGGCCACAAAGAAGAGGTTGGATTTGGACTTGGCCATCCGCTTGGCCAGCGCCATCGCCTCGGCGGCGGCGGTCGCTTCATCCAGCAGGGAGGCGCTCGCCAGATCCATGCCGGTGAGATCCAGCGTCAGCTGCTGGAAGTTGAGCAGGGCTTCGAGACGGCCCTGTGCCAGCTCGGGCTGGTAGGGGGTGTAGGCGGTATACCAGCCCGGGTTTTCCAGCACGTTGCGCAAAATGACATGGGGCACATGGGTATCGTGATAACCCATGCCGATATAGCTCTTGGCAATCTTGTTCTGGGCGGCATAACCCCTGAGCTTGGCCAGCGCCTCCACTTCGGTCATGCCGGCACCGATGCCGAGCGGGCCCGGCAGGCGAATGGCGGCGGGCACGGTCTGGGCAATCAGATCGTCCAGACTCTCGGCCCCGACGGTCGCCAGCAGCTGGCGCAGCTCTTCCTCGCCCGGGCCGATATGGCGGCGGACAAAATCGTGTTTTTGTTCGAGTTCAAACAGTGACTGGGTCATTTCCCTGATTCCTGATAAATAGGTCCTGCTAATAAATCCTGTATAGACAGTGCTGATAGCCAGCCGTGCCGGCTTCACTCATGTTCGCTATGCCGCTGTCAGAACAAAGTGGTACCGGATGCTCACGGGCATCCCGGGGGTCACCCTGTAAACAGACCTCAAACCGTACCTGAGGGTTGAATATGGGTCACTTCACCCGCCTGCAGACCCGGGGCCTGCAGCCATACAAATAGGCCCCGCACTCGCAGGGCCCAAGGGCATTACTCTTCGTCCACCACGTTCTGGTAGCCCTCGGCATCCAGCAGGTTGGCCAGTTCACCTGCGTCATCCAGCTTGATGCGATAGAGCCAGCCTGCGCCGTAGGGGTCGGAGTTGACCAGCTCGGGGCTCCCCTCCAGCTCTTCGTTGACGGCAATGATCTCGCCGCTCACCGGGCTGTAGATGTCGGAGGCAGCCTTGACCGACTCGGCCACGGCGCAGTCGTCACCGGCACTCACCTGCTTGCCCACTTCCGGCAGCTCGACAAACACCATGTCACCCAGCAGCTCCTGGGCGTGCTCGGTGATGCCGACCACGGCCTCACCGTTGCCTTCGACACGGATCCACTCGTGGGAAGTGGCATATTTCAGTTCGCTCGGGATATGGCTCATCTCTGTTTCCTTTGATCTTTGAGTCGGGTTGAAACGCTCATTGCTAAATCGGGCAGGCGGACGCCTGCCCGCCTGCAAATGTAAGGGGGTTATGCCAGCTTCTGGCCGTTGCGCACGAAAGCAGGCTTGGTGACCTTCACGGTGACCAGCTTCTTGCGGATCTCCACCTCGGCCCGCTCGCCAATATCGCGGGGCACCCGCGCCAGCGCGATGCTGTAGCCGAGGGTGGGCGAGAAGGAGCCGGAGGTGATCACACCTTCCCGCTTCTCACCGTTTGCCGCGGTGAAGGTGACCGGCATGCCGGCACGCAGCACCCCTTTCTCCTCCATCACCAAGCCCACCAGCTTGGGCTGGTTGCCCGCCGCTTTCTGGGCTTCCAGCGCAGCGCGGCCGATAAAGTTGCGATCAGTCGGCTCCCAGGCGATGGTCCAGGCCATGTTGGCGGCGAGCGGAGAGATTGACTCGTCCATATCCTGACCGTAGAGGTTCATGCCAGCTTCGAGGCGCAGGGTATCGCGGGCACCGAGACCACACGGGGCGACCCCGTTATCCAGCAGTGCCTGCCACAGCTCGCAGGCTTTCTCTTGCGGCACCACGATTTCATAACCATCCTCGCCGGTGTAGCCGGTGGTGGCGATAAAGAGATCGCCAGCCTGCACGCCGAAGAAGGGCTTCATCCCCACCACGGCAGTGCGCTGGGCGGCGCTCAGCACGGTAGCCACCTTGAGCTTGGCGTTGGGCCCCTGCACCGCGATCATTGCAAGCTCGGGGCGCTCGGTCACGGTGACATCAAAGTCGATGGCGTGATGGCGGATCCAGGCCAGGTCCTTCTCGCGGGTGGCGGAGTTGACTACCAGTCGGTAGAAGGTATCGGTCAGGTAATAAGTGATGAGGTCATCGATCACCCCGCCTTCCGGGTTGAGCATGCCGCTGTAGAGGGCCTTGCCGGAGACGGTGAGTTTGGCCACGTCGTTGGCCAGCAGGTGTTGCAGAAAGGCTTTGACCCGTTCGCCGGTCAAATCGACGATGGTCATGTGGGAGACGTCGAACATGCCGGCATCGCTGCGCACCGCGTGGTGCTCTTCCAGCTGGGAGCCGTAGTTGATGGGCATCTCCCAACCGTGGAAGTCCACCATCTTGGCGCCCGCTTCCAGGTGTTTGGGATGCAGTACTGTAGTCTGGATCATCGCATTCTTTCCTTAGCAAAAAGCCTTTTCGCTTCAGCGACAGCCCTTGCGATCCGCATCTTCACCCCGGCAGCGCTGCGCCGCAGCGGGAATACTATCGGATCACAGGGTGTGGCTCGCTCCTGCCCTTGCCAGGCAAGAGGGATTCCTTGAACGGAGCGGATTATATGACAAGCCGTCGAGCGTGCCGCTCAAAAAAAACTAATCCCCTCCCCGTAAACTGACTCAAGACACTAAGATAAATGGCGCGATAAAAACAGCCTCAAGCGGCCATAGCCGAGATTAAATTTTGATTTTTACCGTTTCGTCACAATTTGCAGAAAAACGTTTCGCCACACACCAAAATTAAAGGCTGATGCCCAAAATGGGGCATCAGCCTTGTCGGATTACTTTTGTTGCCAAAAGCGGCCAGTAATATTAGTTTTTTTCACCTTTTAGCCGGGTAGGTGCAGGCGTAACAGCCGCCACAATCCCGTCAAGACGGGCCAGTGCCGGCAGTTCACCCTCCAGCCCCATGGCCGCACGGATTACCCCCTCCTTGAACGGAGTCAGCAGGTTGGCCGCGCGCAATCCCACGCCCCGCACCAGCTTCTTGAGCGGGTTGGCACCGCTGAACAGCCGCTTGAGCCCCTCCATCGCCGCCAGCATGCGAGCCGCCTCGCTCTTGCGCCAACGCTCGTAGCTACGCAGGTTGGCGAGCAGGCCGATATCTTCGCCCATGGCATGGTTTTGCAGGATCTGTTCGGCCAGCGCGGCAGCATCCAGCAGGCCGAGGTTGACCCCCTGCCCTGCCAGCGGGTGGATGGTGTGGGCGGCATCACCCACCAGCACCAGCCGCTCGCGGGCAAAATCGCGGGCATAGCGGGCGGTAAGAGGAATCGCGCTGCGCGGCCCCTCCACCTTGCACAGACCGAGCCGTGCATCGAAGGCGGCGGTGAGCTGGCGATTGAACTGCTCGTCATCGCAGGCGCAGAGCGCCTCGGCACGGGCCGCAGGCAGCGACCAGACGATAGAACAGAGGTTCTCCTTCCACAGCGGCAAAAAGGCGAGCGGGCCATCCGGGGTGAAGATCTGGCGAGCAACCGCTTCATGGGGTTCGGCGCAGCGCACCGTCGCCACCAGGGCGTGGTGGCCATAATCCCAACTGGTGAGCGGGATATCAGCCTGACGGCGTACCCAGGAGTGGGCGCCATCGGCAGCAACTACCAGTTTGGCCGAGATGGCCTGACCATCTTCAAGGAGCAGCAGGGCGCCCGCCGGGCCGCTCTGCAGGCTCTTGGCTCTGGCGGGGGTCAGCAGCTGGATATTGCTGACACCTTCAGTCGCCTCAAGCAGCGCCAGCTGGATCACCCGATTCTCGACGATATGGCCGAGGTTGGCCTGACGCAGGCTGGCGGCATCGAAGTCGATATGGCCAAAACTGTCCTGCTCCCACACCGCCATCTTGTCGTAGGCCTGCAGGCGGCGCGCTTCAATGCCGTCCCAGGCGCCAACATGGCGCAGGATCTGCTGGCTGGCGAGGCTCAGGGCGCTGACCCGATTGTCGGCCACCTCCCCCAGCTGCGGGTCGGGTAGTTGCCCCTCGACCACCACCACCTTGAGGGCGCTCTCCTTGAGGGCAGCGGCAAGCCCGAGGCCCACCATGCCACCACCGACAATCACCACATCGACACTTTGCATCTGCATTATCTCATCCTTTCATGGCTGGCCATCGGCCAGCAGAGGGAGGCAGCCTGGCCTCCCCGTTTGCAACTGTTGGACTCTTTGCTGGGCTCTTTGTTGAACTCTGGCGATTTATTGCTGCTGATTATTGCTACAGAGATCGGCAACGAACCCCAGAGTTCGTGCAGCGAGCGGCGCCTTGAGACAAGGCAGGCGCCCCATCAGGGAGAGCGCAAGATTGCGCCCAAACACCAGCGGATCGTGGCTGTTGGAGAAGAGCTGAGCCAGCGAAGAGGTGAGCCAGACGGTCTGCTCCTGATCGCGCTGACGCTGCTGCCAGTAACCGCTCAGCACCTTGAAGCTGCCGATATCCTCGCCCTCCGCCAGCGCCTTGGCCACCGCCCCTGTGAGCAGGTCGAGATCCCGCATGCCGAGGTTGAAACCCTGCCCGGCAATGGGGTGCAGGGCATGCGCTGCATTGCCCACCAGTACGGTACGTTGGGCCAGCGGGTAGTCACAGGCGGTCAGGATCAGCGGATAGATGTTACGCACGCCACATCGCTCGAAGCGACCGAGCCGCCAGCCAAAGGCCTGCTGCAAGCGGGCAAGGAAGGCGGCATCATCGAGCGCCATCAGCTCATCCACCTCGTCCCGTCTGACACTCCACACCAGCGAAGAGAGGCCGCCCTGCATCGGCAGCAGCGCCAGCGGCCCACTCTCGGTAAAGCGCTCGAATGCACGGCCCGCCGGATCCTGCTGGGTTTTAACGGTGGCGATGATGGCGCTCTGCTCATAGTCGTGACGGCTCACCGGCAGCGTTAATTGCTGGCGCACGAAGGAGTTGCCCCCGTCTGCAGCCACCAGCAGGCGGGTATCAATCTGCTCACCGCTCTCGAGGGTGAGAGTCACCCCCTCCTCCCGTGGCGCCACCTCGCGCAATTTGGCCGGACAGATCACCTTGATGTGCGAAATGGCGGCCATCGCCCGCTGCAACTCACTGCCCGCCGCCGCCAACTCGATCACCTGACCGAGCGCAGGCAGCCCATACTCCGCCGCCGAGAGACGAGTCTGACCGCTGTGGCCGCGATCCGAGACATGGATATGGGTAATGGGGGCGCAGTGGGAAGCGAACAGCGGCCAGAGCCCGCGCCGCTCGAGGGCTTCGCAGGTACCAGCCGAGAGCGCAATGGCGCGCGCATCAAAACCGGGGTGAGCAGGAGTTGCGGATGGTTGCGCCTCGGGGGCACTCGCCTCCAGCAGCAGGATGTCGAGGGGCGAGCCGTCCGGCTTGCGCAGGGCCGCCAGCGAGAGGGCCAGCACGGCACCACTCATTCCACCACCGACCAGCGTCACATCGACCTGTCGCACATCAGATTGGGGCATAAGCAGAGAGGGAGAAGTGAAAAACGTGGCCTCATGCTACCACAAAGGCGACCGGCGGATGTGCGCTTGAGGGCAAAAAAGCGGTTATGGCTCACAGGGTTAGCCAGAATATGGCTGACAAAAAGAGCGCCTGTTGGCGCTCTTGCAAAAGGAGGCTGGCTTGCCTGCAACAATCTATCAGTGCAGGGTCGGCGGCGCGCTCGGGGTATCGGGGCGCTTGCCAAACTCTTCGAAGGCCATCATGACCCCCAGCTTGACGTGTTCGTAGAGCACCAGGAAGGAGGCTTCGTTCTCGTCATCTTCCTGATCGAACTCGGCAGAGACCTGAGTGATGCTGGCGATATCCTGGATCATCTCCTGCAGCTCTTCCGACGCACGCGACAGCTCCTGCTGCACTACACCGAAACCGGCCAGAAATGCCTGTGACCAGTCCACCAGCGCATCGATCCGCTCATCGAGGGGAGCATCATCGCTTGGCAACAACAACTCCACCCCTTTTTGAGCCATCAGGCTCTCGACCACATTGTGATAAAGATCGGTCATCACCTGGCGCACCGGGGCCGGCAGCCCGAAACCGTCGTTCACCAAATCGTTGAAATGGGGGACCCAACTCTTCTCATCCAGTGCCACACCACCACACACCAGACCGCAGATCACACCATGGGCCTCGACTGCACTGGCCATCAGCTCATGCTGCTCCATGATGTCGGCCACAGCCGCATATTTAAGGGGGTTTGTTTTGCTCATAGAGGATCCGCTCAAAGTTCAGGCAAATTTGCAGAATTAATGGTCAGGATCCTAGCATTCTCCCTCTTCCAGAGCCAGCAAGGCCTTGAAACTTATGTATCTGCGCTATATAGTCCCGCCCAGTTGTCCACGTGGATAAAGGCGGAAATCAGCTCCGCCGTATTGAGGAAGGCATGAGCACAGAGGCCGTAGAAATCGTCATTTTGGGACGTCCCTACAAGGTATCCTGTCCCCTGGGACAGCAGGATGCCCTGCGCCAGGCCGCCGACCAGCTGACCGATAAACTGATCGACCTGCGTCAACGCTCCAAAGTCTCCAGCAACGAGCAATTGGCGGTCATGGCGGCGCTTAATTTCTGCCATGAGCTCTGTCTTGAAAAAGAGAAGAACCACCAATACTCTGAGACCATGGACAAGCGGATCAAGATGCTGCAGCGCACTATCGAAGCGGCCCTGATCGAGCACGGTCAATATGGCGATTCCAGCGAAGAGGGGCAGCAGCCCTAATCGCAAACTGTTTTGAAATACCCTGGGGTGTTTGTCAGCCGGTTCAAGTCCCCGAGCCGATATTCATACCAAACAGGGGTTCTGCCTTCTGGCTATTGCGCATGCTCGGCACGACCGAGAAGCCTGCGGTCAGATCCGAACCCCGCCTTGAACCGACGGTTCAAGGGCCCAAACCGGCAACGGCATCTCCGGGGTTCCAACTGCAAAAAGCCCGTCACTCATGTGACGGGCTTTTTCTTTTCCTGCTTGTCCACGCAACCAGCCAACCCCCCAGCCCCGCACACCAGAAAAATGCCCCGGATGAACTGTTCATCCGGGGCATCACGGCATTCAAAGTGCAGACGGTGAGCGCAGCCAGCCGCGTTAGTCCGTTTATTTGACCAGCAACAGGTTCTCTGGCTGGCGGGAGGCTGTCACCAGCACCGGAATGGACTTGGAGGTGGGGGTAAACGAGCCGGCGCCGATACTGTCGATGGGCACCAGCGGATTGGTTTCCGGATAGTAGGCCGCGATGTTGCCACGCGGGATCTCGTAGATCACCACCACAAAACCGGTCACGCTGCGCTCGCGCCCATCGTTGCAGATGGCCGCCATGTCGACCCGCTCCCCTTCGGTAAAGCCAAGCTGGCGAGCATCCGCCTCGTTCATGAACACCACGTTGCGCTGGCCCTTGATGCCGCGATAACGGTCATCCATGCCGTAGATGGTGGTGTTGTACTGATCGTGAGAGCGCAGGCTCTGCAGCAGCAGTACCGGCTGATCCGCCATCTGCTCGGCATGGCGGGTACACTCTGGCAACACTGATTGCGGCAGGGTGCTGGCACGAAACTCGGCGCAGCCGCTGGCGGTATTCCAGGTCAGCAGCGCCGCGGAGTTATCGAGATGAAAACCACACGGCTGCTGGATGCGGGCATTGAAATCGGCAAAGCCGGCGATGGTCTGCTCGATAAGATCGCGAATACGAGCATAGTCATCGCGCAGGGCCAGCCAGTCGACCCGCTCGCTGCCCACGGTGGCGTGAGCCATCCGAGCCACAATATCAGTCTCGGAGAGGCAGAGCGGCGACACCGGCTCTGCCGCACCGGTCGAGGCGTGCACCATGCTGAAGGTGTCCTCCACCGTGATCTTCTGGTTGCCGCTGCGCTGGATATCGAGCTCGGTACGGCCGAGACAGGGCAGGATCAGCGCCGCTTTGCCCACCTGCAGGTGGCTGCGGTTGAGCTTGGTGCTGATCTGCACGTTGAGCTCGGCCCTTTTCATCGCCCCATAGGTGAAGTCGGTATCGGGCGCCGCTGCCGCCAGGTTGCCACCCAGGCAGATGAGCACCTTGCTCTTGCCCTCGTCCAGCGCCTTGAGCGCCTCGTAAACGTTGTGGCCACGGGCCCGCGGCAGGCTCACCTGCAGGTGACGCTCGAGCCGGTCGATAAAGGCAGCGGTCGGCTTTTCGTTGATCCCCATGGTGCGGTTGCCCTGCACGTTGCTGTGGCCCCGTACCGGACAGAGTCCCGCTCCCGGCTTGCCAATCTGGCCACGCATCAGGTGCAGGTTGACGATTTCGCGAATGGTATCAACCGAGTGCAGGTGCTGGGTCACCCCCATGGCCCAGCAACTGATAATGCGCTGGCTGGCGGCAAAGACCCGGGCAGCCTGCACGATGTCGGCGCGGGTCAGGCCGGATTGCTGCTCGATCATGGCCCAGTCGGTGGCACGCACCTGCGCCTCATACTCGGCAAAGTGGCGGGTGTGGCGGGCGATAAAGTCGCGATCCACCGCCTCCGGAGCCTCTTCCAGGATGTACTTGGCCATGCCGCGGATGGCGGCCATGTCGCCACCCAGTTTCGGCGTCAGGTATTGGTGGCTGATGGTGGTGGCCGCCGGGGTCAGCAGCTCGAGCGGGCTCTGCGGGCTGGCAAAGCGCTCCAGCGCCACCTCTTTCAAGTTGTTGAAGCTGACGATCTTGCAGCCGCCGCGCGCCGCCTGGCGCAGGGCATTCATCATGCGCGGGTGGTTGGTACCCGGATTCTGGCCATAGACGAACACCGCATCGGCCTGCTCGAAATCATCCAGCACCACAGTCCCCTTGCCGATGCCGACAGACTGGATCAGCGCTACCCCGCTCGCCTCGTGGCACATGTTGGAGCAGTCGGGGAAGTTGTTGGTACCAAACAGGCGGCCAAACAGCTGATAGAGATAGGAAGCTTCGTTGCTGGCACGCCCTGAGGTGTAGAACTCCACCTCATCCGGGCTATTCAGCCCCTTGAGAGTGCCGGCAATCAGGGTGAAGGCATCGTCCCAGCTTACCGGCTCATAGTGATCGGTCGCCGGGTTGTAGCGCATCGGCTCGGTCAGCCGCCCCTGATACTCGAGCCAGTAGTCGCTCTGGCTGGCCAGCTGGCGCACCGAATGGGCGGCGAAAAACTCGGCCCCCACCGTCTTGCCGGTAGACTCCCATGCCACCGCCTTGGCGCCGTTTTCACAAAACTGGAAGGTGCCGTGGTCGTTGTCACCCCAGGCACAACCCGGGCAATCGAAACCGTCGGTCTGGTTGACCCGCAGCAGGTTCTTGATGTTCTGACGGGTCTTCTGGCTGCGCAACACCTGTTTCATGGTGGATTGCAGGGACGAAAAACCGCCGGCTTTGGCGGGCTTTTCAATATGACTCATGGCACTCTCCGATGGGATCCGCCGGGCGATAGCTCGAATAGCTGACCGGGGCATCAAACTTGGGAATATGAACGACGTTGAGGTTGTATTTGAGGGCCAGCCTGACCGCCAGCTGGCTGGGCGATGCCAGGCAGATGAAGTGACGGGCACCAAAGCGGGCGGCTTTTTGCACCAGCTCGCTGCCGCAGCGGCTGGTCACCACCAGGGTGTCGCACGCACTGTGTTGACGCAGCAGCAGGCCGATCAGCTTGTCGAGGGCATTGTGGCGCCCGATATCTTCCCGGCAATGCAGGATCCGCCCCTCGGCATCCAGCGCCAGCGCCGCATGCAGGGCGCCGTATTGCTGTCCCTTGAGCTGCCACAGGGCGATCTGCGCACGCAGCCCCGCCAGCCATGCCCCATCCAGCGGCGGCGTCAGCGGCAGCACCGACAGTGCGGGCAACGCCTGCTCTACCGCCGCTGCGCCGCAGATACCGCAGCCGGTCACCCCGGTCAGCCGGCGCTTGTGCTCGGTCAGAGCGGCCAGGGAGCGGTTGGCGATGGTCACATCCAGCACAATACCCTGTTCGGCTGGCGCGACCTGGATGTCGTGGACTTCGTGGTTATGCCGGATGATCCCCTCACCAAACAGAAAGCCGACGGCAAAGTCGTCGAGATCGTCCGGGGTCGCCATCATCACCGCGTGGTTGATGCCATTGATGTTGATGGCTACGGCTACCTCTTCCACCAGATGACCCAGTGACGGCAAGTTGGCGGGGGTTACGACGGGAGAATGGGCAGGCATGCAGGTTGGCCTAAAAATGCAAACTGCATTCAAGTTTAGAGAGGCGACTGACGCAAAACCAATGAAATAAATCTATATCCTGATAGAGTTGTTCTATCGAAGATGTTTTTTCAATTGATTAATTCTTCAATAGCCGGTTCCACTGCCTCCACTACAACCAGATGAATATCAAGCAACTTCACTACTTTCACGAGCTAGCCAAACACCGGCATTTTGCCAAAGCGGCCAAAGCCTGCCACATCACCCAGCCCACCCTCTCGGCCAGCATTACTGCCCTGGAAAAGAGTGTCGGCACCGATCTGGTGGTACGCACCAGCCAGTTTGTCGCCCTGACCGAGGCTGGCGAGCTGGTACGCCAGTATGCCGAACGGATGTTGCTGGAACAGGAGGCGCTCAAGCAGGAGCTGGCGCTGTTCCAAGGCGAACTCTCCGGCACCCTGCGCATCGGCATCGTGCCCCAGTCCAATCTCGACATCATGCCGTTTATCGCCCGCTGCAAGCAGCGCTATCCCGACATCGCCATTCGCCTGTCGGTGCTCAGCAACGAAACCCTGCTATCACAGCTGGAACTGCATCAGTGCGATATCGGACTGGGATTTGATGAACCCGCCGGCGGAGCTGGCCGGCGCGCCTTTCATGTCTACCCGCAAGGCGCCAACCAGATGGCGGTGCTGATGAACCGTGACGAAGCGGATCTGTACCCGCACAGCGGCGACATTGCGCTTGCTGAACTACAGCAACAGCCGTTGGTGCTGCCCAGCCGCACCATGCAATTTCGTCAATATCTGGATCGCGCCGCCGAGCAGGGTGGGATCTCGCTCAACGTGGTACTGGAGACCGACTCGCTGTTCCATCTGGTCAGCGCCGTACGCCACCGGCTGGGCTGGGCCATCGTCAGCGCCGGCCTCGCCCGCTCTGCCAGCAAGCTCTCGGATCTTGTCTGCCTACCACTCGCTCCGCTGGAGAATATCGGCCATACCGCCTTTTTGACCCGCCAGCAGAGCATTACCCCCGCCATGCGTGCCTTTCTTGAACTGGTAGCAGAAGGTGAACCGGCAAACGCGCCTTGACACAGGACGAGCGGTAGACCTCATTCGGTTCTGGCAAAGAAAAAGCCCGCCAGAAGGCGGGCTTTCAGAGAACAAGCGCGGGCATCAAATCGCCATCTGCTCATGCGGCGAGCCGTGGTGGCGCAGCCAGACAAAACTCAGCGCCACGATCAGCACCATCAGGGTCATGATGGCCCCCAGCGTCACCTGACCGGTCATCGGGAAACCGGCCGCCAGCAGGGTCACCACACCGGCCCCCAGATTCTGCATCCCGCCGAGAATGGCACCCGCGGTGCCGGCCTGACCCGGGAAGGGCTCGATGGCACAGGAAGTGGCGGTCGGGTAGAGAATACCACTACCAATGAAGTAGACAGCCGCACCACCGACCAGCGAGGCGGCACTCACCACCCCGAACAGCCCCGGTACCAGAATGATGAGAGAACCGAGCGCCAGAAAGGCGATGCCAAGACGCATCAGTTTGCCCTGAGTCAAACGGAAGCTCAGCTTGGCAGAGAGCCAGGCACCGAACAGATAGCCGGGCAGCGGCAGCACGAACAGCACGCTCACGGTACGGGCGCTCAGTTTCAGCACATCGCCCAGCAGCACACCGGCCGCCGCTTCAAATACCGCGAGTCCCGCAAAGGTCGCCATCAGGCAGAGCAGGTTACCCTGAAACTTGGGGTTGCCCAGTACATGGCGATAGGCAGCACCGACGCGCAGTGGCTGACGGGCAGCAGCAGGCAGCGTCTCACCAAACCAGGCCATGATCGCCAGAGTGGCTACGGCACCAAAACCGAACAGGAACCAGTAACCGGCACGCCAGTTGAACAGCTCGGTCAGCCAGCCACCCAGCACCGGTGCCAGCAGCGGGGAGAAGATCACCCCCATGCTGACCAGACTGTTGGCGCGGTTGAGCTCGGCACCGTTGTAGCGATCGCGCATCACGGTACGGCTCATGGCGCCACCGGCACCGGTACCCAGCCCCTGAATAAAGCTGCCCACCAGCAGGGCGGCAAAATGGGGGATGACCTGAATGATCAGGGTGCCCACCAGAAACACCATCATGCCGACGATCAGCACCGGACGACGGCCGATGCGATCCGACAGCGGTCCGTAGACAAACTGGGAGAGGCCATAGGGGATCAGATAACAGGCCATCACCGCCTGCAACTGGCCCGAGGCCACATTGAAGTCCCCCGCCATCATGGGAATGGAGGGGACATAAAGGGTCTGGGTCATCTGGCCCACAGCGACCATCAGAATGGTCAATAAAAACAACGGATAAAAACTGTGCCGATCCATATCAGTCCCAAAAAATCGAAAAAATGCTGCCGCCCTCTGGCACAAAATGGCCCAGAGGAATCTGATCACAGAGGCTGTGATGCAATCAAAAACAGTGTTGGAAACAGTAGGCGGGGAGCCCGCCAGACCACCGCACAGGACGCTTGGTGGTATGGGGGCATCATAGTGATTCAGCTCACAGAAAACGAACGAATCTTTATAATCGGCTTGCCTTAGTTTTTCTAATATTACGGGGCAATACGCCCCGTCTGCGGTTCAAAATCAACGTGTTACCATCTGTTGTGCCTGCTTGATCAGCTCATCCGGCTGCTCTTTGCGCGGCGGTATGGTGATCCCCTTCTGGCTGGCAGGCTTCTCGGCCATCCGATCCATCCAGGCTTGCAGATGGGGTAACCCCTCGATGGAGATGCCGCTCCAGTCATAAATCCGCACCCAGGGCCAGGTGGCGATATCGGCGATGCTGTACTCGTCCGCCAGATATTCGTGATGAGCCAGATGGCTGTCGAGCACCTCAAACAGGCGGCGCCCCTCCTTCTGGTAGCGTTCGATGGCGGCGGGGATCTTCTCGGGGAAGTAGCGGTAGAAGACGTTGGCCTGCCCCATCATGGGCCCTACCCCGCCCATCTGGAACATCAACCACTGAATGGCCTGAGAGCGGCGTTTGGGGTCCGCCGGCAACAATTTGCCCGTTTTCTCCGCCAGATAGATAAGGATGGCGCCCGACTCGAATACGGCAAAATCGTCATTATCCCGATCGACGATGGCCGGAATGCGGCCGTTGGGGTTGATGGCCAAAAATTCCGGCTTCTTCTGATCCAGTGCCGAGAGATCGAGAGGAATAACCCGATAGGGCAATCCCAGCTCTTCCAGTGCAATGGCCACCTTGAAGCCATTGGGGGTTGCGGCGGTATAAAAGTCGATCATCCTTCACTCCTTCCTTGCTGATTTGATCACACGAAAAACGGAACATCCTGATGCCCGCGATTGCACCAGATATGGTTTTACCATAAAGAGTACGGCGCACTATCTGCCAGTGATGACAGATCGTGCGCCGCTTGCATAGCTTGCCGAGGGGATCAGTTCAAGACGACGGCCGACTTGCGCTGACGCAGCAGGATAAGACGAGAGAGCAGCGGGAAGTAGGATTCCAGCTTGCGCAGCAGCACCCTACTACACGAGGGGTCTGCCAGCTCTGACTCCTCCAGCACGATGCCGTTGGAGACAAAGTAGAAACGGGGATCGCGCACATCGGGGCCGCAGATGGTGAGATCCTTGTCCCCCTTTCGGATCAACAGCGGCAGTACCGGCAATCCGATGGCATCATCTTCGCCACGGATAAACCCGGCATCCTGCCAGGGGGTATCGCCATCGATCAGCAGGATCGCCGCTTCGGCCTTGGCCGGTTGCCACTCGGTCAGTGGCGTCACGCTGATGTGGGCAAAATGGTCACCATACTCGGGTGATGACCGCAAAATGGCCAGCAGACCTTCACTGGCGCCTGACACGTTTTGACTCACTAATGACAAATTCATGGCTCATATCCCTATGCTCATGGCAGCCAGTATCCGGCTGCTGCCATAAGACTAGCGCAGATCAGGGCTATATTGGAGCCGTCAGATCTGGCAGTCGCAATCAATTGGTCGTAGGGGGATAACAGTTGCCATCGCACAAAATACTGGTATCATACCGCGTCCTTTTATCCCCCGTTCTTTAACATCCAGTGGTGAACCTATGCATCCGATGCTGAATATCGCCGTGCGCGCTGCGCGCAACGCCGGTCAAGTTGTAGTAAAAGCCTTCTCCCAGCCCGAGAACATTGAGGCTATCCAAAAAGGCAGCAATGACTTCGTGACCAACGTTGACCGTGAAGCTGAAGCGGCCATCATTCACACCATCAAAAAATCTTACCCGGAACACAGCATCGTCGCTGAAGAGTCTGGTGAGATTGCCGGTACCAATCCGGACTACCAATGGATCATTGACCCACTGGATGGCACGACCAACCTGGTCAAAGGCATTCCGCACTTTGCCGTCTCCATCGCCCTGCGCGTCAAGGGCAAGACTGAACAAGCCGTTGTTTACGATCCGATCCGTGACGAGCTGTTTACTGCTACCCGTGGTAGCGGCGCCCAGCTGAACGGCTACCGCATTCGTGTCGGCAAGGCCAAAGAGCTGGCTGGCACCGTGCTGGCGACCGGCTTCCCATTCAAGCAGAAGCATCACATCGAGCCTTACCTGAAGATGTTCCAGAGCATGTTCATCGAATGTGCCGACATCCGTCGCTCCGGCTCTGCCGCACTGGATCTGGCCTACGTGGCTGCCGGTCGTGTCGACGGTTTCTGGGAAATCGGCCTGAAACCCTGGGACACCGCTGCCGGTGAGCTGCTGGCAAAAGAAGCTGGCGCCATCGTCACCGACTTCGTTGGTGGTCACAACTACGAAAACTCCGGCAACATCGTGGTTGCCAACCCGCGCGTCCTGAAAGAGATGCTGGGCAAGATCCGCGAAGATCTGCCGGAGTCTCTGGCCAAATAAGCCAGCCTTCGAGCAGACAGATAAAAAAACCGGCGCAAGCCGGTTTTTTTATTGCTGCGATATACCCTGTCAGAGCATTCCAACCAACTGCTTATGCTCTTCTTCCCCGTAGCGCACGCCCCGTTCCCCGTCCCCAAAACAGTTCGCCGCCCTTCTCTCATTAGCAAATACGCCTTAACCAACCTTCTTGAATATCACCGCACACAGGCCGGGATAAGTACCTGGCCTCCTGTTTGTCCTGAGCGTCATCCTCTTGCGAAGAACCCCGACCATCAGGCCTCGTACCCATCGCCAGATAAAAAACACCCGGCACATGGCCGGGTGTCGTGAGGGCATGCAAAACGCCCCGACTTTTTATGAATGAAGAGGCCGGCGTAAGCCAGCCCCTTTATCAGGCGAGGCGGAAGCGGCCGATGGTCTGCTTCAGACCCACCGCCAGCTGGCTCAGCTCCAGACAGGCGCGGGCAGTATGATCGGCGCCCAGAGCCACCTCGTTGGCGGACTCGTTGATCCGCTCGACGTTGCGGCCCAGCTCATCGGAGACCGCATCCTGCTCGCCGCAGGCGCTGGCAATCTGGATCGCCATGTCGGCAATCTGGGCGACCGCCTCTTCAATCTGCTGGATGCCGTTGCTGGTCTGCTCGCTCTGATCCACACACTGGCGGATCATTTCGCAGCTCTGGCCCGTCACCTCTTTGGCCTGATTGGCACGCGCCTGCAGGGTTTCGATGATGGCCACGATCTCGCCGGTCGATGCCTGGGTACGACCCGCCAGGGTGCGTACTTCGTCGGCCACCACGGCAAAGCCACGACCTTGCTCGCCGGCACGGGCTGCTTCGATGGCCGCATTGAGGGCCAGCAGATTGGTCTGCTCGGCGATGCCGCGGATCACATCCACAACGACGTTGATCTGGGCGGATTCACGCTCCAGCTCGGTCACCAGCGTACCGGCCTGCTCGATCTCCTCGGCAACCCGGGTGATGGCCACCAGCGAACGCTGCACATCCTGATTGCCGCTGCGGGCCAGCGCATTGGCAGAGCTGGCAGAGCTGGAGGCGGTTTCGGTATTGCCAGCCACATCGGCCACGGTCGCCTTCATCTGGGTCATCGCGGTCGCCACCAGCGAAATCTCCTGCTGCTGGCTCTGAATGCCCTTGGCGGACTGCTCGGAGACGGCGCTCACCTCCTCGATGGCAGTGCCAAGCTGGGTGACCGCAGCCACCACCTCTTCAATCAGACCGCGCAGGTTGTCCTGCATCTTGAGAGAGGCTTTGGCCAGCATGCCCAGCTCGTCGCGGCCGATATGCTGACGCTCCAGCTGATGGGTCAGATCGCCGGCAGCAATGGCGTTGGCCTGAGCCACCACGGCTTGCAGCGGCAGGCAGATCTGGCGAGTCAGGAACCAGGTCATCACCACCATGAACACCAGCAGGGCACCGATGCTCACCATGGCGAAGGTGGTCACCATGCTGACGCTGCCAAGCAGGCTGCCACGGTTCTCTTTGACGAAACCGAGGTTCACCTGGATCAGCGAGTTGACCGCCTGCTCCAGCGCCCCGAAGAGCGGGTTGGAGGCAAACAGCTGGGTTTTGGCCTGATCATGCTGACCCTGCACCAGCAGCATATCAAACTCGTTTACCGAACGTTGATAAGTGAGCCACTGTTGTTTGGCTTGGTTAAACACCTGGCGCTCGTTGTCGGCCCCTACGGTCGCCTCGTAGGCACGAAATGCCTCGTCAACCTTGCGAATATTCTCCTGAATGCGGCCACGACGGGCCTGCAGGTCGGCAGCATCATCCACCATCAGCAGGGCAAACTGGGCCCGACGTACATAAGAGACGTCGTAGAGCAGGGTTTCGACCGAGAGCACGCTCGGCAAAGTGGAGTCGGTAAAATTCAGCACCCGATCGCGCACGCCGCGCAATTCACTGGAGAGAAAAACACCGAAGACAACGTTGACTGCGGCAATGACCGCAAAAACCACGGCAATCTTTTTGCCGATGGAGAGATTCTTGTAAAACATGATTGGCTGTTGATCCTCAACTGCTGACAAGCAGGTAAACAGTAGCGATCACATCCGTATGAGCTGATCCCGGCCATTCCTGACGGGAGATGGAAGGTTGCGAAAGCGGGGGAAGGACGATTTCGCGAGGCGCGCACTCTATCACAATATCGCCTAATCCTTCACCAGATTTCACCAAATGAATGCAAGCTGATTTCCTTCACAACCCGACATTCATCACAAAATATTTATAGCGACCAAATCATTTCAAATAGTTAACCGATAAATGCAATCGAGGCAGTGGCATGGACAAGGGGCCATCAACTCGTTGTAATGACCAACATAATCCGATGGCGGAGCGCCATCCCCCTTCGTTGTAACCATTTGCTGTAACAAGAGGCCCTGTTTATGGATAACAGCTCATATCTGCCCGCTTCAACCTGGTCTGCCCAGCTGCGTGAACAACTACAGGCGCGGCCACTTACCGCCCTCGGTCTCTTTATCGCGCTGGCTGCCGTCTTGTTGCTGCTGTTGCAGAGTCTCATCATGCTCGCTACAGGCGAGGTGACCAGCGGCGTGCGCTACGGCCTGAGCGGTGGTGCCGCTGGGTTTGCAGCCACCGCCATCGGCGCCCTGCCCGCTCTGTTTCTGCGCTCGGTACCGCAAAAGGTAGAGGACACCATGCTGGGCTTTGCCGCCGGCATGATGCTGGCGGCCAGTGCCTTCTCCCTGCTGCTGCCGGGGCTGGAGGCCGCCGAGGGGATCACCGGCAACGGCTTTAGCGCCGCCGCCGTGGTGGTGGTCGGCATGATCCTCGGGGTGCTGTTGATGCTGGGGCTGGATCAGTTCACCCCGCACGAGCATGACAAAACCGGCCCCTGCGGCCCCGGCCATGAGAGCTGCTCTCGGGTCTGGTTGTTCGTCTTTGCCATCGCCCTGCACAACCTGCCGGAGGGGATGGCTATCGGAGTGAGCTTCTCGCAGGGTGATATGTCGGTGGGGCTGCCGCTCACCACCGCCATCGCGCTGCAGGATATTCCGGAAGGATTAGCGGTGGCACTGGCCATGTGCGCCGCCGGTTTTCGCCCCTCGGTGGCGGTGCTGGTTGCCATCGCCAGCGGCCTGCTCGAACCGGTTGGCGCCCTGCTCGGGGTGGGACTCTCCAGCGGCCTTGCCATCGCCTACCCCATCGGACTTGGGCTCGCCGCCGGCGCCATGCTGTTTGTGGTCTCGCACGAGGTGATCCCGGAGACTCACCGCAACGGTCATCAGACCTATGCCACCCTTGGCCTGATGGCAGGCTTTGCCCTGATGATGACCCTCGACACCGCGCTCGGCTAAAGGCCCCCCTCCTATCTCATCAATGCTTTTTGTCACCTACGGCGCTCCCATATGGAGCGCCGCGCTTCATCTCTCCTTTCGCTTGTGCCTCTCGGCGCCGACGCCATCTTTTGTTATGATCTACAGCAACTTAAATTCAGCCACACGGCTATCAAGACGAGGTCAGCAATGAAAGTAGGTATTATCGGCGCCATGGAGCAAGAAGTGGCCCTGCTGCGCAGCCAGATGAGCAACCCCACCACCCTGCAACTGGGCGGCTGCGAGTTCTATCAAGGGGAGCTGGCGGGCAAAGAGGTGATCCTGACCCGCTCCGGTATCGGTAAGGTCGCCGCCAGCGTGGCCACCAGCCTGTTGCTGGAAAAATTCGCCCCCGACTGCGTCATCAATACCGGCTCTGCGGGCGGCTTTGCCCAAGACCTGCACATCGGTGATGTGGTGATCGCCAGCGAGATGCGTTTCCACGATGTCGATGTGACCGCCTTTGGTTACGAGATGGGCCAGATGGCACAGCAACCCGCCGCCTTCCCCTGCGACGAGAAGCTCATCGCGGTCGCTCAGGATTGCATCGCCGAGCAGGGCAAGCACCAGACCAAGGTCGGCCTTATCTGTACCGGCGATCAGTTCATGTGCAAACCGGACGCCATCGCCAAGGCTCGCGCCGACTTCCCGCAGATGCTGGCGGTCGAGATGGAAGGTGCCGCCATCGGTCAGGTGTGCCACATGTTCAAAGTGCCCTATCTGGTGGTACGCGCCATGTCCGATATCGCAGGCAAGGAACAGGTTGAATCCTTCGATGCCTTCATCGAAGTGGCCGGCAAGCACTCCGCCGAAGTGATTATCAAGATGCTCGGCAAGCTGTGATCGAGACCGGCTCGCTTGATTTGATGGCCGACGCCCTCCTTTCGACGACGGCGGCCATTCTGGTAGGTGCTGCCCTGCTGGAGGCGGTGATCCCGTGGCCATCCCATCTGCGTCTTTCGGCCGTCACGCCCCTGCTGACCCGGCTGGGGCACAAGGTACACAGACCTGATGGTTCGCCCGGCCAGCAAATGCAGGCCGGCCTGCTGGCAATGCTGGTAGTCTGGCTCCCCTGCGCCGCCGGGATCTGGTCGCTGCGCAATCTGGCCCTTAGCGAGCCAGTCTTCGACCTGCTGTTCCTACTGCTGATGCTCGAATCCCGTCCGCTGCGCGAACTCGCCCATGCCACCCGCTCGCTCGCCACGCAGGAGACCCTGCCGCTGGCGAGATTGCAGTCTGCCCCCTGGCTCAAACGGGAAACCGGCAAACTCTCGGCCATGGGGCTCGCCAAAGCGGTGACGGAGAGCTGCGCCCTGCGTCTGGTCGGCCAATGGGCTGGCCCGCTGCTGGGATTTGCTCTGGCCGGCGTACAGGGCGCCCTGCTCTGGCGGCTGGTGCAGCTGATGAATCAAAGCTGGAGTCGCAAAGATCCCGCCTTCGACCACTTTGGTCGCGCCGCCAGCGCGCTCTATCAGGGGCTCAATGCCTCCGTCATTTTGCTGCTGGGGCTGCCACTGCTGGCAAGCCGTCTCAAACAGGCCGCACAGCTGCTGCGAAGTGGCGCGCTCTGGCTCTATCCCGCCATGGGGATGCTGCTCACTCTGCTGGTAGACAAGTGCCGGATCCGCCTTGGTGGCCCTCGCTACTATCAGGGGGTTCTCCAGCGTTGGCCCGTCATCGGCACTGGTGCTGAGCCAGATAGCGAGACACCGCGCAAGGTGCTCAACATTCTGCAAGGGTGCGGCTGGGGCTGGTTGATACTGGCGCTGGTTGTCACGGTAGCGGGGTTATTTCATGGATAGAGTGTTGCGCTTGCCGATCTGGCTGCCCTGCGTGCTGCTTGCCTGGTTGCCCGGTGCCCTGCTGGCCGCCACGCCGACCCGGGTGGTGAGTGTTGTTCCTCACCTGACCGAATTGCTCTACGAGATTGGCGCCGGCGACAAACTGGTGGCCATCGACGATGCCTCAGACTATCCCCCCGAGGTCAAAACCAAGCCAAAGGTGGCGAACTATCGCAGCATCAATGTCGAGGCTGTGCTGGCGCAAAAGCCGGATCTCATTCTCGGCTGGCGCTCGGCTCAATCACGGATACTGGCCCCGTTGGAGCAGCTGGGTATCCCGGTTTTCTACTCAGAGCCTACCGATTTTGCCTCGCTGGCCGAAGAGATGCGGGCGCTGGGCAAATTGCTGGGGGTGGAAAAGAGTGCCAACGAAGCCGCAGATCGCTATTTGGCACGCCTGCATTCCCTGCAACAGCACTATGGCCAACCAACCGGCGTCAAGGTGTTCTACCAGCTCTGGTACCCGCCGCTCACCAGCGTGAGCGGTAACGCCTGGCCCGCTCAGGCCATCGAACTCTGCGGCGGAGTCAACGTCATGAGCAATGCCAGAACACCCTATCCTCAGGTGAATATGGAACAGGTCATCAGGGCCAACCCCGCGCTGATCCTGGCCGGGAGTCAAGATCCTGACGCCCTGCATCACTGGCAGCAGTGGCCAAACCTTGATGCGGTGAAACATCACCGACTGATGCTGGTCAACTCCGATGAGCTGCACCGATTCACCCCAAGAGCCCTCAATGCGGTGGAGGATATATGCCGCACTCTCGCTAAAGCTAGCTCAAAACGTGGTGATAAATAGCCAAAAAACTGCCATTTGAGTTGCCATCGCTTGCATTAAGCTGCACATGGCATAAAAAGTGCTTTAGAATTACATAGATACTAATTTGATCATGGAATGACATCATGTTTAATGGAAAAACAATTCTGGTTACCGGTGGCACGGGGTCATTTGGCAAAAAATTTATTGCAACCGTGCTATCCCGCTACCAGCCTGCACGACTGATCGTCTACTCCCGTGATGAACTCAAGCAGTTTGAAATGCAACAGTGTTTCAATAACCCCTGCATGCGCTACTTTATCGGCGATGTGCGCGATGGCGAACGCCTCGACACTGCGATGTGCGATGTCGATTTCGTGGTGCACGCAGCGGCGCTCAAACAAGTACCGGCCGCGGAATACAACCCGATGGAGTGCATCAAGACCAACGTTGGGGGGGCCGAGAACGTCATCAAGGCTGCACTCCACAATGGTGTCCAGAAGGTTATCGCACTCTCGACCGACAAGGCTGCCAACCCGATCAACCTTTACGGTGCCACCAAGCTCTGTTCTGACAAGCTCTTTGTCGCCGCCAACAATATGGCTGGTAAGAATCCAACCATCTTCTCGGTCGTGCGTTATGGCAACGTCGTCGGCTCACGGGGCTCGGTCGTACCCTTCTTCGACAATCTGATCAAGAGCGGCGCCAATACGCTTCCTATCACTCATCCAGAGATGACCCGTTTTTGGCTGACTCTGCAGCAAGGGGTGGATTTTGTACTAAACAATTTCAAGCGCATGCGTGGCGGAGAGTTGTTCGTACCTAAAATACCGTCGGTCAGGATCACCGATCTTGCTACCGCTATGGCCCCGTCGCTCAAGCAGGAGATTATCGGTATTCGTCCCGGGGAGAAGCTCCACGAGGTGATGTGCCCGGCAGACGACGCCTTCCACACCTATGAGTTCAACGACTACTACGTGATAGCTCCCAGCATCAGCTTCAATAGCCGTAACAATGATTTCAGCATTAATGCTATGGGTGAAACAGCCAAACTGGTCGCTTCAGATTTTGAATACAATTCTCTAAATAATCCTCATTTTTTGTCGATAGAGGATATAAGTCAGGTAAACGCTGAGGTACTGACACTATGATCCCGTACGGGAGACAACAAATCACATCGGACGACGTTGAAGCTGTATTGGATACGCTACAGTCCGATTTTTTGACTCAAGGGCCCCAAGTACCTGCGTTTGAGCATGCGCTTGCTCATTATTGCGCAGTACCGTATGCAGTTGTGTGTAGCAATGGAACTGCAGCGCTCCACTTGGCATGCTTGGCTGCAGATGTTAACCATACATCTCTGGTCTGGGTCTCTGCTATCAGCTTTGTTGCATCAGCTAACTGTGCTCGTTATTGTGGTGCTGAAGTTGACTTTGTAGATATTGACCCAGAAACGGGAAATATTTCAATTCAAGCATTGAGAGATAAACTTGCTTGGACTAAACGACGTCCGAATGTATTGATAATTGTTCATTTGGCAGGTCAGCCTTGTGAGCTTTTTGAAATTCATTCTATCTGTAAGCAATATGGCATTACTCTAATTGAGGATGCCTGCCATGCACTGGGAGCTAGCTATCTCGATAGTAAAATTGGTGAGTGTCGCTATAGTGATATGACTGTATTTAGCTTTCATCCTGTAAAAGCTATTACTACAGGTGAAGGGGGCGCAATTACTACTCGTCATCCAGAGTTTGCCAAACGCCTTCAATTATACCGGGGGCACGGCATTACCCGTGACAGCGCGGATTTCAATACAGGTGCACCTGGCGACTGGCATTACGAACAGCACGAGCTAGGCTATAATTATCGTTTGACAGACATACAAGCTACGTTGGGTATTAGCCAACTCAAACGTCTTGACTCCTATATTTCTACAAGACACCAAAAGGCAGATTATTACAACCAAAAACTAGGTGACTTGGGAATATCGCCTCTATTACAAATATCTAATATTCACCATGCATTTCATCTTTATGTTGTGCGTGTTGAACAAGGACGTAATGCTTTACTACAAGGTCTGCGTGATAAGGGGATAATGGCAAATCTCCATTATCAGCCAATTCCCAACCAACCTTACTATAAAGCATTGGGTCAGATTCCCACTAATTATCCTGGGGCAATCATTTATGGGGATACAGCGTTGAGTTTACCGCTATTCCCGACAATGACAATTCAGGAGCAAGATGAAGTCATAGACGTGCTTAAGCAATTATCATGAAGTTAGCCTTAGGCACGGTGCAATTCGGTCTGGATTACGGGATCAGCAATCACGACGGACAAGTCTGCGATGAGGAACTCGACGAGATCATTGCATTGGCCCGTCATGCAGGTATCGATACCCTGGATACTGCGCAAGCCTATGGCAATGCCGAGCAGAGGCTGGGACAAAGAGATATCACCGGCTTCACAATCATCGACAAACTGGCGCCTGGGCTACCGCTGTCCGATGTTAAGGCCACAGTCAACAACAGTTTGCATTTGCTGGGGCGAAAACGGCTCGATGGTCTGCTGCTGCACCGCAGCCAGGATGCCTCACCGGCCATGGTCGAGTTGCTCACCGATTTGCAGAAAAAGGGCTCGATCGGAAAACTCGGGATCTCCGTCTACTCCCCGGAGGAGCTCGATGCTTGGAGCGCAGCTGGCTATCCTCTGGAACTGGTGCAATTACCTGCCAATTTGCTCGATCAACGCTTTTTACGTACTGGATGGCTCGACAAACTGGTAGATATGGGTTGTGAAATCCATGTTCGCTCGCTCTTTTTGCAGGGACTGTTGTTGATGCAGCCAGCACAGCGACCTGACTATTTTCAGCGTTTCGCTACCGCACTTGAACGGTTTGACCAGTGGCATCCCTCAATGGCCCCGCTTGGCAGAGCCCTCTCCATCATGACGGCCCTACCACAGGTAAGCCGCTTTGTTGTCGGTGTTTGTCATGCCCAAGAGCTGGCCGCTATCATTGCGGCCAGTCAAGCGCAGCACGAGTGCTACGAGGCCGATATCGCCCATCTGGCGTCTATGGAACAGGAACTTATCAACCCCGGACTCTGGAGAACACAATGATCCTAGGTATTCTGCAGGCCAGAACCAGTTCTTCCCGCCTGCCCAACAAGGTACTGAAAGAACTGCTGGGCGACCCCATGCTGGCAAGGCAGATTGAACGGCTGCAACAGAGCAAGCTGCTGGACAAGCTGCTGGTTGCCACCAGCAATAAGCCAGAAGATCGTGCCATTGCCGAACTGTGCGAAAAGTTGCATATCCCCTGTTTCTGCGGTCCTCTTGACGATGTGTTGCTGCGTTTCTATCTAGCGGCCCAACCCTACAGTCCGACCCATGTTGTGCGTCTCACCGCTGACTGTCCACTGGCAGACCCAATGGTAATAGACGAGCTGATAGCCCTCCATCTCTCGGGCAAGTTCGACTACAGCAGCAACTGCGGCAATCCCAGTTATCCGGATGGGCTGGATGCCGAGATCATGACTGGTGCGACTCTGGCAACCTTGCAGGAAAAAGCCACCACGCAGACCGAGCGGGAACATGTCACCTATTACGTTCGCTGTCATCCCGAGCAGTTTTCCATCGGCGAATTGCAGCGCTCGCCTTCGCTGGCCCACCTGCGCTGGACTGTCGATGAGCCTGCCGATTTTGAGCTGGTAGAGCGCATTTATAAGGCTCTCTATCCTGTCAACCCAACCTTTACGACCGACGATATCCTCGACCTGCTGGTGCAGCAGCCGGAGCTGGCAACACTTAATACCCGGCACCAACGCAACGAAGGATTGGCTAATTCGCTAGCCAAGGAGAATCACATATGACCTCACGTTATCAACATTCACTGGCTCTCTCGGTTCGGGCGGAACAGAGCATTCCTCTTGGCTCCCAAACCTTCTCCAAAAGCCGCCTCTGTTTTCCCTATGGCGCCGCCCCACTCTTTATCGAGCGCGGCAAAGGTGCACATGTTTGGGATGTAGATGGCAACGAGTATCTTGATTTCGCCAGCGGCCTGCTGGCCATCAGTCTTGGATATTGCGATCAGGATGTGAATGAGGCAGTAATGGAACAGCTCAATCTGGGCTCGATCTTCTCCCTTCCCCACCGGCTGGAAACCGAGGTCGCTGAACAACTCATTGAGCTTATCCCCTGTGCCGAAATGGTTCGCTTTGGCAAAAACGGGACTGATGCCACCTCAGCCTGTATCAGGCTCTCCCGTGCGGTCACAGGCCGCGAGCGGGTGGCCGTTTGTGGCTACCACGGCTGGCAAGACTGGTATATAGGCTCGACCACCCGCCATTTGGGGGTCCCCGAATGCGTAAGAGAGCTGACGCACAGATTTGACTACAACGATCTTGCCTCGCTGCAGCGTCTGCTGGACGCTCACCCGGGCGAGTTTGCCGCCGTCATTCTGGAACCGATGAATGTAACCTGGCCAAACCCGGATTTTCTGCCTGGTCTGCGCCAACTCTGCGATGCCCATGGAGCGCTGCTCATCTTTGATGAGACCATTACCGGCTTTCGAAATCATCTTGGAGGGGCACAAACTCTATTCGGAGTAACGCCAGACCTTGCAGCTTTTGGCAAGGGGATGGCTAATGGATTCCCGATATCTGCCGTCGTCGGGCGTAAGAAGTATATGAAGCGTATGGAAGACATTTTTTTCTCAGGAACTTTTGGCGGCGATGTTATTGCTTTAGCTGCGGCTAAGGCCGTCATCAAAAAAATGCGTCATTACGATATACCTGCTTGCCTAACGGAACGAGGACAATTTCTCCTTGATGGCTTGAACACCATATTAACTGATATAAAAGCACCAGAATGGATAAAAACCGCAGGACACCCTACATGGTGTTTTTTGTTAATCACCGACTCTCACAATCACTCAAGTTGGTTATTGAAAAGTTATCTGATGCAAGAGTTATGTAAGCGAGGTATCCTGACACTAGGAAGTCATAACCTCAACTACTCTCATACCTACGCGGATATCAAGAAAATATTGAAAATATACACTGAAGTACTACCTGCGCTGATAGATCACGATAGTAAAATGACAATTGAAAAAAATCTTGACGGTGAACCTATTCAACCTGTCTTTAAAGTACGTTGACTAACAAAAATATCCATAAGTGCGCATACAACAATAATTTTATTCTATGCGCACTATTTAGTTAACTTGTATATGTTACATAACAGACTTCAATAATTACATTGAAGTAATCCATTTATCCCTAAATATATCTACCACTCAAAACCACAATTACTTTTCACTAAATAATGAAATTGTCAAATCTGATAGAGAACGAATGCATTTAAAGTCATTCTTTTCTTGTGGAATATCCAACGTGTCTGTAAGTAAATAAGTAACTAGACCTGCCTGGAGAGCAGATGTAGCACCTTGGATAGAATCCTCCACCGCAACAACATTACCAGGAGATAGCCGAGATTTTTTCAGTGCAAGCAGATATGGTTCAGGATGAGGCTTCCCATTACGAACATCTTCGCCATCGATAATTAAATAGAAGGTGTCCTTCAAGCCATTCAGAGCTAACCATGCCTCAACTCTACTTCTCTTATTCGATGTCACTATAACTAAACGATACGAATGCTTCACCGCCTCATGAATCAACTTTATCGCCCCTACACTAGGGGGAGAATTAATATATAATTCATCTATCAAATCATTATACTCAGCAAGCAATGATTGGTTGCTTTCAGGTAAATTGCGCCACTCTTTTAGACAACGAACAACCTCGATTAAAGGAGGGCCATTTAACTTTTCAAATTCAAGTTTAGACGCCTGTTCTCCCCTTCGAGACAGGAATAAAGAATAAACATGAAACATTGACTCCAAACTTTGAACCAATGTTCCATCAAAGTCAAAAAAAATCCCTTTCATGTATTTACCTTGACCAAACATTATTGTTTTTTATATAGATACAATCTATTTTGGCCATAATCTCCTAACATTCCATAGTTATCTTCGGTTAGAGCACATGATAATTTTGCAGCAGCTTCAACCATGGGGTTTTCATAGTCGACTTTGCCACCATTAATCATTGGCAGAAGAACATAAAGAACGACATCATGCAATGTTGAGAAACAGCTGTTTTTAATTTCAACGAAACCCAACGATTTTAATTCATCATGAACCAGCTTTTCATTCATAAAGTGATTAAATTCCGCTGGTTCTCTCTCCTCAAGACCAACAAGTGTTCGCAAATGATTTTGTCTCGAGTAAGAGCCTATAGAATTTTCAAGCATCAAAAAATACCCACCTGATTTTATTTTTTCTGCTATATTGGCAATGGCTTTCATTTGCAGCGAATCTGTATTTAGGTTTATCAAGCATCGAACAGTAAAAATTAAGTCGTATTGCTCAACCGGACATTCCAAATTGAGAACATTACCCACATCAAAGCAAATTGATTCATTATCGATTAGTTTGCTTTTCCTAAGTTTCTCCGCCGACATAATCATTTCTTCAATAAAATCTATCCCCTGGTATCTATAATTAGGAAAGACTTCATGCAACGAAAAAATATTGTAACCATTGCCACAACCGATCTCCAAAATTCTCGAGTTAATTGGGAGCGACTCTTTCAAAGATGAAATGGTTTTTTTTAATTCAGCCAACTCGATTAGTTTTGCTGTTCCCGTTTTAGTGGTAGCCCGGAGCTCGGTGCCATAGGTAATAGCCCAATTTTTCCAATGCTCATGAATCTGAATCAAATCAAACTTATCTTTCATAAGTTTACCTCCATACATACTATCTGTTAAGATAGCATAACATTCCACTTTAAGGGAAGATATAATATGCTAAGCGTGCATGAGCTTTCAGATAACGCAGTGCTTCTCATAGAAAGAGATCGAGCTAAACATGATGATGCACTGCTTACTATAGTCGATAAAATTTGGTGTGAAGCGCAAAGAAAAAACAGTCGCCTTTTCGATGGAAGTATACTCTCTTGCATATCAGACTCATCAAACAAAATTACATCAGTCATCGATAATTACAAATTTTTCTTTTCAAAAAAAAGCCATCCGGAGCTTCTTGAAAAAATTCAAATAATGCCCATTGCAGTTTCTGGCATTCTGGAATGCCAAGATGGTTTTGTTTTTGGAAAACGAGCCAAATTCACAACCCAAGATGCAGAACTCTGGGAGTTAGTACCAAGTGGTGGGTTAGATGCTTCCATAACAAACGACATAAATACATATGATTTCAAGCAACAATTGCTGACTGAGCTATATGAAGAAATGGGGATAAACCAAGATATGCTTCGCACAATAACTCCTTTTTGCTATGTTATTGACCATGAAGCATCTGTGCTAGATATTGGTATTTATATGTATAGCGATGTAAACCAAGAGACGATTAATCACTGCTTTACAACAGTCCGCTCTTTTGAGTATGAATCAATTATTTTTATCCCTAGGAACATAATTATTGATTATATTGCAATGGAAAGACAAAATATATCTTCTATTTCTATTGCAATTATGGAATTTTTCTTAAAAAAAAGATAAATTAACAAGTATAAATAGACCACGTGAGTATTTACCTATGATTCCTTTCTCTATTAATGGCCGTCTGATTGATCAGAATTCCCCACCTTACATTATTGCCGAATTATCTGGTAATCATAACGGGGATCTAGGCAGAGCATTAGCATTGGTAGATGCTGCAGCTGATGCTGGTGCTGATGCAATCAAACTTCAGACCTATACAGCCGACACTATGACACTCAACTGTGATCTGCCCGATTTTCACATCGAGGGTGGATTATGGAATGGCTATACACTTTACGAGCTCTACACCCTGGCACATACCCCGTGGGAATGGCACCGACCTCTCTTTGAACGAGCCAAGTCACGCGGATTGACCATTTTCTCCACTCCATTCGATGAGAGTGCTGTTGATTTTTTGGAAGAACTGGGTACTCCCGCATACAAAATTGCCTCATTCGAAATTACCGACCTTCCCCTTCTCAGCTACATAGCTCAGCAAGGAAAGCCGGTCATTATCTCTTCTGGCATGTCGAATGAAATTGAAATTGCCAAGGCCCTGACCATTTTGCGTGAAAATGGCTGCCCACAGATCCTGCTACTTCATTGTGTCAGTGGCTACCCAACCCCTCTTGCCGATATCAATCTCAAGCGTATTACCCGCTTGGCAGAAACATTTTCAGTACCTGTTGGTCTATCTGATCACACGCTGGGGAATACCGCAGCTCAGCTGGCAATAGCATTGGGCGCTGTGGCCATCGAGAAACACCTGACCTTGGCTCGCGCTGATGGCGGCCCAGATGCCGAGTTCTCCATTGAACCACATGAACTGAAAGAACTCTGTAGCCAGACAAAGCTCTGCTGGCAAGCGGTGGGATCCGGAGAAAGTGGTGGTAACCAAGCTGAACAGGCAAACCTGAGATTTCGTCGTTCTTTATATTTTGTTGCCGACATTCCTGCGGGTACAACAATAAAGCAGGAACACATCCGAAGGATCCGGCCTGGCTATGGGCTGCCACCAGAATCACTACCACAAATATTGGGCAGAAAAACTCGCCATGATATTAGTCGTGGGAAGGCTGTTCATATAGATGACTTTTTATAAAAGCTAAAAGCAATGATTTATAACTCTCATATTATAGGATATTTTATATGAAACAAAAAAATGTATTCATTAAAGAGGAAGCAGATGCATGGTATGAGAGAAATAAACTCTGCATCAACCAAAAGTCTCTGAATAATGATCAAATATTCATAGCACTACAAAACATCGATTGCCAACCAAAACGAATCCTTGAAATTGGCTGCGCAAATGGCTGGCGATTGGCACAACTGGCTAACCATTATGGTGCCAGCTGCTATGGAATAGATCCATCAAAAACAGCTATTGAGGATGGCACTCTGAGCTATCCCGCATTAAATCTAAGCGTTGGAACTGCAGATGGTTTACCTGATATTGAACCTGTCGATCTTATTATTTTCGGTTTTTGTTTATATCTATGTGATCCACAGGATCTTTTCAAGATTGCGGCCAATAGCGACAGATTACTAAAAGATAAAGGTGTAATGGCTATTTTGGATTTTTGCCCTCCGGCAGGGCACTATCGAAATGACTACCAACATTATGCTAACCTTTTTAGCTATAAAATGAATTACAGTAGTATGTTTAGTTGGCATCCAAGTTATTGTCGAATATATGAGCATGTCACACATCATGATGGCACCAATGAGCTGGAGCCAGATGCATTGGTGTCTGTTCAGCTATTAAAAAAAGACTCACAGCTTCTTGACGCGAAAAATCCATACTCCAAAAAATATTGCTAATAGTAATGGGAGGTTTTTTACCTCCCATTGTGAGTAATAATACCTTATGCACTACACTAAAAACATCATTCCTTTCTAAAAAAGGACATGATTTCATTATCAATCATATCAACACTATCGAAAGATCTTGGATACATCTCTTTTGCCTTTGCTAAAAAATCTAACCATAAGCAGATCGCGGGCCTCATCAGCTCTATTGTTTTCTCCTCTCCCTCAAATGAGTAAAGAATGGAACTCAATAGAGTAAACACATAGTTCATTGAACCAATCATGATCTGAGATATATGTTTTTGTCGAGTTACTGCAATCTGCGAGAGATAGCCCATATTGCGCAACATCAACTGATTGATTTCATTTCTAGATGAGAACTTATGTTGCCACTCACCCATCATCTTATCGATTAAAATATCAAAAAACTCAACATCCAGATATGGTTTGAAGTCTTCTTTTGACAAAGGGATTGGGGCTGATAGTTGCGTAATTTGGTGAATCAGCTCAGCTTTATCTATGATTTGTGAAAAACTGATTTCACTATCAGGCAATGGTCTTGCTTTTGCAATTTTAGCCCCATCGCTGCAGTTAAAGCACTGAACATGTTCATTCGCAGCTAATACTTGTTCAATCACTCTTCGGGATGTATTAAACATGGCATTGCTTATTACGACACCACCAAAGTTACCTTCATGCTGCCACTGACTATCTCCATACATCAACTCTCCAAGTACCTCAGCGCCTTTATCACTATTGTAATACGCACTAAATTTCGAGTGATGATGCCCTTTGTTTTTATAACCATTATCAAGGCCAAATAAATAGATGTTTTTAAAACCAAGATGAATTGGCGCAGTGACTCCAATATTGCCAACTAAAGGATTCACCCCCCCCAAGGCCGCGTATTTTTGCAAATGTGGGAAATTTACATTATAGAGGAGAACACCAGGCTCACTGCGCTTAAACATTAATACTGATTTTTCAAACAGCGTAGAACAATAGGGATGGATAACATCTGTACTTAGGAAAAGTATATCTCTAAGATAATCTTGGTCATTCATATTAACCAAGAAGTCATAAACAATCTTAGTTCGTTCTGTCTCAACATGAATGTCAGGCTTTATACCTACTTTATGCAATGCAGAAATCGCGCTGCCACAAGAAATTAAAATTGCTTTTTCTTTATTGTTTTCAATAACAGGAAGAGAGGCATCCAAAGATGGACCATTAGCAATAACAAAAATCGGAGTTCGATTGTATTCAGATGGTATCTTATTATCCTGTATAAGGAATGGAACAGTTCGTTCAATATTATCAACTGTATGAGAAAGAGCTATCAGATTATCATCAAAAAAACCCCACCCCATCACCAGCAGATAATACTCACGCTGGATTCTCTCAATTAAACTTTTGATTTTATCATTTTGGTAGCCCCACATGATAAAGGCATTAGCGATAAGAAAAGAACCTCGGCTATGAATAGCCGATGCAAAATCATTAAAAATAGTATCTTCATCCTGGCCTAATAGGATATGTAGACCGAGGTTCTCTTTATGTAAATAATCAAGCAGAGGTGCCCAATCGAAACAGAAAAGAGATGCATAAAAAAGATCTAGATCTGGTTCAAAAAGAAATAGAGTGCCAATTTTGCATTGTTCATAAAGATAACCAAGGTGATACCCCAAACCAACCCCAAACACCAGTGCGGTAGGAACTTCAGTTGGCACTTTTCTTAATGGATCTTCTCGAATGGAAATATCATCTAGATAAGCATTGAGTTTATTAAGATACTCAACGTGCATAAATCCGAGTGGGTTGGCTTCTTGACTAAATGAGAACTTGGATAAACCACCTTTATCCATGAACTCTTTAACTAACGTCTCGCAGATAAGATACGGTTCATCACCATATACCGCGACATCATCATCAATCCAAGCCATGTTTGGCTGGCCATTTTCATTACAAAAAAAACGAAATGGTCGGATTGGTTGATATGACTCATACATGTCTGCAATATGGGGGATATATTTACGAAATGCAGCAATATTCTGTGAGAATCGAAGTGGCAAAGCAACCGACATGGCAGCCTCTTGCTCTGCACGTTCTTTTAGTCGTAAAGCAACACCTTCGGCTTTTTTCAAAATATCATCAATATTTTCCGACATCAGAACTCCTTGCTACTCACACTATTATAAATTTGCTTTGCTTTACTCGCCAACCCAATAGCAGATAACTCATTGAAAATAAGTTGATGGTGATCAGATGCCACTTTTTTCATGCTTTCTTCTTGTCGAAAAAGTAATGTAGCCAATAAATTGGCATCTTGCTTCAGTGAAGGTTCACGTTCAACGAGATACAGCAAACGATCAATCAAAGAAATTCGATAATCCATACAGACCAGAGCATCATCATAGCTTTTTATGGCTAATAGATATTGAAGTTGCTCGTAATTTTCTGTGAGAGCTTGTTGCAAAGAGGCTAAAGTGGTCATTACAACTCACCCAGTTGCTGTCTCATCTGATAGCCCTGTTGTTTAGCAGAATCGGGTAACTGATCCCAGCCAGATTTTATAGTTACCATCAAAGCCATAACCTCTTCAATCGGGGCTGCATCCAATGCAAGGCTCGCATCCCAAATTCGCTCGTCCATGTAGGAGTAGAGGCTATATAGATCTTCAGCAATAGCCCCTTGACTCATATCAAGCGCATCCTGCAAACCATGTAATAACCCCTGAGCTTTCGATACAGCGGTAGATTTGGCTTCCATATCGCGACGCTCAATTGCACCTTTGGCTTGAGCCAAACGTTCAAGTACACCTTGCATCATGAGCTGAATCACACGATGAGGATCAGCAACAGCCAAGTCAGCAGCGACACTGGTTGCCTTATATGCTTTTAGATTACGCTGGTACATCGCCTGCTCCTCGTAATGTTTGCAATATATAATTTATTTGTTGTTGATTTGTAGTGATTGTAGCGCAGCCGCAGAGTGATTCATTTTCGCCAGCAACGCATCCAAGCTGCCATATTGAGCACGTAGTGATGCTTCATATTTTACCAGTTGGGCATTGGATGTAGCTTGTTTTTGGTTCAAGCTACGCAGATCAGCATTTAAAACATCTGTACGTTGATCCAACATACCGCCAGACTTGGAATACTCTTTTAAACCCGTATTCAAGGTTGCAGCAATACCCTTTTCGCCACCAAAAAGACCAACAACCTGGTCAAAGTTTTTATCCACAGCCTCATCAAATTTGGTTTTATCCAGAGACAACTTACCTTTATTGTCCATCTTAATACCCACTTCGAAGATGGTTGAATAAGTCGTACTGGTACCTGCTTTATTTGTTACGGTATTAGCCATAAAACTGCTAATGGTACGTGTGCTCGCATCACCAGCAAGCGCGCCACCATCATCTTGTCTAACTCCGCCAACGATACTATTGCGCTTGCCCAGCGCATCCATTTTATCTTGCAGTGCGTTATAACCATCAATAAACTGCTTGACCATATCCTGAATTGCAGTTTTATCTGTTGTTATCGCAACCTTGTTGGATTTCAGAGTCGTGCCATCACTTTCTTTATCGGATACACGCAAAACCGTTAATTTCAAATCCTGAATAGAGTCGTCAAATACATTGGTATCACTTTTAAGTGTATTACCATCAACAGTAATCTCAGCACTACTAGCAGCTTGCTTCTGGCTCATCACCGAACCTGCCGCACCTGTAGCAAAGATATCCAGCTCAGAATTATTGCCAGTGATCACCAAATCTTTGCCATCTCCAGATATACCGGAGTCAATAACAAATTTTGCCTTACCATCTGCCGTATTGACGATATTTGCACTAAGACCGAAGTTATCGCCATTACTATTGATACTTTTACGAATGTCTTGCAGAGTATCCCCTGCTTTGACATCAACTTTGAACTCCTTGGTACCAGCTTTAAAAGTTAATTGACCGTCTTGAGTCACAAGTGGGGTGGTCGAACTGGCAAATTCACCTTCAACACGGCTAGTAGTAGCCAATTTATTGACGGTAATGTTGTACTGGCCATTGGAGCCACCACTTTTACTCTCCACCTTCATCACTGGATTATCTTTATCCTGGGTGATAGTAACGGCTCGCTTGTTGAAGGCCCCAGGTTTGCTCAAGGTATCGAGAATATCGGTGAATGCGGTGAGAGATGACTTCAACTGGCCTATACCTGATATGCTGATCTGGGTGCTGTTTTGCTTGGTGACTATGGGCTTCTGTAGTTGAGCCTTCTTGGCAGCCACGCTAGAGGCAATAACGCTCTCGAGATCCAGCTGAGAGCCCGCCCCGGCAGAAGTAATGGCCATGTTATCTTCTCCTCATCAATTCGATTCAAATCTCGCTATCAAACAACAATCCGCGTTTGGGGTTCGCCCCTGCTTCACCTTGCTGCAACGCCTGGATCCGCTTGTGGATAGCAATCAACTCTTCCGTAGGGATCTGGCGGATCACCGAGCGGGTATCAGAGTCCATTACCTTTATTACCATCTGGCCAGACTCCTGCTCCATGCTGAAATTAACGGTCCACCCTTGCAATTTGCCAAATTCCTGCAAGTTTTGTACCTGTTTTTCAACATCTGCCTGGCTCTGCACTTGTTGAAGCTCAGTTTCCTTTGCCTGCTCCTGACTTTTCTGCTGTACAGTCCCGGCATCCTCTACCGTGCCAGAAAGCAGTTGAGCGGCCACTTGGCCGCTCTTGTCACTTAGCTGTAAGGAAGCGCCATTGGCAGATGACAGGTTGCCTATTTCGGTTGCCATCTTATCTCTCCCATCTTAGTCAGCCTGGTCCACTCATTACCCGAGCAGGGAAAGAGCAGACTGCGGTCTCTGGTTAGCCTGAGCCAAGACACTGGATGCAGCCTGTTGCAGAATATTCTGCTTGGTCATGTTGGCTGTTTCGGTTGCGAAGTCCGCATCACGGATACGAGAGCGTGCAGCACTGACGTTTTCCGAGATATTGGCCTGGTTACGAATGGTAGAATCCAAGCGGTTTTGCACTGCACCTAGCTCGGCTCGCTTGCTATCGACGACTCCGAGCATAGCATCAGCAGCTGCTAACACTTGCTGTGCACCATTTTGGGTACTGATGCTGATAGAACTACCTGCGACAAAGATAGCTGTCACGTTGATAGCTGTACCTATAACAGTACCAACATCCACTGTTGTGTTTGCCGCAGCAGCAATACCAGAAATACTGAAACCGTTTGCTTGGGTCAAACTGAAACTGATGGTCTGGTTGGCATCAGCACCGACCTGGAAGCTGCCAGAAAAAGTCCCATCAAGTAATTTGGTGCCAGCAAAGCTGGTATCTTTGGAAATCCGGTTGATTTCAGCACCCAGCTGATCAACCTCTTTTTGCAGCGCTTCACGATCCTTGGCTGAGTTTGAGCCGTTGGCAGACTGTTGCGCCAAGGTACGCATGCGCTGCAGCATACCGGTCACTTCATCCATCGCCCCTTCTGCCGTTTGTGCCAGAGAGATACCGTCGTTGGCGTTACGGTTACCCTGATCCAGACCGTTGATCTGGGAGGTCAGACGGTTGGAAATCTGCAAACCCGCAGCATCATCTTTTGCGCTGTTGATGCGCAGACCGGATGCCAGACGCGTATACGAGGTATCCAGAGATTTGGTGGTATTCATCAAATTACGCTGAGCGTTCAGTGATGACGTGTTGGTGTTAATGAACATGGCCATAATAAATTCTCCCGAAGAACATGCGACTGCGGGTTGCGCTGCCAAAGCTGACAACGGCCCACCGTAGAAGAGGAGGTTGAACGAGTCTCTCTCTTCTGGCGGGTATCTGTTTGAACGGACAGGCTACCCGCAGCTATGCAAACGTTGGATTCCGAACACCCCTCGATTGCCTCATCCTCTTTAACGGCAGTAAAGATGCAACCTTTAGAAAAATAATGTGCACAACGGCAGATAATCTGACGCATCTGATTTCAAACGTTAAGAATGAAACATCGTCTAAAGTGAGTAGCCAAAACTTTGACGCCAGTGCGCTTGTAGCCCTCATTTCTGCGAAATGAAGTGCGCTTGGGCAAAAGAGGGGGGCTGAAAATGTGTCCTGATTCGGAATGCATAGAAGATAAAAAAACAAAAAAGCGGCCTAAAGAGGCCGCTTTCTCATACTTGATGAAGCTCTGGCATTGTTATCCCAACAGTGACAATGCAGATTGCGGGCGCTGGTTGGCCTGAGCCAAGACGCTGGACGCAGCCTGCTGCAGGATGTTCTGCTTGGTCATGTTGGCAGTCTCGGTTGCAAAGTCCGCATCACGGATACGAGAGCGGGCTGCACTGACGTTTTCCGAGATGTTGGCCTGGTTGCGAATAGTGGAATCCAGACGGTTTTGCACCGCACCAAGCTCGGCTCGCTTGCTATCTACTACAGCTAGCATTGCATCGGTTGCGGCAAGCACGTTTTGAGCATTACTCTGGCTACTGATGCTGATCCCCCCAGCACTGCCGCCAACAAAGATCGCTGACAGCAACACCGTTGCACCTGTAGCAGTAGTGATAGAGGTGTTAGCTGCAGCTGAGATTCCCGAAATGCTAAAGCCATCAGCTTGGGTCAGGCTGAACCCGATAGTCTGGTTAGCATCGGCACCAACCTGAAAACTGCCAGCAAAAGAACCATTCAGCAGTTTGGTACCAGCAAAGCTGGTATCTGTGGAGATACGGTTAATCTCCGAACCAAGTTGATCTACTTCTTTTTGCAGCGCTTCGCGATCTTTGGCTGAGTTGGAACCGTTGGCGGATTGTTGAGCCAAGGTACGCATGCGCTGGAGCATACCGGTCACTTCGTCCATAGCGCCTTCTGCCGTTTGTGACAGAGAGATACCATCGTTGGCGTTACGGTTACCCTGATCCAGACCGTTAATCTGGGAGGTCAGACGGTTGGAAATCTGCAAACCCGCGGCATCATCTTTTGCGCTGTTGATGCGCAAACCGGATGCCAGACGGGTGTACGAGGTATCCAGAGACTTGGTGGTATTCATCAAATTACGCTGGGCGTTCAGTGATGACGTGTTGGTGTTAATGTACATGGCCATAATAAATTCTCCCGAAGAACATGCGACTGCGGGTTTCGTCACCATTACTGCATGACGGCCCACCGTAGAAGAGAAGGTTGAACAGACCTTTCTCTTCTGGCGGGTATCTGTTTGAACGGACAGGCTACCCGCAGCTATGCAAACGTTGGATTCCGAACACCCCTCGATTGCGTCATCTTTTTAGCGGCAGAATTTAGCCAAGCTTTAGGAAAATTGTTGCCGTTAGCGGCAAGCCTTCTCCGGTGAGGGGTAACATACTCAATCGCCCCACCCTCTATGGGGGAGCCTTCCAGCCATGCCCATAGATGAGCCTGAGGAAATATAATTTTGGCATGATGTATGCAGATATTGGGAGGAGTGACGCCAATTTGGCGACACAATAAAAAATGGCCGGAGAACCGGCCTAAAAATGAGCATATGCTCAGGAGAATATGACCAAGCGTGACAGAACTGAACAGCTGGACAACACTTGGCATTACTAGTAGAGAATTATATCTCTCCCGATAGAACAGAGTGCGAACCCGAACACCCCTTTGTTCCATCTCTTGACCAGGGCGGCCTGAACAACCGCCCTGTTTTCTTTTGTTAGCCTTGCAGCAGTTGCAGTGCTGACTGAGGTCTCTGGTTGGCCTGTGACAGGATACTGGAAGCTGCCTGCTGCAGGATATTCTGCTTAGTCATATTGGCAGTTTCGATCGCGAAGTCAGCATCACGGATACGTGAACGAGCTGCACTGACGTTTTCCGAAATATTAGCCTGGTTGCGAATGGTTGAGTCCATACGGTTTTGTACTGCACCGAGCTCGGCTCGCTTACCATCTACTATTGCGAGCATGGCGTCTGTGGCAGCAAGCACGTTTTGTGCATTACTCTGACTGCTGATACTGATCCCGCCAGCGCTACCACCGACAAAGATGGCTGACAGCAGCACGGTTGCACCAGTAGCTGTAGTGATTGATGTATTCGCGGCGGCTGCGATCCCCGAGATACTAAAGCCATCTGCTTGCGACAGGCTAAAGCTGATGGTCTGGTTGGCATCGGCACCGACCTGGAAAGTTCCGCCGAAAGAGCCATCCAGCAGTTTGGTACCGGCAAAGGTGGTCGAGGTCGAGATACGGTTGATCTCTGCCCCCAGCTGATCCACCTCTTTCTGCAAGGCATCACGATCCTTGGCAGAGTTGGAGCCGTTGGCTGATTGCTGGGACAGGGTACGCATGCGCTGCAGCATACCGGTCACTTCATCCATTGCCCCTTCGGCAGTTTGTGCCAAGGAGATGCCATCGTTGGCGTTGCGGTTACCTTGATCCAGACCATTGATCTGGGAGGTCAGGCGGTTGGAGATTTGCAGACCCGCCGCATCATCTTTTGCGCTGTTGATGCGCAGGCCGGAAGCCAGACGAGTATAGGAAGTATCCAGTGATTTGGTCGCATTCATCATGTTACGCTGAGCGTTGAGTGATGAAACGTTAGTGTTGATAAAAAGGCCCATGACTATTCTCCTAAGCTATTAAATTTACTCTTCTATTTGCTCGAGCTTTATTATGTTTCGTGCCCGATGCGTCTTATTTAACGGCTCGTTTTTCGATGTCTTTAGCATTTTTTTCAACGCTTCATCGCATTAACGCCGCTTACCCTATTTATCGGCATGTCATCGATTAACTTAAGGAAAAAATCGCCACTTCAGTGAAGATAGGAAGGCCTGTATCAACGCGCTCCTCGCAGCACCACAAGCAACCCATACGGCACCGACGCTTCCAGGAAGAGGAAAAAAATCGGGGCAGACTCGCAATTTTGTCGACGGCATCTTGGCGGTTGACGCCGCCAGCCCCTAAAATCGCCGCCCCATCAACAATTTGACGTGAGTTGTTTCCATGCAGACAGTGGTTGAGCAGCTTGTTTACATCAGCGACATGTTTGGTACTGCGGTATTCGCGTTTTCAGGGGTTCTGGTGGCGGGCCGGCTCAGGATGGACGGATTTGGCGTCATGGTTTTGGCGGCGGTCACCGCCATCGGTGGCGGTACCATTCGCGATATGATCCTGGGGGCTACCCCCGTGTTTTGGGTTCGTGACCCTCTCTACATCTGGGTGGTCATTGCAACGGCACTCATTGGTATGTGGATGGTCAAACTGCCGCGCCGCATGCCCTGGTATGTCTTGCCGGTGGCGGATGCCTTTGGGCTCGCCCTCTTTACGGTGATCGGCGCCCAGAAAGCCCTCAACTTTGGTACTTCGGGGCTAATCGCCGTGCTGATGGGCACCATGACCGGAGTAGCTGGCGGCATGATCCGCGATGTGCTGGCCCGGGAAGTGCCCATGGTGCTGCAAAAAGAGATCTATGCCACCGCCTGTATCCTCGGCGGCATTCTCTACACGCTGGCACTGGAGGCCGATATGGATCGGGTCACCGCCATGCTTATCTGCATGAGCGCCGTATTTGGCCTGCGGGTTGCCGCCATCTATTGGCATCTCTCCCTGCCCACCTTCTCGCTACAGCGCAGCAATTGAGGGAAGCCCCGCACAGTGTGCGGGGCTTCGCGTTGAACCAAACCCGCTTTTCTGTTGTCATACAACACAGTTGTTGTTAGCTGGGACTTCTCATGCAAAAGATCGGAATGTTCGCCACGCTCTTTCTCACCAGCGTGACGGCACTTCATGCCGAGGCACAAGCGGTGTTTGGTCGATTGGCCTCGGCGCCAGTACAGCAGTTTAATCAGGTAATACGTCAGGCCAGCAACGAGCAGCAAGGCTGGGTCAATGATTATCGGGAAGTGGCACTGCGCTTTGTCGGCCATGGCGACATGGCCAGTCGTATCCACGCCCAGCAGCTGGATAACGATCTGGTTCTCTCTGTCGCACTGGATGGCGCCCACAGTGACATGCTCTATATCCTGACCCTCTATCGCAGCAACAATCTCTGGCAGATGCGAGAAGCCGAGATGGGCTGGCGCTGTCAGGGACAAGATTCTTTCACCCCGGTCCCCTGCCCCTGACAGGCATGACAAAGCAGGTGAAATAAAAAATCCGGCACACTGGCCGGATTTTTTATGGGAGATTGAGCGTCAAATTACGGACGGTAAACTTTGACGTTGGCAAAGCCCTTCTCTTTCAGGTAAAGCGCCTGCAGCTTGCTCATCACGCCGCGATCGCAGTAGAGCAGGTAGGTCTTCTCCTTGGGCAGATCGCCAAAGGCGGTAGCCAGCTTGAAGAAGGGGATATGCATGACCTCACGCCCTTCCACCAGCAACGGCTTCTCGTCGTGCTCGTCCATGGAGCGGATATCGAGGATCACCTCGTTGTCACCGCTCTCGGCGGTAGTCTCCACTTCCTGCACCTCGGCGGCGGTCTCTTCACCAATGCGACGAATGTCGAGGTAACGGGCCTCGGCCACCACCTTGTCCAGAATGGCGAAGTCGAAGTTGCCCTCTTCCTCTTCAATGCGCGCCAGATCTGCCTTCACGGTCGGTTTCTTGGAGATGACCCCACAGTACTCCGGCATGGTCTCGGCAAACTCCAGGGTGCCGATACGGCGGGCTTCACTGATGATGTCCGGCTTGTCCCAGGTGATAAGCGGGCGCAGGATCACCTTATCGGTCACCCGATCGATGACGTTCAGGTTGGTGAGGGTCTGGCTGGATACCTGGCCCACACACTCGCCGGTCACCAGCGCCGGGATCTGGAACTCGTCAGCCACTTTGGCAGCCGCACGCATCATCATCCGCTTGAGCACCACCCCCATCTGACCGTTATCGATCTTCTCGAGGATCTCGGCGACCACCGGCTCGAAGTCGACCGCAGTGAAACGCACTCGATGGGATGAACCGAAACGGTTCCACAGGTGATAGGCTACCTGCTTGACGCCGATTTCGTGAGCGGCGCCGCCCAGATTGAAGAAGCAGTAGTGCACCCGGCAGCCACGCTTGATGAACTGGAAGGAGGCCACACCGGAGTCAAAACCGCCGGAGATGAGGCTCAGCACATCTTCCTGAGTGGCGATGGGCATGCCGCTCAGCCCCTGATGGATGGCGCTGACGATGAAGAGCTCTTCGCCATCGATCTCGAGGTTGATCTTCACATCCGGATTCTTGAGGCGCACGCCGTTGCTTTCACAGTGCTGGTTCAAACCACCGCCCACGTAGCGCTCAATCTCAAGAGAGGAGAACTCGTGCTTGCCGTGGCGCTTGGCGCGCACACAGAAGGTTTTGCCCTTGAGCTGGTCGCCCCACACGGCTTTCACCTGCTCGAAGATGTCGTGCAGATCGGTGAACTTGCTGGCCTGAACCTCGAGGAAGGCCTGAATGCCCGGAATACAGGCCAAAGCTTCGATAGCCTGCTCGCGGAACTGGTCATTGCGGGAGCTCACAATCAGCTTGTCCCAATCCATCCGTACGCGGGCATCGTCGTCGAAGCGGCGCAGGACGTTGCGGATATTGCCCTGCAGGATCTTGATAAAGCGCTGGCGAACCGACTTGCTCTTGATGGTGATTTCCGGGAACAGCTTGATAATGAACTTCATGGTAATGACTCGGGTGACCTTGATTTAAGGGCGCGAATTATATCAGAACTTTGTGGCCAGCGCCTACTGGATGAGCGTTTGCTCACATTCCCCCACGCAGTGTTTGCCGTGCAGCGCCAATCTTGCGTATATTCCCGACCCTGCACCCCGGCACCACTTCTGGCGACAGACCGATACGATGAAGACCTATATCTACTACCCCGGTATGGAGGTACGTGACGAGCTCTGGCTCAAGTTTGCCCTGCTCTATCTGGAGCGGCTCGCCTTTGTCTTCACCGTCAGCGAAAAGAGCGGTCTCACCGCCCTGCAGCAAACCCTCGAGCAAGAGACCGATCTGCTGGCCGAGCGACCCGATGCCGTCTTCTTTGCCGCCATCACTCCGCAACTCGAAAGCCAGTTAAGCAGTTTGCTTGCTCCCGATTTTGTCCGTCACAAGGTGTTTGGCAACAAGGAGCTGGTCACCCGCTGGCGTCAGGGGGCCAACCACGACTGCTTCTGCCCGGATCAGGCGGGGCTGGAGCGGCTGCACGGTTTTTGCCTCAACCATGGTTTTGCCAGTCGGGATCAGGGGGGGATCAGAATGGCACGGCGCTTTGCCAATCTGCTCTCCATGCGTCTCGCCCGTGAGTGGGCACTCGCCAATGACGGGGCGCTCATTACCGATCACGACTATCTGGACCGCCTGCTCCATCTGCTCGAATCCCGCTACCACAATCGTGGTGGTCAGGATTGCTTCCACCTCGAGATCCCGTTGCAAGTACCCACTCACCTCGGCGAGATCTCTTTCGCCGAGCTTATCGCCCTGCGCGGGCGCAGCGGCTTTCGCCAGCAGTTGGCCGAATTTCATCTGGCCCTCGACAACCTGCTCACCATGCTGGGTAGCGGCTATGCCGACCCGGCGGCCCTGACCCGCTTCGAGCAGGCCCGGCAAGGTCTCAATCAACTGCTCGGCCCCGAGACCATCAACATGCCACTCACCACCCTGGTCAGCACCAGCCTGCCCGCCGTGGCGATGCTCCATCAGTTAAAGGCGAGCCATCCCGAAAGCGACCTCATCTTCCATCCCATCAAGAAGAGCCACTTTCACCAGCGCAAGAGCCAGCACTTCTTCACCCGGCTCGGTCATCTGCGCCAACCGGGCTGAACCGGCAGAATGAAAAAGGGGTTGGCATCTGCCAACCCATCTCGTTTTCTGCGGCCTACCAATCATCACCCCGGTGATTGGCCCGCTCTTGTGCGTCACGGCGCGCTTCCATCGCCCTGTCACGGCGGATATTGGCAGGGGTACAGGCAAACTTCTTCTCGACACAGCGATACCAGCCATCGTTGGCCGAGCCAAAGGGAGCGCCATATTGTGGCTGCTGCGAGCGGCCAAATTCGCCGCGCTCCTGCATCGTTGCACAACCTGAGCCCACCAGTACCAGCAGGGACAACAGAATGCGAAGGGACATTTCATACTCCTCAGGATTTGAACGAACCCTGAATTATGCCCACACCTGCCGTAACGCTCAACAATTCATGCATTTCAAATGGTTAATTACATACCGCTTAATGATCGCAGGCAAAATACTCACAGTGAAGTCAACGGATAACGCTACCAGCCTCATCACCATCGGGATGCACCATGCGAAACTCGATGCGATCGCTGTTGCCCGCCTCGTCCACCACCACCAGCTGATAACGACCCGCCACGCTCAGCACCTGATCGCCATCCCAGCGCAGCCGCTGGCCGTTGAGAAACCAGGCCGGCTTGCCGACCCCGCCGAGCACCTTGGGCTGCAGCCGATAACGCTGACTGCGGATAAGATTGCCCTCCCCCAGCGCCACGATGCGAATGGGAGCCTGCAGCTCGGCACTCCGCCCTTCCCCTGCACAACCGCTGGCCAGCAGCGCCTGCCGTCGCTCGCCGGGGGACCGCCACGGCTCCAGCGACAATGGCCAGAGGGCCCGAAAACCGGATTGCGCCGCATCTTGGCAGCGGGCCAAGGTCGGCTTGCCCACGGCGGTCAGTGCGACCTGGCGCAGCGGCGAGGGCCAGTCCATGGGATCCGGCAAGGTGGGAGGATCGCGCCCTTCCAGCAACCAGGCGCTCTGGCGCTGCAAACAGGCTTCAGGCAGGGTTGCGCTGGCCTTGCGCCCCAGAGGCCAGCAGATCTCTGCTTCGCTCACCGTGTTGGGTTGTGCCGGCAAGGGGCTGTTGTCCGAGAGCCGCGAATAGACAGAGAGCAGCAGCGGCACCGCCGCGCTCTGGCCGTAAAAACCAGGCATGGGGGTACCGTCGGGGCGCCCAAGCCAGACGCCGATGGTCCAGCGACCGGAGACCCCCATGGCCCAGCTGTCGCGATAGCCGTAGCTGGTACCGGTCTTCCAGGCCAGCCGGTTGACCCGGCCGGTCGCCTCGCTGGCAAAGGGTTGGTCCGCCCGTCCCTGCGCGCTCAATATTTGCCAGATGATCCAGGCCGCGCCCGGACTCAGCAAGGGGCGCGACACCGCCTGCTGCCCCGCCAGCCAGACCGGCATCGCCACCTGCCCCTCCCGGGTCAACGCACTGTAGAGCGCCACCAGCTGTTCGAGCCGAATGCCCGCCGCCCCCAGCGCGATGGCAGGATTGGGTTTGTCGGAGAGCGCCAGCCGCACTCCGGCGTTGTCGAGGCGGCTGACCAGTTTGTCCGGCCCAAGCGCCTCCAGCACCTGCACCGCCGGCACGTTGAGGGATTGCTGCAGCGCCTGCGCAAGGGTCACCGGCCCCTGAAAGGCGCCGGAGAAATTGGCGGGGCGGTACTCCGAGCCCAGCCTTGGCGCATCGGAGAGCAGGGAGGCCGAGTGCACCAACCCTTCATCCATCGCCAGACCGTAGATGAAGGGCTTGAGGGTGGAGCCGGGAGAGCGGATCGCCTGCACCATGTCGAGGTAACCGTGGCGGCGCAAATTGCCATACTCGGCGCTGCCCACATAGGCGCGCACCGCCATGGTTTTGTTATCTACCAACAGCAACGCCGCTGAGGTCTGCTCGGGGAAGCGACGGATATAGCTCGCCACCCGCCCCTCCAACCAACGCTGCAGATCGCCGTCGATGGTGGTGTGCACCAGCGCCCCGGCCTGATTGTCAGCGGCAAGGCGGGCAAAGAGCGGCGCCTCCATCGGCGTGAAGTGGCCGCGAGCCAGCACCGGCTCGATGCGTCCCTCCAGCCACGCCTGTTCGGGCCAAACGCCTTGCGCCACCAGCCGCTGCATCACCTTGTCACGGGCGGTGCGGGCCCGCTCGGGATGGCGGTCCGGCCGGTTGCGGCTGGGAGCCTGCGGCAACACCGCCAACAGCGCCGCCTCGGCATAGGTCAGCTTGGCGGCGCTCTTGCCAAGGTAGGCAAAACTTGCCGCCTGCACCCCCTCCAGGTTGCCGCCAAACGGCGCCCGGTTGAGGTAGACGGTGAGCAGGGTGCGCTTGTCGTAGTGCCACTCCAGCTGCAGCGCACGGGCCATCTGGCGCAACTTGCCGGGCACGCTCCTGTGGTAGGGCTCGATAAGACGCGCCACCTGCATGGTAAGGGTCGAGCCGCCCGACACGGCGCGCCCGTAACGCAGCCACTGCCAGACCCCGCGCACCATGGCCACCGGATTTACCCCCGGATGACGCCAGAAGTAGCGATCCTCGTAGCCGAGCAGCGCCTCGATATAGCGGGGGGAGACCTGCTCCAGGGTCACGGGGTAGCGCCACACGCCACTGGTATCGGCAAAGGCGCGCAGCGGTCGCCCCTTCATGTCGAGCACTACCCGCGCATAGGCCGGGTCGAGTGGCGGCGGCAGGAATAGTCGATCCAGCGCCAGCAATGACAGCAGCAGTGCTACAACTCCCAGCACCGAGAAACGCAGCCAGCGTGGCAGGCCACCAAGCCAGCGCCAACCAGCGCGGCCACTGCGACCCAATTTCAGCCAGCCACGCTGCCAGAAAGTGAGCGGGCGAACCCGCTCACTGGAAGGAACGTTGCTCAGAGGGCGTCTGCGACTCATCAAGCGCCAGCTACTCAGAGATAGTTACCTCATGGATATCCTCACCCACTGCCCGCAGCTCGGGCCGGTACATATCCTCCACCTGGGTCGGCGGCACCTGATAGCGACCCGGCGTCACCGCCCGCATCAGGTAGACCAGTTGCTGGTTGCTCCCCTCGCTCAGATCCAGCGCTGCCGTGTAGCGGTCATCGCGAAACTCCTGATGCTTGAGATAGTCGTTCCACTCGCTCTGCCACGCCGGTTTCCCCTCGATGGAGAGATCTTCCAGCTTGATGCTGTTGCCAAGGGCCGGGTTCTCCAGCTCGAAGCCGGCGGGCACCATTTCTACCAGCAGGGCATCGGGCACCGCCGATTCACTGCTGACATTGAGCCGCACCACCACCAGATCGCCGACCCTCACCTTGGCGGGATCAAACGGCTGACCGTCGCTGTTGAACCAGCTGCGGGTCACGCTCATCCCCTTGCTGATCCGTGCCGGTGCCTGTTCGGGGTAACCTACCAGAGTACGCTGCACATAGAGGGCCCCCCTGCCCTCGTTGGTGACGGAGCTCGCCGCCAGCGCCTCGGGGGCGCCCTGCTGCAGCGGAGCAGAACCGCTCAGGGATCCACTGCCAAGAGAGGAAGTCACCCTGGCCTGCCAGTCGGCGGCCGGATCGAAGCGGGCGAGTCGCAGCAGGGCGAGCCGCTCCTGAGTGCTGAGCCACTGACGATGTGCCAGGGTATCGGCTACCTTGGCGCTGAGAGCAGGCCAGCGCTCCGCAGCCAGCTTGTGCTGGCGCAGCAAAGAGAGCTCAAGGGCCTGATCGCGCAGCGGCGAGCCGTAATCCCCCAGATAGTCATCACCGCGCTCGGTCGCCAATGCCCGACTGAGGGCCTTGGCGGCGTTCTGCTCATCCCCCATGGCCGAGAGGGCCAGCGAGAGGTGGAGCAGCGGCAAACCAGAGCGGGCGTGATCGGCCTGCTGCTCCCAGATAAGACGCAGGGTAGCGAGCGGTGCCTTGCCCATCCGGGCCAGCACATAGGCACTGTAGGCCTGATAGGCCAGCCGGCTGTGCTCGGGGGCACTGCTCCAGCGCTCACCATACTGACTGTCGGTGAGATAGCTTTGCAGCCGGTTCAGCGCCTGATTGAGCATTGCCTCCGGCACTGCATCGCCCGCCTCCTTGCGCGCCAGCAGGTAGTCGGCTGCATAAGCGGTGAGCCACTGCTCCTCGTCGGAGCGACCATCCCACAGGCCAAAGCCGCCGCTGGGCAGTTGCAACCGCTGCAACCGTTGCAGCAGGGCGCGTTGCACATCCGCCTCACTCGCCGCTTTCTTGCCCTCTGCGGGTTTGCTCCAGGCGGCCCGCTCATCCGCCGTGGTCAGCAAGTAAGGCCAGGCACGGGACAGAGTCTGCTCCAGACAGGCGTAGGGGTAGTCGGCCAGCGCCTGCCACTGGGCTGCCGGATCCCAGGGGGGAGTGCCGGAGAGGCTGAGCAGCCCCTGCAGATTGGCGCGATCCAGCCCGGCCAGCTCAGCTGGCGCAAAGCTCATCTGCTGGCCGGGAGCCAGCATCTGGTAACGCTGGCGAGTCTCGGCCGGCCAGGGGGAGCGCAGCGGCAAAGTCCAGTCGCGACTTATCGCAAAATCCTTGCCGCTGGCCGCCAACTGCAGGCTTGCTACGCCGCTCGCCCCGGTCACGGTGAGCGGCAGGGTCAGCCACTGCTCCTCGCCGTTTTTAAGGGAAAGGGTGCCGGGCAGCTCGCCATTTGCCTTGAGCCCGCCGTTGAGGGTCCAGACAAGGGAGAGGGTCTGATCCTCGCCGCTCATGTTGCGCAGCTGCACCAGCGCCCGGGTCTCATCGCCTCTGGCGCCAAAGCGCGGCCAGCCAATTTCGGCTACCAAGGGCGCTACTACCTTGACGGCGCGCTCGGCCTCCCCAACTTGCTGTTCGTTCCAGGCCAGCGCCATCAGCGCCAGTTCACCGTTGAAGTTGGGCAAATCGAGCGGGATCACCGCTTTGCCCTGCTGGTCAAAACTCACCTCGCCGCTCCACAGTGCGGCTATTTCGACCCGGCTCTCCAGCGCGCCTCCCTTTTTCAGCGGCGCCCGATCGCCGCCGTAGTTGAGGCGGGCCAGCTTGCCATCCTGCGGCGGGATCACCTGGCCGTAGTTGTCGAACAAATCTTGCGCGAAGCGCTTGCGGCCAAAGAAGATCTCGAACGGGTCGAGGGGCTGGTAGTCGCTGATATTGAGCACGCCCCGATCCACCGCCGCCAGCACCACCCGTCCCTGACTGTTGGGGGTGGAGGTAGCGGTCACTTCCAGCCGGGTAAGCGGCACCGCTTTATCAGGCGCGCTCAGGGTGAGCGGCAGACGGCGCGCTTCCCGATCCAGGGTGAGCGGCACCAGCCCGACCGAGCGCAGGCTCTGTCCCTGCTGGCTGCTGACCGGTTTGGAGGCGCTGTCTGGCGCGGCGATCTGGGCCGAGATATGCAGATCGTGGCGCTGCCACTCGGGGCTGACCGGGATCTCGAACTCGCCGCGGGCATCCTTGGCATCGCCACCGGCCCCCTTGAGTTCGATGCGCTGCCACCAGCGCAGGCCGTCGCCATCTTCCACTAGCAGCAAGCCCTTACCGGGGCGCGGCGCCACCAGAGTCACTTTGGCCTTGTCACCCGCCTGATAGGCGCGCTTGTCGAGAGTGATGGCAATCTTGTCGGGCCGTGCCTGCTCGCCACCGCCGCCCCAGGCGTAGCTGCCGATCTCTACCCGCAGGCTGGATTGATGGCCCTGACTGTTCTCCACCTCCAATCGATACCAGCCCGCCGCCAGTTGCAGCGTGAGCGGGGTCGGCCCCTTGCCATCCAGCTGCAGGGTCTGCTCCTGCTCCAGATAGGGCTGGCTGTTGAATTCGTACTTCCACCCCTCGCCATCGGCGTAGTGCCAGTAGTAGTCGCGGTACTCGTTGATAAGGCGCACTTTCACCGCCCCCGTCACCGGTTGGCCCTTGTCATCGAGGTTGAGGATCTGGAAGGGGAGCGGCTTGCCCCCCTCTACCCGATCGGCCACGAAATCGGCCTTGAGTGCCGGCCACTGGCTGCCTGCAGGCCAGCCATACTGGGTGCGGCTGCGATTGACAGCGCGGCCACCGGGCTCGGCGAGCGACACTCGATAGGCCACCTCCAGCGGCCCGAGACCGCGTACCCCATCGAGCTCATCAGCTAACGAAAAAGTCCCCTGCCCCTGCGCATCGAGGGTGAGATTGAGAGGTTCGAGATCCTTTGCCTGCTCGGCAAGCAGCACGTCACCCAGAGTGAACTCCTGCCACTGGGTAAAGGGCATGGTGGCGCGGCTAATCTTGACCTCAGCCTTGGCCTTGGTGGCACTGGCCGGCGCGCCGTAGAGATAGTCCCCTTGCAGTGGCAGGCTGAGGGCGGCGTCCAGACTCGTCACTTCCCCATCCGGCCCCTTGCCAAGCTGCAGTTTCAAGCGCTCAGGCAGAAATTCTTCCACCAAAAAGGGCCACTCGAAGCGGCTACCGGCGGCGGTCTTGAGGCTGATGGTCCAGCGCCCGAGCGGCGCATCATCCGGCAGGCGCAGACCGTAGTGGGCCGCGCCCAAATTGTCCGGCAGCAGCCGTTTCTGTTCGAGCAGCTGGCCGTCCGGCTGCTTCACCTCCAGCTCCACCGCCATGCCCGGCAGCAGCTGGCCATCCTGCCCCTTGAGCAGGATCTCGCTGTCGAGCCGCTCGCCGGGGCGATAGAGATCGCGCCCGCTAAAGAGGTACAACTGCTGGGCCTGCCAGGGCTGGGTGCCGAGATCGAAGGTGGAAAGATCGAGCGCCGCCCCATCGAGGCGCAGCACCGCCAGATGGTTGCCCTGTTCGGCCAGCAACAAGCGAGCACCCTGCACCTGATCGAAGCGACGATGGCCCTGCGGATCGGTGGTTTGCACCTGCAACCGGTTGCCCTTCTCGTCGAGCAGGGAGAGCTGCACATCCTTGAGCGGGTCGGCGCTGGCCAGGGAGCTCACGAACACCTCCAGCTGATCGCGGTAGCGGCGGGCACTGAGCCCCATGTCGCTCACCGCAAAATAGGTGGTCTCCTTGCGCCAGTCGTAGTTGCCAAGGGGCGACATCACCGCAAAGTAGACGCCAGCCTCCGCCAGCTGCGGCTCCTTCACATTGATGAGGCGGGTCTCGCGCCGGTTGGCATCGAGCTCCAGCGCATAGCGGCCGCTAAACACCCGCTTGGCCCGCTTGGTGATCTGCTCAAGCTCCCAGTTGCCCATGCCGGAACCGGGGCGATACTCGGCCAGGAAGCGGGGTAGATATTCGGCATCGACCCGGAAGAAGTCGATATTGACCTCATCCACGTTGACCGCGCTGATAGGCAGGCGCAGCTCGTCACGCAGCGGCAATACCATGCCGCTGGCAGTAAAGGATGCCCCCGCCTCCAGCGGCCGGGTCTTGAGGGTCCAGCTCTGGGGGGATGGGCCCAGCCCCGCCTTGAGGCTCACCTCGTAGCTTTTGTCGGGCTGGACGTTCGGAAAATAGAGGGTGCGACCATCTTCAGCGAGGATCCACTCCCCCTGCACCTGCTTGCCCCCTTCATTGACCGAGAGCCAGCTCTGCCAATTGGCCTTGGGCGCCAAGGGGCCGGAGAAGACCAGCGCCAGTGCCGGGGCATCCCGATATTGGCGGGCATTGGCTTGTACCACGGCGCTTGGCGCGCCCGCTTCCTGCTGCGCGGCAGGCTTTGTAGTCGGCCCATTGGCGACAGGCTTGTCGGGGCCGCAGCCGGCCAGCAGCAAACCGGCCAACCCGGATAGCAACAGGGCCGACCAGCGGCGACGATTCAGAGGGAGTGCTCCTTGGGCAGAGCGACGGGAAACCGGGCGAGCGTGAAAGAGGCGCATAGATTCCATCCTGGCTGGGATCCGCTGCAACAGCAGCGAGGCAGCAAACAGGATAAAGCATCGAGCGCCCCTGACACAAAGAGGATTCTCGCGACAACAGGCAGAAGCCACCTTGCTGCGACAACGGCCGCCCTTTCAGAGCGGCCAAACACTCAGCAGACCGAAATCAACGGAGGGGGGATTGCTCTCTTTTGGCACCGCCCTTGAACCAGCGAAAGAGGATGGCCGAGACGGCGATAAGGAAGAGCACCAGAGAGGTGATGAGCAGCATGCGGGTCAGCAGTTCGCTGTGTGCCACAAAAAAAGGCACCGTCATCGCCAGCTTGCCCACCAGACTCAGACAAAGTGCCCAGAGCACGGCGCTGGCAAAGCTCGCCACGCACATGCGCAGCACGCTCAGGCGACCTATCCCCATCAGCATGGGGGTCAGCACCCGGACGAACGGAATAAAGCGGGAGGCAAACATGGCCAGAAAACCATACCGGTTCAGCAGCCGGGTCGCTTTGGGCAAACTGTCTGGCGGCAACATCCGCTCGATATGCTCCATAAAGCGGGTACGCTGCAGCGCCCTGCCCTGCAGATAGGCAAGCACGGAGCCAAACCCCGCCGCCAGCGGCAGATAGATGAGCGTCACTTCCGTCCCCAGAACGCCCATTCCCACCAGTCCACCAGCCAGCAGCACCAAGCTGTCTCCCGGCAGGGGGAGAAAGACAAACGCCGACTCCAGCAACAGCACCAGCATCAGACAACAGATGAGCATGGGCACCGCCTGCATCTGGATCAGGGCATCAAAGTCCTGATGCCAAATGGCCATCAACATATCCAGCATCTCTTACTCCCTACCACAACGTTCACCGTGAACGAGGCAGGGGTTATAGCACTCCCCCCATGAACAAAACGTTAATTTTGTCTCGCAGAGAGAAAAAAATGCGGCGAAAAGGCGCCGGGCGGCAAAAAGAAAAAGCCCCTCATCTTGCGCGCACAAGGGAGAGGGGCAAACAGGCACAGAAAGGGGTTACTCGGCAGTAGCCATCTGCCAGGTTTTAAAGCCGCCGGAGAGGTTCTTCACCTTGAAGCCATGCTGGCTCAACAGGCGGCAAGCGACGTGACCGCGCAGCCCAACCTGACAGCTGATCAGTAGCTCCTTCTCCTTGGGCAGCTCATGGAGGCGACCACGCAGCTCGTCGAGCGGGATATGCATGGCCCCCGGAATGCGGCCCAGCTTGTCAAGCTCGGAGCCGTTGCGCACATCCACCACCTGCTGGTGAGGATTGCGAGCCTGCACCTCGGCCACATGGCAGAGCAGGGTATCCCCCTTCAGGTGGTTGCTTGCCACAAAGCCCGCCATGTTGATCACATCCTTGGCCGAGCCAAAGGGTGGCGCATAGGTGAGCTCCAGATCCTGCAGATCGAACACGGTGAGACCGGCGCGCTGGGCCACCGCCAACACATCGATGCGCTTGTCGATGCCATCCTTGCCCACTGCCTGGGCGCCGTAAATCTTGCCATCGGGGGCAAACAGCAGCTTGAGGCTGACCGGATGGGCGCCCGGGTAGTAACCGGCATGGCTGCCCGGGTGGACATAAGCCTTCTCGAACGGCAATCCCAGCTGCACCAGTCGCTTCTCGTTGAGCCCGGTGCTGGCCACCGCCAGATCGAACAGCTTGCAGATGGCTGTCCCTTGCGTCTTCTTGTAGGTTTCGGCTCGGCCCAGCATATTGTCGGCGGCGATGCGCCCCTGCCGGTTGGCCGGGCCCGCCAGCGGGATCAGCACAGATTCGCCGGTGACGAAGTCAATCTCCTCCACCGCATCCCCCACCGCATAGATAAAGGGATCCGAGGTGCGCATGCCGGCATCCACCTTGATACCTCCGCGTGGGCCCAGCTCCAGCCCTGCTTTGGCGGCGAGCAGGGTTTCCGGTTTGACGCCAATGGCGAGGATCAAGAGACCGGTATCAAGATGGGAACCATCATTGAGGATCAGGCGCAGGCCACCGCTGTTGGCGGTAGCCACGGCGGCGGTTTTCTCGGCAGGCAGATCCAGACTCTCGATGGCGGTGAGGCCGGTGCGCAGGCGCAGGTCGATCCCCTCTTCCCGGATGCGGGCATGGAGCATGTTGGCCATCTCCCTGTCCACCGGTGCCATCACCTGATCGGAGAGCTCCAGCAGAGTGACATCCAGCTTGCGCTGGTGCAGCGCCTCCATCATCTCCAACCCGATAAAGCCGCCGCCCACCACGGTGACGTGACGCGGTTGATCGTGGTGAAGGGAGGCCAGAATCCGGTCCATGTCGGGTATATTGCGCAGGGTATGCACCCGGGGGCTATCGATACCGGGGAAAGGCGGCCGGATCGGCGCGGCGCCCGGGCTCAGCAGCAGCACGTCATAGGGTTCGCGCTGCTCTTCACCGGTTTGCAGGTTGCGCACCAGCAATGTCTTGCCTGCCCTGTCTATCTCGATCACATCGTGAAAGACTCGCACATCGACGTTGAAACGGCGCTTGAAACTCTGGGGAGTCTGCAGCAGCAAGGCATCCCGATTGGGGATATCGCCACCTATGTGGTAGGGCAGACCGCAGTTGGCAAAGCTGACAAACTCGCCCCGCTCGAACATCACGATCTCAGCCTCTTCACTCAAACGACGAGCGCGAGCCGCCGCCGATGCGCCCCCCGCAACCCCACCGATAATCAGGATCCGTTTCATCTGCAAGACTCCTCCTAGAAGATAATGACCAATAAATTAGCAATCTCTAATTTAGATTTCAATGAAATTTTGTTTCCCTCGATTTTGCAGTATTCTTGCAGCCCCGACGGTTGCTTAACAGGATGTTGTTCGTTCATGTCGTCTACCGCTCTCAGTCATCTTCCCCCTGCCCTCCAGACTCCCCTTTTCTTTCGTCTGGACCTGCGCAGCCAACGGCTGGTCGCCCTGACCGACGTGATGCAAACGCCGCTCTACTGGCTCGACGAACCGCGCGCCCCCTGGCCTGCCCAACTGCCCGCCGATCTGCGCCTGCCCATCGAGCAGATGCTGGCCAATGGCCATGGCGGCAAACTCTCCCTGCGCTTTGGCGGCCAGCTCTGGCACATTGCCATCGCCCACGAGCAGGATGGCTTCTGGCTTATCTGCCTGCAGCACCGACACCTGGAGCCGGTCTCCGAACTGGCGCTGCAACTGCCGCGCCTTAGCCAGATGGCGAGCCAGCAACAGTATGCTCTCCTGCTGGAAACCCTCAAGGATAGTCTGGGCGCCGATCGACTCATTCTCTGGCACTATCAGGCCAACGGCGATCTGGGCTGCGAGCAGCTCACGCCCGTCTTTACTCTGGGTGTTGATGGCATCTATCCCATTCGTGGCGACAGCCGCTATATCCGTGCCCTGCGCACCCGCAAATCCCTGAGCTTCTCGGAAGCGGCCCATCAGCCGATGCTGAGCAACCACCTCTATCTGGCCAGTGCCGGCGTCAGCTCGCGCCTCGACGGTGCCATGCTGGAGCAGGACAAGCTCTTTGGCGTGCTCAGCATCGAATATCTTGACCCGACTCCTCTTGGCGACGAGATGCTGCAACTGGTGCGCCACTGCGCCCAACTGCTTGGTCACTGGCAACCGGTGCAGGAGGAGAGCGCAAGCGACCTCGCCCTGCCTGCCGAGCTGCACCAGCTCACCGGCATCGACTACTGCAAAACGTTGCTGCAATGGGCCAAAGCCGCCAGCGGTGCTCGTGCCGGCTGGATCGGCGAGTTCCAGCCACGAGGGCAGGATCTCTGGATTATTCCTCGCTGCGTCCTCAACGAGGAGACCTTCTCCGCTCTCAAGCCCCTGCAGATGGATCCGGGCCCCGGCAGGGAGCTGTTCCAGCACGGGCAGGCCATCTATGTGGAAGATCTGGCGCTGCGTTATCCCAAGGCACACCGTCTGCTGGCCCTCAATGCCAGGGCCTATATCGGCATCCCGCTGCACAACGCGGGTGGCACCCCGACCGGCCAGCTCACCCTGCTGCTCGACGAAACGCTGAGTGACCCGGAACCCCTGCTGGATCTCTTGAGCAGCCAGCACGAGCGGGCCGCCATCGAGCTCAAGCGCCTAGCTACCGACGACGCCCTACGCCTGGCCGAAGTGGCCTTCAATACCCACGATGGCCTGCTGGTAATGGATCACAACGGCATCATCCTCAAGGTGAACCACTCCTTTACCCGCATCACCGGATTTGGCGAGGTGGAGGTGGTTGGCCACTCCATCCGCAAGCTGCGCCCCACCTACTATGGTGATCACCTGAAAGAGGATGTCAGCCGTGCCGTGGCCGAACAGGAGTTCTGGCTGGGTGAGGAGCGCTGCCTGCATCAGGATGGCCACCTCTTCCCGGTGCGCCTGATGGTGAGCGGCGTGAAGGATGAGCGGGGTGAACTCAGCCACTTCATCTGCAGCTTCTACGACATCACCGAGGAGAAAGAGGCGGCCAGACACATAGAGCAGCTCGCCTACTACGACGATCTCTGCGGCCTGCACAATCGCCGCAGCCTCAACACCATTTTGCAGCGCACGCTGGAGACGTCCGATGGTCAGTGGGGGGCATTGCTGCTGGTCGATCTCGACAACTTCAAGTCGATCAACGACTCTCTCGGCCACGCCTGTGGCGATCTGCTGCTGCAGGCGGTGGTACGCCGCTTCAAGGAGCTGCCGCAGGACAATCTGGTACAGGCTCGCATCTCGGGGGATGAATTTGCCCTGCTCTTTACCCAGCTTGGACAGGGTGAAGTGACCGCCAAAATTCTGGCAGAGCACTTCGCCCGCGAGTTGATGGGGCTGTTTCGCACCCCGTTCGAAATAGCCGATCACAAGCTGCACTGCAGCGCCTCGGTCGGGATCAGCCTCTTTGCCGGCAACGGCATGGATCACCTCACCCTGATGCAACAGGCTGACACGGCCACTCACATGGCCAAGCGTGCCGGTCAGGGCAACTACGTCTTCTTTACCGAAGCGATGGCCGAGCAGGAGAAAAACCGCCTCACTCTCACCAACCAGTTGCGCGATGCCCTGCGCCACCACGAGCTGCAGTTGCACTATCAGCCGCAATATCGGGTGGATAACGGCACCCTCTCGGGGGTCGAGGCGCTGCTGCGCTGGCAGCGCAGCGATGGCACCATGGTGCCCCCCGGCGAATTTATCCCCATCGCCGAGGAGACCAGCCTGATCCTCGAAATCGGCTACTGGGTGATGAAAACCGCCTGCGCGCAATACAGCTTCTGGCTCAACCGCGGCCTGCAGATCCCTCACCTGTCGGTCAACGTCAGCGCCCGCCAGTTCCACACCCAGGGCTTCGTCCAGCAGGTGGAGTACATTCTGCGCGATACCGGCATCCCGCCCTCCCGCCTGCTGCTGGAGGTGACCGAATCCGTAGTGCTGGAGAATCGCATCGAGAGCATCGCCCGCATGCGCCAGCTCAAGGAGCTCGGTATCCTCATCTCCATCGATGACTTTGGCACCGGCTACTCGTCACTCGCCTATCTACGGGATCTGCCCGCCGATGAGGTGAAGCTCGACAGAAGCTTCATCCAGACCCTGGTGCACAGCGAACAAGACAGGGCCATCGTCAAGGCAATCCTCGATCTGGCTCAGGTATTCCGCTTTACCGTCACCGCCGAAGGGGTGGAAGAGGAGGCGCAACTGGCCATTCTTCGAGAGCTGGGATGTCAGCATTATCAAGGGTTCCTCACCAGCCGCCCGCTCACAATCAGGGAGCTGGAACAGCTGCTGGACGGCAACGGGCCGGACTAAAGGTGTAGGATCAATAGGGGTTTATGTAATAAAATAACGGCCTGCTCGAATCGTTGGAGTTGTCTATGTCAGTCATTAACCGGATCCCTGCCGTTGAAATCAGTGAACAAGCCGAGAGTCACGGCGCCATTGGCCGGATCCATTCCGTTGAAACCTGCGGTACCGTCGACGGTCCGGGAATACGCTTTATCGTATTCATGCAAGGATGCCTGATGCGCTGCAAGTACTGCCACAACCGCGATACCTGGGATACCGAGGGTGGCCGCGAAGTGACAGTGCCGGAGTTGATGAGTGACATCACCAGCTATCGCCACTTCATGAATGCCTCCGGTGGCGGTGTGACCGCATCCGGCGGTGAAGCCATGTTGCAACCGGCTTTCATCACCGAACTCTTTACTGCCTGCAAAGAGAAAGGGATCCATACCTGCCTCGATACCAACGGCTTCGTCCGTCATCTCGACGAACAGGTGGACAAGCTGCTCGACCAGACCGATCTGGTGCTGCTCGACATCAAGCAGATCAATGACGAAAAACATATTCCGCTGACCCACGTCAGCAACAGGTACACCCTGGAGTTTGCCCGCTATCTGGCAGCCAAAGGCAAGACCATGTGGATCCGCTATGTGGTGGTGCCGACCTGGAGCGACGACGACGAAAGCGCCGAAGGGCTGGGTCAGTTCATCGCCGAGCTGGGCGAGAGCGTCGAGAAGGTGGAGCTGCTCCCCTATCACGAACTCGGCAAACACAAGTGGGATGTGCTGGGTGATCCTTACGAGCTGAGCGGGATCAAGCCCCCCAGCAAGGAGACCATGGAGCGGGTCAAGGGGATCCTTGGCAAGTACCACAACAACGTGAAATATTGATGTGCAAGCAGGCTGACTCGTCAGCCTGCTCTGTTTTCGGGTGGCAGGGATCTGGCTGCCCGGCGTAATCCGACTGCCTCGTGAGTGAACGAATGATGAGTGAAGGACAACTCGCCGCTCTTCTGATCTGGCTGCTGCTACTGACTTTCAGCCTGCGCCGCCCCCTGTGGCAACTGCTTCATGACAACCCCCTCTACCAGCATCTGCTGCTGGGGAGCGCCATCGCCCTCATCCCGCTCTGGACTCTGCGCGCCGGTCTGCACGACGGACTGGAGGTGCATTTTCTCGGACTCACCACCCTCACCCTGCTGCTGGGCTGGCGGTTGGCCCTGCTCGCCCCCTGCCTGACCCTGCTGGTACTCGACTACTTTGGCGTGACCAATCTGGCCGACTTTGGCTGGCAGGCGCTGGTTGGCATTGCCCTGCCGGTAGCCAGCAGCTGGCTGCTGTTTCTGGCCAGCTGGGCCTGGCTGCCGCGCCATCTCTTTGTCTATATCTTCGTTGCCGCCTTTCTTGGCGGCGCCCTCGCCATCTCGGTCAAGGTGGCAGCCAGCGCCCTGCTGATGGGGATAAGCGGCAGCTACCCCTGGCATACCATCACGGCAGACTACCTCTCCATCTGGCCGCTGCTGCTGTTCCCCGAAGCGCTGCTCAACGGCATGGCGATGACGGTGCTCGCCATCTACCGCCCCCACTGGGTCAACACCTTCTTCGATCGCACCTATCTGGGCAAATAACTCCTTTCCTCGATCTGCGCGCATAAAAAAGGAGAGGCCGTGGCCTCTCCTTTTGCTATTCCGAATTGTGGCAAATCCCGGCTTAGTGCAGCTTCAGGGTCGGACGCAGTACCCGGTTGATGCGACCCACCAGCATGATGAGGCCGGTCTTGACGTAGCCATGCAGGGCGATCTGGTGCATCCGGTAGAGGGAGATGTACACCAGACGGGCGATGTAGCCTTCCACCATCATGGAGCCGCGCATCAGGTTGCCCATCAGGCTACCCACAGTGGAGAAGCGGCTGAGGGATACCAGCGAACCGTGGTCGTGGTAGAGGTAGGGCTTCATCTCGCCGCCGTTCATCTTGGCCAGAATGTTCTTGAACGCCTGGCTGGCCATCTGGTGGGCAGACTGGGCGCGCGGCGGCACGAACTTGCCATCCGGCTGCGGGCAGGCGGCGCAGTCACCGATGACGAAAATGTTCTCGTCACGGGTGGTCTGCAGGGTCTCTTTCACCACCAGCTGGTTGATGCGGTTGGTCTCAAGACCAGCGATATCCTTCATGAAATCCGGCGCCTTGATACCGGCAGCCCACACCATCAGGTCAGCTTCAATCAGCTCGCCATCCTTGGTATGCAGACCTTCGGCGGTCGCTTCGGTGATCATGGTGGCGGTACGCACATCCACACCCAGCTTGACCAGCTCCTGATGAGCGGCGCCGCTGATGCGCTCCGGCAGGGCCGGCAGGATGCGGGGGCCTGCTTCCACCAAGGTCACCTTCAGGCTGTCGGTGGTCAGATTCTTGAAGCCGTAGGCATAGAGCTGCTCGACCGCGTTGTAGAGCTCGGCAGAGAGCTCGACGCCGGTGGCGCCGCCACCAACGATGGCAATCTTCACCTTGTCGCCCGGCTTATATTCGGTCGCGAACTGCAGGAAGCGGTTCATCATGCTGTTATGGAAGCGGTGCGCCTGGGAGGGGCTATCGAGGAAGATGCAGTGATCCTTGATGCCCTTGGTGTTGAAGTCATTGGAAACAGAGCCGATGGCCATCACCAGATAGTCGTAAGGCAGCTCGCGCTCGTTGACCACGATGTCGCCACTGTCGTCGTGGATCGGGGCCAGTACGATGCGTTTCTCGTCACGCTTGATGTCGGTCAGGGTGCCGAGCTGGAAATCGAAACCGTGGTTTTTGGCGTGAGACTGATAGCTCAGGGCATCGATGCCCGCATCCATGGAGCCGGTGGCCACTTCGTGCAGCAGGGGCTTCCACAGGTGAGTGCGGTTACGATCGACCAGAGTGATCTTGGCCTTGTTCTTCTTGCCAAGCTTGCGACCCAGACTGGTGGCCAGCTCCAGACCACCGGCGCCGCCGCCTACAACGACAATATTCATCATGATGATTTTTCCTCGGTTCCTCAAAACGAAAGGGAGCCATTGGCTCCCTAAAACGAAATCGGTCGACGTGATGGATCAGGCTTCTTTGAAGGCCTTCATCCGCTGCAGATGGTGCGAGATGTTTTTGAACTTATGGGTCTCGCGATCATCCCACACGATGTCGTAATAGTTCTTCAATTCACGTTCAGTGTCCCGATTATCGCGCACTTCATCCTGAACGGAAAGGATGCACAGGCAGTTTCCTGAATTTTTCTTACGAAATTCAGTTACACACTTGGTGCCAATATCCTCGTACTCCTCCGGCCGGTCGATCTTGCCCTGCATGTTCTCTTCAGGGTGCAGATTGGGGTTGAAGATCACCTGACGAATGCCGCACAAAAAGCCGATGCGCTCGCTCCAGTAGCCGCCGAGTCCGACACCGCAGATGAGGGGCTTGGGATCTGTGCTCATGTCGAGCTGCTTCTTCACTTCCTTGAGCAGGTGGCTCATATCGTGACGGGGGTGAACCGTGCTGTAGTGCACGAAACGCACATCATCATCAATAAACTGCAACTGCAGCACTTTCTCGTGATTGCCTGGGCTGGTGGCATCAAAGCCATGCAGATAGATGATCATGGATAAGACCTCAGGATCTGTGTCGGTTTTATCGAAACTACCCCAGCGGCGGCCCCGTGCGCCACCAAAACATCCAACTTTCTTGCTTTGGATCACGCCAGCCCCTGCAACAAGATGCTGCGCGGGAGCCCTTGCCAAGCGCAATACGCAGAGCAGCCCTATCAAAGTGAGAGGCTGTGGCCAAAAATGATACCGCCATTACCAATCTGAGATGCCCGGCAGTGCCCTTTGTCCCTCTTCTTGTGCCTGATCCCGATCCGGATGTGATTGATCCCTCAAAAAAGCCAAACGTTTTCACCACCAGTCACGATTGAGCATGTTTTGTGCACTGACCATGGCCTGCACCGGATCCCTCTCTCTTGCCCATCCCGATGAGTCCGGCGATCCACGCACTCGATAACATCTGTGACCGGGAAAGCCGCGGCTTTCGCTATCTTGCCCCTGCCCGTTGCCGGGGCTCGCCAAGGAGAGATCTGTTGATGAACGAGACCAATCCCCCCGCCTCCCGACCGGGAAAGCGAATACGTCCCGATGATGAAGTTGAGCGCATGCTCCCCGCTGGCCAGCTATTTACCCTCGGCCTGCAGCATGTGCTGGTGATGTACGCCGGCGCCGTCGCCGTCCCACTGGTGATAGGCGGCAGTCTGGGACTGCCCAAGGAGCAGATCTCCTACCTTATCAGTTCGGATCTCTTCTGCTGCGGCATCGTCACCCTGCTGCAGTGTGTCGGTATCGGGCGTTTCGCCGGGATCCGGCTACCGGTCATCATGTCGGTCACCTTTGCCGCCGTAATGCCCATGCTGGCCATCGGTGCCAATCCGGATCTGGGGCTCACCGGCATCTTCGGCGCCACCATAGCCGCGGGTATCATCTCGACTCTGCTGGTGCCCCTGATAGGCCGGTTGATGCCGCTCTTCCCCACCGTGGTGACCGGGGTGGTCATCACATCCATCGGGATCAGCATCATGCAGGTGGGGATCGACTGGATGGCGGGGGGCAAGGGCAACCCCGAATATGGCAGCCTGCGCTATATCGGCACCAGCTTTGTGGTGCTCGCCTTCATTCTGGCTGTGACCCGCTTCACCAAAGGTTTTTTCAGCAATATCTCGGTGCTGCTCGGGATCATCTTCGGCTTCATAGTAGCCATCGCCATGGGGGAGGTGAGTCTCGACGGTCTTGGTGAGGCGGCCTGGTTTGCCCCCATAGTACCGTTCGCCTTTGGTTGGCCCACCTTCGATCCCATCTCCATCGCCACCCTGACGGTGATCATGCTGATCACCTTCATCGAATCGATGGGGATGTTTCTGGCGCTCGGCGACATCGTAGGCCATCCGGCCAGTCGCGGCGATATCGTACGCGGGCTGCGGGTGGATGCCATCGGCACCATCATCGGCGGCGTCTTCAACAGCTTCCCCCACACCTCCTTCTCCCAAAATATCGGGCTGGTAAGCGTGACCGGGGTATCGAGCCGCTGGGTTTGCGTGATGTCGGGGGGGATCCTGCTCGCCTTTGGCCTTATCCCCAAGATGTCGGTGATGGTCGCCTCCATCCCTCCCTTCGTGCTGGGAGGCGCCGGCATAGTGATGTTCGGCATGGTGCTGGCAACCGGCATTCGCATTCTGGCGCGGGCCGACTACAACACCAACCGCCACAATCTCTACATTGTCGCCATCAGCCTCGGGATCGGCATGATCCCGACCGTCTCCGGCTCTTTCTTCCAGCACTTCCCGGCGGCACTGCAACCGCTGTTTCATAGCGGCATCCTGTTGGCCACCATCAGCTCGGTAGTGCTCAACCTCTTCTTCAACGGCTACCAACCGGATCTGACCCACCAGACCAAGCCATTGCTGGTCGGCCCGGTCAAACCGAAGCAGGAGCAAGCATAACCAACAGGCCCCGGACACAGGTCCGGGGCCAGTCACTCACATCACCCCTTACCCAATCAGGCTGGCAGCTGTGCGAAGCGCTCTACCGCCTGCGCCACTTGAGCCAGACTCCCCTGCCAGAAGGCCGACTGGCGAATATCCTGCCCCAGATGTTTTGCCACCAGCGCCTCGGCGCTCATCCGGCCGGTATCGCGCAGCAGGTCGCGGTACGCCTGCGCCACATTGTCGTCTCCCGCCGCCTGGCGACTCATCAGTTGCTCATACACACCGAGGCTGAAGAGATAACCGAACAGATAGGGATAGTTGTAAAAACCCAGCCCGGCGATGGAGAAGTGCGCCTTGGCCGCCCAGAACATGGGGTGATAGCGGCAGAGGCTCTTCTCATACCAGCGTCCCCACGCCTCATCGGTCAGCGCCTTGAGGCGGGCCGGCGCAACGTAGCCATGCTCCCGCTCGGCCACCAGCGCCCGCTCGAAGTCGAAACGGGCCGGGATATTGACCAGGAAGGTAGCTGCGGCATCGGCCCCGGCCCAGGCAATCGCCAACTGCTCTTCGGGACTTTCTGCCTGCTCGAACAGGGCGCTGCGCACCAGAGTCTCGGCAAAGATGGAGGCCGTTTCGGCCAGCGTCATCGGATAGCTGCGCTGACTCATCGGCAGATCGCGGATCACCCAGTTGTGCCAGGCGTGGCCCAGTTCATGGGCCAGCGTAATGACGTTGTCCATGGTGCCGGCATAGGTGACGAAGACCCGCGGCTCGACCGGTTCGGCAAATTTGGTGCAGTAGGCGCCGGTGCGGCGATTTGGCGTGGGCGCCGCATCAATCCACCCCTTCTCGGCCATCATCCGGGCAAACTCCCCCATCTCGGGATCGAAACGGCTAAAGGCATCGGCAATCAGCTCGATCGCCTCCTCGAACGGGATCTCGCGGCCGCTGGCAGCCGGAGGCGGCGCAAAGAGATCCTCGGCCCCCGGATCGTCGATGCCAAGGCGTGCGGCCATCAGCTCCAGCGCCCGCTGACCAAGGGTTCGGGCCTGCCAGGTCTCGCTCATCAGCGTATCCAGGGTGGCGCGCTCTATATGGCTCTGATGACAGGAGAGATCGAGTGCATCGAGCTGCCGCTCACTGCCACGCTGACGCGAGAGCTCAAGCCGCCAGCCGTTGATGGCATTGAGGATGGCGGCCACCGTCTCCTGCTCTCCCTCCCAGCCGGCGCTGATGGCATCGAATGCATCCCGGCGCAGGGAGCGCAACGGGCTGGAGAGCAGATTGCTCGCCTCCGCCAGTCCCATCTCGCGGTCATCGATCACCAGCCGGATCTTGCCCACCAGATCGTTGTAGAGGTTGCCCCAGGCGTGCAGACCATCGGTGCCCAGACCTATCACCAGCTGCTCTGCCGCCACCGGCAGACGCTGATCCTGCAATCTGCGTTCGTGACGCAGGCGATACTCCTCCTCACCAAGCAGGGGATCAGCCATCAACAGACCAAATTCGGCCTCCGGCAGCGCCAGCATCAGGTCTTCCACCGGCGCCAGCGTCTTGAACAGATCGGCATTGAGGGCGCGAGCACGGGATGCCAGCTGCTTGGCCTGGGTATCGCGAGCATCCTGACTGCCCCGGCAGGCGGCCAGAATCGCCACGTTCCAGCCGATATGACGAATGCGGCGGGCACGCAGGCGCACCTCCCGCAGGCAATCTTGCCGCGCCTCCCCCGCAAGGTCGGCCAGATTGGCGACCAGTGCCGCCAGTGGTGCAAGGGCAGCACGGGCCTCGGCCATGTCGGCCTCAAGCTCGGGACTGTCGAGAGCGGGATAGATATGGTGGTTGTGCCACTGCTGAAGGTATCGGGTTGCTTGCATTGAAGGCTCGTTATCAAGATGTCAAACAGGGAGAGATAGTCGCCAGCATCTGTCACTGGCGGCCCCGAAAGATAGTACAGACGCTTATTTGGCTGGCTTGAGTTTGCTTATCAGCGTCATCGCCAGCACCAGCACCAGGCCCGCTACCACACCGGCCACCGCGTTGAGCAGAGTCGGCGTCACCACTGCCAGTACGGCCCCTACAGTGGGCAGAGTGGCGACAACCGCGGCGGCGCCTTCAATGAGGTGATGGGCAAAAGGCCAACCATGCACCAGAATGCCGCCGCCCACCATAAACATGGCGATCGTCCCTACCAGCGCCAGCAGATGCATCAGCTTGGGCGCCGTACTCAGCAGTCCCTGCCCCACCGCGCGGCGCAGTGCCCCGCCATCCGGCTTTTTCAGGAGGTGCAGGCCGATATCATCGAGCTTGACGATAAGCCCCACCAAACCATAAACCCCGATGGTCATCAGCAGGGCGATACCCGCCACCACCGAGAGCTGCAGGGCGATGCTCGCCCCCTGTACTGTACCAAGGGCGATGACGATGATCTCGGCGGAGAGAATAAAGTCGGTGCGGATCGCCCCCTTCACCTTCTGCTGCTCGAAGGCCACCAGATCGTCAGGAATGGGGCCGGCATGATGTTCTCCCTCCTCCTGATGAGGCAAAAACTTGTGCGCCAGCTTCTCTGCACCTTCAAAGCAGAGGTAGGCGCCCCCCAGCATCAAGAGCGGGGTAATGAGCCAGGGCACCAGAGCACTGATGGCGATGGCGGCGGGCACCAGAATCAACTTGTTGCGAAATGACCCCTTGGCCACCGCCCACACCACCGGCAGCTCCCGCTCGGCACGCACTCCGGAGACCTGCTCAGCATTGAGGGCAAGATCGTCCCCCAACACTCCGGCGGTCTTCTTTGCCGCCATCTTGGTCATCAGCGCCACGTCATCGAGCACGCTGGCGATATCGTCGAGCAGGGCCAACAAACTGGTTCCGGCCATATCAGAGATTCCTTATATCAGTGAGAACAACCCCGGGAGAGAGGTGTGCGGTCTGATGACCACCAGGGTCAGCAGGGCCACCTCATGGCGATGGCAGGCCATCATCGGCCGCGCCAGGCAACCGTCGCTCGCCATCTGGGGTTACTTCTTTCGGGCAAAAGATGGCACAGTGTAACGAGAAGCTACCGTTTCGGCAGCAACCCGGAGCCATTTGTTATTGGCCCTCCTCAACACACCAGCAAGGAGTCCCCATGCAACCCTGGCAACCTCTGCTCGATTTCTGGTTTGGCGACCCGACCGACGACGCCCTGCGCGCCAAACGACAAGCCCCGCTCTGGTGGGGCAAAAGTCGCGAGACCGATGCCCTGCTGGCCCGGCGTTTTGGCGTGCAGGCAGAGGCGGCCGCCAACGGGGAGCTGGCCGACTGGGCCGATCTGCCCCACGGCAGGCTGGCGCTGATCCTGCTGCTCGACCAGCTGCCCCGCAATATCCATCGCGGTACCCCCACCGCCTTTGCCCGGGATCCGCTCGCCCGCGAGCAGTGCCTCAAGGGGCTATCCCTTGGCATGGATCGGCAGCTCTCGCCGCTGGAGCGGGTCTTCTTCTATCTGCCGCTGGAACACGCGGAGTCCCGTGAGCAGCAAGCCAGAAGCGTGGCCCTGTTTGAAGAGCTGGCGGCCGAGCAGGCGCATTCCCCAGCGAACGAGACCTTTGCCGGATTTGCCGACTTTGCCCGCCGCCATCAGGTGATCATCGAACGCTTTGGCCGCTTCCCCCACCGCAACGACATTCTGGGTCGCACCAGCACGCCGGAAGAGGCGGCGTTTTTGCTGCAACCCGGTTCGGGCTTCTAAACCGGCCAGCCATAAAAAAATCCCCGCCATGATCATGACGGGGATTTCTCTTTGCACCGGCCAACCCTCTGGTCAGCTCAAGCCATGGTTATGCCTTGGCGGGAGCACTCTCGCCCAGCTCTTCGGTCTCGCCCAGACTGTCTTCGGTCTTGGCGACCACGCTGGCGGCGATGGCGTTGCCCAGCACGTTGGTGGCAGAGCGGCCCATATCGAGGAAGTGGTCGATCCCCAGCAGCAGCAGGATGCCAGCTTCCGGAATATGGAACTGGTTCAGGGTCGCGGCAATCACCACCAGAGAGGCGCGCGGCACCCCGGCCATCCCCTTGGAGGTGACCATCAGCAGCAGCAGCATGGTGATCTGCTGGGCGGTGGAGAGCTCGATGCCATAAGCCTGAGCGATGAACATCACCGCGAAGGTGCAGTACATCATGGAGCCGTCGAGGTTGAAGGAGTAACCCATTGGCAGCACGAAACTGGCGATGCGTTTGTCACAACCGAACTTCTCCAGACGATCCAAGGTCTTCGGATAGGCCGCTTCAGAGCTGGCGGTAGAGAAGGCAAGCAGGATGGGTTCGCGGATCATCGCCAGCAGCTTGATGATGCGACCACGCAGGAAGGCGCCACCCATGGCGATCAGCAGCAGCCAGAGGCAGCCAAGGGCGATGTAGAACTGGGCCATGAAGCTGCCGTAGGTAACCAGAATACCCAGCCCCTCTTTGGCCACCATGGCGGCAATGGCGCCAAACACGGCGAACGGCGCAAAGTTCATCACATAGCCGGTCACTTTCAGCATGATCTCGGCAGCACTGGCCATCAGCACCACCACCGGTTTGGCCAGATCGCCCAGCGCCGCTGCGGCCAGACCAAAGAACAGGGAGAAGACCACGATCTGCAGGATCTCGTTGGTGGCCATCGCCTCGACCACGCTTTTCGGAATGGCGTGGGTCACGAAATCTTTCAGGGTAATCGCGCCTGCAGCAATGCCAGAGCTGGCGGTATCATTGGGCAGGGAGAGGGAGAGGCCCACACCCGGCTGCATCAGGGTGACCATCACCAGACCCAGGCTCAGGGAGAGCAGGGAGGCCAGCATGAACCAGCCGAGGGTTTTGGCACCGATACGACCCACAGTGCGGGTATCGCCCATCTTGGCGATGCCGACCACCAGGGTGGTGAAGACCAATGGTGCGATGATCATCTTGATCAGTCGCAGGAAGATATCGGTCAGGATAGTGATGTTGTTTGCAAAGTCTGCCGCCTGATCGGCAGCAAACAGGCGATAGCCCTGGCCGGTAAGGATGCCAAGCAACATCGAAATGAGGATGGCGACCGTCAGTTTATTCATTTTCATGGGGGAGTCCCGGTTTTGATTGGTGCAAGCCGTTGACAGTGGCATGGGAGCCACTACAGTCCGTTTTTGTGATCCGAGCCGTTGATTCCTGGCGGCTGGTATGCTGGGAGAATGCCTAAAAGCAGGGGGTAAATCTAGAGGCTTACTCCAGAATTTTATGCTGCTGTTAGATGTATGTGATATGGATCTTGCAACAAACCAATATTAATCACCGCTTATTTTAATATCAGCAAGATATTTGGTGGAAAGCGACTGTTCATTAATTGCCCGCGTTAGCAACCGGAAGGTAAGCAGGGCCGAGATGGTGTGTTGTACCTGCATCTGCGCCATGAAGGTGTCCGGCTCATCCTCGTCAAAGCCGAACATGGGGCGCTCCGGGGTCACCCTTATCACATCGCGCGCAATGGTCAGCTCCTCCACCTGCAGCATGGGGTAACCCTCCCGCTGCGCCAGCTCCCCTGCCCGCTTGAGCACATATTTGCGGGCCGTCTCCCTGTCCACCAGATCGTTGCCGACAAACTCCAGCTGCCACTTGTCGGGCGCAAGGCGGGTCTCGGAAAAGCCGGTGCGACCGTTCCAGAACGACTTCTCCTGCTGATATGGCGTGGCACAGCCACCGAGCAGCAACGAGAGCAAAACCAGAGATCGCCAGATGGATGCAGAGAGAGACACGATAACCCCCGTCAGGGCAGAACAGTGCCGCTACTACAACACAGCGCAAGGGGGATAGACAATCGCAGCAACGGCAAAGAGCAGAAAAGAAAAAAGGCCTTGTCGTTTGACAAGGCCTTTTCCGGGGAATGATGGTCGGCGTGAGAGGATTTGAACCTCCGACCCCTGACACCCCATGACAGTGCGCTACCTGGCTGCGCTACACGCCGACGAAGTCAGTCTGAGCTGACGGGGGCTGAGTTTATGGAGATGGCCCAGCCCTGTCAACAAAGAAACGCCGCCAATTCCCCGACAATGGTGCGTTCGCCTGCTTTGCGAACAATCAGCGGTTAAAGGTCAGCCGCTTGCCCAGGATCTGGTCAGTGACCTGCCCGTTTTGCCAGGCGATCTGGCCGTTCACCAGCGTCATCTCCACCGTGCTGTGGAAACGGTAGCCGTTGAAGGGCGACCAGCCACAGTGGTAGAGGATGTTGTCATCGTTGACCACATAGGGCTTGCCCAGATCCAGCAGCACCAGATCGGCAAAGTAGCCCTCGCGGATGTAGCCGCGATCCTGCACCTGAAAACGCTCGGCCACCGCATGGGAGGTCTTCTTGACGATGGTCTCCAGGGTGAACACGCCGTTATGGTAGAGCTCCAGCAATGCCTGCAGGGAGTGCTGCACAAGCGGCACACCGGACGGCGCCTTGAAGTAGCTGTTCTGCTTCTCCTCCCAGGTATGGGGGGCATGGTCGGTGGCGATGATGTCGAGTACGTCATTGCGCACCGCATCGAGAAGCGCATGCTGATCGGCCGCGCTCTTCACCGCCGGGTTGCACTTGATCTGGCTACCGAGGGTGTCGTAATCGGCTTCGTTGAAGAACAGATGGTGAACACACACCTCGGCAGTGATGTTCTTGTCTTTCAGTTCACTCAGATCGTGACTGGCGGTAAAGAGCGACAGCTCCTTGGCTGAGGTCAGATGCAGCACATGCAGCTTGGCGCCGTACTGCTTGGCCAGCGCTACCGCCATGCTGGAGGATTTGTAGCACGCCTCGTCACTGCGGATGCGGCCATGCTCGCCCATCGGCACATTCTCGCCCCACTTGGCCCGCGCCGCCTCTTCGGCTTTGGCGATGGTCGGGGTGTCTTCGCAGTGGGTGACGATCATCACCGGACTCTCGCGGAAGATGGCCGCCAGGGTCTCCTGATTGTCCACCAGCATGTTGCCGGTCGAGGAGCCCATGAACACCTTGACCCCGCAGGACTGCTTGGGATCAAGACGCTTGATCTCTTCCAGGTTGTCGTTGGTAGCACCCAGATAGAAGCTGTAGTTGGCAACGGAGGAGTTGGCGGCGATCTGATATTTGGCTTCGAGGGCGTCGAGGGTGGTGGTCTGGGGATTGACGTTGGGCATTTCCATGAAACTGGTGGTACCACCGGCGACGGCGGCCCGGGATTCACTGGCGATGGTCCCCTTGTGGGTCAGCCCCGGCTCCCGGAAGTGGACTTGATCATCGATCATTCCGGGGATGAGGTGGCGACCTGCGGCATCGATCACCACCGCATCGTGCGCGTCGATATCGGGTGCGATGCGGGCAATCCGTTCCCCCTCGATCAACACGTCGGAGGCATAGATACGGCCTTCGTTGACCAGGGTGGCATTCTTGATAAGCAGTTTGTTCATGGGGGGTTCCAGTTCCTTTGCCGATAATCGCGGGTCATAATAGCGCAAAACTGCCCTTTCTCTGTAGCAAGGCCTGACTGATGAAGTTATTTGTAAGAGATTTGACCGTGATCGACTCCAGCTACCTCTGCGAACGCCGCGGCATGGTAGGTGAGAGCTGGCTGGTAGATATCGAAATGAGCGGCGAGCTCAACGAGATGAGCATGTTGCTGGACTTCGGCCGGGTAAAGAAGCTTATCAAGTCGATCATCGATGACGAGGTGGATCACAAGCTGCTGGTCCCGACCGAGAGCTCTCTGGTGCATGTCGAGACGCTGGAAGATGGCGAGAGCTGCGTCGATCTGCTGCGCCCCGGCCGCTCCATCCACCTGCGCTGCCCGACCCAGGGTTTTGCCTTTATCCCAGCCCCGCAGGTCGACAAGGAGTCGGTCACCCGCTACCTGCTGGCTGTACTGGCCAAGCGGCTGCCGGGCAACATCAAGGATCTGTCGCTGACCCTGCGTCAGGAGGCCATCGACGGCCCCTTCTATCACTACAGCCACGGCCTGAAGAAGCACGATGGCAACTGCCAGCGTATCGCCCACGGCCACCGCTCTCCCATCGAGATCCACATCGATGGCGAGCGAGATGGCGAGCTCGAACAGCAGTGGGCCGAACGCTGGGCCGATATCTATCTCGGCACCGATGAGGATAAAGTTGCCCTCGAAGAGCTGGCCCTCAGTGCCCGTGCCAACGTGCAGCTGGGTGAACACCACACCGGCTTCAAATATGTGGCGCCACAGGGGCTGTTCCAGCTGGCCATCCCCACCACCGAGGTGGAGATGATCGACACCGACACCACGGTCGAGCTGCTGGCTTGCTACATCGCCCGCGAAGTGAAGAAGATGGTAGGCGACAAGTTCGTCAAGATTGTTGCCTATGAAGGGGTCGGCAAGGGCGCCATCGCCTACGCCTGATCCTCTTGTCACTGCCGCAAACAACAAGGCCCCGCAACTGCGGGGCCTTGTTGTTTCAGCCTGTTGCCATCAGGCGCTCAGGCGGAAGCGCTTGACCAGGCTCTCCTGCTGCTCGGCGAGGGAGTCGAGCTGCTGGCTGGTCTGGGCCACCCGCTCGATCCCCTGGTAGTTGAGATCCGAGATATCGGAGATACGGTTGAGGTTGGTAGCGATGTCGGCGCTGGTCGCCTGCTGCTGCTCGGCGGCGGAGGCAATCTGGCTCGACATGTCGCTGATGAGCACCACGATCCCCTGCACCTCCTCCATGGCGTTGTTGGCGTGGGAGCTCTGATCCATGCAGCTGTCCATCTCGCGCGAGCACTCCTGCATCACGGTCACCGCTCTGGCGACCCCCTGCTGCAGGTTCTCGATCATGGTCTGGATCTCGCTGGTGGATTGCGCGGTGCGCCCCGCCAGACTGCGCACCTCGTCGGCGACCACCGCAAAACCGCGCCCCTGCTCGCCAGCACGCGCCGCCTCGATGGCCGCGTTGAGGGCCAACAGGTTGGTCTGCTCGGCGATGCCGCGAATGACGTCGAGAATGTTGCCGATCTGGCTGCTCATGCTGCTCACATCGCCAATCACCTTGCCGGTCTGTTGCAACTTGCCCGCCAGCTGATGGGTGGTGGTGATATTGCCCGCCATCACCTTGCGCCCCATCTCGGAGGCCTTCTCCACATCCATCACCCGCTCCAGAGTCTGGTTGGCAGCCTGCGCCACCTCGCGTACCGAAGCTTCCATCTGGGTCATGGCGGCGGCGACCGAGGCTGTCTCCTGCCGCTGTTTCTCCAGATCGGCCCGCACCGATTCGGTGGTATGGCGGTTGCCATGGGCGGCATCGTTAAGCTGGGCTGATGCGTTGGAGAGCTGGGCCAGCACTTCCCCCATCTGCTCGATCAGCAGGTTGAGCTGGCTGCCCAGCTGACCAAATTCGTTCTTGCTCTGAAAGCCGATGCGCTGGGTCATGTCGCCGCGAGTCACCTCGGAGAGGACTCGCAGCAGCTCCCGCAGCGGACGGCGGATCGCCTTGCCCAGGGTGTAGGCCACCAGCATGGCGATCAGGATGGCAACCGCGATGCTCGCCCCCTGAGTCAAAGTGCTCTGGCGCTGCACCTCTTTGGCATGCTGGATACTGCCGTTCATCAGCTGCTGGCTGCTCGCCGTCATCCGCTCCAGCCGGTTCTGGATCTCGACGATAAGAGCGCTGGCCTGCTTGCTCTTCTCCCGCATCAGCTCCTGCTGCTTCATCAGCGCCAGATACTGGGCCAGCACCCCTTCGCTGGCGGTGGTGTCGCGCACGAAGCCGTGAACATAATGGCCCATGTCGTTCTCGAAATTCTTGAGCTCACCCTGCAGATCCTTGATGGTGCTGTTGAACCCCTCGATCTGCATCTTGTTGCGCTTGAGCGCCCCTTCGATGGGAGCCGGGATGGTCTGGTTGAGCGCATCCATGGTGGAAAGTTCGATGGCGGAGAGCTTGGTGGTCAGGGTCTCGGAGAGCATCTTGATGAAGCTGTCGTCGATGGTGATCATCATGTCACCCAGATTCTTCTTGAACTGGGGCAGACTGACCTGAAACTGCCCCTTGGCCAGATTGACCTTGTGCAATCGGGTGAGCAGCGCCTCGTGCTCACCCGGCAGGGTATCGGTCAGTTCCAGATAACTCGCCACCTGCTCGCCAAGGGCGGTCATCTCGCCCTGCAGCTCGGGGTGTTCGGCCACCTGCTGACGCAAGGCGGCCAGGGTCTTGTCGACCTGCGCCTTGGCCTGTTTCAGCTCGGCCACTTCGGCCGGCAGCTGTTTGGGGTCCTGCTCGGTCAGCACATCCCCGAGCCACTTGTTGGCACTGAGTAGGCTGATCTGGGTCTGACTGCTGGCGATCACCAGCGGCATCGACTGCTGGGTAACCTGTTCCAGCGCCCCGCCGAGGGTCTCCTGACTACGAAATGTGAGCAGTGAGCTGGCCACCATCACGGCCACCAGAATAGCGAAGCCGAGATAGACCCGCTGCAAGATGGAGAGATCCGACATTGATTGTTTCATTATTATCCCGCTGTATATGCAAAAGTCCCTTGCCTGAGTACCCCGTCCTTTTGATACCCTGCAGACCACCCTGAACAGGCGCTACAGATGACGTCCCTCCGGCTATCGGTATTTTTAACAATAACTGAAGGGAATGGGACATCAGCTGTGTCAAATCTCGGCTTGTGTCACACTTGCCGTGCAGCGCGGAGCCGCTTGGGATCCAAATTCGATTTTCTTTTTCTCATAAGGGAGTTAGCCATGGCGCAAGAAACCATTTTCAGCAAAATCATCCGCAAAGAGATCCCCGCCGACATCCTTTATCAGGACGATCTGGTGACCGCTTTCCGGGACATCCAGCCCAAGGCCAAGACCCACGTGCTGATCATTCCCAATGTGCTGATCCCCACCGTCAACGATGTGGAGCCGGAGCACGAGCAGGCCCTTGGCCGGATGTTCACCGTGGCCCGCAAACTCGCCGCCGACGCAGGTATTGCCGAGGATGGCTACCGCCTCATCATGAACTGCAACCGCCACGGCGGGCAGGAGGTCTACCACATCCACATGCATCTGGTCGGTGGCCAGCCGCTGGGACCGCTGCTCAGCCTGTAATGACTCGCTACATCACTACCTGCCGCAGCGCCCTGCTGCTCTGCGGCGCCCTGCTGTTGCTGGGGGGCTGCGCCTCCCGCTGGCAAGACATGTTCGTCTCCTACTCCGATCAGATGGTGCCATTGCGCAACCAGCTGCTGCTGGGCCATGCCGCCGAAGCGCTGCCCGAGGTGCGCGACTCCACCCTCGGCGATGACACCTTTGTCCTCGATCGCCTTGAAGAGGGGCGCATCGCCTGGCTCGCCGGTCAGGATGCGGGCAGCAAGCAGGCGTTTTCTGCCGCCGACAGCCGCCTTCAGTGGGAAGACAATCAGGCCGAATACCGGCTGAGCCACGGTCTGGATCAGGTGGGCAGCCTGCTCACCAACGACCAGTCGATGGCCTACCTCACCCCCGATTACGAACGCACCATGCTGCACCACTATCTGGCCCTCAACTACCTGCAACGAGGGGATGCCGATGGCGCCCTGGTGGAGGTACGCCGGGCCAATCAGGTGCAGGAGCAGGCCCTGAAACGGCGAGCTGACGAGGTGCGCAAGGCAAAGGATGAGAGCGAAGAGGCCGAGACCGAGGGGGAGATGCGCCAGCTGATGTCGCGCGGTGCACCCGAGCTCGACCGGCTGATCGGCAAGGTCAAGAACGGTTTTCAGAACGCCTATACCTTCTACTTCTCCGCCGTGCTCTATGAGGCAACGGGGGATCTCAACGACGCCTGGGTCGATTACCAGCGCGGCTACCAGATAGCTCCGGACAACCGCAGCCTGCAGGATGCCTTGCTGCGTCTGGCGGTGCTGCGCGGCGCGCCGGACGAGATCCGCGCGACCGAAAAAAAGGTGGGTCGCAAAGCGCCACCCTCCGCTAAAAATCAGGGCCAACTGGTGGTGCTGTTTGAAGATGGCCTGATCCCGGCGCGGCGCGAACTCTTCCTGCCGCTGCCCATCTCCACCTCCCGCGGCGATTTTCGCACCTTTACCGTAGCCATCCCCTATTACGATAATCGGGCCAGCGATACGGGGCCGCTCACGGTCACGCTCGGCAAACGGGTCGAGCAGACCAGCGAGCTGGTCAGGCTGGAAGCGCTGGCCGCCAAGGATCTGCAGGAGCGGCTGCCCGGTATGCTGACCCGCCAGGCGCTGCGGCTGGTGGCCAAGGAGCAGATGCGCCGCACCGCCACCAAAGAGGGGGGCGATGTGGGCAATATTCTGGTGGGGATCTTCAACACCCTCTCGGAGCGTGCCGATACCCGCAGCTGGCTGACACTGCCGGCGCAGGCATCGAGCTGGCAGGGGATGGTGCCAGCGGGTGAGGTGAACCTCACTCTGGGAGCGGGTGCTGCCCAGCGCCAGTTGCCGCTGACCATTCATAGCGGCCGCACCACCCTGGTCTGGGTTCAGCGCCTCGGCGCCGGCCTGACCACCCGGGTGATGCCGCTCTGAGCAAGACGATTAACCGGGCAGCCCCCAGTGCTGCCCCACTCACTCCAATCAAGGAGAGCAAGATGAAAGCATACGGGTTGGCCCTCGGGCTCGCGCTGCTGCTGACCGGCTGCGCCACCAACACCTCCGGCGTGGCGCTCTATGGAGCACCGGGCGCCGCAGCGGTGGCGGAGCAGCATCAAAACGTCAACGTCACCCTGACCGAGCTGAGCCGCCGTGAACAGAACGGACTGCTGCAGGTCAATGTGGCCGCCGCCAGCACCCAGCGTGGCGACAACAAGCTGCAATATATGTTCTATTGGTATGATGAGGCCGGTCAGGAGGTCGCCAACGACGGTCGTGGCTGGACACCGCTCAAGCTGCATGGCTATCAGACCCGCACCCTGTCTGCCCTGGCGCCGAGCCCGACCGCCCGCGGTTACCGGATTTATGTACGTGAAGTGATTGAGGAATCCTACTGATGAAAATGAATCATGCCCTGCTGATCCTGACCGGCGCCCTGCTGCTGGGCGGCTGCTCCAGCACCACGGTCAGCTACGGTGATCCGACCGAAACCGAAACGGTCACCGTCGATTACGGCTCAAGCGATCTGCAGGCTATTGCCGACAAGATGGCGGATTCCATGCTGGCCTCCCCCGCCACCAGCGAGATCACCGCCGGCGGCCGTCCGGTTATGTTCATGGACTCCATCCGCAACAAGACCTCCGAGCACATCGATACTGAAGCGATCACCGACACCATCCGCACCAAGCTGCTGCGGGCCGGCAAGTTCCGCTTCGTCGACATGAGCAAGGTTGCCGCCGTCAAGCAGCAGCTCGAATATCAGCAGAGCAGCGGCATGGTTGACCCGGCCTCCATGGTACGACTGGGCAAGCAGACCGGTGCCCGCTACATGGTCTATGGCAACCTCGCCAGCATCGTCAAGGACAATGGCAAGGTGAAGGATGTCTACTACCAGATGACCATGAACCTGATGGATCTGCAAAGCGGCGAACTGCTCTGGGCTGACCAGAAAGAGATCCGCAAGCAGGCGAAGAAGTCCACCTTTGGCTGGTAAGGCTAATCCGGTGATGCTCGCCCCCGACGTTTTGCTCGCCACGCTGCCCGTCCCATGGCGGGACGGGACTCTCGAGCCGCTCGGCGCGGGCCTCACCAACAGCAACTATCGACTGCGCCTCCCTTCGGGGCGCAGTTACTTTTTGCGCCAGGGCCACCCGGACCCGGTGCGCCTTGGCATCGACCGTGCCACCGAGTGGCGGCTCTATCAGGGCGCCATGAAGTCGGGTCTGGCACTGCCCTGCCATTACCAGGATCCCGCCAGCGGCCTGATGCTGCTGGAGTGGTGCGACGAGCCAAACTGGCTAGAGGCTGCGCCCTCCGTCGCCGAACAGCCCCGTCTGCTGGCTGAGGTGCTGCGCAAGCTGCATCGCCTCCCCCTTCCCTCTGTGGTGATGGCGGTACGTGCCCACGCCGCCGGTTATCGCGCCCGGCTGGCTCAGGTACCGACCTGGTTGCCGGCACTGGAGCGCAGCCTGCTTGCCAGCCGCGAACCCGACGATTGCTGGCGACCTTGCCACCATGATCTCAATCCGGCTAACTTGTTGGGTCACGCGCCCTGGGTTATCGACTGGGAGTACGGTGCGGCAGGCCATCCCGGCTTTGAGGTGGCCAGCATCCAGCGCACCCACGACTGGCCCGAAGAGCAGCGCCTGGCGCTGGAGGAGCACTATCTGCGCTCGCTACCACGTCATCAGTGGCCTGATTTTCAGAGTGAGGCGTTCATCCCCTGGGTCGACTATATCGGTCTGCTCTGGGCCCTGCTGATGGCGGAACAAGACGCTTCGCCCGACTACGACACACTGATTGCCCTCAACCGGCAACGACTGGAGTGACAGATGATCAACAAGGTGCGCTGGCACAAGCCAAAAACCTGGGGTCTGCTACTGCTCGGCCTGCTGCTGACCGGCTGCTCGACCCGGGTCATCTACTACTGGATTGATACCGCCATCATCTGGCAGCTGGACGACTATTTCGTCCTCACCTCCCCCCAGAAGGATCTGCTGAGCCGCGAGGTCAAAGGGCTGATGGCATGGCACCGCCAGCACGAGCTGCCCCGCTACGCCCGGGATCTCGATACCCTCGCCAAAGCGGTGGCCAGCCCCATGACACCGGAGCAGATCTCCACCAATCTCGATGCGGTGCAGCAGAGCCTGACCCGCACCCTGGAGAATGCCATTCCCCGTACCGTCAGGCTGGCGAGCACCCTGAGCGATGAGCAGGTGACCCGCTTCATGGCCGATCGGCTCAAGCGCCAGCAGGAGCGGCAGCAGGAGTTCGCCAGCGAACCCAAAGAGAAGATGCTGGCGGAGTTTCGCGACAAGATGAACCAGCGCCTCGAGTACTGGATTGGTGAAGTGAAACCGGCGCAAGCGCCACTGGTGGCCCAATGGGCCGAGTGGCAGTACGAGCTGATGCCCCCCTGGCTCGAGTTCCAGACCTCCTGGACCAAAGAGCTGGACAGGCTGATGCAGCAGCGTCAGAGCCCCAACTTCACCCGCGAGCTGACCGAGCTGCTGGCACAGGGGGATGGCATGATGGATGGCCGCTTCACCGGTTATACCGAGCAGTCGCGCCAGCGCACCGTCAACTGGCTCTGCGCCATGAGCCAGTCGCTGGATCTGGCCCAGCGGGCCCATCTCTACTCCCTGCTCAAGGGCTATGCCCGCGATTTCCAGCAGATGACCGGGAGCTGACCAAGGGGTTTCAGAATAATCCTAATTGGGCGGCAAGGGTTGTCCCGCCTGCGCCGCCTGTGGTAGTTTCCCCTTTCCATTTATCGGGAATACCCTTTTGCGCCTTATCGACAAAGTCAAACTGGGGCTGGTGGCACTCGTTGTCTCGCTCACTCTGCTTTGTTCCATCAATGTGATGGAAGGCCCGCTGCTACCCGATCAGCAACAGACCCAGAGCCTCTCGCAAGCGAGCGAGAGCGACGATGGTGTCATCAAGTTTGTTGCGACCAACCAGAATCACCTGCTGCGTTTTGAGCAGTCCCTGCGCAGCGACAACCAGCCCAAAAATGTGGTCTACGAACTGATCCAGAGCTGGTCTGCCCAGGCAATTCTGCTGGTGCTGCTTGGCTGGCTGTTGCTCGCCGCCCAGCTCTACCACAAGCAGCGCTTTCGCGATCCCTTCGCCACCATTCACCGCCACCGGCTGCAGCGCCAGTATCTGCAGTACCGCTTCACCCAGAGCTATCTGAGCGCCTGACCCCGAGGGGTTGGCGCATCCACTGTTTGCTCATCTCCTCCTTCTGACGGATCCCGCTTCGGCCTGATCCGCACTTGATGCATCCATTTTTCTGCGCCTTGCCGAGCCTTGATGCTATCGGCCTGCGCACCATTCTCCTGACAGAGGCCAATTTGCCATGAGAAAAACCAGTCATACCCTTCTTAACCGCATGAGCAAGTGGCAGTACGCCCTACTGCTGCTCATGCTGCTGACCTTTACCTTCTATTCGCTGCCCACCTTCTTTGGCGAGCAGCCCTCTCTTGGTCTGCACGGTCAGCAGAGCCTGACCACCAAACAGCAGATGCTGCTGACCGACAACCACCTGACCCCGGCCAAGATCATCGAACAACCGGAGCGGGTCGAGCTGGTCTTTGCCAGCCAGAGTGAACAGCAAAGAGCCAAACAACTGCTGGAGCAGCAGGGCCTCGACAGCGCTGCGCTGACGCTGGAGTTCCACTCCAACGCCCCGACCTGGATCAGCCGCCTTGGCGCCGACCCCATCAAGCTCGGGCTCGATCTGCGCGGTGGCTCCCAGCTGCTGATCGGGGTCGATGTCGATTTCGTCCTCGACGCCCAGACCAAGAATCTGGTCGACACCCTGCGCACCCGTTTCCGTGAAGCCAATCTGCGCGGAGCCGGCGTGGCCCGGGCCGATCTTGGCAGCGTCAATGTCACTCTGCCAGAAGCTGACGATCAGAGTGGCTGGCTCACCATCATCAAGGAGAGCGCCGGTACCCGTCAGGATCAGTGGAAAATGACCCGCAGCGGCAACCAGCTCAAGCTGGTGCTGAGCGAGGCCGAGCGCACCCAGCTCATCAACAACGCCGTGACCCAGAACCTCTCCATCCTCAAAAAGCGGATCAACGAACTCGGCATCGTCGAAGCTTCGGTACAGCGTCAGGGGCAGGATGGCATCCGCATCGAGCTGCCGGGCGTGCACAACCCCAAACAGGCGAAAGAGGTGATCGGGGCGACCGCGTCACTGGCATTCTACGAGGCCAAGGCTGACAGCCACTTCTACATCGCCGATCGCAACGGTCAGGCCGTCGGCATGGCGCGTCGGCCAGTGCTGACCGGCGAGCACATCGTCGATGCCCGCGCCAACATGGGCGAGATGGGCCAGCCACAGGTCAACATCGTGCTCGACACTCTGGGCGGCAACAAGATGAACCAGTTCAGCCGCCAGCATGTGGGCAAGCCGATGGCGACCGTCTTCACCGAGTACAAGACCAATGCCCAGGGCAAGCTGCGCGCCCAGAGCGAGGTGATCAACGTCGCCACCATCCAGACCGCCCTTGGCAACCAGTTCCGCATCACCGGGATTGGCAGCCTGCCGGAAGCGCAGGAGCTCGCCATGTTGCTGCGCGCCGGAGCCCTCACCGCACCGCTCAAGATCCTGGAAGAGCGCAGTATTGGCCCGACCCTCGGGATGCAGAATATCGAAGCGGGCTTCACCGCCCTCGGGTTCGGCATGGCGGGCATGATGCTGTTCATGATGGCCTGGTATCGCAAGTTCGGCTGGGTCGCCATCACCGCGCTGGTCGCCAACCTGCTGATGCAGGTCGGCATGCTGGCGGTGCTGCCGGGGGCCGTGCTGACCCTGCCGGGGATCGCCGGTCTGGTGCTGACGGTGGGGATGGCGGTGGATACCCACGTGCTCATCTTCGAGCGGATCAAGGATCGCCTGCGTGACGGCGGCTCGCTGGCCAACGCCATCGACTTTGGCTATCGCTCGGCATTTCGCACCATCTTCGATGCCAACATCACCACGCTCATCTGCGCCGTGGTGCTCTACTCCATCGGTTCCGGGCCGTTGCAAGGCTTCTCCATCACTCTCATTTTGGGGCTTATTTCCAGCATGGTGACCGGGATCTGGGGCACACGCGCCATCATCAACCCCCTGTGGGGCCGCAGCAGCGAGCGCACGCTGAAGGTGTAACGGGGCGAAGCGCCCCCTGATGAGCGGATCCGGCACCGCCGCCGGCCATGGAGATGGCCAGCCAAATGCGCCGGATCAGAGACATTTCCCCCGCAGTGCCAAGGCACGTCGGGATGCGGCCGCCAGCCAGGCGCTGGCAGGCCAAGGAGAGAACTATGTTTAGAATGATTGTTGCCATGGGGCTGACCCGCTGGCGTTATATCGGCCTGTGGGCCTCTATCGTACTGACAGTGGCGAGCATCGCCATGCTGCTGGTCAACGGCCTTGCCCTCGGCCTCGACTTTACCGGTGGCACCCTGCTGGAGTTTCATATCCAGACCCTCAAGGAGGCCCATGAGCTCAACGCCATGCTCACCTCCCCGCTAGCAGGCGCGGTGGAGCTCAGCTCTGCCGGTGTCCCCGGCGAGTGGCTGATCAAACTGCCACCGCACGAACTGCCCTGGCAGGCCACCGAGCTTGCCACCATGCTGACCCAGCAACTGGGCATGCCGGTCGAGCTGCTGCGCACCACCATCGTCGGCCCGCAGGTGGGCGCCGAGCTGTTCCAGCAGGGGATGCTGGCGGTACTGGTCGCCTCCCTCGCCATCTCGGCCTATCTGGCGTTTCGCTTCGAGTGGCGTCAGGCCATCGGCATCCTTATCTCGGTGATCCACGATGCCATCGTGGCGCTGGGGTTGCTGGCGCTGTTCAACATCGAGTTCGATCTCAACGTCATCGCCGGTCTGATGGCGGTGATCGGCTACTCCCTCAACGACAGCATCGTGATTTCGGACCGTTTGCGGGATCTGCTGAGCTCGCGCACCCAGATGGGGATCCACGAATGTTCTGATGTCGCCATCAAGGCCACCTTCAGCCGTACCATGATCACCTCGGGTACCACCCTGTTTACCGTCGGGGCACTGCTGCTGTTTGGCGGCGATACCCTCTACGGTTTCTCCTTCACTCTGTTCACCGGCATTCTGGTGGGGACCATCTCCTCCATCACGGTGGCCTCGACCGTGCAGGAGCTGCTGGGTCTGAGCCCGCAGGCCTATCAGAAGAAGGGTGAGGAGCCGCTGGCAGAGGCGGCATAGCCGCCTTTTTTGCGGTTCTTTTTACGATCTGTTTTACCTCCCACCTTCCGGCCCCTGCACACAAGCAGGGGCCTCTTTCCAGCCCCCTCTGTTAACGCTGTTAGCTTCTTTTTGCGAAGAAAATTTACGAGTGAGTAGATTGACAGCAAAAGATGAAAAAACAACCACACCTTAATAACAAAAAAGTCATTTTATTACGGCGTACCCCGCAAAAGTGTGACTGAAAGCACTTTCTTTAGGTCTCAAAAGCGGCAAGATTGTAGTGATTTATCTACAAAGGGATACAAGATGTTGTTACAACCTGCCAATACAGCAAAGGCAAGACAGTTGCTGAACGAGACCATGGCTTTGGTTCTCGCCGGAGGGCGGGGTAGTCGCCTCAAACAGTTAACTGATAACAGAGCGAAGCCTGCAGTCCACTTTGGCGGAAAATTCCGCATCATCGATTTTGTGCTCTCCAACTGCATCAACTCCGGCATTCGCCGCGTCGGTGTGGTAACACAGTACAAATCCCACAGCTTGCTGCGCCACCTTCAGTCAGGTTGGTCTTTCTTGCGCTATCAGATGAACGAGTTCATCGACCTGCTGCCCGCGCAGCAGCGCGTGGACGAGGTCAACTGGTATCGGGGCACCGCTGATGCGGTCTATCAGAATCTGGACATCATCCGCGACCACGGTCCCAAATATATCGTCGTACTGGCAGGCGACCACATCTACAAGATGGACTACGCCGCCATGCTGCTCGACCACGTCAACATGGGCGCCAAGGTGACCGTTGCCTGTATCGAAGTGCCGCGCAGTGAAGCGAGTGCCTTCGGGGTGATGGCGATCGATGGCGATCGCAAGATCAACGCCTTTGTGGAAAAGCCGGTCAACCCGCCTGCCATGCCGGGCAAGGAAGATACCTCCCTCGCCTCCATGGGGGTCTACATCTTCGATGCCGACTATCTCTATCAGCTGCTGGATGAAGACATCACCAACGACGAATCCCACCACGATTTCGGGATGGACGTGATCCCCCGCGTGGTGCGGGAAGGGACGGCATACGCTCACCCGTTTGGCATGTCCTGCGTCGGCTGCAATGCCGAGAAGCGTCCCTACTGGCGCGATGTGGGTACTGTGGACTCCTTCTGGGAGGCCAACATGGATCTCGCCTCCGTCACTCCGGAGCTCGATATCTATGATCAGGACTGGCCCATCTGGACCAGCCAGACCATGACGCCGCCTGCCAAGTTCGTGCAGGACAGAAACGGCCAGCACGGCATGACCATCAACTCGATGTTCTCTGGCGGCACCATTGTCAGCGGCTCCTTTATCCTGAGCTCGGTGCTCTTTACCAATGTGCGGGTTCACTCTTTCTGCACCCTGGATCAGGCCGTGGTCTTCCCCGGGGTCGAGATCGGGCCGGGCTGCCGCCTGCGCCGGGTGGTGATCGACAAGGGGTGCAAGCTGCCGGAAGGGATGGTGATCGGTGAAAACGCCGATGAGGATGCCCGTCGCTTCTATCGCTCCGAACAGGGCATTGTGCTGGTCACCAAAGAGATGCTGGATAAACTCAAGGCGTAATATCACGTCTTGAACGGGGCTCTGGCCCCTATTCGAAGGGGCCATCAGGGCCCCTTTCTTGTTTCTCTTCGCTGTCGAGCCAGCTCCCCTTTATGCTTCTTTTGCCCTCCCCCTTGCGCAACCGTAAACATTTAATTACAAAAACTACTCCCCATCACGCGATGCCTCGCTATTTTATTACCATAACGACTATGTCAACGCGTTTTTATCTGCATAAATGGCAGTAAACCCGCTTGTTTCACTTGATTGTTTGTTTTTACTTGGTAAGGTGAGGGCGGTTGCGTAACAAAGCACGTACCAATGTAAACATAAATGTACGATTGCTTTTAGAATTCAGTCCAGAGAGAACGACATCATGCAAAGAGATCCCCTGAACAACATCCATATCCAGTCCGAACAAGTGATGATCACGCCTGCCCAGCTCAAGGAGAAATTACCTATCTCCGCCAAGGCGCTGGCATTCGTGCAAGGGGCCCGCAATACCATCGCCGATATCATCCACCGCCGTGACCACCGCCTGCTGGTGATCTGCGGCCCCTGCTCCATTCACGACATGGAGGCCGCCAAAGAGTACGCAACCAGACTCAAGGCCTTGCATGATGCCTATCAGGACTCTCTCTACATTGTGATGCGGGTTTACTTTGAGAAACCCCGCACCACGGTGGGCTGGAAGGGCTTTATCAACGATCCCAATCTGGATGGCACCTTCGACGTAGAGCTGGGGCTGCACCGTGCCCGCGAGCTGCTCTGCTCGCTGGCCGAGATGGAGCTGCCGCTGGCGACCGAAGCACTCGACCCCATCAGCCCGCAATACCTGGCCGAGCTCTTCTCCTGGTCGGCCATCGGCGCCCGCACCACCGAATCCCAGACCCACAGGGAGATGGCCTCCGGCCTCTCCATGCCGGTCGGCTTCAAGAACGGCACCGACGGCAATCTGGGCACTGCTATCAACGCCCTGCAATCGGCCTCCTCTCCCCACGCCTTTATGGGCATTAACCAGCAGGGCCAGGTCGCGCTGTTGCAGACCCAGGGCAACCCGGATGGCCATGTGATCCTGCGCGGTGGCAAACATCCCAACTACGACTCGGTCAATGTATCGCTGGCGGAAGAGGCGCTGGAAAAAGCGGGCCTGCAACCGGGGCTGGTGGTGGATTGCAGCCACGGCAACTCCAGCAAGGATCACCGTCTGCAGCCCAAGGTGGCTGACAACGTCATCCACCAGATCCTGGAGGGGAACCGCTCCATCATCGGGGTGATGCTCGAATCCAACCTGTATGAGGGCAACCAGTCGAGCGAGCAACCCAAGTGCGAGATGCGCTACGGTGTCTCCATCACCGATGCCTGCATCGACTGGGAGACCACAGAGGCGCTGCTGGCCCGTTGCCACAGCCAGCTGGCGGCGCCACTCAAGAGCAGAACTGGCGGTTAAGCCGTGATATCTTGATGCAACATATTGAATCACAAGGTGCTGCCGCTGGCGGCACCCACAGGGACTGAAGATGGCTGAAGAGTTGAATGCCCTCAGGGACAAGATTGATGTGGTAGACCGGCAGCTGATCGATCTGCTGGCAGCCCGTCTGGCGCTGGTGGGAGAAGTGGGCGAAGTGAAGAGCCGCCACGGCCTGCCCATCTATGCACCGGATCGGGAGGCCAGCATGCTGGCCCGCCGCCGTACCGAAGCCGAGGCACTGGGCGTACCGGGTGACCTCATCGAAGACGTGCTGCGCCGAGTGATGCGCGAATCTTACGCCAGTGAAAAAGATACCGGCTTCAAGTGCATGAAGCCGGATCTGGGCAAGGTGGTGATCATCGGTGGTCAGGGCCAGCTTGGCCGCCTGTTTGGCCATATGTTCACCCTCTCGGGCTATCACGTCGATACCCTCGAACAGGCCGACTGGCCGCGCGCTGACGAGATCCTCGCCGGAGCCGGTCTGGTGATGGTAGCGGTGCCCATCGACATCACCTGCCAGATCATCGACCGGCTCGGCAACCTGCCCGCAGATTGCCTGCTGGTGGATGTCACCAGCGTCAAATCAGCGCCGCTCGAGCACATGCTGGCAGTACACCGGGGGCCTGTGCTGGGGCTGCACCCCATGTTCGGACCGGATGTGGCGAGTCTCGCCAAGCAGGTGATCGTCTGCTGTCAGGGACGTGACGCTGCCGCCAGCCAGTGGCTGCTGGAGCAGATGACCATCTGGGGCGCCCGCCTGCAGCAAGTGGAAGCCAAAGCCCACGATGAGGCGATGACCTTTATCCAGGCGCTGCGCCACTTTGCCACCTTTGCCTACGGCTGGCACCTCTCGCGGGAAGGAGCCAATCTGGAGCGGCTGCTGGCGCTGAGCTCCCCCATCTACCGGCTGGAGCTGGCCATGGTGGGGCGGCTGTTTGCCCAGGATCCCCACCTCTATGCCGACATCATTTTGTCGTCGCCACAGAACCTCGCGATGATCCGCCGCTACTACCAGAACTTCGGTGAGGCGCTGGGTCTGCTGGAGCGTGGAGACAGGGACGGTTTTATTGAAGCTTTCAGCCAGGTTTCCGGCTTCTTTGGTGACCATGCCGACCAGTTCCTGCGTGAAAGCCGCACCCTGCTGGCACAAGCCAACGATCGCCGCCAGCACAGCTGAGCGAGCCTGCACCAATCGATTGCCAAGGGAAGATGCCTCTCATCTTCCCTTTTTATTGATACGCCCTTAATTGCCACGCTGTTTCTTGGCTCTCCATTTCTTGACTCGCCATCCAAAAGCCCTGGCCTAAACGCAGGTTGGTGATCCTGTTGCAGACCGCACTCTTCCCTTACCAGCACATCAACTGAAAATAGCGACATCGGTTTTCTTGCCTACTGCCAATGGTCGCTCGCTTGCTATCCATCTGACGGCAATCGGCAATCGGCAATCGGCAATCGGCAATCGGCAATCGGCAATCGGCAATCGGCAATCGGCAATCAAACATCGAATTGCAATACAACCGAACGGCCAAGCCACAGGCCCAATCAGCCATATCGGCTATTGGCCTCTTCTGCCACAGATCTGAGGTGGACTAAACCATTGCAGATACACGAAAAGCGATGACGTCCGTCCAACAGCTTCTCAATCAGACAACCCTTTAAGGTCGGCCAGCCCCCTCACTACGTTGAGCGTAACGCTCCAAACCCCGTCAACAGGCCGAGAAGATCGCCATAAATTTAATTTATGCATTTTCACCAAATGACCAAATTTTTGTTTATACCGCACATATATTTCTCCCCCAGCTCCTTCGCAGCCATTCTCCACCGGATAGAGGCCGTGCCCGAGCTTGGGCGGTTCACTCAACAGAACGTAACGCCTGTTAGCCTGAATACATTGATGAGATGCAGGAGCAGGAGCAGGAGCAGGAGCAGGAGCAGGAGCAGGAGCAGGAGAGATTAATCGTGACAACAGCTTTGGCAACTTGGGCAGCAATATGGCTTACCCAGCCACCCATTCAATCGCCACCAAGACAGCAAGAGGCCAAAAAGAAAATGGCCGGATATCAATCCGGCCATTTTATCGCTTGGTCAAAGACTCAAGCTTGGATATCGCTTGTCAGCAACTTCTTATTAGAAGTTGTACTGCAGAGCAACAGTCCACTCGTCGTCCAGCTTCTCGATACCCTGGATTTTGTACTCGGTGTAGGCTTTCAGCTTCGGAGTGAAAGCGTACTGAACACCCAGCAGGGTTTCGTCAACTTGATCTTTGTAGCTAGAGCCTGCCTTCTGGGCATTCTCTTTGGCTTCTTTGAAGTTATAACCAGCAAGGAAGGTCCACGCATCTACGTTGTAAGAGGCAGCGAACTCGTAGCCGCGGCCTTCATCTTTCACGCCTGAGCTCTTGTTCTTAACTTCACCTTCGGTGTAAACACCTGCGAAGTAGAAGCCATTGATTGCATAGTGTGCGCCAACAGCCCACTCGTCTTTCTTACCAGTTTGGCCGTTGACTTTATTTTGCAAGTCAGAGTATGCATAACCTGCATTGAAGCCCAGACCGAAATCGAAGTCATAACCAGCTGCTGCGGCATAAGCTTTCTTACGCTTAACGTCTTTACCCCAAACAGCATCTTCTTTAACTTTCTGACCGACGTCAGTTACTACAACAGCAACATCATCATTGGTTTGGTAGGAAACTTTGCCTTTGAAGCCACCGATAGCGTTGGAGTAAATGATCTGACCTTCTTGGCGACCATCGTAATAGTTACCGGCATCACCCCATTCGTTGAAGATATCGGTCGGCTCCAGAACGTCGTAGAAGGCAGTGTCGGTTTGACCGAAGATGATCTTACCGTACTGAGAACCGTCAAAACCGGCATAGATATGACGCGGGTCGATATCACTAGTTTTGCTACCAGAGTTTTCGGCAGCTACCTGCCATTCGGTCTTGGCGATAGCCGCCCAAGTATTGTTCAGAGCTACTTTACCGGACCAACCCAGACGAGTAGAACCAACCAGCTCAGCTGGTTTGTCGTTAGCATCGCCATAGTAGTTAGCCTGTACACGGCCGTATACGTCGAAATTGGTACCGTCTTTGTCATAGATCACAGCTGCGTTAGCTGCGGACGCAAACAGAGCCGGGATAGCAATAGCCAGAATTGTCTTTCTCATAGTTTCCAATGCCTACTGTAATTAAACACTAAGTCTTTGTTATTCCCTGTGTTAGCGATGTACTTTGCATCACTATGACGGCGAGACTAGCACCGGGTTTTCACAACCGCAACGAAAAAACTTGGAACTTTTTATGAAAAGCATAGTCACCGAGGCAGAAATGTGAGCCAGCTCTCACATTGTCTACCCACCAAAGGAAAACGTTTACAATGCTTTTTGCTGTTTTTTTATACTTGCACAGCCTGTTTTTTAGGTAATTGCAGCTAACTCCCTGATAAACAACCAACCTCATCAGACCAGTGCGAAATGAGGGTGATGAAAGAGCGCCCCTCGACCCCGACAAGGGGATACGGGTATCCTTGGCCTTTCCCCGCGCAACAACCAAACTGGCCTCCTCTTTATGCTGTCAACTCGCCTCAAAGCCACCATTCGTCAAACCTACCGCCAGATTTCGGATGGCTTGCCCGGTTTTGTGCCGCGTAAAGAACAGAATTTTCTGGTTGCCGAGATAGCCAAGACGCTGACCGGGGAGTATGACAAACAGCGCCGTATTCTGGTGGCCGAGGCGGGCACCGGTATCGGCAAGTCCCTCTCCTATGCTCAGGGAGCGATCCCCGTCGCGAGATTGACCCAGAAAAAGCTGGTGATCTCCACCGCCACCGTGGCATTGCAGGAGCAGCTGATCCACAAGGATCTCCCCTTCTATCACCGCCACAGCGAGTTGCCGTTTCGCTTTATGCTGGTCAAGGGGCGCCAGCGCTACTGCTGCGAACATCTGCTGGAGCAGGCTGCAAGCGGTAGCGAGATGGCCAACTTCGAATTCGACTTCGGCGCCCTGAGCAAACACAAGCCGTCCGAAGCCGACAAGAGTTGCTATCAGGCGCTATGGCAGGCCTACACCGAAGGCAAGTGGGATGGTGATCGGGACAACTGGCCCAAACCCATTCCCGACCTTTGTTGGGATCGTATCGCCGCCGATCGCCACACCTGCAACAAAGCGCTGACCCATCATCAACACTGCCCCTTCCACCGCGCCCGCAACGACATGGATGCGGCCGACGTGCTGGTGGTCAACCACGCGCTGCTGCTCTCTGACCTCACCATGGGTGGCGGCATCATCCTGCCGCCACCCGACGAGTGCATCTATGTGCTGGACGAAGCGCACCACCTGCCTACCATCGCCCGCGATCACGGCGCCTCCTCGGCCAGCGTCAAAGGCTCGCGCCGCTGGCTGGAAAAACTGGTGCAAAGTGCCGGCAAGCTGACTCGTACCCTCAATAAAGAGAGCCTCATCGACCCGCAATTGAAGTTGCAGGATGCCCTCGCCTCAATTCAACCCGACCTCAAGGCGGTGGAGCAGTGGCTCGCCAGCAATGACCGGCTGTTTGGCAGCGAGATGCACTACCGTTTTGGCGAAGGAGTATTGCCAGACCCGCTGCCGATGCTGGCGGAAAATCTCAAGGAGTCGAGCAAGAAGGCGCTGCGAGCGCTGGACAGAATGCAGGCAGCCATCGGTGAAGCCATGAAAGATGGCGAGATCCGTCGCAAAGAGGCCGAGCCGCTACTGGCCGAGAGCGGTTTTCATCTGCAGCGGCTGGAGAGTTTCTGCGCCCTGTGGGAGATGTTGGGGCGCCATATTCCCGAGGGGAAGACCCCGCTCGCCCGCTGGATGGCCAAGAGTGACGATGGTGACATCTGGCTGCATGCCTCCCCTATCGAGGTGGGTTATCTGCTGGAAGAGTGGCTCTGGTCCAGGTGCCTTGGCGCCGTACTGGTCTCGGCCACCCTGACCGCCCTCTCCTCCTTCAGCTATTTCCGCCACCAGGTGGGTTTGAAGGAGCACGACGGCACCCGCTATCTGCGCCTGCGCTCCCCCTTTGATTACCAGAAAGCCGAACTCTATCTGCCCAAGATGGCCCATGAGCCCAACTCCCCAGCCTTTACCGACGAGCTGATTAGCGCCCTGCCACGCCTGCTGGCAGGTAAAGAGGCAAGCCTGGTGCTCTTCTCTTCCTACCGGCAGATGAACGAGGTGGCCATTGGTCTCAGGGCAAAGGGACTCTCTTTGCTGGTACAGGGCGAAGCCTCCCGTAACGCCCTGCTCACCCTGCACAAGCAGAAGTGCGACGGCGGTCAGGCCAGCATCCTGTTCGGTACCGGCAGCTTTTCCGAGGGGCTGGATCTGCCCGGTCACTACCTCACCAACCTGGTCATAACCAAGCTGCCGTTTGCGGTGCCCAACTCGCCGGTGGAAGAGGCCACCGCCGAGTGGGTCGAGAAGCGGGGCGGCAATCCCTTTTTGCAACTGACGGTGCCGGAAGCATCGCGCAAGCTCATTCAGGCCTGTGGTCGCCTGATCCGCAAGGAGGCCGATCGGGGACGGGTCACAATTCTCGATCGTCGCCTGCTGACCAAACGCTATGGCAAGGGGCTGCTCGATGCCCTGCCCCCGTTCAAACGGCATATTGAATGACAAACCTAATCACGGTGCTACTCAATCCTAATGAGAAAAAAGATGATATCTGGGTTGATTTTGACCAACTCAAAGAGCAATTGCCGCAGTGGGCCAAACCTGTAAAAATGAGCCCCTGTTTTCAGCAGGCAATCGTCTGACTGTTCAAGGAGATGAAATGAAACTGACTGTTCTGGTACCGGCACTGGCTGGTCTGTTGTTTGCGGGTAGCGCTCTGGCCAATACCCAGGTCGAAGTAAGTGCCCCTTATGTTGCCCAGCTGATCGACGGCCAACCGATCAACCCCAAACTGCTCGACAAAACCAGCACTTTCCCGCTCAGCGCTGGCAAGCATCAGCTGGTTGTTGCTTTTGAAGGAAACTACTCAAGCCGCAACGACATCAAGCTGGTAACTGCCGAACCGCTGGTGCTCAACTTTACTGCCGCCGACAACCAGAAGCTGGTGCTGGACTTCAAAAAGCCCCGCAATGAAATGGAAGCCAAGCAGTTTGTCAAGGATCAGAAAGTCGCTCTGAAAGACGCCGCCAACGGTCAGACCGTGGCCAGCGAGCAGTTCGTGATGCCGAAAGTCGAAGGCTTCCAGCTGACTCGTGACTACCAGCAAGAGCTGATCAATATGGGCAAGGCATTCAACCAGCCCAAGACTGTCGCCATCTCCTCTGCTGCTGTTATGGCTGCCGCCAGCGCACCGGTACAGGTAGCGCCGAGCAAGGCCGAGAGCAATCCGGAAGCCCTGACCCAGCTGCAAAACTGGTACAACAAGGCTGATGCGGAGACCCGCAAAGCGTTCCAGATCTGGGTTATCCAGCAGCAGTAATTGGATGATTCATCCCGCATCGCCGGGAGAGACAAGGGGGAGCCAAGCTCCCCTTTTTCATATCTGCAAAGGCCCTGCCGTCATGTCACTGCGCATCTTCTATCACCCCCTCTACTCTGCCCTGGCCCTGCCGGAGCGCCATCGCTTCCCGCTGGCCAAGTATCAAGCGCTGTTTGAGCACCTTGGCAGCCTCTGCTATCCACTGGCTGAGGCAGCGCCCGCCAGCCGCGCACAGATAGAGAGCGTGCATGATACGGCTTATGTTGAAGCGGCCCTCGCCGGCACCCTCGATGCGAGCGCCATCCGCCAGCTTGGTTTTCCCTGGTCTCCCTTGCTGATTGAACGCACCCTGCGCTCGGTGGGTGCCACCATTGCCGCCAGCCGCCACGCCCTGGATCAGGGTTGCGGCCTGCAAATCTCCGGCGGTTATCACCACGCTCACCGGGATGTTGGCAGCGGCTTTTGTCTCTTCAACGATCTGGTGATCGCCGCCCAGACCTGTCTGGACGAAAAACGCTGCGAGCAGGTGCTGATCATCGACCTTGATGTCCATCAAGGGGATGGCAGCGCAGCCCTGTGCCAAGGGCGGCGGGACATCATTACCCTCTCCCTGCACGGGGAGCACAACTTCCCCCGTCACAAACCCGCCTCCCACATGGATTTCCCTCTGCCAAGCGGCATGGTGGACGATGCCTACCTCACCACGCTGGCAGAGGCGCTCAACCTGGCGCTGCGGCTCTACACCCCCGACCTCATCCTCTATCAGGCTGGCGTGGACGTACACCGGGGCGACGAGCTTGGCTATCTCGCCTTGAGCGATGAGGGAGTGCGCCTGCGTGATGCCATGGTCTTTGAGTGCGCTCGGCAGCACGGCTTGCCCATTGCAGCCGTACCGGGTGGTGGCTACCGGCGCGACTGGCAGCAGTTGATCCCGCTGCATATGTCATTGTTTGCAGAGGCAAAAAAGCGTTACGGCTAGCCGTTAATCTCTGATAACCACCGTTGCAGACAACAACAAGGCGGCTCAAGGGCCGCCTCTGCGTTATATCGCGCGTCATTGCGCCGTATTTATCCCTTATTCGGGAATCGAGGATGGCGCCCTGCTGCTCTCGTTCAGGCGTGGGCCACCGGCGTAGGATGTTTCCCCATGGGGCGCAGCAGCATCAGCAGATAGATAAACGACACGCCGGCGATCATGATGAAGAGCAAGTTGTCCGAAAGGTGCTGCATCAGGAGCGCAGTATAGGCTGGGCCGAGCAGGCTGCCGATGGTATAGCTCAGCAGCAGTGCCTGATTCATCGCCACCAGCTGATGGTGTTCGACCTTCTCGCAGGCCCAAGCCATGGCCACCGGATAAAGAGTAAAACCGGCAGCGCCCAGGATAAACAGGGCCGGCCCCATCGCCACGCCGCCGAGCATGGCTGCGCAACCCAGGATCACCACCAGCACCTGCACCCGCAATACCGGCAGACGCCCGAAGCGATCCGCCAGACGGCCGACCGGCCACTGCCCCAGAATGCCGGCACTCACCATCACCGCCATCCAGTAGCCGATCTCTCCATCGCTCACCCCCTGATGATTGAGGTAGAGCGGCATCAGGCCATAGAGCGACCCCAGCACAATGCCGGAGATGATGCAGCCATCGACCCCGAGCCGCGCCTGCCGCAGCCGTAGCATCGGCCAGACCCGGGTCGTTCCCTGTGCTTCGCTGCCCTCACTGACGATGCGGGTGAACAACAGCGGCAGAATCGCCGCCAATACCAGTCCGGTCGCCCAGGGCAGCACGTCCATCAGGCCGGTCGGCAGCTTGCTGACCAGCAGTTGCCCAAGCACTGTCCCCAGGTAGTAGACCATCATGTAGGCGGCCAGCAGTCGCCCCCGATTGTGCGCGTTGCCGCTGCACATCAGTGCGCTCTCCACCACCACCCAGATCATGGCGCAGCCGATACCGGCAATGAATCGCCAGGCGAGCCAGCTCCAGAAACCGAGGGTGATACCGAGCCCGATACAACCTGCGGCAAAGATAACGGAGGAGAGGTAGTAGCTGCGGTTGAAGCCAAAGCGCTTGATCAGGGTGCCCGCCAGCAGGGTTCCCAGCAGGTTGCCGCTGAAATAGGAGGAACCGACCATGCCTACCTGCCAGGTCGGCAGATTGTCATGGGCCAGCCAGAGCGGCACCAGAGTATTGAGCACCGCGATGGAGAGGGTCAGCAGCAACAGGCCACAGAGCAGCAACAGCACTGGCCGGGTGTATGTGGTCATGGGTAGAACCGTGAGGAGAGTCAAAATGCGAGCGCATCATGCCACTGCCAAATCCATTGTCAATCGGCGCTGCAGCCAAGTCGCAAGGTTTTGTTGCACGCAGTGATTGCTGCGTGATATGCCCCTATTTAACGCCAGCGGTATCCTTTTGATTAACGAGAGATTTGGCCATAAAACCGGGATATGGTCAGTTGAAAATCACCCCCTTCGGCCACCTTGGCTCGCTTTTGCGGCCATAAACAGAAGAGGCGGCCCCGTGGGCCGCCTCTTCTTTAATACCGAGCTCAATGCCGGTTAGCGCTGACGCTTCTTGGCGTACTTGCGACGAGCCCGCGCCTGGCGCTCCTCTTCCCGCTCCGCCTTCTCTTTGGCCTTCTGCTCGGCCTCGGCATCAGCTTCCACGATTTCTACGCTCACCATCTCCGGGGTCTCCAGCGAGATGCGGCCCAGCATCCCCGAGCGGAATTCGTTGACCAGGATCTCGGACGCCTTGTGCAGATCCGCCAGCCCCCCCTTGCGCATGAAGCCGCGCTGGCGGGCGATCAGATCCAGCAGCTCGATCTCGGTCTCGGGCAGCTCTTCAATCTGATAACGCGCCTTGACCCGCTCCGGATACGCCTTGAGGAAGTAATCGGCGGCGAACATGGCGATGTCCGCATAGTCATAGACGGTATCCTTGATAGCCGCCGTGATGGCCAGCCGATAACCGCAGGAGGGCGGGTTGAGCTTGGGCCACAAAAAGCCCGGGGTATCGGTCAGGATGACGTGGTTGTCGAGCTTGATCCGCTGCTGGGACTTGGTTACCCCCGCCTCGTTGCCGGTGCGGGCGATGATGCGCCCGGCCAGGGTGTTGATCAGGGTGGATTTGCCCACGTTGGGAATACCCATGATCATGGCGCGCACGCCGCGCAGCTCCAGATTGCGCTCCGGCAGCATCTCGTGGCAGAGGGTCAGCAGTTGCTTGATCTTCTCGGGCTCCTGCTGGGTCAGGGGCAACGCCTTGATCCCCTTCTCCTTTTCCATGTGGGCCACCCACAGCTCGGTGATCTCGGGATCGGCGAGATCCGCCTTGTTGAGCACCTTGATCACCGGAGTATCGCCACGCAGCTCGGGCACCAGCGGGTTCTCGCTGGAGAAGGGGATGCGGGCGTCGAGCATTTCGATGATGACATCGACCTGGGGCATGACCTCGGCAATCTCTTTGCGGGCCTTGTGCATGTGACCGGGGAACCAGTTGATGGACATATCCGTTACTCTCATCTAGGGACTGCGGGCGCGGGCTTGCAATGAAGCGAGCGGCGAGCGGTGGTGGACGCAGGGCGTCGCAAGGGGGCGCATTTTACCTGCACCCGCCCCGATTTGACAGGCCATTCTAGCCCGCAGGTCCTAAACCGGCCAGATTTCCTCCCGTTTGTCAGCCTTAGCAGGCTGCGCTGCAGAGCCCGATTATTGATAGATAAGTTATTGATACAACATCACATTCAGATATCACTTTCACCGGATTGTCATTCACTCTCACTAAAAGTGTCATCTGCGACCTCTAGGCTGCGCTCAGGTTTTACAAGGAGCGAACCTCGATGAAAAAAATGGCAGGTGTTGCAGTGATGATGGGGGCCGCACTGGTCGCCGGCTGCAACTCAGAAAACAACTCGCAGGAGAACAAACCCGGCTCTGGCGCCCGGAACGTGATCTTCTTCCTTGGCGACGGCATGGGGCTCAACACCCTGACCGCCGCCCGCATCTACGGCGTCGGTGAAGAGGGCAGCCTAACCATCGATACCCTGCCGGAGACGGCCTTCATCAAGACCTTCTCTCACGACTCTCAGGTAACCGACTCGGCCCCCTCCATGTCCGCCTACATGACCGGGATCAAGAGCAACAACGGCGTCATCAGCATGGACAGCGACGCCACTCAGGAGAGCAACTGCAGCAAGAGCGCCGGCAAGCCGGTCACCACGCTGCTGGAGCTGGCCAAGGCCGCCGGCCGCGGCACCGGCGTGGTCACCACCACCCGGGTGACTCACGCCACCCCGGCTGCCACCTATGCCCACCTCTGCAACCGGGATCTGGAAGCGGACATCGCCGCCCAGCTGGTACCCGGCGGAGCCGGTTACAACAGCGCCCTTAAAGGGGGGATAGACGTAGTGCTCGGCGGCGGCAGCAGCTTCTTCTTGCCCAAGGCCGACAAGGGCAAGCGCGAGGATGGCCGCAACCTCATCTCCGAGATGAAGGCCAAGGGCTACCAGTTTGCCGGCAATCTGGACGAGCTGAACAAGGCCGAGGCGGGCAAGCCGCTACTGGGGCTGTTTGGCGCAAGCCACATGAAATATGACCTGGATCGCCCCGCCAGCGAGCCCTCCCTGGCCCAGATGACCCTGGCCGCCATCAAGCAGCTCAAAGACAAGAAACAAGGTTACTTCCTGATGGTGGAAGGGGGCCGCATCGACCACGCCCTGCACGACACCAACGCCAAGCGTGCCCTGCAGGACACCCTCGCCTTCGACAACGCCATCAAGGCGACCCTCGACGAGGTGAAGAAAACTGATCCCGAGCTGAAAAACACCCTGATCGTGGTCACCGCCGACCATGACCACACTCTGGTACTCAACGGCTACGCCAAGCGTACCGGCAAGACCACCGCCGACAACCCCGGCGTGCTCGGGCTGGTGAAGAACTATGAAACCGGCGAGCCGAGCAAGGATGCCGACGGCATGCCCTACACCATCATCGGCTTTGGCAACGGCTACAACCGGGTGGACGGGCCGCGCAGCAGCGTGGCACCGCTGGATGACGCCACCGTCTCCGCCAGCGACTATCACCAGGAGGTAGTGGTCAAGGTGGGTGAAATCGGCAACGAGACCCACGGCGGCACCGACGTCTTCCTCGGCGCCATCGGTCGGGGAGCGGAGAGCTTCCACGGCTCACTCGACAACACCGCCGTGTTTGGCAAGGTCAAGGCTGCGGCCGGGCTGTAAGGAGCATTCCCATGAAAAGAGCCATCAACCAATCCATGAAGCAGAACCTGCATAAAACCCTGGTCAGCACGGCCCTGCTGGCCGCCCTCTGTGGCGCGACCCAGGCACAGGCCGCCGATGCCAAGAACGTCATCCTGTTTATCGGTGACGGCATGGGCCCCACCGTGCTCACCGCTACCCGTCTCTACAAGGTGGGGGAAGAGGGCAATCTGGAGATGATGAAGCTGGCCCGCAGCGCCCGCATCAAGACCTTCTCCAACGATGCCCAGACCACCGACTCGGCCCCCTCCATGGCGGCCTACACCACCGGGGTCAAGATGAACAACGAGGTGATCGCCATGAGCAGCGACACCAAGGCCGTCGCCCCCGGCAAGGACGCCAACGGCAACAAGGGCGTCAACAACTGCGCCAGCGACAACGGCAAGCCGGTGCCCACCATTCTCGAGCTGGCCAAAGCAGCGGGCAAGTCGGTGGGGGCTGTCACCACCACCGAGCTGACCCATGCCACCCCGGCGGCCACCTACTCCCACATCTGCCATCGGGATGCCGCCTACGCCATCGCCGCACAGGCGGTACCGGGCGGCGCCGGCTTCAACCAGGCTCTGGGGAACGGGGTTGATGTGCTGATGGGGGGCGGCGCCAACCACTGGACGCCCTACAACGGTACCAGCAACAAGGGCGGCCGTGCCGACGGGCGGGATCTCACCGCCGAGCTGACCGCTCAGGGCTATCGCTACGTCACCACTCGCACTGACCTTGCCAAGGTCGAGAGCGGCAAGCTCATCGGCCTGTTCAGCGCCAAATCCCACCTCGACTACGAGCTGGATCGGGTCGCCAAGGGGGCAGCCAATACCCAGCCGTCGCTCTCCGAGATGACCGCCAAGGCGATCGATCTGCTGAGCCAGAACAGTCAGGGTTACTTCCTGATGGTGGAAGGGGGCCGTATCGATCACGCCCTGCACGGCACCAATGCCAAGCGCTCGCTCACCGACGCGGTGGCGCTGGACGACGCGGTCAAGACGGCGCTCGGCAAGGTGGATTTGAAAGATACCCTGATCGTGGTCACCGCCGACCATGACCACACCATGACCATCAACGGCTACTCCGCCAAGGGCAACAAGGTGCTGGATCTGGTCAAAAATGGCGACGGCTCGACCCAGAACGACGTGGATGGCAAGCCGTTCACCACCCTGGTGTTCGGCAACGGCCCCAACCGTCCCGACGTGCGCCCCACCCTCACCAGCGATCAGGTGATGGCGGACGACTACCTGCAAGAGACCGGGGTCAAGCTCGGCTCCGAGACCCACGGCGGCGGCGATGTGATGCTGTTTGCTGACGGCGCCGGCAGCAGCCGCTTCAAGGGGACGCTGGACAACACCCGGGTGTTCGGCAAGCTGAAGGAGGCGCTCGGCCTGTAAACGGCAGGGCCCGGCGAGGAGCCGGGCCCTGCTCGTTCGAGCGATCACTCATGATGCGATATTTACTTCCGTTGTGGCTGCTCGCCAGCAGCCTCTTTTTTCCCCTCCTTGCCGATGAAGTCCCCGATCTGGCCGCCCGCATCCGCTATCAGGACAGGGTGACCAGCAGCGACGGCATCAGCAAGGAGAGCCAGTGGCAGGAGAAGTGGCTGCGGGTTGGCGATCAGGTGTGGAGCCAGCGGCTCATCCCGCTGCCCCTTGCCCGTGCTTACCACGCGGCTCACGATGCCACCCCGGGCCACAAGCACTTTACCCACCAGATGGCGGCGCGCTGGGTAACCCGCGACCAGCAGGGGATGCTGCAACTGCGCTACGCCGACAGCTGGCACAACCAGCTGGTGGAGGTACCGGAGGAGGAGTACGGTCAGGTGGCTTTCAAACCCGACTGGCCGCGGATCCGCCACCTCATCAATCCGGCCCTGCTGCAAGAGATGACGCCCCTTGATGAGATGGCCCCCGAACAGGCGTGCTGGTATGAAAAACGCGAGGGCAACCAGCACACCCGTATCCTCTGGTCGAGTCGCTGGCAGCTGCCGCTGGTGGTGGAGTCGGCGAGCCTCGACGGCTATCGCAGCTACCGGATGGAGGTGACCCTAAAAACGCTGCCCAAGAATTTGCCCTGGCAGCAGCTGGAGGGGTATCAGACGCTCGATCTGCGGGACTTCTTCGATTGAGATGAGGCTCCATAGCGGGCTGACTTGTCTCTGCGGGATGTTACACTCTGTGTACTCATCCCGGATCAGGTCTGCCATGCGTCTCCCCTTGCTCCTGCTGCTCTGCACCTCGCTCCTGCCTGCCTTTCACGCCCGGGCCATGGTGGTGGTCGCAGCTGAAATTCCCCCTTACGTGATCCGCTCTCATCAGGGCGCCCCGAGCGGCATGGCCATAGAGGTGCTGGAGGAGGCGGCCCGTCGCCTCAAGGAGCCGCTGACTATCGAGCTGATGCCGCTGGCTCGCGCCCTCAGCCAGACCCAGCACCGGCAGGATGTGCTGCTGGTGCCGCCGGTGAGAAGCCCCCAGCGCGAGCCGCTGTTTCTCTGGATTGCCCCCTTGCTGGACGAGGCCTTTGTGCTGGTGACTCATCGTCAGCACCATCCCCAACCGCTGACAACCGGCGAACTGCCCGGTCTCACCATCGGCGTGATGCGCAGCTCCTATGGCCAGAGCCTGCTGCTCCCGTTCAAACGGATCAAACAGGAAGAGGTGGCCGAAGAGGTCAACAACGCCAGCAAGCTGGCTCGTGGCCGCATTCAGGGCTGGGCGGTGGCCTGGAACAGCGCCCGCTACAACCAGCTGCAGGCAGGCTTGCCGCTGACGGATCTGGTGCGCGGCGAAACGCTGAAACAGGCTGCGCTCTACCTGGCGGCCAGCCCCCATTTTCCAGCCAAAGAGGCAACACGCTGGCGCGACACCATCGCCGCCATGCGCGATGACGGCAGTCTGGCCCGCATCATCAAGCAGTACGATTACCAGGCCCCCTGACAAATTTGTCAGGATAATTGCCAAAGCCGTCCAGAATGGTTATGGTAGCCCCATGAAAAGATTCACTATTTCCTCTCACAAGCTCACACCCTGCTGAGCCCCCGCCTCGCTCCTTCGGCCGCGAGTCGCTTGGGGGCATGGCACTTTCTCGATCTCTCGACACCCTTGTGATGGCCAGCCTGCGTGAGTGGGCTTGGCCCTGTAAGCTATTGATAAGGATTATCTTATGAAACAACCGCATCTCGTTATCTCCAGCCTTGACCTGGATCGGATTGAACAACTGCTCGGCAACCATCCCCAGCACCTTGCCCTGCAAGAGGAGCTGGATCGCGCCGAGATCCGCGAACCGGCCGACATGCCGCCCGATGTCGTCACCATGAACAGCAAGGTACGCTTCAAGATGCAGAGCAGCGGCAACGAGTTCTGCCTCACCCTGGTCTACCCGCGCGATGCCAAGGGTGACGAGAGCAACATCTCGGTACTGGCACCGGTGGGCAGCGCCCTGCTTGGTCTGAAAGTGGGCGACAGCATCGCCTGGCCCGGCCCGGCCGGTCGCACCATCGAGGTGGAGATCCTTGAAGTGGTCTATCAGCCGGAGCGTGCCGGCGAGCTGCACCGCTGAACCCGGTTGCGGGCAGGCCAACCCGGGAGGCCAGCCCGCCCAGCCTGATCCCGATCAAGCTTCCCCTGCTTATCGGGTCGATTTTCCCCCTATTCCCCCCCGCCCCTTGAGCCTGACTCGGGGGGCAGGTATCTTGTTGGCCGCGTCATGGTCATGACGCACCGAATTTCAGGCTGACATCATGATAAACATTGCCCTCATCGACGATCATCAGATCGTCCGTTCCGGTTTTGCCCAACTGCTCAATCTGGAGCCCGACCTGCAGGTGGTCGCCGAATTTGGCTCCGCCAGCGAGGCGCTGGCCGGCCTGCCCGGCAGTGGCGCCCGGGTCTGCGTCTGCGACATCTCGATGCCCGACCAGTCGGGGCTGGATCTGCTCAAGCAGCTCCCCTCCGGTCTGGCAGTGGTGATGCTCTCGGTACACGACAGCCCCGCCCTCATCGAGCAGGCGCTGCAAACCGGTGCCAAGGGATTTCTCTCCAAACGCTGCAGCCCGGACGAGCTGATCGCCGCAGTGCGCACTGCCGCACTCGGCGGCTGCTACCTCACCCCCGACATCGCCCAGAAGCTGGCCAGCAGCAGCCGGGATCCCCTCACCAACCGGGAGCGGGAGATTGCCCAGCTGCTGGCGCAGGGGCTGGAGGTGAAGAGCATCGCCGAGCAGCTTGGCCTCTCCCCCAAGACGGTGCATGTGCACCGCGCCAACCTGATGGACAAGCTCAAGGTCAGCAACAACGTCGAGCTGGCCCACCGCATGCTGGATAGCTGGTGATCCACCGTCTTGCCAGCTATGTCGCCATCACGCTGGCGGCCTGCTTCATCTTTGCCGCCGGCTGGTTTTGTCTGTGGAGCATCAGCCTGCATCTGGCGGGCGGCCCGGCACTGGCGGTGCTGCTGTTCCCCTTCGGCCTGCGTCTCGGCCTGCTGCTGCAAAGTCCCGGTCGCTACTGGCTGCCGCTGCTGCTCTGCGAAGGGGGGCTGCTCTACTGGATCAATCTGGAGGTCGGGCTGCCCCACTGGCAGTGGTTGCTGATCGGCAGCATGCTCACCCTGCTGCCGCTGCTGATTGCCCGCCGCCAGCCGGTGCGCAACGACTGGCAGCAACTGCTGTTGCTGCTCGCCACCGTCTCGGTGGCAGCCCTGCTGCAATCCCTGCTCTGGCATCTGGCGGGAGAAGATGGCCTCTCGGCCCTGCTGCTCACCCTCACCGGCGGGCTCACCCTCACCTCCACCTGCATGCTGATCTGGCACTACCTAACCCGCGCCACCTGGGTGCCGCTCGGCCCTGCACTGGTGGATCAGCCGGTAGACTGGCGCTTTCGCCATCTGGTCTGGTATCTGCTGTTGTTCGTGCTGAGCCTCTGGCTGCAGCTGGGGCTGCCCAACTCGCTGGTGCGCTTCACCCCGTTTTGTCTGGCCATCCCCATCATCGCCATGGCGTGGCGCTACGGCTGGCAGGGGGCGCTGCTCGCCACCCTGATGAACACCATCGCCCTGCTGGCGAGCCAGGCCTGGCACGATCATCCCCTCGATCTGCTGCTCTCCCTGCTGGCCCAGAGTCTCACTGGCCTGCTGCTGGGCGCCGGGATCCAGCGCCAGCGCGAGCTCAATCAGGCGCTGACTCGCCAACTTGCCCACAATCGCCAGCTCACCGAGCGACTGCTGGAGACCGAGGAGAGCATCCGCAAGGAGGTGGCGCGCGAGCTGCACGACGACATCGGCCAGACCATCACCGCCATTCGTACCCAGGCCGGCATAGTGCGCCGCCTCGCCCCCGACAATGCGGGAGTGGGTCAGAGCAGCGCCCTGATCGATACCCTCTCCCTTGGCATCTACGACGCGGTGCGCGGTCTGCTCGGTCGCCTGCGCCCGCGCCAGCTCGACGACATGACCCTGGAGCAGGCGGTGCGGGCACTGCTCAGAGAGCTGGAGCTGGAGCGCCACGGCATCGTCACCCGGCTGGAGTGGCAGCTGGCGGACAGCGATCTCTCCGATGCCCAGCGGGTCACCCTGTTTCGGGTCTGTCAGGAGGGGCTCAACAACGTGGTCAAGCATGCCAACGCCCACTCGGTGACAATCCGGACGCGGCACGGTGAAGAACAGCTGCAACTGGTGCTGGAGGATGATGGTCGCGGCCTGCCGCAAAGCCGCACGGCGCAGGGCTATGGTCTGCTCGGTATTCGCGAGCGGGTGCAGGCGCTGGGAGGCACCTTGCAGCTCTCCTGCGTCCACGGCACCCAGTTGACGGTCAATCTCCCCTGCCGCAAACGGGAGGAGAACCATGAGTAACCTCGTCCTTCATCAGGGAGGAGCCCCATGCTGAGCTTTATGAGAAGCGCACCGGCGCAACCGCCGATCCGCGAGCAGGCCGAGATCGACGCCACCTATCGTCACTGGCGGTTGCATCTGCTGCTCACCATGTATCTGGGCTATGCGGTTTTCTACTTCACCCGCAAGAGTTTCAACTTCGCCATGCCGGACATGCTGGCGAGCGGCATGCTGGACAAGTCAGACATCGGCATGCTCTGGACCCTGTTCTACATCACCTACGGCTGCTCCAAGTTCTTCTCCGGCATCATCAGTGACCGCGCCAACCCGCGCTATTTCATGGGGATCGGGCTGATGGCCACCGGCGTCATCAATATCCTGTTCGGCCTCTCGTCCGCACTCTGGATGTTTGCCGCCCTCTGGGTGGCCAACGCCTTCTTTCAGGGCTGGGGTTGGCCCCCCTGCTCCAAGCTGCTCACCAGCTGGTATTCGCGCAGTGAGCGGGGTGTCTGGTGGTCGGCCTGGAACACAGCCCACAATGCCGGCGGGGCGCTCATCCCCCTTATCGTCAGCACCCTGGCCCTGCAGCATGGCTGGCGCTACGGCATGATAGTGCCCGGCCTTATCGCCATTGCGGCCGGTCTGCTGCTCTGCTGGCGGCTGCGGGATACCCCGGCAGCCATGGGACTGCCGTCGGTGGGCGAGTGGCGCAAGGATACGATGGAGCTGGCCCAGCAGACTCAGGATGCCGGGCTCTCCCATCGCCAGATCCTGCGCAAATATGTGCTCGGCAACCCCTATATCTGGCTGCTGGCCTGCTGTTACGTGCTGGTCTATGTGGTGCGCACCGCCATCAACGACTGGGGCAACCTCTACATGACCGAGCAGCGCGGCTTCAATCTGATGAGCGCTAACTCGGCCATCTCCATGTTCGAGGTGGGGGGCTTTATCGGTGCCCTGGTGGCGGGCTGGGGATCGGACAAGCTGTTCAACGGCAACCGTGGCCCGATGAACCTCATCTTTGCGGTGGGGATCCTGCTGGCGGTGGGATCGCTCTGGCTGATGCCCTTCTTCAGCTACGTGATGCAGGCAGCCTGCTTCTTCACCATCGGCTTTTTCGTGTTCGGCCCCCAGATGCTGATCGGCATGGCGGCGGCGGAGTGCTCTCACAAAAACTCGGCGGGAGCGGCCACCGGCTTTGTCGGCCTGTTTGCCTACATGGGGGCGGCGCTGTCAGGCTATCCGCTGGCCAAGGTGATGGAGATCTGGCACTGGAACGGCTTCTTCGTGGTGATCTCGGTGGCGGCGGGCGTCTCGGCCCTGCTGTTGCTCCCCTTCCTCAAGGCGCAGGCACCGCGCCTCAAACCTGCCGACACTATGTGATACCGGACTGAGCGGGAGTTACGCCTCCCGACCAGCCTGACAGACCCGGTTCTTGCCCTGCCGCTTGGCGCAATAGAGCGCATGGTCGGCCTGAGTGAACAGAGGATCAAAGTGCCACTCCCCGTGCCAGTGGGAGAGCCCCATGCTGACCGTGATGGAGAGGCCGCCCATGTCACGGTTCGCGACCGCCTCCAGCAATCCCTCGCAGCGCTGCAGCGCCAGCACACCGGGCTGCGAGAAGAGCAGCACAAACTCCTCGCCACCGAAACGGCTGCACATCAGATCGGGCTGACTACCCAGATAGGCGCCGAGCTCGGCCAGTACCCGATCACCCACCTCGTGGCCATACTGGTCATTGATCTGCTTGAAATCATCGATGTCGAGTACGGCCAGCGCGCCGCCGTCACCCAACTTCTGCTGCTTCAGCTGCTCCATAAAGCCGCGCCGGTTGAGCAGGCCGGTGAGAGGGTCGTGGCTCGCCTGCTGGTGCAGCGCCAGCGCCCGGTACTGGGTACAGAGCAGCAGCACCCCAAAGGTGGAGAGATAGCTCCCCATCAGCATGGAGAGGAAGGGCAACACATTGACCCCGCTCTTATCCATCAGCATCTGCACGTTGTCCTGCCACAGGAACCAGAGCCGCATCAGGTAGAAGGCGTAGAGCAGGATGTTGACCACGGTAAAGACCATCACCGCCGGCAAATAGTCGGGGTAGCCGTGACGCCAGACCAGATAGACGATCACCGCCCCCAGCACCATGTAGCTCAGGCAGGCCAGCATCACCCGGGACTCCATCCCCCCCTTCACGATGCACCAGCTCAGGATCAGCAGATAGACCAGCATGAATAGCACACCGGCACGCCAGTTCGGGGGTTGGCCGAAAAAGCGCTGCAGCGCCAGCGGCATCAGCGCGATGCAGAGCGTGATCAGGGTGTTGGCCAGCCAGATGCCGGATGGGCTGGGGAAAAATGCCTGCAACGAGAAGAGCGTCTGGGCCACCAGCGCACAGAGTGCAGACCACCACCAGTAACCGATACCGGGGATCTCCCTGTGGGTAGACCAGATGATGGAGAGGGTGATAAAGCCAAGACTGTAGCCACCCAGCGCCATCAGCATCAGGGTAAAAACGTCCAGTTTCAGCAGCAGTGAGAGCGCCATACAAGAACCAGTTTCAGAAGGTAACTGAGTATATGAGAAGCGTTTGCCAAGACCCAGAGGGGACTGACTGTTTTCACAATAAAAACATATTGTTTACTGTCTCTGTGGCCTGCTTTCCCTGTCGGGATCGCACCACCGCAGGTACAGAAAACGTCAGAGTACAAAACAAGTCACAAGCGAACCCCATCATATGTAACAAAAGGTATTGAACACAATTTGGGCTTGAACCGGCCACGTTAGATAGATATGTTGTTTTCGTGTGATTTTATGAGTGAAGCGGTGAGCAAAAAGCGTCTCTAACCTATTGAGTATTCTGACACAATTGGTTTTTGGTACATTTTTCGCTCAATTTCGATTCATAGCATCCCATATGGGGCTTTCCCCCGACCCAAGACATTCATCCTGTCTTGCCTGTTGCCGGATGCAGCAGTCTCTTGTGCCACGGAGTCGCACGGGATCAGGTTCAAGGCCGAACACAACATCGACAGAGACGTCACCCATGATCAAAAAACTGATTCTTTCTACCCTGCTCTTCTGCGGGCTGGCGACCGCCGCCCCCGCCACTACCCCCACCTCAACCCTGGATGCCGTGCTGGAGCGCGGTGTGCTGCGGGTTGGCTTCGACGCCGGCTATCAACCTTTCGAGATGACCAACAAACAGGGCCAGTACATCGGCTTTGACGTCGATCTTGCCAAGATGGTCGCCAAGGAGATGGGCGTGAAGGTCGAGTTCGTCAACACCGCGTGGGACGGCATCATTCCCGCGCTCCTGACCAACAAGTTCGACGTCATCATGGGCGGTATGACCGTCACTCCGCAGCGCAACCTGCGGGTCAACTTTGCCGATCCCTACATCGTGGTCGGCCAAACCATAGTGGTGCGCAAGGACAAGGCTGCCGAGATCAAATCCTTCACCGACCTCAACGACCCGAAATACAAGATTGCGGTCAAGCTCGGCACCACCGGCGAGCAGGCGGTCAAGCGCCTCATCCCGAAAGCCACCCTGCTGCAGTTTGAAACCCAGGATGACGCCAAGCTGGAAGTGATCAACGGCAAGGTCGATGCCTTCGTCTACGACCTGCCCTACAACGCCATCTTCGCCTCCCAGAACAAGGGCGCCGTGGTACACCTCGACAAGCCATTCACCTTCGAGCCGCTGGCCTGGGCCATCCGCAAAGGAGATCAGGACACCCTCAACTGGTTCAACAACTACCTGCGCCAAATCAAGGGCGACGGCAGCTACGACCGCCTCTACAAGAAGTGGTTCGAATCCAACGCCTGGCTGAGTCAGCTCAAATAACCTCAAAAGGGGGCGCCTTGCCGCCCCCTCTCGCAACACCCCACACAATAACGAGAAGAGGTTGTGACTGTGCACACACCCAAACCGACAAGACAGATGGAAAAACAGCCCAACCCGCTGCTCTGGCACGGCGTCTTTTTGCTGATGCTGCTGGTGGCCGTGTTCGGCATCTACAAGGCGGTGCAATCCGTTGACTACACCTGGCGCTGGGAACGCATTCCCCAGTACATCGCCTATCAGGCCGAACAGAAGAATTACGCCGAGTTTGACGGCACCGTGGTGGCCGGCACCACTGCCGCAGAGAAAGGCAAACTGTTCCTGCAAAACGATCTCGACCCCAACCAGCGCCAGCCCATCGCGACCAGCGGTGTGCAAGTCAGCGAAGGGGATACCGTCTTTCGCGGCGATGCCCTCGATATCCAGCTGAGCTGGACCGCCGGCCCCATCGCCTGGGGCGTCTGGATGACCATCAAGCTCTCGCTGGTGGCGGGCATCTTCGCCATTTTGCTCGGCACCCTGGCCGGACTGGCCCGACTCTCCCCCAACCCGGCCCTGCGCAATCTGGCCGTCACCTATGTGGAGCTCATTCGCGGCACCCCGCTGCTGGTGCAGATCTTCATCGTATACTTCTTTATCGGCACCGTGCTGAACCTCGATCGCTTCACAGCCGGGGTCGCGGCACTGGCCGTCTTTACCGGTGCCTATGTGGCGGAGATCGTCCGCGCCGGCATCAGCTCCATCCACAAGGGGCAGATGGAAGCGGGTCGCAGTCTGGGTCTCACCTCGGCCCAGACCATGCGCTACGTCATCCTGCCGCAGGCGTTCAAGCGGGTACTGCCGCCACTGGCGGGGCAGTTCATCAACCTGATCAAGGACTCTTCGCTGGTGTCGGTCATCTCCATCACCGATCTGACCAAGGCGGGGCGCGAGGTGGTGAGCTCTACCTTCAGCCCGTTCGAGGTGTGGTTCACCGTGGCGCTGCTCTATCTGGTGCTGACCGGTACTCTCTCCTTTCTGGTGCGCCGTCTCGAGGTGAAATATGCGAAAAGCAACTGATCCCATCATCAAGGTGCAACAGGCGTCGAGAAGTGCAGCCATCAACGGCACCCCCTTCGCCTTCCCGGTTCGTTTTCTGGAGGCGAAATATGCGTACAGCAACTGATCCGATTATCAAGGCGACCGGTGTAGAGAAGTTCTACGGCAGCGAAGTGCATGCACTGAAAAACGTCAGCACCGAGGTCGCCGAAGGGGAAGTGGTCGTGATCGTCGGCCCCAGCGGCTCCGGCAAGTCCACCTTTCTGCGCACCCTCAACCAGCTGGAGACCATCAACGATGGCGATATCGTGGTGGACGGCATCTGCCTCACCCAGCCGGGCGATGTCAACAAGCTGCGGGAAGAGGTGGGCATGGTGTTCCAGTCCTTCAACCTCTTTCCCCACCTGACGGTGCTGGAGAACATCTGCCTCGCCCCGCAAAAAGTGCGCAAACTGCCCCGCAAGGAGGCCGAAGATCGCGCCAAGGCCCTGTTGCTGAAAGTGGGGCTCTCGGCCAAGGCGGGCAGCTACCCCTCCCAGCTCTCCGGTGGTCAACAGCAGCGGGTGGCCATCGCCCGGGCGCTCGCCATGCAGCCGCGCATCATGCTGTTTGACGAGCCCACCAGCGCGCTCGATCCCGAGATGGTGGGGGAAGTGCTGGATGTCATGAAGGGTCTAGCCCGCGAAGGGATGACCATGGTGGTGGTGACCCACGAGATGGGCTTTGCCCGGGAAGTGGCGGATCGGGTGCTCTTTATGGAGAGCGGCGAGCTGCTGGTGGATGAGAAGCCAACGGAGTTTTTCGACAATCCCCCCTCCCCGCGCCTGCGCCAGTTCCTGAGTCAGGTGCTGTAAACGCAGACCCACAGCCAGTTAAAATGGCCAGTAAAAAAGTGAGAGGAACCATGGTTCCTCTCACTTTTTCTTTGCGGATCGGATGACACCACACCCACTCGCTGCTGAAGCCGCTCCCGCGGTTAGCGGTTCAGCGCGGGGACTTTCCCAGATAGCGCTCGACGATGGGCTTGATCCCGTCGCGCTTTTTGAGCTGATAGAGCCCCTTGTCAAACTGCTCGATAAAGCTCTCCTTGTAGGGAAAATCCCCCTTGCGACTGTAACCGAGAAAACCCTGCTCCCGACTGAGCACGGGCCCCTGTTTGAGCAACGAGATATCGGTCACCGCCAGCTGATCCCCCTTGATCATGGCGAGCAGTTCATAGAGCAGAGAGAGGCGATCGTTGATGGTGCAATCCACCCGCCCCCGCACAATCTTGAGCAGGTTCTCCCGGTTGCTCTTCACCTCCTCCACATCGATTTTCTTCTCCTTCACCGCCTGCCAGAAGGCATCGCCACCGACGGCAAAACCGGCATTCATGCCAAAACGCAACCCTTGATAGTCGAGCGGAAACCTTGCCTGCGGGGTATTGGCAGCCACACTGGCGCCGCACATCACTACCAGCTCTTCATCAAGCAGCGGCTGGGAGTAGGGCCAGATATAGGGGCGAGTATCCGGCATATAGTAGGGTGGAAAAATAGCAAATGCGCTGCCCTGCTCCACCATGCTCAGACCGCGGCGCCATGGCATCGGTTTGAGCACCACCTCATAGTCGGGCATGGCGGAGGTTACCTCACGGATGATATCGGCATAGATCCCCCGCACCTCTTTGCCCTCCTGCCAGGAGTAGGGGGGATAGCTGGCATCCGCCACTATCTCCACTCGGGTTTTAGCCTGTGCCAGCAGGCAGAATCCCAGCAACAGATAAACACAGATACGCATCGCCCAATCCTCTGACGCTCAATCTGCATCAAGCATAGTCAGCGGTCACCATCCACCGGATTGAATTGCGGCCTCACTGCAAACTCGCCAGAGCCATCGGGCAAGAGGCTCGAAAATGTTAATGAAATATTGCTTTCATCCTTTATGCTGGAGAGCAATTGCTCTGAATGGATACCTGCTCATGGATGTGCAACTGATCCTGCTCTACCTATCCCCGATTTTTCTGGCTTTTATCGGCTGGGAGATGGCCTATCTGCGCAAACATAGCGCAGCTTTTCCAACCGCCACCTACCAGTGGAAAGATCTGCTGGCCAACGCCACGCTGGCCCTGATGCATCAGGGGGGCGATGCATTGGCAGCCATCGCCATCGCTTATCTGTATGACACCCTCTGGGGCTGGCGACTGTTCGATATCGAGCTGAACTTCTGGAGCGTATTGCTGCTCTTCCTGCTGCAGGATCTCTGTTACTGGCTGTTCCACTTCACCAGCCACCATGTGCGCTGGCTGTGGGCCTCCCACGTGGTACACCACAGCTCGGAGCGGCTCAACCTCTCCACCGCCTTTCGCCAAAGCCTGATGTATCCGGTCTCCGGCATGTGGCTGTTCTGGATCCCGATGATTGTCATCGGCTTCCCGCCCGAAGCGGTAGTGGCCACCGTGCTGCTCAGCCTGGGTTTTCAGTTTTTCGTCCACACCCAGGTGGTGGGCAAACTCGGCTGGCTGGAGTGGATCTTCAACACCCCCTCCCACCACAGGGTGCACCACGCCAGCAACGCCAAATACATAGATCGCAACTTTGCTGGTGTGCTGATTATCTGGGATCGGCTGTTTGGTACCTTCGTGGAAGAAGACCCGGCCGAGCCATGTCGCTTTGGCATCACCAAGCCGATCCACAGCTTCAACCCCCTCACTCTCACCTTCCATGAGTGGCGCGACATGCTGCGTGACGCCCGTGGCCTGCCGTGGCGACAAAAACTCGCCGTGCTGTTTGGCAAACCGGCCGGGCCTGCCAGCCGCTGAACCTTCGCCCCGAATAGCAAGTCCCTAATAACCAATCCCTGATAACAAAAAGAGCGCCCTGTGGCGCTCTCTTTTATGGTCAGTCACCTCTTCGGTGTCAGAGATGGGCGAACGACCAGACTGCGGGGATCAGGCTCAGCAAGGTCACGCCGGCCAACAGCCGCTCGCGGCCACTCAGGCAAAGATCTGTGCCCAGCTGACGACGGCTGTAGAGAAACAGCAACAGACCCGGCCCGTAGAGCAGCAAGGAGAGCAGCAAATACTCCACCCCGGCGGCATAGAGCAGCCAGAAACCGTAACCGCTCGCCACCAGTGCCACCGCCAGCATTAACCTCCTGCCTTGCATGCTCTCACCCTTCCTGCTGAACGAGAGCTTGAGCAAGAACAACCCGATCAGCAGGTAGGGCACCAGGATCATCGAGGTGGAGATAAGCAGCAGACTGGTGTAGCCCTTGCCGAGCAGCCACACCAGCAGCAGGCATGTCTGCACCGTCAGGCTGGTGAGCCAGAGCGATGCAATGGGAGTGCCGTTGCGGTTCTGGCGCCGGAAGATGGCAGGAAACGCGCCGTGGCGGGCCGCGCTGAACGGCACCTCGGCCGAGAACAGCGTCCAGCTCACATAGGAGGCGAGCACCGAGACGATAAGACCGACACTGATGAGCAGCTTGCCCCAGGAGCCGGTCATCTGGGCCATCAACCCAGCCATGGAGGGGTTGGGCAGGGCCGCAAGCTCCGGGCGGCTCAATATTCCCAGCGCCAGCACCGAGATGAGCACATAGAGCAGCAGCGCCAGTACCACGCCGAGCACGGTGGCCGTCCCCACATCCCGCCGGTTTCTGGCGCGGGCCGACAACACCGCCGCCCCCTCGATGCCGGTAAAGACCCAGAGGGTAATCAACATGGTGTTGCGCACCTGCTCGGAGACCGGCACCGCCAGAGTGCTGCCCTGCTGATCCGCCGCGAAGGTGACCGGGTCGAACCAGTAGCAGGCGAACAGGATAAACAGCAGCAGCGGCAGGCTCTTGGCCAGAGTCGCCACCAGATTGAACAGCGCCGCCTGCTGCACGCCACGGGCCACCAGCAGGTGTACAGCCCAGAGGATGCAGGACTCGCCGACAAACGCCGCCAGAGTATTGCCACCACCAAACCAGATCTGCTCGGGGGTATCGATAAAACTACCCAGCGCCGCAAAGGCGATGACCAGATAACCCACCACACCGATGGTGGCACAGAGCCAATAACCCCAGGCGGAGAAGAAGCCCACCAGATCGCCGAAACCGGCGCGGGCATAGCTGTAGATGCCGCCGTCAAGATCCGGCCTTAACCGCGACAGGTAAAGGAAGCTCATGGCAAGCGCCAGGATGCCCACACCCGTCACGCCCCAGCCGATCAGCACGGCGCGGGCGCCTGCCACCTCGGCCATATTCTGCGGCAGGCTGAAGATCCCCGCCCCCACCATGGAGCTGAACACCAGCGCGGTGAGAGACCAGAGCCCAATCTTGTTCTCTTTCATGGGGACTCCTTAGCGCAACCGGCTGCTCAGCGCCTGAATATGCTCGGGGCCGATACCACAGCAACCGCCGATCAAATTCGCTCCGGCCGCGCGCCAGCGCTCGGCCCAGCCGAGATAATCCAGCGGCCCCAGATCTTCGCGGATCTCGTCCAGCCCGTCGTTGGCGGTGGCCTCTTTGGGCTGCGGCGGGAAGGCGTTGGCATAGGCACCGAGGCGAATGTCGATGCGACCCAGCGCCTGCAATCGGGTGCGGGCAACCTTGAGCGCCCCTTCGATCACCTCGGGCTGACAGCAGTTGAACAGGATGGCGTCCACTCCGGCCGCCACCAGCGCGCTAACCGCATCAGCCACCCGCTCGCCGGAGCGCAGTCGCGGCTCGTTGCCCGGCGCCTCATCTTCCAGCGTGAAGGAGACCCAGAACGGCTTGCCGTCATCAGGCAGCAGCGCTTTGAGGGCCAGTGGCTCGGCAATCAGGCTCATGGTCTCGGCCAGCCAGATATCCACATAAGGGGATAGCGCCCGGATCAGCGGGATAGCCAGCTCGCTCACCTTGTCCGCCTTGAACAGATCGGCACGGTAAGAGCCAAACAGCGGTGGTAGGGAACCCGCCACCTGCACGCTGCCCTTCTGCTCGTCAGCCACCTCGCGGGCCAGTTGCCCAGCCAGCGCTGCCAGCCCCTCCCCATCGGCAAAGAAACGTTCATCGCCGATATGAAATGGCACCAATGCATAGCTGTTGGTGGTGATGACCCGGGCACCGCTCGCCACATAGGTCTGATGCACCTCGCGCACCGTCTCGGGGGCCTCCATCAGGGCCAGCGCCGACCACTCCGGCTGGCGAAACGGCGCTCCTCGCCGTGCCAGCTCGCGCCCCATGCCCCCATCCAGCACCCACAATTCCCTGGTTTCCATCTGTCGTGTCTCTTTGTTATTTGCGTATGTGTCTTGCTGATCTGCGGTTTCATGTTGAATCGCAACAGATCGTCCGGCTTCATCCGGGTGAAGTACCCGACGATATGGCCATAAAAACATATAGATGTTTAGATGGCCAAATCAAGATAAAACAAAGTGCCACTAACGGCAATCCGTCGCAGCAGAAATCAGCATGCACACGGCGAGACAAACGCAGAAATGCAAAAGGCCACCCGAAGGTGGCCTTTGTGGCGATATGGTGAGCTGGCCGCTTAATGTCCGGCCAGTACCCGCTTGATCTGTTTCACCCAGTCGGATACCCGACCATCCTGCGGCAAGCGGCGCCAGATCTGCTCCCACTGGGCAGGGCTGAGCGGGCGGCCCAGACGACGTTGCACACCGGCATAGAGGTAGTCGTGCGCCGTGGTGGTGGCATGGGTCGAGGTGAGGAACTTGTAAACCGGATCGGTCAGCCGCACATCTCGCATACCGAGCAGCGGATAGTCATTCTTCACCGCCGCCAGCATGGTTTCACGCATGGCCGACTCGATGTAGCCACGGGCAAACAGGGCGGTCACCGACTCCAGCGATCCCTGCTCCGGCCCGTGATACTCCTCGTCAAACACCGGGCTGGGCTCAGCCACAGCGCTCTGCACCACCGCATCGGGGTCCGGCTGCGGCACAACCACGGCGGGCTTTGGCGCCACCGGTTTGGCAGTAACGGTCGCCTTGCGCGGTGCACTCTGGCTACAGGCGCCGAGTGCCAGAGCGAGCACCACACAGGCGATCGCACGGGAATGAGACTGCATTTTCATGACTCCTGAAAGCTCCTTTTACGCATCCTGAGCAAGCTTGTCGGTAACGACAGCGGGTTCAATCCGGGTGACCAGCAGCTGATCGATCTTGTAGCTGTCGATATCCACCACTTCGAACTTGTAACCCGCATATTTGACCGAATCGGTCCGTTTGGGGATCTTGCGCAGCATGTACATGATAAAGCCGGCGATGGTCTCGTAGTTCTGATCGTCAGGGAACTCTTCAATATCGAAGGCACGCATCACGTCGGAGATAGGGGTGACCCCGTCCACCAGCCAGGAGCTCTCGTCCCGCTGCACAATCTGCTCTTCCACCACGTGGGTAGCCCACTCGCCCATGACGGTACTCATCAGGTCGTTCATGGTGACGATACCCACCACCAGCGCGTACTCGTTCATCACCACGGCAAAGTCGCCTCTGTGGTTCTTGAAGTACTCCATCGCCTCGTAGAGGTTGAGGGTATCGGGAATGATGATGACGTTCTGCACCAGCGAGCCGCTGTTGAGATCGATGCTCTGGCCACCGATGACGCGGATCAGCAGCTCTTTGGCATCGACAAAGCCCTTGATGCTGTCGAGGTTGTGGTCACAGACCAGAAACTTGTTGTGCGGGTGCTCGGCGATCTTGGCCTTGATGCTCTCTTCATCCTCTTGCAGGGTGAAGTAGATGAGGCTCTCGCGCGCGGTCATGGCGGAGGTCACGCCAAGGGACTGCAGCTCGAACACGTTCTCGATGAGCTGATGCTCCTCGCGCTGGATGACCCCCGCTTCGGCACCGGCATCCATCACTGCATAGATATCATCCGAGGTGATCTCGTCGTTGCGCACGGTGGAGACCCGCATCAGACGGAACAGGGCGTTGGCCAGTCCGTTGAAGATCCACACCAGCGGCATCAGCACGGTGACAAAGAAGAGCATGGGACGCACCACCACCACGGCGATCTGCTCGGGCATGATCATGGCCAGGCGCTTGGGCATCAGGTCGGCGATGAGGATAAACATACCGGTGACGAACACGAAGGACGCACCGGAGCTGATCTCGCCAAGCCAGGGGCCCTGATAGAACTCGGAGACGATCCCCTTGATGGCGGGGTTGAGGGCAGACTCACCCAGGATACCGCCCAGAATGGCAACGGTATTGAGGCCAATCTGCACCACGGTAAAGAAATTGCCCGGCTGGGCCTGCAGTGCCAGCACCTTTTCGGCCTGACGATTGCCTTCATCAGCCATCACCTGCAATTTGATTTTGCGGGAGGCCGCGAGGGAGATCTCGGAGAGGGAGAAGAACACACTGCCGCCAACCAGCAGCATCAGAAAGAACAAACTATCGGCAAAACTCATGATTAACCTAATTGCTACGCCCGCCTTAGCACAAGACGGCAAACTGGGCCCGGGAGACCGGACCGTGAGTCCATCCGGGACTCACACAGGGGGAGTATTCTATCAGAAAACAGCCAGTTGGGGGCTTTATCTTACTCCGACCAGTTATGCAACAAAAAAGGCGCCTGACGCGCCTTTTTATTCACTTTTCGCTTAGCCCTTGCCCAGCAGGGTGCCCAGATCGTCCGCCTTGGTGTGGCGCACGTCCTTGCCCTTGACGTAGTAGACGATGTACTCGCAGATGTGCTGGCAGCGATCGCCAACCCGCTCGATAGCCCGCGCTGCCCACAGCACGTTGAGCACCTGCGGTATGGTGCGGGGATCTTCCATCATGTAGGTCATCAGCTCGCGGATGATGGACTCGTACTCGCGGTCTACCTTGTCATCTTCCTTGTAGACCGCCAGTGCCGCGTCCAGATCCATCCGGGCGAAGGCATCGAGCACGTCGTGCAGCATCTTGATGGTACGGCGGCCCATGTTCTCCAACGACACCAGCGGCGGCTGCGGCTTGTTGGCGTTGTCGGTCAGCATGCGGGCGATCTTGTCCGCCACATCGCCAATGCGCTCCAGATCGGTGATGGTCTTGATGATGGCCATCACCAGACGCAGGTCGGAGGCGGTCGGCTGGCGCTTGGCGATGATACGGGTGCACTCCTCGTCGATCGCAACTTCCATGGCGTTGACCTTGTGGTCATTGGCCACAATCTTGCGCGCCGCTTCCAGATCCTGGTCGTGGATCGCCGCGATGGCGTCGGTGAGCTGCTGCTCTACCATGCCACCCATCACCAGCACCTGGTTGCGCACACTCTCGAGCTCGGCATTGAACTGACCGGAGATATGTTTATTGAGGTTCATATTGTCCATACAAATAGTCCTTGATGCTCCGATTATGCCTTAGCCGTTGAATTGACTGCCAATCTGTTTGTGGTGGTTCATCCTCTCCTCTCCTTAACCGTAGCGACCGGTGATGTAGTCTTCGGTCTTCTTCTTGGCCGGGGTGGTGAAGATGGTGTTGGTATCCGAGTACTCAATCAGCTCGCCCATGTACATGAAGGCGGTCTGATCCGAGACCCGCGCCGCCTGCTGCATGTTGTGGGTCACGATCACCACGGTGAACTGGCTCTTGAGCTCGTTGATCAGCTCCTCAATGGTGAGGGTGGAAATCGGGTCGAGTGCCGAGGTCGGTTCATCGAGCAGCAGCACTTCCGGCTCGATGGCAATGGCGCGGGCAATCACCAGACGCTGCTGCTGACCACCTGAAAGACCGAAGGCGTTGTCGTGCAGACGATCCTTCACCTCATCCCACAGCGCCGCGCCGCGCAGGGAGCGCTCGGCGGCATCGTCCAGGGTACGGCGATCGTTGATCCCCTGCAGACGCAGGCCATAAACCACGTTCTCGTAGATGGACTTGGGGAAGGGGTTGGGGCGCTGGAACACCATGCCCACCCGACGACGCAGGGCGGAAACATCGACGCTCTTGTCATAGATGTTTTGACCATGCAGCTGGATCTCGCCATCGATGCGGCAAATTTCCACCAGATCGTTCATCCGGTTGATGCAGCGCAGCAGGGTCGATTTACCGCAACCGGAGGGGCCGATAAAGGCGGTCACCTGACCTTTGGGGATCTTCATGTTGACGTTGAACAGCGCCTGTTTGCTGCCGTAGTACAGGTTGAGATCCTTCACCTCCAGCGCGGTCTGCTCCGGGCTCAGGTTGAGCAGGTCGGTCGCGGTATGCTGGGTCGCGGCGGTCGTTACGTTGATCATCTGTTACCTCAAAATCTGTCGGTGGCGGCGGGCAATCTCATCGCCCGCGGCCGGAACGCTTGGCTGGCAGGGGACCTGTCTCCTGCCCGTCTCTGTGGTGGCTGGCCTATCAATGTTCCAGCGACCGGAATTTCTCGCGCAGGTGGTTGCGAATACCGATAGCCGTCAGGTTGAGACCAACGATCACCGTCACCAGCAGGAAGGAGGTGGCGTAGACCAGAGGACGCGCCGCCTCGACGTTGGGGCTCTGGAAGCCGACGTCATAGATGTGGAAGCCCAGGTGCATGAACTTGCGCTCCACATGCAGATACGGGAAGTTGCCATCCATCGGCAGGGTCGGTGCCAGTTTCACCACCCCCACCAGCATCAGCGGCGCCACTTCACCGGCCGCACGGGCAATCGCCAGAATAAGGCCGGTCATGATGGCCGGGCTCGCCATCGGCAACACGATGCGCCACAGGGTCTCGGCCTGGGTAGCACCCAGCGCCAGCGAGCCCTGACGGATGGTGCTCGGGATCCGCGCCAGCCCCTCTTCGGTGGAGACGATCACCACCGGCAGGGTCAGGATGGCCAGGGTCAGCGCCGACCAGATCACGCCGGGTGAGCCAAAGGTCGGGCTCGGCAGCGCTTCCGGATAGAAGAGGCGGTCGATGCTGCCCCCCAGGGTATAGACGAAGAAGCCCAGACCAAACACGCCGTAAACGATGGAGGGCACGCCCGCCAGGTTGATGACCGCGATGCGGATAAGCTTGGTCAGGCTGTTCTTGCCCGCATACTCGTGCAGGTAGACCGCCGCAATCACGCCGAGCGGGGTCACGATGATCGCCATCAGGAACACCATGAAGACGGTGCCGAAGATGGCCGGGAATACCCCGCCCTCGGTGTTGGCTTCACGGGGATCGTCGGAGACAAACTTGCCGATCTGGTGGAACCAGTAACCCACCTTGGCCAGCAGGCTCATGTCATTGGGCCACACCACATCCAGTACCTTGGACATCGGCATGGTCACCAGCTCACCACGCATATCCTTGACGGTGATGCTGTCTCGGTCAGCCTGACTGCGCAGGGAGAAGAGCTCCTTCTCCAGCACCTGATAGCGATCGTTGAGAGCCTGACGCTCGCTCGCCAGCTGGGCTTTGAGCTGATCGGTCAGGTTATTCTCAAGCTCGGCCTTGCGCTCCTTGAGGCGCAGCCGCTCCAGCTGATAGTTGATGCTGCCGATGTCCCCTTTCTGCAGGTCGTTCGCCTGTTCGGAGAGGCCATTGGCCCGCGCCAGCACCCGCTGCAGAGCGGCGTGCAGATCCGTGGTGATCTCGCGCCCATCCTCTTTGACCGAACTGATGTAGCCGTAGAAGTTGCCGTTGGTGGCACGCTCAATCATGGCGAGCTCGACCGGCTGACTCTGTGACTTGATGTCGGTCTCCAGCACCCAGCGGAAGTCCAGATCGACAAACTCGCGGTTGCCGGTCTTGACCAGATAGCGGGTCAGCAGCTCGCGCTCCTCCCCCTTGAGCGGCAGGCCTGCGGCGCGCAAGCGCTCCACCGGCACCAACTCGCGATCATTGATCTCGCCGATCAGCACGCTCTTGTTGCCACTCGCATCTTCCAGCTGCCACTCATAGATGGGGTGAGGCCAGAAGTAGACCAGACCACGCCAGCCGATGAGCAGCAACAGCCCCAGTACCGCGACCAGACTCAGGCTGACGGCGCCGCCGGTCATCCAGATCCACGGGGCCCCTGATTTAAACCACTTACCCATTGTCATTCCTTGGTCCTTACAGAGAGCTGTATTTTTCACGCAACCGCTGACGGATGAACTCGGCCAGGGTGTTGAACAAGAAGGTGAACACGAACAGGACGAAGGCTGCGAGGAACAGCACCCGATAGTGGGAGCTGCCCACTTCCGACTCCGGCATCTCTACCGCAATGTTGGCGGCGAGGGTACGCAGCCCCTGGAACATGGAGAAGTCCATGATGGGGGTGTTGCCGGTGGCCATCAGCACGATCATGGTCTCGCCCACGGCGCGGCCAAGGCCCATCATCACCGCCGAGAAGATGCCCGGGCTGGCGGTGAGGATCACCACCCGGCTCAGGGTCTGCCACGGGGTGGCACCGAGGGCCAGCGAGCCCTGGGTCAGGTGCTTGGGCACCGAGAAGACCGCATCTTCAGCGATGGAGAAGATGGTCGGAATGACCGCAAAGCCCATGGCGATACCAACCACCAGCGAGTTGCGCTGGTCGAACTTGATGCCCATGTCGTGGGTCAGCCAGATGCGCGAATCACCGTGCATAAAGGCATTCTCGATAAGCGGGCTCAGTGCGAACGCCCCCCAACCGATGAAGAGCAGCACCGGAATGAGCAGGATGGCGTGCCACCCCTCCGGCAACCAGGTGCGGCTGCGCTCCGGCAGGTAGTTCCACACCAGCGCAGTCAGCAGCATTCCCGCCGGCAGCAGGATCAGCAGCAGCACCACGCCGGGCAGGGAGCCCTCGATGATGGGCGCCAGCCAGAGACCAGCCAGGAAGCCGAGGATAACGGTCGGCAGGGCCGCCATGATCTCGACAGTCGGTTTGACATATTTGCGCAGCCCCGCCGACATGAAGTAGGCGGTGTAGATGGCGCCGGCGACGCCGAGCGGCACCGCAAACACCATGGCATAGAAGGAAGCTTTCAGGGTACCGAATACCAGCGGCACCAGACTCAGCTTGGCTTCAAAATCGTTGCTGGCGGAGGTGGATTGCCACACATACTGGGGCTCGGGGTACCCTTCGTACCACACTTGTTGCCACAGGGCAGACCAGGTCACCTCGGGGTGCTCGTTCTCCACCGCAAACAGCTTGAACGTATCGCCCTGCTGGGTCAGCAGCAGGTTGTGGCGCGGCGAAATGGCCAGCGCAGAGAAGGCGCCGCCATCGACATGCTCGCTCAGCAACTTGGTCTCGCCGGTGGCATGGAAGAAGCTGACGGTGCCATCCTTGTCGGCACTGATGAAGCCCTTGCGAAAGTGCTCCGGGGTGAGCTGCGCCACGGCGCCATCACCCTTGAAGTCACGGATCTGGGTGAACTGGCGTTTGCCATCCTTTGCCACTTCAAACCACTGGGAGATAACGCCATTGTCGTTGCCCACCAGCAGGGAGGAGGCGCCGGAGAGCAGCTCGACCCGGGTCACGTTGGCATTGGGGGCGTTGATCTCCAGCACGTTGCGCACCGAGATATCGCTCAGGTTCTGGATGTCGTAGACAGAGAGGCGGTTGCCCTCGCGCACGAACAGAATGCGCAGGTTGGGGGTGAGCAGCATCTGATCCACATGGCGCGGCAGGGAGGGAATGGTGTAGTTCTGGGCACTCCACTCGATCTCGCCGGAGAGGAAGTTCTCCTCACCGCTCATCACCGTCATCACGCCACGACCATCTTCGGTCACGGCGGCGGCGGCCATCTTGTCCTTGGTGGCTTCAAACACCATGGTCTTGAGCGCCTTGCCCTCGGGATCCACTACCACCGGCTCTTCGCCGAAGGGGTACTGGAGGCTGGGCTCAATGACACGCACATCGTTGGGATAGGAGACCTTGAAGGAGGGCTGAACCACCTGTGCCTTGCCGTCGGCAAAACCGTAGGCGATCAGCTTCTGACCCGGCGCGGGTGGCGCCACGGCAGTGACGTCACCGGCTACCTCAGCCTGACCGAGGGATTGACCGACCTTGATCTTGCCATCGCCCTGCACGGCGAAGAAGTTGACCTGCCCGTTGTCGCTGAAGCGATAACCGATCTCGTTCTGCTCCTCCACCCCGAGCCAGGCGGTCTTGCCGCTTGTCGGCAGGGTAAACGAGGCGGTCGGCTCCATCGTGGCGCCATTGAAAATGGGCTTCACCACATAGAGCAGGTAAAAGAAGATAAGCAGGAGCGCCACCAGCACCAGCGCCCCACCCGTGGTGACGCCGTACTTGGCCAATTTGTCCTTGATGCGGCGTTTTCGACTCCCCGCCATACCCAGGTGTAACGATTCCGATGACATGCAAAACCTCAATGTAAGCTAGGCTTGGCGGCATTATATGGCGGTTGCATGACAGTTTTGTTACACCAGCCACCTTAAATAAGCAGGATAAACAGGGGACGGAATACCAAAGTAGAGAGGGAGTGAAGGCCTAATAACTGATTGTTTTTTTAAAGTGATTAAAAAATTACAAGCGGCGGGTTAGTGCATCCCGCCGCCAACAGGCTCAGGCGGAAGCCTCACCCGATTGTTGCAGCGCCAGTTTGGCCGCCTTTTTCTCGGCGCGGCGCCGCTTGAAGAAATCGGAGAGCTGGGTCGAGCAGGCCTCGGCGAGCACACCAGCGGTCAGCTCGACCCTGTGGTTGTGACGCGGGTCCTGCAAGATCTCGAACACCGACCCCGCCGCACCCGTTTTGAGATCCCGGGCGCCAAAGACCACCCGCTTGACCCGGCTATGGATGAGGGCACCGGCACACATGCAGCAGGGCTCCAGCGTCACATAGAGGGTGGTGTCGAGCAGGCGGTAGTTCTCCAGCCGGCTACCTGCCGCGCGGATGGCCATCACTTCGGCATGGGCGCAGGCATCGTGCTCGCTGATGGAGCGGTTCCACCCCTCCCCCACGATCTCGTCACCCAGCACCAGCACGGCCCCAACCGGGATCTCACCGATCCCCTCGGCGCGGCCCGCCAGTGCCATGGCATGGCGCATCCACTTCTCATCCGTTGCGGCCTGTTCCGGCGCATCGGCCCCCTCTGCTGGTTTCACGGCCATGCCTCTCTGTCTGTTCAATCTCTGCATTGGTATTCCATACTTCCACACCTTTCAGCCGACATCATGAATATCTTGCATGAATAGTGGCTGCTGCGGGGCGGCGATTATGCCAAAACTCCCTCCTCCGCCCAAGCCGCATCTTGGCTGCGCAATAATGAAGCAGTCGGCATCTCTATGATAAAAAAGGAGTTGCACCCATGAGTGCAGATCATTAGACTTCCTCCCCGTCAGCTCAGACTGACCTTGTCGGCGTGTAGCGCAGCCAGGTAGCGCACTGTCATGGGGTGTCAGGGGTCGGAGGTTCAAATCCTCTCACGCCGACCATTATTCCCCGAAAATAGCCCAGTCAAACGACTGGGCTATTTTTTTGCTCCCGTTTTTGCTCTGACCAGCCTTCCCTTTCCCGGCCTTTTGCCCGGTTCAACCCGCGCCATCATCGTCAGGAACAAAAAACGTACAGAATCGCTTGAATCTTTTTGATGCGATCATTAATATGCGCAACTTTCCGCCGGTATCAAGACAGGGAGGTGGAGGCACAAGTGAAGGGATCACTGGCCGGCTTGCATTCAACACGGGAGCAAGCATGAACCAGACCACCGATTTCACCCCGCTCATTCCGCTCTACCCTGTTCCTCACGACAACTCCTGCCCCCCGCAGGGTGAAGAGGAAGAGTTGGTCATCCAGCTGGATGTCATCGATCTGGCCGAACCTGACGATGACTACTGAGCCCGCCTGCGGGCGATTTTCCCTCTCTTTGCCTGATTTTTTCCCTGCTTTTCCCCGTCTTATGCCTCTTGAGACGTACCGCCTTAAAAAAAACGACAAACCACTACCAAAACATGATTACGCAGTGTAATTGACTGCCATTTAACCACCGCTCCCCGCCGGGTTAATCCCCATCAGCTGATACAAACCTACGTTATTGCGCTCCACTTTCAATGCGGCAAGCCGTCAGCGCCAACAGAGCCCTGCGAAAGCCAGACAGTTTTAAACGAACGTTCACTATCCAGCATCAACGCCATCAGCCTATTGATTGAAATATTTAAACGCACTTCATACAGCTGTTTTTCAAAAGCCTGGAGTAAGGTCGGGATTTGTTTTTGCATTTGTAATTTTATTACGTAATAAGTTACGAATCACATGACAAGAAGGGCGACCGGACGAGCCATCGCCCGGACAGAAAAACCAGGAGCATAACCATCTGTGTAGAGCTTTTATACCAATCCAATAACTCAATTAAAAACATCAACTTAAACATCGACCCCAAACAGGCGTTTTAAAAAAACTGTTGACGTAATCGACAATATTTCGCACCTTATCAATCGTGTTATCCCGTTGTTGCGGGAACGTTTCAGGAACAGGGATTCGACTTTAGTCGTAGTTAGTTAGTTCAAAATGTAATTCTCAAAGGAGTGAACCTTATGTCGGCACCGGCTCAGACCCACTGTAGCGCCCGCCTTCGCATCCAGGGCGAGATGCTGCCCGAATACGCGCAAATTCTGACGCCGGACGCGGTGGCTCTGGTCTCCGAACTGGTGGAACGTTTTGCTCCCCAAAGAGGGGAATTGCTGAAACAACGTGTGGCACGTCAGGCCCGTATCGATGGTGGCGAGCTGCCGGACTTCCTGCCGGAAACCGCCCACATCCGTGACGGTGACTGGACCATTCGCGGCATTCCCGCCGACCTGCAAGATCGCCGTGTGGAGATCACCGGCCCGGTCGAGCGCAAGATGGTGATCAACGCCCTCAACGCCAACGTCAAGGTGTTTATGGCGGACTTCGAGGACTCACTGGCCCCCGCCTGGAACAAGGTGATCGAGGGTCAAATCAACCTGCGCGATGCAGTCAACGGTACCGTCTCCTACACCAGTCCGGAAGGAAAGGCTTATACCCTGAACCCCAATCCGGCCGTCCTCATTTGCCGGGTTCGTGGTCTGCACCTGCCGGAAAAACATGTCACCTTCGATGGCGAGCCCGTCCCCGGCGGCCTGTTCGATTTTGCTCTCTACTTCCTGCACAACTATCAGGCGCTGCTGGCCAAAGGCTCCGGCCCCTACTTCTATGTACCCAAGCTGCAGAGCCATCTGGAAGGGCGCTGGTGGAGCGAGGTATTCGCCTGGACCGAGGACAAGTTCGGTCTTCCCCGCGGCACCATCAAGGCCACCGTGCTGATTGAAACCCTGCCGGCCGTATTCGAGATGGACGAGCTGCTCTATCAGATGAAGGATCACATCGTTGCGCTGAACTGCGGCCGCTGGGACTACATCTTCAGCTACATCAAGACCTTGAAGAACCATCCGGATCGGGTCCTGCCGGACCGCCAGGTGGTAACCATGGACAAGCCGTTCCTCTCCGCCTACTCGCGGCTGCTGATCAAGACCTGTCACAAGCGCGGTGCGCTGGCGATGGGTGGTATGGCCGCCTTTATTCCGGCCAAGGACGCGGCCGTCAACGAACAGGTCTTTGCCAAGGTTAAAGCGGACAAGGAGCGCGAAGCCAATAACGGCCACGATGGCACCTGGGTGGCCCACCCTGGCCTCGCCGATACTGCAATGGCGGTGTTCAACGCCACCATTGCGGCGGGTGCCAAGAACCAGATCGGCGTGCTGCGCGAGCAGGATGCTCCCATCACCGCCGCCGACCTGCTGGCCCCCTGTGAGGGGGAGCGCACCGAGGCCGGCATGCGCACCAATATCCGGGTTGCCCTGCAATATCTGGAGGCCTGGATCAACGGTAACGGCTGCGTGCCCATCTACGGCCTGATGGAAGATGCCGCCACCGCCGAGATCTCCCGCACCTCCATCTGGCAGTGGATCCGCCACGGCAAGAGCCTCGCCAACGGCAAGGTGGTGACCAAGGAGCTGTTCCGCCAGATGCTGGCCGAGGAGCAGGAGGTGGTCAAAGCCGAAGTGGGTGCCGAGCGTTGGCAATCGGGTCGCTTTGCCGAGGCGAGCGAGCTGATGGAAGAGATCACCTGCGCCGATACCCTGATCGATTTTCTGACGCTGCCCGGTTACGAGCGGCTCTGAACTCCGGGCCCCGGGCGGGGCTCGCCAATAACAAGTCAATGGAAACGTGAAATCAATGAAAGAGGGAACTGATATGGCACTGACCCGTGAGCAACAGATCCAGGCTATCGAGAAAGACTGGGCGGAAAACCCCCGCTGGAAAGGGATCAAGCGCGGCTACAGCGCCGAAGATGTGGTAAACCTGCGCGGCAGCTTGCAGCCGGTGCACACCCTGGCCCAACGCGGTGCCGACAAGCTGTGGGGGCTGATCCACGGCGACGCCAAGAAAGGCTACGTCAACTGCCTCGGCGCCCTGACCGGTGGTCAGGCGGTGCAGCAGGCCAAGGCGGGGATCGAGGCGATCTACCTCTCCGGCTGGCAGGTGGCGGCGGACAACAACTTGTCCTCCACCATGTATCCGGATCAGTCCCTCTACCCGGCCAACTCGGTGCCGTCAGTGGTGGAGCGCATCAACAACTCTTTCGCCCGTGCCGACCAGATCCAGTGGGCCAACAAGGTCGGGCCGCAGGATGAGGGCTTTATCGACTACTTCCTGCCCATCGTGGCGGATGCGGAAGCCGGTTTCGGCGGCGTGCTGAACGCCTTCGAACTGATGAAGGGGATGATTGAAGCAGGTGCCGCCGGCGTGCACTTCGAAGATCAGCTGGCATCGGTGAAAAAATGTGGCCACATGGGCGGCAAGGTACTGGTGCCGACCCAGGAAGCGGTGCAGAAGCTGGTTGCCGCCCGTCTGGCAGCCGATGTGTGCGGCACCACAACTCTGGTGATCGCCCGTACCGACGCCAACGCCGCAGACCTGTTGACCACCGACGCTGACCCGTACGATGCAGACTTCCTGACTGGCGAGCGCACTGCCGAAGGGTTCTACAAGGTACGTGCCGGTATCGATCAGGCCATTGCTCGCGGTCTGGCTTACGCCCCTTATGCCGACATGGTGTGGTGTGAAACCGCCAAGCCGGATCTGGACGAAGCGCGCAAGTTTGCCGAAGCGATCAAGGCCAAGTTCCCGGATCGCATCCTGGCCTACAACTGCTCGCCGAGCTTCAACTGGAAGAAAAATCTGGACGATGCCACCATCGCCCGCTTCCAGCAGGAGCTCTCAGACATGGGCTACAAGTACCAGTTCATCACCCTCGCGGGTATCCACAACATGTGGTTCCACATGTACGAACTGGCCTACCAGTACGCCCGTGGCGAAGGGATGAAGCACTACGTCGAGATGGTGCAGGAGCCGGAATTTGCCGCAGCCAGCCGTGGCTACACCTTCGTGGCCCACCAGCAGGAAGTGGGTACCGGTTACTTCGACAAGGTGACCACCGTCATTCAGGGTGGCCAATCCTCGGTGACTGCGCTGACCGGCTCGACCGAAGAAGATCAGTTCCACTAATAGGCAGAACTGTTTGAGAGAGTCCTTGAGATAGCAAAACCCCGGCCTGAAGCCGGGGTTTCTTTTTATCTGCCACTCAAACGAAAGTCAGGCGCACAACCGCACACCGCCGAGAGGATCAGAGCTCGAGGATCTCTTTGACAAAGGGAATGGTCAGCTTGCGCTTGGCGCGAAATGAGGCGTTGTCGAGCTGATTGAGAGTGGTAAGCAAGGTGCGCATATCGCGCGAGAGACGGTTGAGCAGGAAGCGGCCCACATCGATGGGCAGTTTGAAGCCCCGCAGCTCGGCACGCAGCTGCAGGGCACTGAGCTTGCCTTCATCATCCAGCTCTTCAAGATGGAAACTCACCCCCCAGTCAAGGCGCGAGGCGAGATCCGGCAGCTGCAGCCCCAGCTTGCGCGGCGCGCTGCAACCGGTGACGATCAGCGTCCCTTCCCCTTTCTCCTGCCAGCGATTGTAAAAATCAAACAGCGCCCGCTCCCAAACGGCATTGCCGGCGATAGCCTCAATGCTGTCGAGGCAGACCAACGGCAGGCTTTCGAGGGCATCAAGCATGCTGGGGTCGAGCTGTTCAAACTGATCGAGGGAGAGATAGGCCGCCGCCGCATCGCGGGCATTGACCTCGGCACAGGTGGCATGGAGCAGATGGGAGCGCCCGGAGCCCTTGGCTCCCCAGAAATAGAGGAAAGGCGACCCCTGACCGATGGCCGCATTCTTGAGGGCGGTGATCAGGTGAGCATTGGTGCCGGGATAAAAACTGACGAAGGTTTCATCATCCGGTAGTTGTACGGCTAGGGACAGTTGGGCCGGTTGCTTCACTCGTTGGGCTTTGACTGTGACATTTGTGGCTAAGTGTACCATCGCAATGGCAGATAGAGAACCGCCCGGACAAGCCGGGCGGTAGACAAAAGCCTTGTGAAATCAGGGCTGCGACCATTGGTAACGCAGATTGCTGCCATTATCGTCAACCTTGTGCAAGCGGCTCTCCAGCTGCAGGGCGCGCACCAACTCGCTCTGCTCCCCCTGCAGGGTGAAATTGAAGGTGACCTGATTGCCTTCCAGCTTGCCGATCTCCACCTTGCTGACGTTAGCCATCCCCTGCAGCATCTTCTGCACGGAGATCATGCTGTCCACATCGGAGAGACCATCCACCACCAGGGTCTGACTGGTTGCCGGCCCCGAGATGCGGGCGCCGTAGTTTTTCACCAGCCAGGTAGCCAGGGTATCGGCAAGCCCTTGCGCCACTTCGGCCTGGGTACCCGTGGTGTTGCCTCGGGTCAGTTCGGCCACTTCACCAGCAGCCTTGGGACCGTAGAGCCCCCAGTCGATGCTCCACTTGTCCCCTTCCGGGGTCAGCTTGCCCAGCACCACCATCTCGGCACCATAACGCTGGCTCGCCTTGAGGATGGGATCGGCAAAACGGCCCCACACGTCGGTGGCACTGACCGCCATGTTGTCGTCGAGATCCATCAGGGGAATGCTGACCGGCAGCCCCAGCGCCAGGGTCTGTTCGCGCAGTGCCTGTGCCCAGCCATCGGTAGACTGGTCTGCCAGCAGATGGCGCTCACCCTGATCCACCACCAGCCAGAGAGCCATCTGGGGACGAGCCGGGCCAAGCAGGGCGAATTTGCTCTCGGAGACCAGGCTGTTGACCTTGTCGCTCTTGAACTCGGCCTTCAGATACTTGACCGAATCCACATCCTGATAGCCATAGCTCTTTACATAGTCGCCCGGCGCAGCCAGCGCCTTGACCACGGCAGGCTGGGTCAGAATATCCCGCTTGCCGGTCACCTTGATCAACACCTCGCCCAACGCCTGACCCTGAGCAGCCACCATGTCGCCGGTGGTCGGGGCCTTGCCCTGATAGAGGTCGGTCACCTGAGCGGCCGAGGCGATGAATGACAAGCCGCAGCAGAGGGCGGTCACAACACGTTTGAACATGAACAGAGTCTCGAAATGGGAGATGGTGCTTATGGTAGCGGCAAGGCGCGTCCTGCGGCAAGGCTGGGACAAAGGCCATAAACAGCGAAGCCGGCAGGACGCCGGCTCCGTCAGCCACCTCGGCAGAGGCGGCGTATCACAGCAACTTACTTGGTACCGAAGATCTTGTCGCCGGCATCGCCCAGACCCGGCACGATGTAGCCTTTCTCGTTCAGGCCCTGATCGATGGAGGCACAGAACAGCTCCACATCCGGGTGAGCGGCTTCCAGCGCCTTGATGCCTTCCGGCGCGGCAACCAGCACCAGCACCTTGATGGACTGGCAGCCTTTCTTTTTCAGCAGATCGATAGTGGCGATCATGGAGCCGCCGGTGGCCAGCATGGGGTCGATGACCAACGCCAGACGCTCTTCGATGTTGCTGACGATCTTCTCGAAGTAGGGAACCGGCTGCAGGGTCTCTTCATCGCGGTAGATACCGACCACGCTGACGCGGGCACTCGGCATGTGCTCCAGTACGCCATCCATCATGCCAAGGCCGGCACGCAGGATCGGTACGACGGTTACCTTCTTGCCCTTGATCTGGTCAACTTCTACTGGCCCATTCCAGCCATCGATGATAACCTTCTCGGTTTCGAAGTCAGAGGTAGCTTCATAGGTCAACAAACTGCCCACTTCTTTGGCCAGTTCACGGAAACGCTTGGTGCTGATATCGCCTTCACGCATCAGACCGATCTTGTGTTTGACCAGGGGGTGTTTGACTTCAACGACTTTCATTATTATCTCCTCTAACCTGCCGCAAAAAAATCGCGGAATCATACAACAAAAGCCGCCGCTTGTAGAGCAGTTTTGCGCAAAAACGCGCAAACGATTTCCTTTCTGGTTTTTCACCGCCACTGTTAGAATACGCCCCGAATTTTACCCTCCACTTCTCACATGACGGGGACTACTCGTGACTGACAAAACCTCACTGAGCTACAAGGATGCTGGCGTGGATATCGATGCCGGCAATGCACTGGTTGAACGTATCAAGGGCGTGTCAAAGCGCACTCGTCGTCCTGAAGTCCTTGGTGGTCTTGGCGGCTTTGGGGCCTTGTGTCAAATCCCTGCGGGCTACAAGGAGCCGGTGCTGGTCTCCGGCACCGACGGTGTGGGCACCAAGCTGCGCCTCGCCATCGATCTGAAAAAACATGACACCGTGGGTATCGATCTGGTGGCCATGTGCGTCAACGACCTGATCGTACAGGGTGCCGAGCCCCTCTTCTTCCTCGACTACTACGCTACCGGCAAGCTGGATGTGGACACAGCAGCGGCCGTGGTCACTGGCATCGGTGCCGGCTGCGAGCAGTCAGGCTGCGCCCTGGTGGGCGGCGAAACCGCCGAGATGCCGGGCATGTATGAAGGGGAAGACTACGACATCGCCGGTTTCTGCGTCGGCGTGGTGGAGAAGAGCGAGATCATCGACGGCAGCAAGGTCGGCGAAGGGGATGCCCTGATCGCGCTGGCCGCCAGCGGCCCCCACTCCAACGGTTTCTCCCTGATCCGTAAAATTCTCGAGGTCTCCAAGGCAGATGTTCATCAGCCGCTGGGTGACACCACCTTGGCCAACGCCCTGCTGGAGCCGACCCGCATCTATGTGAAACCTGTGCTCAAGCTCATCAAGGAGTGCGAGATCCACGCCCTCTCCCACATCACCGGCGGTGGCTTCTGGGAGAACATCCCCCGCGTATTGCCCGCCAAAACTCAAGCGGTGATCGACGAGCAGAGCTGGCAGTGGCCGGCGGTGTTCAGCTGGCTGCAGCAGGCTGGCAACGTCACCCGTCACGAGATGTATCGCACCTTCAACTGCGGTGTCGGCATGATCATCGCCCTGCCTGCCCATCAGCTGGAAAAAGCCCTGACCCTGCTCAAGGCAGAAGGCGAGAACGCATGGCACATCGGTCATATCGCCAAAGCAGCAGACGGTGAGGAGCAGGTCGTCATCAAATGATGCGGATCCTCGTCCTTATCTCCGGCAGCGGCAGCAATCTGCAGGCGATCCTCGACCACTGTGCCAGCGGCAAGATTGCCGGTGAGGTGGTCGGCGTCATCAGCAACAAGGCCGACGCCTATGGCCTGATCCGCGCACAAGAGGCAGGGGTGGCAACCACCACCCTCAGCCAGCAGCAGTTTGCCAACCGGGAGGAGTATGACGCCGCCCTGCTGGCGCTGATGGCTGACTATCAGCCGGATCTGGTGGTACTGGCCGGCTTTATGCGCATATTGAGTGGTGATCTGGTTCGCCACTTCGCCGGACGGATGATCAATATCCACCCCTCCCTGCTGCCGAAATATCAGGGGCTGCACACCCACCAGCGCGCTATCGATGCTGGTGATAGCGAGCATGGCGCCAGCGTCCACTTCGTTACCGAAGAGCTCGACGGTGGCCCGGTGATCCTGCAGGCCTGCGTTCCCATCTTCGAAGGAGATGAGGCCGATGAGGTGGCAGCACGGGTACAGGTGCAGGAGCACAGTATCTACCCGCTGGTGGTGCAGTGGTTCTGTGAAAGGCGCTTGCAGATGCGAGATGGGTCTGCCTTTCTCGATGGCAAGCAACTTGGCCCGGCAGGCTATGCCTGCGAGTAACCGCTAACCACAGCAAGCAAAATACAACAAGGGAGGCCCAGGCCTCCCTTGTCATTTCCATAGATCAACGCAATGACCACGTTCATCTCCGATGACGCCGCTACGCGGCTAATCAGACCGGATTGTCGATATCGATAAAGGTGACATCCAACCCGTGCACGGTCGCCAGCCACTCTCCCAGCGCCTTGACGCCGTAGCGCTCTGTAGCGTGATGACCGGCGGCGTAGAAGTGCATCCCCATCTCGCGAGCGGTGTGGATGGTCTGCTCGGAAGCCTCGCCAGAGATAAAGGCGTCGATGCCCTGCTCTGCCGCCAGATTGATGTAGCTCTGGCCGCCGCCAGTGCACCAGGCCACGGAACGGATTAGCTCGGGGCCGCTGTCGCCACAGTGGAGCGGCTCACGACCGAGACGCTCGGCAATCAGTTTGGCAAAATCGCTGCCGCTCATCGGCTCTTCCAGCTTGCCCACCATGGCGACGCTCTTGCTGTTCCACGGCTCCAGACCGCGACGCACCTTGATATCGAGCAGCTTGGCGAGCTGGGCGTTATTGCCCACCTCGGGATGGACATCCAGTGGCAGATGGTAGGCAAACAGGTTGATATCGTGGGCCAGCAGGGTCTTGATGCGACGCTGCTTCATACCGGTGATCTGGGCCGGTTCACCGCTCCAGAAGTAGCCGTGGTGAACCAGAATGGCATCGGCATCGGCAGCCACGGCCGCATCTATGAGGGCCTGACTGGCGGTCACACCGGTCACCACCTTGCGAATGCGCTCGCGCCCCTCGACTTGCAGACCATTGGGACAGTAATCCTTGATGGCGTGGGGCTCAAGCAGGTGGTTGAGTACGGTTTCCAATTTTCGATGAGAGATCATAAGGGTCCCTTTATAACGGCGCGATTCCCTGTTTTACCAATAAAAACAAGGCCCCGGCTCAAAACGCCAAGGGCCCTATGATAATCGAGAGCCGCCATCAAGACCATGACGGTTCCCACACAGTGGTACATCCCCCCTACGAAGGCTACCAACCTGACTCAGGCGGGCAAGTCGATACCGGCATCCCGCATCTGGGCCAGCTTGTAGCGCAGAGTGCGCGGGCTGATCCCGAGCCGGTCGGCCACATCCTTGCGACTGCCATTGCACTCTTGCAGGGTGTCGAGAATGATCTGGTGCTCCTGCTGCTTGAGTTCGCTGCCGAGACGATCACAGCCATAAGCGCGCTCTGCAACGGCAAACTCCATCTCCTGCTCGTCCACCTCTTCCAGAATGAGGTGGCCGCAATCGATCACTCCATCAGGGCTGAGGATCAGCGCTCGCTGTACCACGTTGTCGAGCTCGCGCACGTTGCCGGGCCAGGGATGAGAGAGCAGCCGCTCGCGCGCCTGCGGCTCCAGCTGCGGGGTGGGCAGCCCTTGCTGGCTGGCATGGAGAGCCAGCAGATGTTCAGCCAGTGGCAAGATATCTCCGGGTCGCTCGCACAGGGCTGACCAGCGCAGCGGAAAAACGTTGAGACGGTAGTAGAGATCTTCGCGAAACAGGCCATCCTGTACCGCCCTCTTGAGATCCCGGTTGCTGGTGGCGATGACCCGCACATCCAGCGGGATCATCTTGCGGCTGCCGAGCCGCTCTACCTCTTTCTCCTGCAGCACCCGCAACAACTTGGCCTGCAATCCCAGATCCATCTCGGTGATCTCGTCGAGCAGCAGAGTCCCTCCCTGTGCCTGCTCGAACTTGCCGGGGCACCCCTGCACCGCGCCGGTAAACGCCCCCTTCTCGTAGCCAAACAGGGTCGCCTCCAGCATGTTCTCCGGAATGGCGGCGCAGTTGATGGCGATAAAGGGCTGCTCGGCGCGGTTGGAGTTGTCGTGGATGTAGCGGGCAAGTACCTCTTTCCCCGTACCACTCGGGCCGGTCACCATCACGGTGGCCTCACTTCTGGCCACGCGGGTCGCCAGCTGGAACAGCTCGGCGCTCTTGGGGTCGCCATACACCACGGCTCGCTTTTCTACCTTCTGGGCCGGCACATAGCGACTCACCTGGTTGAGCAACACCTCGGGCGAAAAGGGTTTGGCCAGATAGTCGATGGCCCCTTCCCGCATGGCACGCACCGCGCCGTCGATGTTGGCGTAGGCAGTCATCAGGAGTACCGGCACCTGCGGATACTGCTGGCGAATAGTAGCCAACAGAGTCAGGCCATCCATTCCTCCCATCTGAATATCGGAGATCACCATGTCAAACGGCTGACGGGAGAGCGCCAGCAAGGCCCGCTCGCCGCTGTCGACTTCACGGCACTCATAGCCGCCAAGCAACAGGGTATCGACCAGCGCCTCGCGCAGGCCATTGTCATCTTCCACTACCAGGATCCGGGCCTGAGTCATGCTACACCTCCCACGACAGCCAACCTGGCCGCATTGATATGGCTCCCTCTCGGCCGGCACAACTCCTTAACAAGGCTCATGCTGCACCTCCAAGTTGAACCTGCTGCTGATGCAGGGGGAACGACAGAGTAAAACAGGTGCCCTCTCCGGGAACCGAGGCCACACCGACCTCGCCCTGATGGGCACGCACGACGGATTGCACCACCGCCAGCCCAAGGCCGGTGCCCTGGGAGCGAGTGGTAAAGAAGGGTTCGAAAATCTGGCTGAGCAGGTGGGCAGGCATCCCCTTGCCATTGTCGATCACCCGCATCTCGACCCGGGCACCGCTGCGCACCGCGCTCACCAGAAGTGACGTTGCCCCCGCCTGCTGGGCGTTGGCGATGAGATTATTGATGGCTCCGGAGAGGGCACTGCTGTTGGCCAGCAGGCAGAGATCAGGCTCCGGCGCCTCCATGTGCAGCTCGCAACCCTGCTGGGCGCAGAACGCCTCTGCCCCCGCCTGCACTTCAGCCAGCAGACCCTGCACCGAGATGGGGGTGACCACCTGGTTGTCGCCATTGCGGGCAAACAGCAGGATGTCGTTGATCTGCTTCTCCAGGTCCTGCAGCCGGGCCATCAGCTTTTGCTGAAACTGGGTTCGGGATTCGGGCTTGAGGGTGCGGTTGGCCAAGTTGGCGGCATAGAGCATGGCGGCAGAGAGCGGGGTGCGGATCTGGTGGGCCAGCGAAGCGGCCATATTGCCAAGGGCCGACAACCGCTTCATGTGGTTGATGCGATCCTGCAGCTGACGGGTTTCGGTCAAGTCGTTGATAAAGACCAGCTGGCCCGCCTGATCCTGCAGCGGCTGAGTCGAGAGCTGGACCCGGCGACCATCGCGCAGGGAGATCTCGTGACCATCATCCTCGCGCGGCTCGAAGCAGCGGGTGATGACATGACGCCAGAGCTCCCCCTCCAGCGGCTCTCCCAGCAGGTCTATCGCCGCCGGATTGGCACGGGTGATGATGCCAGTGCCATCAAGCAACAGCACCCCGGTCGGGAGCGCCTTGAAGATGGCGTAAAGCTGGCTCACTTCGTGAGACTGGAGTGGGATATCCTGCTGTTGGGCTGTCATAAACCTGACCTCAAACTGGCGACCTGGTCAGGTTATTCAATTTCCATGCCACTAAATTAATCTATTAAAACCAATAGATTACTGCTCTGCGTCAAGGCTTTGACCCTCAGACGTCCTTGCTCATCCCGTACTTTTTCATCTTCTCGACCAGGGTAGTACGACGCATGCCGAGCAGATCGGCGGCGCGGGCCACCACCCCGTCCTGCGACTCCAGCGCCTGGCGGATCAGCTCCACTTCGAGGTCGGCCAGCATCTCCTTGAGATTGACCCCCTCCTCCGGCAGCTGCATGGTACGGGGCGAGGAAAGCGGATGGTCGATCTCCGGCGGATCCTGAAACACCGCGGCCAGCGCATCCCGCTCATCCATCTCGGTCAACCTTTCATCACGCGGCTCGCTTGGCAGCAGGCGGTAGCGGCTCGGCAGATCGGCCACATCGACAATCTGCTGCGGATAGAGAATGAGCAGCCGCTCCAGCAGGTTGGAGAGCTCGCGCACGTTGCCCGGCCAGGGATACTGCATCAGCGACTCCATCGCCCGCTGGGTCAGACGGATGGTGCTGTGGTGCTGTTCGGCATGACGGTTGAGCAGCTCCTGTAGCAGCAGGGGGATATCGTCGATGCGATCCCGCAGCGGCGGGGTTTCGATGGGGAAGACGTTGAGGCGATAGTAGAGATCCTCACGAAAACCCTGGGTGCGGATCAGCGCCTCCAGATCCCGGTGAGTCGCGGCGATGATACGCACATCGGCCTGAATGGGCTTGCCACCACCGACCCGATCAAAGAGCCGCTCCTGCAACACCCGCAGCAGCTTGACCTGCATCGGCATCGGCATGTCGCCAATCTCGTCGAGGAACAGAGTGCCCCCCTGCGCCAGCTCGAAGCGGCCACGCCGCGCGGCGATAGCGCCGGTAAACGCCCCCTTCTCGTGGCCGAACAGCTCGCTCTCCAACAGCTCCGCCGGAATGGCACCGCAGTTGATGGGCACGAACGGCCCCTGGCTGCGGCCAGAGAGTTCGTGAATGGCGCGCGCCACCACCTCTTTACCGGTACCCGACTCACCGAGGATCAGCACGTTGGCATCGGTCTCGGCAACCTGGCTGATGAGGCGACGCACCTCCTGAATCCCCTTCCCCTTGCCCACCAGCAGGCGCAGTAAAGCCTGCCCCTTGTCATGGGTCTGCTGACGGGGATGCAGAGAAACAAACGCCTGACAGAAGTGCAGGTGGCGAGTCAGCGACTCATAGGTAAACGGCGCCTCGGCAACCCCGATGAAGTTGCTGTTGGGCAGGTCGGCCTCGACCAGAGAGATAAAGGGGGTTCGGGGAAATGCGGCCAGCAGATCCGGCAGAACACGGGTGCCGAGCTCGCCGGCCAGTACACCTTGCAGGGGGCCGGAGGAGTCGATGGCGACATCCAGATCGCCTTCAGCCACCTCTTGCCACGGGATCCCCATAAACGAGAGCACTGTTCCCAACTGCTGACGCCGCTGCGCATCGGCATCAACAATCAACACGCCCATCTCCACCATATCAATCCCTCGCGACGACCGAATATAATTCATTGTTTTATATAGATATAAAACATATATCACTTATTTTATTTCAGACAGACAAAGTGCCAAAATTCCGACACTTTGTCAAAAATTGTCGTATTCAGGCTAAGTGTATCGACATAAAACGGGGATAAACGAAATGGCTACGGCATTTTTTTCGCAGGGAATATTCAGGTGATACCGCCTTGCCGGCGGCGGTATCACTCAGATGCAGCAGTTCAAGGGTGGATATGGTGGCGCGGGGTCGCGTAGCGGCACTCGGGGAAACGGCTGCAGGCCAGAAAGAGGCGGCCGGCATGGGGCCCTTTCTTGGCTTCACGCTCCACCAGCGGCGCATCGCAGCGAGGACAGTGGTGCACCTCTTCATCTTCGTCTTCAGACGGATCGGCAAACAGGTTGTCGGCAAGCTCCGGCTCCATCGCGGGAACTGCAACGCTCGGCGCAGGGCGCTCCAGAGTTGGGAAGTGAAGCGGCTCTTCATCAATCGGGCGAACAGTTGCCTGTGGCGAGCCACCGCGGAGCGGCGTGCCAAGGTCGACCCCGTCCAGCAACAGAGGATTGAAGGTGGGTTCGCGCCGCTGGCCCGGCAGCAGATCATCGACCACCGGCTCGCTGGTTTTGACCAGCAACGGCAGAATCTGTTCGCGCAACTCTTCCACCTGATAACCGCTGCTGGCCGGAATTTGCAGCAGGGGCAGACCGGCGCTGTCGCAGGCAGTTTTCAGAAACAGATCTCGCGCCTTGCGCTTCTGATGACGGTGAGAGCTGTCATCCAGCTCGATGGCGCAGATAAACGAGAGGTCGGTCGGATGGCAGAGCAGATAGTCAAAATGCTTGCCGCTGATCTTGTTGAAGTGTTGCTGCCATTTGCTCTTGCCGAGTCCCGCTTGCGGAGTCAGCACATCGGCCACCCGCACCTTGGCAAGCACTCTGGCCTTGTCGCCTACCGCCAGATCCAGAACCCCGAGAAAAGAGCGCTCGGCCGGAGTGAAGAGAGTCTCCTGCAGATCGTAGGGCAGCTGCTTCTGCTCCTTGTTTCTGCTCCAGAAAATCGCCAGCACCAGCAGGGCCAGCAGCAGTAATCCCGACAGGATGAGGGTATTCATGAGAGCACAATCCAGTTCACAACACGAAAGGGGGAACACTTTACCACAGCCAGCGTCACGCAAGGCAGCAGGCAAGCGTATGGAAAGTGTAAAAGTCCCTGCTTTTTCTCCATTTGCCAGCGGACGGGGCTTCATATGACCAGCCACAGCAGGCACAATGCTGGAGAAACCCAATTCCAAGGAGAGCAGGATGCAAAAGCAATTGGTGGTCACCGTGATCGGTGCAGACAAACCAGGTATCGTTGAGAGTCTGGCTGCCGTCATCAGTCGCGAGCAGGGCAACTGGCTGGGCAGTGCCATGAGCGAGCTGGCCGGCCAGTTTGCCGGCATCCTCCATGTGGCCGTGCCCGAGGAGCACTACCGCAGCCTGTGCGAAGCGCTGGCCCTGCTGCCCGGCCTCACCATCAGTTTTGCCGAAGGGACCCCCACCGCCGAACCGGCCCATCAGGTGATGATGACGGTCACCGGCAATGATCGCCCCGGCATCGTCCACGAAGTGGCGAGCATCCTGCGGCAACTTGATATCAATGTGGCCGATCTCACCACCGGCTGTGAACCTGCCCCCCACTCCGGCGCATCGCTCTTCTACGCCCATGCACTGGTTGCCCTGCCAGACGGGCTGGAGATGGAGAGTCTTGTCTCTGCGCTGGAGTCTCTCTCCGATGATCTGGTGGTCGATATTGACGAGGCGATGCCCGAGTAATATTGCTGTCACTTTTCTGTCATATATTCACGTCATACCTGCCGCGCAGAGGCGAACTGATTAGAGACCAGAGGCATAACATGAGCACCGACAAGCTGTATGAAGAGAAAGAGCTGAGCTGGCTCTCATTCAATGAACGGGTGTTGCAAGAAGCGATGGACAAGACGGTCCCCCTCATCGAGCGGGTCCGCTTTTTGGGGATCTTCTCCTCCAACCAGGATGAGTTTTTTAAAGTTCGGGTGTCGGACGTCAAGCGCCGCATTCTGATCAACGAAGTACATGGCGGCGACGATGAAGCCAAGGTCCTGCTGCGCGCCATCCAGCAGAAGGTGATGGCCCTTGGCGAGGCATTCGACAATACCTACAAGGAGCTGCTGATCGCCCTGGCTCGCCACAACATCTTTCTGGTCAACGAAAACCAGCTCTCCGACGCCATCCAGAAGTGGCTGCGGGTGTTCTTTCGGGAGAAGGTGCTGCGCCACATCATCCCGATCTTGCTCAACAAGGAGGTCAACCCGGTCAAGTTCCTGAAAGACGAGCACACCTATCTGGCCATCGAGATGAAGAAGAATGGCCAGGTGATCCAGTACGCGCTGGTGGAAGTGCCGACCGATGACCTGCCCCGCTTCTTCCAGCTGCCGCCGGAAGGGACCCGCCGCAAGAAGCAGATCATCATTTTGGACAATGTCATCCGCTTTTGTCTCGACGAGATCTTCAAGGGATTCTTCGACTACGACGAGATTGCCGCCTATGCGGTGAAGCTGACCCGGGATGCTGAATATGACCTCTCCGACCAGCTGGACTTGAGTCTGGTCGACAAGATGAGTGATGGCTTGAAGCAGCGTCTCACCGCCATGCCGGTGCGTTTCGTCTACGAACGGGAGATGCCGGCGGCTATGATAAGCTTCCTCAAGCTCAAGCTGCAGATCAGCTCCTACGACGCCATCATGCCGGGTGGGCGCTATCACAACTTCAAAGATTTCATCGGCTTCCCCAACGTGGGCCGCGACTATCTGGAAAACCCCAAGCTGCCGGCCATCGATTGCCGCGACTTTGACGGCTTCGTCAATGCCTTCGATGCCATCACCAAGCAGGACATCCTGCTCTACTACCCGTACCACAAGTTTCACCACTTTACCGAGCTGGTGCGTCAGGCAGCGTTCGATCCAGCGGTCAGCGCCATTCGCATCAATATCTACCGGGTCGCCAAGAAGTCGCGGATCATCCACTCCCTCATCGATGCGGCCAACAACGGCAAGAAGGTGACCGTGGTGGTGGAACTGCGCGCCCGCTTCGATGAAGCCGCCAACATCGACTGGGCCAACATTCTCACCGATGCAGGGGTCAAGGTGGTGTTCGGGGTGCCGAGCCTCAAGATCCACTCCAAGCTCTGCCTCATCACCCGCCACGAAAACGGCGAGGCGGTGCGCTACGCCCATATCGGGACCGGCAACTTCAACGAGAAGACCGCCAAGATTTATACCGACTTCTCACTACTGACCCGCCATCCGGACATCACCGCCGAGGTGGAGAGTGTGTTCGAGTACATCGAATACCCCTACCGGCGCTACAAGTTCAACCACCTGCTGGTCTCCCCCATCAACAGCCGGCGTCAGCTCTATCGCCTCATCGACAACGAGCTCTCCAACGCCAAGGCGGGGCAACCGAGCGGCATCACCCTCAAGATCAACAACCTGGTGGACCGGGATCTCATCAACCGGCTCTATGCCGCCGGTCAGGCCGGGGTGCCGATCCAGATGATCATCCGCGGCATGTGTGCACTGCGCCCGGGCGTGCCGGGCCTCAGTGACAACATCAAGGTGATCAGCATCATCGATCGCTTCCTCGAGCACCCACGGGTGATGGTGTTTCACAACAAGGGCAACCCCCAGCTCTATATCTCCAGCGCCGACTGGATGAGCCGCAATATTGACGGCCGGATCGAGGTGGGCACTCCCATCTATGACGAGCGGCTCAAGCAGCGCATCATGGATATTCTCGAGCTACAACTGAGTGATACCTGCAAGGCGCGGGTGATCGATGCCGACCAGCAGAACGAATATGTGAAGCGGGGCAACCGCCGCAAAATCCGCTCTCAGGTCGCGATTTACGACTATCTCAAACGTATCGAGTCAAACAATGGACAATAGCCTCTACGCCGCCGTCGATCTCGGCTCCAACAGTTTTCATATGGTGATCGCCCATCTGAGCGAAGGGCGTTTTCGCATCGTCGATCGCATCAAGGAGCGGGTACGGCTGGCGGAAGGAATGGATGCCCAGAAGCGAATGAGCCCGGAGGCGATGGAACGCGGCCTCGCCTGCCTGTCACTCTTTGCCGAGCGGCTCACCAACATCAAACCGGATCAGATCCGCATCGCCGGCACCTACACATTGCGCCGGGCCAGCAACGCGCGCGAGTTCGTCAGCGAAGCGGCCAAGGTGCTCAATCACCCCATCGAGATCATCAGCGGGCAGGAAGAAGCACGGCTCATCTATCAGGGTGTCGCCCATACCCAGCATATCGAGGGTCAGGTACTGGTCATCGATATCGGCGGCGGCAGCACCGAGCTCATCATCGGTGAAGGGTTTGAGCACAAGGTCCTCACCAGCCGCAAGATGGGCTGTGTCAGCTTTACCCAGAGCTTCTTTGCCAGCGGCAAGCTGAGCGACAAGCACTTCACCAATGCCGTGCTGGAGGCGCAGCACCAGCTCGCCCCCATCGTCAACCAGTACCGCAAGCTGGGCTGGCAGAGCTGTCTTGGCAGCTCAGGTTCGATCCGCACCGTGCGCGACGTGCTGCAGGGTGAAGGACTGACCGATGGCAGCATTACGCTGGAGGGGCTGGAGCGCCTCAAGGCCCTGATGATCGAACACAAGCGAGTCGATAACCTCAAACTGGTCGGGCTCACCGAGGAGCGTCAGGAGGTGTTTGCCGCCGCGGTTGCCATCCTGCTTGGCCTGTTTACCTCGCTGCCCATCGAGCGGCTCGACTACTCTGACGGTGCCCTGCGTGAAGGATTGCTGTATGAGTTCGAGGAGCGCTTGCAGCACCACGATATCCGCGAACGGACGGCGCAAGCGCTCGGCACCCACTACCGGATGGACAAAAAGCAGGCCGCCCGGGTGGAGCAGAGTGTGCTGACCCTGTTTGATGCCTTGCAAGGTCCCTGGCAGATGGAGATAGAGCCCTATCGCGCCATCCTCGGCTGGGCGGCACGACTGCACGAAATTGGCCTTGCCATCAACTACAGCGGCATCCACCGCCACTCCGCCTATATCCTGCAACACACCGACCTGCCCGGCTTCAACCAGGACGATCAGGCATTGCTGGCCGCGCTGGTACGCTTCCAGCGCAAGGGGCTAAAACTCTCCGAGCTACCGCCCCTGCCCAACCACGACCTGCAAACCGTGCTGCGCTGCATCCGCATTTTGCGCCTCGCAGTCGCCGCGCACCACAAGCGCCAGGACAACCTGCTGCCTGAGTGGAAAGTCGCGGTACAAGGGGATCAGCTGGTAGTGACCCTGCCAATCGACTGGTGTGAGGAGAACCGTCTCCTGATGCAGAATCTGGAGAAGGAGCATCGTTATTGCCAGGAACAAGGCTGGCCTCTGTTGTTCCAGCTCGGCTGAACCGCAAAGAGAGATGTAAAAAAGGCAGCCCGTGGGCTGCCTTTTGCATTCTCAGGTTCTGACTTACTGCAGCTCGGGCAGCAGCAGCTTGGCAATCTCGAAGTAGATGATAAGACCGGTACCATCCACCAGCGTCGCGATAAAGGGAGCCGATACGACCGCCGGGTCGATACGGAAGCGGCGCAACACCATGGGGATCACCGACGCCACGGTGGCGCTCCAGAGCACGATGGCGATGATGGTCAGAGTAACTACCATGCCAATCTGGGGCCCTACCCCCAGACTCCAGGCTCGCACCCAGGCCGCCAGCGCAATAGCGGCCGAAATGAGCAGACCGGTGGAAAGCTCCTTCTTCAGCACGGTGCCGAGGTTGCGCAGACTCACCTCCCCGACCGCCATGGCACGCACTATGGTAGTGGTGATCTGGGTACCGCTGTTACCACCGGTACCGATCAGCAGAGGGATAAAGAATGCCAGGGCGATGGCAGCTTCCAACTGCTCCTCGAAAGCCCGTAGCACTGTGCCGGTATAGGCTTCGGCCACAAACAGAATGAGCAACCAGCCCACCCGCTTGCGCCACAACTGCCAAGGCGTTGCCTGCAGATAGGGGGTATCCAGCGGCGATGAACCACCCTGCATCTCGGCATCCTCGGTGGACTCGAGCTCCAGAATATCGGCGGCATCATCAACGTGGAAAATACCGACCAGCCTCCCCTGATCCTCGACCGGCAACACCGACAAGTCGCGGTCAATCAGCAGGCGCGCAGCCAGCTCCTGATCCGCCCGGGCGTTGATCCGCACTGTTTCACGGTCCATCAGAGTTGCGACGCTGGCCAGCGGGTCGGCGATCAGCAGAGTCTTGAGCGAGATGCTCCCCTGCAGACGCCCATCCGTGTTGACCACATAGATGTGGCGAAACAGCTGGGCATTGTCCCAGGCATCGTGGATCAGCTGCTTGGCCTTGCCCACGGTATCCTGTTCGCTCACGGCCAGATATTCATGACGCATGTTGGCCCCGACCGACTCGGTAGGCCAGTCGAGCAGGGAGTAGTACATGGCCTGAGCCTGGGTCGGAAAACGAGCCAACAGCATGGTGCGATCCTGACGGCCGAGCTTGCGCAGGATAGCCACCATCTCACGACGGGGAATGGCTTCTTGCAAGACACTGACGATGCTGCCATGCATGCGCTGCAACAGACGTCCCGCACTCTCTGCCGAGAGAGAGGCGATAAGTTCAGCCCCCTGCGGCACAGGCAAGGTATCAAAGATGCAGTTGAGCTCTTCCGGACGCAGGGTCAGCAGTTGATCGGCGCGCTGAACCGGATCCAGATTGTGTTCCAGCCAACCCTGAAGGCTGGCGAGATCGAGCAGTTGATGACGGTTGAGAATGGTGTGTGTTTTCTTCATCACAAATAATCCCATGTGATTTCAGGCGAGCCTGAGCGCGAACGGAGATCCGTTCGCCATCTGAAAGAAAACAGCAATTTGATTGACGAGTAATAGGCAGGAAATGACGCCGTTCGGCGTGTCATCATCCCCACGTACCAGCTTTAGCACTGCATAACGTATCCGGCATGCCGGAAGCCACTTGGGTTTACACCTTAATCCGATGAAAACTGTCCTGATCTTGGGCGTCTCTGGACGTCGTGAGATCAGTGGCCTGTGTTTATACAGGAGCCTCGCCTAACGAGATGCTGCAATTAAACTTGCACAACGCTCTGTTGTGCGGGCGGCATAATTGTCCAATCACACAACAAGGTCAACCCCGGTTTAGCCAGAAACCGCCATAGGTAACAGCTTGTTACAATTACTGGCTCAATCATGGCTCAACGATGGGATAGCCCAATATGCAAAAAGGCCCTGATAGGGCCCTTTGTAGATTCAGCGGATGTAATCAAACAGGGTCAACCTGCTTATCTTGCTGAAGGAGAGTTGTGACGCACTCAGCGCTGCATCCTCTTTCGCCAGCGTGGATATTACCTCGTAGAGATCGGCCTCAGAAACCTTGGCTCTCGCCTCGGTGTTCAGGTTACTCAACCCTTCGTTGGAGCTCATCACCTGTTCAAGGCTGTTCATCCGGCCGCCCAGTTCACCTAGTCCATGATCAATGTTCTGCCGAGCATTCTTCATATGAACGGTTACATCGGCCACCTTGCTCTGAAACGTATCGGCAGATACGCTCGGATCACGCAGCGTATTGATAAAGTCAGACATGCCATTGAGGATGTTGTCATTCTTTGGCGGATTGAGCGAAAACTGCTGTGCCGTCCCACCTGCTGGCAAATCGAGCGTCAACTCGAGACCGTTAAACGGAATCTTGGTACCGGGCGTGTAATTTCCCGTCTGCAACGTAGCACCACCGGAATCCTTGATCTGATAGGTATCGGGAGGCCCTATTGTGGTGGAAACGGTGTAGTCATTGCTGGCCAGCGCCGAGTTGTAGTTTGCCTGAAAAAAGTTATCAAAATTGCCTTGGTCCGCGATGCCCACCTTGATATTGGCAGTCCCTGCACTGGCTGTGCGCCTGGTCGCCACGATCTCGAAGAGATCCTGCCCTGAGTCATTGGCGGCAATTTTGACGGTCGGCGAGACCTGGATCTCGCGCTGCCCGGTATCTCCCTGATAGATGAACTTGCCGTTGGTATCTCTCACGTAGGGCTGGGTCTTGCTCTGGTTGCCCCCGAAGATATATTCCCCCTGAGAGTTCTTGCTGTTCATCAGATCAAACATCTGCTGTTGCAAGCCCTCCAGTTCGCTGGCAATCGACTTGCGATCTTCCATGCTGATGGAGCCGTTATTTGACTTCTGGATCAGAGTTTGAGCACTCAGCATGGCGTTATTCAGAGAGGTCAACACCGTCTCTTCATGGCCAAGGCTGTTCTCCAGCAGGCTGCCATTAACTCCATATTGTTTGAAGAGGTCAATCTCCTTGGTCAGCGCCATTTTTTGGCTCATGCCAGCCGGGTCTTCGCCCGCCGTCTGGAACTTATTGCCGGTCTGCAGCTGCTGATAAGCGGTATTAAGCCGCTCATTGGCACTGTTGAGGGAATAGATATTCCGGTCGTAAATCATGTTGGTCGTAATGCGCATGACGTTACCTCACGGAAGCAAGCAGTGTATCGAAAATGGTTTTGGCGGTACTGACGATCTGGGCTGATGCCGCATAGGATTGCTGGAACCGGATCAGATTGGCCGCCTCCTCTTCAAGGTTGACCCCGGAGACGCTCTCGTAAATACCGCTACTCTGGATCAGCTTGGACTCATTGGCCTTGAGCAAGGTCTTCGCCTGGCTGGTATTGTTACCCACCGACATAACCAGACCTGAATAGGCTTCATTGAAAGTCATCTTGTCATTGGCTGTACCGCCACTACTGCCTTTGCGCACCAAATCCTTGTTTTGCAGCTCCGCCAGTGCGAGACCGTTGCTGTTATCGGCAAAGCCATTACTATTGTAACTGAGTGTGAAACTGTCACCCGCGTTGACAGTACCGGTAATGCTGAACTCGTAGCCAGGAGTCTGTTTGGGATTGGCATAGACTGCCGCCCCAGCAGGGAAAGGGTTGACGATTGCCGACATCAGGTTCTGCCCCTTGCTGCTCGCAGGGGCCGTGCCGATCAAGGTGGTACCATCGGCTTGAAATACCTGATAGTTACCACTGGCATCAATTTTGACTACCTGAGGCGCCGTCGCACTCAGGCTATTGGTACCAAAACCGGAACCGGCTCCGGTATTGAACACCCCACCCAGCTTGATATCTGCACTACCACCGTTATTTGTGGTCTTTTGCGCTTTGAGCGGAGAAGCCAAAGCCAAATCTTCCGGTCTGGTTATATTTTGCGTTATGCCAGCGGCGGCACTCTTGGCTGGTTGCAACAGCAGCTTGTCGCCGGCAACTGGCGCGCCGGTCAAATCCACCGAAATACCGTGGCCCGGGATCTGGAAAGTGGCTGGTGGCATACTCCCCGTTGCAACCGAAGTTGCATTGCCATCCTTGTCCAGTGAAAAGACCTCATAACCTGTGGCGCTGCTAAAGCGGATCTCGTAGTCAAACGGGGTCACTTCTGTTCCCTTGCCGGGAACAAAACTGACCGTAGCACCTGCAGTACCGCCGTTGGAGTTGTAAGGCAACCCCTTGCTGGTGGGCAGGGTGAAAATATCGCTACCCAGCTCGTTATCCAGATCCATCCCCAGCCGGTTTTGCTGGTTCATGGCATCGGCCATGGCAATAGAAAGTTGTCCCAACTCGCGCTTGGTCGGCTCCAGATCAGTACGAGCCTTGAACAGCCCACCTACAGTCCCCCCGAAGGTATCGTGATCGATAAGCGCCTGATTATCACCCAGGGTCAGTTGCAGCTCCTGGTTGCGCGAGTCAGGATCCCCTGCCACCACCTTGAACTGAGCCACGCCACCATCGAGGATTAATGAATGACCAGTGCTCATATTGACCAGCATACTGCCGTTGGCCTGGGGGATGGTGCGAATATCCATCTTTTCGGAAAGCTGACGAATTGCCTCATCACGCTGGTCAGACAGCATCAGGTTCTCTTCCGGTGAGCCCTGGGTCCGTATAATAGCCTGGTTCAGGTCATTGATGCTGGTAAGCAGGCTATTGACCTGCTTGGTCTCGTCCTCAATGCGGGTGCTGATGGTGTCACTCTGCTTGTCGAGCTGGGCCGAAAGGGTGTGAAACCGGTTAACCATGCCGCTCAGTTCGGTCATGGCGACTTTGCGGCCACCAGTGTCGGCTGGTGACTCATTGGCAGAGTGGAAAGCATTGAAATACGAGGTCATAGCAGCCCCTACGCTGTTGCTGGTATCCCCAAGCAACCTGTCCACGGAGGAAAGCTGATCATAGTGAGTCAAGGATGCATAGTAAGCAGAGGTATCACGACGCACCTCCCCCTGCATATAGCTGTTGAGGATCCGCTCGGTCTTGATGTCGCCAGTACCCAGCCCAACAGAATTGGTATACACCAGCGTACGCTCACGCACATAGCCCTGGCTATTGACGTTCACTATGTTGTTACTGGTGCTCTGCAGCAGGCGCTGCTGTGCCAGCACACCTGATGAACCAATTCCAAGCAGATCGCTTGCCATATGTTACAGCTCCATCTCGTTGTATTGCGCAATGGCATCGCTGCGCAATACCTGTTTCAGTTTGTTGGCGTAGTGAGGATCCGTGGCATAACCGGCCTTTTGCAGCGCTTCAAAATAGTGATCCGGGCTGTCTACCTTGGCCAACGCCCCCTTGTAACGGGAGCCAGAGGTGAGAAAATCCACGTAATCGTTGAAGCTCTCTTCAAAAGAGTCGTAGGAGCGGAAGGCCGCTTTTTGGCGCGATGCAACCCCTTCCTCATACTCGAGCGTACTCACCACTGCCTTGGGCCCCTCCCAACGGGGATCAGCCTTAATGCCAAACAGGTTGTGAGTTACGTTCCCCTCGCCATCCTTGATCACCCGCTTGCCCCAGCCACTTTCCAGCGCGGCCTGAGCCACCAGTACCGCCGGACTGAGCCCCAGCTTGTCAGCCGCTTTCTTGGCCAGTGGCATCAAGCGCTGCACAAACTCTTCCGGGCTATCAAACTCTTTGCCATCGGCACTGCTACCAGCCTGGGCGGCAATGCCCATCGGCGGCACGGTACGGTGAGGGCGTACCGGCATGGTGAGCGCAGGTTTATCCTCTGCCATCCCCTTTTCAGCAAAATCCTTGCCAACTTTAGAGGCTTCAATCAAATCATTGGCAGCCCCGGTGGGCGGTTCGTAGGGTTTGTAGGCACGCTCCGTGCGCTGCGGCATCTTGAGCACCCGTCCATCCTTGTGGGTAAAGGTGGCTGGCGAAAGCTGCCTGGCCACCATATCAGCAAGACCTAACCCACCTTTATTGGTCATATCGGAAACACGCTGCTCATCCAGCATCCCTTCATAAAACTGGGTATAGCTGCTGTTGAACGGGCTATCCTGGGTCAACACCTGATTGGCCTGCCGCATCCCCTGAAAAATCATCTGGGTGAAAATTGACTCGAACTGGCGCGATGCACTCCGGAGCGCTTCCGCCTGCCCCTCTTTGCTGTTGCTCATCTGGCGGAGACGATCCAGGTTTTTGACGTCCTGTACGACCCCGAGATTGATACCGCTGTTAGTGTCAAAGTCCGCCATTTTGCTTACCTCTTTGCCGCCCGTGGCAACCCCTTGCCGCTTGTTACAATATGATCAGCTGTCCTTCGATAGCGCCTGCCTGCTGCAGCGCCTCGAGGATGGCCATCAGGTCACCGGGAGCAACCCCGACCTGGTTGACGGCCCGAACCAACTCATCCAGCGTGGCGCCGGTATCAAACTTGAACATCCGCCCCTGCTCCTGCTTGACGTTGATGGTCGAACTGTTGGTGGTAGTGGTCTGCCCGCCAGAGAGCGGATTGGGCTGGGAGACCTGCTGGTTTTCAGCAATGGTGACGGTCAATCCACCATGGCTGATAGCCGCCGGTTTCAACCTGACTTCACTGCCAATGACGATAGTGCCGGTTCGCGAGTTGACGATGATCTTGGCCGCTTCATTGGCCGGATCCACTTCCAGATTCTCGATGGTCGCGAGATAGGAGACCCGCTGACCCGGATCTCGCGGCGCATAGACCTTGACCGATGTGGCATCGAGTGCCTGCGCGGTATTGGGGCCGACCAGATCGTTCACCACATCAGCCAGTCGGCGTGCAGTAGTAAAATCCGGGCGATTCAGGTTGAAGGTGATGGTATCGCCCTGACTGAACGCATTGGGGACTTCCCGCTCGACGGTTGCCCCGTTGGCAATGCGTCCGACGGTCGGGGTATTGATCACCACCTTGGAGCCATCCGCCCCTTCGGCGCCCAGACCACCAACTACCAGACTGCCCTGGGCAACCGCATAGACCCGACCATCCAGCCCCTTGAGGAAGCTCTGCAGCAAAGTACCGCCACGCAGGCTTTTCGCCTCACCAATTGCCGACACTGTAACGTCAATGGTCTGGCCCGGCTTGGAGAAGGGCGGCAAGTCGGCATGAATAGCCACCGGTGCCACATCCTTGATCTTGGGCTTGATGTTGTCCGGCACCTTGATGCCAAAGTTGTTGAGCATGGTACGGAAAGTCTGCTCGGTGAAGGCGTTGTTCTTCTCGCCAGTACCGGGCAGACCGACCACCAGCCCGTAACCAATCAACTGGTTGGTGCGAACCCCTTCAACCGAGCTGATGTCCTTGATCCGGGCGGCATGAGCCATACCCAGCGGCAACAGACAGCAGAGGAGTGCGGCAAGACGGAGTGACTTCATAACATCTCCTAGAGCGGCCACCAGGGACCATTGAAAAAGCTGGTCAGCCATCCCTGTTCCTGGGTATTGGCCAAATCACCGGTACCACCGTAGTAGATACGGGCATTGGCAACTTTCTGTGATGAAACGCTGTTATCAGACGTCACATCTTCTGGCCGGATAAGACCGGTAATACGGATATATTCGTTGCCATTGTTAAGCATGATCCACTTCTCGCCACGCACCAGCAGATTGCCGTTGGGCAATACCTTGGCCACGCTGACCGAGATATTCCCCTGCAGGCTATTGCTCTGATCCGCCTTGGCTTGTCCCTTGAACGCGCCGGTTTGGCCGATGCTGGCCGAGAGGTCATAGGGCCCCGCCGTCACCGGCACGCCGCCCAAATTGACCCCATCCAGATTGAACTTGTTGTCTTTGCCACTCTGGGTGTTGGCTTTTTTGGATGCCGAGGTCGATTCGGCCAGCTGGATGGTGATGATGTCACCCACCTTGTGCGCCTTGATATCCGAATAGATGCCGTTGACCTGCTCCGGCTGAAAGATCGCCCCTGTCGGTCTCACCGAGACCGGCTCCGACTCCCCGTAAACGGGGGAAAACTCGGGATCATCGGGTTTGGGAGTATTGGGGGTCGAAGTACAACCACCCAGCACCAGCAAGCCCAGCATCCATACGGCTTTCATCATGCACCTCCTAATACTTAGGTACGCTGGATAAGGAATGACATCATACCGTCCACCGCCGAGATAACCTTGGAGTTCATCTCGTAGACCCGCTGAGCCTGGATCAGGTTCACAAGCTCCTCGGTCACATTGACGTTGGAGGTCTCCAACATCCCCTGTTTCACCACGCCCATACCGTCGGCACCCGCAGTCCCCTGAATGGCCGCGCCACTGGACTGGGTTTCCACAAACATGTTCTCCCCCATCGGCTGCAGACCGCTAGCGTTGACGAAATCGGAGAGCGTGATCTGACCGACAACCTGAGAAGCACCATCCCCTTTAAGTTGGACAGAAACCTGACCATCTTCGCCGACAGTCACGCTCTGGGCATTTTCCGGGATCTGAATCTCCGGTTGCAGGGTGTAACCGTTGCCAGGGGTCACGATAGTCCCTTCACTATTGAGGGTGAATTGACCATTGCGAGTGTAAGCAGAGCTGCCATCCGGCAACTGAACTTCAAAGTAACCGCGACCACTGATCATCAGATCCAGAGAGTTATCTGTGGTTTGCACGTTACCCTGGCTGTGATCTTTCTGAGTCGCCACCACTTTGGCACCGGCCCCCAGCATCAAGCCTGAGGGGCGTTCGGTATCAGCCGAGGAGCGGCCACCGGGCTGGTTGATGTTCTGATAAAGCAGATCTTCAAAGATGGCCCGCGACTTTTTAAAGCCCACGGTGCTGGCGTTCGCCAGGTTGTTCGAGGTAACCGAAATATTGGTCTGCTGAGCATCCAACCCGGTCTTGCTGATCCAGAGTGCAGGATTCATAGGTAACTCCTTGATTAGCTGATACGCAGCAGCTGGGTTTGGGCCTCGTCATTCTCTTCGGCCGTTTTCATTAATTTGATCTGGGTTTCGAACTGGCGCTGCAGTTGAATAAGGTTGGTCATCTCATCCACCACATTGACGTTGCTTCCTTCAAGAGATCCGGCAATCAGACCGACAGCGGCAGAAGCTGGCTCATTCTGACCATCCTTGCGGCGAAACAGGCCATCACTCCCCTTCTCTACCGCATTGGCAGCCGGGTTAACCAGTTTGATCCGCTGAAAATCCTCTGACAGGTTAGCCGCAGCACCTTCGGGACGACCACTGATGGTGCCATCACGGTTGATCTCAAGCTTCTCCATCGGCATCGGCAACACGATGGGTTGGCCACCATCATCCACCACGTTCAGACCGGTTGAGGTCTGCAGATTGCCAGTCGCATTCACCTGCAAATTCCCCATGCGGGTATAGGCCTCACCCCCTTTGGGGTCCTGCACTGCAATCCAGCCCGGGCCATCAACAGCCACGTCAAGATCCCGACCCGTTGTCATCAACATGCCATGCTGCAAGTTCTGACCGGGACGCTCCGTCATGGCAAATACCCGGCTAGGCAAGCCTTCCCCAAAGGCCTGCATGCTGCGGGCCTGCTCGAAGTCGGACTTGAAGCCGGTGGTATTGGCATTGGCGAGGTTATTGCTGCGAATAGCCAGGCTATTCATGTTCTCTTTGGCCCCGGACATGGCGATGTAAAGCAGGTGATCCATGGGATTCTCCGTCAAACAGATGACTCTGATGAGGAAGTAGCAATTTGAGTGCCAACAGGAGAAATTTGAGGGATATTGTGGGGAGCCTAGAGTCAGAAATACAGAGGGGGACATCAGTCCCCCTCTTAAATGGTCAGTAGACCAATTAACGGATCTGCAGGATGGTCTGTTGCAGCGAGCTGTTGACTTCCAGAGAGCGGGAGTTGGCTTGGAAGTTACGCTGGGCTGTGATCAAATCCACCAGCTCTGAGGTCAAATCCACGTTGGATTGTTCCAGTGCCGAAGACTTGATGGTACCGAATGTGCCCGAGTTGGGGGTACCCGGCAAGGCATCGCCAGAGAGCAGCGACTGCCGCCAGGAAGTATCGCCCACCTGAGTCAACCCTTGCGAGTTGGCAAACTTGGCCATCGCGACCATGGCAACCTTGATAGTGGTGGCGTTGCTATAGGTGGCAGAGACAATCCCATCTGGAGTGATCTCAACCTTGGTCAAACGACCGACGGTCGAACCATCCTGTGACAACTTGTTGACTTCAAACGGTGACGCATACTGGGTCACTGTACCAAACGAAATATCAACCTGCTGGGTAGGATCTGCACCGTTAGTGATAATACCGGCGCCAGCAGGGGGCGCAACACCCAACTGCTCTGTCTTGATGGTTGCCGGAACTGTCGGTGTGATCATTTTACCATCAGCACCAAACGTAATCTGTGCGCCCTGCGGGGCCTGGTTCAAGCCCGCAGCCATAGTCGGGGCAGCACCACCAACGATATCGATCGGTTTATCTCCTTGATACAGATACATCCGCCAAGAAGTAGGGGTGGTCGGCTTGCCCGGGTTTGCAGGATCAGCCTCTTTAACAAAATACTGGGTTATTGTATGAGGCTCCCCCAACGAGTCATAAATCACTACAGAAGTCGATGATGAATAGGTCTTTGAATCCTTCGGGTCAAATGTTGATGCTGGGCCAGCACCGAAGCCGGATGGTAAAGGATCTGCTGTAGATGGCAGGTTGAAACTGGCCTCAATTTTGCTGGTTTTCACCGGCTCACCTGCACGATCCGGAATCTGGATCGGCTTGGTTGCATTGATACTGACTGCCTTCGGGGTACCATCCGCATTTATCTCATAACCTTGCAGATATGAACCTTGGTTGTTGACCATATAGCTATTTTCATTGAGCTTGAAAGCACCTGCGCGGGTATAGGTGCGATCCAGATTGGTCAGACCATCGGAAGTAACAAAGAAACCGTTTCCTTGGATCGCCAGATCTAGCCCATTATTGGTAAATTGCAGCGCCCCTTGGTGGAACTGCTGAGCAACGGCACCGGTAGCAACACCATTACCGACCTGAGTCTTGCCATTGACAAAAATGGAGTTGGCGTAAACGTCCGCAAACTCGGCTCGAGACTCTTTAAAGCCCATGGTATTGACGTTGGCAATGTTGTTAGCGGTGACGTTCAAGTCTTTTTGTGCCGCGTTGACACCGCTTAAAGCATTGTTAAATGACATATCCAGCTCCTTAGATCGATGATGTCGACGTGGTCTTGGATGACGTTGTCTTGGAGGACGTGGTCGTCTGATTTGAATTAATTCCTGACACCTGCAGGATGTTGTTTAAATACTCTCCACCCAGTCCCTTCAAATTGAGACGGGTCGGGCTTGTAGCGGTTCCCAAGGCAACACTCTCCACCTTGCCATAAGCAAAAGTGGTAATACTTTCCGACTTGCCATCAAGGTTGCCACTGGCTTTAAGTACATATTTTCCTGATGCAACCCGCTTACCATTTTTATCTGTTCCATCCCATGCAATCTCGACGTTACCCATCTGATCACCTTCAAGGGGAAACTCTTTGATAACCTGCCCCTTCTCGTCTTCGACGGTAATTTTGACACTGGCATACTTGTTCGTCGTACCAACCGCAACGACACCAGTTAAAGAACCTTCCTTATCCAAAAATCCGGTACTGCTTTGCAGCAACACATTCTGTCCAACTAGGGAAGAGGCTTGCAGAGCTTGGCTGGAGATCATCTGTTCATTAAGCTTGCCCATCTGAGTGGATAAGCTGCTAATCCCCTCCGAGGTGGACATGGACGCCATCTGAGAAAGCATCTGGGCATTATCAACAGGCTTGAAAGGATCCTGATACGAGAGCTGCATCGTCAGCAATTTCAGAAATGAAGCCTGATCCAGCTCCTTCTTTGGCGCTGTTGTCGTACCATTTGCCTGAGTGGACGCATAGTTAACGCCACTCACACCATTTGTATTGGCCATGTTGCCTTCCCCTTATCAGGACTTGCCAAGATTCAGCGTCTGCTGAAGCATTTTCTTGGCCGAGTCTGCAACCTGAACGTTCGTTTGATAGCTGCGCGAGGCGTTGATCATGTCTGCCATCTCTTCAACCATGTTGACGTTCGGCTTGAAAATGAAGCCATCCTTGTCCGCCATGGGATGATTGGGATTGTACTCCTTGAGCAATGGCGCCTTGCTCTCGACAATCCCTTTCACCTCAACCCCAACCGAGCCCTGATTATCCGACATAGCCTGATCGAGCTGAGCGGCAAAAATTGGCCGCCGGGCATGGTAAGTTTTTTCCACACTGGAGCTGACGCTATCTGCGTTGGCCATGTTGCTGGCAACAGTGTTGAGCCGCACGGTCTGCGCGCTCATGGCCGAGCCGGCTATGTCAAAAACCTTGAACAAACTCATCACTGTTCTCCTTTCAGCGCCTTGAGCAGGCCGCTGATCTTGCTATTCATGAATTCAAGGGAGGTCTGATACTCAAGGCTGTTACGCAGAAACTCTGTGCGCTCCTGCTGCACATCCACCGTATTGCCGTCACCGGTATCAGGCTGCAACGGGTTGCGATATTGAACCGAACCGGGCGCATCCATATTCAAGGCAAAGTGTTTTTCGCTGGTGGTCGCCAGACCAAACCCCTGTTGTTGGTGCTGTGCATCCTGCAATGCCTGTGCAAAGTCGATATCCTTGGCCTTGTAGCCAGGGGTATCGGCATTGGCAATGTTGCTGGAGAGCACTTCTGCACGCTTGGCACGAACCCCCAGCGTGTATTGATGAACACCAAATGCCTTGTCGAATGAAAGAGCCATAGCTCACCTCCTGCTTGATACTGTTTCCAAGCAAGAGCTATGCCACAAAAGACTGGTAATGAGAGGTACGCAAGGAAGAGGTTGCAATACTCGGAAACACGGAACGCGCCAATAAACAGGCTGACGATAGAGAATCCACGCACTGAGGGTTTCTCAGCCTAAATAAAGAAGGAGGCATTGTGCCTCCCTCTGACGTGATATTGCCGCTATTCTGTCAATCCAGCTGGAGTGCGGATTGAAGGCCTATTTCACCTTGTAAACAATCCCCGGATTGCAACGGATCATCTCGAATCGATCAGTCAAACCGGCCAGTGACTCTGATGCCCCCAGCATCAGATATCCTCCCGGATTGAGGCTTGCAGCAAACTGGTTGAGGATCTTTGACTTAACTTCCGGAGCAAAATAAATCAGCACGTTACGACAGAAAATAATGTCAAATTTACCCAGCAAGCTATAGCTTTCCAGTAAATTCAAGGGACGGAACGTGGTCAATTTTCTGACTCGTTCCACCACCCGCATTTTATTGTCACCGTAGGGTTCAAAGAACATCTTCTTGCGCTCAGGTGACAAGCCCCGTGCCAAAGCAAGGCTGTCGTAGACACCCTCTTTGCACTGGTTGAGCATGGTGGTCGAAATATCCGTCCCCACGATCTGTACACCGCCAGGCAGGGTGCCAGGTTTTTTCATCTGCTGTTCCAGCGCCGTCATGGCAATGGAGTATGGCTCCTGTCCGGAAGATGACGCCGCAGACCAAATCTTGACGGGGCGGCCACTTTTACCCAATTCTGGGAAAATCTTGTCGGTCAACAACTGGAACGGATAGGTGTCACGAAACCAGAGAGTCTCGTTGGTCGTCATGGCATCTACCACTGCCATTTTCAGGTCACGCTCTCGCACACTCATTGCACGGGTAACCAAGTCAGACAGACTCTCGATGCCAAACTGAGCCATCAAAGGTGAAAGACGGCTCTTCACCAGATACTGTTTGTTATCACCCAGCACGATTCCGCTCTGTACTGCCAGAAAGTTGCTGAACTGTTTGTATAAGTCGTCCGAAAGTGTCTTCATGCAGCTGTTCTTCTTTATTAGAGTGCGTTTTGTACGGCCTTGGCCAATTCATCCGGTTGGAACTTGGCGATAAAATTGTTGGCCCCCACTTTCTGCACCATTGCCTGGTTGAATACTCCACTGAGGGATGTGTGCAGAATAACATGCAAATCTTTGAGGTTGGGATTATTGCGGATCTCGGCAGTGAAGGTGTAACCATCCATCTCCGGCATCTCGATATCCGAAATCACGAGAGCAATCTGCTCTTTGATCGGTCCATTTTTGGTCATTTCGAGCAGCATGTTCAATGCTTCACGGCCATCTTTTGCCAATACACACTCAACTCCGATCGCCTCAAGTGCACGCTGAACCTGTTTACGAGCAACCGATGAGTCATCAGCTACCAGCACAGGGCGTCCGAGAGTGGGGTGTTCAACACTTGCTTCAACCAGCTCTTGGCTAACCTCGGTGGAGACCGGAGAGATCTCGTTGAGAATGCGTTCAACGTCGAGAATTTCAACCAACTCACCGTCCACTTCGGTAACAGCCGTCATGTAGTTGATACGGCCTGCGCCCTTCGGCGGCGGTAGAATTGATTCCCAGTTCATATTGATGATGCGCTCGACCGAGTGGACCAAAAATCCCTGAATGGAGCGGTTGTACTCGGAGATAATAATGAAGCACTTGCTCAGGTCTTCAATGGGACGTTTGCCCATCGCCATGCTCAGGTCAATAACCGAAATAGTCTGACCCCGAATATGCGCTACCCCGCGAATGCAGGAGTTCAGCTTGGGCATCACGGTCAAGGGAGGACACTGCAACACTTCACGCACTTTGAATACGTTGATGCCAAATCTTTGACGTCCATTGAGACGAAACAACAACAATTCCAGCCGGTTTTGCCCCACTAGCTGGGTACGTTGGTTGACCGAGTCCAGGATACTGGCCATAAACACTCCCTAAAAACGCTTGGCATTAATCATGCATGCGTGATGGATTGCGTCAGACTATCGATGTGACAACGAACAGATTCTGAAGCAATCATAGTTAAATATGGTGATATGCGTGAACAACTTATCGACCAACGAGCAAAAATGATTAACCGACTTTTACTCATCAGCCTCTTTTTTGGCAGCATCTCTTCCAGCCACGCCTCGGACGTCACCACCTATTTGCAAGAAAAAGCACAAGAGTTCGTGTTTAACCAGCTCGAGGTGCCATTAGATGCCAGGGCTGAAGTAACGGCGGCAACCCTTGATGACCGACTTCCATTGACCCGCTGCGACGATCTATTGACAATCAGTTTACCTGGGAAAATGGAAATTCGCCGTAATACAACAGTTTACCTGAAATGTGAGGAAGACAAACCCTGGGATGTCTATCTTCCGATACGAGTGAGCATCCAGAAGCCCTATGTAACGGTCAACGCTCCGATTGCCAAAGGCGACCTATTGAGTGAAAGCCAGCTGCAACTGGGTTATCAGGATCAGACGCTGATCCGCGGCGACTACCTGACCGATATGAGCATGCTGGTCGGCGTACGCAGCAAACGAGAAATCAAACCGGGGCAACCAATCCGTTTGAGTCAGGTGTGTGTTGTATGCAAAGGTGATCAGGTCACTCTGACAGCCGAAAATAGCAGCTTCCAGATCAAAACCATGGCCCGAGCCTTGCAAGATGGCAGCTTCGGAGAGATCATCAAGCTTGTTAATATTCGCTCAGGAAAAACTGTCGAAGGAAAAGTCAGTGCAGTCGGTGCCGTAACGGTCGCTTTTTAAATGTCGGGTTTATCACCAACTTTTTTCTAAAGTTTTGACCTGCCGCACCGATAAACAGGTAAGCAAACCTTAAAGCAGACGAAGGTAACTCAAATGGCCATCAACAATATCAACAACTTGGCGAATAATCGGTTGCAAAACACCGTTAGCAGCCAGGGGACAGGCAGCAAGTCAGTCACCTCTTCTTCGCCAGAGCCCGAAAATAAAGCGGCTGCAGTCAAGCTGGACTCCGTCTCCTTGACCAGTGAGGCCCAACAATTGCAAAAGATGCAGCAGAATCTCAATACGGCCTCTACCGGCAACGAAAGCAAGGTCGAGCGGCTCAAGAAAGCCGTTGCCAGTGGCGAATATCAGGTAAACAGCGAAGCTGTGGCCAAGAAGATGTTCAGCTTTGAGACCAATCTGGACAAAGTTCTCGGATGATGGATCTGCCTTCGTTACTGCACACCCAAGATGAACACCTCAGCCAGATGCAAAGCATTCTGGAAGAGGAGTTCTCCTTGCTCGAAAAGCATCAGGCACTGGCCCTGCCCGAACTCACCGAGCGAAAACAGCTGCTGCTTGCTGAAATAGAGAGTCTGGATAAACAGCTGGCCCAATTGCCTGAGTTGGCTCAGCAACTGGCAGCTTATCCTGACGAGATGACCCGGATCCGGGAAAAACTGGATGCCTGTCAGGAACAAAATGACCTCAACGGTCGACTGCTGGAGCTCAGTATTGTCTCCAATCGCCGTCTGGCGAGCTTTCTGAGCCAGCTGCGCGATCGCAACAGCCTCACCTACGATGCCAAGGGCAATACCCGCTCAGGCACCCGCTCCTTCGGTATCAAGGCCTGACTCTCGACAAGTCGGGCCTTGTCACTTTCTGCAATCAATAAGACCTACAGCGCCAGTCGCAGTAATTCTCGCCCGTCGACACAACTCTTGACGCTCAGGACGCCCGCCTCATAGCAGCCATAACTGGCCGGCAGTTCACCGCGTGGAAAACAGATGGAGCCCGGATTCATCAAAATCTGGTCTCCCTGCCGCTCCAGTACCGGAACATGACTATGGCCGCTCAAAAATACACTGTCCGCAGGCAGTTGCACCTCATCGGGGCGGTAGAGATGACCGTGGCTCATAAACCAGCGGCGCCCATCAACCAGCAGCTGGTTGTAAGGGGCTGTGATGGGAAACGCGAGCAGCATCTGATCCACTTCGGAATCGCAATTTCCCCGCACCGCCATGATATAGGGGGCCAGCTCGTTGAGCCGCTCGGCAACTGCAGCCGGGTTGTATCCTTCAGGCACGGGATTGCGCGGGCCATGGTTGAGCAGATCGCCGAGCAACAGGTAGTGGTCGGGCTGCCAGGTGTCCAGCCGTGACAGCACCTGATCCAGTGCCGTGATGCTGCCGTGAATGTCGGAAATAATGGCAAGTTTCATTAGGTGCTCCTTACAGCGGGCCGAAATAGAGATCCTTGGTGGCAATCGTCCCTTTCAGATTCTGGCTGGGCAGCCCGTGCAAAGTGGGATCAACCAGTCGCATCTGGTTGTAATGATACACGGGGATGATGGGCGCCTCTTCCATCAGCAGCTGTTCGGCATGCTGATAGAGTGCAACCCTGCTCTTCTCATCCAGAGTGCTGGCAGCCTGTTCCAGCAACAGATCAAAATCGGGATTGCAGTAACCGCTTTCGTTGCGCAGATCCTGGCAGCGGAAACTGCTCAGCATGGCGGAAGGCTCGACGTAATCACCGAACAGAAAGCTTCTTGCCACCAGAAAATCACCGCTATCCTTGGCGACCTGATAGTTGTTCCACTCCAGATTGTTGAGCGTGACCTCAACCCCCAACTGACGCCACATACCGGCAATCAAGGTGGCTATCTTCTTGTGGGTGTCTGCCGTGTTGTAGGTAATGCTCAGCCTGAGTGGATGAGCACTGCTGTAACCGGCTGCGGTCAGCAATGCAACGGCCCTGGCCTGACGGGTCATCTGGTCCTCCAGTGCAACAGGGAGAGAGAGGTGGGAGTAACCCGGCATATCAGGCACCAGAGACCAAGCCGCCAACTCCTCCTGGCCGATCACCGACTTGGCCAACTGATAGCGGTCGATGGCAATGGAGAGCGCCTGGCGCACCCGCACATCCTGCAGCTCGGGGCGGCGCATATTGAAGGTGTAGAGATAGGTGCCCAACAACGGCGATCCCCAGACTCGCAGCGGATCGCTCTGCTTCATCTTCTGGTAATAGTCGGGCGATACCCGGTTGGTCAGCTGTATCTCGCCCGCTTCATAACGCAAGCGCTCGGCATGTTGTGAGGCAATGGGCAGATAGGTGACTCGCTGAATGCGGGTATGGCGATCATTCCAGTAATTGCTGTTGCGCTCCGCTTCAAGCCGCTCGTTGGTCACCCGGTTTGCCAAGCGGTAAGCGCCATTGCTCACCAGCTTGCCGGGCTCGGTCCACTGCTTGCCAAAACGGGCGATCGCCTGCTGATTGACCGGCACGAATGGCAGCTGGCTGATGAGCTGCAGGAAATAGGGAACCGGTCGCTCCAGAGTAACTTTCAGGATCTGGGCGCTCTGCGCCTCGACCCCGAGATTGGCGGGCTCCAGCGCACCGGCATAGATGGACTGGGCATTGTTGATCCCGGCAGTCAGCAGCAAGGTCGCCGAGGGGGAGCCGAGGGCAGGATCAAGCAGCCGGCGCCAGGCGTAGACAAAGTCATCGGCAACCAGCGGATCACCATTGGACCACTTCAACTGGGGACGCAGGAAAAACCGCCACTCGAGGCCATCTTCGCTCACTTCCCAACGCGCAGCCTGGGCAGGAACAATGCGCCCCTGGCCATCCTCGCTGACCAGACCTTCAAAGAGATCCACCAACACCTCCTCCCCGGGAAAACCGCTGCGCATCAGCGCCGGATCCAGAGAGTCGGGTTCACCGCCATTCCCCTTGACCAGCACCTGCCGATCCGACAAGCGGGGCGCCATCTCCACCGTAGTGGCGTATGCCGGCGGCAACGCCAGCACACCGAGTAAAAGCGGGGAAAGCCAGCGTTGCGCCAGCCGGGGGAAGAGACCATACCTCATTACAAAACCTCGAATAAAACCACTGCAGGAGGGGAAGGCCGACGGCGCGCCTGATGAAAGCCTGATGCCGCCCTTGTTATCCCCGAAAACGCCCCGTATTGTATCGGGCTTGCCCCGGAGATGGAGTCTTTAGGGTTAATTTTTTCGGGAGTTTTTATGGGTTATGAGTGGCTGGCTCTCGCATCGGCCAGTTTATGGGCAGTTGCCGCCCTGATTTCGGTCAAACCGGCCCGCCATCTGGGCCCGTTTGCCTATAGCCGCTGGCGGATGTTTCTGGTCAGCCTGATGCTTGGCAGCATCAGTCTGCTGACTGGCGGCTGGCACACCCTCTCCGGCAGCACCCTTCCCTTGCTCGCCCTGTCCGGACTGATCGGTATCTTTATCGGCGATACCGCCCTCTACGCCTGCATGAACCGGCTCGGCCCGCGGCGCAGCGGTTTGCTCTTCTCCTGCCATGCCCTCTTCTCTGCCCTGCTCGGGCTCTGGATCTTCAACGAGCAGTTGACCGGCTCACGGCTGACTGGTGCCCTGCTGGTCTTTGCCGGCGTCATGCTGGCCATCCTGTTTGGCCGGCGCAGCAGTGGTAGCGAATGGGAGCGGATACGGGGAAGTTTGACCATCGGTGTGGCGCTTGGCCTCACCGCCGCCCTCTGTCAGAGTCTGGGTGCCATTATCGCCAAGCCGGTCATGATGAGCGGCAACGTCGATGCGGTGAGTGCATCGGGAGTCAGGATGGTCAGCGCCCTGCTGGCCCATTGCGCATTGCGGCTGACAGGATTGCCGCTGACCCGAGCATTTCGTCCCATCAACCGTCAAATCTTCGGCATGATCGCCATCAACGGTTTTCTGGCCATGGCGCTAGGGATGACGCTGATCCTGCTCGCATTGCGACACGGCGACGTGGGAATGGTGGCGATCCTCTCCTCCACCACGCCGGTGATCCTGCTGCCGCTCTTGTGGTGGCACTCGGGGGAACGGCCTTCGGCGGCGGCATGGTGCGGAACCCTGCTCGCCACGCTGGGCACAGTGCTGGTACTGGGTGCCAGCGGCCACTGACACCCGGGAGGATTTAGAAGAGAGCAATCTCGTCTGCGGTGAGTTCACGGTACTCGCCGGGTGCCAGCTCTTCATCCAGCGCCAAGCCACCGACCCGCTCGCGGTGCAGACCCACCACCTTGTTGCCGATGGCGGCAAACATCCGCTTAACCTGATGGTACTTGCCCTCATGAATGGTGAGACGCGCCTCGCACTCACCCAGCAACTCCAGCTGGGCGGGACGAGTCTTCTCGGTTTCACTGCGCAGCAGCACACCTTCGGCAAAGAGGGCGATGGCATCCGGGCTCACCGGATCGGCCAGCCAGACGTGATAGGTCTTGGCACACTCGTGGCGGGGAGAAGTGATGCGATGGGACCACTGGCCATCATCGGTCACCAGCACCAGTCCGGTGGTGTCGAGGTCAAGGCGCCCCACCACGTGCAGCTTGCCCATGGAGGGCTCATCCATCAGGAAGAAGACGGTCGGATGATCGGGATCCTCGTTGGAGCAGACATATCCCTCGGGTTTGTGCAGCATGAAGTAGCGATTGCGACGATCCAGCGTCAGGACGACGCCATCGAACTCGATCTGGCTCTCTTCATTGATGTGAAACGCCGGCTGCTTGACCACGATGCCATCCACCATGACCTCACCCTGACGGATCAGTTTGCCAGCGAGCGAACGGGTCAAATCGGAACAGTCGCACAGAAATTTATCAAGCCGCATTCACAACCTCGGAGTCCAAAAAGTAAAGGGGCGACATTATATCTGGCGGGGGCAACAACGCCACTGTTAACGGGCGGCCAATTGTGACGAAGTGGCCATCCAATGTTACACTGCGCTATGACCCATCACGGGCGATACTCATAATAATAAATCTCGGGAAGCCGCCATGAAGTCTCAAGCATCCTATCCTGTCATCCCCGTCAATCAGCTGAAACCCGGCATGTATGTCATCGCCATTGCCAGTCAGACCGGCGGAATGGAAATTGCCCAGATGGGGTTGGTCACCACTCAGGGACAAATTGCCAATCTGGTTCGTCAGGGTGTTCTCACGGTGCGGATCGATCTCTCCCGCAGCAAGCTGGGTCATGCCGAGAGCGAAGCGGTCGCGTCGCCCGAACTTGGCAACGGCAGCGATCAGGCCAGACGCCGGGTCAGTGCCAACGGTGAGGGCAAGGAGCTCAAGATCCGCCGCCTCTATCAGGAAGCGCGCGAGCTGCAAGGCAAGTTTATCAGCCACCTCAAGGCGGGCGAACCCATCGATATCACGCCGCTGGCCGAAGTCGCCGAAGAGATGGTAGACACCATGTTTACCCACGGTGACGCCATGCTCTGCCTGGCCCGCATCCGCGCCAAGGATGCCTACCTGATGGAGCACTCCATGAACGTCGCCATCCTGCTGGCCAACTTTGGCCGCTATCTGGGGCTGGAGCGCAGCGTGCTCAAGGAGCTGACGCTGGGGGGACTGCTGCACGATGTGGGCAAGATCATGACACCCGACGAGGTACTCAACAAACCGGGCAAGCTGACCGATGAGGAGTTCGCCATCATGCGCCAGCATGTAGTGCACAGCTACGAGATATTGAGCAACACTCCCGGCATCACCCCCACCATGCTGGAAGTAGCCGCCAATCACCACGAGCGGCTGGATGGCACCGGTTATCCACAGCGGCTCAAAGGCGATCAGCTCTCGCTCTATACCCGAATGAGCGGCATTGTTGATGTCTATGATGCAATCACTGCAGATCGGGTCTACAAGGCGGGGATGCAACCGACCCAGGCGTTTCGCATCCTGCTCAAGGGGCTGCACAGTCACTTCGATGCCGAGCTGGTCACCAAGTTCATCAAATGCATGGGGGTCTATCCGGTGGGTACGCTGGTGCAGCTGTCAAACCAGCGGCTGGCCATTGTCATGCAGCGCAATCAGCAGGAACCGCTCAAGCCGGTGGTCAAGGTGATCTATCACGCGACCCAGCGCCACTACCTTGATGTGCAGTGGCTGGATCTCGCCAAAAACGGGGTTCAGGAAACCATCGAGAACACGGTTGATCCCAAGGAGTTTGGCATCAATCTGGCCAACTTCGTCTAAATCCGCTCCATCTAGCCCGACTCGCCTTCTCGCCGCCGCTCGGCGCAATGCTGGATGAGAAACTCCTCATCCAGTGGCGACAAATCAAAACGGATACACGCCTCTTCGATGGCTCGAATATCGTGTTGATGGTGCTCGCTGAGCCAGCGCACGGCGCGGCGCAGATCTTCACCATGGGGCAGCAGGGAGTGGTCGCTCATGGGGCACCTCCGATCAGCCATCGACACCAGCCCGTCACGTCGGGCGCACCCTTATAGCTTAGCCCTCTGCCACCCCGTCATCTTGCCTTCAATCAGGTTCAGGCAAATGCCTGCTGCCAATCCTGATCGAATTTCGCCAGCGCCGCGTCCACCGCCGGTACTCTCAGCAGCTGCTCGGCCACGTCGAGCGGCAGAGTGATGGACTGGCAGCCCGCCAGCAGGCAGTCGAGCGCCTGGCGGGGCGTACGGAACGACGCCGCCAGCACCTTGCTGCCCGGAACATGCAGCGTCAGCAGTTGCTGCAGCTCCTGCACGGTGGCAATGCCATCGCCCCCCTGCGCATCCAGCCGGTTGACGTAGGGCGCCACGTACTCAGCCCCCGCCACCGCCGCCAGCCAACCCTGCAGCGGGGTATAGACCGCCGTCCCCAGCGTCGGCACCCCGTTGGCGGTCAGGGTCTTGATGGCCGCCAATCCCTCTTCACATACCGGGATCTTGATCACCAGGTCGCGGTCCAGTTCACGCAGGGCAAACGCCTCACGCACCATCTCGGTCTCGGTTTTGGCCATCACCTGGGCAAACAGCCGTGCCTTGGGCCCAAGCACCTCCCGCAAGGCTGGCAGCAACTCGGTCAACGGCATGCCGCCTGCCGCGGTAATGGACGGATTGGTGGTGACGCCAGCCAGCGGCAGGATCCGTGACCAGCGGCGCACCGCAGCCACATCGGCAGTATCGAGATAAAGCTCCATCTCTGACTCCTTAAAGGGATGTTCAATCTGTTGCCATTTTAGCCAGATAACATCCGCAACTTAGTTGATCAAAATCAAATCAACTTTCGAACGAAAGCAAATAGAATGCAAATACAAAAGGAGGCGGTATGATTTTCGACCTGCAACGCTATTCAACTCACGATGGCCCCGGCATTCGCACCCTGGTATTTCTCAAGGGGTGCTCGCTGGCCTGTCGCTGGTGTCAAAACCCGGAAAGCCGCTCTCCCAAGCCGGACATACTACTCGACCGGCGCCAATGCATCGAGGGATGCCGGCTCTGCAGCGATGCCTGTCCGGCAATCTTGCGTGACAGCCAGGGTGTCCAGCTCGCCCGCTCAGCCCTCGGCAATCAGGATGTGGAACGGCTGCGCGGCCTCTGCCCCAGCGAAGCGCTGCAGGTGTGCGGTCAGGAGGAGAGCCTGGACACCCTGATGGCCACCATCTTGCGGGACCGCCCCTTCTTCGAGCGCAGCGGCGGCGGAGTGACCCTCTCTGGCGGCGAGCCCTTCATGCAGCCCGAATTTGCTGCCGACCTGCTGGCCCGCTGCAAGGCCGAGGGACTGCATACCGCGGTGGAAAGTTGCCTGCACGTGCCCTGGCACCAGATTGAGCCAAGCCTTCCCCACCTCGACCTGCTGCTGGCGGATCTCAAGCATGTGGATGAGGAGCGCTTCTTCGACTGGACCCGCGGCAAGGTCGCCCTGCCCTTGGCCAACCTCAAGCGTCTGGCCGAGCGCGGCGTGGCCATGCAGATCAGGGTGCCGCTCATCCCTGGCTTCAATGCCGACTACGCCTCCATAGAGGCCATCACCCGAGCTGCCGCCAGCCTTGGCTCTGTGCAGGAGATCCACTTTCTCCCCTACCACACCCTGGGCGCAGGCAAGTACGCCCTGCTCGACCAACCCTATCAGGCACCCCCGCAACCGCTCGATGACCCGGCACTGCTCGCCTTTGCCCATGAGTGTGCCCGTGCGCAGGGGCTTACCCCGCTCACCCGGGGCTAGCAACACCCCATGACATCAGCCACTCACTGCCCAATGACCAGAGGATAAGACCATGACCCAGCTCGACCTCACTACCCTGCCCCCGCGGATCCGTGCCCACAAGGAGAGCCTGATCCACATCGTCCAACCGCCGGTCTGCACCGAGCGTGCCCGTCACTACACCGAGGCCTATCAGGCCCATCTGGCCCGGCCACTGCCGGTGCGCCGCGCCCTGGCGCTGGCCCACCACCTCAAGGAGCGCACCATCTGGATCAAGCACGACGAGCTCATCGTCGGCAACCAGGCCAATCAGGTGCGGGCGGCGCCGCTCTTTCCCGAATACACGGTGGGCTGGATCGAGAAGGAGATCGACGAGCTGGCCGACCGCCCCGGCGCCGGTTTTGCGGTGAGTATGAGAGACAAGCAGATCATCCACACCCTCACCCCCTTCTGGCGCGGTCAGACGGTGCAGGATCGCTGCTACGGCCTCTTTACCGATGAACAGAAGGGACTGCTTGAGAGCGGCATCATCAAGGCCGAGGGCAACATGACCTCGGGGGATGCCCACCTCGCGGTCAATTACGAGCAGCTGCTTGCCCTCGGTCTCGATGGCCTCAAGGCCAAGGTAGCCGAGCGGCGTGGTCGGCTCGATCTGGCTGACTGGGCCGATCTGCAACGCGAGCAGTTTTTGCAAGCCGTCGCCATCACCTTCGATGCCGTCAGCCTGCACATCGAACGCTACGCCGCGCTGGCCCGCGACATGGCAGCACAGGAATCGCGCCCCGAGCGCCGCAGTGAACTTGAGACCATCGCGCTCAACTGCGCCCACATCGCCCACCAGCCCCCCGAAACCTTCTGGCAGGCGCTGCAGCTCTGCTACTTCATCCAGCTCATCCTGCAGATCGAGTCCAACGGCCACTCGGTGTCGTTTGGCCGGATGGACCAGTACCTCTATCCCTGGTATCGCCGCGAGGTGGAATTGTCGGAGTCCCTGCCACGGACACGCGCCATCGAGCTGTTGCAAGGGTGCTGGCTCAAGTTGCTGGAGGTGAACAAGATCCGCTCCGGCACCCACTCCAAGGCATCCGCCGGCAGCCCGCTCTATCAGAACGTCACCATCGGCGGCCAGAACTGGCAGGGGGGCAAAGCCCATGACGCGGTCAACGGTCTCTCCTACGCGATTCTGGAGTCCTGTGGTCAACTGCGCTCGACCCAGCCCAACCTCTCGGTGCGCTACCATGCCGGCATGAGCGAGGATTTCCTCGACGCCTGCATCCAAGTGATCCGCTGCGGTTTCGGCATGCCCGCCTTCAACAACGACGAGGTGGTGATCCCCGAGTTCATCAAGCTCGGGGTGAGCGAGGAGGATGCCCACCACTACGCCGCCATCGGCTGCATCGAAACCGCAGTGCCCGGCAAATGGGGCTATCGCTGCACCGGCATGAGCTTCATCAACTTCGCCCGCATCCTGCTTGCGGCGCTCGATGGCGGCCGCGATGCCACCACCGGCAAGGTCTTTTTGCCTCAGTCCCAGTCGCTGCGGGACGGCACGTTCGGCCACTTCGACGAGGTGATGGCCCGCTGGGACGAGCAGGTGCGCTACTTCACCCGCAAATCCATCGAGATCGATTGTGTGGTCGACAGTGTGCTGGAGGCTCAGGCCCACGACATTCTCTGTAGCGCGCTGGTGGATGACTGCATCGAACGCGGCAAAACCATCAAGCAGGGGGGCGCCGTCTATGACTGGGTCTCAGGCCTGCAGGTGGGGATCGCCAACCTGGGCAACAGTCTGGCAGCGCTGAAGAAACTGGTGTTCGAGCAGGGGGTGGTAGATCAGAGTGAACTGGCCGAAGCACTCGAGCAGGATTTTGCCGGGGTCAAAGGCGAGCAACTGCGCATGCGCCTCACCAATGCCGCCCCCAAATATGGCAACGATCTGGATGAGGTAGACATGCTGCTGGTACAGGCTTACCAGAGCTACATCGACGAGCTCAAGGGGCTGCACAACACCCGTTTCGGCCGCGGCCCCATCGGCGGCACCTACTATGCGGGCACCTCCTCCATCTCGGCCAACGTGCCCTTCGGTGCGGCCACCATGGCCACCCCGGATGGCCGCCACGCCCGCACGCCGCTGGCGGAAGGGGCCAGCCCCTCGTCGGGTTCGGATCGTCTCGGCCCCACGGCGGTGTTCAACTCCCTTGGCAAGCTGCCCACGGCGGCCATCCTCGGCGGCGTGCTGCTCAACCAGAAGCTGAGCCCGGCCAGCCTTGAAAACGAGCGGGACAAGGCCAAGCTGATGAGCCTGCTGCGCACCTTCTTCGAGGTACACAAGGGGTGGCACGTGCAGTACAACATCGTCTCGCGGGAAACCCTGCTGGCGGCCAAGGCCCATCCCGATCAGTACCGGGATCTGGTGGTGCGGGTGGCGGGTTACTCGGCCTTCTTCACCGCCTTATCCCCCGATGCGCAAGATGATATCATCGCCCGAACCGAGCACAGTCTCTGACGGGCCCATCAGGGGCTGCTGTGCCCCGTTATGACCGGCAAGCCACCCGAGCGGTGGCTTGCCGCTATCCACTGTCAACCAGCGAGGTCCCATGAACCCACGCCACCAACTGATCCTCACCCTGGTCCATCAGGCCCGCAAGATGAGCGTGAGCGAGCTATCCCAACGTACCGGGGTCTCGGAGGTGACGGTGCGCAACGACCTGACCGCTCTCGAAAAGCAGGGGCTGCTCAAGCGGGTGCACGGCTCGGCCATGGCGCTGGAGAGCGACGACCCCGATGCCCGGATGAACATCAACTACCTGCTCAAGGAGCGCCTCGCCGAGCGGGCAGCCCAGCTGGTGGAGGATGGCGAGACGGTCTTTATCGAGGGGGGCAGCGCCAACGCCTTGCTGGCCCGCCATCTGGCCCTGCACAAGCGGGTCACCATCATCACCATCAGCAGTTACATCGCCCACCTGCTGCGCGACACCCAGGCTCAGGTAGTGCTGCTCGGTGGCCTGTTCCAGCATCAGAGCGAGAGCGTGGTGGGGCCGCTGACCCGACTGTGCATCGAGCAGGTGCACTTCTCCAAGGCCTTCATCGGGGTGGACGGCTTTCATCCCGAGATGGGCTTCACCGGCCGCGACATGATGCGGGCAGACGTGGTCAACAGCGTGCTGGCCAAGGGGGTGACCAATGTGGTCATCACCGACAGCAGCAAGTTCGGCGCCATCCACCCGAGTCCGCTCGGAACACCGGGGCAAATCGGCGTGCTGGTCACCGACGACGCCCTGCCCGCCCCCATGCGAGCCACCCTGGCTGCGCGTGGCATCACAGTGCACTGCGTCGCCGCCTGAATCGCACCTTGCCCCCCCGTTGCCAGGCCGCTATCCCGTCCCGAGGCTTGACTGAGCCCACCGAGGCTGGGGTATGCTCGTCTTTTTTGGCCTCTCCCGGGCCACGAACCGAAGGACGCCGCATGCACATCAAGGACAAGTTTCTGGCCGCTCTGGTAATTCTCTGCTGGGGGCTCAACTTCGTCGCCATCAAGTGGGGGTTGGAGGGGATTCCCCCGTTGCTGCTGGGGGCGCTGCGCTTCGTCGGTGTGGTCTTTCCCGCCATCTTGCTGGTCCCCAGACCCGCCATGCCATGGCGCTGGCTGCTGGCCTATGGCGGCGCCATCAGTCTGGGCCAGTTCTCCTTTCTGTTCTGCGCCATGAAGTTCGGCATGCCGGCGGGCATGGCCTCACTGGTACTGCAATCCCAGGTAGTCTTCACCCTGCTGTTCGCCATGATCTGGCTGGGTGAGCGCTGGCAACCCCACCACTGGGTAGCCCTGCCGCTGGCGGGGGCCGGCCTCTATCTCATCGCCACCCATGGCGAAGGCAATCTCACTCTGCTCGGCTTTGTGCTGACCCTCTGCGCAGCCGCCTGCTGGGGACTTGGCAACGTCATCAATCGCCAGATCGGGCTGCGCTATCAGACAACCCTGCCGAGCCTTATCGCCTGGGGCGGAGTGGTGCCCATCCTCCCCTTCTTCGCACTCTCCTGGCTGTTCGAGGGGCCCGAGCTGATGACCAGCAGCCTGCTCAATATCAGCTGGCAGGGTTTCCTGTGCGTGCTCTATCTCTCCTTTGTCGCCACCTGGCTCGGCTACGGCCTGTGGGGGCGGCTGCTGATGCGCTATCCGGTGGCGCAGGTAGCGCCCCTCTCCCTGCTGGTGCCCTGTGTCGGTATGGTGGCGGCAGCCCTGCTGCTGGACGAGCATCCCACTGCGTTGCAGTGGCTGGGCTCTGCTCTGGTGCTACTCGGCTTTGTGGTGCATCTGCTGGGTGGTCGGCTACGCTGGTTCAAACCTCAGACCGCCGCCTGATCCGTTATTTGCCCGCCGCCATTGACCGGGGCGAGGAAAATTTCCATCATGAGCCAGCCCCCAACGGGACTGAAGTCACCATCTGGTGACCTGCAGGACGCAGCAATCAGGAGAGCAAGGATATGCCATCGACATTCACCGCCGGATCCCGGATCATCCCGCGCCTTCTTCGCACCAGAGCAATCACCCTGACCCTCTGTTTGAGTCACTACGGCTGGAGCGCCACTCTGCCAGCCGATCTGACGTGGGAGAGCAACAACACGGATCCCGTTTACGCGGATCCGGCTGCCAAACGGGGGGGGACATTCCGCGACTTCGTCACCAGTTTCCCCCCTCACCCTGCGCAAGTTCGGGCCTGACTCCAACGGTGCGTTTGCCGCCTATGTCAGGGAGAGCAACCTGCCGCTGCTGGCCACTCACCCCATCACCGGCAACCCCATGCCGATGCTGGCGAATGAATGGGCTTTCGGCGCCGACAACAAGACCCTCTATTTTCGTATCAACCCGAAAGCTCGCTGGTCGGACGGCCAGCCGGTTACCGCCGATGACTGGGTGTTTACCCTCAAGATGATGCGCAGCAAGGAGATAAACGATCCCTGGTACAACAACTACTACAGTACCCAGATTGTCGATGTGACCCGCTTTGACGACCACACCCTCTCTATCACCAGCGGCACCGCAAAGAGCCGCCAGGATCTGCTGGAGTCACTGCCCATCAGCCCGGAGCCGAGCCATGCCATCAAGCTCACCAGCAATTGGGTCAAGGAGTACAACTGGAAGGTGCTGCCGGTCACCGGCCCCTACCAGATCGACGAGGTGAAAAAGGGCAAGTCGGTCATTTTCAAACGGGTCAAGGATTGGTGGGGCGATGACGAGCGCTACTTCCAGCACCGCTTCAATCCCGAACGACTCGAGATCAAGGTGATCAGGGATCAGAACATCGCCTGGCAGCACTTCCTGCGCGGCGAGCTCGATACCTTCCCGCTGGTGATGCCCAACTGGTGGCATGACAAGAGCAAAACGCCGGAGTTCGAGAAAGGCTATATCGAGCGGCTCTGGTTCTACAACCAGACCCCGCAATCCCCCACGGGGCTCTATCTCAATACCGCCGATCCGCTGCTAAGCAATCTCGATGTGCGGCTCGGCATCCAGCACGCCCTCAACATCGACAAGATGCTCGCCACCCTGCTGCGCGGGGATTATCAGCGCCTCAACAGCTACGGCGCGGGTCAGGGAGATTTTACCAACACCGAGCTCAAGGCGCGGCCCTTCGATCCGAAACTGGCGCGATCCTACTTCGCCAAGGCGGGTTTCACCTCCGCCGGCCCTGACGGTATTTTGCAAAATGGCAAGGGAGAGCCGCTTACCCTGACCATCACCTACACCACGGCAGAGCATGCCCAACGTCTGACCCTGCTGCGGGAAGAGGCCAAGAAGGCGGGGCTCAATCTGGAGCTAAACCTGATGGACGCCTCGGCTGGCTTCAAGTCGATGCTGGAGAAAAAGCACCAGAGTGCCTGGATGGCCTGGAGTGCTGGTCGCTACCCTGCCTACTGGGAGCACTTTCACAAGATCAACGCCCACAAACCGCAAACCAACAACATCATGAACATCGATGACGAGGCGATGACTACACTGGTAGAGCAGTACGACAAGGCTTTCGATTTTGGCAAAAAGGCCGAGCTGTCGCGCCAGATCCAGCAGCGGCTCTATGAGCTGGCCAGCTTCGTGCCCACCTATCAGGTGCCCTACACCCGTGATGGGGCCTGGCGCTGGATAAAACTGCCCAAGGTGCCCGCTACACCCAAGAGCGAGCTGCTCCACTGGCCCCTTGATGGCGGCAACAGTGGTTACAGCTATGGCGGTCTGTTCTGGATCGACGAACAGGTAAAAAGTGAAACGCTGGAGGCTATCAAGAGCGGGCAAAGCTTCCCTCCCGTTACTCAGGTCGATACCCGCTTCAAGCAGCCCTGAGCCAGCGGAAGATAGCAAAAGACCCCGCACACTGGCGGGGTCTTTTTTTGCAACCGGTTTTTTTGGAACCTGAGTTGCTGGCGTCAAGCTGGGGCGATTAGCCGCGCTTGGCCTGCTTCTGGGCAATAGCGTCGGCGATGTCGGCCGGCTCCAGCACGATGCCTTCCTGGTCCGGAGTCGGGAACACGGCAACGCACAGTTCGTCCTGCTCCATGCCGTCTATCCAGCGCTCCAGCCACACCTTGAGGGTGATAGACTGCGGCTTGCACTCGGCCCACTCCCCTTCGGCCCACGCCTTGGCGTATTCCGGATGCGGCCATACCGGGATGCAATCTTCATCATCGGTAGTCAGCATCATGACGCCATGCTCGTCGGTCAGTACAAACAGCTCTTCATGCTCGACCAGCTTGCTGATGAAGTGATCGTAACGGTAGTCAGCGTTCAGTTGCAGCGCGGCATTGCGCTCGGTGTCGCTCAGTTCATAGCTCATTGGCCAAGTCTCTCTCAATCGATAAAGGGCGCCATGTTCACATCTTGTGGTCAGCTTGTCCAGCCTGCCACCCCCTGACGCCAGACGGGGGAACCGGAACGCCCATAAGGATAGAGCAGGGAGCCGGATAAAAAAGCCAGGCTCGCCACATTGGCCGGATTAAAACGCCGGGGTGATCAGCTCCACATCCGCTGTTTCACTCAGTTTTTGCCGCAGCCAGTAGGCTGACTCGACCTCGACAAAGCAGAGCTGATCCCGACCACTCGCCGCCAAGCTCATCAACTGCTCGAAGCGAAGTTGCTGCTGCGCCAGCCAGGCTGTCGCCAGTTTGGTACCGTGCGCTTCATCGACCACTTCGCGACGCAGCTCGAACAGGTTGTCACTGATGGGACTGTTGATCTTGGCCGCACTGTGCCAATACATCTGCAGATTCTCCATCATCTCGGCATCGTAGTTGGCCAGGGCATCCAGCTCGGCAGTCGCCCCCTCCTTACCGGTGGCAAAGTCGCACCAGCCGGCATCGAGACTTGCCAGTTCACGGGCCTGAGCCCCTTTGGCATGCTTGCGCAGCTGGGCAATATCGCTCCCCTTGCGGGCAGGCAACCACAGGTCCCCCTCGTGGCTCTCAAGCAAGGAGGTCAGCAGCGAGACGGGGTAGACCGGAAAACCGGCAAAGTGTGAATGCAGCAGGGATACCAGAGTGATCTTGACCATGAGCAATACCTTGAACTGGGCGAACAGTCGCAAGCGAACCGTCCGGTTAACAGGAGGGCTCTATCCTATCACGTTTAGCATGGTGAGGGGCTTGTAGGGAGAAGTGCCAACCATCTGATTACGCCCAAAAAAACAGCACTCGACAGGGTATGGCTGAGACAAAGACCAATAGTTTGAACCAGCGCCCACTAAAGTGGATCCGGGAGTGCTAGTTTGCATACATCTTTAGCGTAAGGAGTAGATCCATGATTGGTATCGATCAGATTTCTGATGACGTAATAAACCAGTTGAAGATACTGGCATGCTTTGATCCGGCCAACATGAGCCTGGGGATCAAATTACGCAGCGACATGTCTGAAGAGCTGTGCCAGGCAGCAGTTCGCCTGCATCAGCAGGGGCTCATCAGTGCCGAAGATGGCGGCTACCTCACCCCGTTTGGCATGACCATGGTAGAGCATCTGCAGCACCTGCTGGTCGCACTCAAACCGCTTTGACCGGCTGGGGAGCCCACAGCGAAAAGTTGAGCAGCTCCCAGCGCTCTCCCTGATGGAGATGACAGGCAAACAGCAAAGGACCTTCGGGTCCTTTTACTTTGCCATCGACCAGCCACTCTGACTCCCTGTCGGGGATCAGGCGGGCCTCAATTTCGTCCGGTTGCCGCTCTTCACCTAGCCGCACATGGACAAACTGTTGGCAAACCCTCTCTGCCTCCATGGCGGCCTGCACCGGTATGGGTTCATCCACAATCGGGGTCAATGCAGTCAGGAGCAACAGGGTCTGGAACATGATTCACACACCGTATGAGTCAGGAACAAAGGCCATACAAACAAAAAGCCGTGGTACCAGAGGTACCACGGCTTTCTTAAATTCTGTAAGAATTACAGAGCAGTTACGTTCTCAGCCTGCGGGCCTTTCTGACCTTGGGTCACAGAGAACTGTACGCGCTGACCTTCAGCCAGGGTACGGAAACCGTTACCTTGAATGGCGCTGAAGTGAACGAAAACGTCCGGGCCGTTTTCTTGCTGGATGAAGCCAAAACCTTTGGTTTCGTTGAAAAACTTAACGGTACCGGTGATCATGTTAGACATATCTTTAAACCTGTATTCAAAATAATTACTTATGCTTTTCAGCGGGTAAAGCTCAAAAAACGGGATTAATTTATGAACAACAGGAAAAGATGTAAAACATCAAATTCATTGACATAACTATCGCCCTTTCAAGCTGCCTAGGATTATACGTGGCTTTGTAGATTACGCAAACAAATTTGTGCCCTGCCAACGGCAGGGCACAACCGTTACAGGGTCGGCGCTTCCAGCGCCTGTACCAGAGCCTTGAGGAAGCGTGCCGCCTCGCCGCCGGTACAGGCTCTGTGGTCAAATGTCATCGACAGCGGCATTGCTCTCACCGGGCGGGCCTCACCATGGATGAACACCACTTTCTCGAACAACTTGCCTGCCCCTATGATGGCCACCTGCGGCGGCGTCACGATAGGGCTGGCATAACGGCCTGCGATGGCGCCGAAGTTGGTGAGCGTAATGGTCGCCCCCTGCAACATCTCGCGGGGCACGGCGCGCGCCTTCACATCGGCGATCATCCGATCCAGCCCTTGCCGCAGATCAGCCCCCTCCCGTTCGGCCACATTCTCCATCACCGGCACATAGAGGCCATGCTTTGAATCCACCGCGATGGCCACATTGACCTCTTTAAACAGCCGCCTTGACAGGGTTTCACCATCAAACCAGGCGTTCATCGAGGGCTCGGCGCGGCACGCCACGCCAATGGCCTTGATCAGGCGCACCGTTACATCCTCATCAGGGCGCCAGTGACGCAAATCCACCTCATCAGTAATGCTGACCGGCACTACCGTCTGATGAGAGAGCTCCATCGCCTTGGCCATGGCCCGCCGTGACCCTTTGAGAAACTCGTTGCCACTGCTTTGCTGAGCCTCGAACGCCTGCTGCACATCCAGCTCGGTCACCATACCGCCACTGCCACTTCCCTTGATCCGGTCGATATCCAGACCCAGTTTTTGTGCCAGCAGTCGCACCGCTGGCATGGCTTGCACCAGCGCCCCCCCCTGGGCAATGGCCCCCACTACGAAGTGATCCTCGATATGTTGCTGATGGGCACTAACCTTGCCCACCACGGTGCCATCATCCTCACCCCCCTCGAATTCCACCAGCGGCGCACCGATATGGAGGATATCCCCCTCGGCGCCACAGAGACGGGCGATCACCCCGGCCACCGGAGAGGGCACATCCACCAGCGCCTTGGCCGTTTCCACCGACAAGAGCACCTGATCGACCTCGACGGTATCACCGGCACTCACCTTCCATTCGACGATCTCGGCTTCGGCCAACCCTTCACCCAGATCCGGTAATTTGAAAAATTTCATAGCCACTGGTTCTCCATCAGCTGGTGAGCGGCATCAGCGATATCTAGCTCGGTGATGAGGTAATACGCTTCGTTGCGATAATAGGGAACGGCTGCATCCACGCCGGTCAGCCGTTTGGGCGGCGCCTTGAGGCTGGGAAGTGCCTGCTCGGTCACCCGAGCCACAATTTCGGCTCCGACCCCAAAGCTGCCACACGCCTCGTGTACCACCAGCAAGCGGCCGGTCTTGCGTACCGAAGTGAGGATGGTCTCCATATCCAGCGGCTTGATGGTGGCCAGATCCAGCACCTCGCACTGGATATCCTGCTCGGCCAGCAGGTTCGCCGCCCGCATCACCTCCTGAATGCAGGCCCCCCAGGCCACTACCGTGATATCCCGGCCCGGGCGCAGGGTGAAGCAGACATCCAGCGGCAGGCCGACACCGTCATCCACCACCTCGGATTTCATCGAGCGATAGATGCGGTCGGGTTCGAAAAACATCACGGGATCCGGGTCGCGGATGGCCGATAGCAGCAGGCCATAAGCACGCCTCGGGCTGGAGGGGATCACCACCCGCAACCCCGGAATATGGGCAAACAGCGCCTCGACACTCTCGCTGTGATGTTCCGGCGAGTGAATGCCAGCGCCATACGGGGAGCGATAGACAAGGGGACAGGAGAGACGGCCACGGGTGCGGTTTCGCATCCGCGCCGCCTGACAGATGATCTGCTCCATCCCGGGGAAGATGAAGCCCTGAAACTGGAACTCAGCCACCGGCTTGAGCCCCTGGGTGGCCATACCGACCGCCACCCCGGCGATCAATCCCTCGGCCAGCGGCGTGTCGATCACCCGCTTGAAACCGAACTTGTCGCGCAGCCCCACGGTAGCGCGAAACACCCCGCCGTTGACCCCCACATCCTCGCCCAGTACCACCACATCCGGGTCATGCTCCATCTCGTAGTGAAGGGCCATGTTGACCGCTTCGAGCAAACTAATCTCACTCATGGCCAACCTCCTGCTTCATCCCCTTGGCAATCACTCGCTCGCGCTGGGGCACGAGTTCGGTGGGCAGGCTGGCGTAGTGATAATCGAGCATCGCCTCCGGCGGCTGGGGCGCCATCGCCTCATAGCGGGCGACCGCCAGCTCTACCTCTCGGGTGGCTTCCGCCAGCAGGCTCTGCTCCTGCTCTTCATCCCACCAGCCTTTGCTATGCATAAACTGGCGCAGCCGCTTGACCGGCTCTTTCGCCCAGGCAGCCTCAACCTCGGCCCCATCGCGATAGCGAGTGGCATCGTCGGCCGTGGTGTGATCGCCGAGACGATAACTGACCGCCTCGATCAGGGTCGGCCCCTTGCCGCTGCGGGCCCGTTCTACGGCACTGCGGGCAGCATCGTAGACCGCCACTACATCGTTGCCATCCACCTGCAGGCTGCGCACCCCGGCGCCAATCCCCTTCTGGGCCAGCGTAGGAGCGCTCGATTGCAGCTTGCGTGGCACCGAGATGGCCCACTGGTTGTTGTTGACGATGATGACCATCGGCAGGTGCCAGACACCGGCGCAGTTGAGCCCCTCCAGAAAATCACCCTTGGAGGTGCCGCCATCGCCGATGGTGACCACGGCGACACGCGGTTGATTACGCAGTTTGAAGGCAGACGCAATGCCGCAGGCGTGAGTGATCTGGGTGGCGATGGGGACGCAGATGGGGAGATCTTCAGAGGGAGTCCCATCGGGTTTGAGAAAATAACTGCCCCGCTCGTCACCGCCCCAATATTGCAGGTTCTTCTCCATCGGTACGCCCCGCACATAGAGGGTGGGCATGTCCCGATAGTAGGGAACGTAGACATCCTGCGGCTGCATGGCGAGACCAATGCCAATCCCCACGGCTTCTGCGCCGAGATGGGAGGGAAAAGTACCGAGTTTGCCGGTTCGTTGCAGCGCTATCGCTTTTTTGTCATAACTGCGCACCATCACCATATTGCGGTAAAAGGTGTGCAGTATCGCCTTGTCCAGCCAGGTCGGTAAGGTGGCGACCGGGCCCCCTTCCGCATCGAGGTAACGAAGGAAAGGGATGTCGACATGGGTCATAACTGGCTCCTTGCCGTTGTAGGCGTCACCGATGCTGGTGACACTTAGATGTAAATACCTTGTTAAATAAAAAGCAAAGGGATTTACTCAGGTAAGACCAGTAGAAACTTCTTTAAAGTAGCGAAGGAGCTGAATTTTCGGCGATGAGTTGCAAGGTATGCCGTAAATGGTGCAACTTTGCAGCGCTGAATGCAGGATGCAAAATGTGAAAAAGGGGAGCCTTGCTCCCCCATTGAGTTACTCAAGTCAGCAGTTACGCCAGCCACTGTTGCAGCTGGCGGGCCATGCCAACTGGCAGCAGGTGAGCGCGACTCAACAAGCGGCTACGCCAGGACTCGGCCAGCAAGGTGGGGCAAATTCGCATCTCCCGCCCCCTGTCAGCAACGCGCACCAACCTGTCGATAAGAGTTTCCAGCGGCGGATGCACCGGCCAGTGGGGATAGAGATCGGCGGTCGCAATCCCTGCCAGATCGCACACTCGCTCCTCTTCCTCATCTCCCTTCCCAGCAACCATTGGCCAGGGGTGAATGACATGCAGCCAGCCCGGCCGTGCTGCCTCCAGCAACTGGCCCAGCGTCGGCTGAGCAAAGTGGGGATCCCCTGCGGCTTTGAGCAGATGACGCGCCCCTGCCAGCACCACCACGCCGCGGGCGGGAAGTGCAAGAAGATCGTCGGCCAGCGCCTGATCCCGTCCCCTGTTGTGTTGCTGCCACCGCTCCGGGCTCATCTCCTGCCACTCGAATGAGGGCTCGCAGAGATGCACCCGCAGCCGCATATGTTCAGGGCGCGCCAGATTGCTCTGGCGCAGGGCCGCGAATAGGGCCGGAAACTCGGGGGCCATCCAGGCGGGAAAGGCGCAGGAGTCGAGCCAGACTGGATAGAGCCGCCCCAGCGTCAGCGGCGCCCCCTGCCAGCTCTCCTCCCCCGCCAACCAGGCATCGAGCAAGCCTTGATGGCGGCGGTTGCCGCACTCCAGCACCAGATCGGTCATGACTCCCCAGAGCGCCGGATCGCAGAGCCAGGCGTGCTGACGTCGGATAAAATCCGGGTGCCAGTGCGGCTCCCCCAGCCCCACCAGCTTGCCCGCCAGCAAGGCTTCCCGGATGGCGGCAACCGGGGTCATGCGCCCCCCTCCTGCCGGATGTGCGGTTGTTGCCCGACCCCATCGACCCGCTCACCAATAAGGGCGCCGACCTTTGCCAGCCAGTCGGGATGCACCATCTCCTGATGCAGGCAGGGGAAGCGCTCATAACGGATTTCGCCTTTTGTCAGCGGCTCCCAACCACGTCCATCCAGCCAGAGCTGGCGGGAGGCTGACGCCTCGATAAAGATCACCTCCCCGTGGTAGCAGTAGTCGACCGGCTGGCGGATCAGCCGGTTGTTGTGGCCAACCAGCTCAATCATGGCGCTCACCACCTGCTCGTCGAGCATGGCCAACGCACTCCCCTCTGCCCCCAGTCGGGCCACCACGTCGCCCCGAGTAAGGGAATCGAGCGCATCGTCCGCAACCGCAATCCCCCCCATCCGCAGCAACGCATCGAGCATCCGCTGCTCGTCGGGCAACGGCTGGGTTTGCCACTGCTGGCAGGGGTAGGCGTCGAGCAGCAGCACCATGGCCACCTCCTGTCCCTGCTCTTGCAGCATGGCGGCCATCCGGTGCACCAGCATACCCCCGAGCGACCAGCCGAGCAGCCAGTAGGGCCCCTCGCTCTGCTGACGACGCAGCTCGGTCACATAGTCGAGAGCCAGCTCGTCGAAGCTGGCGGGCAGCGGGGCATCCGGCTGGCAAAGCGCCCTTGCCTGCAGGGCATAGACGGCCATGTCGGCCGGCAGATGGGGCACCAGCGGCGCATAACACCAGCCGAGCCCCCCTGCGGGGTGGACGCAAAAGAGGGTGGGGCCTGATGTACCCGCCTGCGCACCGGGCGCCCGCAGGGGCAACAGCATGGGCATGGCCTCCCGCTCACCGCCAAGACGGCGCGCCAGCTGGGCGGGGCTCGGCGCTTCGAACAGGCTGGCGAGAGTGAGCGCCTGTCCGGTCGACTCTTCAATGCGCACCACCAGCTGCGCCGCCAGCAGCGAGTGGCCGCCGAGGGCAAAGAAGTTATCGTCGGCGCCGACCCGTGCCAGCCCAAGTACCTCGGCGAAGAGGCGACAGAGCCGCTCCTCCAGCAGGGTTTTCGGCAGTGACTGACCCACCGCCGACGCCATATCAGGCAGCGGCAACCCCTTGCGATCCAGCTTGCCATTGGGGGTAAGCGGCAGCTCGGCCAGGTTTACCAAGAGCCCCGGCACCATGTAGTCGGGCAAGGCAGCGCCAAGGGCAGGTGTAAGCTCGGCCAGCGTCAACTCGCTACTATCTGCGGCCACCACATAGGCCACCAGACGGCGATCGCCGGGGGCAAATTCGGGGGCCAGCACCACAGCCTGTGCTACCCGGGGATGGCGCAGCAGCACCTGCTCGATCTCCTCCAGTTCGATGCGCTGACCGCGGATCTTCACCTGAAAATCGAGGCGCCCCAGATACTCGATGGCGCCATCCTCACGCCAGGCAGCGAGATCGCCGCTGCGATAGAGCCGCCCCGCCCCGAAGGGGTTGGCAATAAAGCGCTCGGCGGTGAGCTCGGGCTGGCCAAAATAGCCCTCCGCCACCTGTACGCCGCCGATCCAGAGCTCCCCCGCCACACCGGGGGGCACCGGTTGCAACCAGGGGTCGAGAATGTGGATGCTGGTATTCCAGACCGGATAGCCGATGGGCACGCTGGTCACCGCCTCGTCTGCCCGGCAGGGATACCAGGTGACATCCACCGCCGCCTCGGTCGGGCCATAGAGGTTGTGCAGAGGGGCGGAGAATGTCCCATACCAGCGTTGCACCAGATCCGCGGGCAGCGCCTCGCCGGAGCAGAAGACCTGCCGCAGGGCGCGGCAACGCGCAGGCTCGGCCTGAGTGACAAAGATCTGCAGCATGGATGGGACAAAGTGCAAGGTGGTGATCCCGGCCTGCTCAATCAACTCGGCAAGGTAGGCGGGATCCTTGTGGCCGCCCGGTTTGGCGAGCACCAGCCGCGCCCCGGTCATAAAGGGCCAGAAGAACTCCCAGATGGAGACATCGAAACCGGCCGGGGTCTTTTGCAGCACCCGATCCGCCGGGCCGATGGGATACATGTGCTGCATCCAGAGCAGCCGGTTGACGATGGAGCTATGGCTCACCACCACCCCTTTGGGCCGACCGGTCGAACCTGAGGTGTAGATGATGTAGGCCGCATCTTCCGGTTTGGGGGCTGGCAGATCACAAGGTGCTGTCGTTGCCAACTCTACCGCCGCCAGCTGCTCTGCCACACTGGGGGCATCGAGGCAGACAAGTGGCGCGGCCACATCGAGCGGCATCCGCAAGGTGCGACTGGTCAGCACCAGCGCAGGATCGCTGCTGGCGAGAATGTAGCCGATCCGCTCCGCCGGGTAGTCCGGGTCAACGGGTACATAGACGGCCCCCACCGCCATGATGGCCTGCTGGGCGAGAATAAGCTCGGGAGCGCGCGGGATCACCACTGCCACCCGACAACCGGTGCCCACGCCCCTCCCCGCCAGATAGCTGGCCAGCTGGCGGGTACGCTGGCGCAGCTCGGCCACACGCCAGCGCTCGGCGCCACACTCCAGCGCGATAGCGCTCTGATCTGCCGCCGCCAGCCCTTCGGCCAGCAGTGCGCTCAGAGTGGTAGTCGGCAGCGGATGGTCGGTCTGGTTCCAGCGCGCCAGCTCAGCCTGCTCGCAGGGCAGCAGTAGCGGCAAACGCACCGCTTCGGCCTCGTCATCCGCCTCACTCCAGGCGGCCAGATAGGCCAGCAGCCGGGCCAGATGACGCTCGCTCTCCTGATGGCTGAAGCGCCCCTGATGTGCTTCGAGGGTCAGGGTCATCGCGCCTGCCTCCTCGGCAAAGTAGAAAGCGCACTCCTCCACCGGCCCCGCCGCCAGCACCTGCACCTCGCCACGAACCTGGTTGTGCCCTTCACCAAAGCTGAGGGTGCGGGCAAAGGGCATCAGATTGACCTGAGGGCCAAACAGCGGCTGGCCCGGCTGACGCTGTTGCAACCACTCCTGACGGCAGCCCTGATGGCGGCGCAGGGCGGCAAATTGCCGCTCGACCTGTGCCAGCAACGCCCCTACCCGGCTGGTGCCGCTCAGTTCAATGCGCAGAGGCACCACATTGACCTTCATGCAGGGGGTATCGGCCGCCGCTGAGCCCAGTCGCCCCATCAGCGGAATACCCAGCACTACCTCGCCAGCACCGCTCATCCGCTGCACATAGCTGGCCACTGCTGCCAGCAGCAGGCTGTAGGGGTGACAGGCCGAACGACTCGCCCGAGCCACCAGTGCCTGCCACTGGCGGCCAGCCAGACGCTGTTCAAGACGATATGTGGAGCCCGGCCCTTGCGCCGGACGGCGGGAGAGCGACGCCGGGTTCTCCACCCCGGCCAGCTGCTGCACGAAGAAATCGCGATCCCGCGCAGCGCGCGGCGAATCCTGATAGGCCGCCTCTTCTGCCAACAGTTCCTGCTGGGTCGCATAACGACAGGGAGCAGGCTGCTCGCCGATGCAGAGCGCCTCATACCAGCTCGCCACCCGCTGGCAGAGCAGGCTCAGGCCAAAGCCGTCGATGGCGATATGGTGCACGGCGATAAACCAGGCCCACCGCCCCTCGCCAAGGCGATAGAGGGTGGTGGCAAACAGCGGCCCCCCGGCCAGATTGAAGGGGACGACCAACTGCGCACGCATCTCGGCCTGCGCGGCTGCGAGCGGGTCGGCTTCGCTGCGCAGATCCCGCTCGCTCAGCTGCCAGCAGGCGGGGTTGGCCACCATCTGCGGGCCATCGGCAGTGGCCACAAAGGCGCAGTGCAGGCCGGGGATCTCGTCGATGGTCTGACGCACCGCTCGGGTGAAGTGATGGGGAGCCAGCGCCCCCTCCAGCAGCCAGTACTCGCCGGTATTGCAGGCGGGGCTCTGTGGATATTTGTGCTGGGCAAACCAGATGCCCGCCTGAGCAGTGGTAAGCGGCCAGCGCAGGTGATCCCCACGCTGATGGGTGGCGCGCATCGCCATTGTCTGTTCCATGGGAATGTCCTTGCGCAAACATCGAGCGGGCAGCGGCTTGCCCCTGCCCGCATGGCTGAAAAGCGAGGAGGCCAGGCCTCCTCCATAAAGAGAGTGTCACGCCTGCCAGATCGGCAGCGCGCGGGCTAGACCCCCAGAGTGGCACCGCCATCGACCACCAGATCCTGCAGGGTGATATGGCTGGCCGCATCAGAGGCGAGAAACAGCACGCAGGCAGCCACCTCGTCGGGTGTCCCGAGCTTGCCAAGGGGGATCCCCAGCTTGAACTGCCCGGGTAGGCCCGCAATGGTGCGCAGCTCCCCTTCGCGCTGTTCCGCCTCCCCCTCCTGCCACATGCCGTACAGCATCGGGGTTCGGGTCGAGCCCGGCGACACCAGATTGCAGCGCACCCCATAGGGGGCGAGTTCCAGCCCTGCCGTTTGGGTGAGGCTGGTCAGCGCCGCCTTGGAGGCGCCATAGATGCCCATCCCCACCCGCGGCACCCGACCGGCATTGGAGGAGACATTGACGATGGCGCCCCTGCGTCGTCCCTGAAACCAGGGGGTCAGGGCCCGCATCAGGTAGAAGGGGGCGAAGGTGTTGATGGCGAAGGTGCGCTGCAAGAGGGCGTCATCCACCTCATCGAGCCTGCCGGTCGCCAGTACGCCCGCGACATTGACCAGCACATCGGGCCCCAGCCCCTCGTCGAGCAGCTGTTCGCAGCAGCGGGTCACGGCCTCGCTGTCGCTGACATCGATCACCACCCCCTTCACGTTGCCGGGCAGCGCCTCGGCCAGTTGCAGATCGAACGCCACCACGCTGGCCCCTGCCTCGGCAAAAGTGCGCGCCACCGCATGGCCAATTCCCTGCGCCGCGCCGGTCACCCAGATGGTTCTACCTTGCCACTCGCTCATGGGGTGCACTCCGGTTCGCTGACGTGATCTTCGTTGACCACCTGATAAGCCTTGGCCTGACTGACATTAAGCTGACGGGAGAGGAGCACCCACCAGTGAGCCAGGGTCGGCGTGCGGGCCAGCTCGGCCAGCTCCACCACCAGCCCCTGCTGACGCCACTCTTCCACCAGCCCCATCACAGCCAGCGAGTCGAGACCGTAGTCGAGCAGGTTGTCATCCTCGGTGGGCTGCTCCTGCTGCATCTCGGCGGGCAGCCGTGCCAACACCTGAGCACGTAGTGACTCGCGAGTCAGAGGGCGTTTGCTGGCCGCCATCACCTCGGCCACGGTAATCACCCGACCGGCATTGCGGCTGACGTAGGAGAGCGCCAGCAGATGATCCTCGCGGGAGAAGTCGGCGATGGCATCTGCCACCAGGAAGGGGCGGATATCGCGCATAAAGGCGTCGACCGCCGTCTGCATCACCCCGATATGGCCGTAGATGCCACAGATCACCAGCTGATCCCGCCCCCATTCGGCCATCAGCTCGGCCAGCGGTGAGCGGCAAAAAGCGCTGTAGCGCCACTTGGTCAGCACCGTATCCTGCGGCTCGGGGGACAGCGCCGAAACAATCGGCTGACGCTCCGGCGCTCGGGTCAGTCCCGGCCCCCACATGTCATTGAGCAGCGCCCGATCTGCCTGACTCTGTTCGGCGGGCTGGGCGGTATAGACCACCGGCATACCGAGGGCACGCGCCTGACGGATCAGGGTGGCGATATGGTCGATGACCTGATTGATCAGCGGATTGCCCGCCCCGTAGAAGTCGACGAAATAGTGCTGCATATCGTGGACCAGCAAGGCGGCGCGGCCCGGTTCAAAGGGCCAGTTCACCCGCCCGGTGGGCAGCTCCTCAGCGGTAGGCAGCGGATAGGCGGCGAGGGATTGAATGGTCATGCACACTCCTTGGCGAGCTGCTCGCGCAGCGTCTGTTTGTCTATCTTGCCGACCGGTGTGTGTGGCAGTTGCTCCACCAGCACCAGGCGATCGGGTAGTTTGTAATCGGCCACCCCCTGCTCGCGCAGGAAACGGCGCAAGCGGGGCAGATTGAGGGGGGCGCGGCACATCAGAAAGGCGCAGCTGCGCTCCCCGAGCATGGGATCAGGCATGGCGACCAGTGCCGCCTGCCGCACATCTGGATGGGTAATTAGCAGCTCTTCAATCTCGAGGGCGTCGATCTTCTCCCCGCCCCGGTTGATCTGATCCTTGTTACGCCCCACCACCATCAGATGGCCGCTGGGCAAGCGGCAGACCAGATCGCCGGTGCAGTAGAAACCGTCCCGATCAAAAGCCCGCTGATTGTGGGCATCAGCCTTGAAATAGCCGCGAAAGGTGTAGGGGCCACGCGTCCAGAGCTCGCCGCACTCGCCATCGGGCAAGGGGTGCCCATCGCTATCCCGCACCTCCACCTCGTCACCCGGGCTCATCGGGCAACCCTGGGTATTGACGATGTGCCACTGGTCATCCTCGATGCGGGTGTAGTTGACCAGCCCCTCGGCCATGCCGAACACCTGCTGCAAGCGGCAGCCAAGGCGGCTCGCCACCGCCTCGGCGTGAGCCGGGCTGAGGCGCGCGCCGCCCACCTGCACACACTCCAGAGAGGTCTGCGGATAGTGGCTGGCCGCCTCCAGCCAGAGCGCCAGAGCCGGTGGCACCAGCGCAGCCCAATTGACCTGATGACGCTGTACCAGCTGCAGACAGGTTGCCGCGGAAGGATCCTTTGCCAGCACCACGCAGCCACCGGCATAAAACACCCCGAGTGCGCCGGGGGAGCTCAGGGGAAAGTTGTGGGGCGCCGGCAGGGCGCAGAGATAGATCACCCGCTCATCCCAACCGCACACCGCCACGCTCTGGCGCACGCTGTAGCCATAGTCATCGTGGGTACGGGGGATCAGTTTGGGGGTGCCGGTGCTGCCGCCGGAGAGCTGGAAAAAGGCGACCTGATCGGCCGGGGTAGGTGTTGGCGCAGTGGCCGTCAGAGGCGAACCATCAGCACGAGCCACGGTTTCAGGCTGACGCCATGCAAATCCTGACTGAAGATCACTCCCTTCAGCCTGCTCGAAAAACAGTGTCTGACAGGAAGGTGATGCCAGCTCATCAAGGGCCGCGAGGCTTCCCCCTTCACCGGCAAAACCGGGGTGAGAGGGGCTTAGTACCAGCAAGGCGGGCTCAATCTGGCGAGCAAAGGCCACCAGCTCTCGCCGCTGGTGGCTGTAGAGGGCATGCACCGCCACCACACCGCAGCGGATCAGGGCAAACCAGCAGATATAGAACTCGGCGCAGTTGGGCAACTGCACCAGAGCGGTATCGCCATGACTCAGCCCGCGCGCCGCCAGCCGCGCCGCCAGCGCATCGGCCTCACGTTTTAACTGGCCATAACTGAGGGTACGTTCGCTGCAGATCAGGGCCGCGCGCTCGGGATAACGTTCGGCGGAGTCATCGAGCAGGGCGGTGAGCGGTTGCCCGCGCCACCACCCTTGCGCCCGGTAGTGGGCTGCCAGCTCTGCAGGCCAGGGGGTAAAGGGCACCAGCGGCTTCATGCGGTTACCTCCGGCTCCCGGCTTTCGAGACCAAACGCCCGCAGCATGGTGCCTAGCTTGGCAGCGGTCTCCTGCCACTCCGCTTCCGGCGAGGAGCCCACCACCACCCCGGCACCGGCATAGAGCCGCAGTTGCCGGCCAGCCAGCACACCACAGCGAATGGTGACTACCCACTCGCCATTGCCATCGGCATCCATCCAGCCGACGGCGCCACAGTAGAAGCGGCGATCGTACCCCTCAAGCCGGGAGATGGCCTGACGCGCAGCCGAGAGCGGCGTGCCGCATACCGCCGGTGTCGGGTGCAGCGCCAGCGCCAGTGCCAGCACGGGAGAGGGTTCATGGAGCCGTCCGGCAATGCGGGTCGAGAGGTGCCACATGGTAGGAGTGGCGATCACCTGCGGCTCTAAGGGGACATCCAGCTCGCGGCAGAAGGGAGCGAGGGCCTCAGCGACCGCATCGGCCACCAGCGCATGTTCATAGCGATCCTTCCGGGCTCCCAGCAGTTCGGCACTGGCCACCTGTTGATCGGAAAACGCGTGGCGCGGACGGGAGCCCGCCAGTGGATTGCTCACCACCGCCATCTCGCTGCGTGATACCAGCAGCTCGGGGCTGGCGCCAAGCAGGGTCTCCCCCTCCGGCAGCGGGATCTGGAACACATAGGCGCCCGGATTCTGGGCCAGCAGAGAGCCAAAGGCGTGTGCGGGGGAGGTCTGCTCTGCGCTCCGCACGTCGATGGCGCGTGACAGCACCACCTTCTCAAGCTGGCCCTCACTGAACTGCTGCAGTGCCGCCCGCACAGCCCCCTGATAGTGGGCAGAGCCGGTCACTTCACTCACCTCGCCACGAAGCTGACAACAGCGGGCGGGCAACAGAGCATCCCTTGCGACCCACTGCGATTGCGCCGGGATCACCAGATGCCAGGGGGATTGGGTATCAAACGGGATCGCGCCGATGGCGATGGGATTGACCATCCCCTGCTGGCGCAACTGACGCAGATGGGCGAGCAGTTTCTCCGGTGGGATGCCGGTAAAACTGTCGTGGATACCGGAAGCGACCAGTACCCTGTCACCGCTGGCAAAACAGCACACTTTATCCAGCCCGGCCGCAGTGGCGGGCCACTCTCCTTCCAGTGCATGGTCACACATGACGGTGCTACTCCTTGGAATGAATCACTACCTGAAACGACAGAGTGTGAGTCATTTGACTCACCACATCGCAGGGTGAGCGGCATCCTAACAAGGAGTGAAAAAACGATCAATACAAATGAGAATTAATTTCATTAACTTCTTTTTAGTCAAAAGAGAGGGGCGAACGAAACCGAACATCACCGATAAAAAAGAGTTGCGATCGGAGCAAATTCAACTTGATAATGATAACGCTTATCATTTGAATTTTATGGAAGATGTAAATAATGAAATCCTCAACCTCCCGTTTTATTGCTCCCAGCCTGCTGGCCACCACCATCGTCACCCTGCTGACCCAGCAAGCCATCGCCGCCAGCAACGCCCCTCAAGCCGACGAGGTGATCACCGTCACCACCACGGCGCACAATACCCGCTCGGCCCCCGCCTCCATCTCGGTTATCAGTGCCGAACAGATCAAGGCCGCACCGGTCAATGACCTTGCCGACCTGCTGCGCCACGAAGTGGGCATCCAGGCCGAGACCGACACCAATGGCCGCAGCGATATCGGCATTCGCGGCATGTCGGGCAAATACACCCTGGTGCTGGTGGATGGCAAACGCCTCTCCTCCTCCAATGCCCTGTGGCGCGGTGGCAACTTCGACAACACCCCGGTGCCCCTTGGCATGATCGAGCGGGTCGAGGTGATCCGCGGCCCCATGTCGGCACTTTACGGCTCAGATGCCATCGGCGGTGTCATCAACATCATCACCAAGCAGCCGGGCAAAACCTGGCAAGGGGCAGCCGATGCCGACTTCAAGGCCATCGAGGGCAAAGATGGCGGCGATCAGCACAGAACCAACCTGGGCTTTACCGGCCCGCTGACCGACAACCTGCTGATCCGGATGAATGGCGAAGTGTATGACCGTCAGGCCTGGACTCCGCCGGAAGCGGCCGATGGCATCCCGCTTATCGAAGCCAAGCAGACCCGCAACTTTGCCTCCACCCTGAGCTGGCTGGTGGATGAGCAGCAGCGCTTCGAGTTTGACTATCTCTACAACCAGGATGAGCGGCCCCTCGATATCTTCCGCAAGACCGGCAACAAGGTGCACAGCCGCCAGCAGCAGAACGATCGCAACCTGTTTGGCCTGACTCACAAGGGGAACTGGAGCTGGGGTGACACCACCGTCATGGCCAACTATGAAAGCTCCCAGATCGATGATTTCAATACCAGCTACTCGGCCCCGCAGCAGCGCGAACTGGAGGAGAACACCTTCACCCTCAAGGGCTACACCAACCTGGCGCTGGCCAACCACTACCTGACCCTGGGTGGTGAATATCTGGATCGGGAGCTGGTGGATGCGGTGAGCTACAAGGATATCGGCGGCAAGGAGAGTCACTCCCAGGAGGCACTGTTTGCTCAGGACGAGATCGGCCTGACCGACAGCCTGACCCTGACTCTGGGCGGCCGTTACGATCACCACGAGATCTACGGCAGTCACTTCACCCCGCGCGGCTATCTGGTGTACGAACTGAACGATGTGGTGACCATGAAAGGCGGTGTCAGCCAGGCCTTCAAGGCGCCGGCACCGCACCAGTACTCCAATGGCTACAGCATCGAGAGCTGCGGCGGCAGTTGCCGCATCTATGGCAGCGACAAGGTCAAGCCGGAAACCAGCACCAACTACGAGCTGGGCGTTATCGCAGGGCAAGGGATCTGGGAGACCAGCGCCACCCTCTTCTACTCCGATATCGACGACATGCTCACCTTCAAACAGCTGCCAAACTCCACTGACCGCACCTGGTACAACCTGGAGAAGGCCACCACCAAAGGGCTGGAGCTGACCGGCAGGCTCGATCTGACCGACGACATCAATCTGGGTGCCAACTACACCTACCTGAAAGCGGAAGGCGATCAGGGTCAGGCCCTGCCCGAACGGCCGGAGCACAAGGCCAACGCCAAGCTGACCTGGCAAGCCACCGAGCGGGTCAACGCCTTCGTTGGCACCACCTACACCGGCACCCAATATGCGGAGCAGACCGTCAACAAGGCCGTGGTGCTGCACAAGCTGCCCAGCTATCAGACCTTCGATCTCGGCACCGGCTTCAAGGTCACCGAGAACTTTGATCTGCGGGTCGGTATCACCAACCTGACCGATGTGCGCCTGCAGGAGAAAGACCCCACCTTCCAGAACGTGGAGCCGGGTCGCAGCTACTACATCAGTGGCTCGGCCCGCTTCTAAAGCTCATCAAGCCAACAGCGCGGGCCCATGCCCGCGCTGTGTTGCCCGACACAATAAGGGGAAGATCCCCACTGGACAGCAATGAGCATGCAGGTTTCCATTGCCATAAGGATCGCTCATGTTCACCTCACTACTGAACGCATCACCCCTTGCCACCCTGCCCACGCCGGATGAGTTGCTGCAAGATCACCCCGCCCCTCCCCGACTCGCCCGTCAGATAGCGCGCAGCCGCCAGCAAGCCCGCCATATTCTGCATGGAGAGGACGACCGCCTGCTGCTGGTGATCGGTCCCTGCTCCATCCACGATCCCGTCGCCGCCCGCGACTATGGTGGCCGGCTGGCCGAACTGCAGGGCCAATACGGGGATCAGCTACAAGTCGTGATGCGCACCTATTTCGAAAAGCCGCGCACGACGCTCGGCTGGAAAGGATTTGTCTTCGACCCGGGTCTGGACGGCAGCGATCGGCTGGCAGAGGGATTGCGCCAGGCGCGCGAGCTGCTGCTGGTTCTCGGGCAAGAGGGGCTCGCCTGTGCCACCGAATTTCTCGATCTCACCAGCATGCTCTATCTGGGGGATCTCATCAGCTGGGGCGCCATCGGTGCCCGCACCACCGAATCCCAGCTCCACCGCCAGCTGGCCTCGGCCCTCCCCTGCCCCATCGGTTTTAAAAACGGCACCGATGGCAACATCCGGATCGCAGTCGAAGCCATCCTTGCCAGCCGGGCCGCGCACCTCTATCCGCAGCCTTCCGGTGACGGGCGGCTGGTACTGGTGCGCAGTCATGGCAACCCCGATGGTCACCTGATCCTGCGCGGTGGCCGTCAGCCCAACTATCAGAGCAATCATGTGGCAGAGGCTGGCGAGCTGCTGCGTCAGCATCACCTCTCCCCTCGCCTGATGGTCGATTGCAGCCACGGCAACAGCCAGAAACAGCACGCCCGCCAGCTACCCGTGGCCCGGGATCTGGCTGCCCAGCTGGGCAACGGCTGCCACAGTATCGCAGCCGTCATGGTGGAGAGTTTTCTCAAGGAGGGACGCCAGGATATAGCCAGCAAGCCGCTGTGCTACGGCCAGTCGGTCACCGATGGCTGTATCAGCTGGGAGCAGACGCGGGTAGTGCTCGATACCCTTGCCGAAGGGGTGGAAGCGCGCCGCCAGCAGCGCATTGCCCTGGCGGGGTAAAACCGGAACGCATATGGCGGATAAAGATATGGCCCCGATGGGGCCATATTGCTAAGGACTTCTCGCCGTAGATCAGGCGACCGATTCACGCTCCACCAGCTGGGCTTCGAATTTGAGCGGCAACCCCTCTACCGGCTTGTGATCGAGCAGACGCAGCGCCAGCTCGGCGGCGCGGCTGCCCATCTCCTCGATGGGGTAGCGCACCGTGGTGAGCTTGGGATAGATGTAGCGGGCATAGGGAATATCGTCGAACCCCACCACCGACACCTGTTGCGGGATCTTGTAACCACGCTCCAGCAGACAGGAGATGGCTCCGGCCACCATGCCATCGTTGAAACCGAGCACGGCAGTGAACTCGACACCGCGCGCCAGCAGTTCGCTCATCGCCACATAACCACCGTTCTCGTCGGCAAAGCCGCGGCTGATCAGGGCCGGATCAAGGGCGATACCAGCCCGCCCCAGCGTCTGGGTATAGCCCGCCATCCGTTGCTGACCATCGACGAACTCCTCGTCATCGGAGGTAATAAAGGCAATCTTGCGATGACCGGCATCAAGCAGATGCTGGCAAGCCGTGGTGATCCCGGCCTTGTTGTCGAGCCAGACGCAGCGATCTTCGGCGCCCGGCACCTGACGGTTGATAAAGACGATGGGAGTGGTGCCCGCCGCCAGCTCGCTCAGCTCCTCGTCGGGCAGCGCCTTGCTGTGCAGGATCAGGGCATCGCACTGACGTTGCAGCAGGGCCTGAATGGCATGGCGCTCGCGGGTAATGTCATGGTTGCCCGACATCACAATGGTGAACTTGTTTGCCCGATCGACCATGGTTTCAATGCCCCGCATCATCTGGGCGAAGAAGGGGCCACCGCAGAGGTCGCCGACCAGCACGCCGATGCAGTTGGAACGCTTGCTGACCAGAGCCTGGGCAAAACTGTTGGGCCGAAAATTGAGTTCCTTCATGGCCGCCAATACGGCCTCGCGCTTTTCCGGGGCGACCTGCGCCGTGTTGTTGATCACGCGCGATACGGTGGAAATAGACACATTTGCCAGCTGAGAAACGTCTTTTATCGTTGCCACTATCCATTCCTTTATTGTGAGGGGAACCTGCTGGTGCCGACGGCCGAGTATATCCCGCTCCCTGGAACATTTCCCGGAGCCCGATCACCACTCATGTTTCCTTTTGTAACAGAGCGTTGCTGATGATACCCGCTGCCTGCGGGATTTGAAAACGGGGCCGACTGGCGGCCCCGTGCTCAATAGGCGTGGTTGAGCTCCCGGTCCGACATGAAGCGCAGCGGCTGCTGCAGCTTGTGCTGATAGATGAGGTCAAACGACAACACGTTCTGCACGTAGTTGCGCGTCTCCTTGTAGGGAATGCTCTCGACCCAGACATCCATCGGCTTGTTTTCACTCTGATCACGCCAGCGCTTCACCCGACCGGGCCCGGCGTTGTAGGCCGCTGCCGCAAGGATCCGGTTGCCATCGTAGAGATCAAGCAAGCGCTTGAGGTAGGCGCTCCCCAGCCGGACGTTCATCGCCGGATCAAACAGCTGCTGTTCGCTGCGATAGGGCACACCGAGCTTGCCGGCAGTCTCTTTGGCGGTCGAGGGCATCAGCTGCATCAGACCGCGCGCCCCCACCGGTGACTGGGCCATCGGATAAAGAGCACTCTCCTGACGGGAGATGGCGTAGAGCAGGCTCATGTTGACCGCCCGCTCCCGCGCCACCTGACTGAAGGTCTGGGTGTAGGGTTTGGGGAAGCGCAGCTCCAGTGCATCCCACGCTTCGGCGCGGATGCTGGAGAGAATGGCCAGTTCATGCCACCCCTGATTGAGGGCGATATGACCAAACTCGATGCGTTGGGCCACCGGGTTGCGATCCATGTTGTGGATCCACTCGGCCCGTGCCGCCGTGATTTCGTTCATCGACAGCAGCTCGCGCACCCGCAGCAGGAAGGGCCAGCGCTGGCTGGCAGTGCGCCAGTCCGGTACATGCTTCACCCCCTGATTGACCATGCGGTAGGGCACGCCGGTACGCTGGGCCGCCATAAAACCGTAGAAACCACGCAGGTTGGCGGTCTCCAGATAGAGATCCTGAGCCGGTTTCTTCTGCCCCTGCACCTCGAGGGAGCGCGCCATCCAGTAGCGCCAGCGATCCTCTTTCTGACGCGCCATCGGCATCTTTTTCACCCAGCCGGAAAGGCCGCGCCAATCCTGTTCCCAAATCGCGAGACGGGCCCGCAGCTCGGTAATATCGGGATCGGCCAACCGCACCACGGTATTGTCGAGCCAGCTGCGCTGGGCCAGTGAGCGATCCAGCAACAGACGACGGGCAATGGCACGCTCAACCGGCTTGGCCTCGGCCTGAGTCAGACCAAAGCGGCTGCGAAAGAGCGTCAGCTGACGCAGTACCGCTTCCGGCTCCTGATTGGCATAACGGGCCAAACCGAGCGAGAGCAGCTTCCTTGAGTAGGGATTGCTGCTGAAATAGGCGGGATTCATCGCCTTGGCTGGCTGCTCGAACAGGGTCACCATCTGATCGCCATAGCTTTGCAGGCTACCCGACAGGTTGGCCCCCAGATGACGGATCAGGTTGGGGTTCTCCGCTTCGAAAGCGAGGGTCATCCGCTGCCAGATTTTATCCTGGGTACGCTGACCGGATGCCTGCCACAGCTTGAAGAGCGGCGAGCAGGCATCGGGGCGGGATTGGCCGCTCATCCAGAGTTTGCCAGCCCCCTGCAGTGCTTCAACCTGTTTGCCGGTGTTGTAGAGCGCCTGATAGTGCATGCAGAGCAGATCGGTGGAGCTCGGCTTGGCCGGATAGAAGCGCAGGAATTGCGACCACTGCTCGCTCTGGGCCAGATAGGTGAGGTAACTGCGTTCCAGCCGGTTCGACTGGGGGGTGTCGCCATGCTCGCGGATAAAGCGGGTCACATCGTTGTAATCGGCCGCCCCGGGCCGAAAGGCGAGCTGGTAGTAATCGAGGTAGGGCAACAGGGGATAATGAGCCAAACGGGCTCGAATTTGCTGGAAACGGGCCTGATCATCGGCCTTTACCGCATCGTAGGCCTGACGGTACAGCGACTGCTCCGCTGTTTGTGCCATCAGACCCGGCGCAAACAGCGCCGACAAAACAATTCCCCATACAGCTTTCACTGAACATCTCCATTGCGAGGCAAGAACACCGCCCGCGGGCGGTGGGTCTACTGCCTCCCATTCTACCCGTTGCCAGCCAAGGCGACAGCGGGGAGAGGAGACTATTTTTCTACGCCACTCAGCTGAATTTCGCGCGGGTACTCTTGTCTTGCGAGGCGCTGCACATATTTCTCCAGATAGGGCACCGGCAACGGCTTGGAGGCGAGGTAGCCCTGATAGAAGCTGCACCCCTGCGCCTTGAGAAACTCCAGCTGCTGGCGTGACTCCACCCCTTCGGCGGTAACGTTGAACCCCATGTGGCGCGCCATGGCAATCACCGCCTCGACGATGGCCATGTTGTCGCCATCCTTGGGGATGTCCTGAATGAAGGAGCGGTCGATCTTGAGCTCGTCGGCGGGCAGCCGCTTGAGATAGCTCAGGGAGGAGTAGCCGGCACCGAAATCGTCGATAGCAAAGCTGATGCCAAGGGACTTGAGATCCGTCATCTTGCTGATGGTGTCCTCGGCGTGGCCCAGCACCACGGATTCGGTGATCTCCAGATTGAGGCAGGCCGGATCCATGCCGGTTTGCGCCAGCACATCGTGGATCCGCTCGACAAAGTCGGTGGCATGGAACTGCTTGGCACTGACGTTGACCGAGATCTGCGGGATATGGATTCCGTTTTCCTCCCACAGCACATACTGGGCACAGGCTTCGTGGAGCACCCAGTTGCCGATATCGACGATGAGATCGCTCTCCTCGGCGATGGGGATAAACTCGGCCGGCGAAACCAGTGCGCGCCCCGCCGGCTGCCAGCGGATCAGCGCCTCGACGCCGATGATGTCGCCGCCATCCACCAGATGCTGGGGCTGATAGTAGAGCGTCAGCTCCTGCTGATTGAGGGCGTTGCGCAGCTCGTTGTGGATGTGCAGGCGGCGATCCGCCTGCTGCTGCATGGAGGCGTCAAAGAAGCGACGGGTCTTGCGACCGGCCGACTTGGCCTGATACATGGCGGTATCCGCCTGCTTGAGCAGATCATCCACTCCCTGCTCCCGATCCGGAAACAGGGTGATGCCGACGCTGGCACCGATGTGCAGCACCTGCCCCGCATAGGTGTAGGGCGCAGCAATCTCGGTGATGAGCCGCTCGGCAATGATGTCGGCCTGCATCTCCGCCTGGGGCGGGCTGGCCGACAGCGACGGCAGCAGCAGGACAAACTCATCCCCGCCGAGGCGAGCCAGACAATCGCCCTGACGCACCAGCCGCTTGAGCCGGGTCGCGACCTCTTTGAGGAGCCAGTCGCCGGTAGCGTGGCCAAGGGAGTCGTTGATGGTCTTGAAGTGATCGAGATCGATAAAGAGCAGCGCGCCGATCAGGCAGCTGTGGGTTGCCTCGTTGAAGGTCTGAACCAGAGTTTCATGCAGCTGGCGGCGGTTGGGCAGACCGGTCAACTCGTCGTAATAGGCGAGATCCTGGATCCGCCGTTCGGCGGCCTTGCGCTCGGAGATATCCTCGAAGCAGATGACGAAGTGGCTTATGCCTCCCTTCTCATCCTGTACCGGCGTCACGATTTCCCATTGGGGATAGGTATGACCATCGGCGTGCAGACGCTGGGTCTCCCCCTGCCAGCGGCTCAGGGGATTGAGCTCGTAACCGAGCCCTCCCAGATTGGGCCAGAGATCCTGTTCCAGCTGCAGACCCAGCACGGCCTGGCTGTCGAATCCGGTTATCTGGCTAAAGGCGTTGTTGACCCGCAGGATCTTGAATCCCGGATCGGTGATAATGATCCCCTCATGGGTTTCGAAAGCTACCGCAGAGAGGCGCATCTGGGCATCTGATTGCAACCGTTCCAGCTCGGCAACCATCCGCACTGTGAAGGTGTTGAGTACCGAGTTGAGGTTCGCCATGTCAGCCGGCGCCGAGCTGAGCAGCGCCAGATGGCCCAGCAGTTGCCCACGGCCATCAAACAGCGGCTGACCGTAATAGGTCTGACCGGCGGCCAGCCACGGCTGGTACTCTTCCTGCTCGGAGAGCACCTCCAGGCAGACCGCGCCCTGTCGATAGAGCTGCTGGCAGGGTGTTCCCGCCAGCGGGTAATCCTTGAGCGCCAACCCGTCGGCGGCCAGCACCCGCACCCGATCCGCCGAACTCAGCTCACCGACCCAGACCGCATCGACCTGCAGAATGTGGGAGAGCTGTTTGACCAGGGTGTTGAAGAAGTCGAGCCCGGTGCGGGCAGAGAGTGCCTGCGCCAGCTGGGTGAGCAGGCTGGTCTGCAGCAAAGGCAGAGAGAGCTTGAGAGACGTTGCGGCAAGCGGGATCAGCCAGCCACAGCAAACCTCCTGGTTGGGCACGAACTGGCCGCTCCAGAGCACATGGTTGAGGGCCCCCTCTTTATCTCTGAGGTGGCCGATAAACTGTTCCGGCAGGTGTGATTCATGAAGGCGGATGAGGAAGTCGGCAAAGCCCGCTTCATCTTCCGGCAGCAGCTGGTCGGTCCATGGATGGACTCCCTTTCCTTGCCACTGCTGGCAGGTGCCCTGATCAGAGAGACTCCACTGATCATGCTGCCGATCAAAAAACCACATGACCTGCGTGGCTTGATGCTTCATTTATGACTCCAACACAACAACCGACCACGTTTGATGTCCAGCAACAGGCAGCAGCAACCGCTCCGGATCCGCTCATGAGGTCGAAGAGAGGAGGGGCAAAGTGCAAACATGCGATATCAAGCAGTGGGAACCGGATATGAGGTCGACACAGGGTGCTGCCAAGAGGGGACAGAAACGATCCTATTCCCGTCATACTGCCTGCCAGTTTCAAGGAGCTCAAGCGATTTTTGGCACGAAACCGGAAAAGATCACAATTTATAAGTTGCTGAATAATGATGGCTGAATTTTGTGATCTACATCACACTTTAAGTGCCACCAATCAGTAATCTGAAGGTGAAGACACAAGCAAGACGACCCGAAGGGGGCCTATATGAAAATCGAAATTACCAGCAAAATCATCGACATCACCCCGGCTATTCGCGAGCGTATCGAATCCCGTTTTGAAAAGCTCGAACGTCTTCAGGTGCCTCTCATCACACCCCATGTGATTGTCTCCAAAGAGCGTCTGATGTTCATTGTCGAAGCCAGTGCTGGCATCCCCAACGGCAAACTGTTTGCCCAGGCAGAGCATGAGGATCTCTACGCCGCCATCAACGAATTGGGACAAAAACTGGAGCGTCAACTCAATCGCCATACCGAAAAACCCATTGCCCGTCGCGCCAATGCCGCGTTGAAAGAGCAGGTTGAAACGGACGAAGCTGACGCATAAGGCATCACGGATCACAAAGAGCATAAAGGCGGGTTATCCCGCCTTTTTGTTTGCCTGATTTTCAGCAGTCTGAACAAAAGCACCAGCCCCTAGCTGAGCCAGTGAAGACGGGTATCAACCCCCTGCTGCAACCGGTCGAGCACCGGCAACAGCACCAGCGGATCCTCCTCGCGCGGCACACTGGCTAGCTTGTGTTGCAGCTTCTCGCGTCCCAGCAGTGTCAGATTGTCAAACACCGCCTCATCGATCAGCGGCTGTCTGGCTACCAGTGGCGGCGTTTGCAGTGCCAGCCAGAGCCGCACATCCACCATGCCTCCCCCCTGCTGCAACCGCTCATTGATGGCACTGCAGTCACTCCCCGCCCCCTCGGCCATCAGTACCTGAGCCTCTCGCAGCTCAAAGTGCGCTCGCCAGTCCCGCGTGTCCGGGCTTGCCGCCGGCTTGGCATCGAACCAGGGCTGCTCTTCAACCGCATCGGTCAGCAGCGCCAGCTGCAATCGGAAATCAGCCCGATCGCCATGCTGAAGATCCAGGTTGAGGCGTTGCCCCAACTGGCCTTCATCGACGAGCAGCTGATTACGGATTGAACTGGGTAGCATGGGATAACTCTTGGAAATGGTGATTTCATCTCTTATCGGCCACATATCCAATTCTTTTAATGGAAAAATCCGCTTCAGGGGTTCACAAAAGCGGAAGATCTGTTAGTATGCGCCTCGCACTTGGGGAGGGGTTCCCGAGCGGCCAAAGGGATCAGACTGTAAATCTGACGGCTCTGCCTTCGAAGGTTCGAATCCTTCTCCCTCCACCATTCAAGTGCAAAAAATATGAAGCAATACCCCGTGGAGGGGTTCCCGAGCGGCCAAAGGGATCAGACTGTAAATCTGACGGCTCTGCCTTCGAAGGTTCGAATCCTTCTCCCTCCACCATCATTCAGAAAACCCGGCCTAGCGCCGGGTTTTCGCTTTTCTGGCCCGTCCAATCCGTTATCCCTCTGCACACCCAACCTTTAGCGCCATTTGCCTGTTGGCGAGTACGCAATAAAAACGGGAGGCCAGCGCCTCCCGTTGTTCAGTTCTCACCGCCATCAGAGCGTGAAGCGATAGAAGATATCCACCGCCTGTGCCACCCCGCTCATCGCCTGCAGATAGAGGCGTGGCAGCAGTTCGTAGCGCAGCTTGAACTCGGCGATGGGGCTGAACACCCCGACCCCGTACTGGAACTGCAGGCCCGGCAGCAGATAGGCCGACAGGGTTACCTGGGTGTTGTCGCCACTGCCTGCCGTATCGAGGGAAACATCGCTCATCCCGAGCGACTCGCCAATGCTCGACACCACCCCATTGGCCTGGCTGACCGCCCCCGCCACCAGCAGACCGTTGAAACCGCCATCTTCCCCGGTGGTTTGCAACCCTTTACCGCGCAGCAGGTAGGAGAGCTGTTCCGACTGCGCCATCTGCGGCTCGGAGTAGACATTGATCGCCGGCTTGCTGGCCGGGCCGGTCACCCGCACCCCGACCGTCACCTGCCCCTCGATGGTATCGGGGTCACGGTACGCCTCGATATTGAGGAAGGGGCGATCGAGCGGACCGGAGAAGAGGATCCGCCCCTCCTTGATGATCAGGTTCTGGCCATAGGCCTTGAAGCGACCATTGGTGAGCACCAGCTGACCATTGCCTGCCAGCGGCTTGCCCGGATCCTGACGAATATTGAGGCCGCCCGATACATCGGTCTTGAGCCCCATCGCCTCCAGCTTCACATCGTTACCAAGACGGATCGCCACCTTCATCGCCAGCGGCAGGCTGGCCTGCTTGGGCGGTGGGGGCAGATCGTCATAAACCACGGTGACATCGTCAGAGACGGCGACCGCAGAGTCAGGCAGGCTCTTGACCAGAATGCGTGCCCAGGGGATATCCACCTGACCGGTCACCCGGGTTTCGTCACCCAGTGAGACGGCAATATCGGGGGAGACCTTCACCCGCCCCATCCCCGGATACTGCGCCTCCAGCTCCTTGCCCTGAATGGTGAGGCTGCCGGTCACCGGCATCTTGGCCCAGCTGAGCCAGCCCCCCAGCGCCAGCGGCCCCTTGCCAACCAGCATGGAACCATCCAGCTCGGCCCGGTTGCCTTCAATCTTGAGGCGGGTCACCAGCTTGGTCAGGGTCACCATGTCGGAGTGGGTCTGTACCTCGCCATCGCTCAGATTGAGCTGGCCAAACAGCAGCGGCGCCGCCAGAGTGCCATCAAAACGGGCATTGGCCGAGATAACCCCATGCAGGGAGCGCACTTCGGGAATGAGCGGGGCGAAGGTGTCGAGCTTGAGATCATCAAACTTGAGCTGGCCGCCGAGCAGACCGCGACCGGCAGGCTCCCTGATCAGCAGCTCGGTATCGATATTGCCGATCTGCCTGGAGGCAAAGTCGAGACGAATGGCCGCCTGCTGCCGCTCGAAATCAAGGCCCAGCGCCAGTTGCTGGTAGTCGGTCTTGAGATCATCGGTGACAAAGGTGCCCGGCGTGGTACGCACCACCGCATGGAGGGTCGGCTGATTGCCGCGCCAGCTGGCCCGGCCATCGGCAGAGAGCACCGCCTGCCAGCTAAAGTTGTCCGGCAACCAGGGACGCAACCGCTTGAGGTCAAACCCGGCCAGTGCAAACTCCAGCGAGCCTTGCGCTGCCGATACCTGGCTTCGTTTCACGCAGAGGCTGGCCCCTTGCGAACCAAGGCAGAGATCCCCCATCACCACGCGCTGGCGCGGCAGATCCACATCCAGATCCCAGGGCGAGGTTAGATCCCAGCGGCGCAGCGGGGTTTTGAGCTTGAGCTCGGAGAGCGCGCCACGCCAGTGCTCCCCGCGCATGCCGCCCGCCAGTTTGAGGTTGGCCGCAACAGGGTCACCCTTCATGGTCAGGGTCAGCTGATGCTGGTTGAAATCACCGTTCAGATTGAGCAGCAGCTGGCTCAGCTTGGTGGCCCCCTGGGTCAACTCGGCAACCGAGAGTGTCAGCTCGCCAGCGGGCTTTGCCCCCAGCGCGCCGTTGCCCTTGAGGGTAATGCTGCCGAGATTGGTTCCCGCGTAGTAGAGACGGCCGGCGGTCAAGTCGGCTGCCACTCTGGGGGTCTGCTGGTTACCGCTTACCTTAACCTGCCCTTTGATATCCCCCTTCAGACCGGGATAGATGCCGCCGAGCTGCGGCGCATCCAGTGCCGCATCCAGCTGCCAGCGAGCGGGTGCTATGCTCCCCTTGGCCTGCAGCTGGTTCGGGCCACTTTGCAGCGAGAGCGTCGGGATCTGCCACTCCATCTTGTCGTTGCCGCGCAGCTCCCCTTTGAGGGCCAGCGGATACTGGTTGAGCTTGCCATCGATCTTGAGCTTGGGCAGGTTGAGCTCCCAGTGACCCGCCTCGCTCATCGCAAACCGGCTCTCCAGCTCTCCCGCCAGAGTCCCCTTGAGCTCGGGCAACAATTCGGCCGGATTGATCCCCTTGAACAGGGTCGTCCCCTGCCACTCGATCCCCTTGTTCCAGGCGAGCTTGCCATCGAGTTTGAGCTCCCCTTTGAGGGCGTTGAGCTGCAAGGCGATCTTGCTGAGCCGATCCAGATCCCCCTTCCCTTCCAGCACAACCTTGAAAGGAGGCACGTCGGTACCCTTGCCGGCGGTATTAAGAGCAAATTGATAGCCGGAAAGCTTGCCCTTGGCGGTCAGGCTCCCTTTATCCAGCCGATAGTTCGGCTCATCTTTGGCGGGCTTGTGCAACGGCCAGCCGAGGCTCTTCCAGTCGAGAGCCAGATCGAAGGGCAGATCCGGGTCGAGCGCGGCCAGAGATCCCTTGAGGTTGGCAGCAACCGGCCCCTTGGCCGCCAGCGTCAGTGCCAGTTTGCCAACCGACCCACCCAGAGTCAGGGTCGCCTGCTCCCCTTGCAGCTCACCATCGAGCAACCCCTTGCGAGCCTTGGCATCCAGCGTCACCGCCAGCGGATAGTCATCCCCCAGCCGGATATTGCCCTTGAGCGCCAGATCCGCCATGGCGTGGCGCAGCGACAGCTCGCGTACCTCGATACGATCGCCGACGGCACTGGCAGAGAGCTGCAACTTGTCGATCCCCTCGACCAGATCACCCTGCTGGTATTTCACCCGGGTCACATTCACCCCTTCAAGCTGAATGGGGAATGGCAGATGGATGGCGGGCAGCACTATGGGTTCTGCCTTCGTAGCCTTGTCGCTGCTAGCTTTCGCTGTCTTGGGCGCCTTATCGCTGTCACCCTTGGCTGCGCTCTTGGCCACCGGGGAACTTGCGGCCTCGCCGCTGGCCTGAGCCGACGCCCTGGCTGAGGTGCTGGCTGAGGTGCTGGCAGGGGCATCAGCAATGGTCACGCTCAGCTTGTCGAGCACCGGCCCGCGCACGATCAACCCCTTGCGATTGAGGGTGGCGCCGATATCGAGTGATCCCAGCGTCACGGCAACACCGGGTACCGCCAGATCGAGGTCAGCCACCTTGAGGCTGTCGACCTGAATTTTGAGGGGAAGCGGATGCCAGACAAAAGGCTCCGACGGCTCTTCCGGGGCAGGCTCCGAGTCAGCCACCTTCACCACCGGATGGGTCACTTCAAGCGATTTGATCCAGAGTTTGCCCTGCAGCAGTTTGCCAAGATCCCAGTCGAGCACGGCGCGATCGACCGTGACATCCACCAGCTCATCCTGCCAACCCGCCCCTTCCAGAGTCCAGCCATAGCCAAGCTGACCCGCCACCAGCTCCCCTTTGAGGGAGGGCAGCGCCGCCCTGGCCTGTTGCCACAACCACTTGTTGCCCTGATGGGTGAATCCCAGCAGGCTGACGCCGATGAGCAGCAGGAAAATCAGCCCCATCAGCCAGAGAAAGATGCGTTTTACCCAGATCATAATTCAGGCCCCAATGCGAAATGCAGCCGCAAGGGCTTGTCCTCTTCCGATACCCCGACCGCCAGATCCAGCCTGACCTGACCGATGGGGGTCACCCAGCGCACACCGACACCGGTACCAATCTTCCACGGCTCGCTGTAGTCGTTGGTGGCGGTACCGCCATCCACAAACAGGGCTCCCAGCCACTTGTCGCTGAAGCGGTAGTTGTACTCCATGCTGGCGACGCTGGTGTAGCGGCCACCGGTCAGCTTGCCGTCCGAGCCGGTCGGCGAGATGGTCTCATAGCCAAAGCCGCGGACCGTCTGATCACCACCGGTAAAGAAACGCAACGATGGCGGCACCAGCGAGAAGCTGTCGCCTATGATGGCCCCCTGCTCGGCACGCATCAGGAATCTGTGGTTATCCCCCAAGGTACGCAGCCACTTGCTGCGCCCCCACACCCGCATAAAACTGATGTCGGAGCCCCAGGTGGGGTCGGAGAACTCCAGCGTCAGCTGCTGGCGATCCCCCCAGTCGGGCACCAGACCACCGCGCACCCGCAGCCGCGACCAGGAGACACCGGGGATCAGCAGCAAGCTGTTCCCCTCGTCGGCGCCCTGGGTATAGATTTCGTTCTCCAGCCGGATAAAGACGTCCCGGTCCCAGCTCTCCGGCCGCCGCGTCCAGCGGTGCACACCGACGGTCGTCAGGTCGGAGCGGGTATCGTTGTTGTCCTTGTACTGGTAACCAGTCTGGATCGAGTAGTAGTCCCGCAGCGGGTTGCCCACCGGGATCTGGTAGTCGAAGCTGAGCTCGGCCTCCGGCTGGGAGACCTTGGCGGTAGCGAAGAGGCGGTGGCCATAGCGGTTGACCCAGGGCTTCTCCCAGGTGGCGCTCATCCGCGGCCCTACGTCGGTGGCGTAGCCGATACCGGTCTCAATCTCGTGATCGACCCGGTTGTCCAGCGTCACCGAGATGGGCACCCGGTAGTTGCTCGCCTCACTCAGCACCGGCTTGATATCGACCTGACGGAACAGCTTGGTGGAGGAGACATCCTGCGACATCTCGGCAAGACGGATGGCGAGATAGGGGTCACCGCTCTTGATGTTGATAAGCGGCCGAATAAGGTGGAGCGCCTCGGGGGTGGCGTCGTAGCGGATCTCGCCAAAGTGGTAGCGGTGGCCCGACTGGAAGAGGATGTAGATCTCCGCCGTCCCCTTGTCCGGGAATACCTTGACCTGACTCTTGCCCAGCTTGGCATCGAAGTAACCGCGGGCCAGCCCGAGGCTGCCCAGATCCGCCTTGATCGACTCATATTTGGCGTGATTGAGGGGATCCCCCTCTTTGAGCGGCAACTGATCGAGCAGGGCGCTGTAGACCTCGTCGCTGCCGGCATCACCCTCCAGCAGAATATCGAGGCGCGAGACGATGACCGGCTCCCCCTTGTCCACCTCGATCAGGACTTTGGAAGGGGTCTTCTTGTCGCGACTCAGGGTAATCTTGGGCTGGTAGTAGCCATACACCTGCAGCGCCTTTTGCACGCTCTCGGTGATTTTGGCGCGAGCCGGGCGGTATTGTCGCTCCTGATAGACGGGCAAGGCGTTGAGGTAGGCTTCAACGTTATCCTTGTTCTCCCCTTTCAACCCCTTGACCTGATAGGTGAGCTTGGCAGCCAGTGCGGGGGTGGCCATCAGCGACAACATAAGGCCCAGCCCGAGCACCAGGAGGCTACGTCGAAGGGCTGAGCCAAAGAGCGAACTCCCTGTCAGCAGGGACGGATTGCATCCTGTCAAAGGTCAATATTCCTGAAAATTGGTTAAGATGGCGGAGCGGCTCACGGCACATCGGAAGCAGAGAAACGGAGCACCCCAGCAAATTGCGAGCCCTATCCTAACATAGGCACCGGCTGGCAACAGTGCGGCATCCGTGGCAAATTCACCATATCTTTGAAGGTGTTGGCTACAAATCATCCGCTCTGGCACACATCGCCGGGTTAAAAAACGCCGACCCCAGCCTTCATCTCACCCCAATGCCGCGCTTACCAGTTCCACATACCCGCTACGTCCGGATTCCCGCCAGCAATCGAACGTAAAACAACATGCGACAGGGTTTGTCGGCAGCCGGGTTCCACGGCGCGCTTTCGCGGCAGAATCTTGTCGAATGGGCGTGCCCCTGAGCACACAACCCATTTCGGTTAAGAAATGCTCGTTCAGGGCAATCGAATTATCCCGCTCCCCTTGTCGCCCCCCCTGCCCCACACTTGAAGTCAGCAATGTAAAGGAGACACATCATGCATGCACGTAGCGAACAGATGGCTGACTATATTGCCGATCGTCTCGAGTTCATTACCTTTCTCGCCTGTTGCAGCGCCCTGCTGGCCCTGCTGACCGGCATGAGTGGCCAGCAGGCGCTGGCCTTTACCGCCCTCAACCTGCCGTTTGGCCTCGGGATCCTGCTGGCCATGGCACTGCTGGCACCGCTGCCCGCTTACTGGCGCCTGCCGGGCATCACCCTGCTGCTGGCAGCCGGCGCCCTGATGACCCTGCAACTGGGCGGCGAGTGGCTCAATCCGCTGGCCATCTGGAGCCTCTACGCCCTGCTCGGGCTGGAGATAATCTGGCAGGCACGGCCCAAAGCTGCACTGGCGGCTGACGGACGCGGCCAATTGAGGTAACCTTGCGCCCCCGTTTGCCAACCCCAATACCCGAGGAGCGCCCGATGAAAAAAGCCTGTGCCCAGCACATTCTGGTCAAGACCGAAAAACAGTGTCTGGAGATCAAGGAGAAGATCGAAAAGGGCGCCGACTTCGGCCAGATGGCCAAGCGCTTCTCCACCTGTGCCTCTGCCAAACGCTGCGGCGATCTGGGGGAGTTCAACAAAGGGGATATGGTCAAGCCCTTTGACGATGCGGTATTCAAGGGCGAGCTGCTCAAGGTACTGGGGCCGGTGCGCACCAAGTTCGGCTTCCACCTTATCAAGGTGCTCTATCGCAACTGATCCATCCCGTCAGCGCGACCCAATCCCCTTCCAGCGAGGCCCGTTTGCAACGGGCCTCGCGCTGTTTTACCGTCTCCCTTGACTCATGGGCCAAAAGCCCCCCGAGCCCATACGAATTTACTAACGTTATCAGGCTATTAAGTTTATTCTTCTCGGCACGTTCCGCACTTCGAGGATGGATCCCGCGCTATGCCCAGCTTATACAGGTGGCCACTGCTGGCCTGGTTGCTCCCTTTGGCAGGGGCTCTTGGCAGCCGCTTTCATCTCTGGCCCTGGTGGCTCGGGTTCACCCTCTGCCTGCTTGGCGCCATCATCTCTCTGGTGTTGCTGGTGCGCCTGCCCTGGTGCCGCAGCCGACACGCCAATGGCTGGGGCGCCGTGCCGCTGCTGTTGCCTCTGGCCTTTGTGGTACAGGCGCTGCGCGTACCGCTGGTCAACGATGTCAGTACGGATCCTTACAACCCGCCCCTGCTGCGCTGGGCCAGCGAGCTCAGAACGGCGCAGGATCTGCCGATTAATCCGGCTCCGTTGAAAGCATTTGAGGGTAAACCCGGTCCTCTCTATACCAAAGCATCCCCGGCCGAGGTGATCACCGAAGCCCACGCCCTGATGGAGCAGCTCGGCTGGCAGGTGCGGCCAAGCCCGGATGGCCTCGATGCGGTGGCCACCACCGGCTGGTTCGGTTTTCAGGATGATGTGGCGCTGCGAGTCTTTGTCGGCCCCAGCGAAACCCGCATCGATATGCGCTCAGCCTCCCGTCAGGGGCAGAGCGACCTGGGCACCAACCGGGCACGGATCGAGGATTTTCTGATCCGCCTCAACGAGCGGCTGGGTCAGGCCTACAAACCCAATTTGAAGCAATAAGAAGGTCAGCAATGCGCGTCGAGGTGAAACCCGACCGGGAATATGCCTGGTTCATCCGCCCCTTTTTCTGGCTGCAACAGCGCAACTACGGTCAGGTGCTCATTCCGGGCAAGTGCTGGGGCCGATCGCCGCGCCTGTTTGCCGCCGTCGCCACCCTCTATGGCGTCATCAACCGCAAGCGCTCCCCCATCGACCCCGTGCTGCGCTCCCTGGTGACGGTGCGAGTCTCCCAGCTCAACTGGTGCCGCTTTTGCGTCGACATCAACGCCATGACCCTCATCAAGCGGGCGGGCTCCAGCGAGAAGGTGGAGGCGCTCGCCAACTGGCGCGAAAGCCCGCTGTTCGACGAGCGGGAGCGGGCCGTGCTCGACTACACCGAGGCGATGACGGGTCTCGATGGGGTCAGCGATGAGCAGGCCGCCCGTCTCAAGCCCTGGTTCGACGACGACGCCATGGTGGAACTGACCGGCCTCATCGCCTTCCAGAACATGTCGGCCAAGTTCAACGCCGCCCTCGATATCGCCCCGCAGGGCTTCTGCCAACTGCCGGTGCAGCCAGAACGTCCGCAACCGGATAGCAAGGACGCCTGATGAGAGGAGCCCGCCTGCTGCTGGTGCTGATGATGGGTTGCCTCATCGGCGCCTTTTTCGCCTTCGACCTTGGTCACTACCTGAGTCTGCCCCAGCTGCAGGCCCGTCAGGCCGAGCTGGCCGCCCTGGTCGACCGCCATTTCATCAGCGCCGCCCTGCTGTTCGTCGCCGTCTATGTGGTGAGCACCGCCCTCTCCCTGCCCGGCGCCAGCCTGCTCACCCTGGCCGGCAGCGCCGTGTTCGGCGTCATCTGGGGGCTGCTGCTGGTCTCCTTTGCCAGCAGCATTGGCGCGACCCTGGCCTTTCTCAGCGCCCGCTTTCTGCTGCGCGACTGGGTCGAGCGGCGCTTTGGCGACAAGCTGGCCAGCTTGCAGGCCGGGATGAAGAAGGAGGGGGCGCTTTACCTGCTGAGCCTGCGCCTCATCCCCATCTTCCCCTTCTTTCTGGTCAACCTGCTGATGGGGCTCACCCCTATCAGAGTCAGCACCTACTACTGGGTGAGCCAGCTTGGCATGCTGCCCGGCACTTTCGTCTACGTGCTGGCAGGCAGCGAGCTTGCCAACCTCACCAGCACCGGCAATATCCTCTCCCCCGGCCTGATGGTGGCACTGACCCTGCTCGGGCTGATGCCGATGCTGCTTAAAGATCTGCAGCGGCGCCTCGCCCTGTATCGACTGCACGCCCCCTACCGCAAACCGACCCGCTATGACTACAACCTGCTGGTGATTGGCGCCGGAGCCGGCGGCCTCGTGACCAGCTATATCGCCGCGGCGGTGAAGGCCAAGGTGGCGCTCATCGAGAAGCACAAGATGGGGGGCGATTGCCTCAACAGCGGCTGCGTCCCCTCCAAGGCGCTGATCCGAAGCGCCCGCTTTGCCGCCGAACAGCGCCGGGCCAGTGAACTGGGCTTTTGCCCAAGCCAGACCTGCGCCGATTTCGCCGCCGTGATGGAACGGGTCGCCCGCGTTATCAAGGAGGTCGAGCCCCACGACTCCATCGAGCGCTATCAGGGGCTGGGAGTGGAGTGCATCGAAGGGGAGGCGCGGCTGGTCTCCCCCTGGGAGGTGGAGGTGAACGGCCAACGCCTTGCCAGCCGTCATATCGTTATCGCCACCGGCGCCCGGCCGCTGGTGCCCAGGCTGCCGGGCCTTGAGCAGGTGCCTTGGCTCACCTCCGACACCCTCTGGCAGCTGCGCACTGCGCCGCGCCAGTTGTTGGTGCTGGGCGGCGGCCCCATCGGCTGCGAGCTGGCCCAGAGTTTTGCCCTGCTAGGGGTGCCCGTAACCCTGGTAGAGATCTCGGATCAGCTGCTGCCCCGCGAAGAGCAGGAGGTGGCCGAGCTGCTGGCGGAACAGCTGGCCCGCGACGGCGTGCGGGTGCTCACCGGCTGGCGCGCCGAGCGAGCCGACTATCTGCCTGCGGCTGAGGGAGATCTCCCCATCCGGCTGCAACTGCGTCGGGGCGACGAGATGCAAACCATTGTAGGGGATCAGCTGCTGCTGGCACTGGGTAGGGTCGCCAACGTCAGCGGCTTCGGGCTCGAAGAGCTGGGAGTGGAGCTGACACCGCGCGGCACGGTGGCGGTCGATGGCTTCCTCGCCACCAACTACCCCAGCATTCTGGCGGTGGGGGACGTAGCGGGCCCTTACCAGCTTACCCATGCCGCAGCCCATCAGGGCTGGTACGCCGCGGTCAATGCCCTGTTCAGCCCGTTCAAGCGCTTTCGAGCCGACTATCGGGTCATGCCGGCCGCCATCTACACCACGCCAGAAATCGCCCGGGTCGGCCTCAACCAGAAAGAGGCCAGGGCGCAGGGTATCCCCTTCGAGCTGACCCGCTTCGAGCTTGCCGAGCTGGACAGAGCCATTGCCGATGGCGAGCGTCAGGGCTTTATCGAGGTGCTCACCATACCCGGCAAGGATCAGATCCTGGGTGCCACCATAGTGGGCACTCACGCCGGCGAGCGGATCGCCGAGTTCGTACTCGCCATGCGCCACCGTCTGGGCCTTGGCAAGATCCTCGCCACCATTCACGCCTACCCCACCCTGATGGAGGGGAACAAGTATCTGGCGGGCGAGTGGCGACGGGCCCGTCAGCCCGCCACCCTGCTGGCGCTGCTGACCCGTTATCACCGCTGGCGCCGCGGCGCCAGACCCAACTCCAGGTAACCCGGATGCGACACTCATTGCCCTCGTTCAAACAGCTGTTGTGCGCCCTGCCCCTGCTGGCAGGCAGCCTTCTCTTCACCCAGGCCAACGCCGCCGGCAACCCGCAGTGGCAACAGACCCTTGATGAGGCCAAAGGGCAAACCGTCTACTTCAATGCCTGGGGCGGCAGCCCGGAGATCAACGCCTATCTGGTGTGGGCCGGGCAGGAGCTGGCGCGCGACTATCAGGTCAAGCTGGTGCAGGTGAAGGTGGATGACATCGCCCAGAGCGTCAGCCAGCTGCTGGCCAACAAGCAGGCGGGCAAGCAAACTGGCGGCCCCATCGACCTGCTCTGGGTCAACGGCGAGAACTTCAAGGCGCTCAAGGAGCAGGGGCTGCTCGGTGCCCCCTTTACTCAAGAGCTGCCCAACATGGCGCTGGTAGACATCAGCCTGCCGGTGAGTGAGGACTTCACCATTCCGGTAGAGGGGTTGGAAGCCCCCTGGGGCATCGGCCAGCTCAATCTGATGGTCGACACCGAAGAGGTCACCAGCCCCCCCACCTCGGCTGCTGCCCTGCTGGCGTGGGCCAAGGCCCACCCCGGCCGCTTCACCTATCCCAAGCCGCCCCAGTTTCACGGCTCCAGCTTTCTCAAGCAGATCTTGCTGGAGCTGACGCCAGACCCCGCCCCTCTCTATCGGGAGGCGACCGATGCGGAATTCATCAGGGTCACAGCCCCACTCTGGGCCTGGCTCGATGAGCTGCACCCGGCACTCTGGCGCAAGGGCAAGCTGTTTCCGGCCAGCGCCGCCGAAACCCGCCAGCTGCTCGATGATGGCGAGCTGGCGATGGCCATCAGCTTCAACCCGCAGGAGGCGCAGAGCGCCGCCCAGATTGGTGCCCTGCCCCCCAGCGTCGAGGCGGTCGCCATGGCAAAGGGGTCGCTCACCAACAGCCACTTTCTTGCCATCCCCTTCAACGCCAACGCCCGCGCGGGGGCCAAGGTAGTCGCAAACTTCCTGCTAAGCCCTGCCGCTCAGGCGCGCAAAGCCGACCCGGCGTACTGGGGTGATCCCAGCGTGCTGCGCAGCGATGCCCTGCCGGCCCCCGCCAAGGGACAACCGGCTCTGCGCTTCAAGGCCGTGGCAGAGCCCCACCCCAGCTGGCAGCTCAGGCTCGAAGCCGCCTGGGCCGAGCGCTACGGCCACTGATGAGCCGGTTTGGCTACGCTCCCCTCGGTTGGCGCCCCCTGTTCACCGCAGGGTGTGCTCTGGTTTTTGGTCTTCCATTGCTGGCGGGGGGGTGGCTGCTGCTGGCTGAGGGGCTGACCCGACCCCATCTGCAATTGCTGCTGGCCCAACCGGGCCTGTGGCACTCGGCGCTGCTGAGTCTGTGGATTGGCGCCGCCTCGACCCTGACCAGCCTGCTGCTGACCGCCCTGCTGCTGGCCCACAGCGACAGCCGGGCCTTCGGCTGGCTGCGTCGGTTGCTCTCGCCCTTGCTGGCGCTGCCCCATGTCGCATTTGCCATCGGCTTTGCCTTTCTGCTCGCCCCCTCCGGCTGGTTGCTGCGCCTGCTCTCGCCGACCCTCACCGGATTTGAACTGCCCCCCGACTGGCAGACCCTGCGCGATCCCGCCGGGCTTGGGCTCATTCTCGCCTTGACCCTCAAGGAGACCCCCTTCCTGCTGCTGATGGCACTCGGTGCGCAAGACCCCGCCAGGGTGGCACGCCAGCAATGGCTGGGGGTGAGTCTGGGTTTCAGTGCCCCCCAGATCTGGTGGCGCCTGCTACTGCCGGTACTGTGGCCTGCCTTGCGCCTGCCCCTCTACGCGGTGGCCGCCTACGGGGTGGCGGTAGTGGATCTGGCCCAGCTGCTCGGACCCGATGCCCCCGCCCCGCTGGCCGTTCGCCTGTGGCTCTGGTATCAGGCCCCGGATCTGGTCTGGCGCGGTGCCACTGCCAGCGGCGCCCTGCTGCTGCTCGCCATCACGGCGCTGCTGCTGGCCTTGCTGTGGCTGCTGGAGCTGGTCCATCGAACCCTTGGCAAACCCGGCAGGCTCGATGGCAGGCGAGCAAACCCAAGCGCTCTTGGCCGCACCCTTGCCACGCTTAGCGTGGTGACCCTGTGCGCCATCAATCTGGCGGTTTTGGGGGCGCTGCTGATCTGGTCGCTGGCGCGCCGCTGGCCCTTTCCCGCCCTCTGGCCCAGCCAGTGGAGCGGTCACTACTGGCTGGAACTGCTGCCAACCCTGCTGCCGCTGCTGACCTCCAGCATCCTGCTGGCGCTGGCGAGCGGGGCTATTGCGCTGGCGATGGCGGTGCTGAGTCTGGAGGCACAGGCGCGCCGCCGCCCCTGGCCGCTCTGGCTCATCTGCCTGCCACTGCTGCTGCCGCAGGCCAGCCTGCTGTTCGGCATCCGGCTCGGGGTGGACTGGTTCAGTCTCGGATGGGGGGGCGATGGCATCGGCTGGAGCTGGGTGCTCTGGAGCCAGCTGCTATTTGTCTCTCCCTATGTCTATCTCTGCCTGCACGGCCCCTATCGCCTGTTTGACCCGCGGATCACCCAGAACGCCCTGCTGCTGGGGGCAACCCCGTGGAGAGCCTGGTGGCAAATCAAAGCACCGCTGCTGGCCCGTCCGCTACTGTTTGCCTTTGCGGTGGGGGCTGCGGTGAGCCTGGCCCAATACCTGCCGACCCTGCTGTTTGGCGCGGGCCGGGTCGCCACCATCACAACCGAGGCGGTGGCCATCGGCAGCGGCCTCAACCGGCGGCTGGCGGGCCTCTACGGCCTGCTGCAACTGCTGCTGCCGCTCGTTATCTATCTGCTGGCGCTCTGGTTGCCGGCGCAACTCAATCCGGCGCTCAAGGGGGGCGGCTCACGATGAACAACAACCATGACAACAGCCCCATGCTGAGCACCACACCTCTTCGCCTCTATCTGGAGGAGAGCCTGCTGTTTTCGCTGCCCGCCCTGCAGGTGGCGCCGGGCGAGGTGTTGACCCTGATGGGCCCCAGCGGCTGTGGCAAGAGCTCGCTGCTTGCGGCGCTGGCGGGGGTACTGCCCGCAAGCGGCCCGCTCCGGCTGGAGGGGGATGTGACCCTCGGCGCACGCCGGCTCACCCATTTGCCGCCCCAGACGCGACGCATCGGCATGTTGTTTCAGGATGATCTGCTGTTTGATCACCTGACGGTGGCGGAGAACCTGATGTTCGGCATGCCGGCCAGAGTGAAGGGGCACAGGGCGAGGCGAGAAAAGGCGGTGGCTACGCTGGCGCAGGTGGATCTGACAAGTCAGGCAGACAAGCTGCCGGGGGCGCTCTCAGGCGGCCAGAAGGCCCGCGTCAGCCTGCTGCGAGCCCTGCTGGCCGAACCCGAGGCATTGTTGTTGGACGAACCCTTCTCCCGCCTCGACAAGCCGCTGCGGGCCGCCTTTCGCGAACTGGTGTTCGCCCAGATCAAGGCGCTGGCCATCCCTGCCCTGCTGGTGACCCACGACGAAGAGGACGCGCCGGGCACCATACTTCAGCTCACCGAATCCCGTTTTTGACCGAGGAGTTCACCTTGTTTGATCGCCACCTGATCCCCGTTATCCGCAGCCCCCTCACCCGGCTCGCCAAACCGCTCTGCCGCGCCGGGGTCAGCGCCAACCAGATAAGCCTCACCGGCTTTGCCATCGGCATGCTGGCGTTGCCGCTGCTGGCCTTGGGCTGCTATCAGTGGGCGCTCGCGGCCATCCTGTTCAACCGGCTGCTGGACGGGCTCGATGGCGCCGTGGCACGGGAAACTGGCATCACCGACTGCGGCGGCTTTCTCGATATCACGCTGGATTTCATCTTTTACGCCGCCGTGGTGCTGGGCTTTGCCCTTGCCGCCCCCGCCAATGCGCTGCCCGCCGCCACCCTGCTGTTTGCCTTCATGGGCACCGGCTCGAGCTTTCTGGCGTTTGCCATCATGGCGGGCAAGCGGGGCATCGACAATCCGGTCTACCACCACAAGTCTCTCTACTATCTGGGCGGCCTCACCGAGGGGAGCGAGACCATCGCCCTGTTCGTGCTGATGTGCCTGTGGCCCGCCGCCTTCGCCCCGCTCGCCTACGGATTTGCCCTGCTCTGCGCCATCACCACCCTGACCCGGCTCTGGAGCGGTTACCACACGCTACGCCCCCCCCGGTGCTAACCAGTGCCGCCCTCACCGGAGGGCTAATCCATCACGCGATGAATTGACGATGGGTGCAGCGCACGGAACACTTGCGCCCGGATGACAATGTTTTACCATGGCGGCACTTTTATCAGTCTCCTTGAGAACCCTATGCGTCGCCTTGCCTCTCTTCTCACTCTGTCGTTGTTTCCTCTGCTCGGTGGCTGCAGCAGCACGCCGGCTGCCAAGCCCGTGGTCGTCCCCCAACCCAAGAGCGCCTTCATCAACCAGACACCGTCGCGCAGCCCCGTTTACAGCCAGGGGGTGAGCAAAGGGGACTTCGCCAATCGCACCAATGTGGACAGGTTCGTCCAGAAGATGGTCGAGAAGCACGGCTTTGACAGCGCCCAGCTGCATCAGGTACTGGCGCAGGCAGAGCGCTACGACTGGATCATCCGTCTGATGGATGCCCAGGCGCCGACCACCGCCAAGCCCACCGGCCCGACCGGCGCCTGGAACCGCTACCGCGCCAAGTTCATCACCCCGGACAACGTACAGAACGGCGTCAACTTCTGGCGCGAATACGCGAGCGAACTCAATCGTGCGGAGCAGATCTACGGAGTGCCGCCCGAGATCATCGTCGGCATTATCGGGGTCGAGACCCGCTGGGGCCGGGTGATGGGCAAGACCCGCATTCTGGATGCGCTGGCCACCCTGGCGTTTGATTACCCGCGCCGCGCCGAGTTCTTCACCAGCGAACTGGAAGCCTTCCTGGTGATGACCCGCGATGAGGGGATGGATCCCACCGAACCCAAAGGCTCCTACGCCGGCGCCATGGGCTACGGCCAGTTCATGCCCTCCAGCTTCCAGCGCTATGCGGTGGATTTTGACGGCAACGGCCACACCAACCTGTGGGATCCGGTGGATGCCATCGGCAGCGTCGCCAACTACTTCAAGGCCCACGGCTGGGAGAAGGGGCAACCGGTGGCGGTGCGTGGTCAGGGACAGCTGCCCGGCTATGAGCACGGCTTCCAGACCCGCTACCCGGTCGCCTCCCTGCGTCGCGCCGGGCTGACGCCAACCAGCAGCCTTGGCAACCACAGCGAGGCGAGCCTGCTGCGCCTCGATGTCGGCACCGGCTACCAATACTGGTACGGTCTGCCCAACTTCTACGCCATCACCCGTTACAACCACAGCACCCACTACGCCATGGCGGTGTGGCAGCTGGGGCTGGCGGTGAAGGCGGCGCGCTGACAAACCGCGATCAGCAGATAAAAAAAGGAGCCTTAACGGCTCCTTTTTTATACCAATTACTTTATTTATTCACGGCAGATTGACCCGAAATCAGACCCCGGCCTTGGCCAGTGCCGCGGAGACGATCTGCTGGGCCTCCTGCTGGATGAGGTCGAGGTGCGCGTCGCCCTTGAAACTCTCCATGTAGATCTTGTAGATGGACTCGGTGCCGGAGGGGCGCGCCGCGAACCAGCCGTTCTCGGTCACCACCTTGAGGCCGCCGATGGCTGCATCGTTGCCCGGCGCCTTGGTCAGCTTGGCGATGATGGGCTCACCGGCCAGAGTGGAGGCTTCCACCAGCGCCGGATCCAGCTTGGAGAGCACCGCCTTCTGGGCGCTGTTGGCCGGGGCGTCGATGCGGCGGTAGCTGGAGCGGCCAAATTTGGCTTCCAGTGCGTCGTAGTGGGCCTGCGGATCCTTGCCGGTGACCGCCAGAATTTCTGCCGCCAGCAGCGCCAGAATGAAGCCATCCTTGTCAGTGGTCCAGACGGTGCCATCTTTGCGCAGGAAAGAGGCGCCTGCGCTCTCCTCGCCACCAAAGCCGAACTCGCCGCTGTAGAGGCCATCCACGAACCACTTGAAGCCGACCGGAACCTCTTTCAGGGTGCGGCCAATCTCGCCGGCAACCCGGTCGATCATGGAGGAAGAGACCAGCGTCTTGCCGACGGCTGCATCGGCAGACCAGCCGGTGCGATGGGTAAACAGATACTGGATTGCCACCGCCAGATAGTGGTTCGGGTTCATCAGGCCGGACTTGGTGACGATGCCGTGACGGTCGTAGTCAGGGTCGTTGCCAAGGGCGATGTCGAACTTGTCCTTGAGAGCGATCAGGCTCGCCATGGCGAACGGGCTGGAGCAGTCCATCCGGATCTTGCCGTCTTTGTCCAGGGTCATGAAGGAGAAGGTCGGGTCGACCTTGTAGTTCACCACCTCGATGTTCAGACCATAGGTCTTGGCGATGACGTCCCAGTAGGCGACACCAGAGCCGCCCAGCGGATCGACACCGATCTTGATGCCCGCGTTCTTGATGGCATCCATGTCCAGCACGTTCTTCAGATCATCCACATAGGGGGTGACATAGTCGTGCAGGGCCACGAACGGGCTCTTGAGCGCCTCGGCGAACGGCATCCGTTTCACGCCGGCCAGACCCGCTTCCAGAATCGCATTGGCACGGTCTTCCACCCACTTGGTGATCTCCCCTTCGGCGGGGCCACCATGGGGCGGGTTGTACTTGAAGCCACCATCTTCCGGCGGGTTGTGGGACGGAGTGATCACCACGCCGTCAGCACGGGCAGCAGGCTTGCCTGCATTGTGGCGCAGGATGGCGTGAGAGATGACTGGGGTCGGGGTAAAGCCGAGGCCAGCCTGAATGCGGGTTTCAACGCCATTGGCGGCCAGCACTTCGACGGCGCTGGCAAAGGCGGATTCGGACAGGGCGTGAGTATCCATGCCGACAAACAGCGGGCCAGTGATACCGGCCTGCTGGCGATACTCTACCAAGGCCTGGGTCACCGCCAGAATATGGGATTCGGTAAAGGCACTGTGCAGAGCGCTGCCACGGTGGCCGGAGGTACCGAAGGCAACTCGCTGCTCGGGGCGGCTCATGTCCGGCTTGTTAAGGTAGTAGGCGCTGACCAGACGGGGAATATTGGTCAGGTCGCTTAAACGGGCCGGCTGACCGGCGTGGGAATGCTGAGCCATGGCGTTTTCCTTGCGTAATGGCGGCCTTGCCGGGCAAGGCCTGAGTCTTGAAAAACCGTTAGATTGCGCCGCACACCTGCGCGATCACCTCGTCGCCGTAACCCATGCTGCTCATCAGCTGAGCGACCATGTTCTGCTTGCGACTGGTGTTGGTGTTGGTGATCACCCAGAACGGGGTTTCCGGTACCGGCTTGGGCTTGGTGGTGCTGCCACTGGCGCGCAGAGCCTCGGGATCCCGCGAGAAATAGACGCGCTTGCGCCCCTTGATTTCGGTGGCCTGGGTAAACCCGACCGGATCGTCCCGGTAGAGGGTACTCAGCACCTGCATGAAACGGTTGATGGACTTCTCTTCCTGCTGCAGCTCGCCTGAGTCGAGCAGGGCTTGCAGCCCCTGCGGTGCAGCAACGGCACGGTGTGGTGCCGCAGGCGCTGGCTCGGCAACGGCGGCTGACGCGGCCCCCTGAGCAGGCTGTTCCAGCAGACGGCGCAGGATGTCGGAGGCACTCTCACCGATGTGCCGGGTCTGGCTGGCGATATAGAAGTAGAGATCGTCATCAAGCTCGATGGTTTTCATAGGGATGCGCTGGACTCGTCGAAATTCGGATGCGGCGATTATACATAGGCAAACCCGACAGCCCAAGGGAGGGGCTGGCAGATGTACATGAATCTCATCGAGAATACGGCATAATAGCGGCCCAAGTGTGTGATCGGCCGCACTGATAGCCGATCTGAGAGGGATTTTTTAGAAAAAAAACCACACAAATTTTCCCTTCATCACACGAAATCCTTTTCTTTCCAGTGCGTTAAATCATATCGGCAACGCACTCATGACCGAACAAGGTGTCATTTTGCAACAAAAGAGCGTAGTGAACTTCAAAGAGCAGGGTCAGGGACCGGCCGTCATTCTGATCCACGGGCTGTTCGGCAGCCTCGATAACCTGGGCCTGCTGGCCCGCGCCCTCGGCGAGCACTATCGGGTCATCAGCGTCGATCTGCGCAACCACGGCACCTCGTTTCGCAGCGACGACATGAGCTATCCGGCGCAGGCCGCCGATATACTCGCGCTGATGGATCACCTTGGGCTGGATCAGGCGGCGATAGTCGGCCACTCCATGGGGGGCAAGGTCGGGATGCAGCTTGCCAAGCTGGCGCCCGCGCGGGTGAGCCGGCTGGTGGTGGCCGACATGGCGCCGGTCGCCTATCCCCACTCCCGCCACCAGAATGTGTTCGCCGGCCTCAACGCCACTCTGGCGGCACAGCCCCAGAGCCGCAGCGATGCAGAGCGCATGCTGGCCGAGCATATCGAGATCGCCGGAGTGCGCCAGTTTCTGCTCAAATCCTTCGCCAAAGGCGAGGATGGCTGGCAGTGGCGCTTCAATGTGCCCGCTCTTGAGGAGAACTACGCCAACATCATGGGCTGGCCCGAGGATGAGCGCCGCTTCGAGGGGCCAGTGCTCTTTATCAAGGGGGGGGATTCCGATTACATGCAGCCGCAATACAGCGAGGCGGCACTGGCCCAATTCCCGGCGGCAAAGGTGCGCGTCATCGCCGGAACAGGCCACTGGCTGCATGCGGAAAAACCGATGTTGTTCAACAAACTGGTTGTGGATTTCCTGTCCACAGGCGGTTAACAGTTCCAAATCCTTTGTGATATAGTGCGCCCGTCATAAGGAGTGTGCGCAATCCATGCTAAGTGAACATATCGACCTGATCGAAAGTTTGGGCCTCAAGTTATTCTTTGTGGCCATTTTCATATTGATTGGCCTGGCCATTCAGGACGTTCTCAAACGCGGCAACGTGCCCCGTTTCGGTCGTTTCATCGTCTGGTTGGTACTGTTTCTGGGTTGTGCAGGTTTTGTCGCCAAGGGGCTGATCGAACTGGGCTGGGAAGGCTCAGGACTAGGCTAACAATTTTCATCTGTGATGTATGGCCAAACAGCAAACTGATCGAACAACACTGGATCTGTTCGCAAACGAGAAGCGCCCCGGCAGGCCAAAGACCAACCCACTCCCCCGCGAGACCCAACTCAAGATCAACAAGCGTAACCAGCTTAAGCGCGATCGGGAGAATGGGCTGAAGCGGGTAGAGTTAAAGGTGGAGGCCGAGTTGCTGGAGCGCCTGAACCAACTTGCGTTGCAACAGAACATCAGCCGAGCCGAGCTGATCCAATCTATCCTGAAGCAACAGATTGAGTCCGCCTTTGCGGTGGATATTGCAGTCTGAGCGTCAAGCATTAACACCAAATACGGGTAACTAAACACTATGGCAAGTGTAGGTCTGTTTTTTGGCAGCGATACCGGTAACACCGAAGCTGTCGCCAAGATGATCCAGAAAGAGCTGGGCAAGAATCTGATTGAAGTCCGTGACATCGCCAAGAGCAGCAAGGCCGACATCGAGAACTTCGATCTGCTGATGTTCGGCATCCCGACCTGGTACTACGGCGAAGCACAGGCCGACTGGGACGACTTCTTCCCCGATCTGGGCGAAATCGACTTCACCAACAAGCTGGTTGCCATCTTCGGTTGTGGCGACCAGGAAGACTACGCCGAGTACTTCCTCGACGCCATGGGTACCCTGCGCGACATCGTTGAAGCCAAAGGCGCCATCATCATCGGTCATTGGCCGACTGCCGGTTACGAATTCGAAGCCTCCAAGGCGCTGGTAGATGACAAGCATTTCGTCGGTCTGGGCATCGACGAAGATCGTCAGCCGGAGCTGACCGCCGAGCGAGTCAAAGGCTGGTGCAAGCAGCTGCACGAAGAGATGTGCCTGGGCGAGCTGGAGTAATCTCCTCCCCTTGCTTGAAGCAACAAGGGCCCCGTCGGGGCCCTTGTTCTATTTGCAATTTGCTGCCGTTCACTCTCCCCTGTGCTCGGGCTTGGCCCGCACATAGAGAGTACGTTTCACCTGCGCCACCAGCTCCCCCTGACCGTCCTGCACCGTCACCTCGAATTCGGGAAAGTACTTGATCCCCCCTTCGGTCGCCGCCACGATCTCGGCCAGCTTGCCGTCGCTCAGGTTGAATTCCGCCACCAGCTTGCCCTTGCCCGGCTTGATGTAGTTGATGCTGCCCGCCTTGTCCCAGACGTAATAACGGTTCTTGAAATAGCCCATCAGCATCAGCGGATAGATGGGATCTGTCATGGCAAACATGCTGCCGCCAAACTGGGTGCGGTTGGCGTTCTTGTTCCACCAGCGGGATTTCAGGGTCACCCGGCAGTAGCGAAAATCATCGCTCAGGGTTTCTATCTTTATACCGGCGCCCCAGAAAGGGGGCCAGGCATTGAGGGCGCGGCGCACCCAGGCCGCGTTGTCAAAAAGCCAATCCATGGATCTCATCCGACCAGACATGTGAAAGTTACATCTTATCAACATCTGCCATCCCGGCAAGTCGATCAAGGTGATTGATTATTTCAATCCAGACCCGGATGAGTGGCTAAACCCTTTGAATTTGCGGGTTTATTTTTAGGGAGGCTACGACCTATAATGACAGGCCAAGCGAGTTGAAGGTTGCCATTCCCGCGGCAGTCCATCAGAATAAACCCCACCTTCGAGAATGCGAATAAGTAGAATATGGCAGACAACAACCAAGCGTTAAAAAAGGCCGGGCTCAAGATCACCTTGCCCCGGGTCAAGATCCTGGAAATCCTGCAACAGCCGGACTGCCAACACACCAGTGCCGAAGATCTCTATAAACGCCTGATCGATCTGGGTGAAGAGATTGGCCTCGCCACCGTCTACCGCGTTCTCAACCAGTTTGATGATGCCGGTATCGTGACCCGCCATCACTTCGAAGGGGGCAAGTCGGTTTTCGAGCTGGCGACTCAGGAGCACCACGACCATCTGGTTTGCCTGGACTGCGGCAAGGTGATCGAGTTCTCCGACGAGGTGATCGAGCAGCGCCAGAGCGAGATCGCCAAAAAGCACAATATCCGTCTCACCAACCACAGCCTCTACCTCTACGGTCACTGTGCCAGCGGTGAGTGCAAGCACGACGACTGAGTCGGCTGCAACATCAGATCACGGACAATAAAAAAGCCAGCATCAGCTGGCTTTTTTATTGTCCGAAACAGGATAGAAGCACAATGGAGGGCAGAGTCTCCCCTGCCCCACTGTATCAGCCTTCTACCTTGCCCCAGGAGTCGCGCAGGGCAACGGTGCGGTTGAACACCAGATGCTCCGGGCTGGAGAGCTTGTTGTCGGCGCAGAAGTAGCCTTCGCGCTCGAACTGGTAAGCCTGCTCCGGCTTGGCGTTCTTGAGCGAAGCCTCGACACGGGCACCCTCGATGATCACCAGGGATTCCGGGTTCAGGGCAGCTTCGAAGTCCTCTTCGGCGCCCGGGTTCGGCACCTTGAACAGACGGTCATAGAGACGTACTTCTGCCGGCAGGGAGTGAGTGGCGCTGACCCAGTGGATCACCCCTTTCACCTTGCGGCCATCGGCCGGATCCTTGCCCAGGGTCTCTGGATCGTAGCTGCAGTAGATGCAGGTAACCTTGCCGTCGGCATCCTTCTCGATGCGCTCGGCCTTGATGACATAGGCATTGCGCAGACGCACTTCCTTGCCCAGCACCAGACGCTTGAACTGCTTGTTGGCTTCTTCTTTGAAGTCGGCTTCGTCGATGAAGATTTCGCGGGTAAAGTTCAGCTCGCGGGTACCCATCTCGGCGTTGCTCGGGTGAGCCGGGGCGGTCAGCACTTCATCGGCAGCCAGGTTCTCGATCACCACCTTCACCGGGTGCAGCACGGCCATGGCGCGCGGCGCATTCTCGTTGAGGTCTTCACGGATGCAGGCTTCCAGCATGCTCATCTCGACGATGTTGTCCTGCTTGGTCACGCCGATGCGCTTGCAGAACTCGCGGATGGAGGCCGGGGTGTAACCACGGCGACGCAGACCGGAGACGGTCAGCATGCGCGGGTCGTCCCAACCATCGACGTGCTTCTCGGTCACCAGCAGGTTCAGCTTGCGCTTGGACATGACGGTGTATTCGAGGTTCAGACGAGAGAACTCGTACTGACGCGGGTGACAGTCGATAGTGATGTTGTCCAGCACCCAGTCGTACAGACGACGGTTGTCCTGGAACTCCAGAGTACAGATGGAGTGGGTGATCCCTTCCAGGGCGTCCGAGATGCAGTGAGTGAAGTCATACATCGGGTAGATGCACCACTTGTCACCGGTCTGGTGGTGGTGGGCAAACTTGATGCGATAGATAACCGGATCGCGCATCACCATGAAGGGAGAAGCCATGTCGATCTTGGCGCGCAGGCAGACGGAGCCCTCGGCAAACTCGCCGTTCTTCATCTTCTCGAACAGGGCCAGGTTCTCTGCCACGCTGCGGTCGCGGAACGGGCTGTTCTTGCCCGGCTCGGTCAGGGTGCCGCGGTACTCGCGCATCTGCTCGGGGGAGAGCTCGTCCACATAGGCCAGACCCTTTTCGATCAGTTCAACGGCGTAGCCGTGCAGCTTGTCGAAATAGTCGGAGGAGTAGCAGATCTCGCCGTTCCACTGGAAGCCGAGCCACTGCACGTCCTGCTTGATGGACTCAACGTACTCGATATCTTCCTTCGCCGGGTTGGTATCGTCAAAGCGCAGGTTGCACTGGCCCTGATAGTCGCGGGCGATGCCGAAGTTCAGGCAGATGGATTTGGCGTGGCCGATATGGAGATAACCGTTCGGCTCGGGCGGAAAACGGGTATGCACGCTGCTGTGCTTACCGCTGGCCAGATCTTCATCAATGATCTGACGAATAAAGTTAGTTGGGCTGTTCGCCTGACTCATGGCTCACCTCAAAAAAGCGTCACTGGCGGAAGTTGTGCCGGCTGGCACCCTCATCCCCCCGCCGTCAAGCCGGATATGATCCCTCATTACGCGCCCTGCCTCAACCTGAATTTGGCAGTTCCGGGCTATTGGCGTGCTAAAAAGCGGGTCAAAGCAGCCTCGTAATGCCGGATGTATAAAAAAGCCCCGCACAAGGCGGGGCTGAAAGTGATGAAAAACAAAACAGACAATACACACACAACAAAGGCTCACACGCACAGTCAACCTTTCCCAAATCCGATAGACCATCGCCCTTGGGAAAGGCGGGTCTTGCGACCCACCTTGCGTTACGAGATGTGTACTATCAGTTCAGCTCGGTGACGCGGCTGCTGCGCTTGCCATCGAAGCTGGTGGTACGCAGGTAGACCTTGCCGTCAACGGTCGGCTTGGCCGCGGCGTCGTAGGCACTCCAGGTCTTGCCGTCCAGGCTGTACTGGATGGGCAGACCCGGCAGATCCACGTTCGCTTCCAGCACACCGTTCACCACTTTGGCACCCGGTACGGAGAGGCGGTATTCAACACCGGCCTGATCCAGTTTCGGCAGAACGCGCTGACCCAGCACGTTGGCGAACTGGTTCCACTCTTTGTTCAGAGTGGCCTTGTTGACATGCTTGGTCTCGCCGGAGAACTCGCGACCTTTCACATAGTTCAGCTCGAAGCCACCCTTGTGCCATGCGCGCTCGGCCATGGAGAAGATACGCGGGTAAACCATGTACTCGTACTGAGCGTCGGTACGTACGGTTTCACTCCACTGCTGACCGGAGATACCCTTGAACTTGACCGGATCCTGGTCACCCTTGGCCACGAAGGCGTTGCCATCGCGGTCAACCGAGGTCTCGGCGTTCTGCGGCAGGTTTTCCGGGGCGAAGGCGAACACCTTGCGGGTGTCATTGAAACGGGTTGCCCAGTAGTAGCCACGCTCAGCCGGGTGCACCTCGTTCGGGAAGTCGAAGTAGAGGTAATCCGGGTTGGAGAGGACCACTTCGTAACCCTTGTGCGCCCACTTCATCGCTTCGTTGAAGCCACCCCAGTAGAGGGTTTCCCAGAAGTTGACACGGGTGTTGTCGGTGGCAAAGTCCTTGGCGCTGTTGGCGTACTTCAGACCATCTTCCCACGCCTGCAGGGTGGAGAAGCCGTGGCCTTTAACCATCTCGCCCACTTCCTTGGCGAAGTAAACCGGCAGCTCGGCAACGTCCTTGATCTTGCCATCGTCGATCATCTTCTGGCACATCGGGGACTTGCCAAACGGCTTGTCCTGCTTGCTGGAGTCGACGTTGCCTTTCCATGCCACCAGCTCTTCTTTCTTGGTGACGGCCGGATCCTGATAACCACCGCCCTGCATGATGTTCTTCGCTTCGTCACCACCGTAGTGCCATGCGGTCAGCGGCTGGCCGGCGGCCTGGTGCATCTGGGCAACTTCATCCATCACCTTGGCCACGAAGGTGGCAGCACCCGGCTGGCAAGGGTTGATGAAGGACATCTTGTCGTAGAACTGAACCGAGGTGACGTTGGAGGTATCAGCCGGGTCAGTCAGGCGGAACTGGTTGGCTTCGGCTTCTTTGCCTTCAGCCATCAGACGCTTGTAACGCGCTTCCATGGAGACCACGGCTGCACGGGCGTGCGCCGGCATGTTGATCTCGGGGATAACGGTCACACCGCGCGCTCTGGCATAACGCACCAGGTCGATATAGTCGGACTTGCTGTAGAAGCCGGAGCCCTGGTTGTCGCTGGTCGGGCCGGAGCCCAGTTGCGGCAGCAGGCACTTGGTTTCGGAGAGATCGTGGCAACGCTGGCTACCGACCTGAGTCAGTTCCGGCAGGCCCGGGATCTCGAGACGCCAGCCTTCATCGTTGGTCAGACCCAGGTGCAGCACGTTGAGCTTCATGGCAGACATCTGGTCAACCAGCTTCTTCATGGTGTCCAGGCTGCGGAAGTGACGAGCCACGTCGGTCTGCATACCGCGGTATTCAAAGCGCGGCGCATCTTCAACGGTCATCTGGCTAACCAGCTTGTCGTTGACCCCCAGGAGGGAGATCAGGGACTGAGCACCCCAGTAGGCGCCTTCGATGTCGTGACCCTGGATAACAGTGCCTTTCTTGCCGATGGTCATGTCATAACCTTCGGCCTGCTTGAGCTTGCTGCCCAGCTTGATGGTGACCGGGTAGCCGGTGTCGGAGAGGGTAACACCCAGCTTGGTCAGTTGTGCTTTCAGGGCTTCGGCACGATCGCTCGGCAGATCCAGGGCATTGAGTTTGATGGTGGAGAAGTCAACCTGCGGGCCAGCCTTGACCACCTGCTTCATCGGGGTCGGCAGGATCTGGTTGTCGACCTTGCCAACCGGCAGCAGAGTGCTGGTCTGGTTGGCAGCGAAACGGGTCTCGCTGTTCATCAGGATGTTCTTGTCATCCTTGATGCGCTTCCAACCATCAGCCGGCATCGGCTTCTCGTAGGTGGTGGCATCATCGATGTTGCTCATGCTGGCCAGCACTTTCGGCTCGGCACCTTCGCTGGCGACATACCAGTTTGGCATGATGTCAGATTCGAAAAGAACCCAATATTCGACCACCAACGGTACTTCGACGGTGGCATCCTTGGCGAACCCCTGGAACTTCTCGGTTGGCGTCAAACGATAGAGGTCGCCGGTCAGGTGAGTGATGGTGAACTGGTCGTTGTCCACCCGCTGGATGCGGCGGATGGAGGAGACATAGATGCTCCAGTCCTTGGAGGTGACGTCAGCACCGGTGTTGGTCAGGTGCAGCTTGGCAACGCCACAGCTCGCCCACTCGGAGCCCAGCGCCTGGCAATCGAGACCGGCACCAGCGCCATCGTTGGTGACCACTTCATACTTGACCACCAGATTGTTGGCGAGGGAGTCGACCACGGCTTGCTTGGCAGCATCGGCTGCCTGGACCTGGCTGACGAAAACGGTAGACATGGCAATGGCTAACAGAGAATGTTTCAAGTTCATAACTGCTGCTCTCATTTGAAGTAAAGGTTGGATTTTCTTGGCTTTTTTTTATATGGGGCCCCGAGGCGGGGCCCTTAGTTATGTCAACAATGGACTTAGACTTGAGGTGAGCGAGTCGCTCGATTAACGCAGGGCTTTCATCTCACCGGCGATGATTTCGGCCAATGGGCCCAGAATCACCTGCAGGTTCTGCTCGCCGAGCTTGACCACACCGGCCGCACCCAGGGCTTTCAGCTTGCGCTCATCGACGATGCTGCGGTCTTTCAGGGTCAGACGCAGACGAGTGATGCAGGCATCGATGGTAACCAGGTTGTCCTGACCACCCAGCACTTCCAGATACTGCTTGGCCAGCTCGGTACGGTTGGTGGACTGGGCAGCAGCCGGAGCAGCAGCTTCATCATCTTCACGACCCGGGGTTTTCAGGTTCAGCTTGGCAATGACTACGCGGAACACTGTGTAGTAGAGGCCGAAGAAGACCAGACCCTGAGGGATCAGCATGTACCAGTTGGTTGCCAGCGGGTTGCGGCTGGAGAGCACCATATCCACCAGACCGGCACTGAAACCGAAACCAGCCATCCAGTGCATGGAGGCAGCGATGAACACGGAGATACCGGTCAGCACGGCGTGGATGACATACAGTACCGGAGCTACGAACATGAAGGAGAATTCGAGCGGCTCGGTTACACCGGTGAAGAAGGAGGCAAAGGCAGCAGCGATCATGATGGACGCAACTTTCTCTTTGTTCTCTTTCTTGGCGGAGTGGTAGATGGCCAGAGCGGCACCCGGCAGACCGAACATCATGATGGGGAAGAAGCCAGCCTGGTACATACCGACCACGCCTTTCACCTGATCCAGGCTCTTGCCAGCGGCCAGAGCGGCATCGATGGTAGCCTGACCACCCAGGAAGTTCGGGATGTCGTTGATACCGGCCACGTTGAACCAGAACACGGAGTTCAGGGCGTGGTGCAGACCAATCGGGATCAGCAGACGGTTGAAGAAGGCGTAGATACCGGCGCCGGTGGAGCCCAGGCTCACGATGGACTCACCGAAGGAGACCAGACCACCGTAGATTGCCGGCCATACTGCCATCAGGATGAAAGATACGACGATCATCACGACGGAGGTTACGATCGGTACCAGACGACGACCGGAGAAGAAGGAGAGAGCCTTGTGCAGCTCTACGCTGCTGAAGCGGTTGTACAGCTCAGCGGCGATAACACCACACAGGATACCCACGAACTGGTTGCTGATCTTGGCAAACGCGGCAGGAACCTGCTCCACCGGGATGCTCTTGATCTGGGCCACAGCGCCCGGGCTCAGCAGGGTGGTAACGACCAGGAAGCCGACCAGACCTGCCAGAGCAGCAGAACCGTCTTTATCCTTGGACATACCGTAAGCAACACCAACTGCGAACAGTACGGACATGTTATCGATAATGGCTGCGCCCGCTTTAATCAGGAAGGCGGCCAACGCGCTCTCACCACCCCAACCATTCGGGTCAATCCAGTAGCCAACCCCCATCAGGATCGCGGCGGCAGGCAATACCGCTACCGGCACCATCAGGGCACGGCCGATCTTTTGCAAATAACCGAGAATGTTCACGGTTCCTCTCCTTAGTTAATGTTTTTCTAGAAATTAAGTGCTTATCACGTTTGACGCATAAGCCATCAAGGCTTGATTTGCAGTCTAGGGCTTTTATTTCGCTGCGCAAATTAATAAACCGATAATCGTGATCGTTATCACCCAAACAAGATAAAGGTGGTGGATAGATGTGGCTTAGTTCGCAATCTTTATTTACGCTATAAAACAACTTAAATTCGTCTTAGCCCATTGCCACCGTCAAGCCGGTCGCAACCCGACACAGAGGTATCCATATGCGCCTGATCCCGTTGAAGTCCGCCAGCCAAGTAGGCCTGTGGTCTGCCCGTTACATCGTTGACCGTATCAATGCCTTCAAGCCGACAGCAGACCGCCCCTTCGTACTGGGCCTGCCCACCGGTGGCACTCCGCTCAATACCTACAAGCGTCTGATCGAGTTGCACAAGGCTGGCGAAGTGAGCTTCCAGAACGTGGTCACCTTCAACATGGACGAGTACGTCGGCCTGCCGGAAGATCACCCGGAGAGCTACCACAGCTTCATGCACAACAACTTCTTCAGCCACATCGACATCCGTCCCGAGAACATCAACATCCTCAACGGCAATGCCGAAGATCTGGTGGCCGAGTGCAAGCGCTACGAAGAGAAGATCAAATCCTACGGCAAGATCAACCTGTTCATGGGCGGCGTCGGCAATGACGGCCACATCGCGTTCAACGAACCGGCCTCTTCCCTCTCCTCTCGTACCCGGGTCAAGACCCTGACCGAGGATACCCGCATCGCCAACTCCCGCTTCTTCGGTGGCGACATGGAGCAGGTGCCCAAGCTGGCGCTGACCGTGGGTGTCGGTACCCTGATGGATGCGGAAGAGATCATGATCCTGGTGACCGGCCACGGCAAGGCACTGGCTCTGCAGGCCGCCGTGGAAGGCAGCGTCAACCACATGTGGACCATCTCCACCCTGCAACTGCATCCGAAAGGAATGATGGTGTGCGACGAGCCCTCCACCATGGAGCTCAAGGTCAAGACCGTTCGCTACTTCCAGCAGCTGGAAGCCGCCAACATCGGCCGTCTGTAAGGAGCGCCCATGTACGCATTGACCAACTGCACTCTCTATACCGGCAGCTGTGTGCTGACCGGTTACGGGGTGCTTATTGAGGGCGACAAGATTGTCGCCATCTCCCGCGAGGCCGAGCTGCCTGCGGGTATCGAACAGATTGACCTCAAAGGCGCCAATCTGACCGCCGGTTTCATCGACGTGCAACTCAACGGCTGTGGTGGCGTGATGTTCAATACCGACATCACCACCGAAACCCTAGCCACCATGCAGGCGGCCAACCTGAAATCCGGCACCACCAGCTTCCTGCCGACCCTGATCACCAGTCCGGATGCGGACATGAAGCAGGCCGTCGCCGTCACCCGTGACTACATGGCCGCCCACCCCAACGAGGTGCTGGGTGTCCATCTGGAAGGTCCCTACACCAACCTCAAGCGCAAGGGGATCCACCCTGCCGCGCAAATCCGCCAGCCAGCGGACGAGATGATCGACTTCTTCTGCGCCAACGCGGACGCCATCGCCAAGATCACCCTGGCACCGGAGCGCAACGATCCGGCCCACGTTCGCCGTCTGGTGGATGCGGGGATCCTGGTCTCTGCCGGCCATACCGCCGCCAGTTATGACCAGGCGATGACTGGCTTTGACAACGGCATTCGCTTTGCCACTCACCTCTACAACGCCATGACCCCGACCCTCAACGGTCGCGAGCCGGGTGTTGTGGGGGCCATTTATGACCGCAAGGATGTCTACGCTGGCGTCATCGTCGATGGCCACCATGTGCACTGGGCCAACGTGCGTCTGGCACACAAGATCCTTGGTGAGCGACTGGTGCTGGTTACCGATGCCACTGCTGCGGCAGGTGCGCCGGAAGGGTTTGAGAAATTTGATTTTTGTGGCACCACCGTCTTTTTGCGCGATGGTCAGTGCATTGACGAGAATGGTACACTCGGCGGTTCCTCCCTCACCATGATTGAAGGGGTGGAGAATCTGGTCAAGCAGGTCGGATTACCGCTCGATGAAGCACTGAGAATGGCCAGCCTCTATCCCGCGCGCGCCATTGGATTGGACTCACGTCTCGGTAGTATCCAGGTCGGTAAAGTAGCCAACCTCACTGTCTTCGATCAGGACTTCACGGTCCGTGGGACCGTGGTTAACGGACACTACACACAACAGTGACATCATGACTGGCGGACAAATAGCAAACGTAGATCTTATCAAGCAGGTCAACAGTGCAGCCGTATATCGGCTCATCGACCTGCAAGGCCCCATCTCGCGGGTCAAAATTGCCGAGTTGAGTCAGCTGGCCCCGGCCAGCGTGACCAAAATAACCCGGCAACTGATCGAGCATGGCCTGATCAAGGAGACCTCTCCGCAAGCCTCCACCGGCGGGCGGCGAGCCATCTCGCTGACCACCATCAAGCATCGCTTTCAGTTTGTCTCCGCCAAGCTGGGCCGTGGCTACCTGCAGCTGAGTCTCTATGATCTCGACGGCAAGGAGCTCGACCAGCACGTCATTCAGGTGACCGAGATCGACCAGCAGCCCGTGGTCGACATGCTGCTGCGGGAAATTGGCGCCTTCATCGACGCCAACGCCGAGCGCAGCCGCAATCTCATCAGCATCGCCCTCACCATGCCGGGTCTGGTCAATCCGGAATCCGGCATGGTCATCTATACCCCCAAGTACCAGATCCGCAATCTGGGACTGGCGAAGCTGCTTGAGAACCACTTTAACCTCCCCTGCTACGTGGGCAACGACACCCGCTCGCTGGCGCTGGCCGAACACTTCTTCGGCGAGTCCCGCGACTGCATGGACTCAATTCTGGTGAGCGTCCACCAGGGCACAGGCTCCGGGATCATCACCAAGGGTCAGGTGTTCCTCGGCCAGAACCGCAACGTCGGCGAGATCGGCCATATCCAGGTCGAGCCGCTCGGCAAGCGCTGCCACTGCGGCAACTTTGGTTGCCTTGAGACCATCGCCTCCAACGAAGCGATCATCGACAAGGTGAAGGAGCTTATCAGCCGCGGCCACCAGAGCTCGCTGCAGGAGAAGCACATCACCATTCAGGAGGTGTGCAAGGCGGCGCTGGCGGGCGACGAACTGGCTCGCAGCGTCATCGAGAACGTCGGCGAGCATCTGGGACGGGCGGTAGCCATCACGGTCAACCTCTTCAACCCGCAAAAGGTGCTGATCGCCGGCGAAATCACCGCAGCCGAAGAGATCCTCTTCCCGGCTATCCGCCGCTGCGTAGAGCACCAGTCCCTGCCAAGCTTCCACCGTGGCCTGCCCATCGTGAAGGCGCGCTTCCAGAACCAGCCGACCTATGGTGGCTTTGCGCTGGTCAAACGTGCCCTGCTGGAGGGAGACCTGCTGCAGATCATCATGGAGCAGAAGTAAGGTTTATCTTTTGCAATAAAAAACGGCAGCCAGTGGCTGCCGTTTTTTATTGGGCGAATCTCGACCCCTTATTACTGACTTCTGCAGGCTTTGAAAAGATCCAGCTCCCCGTCGTAGACCTTGGTCTGCACATCCATGATCCCCAGCATCGAGTGGAACAGGTTGTCGTGGGAGAAGCGCTTGCTGCTCGCCTCCCCGGCCAGGCAGCTCATATCCAGCTGACGGGCGGCCACCATTTGCGGAGAGAGCCAGGTCAGCAGGGGGACTTTGGTCTGATCGTCCGGCGCGAACTTGTAGGGTGTGCCGTGCAGGTAAAGCCCCATGGCCCCTAGCGACTCACCGTGATCCGAGAGGTAGAGCAGGCCGGTGTTGTACTTGCTCTCCAGAGCCTTGAGCTTGTCGATAAGCTGCGCCACCACCTTGTCGGTATAGCGGATAGTGTTGTCATAGGTGTTGACCAGCTCCTCGTCGCTGCAGTTTTCAATGTCGCTGCGCGGGCAGTCGGGCACGAATACCCGATCACTGGCTGGATAGCGGCGATAGTAGGTCGGACCATGGCTCCCCATCAGGTGAAAGACCACCAGCTTGCTGCCCTTCATTCGGGCGATCTGCTGATCCAGCCCTTCCAGCAGTACCTCGTCATAACAGGAACCACCCTTGCAGAAGGCCGGATAATCCTTTGGCGCTATATCGATGGTCGGCACATTGCGGCATACCCCCTTGCAACCGGCATCGTTGTCCTTCCAGAGCACCGAGATGCCGGCATGCTGCAGCACATCGAGCAAGCCATCCTGAGCGTTCGCCTGCTGCTCGTCATAGCCACGGCGAGTCAGGTTGGAGAACATGCAGGGCACCGAAACCGCGGTGGCGGTGCCGCAGGAGCGCACATCCCGAAACGAGACGATCCCTTCCTCTTTATCGGTAAAGCTGTTGGTCGGTTTGTCATAACCGTTGAGGGAGTAGTTTTTGCTGCGTGCCGTCTCCCCCACCACCAGAAACATCAGGGTCGGTTTATCCCCTTTGGCGATGACTTTGGCATCCGTCCCCAAGGGTTGATAAGGGATGGGAGTGGCAAATACCACGTCGCGGGCATATTTGTAGATGCCGTTGACATAGTTGGCCGGCACTATCTGTTTACCCAGGATCCGATGATTGCGGCCGATCGAGACGTAATCCTGATAGTAAAGTGCGGCAACACCTCCTACGAACAGCAGCGAGAGGGCCAGTGCGCCAGCCCTGATGGCCAGCCCCTTGTACCAGTTTTCCGGATAGCGCACCTTCAGCGACCAGAGCACCACCATGGGCAACACGCCGGTCAGCAGGAACCAGAGCACAACCGGCACATTCAGGTAGGAGGTCGCCTCGCTGTTGTTGGTCTCCACTATGTTCTGGATCATGCTGGCATCGAAGATGACGCCGTACTTGAGCATGGCGTAACTGACGATGGAGCCCGTCAGGATCAGCAGCGAAAAGAAGGGCTTGAGCAACCAACGGAAGGTAAAGGGGATAAAGACGGCGTTGAGTGCGGCAAGCAGCACCAGAGGAACCGAGATAACGAAACCGGCCCGGACATGTTCCAGGCCACTGATAACAGAATAAAAACGAAGAAAGAAAGGCCAGTTCAGCACCAGTGCAAAAAAGAGCACCAGCAACAAATTCACCTTCATCACACCGAGCGTGATGCGCATAGAAGACTCCTGAATGCCGGACGACACAATAAATGGCGGGGCAACACTACCAGAAACAGTGCCGCCAGCGTAGAAGGCAAAAATTAAGCGCGAATTAAGAGATAACGCAGCGCTCCGTGCGCATCATCACAGCCTCGCATCCAGTCAACCGTTACCTTGGTTTTTTTGTTGTCTATCCATCGGATTTTGCTAGCTTGTTGGGTAGGCATTCAAGAAATGCGAGTTCATCAATGGCACTGATCGAAGCCTCTATAGAACAGCTGAGGGTTGGCCACTTTATCCATCTTCCCACCGGATGGACTAACCATCCATTTATGTTCAATGCCTTCAAAATCAAGGATCAGCAGCAGCTGGACATCATTCGCCACCTTGATCTGAACCTCATGATGGTGGACCCCGACAAGAGCGACCTGCCGATCGAGCCGCTACTGCGCGGCGATGTGCCCGATGCCGGCCCCGACCTCGAAGAGCTGGAAGAGCTGATCGCCTCTGGCCCGCCCCCCTTTGACGAAAAAGCCTTCCGCCGCTCCATGCGTGCCGCCGACAAGGCATTTGGCCAGTCGATGAGCGAGTTGCGCGACGCATTGGGATCCCTCAACCTGAAACCGGACGAGGGACTGGCCAATACCGCCCAGATTGTTCGCAATGCCGCCCTCCAGCTCAGTCAGCATGAAGGGCCGCTTGGACTGCACCTGATCCGCAACCCCCACACCGACATTTTGCTGCAACACAGCCTCAACGTGGCCTTTATCGCCATGCTGATGGCACGCGAGCTGGGCATGAACCCCATCGAACTGGAAGAGACCGGTCTGGCCGGACTTATCCACGATATCGGCGAGCTCAAGATACCGAGCCAGATCATCCAGAAGCGTGGTGAGCTCAGCAAGGCAGAGCAAAATTTTCTCAATATGCACCCGCAATACGGGCTCGACATGCTGACCCAGCTCAATGCCTTCGAGCCCAAGATCCGTCAGGTGGCACATCTGCATCATGAACGGCTCGACGGCAGCGGATATCCGCTGGGGATCAAGGGAGGGGAGATACCACCGCTGGCGCGTCTGATCGGACTGGTGGACTTTTATGACGAGCTGCTGCATCCGCGCAGCAGCGCCAATCCGGCGGCGCCCAGCCAGGCCATCAGCCAGCTCTACAAATTATCTCAGAAGAAGTTCGATCAGACGCTGGTCAAGCTGCTAGTCAAGGTGCTGGGGGTTTATCCACCGGGATCGCTGGTGAAACTCTCGGACGAAACGGTGGCGCTGGTGTTGTCCACCGAACCGACCATGCCGCTCAAACCGAAAATTCTCACCTATATCAAGGGGCAACGCCCGGAAGCCGTACCGATGATCGATCTGCGCGAAGATGAGCGCACTATCACCGCTTTTATCAAGCAGGAAGAGCTGGATGAGGGGCAACGGCTCTTCTTCAATCTGACCCGTCGCTTCTGCTACTACTTTGCGTTTTGAGTTATCCCCAGAAGCTGGGGATAACTCATTGGACAAACCGGAATAATTGCTCGAAGACCCGCCGAAAGGTTGTCATCTGACCATGTATAAAAAACGCCCAGCCATTGGGCCGGGCGGAGCATGCCACCTCCGTGTGGCGTATCCAGCGGATACATTCATGCTCCATCCACCAATACCAACCCCGGTGCGCTTACACAAATATCAATTTAACTTGCTGATTTAATATGGTTTTATCCAGCCGTTCTGGCAAACTGGCAGACCGTGCCGCCCCGTTCGGCAGCCAGAACAAGATCCTGATCACACTTATGCACGGGCTGGCGATTATTTCACCCGACTTATGAGGAGCGTTTTTTATGCAGTTGGTCCTCTCCTTGCTGCAGCAGATGAGCGTCAGTCTGGTGATCGCCTACCTCTTTTCCAAAAGCCCGCTGCTGCGCCCGCTTGCCAACTATTCCGTCAGACTACCTCACAAGGTACTGATATACATTATTTTTTCCAGCTTTTGCATCCTTGGCACCTATGTCGGCCTCGACATCGATGACGCCATCGCCAACACCCGGGCCGTCGGTGCCGTACTGGGCGGCTTGCTGGGTGGTCCGCTGGTGGGATTTCTGGTCGGACTGACCGGGGGTTTGCATCGCTATACTCTGGGGGGATTCACCGATCTCGCCTGCGCCATCTCCACCACCTGCGAAGGGCTCTTGGGCGGCATAGTGCACTGGCGCCTGATGCGGGCCGGCAAGATGGATGCACTGTTCGAGCCACGCATCGCCTTCTTTACCACCCTCTATGCCGAAATCCTGCAGATGGTCATCATCCTGCTGGTGGCGACCCCGTTCGACAAATCCCTGCTGCTGGTGCGCACCATCGCCACCCCGATGATTTTGGCCAACTCCTGCGGCGCGGCGCTCTTTATCAGCATGATCCGCGATCAGCAGCAGATGTATGAGAAGTTCTCCCGGGTCTTCTCCGCCAAGGCGCTCAATATCGCCAACCGCACCGTGGGGATCATGAGTCAGGGCTTTACCCCCGAGGCAAGTCACAAGATAGCCCGCATCATTCAGGAGGAGACAGGCGTCGGTGCCGTAGCCATTACGGATACCGACAAGATCCTCGCCTTTATCGGCACCGGCGAAGATCACCACTTGCCGGGCACGCCCATCACCTCGGCTATCACCATGCGCGCCATAGAGCGCAACAAGGTGTTGTTCGCCGATGGCAATGCCCAGCCCTATCGCTGCAGCCTTTCGCCTCAATGCCAGTTGGGCTCGGTACTGGTGATCCCGCTGCAGGGGGACAAAGGAGTGATCGGCACCATCAAGCTCTACGAGCCCAAAAAGCGGCTCTTTCTCAAGATCAACCACACCCTGGGGGAAGGGATCGCCAACCTGCTGTCACAACAGCTGCTGGCCGGTCGGCTGGAGCAGCAGCAGCGGCTGCTGGTGCAGTCCGAACTCAAACTGATCCAGGCCCAGATCAATCCCCATTTTCTGTTCAATACCCTCAACACCATCAGCGCCATCACCCGCCAGGATCCGGGCAAGGCGCGGGATCTGCTGCTGCATTTGTCGCGATTTTTCCGCAAGAATCTCAAGCGCCAGAGCGGCCTTACCACCCTGCAGGAGGAGCAGGAGCACTGCCGCTCCTATCTGGAGATCGAGCTGGCCCGCTTTGGCGATCGACTGACGGTGCAAAACGATATTCCGGCCCATCTGGCCACGCTGCAGTTGCCAAGCTTCACCCTGCAGCCCCTTATCGAAAATGCCATCAAGCACGGCATCTCCACCCTGCTGGAGAAGGGGTGCCTGCATCTCTACACGGAAGAGACACAGGAGACAGTAACCATCCATGTGGAGGACAACGCCGGTGCCTGGCAGCCACGCCCGGCCGGGGATGGACTGGGAATGACCATAGTGGACCGGCGCCTCAAGAGCGCCTTTGGCGAGCGCTACGGGGTGACCGTGAGCTGCGAGCCGGAACAGTGGACGCGTGTCTCCGTCACCTTGCCCAAGGAGCAACCATGATCCGGACCCTGATTGTCGACGATGAACACTACGCCCGCGAAGAGCTGAAACAGCACCTTGCCTGTGATCCCGCCATCGAGATAGTGGGGGAAGCAGGCAATGCCATCGAGGCGCTGCCGCTTATTCAGCGCCTCAAGCCAGACGTGGTCTTTCTCGATATCCAGATGCCAAAGCTGAGCGGCATGGAGCTGGTCGCCATGCTTGACCCCCTGCCCCGCATCGTCTTTGTCACCGCCTTTGACGAGTACGCCATTCAGGCCTTCGAGGAGAACGCCTTCGACTACCTGCTCAAGCCGGTGGAACCGGCGCGGCTGGCCAAGACCCTCGCCCGTCTCAAGCAGGATATCTCCCCACAACCAGTCGAAGCGCTGGCCCCCGCCATCCGCCATATTCCCGGCTATCTGCACAACCGGGTACGGCTGCTGCCCATCGAGCAGGTGGAGTATGCCTTCTCCGATCTGGGCGGCGTCCATGTCGCCTGTCAGGGCGAACTGTTCCACACTCAGCTCACCCTCAAATCCCTGGAGGAGAAGAGCCCGCTGCTGCGCTGCCACCGCCAGTATCTCATCGCCCCCGACGCCATCTTCGAGATCCGGCTGCTCGATAACCAGCTGGCGGAGATAGTCACCCCGAGCGGCACCCGGGTGCCAGTCAGTCGCCGCTACCTGAAAGAGCTCAAGGAGCAACTGGGACTGGAGTGAACCGTGGAGTGTGCGCCTGATCACAGCCGCCGACCGTTCGGCACGCCATGGCGCCGCTCATCTTTTTTCACCTGCCATTAACAGCTCAACGTCCTAGAGTGGCTGCGCACACCTAAAAATAACAATGCAGGAGCGTAGCAATGATCTGGTTCTTCCTCTGTGTCGGCTTACTTGTGGCCGGCTACTTCATATACGGCAAATTCATCGAACGGATATTCGGCCCGAAACCGGAGCTGAAAACCCCCGCCATCACCATGGCTGACGGGGTGGACTATGTCCCCATGTCGGACAAGAAAGTCTATCTGGTTCAACTGCTCAACATCGCCGGCGTCGGCCCCATCTTCGGCCCCATTTTGGGTGCCCTCTATGGCCCGGTCGCCATGCTCTGGATCGTCTTTGGCTGCATCTTCGCCGGCGCGGTTCACGACTACTTCTCCGGCATGCTGTCGGTGCGTGCCAGAGGCGCCTCGGTACCGACCGTAGTCGGTGAGCATCTGGGCAATGCCGCCAAACACTTCATGAACCTGTTCGCCGTGGTGTTGCTGATGCTGGTGGGCGTGGTGTTCGTGCTGAGTCCGGCAGGGCTGCTCGCCAACCTCACCTCCACCGATCTGGTCTACTGGATCATGGCGATTTTTGCCTACTACATCCTCGCGACCATAGTCCCCATCGACAAGATCATCGGCCGCTTCTACCCCATCTTCGGCGCCCTGCTGGTCTTCATGTCGGTCGGCCTTATCATCGGTCTGATTGTCTCCGGCAAAGGCTTCTACAACACCGGGATGGACTTCTCCAACCTGCACCCGACCGAGCTGCCGCTCTGGCCGCTGCTGTTCATCACCATCGCCTGTGGCGCGGTATCCGGCTTCCACGCTACCCAGTCACCGCTGATGGCGCGCTGCATGCAGAACGAGAAATCCGGCCGTTTCATCTTCTACGGCGCCATGATCGGTGAAGGGATCATCGCCCTTATCTGGTGCACCCTGGGTCTCTCCTTCTACGACAGCACCGAAGCGCTCAACGCCACCATGGCCAACGGCGGCCCGGCTGCCGTAGTGCACGAAGTCTCCACCAGCCTGCTCGGCACCGTGGGCGGCATTCTGGCCATTCTCGGTGTGGTGATCCTGCCTATCACCTCGGGCGACACCGCGTTTCGCAGTGCCCGCCTCATCGTGGCGGACTTCCTGAAGCTGACCCAGAAACCGATGGCCAAGCGTCTGCTGATCGCCATCCCCATGTTCATCCTTGGTTTCATCATCTCCAAGGCCGAGTTCGGGGTGATCTGGCGCTATTTCGGCTGGGCCAACCAGACCACCGCCGTCATCATGCTGTGGGCCGCTGCCGCCTTCCTCATCAAAGAGGGCAAGCTGCACTGGGTCTGCACCATCCCTGCCATGTTCATGACCGCCGTGGTGTTTACCTACCTGGCCAACGCCCCCATCGGGTTCGGGCTGGAGATGGGGATCTCGACCATCATCGGTCTGGCCGCCACTACCGTGATTACCGTGGCCTTCCTGATGAAATTCCGCCAACCGTTGGTCAGCAACCCCAGCGAAGGGTGATGCCGGTATCCGGTTGTAAAAAGGGGGCCAACAGGCCCCTTTTACATTGACAAAAAAGCCAATAAAACAACCCGTTATTCCCTTAAGCTCCTATACAGCACAAGCCCTTAAGATTCCGTGCGGCCTGACGATAAATATGTGATTTTCAATTGCTTTCCCGAATATATGAATCAATGATAAAGCTGTGCTTGAAGCCAGTGGAGGTTATACATGTTCCTTGATTACTTTGCCCTTGGCCTGCTCGTCTTTGTCGCGCTGGTCATCTTCTACGGAGTCATCGTGATCCACGATATTCCTTACGAAATCGCCAAACATCGGAATCACCCTCATCAGGATGCCATTCACGTTGCCGGCTGGGTCAGCCTGTTTACGCTGCACGTGCTGTGGCCTTTCCTCTGGATCTGGGCCACCCTCTACCGCCCGGATCGGGGCTGGGGCTTTAACCAGCGCCTGCAAAAAGATGAAGATGATATCGCGGCCCTCAGAGAGGAGCTGGCCGAGCTGAAAGGCCGCCTCAACCATATCGAACAGCAAGAGCAACAGGGATAAATCATGGACCTGCTACTGATCCTGACCTACACGGCACTCTGCGTGGCCATCTTCAAAATCTTCCGGATCCCGCTCAACAAGTGGACTGTCCCCACCGCAGCTCTCGGCGGCGTCGTGCTCATCGGCACCCTCATCATGCTGATGAACTACAACCACCCCTACTCCGAGATGGCACGCAACTACTACCTTTCCACCCCCATTGTGCCGCTGGTCAAGGGCCGGGTGGTCGAGGTGCCGGTACAAGCCAACCAGCCGGTGAAAAAGGGTGACGTGCTGTTTCGCCTCGATGACGAGCCTTTCAGACTGAAAGTGGATAGCCTGAGCGCCCGGCTCGATGCCAACAAGGATCAACTCAAGTCGATCGATGCCAGACTGCGCTCCGCCAAGCTGGATCGGGATCGCGCCAGCGACCTGATGCGCCGTGGCGTCGGCAAGCAGCGTGACCTCGACGTCACTCAGGCTAGCGTGGACGAGATCGCCGCCCAGATGGATCAGCAACGCGCCATGCTGGAAGATCTGCAAGCCCAGCTCGATGAAGCCAAATACCAGCTGGCCCAGACCGTGGTCTATGCCCCGAGCGATGGCCATGTGGTGCAGCTCGCCCTGCGTCCCGGCATGATCGCCACCCCCTTCATGTATCGTCCGGTGATGACCTTCATCCACAAGGATGAGACCGCCTATGTCGGCTGGTTCTGGCAGAACAGCATGCAGCGTCTGGCGGTGGGTGACGAGGCCGAAGTGGTGATTGACGGTATCCCCGGCAAGATCTTCAAGGGCAAGGTGACCGCGGTGATCCCGGCCATCGCCGCCGGTAACGTGCAGGCCAACGCCATGCTGCTGGATCAGACCAGCGCTATCCGCCCGGGCCGCATGCCGGTGCTCATCTCCATCACCGACCCCGAGTGGGCCAAGTATCAGGTGATTGCCGGTGCCAGCGGCCAGGCCGCCGTCTATACCGAGTACTTCCACCACGTCTCTGTGATGCGCAAGGTACTGCTGCGCATGGCAAGCTGGATGAACTACATCTTCCCCTTCCACTAAGCACACAATCTATTCAACGGGCCGGCATCATGCCGGCCCGCTGTTTTTTGGCGGCAAGACCCCTATAATGGCGCCATCCTGCCCTGCCCCGCGCCAAACCTGCATGTTCATTCTCAGACCCTACCAGACCGACGCCGTCAACGCCGTTATCAGCCACTTTCGCAAACACCCGGATCCCGCCGTGGTAGTGCTGCCCACCGGGGCCGGCAAGAGTCTGGTGATCGCCGAACTGGCCCGCAAGGCACGTGGTCGGGTGCTGGTGCTGGCCCACGTCAAGGAGCTGGTAGAGCAGAACCACGCCAAATACGAGGCGTGGGGGCTCAGGGCCGACATCTTCGCCGCAGGGCTGGATCGCAAGGAGGCAAGCGCCCAGGTGGTGTTTGGCTCGGTGCAGTCGGTAGCGCGCAATCTGGCTGCCTTCGACGGGGCGTTTTCGCTGCTCATCATCGACGAGTGCCACCGGGTCTCGCTCGATGACGACAGCCAGTACCATCAGGTGATCGACCATCTCAAGGCTGCCAATCCGGCCCTCAAGATCCTCGGCCTCACCGCGACCCCCTATCGCCTCGGGTTAGGCTGGATCTACCGGCGCCACTACCACGGCATGGTCAAAAGCCACGGCGAGCGGCTGTTCGGCGACTGCGTGTTCGAGCTGCCGCTGCGCTTTATGGTCAAAAACGGCTACCTGACGCCGCCGCGCATGGTGGATGCCCCCATCGTTCACTACGACTTCAGCAAGCTGGTGCCGCGGGAGAATGGCCTCTTCAGCGAGGCGGAACTCAACGGCGAGCTCAAGCGGCAGGAGCGGGTCACCCCCCATATCCTGAGTCAGGTACTGGAGTATGCCGCCGACCGGCAGGGGGTGATGATCTTCGCCGCCACTGTCGAGCATGCCCGTGAAATTCACGGCCTGCTTGGCGCCCGAGGCCAGCAGGCAGCCCTTATCACCGGCGAAACGCCGGGGCCGGAGCGCGATGCCCTCATCAACGCCTTCAAAGCGCGCGAGCTCAAGTTTCTGGTCAACGTGGCGGTGCTCACCACCGGCTTCGACGCCCCCCATGTCGATCTTATCGTGATGCTCAGGCCCACCGAGTCGGTCTCGCTCTATCAGCAGATCGTCGGGCGGGGCCTGCGTCTCTCGCCGGGCAAGGAGGATTGTCTGGTGCTCGACTACGCCGGCAACAACTTCAACCTGTTTGCCCCCGAAGTGGGGGAACCTCGCCCCCACGCCGGTACCGAGCCGGTGCAGGTGCCCTGCCCCGCCTGCGGCTTTGCCAACACCTTCTGGGGCAAGACCGACGAGGATGGCAAGGTGATCGAGCATTATGGCCGCCGCTGTCAGGGGCTGTTTGAAGATGACGAGGGCAACCGCGAAGAGTGCGACTACCGCTTTCGCGCCAAGATCTGCCCCGCTTGCGGCAGCGATAATGACATCGCCGCCCGTCGCTGCCAGAGCTGCGATCAGCTGCTGGTCGACCCTGACGACAAGCTTAAAGAGGCGCTCAATCTCAAGGATTGCATGGTGATCCGCTGCGCCGGTCTCACCTTCACCGCAGGGCGCGGCAAACAGGGGGAGCGGCTGGAGGTGATCTATCACGATGAGGATGGTCTCACCCTCAATGAGTACTTCGGATTTCACTCCGAGGGCGCACGGCGCTTGTTTCAACAGCACTTTGTGCGTCATCATTGGCCCGCCCCGGGTCTGGAGCCCGAATTTGCCACCCTGGCGAGCGTGCTGGCGGCAGAAAGCCAGTTTCGCCATCCCGATTTCGTCATCGCCCGCAAATCGGGGCGCTTCTGGCAGATAAAAGAGAAGATTTTTGATTATGAGGGTCGCTATCGCACCGCCAACTCGCTGGCGTGATGGCCAGTGGCGACCGGCATAAATCGTATGAATTGCTTTACCACGGCCGATCATGCATCGGCGGGTGAAACAAGGTTGAATTATCAGGGCCAGTGCTATCGGTCTGGCCCCTTCGTCACATTAGAGGATGTTATGCAGCGGCTGTTGTTTGGTTTTTGTGCTCTTTTCTCTCTGGCGGCTCACGCCGCCCCGCTGACGCCCCCTCAGGGTGGCCAGTACGCCATCATAGTGCAGGGCAACAACGGCGTTGAGTTTGCCCGTCATGCGGATCAGATGATCGCCCCCGCCTCCACCATGAAGGTGCTCACCGCGCTGGCGGCCCGCCTTGAGCTTGGCGCCGACTTCCGCTTTGCCACCGACATTCAGGCCCAGCCCGGCGCCAAGCAGGGCAACGTCATCAATGGCGATATCTGGATCAACTTCGTCGGCGACCCCACCCTGTCACGGATGGATCTGCTGGCCCTGTTCAAGCAACTTGGCGTCAACCAGATCAAGGGCAACGTCTACGTCAATACCGGCGCCTACAACGGCTACGAGCGCGGTAACGGCTGGTCATGGGGGGATCAGACCCTCTGCTTCGCCGCTCCCGTCTCCTCGGTCATCATCGACAAGAACTGCGCCTACGGCACCATTACCGCGACCCAGATCGGCAAACCGGCGGTTGGCAATGTGGCCACCGGCGTACCCATCGGCATCGGTGCCGACAACGTGGAAGTGATGAGCTACGCCGACATGGCGCGCCAGTTCTGCGCACTGGAAGTGGACATGGCCAAGGGCAACTTCTACGAGCTCAAGGGCTGCATCACCCCGAACAAGGATCCGCAGGGTCTGCGTTTCGCCATCCACGACGTGGAAGCCTGGGGCTGGGACAACATCCGCTGGGCGATGGACCGTGCCGGTATCAAGCATGACGGCCTGCTGCGGGTCACCCACAAGGCACCGGACAACGCCGAGACGCTGGGCACCCACTACTCGGTCTCCCTGCCGGTGATGCTGGCCAAGATGCTGAAGAAATCGGACAACCTCTATGCCGATACCTTCCTCAAGACCGTGGGCCGCCACTACTACAACAAGCCGGGCAGCTATCGCAGCGGCACCATGGCAGTGCGCGCCATCCTGACCAAGAACGGTATCGATCTGGGCAACGCCACCCTGGCCGACGGCTCCGGCCTCTCCGCTCACAATCTCATCAGCGCCCGCCAGATGCTGTCGGTGCTGAACTTCATCCAGAAAAATGATGCCGAGCTTGGCCTTATCAAGCTGCTGCCAAGCTCGCAGGTGGATGGCACCCTGGCGTGGCGCCGCAGCGTCACCGCCCCCATGATGAAGAACAAGGTGCACGCCAAGACCGGCACCATCACCGGCACCTCCAACCTGGTGGGCTTTATCGATACCGCCGGTGGCCAGCGCAAGGCCTTCGTGATGTTCCAGCGTGGCCTGTCGCAAGACCCGGCGACCCACGAGCGCTACCGCGCCAGCAAGGCCCCCTGGCCCTGGACCGTGTTCGAGAAGGGGGTGCTGGAGAGCATCTACCAGCAGCAGCCGATCCAGATTGCCGACGAGAACTGAGGCAATAGAAGCGCTCGAATCACGGTATCGACAATTTCAACTTTAAGTCGTGACGAGGGGGGGATATGCTGTCCCCTGCCTCTTATCAATGGCCTGACCTGACGGTTTCACACAACGGCCTCACCAACGGAGAGAAAAGATGTTTGCAGTGATTTTTGGTCGCCCCGGCTGCCCCTATTGCGTTCGTGCCAAACAGATTGCCGAGCAGCTGGTTGAACAGCGCGATGATTTCAAATTCCGCTACGTCGATATCCACGCCGAAGGCATCACCAAAGAAGATCTGGCCAAGAGCGCCGGCAAGCCGGTCAACACAGTGCCGCAGATCTTCCTGGACGAGCAGCACATCGGTGGCTGCACCGATTTTGAAGCCTACGCCAAAGAGCATCTGGGCCTCTATCAGCAGTAATGCCTCTGTCGCTGGCAACAGCGCAAAAAAATCCGGCGCCATTGGCGCCGGATTTTTTATGGGGCAATCACAGGATCACGGCGTCAGCGACTGAGCAGCAAAGCGCGCAATGATGGGGTTGTGATCGGAGCTGTCGGTCGCCGGTGAACTCACCTCGACCAGATCCAGATTGCGGTAGTAGAGGTGATCCAGCGGACGACCGAAAGCGGTGCGGCGCAAGTCAGGCACCGGCACGGCCTCCTGCAGACCCAGCTCTTCAACCAGCTTGCTCAACCAGAACTGGCGCTTGTCGCTCCAGGTGTTGAAATCACCGGCCAGGATCACCGGCCCCTGATGGCGGCGCACCAGCGCGGTCAAATCATTGAGCTGCTCGCGGAAGGTGGCCATCCCCAGTTCGAAGTTGACCGCATGGAGGTTGATCACCAGCACGCCGTCAGGATCGCCCTGCAGCGGATAGAGGCTCACCAGCCCGGATTTGGGGATGCGCAGCAAGGGTTCGGGGGAGCGCACGCCACAGACGAACGCCTGCGGGGTCTTGGCCACCGTCATCACCCCGAACGAGACGCCGCCCTGAGTGAAGGCCTGCAGCTGTTGCCACTGGAAATCACCGGCGCGCAGCCAGTCGAGCATCTCGGGACGGGTGGCCGACTCTTGTAGCAGCACCAGATCCTGCCCCTTGGCGTAGCTGTCCATCCCCTCGCGCCAGTTCTTGCGCTGTCCCTTGTAGAGGTTCCAGACCGTGATGCCGAATTCACGGGGCAGCGCCGTGGTCGCCAGCGCCACCAGCGGCGGACGCTGGCAGTCGATACCCGGCACAATCCCATCGGCCGTGACCAGATGGTTCTGATCCGGCACCTCGAAACAGCCTACCAACCCCAGGGTCAGCAGGGAGGTGCCAAGAATGCGATAACTATTTTTCATCGGCTAAACCGCCCGCCTTTGCTTTGTATCTTGACCATCACAAACGTCATCAACGCCGACTAAGCTGATAGTCCCTGTTCCACTCAACCAGAAGGACGCTGTCTCATGGCGAAAGAACTTCGGTACAACGTGACGTTTTATGATCAACAAGGAAACTGTCATCAAGTGGAGCTGGCCACCGTCTACCAGATAAGACGGGACCCTCAATGCGATCTCTGTCTGTTCGACACCCTTCAGTATGTAGGGTCAGAGGAGATGCTGGAACGCATGATACGGCAAAAAACCGGGCTTGAGCAGGAAATATCCATCATCAACGCCCGGCTTATTTGATCAGGCACTCACCGGAACCGGGCGGGATTTGCCGTGTTCGTCGATGGCGACATAGGTGAAGATCCCCTCTGTCACACAGTAGCGCTGGGCGTCGTTTTCCCGCAGTACCGGCTTGACCCACACTTCCAGCTTGAGCTTCATGGAGCTGCGGCCGATCTTCATGCAGCGGCCGTAGCAGCAGACCACATCACCCACCTTGACCGGACTGTGGAAGGTCATGCCTTCGACGGATACGGTACAAATACGTCCTTTTGCCAGCTCCTTGGCCATAATGCCCCCACCTATATCCATCTGGGACATGATCCAGCCACCAAAGATGTCGCCATTGGGGTTGGTATCGGCTGGCATTGCCAGGGTTCTCAGCAACAACTCCCCATCGGGGTGACGTTTTGTATCTACCATCATTACCGCCTCTCTCTCATGGATGGCGGCATGATAGGGGGCGATCACCCCCTTGGCAAACCTCAATTGCCCGAGGCGGCGAGCTCGGCAAACCAGTGGGCCGGATCGGGCCAGCGATAGTTGAATCCCATCTGCTGGCAAATCAGCTGACCGTCGATAGGCTGAAATTCACCGGCAGGCTCGATAAAGACCGGCACAGGCAGCCCCTGCTGGCGCGCCGCAAAGGGGTAGAACTGCTCGCGGCGCGGATGCACCGGCGCGCTCAGGTTGAAGACATCCCCGTCCTTGCCCCGCTCCAGCAGCAAGATGCAGGCCGCCACCACATCGTCCAGATGGACCAGATTGACCGACTGGGCACCGCCATCGAGAGTCTTGCCCGCGAGGAAACGGCCGGGATGGCGATCCGGGCCATAAAGGCCGGAGGGGCGCACTATCATCACCACCTCGAAACCGGCCGCCAGCACCGCCTGCTCCGCCGCCAGCATCCGCTCGCCACGGGCATGGCGGGGTTTGGGCGGTTCACCCTCCTGCTGCCCCGCTCCCCATACCGAGGTGGCGCTGACAAACAGTACCCGCCGGGTGCCATTCGCTTTGGCAAGCGTGCAGGCCCTTGCCACCGCCTGCGGATAGTCATCGGTCTTGCTCGGCGGTACGCAAATAACCAACGATTCGCAGGGGATGGGCCACGGCGCTTGTTGATCAGCAACGGGCATCTCGGCAGAAATCGTCAGCGGATGAGCATCGATCCCCTCCCCCTGCAAACGGGCCGCCTTCTCGGCGCTGCTGACCGTCACCGCCACCGGCTTGCCTGCCGCCAGCAGGGCCCGCGCCAGCGGCAGCCCCAGCCACCCCGCCCCCAGAATGCCGATCGTCCCGGCGATATGTTGTTCTGTCATCGTCCCGTCTCCTGCTTGACGCTATTTGCCCCGCAGCTTACCTGCCTTGGAATAAAAAGATAGCTTTGGCCTGCAGATAGACAAATGCCGCCAATAGTGGCGGCATTTGTCTATCTGCCATATATGAGTTTAAAGCCATAGATGTATTCTAATAAGAACCGTAAATACAGTCTCACATTCAGCTATTGCTCTGTTGAAAATAGTTGCTGGCATTTATTTACAAACTATATTTTTCAAAATACTGTTCCATTACTTCATCTCCCTGAAGTTCCCTGCTTAGTAATCGTAGCCGTTGAATGTTTTTATCATCACCATCATATGGAACATCTGTATAACCTCTAGGTAGCCCCCCACAGGCTTCTACATCCTCAATTGACCAGCCAAGCTGAGAAAGACCTTCAAGAGTAAATAACGCCCTTGGATCAACATAGACCCAATAGTCACGATAACATGCTTCAACAACCTTTAATATATCGATGAAGTAATTTTCAGCTAAGTGTATTACATCTCCTGAAGGCGCTTCTTTTAATCTATCAATAGAGATAAAGAATGAAACATGCCGGAACATTCCATCTATAATAGCCCCTGAGTGACCGACAGGAACCTCACCTACCTTTTGAAGATAATTCCGTAAATCAACAAAATACCTAGCCAAGTCATTAGATTTTAAGCATTCTTGATGTGGCTTATACCAATCATCAAAACCAGGATATTTAGACATAACCGCCTGCAAAGAAAATGTAATACTCCTTGCTGCGGATGCAAATGCGCTTAATAAAAATGAAAATTCTTCATCAAGCCCTCTCGAATCTTTTAGCTTATCTAAAAAATAATCAGCCTCAGCAACTTTGGTTGCAACAATGTGAAAGCCTCTAGATGGAAATTCATATTTTTCAGTATGCACACAGCCTCCCTCTTTACTACTTATCACTGTATTTTCACACTAAGCATTACGTATCATAAAATACTATAATTAAATATACTAAACAGTCCTATTTACCATGTGGTTAAGAATTGGCCAAACATACATTTAAGTTATCTAAACAGACATTTCAAAATCATCCATAAGCGGGCCAATGGCCCGCTTGTTTATATTTCACTCACCTTATCCTCACACCGGCGGATGGAAATGGCTGGCTTCGCGGGTGGCCATCTCCTCGTAGGTGGCCCACTTCTGCCACGCCACTTTTTGCGCCACCTGCATCAGCCGCTCGGCCTCCTCCGGATGGCTCTGGGCCAGCACCCGATAACGGGTCTCCTCCTGCCGGTATTCAGCGAGGGGGATGGAGGGGCGCAGGCTGTCAAGACTGAAGGGGTTCTGCCCCGCACTGCGCAATACCGGGTTGTAGCGCATCAACGGCCAGTGACCGGAGGCGACGGCCCGTTTTTGCTGGGTCAGGCCAAACTCCATATCGATGCCGTGGGCGATACAGTGGCTGTAGGCGATGATAAGCGACGGGCCCGGATAGGCCTCAGCCTCACGCAAGGCCTGCAGCGCCTGCTGCGGGTTGGCACCAAAGGCGATACGGGCAACATAGACGTTGCCGTAGGAGATGGCTTGCAGCGCCACATCCTTCTTGGCCAGCGTCTTGCCCCCCGCCGCGAACTTGGCGACGGCACCGAGCGGCGTCGATTTCGACATCTGGCCGCCGGTGTTGGAGTAGACCTCGGTATCCATCACCAGCACGTTCACATCGCGCCCGGAGGCGAGCACATGATCGAGCCCCGATGAGCCGATGTCATAGGCCCAGCCATCGCCGCCGATGATCCAGACCGAACGGCGCACCAGCTGATCAATCAAGGAGAGCAGCTCGCGGGCCTTGCCAGATTTCACCTCTTCCAGCCGCTCCCGCACTTGCGCGACCCGGGTGCGCTGGGCACGGATCTCCGACTCCAGCCGCTGCGGCGCGCTAATCAGGGTATCGACCAGCTCGGCGCCCAGCTCCCCCTTCATCGCTTCAAGGGCCGCCACCGCCTGACCGTGATGCTGATCGGCGGTGAGACGAAAGCCAAAGCCAAACTCGGCGTTGTCCTCAAACAGGGAGTTCGACCAGGCCGGCCCCTTCCCTTCACCGTTCTTGGCCCACGGGGTGGTCGGCAGGTTGCCGCCGTAGATGGAGGAGCAGCCGGTGGCGTTGGCCACCAGCATGCGGTCGCCAAACAACTGGGTCAGCAGCTTGAGGTACGGGGTCTCGCCACAACCAGCGCAGGCACCGGAGAACTCGAACAGGGGTTCGAGGAACTGGGTGCCGCGCACCGTGGAGAAGTCCACCCGCTCGCGGGCAGGCCAGGGCAGGCTCTCGAACCAGCGCAGCGCCTGTTTCTGGCCAGCCAGATACGGCGCCTTGTCCATCATGGCGATGGCGCGCTCGCCTTCATGGCTCTCATCCGCTCCGGCCCGCACCGGACAGGCCTGCACGCACTGGCCGCAGCCGGTGCAATCTTCCGGATAGAGCTGCAATGTGTAGCGGCTGTCGGGGAACCCCTTGGCGGTGACGGGTACCGACTGCGCCGCCTCGGGGGCGGTCGCCAGCCAGTCCTGATGGTAGAACTTGGCCCGCAGCGCCGCGTGGGGGCAGACAAAGACGCAGTTGCCGCACTGGATGCAGATATCCGAATGCCAAATCGGGATCTCGCGGGCGATATCCCGCTTCTCGAAGCGACTGGTGGCGGTGGGGTAAGTGCCATCCACCGGCAGCATGGAGACGGGGATCAGATCGCCGCGCCCCGCCAGCATCTCGCCGGTCACCCGCTGGACAAACTCGCTGCCACCCGGTGCCAACGGCAGCGGATAGTCGCTGATCTGCTCCTCACCGGCCAGGATGGCCACCTGATGGAGGTGGGCCAGGGTGTCATCCACCGCCGCGAAGTTGCGCTCAACCACCTCGGGCCCCTTGCGGGCATAGCTCTTCTCGATGCTCTCCTTGATCAGCGTAATCGCCTCATCCCGCGGCAAGATGCCAGCCAGCGCGAAGAAGCAGGTCTGCATGATGGTGTTGATGCGATTGCCCATGCCGTTGCGCTCGGCCACCCGATCGCCGTCGATGCAGTAGAGGCGGATATCGAGGGCGCGGATGCGGGCGCGCAGCCGCTCGGGCAGCTCGGCCCAGACACGGTCAGGCTCATAGGGAGCATTGAGCAGCAGGGTCGCCCCTTCGGCGGCATGCTCCAGCAGATCGACCGACTCGACAAAGCCCCACTGGTGGCAACCGATAAAGCTCGCCTGCTCGATAAGCCAGGGGGCGTCGATGGGCTCGGGGCCAAAGCGCAGGTGGGAGACGGTGCGCGAGCCCGACTTCTTGGAGTCGTAGACGAAGTAGCCCTGGGCGTGGAAGCCCTCCAGCTCGCCGATGATCTTGATGCTGTTCTTGTTGGCGCCCACCGTGCCGTCGGCGCCGAGGCCGAAGAAGAGCGCCCGCACCCGACTGGCGGGCTCCAGATCGCCGATGGGGTGCCAGGCCAGACTGAGGCCCGACACATCATCGACGATCCCCACGGTAAAGCGGGGGCGCGGCGCATCGGATGCCAGCTCCTCGAACACAGCCGCGCACATGGCAGGGGTGAACTCTTTGGAAGATAGGCCATAGCGACCGCCACTCAGCCACGGCAGCCGCTTGATAAGGCCGCGCTGCAAACCGTCGATCAGCGCGCTCTGCACATCCAGCAGCAGCGGCTCGCCACCTGCCCCCGGCTCCTTGGTGCGATCCAGCACCGCCATGCGCCGCACGCTCTGCGGTAGCGCATCAAGCAGCGCCTGTACCGGGAAGGGGCGATAGAGGCGAATGACCAGCACACCGGTCTTGCGATCCTGCCGATTGAGCCAATCCACGGTAGTGCGGGCGGTGGCCGCCCCCGAGCCCATCAGCACGATGACGTCGGTGGCATCGGGCGCACCGTGGTACTCCACCAGCTGGTAGTGGCGGCCGGTCAGCTCGCCGAGGTTGTCCATGCACTGCTGCACCCGCGCCGGTACCGCCTCGTAGAAGGGGTTGACGCTCTCGCGGGACTGGAAATAGGTATCCGGGTTCTGGGCCGTGCCGCGCATCACCGGATGATCCGGGTTGAGGGCCCGGGCGCGGTGGGCGCGTACCCAGTCGTTGTCGATCAGCGCGCGAATTTCATCTTTATGCAGCGCGGTGATCTTGTTCACCTCGTGGGAGGTACGGAACCCGTCGAAAAAGTGGATAAAGGGCACCCGGCACTGCAGGGTGACGCTGTGGGCGACCAAGGCCAGGTCCTGCGCCTCCTGCACCGAGCCGGAGGCGAGCATGGCAAAGCCGGTGCTGCGCGCCGCCATCACATCCTGATGGTCGCCAAAAATCGACAGCCCCTGCGCCGCCAGAGAGCGGGCCGCCACATGAAATACTGCCGAAGTCAGTTCACCGGCGATCTTGTACATGTTGGGCAGCATCAGCATCAACCCTTGGCTGGCGGTGAAGGTGGTGGCGAGCGCCCCCGCCTGCAGGGCGCCGTGTACCGTGCCGGCCGCCCCCCCTTCGCTCTGCATCTCTACCACGGTGGGGATGTTGCCCCACAGGTTGGTCTGCCCTTCTGCCGCCCAGGCATCGGCCAGTTCGGCCATGGTCGAGCTCGGGGTAATGGGGTAGATGGCACACACTTCGCTCAGCTGGTACGCCACCCGGGCCGCGGCTTCGTTGCCGTCAACCATGATCAGTTCATGTTTCATTGGGACTCCTCCGGTTGGCGCAGCTCGATGGCGTGGCAGGGACACTGGTCGTGGCAGGCACCGCAGCCGGTGCAGCGCTCGGCATCCACCTGATACCCCAGACCCGGCCCCAGCTTGGCGATGGCCTGCTCGGGGCAACTGCCGTAGCAGCCGTCGCACTCGAAGCAGTTGCCACAGGAGTAGCAGCGCGCCGCCTCGTAGCGGGCGGCCGTCTCGTCCAGTCCGCCGATGATCTCGCCAAAGTCGTCCCGCGCCGAGGGCGGTTTAACCGGCTGGCTGCTGGCTGGCGCATGGGTCTGGAACCAGAGTTGCAACTGCTCCGGCCCCACCAGCGGGTAGGAGAGCGGTTTGTGGTAGTGGCGACCACGCAGCCAGGCATCCATATGGCGCGCCGCCTTCTTGCCGTGGCCGGTGGCGATGGTGACGGTGCGCTCGGAGGGCACCATGTCGCCACCGGCAAAGAGGCCGGGCACATCCGTCATCAGGTTTTCGCCAACCTGCACCACCCCCTCCTTGTTGACCCGCACGCCGGGGATGCTCTCCAGCACGCTCAAATCAACTTCCTGACCGAGCGCCAGGATCAGGGAGTCCGCTTCAAGGGTTTCAAACTTGCCGGTGGGCACCGGTTTGCCCTCGGCATCCAGCGCCATCACCTCCACTTCGATGCTGGTGCTATCGAGCTGGCGGATAGTGCGCAACCAGTTGATCTTGATCCCCTCCTCCTCGGCCTCATCGGCTTCGAAGGCGTGGGCAGGCATATGGTCGCGGTCGCGGCGGTAGATGATCATCGCCTCTTCCACCCCAAGGCGACGGGCGGTGCGGGCCGCGTCCATGGCGGTGTTGCCACCGCCGTAGATGGCCACCCGCCGTCCCAGTTTGGGCGGTGGCAGTCCTTTCTCTTCGGCCAGACTGGCCTGCTCGAGGAAACTCACCGCATCGAGGATCTTGCCCGCCTCCCGGGCCGGAATATCGACCCGCTTGGCCAGATGGGCGCCGATGGCCATAAAGACGGCGTCAAAGCCCCCCTCGTCGCGCTCGCGCAGCACATCCTCCACCTTGTGGTTGAGAGTCAGCGTCACTCCGGCAGCCACGATACGGGCTACCTCCCGATCCAGCACATCGCGAGGCAGACGGTAAGCGGGAATACCGAAGCGCAGCATACCGCCCGCCAATGGCCCCGCTTCGCGGATCTCCACCTGATGGCCAAGCCGGTTGAGGTGCCAGGCGCAGGAGAGACCGGAGGGACCGGCGCCAATGACCAGCACCTTCTTGCCGCTGGCAGGGGCAGGTGGCGCTGGCTGCCAGCCACGGGCCAGCGCTTCGTCGCCGAGGAAGCGTTCGATGGCATGGATAGAGACGGATTCATCCACCTGCCCGCGGTTGCAGGCGCTCTCGCAGGGGTGATAACAGACCCGGCCATGAATGGCGGGCAAGGGGTTCTCTTCGATCAGGGTCTGCCAGGCAGCTTCAAAGCGACCGGCCTGCGCCAAAGAGAGCCAGGCCTGGATATTTTCTCCGGCCGGGCAGGCGTGATTGCAGGGTGGCAGGGCCGGCCGCCAGACGGGTAGCCGGGTACGCACCGGGCCTGTTCCCGTTTTCAGGGAGAGATCCGGCAATGGGGTCATGTCCAGTTGTTTGCTCATACATTGCTTTCTTCTTTTTGTGTGACAGGCCCCACCCGATGGCGCTTGATACCGTTTAGCCGAGGCGGACGGTGGCCGGATGAGGAAGAAGCGAAAGCGTTAGAAACTGGGAACTGACCTGATAATGGCGGCTTTTTTGTACTGATTAGCGAATCAGGATCAAAAAATGTTGCATTTAATGGGTGGTTTTAAACAGAACGTGACCGGGATAACATCTTTCCCGCTTGACTCCACTCCTTATCTCGCCAAGGTTGCGGTCAAGCGGGCAAAAACCGGATAGCCCGGTTGCCCCTCTGCGATTTTTTGCAAAAAAAACTGCATCTATCGAACCCGCATCTCTGCGCCCCGTAAAGAGATTGCCCCTCGCAGTTGGAACCGTTATGTTCCCCTTTTTCCAGGCGAAAGCGCCGCTTCACAAGGATACGAAGATGCCAAGGCTAGACAGCATTCACCTCTACCCCATCAAATCGACCGCCGGCATGCCTCAGACACGCGCCCGGGTCACCCAGGAGGGGCTCGCAGGGGATCGCCGCTACATGGTGGTCAAGCCTGATGGCACCTTCATCACCGCCCGTACCCACCCCCAATTGCAGCAGGTGGTTGCAACTCCAGTTGCAGGCGGCCTGCAACTGAACTATCCGGGGTTCGAGCCCCTCGCCCTGCAAGAGTCCGACTTCAGCCGTGCCCCGCAAGCGACAGGGGTCTGGGGCGACCGCTTCACCGCCCTGCATACCACCCCCATCGCCGACAGCTGGCTGAGCCGGGTCGCTGGCGAACCGGTAGCGCTGCTTTGGCTCGGTGCAGAGTCTGACCGCTTTCGCGAGAAGACCGGCACCCGGGTCAGCTTTGCCGACGGTTATCCGCTGCTGCTGATAAGTCAGGCTTCGCTGGATGATCTCAATCTGCGCTCCGATGCGCTGCACCAGATGAGCCAGTTTCGCACCAATCTGGTGGCGAGCGGCACCCGCCCCTTCGAGGAGGACAGCTGGGTGCGCATCCGCATCGGCGAGGTGGAGTTTCAGGTCGCCAAGCCCTGCAGCCGCTGCATCATGACCACAGTGGAAGCGGGCACCGATCGCTTCAATGCCCTCAAAGAGCCGCTGGCGACCCTCACCCGTTACCGGCGAGGCGAGGATGGCGAGGTCTACTTCGGCCAGAACCTGATCGCCCTGAACGAGGGGTGGATTGAAGCAGGTAGCGAGATCGAGGTACTGGAGCGCAAGCGCCCAGCCCCCTACCCTGACGGCGCACCGAAAAAGCGCGAGCTGATCTGCGTGGCCCGCGAACCGCTGGCGCGGGATCTGGAGACCTTCTGGTTCGAAGCCGCCGATGGCGAGCCGCTGCCCGACTACCTGCCGGGCCAGCATCTGCCCATCAGCCTCGATATCAAACACGAGCGGGTTCAGCGCCGCTATACCCTGAGCTCTACGCCGGATCGGCCGGAGCGCTACAGCATCAGCGTCAAGAAGGTCGGGGGTGGTCGCATCTCACACTGGCTGCACCAGCAGATGCAGGTGGGCAACACCCTGCTGGCCGCAGCGCCGGCTGGCGAGTTTCACCTTGGTGCCGAGCGCTCGCTTCTGCTGCTCTCGGCAGGCTCCGGCGTCACCCCCATGCTGGCGATGGCCCGCACTCTGGCCCTGCGCGGCGAGCTCGGCGATGTCCACTTCATGCACCTGTGCCGCAGCGAAGCGGATATTCCGGCAGCCAGCGAGCTGCACGCCATGGCGCAGCAGGGGATGACCCTCACCATTATCCTGAGCCAGCCGGACAGTCACTGGCAGGGGCAGCAAGGGCGGCTCGGCGATGAGCATCTCGAGCTGGTCAAAGGGTTGGCCGGACGGGAGGTGTTTATCTGCGGCCCCCACGGCTTTATGGCCGATGCGGCGGCAAAAGTGGCTGCGCGCGGCGTGCCTGCCGCACGCATCAGACAGGAGAGCTTTGGCGGCGCCATTCTCTCGGTTGCCCGCGCTCATCAGCCAGTGCAACTGCGCATCGGTGAGCGGGAGTTTGCCGGCAACAATCAGGGCACCATCCTCGATCAGGCCAGCAAGCAGGGGGTGGATCTCCCCTGGAGCTGCCGCGCCGGCATCTGCGGCAGCTGCAAGCAGACGCTGGTCTCGGGCGAGGTGGCGCATCCCGACGCCCCCGCCATCAGCGCCGCCGAGCGAGCCGAGGGCAAGATCCTCACCTGCTGCGCAGTGCCGCTGACCGACCTCGTTATCAAATAAGGTGATAGAGCCGCGATAATGCGCGGACAATGAAAAACGGCTGCCGAGGCAGCCGTTTTGCTTGGTAGCAACTGGCGAGATTAACCGCGCAGAGCGGCGATCCGCTGTTCGATGGGCGGGTGGCTCATGAACAGCTCGCTCATGGAGCGCTTGCCGTTGATGCCAAAGGCCATCATGGAGCCTTCCAGTTGCGGCTCGGCACCGCGGGAGAGGCGCTCAAGGGCGGCGATCATCTTGTCGCGACCGGCCAGCTTGGCGGCACCGGCATCGGCACGGAACTCACGCTGACGGCTGAACCACATGACGATGATGGAGGCGAGCACGCCAAACACCATCTCCAGCACGAACACGGTGATCATGTAGGCAAAACCGCCGGTGCTGCTGCTCTCTTCATCGTTGTTGGAGCTGAAGAAGTTGCTGATGACGCCAGCCACGATGCGGGCGAAGAACATCACGAAGGTGTTCACCACCCCCTGGATCAGGGTCAGGGTCACCATGTCGCCGTTGGCCACGTGGCTCACCTCGTGGGCCAGCACAGCTTCGGCCTCGTCGCGGCTCATGCTGTAGAGCAGGCCGGAGGAGACGGCCACCAGCGAATCATCGCGGCGGGCACCGGTAGCGAAGGCGTTCATCTCGGGAGAGTCGTAGATCCCCACTTCCGGCATCTGGATCCCGGCTTCACGGGCCTGACGGGCCACAGTGCTCACCAGCCAGTGCTCGGTCTCGTTGCGGGGCTGCTCGATCACCTGGACGCCATAGCTGCGCTTGGCCATCCACTTGGACATCAGCAAGGAGATAAAGGAACCGCCAAAACCGAACACGGCACAGAAGACCAACAGGCCGGAAATGCTGGACTTGTTGATACCCAGAACCGAGAACAGGATATTGAGTACCACCCCCAGCACCAGCATGACGGCCAGGTTGGTCACCAGGAATAGTATTATTCGCTTCATATTGACTCCTTGTGAGAATAACGGACATGGCCGGGGTTCATTGAACCTCCCTATCACCATGTTATGGATGGCATTTTAGGGAGATTCGATGAATGTTCGCTGAATATGCCGTCACAGCAGTGGCGAGATATCGAGGCGGCCCTGCAGGTTAGCTTCAAACGGATTGTTTATAAAGGGAATTTCCCCCAGAAACGGAGCTGGCAACAAGCCCCTGAGGGTGTCCAGATTTTCCTGATAGTGGCTCATCGAGCTGTGCAGCCGATTAATAACCCAGCCTGCGACCGGCAGCTGATCGTTGCGAATGGCGGCAAAGGTAAGCAGGGCATGGTTGAGGCAGCCAAGCTTGGCCCCCACCACCAGAATCACCGGCATGTTCTCCTGCTTCACCCAGTCTGACAGCAGGTGCTTGCGATCCAGCGGCAGATACCAGCCCCCCGCCCCCTCGACGATGGCAAGCTCGGCCCCCGCCTGTTCAATTTTTCGCAGCCCCTCGCTCAGCCCCTGCAGGCTGATGGGCTGGCGCGCCTCGCTGGCCGCGATGTGCGGCGCAATCGGCGGCTCATAGGCATAGGGGTTGACCGTCTCGTAAGGCAACGGCAGGCTCGCCGCCTCCTGCAACAGGACGGCATCGAGGTTGCGCAGCCCCTCGGGCGTGCGGGCACATCCGGCCGAGACCGGCTTGTAACCCGCGCACTTGATTCCCTGTGCGCTGAATTCCCGCAGCAGGGTGCGCGCTACCAGCGTCTTGCCTGCGTCCGTGTCGGTGCCGGTGATAAAGAATGACTTCATAATGCTCTCTCCTTGGCAGGAGAGGGCCCAACGCGCCCCTCCCCCTCATACTCTGGCTGGTTCAGCAAGGTTTGCCGAGCCGGCCCAGACAGACCCGGTAACTGGCCACCAGCTGGCCATCGGGCTGACGAAATGCTTCATACGCCTGAGCCAGCCGCTGCAATCTGGCGCGACCGCTCAGTCCAGCCGGTGCACAGCGGGCACACTCATCATTGATCTGATTTGCCCCGATCCCCTTGAGATCGCGCAACAACTGCGGCAATTCAAGATAGGCAAGATCCCAGTTTCTGCACTCAAGCCCCGGGGCAATGGCGCCCGCCGAGAACAACGCCTGCTCCAATTGTGGCAGGCCAAGGAAGCGGTTGACATGGGCTCGGCCATCTACTTGCTGCCAGGCGGCGCGCAGTTGCCAGAGCGATTCATCGAGCAGGGTGGAGAAGAAGATCTGGCCGCCGGGTTTGACCACCCGCAGCAGCTCGGCGAAGGCCTGCTCCGGTCGCTCGCACCACTGCAGCGCGAGGCTGGAGAATACCCAGTCGAACACGTTATCGGCAAAAGGGAGCTGCTCGGCATCGCCGCAGAGCAGGCGGGCGCCGCTGCCACGCAAGGCCGCCTGCTCCAGCATGCCGGGAGCGAGATCCAGCCCGGTCAGTCCGGCGCAGCGGGTGGCAAGATGAGGCAGGAAGAAGCCGGTGCCGCAGCCCAAATCGAGCCCGCAGCCCCGACGCTCCTCACGTACACCAGCCGCGTTCATCAGCTCGAGCAGCGCCAGCCCCACCTCCTGCTGAAAACGGGCATGGGCGTCGTAGTGACGAGCCGCCGACCCGAAACGGCGGGCGAGCTGCGCCTTGTCCACCGTTTGAAAACGCTCAGCCATGGCGAGCCTCCCCAACCGTTGCCTCTGCAGGGCAGGCACCCAAGGCATCGAGCAGGCGATCCACATCCTGCTCGCGGTGGGCTGCACTCAGCGTAATGCGCAGCCGGGCCGTACCGACCGGCACGGTGGGCGGGCGGATGGCACCAGCCCAGACGCCGCGATCCCGCAGTCGCTCGGCCAGTTGCAAAGCAGCAGAGCTCTCCCCCACCAGTAGCGGCTGGATAGGGGTACTGCTGACCCCGAGTTGCCAACCCTGCCCCTCTGCCCCTTGCCGGAAGCGGGCGATGAGCTTACCAAGATGGGCGCGAGCCTCATCGGCGGCACGCACCAGCTCGATGCTCTTGCTGACCGCGCAAGCCTGCGCTGCCGGCATATGGGTGCTGTAGACATAGTGGCGGGCGAAGTTGACCAGATACTCCACCAGCTCGCGACTACCGCCAACAAAGGCACCGGCGATGCCAAGCGCCTTGCCAAAAGTGCCCATCTGGATGTGTACGCTGGCTGGATCTACTCCCTGCGCCGCCAGCGTGCCGCGCCCCTCGGGGCCCAGCACGCCGAGACCGTGGGCATCGTCGATCATCAGCCAGTTGCCGCTCCGGGCTGCCAATGCCGCGAGTTCACCCCAGGGGGCCTGATCCCCATCCATGCTGAACACCCCTTCCGAAACAATCAGTCCGCGATTTGGCTCAATCTGCCGTTCAAGGGCAGCCATATCGTTGTGACCAAAGCGCTTCATCTTGCAGGGGAGCTGGCTGCCCATCTCCTGCAGGGAGGCGTGGTTGAGTTTGTCCTGCCACAGCAGGTGTTCCTTGCCGAGCAGCGCTTTAAGCACCGCCTGATTGGCCGAAAAACCGCAGTTGAAGAGCAGCACCGCCTCCACCCCGAGCCAATCGGCCAGGGTCTCCTCAAGCTCTTGGTGGGCACGGCTGTAACCGGTCACCAGCGGCGAGGCGCCGGCGCCCGCGCCATAGCGCTCAATCCCCGTGTTGAAAGCTGCTTTGATGGCGGGGTGATCCGCCAGACCCAGATAGTCGTTGGCGGAAAAGTTGAGGTAGTCGCGCCCCGCCACCCTGAGCCGCCCGCCACTCGCCCCGTAGGTCGCGATGCGATTGCGCAGCAGACCCGCCAGCTCGCGCTCGGCCAGCGCCATGCCCAACCCAAAGGGGCCCGTTACTGCAGGGCCGTTCATGACTGCGCGGCCCCGGCTCGGGGGCGGGTAGCGTCATAAAACATTTCGGCAGGTTCGTTCTGGCGGCTCACCTCGGCCAGCAACTCCTCTTCTTGAACCTGATCCGGCTTCTGGGCCCGCTGGGCGGGACGAATGCCGAGCCGCTTGAACAGCTGCATATCGCTGTTTTCGTCCGGGTTGGGGGTGGTCAGCAGTTTGCAGCCATAGAAGATGGAGTTGGCGCCCGCCATAAAGCACATCGCCTGCATCTGCTCGTTCATCTTCTCCCGCCCGGCGGAGAGGCGCACATGGGAGGCCGGCATCATGATCCGCGCCACGGCGATGGTGCGGATAAATTCGAACGGATCGAGGTTCTCCTGATCCTCCAGCGGCGTCCCCTTTACCTTGACCAGCATGTTGATGGGCACACTCTCCGGGTGGCGCGGCAGGTTGGCCAGCGCCATCAACAGGCCCGCCCGATCTTTCGCCTGCTCACCCATGCCGACGATACCGCCGGAGCAGACCTTCATGCCGGCGCTGCGCACATGTTCCAGCGTATCGAGCCGATCCTGATAGGTGCGGGTGGAGATGATCTCGCCGTAAAACTCCGGCGAGGTGTCGAGGTTGTGGTTGTAGTAATCAAGTCCCGCGGCCCCCAGACGCGCCGCCTGATCGGCGGTGAGCATCCCGAGCGTCATGCAGGTCTCCATCCCCAGCCCGCGCACCTCCTCGATCATCCGGATGATGTAGGGCATGTCCTTCTCTTTGGGGTTGCGCCAGGCGGCCCCCATGCAGAACCGAGACGAGCCGTTGGCCTTGGCTTCGCGGGCCCGCTCCAGCACCTTCTCCACCTCCATCAGCCGCTCGGCCTCAAGGCCGGTGTGATAACGGGCGCTCTGGGGGCAGTATTTGCAATCTTCCGGGCAGGCACCGGTCTTGATGGAGAGCAGGGTGCTCACCTGCACTTCGTTCGGGTCGAAATGAGCGCGGTGGACACTCTGGGCCTGAAACAGCAGATCGTTGAATGGCAGGGCAAACAGGGCCTGAACCTCGGCGAGGGTCCAGTCATGACGAAGGGCGTGACCACCCGTGGTGAGAGCATTCATACATGGCTTCCGGTTGTTATTGGTGGGATCCTGCGCCCGCCATCCTTGCAAAAGGTCTTTGCAAGAGGTCCTTGCAAGAGGTCCTTGCAAGAGCGTGAGCGCAAAACCCGCTGCCGGGCTCGTGCGAATCGAGATCTGCGCAGAGCCAAGTGGCTGAAATTGTTGGCTAGTGTAGAGAGCCCGCGTAGACTGTCAACACCGACCAGATCAAGCAAATTGACAACAGAATAACAAATGAACAACCAAGAATTCGACCTGCACCATGTGTGGCACCCCTACACCTCTCTCACTCACCCCCTGCCCTGCTATGAAGTGACCAGCGCCAAGGGGGTGAAGATCACCCTCAGCGACGGCCGTGAACTGGTGGATGGCATGAGCTCCTGGTGGGCTTGCGTGCACGGCTATCAGGTGCCGGAACTGGACGCCGCCGCCACCGCCCAGCTCGGCAAGATGTCCCACGTGATGTTTGGCGGCCTGACCCACGCCCCGGCGGTCGAGCTCTGTCGCAAACTGGTGGAGATCACCCCGAAGGGACTGGATCGGGTCTTTCTGGCGGATTCCGGCTCGGTAGCGGTGGAAGTGGCGCTCAAGATGGCGCAGCAGTACTGGCACGCCAAAGGGACGCCCAGAGCCAAATTTGTCGCCCTGCGCAGCGGCTATCACGGCGACACCTTCGGCGCCATGAGCGTCTGTGACCCGGATGGCGGCATGCACGAGCTCTACAAGGGATTCCTGCCGGAGCACCATTTTGTCGAAGCGCCGAGCTGTCGCTTCCACGCCGAGTGGGACGAGCAGTGCGTGGTGGAGCTGGCCACACTCATGGCGGATCATCACGAGGAGATCGCCGCCATCGTGCTTGAACCCATCGTGCAAGGGGCTGGCGGCATGCGCTTCTACCATCCCCGCTATCTGCAGTGGGTACGCGCCCTGTGCGACGAATTCGGCGTGCTGCTCATCGCCGACGAAATAGCCACCGGCTTTGGCCGCACCGGCCAGCTGTTTGCCTGCGACTGGGCGGGGATCAGCCCCGACATCATGTGCCTGGGCAAGGCGCTCACCGGCGGCTACCTCACCCTCTCGGCGACCCTCACCACCGAGCATGTCGCCCGCACCATCTGTGACGGCAAGGCGGGAGTCTTTATGCACGGCCCCACCTTTATGGGCAATCCGCTTGCCTGCGCGGTGGCCAACGCCTCCATCGAGTTGTTGCTCGCCTCGCCGTGGCAGGAGCGGGTGCGCGCCATCGAACATCAACTGCGTACCGAGCTGGTGGAATTGACTCTCAACCCGGCGGTGGCGGATGTGCGGGTGCTCGGTGCCATCGGGGTGGTGGAGATGAAGGAGCGGGTGGACGTGGCGCGCATCCAGCGCAAGTTTGTCGAACTCGGCGCCTGGATCCGCCCCTTTGGCAAGCTGGTCTACCTGATGCCTCCCTTCGTGATCACCCCCGAAGAGCTTAGGGTATTGACCTGTGCCATCAGCCAGGCGATTGCCGAGGGCGAGTTTTAAACATCATCGCGGGCGGCCTCACCGGTCGCCCGTCTGTGGCATCCCCATTTGATATATAAAGAGGGCAAGTTTATGCACCTCACAGCCCGTTCACTTGCCGGAATGTGAGCAAAACACCAGACCTGAGGCGCCAAGAGGGGTAGACTGCTGCGGTTTTACCATCAAGAAAGATTGCTCATGCGCCTCTCCATTGCTGCCAAAATCAACTTTTTCCTGCTCTTCATCTTCTCCATGGTACTGGTCTTCTCCGCCGCCTATCAGGCGGTGCGCGAGCGCGATCTCATCCTGAGCCTCATCAAGGAGCAGAGTCAGGAACAGACCGAAGCCTACTTTGACGGTCTCAACATGCTGATGCTGACCGGCAAGATGGATGCCCGCGACACCCTGCGCGCCAAGTTTCTCGAGCACGCTCATGTGGAGGATGCCCGCATCGTCCGTGGCGACGCGGTGAGCAAACAGTTCGGGCCGGGGCGCCCCGCAGAGCAGGGCAAGGATGACTATGACCAGCTGGCGCTGGCGGGCAAAGGGAGCCTGGAGGTAGTGCACAACGGCATGCACAGCCGGCTGGTGGTGACCCGTCCGCTGCTGGCCAAGAAGGATTTTCGCGGCACCGACTGCACCAGCTGCCATCTGGTGCCGGAGAATACCGTGCTCGGCGCCGTCCGTTTTGATTACTCTCTCGACTCCCTCTTTACCCGGGTCGAGCAGAATATCCTCACCTCGGCGCTGATCCTCACCGGCATCTTCGGGCTGGGGCTGTTGCTGACCCTCTGGGTCATCCGCACCTGGATCGTCCGCCCTCTCAACCAGCTGACCCGCTCCATGGAAGAAGCCACCGATATGCATGACTTCGGCCACCGGCTGGAGGGGGACGATGGCGACGAGATTGGCCGGCTGGCGCTGGCCTACAACCAGATGCTCGACAGCGTGGAGCGCCAGCTTGGCAAGCGTCCCGCTTGCAGCAAGCGGGATCATGAACAGACCCGTACTACGGGCCAACCAGAAGACTAGAGGTAGTAGAAGAGCAGGCAGGCGATAAGGACAAGCAGGAGGATCGCCAGATGGACGTGCCGGGCATCCTCCCGGCGGCGATGACGCTTGCGGCCAACAAATAGCGCCACCAGGGTCAGCAGACAGCAACCCCACAGCCCGTGCAGCAGCCAGGGGGTAAAAACCGGATCCCATCCGGCCCTCACGCTCTCGCCGCCATAGACCAGAAAACCGTAAGCTCGCTCGGGACGGGCGTGGTGATAGATAGAGAGCAGCACGATAAAGCCACCCCAGCAGAGCAGTACCAGCCCCTGCAACAGCCGTGTCAGCCAATCGGGCCCCTGCCGCCGATCTTTCACTCACCTCTCCTGCCCCGCGACCCCATATCGGGTGAACCATGCCGAAAACCCCACCAGAGTCCGACATTTTTGCTTGTTTATCAAACCCGCGCGGGTAAGATTAACGGCTTAGTCTGCCATGATGGGCCCATGATTGCCCGGGCCAGACCCATAGCGCTGCAAAGAACAAGCTGGAGACAATATTTCGATGACGCACGCATCCGTAGTTGATGTGCTGACCGGTAAACATGCGGTTGGCACCACCCTGACTGTACGAGGGTGGATCCGGACTCGCCGTGATTCCAAGGCGGGGATCTCATTTTTGGCCATTTCCGATGGCTCCTGTTTCCATCCGGTACAGGCCGTCGTCCCCAATACCCTGGCCAATTACGAGAATGAAGTGCAGCGTCTGACCACAGCTTGCTCCGTGGAAGTGACTGGCGTCGTGACCGAATCTCAGGGCAGCGGTCAGGCGTTCGAACTGCAGGCTACCGAAGTCAAGGTCGTCGGCTGGGTCGAAGATCCGGACACCTACCCGATGGCCGCCAAGCGCCACAGCATCGAGTACCTGCGTGAACAGGCTCACCTGCGCCCGCGCACCAACATCGTTGGCGCCGTGACCCGGGTTCGTCACTGCCTGGCTCAGGCCATCCACCGCTTCTTCCACGAAGAGGGTTTTGTCTGGGTAGCGACCCCGCTCATCACCGCCTCTGACACCGAAGGTGCAGGCGAGATGTTCCGCGTCTCTACCCTGGATATGGAAAACCTGCCGCGCACCGACGCCGGCAAGGTGGACTACAACGAAGATTTCTTCGGCAAAGAGGCCTTCCTGACCGTATCCGGCCAGCTGAACGCCGAAACCTACGCCTGTGCCCTCTCCAAGGTCTACACCTTCGGCCCGACTTTCCGCGCCGAAAACTCCAACACCAGCCGCCACCTGGCCGAGTTCTGGATGGTGGAGCCGGAAGTGGCCTTCAACAATCTGGAAGATAACGCCGCGCTGGCCGAAGCCATGCTGAAGTACGTCTTCAACGCCGTACTGACCGAGCGCCGCGACGATCTGGAGTTCTTTGCCCAGCACGTGGACAAGGATGCCATCGGCCGTCTGGAGCGTTTCGTCTCCTCCGACTTCGCCCAGATCGACTACACCGACGCCATCGAAGTGCTGCAGAACTGCGGCAAGAAGTTCGAGTTCCCGGTCTCCTGGGGTATCGACCTCTCCTCCGAGCACGAGCGCTATCTGGCCGAGGAGCACTTCAAGTCTCCGGTAGTCGTGAAGAACTACCCGAAAGATATCAAGGCCTTCTACATGCGCCTCAACGACGACGGCAAGACCGTTGCCGCGATGGACGTACTGGCTCCGGGGATCGGCGAGATCATCGGTGGCTCCCAACGTGAAGAGCGACTGGAGGTGCTGGATGCTCGCCTGGCCGAGATGGGCCTGAAGCAGGAAGATTACTGGTGGTATCGCGATCTGCGCCGCTACGGCACCGTGCCGCACTCCGGTTTCGGTCTGGGCTTCGAGCGTCTGGTGGTCTACGTAACCGGTATGGGCAACGTCCGCGACGTGATCCCCTTCCCGCGTACCCCGCGTACCGCCGAGTTCTGATAACGACAACCTGTCGCACAGATCTGAAAAGCCGACCTTTGGGTCGGCTTTTTTATTGCCCGCTTTATGGCGATACTCAGGATCAATCGGCACAAGGGATCTGTAGCCCATGGGATATCGTCTGCTTCTGTTACTGTTACTGCTCTCTCCCCTGCGGCTAATGGCCGAAACCGTCCGCCTGACCACGCTGGAGTGGCCCCCGTTTACCACCCAGAGCCTGCCCGATGGCGGCCTCACCGGTCATATCGTCAAGCGCGTCTTTGCCGAGGCGGGGCTGGAGGTGGAGTTCGATTTTTTCTCCTGGCAGCGGACGGTGTGGCTCGCCTCCGATCCGGCCCACGGCTATATCGGCTACTTCCCCGAGTATCTGGCCGACAACCAGAGCGACAAGTGGCGCATCTCCGCCAGCGTGGGGGACAGCGTGCTGGGGCTGGCGCAGAAGGCGGGCAAGCCCATCCCCTGGCAACGGCTTGAGGATCTGGTGCCCTACCGGATCGGCGTGGTGGCGGGCTACGTCAACACCCGGGAATTTGACGCAATGATGGCGAGCCAGCAGCTCCACACCTTTGCCGTGGATGGCGATCACCTCAACCTGCGCAAGCTGCAGCGCGACCGGCTCGACCTCGCCGTCATCGACCGGGATGTCTTCTATTGGCTGATCCGCCACGATGACAAGCTCCATCCCGAGCAGCTCCAGTTCAATCCGAAGATCCTCGAGCACAAGAGCCTGCACATCATGTTCCGCCCCGATCAGCAGGCATTGCAGCAGCGGGTGGACAAGGCGCTGGCCAGACTCGATATCCAGAAACTGAGCGAGGAGTACCAGCGCCGCTATCTGGCCGATAAATAAGGACTCTTTCGGAATGAGCGGCAAAAGGCCGCCACTGCCGAAAAAAATACCCGAAGAGCCCCCTTTTTACCCCTCTTGTCCTCCTGCCAACCATCTGCAACCCGTTTTCATTTGTCTCCCTTCCTCCATGCTTTTGCACCATCCTATCGGGCAAGATGCCCCAGCTTAAGGGATGGCAACCGGATGAAAAAATGATGAATTTGTTATTAGGTGGTTTTTAAGTGGTTTAATCAAAAATTCATCGAGTTATTGAAGTAACTCAATTTTTTCACTTTTGCAGGGGAGCAAAATAATAACTAACCCTTTTGGGCTAATTAAAAACAGACAATGACAATTCATGGTTCAGGCTACCCGCGGCAACATGGGTTGAATCACACGAGGTAATGGAATGATCTTGATGGAATTTTTGGTGGTACTCGGCTGCTTGCTGCTCGGTACCCGCTTTGGTGGCATGGGGCTTGGTCTCATCAGTGGTATCGGTCTCTTCCTGCTGACCTTCGTTTTCGGTCTGGTGCCGGGCGAACCGCCGGTGCAGGTAATGCTGACCATTCTGGCGGTGATCGGTTGCGCCGCCACCCTGCAGACCGCCGGCGGTCTCAACCTGATGATGCAGGTAGCCGAGCGTCTGCTGCGCCGTCACCCGCAATACATCACTATCCTGGCACCGCTCACCACCTGGACCCTCACCTTCCTGTGCGGTACCGGCCACGTGGTCTACACCATGTTCCCCATCATCGCCGACATCGCGCTGCAGAAGAACATCCGTCCCGAGCGCCCGATGGCTGTCGCCTCCGTTGCCTCCCAGATGGCCATCTGCGCCTCGCCAGTATCGGTTGCCGTGGTCTCCATGGTCTCCATTCTGGCGGCCGGCCACGGTATCGGTCAGGCTTATGGTCTGCTCGACATCCTGATGGTCGCCATCCCCTCCTCTCTGACCGGTGTCATCGTGGCGGCCCTGTGGAGCCTGCGCCGCGGCAAGGATCTGGACAAGGACGAGGAGTTCCAGGCCAAGATCCAGGATCCGGAGCAGCGCGCCTTCATCTACGGTGGTGGCGAGACCCTGCTCAACACCAAATTCCCGAAAGAGGCCTACTGGTCTACCTGGATCTTCTTCGCCGCCATCGCTGCCGTGGTGCTGCTGGGTGCCGATGAGGCGCTGCGTCCCGTCTTCACCATCAAGGACAAGACTGGCCCGCTCTCCATGAACCTGGTGATCCAGATGATGATGCTGATCGCCGGTGCCATCATCCTGATGCGCTGCAAGGTCAAGCCGGGCGAGATCGCCAACGGCGCCGTCTTCAAGGCCGGCATGGTCGCCATCTTCTCCGTATTCGGGGTTGCCTGGATGAGCGAAACCTTCTTCCAGGCCCACATGCCGCTGCTCAAAGAGACCCTGGCCCACGTGGTACAGGCCCAGCCCTGGACCTACGCGCTGGTGCTGTTCCTTATCTCCAAGCTGGTAAACAGCCAGGCCGCAGCCCTCACCGCCATCGCCCCCATGGGTCTGGCGCTGGGCGTAGAGCCGAAACTGCTGATCGCCTTCCTGCCGGCGAGCTACGGCTACTTCGTGCTGCCGACCTACCCGAGCGACCTGGCCTGTATCGGCTTTGACCGCTCAGGTACAACCCGCATCGGCAAGTTCATCATCAACCACAGCTTCATCATTCCGGGGCTGATCGGGGTGGTGACCTCCTGCTCGCTGGGCTTTATCCTGACCAGCATCCTGCTCTGACCGGCGATCGCTGTTCAATCACTGCCACAGGCCCCCGCACGGGGGCCTGTGCTTTGGTGGCGCACACCATACTGCTTTGCCAACCGCCCGCACTCTGGGTAGCATGGCCCCTCTTTTCTTTGCGGAATCTTCCCCATGTCTCGCGTCATCGTACTCTGGAGCGGCGGCAAGGATGCCATGCAGGCCCTCTGCCATGCCCGTGAAGCGGGCCATCAGGTGGTGGCTCTGGCTACCTTTGCTCCCCCTGCCCCCCGCTTTCTGGCCCATCCCCTGTCGCAAGTACGTCGGCAGGCGGCGGCCCTCGCGCTGCCCCATCTGCTGGTCACCATAGAGGCGCCGTTCGATCTCGGCTATGAGCGGGCGCTGGCCAAGCTTAAGGAGGAGTGGCAACTCGATGGGGTGGTCACCGGCGATATCGACAGCGTGGGCGGCGCGCCTAACTGGATCCGCGAGCGCTGCCGCCCGCTTGGTCTCACCGTGCATACGCCGCTCTGGCAGCTATCCCGCGAGGCGCTGCTGGCGGATCTGCTGGCCCGCGGCATCGTCGCCCACCTCTCCTGCGTCGATACCAAAGTGTTGGCCTCCGAGTGGGTGGGACGCACGCTGGATGCGGCCACCCTCGCCGAGTTGCAGCAGCTGGCAGCAACCCGGGGCTTCGATGCCTGCGGCGAGCAGGGGGAGTACCACACCATGGTGACCGACGGCCCGGGCTTTGCGGCGCCGCTGGTGCTCGGCCACTGGCAGCTTGCCCGTCAGGAACAGCTTGCCTATCTGCTGGAGGATGAGGGTTGAGGGTGCAAGAAAAACTGCTCTGCGGGATGAATCTTCGCAGGCACCGCAGATAAAAAACGGGAGGCGATGGCCTCCCGTTTTGCTTGTCCTTAATGCTGACCTATTTGGCCAGCTTGCCCAGCACCCGTTGCAGCAAGCGGATGCGCGGCTCGATGCTATCGAGCAGCAGGAATTCCGCCTCCGAGTGGAAGCCACCGCCCATGGGGCCGAAGCCATCCAGCGACGGCACGCCCGCCGCTGCAGTGAAGTTGGCATCCGAGCCGCCACCGGCCTCCAGCCAGTTGAAGGTGATCCCCTCCTCTTTGGCAGCCGCCTCCACCAGCGCCATCACGGCCTCGGTGTCGCCACTCGGGCGCATCGCCGGCTTGAAGGTCTGGCGATCCACCTCGACCCGACAGCCCGCAAGGAAGGGGTTGTTGGCCATAAAGGTGAGCCGCTCGTGCACCGCTGCCGCCTCTTCATTGCTCCAGAAGCGCAGATCGACGATCGCCTCGGCATAGTCGGGCACCACGTTGACGCCGGTGCCGCCCTGCACCACGCCGACGTTCATGGTAGTGCCGGTCTCCATATTGACCTGTTCGTTGATGGCCAGCACCCAATGAGCGAGTTCGGTGATGGCGGAGACCCCTTCGGTCAGCGCCGAACCGGCGTGGGACGCCTTGCCGTGGAAAGTAATGCGGTACTTGGCATTGCCCTTGCGGGCGCTGATGAGATCGCCGCTCGGGCGCGCCGCTTCGGCCACCAGCACGCAGCCGCTCTGCCTGGCTTTTTCCACCAGCCAATCTTTGGACCAGGGGGAACCAATCTCCTCGTCGCAGTTGCAGCAGACCAGCACCTTGAGCTTGGCCAGCTGCGCCGGATCCAGCTCTTTCAGGGCATACCAGGTGGAGAGCAGGCCGCTCTTCATGTCCGAGACGCCTGGGCCAAAAGCCTGATTGCCTTCAATCTTGAGCGGGCGCTTGGCCGCCGTCCCCTCGGGGAAGACGGTGTCCATGTGGCCCACCAGCATCACGTCGTAGTGATCGGCCCCCGGGGCATTGGTTGCCTCGAGGCAGGGGCCGCACTCGGCGGCGAACTGATGGCGGGTCACCTGCCAGCCGATGGCCTCATATTTCTCGGTCATGATGTCGGCCACTTTGGCCACCCCGGCCGGGGTGCGGGTGCCGCAATCGAGGTTGATGAGCGGGGCCAGATCGGCCAGATAGGTATCGAGGGAAAACGGGCGCGTGAGGTTGGTCATTATCTTCTCCATGAAACAATCTGCGGAAAAAACAGATTGTTTTTGCAACAATGCGGAACGGCGGGCTGTCACCCCCGCCTTGCCAACAGCGGTCGGCCAGCCCGAACCGGGTGGCCGACCGCCCTGTAAACCACAGCTTTTACATGAACAGCAGATAGTTGAGGGTCAGCGCCGTCACCAGCGCCCCCGCCATGGGCACGCAGGTGCGCTTGACCACCACGAAGGGGGAGACCTTGGCGATGCCCGCACAGGCGATCAGCACCGCCGCAATCGGGGAGACGGTGCGGCCGATGCTGGAGGCGAGCTGCATCGGCAGCAGCATGGTCACCGCAGGTACGCCGAATTTGGCTGCCACGGCAGGTGCCAGGGTCGAGAAGCTCAGGAACGCCGCGTTGCCAGAACCCATGATCACCGCCGCCACCATGATGAGGCCCACCATCACCAGGGTCATCAGACCGCTGCCGATACCGGCATTGCTGGCAGAGTGCAGCAGGGTATCGATGGCGCCGATGGCTTTGAGGGATTCGGCAAACAGCTCGGCACAGACGATCAGCGCCACCACGGGGCCAAACACCTTGCCCATGCCGTCGAGGAAGCTGGAGAGCCCGGCAAAAGCGGTGCGCACCGAGCGGGTACGCAACAGCTCGCACAACATGCCGATAAAGACCGACAGCAGCATGGCCACTTCCACACTGACGCTGATGGTGGTCACCAGCAGTTTGGAGAAGGTCATCATCAGCACGAAGGGGATGATGGGCAGCAGGGCATACCAGGTGGGCGCCGCTACCGTGTCGGTGCCCTTCTCGTCCAGCTCGGCGTGTTCGCCGCGATGCAGGGCCGGATCCCAGCCATCCTTGCGGTCACAGTGCCGCTGCCAGAAGAAGTGCAGCACCATGGTCACCAGCAGCATGGGGGCCACCAGCCAGATCTGGTAGTCAACGAAATAGCTGGTCGGATCCATGCCGGACTGGCCGGCGGAGAAGATGGCGTTGGTCTGGGTCGGGCCAATCTCGAACGCCTGGGAGGTGGCGATGACGCCACAGGCGGAGGCCGGGCTGATGCCGAGGTTGCGCATCACCGGATACATGGTGACCATCAACAGCAGACCAAGGCCGGTGGCGGAGGTGACAAACAGGGAGACAAAGACCGCCACCAGATAGCAGATGGAGAGCATCAGGTAGCTGGACTGAATGCCCGCTACCGGTTTGACCGCCACCCGCACCAGCGCCTGGGAGGCACCGATATGTGACATGTAGGTAGCAAAGCCGGCCACCGCCATGATGGTGAGGCCGAGGCCCGCCGCACGGTAGGAGAAGATCCCCTTGAACACTTCGAACAGATCGAACAGGGCGAAGCCGGTGCTCTTGTCAGCGGGCAGAATGGGGTGCAATCCCAGCCAGTAGGCCAGGGTGAAAATGGCCATACCGGCCAATGCCAGCACCGCCTGCGGGTTGTAATCCTTGATGATGCCGTAGACCACGGCAACCAGTACGAGCAAGACGAAGACGAGTTCCAATATTCACTCCTGATAAATTTATCGAAGAGCGAAATCTAGTGATCTGACCAGAACTTGCCTTTGATCCCCATCAATAAAGGGGCCATCACCGTCATCAGACAGCATAATATGTCGAGCAGGTAACACTTTTTCATCATTCACACTACCGAGAACCGTTTTACACGGTTTAATCGGGAATTGTGTAACGCGACTCCCCTCTTTTTTGCGTTGGATCAACATAAGCCGCCCCCGAAGCGGCCAAGATGCGCATCGACAAGAGCGACCATTTCGCGCCGGAGAGAGTTATGACAAACCAAGCCACCGCAGGTGTCTCGACCTGCGATTATCAGCTGTGGGATATCCTCGTCGAGTCTGCAAAGGAACGCACCACCATTCGTTACTCCAAACTGGCCAAACTGGCCGGACTGGAGCAGCGTCAGGACGAACTGCGCACCCTGCTGCAGCGCGTTCGCATGTACTGCACCGAAAACCATCTGCCAATCCTCTCCGCCATCGTGGTGGACGATGTGGGCAAATACAGCGGCCTCTCCTCCAGTCTGCCCGACGCCCCCTGGGAGCGCGCCCGGGTCTTTGATCACCCCTGGCATCCGCTGCACTGATACCAGCTGCCCCGGCAGCACAGAAGAGACACTCTTCTGCCTCTCCAGAGCGCGCCACCCGGCGCGTTCTGGCTATCTGGCTCCCCGCTTTTCCTCCTCCCGGCCCTTCCGACGGTGCCATCAGCGTTGCCATGGGATCGCCACAATGCCAGAATCGGGCCCTTGCACTCTGTTGATTCGGATTTTCGGGCGCGGCCACGGCCAGCGCCCACAAGAGAAGGACTCCCCATGGCCACCACCCTCTATGGCATCAAGAACTGCGACACCATCAAGAAAGCCCGCAAGTGGCTGGATGAGGCCGGCATCGACTACCGCTTTCACGACCACCGCGCCGATGGCCTGAACCCGGACGCTCTCGACCACTGGCTGGCCAAGCTCGGCTGGGAAGCGCTGCTCAACAGCCGCGGCACCACCTTCCGCTCCCTGCCGGATGAGGCCAAACAGGGGCTCGACACCGCCAAGGCGCGCGCCCTGCTGCTGGAGCACCCGGCGATGATCAAGCGCCCGCTGCTGGATCGTGACGGCGAGCTGACCCTGGGTTTCAAGGCCGATCACTACCAATCCCTCTTCTCCCGTTAAGGACAACTAAGGACAACTGATGTCGGATGTCATCGCACTGGCCAAGGATCTGATCCGCCGCCCCTCCGTTACCCCGCTGGATGAAGGGTGCCAGACCCTGATGGCGGAGCGCCTCGCCAAACTCGACTTTGTTATCGAGCCCATGGTGTTTGAAGATACCACCAACCTCTGGGCCCGCCGTGGCAGCGAGGGGCCGCTCTTCTGCTTCGCCGGTCACACCGACGTGGTGCCCGCCGGCCCGCTGGACAAATGGCACACCCCGCCGTTCGAGCCGACCATCAGGGATGGCGTGCTCTACGGCCGTGGAGCTGCCGACATGAAGGGCTCGCTGGCCGCCATGGTGGTGGCGGTCGAGCGCTTCGTGGCCGAGCATCCGGATCACACCGGGTCGATCGCCTTCCTTATCACCTCCGATGAGGAGGGGCCCTTTATCAATGGCACCACCCGGGTGATCGACACCCTGGAAGCGCGCAACGAGAAGATCACCTGGTGCATCGTCGGTGAACCCTCCTCCACCGCCGTGGTCGGGGATGTGGTAAAAAATGGCCGGCGCGGCTCCATCACCGGCGATCTGCTGGTGCGCGGGGTGCAGGGCCATGTCGCCTATCCCCATCTGGCGGACAACCCCATTCATAAAGCCGCGCCAGCGCTGGCGGAACTTGCCGCCACCGTGTGGGATGAGGGCAACGCCTACTTCCCCCCCACCAGCTTCCAGATAGCCAACATTCAGGCGGGCACCGGCGCCTCCAACGTCATTCCGGGCGAATTGCACGTCCAGTTCAACTTCCGCTTCAGCACCCAACTGACCGACCTGGATATCCGCGAGCGGGTCGAGGCGCTGCTGGATAGACACGGTCTCGATTACCAGCTGAACTGGACCCTCTCCGGCCAGCCGTTCCTCACCGACACCGGCAAACTGCTGGCGGCGGCAGTCTCCGCCATCGAGGCGGTCAATGGCCAGCAGCCAGCCCTGCTCACCACCGGCGGCACCTCGGACGGGCGCTTTATCGCCCCTACCGGCGCCGAAGTGATCGAGCTCGGCCCGGTCAACGCCACCATCCACAAGGTGAACGAGTGCGTGAAGGCGGACGATCTGGATCTGCTGGCCGACATGTACCAAGGAGTGCTGGAGCGACTGCTGGCATGACGCAGGAACAACTGATGGGGCTCGACGAGAGCCACCTTATTGTGGTGGGGCGCGGCCCCCACCGCCTGACCCCGGCGGCGGCTGCCTCCTTCAACGACATGCAGGTGGCCGCCGCCCACGCCGGTTTCAACCTGCAAGCGGCGTCCAGCTGGCGCGGTTTTGATCGCCAGCTCGCCATCTGGAATGGCAAGTGGCGCGGCGAGCGGCCGCTGCTCGATGCCAACAGCCAGCCCATTGATGCCTTGCAGCTGAGCGATGAAGAGCGGCTACACGCCATTTTGCGCTGGAGCGCCCTGCCCGGCACCAGTCGCCACCACTGGGGCACCGATCTCGACATCTACGACCCGGACTGCCTGCCCGCCGACACCAAACTGGCGCTGGAACCCTGGGAGTATGAAGCCGGGGGCTGGTTTGCCGACTTGAGCGAGTGGCTCACCGACCATATGGGGGATTTCGGTTTCTTCCTGCCCTATGCCAAACCGGTCGGCGCAGGCAGCGGCGTCGCCTACGAGCCGTGGCACATCAGCTTCGCCCCCGAAGCGGGCGAGCAGCAGCTCGACCCGGCGGCGCTGGCACTTTGCCTGCAACAGGCGGATATTGAAGGCAAGGCGACCATTCTGGCCAATCTGGACAAGATCCTGGCCCGTTACGTCACCTTGCCATCCACTGAATTGCCCTGCGATGAAAGGAGTAGCACATGAATCTCTGGCTCTGGATAGGGCTGCCACTGCTCTTTCTGCTCGGGCTGTTTCTCAATGCCATCAAAGACATGAAACGGCTGGAGAAGCAGTTGCCCAAATACAAGGACAAGATCCGTGAAGTGAAGGACGATGACGACGACTGAGTCGTGCCATCCGGGGGGCACCAGTGTGCTCCCTTCTCTTTGTCTGCTGTTTATCTCCTCCCCTTGCCTCTACTCCCCCGGCGTCAGGTTTCCATCTGACCATCACCGCCAACATCCCCTCTCACCCACTCTGAGGGGTCAGAAGATGGCGCGCGAGTGGTGAAAAAATGTCAAAAGATGCAAATTAATGCACGATTAAACCACACAAGGGGGTCTTAACTGCATATAATGTGCCTACTTTGCCGTTAGTCAGAAAGGAGTTCGCCCTTGGATGCAGTGACCATCAACAGTTTCTTTTTTGTCGGTGCCCTGTTGGTTGGAGCCAGTGTCCTGCTAAGTGCGCTCTCTTCCCGTCTCGGTATTCCCATTCTGGTCATCTTCCTCGCCGTCGGTATGCTGGCGGGGGAAGATGGCCCCGGCGGCATCCACTTTGCCGACTACTCCATCGCCTATCTGGTGGGCAACCTGGCGCTGGCCATCATCCTGCTCGACGGCGGCATGCGCACCCGGGTCTCCTCATTCCGGGTGGCACTCTGGCCTGCCCTGTCGCTGGCGACGGTCGGGGTAGCCATCACCACCGGCCTGACAGGTCTCGCCGCCGCCTGGCTGTTTGACCTCAACCTGATGCAGGGGATGCTGATCGGCGCCATCGTCGGCTCCACAGATGCGGCAGCAGTCTTCTCCCTGCTCGGCGGGCGCAGCCTCAACGAGCGGGTGAGCGCGACGCTGGAGATAGAATCGGGCAGCAACGACCCCATGGCGGTCTTTCTCACCGTCACCCTGATCGAGGTGCTGGCCAGCAGCCAGCAGGATCTCAACGCTGGGTTTCTGCTGCTGCAGCTCATCAAACAGTTCGGCCTTGGTGCCGGGATCGGCCTTGCCGGTGGCTGGCTGCTGTGGCGGCTGATCAACACCGCCCGCCTGGCACCGGGTCTCTACCCGCTGCTCACCGTGAGCGGCGGCTTGCTCATCTTTGCCCTCACCACGGCGGTCGGTGGCAGCGGCATCCTCGCCATCTATCTCACAGGTCTCTTGCTCGGCAACCTCTCCCTGCGCAGTCGTAGCACCACCTTGTCGGTGCTGGACGGCCTGACCTGGCTCAGCCAGATCGGCATGTTTCTGGTGCTGGGGCTGCTCGCCTCCCCCCACAAGCTGCTGCCCATCGCCCTGCCGGCGCTGGCACTGGCGATGTGGATGATCCTGTTTGCCCGCCCCATCTCGGTCTGGATCGGGTTGTTGCCGTTCAAGAACTTCGCCCCGCGCGAGCGCTGGTTTATCTCCTGGGTTGGCCTGCGCGGCGCGGTGCCCATCATTCTGGCGGTGTTCCCCATGATGGCGGGACTGCCCAACGCCCAGCTCTACTTCAACGTCGCCTTCTTCGTGGTGCTGGTCTCGCTGATTTTGCAGGGCAGCTCGCTGCCGCTGGCCTCAAAACTGGCGCGGGTGGAAGTACCGGCCCCACCGTCGCCCATCAACCGCTCGGGGCTGGAGATCGATCTCGACAGCCAGTGGGAGACCTTCGTCTACCAGCTGGGGGAAGAGAAGTGGTGCATCGGCTCGCCGCTGCGGGATCTGCGCATGCCTGCCGGCACTAGGGTCAGCGCCCTGTTTCGCGGCCGCGAGCTGCTCCACCCCTCGGGCAGTACCTGCCTGCAGGCGGACGATATCCTTTGCGTCATCGGCCACGAGCGCGATCTGCCCGCCCTTGGCCAGCTCTTTAGCCAGGCGCCGGAGCAGGATCTCGGCCCGCGCTTCTTCGGTGACTTCCAGCTGGATGCGGCGGCGCGACTCGTGGATCTCGCCCCTATCTACGGGCTGGATGTGAGCGAGGTGGCGGATCAGACACTGGGCGATTTTATTGCCAGCCAGCTTGGCGATAATCTGGTAGTCGGTGACAACATCGAGTGGCAGGGCCTGATCTGGACCGTGGCCGAAATGGATGAGAGCATTCCCGTCAAGATCGGGGTTCGTTTTCAGGAAGAGGATCCGGTCTAGACGACCGGCCCGTATCAAGTCCCCCAGCAAGAAGGGAGAGAGTTATGCCATATCAGAGTTTGCAGTCCGGTCTGCTGCCCCCCTCTGCCAATCTGGGGGTGATCGAGGGCTTTTTTGGCAAGGGATGGAGCTGGCAGGCCCGTGCCCGCTACGCCCAGTGGCTGCCACGCCACGGCTACGGCTTCTATATCTACGCCCCGAAAGAGGATGGCTATCTGCGCAAGCACTGGGCCCTCCCCTGGCCCGAGCAGCAGCTGGCGGATCTCGCCGAACTGGCGCGCCAGTGCCGCGCCAACGGGCTCGCCTTCGGGGTGGGCTTGAGCCCCATGGGGGCGCATCACGACTATGATCGCAAGCGCCCGGCACTGCTTGAAAAAGTGCGCATTATCGATGAAGTGCTGCAACCCGACATTCTGGCGGTACTGTTTGACGACATGAAGGGGGATACCCCGGATCTGGCCCGGCACCAGCTCACCATCGCCCACGACATTGCGGCCCACTGCAAGGCGAGCCGCCTCATCTTCTGCCCCAGCTACTACTCGACCGATCCGGTGCTGGAGAAGGTGTTCGGTGCCATGCCACCGCGCTATCTGGAGGAGATTGGCGAGCAACTCGACCGCCGCTTCGAGATCTTCTGGACTGGCCCCAAGGTCTGCTCGACCGAGTATCCGGCGGTACACCTCAAGCAGGTGACCGAGCTGCTCGGCCGCAAGCCCTTCCTGTGGGACAACTACCCGGTCAACGATGGCAGCAAGGCGAGCAGCTATCTCTATCTGCGTGCCTTCGAGAACCGCCCCGCCGAGCTGGCGGAGCTGCTCTCCGGCCATGCGGTCAACCCGATGAAGCAGGCGGCGCTCTCCGCCCTGCCGCTCGCCACCCTGCCGATGAGCTACAAGCTCGGCAAGCAGTATGATCCCGACAAGGCGCTGCACGCCTCCCTCAACGCCACCTGCGGCCCGCAGATCTCGGCGATGATTGAGGCCGACCTGCCGCTGTTTCAGGATCTGGGGCTGGCCCGGCTCACTCCCGAGCAGATTGCCGCCCTCAAGACGCGCTACCTGCCGTTTCGTGATCAGGCTTGCGTCGATGAAATCGTGCGCTGGCTGGACGGCGAGTATGTGTTCGACCCGGACTGCCTGACCGATTAAACCGCCCCGCGGGGCTGGAAGGAGGTTGTATGGATGCACACCTGCTTTACCAGAATCTGGCGGTGATCGCCGCCTTTTTACTGCTCTACAGCCTGATCGCGGGGCGCTTCGAGTCAAAACTGGTCAACGGCCCCCTGCTCTTTCTGCTGACCGGTTGGCTGCTGGGACCGGGAGGGCTGGAGCTGCTCTCCCTCTCCATCGACAGCGCCGGCATCAAGCTGCTGGCAGAGCTGACGCTGGTCATAGTGCTGTTCAACGATGCCGCCAACACCAACTGGCAGGTATTGCTGGCCAACCGCCAGCTCCCCATCCGGCTGCTGCTGATCGGCCTCCCCCTCACCCTGCTCTGTGGCGCCCTGTTTGGTCACTGGCTTTTCCCTGACCTGCCACTGCTGGAGATGGCGATCCTCTCCACCATTCTCGCCCCCACCGATGCGGCGCTCGGCAAGGCGGTGGTGAGCAACCCGGCCGTACCGGCACCACTGCGCGAAGGGCTCAATCAGGAGAGTGGCCTCAACGACGGCATCTGCGTGCCCGTATTGCTCCTGCTGCTCGCTCTTATCGCCCCCACCGAGGAGCACACCGGCACCGCAGCGCTCGCCATCACCCTGATGCTGGAGGAGATCGGTATCGGTCTTTTGGTCGCCTTCGTACTGACCGCCCTCACCGTCCGGCTGCTGAAAGTCTCCTATCTCAACGGCTGGCAACTGCCGCTCTGGCGTCAGCTCACCATGCCCGGACTGGCCCTGCTCTGCTTTGCGCTGGCCCAGACTCTCGGTGGCAGCGGTTTTATCGCCGCCTTCGTCGGTGGTTTGCTGATGGGACGGCGCCTTGGCGAGCACAAGCACGCCTATATGGATAGCTGCGAAGGGTATGGCGATCTGCTCTCGGTGGTGATCTGGATGGTGTTTGGCGCCACCCTGATGCCCATCCTGCCGGAGCTGCTGCACTGGCAGTTCTGGCTCTATGCCGCCGCCAGCCTCACCCTGCTGCGGATGGTGCCGGTCTGGCTGAGCCTCATCGGTACCGGCCTCAAGCCGGAGCTCAAACTCTTTATCGGCTGGTTCGGGCCGCGGGGCCTTGCCAGCATCGTCTTTGCGGTGATGGTGCTGCAAAACGAGCCGGCCCTTATCGGCCAGCGCCCCATCATCGCCACCGTGCTCTGCACCATTATCCTGAGCGTCATCCTGCACGGCCTCACCGCCAACCCCTGGGTCGAGCGTTTCAAGTCCCGCTGAGCCACTTTGCTTTCATAAAAAAATGCCACCTTGCGGTGGCATTTTTCTTTGGTGGCATGAGTCACTGACGGCGCTCAACCGAGCGCCAGCCAGACTCCCACTCCCAGCATCAGGGTACCGGCGATGCGGTTCATCAGGGTGACGTTGCCGCTCTTGGCAAGGAAGTGGCGCAGGGTGCGGCCGCCGCTGGCGTAGAGCAGCAGGCAGGAGAACTCGATTACCAAAATCAGCGCCACCAGCGCGGTGATCTGCGGCGCCATCGGTCGGCTGGCCGAGATAAAGGGGGGTAGCAGGGAGATCATGAAGGCCCACCCCTTGGGGTTGGCGATGGCGGTGACAAAGCCCTGCAGCGCCAGCCCCATGGGGCTGGTCTGTTGACCGGCCGAGAGATCGGCCGGAATGGCCATCTTCCCCTTGGCCTGCCACATCTGGATGCCGAGCCAGATGAGATAGGCACCGCCCACATATTTGAAGGCGGCGAAGATAGCCGGATAGTTGAGCATGATGGCCGCCACCCCGATCACCGAGAGCACCGATACCAGCCCGACGCCGATCAGCTCCCCCCACATCATGTGCAGGGTGCGGCGCACACCAAGACTCATCCCCAGCGTCATCGCCAGAGTCATGCACATGCCCGGGGTGACGGAGACAAAGAAGAAGGTGGGGATAAAGAGCGCCAGAATGGCCGGATCAATCCAGCTGGACACGACAAACCTCCATGGCAAAACAGGGTAGCAAACGAGGATCAGGCAGCGGTAAACAGCGCCGGAATGTTATTTGAGCAAGCCTGTCATCTTGCCCATCCCGCGCTTTTCAGACAAGAAAAAACCTTTGCTTTCAGCATATTTCAGCAAGAAAAGGCTGTGACACCCCCTGTCGCGGCTGTGTAAGATAGCGCCTCCTTCATTTTCGGGGTTATGTCTCATATGTCATTGAATAATCTATCAATAAGAATTCAGGTACTGATACCGCTGCTGCTGGCCAGTCTGCTGATGATGGTAATGATTGCCATCAGCAAACAGGGGCTGGACGAAGCCATTAGTGACATAGATGAGACGACCCAGAGCGTGGTGCGCAACAAGGACGACATTGCCAGGCTGATCCACGCCACCTACCGGCTGCGCACCAGCGCCATCTACGGTCTCTACGACGCGGCCCAGTTTGCCGCCCTGCCCGCCAACCTCAACAGTGCCGAGCAGGAGATCACCTCCATCCTCGCCCGTCTGGTGATCCCGGGTGCCGAACAGGATAACCGTCAGGTGGCGGCTGCCCTGCAGGCCTACCTTGGCCACACCCGCAACAACATGCTGCCGCTGCTGACCCAAAAGCATCAGGGGGGTGGCGATGCCGCGGCGTATGAGGCCGCCCGCCTCCAGTTCCGCGAGCTGGGCGAACAGCTCATCAAAGAGATCGACACCATGTCGGCCCACATCAACCAGCTGACCCAGAGCGAGCTGGCGCAAGAGCAGGCCCACTACCATGCCACCCTGCTGCGCACCCTGCTGCTCACGGCCGTCGCCCTGCTGGCTGCTCTACTGTGTGGCTGGTGGCTCTCTGGCCGCATCGTCAGCCCCATCGGCCAGCTGCAGAGCGTGATGCACGCCGTCGCGCAGGGTCGCTTCAACGTCCGCGCCAGGGTCGAGGGTGACAACGAGCTGGCCCAGCTGGCCAAGGATATCAACCTCACTCTGGGGCAGCTTGGCAGCACCATCGAAACCCTGACCGGCATCAGCAACAACGTCGCCTCCGCTGCGACCGAGCTGGCCGCGGTGATGACCCAGGCTGAAGCCAACGCCCAGCAGCAGCGCGGCGAAATTGAGCAGGTTGCCTCCGCAGTCACCGAGCTCTCCAGCACCGCCGACAATGTCAACCACAACGCCGCCGTGGCCGACGAGCTGGCGCGCGATGCCAACAGCCGGGTTGAGCAGGGGCTCGCCCTGTTTGGCGAGAGCATTGCCGCCAACAGCCGGATGGCAGGCAGTCTGGAAGATGCCGCCGCCATCGTCGCTCGCCTCAAGACCCAGTCCGAGCAGATCGGCAAGGTGATTGAAGTGATTCAGGGGATCTCCGAGCAGACCAACCTGCTGGCCCTCAACGCGGCCATCGAGGCGGCCCGTGCCGGCGAAACCGGGCGCGGTTTTGCCGTCGTCGCCGACGAGGTGCGGATGCTGGCGGCCCGAACCCAGGCCTCCACCAAGGAGATCCAGGCCATCATCGAGCAGTTGCAAAGCCAGTCCCAGTCCGCCAATCAGGGGGTTCAGGAGACGCTGGAGATCCTCGAGAACAACCAGCGCCTCTCCGCGCAGGTACAGGATCTGCTGAGCGGCATCACGGGGGCGGTACGCCAGATCAACGATGCCAACGCCCAGGTGGCCACCGCCGCCGAGGAGCAGTCCTGCGTCACTGCCGACATCAACCGCAACATCACCAACATCCACGAGATCGTGAGCCAGAGCTCAGCTGGTATCAGCCAGAGCGCCAGCGCCAGCCACGAACTGTCGGAGCTGGCCGAGCAGCAGCGCAAGCAGCTCTCTCACTTCCAGCTCTGACACGCGGCCTGAAAGATAAAAAGAGGCCTGCGCAGGCCTCTGGATAGCAATAAAGCCCCTTATTTTATAAACAAGGGGCTTTATTTATTCGGCTACATATCCCTTCACACACTCCCCTTACGCCTCCATACAGTGTCAATCAACACGTTTTTCCCCTCCTCCGGTAACCGTCCGAACAACGCATTGCGACAGGTTTAACCACGAAGCGTGGTGCAGGAGGCAGTTGTTTTAAACGCCATTTTTTGGCAGTTGGTGCCATAAGGGGCTGGGCTGTGGGGGCAAATGTGAGTATGGTAGAGGCACGTCACTCCCCCTCACGTGAGACCATCATGAGCCTGAGATTCAAGAAACCCGCTTTTATCGCCCTGGGGCTCATTGCCCTCGTTTCCGCCACCTGGCTCGACTACTACCTGCCGGAGCACACCATCGCCACCATCACCGGGGTGGAGGTGAAGCGCACCGACAAGGATGGCCCTATCAGCCAGAAGAACCCGGCTGACGGCCCCACTACCGATGTCTACTACATCTACACCGAGCGTCCCGGCGAGAAGATCCGGGTGTTCCGCAACGAGGATACCGAGTGGGGCTGGCCCTTCTACTTCAAGTTCAACGCCGCCGACGTACAGGCCAAGGCCAAGTCGATGGAGTTTGAAAAACGGCTCGCCATCATCACCTCCTACGGCTGGCGCATCAACATGTTCTCCATGTTCCCCAACGTCACCAAGATTGAGAGCACCGAGCCTGACGCCTCCACCTGGAGCTTCTTCCGCTGGTTCTGGTTCGGCCTCTGGGCACTGGTGATGGGCAAAGCCGCCATCGCAACCTGGCGCTACTTCGATCGTCTCGAGGACGAGCTATGAGTGAGCCGAGCAAGACACGCACCAGCTTCTACCGCCGCCTCTACGTGGCCTGGCTGATCAGCCAGGGCACGGATACGGTGCCCGCCATCATGGAGGCGACCGGCATGCCGCGCCGCACCGCGCAGGATACCCTGACGGCGCTGGCCGAACTCGATATCAGCTGCGCCTTCGAGCAGACCGAAGGGGCTCGCCACCTGCAGGGGCACTACCGCATCAGCGACTGGGGGCCCATCAACCCAGCGTGGATCAAGGCCCAGCTGCCTCTTATCAAGGAGACGCTGAGCTACCCCTGATCCGGGCGCTGGGCAACAATAAAAAAGAGGGGCCAGCCGGCAAGGCTGGCCCCTCTTTTTTCAGGCCGATGGCACGACAGGCAGCCCTACTCGGGCATGGCCGAATCCTCAAGCTCCCCGTCAGATTCGCCGCGGGTGCAGTCGATGATGGAGCGCTTGGGGTTGTTGGGATCGCGCAAAAGCAGAGGGGCTGAGCCCTCGTTGTGCTTCTGTTCGTCGCTAAACTCGCTGCCGTAAGCGTTGTGGGTCAACCGGCGGGCATTGGCGATGGGGGTATCGACAAAGAGGGCGTGCACTTCGAAGCTGGAGGCGGGCACGATAAAACCGACCACCGGCAAGCCGTGCAGCTCCTCGTGCACCTTGTACCAGGCAAAGCCGTCGCTCACCTTGTAGGGGGTGTAGTTGTTGAGCTGCAGATTGGCTGGCCGTCCCGTCTCACCGTCGATATAGAGATCGTTAAAATCACAGGTCGCCAGCCCCTGCCACATCCGCTCGAATGGCGTCGCGCAGCCCGTCAGTTGCAACCCGGCCAGCAGCGCCAACCCTGTCTTCCACATTCCCTGCCCCTTCTTGCAAAAAGTGAATCGGCCCTCAGCCAAAGGCCCGCAGCCGCTCGACCAGCAGATCGATAAAACCTGCCCGATCCAGCCCCAGCAACACCAGCGCATTGGCTGGTTTGCCGGAGAGGCCATAGCGGTCCACCACCGTCATCCCCACGGTATGCTCGCCCCGTGTCTCGATATCGACCCGGCACTCCACGCCATGGAACAGGGCGGGATTGAGCAACCAGGCAATGGTACAGGGGTCGTGCAGCGGCGCGCCAGCAAATCCCCACTTGGGGTCCCGATGGTAGATCATGAAAAAATCGAGCAGACCGGCCACACACTGGGCCACCGGATTGGTGATGGCACGCACCCGTTCGATATCCTCGTCCATTACCTGCGCCTCGTGGGTCACATCGAGGCCGCACATGGTGATGGGGATGCCCGACTTGAAGACCATATCGGCCGCTTCCGGGTCCACATAAATATTGAATTCCGCCGCAGGTGTCCAGTTGCCGGCCCCTGCGGCGCCCCCCATCAGCACGATGCGGGCGATCTTGCCCTTTAGCTCGGGGTGAGCCGCCAGCAGCAGGGCGATATTGGTGAGCGGGCCGGTTGGCACCAGAGTCACGGGCTCCGGGCTCTCTCGCAGAGCTCTGGCCATCAGCTCGATCCCCGTCATCCCCTGCGGCGCAAAGGCGGGATCCGGCAGTTTGGGGCCATCGAGACCCGATTCGCCATGGACGTTGTCGGCGATAATCAGCTCGCGGGCCAGCGGTTTCGGCGCCCCGGCCGCTACCGGAATATCGTCCCGTCCCAGCAAGGTGAGGATGCGCAGGGCATTGTTGAGAGTCTTGTCCGGGGTCTGGTTGCCCGCGCTGGTGGTGACCGCCAGCACCTTCAGTTCAGGACTGGCCAGCGCCAGAATCAGGGCGATGGCGTCGTCGTGGCCGGGATCACAATCGAGAATAACGGGCAGTGCCATGGAGAGACTCCTTACAACATCAAAGGGAGCCCTACCTTAGCAAGCTCGCGGCGGCTGAACTCGGGAGGGGGTCACAAAACGGTTCCTGATTTTTTTCAATCAGTTACCTTCGCACTGTCACAGCTGGCCAGCAGCAGGCCGCAATGAGGGGATGGTGTGGCGAGCGTATCCGCTACGCCGATTCGCGCCTTACCCGCCACTTGGGTATGATGGCCCCCCGTTTTCTGCCCGTGCACCTTATGTCCGTTATCGTCGACACCTTTATCGCCCCGCCCTGCAATGCAGCCATCGAGATCCTGTTCGAGGATGAACACCTGCTGCTCATCAACAAGCCGAGCGGCCTGCTGAGCCTCTCGGGCATGAATCCGCAAAACCTCGACTCGGTGCATTATCGACTGGTGCAGGATTACCCCGGTTGTACCCTGGTGCATCGCCTCGACTTCGGCACCTCAGGCATCATGGTGGTGGCCAGAAACAGGGCCATCAATGCCCTGCTCTGCCAGCAGTTCAGCCTGCGGGCGGTGAGCAAGGCCTACAGCGCCCTGCTGTGCGGTCATCTAGCGGACGACGAAGGGGTTATCGACGCCCCCATCGCCAAGGATCCGGCCATTTTTCCGCTGATGAAGATCTGCGCCGCCAGCGGCAAACCCGCCCGCTCCCGCTATCAGGTGATTGAGCGGCTGGAACCGCTGATGCAGGGACAGACCGTGCCTTTGACCCGGGTGCGGCTGGTGCCGGAGACCGGCCGCACCCATCAGCTGCGCATCCACAGCCAGCTGCTAGGCCACCCCATCCTCGGCTGCGATCTCTATGGTGGCCTGCTGCCACCCGGCTGCGAACAGGCACCGCGGCTGATGCTGCATGCCAGCGAGCTGGATTTTGCTCATCCGGTGAGCGGCGAGCCGATGCAGATCCGCTGTGCGCCTGCGTTTTAGAGGCAATCAGCGCGAGTGCGACGGGATCAGTGAAAGACGTGACGGGAGAGGAAAAGCGGTAAACGGCGGATAAAGATAGGGGCCGCGCTTTCGCAACGGCCCCCACCCCCCACTCTTTGTGGTGCTATCAGATCAGCTTGCGGGCAGCGCCCAGTACGATCTTGATGGCATCAGATTCGGTCTTCGCCATGGTCTCGGCGTTCGGGATCTCTTGCTGGGTACGGTTGACGATAACGCCAGCCACCATACCGGCACGCAGGCCCTGGCTGGAGCACATGGTCAGCAGGGTTGCAGACTCCATCTCATAGTTCAGCACGCCCATGGCTTGCCACTCTTTCATGGAACCCTGGAAACGGCTCACTACGCGGCCGGATACGGTGTCGTAACGCTCCTGCCCCGGGTAGAAGGTGTCGGAGGAGGCTGTCACACCGATGTGCAGCTTGGAGCCCATCTCTTTGGCGGTGTTGACCAGCGCGGTGGTGCAGTCGAAGTCGGCAACCGCCGGGAACTCCATCGGTGCAAAGTGCAGGCTGGCACCGTCGAGGCGCACGGAGCCGGTGGTCACGATTACGTCACCCACGTTCAGGTGCGGCTGGATGGCGCCGGTGGTGCCGATGCGCAGGAAGGTGCGGATACCCAGCTGGGCCAGCTCTTCTACTGCGATGGAGGTGGACGGGCCACCGATACCGGTAGAGCAGATGATCACGGCCTTGCCGTCCATCTCACCGCGCCAGGTAGTGAATTCACGATGGCTGGCCAGGTGTACCGGGTTATCCAACAGCTCTGCGATACGCTTTACACGCTCGGGGTCACCGGGGACGATCGCCAGGGTGGCGCCTTGCAGATCCGCTTTCTTCAAACCCAAGTGAAATACATCAGACATATTGGACTCCTGGTTGCCCCCTGCCAGCATGGTCAGGACGCAAATTAAGATGATTCTTTATGATACTTTCAAGCCTTTACCCCCCTCTTCGGGGAGGCGCCAACTATGGTCGAAAGCGCTTTCCAATTCCTTGAAGCGCCTCACACTTCCACGCATTGACAACATCAAAGAGCAGGCAAAACGTTTTCTAACCTGATGAATTAATTGAAAAACGTTTTTCATGAAATCGGGATGTAACAGGGAAAGTCAAGCCCGGTTCAACGCTTAATTAATGTCCCGTGATCGCCCCCGTAAAGTTGCAAAACAGATGCTTTTGTATCCCCATCAAGATGGTAACGTGGCAACCAATTACCACTTAATGGCTAACTATAGGGAGTCCATCATGGCTACATTCAAGTTCTATATTCCTGCAATCAACCTGATGGGTGCCGGCTGCCTGCAAGAGGCTGCCGCCGATATCAAGGGTTACGGCTACCGCAAGGCGCTGATCGTCACCGACAAAATTCTCAACCAGATCGGCGTGGTCGCCAAGCTCACCACCCTGCTGGCTGAACATGGCATTGAAAGCGCAGTTTTCGATGAGACCAAACCCAACCCCACCACCAGCAACGTCGAAGCGGGTCTGGCAATGATCAAGGCCAACGGCTGCGACTGCGTCATCTCGCTGGGTGGCGGCTCGCCCCACGACTGCGCCAAGGGCATCGCGCTGGTTGCCGCCAACGGTGGCAACATCAAGGATTACGAAGGGGTGGATCGCTCCGCCAAGCCGCAACTGCCGCTTATCGCCATCAATACCACTGCCGGTACCGCCTCCGAGATGACCCGCTTCTGCATCATCACCGACGAAGCGCGCCACGTGAAAATGGCCATCATCGACAAGCACGTTACCCCGCTGATGTCAGTCAACGACCCCGAGCTGATGCTGGCCAAGCCGGCCGGTCTGACCGCCGCCACCGGCATGGATGCCCTGACCCATGCCATCGAGGCCTATGTCTCCACCATCGCCACCCCGGTGACCGATGCCAGCGCCGTGATGGCCATCGAGCTGATTGCCAAGCACCTGCGCACCGCCGTCAACCACGGTGACGACCTGCATGCCCGCGAGCAGATGGCCTATGCCCAGTTCCTGGCCGGTATGGCCTTCAACAACGCAAGCCTGGGCTACGTGCACGCCATGGCCCACCAGCTGGGCGGCTTCTATGACCTGCCCCATGGCGTCTGCAACGCCGTACTGCTGCCCCACGTTCAGGCGTTCAACGCCCAGGTGAGCGCGGCTCGTCTGAAGGATGTCGCCCGCTACATGGGTGTTGACGTGAGCGCCATGAGCGACGAGCAGGGCGCTGCCGCGGCCATTGCCGCCATCAAGCAGCTGGCGCTGGATGTGAAGATCCCGGCCGGTCTGGAGCAGCTCGGCGTCAAGGCCGACGACTTCGATACCCTGGCCAGCAACGCCCTGAAAGATGCCTGCGGCTTCACCAACCCGAAACAGGCGAGCCACGAAGAGATCGTCGCCATCTTCCGCGCCGCCATGTAACGGCTACCGGATTGCCAGAAAGGGTCGCAGTGCGGCCCTTTTTATTGGCTGATGGATCAATGGCTTTTTACTTCCGTGGAGGGAGTCGGTATGATTTGCCGAGCCAAAAAAGACTGTATGGATGATCTGAACTCGTTATGCGGATGAAACACCTGATTGCCGCGGCCCTGACCGCCCTCACCCTCTCCGGTTGCAGCCTGGTCTATCGTATCGATATTCCCCAAGGCAACTATGTGGAACAAAAACAGGTCGACAAACTGCGCCAGGGGATGACCCGCGAGCAGGTCAGCTATGTACTGGGGACCCCCATGCTGCGTGACGGCTTTGACCCCAACACCTGGTACTACCTCTATGAATTCCAGCCAGGCCACGGCGACAAGGAGCGCAAAGAGCTCACCGTCACCTTCGCCAACGACAGGCTCACCACGGTAACGGGTGACTTCCCGCTGCCAGCGGCATTCCACACCCCGCTCTGATATCTCGCAAAACCGGCCTCGCGCCGGTTTTGTTTTATCCCCCGGCAAACAAGTGCAGATTGCAGAGAGCTGCCGTTTGCCCGATGCTGACACTTCCTACCGGAGCGACACAGGAAGAGAATCATGAGCCGGATCCTGATTGCCGGAGCCAGCGGCCTGATTGGCCGCGAGCTGATCAAACAGTTGCCCGCCGAACACGAGCTGACCCTGCTCTGCCGCAAGCCGGGCAAGGAGGCGCACCACTGGCTGCCGGTCGATTTTGATGATCTGGCCAGCGTCTCCCTGCCCCGACCGGTGGATATCGCCTTCTGCGCCCTCGGCACCACCCGCAAGGAGGCCGGTTCAGCCGAGGCGTTTCGCCGGGTCGATCTCGACTATGTGATCACCTTTGCCGAACTGGCCCGCCGCCACGGCTGTCAACGGCTCGTCGTGGTCTCGAGCATGGGGGCCAGTGCCCGCTCACCGGCCCTCTATCCACGTACCAAGGGGGAGATGGAACAGGCCCTGCTGGCCCAATCCTGGCCGCGGCTCGCCATCGTGCGGCCAGCCATGTTGCTGGGGGATAGGCAACCGCCGCGCCGCTCGGAGCAGATCTTTCAGACCATCTACCCGCTGTTTCGGCCGCTGCTGGTTGGCAAGCTCGCCCGCTGGCGCGCCATCGAGGCCAGTCAGGTGGCCCACGCCATGATTACCCTCTCCCGGCAACCCGCCGGGTGCGAGATTGTCGAGAACGAGCAGCTGCTGCGCCTCTGAACAAGCCATCCCGACCACTCATCAACAACAAGGGCAAGCCGATCGGCTTGCCCTTTTGATACCGGCCTGTCTGGTATCGACTCAAGGCGGTCAGTTCGTGATCGAACGGCCGTTAACCGCAGATATGGTCGATAAAGGCGTCGATCTGCTCGCGGGTGCAGGCGGGGTTCATAAAGACAGCCTTCTCCCCGGCGATGTAAGAGTACTTGCCGCGGGCGTCATAGTCGGAGTGGGCCACCGCCTCCACCCAGTTGGTATAGAGACCCACCTTGCCGCGCCCCTTGAACAGGCTGCGGTGATAGTCGGTATTGCGCTGCAGCCGCGCCTTGTAGGCAGGATCGCTGGAGCGGGCCAGCTCGAAGGCGAACTCGGCCTCCGGATCGCTCACCCACTCGGGGTTGTAGATCTTGAAGCCGACGCTCGGCCCCTGATTCTCCTGCGCCACCAGCTTGACGTTGCCAAGCTGACTCAGGCGATAGCGGAAGTAGTTGGCATTTTGCAGGCAGTGGGCCAGCACGATGCGATACCCCTCCACTCCCATGTAGTTGAGCGCCGCATAGGCACCGAACAGGCCGCTCGCGCCACGGGAGCACTCGATGGTGGATTGCAGGTGGGTCTGGCCCTGAATGTCCCGCTCGAAGTAGGAGAAGTTCTCCGGGTCATTCTCCATCGCCTTGAGGTCATCCTGCTCCTTGATCATCACCAGACTGGAGGTGTAGGGCACATAACCCCACTTCTGGAAGTCGACAGTGAAGGAGTCGGCATATTTGAGCTCGGCAAAGCGCACCACGTTGCGCTCGATCCCGGCCAGGGTCGCGGCATTGATGCCAAGCGGGTTGGCGGCAAAGTCGTAATCGAGGAAGAAGATCATCGACCAGCCGATGGCGGCATCGACGTGAATGTGCGGTTTGACCGCCACTTCGAACTGCTCACAGAGGCGATTGCGCAGCTCGAACACGGGTTTCACCTGATCCACCCCGAAGGTGTCGGTGGTACCCATGGTGAGCATGATGGCGGGCACCACGTGTTTCAGGGCAAAACAGGCGGTCAGGGTGCGTTCGAGGTGGTCGAGATCGATGTCGTTGTTCTCGCCGACCTGAATGCGGATGGTCTTGTTCTCGATATCGACCCCGAGCAGGGAGAGGTTGGTGATGTTGGAGTAGTGACCGCCCTGGGAGTTGATGATGCGGTAATCCTGATAGTGGCCAAGCCCCTTGTGCTTGGCTTCCGGCAAGCTTTTGCGAATGCCGAGCAGATAGCCGTAGAGGTTACAGAAGGTCCCCCCCTGGGTGAAGATGCCGGTGGCGCGAGCCGGGTCGTAACCCGCCAGCAGCGCAATCTGGCGCACCACCTTCTTCTCCAGCTCCTCGGCCACTCCGGCATATTCGGAGTAGACCAGATTGGGGTTGGCAAGAATACCCATCTGGGCGCCATAGATAGCGGGATCCGCTGACATGGTGATGACGTTCTCGACGCTGGAGGGGTTCTCCCAATCCTTCGACAGCGCGGCGGCAAACAACAGCTCGGCCATCGGCTCGCCCGGGGTGCGCATGGTTGCGGGCACCGGCATGGTCTCGCAGAGATCGGCCAGGCGGGCGCGGCCATCTGGCCAGGCATTCAAACGGGCATCGGGAGCCAGGCCACGGGCCCGAAATTCATTGAGGGCGGCGAATCCGGGCTCGCGAAAAACTGGCCAGAGATCGGGATTACGTGAGAAAAAATTGGCTTTAACGCTGGCAAACCGGTTGGCAAACAGGGGGGAGACGGCGTTGACGCCTTGGTCTTGAAGGTAAACTAAGTCACTCATTTTTATACCATTAGTACAGCAAATGTGCGGCCCTTATACTCCCGGGTCTGGCGCATCAACAGAGACAATAACTAATGGTCTGCCATACTTTTTGTTATGTTTTAGCCATGGCAAGGGGCAGAAAAAAGGCGCTTTTTATGCGCCTCTTTATATTTCGTGATCCCGATCACTTCAGCAGTTGTGCCTTCAGCGCAGCGCCGCCAGCAGCCAGTCGGCAAACTCGCTCAACGCCTCGCGACTGGCCGGGAACTCCCCTTGCCACCCTTGCAAACAGCTGGCGACCGCATCAGGGCGATAGGGACAACTCACCAGCAGTTGGGCCAGCCGATCGAAGGGTGCCGGATCCAGGGTGTCGCTGAAAATCTGCGCCCGCACTATGCTCCCCTTCTCCACGTCAAAGTGCAGCTCCACCCCGCCCCAGCCAAAGCGCTCTTCCAGCAGATGGGTGAAGGCGGGCGCGTGGCCAAAGTTCCACTCCCAGCTGCGCTGGCGAGCGAAGGTCTCGGCAAAACCGGGCAGATCGGGCATCTGCTCCGGGGAGATGTGCTCGGGCTGCACCCGCTCGCCATAGTGTTCAAAAAAGGCGGCAGCCAGCGCGTCGCTCACCTGATGGTGGTCAATCCCCGGCAGCAGTTCGCACAGATTGGCCACCCGACCGCGCACCGAGCTGATCCCCTTGGCCGCCAGCTTCTTGGGGTCGGGGTTGAGGTAGTTGGCGAGCCGACCGAGATCGGCGTCCAGCAGCAGGGTGCCGTGGTGAAACCCGCGATCCAGGGTCTCCCTGTAAGCCGAACCCGATACCTTGCGCTCCCCGTCCGGAGTCGCCACCAGCAAGTCGTTGCGACCGGAGGCAAAGGCCTCAATCCCCAGTCGCTTGAGCCCGTCCAGCACGATGGCGGTGGAGACGCTCTTGTCATACTCCGGCTTGCCCGCCATGAAGGTGAAGCAGCTGTTGCCAAGGTCGTGAAACACGGCGCCACCACCGCTGCTGCGGCGAGCCAGCGTCACCCCGTCCTCTTCCATCCGGCGGGTGTTGCACTCCTTCCACGGGTTCTGGGCACGACCAATCACCACGGTATTGGCGTTGCGCCAAAGGAACAGCACCCGCTGACGGGGACCCATCTGGCGGAAGATGCACTCCTCGACGGCGAGGTTGAAGAGGGGGTCATGAGAATCGGAGACAAGCAGACGCAAGCGGGACATGAAACAGCCTTATCCGGAACAGGGGGGAACATCATAACACCAGAGCTCGCCAACCGGGCGACGAGGCTGATTTAACCATCAACAAACAACCGGAATACATATTTCCCTCATGTGGAAAACATCGCAGAAGTATCGCGTGATATGACGACACAGGCTGACGCTTTCCCGACAAAAAGCGGCAATTTAAACGAAGATTCGGAGGAAAAAACGGCATGATAATGGCTAAAATGCAGCCATTTTCGCAAGCCATATGACTCCGTGATGGGGCAGGCAAGTTGTGAAAACAGACTTCGCAGGCAATTAGTGTGATGAAAAACACAAAAACAAATTCTTATACCGCTACTGCCCTGCTCCGCTAGCCTTTTTCCCCTATTGCAGGTTACAAAAAATTGTTTGACTCTAGCTCTGATACCGCCTCCCGAGAGACACCCTGTATGACGGAGCTCGAACCCTCCCCACGCTGTACGCTCTGGTTCCTGCCCATGCTGGCCAGCTGGATGTTCTCTGCGCTTGCAAGCGTGCCGCTGAAGGCCGAAGAGCAAGTCACACTCCAGCTCTCCTGGCAGCATCAGTTCCAGTTTGCCGGTTACTACGCCGCCATCGCCAAGGGCTACTACCGGGAAGCCGGGCTCAACGTCACCCTGCGCGAAGCCACGCCCCGCACCGATGTGGTCAAAGCAGTGACCAGTGGCCAGGCGCAGTTTGGCATCAGCGGCAGCGACTTGCTGCTGGCCCGCGCCGCCGGCAAGCCGGTGGTGGTGCTGGCAGCCATGTTGCAGCACTCTCCCTTGCTGCTGTTGACGCTCGATCGACCCGATATCCGCAATGCCGCCGATCTCGCCGGCAAGCAGCTGATGCTGGAACCCGGCTCCGGCGAGCTGCTCACCTATCTCAGCAAACATATTCCCGCCCGGACGTGGCAGATCCTCCCCTACGACAACGGCGTCGAAGCGCTGCTCTCAGGCAAGGTGGATGCCATCAGTGCCTACAGCACCACGGAGCCCTTCTACCTGCAGCGAAAGGAGATCCCCTATCGGGTCTTCAGTCCCCGCAGCGCCAACAACGACTTTTACGCCGACAACCTCTTTACCTCCGAGCGGGAGCTGGCGACCCGCCCCGGCCGGGTCTTTGCCTTTCGTCAAGCGAGCCTGCGCGGCTGGCGCTATGCCATGGATAATCCGGAGGAGATGATCGACTGGATCATGGAGCACTACCCTAGCGGGGCCGGACGGGAGCAACTCACCTTTGAAGCGCGCGAGACCCGCTCGCTGATGCAGCCCGACTTTGTCGAGCCGGGATACATGCAGCCGGAGCGCTGGCAGCAGATCGCCAATATCTATCGGGAGGCGGGCCTGCTCGCCTCCGACATCAGCCTCGATCGCTTTCTCTACAATCCGGCCCAGGAGCGGCTGCGCCAGCAGCGGCAGCTGCTCGACAAGAGCGTGGCCATCGCCATGCTGATCACCTTTACCCTGTTGATCCTGCTCGGCATCTTCCTCCACCTCTACCTGCGTCTGCGTCAGGAGTCGCGCGACCGCCAGCGCCTCACCCGCGAGCTGGCCCAGAGCGAGCAGCACTACCGCTTCGTGGCGGAGAACAGCGCCGACGTGATCTGGACCATGGATACCGCCAGCCTGCGCTTTCGCTACATCAGCCCGGCCATCCAGCCGCTGAGCGGTTACAACGCAAGCGAGCTGTTCGCTCTGCCGTTCAAGAAGCTGCTGCCCGATGCCGCACGCATAAAACTCAAGGAGGAGATCACCGCCACCCTCGCCGCCTGGTATCGCGGTGAACATGAGCAGACCCGCAGCGTCATTCGCACCGATCTGCGCCACAAGGATGGCCATCTGGTCGCCACCGAGACCATCACCACCCTGCATGGCAACGAGCAGGGGGAACCAGAGGCAATTCTGGGGGTAACCCGCGACATCACCGAGCGGGCGGCCCGCGAGGAGATGATGCGCCGCCTCGCCTTCTACGATCCCCTGACCGGTCTGCCCAACCGCCGCCTGCTCCAACAACGCCTGAAAGAGGCGCTGGAGCACAACGCCGACCAGCCTTTGGCTTTGATGTTCATTGATCTCGATCACTTCAAGCCGATCAACGACACCTTCGGCCACGAGACCGGCGATGTGCTGCTCAATATGGTGGCCAAGCGGATGCGCTATTGCGTGCGGGAACATGATCTGGTGGCACGCCTTGGCGGCGACGAATTTGTTATCCTGCTGCCTGACACCAGCGACGAGGCTCTGACCATCGCCGACCACCTCCATCACAGCCTGCGCCACCCCTTCAGGATGAGCGACGAGCAGGAGCTGCGCATCTCCAGCAGTATCGGGATCGCTCTCTATCCGGAGCACGGCGAGGATGCCAAAACCCTGATGCACCACGCGGATCAGGCGATGTATCAGGCGAAAAACCGCGGCCGTGGCCGGGTCTGTCTCTATACCGCCGGGCTCGACCCCGCGCAGGGCTCGCTGGTGTGGCAAGGCAGCCACGAGTGCGGCCATCCCCGTATCGATGCCGAACATCGCCAGCTCTTTGTGCTCACCAACCGGCTGCTGGAGCGGATGAAGGATCACGAGGCCCATCCCGCCCTCTATCTGGAGAGTCTGGAGAACCTGTTCGAGATGGCGCACCACCACTTCACCTTCGAGGAGAGCCTGCTGGCCGAGCTCGATTACGCCGAGCTCGAGACCCACCGTCAGGACCATCAGCAACTGCTGCAAAAAGCGGCCCAGCTGATGAACGCCGCCCGCGCAGGCACCCTCGGCAACGACGAGCTGCTCAACTTCATCATTCAGGAGCTGGTTGTCGGCCACATGAGTCAGGCTGACCGGCGCTACTTCCCGCTGCTGAAGGGACGCTGACTCAGCGCCCCGGCCACCTGAACGTGTGAAACGAGAAGGGCCACCGAGGTGGCCCTTCTGTCATTGTGCGCCCGGCTCGTTTGCCGTGATCGCGACCCCACGGCGCGACATCAGGCTGTAGTAGAGCAGCGGGATCACCACCAGGGTGAGCAGGGTGGAGACCAGGATCCCGAAAATCAGGCTGATGGCCAACCCGTTGAAGATGGGATCATCGAGGATAAACAGGGCTCCGATCATCGCCGCCAACGCCGTCAGCATGATGGGTTTGGCCCGCACCTGCGCCGCCGCAATCACTGCCTGCTCGAACGCCACTCCGGCGCTGCGCTGCTGTTCGATAAAGTCCACCAGCAGGATGCTGTTGCGTACGATGATCCCGGCCAGCGCAATCATCCCGATCATCGAGGTGGCGGTAAACTGGGCCCCCAGCAGGGCGTGGCCCGGCATCACCCCGATGAGGGTGAGCGGAATGGGGGCCATGATGATGAGCGGCACCAGATAGGAGCGAAACTGGGCCACCACCAGCAGGTAGATGAGGATCATCCCCACCCCGTAGGCGATGCCCATATCGCGGAAGGTCTCGTAGGTGATCTTCCACTCCCCGTCCCACAACAGCGCCACCGCTCCCAGTTTGTCGGGCTGCTGCACGTAATATTGGGGCAGGTTGATGTCGGCACCGGCGGCAAACATGCCGTAGAGCGGGCTGTCGGTGTGACCGCCCATGTCGGCCACCACCATCACCATGGGCTGCATATTCTTGTGCATGATATAGCTGGGGGCCACCTCATCGCGGCGGCTCACCAGCTCGGAGACCCGCACCAGCTGGCCGCTCTGGTTGCGCACCTTGAGGGCCAGCACACCCGCCAGATCCCGTTTGTCACCGGGAGCCAGTTCGATGCGGATCGGCACCGGATACTTGGCGCCGTGCCCCTGCAGCCAGCTGGCATCCTGATAACCCACCCCGCCATTGAGGGTGTTCACCAGATCCCCGAGATCGACCCCGAGCAGGGCCGCCTTGCTGCGATCCACCACCAGCCGCCACTTGGGCTGCGGGTCGGTCAGATAGATATCCACATCCACCAGATCCGCGGTGGCTACAAAGCGGGCCTGTACGGCGCGAGCGGCTGCCTCACGGGCGGCCTGAGTCGGGCCATAAATTTCGGCAACGATGGGTGACCAGACCGGCGGGCCGGGCGGCACCTCTACCACCTTGAGATTGCCCCCCACCGCGCTGGCGATGGCCTGCAGCGGTGCCCGCACCGATTGTGCGATCTGGTGACTGCTGCGATAGCGATCATGCTTGTCCACCAGATTGACCTGAATATCCCCCACGTTGGCACCGCTGCGGATAAAGTAGTGGCGCACCAGCCCGTTGAAGTTGATGGGGGCCGCGGTACCGGCGTAGATCTGGTAATCCTTCACCTCGGGCACCCTGGCGAGCTCCCGCCCGACCGCCAGCAGAGTGCGCTCGGTCTGCTCCAGAGTCGCCCCCTCCGGCATGTCGAGTACCAGCTGGAATTCCGACTTGTTGTCGAAGGGGAGCATCTTGAGCACGACCCACTGCACCATGGGCATGGCGGCGGCGCCCGCCACCAGCAGCAGGATGACCAGCCAGAGTTTGTGTCTCGCTCTCCTGGCGCCAGCGCCAATCAGGAAAGGGGTCATCAACCGCTGGAAGAGGCCGGCCTTGGCCTCGCCGTCGGTACCGTGCACCGAATCCTTGAGCAAATGGCTCGCCAGCCAGGGGGAGAAGATAAAGGCCACCAGCAGGGAGATAAGCATCCCCATGCTGGCATTGATGGGGATGGGGCTCATGTAGGGGCCCATCAGGCCGCTGACAAAGGCCATCGGCAGCAGGGCCGCGATCACGGTCAGGGTCGCCAGTATGGTCGGCCCGCCCACCTCGTCCACCGCCCCCGGAATCAGATCCTTGAGCGACCCCCTGCCCAAACCGCGATGGCGGTGGATGTTCTCCACCACCACGATGGCGTCATCCACCAGAATGCCGATGGAGAAGATCAGCGCAAACAGCGATACCCGGTTGAGGGTAAAGCCCCATGCCCAAGAGGCGAACAGGGTCAGTGCCAGGGTGATGACGATGGCAACGCCTACCACCAGCGCCTCGCGCCAGCCCATGCTCACCAGCACCAGCAGCACCACCGCCGTGGTGGCAAAAATCAGCTTGCCGATCAGGGTGTTGGATTTGGTCTCGGCGGTGACGCCGTAGTCCCGGGTCACCGTCACCTCGACCCCGGCAGGGATCAGCCGATTTTTGAGACTCTCGACCCGCGCCTCCACCCGCTTGGCCACATCAACCGCGTTCTGGCCCGGCTGCTTGCCGATGGCTAGGGTCACCGCCGGATAACTGCGATCCCCCTGCCCCATCCAACTGCGCTGCACCGGGGTCTCCTCCCCGAGCGACACGCTCGCCACATCGCCGAGGTAGACCGGCTTGTCCCCCTGCAGCCCAACCACCAGTTCCCGGGCCTCCTGCTCGCTTTGCAGGAACTGCCCCACCTGCACCTTGATCTCCCGGTTATCTTGCTCGATGGCCTGTGTCGGGCCCACCTGATTGGCGGCCGCAAGGCGCTGATTCAGCTCGCCCCAGCTGATGCTATGGGCGCTGAGGGCCGCCGGATCCGGCATCACCCGCAACACGGCGCTCTGGCTGCCCAGCGTGTAAATATCGCGGGTACCGGGAATGCGCTTGAGTTCGGTCTCCAGCTCATGGGCGACCCGGGTCAGTTCGGGAGCCCCCAGTTGCTTGCTCCCCTCTTTGCTCCACTCTTTGCTCCATAAGGTCAAACTGACGATGGGGACATCATCGATCCCCCTCGGTTTCACCAGTGGCTGACCGACTCCGATCCCCTGTGGCAACCAGTCGCGGTTGGAGTCGAGCTGGTTGTTGAGATCGACGATGGCCTGTTCGCGGCTCACCCCCACCTTGAATACCACCACCAGCAGGGCGCCATCGGGTTGGGAAAAAGAGTAGAGGGTATCGATCCCCTTTATCTGGGAAACCACCTGCTCGGCAGGGGTGGTGACGAGAGAGGCCACTTCAGCCGGAGTGGCTCCCGGGAAGGGAATGTAGACATCGGCGAAGGTGACATCGATCTGCGGCTCCTCCTCCTTGGGGGTCACCAGCACCGCAAACAGGCCGAGCAACAGCCCCAACAGCGCCAGCAGCGGCGTGATGGCCGAGCCCTGAAACAGCGCAGCCAGCCGACCGGCAGGCCCCAGCCTCTCCTTGTTGCCGTTCAGCTCGCTACTCATGGGCCACCTCCTGCTGCTGCGCCCAGCCATCGGGAGCCAGCTTGTCACCGGCTTGCAGCCCGGCCAGGATCTCGCACTGCCCTTCAAAGCAATGCCCGACCCGCACCGGCATCAGGGCCCAGCCAGAGGGCTGCTGCAGATAGACGCCGTTGAACTCCCCTTGCCGCAGCAGGGCGCGATCCGGCACCTGCAACACCTGACGCTCACCCTGCTTGAGCTGCACCTTGAGCCACATGCCGGGCAATACCCCGGCGGTTTGCGGCGGCAAGTCGAGGCGCAACCTGAAGGCATGGCTCTGGCTGTCTGCATAGTTGAAGCGGGTCAATTTGACTGGGGTAACAGACTTGCCATCCGGCAGCAGCACCAGCACATCCGCTGGCTGACTGGCGAGTGCGATCACAGATTGGGGCAGGTCTACATCCACCCGCAGCTCATCAAGGGAAAAGCCGGAGAGCAACGGGGTACCTGGGGCGACAGTCTCCCCCAACTCCACCAGCCGTTTGGTCACCACTCCGGCGTAGGGAGCCAGAATGCGGGTATAACCATAAGCCTCGCGGGCCTGAGTGAGGGCCGCATCGGCCGCATTGACCTCTGCGCGAGCGGCGCGATCAGTCGCCTGGGCATTGTCGAGCTGGGCGCGGGTGATCACCCCTTTGGCGATCAGCGCCTGAAAGCGGGCGAGCTGGCGCTCGGCTTCCACTTGCTGGGCCTGCGCCCGCGCCAGCCGTGCCTGCGCCCCCGTGACGGCGGCAAACTGCTCCTTGCCGCTGATCTCCAGCAGCGGTTGTCCCGCCTGCACCTGATCGTTCACATCCACCAGCATGCGGGAGACCCGACCACTGGTCTGGGCCGCCACCGTCCCCTGATTGATGGCACTGACGGTGCCATCCAGCGTCAGCCAGTCGGTCACCTGACGGGGAACCAGAGTCAGGGTGGCATCACCATTCGCCTCGGCAGACCATGTCATCGGAGAGACAAGAGCGGAGGTCACAGCCAGCATGGCAGCCCCCAGCAAGCGGATCTGTTCCATGATATTTCTCCTTCCCCGACACCAGGGGCAATCCATTCAAACAGAGCGGGTGTGGCAGCGCTTCTCCCGCACCTTCACCAAAACCCGATCAACAAGCAAAATCCCGGCCACCATGGCCGCAATAAACAACAGTATCATGGGCTGGCCACTGGAAATGAGACTCAAGGCAGGCCCAGGGCAGATACCCACCAATCCCCAGCCGATACCGAACAGCGCAGCACCGCCGACCAGATTGCGATTCAGCTGGAGGGCAGGTACGGCCGCGATGGGCTCGCCTAACACACTCTGACGACGAGGTTTCACCAGCAGAAAGTAACCCGGCATAAAGACCAGCAGGGCGCCTCCCATCACAAAGGCGAGGCTGGGATCCCAGGCGCCAGCCAGATCGAGAAAACCGGTAACCCGGGCGGGATCCACCATGCCGGAGATGGCCATCCCCAGTCCAAACAGCAGGCCCGCAAACAAACTTGTCAGCAATTTCATGGCGATCAGCCCCTTACAGCAGATGATGAGTGACGAAGACGGTGATAAAGCCTGCCGCCATAAAGGTCAGGGTAGCGACGATGGAGCGCAGGGAGAGTCGCCCCATGCCGCAGATGCCGTGGCCACTGGTGCAGCCATTGCCGACACGGGTACCGATGCCAACCAGCAGACCGGCCAGCAACACTACCGGCCAACCGGGCAAGGTGGTGAATGCAGGCATGGTGGCCCAACCCAGAGTCAGCGCCAACCAGGCGCCCGCCCCCAGTCCCAGCAAGAAGAACAGGCGCCAGGGCGTTTTGCGTTGCAGCGCACCGGCCAGAATGCCGCTGATCCCGGCAACCCGGCCGTTGAACAACATCAGGATCAGGGCCGACAGCCCTGCCAGCATGCCACCGCCCAAAGAGAGCAGCCATTGGCTTTCCATCATCAAGATTCCTTATTTTCTGAGTGACAAAAATGGGTTTGCAGCGCCCCCAGCACATCGGCGGCCGCCTCGCTCACCAACGAGTAGTAGATCTGCTGGGAAACCTTGCGCGAACGAATAAGGCCGTAGCGCTTCAATACCGAAAGTTGCTGGGAGAAGGCCGACTGCCCCAGCTGGCTGTGGGCCAGCAACTCTCCGACCCCCTTCTCCCCCTCCACCAGCTGGCAGAGCACCATCAGGCGTTCAGGGTGAGCCAACGCCTTGAGCAGGGAGGCGGCGGCTGTCGCGTGTCTGTTCATCTCGTCGAATTGGCTCATAGAAGTAAATTAGCAATTGCTGATATTTGTTCTATTGTATAAAACAACACTAAATTAGCAATATCTAAAATAGATAGAAAGAAAGGCTATGACAGTAGATAACGGAGTCAGAATCGTCGCGGGTTGCATGTTGCTGCTCTCTTTGATCCTTACCACCTGGGTTCATCCGGGTTTTGTCTGGTTGAGCGCCTTTGTCGGGGTCAACCTGATCCAGAGCGCCTTCACCGGTTTCTGCCCGGCAGCGATGATCCTCAAAAGGATGGGATTGAAATAACCGGGTCGGATGACCCTGCTCACATGAGCGTGTAATAAACGCAGGAGGCTGAACATGGCAACGGTAATCGTCATAGGCGCGGGTCTGGGGGGCATGTCCGCCGCCTACGAACTCAAGGCCGAACTGGGCAAGCAGCATGAGGTGATCCTCATCAACGACAAGCCGGACTTTGAATTCACCCCATCCAATCCGTGGATTGCCGTCCAGTGGCGGGAGCGCAAGGAGACCTCGATCCCCATCGAACCCCATGTGAAGAAAAAGGGAATCCACTTTATTCATGCGGCCTTGACAGGATTGCAACCTGGCGAACAGCAGATTGCCCTCTCCGATGGCCAGACCCTGAGTTACGACTTTCTGGTGCTCTGCACCGGCCCGGCGCTCGCCTTTGACGAAGTACCGGGGGCAGGCCCCGAATCGGGCGGCACCGCCAGCGTCTGCACCCTCTCCCACGCCGAAGAGTGCCGTCACAGCGTCAGCTCACTGGTCGATGAGCCCGGCCCGGTGATTGTCGGCGCCATGCCGGGGGCCTCCTGCTTTGGCCCGGCCTACGAGTACGCCTTCATCCTCGATCGCCACCTGCGCGACAAAAAGGTGAGAAAAAATGTGCCCATGACCTTTGTCACCAGCGAGCCCTACATCGGCCATCTGGGTCTGAACGGCGTAGGCGACTCCAAGGGAATGCTGGAGAGCGAATTGCGGATGCGCGATGTGCAGTGGATCTGCAATGCCCGCACCGTGGCAGCAAAGGATGGCAAGATGACGGTGGAGGAGCTGGACGATGAGGGCAACATCAAGCGCACCCACACTCTGCCCTACAAACACGCCATGATGCTGCCCGCCTTTGTCGGCATTGCGCCGCTGCGAGGCATCGAGGGGCTGGTCAATCCCCGCGGTTTTGTCATCGTCGACGAACACCAGCGCAATCCCGCCTTCCCGCAGATTTACGCCGCCGGGGTCTGCATCGCCATCCCGCCCCAGCATAAAACCCCGGTGCCAACCGGCGTACCCAAGACTGGCTACATGATTGAGGCGATGGTTCGCACCCTTAGCCACAACATCAAGGCGGAGCTCAGTGGCCAGCCGCCGGTGACCAAGGCGGTGTGGAATGCCATCTGTCTGGCGGACATGGGGGACACCGGCGCCGCCTTCGTCGCAATGCCGCAGATCCCGCCGCGCAACGTCGCCTGGTTCAAGAAAGGGAAGTGGGTCCATCTGGCCAAGATCGCCTTCGAGAAATACTTCCTGCACAAAATGCAGGTGGGCGATACCGAGCCCATCTATGAAAAACTGATGCTCAAATACCTTGGCATCGACAAGACGGAGTAAGCCGCAAAGGGCGGCCCTGCCAACCTCGCAGGGCCGTCAAGCGGTCGCGGCGAAGTGAGAGCTCAAATTTGTTTCAGGATGTTTCCGCCACTGGCTCGGGGTTTACCCTCTGCGTCAGCTCGGCTATCATTCGAGCCTCTTATCAATAGCGGAGACCATCAGTGGGCAACTCATCAAGTGACAGTTGTAGACCGGCCCTGTCAGCCGGTACCAAGGTCGCGAGCTAGCCGCAGGTCTTTCTCTGCCGCATGCTCGCAGCCCTGCGAGAAGCGGAAATCCACTCCCCTCTTCTCTTTTTACACTTGACGTCTGGCGACCATTGGCCAAAAGCCGTGGCCGTCATGCCTGCATAGTTTCTGCTTCCCACAAGGAGGCTGCTATGCGTTTCGTATCAACCAAGTCCGTTGCCAACCCGATGATGGCAACACAGGCTCATCCCCTGCTGAGCAAGCTGGGCCGTGGCTGGCTGCCACTCTGGCTGCGCGGCAAACAGCGCCAGCACCACTACCGGCTGCAGATCCGCTGCGAGGATCGCGCCGATATGGAGCAGGTGCTGGAGATGGTGAACCACACGCTGCAACCTGCCGGCCTGCAGCCCATGCAGTCGATGCGGCCGGGACGCAGCGGGGGCCGGGAGCTGGTGCTCAATGTGCACTGCACACCGCCCCAGCGCCGCTATCTGGTGCAGTTTGTCCATCAGGTGGGCGTTGCACACCCGGTGCGCTGGGAGTTGCGGCCACGCAGTGATGGCAATCCCCAGCTCAACTGAGCCAACCCGTTAACCTCGGGGCTTGCCAGCCCCGTTCAATCCGAGTGAAAAAGTGCCTGCTTCTCCGTGCTAACGGGAGAGGCAGGCCCATTTGACGTGCGTGCTCATCCCCCTTGTGATGGCCTTCACCACGCGCGTCTACTCATCTGCCCGGGTTATGCCAGCACCATCTGACAGCCCGCTCATCCCGAAGGCCATCGGCAACCAAGAAGGAACAGGCCATGAAAATGTGGCAACAACTTGATCTGATCTCCCTGATCGATACCCTCGCCAGCCTGCTGCTGGCCTTCGTGCTGGGGGCGCTGGTCGGGCTGGAGCGTCAGTACCGCCAGCGTACCGCCGGCCTGCGTACCAACGTGCTGGTCGCCGTGGGTGCCGCGCTGTTTGTCAATCTGGCCCAGCGTATCTATGACCTCCATGGCGGCAGCTACAGCGTGGTCCACGTAGTGGCTTATATCGTCTCCGGTATCGGCTTTCTCGGCGCCGGTGTCATCATGCGCGAGTCGGGCAATATCCGCGGCATCAACACCGCCGCCACCCTGTGGGGGGTGGCCGCCGTCGGTGCCGCCTGTGGTGCCGGGCTCGCCATCGAGGCGATTCTGGGCGCCCTGTTCGTGCTCGCCGCCAATACCCTGCTGCGGCCGCTGGTCAATCAGATCAACCGGCGTCCGGTGGACAATCTCGACACCGAGGTGACCTACAAGGTGACGGCGCTCACTCCGCGCGAGCACCAGAAAGAGGTGCTGCACTGGCTCGAAGAGATGCTGGAGCAGGCCAACTACCCCCTGAGCGAGCTCGATATCGAGCCCTTTGGCGAACGGGATCTGGAGATCTCGGCGGTGCTGCTCGCCACCTCTATCGATGGCGACGAGCTCGATGCCCTGATGGGCAAACTGGGTATTCACCCGCATATCAAACAGGTCTTCTGGCGCGCCAGCACCACGGATTGACCGAAAAAGGCCAAAAAAAGAGCCGGCACAAGGCCGGCTCTGTTGATTCGGGTGGCTGAAATCAGCTGGTCAGATCGTCGAAGAAGCGTTTCACCCCTTCGAAGAAGCCTTCCGATTTCGGCTTGTGGGTCTTGGCAGCGGCACCGCTGAACGACTCATCCAGCTGGCGCAGCAGCTCTTTCTGCTGCTCGGTGAGGTTGACCGGGGTCTCGATCACTACCTTGCACATCAGATCCCCCACCTGACCGGAGCGCACGGACTTCACGCCCTTGCCACGCATGCGGAACATCTTGCCGGTCTGGGTCTCCGGAGTGACCTTGAGCTTGACCCGGCCATCCAGGGTCGGCACTTCGATCTCGCCACCGAGGGCGGCTGCGGTGAAGCTGATGGGCACTTCGCAGTAGAGGTTGTTGCCGTCACGCACGAAGATCTCGTGCTCTTTGACGTGCACCTGTACGTAGAGATCCCCTGCCGGAGCCCCCGCTTCGCCCGCTTCCCCTTCACCGGAGAGACGGATGCGATCGCCGGTATCGACACCTGCCGGGATCTTGACCGACAGGGTCTTGGTACGCTGGTAGCGACCTTCACCGTGGCACTTGCGGCACGGATCCTTGATGATCTTGCCGCGACCGTGACAGTGCGGGCACGCCTGCTGCACCGCGAAGAAGCCCTGACGCATCTGCACCTGACCGGAGCCGTGGCAGGTCGGGCAAGTCTGGGCGCTGCTGCCGGTATGGGCACCGGAGCCGTTACAGACTTCACAGTGAACCAGAGTTGGCACCTTGATCTCCTTGGAGACCCCGCGTACCGCCTCTTCCAGCGTCAGCTCCATGGTGTAGCGCAGGTCGGAACCACGGGCCGGGCCACGACGGCCACCGCCACGGCTGCCACCGAAGATGTCACCGAACACATCGCCAAAGATGTCGCCAAAGTCGGCACCACCGCCGAAACCACCGTGGCCACCGCCACCCTGGCTCGGGTCGACACCGGCATGACCGTACTGGTCATAACGGGCGCGCAGGTTGGCATCGGTCAGGATTTCGTAGGCTTCCTTGACCTCTTTGAACTTCTCTTCGGCACCGGCATCGCCCTGATTGCGGTCAGGGTGATACTTCATGGCCAGACGCTTGTACGCCTTCTTGATCTCGCGCTCGTCGGCATCTTTCGATACCCCCAGCACCTCGTAGAAATCGCGCTTCGACATACTCATCCTGTGGTTACGCAGACGGGCGTTGGTCACCCAACGCCCGTGAATTCATAAACTAAACCGATGGGCGAAGCCTGCTTCGCCCATCTGGGTCGGGCTTACTTCTTGTCGTCTTTCACTTCTTCGAACTCGGCGTCGACTACGTCGTCGTCAGCCTTGGCAGAAGAGGAGGACTGACCGGCGTCAGCACCGGCGGCACCTTGTGCCTGAGCCTGCTGCTGGGCAATCTCCATCAGCTTCTGGGACGCTTCCAGCAGAGCCTGCTGTTTGGCTTCGATGGCAGCCTTGTCGTCACCCTTGATGGCGGTTTCCAGCTCGCTCAGAGCGGCTTCGATCTTGGTCTTGTCGTCGGCAGGCAGGGCTTCACCGGCTTCGGTGATCTGCTTGCGTACGGAGTGGACCAGACCATCAGCCTGGTTGCGGGCATGCACCAGCTCTTCGAACTTCTTGTCCTCGGCCGCGTTGGCTTCGGCTTCGCGTACCATGCGCTCGATCTCGTCATCAGACAGACCAGAAGAGGCCTGGATGGTGATCTTCTGCTCTTTGTTGGTCTCTTTGTCTTTCGCAGAGACGTGCAGGATACCGTTGGCATCGATGTCGAAGGTCACTTCGATCTGCGGCAGACCGCGCGGTGCCGGACGGATGCCTTCCAGGTTGAACTGGCCCAGAGACTTGTTGTCGCTGGCGCGCTTGCGCTCACCCTGCAGCACGTGAATGGTCACGGCAGACTGGTTGTCTTCGGCAGTGGAGAACACCTGGGACTTCTTGGTCGGGATGGTGGTGTTCTTCTCGATCAGCGCAGTCATCACGCTGCCCATGGTTTCGATACCCAGAGAGAGCGGGGTAACGTCCAGCAGCAGTACGTCGGTCTTGTCACCGGACAGTACGGCACCCTGAATGGCAGCACCCATGGCCACGGCTTCGTCCGGGTTGACGTCTTTACGCGGCTCTTTGCCAAAGAACTCGGCAACGGTCTTCTGAACCAGCGGCATACGGGTCTGACCACCAACCAGGATCACGTCGTCGATCTCGCCAACTGCCAGACCGGAGTCTTTCAGGGCGACACGAACCGGCTCCAGAGAGTCTTTCACCATGTCTTCTACCAGGGATTCCAGCTTGGCGCGGGTCACCTTGATGTTCATGTGCTTCGGACCGGTGGCATCGGCAGTGATGTACGGCAGGTTGACGTCGGTCTGCTGGGCAGAAGAGAGCTCGATCTTGGCTTTCTCGGCGGCATCTTTCAGACGCTGCAGAGCCAGCTGGTCGTTGCGCAGGTCGATGCCCTGCTCACGCTTGAACTCGTCAACCAGGTAGTTGATGACGCGGTTGTCGAAGTCTTCACCACCCAGGTGGGTGTTACCGTTGGTCGCCAGTACTTCGAAGGTGGTTTCGCCTTCGACTTCGTCGATCTCGATGATGGAGATATCGAAAGTACCGCCACCCAGGTCATACACGGCAACCTTGCGCTCGCCCTTGACCTTGTTTACGCCGTAAGCGAAAGCAGCTGCAGTCGGTTCGTTGATGATGCGCTTAACATCCAGACCGGCGATGCGACCGGCATCCTTGGTGGCCTGACGCTGGGCGTCGTTGAAGTAGGCCGGAACAGTGATAACTGCTTCGGTTACCGGCTCGCCCAGGTAGTCTTCGGCGGTCTTTTTCATCTTTTTCAGCACTTCGGCAGAGATCTGCGGCGGTGCCATTTTCTTGCCCTTCACCTCAACCCAGGCGTCACCGTTGTCGGCCTTGGCGATGGCGTACGGCATGATCTTCAGGTCACGCTGTACTTCGTCATCTTCAAAACGACGGCCGATCAGACGCTTGATGGCGAACAGGGTGTTTTTCGGGTTGGTGATGGCCTGACGCTTGGCCGGCTGACCAACCAGGATCTCGCCATCATCGGCATAGGCAATGATGGACGGAGTAGTACGATCGCCTTCTGCGTTCTCGATCACGCGAGCAGTGTCGCCGTCCAGAATGGCAACGCAGGAGTTGGTAGTACCCAGGTCAATACCGATGATTTTACCCATTTGAGAAATCTCCAAATACTTTGAATAAACTGGCGAGGAACTCGCCTTAATGCGTTAACGGCTAGGTGGGGCCTGCCAATCTGGCTTTCAAGCTCCCGGCATCAAATTTTTTGTGCCGCCGTGGCCTTGCATCCTATATGGGGTCGCAAGCGGCCACTTCAAGCCCTGCCCCGCAAAAACCCCACCTTTTGTCGTGATCAGTCCATGACAGACCAGACAGATAAACAAAAAGCCCGCCAAGCGGCGGGCCTGGGCATCAAGCGCCGACTCAGTCGGCGGCCTTGGATACCATGACCATGGCCGGACGGATCACGCGACCGTTCAGCTCATAGCCTTTCTGCATTACGGCGATCACGGTGTTCGGCGCCACATCGGCACTCGGCACCATGCTCATCGCCTGATGGGCATTCGGATCAAACGGCTGGTTGGTCGGATCCAGCGCAACCAGACCGAACTTGGCCACACCGCTCTGCATGGATTTGAGGGTCAGCTCGACACCTTCCACCATCGGCTTGAGGGCATCGTTCTCCTTGTCGGCGAGCTCGATGGCGCGCTCCAGGTTGTCCAGCACCGGCAGCAGCTCGGCGGCGAACTTCTCCAGGGCGAACTTGTGCGCCTTCTCCACGTCCAGCTCGGTACGACGACGCAGATTCTCCATTTCGGCAGCGGTACGCAGGGCGCGTTCGCGCTCTTCCGCCGCCTTCTGGATGGCGGTCTCCAGCTGCCCTTCCAGTTCGGCGATACGGGCCTGCTCGGCTGTCACTTCACTGTCTACATCGGTCGGCTCGACTGGCTGGGCTTCCACTTGCTCCATCGCTTCAACCTTTTGCTCTTCGTGGTTCATGACATCTCCAGATTCCGGGGTTACTTACGAGGGCCTTGACGTCTGGCTGAGCGACCAGTGACATCAGACCGACTATGTTGGCGCTATTATGGGGATGGATCCCTGTCTTTCAAGGGGAAAAAGGCCAATCCGGGTCACTCAAACAGGACTATTGGCACTTTCCTTGCTGCATCTCTGGCAATCCAGCTCAGCTTTTAATCAGCTGCGTCAAGGAGATAGCCCTCCCCCCTCAGCGAGGGAAGCGCGCGGGAGGACGTCACAAGCGTGACAAACCGCTGTATACTGCCCCCAATACTCACCCAGACCCGACAGACTATGGATTCTCCGTTCAAAACCATCGCCCTGATTGGCAAACCTCACCACGAGGGGGCCAACCAGACGCTGACCGGCCTTCACCAATACCTGACCTCACGCGGTTTCCGGGTACTGGTGGAGAGCCGGGTTGCCCAGACCCTGAGCATCCTCGATGAAAACGTCATGGATCTGGTTCAGCTCGGCCAACAGGCTGATCTGGCCATCGTGGTCGGCGGTGACGGCAACATGCTGGGGGCGGCGCGGGTGCTGTCGCGTTTCGATGTGGCGGTGATCGGGGTCAACCGGGGCAACCTTGGCTTTCTGACCGATCTCTCGCCGCAGGATTATCTGCTGCCGCTGGAGCAGGTGCTCTCCGGTCACTACAAGAGCGAACACCGCTTCCTGCTGGAAGCCTCGGTCTATCGCCACGGCGAGCGCAAGTCGAGCAATCTGGCGGTCAATGAGGCGGTACTGCACCCGGGCAAGATCGCTCACATGATCGAGTTCGAGGTCTATATCGATGGCAGCTTTATGTATAGCCAGCGCTCGGACGGCATCATTGTCGCCACACCGACCGGCTCAACTGCCTACTCCCTGTCGGCAGGTGGGGCCATCCTCACCCCCAAGCTCAACGCCATCACGCTGGTGCCCATGTTCCCGCATACCCTGAGCAGTCGCCCCATTGTACTCGATGCCGACAGCGAAGTGCGGCTGCTGGTCTCGCCGGATAATCAGGACGATGCCATGCAGGTGAGTTGTGACGGTCAGGTGACCCTGGCGGTCCACCCGGGGGACGAGATCCTCATCAAGAAGAGCCACCACCAGCTTCATCTGGTTCACCCGCTCGACTACAGCTACTTCCACGTGCTGCGCAACAAGCTCGGCTGGGGCAGCAAGCTGTTTTAAGCTGCCGGATCAGGCTGCGCAGCAGTGCTCTGACTGAGTGCCACCTCGCTGCGAAGCCAGTCGCTGAAGGCGCGAAAACGCGGCCGCTCGCGGTTCTCCCGCGGCGAGATCAACTCGTAGTTACGCCCGGCCGCCACCGCCGGGCCACCAACTGCCACCAGCGAGCCCTGTACCAGCAAGCTGCGAACCAGCACCTCCCGTCCCATCGCGACCCCCATCCCCCCTTGTGCCGCCTGCAGAGCCATCTGATAGTGATTGAAACCATAGTGGCGCTGTTCATGGGGCAGTGTCATGCCAGCGCCATCACACCAGAGCCTCCACTCCGAGAAGAGTTGCTGCACATCGGTCGATTCAGAGGCATGGATAAAACAGGCCTCCACCAACCGGGCCGGCTCTCTCAGCAACCCCAGCCGCTCGGCATAGGCGGGGGAGCAGACAGGCACCAGGCGCTCCTCCATCAACAGCTCACGGTGCAGATCACTGCAGCGGGTGGCACCGTAGTAGATGGCCAGATCTACCCGCTCCTCGTTGAAATCCACCGCCCCGGCACGAACCCGCATCATCACATTCAACCCGGGCCAGCGCTGCTGGAAGCGCGGTAATCTGGGCATCAGCCAGTTGAGCCCCAGCGTCGGCGCAACCCCCACATGGAGTGTGCCGCGCAGATCCTGAGCACGGATATCTTCAATCTCCTCATTGATCTGACGCAAGGAGTGGCTCAGGGTCGCCAGCAGTCGTGCCCCCTCTTCCGTCAATGCGAGCTTACGGGTCAGGCGAATAAAGAGGCGAAACCCCAATAACCCCTCCAGATGGCGAATACGGTGACTGATGGCCCCCTGGGTAAGATTCATCTCCTCGGCAGCGCGGGTGAAGCTGAGGTGACGGGCCGTGCTCTCGAAGGTGTGCAGCAGGGCAAGAGTGTTCTGTTGAACCAGCATGGAAACCTCATGATGACGCGCGTTGCGGTGCAGGGCATCAGTATGCCACGGTCTCTCATGCATTAAATTGACTAATTCATACTACCCCTTTTTTCGTTTGTCTGGCCGCCTCGCCCCCCCTTTAATAGGGCCACTCCTATCCGTGTAAATGAGGTGGACTATGAAAAACGGACTCAAGATTGTGGTCATCGGTGCCGGCTCCAGCTACACACCGGAGCTGATCGAAGGATTAATCCAGCGCCAGCACGAGCTGCCGCTGCGCGAACTCTGGCTGGTCGATATCGACGATGGCCGCGAAAAGATGGAAATCATCGCTGCCCTCACCCGCCGCATGCTGGCCAAAGCCGGACTGGAGGTACGGGTTGAAACAAGGCTGGATCGGGAAGAAGCGCTGCGCGGTGCCGACTACGTCTGCTCCCAGTTTCGCGCCGGTTGTCTGGAAGCCCGCATCAGCGATGAGCGGATCTCGTTGAAATATGGCCTGATTGGGCAAGAGACCAACGGACTTGGCGGCTTTGCCAACGCGTGCCGGACCATCCCCATCGCCTTGCAGATCGCCGCCGACATGGAGCGCCTCTGCCCCGATGCCTGGTTGCTCAACTTCACCAATCCGTCAGGCATGGTGACCGAAGCCGTCTTGCGCCACAGCAAGATCAAGGCCGTGGGCTTGTGCAATGTACCGGTGATTATGCAAAAAGGGGTCGCCACCCTGCTGGAGAGCCACGATGAACAGGAGTTCATCATGCAGGTGGCCGGACTCAACCACTTTATCTTCGTACGCCAGATCCAGCATCAAGGCGAGGATAAACTCGGCGAGGTGATTGCCCGACTCGCGCAAGGAAAGGATCCGCTGGTTCCGCGCAATATTCCCCCCTTTGCCTGGCCCAAGGATCTGCTGACCAATCTGGGCATGATCCCTTGTGCCTATCTGCGTTACTACTACATGAGCGACGATATTCTCAAGCAGGAACTCGGTGAGGCCAGTGGCGAAGGAACTCGGGGCGAAGTGGTCAAGGCCATCGAACAGCAGCTGTTCGATCTCTATCGCAACCCGGATCTCGCCGAGAAACCCAAGGCACTGGAGGGGCGCGGTGGCCAATATTATTCGGAAGCGGCTTGCGAACTGATGAGTGCCATCCACAACGACAAGCGCATCATCATGCACGTCAACACCCGCAACAATGGTGCCATCAACGGCCTGCCGGACGAATGTGCCGTGGAAGTTAGCTCCCTCATCACCAAGTCGGGCCCGCTGCCGCTCAACGTGGCGCCTTTTCCGCAAGATACCCTGCGCCTGCTGCAATTAATGAAGGAGTTCGAACAACTCACCATCGAGGCAGCCATCAACGGCAACCGCCATACAGCCTGGCGCGCGCTGGTGCTAAACCCGCTCATCACCAGCGGCAGCAAGCTGGAACAGGCTCTGGATGAGGTGATTGCGGCCCATCCGGATCTGCTGTCAGCTTTTCACTGACTTGCCCCTCTGCACTCCCGCAGGCCACCAATCTGGTGGCCTGCATTCGTTAAAAATGACGGAGTCCTCTTTACTGTATATAAGACCAGTATATACTGGATGCATACACAGTAATGTTGGCCTATACAGGATGAGACCATGCTGACCCAGCTGACCGTCAACAACTTCGCCATCGTCAAGTTTCTCGAACTCGATCTGCAACCGGGGATGACCTGCATCACTGGTGAGACCGGTGCCGGTAAATCCATCGCCATCGACGCCCTAGGTCTCTGCCTCGGAGAGCGGGCCGAAGCCAGCATGGTGCGCCCCGATAGCGACAAAAGCGAGGTCAGCGCCCGCTTCCTGCTCGACAACAACCCGGCCGCCCGCGCCTGGCTCGCCACCAACGAGCTGGAGAACGAGGGGGAGTGCATCGTGCGGCGAGTCATCTCTGCCGAGGGGCGTTCGCGCAGCTATATCAACGGCGTGCCCGTCCCCCTCACCCAGCTCAAGAATCTGGGCCAGCTGCTGGTCAACGTACACGGTCAGCATGCCCACCAGATGCTGCTCAAACCCGATTACCAGCTCGCCCTGCTCGACGGCTACGCCGGCCACCATCTGCTGCTCGACGAGGTACGCCAGCACTATCAGCAGTGGCGCCAGCTGCAAAACGAACTTAACCGGCTCAAGGCCGAGCAGCAACAGCGGGAGGCCCGTCGCCAGCTTATCGAGTATCAGGTGCAGGAGCTGGACGAATTTGCCCTGCAGCCGGGCGAGTTTGAAGAGATAGAAGAGGAGCACCAGCGTCTCGCCAACGGCACCGAACTGATGCAGGAGTGCGGCTTCTGCCTCGATCTGCTCTATGACAACGAAGAGACCACCATTGCCGGTCTGCTGCAGACCGTCGTTGATCGGGCCGAGGGGCTGGTCAGCATGGACAGCCGCCTCACTCCGGTGCTGGAGATGCTGAACGAAGCCCTAATCGGGGTGCAGGAGAGCCACAGCGAACTGCGCAGCTACCTCGATCGACTGGAGCTGGATCCCGAACGTTTCAACGAGCTGGAGGCCCGCCTCTCAAAGGCGATCAATCTAGCCCGCAAGCACCATGTCAAACCGGCAGAGCTGGCCCAGTACCATCAGGAGCTGGCCTCTGATCTCGCCCGCCTCAACTCAGACGAGGAACGGCTAGAGGGCATGGAAGACGAGCTGGCCGAGGCCCGTCAGGCGTTTGTTCAGGCCGCCGAGGCCCTGAGCCTGAGCCGCCAGCGTTACGCCCAGGAGTTGGGTGCCAAGGTGACCAGCAGCATGCACGAACTGGCGATGCCCGATGGTCGCTTTGCCATCGAGGTGCGCCCCGACGCCCAGAGCAGCCTCTCTCCGCTGGGTATAGATCGGGTCGAATTTATGGTCACCACCAACCCGGGTCAGCCCATCCAACCGCTTGGCAAGGTGGCTTCGGGCGGTGAACTGTCGCGTATCAGCCTTGCCATCGTGGTGATCAGCGCTCGCAAGGTCTCCACTCCGACCCTGATTTTCGATGAAGTGGATGTGGGGATCAGCGGCCCGACCGCCGCCGTGGTGGGTCGCCTGCTACGTCAGCTTGGCGAGTCGACTCAAGTGATGGTGGTCACTCACTTGCCGCAGGTAGCGGGCAATGGCCACCAGCACATGGTGGTGAGCAAGCACACCGACGGCAAGACTACCGAAACCCGGATGGATGCGCTCGATCAGAGCGCCCGGCTCAACGAGCTGGCCCGCCTGCTGGGGGGCGATCAGATCACCGACATTACCCTGGCCAATGCCCGCGAGCTGCTGCACCATTAATTCCCTGGCCAGCCTGATGGCAACATAACCACCGGCAGGCTCTGGCTCTGGAAAAGCATCCTGAGTCAGTAGGGCAAATGCCCCCCCAGCCATTTGTCAGAGCGGTGAGATCACCGACCCAGATCAATAAAATGGTGGATTTGGCCAAGCAGGCAGCAACATCTGCCGGGATCGGGTTGCCTTGACGAGGGGGATTTCGCATAGTGTTGCCCCCTTTATGGGTATCCAATTGTGAGGCTTTGTCTATGATCCACGTTTTTGGCCACAAGAATCCCGACAGTGACAGTATCTGCAGCGCTCTGGTGATCGCTGACTGGCTCAATGCACAAGGCCGTCAGGCCACCCCATGGCGCCTCGGCGATCTGCGTACCGAGACCCGCTTCATTCTGGAGCAGGCTGGTGTTGCCGAGCCCGAGCTGCTGACTCAGGATCTGACCGATAAAGATGTCTGGCTGGTCGACTTCAGTGATCTGGAGCAGGGCCCAGCCACCCTCTCCCAGGCCAATGTACTGGGACTGGTGGATCACCACCGTCTCGGCTCCCTGATCACCCAGTCTCCGCTGGATGCCTGGATCCGGGCCGTCGGCTGCACCTGCACCATCGCTTTTGATCTGCTGAGCCAACAAGGTGCCGTGACCCGCAGCCAGGCTCGTCTGATGCTGGGTGCCATCATGAGCGACACCCTCTGTCTCACCTCGCCAACCACCACCGAGCAGGACAAGATCGCCTGCGAGCGTCTTGCGCCGCTGGCCGAGGTGTCGCTGGCCGAGTTTGGTCAACAGCTGCTGATGGCAAAAACCGATCTGAGCGGTCTCACTCCTGCGCAGTTGCTGCAGCAGGATGAGAAAGCATTCCAAGCCGAAGGTCTGAACTTCATCATGAGCCAGATTGAAGTGGGCAGCGAACAACAGCTTGCCGACCAGATCGACACTCTGCAGCAAGAGATGGCACACCGTGTTGAAGCCGAAGGGCTCGACTTCTTCGTCCTGATGGTGACCGACCTGACCGCCGCCGCCAGCCGCATCTACTTTACCCGCCATGCCAAAGTACCGGCAGAGTCCAGCTACCACCTGGGCTTTGTCAGCCGCAAGAAGCAGGGTCTGCCTTGGGTGATGGAGTTGCTGGCCAAGGCTTAAGCACGCCTATCACCAAGCCTCAGCAAAAGCCCCGCCTCTGTGCGGGGCTTTTTTATTTCACCACCGCTCGAGTCGCGACTTGCCACCCAATTGACAGGTAACACCATAACTTTGCTTACATATTTTCGGCTGTTATTTGCCATGGCTTTGCTGCACGATTGTCGCCCTATAACCCTTTCGTGTTCTGATTTCATTCAGGTGTTCAATGAAAATAAGCTCCAAGCTGAGAACCCGGGCGATCTTCACTCTGCTCGGGCTGGCACTGATCGGCTGGCTGGTATGGCCAAGCGACCCTCCCAAAGCGATCCTCAAAGCGCCGGTTACCCGGGAAGATATTGCCCAGACCGTGCTGGCCAGCGGCGTGCTGCAAGCCGTTGAACAGGTTGATGTAGGCGCTCAGGTTTCCGGCCAGGTCACCAAGCTGGCGGTCGAGGCAGGCGATCGGGTCAAGAAGGGGGATTTGCTGGCGGAGATTGATCCGCTCATCGCTCAGAACAACCTGAAAACCGCCGAGGCCGAGCTGGCAAGCAACCGCGCCCAGCTCAAGATCAAGCAGGCTCAGCTCAAGCAGTATCAGCTGGCATGGCAGCGCCAGTCACAGATGTTCAAGCAGGAGGCGAGTTCGCGCGCCGATCTGGAGAGCGCCGAAGCGCAGCTGGCCGTCACCCGAGCTGATCTGCAAAGCAGCCAGGCCAACATCGACAACGCCATCATCAAGGTGGAGCGGGCCAAAACCGAGCTCGGCTACACCAAGATCCTGGCGCCGATGGATGGCACCGTAATTACCATTGTCACCCGCCAGGGCCAGACACTGGCTGCGAGCCAGACGGTACCAACCGTGCTCAAGCTGGCCGACCTCGATACCATGACGGTCAAGGCACAGATCTCCGAAGCGGATGTCACCAAGGTGAAGGCGGGGATGCCGGTCTATTTCACCCTGATTGGCGATCCGGACACCCGCTATCAGGGGCAATTGCGCGCCGTGGAGTTAGCGCCTACCAACATCAACGATCAGGCTGCAACCGGTACCACCACCAGCAATGCAGCCGTCTACTACTACGCCCTGTTCGATGTGCCCAACCCCGACCATACCCTGCGGGTCGCCATGACAGCCCAGGTGACCATAGTGCTCGGCGAACGCAAGCAGGTACTCACTGTGCCGCAAACCGCCCTCGGCAAGTCGCTGGGAGACAACGAGTATGAAGTCACCGTGATCAAGGACGATGAGACGACCGAAACCCGCCATATCAAGACCGGCATGAAAGATGAAATCCGGATCGAAGTCGTGAGCGGTCTGGACGAAAAAGAGCAGGTGCAGCTCAATCACGGCGCACCTGCCGCTCAGGATGATGTGGCGGTCATGCTATGAGTGAGCCCCTGATCCAGCTAAAAGGGATCGAGCGTCGCTACCAGAGCGGCGAACAAGAGGTGACCGTCCTCCATCCCCTCGATCTCGTTATCGAAGCTGGGGAGATGATCGCCATCGTTGGCGCCTCCGGCTCCGGCAAATCGACCCTGATGAACCTGCTGGGCTGCCTCGATCGCCCCAGCGGTGGCCAGTATCTGTTCCGGGGAGAGGATACCGCGACGCTCGATGCGCTGGCGCTCGCCCGCCTGCGCTGCCACCACTTCGGCTTTATCTTCCAGCGCTATCACCTGCTGCCCCATCTCGATGCGGCCGCCAACGTCGAGATCCCGGCCATCTATGCCGGTACCGGTCGCCATGACCGACAAGCACGGGCACGTCAGCTGCTCGGTCGCCTCGGGCTCGCCGAGCGCAGTCACCATACGCCGGGACAACTCTCCGGCGGCCAGCAGCAACGGGTCAGTATTGCCCGGGCACTGGCCAATGGTGGCGAGGTGATCCTGGCGGACGAACCAACCGGCGCGCTGGACAGCCAGAGCGGCAAGGAGGTGATGGCTATCCTCAAAGAGCTCCATCAGCAGGGGCACACCATCATTCTGGTGACCCACGACATGGAGGTGGCCAGCCACGCCGACCGGATCATCACTCTCAAAGATGGTCGGGTGCAGGAAGATAGCGGACGCAAGGTCGCTGCCAACCAACCTGTCCTCAACGTGCCGCCAGCCGCTGGCGGAGGGGCCAGCTACGACTGGGATCGCTATCGGGAGGCGGGGCGAATGGCAGTTCACGCCATGCTGGCCCACCGGATGCGCACCTTCCTCACTATGCTCGGCATCATCATCGGTATCGCCGCCGTGGTGAGCGTAGTGGCGCTGGGGCAAGGAGCGAGAACCAAGGTGATCGACCAGATCAATGCGATGGGCACCAACACTATCGAGATATTCCCGGGCAAAGGGTGGGGTGATGAGAAGATGGCGAGCATCCAGACCCTCAACAAGGGGGATCTCGATGCCCTGCTGGGGCAGCCCTATCTGGCCGGCGCCAGTCCCGAGATTGCCAGCCCGGGCCAGCTGCGTTACCGCAACAAGACCAGCAGTGGCAGCGTGACCGGAGTGAGCAATGACTACTTCAAGGTGAAAGGAATGACGCTGGTGAGCGGACGCCTGCTCGAATGGCAAGATATCCAGCAGCGTGCTGCCGTCGCCGTGGTGGACAAGAAGAGCATTGGCAGCCTGCTTGGCAAGGATGATCCCGTTGGCAAAGTGGTGATGGTCGGCACGCTGCCGGTGCGCATCATCGGGGTTGTCTCGCAGGAGACAGGTTTTGGCCCCTCCAGCCAGTCGGTCAATGTCTGGCTCCCCTACAGTGCGGTGATGAGCCGCCTGATTTCGCAGCATCACTTCAGCCAGCTCACCATCCGGGTCAAGGATGGCATACAGCCGGCACTGGCGGAGCAGGCGGTAATCGAGCTGTTGACCAAACGCCACGGCGTGAAGGACTTCTTCACCTTCAGCAGCGACAGCATCATCAAGTCAGTGGAGAAAACGACCGCCACCATGACCCTGATGGTCTCGGCCATCGCGCTGATCTCGCTGATCGTCGGCGGCGTCGGGGTAATGAACATCATGCTGGTGTCGGTGGTGGAGCGAACCCGCGAGATCGGCATCCGCATGGCGGTCGGTGCCCGTCAGTCCGACATATTGCAGCAATTCCTGATAGAAGCAGTGATGGTAAGTCTGCTCGGCGGGATTTGCGGGGTTGGCCTCTCCCTTGGGATCGGCATGCTCTTCTCCCAGCTGGTCGACAGCATCAAGATGCAGTTCTCGCTCTTCTCTATCCTGATGGCGTTTGGCTGCTCGTCACTCATCGGGATCCTGTTTGGTTATCTGCCAGCACGCAACGCGGCAAGACTCGACCCCGTGGTCGCACTGGCGAGGGAATAACATGTACAAATTATCCTGGCTGGCCCTCAGTATCGCCCTTGGTGGCTGCAGCCAGCAGAGCACCTATCACCGGCAAGATCTCGCCATCGCTCCCGTCTGGCAGCAGGCGAACAGCGAACAGCTTGCCACCCAGGCTGGCCCCTGGTGGCAAGCCTTTCACGACCCGCAGCTCAACCAGCTGGTTGAGGCTGTGCTGGCCGCCAACCCGGACATGCGCATTGCCGCCCTCAAGCTCAAGAGCGCCCGGCTGGGTGCTGATCAGGCCGATACCAATCTCACCCCCTCGGTCAATGGCAGCCTGGGCGCGAGTAGCAACAAGGATCTGAAGAGTGGTAAATCAACCAGCAGTATGGGGCCATCACTTGGCCTGAGCTATGAAGTGGACCTGTGGGGCAAGCTGGCATCGGCGCGGGATCAAGCAAGCTGGGAAGCTGCTGCCAGCGAGCAGGATCTTGCCAGCACCCGTCTGCTGCTTATCGGCAATAGCCTTGAACAATATTGGCAGCTTGGCTATCTCGCTTCGGCCATTACCTTGAGCGAACAACAGCTGACCAACCTGGCCCGCACCGAGCAGCTGACACAGGCCAAATACAAGGCCGGAGCCATCACCCGACTCGATCTGGCACAGGCCCGCCAGCAGCAAGCGGGCAAACAGGCTGAGCTCGCCTCTCTCAAGGCACAGCAGGAGCAGGCCCGTAATGCCTTGCGCCTGCTGCTTGGCCGCAGCCACGGACAGCTGGAGTATGCACCGACTTCGCTGACAACCCGGCCCATTCCTGAACTGGCTGTCGGCATTCCCGCCGATCTGCTGGCCCGTCGCCCCGATGTGAAAGCGGCGGAGCTGCGGCTGCGCAAAACCCTGGCCAGAGGGGACGAGATCCGTACCGGTTTTTATCCGGGCCTCACCCTGACCGGCAGTGCCAGCACAGCCTCGGACAGACTGGCGCAGGTGCTGCAAAATCCGGTCGGCTCTCTGGGTGCAACCCTTGCCCTCCCCTTCCTTGAGTACAACCACACCCGTCTTGCTATTGCGAGCTCACAAGTTGATTACCAGATTGCCGAAACCGAGTTTCGCAAGCAGCTCTATACCGCACTGGTCGAGGTAGAAGACAATCTGGCAGCACGAAGCTACGGCCAACAGCGGCTCAGCTACCTGCAGGAACAACTCGGGTATGCCAAAGAGTCTGAGCGATTGGCCAAGGCGCGCTTTGAAGCTGGGGCTACCGGAGTTCAGGCCTGGCTCGACGAGCAGAACCGCCTGTGGGACGCCGAGCAAAGCCTGCTGGCTCAGCAGAAGGAACAACTCAACACTACAGCGAAGGTCTATCGTGCCATCGGCGGCAGCGATAACCTGACCCGATAATCAACATGCCCCACCTCGTGAAAGCGGGTGGGGCCTTGTAGATTCCTCTCAAATTTTTCTCTCTTTTTACTTCCCCCCTCCAACGCGCCCCCTTGTCTAGAAATATGCAGAATGAGAGATAACGCTTGATGAACTTGTATTTCTGTTGTCATATCTCCCTTCCCATCATTTTTGAAGCAAAGACATACAAGGTAAACAACCCTTGTCGGGGTCGAGGCGCGCACTACCTGCATTTACCGCAGCTCATAAAATGCTAGAGATAAGGTTTACGGAAAACCAGTTCACAAAGAGGGAAGAAAAATAGTGGCAAGCGGATTGAATAATCCAGTGAGAATATGCAGCAGACAAAAATAATGCCGCACAGAGGCGGCATTATCGGATATCCAAACTGACAAAATCAGATCAGGAAATCGTTCAGGTCTTTGCCCAGCGCTACTTGAGCAGCAATGGCTTTCGGCATACGGCCTTGACCGGTCCAGGTTTTTTCCTGACCATCTTCTTCGTACTTGTATTTAGCAGGACGCGGAGCACGCTTGCTCTTGGCAGCACCAGTCGCAGCAGCCGGAGCAGCGGCACTAGCCAGCAGCTCACGAGGATCAATGCCAGCCTGCTGCAGCATTTCGGTGAATTCACTCAGCTTGCGCTGACGCTCTTCCTGCTCGGCACGCTCCTGCTCAACAGAATCAGCGCGCTCTTGATAAACCAGATCAAACTTCTCTTTAGCTTCCAGCAATTGCTCAAACGGCAGCTCACGAATAGCCGCACGCAGACTACGAATGTTCAGCAGAACTTTCAGAAACTCGTTCATTATTTCCTCACAAAAATCGGTCACAGAGATAACGGTTTTAGAATAGCATGGACAATTCACGACAACATACAGTTTTTATTTACTTCAAGCTTTTTATTCGCAGTTAAGTCAGCAGTGGTTGTCTGTGTTCGCAAAAGAGAACACAGATAATAGATGAAACACGCTTATGCTAGGCTGCCGTTCTGAAAAAACAAGGATAAATAAACGACAGAGATAGACTCATAATTACCACATAGTGCCGATGACCCCACTCTGCATCGGCCAAGTCTATGTTTGATAGTCATGAGAGATATCTCAGTAAAAAGCACAGCGCAACACGATCCACTATATCAAATCAGGAGAGTAGGTCTGCAAACTCAGTGGTTAATGATATACCCCTTCCCCTATTAAACCCTCGAATAAATTGCCATCAAAAAATTATCTTATCCATATAAATCATCATGTTATGATGACCCTGATAGCTGGTTCTTGATTTCTACAGCGGCAAAGGTAGTAACCAATAGGAAAGGCAGCACTTTAAGAACTGGCTTTCCCGTGAGATTACTGTCTCTTGGCTTCCTTTGCTGCACTATTGGCTCGCTGATCAACGCTATTGATCACTGAGGTGGCTATAGAGCCTGTCAATAAAGGCTCGGTTGGGTATAGCACCAATGCCTCACGGCGCAGTGCATTGGCCTCCTCAATCCGCCCCAGTGCATTAAGAGCTATGACCATATTGGCGTATATATTGGCTCTTGGCGTATGGCGAACAAACTCTTTACCCCAATCAAGATAAGCTTCAAGTTCACCTTTGTTATGGGTCTGCAAACCAACCATAAGACGAACCGAGTTCACATCGAACTCGACTCTGGTCAACCATGCCATTGGATTAACTATATCCAGCAACAAGGTCGGTTCCTTATAGCCACCTCGCTCATATTTGGTAACTACCCAGGCGGTATGGATCGCAGTCAGCATAAAAGGAACCACGACCAAAGGGATCGCAATTGCCATAAAACGTAATAACAACCAAGGGCGATACTCAAATTCCCACCATGTGGTACGCCCATCATTGGTAAGGGCGGCTTCTTCAACCTCAGCATCAATGAAGTAAATAAGCGTCAGAAGCAGCCACCACAATGCGATAGCATGATAGAGAGGATATTCTGTCTGGGTATGCAACAAGATGGGGGTAACCAGCGCCAACAACGCCATTCCATGACTCAATCTAGTCTTACTCAGCCGCCACAATAGTGCGCCTCCCATGATCACCATTCCGACCATAGGGGCAATGCCACCTTCAACAGCCCAGTAGAGAAATTCATTGTGTGGATGATCCAGGTTGTATTCAATCTGAACCATACTAGGATTCAGCGCTTTATCCGCCATATAGTGATGCAGAAATACAGACTCAAAACTGCCATACCCCCACCCTGTCCAGGGTGCCTGCAAAATCAGCTTTATCGCATATGGCCAATAAATGGAACGCATGCCACCAGACTGGTAGATCTCCAGCCCACGCTTGGCTCCTGCCATCCAGTATTGTGATAGCAGGCCAATCACTACCGCCGATATAATCAGAGCCAATACGCGCCAGAGCAATTGGTGACGATACAGTTGCGGCCACAATAAAAACAGGGCTAAAAGGCCACCTAATTGGCCCACTCGGGATTGTAAAACAACCAGTAACAGTGCCGCAGATAGAATGACGCCATAGCGCAGAGTCATCAGCAAGCGACTCCCCTCGCTACGTAATTCCAGCCAGATAGCAAGGGCAACCCCTGTTGCCATAAAGGTTGCCATCACATTTGGCTGCTGGAATATCCCATATGGGCGATTGACCTTGGTGTCATAGCCAATCCAGTTACCTGGCGTCAATAGATAGAATTGCACCATACCAATCACAGCCTCTATTGCGATTGCAATCAGGACGAGATAGAGCAATCGGTCACGCTGCAACCGATTAAATCGCCATTGGTAGAGACCGAACAAAAACAGCAGACCAGCAAAAAGCCCCAGCAATCTGGGAATGGCAAAATCCTTAAGTTCAAACCCTAAATAGAGCATAGGGAGCAACAGTAAGAAAGCACCTATCCATAAACCTGCTTGCAAAGGAGAAAAGGCCAGACGCTGGCGTAGCGTCACTTGCCACAATCCCAGCCCAATAGCGAACGAGGCAAATACCCATCCCCATGCGTTAAATGGCAGATACAGCGCTGCACCTCCCGGATTGTGCATAAAAAAGTGCATACCCAGCAGCCAGTAGAGCACACATAAAACCATCATGATTCGTGTTAACGTCACAGCCCAGCTCCTTAGGCCAACCCAACATTGAAAGGACACCGAAGATATCAATAAAAAGAAAGGGGGCAAATTGCCCCCTCCACTCAGTCAACCACTCACATTATGCCGCTTCTGGCCGACGAAAAGCATGGCGTACCAGCACAATTGCGACCCCAAGCATACCACCGAGAAGGGTTGCCAATACCACTATCAATGGACGTTTGGGTTTATCACGGCTTAGTGGCTCTTCTGGAGCATCAAGATACGAGAAGGGTCTGAAGCTAATATCATCCATTTTGACAAGCTTGAGACGATCAATCTTCACCTGAAGCTCGGTTAATTTAGGTTGATATGTGGTCAGATCTAGAGTTTTGAGCACCTTCAGTTTTTCTTCCAACCCTTTAGTGCCTAAAGTGGGTGCAAAGCGATCATCGTTATTATAGTTAGTCAGTGGTTGCTCAACGCCAGCAGCTTTGGCAATTGATATAGTCAGAGCCAGATTATCAATATCATTTTTTAACGCACGTTCGGCATCTTCTTTGATTAATTGCAAGCTAGTGCTCAAAATAGAAATATCAGCTGACTGTTTTTCCTTCAGTTTACTGACTATTTCGTGCTGTTGCTTTGAAATAATGAATTGAATATAGGTTTCCAGCAACGTTAATGCCTGACTTGAATTTTCTGCACTGCTCGTAATGATAATCCCGGGTCTTTCCCCCTTTCTATCCACGGCCTCAGCAGTGATTAACTCGGCCCACTTACGTAACCACAGGCGTTGTTCACGCGAATCCAACTGAGCCGACTGGACTTGTTCTTGGAAGAAGGAACTGCTCTTCAAAAAATCGCGACGATTCTCATAAGAGTTGAACTCACGAACGAACTCATCATACAACTCCTGTCCACTGGGAAAACCGCTTATCCCAAATAGTGTAGCTTGGTTGGCCATTCGTGATAGAGGACGCAGATCTTCGCTACGCGGCTCAAAGATCACCGCCTTGGCCGACCAAACTTGTGGCGACAATAGAGCGTAGGCAATACCCCCCATAGCAAACACGCCAGTCACCAACAATATCAGAACTTTTTGACGCCACAGCACCAGCACCAACTCTCGCAGATCTATCTCATCTGATGTCGGTACTTGTACCCACGGCTCAGGAATGATTGGCGTTTTTTTGCTCATTTCTCTCTCTTCATTATTAATGTTAAAAATTTTACAACAGGAATACCATTAAGGGGCACCAACAAAAAAAGGTGCTTGGCGGTCTTTATCCGATAGCAATAAAGGCCACTGTTCAGATAGTGGCCATTTGATCGCCAGGTTAGGGCTATCCCATCGAATAGCAGCTTCATCACCGGGATGATAATAATCACTACATCTGTAAAAAACATCAGCTCTATCGCTGACCACATAAAAACCATGCGCAAAACCGGGGGGAACCCAGATAAGCTCACCAAGTTCTGCATTTAATAGACAACCCAACCATTGCCCGTACGTTGGTGACGCAGGCCGAATATCGACCACCACATCAAAAATGGTTCCGCTGATGACCTGCACCAGCTTGCCCTGTGGTCTGCTGCATTGGTAATGCAAGCCACGTAACGTGCCCCCGACCGAGCGGCTCAGATTGTCTTGCACCAGCGGATAATGACCACAGTGCTTTTCAAACTCATCTTGACGAAAACACTCACGAAATTGACCACGATGATCCGAAAAAGTCGTAGGCGTAAGGATCATCACCCCCGCTAGCGATGTTGCACGATATTGCATTGATAACCCCATGCGAAAAGAACCAGATGACCACTTGCTTACAGTTTGACTTCTTCGACCGAACGTCCCCTTAAGCTCGAAAATCCCACCTGACTCACACATCAGGCTGCGCGGCAAGTAACCTTAGCAGGTATTGACAATATTCATTTTTTGCCAACGGGATAGCAAGTGCGCGCAACTGCTCGGCATTGATAAACCCCTTGCGAAAGGCAATCTCTTCCGGACACGCAACCTTTAATCCCTGACGCCTTTCGATGGTCTGAATAAAGTTACTCGCTTCAAGCAGGGCTTCATGGGTTCCGGTATCGAGCCAGGCATAGCCGCGCCCCATTATGGCGACTGTCAATTGCTCTGTAGCAAGGTAATGATTACTGATATCAGTTATTTCCAGCTCACCACGAGGCGATGGCTTCAGGCTCTTGGCAATCTCTACCACGCTGTTGTCGTAGAAATAGAGGCCGGTGACCGCATAGTTGCTCTTGGGCTCCAGTGGCTTCTCTTCCAGAGAGATAGCGGTACCCTCTTTATCAAATTCCACCACCCCATAACGCTCGGGGTCATGCACGTGGTAGGCAAAGACGGTAGCGCCACTCTCTTTGGCTGCCGCCGCTTCAAGCTGTTTCTGCAGGTCGTGACCGTAGAAGATGTTGTCGCCCAACACCAGCGCACAGGGGTCTGAACCGATGAACTCTTCACCCAGAATAAAGGCCTGAGCCAATCCGTCCGGACTTGGCTGCACCTTGTATTGCAAGTTCAGGCCCCACTGGTTGCCATCACCCAGCAGTTGCTCAAAACGGGGGGTATCTTGCGGCGTGCTGATGATCAAGATATCGCGAATACCCGCCAGCATCAGAGTGCTAAGCGGGTAGTAGATCATCGGCTTGTCATAGATGGGCAGCAGCTGCTTGCTCACCGCCATGGTCACCGGATAGAGACGGGAGCCTGAGCCACCGGCCAGAATAATGCCTTTACGTTTGGTCATGATGCTTGTTTCTTATTTTTAAATTGCAAAAGAAAAGGGTGGCTAGTGGCCACACCTTTCTGTTTTATCCCTGCCAGCCAGGGAGGTGTTCAACACATCCCTGACCAGTGATTTATTTGCCCAGGATCTCGGTTAACATCCGCTCTACACCGACGGTCCAGTCCGGCAGCACCAGATCGAAGGTACGCTGGAATTTGCTGGTATCAAGGCGGGAGTTATGGGGGCGTTTGGCCGGGGTCGGAAAGGCACTGGTCGGCACAGCGTTGAGTTGCGTGACAGCCAGTTCAACCCCGGCTTCTCTGGCTTTGGCAAACACCAGCTGGGCGTAGTCAAACCAGGTGGTGGTACCGGAGGCAATCAGATGGTACAGCCCGGCGACCTCGGGTTTGCACTGCGCCACGCGGATCGCATGAGCGGTACAATCGGCCAGCAACTCGGCGCCAGTCGGGGCGCCGAACTGGTCATTGATGACTGACATCTCGTTACGCTCTTTGCAAAAACGCAGCATCGTCTTGGCAAAGTTGGCACCACGGGCGGCGTAGACCCAGCTGGTGCGGAAGATCAGGTGACGGGAGCAAATAGCGGCGCCTTGCTCACCCGCCAACTTGGTTTCGCCATAGACGTTGAGCGGTGCCGTTGCATCGGTTTCCACCCAGGGGCGCTCGCCGCTACCATCGAACACATAGTCGGTGGAGTAATGCACCAACCAGGCACCCAATGCTTCCGCTTCTTTGGCTATCGCTGCCACGCTGGTTGCGTTGAGCAGCTCGGCAAACTCCCGCTCGCTCTCTGCTTTGTCCACTGCGGTATGGGCCGCTGCGTTGACAATCACATCCGGCTTGACCAGACGTACCGTTTCGGCCACCCCTGCCGGGTTACTTAAATCGCCGCAATAGTCGGTGGAGTCAAAATCAACGGCCGTGATGCGCCCGAGCGGCGCCAGTGCGCGCTGCAGCTCCCAGCCTACCTGGCCGTTTTTGCCAAACAGCAGAATATACATCAGGCACGCTCCCCATCGTTCTGTTCAATCGCGGAATAGTGCTGCTCAATCCAGGATTGGTAGGCACCGCTCTTCACGTTGCTGACCCACAGCTGGTTATCCAGATACCACTGCACGGTTTTGCGAATGCCCGACTCGAACGTTTCTTGCGGTTGCCAAGCAAGCTCACTGCTCATCTTGGTCGCATCGATCGCATAGCGGCGATCGTGACCGGGACGATCCGCCACATAGGTGATTTGCTCACGATAAGAGCCCGCTTTTGGCACCATCTCGTCCAGCAGATCGCAGATGGTGTGTACCACCTCCAGATTCTGCTTCTCGTTGTGACCGCCGATGTTGTAGGTCTCCCCGACCAAGCCAGTAGTCACCACCTTGTAGAGCGCGCGCGCATGATCTTCTACATAGAGCCAGTCACGGATCTGGTCGCCCTTGCCATAGACCGGCAGCGGCTTGCCATCCAGTGCATTGAGGATCACCAGCGGGATCAGCTTCTCGGGGAAGTGATAAGGGCCGTAGTTGTTGGAACAGTTGGTGACGATGGTCGGCAGGCCGTAAGTACGGCGCCAGGCGCGTACCAGATGGTCGCTGGAAGCCTTGGAGGCAGAATAGGGGCTGCTGGGGGCGTAAGGAGTGGTTTCGGTAAAGAGCGGCAGTGGCTCACCGGCAGCCACTTCATCCGGATGGGGCAGATCCCCATACACCTCATCGGTGGAGATATGGTGGAAACGGAAGGCCGCCTTGCGTACCTCGTCCAGACCGTTCCAATAGGCACGTGCCGCTTCCAGCAACATATAGGTGCCAACGATATTGGTCTCGATAAAGTCAGCCGAGCCTGTGATGGAGCGGTCAACATGACTCTCGGCGGCCAGATGCATCACGGCATCCGGCTGGTGCAGGGTAAACACCCTATCCAGCTCGGCACGGCTGCAGATATCGACCTGCTCAAACACATAACGCTCGCTTGTCGATACATCGGCCAAGGATTCCAGATTGCCGGCATAGGTGAGTTTATCGAGATTGATAACGGCATCCTGGGTATCACGGATGATATGGCGCACCACGGCAGAGCCGATAAAGCCTGCGCCACCGGTAACGAGAATTTTCAACATATTCAAGCTAGCATTTCTGCGATATAAGGCTGACTGACAAGACATGCTTAAAGGCTACACCCTGACAGAACATTGCCCCTGATGAGGACAGAGGATTGCTTCGGCCCAAACAAGCTATTGATCCTCAACATGTTGTCCCTCTGTCCATCTATCAGTTCCATCATTCACACAAGCACTGTGCATTACATAAAGTACGCCGTTTTAATGCATAGGCTGATGACTCTCTGAATTAAGAAAATCAATATCCTCGACCACACTAAGGCTCGGTTCATGAGGCAAAGTATTTTTTGCCTGCCACACCAGATCGCAGATCCCGTCGGTAGGATTAAAACCCGTCGGCATACTTAACAGCAGGCTACGGATCTGCTCATGATCAAAACGGAAACACGCGCTATCGAGCTCGGTCAAAAACGCCCGCAGTTGTGGCCATGGCAACATCGACTCCGATGCTTTCATGATCCGGGGATGGGCAGTGCCCTCAACCTGCTCACCAATTAGCAGCTCTTCAAACAGCTTCTCACCGGGGCGCAAGCCGGTTATCTTAACCTCAATATCACCAGTAGGGTATTTGTCGCTCTTGAGCTTTAGGCCACTCAAACGGATCATACGGTGCGCCAAATCAATGATCTTGACCGGCTCCCCCATGTCCAACACAAACACATCCCCCCCCTGCCCCATGGCCCCCGCCTGGATCACCAATTGCGATGCCTCAGGAATGGTCATGAAATAACGAATGATGTCAGGGTGGGTCAAGGTCAATGGGCCACCATCGCGGATCTGCTTGCGAAACAACGGTACAACAGAACCCGAAGAGCCCAAGACATTACCAAAACGCACCATGCAAAAACGGGTTTGCTGCTGCGCGGCAGCCAACGATTGCAATACCAATTCGGCCAATCGCTTGGTGGTGCCCATGGTGTTAGTGGGCCGTACCGCCTTATCAGTTGAAATCAGCACAAAGGTTTCAACCTTGGCCCTGATAGCTGCCTGTGCACAATAAAGGGTGCCAAAAACATTATTGCGCACACCCTCAACCACGTTATATTCAACCAACGGGACATGTTTGTAAGCAGCTGCATGGTAAACCGTCTGGATTTGGAAGGTACTCATAACCGCTTGCAAGCGATGCTGCCGCTGCACCGACCCCAGCAATGGCAATATCTCAACCTGCAACCCTTCCTGCCTGCTGATTTCTTGCAGTTCTTTATCAATGGCATATAGACCATATTCAGAAAGCTCAAACAACACCAGTTGCGCGGGTTTGCAACGGATTATCTGGCGACATAACTCAGAGCCGATTGAGCCACCAGCGCCCGTCACCATTACCCGTTTGCCAGATATATTGGCATTGATCAGTTCAGGGATCGGGGCAACAGCATCACGCCCCAACAAATCCTCAATACTGACTTCTTTAAGCTCATCGATATGAGCATTCCCCTCAACCAAGTCTGCCATACCAGGGATAGAGAGAACCTCACATGGGCATTGCTCCAATCGATTGATCACTGCTTGCCTGACACTACGCGAAGCACTCGGCATAGCCAGCAAGATTTTTTTAATATCAAAACGCTCAATCAACGCCTCAATAGCATCAGTGCTGTAAACGTTCACCCCTTGGATCACGGTCTTAACCAATGCGGAATCATCGTCGACAAACGCCACTGGCAGGTACTCCTGCCCTTGATTCAACGCAAGTTGCAACTGCCGACCGGAAGAACCTGCACCATAAATCAGCACAGCCACTCGTTGCTGACCGGAGCGTTGCACTAATGCACGGAAAAACAGCCGCACCCCACCGATCAACAACACCGAAAAAGCAAAATAGATAACAGACACAGTACGAGGAAGTGGAACCCCCATAAAAAATGCCAGCATAACCAACGACATCGTGGAAAGAAGAGCACCAAGCGACACAGTCCACAACACCTTGAAACCGACATAACGTAATACAGCGCGATACAGCCCTAACCGTATAAAGATCACGATAGTGATCGGTAGTAACAACGCCAGCATTTGCCAGTGCAGCAGACTCTGCAATGGAATATTGTCATCAAGGCGAACCCAATAACCACCCCAGAATGCCAAAGTTAGCAATAGCAGATCAGCACAGATGCTAATGGCCCGTTTATAAACACGGGGGATAGCCAAGAAAGAGGTCAACATAATGGAACCATCTCGTTAACAGCGGTAAGTAAGATTAGGTGAAGCAACTAGTTATAATATTATTTCGGTCCAACCGCATCGCCTGCACCGCTACCAGTTGCCGTCATGATGATATAACGAAAGTAGCTAGTTAAGGTGAGGCTATCGATCATCTGCCGATCTGTTTTGGCAAGCAATGCAGGGGTCGACATATCGATATTTTGTACCTGCGCCAAGCCTGTAATCCCGGGTAAAACTTCATAAACGCCTAGGGCATCACGCTCTTTAATCAGCTCCTCCTGATTAAAGAGGTTAGGTCTCGGCCCAACCAAGCTCATCTCACCTTTAAGTACATTGATCAGTTGTGGAAGTTCATCAATTTTAGTCTTGCGTAGAAAGGCACCTAACTTGGTGATCGAACTTGTGCTCGCCAAGTGGCTTGCCACCGACTGGGTATCGACCGACATAGTGCGAAACTTAATCAGCTTGAAAGGCTTTTTGTGTTTACCAACTCGGGTTTGCACAAAAATTGGCGAACCAGTGTCAAACTGGCCAATAATAATGACGATAAGCAAAATGGGCCACAACAGCACCAAACCAAAAAAAGCTGCGAAAAAATCCAACAACCGGATCAACATAGTTATTCTTCCTCAATAAAACAGCGCTGGATACCTTCTGCTACTGATATAGGTGGTTGCCAACCCAACGTATGTTTGGTGTGACTAATATCTACCTGAAGATTACCACACAGTCTCTCTATCACAGCCTGTTTTCCAGTCATGCGCCCCAAGAACTGCAGCCAACTCATCGGCACCGGTAATAACCGTGGCGGTTTACCCGCTGCACGCGTCATCATCTCAAGCAATTTGGTTGTTGAAATATCGTCATCATCACTGACTAAAAAGGTTTGATTCGCCGCATGTGGATGACGGATACAGGTGATGATCAAATGAACCAGATTAGCCAGCGCTACCATGCTGCGTTGGTTATTGATAGCTCCCAATGGCAATGGAAGATTTTTTTTTGCAATAGTCAGCAATGAAGAAAAATTACCTTTAACACCAGGCCCATAAACTAGTGGTGGACGAATGATAACCAGCTCCATTCCTGAGCTGGCCACCAATTGTCGTAACCCATCTTCTGCCGCTTGCTTTGATCGCCCGTAGGCATCCTCAGGGGCTGCAACACAATCATGCGTAAAAGGCTGGTTATAAATCGTCGATTCGCCATTCACTTTAATAGAACTGATAAAGATAAAACGCTTCACGCCCGCAGTAATTGCCTGGCGCGCCAATTGCAATGTGCCATCTACATTAATATCCCGATAAATATCTACCCCATTATCCTCTAAATTATTCATCATATGCGCTTGTGCTGCACAATGAATGACCAGTTCAACATCAACCAAGGCGGTGCCATAATCCACCGCAGCGCTAATCTCCCCCATCACATGGCCAATCATTTGAGCACTGGTATCGGCAGCACGGTTAGCGTTCATTCCAACGGGTGCATGACGACCATAAGTACGTACTGTTACATCAGGTTGCAGCATTAATTGCTTCAATACTGCATTACCCACAAAGCCGGTGGCACCGGTTAGCAATATTGTCATTTTTTTGACTCTAAAAATGTATTAATTATCTGTTGAGCCGCAACCTTAACTGAAAAGTTAGCTGTAAGAACAGCATAACCACGCATCCCCATTTCAACACGCAACGTTTTGTCATTTAAAAGATTAATTGCTGCCGTTAACAACGCATCATCCTCACCATTAATATATGCCCATCCAGCACCTTGGCCATTAATGAAATCAATCACATCATTACCTTGATTCACACTACCAAGAATAGGCAAAGACTGAAGCATATAACCAAGTAACTTCCCTGGAAAGTTATGCGCTTTATGCGTTTTAGCTAATGAAAACAAACCAACATCAACCTGCGTCAAGACTTCCTTATATGCATCTTGGTTAATTGAAGGGAGCAGTGTTAGGTTGTGAAGGTTTTCAACAGTTATAGCCTGCTTGACCAATTCGAATTCATCGCCTTGTCCAATAAACAAAAAATGGGCACTTGAGTATGGCACCATATTTTTTACTAAACGCAATAAATTACGCATATCTTGAGCGTGACCAATGTTACCGCCATAAAAAAATATGACTTTGTCATTTAAATTATATGTCTTCCGGATGTCTATAAGCTGTGACGAAAAACTGGCAGGATTAATATCAGCCCAGTTCCTTAGCACTTGTAGATTATTGTATTGGGAATGCAGAGTTCTAAAATAATCAACATTAGCAGGAGACATTAAACCAATGCAATCTGATGCATTGTAATTGAGTTTTTCAAAAAAATGGAAATATGAAGCGATTGGCGATTTAGCAGAAATCAACCCTTCATCTATTACCCATTGTGGGAACATGTCCCGCAACACTAAATAATTAAATGTCTTCACATTACGTTTAAGCCAATGCATTAGTGGGCCAAAAAAAATAGTTGGCGAATAATTAACACATAGTTCGAATGAATATATATCCTTTGCATCCTTAATTGCTAAGAAAGCACTGAGAGATAGCAATGTTTCACTTATAGCTCTTTTAACCTTGCCCTGTCCCCGCATAGGCGGGTTACGAAAACGCCATATTTCTATACCATCTAAATAATCGACCTGAAGGCGCTTGGTTTGTTTGCCATGACTGGGCGTAATTATCACCGGATCATGGCCAAGCCTTTTAAACTCTAATGCCAGTTCATGGAACATTTTGGCATGCACTAAAGTGCTATCGGGTAAATAATCATCTGGGAACAGGGCTATCTTCACAGCGACTTTCTCCACACCACTCGATTAACATAATCGGTGTAGCTTAAAATGGTGCGCAGCACTTTTTCTGATACATTCGGAGCAATGTAATCTTGTACCTTATTGATCAAACGCGTTGCACCACGCGGTTGTTGCTCCAAAACTTCAATCGCTTGCAGGATCCGCTCAACACTCATGCCGGTGAACATCACCGCCCCTTCTTCGAACCCTTCTGGGCGCTCTTGTGCTTCCCGAATATTGACGGCAGGGAAGTTCAAGATGGATGACTCTTCCGTAATGGTACCGCTATCGCTTAGAACTACCTTGGCATCCATTTGCAGGCGCACATAATCACTAAAACCAAGTGGCTTTAACAAATTAACTAAAGGGTGGAAAGTTAAATTCAATGCTTCAATTTTTTTGCGGGTACGTGGATGGGTTGAAACAATAATCGGATACTGATATTTCTCTGCAAGCTCATTTAATACTCTCACATAACTGTGAATATTTTTATCGGAATCCACATTTTCTTCACGGTGCACGCTCACCAAAAAGTATTTCCCCTTAGTGAGTGAAAAACGAGATACCACATTAGCAGCGTGTATTTTACCCTGATAAAATTCCAGCACCTCATCCATCGGGCTGCCGGTTTTAACGATCAAATCAGGCTTGATGCCTTCGCTTAACAGATATTCACGTGCAATATCGCTGTAGGGCATATTTACATCAGAAATGTGATCGACAATTTTACGGTTAATCTCTTCCGGCACCCGCAAATCAAAACAGCGGTTGCCTGCTTCCATATGAAAAATCGGGATTTTTCTACGCTTGGCCGAAATGGCGGCCAATGCACTGTTGGTATCGCCCAAAATAAGGAGAGCGTCCGGCTTTAACTCAGCAAAAACATTATCTGACTTGCTGATCACTTGCGCCATGGTTTCGGCGGCGTTGCCACCGGCACACTCTAAAAACACATCTGGAGCCCGAATACCTAAATCATCAAAAAATATTTGATTGAGCTCATAATCATAATTCTGACCAGTATGCACCAAGGTATGATCACAAAACTCATCCAGCTTGGCGATAGTACGCGATAACCGAATGATTTCTGGGCGCGTACCAACAATGGTCATCACTTTTAGCTTTTGCATTACACATACCTTGTCAAATAATCGTTATGCATAAATTCAATCAACTCACGCCAACTGGGCACAGTCAAATCCAGCGCTTGGCGCAAGCGGCTAGAATCGAGCGAACGATTAATCACCAGTTGGGTTGACTCATTAATCTCAATATCTTTGCCATAAATGTCGGCCACCAACGAGATTAAACTGTGCTTATTAATCGGTTCGACAGACAGATGGTACAACCCGCAAATCTCAGGCTTGTTCAGAATGTTGTCTGCCAGTAGTTTGGCGATATAACAAGTAGGCATCCCAGAAAACACAGCCTTAGAAAAACCATTCACAGCACCGGATTGGCTTAAAAACCAATCAATCAAGCTAACAGCTGAATCCAGCTCATGCCCAATGATCGAGGTACGTAAGGTTAGGTGGCGGCCATAGTTAACCTCACCTAGGCACTTAGATTTTCCATACAGATCCGTTGCAGTCGGCAAGTCAGCTTCCTGATACATGCCTTGCTTGCCATCAAACACACAGTCAGTCGAAAAATGGATTAACCGTGCATCATATTGGTCACACAAAGCAGCCAACCGATGTGGTAGTAGTGCATTAATTTCAATCGCAGCCACATGCTGCTTGGCAATATCGTGCTGTTTAATCAAGCCAATACAATTGATCACCACCTCTGGCTTGGTAGTGAGAATTGCTTGTTCAATGCTGGCAATATCGGTGACATCAATACCTTGCAACAGTTGCTTTTGGTACTGCGCAAAAAAGGCCGCCTTGCCGGTTAAGCTGCGCACTGTACCCGTGACGTTCAATGCTGGGTTGTCAGCCAAATTGCTAAACAGGCTGTAACCCAACATGCCGGTGGCACCCAAGATTAACACATTCACCGTTATACCCCTTCCGGTACGATTATATTACCGGCTTCGATCTCACGAATGAAGTCGAGCTTGCGTAGTAATTTCTTCATCCCGGCCACATCGAGGCGCTCGGTATTATGTGAGTTATAATCTTTAATCTGCGACAGATCTTGCTCACCCTCTTCAAAATACTTGGAGTAATTAAGGTCACGGTTATCGGCAGGCACTCTAAAGTATTGCCCCTGCTCCTGTGCGACAAACATCTCTTCACGGCTACAGAGTGCTTCAAATTGCTTCTCGCCGTGGCGTGTGCCAATCACATTTACCGGATGTTGCGGTTGATTAAGGATTTCCAGCAAGGCGTTAACTAATACCTCAATAGTGGCGGCTGGTGCTTTTTGCACAAAAATATCGCCATTTTTTCCATGCTCAAAGGCATGCAATACCAGATCGACCGCATCATCGAGGGTCATCATAAAACGGGTCATCGCAGGGTCGGTAATGGTAATAGCATCGCCATTAACAACCTGGCGAATAAATAACGGGATCACTGAACCGCGCGAGGCCATCACGTTGCCATAACGGGTGCAGCAAATGGTGGTATTGGTGTGTTCCAGGTTACGACTCTTGGCAACAATTACCTTTTCCATCATCGCCTTGGAGATACCCATGGCATTGATCGGGTAAACCGCTTTATCGGTACTCAAGCACACCACCCGCTCGACCCCATGACTAATGGCAGCTTCCAGAACATTCTCAGTACCCAGCACGTTAGTTTTTACCGCTTCCAGTGGGTAGAATTCACAAGACGGCACCTGCTTTAACGCTGCTGCGTGGTAAACATAATCCACCCCACGCATGGCATTAGCCACGCTTTGGTAATCGCGTACATCACCGATATAAAACTTAAGTTTTTCCGACTTAAATAATTTACGCATATCATCCTGTTTCTTCTCATCACGGGAGAAGATGCGGATCTCTTTAATATCGGTATTTAAAAAACGACGTAGCACCGCATTACCGAAAGAGCCTGTACCGCCGGTAATCAATAAAACTTTATCTTTAAACACACCAACCTCCATTATTGTTTTACTAAATAGTTTAAAAAATCAATTGGCTTCTTAACTTCAATAAGTTCGTCTGTCTTTCCAAGATAACGTAGCACTGCGAGATATATAGAAAAACTCGAACAAGGATTAAAGGTTTCATCAGGGTGAGCAACATCTCTAACATAATCCAGCTCCCCAGCTAAAATTGGTATACCAAAATACTGCGCTTCTATCAGCGGCATTCCAAAAGACTCTACAAGAGATGGGTATATTAATGCTCTTGATTCATTGTAAGCCTGACTAACTGCATCTTTAGAAAGAATGCCAAGATTTATAATTAAGTTACCGTATTTTTTATTAAAAATGTCTATCATGGATAACAACTTGCTATTTATGGGCAATGTCAACGCAAGAGTAACAGCATGTCCATTAATAGCTAATTGCTCCCAAGCATTTATTAGTGCCACATGGTTTTTATGTTTTCCATCATCAGCAACATATATGAAGTCGTATTTTTTATCATACTTATATGCGCCAACCTTACATTCCGATTCTATAAATGGAAAAACCGTTACTTGGTGACTATCTTTTCCAAGCCAACATTTCAAATCTCTCTGCATTGATCTTGACTGTACTATGAACTCCCTGACTTTAAAAACAAACTTTTTAAAAACTAACCTTTCAAAAAACAGCCTTATAGATATTTTAATTCCATATCCTTGACCTGAAAAGCTGTTTATGTATAACCTATTTTGTAAAAATACAGTTATATTTTCACTTTTTGCCAGTATCGGAGGTAATCCATGAAAGCAAAAAATTTTAGTGTCATAACGAGATATTTCTTTAAGTTTTAACTCAGCATGCAATCTTGACTGTACATTTGGTTTAACAAAAAAAACGCAACTAAAGCCGGACGTATCTATTTTATCTGATATTCTAGAATCTAGAAAGAAAATTATATCCTTACCATCAATTGATGTTAGTAAAGACTTTAATAATTCAAACCCACCACCAACATGAACATTAGGTGCATAAAAAATCATACTATGAAACTCTTTTGTGTCTAGCCAGTAAAGAAGAAAGAGAAAAACCATTACTCTTTACATAAGCTAGTAATAGCTTAGGGGTGTCCGCAACAGTTTCAACCCCTGGAATATACTTTTTCCCTCCTGCGGCAGTTGGCTTTAAAATTCTAGAAAGAATATATAAAATCCTATGATAATAATATTTGATTTTTAATGTAAAAATTATAAAATTCATCCTTGCTTGTCGAGAAACACACTCATTAGAGTAACACTCTTTAGACGACTTTATCTCTTCAAAAAAATCAGAATGTTTTATCTCACAAAGAGAATATAAACTTAGCCAGTTAAAAGCACACACATAATTTGGTGCTAGTTTTTCTAATGTTTTAACGGCCGCGTGAGACCAAACAGTTTCAACCGAAAAGAATTTTGGGATAAAAGGATTCCAACCAGAGTCAATGAATGCACTTGTCTGGGACTCTGAAGACATCTTACCCTTGTGTTTGTTTAGTGCACTCCTCCCAGTATTACTTCCACCTGAAGCTCCTGGTATGGTTAGTGGATAATCTATTTCATAGAACTCTTTAGTTATCAAAGCTAATCCTATAGCAGCAGACATGTCGGGGCTAGAACCGTGAACATATGCGCCTGTTCTATTCCGCAGTTCTTCTAACAAAGCTCGACTAACTAATCCATGATACAACTTTGGTAAGCCATCCGTTCCTTGACAGGCTCTGTCAAGTGCGCTTATTAACGCCTCCTGAGAGTTCTTCTTTATCAAGCCACCTACACAGGCAGGTAAATACAGTCGCTTTGCATGTTGTTTTCCATATACCTTTGTTACAAAATCAGGCCAGTTATAGCTGGCCTTTACTTTAGGTGTTATTAACTTTACATTTTCACTTTTTGCCCATTCAGCCAACTCGCAAAGCTCTGGAGATATGGAGTCATCATCCCCGATTAAGCAAACATATTCTCCTGTAGCCTGTGATAATGAAAAGTTATGGTTTTCTGTCATATCTAGACGAGTTTTATGCTTGATATAACTTAGCCTAACCTTTGTTTCACTTATATTTAATTTGGAGATCCATTCTTCCAGAGCACAATCCGAACTGGTATCACTCACAACTAATTCAATATTATCACAGTTCAGATCCAAAATAGACTTTATTGAGTGTACAGCATACTGAGCTCTATTGTGAGTAGGTATAACTATAGAGAGTAATATTTTCACTTAATTTCCACCTAAAAAAATAAATCGGTTCCAGATTACCAATTATCAACCGTCTCTCTAGAGAAAGATGACAAGCCTCGCGCCCCATAAAGACTTGCAGAAAATCGAATTCAACTCCGAAAGGCGTAACCGTTCGCCGGCATGGGCTTGACGCATACACCCCGGCAGGGATGGGGTAATCAGTTTTCTCGATATAGACACAAACAATGTCTCACAGCCACTCCTAAGGATAGCATCCGGTCGTTTGGCCACCTCCACCAACTACAGTGTATTCGCTGATGAAACAGCTTCCCACGATGTGAGCACATGCCGTAGCTTCCTTTGCGCCACAGCACATAAGTCACGCTCGTTCCGCCTCATTAATGTTTGAGCGGATATCGTCATCTGCCCCTCCCTAGCACCCTAGACACCTCACAGCCTTAAAATGATACAACCATTGGAGGTGTGATGAGTGGTCCCCGCCATTCCGAAACGTTCAAAATTCAAGTAGCAAAGCAAGTCACCAAACGAGTGTGCCCTGTGCCTGAAGCGGCAAAGGCGCATATCATATCCAACCATAGCTTCTATATCTGGCTAAACTCAAGCAGTATGATACATAGTAGAAGCAGTACTATTCTGAGTAGTTATTGAACATAAACCACGTCTGGATAAAACGTTTTTTTCCGCTCTCGCTCACGGATAATTAAATAACCTAACACCAACAAGACCTCAAATGAACCCGAACCAATCAATGGTTCAAATAGAGAGAATAAAAAAATAGAGATGAGCATCGACTTCAGCCTAATGCTGGTCAAGAAGGAGTAATTTCCTTTACTAGCCTTTTCCCATATTTTATAGAAAAAATAAAGGTAAAACACGCAACCTAAAAAACCATAATTCAATAAAATTTGCAATATAGAGTTATGAGTGCCCCATACATCCTCTATGCCATGTGTACTTTCTACATAGGTTCTAAATGAATTAGGTCCTATTCCAAGAGCGAGGTTGTCACTGTATAATTCGATTGAAAAAAGCCATAAATCAAACCGATTAAAAACAGATCTGAAGTCAAACGATTTAAAAAAATCAATGTGTGATATTATAATAAAAATAAAAACTAATGACACTAAACAGAACACGATAAAAATAAAGTATTTTACGGTCATGCTAGCTTTGTGATTAATATAGTATAGTGCCATTATGAGATACATTACTAACATAATCAATGCACCTCCACGCGACATTGTGGCAAACACAGCCATGGAGATAAACACGAATACAAAAACATTTCTCTTTATTAAACCTAATGAGAAAATCAAAAAAGCTGCCAAAAAATTGGAACGACCAAGCCAAGTTTCAATAAATAATTTCTTTTCATAATAATCACCATCACTAAGTTGCGCATGAATAAAATCAATATATATTTGAATAGATAATAGCATTACACCTACTGTTAAATATTTCAATGCAACTTCTTCATCAAGATTAACTTGAGCGTAAGAAAATAGCATCATAATCATATAAATAACAGGCAGCATTCCAACAAGCCCACGAGAAAATTCAGCTACGGGATTATAAAGAATCGAGGCGAAACCTAATAAGGCTATAAAAGAAAATATCAAACACAATTTATCTACAATGTATTTCTTATTTGCGATAACACCAGAAATTAAAAATGGGGTAGTAATAAAAGAAAGTGGAAGTGAGAATGTACTTCCTCCGACAGGCACCTTTAGCTCCCCTAAAAATATAAGAAGAAATGGGAGGTAAATAATATTTTGGTTCAGAAATTTCATTTAACGAATTTTTCTTTCAAGATAAAAAAGTAAAATAGTATCAATAAAGTTTCTCAAAGACCATGCGACCGCGACCCCTACAGCCCCCCAGCTTTCTGCTGCGATAAATATTAATAAAACATAAATTGGAAATTCTATCAGGTGCAGCTTTGCTGTATATTGTGCATATCCTTGACTTTGGATTAATGTAAATGGCACTTGTGCAACACATGTAAACAACATCCCTACCGAAAGAATTTGAAGTATCTCAAAACTATTATTAGAAAAATCCTCATTTATCCACAAAGTCAATATATCCTTTGAAAAAATAAATATAATAATAGTTAGTGGCAGAACAATAAACACAATGCCTAATATGGATTTATAATAGAGCTGATATTTTTTAGTTTTGTTCTCAATGTTTTCAGCTAATGATGGGAACAAAACTGAGGTTACTGATGTTGGAATAATTGCAAGTTTAGTTAAAAGTTCTTGCGGTGTAACATAGTATGACACCGATGCTGTTGATATCGATGCACCTATCAAAAATCTATCAATGTAACTCATAAGGGGGCTCACAACATTGCTTATTGTCATCCACCCCCCTAGGCGAAGGAGTAGACTTAACTCTGCCATATTAATATTACTAAGATAATAATCAAGTTTTATATACTTATTGGCATATATTATATGAGCAAGCAGGGAAATATAGCGGCCAATAACTAGAATCCAAGCAACACTACTAATATCAGGCCCAAAAAAATAGATAGAAGCTAATGGCCCAACAAAGGTAAATATGCCCATTGGAAGCCTAATAACATTAATTATTTTAAATTTACCTAAAGATTCAAGTATTCCTCTGAAGCAGGCTGTTAAAATGACGGCGGGCATTGCTATTGACATTGCTGACAAAGTTGAAAACAATAAACTCTCTGATACTTTTGTTTCAATTTTATAAAATAAAGGGGCTGATAGAAGAAGAATCACCCCAGCTAAAACTCCAGTTATAGAAAGAAAAGTAATGGTCGTAACGACAAGTGGTGATATTCGATCAGATTGATTACTACCTATATAAAACGACAGCTTCTGTGTTAAAGCCCGACCCAAGCCAAAATCAAATAAACCAAAATAGCTCACAATAGCCCAGATCATGGTCAATATGCCAAACTGATCTACTCCTAACTGTTGAATCAATACAGGAATGGCATAAATAGCAACCAGTAATGGCAACCCTAAACCTAATAGATTATATATACTATTTTTAATTAACAACTTAAACACCTATTTGTATTTTTTAAAATTTGAACACACAGTCTTCAGTGATACTTAGATTATGGTGCAGAGCGAGAGCATGAGTTGATTTTTGTTGTTTTTCATGACGAGATAGGTGACTAGGCCAATGCTGAACAAATTTGGCATCGCATATTCAGCACCCACCTGTAAAAAATACGAGTAGGGAATGTAATAGCACCTTGGGATGACAGTGGTTAAAGTTTTTTGCTTAACATGCCAGTAACTCATGCTCTCGCCCTGAGTTTTTATCGCACAGACCCCTCGTTCTGCTTGGGCTAATTCATCACGTCCCAGCACCTTTTGAACTGATGAAATAGCGCATCTCGAGTATGGTTTTCTTTATTCAATACGATATGAAACGGCTACACCAATGGTTTTCAGGCTTGACCAATCAGGCGCACTGGCTCGCCAGTGCGCCTGCTGCCAACACATTATATTCTCTTGACTCAATGCAGCCATGATGCTGCGCTCTCTTTGTGAGGTGTCTAGGAAACTGGGGACGATTCAGATCGCCATACACATCTTTGGTGGAGATGTTATGTAAGCGGAAGGTCGCCTTGCGCACCTCGCCCAGCCCGTTCCAGTAGACGCTAGGCTGCGTTCTCAAAATGCTGGTTTTCTGTCCACCAATAGTTCCCGCAAGTAACGACGGCAGAAAGCCTGCTTGATAAAAGCTGCAAAGCTTACCGCCAGCTTTTCATACCTCGTTGAGAATCGGCGTAACTTCTTCAGCCATCTGAAACACCGCTCGACCACATTTCTCCTGCGATAACGAGCTTTGTCTAATACCAGTGCACGCCCCTTATGGTGCCGCGGCTGTTCGCTACGTTGCGGGATGACCGCTTTTATCCTTCTGCGCCGGAGTTCGGCCCGCATAGCCCTGCTGCTATAGGCCTTATCTGCGGTAAGATGCATTGCCCTCATGCGATGACGGCCTGATGAGGTCGGTATCCTTGCCATGGCCAACGCCTTGTCGCATATCTGATTTCCGCTGATTGCCTCGGCGAAAGGCAGATCACAGCGGCAAACCATTACCATCTGTGACCAAGTGAATTTTGCTGCCAAAACCGCCACGTGATCGACCAAGAGCTTGATTTAACTGAGTGTTTTTTTACGCGCTCCAGCAGCATTTTTGGATGCCCTGACATTGGAGCCGGCAATGCTCCACAGGTCGAAGTCGACGTTGTTGCCCAAATCAGACAGCAAGTCATGATTTCCCCAGCTCCTAGTGACCATTACACTCGGGGCTTTCTGACTGGTAGGCCAAGGGTATTCAGTTTGTTGATGGCGCTTACATACGCCATGACTTCTCCCACTTGGCCGTTGTAGTTACGCAGGCTGATTTTCCCCGCCAGCAACTGCTTGAACCGATACATCGCCGTCTCTGCCAGTGAGCGACGGTGATACCCCGATATCTTCTTCCAGTGCGCCAGTCCTTCCTTGTGCATCACCAGCACCGCGTCATTTTTTGCGTGTCCTTTTTTCCATAACCCCGCGCTTTTGCGAGGCGGGATACAGGCTGTTGCCCCTTTGCGCAAGATAAGCTGATGGCTGGCTTTGCTGTCATAGGCGCCATCCGCATAAACATGCCCCAGTTTGCGCCGCACAGGGTTGAGCAAGGTGGGCAATACCTCGGCATCATGGACATTTTCCAGTGAGACTTCCGCCGCCACGATATTGTGGGTCACCGGGTCTACCGCCAGATGCAACTTGCGCCAGACTCGCCGTTTCTCGGCGCCGTGTTTTCTGACCTTCCACTCGCCTTCACCAAACACCTTCAGCCCGGTTGAGTCGATAACCAAGTCGGTGATGCGTCCCTTTGGGGGCTGTCGATAAGCCACAGCCACCGTGCGAGCCCGCTTACTGACACAGCTATAGTCCGGTGCGCACAACGGCACATTCATCAACTCGAACAGGGAGTCAAGTAGTCCCTGAGTGGCCTGCAGAGTGAGGTTAAAAATCCCCTTGAGCATCAGAAAGGTGCAGATGGTCTGGTCAGTGTAGAGCTGGCTGCGGCCCCCGCGCCCATGATGGTCGTGGTGAAACCAGTTGTTCATGGCCTCGACATCAACCCAGAAGGTGAGTGAACCACGGTTAATCAAAGACTTGTTGTATTGGGGCCAATTGGTGATGGGGTGAAGCGACGTGCCCATGATGCAGACTTGAAGGGGATGCTGGTGATCAGATCACCGTGTCCTCAGTTAGTCCCTCAAGCTGTATCGATTTGGGCAACAACGCCACAAAAGCTAAAAACGATGGCTACCGCCCTTGGGTTACAGCCCCCAATTTGCTGCTTTTAACCAGATTTTGTTCGCTGTTGGTCATCGTGTCCTCCAGCATTTTTATGTTTTGATGGTCGATAACAGTGTTACCCGCTCGCATTTTTAGCCAAAAGAGGGGTACCAAACCAAACGACACATAGTCTACCAGCCCGATAAGCGGCAGATTCTATCTCGTTTTCTACAAATCTGCACACCAAAAAGTGCCTTCATCAAGGGTTTTGAATCAAGATTCGATGGAGAACCGACCGCACTTGATGAACTCATCCGAATCACCTTTCAAAATCGAACAGATCACAACCAAGTTACCGTTTTTTGGGCGAAAAAATGGGGCAACCGCTCGTGTTGCCCCATTTTATAGCCAGCTTTAACTGACTCTTTTATCAAATTGTAATCTGTCGCTCAGAACAGATGGACACACTTTTGCTCAGTCACCTTTTGACTCAACCGCTGCAGCCATGCGCGCCTCTTTGCTCTGGTGGCTAGTGAAGTAGCGCATCACCAGCACAAAGAAGAGTGGGACAAAGAATATGGCCAGCACGGTGGCACTGATCATCCCCCCCATCACGCCGGTACCGATGGCGTTACGGCTGCTGGCGCCGGCGCCGGAGCTGATCACCAGCGGCAGCACCCCGAGGATAAAGGCAAGCGAAGTCATCAGGATCGGGCGCAGACGCAGACGCGCCGCCTCCACCACCGACTCACCCAGCCCCATCCCCTTGTCATAGAGCTCTTTGGCAAATTCCACGATCAAAATCGCGTTTTTCGCCGACAACCCTATGGTGGTGAGCAGGCCGACCTGGAAGTAGACATCGTTCTCCAACCCGCGCAGAGTAGCAGCCAAAATGGCCCCCAGAACCCCGAGTGGCACCACCAGCATCACCGAGAACGGAATGCTCCAGCTCTCGTAGAGGGCCGCCAGGCAGAGGAACACCACCAGCAGCGAGATCGCATAGAGCGCTGGCGCCTGCGAGCCCGCCTGCCGCTCCTGGAAGGAGAGCCCGGTCCACTCGATGCCCACCCCTTCCGGCAGCTTCTTCACCATCTGCTCGATGGCGGCCATGGCATCACCAGTACTCTTGCCGGGCGCCGCTTCCCCGACGATCTCCATCGCCGGCACGCCGTTGTAACGCTCAAGACGCGGTGAGCCGAAGCTCCACTCGGTGCTGGCAAACGCGGAGAAGGGCACCATCTGACCGGCGCTGTTGCGCACATACCAGAGCTTCAGATCTTCCGGGTTCATCCGGAAGGGAGCATCCGCCTGCATATAGACCTTCTTGATCCGGCCACGGTCGATGAAGTCATTGACGTAGGCAGAACCCCAAGCGCTTGCCAGCGTGTTGTTGATCTCCGCAATTGAGAGCCCCTGCGCCAGCGCCTTCTCGTAGTCGATCTTGATATCGAGCTGCGGCGTATCTTCCATCCCGTTCGGGCGCACCCGCACCAGAGTGGGATCCTGCGCCGCCATGCCGAGCAGCTGGTTGCGCGCCGCCATCAGCTTCTCGTGGCCGATACCGCCGCGATCCTGCAGGAAGAAGTCAAAACCGGTCGCCGTCCCCAGCTCCGGGATGGGAGGCAGGTTAAAGGCGAAGACTTGCGCCTCCTTGATGCTGAACAGATAGCCCATGGCGCGGCCGATGATGGCATTGGCGCTGCGATCCGGGCTCTTGCGCTCGCTCCAGTCCTTGAGTTTGATAAAGGCCATACCGCTGTTCTGACCGCTACCGGCGAAGCTGAAGCCCGCCACCGTCAGTACGGAGTCGACGTTATCCTTCTCGTTTTTCAGGAAGTAGTCGCGCATATCCGCCAGAACCACCTCGGTGCGCTGCTTGGTCGCGCCCACCGGCAGTTGCACCATGGACATAATGACCCCCTGATCCTCCTCCGGCAGGAAGGAGGTAGGCATCCGCATAAAGAGCACCGCCAGCACCGCCAGCATGGCACCGTAGATGAGGCTGTAGCGCACGCCCTGCTTGATCACCTTGCCCACCCCGCGCTGGTAGCGCTGGGTGCCGGCATCAAAGGCGCGGTTGAACCAGCCAAAGAAGCCGCGCTGGGCACCGAACTCACCGTGTTTCATCGGCTTGAGCAGGGTGGCACAGAGGGCCGGCGTCAGGATCAGCGCCACCAACACCGACAAGGTCATGGCTGAAACGATGGTCAGCGAGAACTGGCGATAGATGGCACCGGTCGATCCGCCAAAGAAGGCCATCGGCACGAATACGGCGGAGAGCACCAGCGCAATCCCCACCAGCGCGCCGGTGATCTGGGTCATCGACTTGCGGGTCGCTTCAAGCGGGGAGAGATCCTCCTCGCTCATCAGGCGCTCCACGTTCTCCACCACCACGATGGCGTCATCCACCAAGAGGCCGATGGCAAGCACCATACCGAACATGGTGAGGGTGTTGATGGAGAAGCCAAATGCCGCCATCACCCCGAAGGTACCGAGCAGCACCACCGGCACCGCGATAGTCGGGATCAGGGTCGCCCGGAAGTTCTGCAGGAACAGATACATAACGCAGAACACCAGGAAGATCGCCTCGATCAGGGTCTGCACCACCTCCTCGATGGAGATCTTCACAAACGGCGTGGTGTCGTAGGGGTAGACGATCTTCATGTTGGCCGGGAAGTACTCCGACAGCTCGTTGAGCTTGGCACGCACCTTCTCGGAGGTATCCAGCGCGTTGGCACCGGTCGCCAGCTTGATAGCCACCGCCGCGGTAGGCTGCCCGTTGTAGAGCGCCTCGGCGTCATAGCTCTCGCCAGCCAGCTCGACCCGGGCCACATCTTTCAGCCGCACCTTGGCGCCATCCTGAGTCACCCGCAGCAGAATGTCTTTGAACTGCTCGACGGTGGAGAGACGGGTCTGGCCCATGATGGTAGCGGTGAACTGCTGATCGGCCACCGAAGGGGTTCCCCCCAGTTTGCCGAAGGCTACCTGGGCGTTTTGCGCCTTGATCGCCAACTGCACATCACTCGGGGTCATCTGCACCCGGTTGAGCTTGTTGGGGTCGAGCCAGATCCGCATGGAGTACTGGCTGCCGAACAGGGTGATATCCCCTACCCCGTCCAGACGGCTCAGCGGCTCCTTGATGTTGGAGACCACATAATCCGCCAGGTCGTCGTTCTTCATGCTGCCATCGCTGGAGATGAAGGCGGCCACCATCAGGAAGCTGCTGGAGGTCTTCTGCACCCGAATGCCCTGCTGCTGAACTTCTTGCGGCAGCAGCGACATCGCCTGTTGCAGCTTGTTCTGCACCTGCACCTGGGCGATATCGGGATCAGTCCCCGGCTGGAAGGTCAGGGTCACTGACACCCGGCCGGCAGAGTCGGACTGGGAGGACATGTAGAGCAGGTGATCCAGCCCCGTCATGTTCTGTTCGATGATCTGGGTCACCGAGTCCTCTACCGTCTTGGCAGATGCGCCCGGGTAGCTGGCGGAGATGCTCACCGCCGGCGGCGCAATGCTCGGATACTGGGCGACCGGCAGCTTGATGATGGCCAGGCTGCCAGCCAGCATGATCACCAGCGCGATCACCCAGGCAAAAATGGGTCTGTCTATGAAAAATCGAGCCATGAAGCGACTACTCCATCCTACTTGTTGGCCGGGGTGGCGGCAGTTGCCGGCGCCGCAGCCTGTTCAGCCGGATTGACCACGGCCCCCGGACGCACTTTCTGCAAACCGGCCACGATCACCCGCTCGCCGGCATTGAGGCCGGACTCCACCACCCAGCTGGTATCGACGATGCGACCCAGCTGAACGTTGCGCAGATCCACCTTGTTGTCAGCGGTCACCACCAGCACGGTAGCGCCGCCGTTAGGGGTGCGGGTTACCGCGGTTTGCGGCACCAGCAGCCCTTTGGCCCGCTCGCCCTCTTGCAGGGTGGCGCGCATGAACATGCCGGGCAACAGCAAGTGGGTGGGGTTGGGGACAATCACCCGCAGGGCCACCATGCCGGTGGTCTCATCTACGGTAACGTCAGAGAACTGCAGCGAGCCCTCTTCGCCATAGGTAGTGCCATCTTCCAACTGGAAGCTCACCTTGGCCCCTTTATGTTCGTCTTGCACCACCTTGCCCTCGGCCACCAGCCGCTTGAGACGCAGCAGATCGGCGGTGGACTGGCGCACATCGACATACATGGGGTCGAGCTGCTGGATGACGGCGAGGCTGTCAGCCTGCTGGGCCGTCACCAGTGCCCCTTCGGTCACCGCCGAGGTACCGATGCGGCCGCTGATGGGGGCCGTGATGCGGGTGTAACCGAGGTTGATCTCGGCGGTGCGCAGGGCCGCCTTGCTCGCCATGATCTCCGCCTGCGCCTGCTTCCAGCTGGCGTCGGCATCGTCATAGTCCTGGCGGCTGATAGAGTTGACCTTGAGCAGCTCCTGATAGCGCTTGGCCTTGAGGCGGGCGCTCTGCTCGTTGGCCTGCGCCTTGGCCAGATTGGCCTTGGCACTGGCGACGGCAGCCTGATAGACAGCCGGATCGATCTGATAGAGCAGATCGCCAGCCTTCACATCGCTCCCTTCGGTAAAGAGGCGCTTGAGGATGATGCCCCCCACCTGCGGGCGCACTTCGGCCACCCGCAACGGGGCGCTGCGACCGGTCAGCTCGCTGGTCAACTTGAGCGGAGCACTCTGCAGGGTCACCACGTCAACCGCAACGGGAGGCATGCCCCCCTGTCCCTGCGGCGCGCCCTTGTCGCCACAACCTGCCAGCAAGCCTGTTGCCAGCAGGGCAAGACCTACCGAACGAGCAAGAATATGTTTATGCATGAAACACCTGAGCCTTTGCCAGTCAATGAACAATCAGGGCCACGTGGGCCCTGTTGGTAAAAATCGGAAAGATGAGGCAATATACATACATTCATAAATGTATGTAAGTGACTTTTTTTGCTGATTAAGGGGCGCAGAAGCAGATGGCCAGACGGACCAAAGAGGAGGCACAGCAGACCCGCTGCACCATCATGAAGACGGCGCTGGATCTCTTCTGCAGCCAGGGGCTGGCCAAGACCAGCCTGACCGACATTGCCAGAGCCGCTGACCTGACGCGCGGGGCCATCTACTGGCACTTCAAAAACAAGGAGGAGCTCTTCTTCTCCCTCTGGGAGGAGCTCTGCCAACCCCTCGCCCATCAGCTCGACGCCTGCGTCAATGAAGAGGAGCCCGACCCCCTCGGCAAGCTGCGCGACTTCCTCAAAGAGGTGCTGACCCGCATCACCCGGGATCAGGCCCACCAGCAGATGTTCACCATCCTCTTCAATCTCGAATCGCTGGAGGGGGAAGCCATCTCCCTGCGCGAACATATCCGCAGCCAGTCCAGCAACTTCTTCCGGGATCTGGAGACCACCCTCACCAACGCCATCCGGCGCGGACAGCTGCCCGCCAATCTGGATCTGCGGCGAGCCTCCACTCTGCTCCACTGTACCCTCGATGGCTACATCATCAACTGGCTCCACTTTCCGGAGCGGATCGATCTGGCCGCCGAGTCGGAGTACCTGCTCGACTGCATGTTCACCATGCTGACCCAACCCCGCAATCCGGCGGTTCATTCCTAGTGTTCACCCTCTGCGCCAACTTGCAGGCCGCTTTGCCAGCGCAGCCCCCGATTTGCTAAGGTAGCGCCCCCTGTAGCCGCCTCGGCCCGAGACCATCGCTGTGACATCCACTGACGCCATCACCCACGATAACGACCATTCCGCCAGCCCGACTCCGGCGCACACCGCCTTTACGGCCCGGCTGGCCGCTGGCGCCCACCTGCTCAACCTTGACTGCGGCGACGGGGTGGATCTCTGCTGGCTGCGGGATGGCGGTTTTCGGGTCACCGCCTGCGAACCCGAGCTGGCGCTGGCCCGCAGCGCATCGCGCCGCTCGGGTCAGGCCGTGCGGGTCTGCCCTATCGCGGGGATGCGCAGCGTGCTCCCCTATGACGGCATCTGGCTCAGTCGCCCTACCAACCTTGCCGGGCAGCAAGCAACTGACACCCTGCGCCATCTCGCCACCCTGCTCAAACCGGGTGCGCTACTGGCGTTGCCGGTGGCAACCGATCTCGCGGCCACCATGGCGCAACTGGCCGAGCAACTCACAGAGGATGAGATCCCGCTGGCGATCTGCGCGGAGCAGCCTGCCCAATCCGCGGCGGCGTCGAGTTATCTGCTGCTGACCCGCACGACCGCTTGATTGGCGGCGCCGGTTAACCCCTTAACGGCGCTCGCTTTTATCCCGCGCAGGCTCTGACCCCGATGCCCTGTACGCCCTCTGTCAGCCCACCATGTTCGATACACCATGCCGCATCTTGCGCGTTTAAATATGGGCGTTTTCCGGTCGGGAAAAACAGTCATTAACAATATTTAACTCGGCGTTAACCCATTCAAGACAGACATAATGCGGATTCTGTGTTAGAAAGTGTGATTAATATCAAAATTTAATAACAAATCAGACAATACAACCAACACCGGATTTCCTTATGAAACTTGTCCTCAAACTCATTGCTGGCATCCTTGCCGGTCTCTTGCTCGGTCTCTACGCCCCTGAGTGGGTGGCGCGCGTGCTGTTTACGGCCAAGACAGTCATAGGTCAGCTCATTACCTTCACCATTCCGCTCATCATCCTCTTCTTCATCATGAGCGGTATCGCCAGCCTGCCGAAGAACTCCGGCAAGCTGCTGGGCAAAACCGTGGCCCTCTCCTACTGCTCCACCATTCTGGCGGGCCTGTTCGCCTTTACCGTGGCAAGCCACCTGATCCCGCAACTGACCACAGCTGCCGAGCCCACTACCGCCGAGGCGGTCAAGCTCGCCTCCTACGTCAATCTGGAGATCCCGCCGCTGTTTGGCGTGATGTCCGCGCTAGCCGCCGCCTTCGTGTTCGGTATCGGCATCAGCGCCACCCAGGCCACCGATCTGCGTCGGGTCGCCGATCAGGGCCGTGACATCATCGACCGCCTGCTGGCCAAGGTGATCATTCCGCTGCTGCCGTTCTACATCGCCGGTGTCTTTGTCGAGATGACGGTGGAAGGCACCGTATTTGCCACCCTGAAGACCTTTGGCGTGGTGCTGGTGATGGCCATCCTGATGCACTGGGTATGGCTCTCCGTATTGTTCGTCGGTACCGGTCTGGCCCTTGGCCGTTCACCGGCCCAGCTCATCAAGAACATGCTGCCAGCCTACTTCACCGCGCTGGGGACCATGTCGAGCGCCGCCACCATTCCGGTTGCCCTGCAGTCGAGCAAGAACAACGGGGTGAGCGATGGCATCGCCAACTTCACCGTGCCGCTGTGCGCCACCATTCACCTCTGTGGCTCCACCATTACCCTGGTGACCTGCGCCACCGCGGTGATGTTCCTCTCCGAGCATCTGGCCATTCCGGGCATCGACACCATGCTGCCCTTTATCATGATGCTGGGTGTGATCATGATCGCCGCCCCAGGCGCACCGGGTGGTGGCGTGATGTCGGCACTGGGTCTGCTCACCTCCATGCTCGGCTTCGGTGAAGCCTCCATTGCTCTGATGATCGCCCTCTATCTGGCACAGGACAGCTTCGGCACCGCCTGCAACGTCACCGGTGACGGCGTGATTGCCCTCTGGGCCGATCGCTTCGCCAATGGCAGCGAGAGCGCTGCCCCCGTGGCCGAGGCCGAACAGGCGTAAGCTCGCCAGGAAAGCACTCTGCAAAAACCACAGGCCCGAACCTCTGTTCGGGCCTGTGTCGTTTCCCTTTCCACCAATCCCACCAGAGCCAATAAGGCATTCTCGGCGCAAGTCGGCACCCCACACCATCAAATCGGCATCATAGGGCCACCCGCTGCACTCGTCAGATTGTTACTCTAGCGAAACAGTTGCTTAGTCGACTGTTGCACCCACGATAACAATCAAGCGCATCAACCGCCGCAGGGCCATACTTGCTGCCAGCATCACAGCCGCCCGATCACCACGCTGGCGGCCGCCATCACCGCAAGGAGAAGAGATCATGTCCATCTGGTTGTTGAGTCTGCTCGCCTCGTTTGTGCTGATCCTCGCCATGACCACCATCATCTGGTGGCGCCAGTATCGGCTGGCCCAGCAGCGACCGGACAAGCAGATCCGCCCCTGCGGCTGCTCGGGTGCCAGCGCTGACCACCTCGACCAATCAAACGAATTGCCGCGCAAACCATAACGGACTGCGGATGACGAGCCGAAGAACTGCGACCATCCAATCTGACAAATGCAAAGGGGACGCTCGCTGGCGTCCCCTTCTCTTGCTCTGCATCGTTGCCCCTCTTGCTTGTCCCTTATCCCCCCTTGCGCTGGCTTTGCCGCCCCCATCTCACTCAGCCGATTTCGCCTCGTCCGTCTCCGGTGTAGTGGCCGGATCCTGATACTGCTGATAGATGGCATAAAACTCGGCCTTGTTGCGCAGGGCCGCGGCGACACAGGCGGGATCAAACTGGCTGCCGGCATGCTCCTCCAGATAGGCAAAGGCCGTCTCGAACGGCCAGGGCTGCTTGTAGGGGCGCTCGCTGGTCAGGGCATCAAACACATCGGCCACCGCCACGATGCGCGCCGCCAGCGGGATCTCCTCCCCCGCCAGCCCCAGCGGATAGCCGGTGCCGTCAAAGCGCTCGTGATGGCTGGCGATGATGTTGGTCAGCATGTCGGTGTGGTGAATGCCGTCGAGGCCAAACTCGCTGATCATCAGGTTGATCATCTCCTGCCCCTTGCCGGGGTGGCACTTCATGATCTCGAACTCTTCCGGGGTCAGCTTGCCCGGCTTGAGCAGGATGCCGTCCGGCACCGCAATCTTGCCGATGTCGTGCAGCCCGGAGAAGAGATAGAGAAACTCCACCTCCTCATCGCTAAGGCCAGTGACAGGGGCCAGGGTTCTGGCGATCAGCCGGGAGTAGGCCGACATCCGGTGCAGATGGTTGGCGGTCTCCTCATCCCGATAGCGGCTGAACTCCCGCGCCGTGGTCAGCGCCCCGCCAAGGGTCTGAATGGAGAAAAACTCCACCGCAATGATCGCCGAGAGCATCTGGGCGTAGGCCGACAATTCGCTTCGGATCGGCTCGTTGAAATAGTCCGGCTCCATGGCATCGCAAAACAGAAAGCCAAACAGCTTGCTGTTGAACAGCAGCGGCTCGGTATAGCTGGAGGCATAGCCCGCCTCCAGCAGCTTGCGGCTGTGCTCCGATGCCGAGTCACGCAGGGCATCGAGATTGCCGAGCACGCGGGCGTGGTGGTGCTCAGCCAGATAGCGCAGGGAGGGCACATCGCTCAGCTTCACCTCGTACTGCACCAGCGGAGAGTGGCCTTCGGTGCTGTGGGCAAAGGTCTTGAGCTGATCGGTATGAGGGTCGTAGATTGCGATGGCCACCCGGCTCAGCTTGTCAAAACGCTCCCTGAGGGTGGCGTGTACGCTCTGCATCCTTTCGCCAAATGAACTCTCCATGACCTTCTCCACCGGATCTCCGTGGTGGGATTATAGTGACTCCCTCTGTCCCCCTCACCTCTGTTGACAGGAAAATCAACAAAGCGAGATCCCGATAACAACCCCTCGCCGTGGGGTCAATAGCCCCATTAATGGCAGGCCATTGGCGGCGATTCACGCCGTCCAATCCTGCCCACTCGGAGATATTGTTCGGTTCTCCCGGCTCCGCTGTATAGTTTTTGGTTAGCCATTTAGGTAAAATCCGCGCCCTTAAAGAGAAGCCACCTAAGAGTGATTGAGCGATGTCCAACACAAAACAGGCCCCCAAAGTAGGATTCGTCTCCCTGGGTTGACCCAAAGCAACAAGACCAATCCATGGCTAATACTGTCAGTAAGGCTTGTGCTGGCGGGCTCCCATCACTGTACCGGTGCCGGAGTTGCAAGCTGTAGTACTGACATGTTGCTCAACACAGGATCATATATTCCGTTACCTAGGATGTGTTCGTCCGTTCAACCATCAGGATACGCCCGAACTCGCTCAGGCTGTGCTCGACCTCCTCAGCCGCATCGAGCATGGGATCCTGACTGAACGCCTAGGCTAGGATGTTATGTTGGGTTTACCGATATTAAAGAGGTGCTTAATGACGTCCGTCTCTATGGAGACTCATAAGGCGATAAAAACGCTAATTGGCGCCGGTTATAATCCAAAGAAGCTGAGGCTACGTTGGCATTACTTTACGAGGATGAGCTACAAATAAGTCCACCAATACAGCAAACCGCGAGAAAGACCCGAATGCCCTCCATCATGTCAGAGACTTGTTCACTTTCTTAGCTCCTGAGGTATCGGCCATTGCTGCTTAAAATCCATAAATTCGGCAACAAACGAAACCATAATGCTCTTAACAAATTCATCATATACGGATTGATTGATAGTGACATGTACGAATGACTCCACTCTCAAAGAATCTCCTACTGCGGCTAGGAAATCCGCATCTTGAAAGGTTAGTGTCACTGTGCCACTTTTTTGATTCTGGCTCAGAACGATCTGCTGATTGGACATTTTCCACCTCGAAATGATGCTTATATGCAGTGTCATTATATGCGTGTACTCACAGCCGTGTACAGCACGCCGTATAACGTAGACCATAGATCCTCTAGTGAGGAGATAAAATGGATTCTGACGAGTTTGAGCTGGCGATGCTCGCAACTGCATTCGGTAAAAATGTACGAGAGCTGCGGTCTGCACGAGGTATGCAACAGGAAAAACTAGCACTAATTGCTGGTATAGACCGTGGTCATATGGGAAAAATCGAACGTGGGGAAACTAGGGTAACCCTGGAAAAAGTTTATCAGATCGCCAAGGCCCTAGGGGTCTCGCCTGCATCATTGCTGCCATAACCATAGCTGTTGCTCTAACCAAATGGCCTGCCAATAAACTCGAACATGCCAAACACCTAACCTTATAACTGCATACAAACCACCCAAGTCTGGTCTGGTCTGGTCTGGTCTGGTCTGGTACAGTTTCAGCCAGTGCCAGGCGAAACCACATTCGTTGTCATCAGAAGCATCGTCCAGATGGCCAACTAGAAACCGGCAGGTTTCTCAATCCCCTCATTGTTGACCACAACAAAACCATTGAAAACAATAACCCTGAGCTTGGGGGCATTCTGAAAATATCGATGATACTGAGGTTGGTGTACTCAGACTCGACTGCACAGGCATTACACAGCGTATCGAGCGCTGAAATTAATTTAGCTCGACCGGTATGAATCGCTACACCGCATCGTACAGCATCATCCAATCTGCCATCTCAAGCCCTATCCATATCACCAAAAAATGTATTCTGGCTCATAGTTAGCCAGTTCTGAGTGTGCAGCCAAGCTGGGCTGGCTAACATTTCGTTTTAATCATATACACAACCCCGTAGTTCTCATTTCTACTCTGCCACCAGTACAGCGACAAATAACTATGGGGAACGATCCTACCGGCTGAAATAGATAGGACTGCAACGCAGAGCCAAACGGCGTTGGAGCACTCTTGCATCCTAGGTCACATATTTTCATGTCAGATACAATCATAGGTAGAGACATTGTGCAGTCACCTTCGTTTTACCATTTACAACGCGGGCAGACAGCCCACTTTTTGCTTGATATAAAGAGGGTTCAAGCAAGCAGGCGTTGTGATTCTCTATAATCTAAGAGATTTTGTTGTAAAAATAGAAAGTCACATGCAAATCAATAACTTATTACTATATGATTTGTTGACATTTTTTTAGCTAACCATATGTTTTTATGATGCTTTTGTTTTTACAACAAAATGTCCTTCCAACTTAGCCCCTTACACCATAATTACAACAAATCAGAGAAATACAGTCATAGTTTTTCCGATTCAGGAATTAAAGAATATAGCTAAGTGTCTAATTTTAATTGATTATTCATCACTGTTGTAAACTTCATGTATTGTTGTTTAATGCTGATTGCAACCTAATCAATCTTTGCTTCATTGCCAATTTTAAAAATCATGAAATCCCTCGTAAAACTCACAAAAAACCAAAAAAGACATTGATATATAAGAAATTTCAAATAAGTCAAAAGCTATTTTGCGATAATTTTCGTTTTGGTGTGGCGATTGATGTTTGCAGCACTATAATGAACAAAAAGACCAGTTGTTGTATTTTTATGGAGTGGCAATTATGAGCATTAGGCAGTTGAGAGAACGGATCATTCAAGGCATTGAGAGTAGCGACAAAACTGAAAGTGCGCGTTATAGGCACCATCAGACAGCACTCAACATGTTACTGAAAACATCAATTGTGCAGTCCGAGGATGAGCTGGAAACTGCACTGTTAGAAAATCTCAGTGAAACAATAGAAAAGCTGAAAATGACCTTGGCACGTCAGAGCAGGAGTGATACGCGAGGCCCACTGACACGAGTGCGTCGGTTGGCAGAGTTCTACGCTCAAATAAACAACATAGATTTCAGCAAAATGACTTTTTGTGAGGCTCTGGCAGCAGCAGTTCAGAGGAAATACGGTGAGCGTCTCTGGCTCGATGAGGTCACTCCTAAGACGCAGAATAATATTAAGAAAAGCTTCATTACATACAGAGAAGTAGCACGTGAAATTATCAACGCGTCATTATCTAACTGCCCAGAGGCATGGCCAATTCTGAAAAGTAGCCCACAAGCGATTGGCAGCGCAACAAAAGTTTTGCGCGATTATATGATGGGTACATCACACCCTGCCGAGCGAGTACCTGACGTTCGCATCAATTTCATTGAAAGTTATTTCAATTTACCAAAAAACTTGTTGTTAGATAAAATTCATAGAAAAGTTGACCATCAACGCAGAGGAAAAAATCGGTCAGATCTTGATCTGTCGGCTATCAATCGCAGCACATTCATTAGCTCGTCACTGAATCCAAATCTACAGAAGGTTTATGATGAGTATTGTGAGTATAAAATAAATAAAAAACAACCAGCGATAGTAAACATTTCTGACGAGCTTAGGTCAGATCGACGCTATGAGATACGAGCAAAAGTCAATGAAAAAAACAGAAGAAACAATGAATGGACAATCAACGCGAAGGGCGAATGCGGCTCTGCTATCGCATTTAAAAGTCAGCTACTTTCATTTCAACATTTTTGTCATACTGAATTAGCTATTGATTACATGTCTGTTAGCAGTTATCACTTGACAATACCTGAGATTATGCAGGCTATGGCTGAATATTCGGAAGGACTGCAAACGGGTACAAGCCAATTCTCTAGAGTGCTAAATTTTGTAAAACGAGGGTCGGATTCGAAGGGCTACCTAAGGTTTTGTGCCGATCGTGGTAACAGAACAATCGAGGAGTTTTTTAAAGACCTAGATTTTATTATCGAGGAATATCCTAATTGGTTTAAGATGGCAGAGAAAGGCATCAACAGTCGCGGCCAAGCGGGCAAGAAAGGGAAACTGAACATTCAATTCTTACTCAACATACCTGCGTCAGATCGCCGAAATGCGGTTTATAGGGCCAGCCAGTGGTTATTCGATAAAGCAAAAGTATACAAGACCAATGCTGAGCAAAAAAATTTACTTTCGAATAACACAGACGATAAAAAACTAGAGCTGGCGCATAGAAAAAGTGCAGCATCTCAGATTGGCCGTGCGTTGCAGTATTTTAGAGCAGGACTGATACAAACAATCAGTTTTTATCAATCTCCACGCAGCGCAAACTGGACTGAATTGAAATTTTACCCTAATGCGACATCACAGAACAAAAACTATGCAAGTATAACATATCATCGTCAGCGTAACCGATTCCAACTATATATCCCATGTTTTGGTACATCGATGGTTAGTGACGATAACACAAAGTACAGATATCTTAAAAACGCAAATGCAAAAAATAGCGTGGATGTTGATGTTGAGTTACCAGAACAGCTTACCCCGCTGATCAAAGAGTATTTGAACATAAGGCGCAGCTATATTGAGTTTGATCTCATGACCTTTGCGGGCGTTCAGTCAATTGACGATATTGATATCTTTTTCCCTTGGCGTAGCATTCGACAAAGCCAAGTAAACAACGAGGAAAACCTTAAAATAAGAAGTAAATATATAGAAATATCATCAAAACTGTCAGATAATTTCATATCACTGACATATCAGGCCTATCTGATGACGATGCCTCATGATAAACAACATGGTATCAACATTCATGCGTTAAGACACCTTGTTGCAGAAACGCATCTCGAGGAACATCCTGGTGATTTTATTGGTGCAGCAGCGAAGCTCAATGATGACGTGGAGCAAATAATTAAGACCTACGGTGATAAGGATAGAGCTAAAGCGATGCGCAGAGTATCTGACAATGAAACGCTGGACTTCTCATTTACGTTATAATAAGCAGTAGAGAATATTTATACAGTTCTAGTTATCACCTGACACCGACCTAAAATCGGTGTCTTGTTTACGCTACTTTCGTGCGCCCTTCCTTTGGTATCAATATCAGAGCCTTCCACCGTACTGCATCCATCCCCCCTCCCTGATTACCAGCCCGCTCCTACGCACCCTCTAAAGCTCAATGAGCTCACCTGGGGAGTGGTCATACATCTAAATCCAATTGGAACTTGATGAAGTTCAAAGTAATTAACTGTAACTGTATGATTTTTCATAAAAATGTTGTAGTTACTCATGTAGTGAAAGCATCTAAATGAACTAAATAAAATGATGCGTTCTATTACATAATTCATTTATGGGTTGGATAGATATGGCAAGAATCCTGATGACTCGCGCCCTTGATGGCAACGGCCATATCGTTGATGTCAAAGATGTTGTGAGTGGAAAAGCATGCAATTGCACATGTATCGGTTGTCGGGGTGCTGTCTGGGCAATGAAGGGGCAAGTTAAAGCCCATTATTTCTCTCATGAGCCTAATTCAGTCGAACAGAATGCCTGTACCTGGAAGCCGGAAACGGAAATACATATCCTAGCTAAAGAGGTTTTAGCAACTGATAGGCAGTTGTTACTGCCTATTGGAACTATAAACCCAATCCATAAAAACATAGTTTTTGATGAGATGGTATGTGAGGTTTATGAAGGCAGAGTTATACCTGATGTTATTGGGTTCATCGAGGGAGAGAAGGTTCTCATCGAAATTGCAGTTACGCATTTTTGTGATCGAGGGAAAGTTAAAGAATTAAAGAGGGTGAATGCAACCTGCATTGAACTTGACCTGAGTGGATTTCGTGTGAAAGGAGAGATAATATCAAAAGAAGAGATAAGAGATTATCTAAAAAAATGCCCCAAAAAATGGGTGTCTGTAGCCCCTGTAGGCAACTTCTCCGAAATGATTTACTCCCATAATAGACAACAATTATTATCTTTACAGCATCAGTATTCATCTTTGCGTTCAAAGCATGATGCAGAGGTTAAAAGTCTTAATGCAGAATACAATGCGATAAAGAATACAAGTCAATCTGAGCTAAGTGATATGCAACGAGTCATTCAACAGTCTCGGCATGCAGAAGGCAAGGCTAATGCCATTTTAAAAAGATGGGAGAGAGTATTAAAAGAAAAAGAGTCGTCCATTATAGAGGCACAGGAAAAAATAATCCTATTGGAAGATCAATACAGAAGCTTTGAAATGGAATTGAAAGACCGTCTCTATCATATACAAGATGAAGTTGATCAAAAGCAAGACTTACTACGCGATCTTCTCAATTTAGATGAACTTAAGGCTGAGTTTTATTCACAGGTTGATGATATAAATAGAACCATTAAAGCCAAAGAGGCTCAGCTTGATGCTAATGAAGTCGAAATACGTAGGCGTTCAGCTTCCTTAGATCTAATACAGAAAAATTTAAATGATAGCCTCATCTCGCTGCAAGAACGAGAAGAGGCTCTAACAGAAAAATCAAAAGACTTGGCAAGCATCATTGATATTAAAGCAAGAGAGCTGGCTAAAGTAATGTTTGAGCAGTTGTTGAAAGAAAAATCAAATGAGATAAAAGCACTAGAGGAAAAAGAAAGGAAAGCAAAAAAAGATATTGATGATTTAAGGCGAAAATATAGTTCATATATCAAAATTCCATGATTTTCAAATACTGATTGTGTAGGTGTGGTTCTCACCTGAAAACCATTTTTTATCTAACCATTGACTGACAGCACTTGATCTCAAGAGCACGCCACATAGCGTACAAGCTCTATGGGCTCTATGGGACAGCAACAATCAAGCCTCATGCTGCCGTGTATGGCGACAAGCGGGAGAGTCCGGCGTATCAACGTTCAGCACCATCCTTGACGATACAGAAAACCAGAAATTTCTACGTTAGTAGGTTTACGAAAGCGCATACGTATGCCAATATTTTCTTGTGAAGATGTTAGTGTTGCTGACTAATCGCCGCACTATGGTTTATATCAGTATAATAGAGAGGTGAAATTGCCATGAAAAGGATTCTTCTAATACTCATCTCTTTTATTATATCTGTCGATGTAACTGCAAAAGAGACAATCCATTGGGTTCAATATGATATCCCTCCATTTTATATTAAGGATGGTAGCTATTCAGGTAGAGGTGTGGTTGATGTTACTGACGCTATGATCAGAGCTGAATTGCCCCAGTATAACCATGTGATCATATGGGCTAACATCGCCAGAATCCGGCATATGATGGAGCAAGGACAGAAAGTTGTTTGTGGAAATATGATAAAGACACCTGAAAGAGAGAAGTATCAAACATTTTCTACTTTTCATAAAACACTATCAACTGCACCACATGTAATCATACCATCCAGTGAGCTTAACACTTATAAGCAGTATATAATTGATGGAGACGGTGTTGATTTGCTTCGGTTGATTCAATCGAAGGATAAACTTGGCTATTTCATAGCATCTCGTTCTTATGGAAGTAAATTTGACCTCGCAATTAAAGATAAAACAAATAAGAGAGTTAACTACTCGCTCAATGCTCCGATGGGTAATGTCCTGGATATGCTATTAAAAGATGTAAATGGTTTTACCGTTGCATACCCAGAGGAAATTATCTATTACACAGAAAGTAAGTTTGGGTATGGCTCATCAACAGTATCTGATTTAAATAAAAAGGCTTATCTAGGGAAGTTCAAAGTTCTTCCGATAGCTGGACAGCCAAAAGAAATATCAACTTATGTTGCCGCACCGAAAACTGAGTGGGGTTATAAAGTTATATCTGATATCAATGAAGCGCTATCAAAGTTAAAATCCAATCCAGCATATATTAACGAAGGCTATATGTGGCGTGACTTACCTAACCATGATATGCGTTAGGTATATAGTGATTCTATCCATTGAATACATATACCCTAACGCTATCTAAGTTCATATACCAACTATCACAACCTAACCTGGATACACCTTATTTCATCAATGTTGATTATTTATGCTTTTGTGAGATAAGACATCAACTCTAATGTGAAAGACTCGACAGAATATCCAATAGGTAGCGGCGTTGTTCTAATGGTGTTTTGCTTGTCCAAAAATCGAAAATCACATGAGCTAGCAATGGCATTAAGAGAAGTAAAACACACAACATTGCAAGCAGTTTCTTTGCTGAAACCTTTTTATTCGCAGTGCCAAAATGAATAGCATTAGCTTGTTTTGGGCATGCAGAGATACAAGTTAAACAGTTTGTACACTCAAGATTTCTGACTGATATAAGTTCATGAACCTGTATTCTTGATGGACATGCTCTACTGCATTTATCACAATCGTATCCCTTGCTTCGTAAACAGCTGCTGGAAGACCTGCGAATACGCAATGGTGTCAGAATCCCCAGCAAGGAAAGCCATCCACCATAAGGGCATAGGTATCTACAGAAACCTTGCTTGAAAAACATCGTGACACTTAATACCCAGACAACAAAAATACCTGATATGAAGTTCAAGTTGAAAAAGAAGGCTCCCATTTTCATGTCAGCAGCTTGGTGATACTGACTCATCAAGTACCCTGGCAGTGCAACATTTGGAACAGCAAGAATAACTATGAACATCAGAAATGATAGAACTAGAAATTTCTGAGACTTGAGCAGTAGGTCTAACCATTTTGGCGGAGTCCACTCACCAGGTAGCAGCAAATTTCGAAAATGATGCAGCCATTCACCGACAACCCCAAGAGGGCAAAACCATGAGCAAAAGGCACGACCTAAAATGAGTCCAGATAAGGAAATAACCAAGACTGTGATTGTTGCCGCTGGGTGGTGGTAATCAGTAATGCCCAAACTCAACAACGCTCGCAAGCCAAGACCGCCCGCTATAGGTAGAAAGCCATCTACGATATCAGGTCTAGACAGCCAAGGTAGGTCACCCTGGTGGAGTTGAAAAATATAAACACCATACTGTATTGTTACAAACCCCCACGATATAACTAAGAAATATCTAACTAAACTACGAAGTTGTTGATCTCTTGAATCATAAAATACGGATATTAATTTATATCTATAAAGCATGCCAATAGCGACAGCAAGTACGATTAAACTACTTAGTGGTGGCTTGGCTGCTACCGTCAACCATACAGCAGCGGTTAGCATCAGGAATGGCAGCCAAGACCAACCTGAACGCTCATGCCACTGGAACAACAACAGATACACCAAGCCACTCAGCATGGTTATGGTTTCAATCCCACTCATCTAGCCAACCCCCATCGAAAAAACAGCCAATCATAAACAACATTCCAGTTGTTTATTTTGATCTGGATGGGTAGTTAGCCTTGTTTGTGGCGATGACCAGATTGTAATTTATTCTCTCGTCTTAATGAGCGGGGTATCTGAGCTTACGTTTTCAGCCCAAAAGTGGATATTGAATCTAGCATCTTCAGATAGTTCAACCCTGTGCCAATACTGAGGTGGGCTGGTTGCAAACTCTCCGGCTCGGATTACAAGCGTAATTTCAGGAGTCTCCGCTGTTTCATCAGCAAAACCGTAATATGTTACCGTCCCCTCCATTACACATAACTGACCGAATACGCCAGCAGCTGTATTGTGATGGGTTAATAGAGCCTGTGGTACGTTTTCATTTGTAAAGAATGGGGTTGAACGGCGAACAACCCAATGAGCTGGTATACTATGCAGTAGCGACATGTTTTATCCTTAATAATCTATGAAATTAAGTAAGGCTGAGCATATGCTCAGCCAGCAATTATTCATCTAGAAAGAAGGCGTAGAAGTGGGAATGCAGCTCCCATTTGGTCTCCACCTACGACAAAGCCGCACATTTCACCATCCTCGCTGCGAGCTTCTGCGACCATTCCATTTTTATTCCATCTAAACTGCCATGAAAGGTCTGTACCTTTTGTTCTACCAGCTAACTGCAAAGGATATTGAAGTGTTTTTACCTTCACTAGCATTGGAGGAAGCGTTAGTGGTGTTGGCTTACCAATCAGAGTTTTAGATAATGCATTGGCACCGAGAACAATTGGCTGCAAAAAGGGGCGTAATTCACCTTTCCACTCAACGCAATCACCAAGCGCATAAATGTGCTCACTCGATGTTCTCAGGTATTCATCCACTACAATTCCACGCCTTACAGCCAGTCCCGCATTCATCGCTAAGGATAGATTCGGTTGTAGACCTATAGCTGAAATGACAAGATCCTGTTCACTGAAACTGCTGTCAGTGAGCTCTATCGTAAAGGATTCGTTGGCATCTCCTCTTTGTATCGACTTGATACCTCGACCAAGTTTTAGGTCAACCCCCTGCTCCCGTAAGGCTTGCAGTAACGGTTGACTCAATGCAGCTGGCATTAATGTACTTAGGGGGCTGTCCGCCAGATCTACAAGCGTCACAATTCGGTCTTGGCCCACCATATCCATAGCCAACTCACAGCCGATCAAACCTGCTCCGAGTACCATAATGCGTTTTGCATTCTTAATTAATTGTTCGGCATTGGCATAATCATTTTGGCTATTGAGGGTTACCATTTTATCCGAGTTGGGAACGGGAGGCAGTATAGAACTGGCCCCAGTTGCCAGCACTAGCTGGCCATAAGAAAAATCGCCATTATTTGTGTGTACCATTTTGTTATTCGGACTAATGCTATGCACAATCGTATTAGGTGACAGAATGATACGTTGCTGCTCAGCAAATTGAGCCCCCGTCAACTTTGTCATTGCGCTGGCGGTGTAACCACGACTGACCACATGACTCAAGTCCGGTTTGTTATATTCATTGCCATTATCAGCGGTAATAAGACGGATCGGTCTTTCACCATCTAATTTACGCAAGCTTTTTACCAACTGCTGAGCGGCAAAGCCGCTACCGATGATGACTATATCCTGGCTGGAACCAGCATAATGCTCATTTAATGCGCTCATACACATGCCTCCACTGCGCATGGTTCGAATACCTCCTTGCCGATGCCGCAGCCAGGGCAAAGGAAACTCTCCGGTACAAGGCTCCAGGGAGTGCCAACCGCAACCAATTGATCCGGTTCACCTAAGGCGGGGTCATAAACCCACTGGCAGACTGTGCAAAGCATTGCTTGCTCATCGTCTACTCCGGCTACAACTGACTGGGTGGTCTCCTCTACAGGGGAGATATCAACAGTGAATGGCACTTGATGGGCTGCTTTTTCTGGGCGAGGCACCTCAATAGGATGTAACGCCCATTGACGAGCGAGCTGGCGTCCATGCTCTCGGCACTCTGCCAGTGCAGAACCATCTGGTCGCCATTTGGCTTTCAGAGAAATGCTGATATCAAAGCCTGCATCCATCAATCGGGTCTGGATACGATCTACTGCACCACCAGTCCAGCCGTAACTGCCGAATGCAGAAGCACGCTTGTTTCTAAAGCGCAGGCCAGTTATCTCCTCCAGCATGCCTGCCACCTTAGGCATCATGACGTTGTTCATTGTGGATGAGCCCACGAGTATTCCCTTGGAGCGGAACACTTGTGTCAGGATCTCGTTCTTATCGTGGCGGGCTACGTTGTAGATCTTGACTGCGACCCCAGGGTCAACTTCGTGAATACCCTGTGCGATGGCATCGGCCATCATACGGGTGTTGTTTGACATCGAGTCATAGAACAGGGTGATACGATCTTCTTGGTAGTGGTCTGCCCACTCCAGATACTTGAGAATAATTTGGGTCGGATCCTCACGCCAGACAATACCGTGGGAGGTTGCCACCATGCTTACTGGCAGGTTGAATCCAAGCACCTCTTTGATTTTAGCTGTCACAAGTGGGCTGAATGGGGTGAGGATATTTGCGTAGTACCGTTGGCACTGCTCCATCAATTCGGTTTGATCTACTTCGTCATTGAACAGATGCTCATCACAATAGTGTTGACCGAAGGCATCGTTAGAAAACAACACTGCGTCCTCAGTCATGTAGGTCATCATGCTGTCGGGCCAGTGCAGCATAGGTGTTTCAATGAACACCAGCTGCTTGCCATTACCGATGTCGAGACTGTCGCCTGTTTTGACTGGATGGAAGTTCCATTCAGGATGATGATGGTGTCCCGTGATTGAGTCGATAGCGTTGTGAGTGCAGTAAATCGGAGTGCCTGGGATACGAGCCATCAATTCGGTCAGTGCCCCTGCGTGATCTTCCTCAGCATGGTTGATCACTACATAATCGATAAGGTTAAGGTCGATCTCTGCTGCAAGGTTTTGAACGAACTCTCGGCTGAACTTATGATCGACTGTATCAATCAGCACGTTCTTCCCTTCACGGATGAGATAGCTGTTGTAGCTCGTCCCCTTGTTTGTCTTGTACTCAGTACCATGAAAATCTCGAACTTCCCAGTCCCGTTGGCCGACCCAGTGAATGTTGTTTTTGACATGAATGGTCATCTGGCAATTCCTCAGTATGTAATAGTTGGTATTTCTTGATATCAACTATTGCAGCTAACATGCCAACCCATAACTTATTGTTTTTATGAGATTTAATTTATTGATTTGTTAAAATGACATAGCGTTGATATTGTTTAAATGACAGCATTAATGTCATTTGGACACTAACGATGATTTCGACAGACAGTTTGGCTCGTATTGCTATAGACATACAGCTGGGGATTTCACATCAAGACAGATTCCACCGCCTTATCCAGAGTATTCGCAGCCTACTGAACTCAGATGCGTCAGCCTTGCTACGGTACGAAGGAGGCCAGTTCATCCCGCTCGCCATCGATGGCTTAATGCAGGACGTATTAGGACGCCGTTTCGCCATCAAGGAGCACCCACGCATGGAGGCAATTGCTCGTGCTGGTGACGTAGTACGCTTTCCGGCAGATAGTAACTTGCCAGACCCCTATGATGGCTTGATCCCTGATCATGCAGAATTTAAGGTGCATGCTTGTGTTGGTTTACCTTTGTTCTCCGATCAAGTCTTGATTGGTGCATTGACCATCGATGGAATGAATCCTGCCCAGTTTGATGACATTAGCGATGAAGAGTTGCGTTTAGTTGGTGCGCTAGCGGCAGCGGCGTTAAGTAACTCATTACTACTAGAGCGTTTAGCTCGCCAGAGCAGTGAGCCATTAATACCTTCAACACCAACAGGTGCAGATAGATTCGAGATAATCGGGCATTCTCGGGCGATGCAGCAGCTAAAGCATGAAGTAGATATAGTTGCTAATACTGATTTAAACGTCCTAATTTTGGGCGAAACGGGTGTAGGTAAGGAGTTAATAGCAAAAGCTGTACATCTTGGCTCGCCACGGGCAGATCGCAAATTGGTATATCTCAATTGCGCAGCTCTACCGGAATCCGTAGCAGAGAGTGAACTATTTGGACATGTGAAGGGAGCGTTTACAGGCGCTATTCATAACCGTGCGGGTAAATTTGAACTAGCGGATAAGGGCACATTGTTCCTGGATGAAATTGGTGAATTATCCTTATCATTGCAGGCAAAATTGCTACGTGTCATTCAATATGGAGACTTGCAGCGGATTGGTGATGACACTCCACTAAAAGTCAATGTACGTGTGCTTGCTGCAACGAATCGAGACTTGAAGAAAGCGGTCATCGATGGCGAGTTTCGAGCAGACCTCTATCATCGCCTGAGTGTTTTCCCTATACATGTACCAGCCTTGAGAGACAGAGAGGATGATATCTCCTTGCTGGCTGGTTACTTTTGCGAGTGCTGTCGAGTGAGTATGGGGTTAGAGCAACTGCGGATCCAACCTCAAGCACTGCATCTTTTGAAGGGCTATGACTGGCCTGGTAATGTGCGCGAACTGGAGCATGCCATTCATCGTGGTGCCGTATTGGCTAGAGCAGAGCAACGAAGTCCGGTTCTGACGCTTGCAACCCATCATTTCAGTATAGCTATACCACCAATGCCTCAATCTGGCATAAGTCCTACCGAAAATATGGATGACTTCGCTAGTAACCAAATGGGTTTGAGAGCATCAACTGATGCATTTCAGTCTGCGTTAATTAAAAAGGTACTAGCAGATCATAATGATAATTGGGCTGCAACAGCACGAGCCTTAGACATTGATTGTGGTAACTTACATCGTCTAGCCAAACGACTGGGGTTAAAATGATAAAGATACATAGCTATGGGCCATTATAGAGTTGCATCCTGCATATTGGTTAACGTGTTGATTTATAGTGTTTTTTATGCACGTATGGTGTAATGTGACGCTAGCATGGTATTGAGAATGTAGTTATGGATAACAAAGTTTCAATCGAAGAAATGCAAGCATTAAAAGTATTGCTTGTAGATGACCACGCTATATTGCGGGCAGGAGTCAAAGCTACACTCTCAACAGATCACCTTATGAAGGTAATTGCAGAGGCTGGCAATGGTAAAGAAGGATTAGATCTGGCAGTAGAATATGAACCAGATTTAATATTGCTTGACCTTCAAATGCCAGTGCTTAATGGATTAGAAACGCTGAAGAGAATAAGAGCAAAGAAAATAAAAAGCAAGGTCGTTATCTTCACCGAGTCAGATTTGGAAATTGATGTTGTAGAAGCGTTTAGGTTCGGAGCCAATGGATATCTTTCAAAAGATATTGAACCGCTTGATTTAATCAGCTGCATTAAGAGTATATGTGCAGATGCATCAGTTGAAAGCCCTCAGCCAAAAAATAAACCCATGTTAAGTTTATCATCAGAAATAAATGTTGGCATTATCGAATCATTAAGCCATAGGGAAATTGATGTAGTAAAGCTTCTTGCTGAGGGCCACTCGAATAAAGTTATATCCAAACTTTTATTCATATCACCAGGGACTGTAAAAATACATGTGAAAAATATTTTAAGAAAACTTAATCTAAAATCAAGAGTCGCCGTCACTATATGGGCGCACAACAGAACTATTAAGTAGATTTAATAATCTGAATGAGCACAGATAAAAAAGTTCATGTTGCTCTTATCATTGTAACTCATTAATCTCCTGCTGAGAACACATAATTAATTTACCCATGGCTAGCATCTAATTTATCCATCTTGCTTGCAACGATACATTTCGTCATCTGCTAATCGAAGTAACATGTTTAGATCTGGTGGGGTCGTGGGATTATAGCTCACTATACCTACTGAGCAAGATAGGGTGTAGGCTTTTCCGCTGTGTAAGTTGAATTCATCAAATGAGATATTTATCCTACTACGCATATATTGTAAATACTCATTGTTTGTCTCAGGAACTAAAACTACATATTCATCACCACCTAATCTTGCACAAATATCAGAGTTTCTAAAAACCATATTTATTAGTCTGGCAGCTTGGCACAATGCATCATCTCCCACATCATGACCAAAGCGATCGTTTATCGATTTAAAATTATTCAAATCGATAAACAATAATGAAAGACTTCTCTTTGTTCTAAATGCATGCTGCAAATATTTCTCAGCTAAAAGAATAAACCCTCGTCTATTAGTGATCCCAGTAAGTTCATCTATTGTAGCCATTTGTACAGCACGTAACTCGCTCTCAACTGTAGATGCTAAGTCAGTAAATAAAAGTCTCTCTTTGTCACCAAAAACCCTTGGCTTCCGATCTATAATGCACAAGGAACCAATGTGCAGTCCATTCGTTATGACTAATGAGTGTCCAGCATAGAAGCGAATATATGGCTCCCCAATAACCATCGGATTCTCAGCATATAGGGGATCTTGAGTTGTATCCTCTATAACAAGCATGCTCTTTGTGAGAAACCCTTTTTTACAAAAGGAGATATTCGGAAGTGGTTCATGCATGTTTAGACCATAACAAGGTTTAGCCCATCCATGCTCATTATCTTCAAAGGATATTAGGGCAATAGGCACGTCAAAAATATTACGAGCCATCCTTGTTATACGAATGAAACGTTCCTCTGTAGGGGAATCAAGTGCTTGAAGACGGCGTAACGCATCTAGGCGTAGAAAGTCGGGCTCTGAGGTTTCATGAAGAGGTTGCATCCTTGCTTCCTTTTTTCATATCGGTTTTAAACGCGAATAGTATGGCATTCTTTGAGATGCAACAGAATGGAATGTAGCATTACATATGACGGATTTTAGTTGTAGTGTGATCGTTAACACATTAGCTTCTCGCATGGGATTCAACTCGACAGGAGACCAAGCCAGCATCACATCATGAGCGGCCTCAATGGAAGCCTTGCGGCTAAGGGGAGACCATGGAGGATGATATTACAATGCGCGGCAAAAAATATTTCTAGTTAATCATGGTAGCAATATTTATCTTTCAACTGTTCAATCTTATTTTCCACTTTCATCATGTTTAGCGTAGAGGCTAATCTTTGTGCTAGCGTAAAATGCCTATTATTAAGATAGGCATAGCCTTCTAATTTATCTACAACGCCAGCCGAATGTACTTTTTCGTATTCTGGTGAGCTTTCAAGTAGGTCTTTTTTGTTTTTATCAAATACAAGGGTTTGCTCAATAAATATATCTGTACGCCCTTTTATCAGTTTTTTCAATCCCTGTTCTGTCGTATTCACATCAGTAAGTAAAGATGGTTTAATCAACTTTGAGAGAACCTCTCCTGCGCGCTTAGAACCTCTTCTAAACTCAATCTTTAAACCATCTTTGTTTAAGTCATCCCAAGAATTAAATTCTAACTTTTTATCATATACATATGCCTCGATAGTCACATAAAAATGTGACTCGTTCACTCTAATCATATTTTTTGTTTGTTGCTGATATTCTAATGGTCGATGTATCTCTCCATCGACACTTCCATTCTCAGCCAGAATTGGGGCTCGTCCACCAGGAACGCCACGATAAATTAGTTTATATCCTAGTCTGGAGAATGCCTCGCTGTAAATATTATGAAGCCAACATCCATACCTTGATTTGAAGGTGTCATCTGAACTCACCAAAACTATAGTGTTTTCAACAGCACTTACACCTAGCGAGAATATAATGAAAAAAATATAAAATATGTTTTTTATAAGGTTTTGTGAAAACATATAGATCTCACATTGACATATCATACGCTCAATATAGCTCAAAATTAAACTTTCTTCATTTTTAAATGAAAAATATATGATGACTACTGGATTGCTTTGTAATATTTACATATTTAACTTTAAAGATTACTCGCACGCCCTGTATCTAGAGTTACAACGCCGAACGACATAGAATGAATCGATGCCTATTATGAACGCAGCCCTTTGCATACATACATCTCCTCATCTGCTTGCCGGAGTAGTTGATCTAAATCAGGTGGAATACTAGCATCGTAAATAACAATTCCTAAGGAGCATGACAACTGGTATGGCTTACCACTATGACTATTGAAGTCATCTATTGCATGATTCAGCCGCTCTTTAATTCTCTGACAATGTTCACTACCAGTGCCAGGTAAAAGGACAACGAATTCATCCCCACCAAGGCGAGCGAATATATCAGCATCGCGGAATACTCGGCATAACAACTCGGCAATATGTCGCAACGCGTCATCGCCAATGTCATGACCAAACTTATCGTTAATTAGTTTGAAGTGATTTAGATCTAAAAAAAGTAAGGCCGCTGGGTGTTTTACACGAAATGCATATTTCAAACTTTTTTCGGCGAGCAGCATGAATCCTCTACGGTTAGTTATCCCCGTCAATTCATCTATGGTTGCTCTCTGAACGGCTTGTAACTCACTCTCAACCATGGATGCCAAATCAGCTAACAGCGCTTGGTCTCGTGGGCTAAAACCCCTGGGTTTAGAGTCTATGATGCACAATGTACCCAGCTTCAAACCGTTCCCAACTTCTAGTGGATGGCCTGCATAGAAGCGAATGTGTGGTTCCCCCGTGACTAAGGGGTTGTCAGAAAATCGTGGATCTTGGGCCGCGTCTTCAACTACAAACAGTTCTTCACCGAGAATTGCATGACCACAAAAAGAAATGTCTCGCGGTGTCTCCAATACCGGCAACCCACAACATGACTTGAACCACTGTCTGTTTTCATCCACCAATGAAACCAATGCGATGGGCACATCAAACATGTTGCGAGCCATCCTGGTAATCCGGTCAAAACGCTCCTCTGCGGGGCTATCAAGTATCGCTAAACGGCGCAATGCGTCTAAGCGAAGCGGTTCGTTATCCGGTACTACAGGGCTTTGCATCAACATCTCCTTGTTGTGTGGGCACTGTACGCTGCCAACATATACTGTGCATCTGTAGATCTGATGTACTGACAGTATATTACAGTAGGTAGACCTATGATTTCGAGCCATCTCATCTTTGATGACAGGAGCAGTGTTTGCACTCTTGGTAGCGTGGTTGTCGCTCGCTCGACAAACAAGAGCTCGCCTAGAATCCCCCTAGTTTTATTCGACCATCCTAGCAAAAAGCCATTCCGCAGTTAACTTGTTTGTCATTAATGAACTAACCTCATATCATCAAGTCTCCCAGTTTTTGCATCTGGATGTTTCACGATGGTCAGAGTCATTTTTCAAGCCAAGGTACATACCTCCGTTGACTCAGGCGGGTGGGTCGAAGTCCCACATTTATGCTTGCAACACTGCGTTATAGAGGACTTTAAGGCTCACCCTCGCTGGAGAAGATCCATCTCATCTTTAGAGCTGGATGAGATTCTCGAACAGCACACCACTAGGTTGTTTGGGGAGGCCAGGCGATTAGATCTGAACACTGTGCCTGAAGGTGTCTCTGTAGATGTGTTCGGGGCTTTGGCTATTGTTACTATAAATTTGATGCAGTGTGACACATACCATTGAAAATATAATATATTCAGACACTTATGACTTTAAAGCTCAGGCCATCGTCTTCATCGTAGACAAACCTTAACGTTCAGATTGTATGAACGGTAGTAAGTAGTTATCGAGCAAGTCGTCCTGAGGGGGCTCGTTCAGGTTCGAGGAGGGTGATCACAATGATGGGCTCATTTAAAGCTTTCTGGTATGGTTAGCCCATCAGATTTTTTCAGACAGGATGTCTGTGTAATGAGTGATAAAACCCAGTGGAAAACATGGTCATTGATTTCCCGCATGCGTCTTGGGTTAGTTCTGCTTTTCGTCCCCATATTAATTCTCGGGGCCATTTATTACTATCATATGACCGTCACTCTGCAACGTGATTTACAGCAACAGTTAGTATCCAAGAATGATCAACTTCATAATGTTTTGATTAAGCCATATCTTGATACCCTCACAACACAGTTTGAGCTTATCTATCGCAAGGTTGATTATAAAGACTTTATAAATAATAAGATCACGCATCAATCTGAATACTTACACGACTGGCGGCGTTATCAGGAAACTGCTGGGCTACAATACATCTATGTTGGCACAGAGCATCGACAATTGCTTGTTCATCCTGAATGGCAACCAGACTCAAATTTTAACCCACGCATAAGGCCATGGTATCAACTTGCCGTTAAAAATAAAGGCAAGATGGTTTGGACTGAACCATATTATGACTACATTTACGGAACGCTATCCCTCTCATTAGCTAAAACAATTGAAGACCCGACAGGGAAGTTAGTTGGTGTCTTTTCAATTGATACATTACTTCAACCTATATCAAAGTGGCTTAATTATAAGCAAGATGCTGGGTATCAGATGTTGGTGAATGGGGCTGGTAAGATGCTAGTTCATCCTGATAAAGAACTAATGTTTACTCCCATGAAAGATATGACCTGGCTTTCAAAGTTCACAAAAGAAAAAGGCGTATTCCATGATAAAGAATCTGGGATGTTTGTGGCATATAACAAAGTCGATGGTCAAGACTGGATCTTGGTTAGTGTTGTTCCAGAATCTACATTACAAGGTGTCATTGAGAGTGTGTCGCTTAATGTTCAAGGTGTCATCGCGCTAACATGCATCCTTTATTTGTTACTCGCATTGTCATGGTCTCGTTATTTTCAACGCATGCTCAATGAGCTATACAATGTTATAAGGTCAAGTCGTAACAATTCATTAAAATCACCTAAGAATAGAATGGTTGAGTTATCACATGTGTATGACGAAGTGGCAAAATTGTAGTGGCATAGTGAATTTGGCCACCTGATTAGAGGTGATACTCTCACCTCATACACTGACAGGTGGCATGATGACGCAATCAAAAAGACGTACTTTTACTCCTCAGTTCAAACTCGAGTGCGCGCAGCTCGTCCTAGACCAGGGATACGCCATTCGCGCTGCCTGCGAAGCGATGGGCGTTAGCAAATCAGCCATGGAACTATGGGTGCGTCAATTACGTTCCGAGCGGGCTGGGAATTCTCCCAAGGCGACACCTCTGACTCCAGAACAACTTCGGATCCGTGAGCTAGAAAAGCGCTTACGTCGCTTGGAAGAGGAAAATACCATTCTAAAAAAGGCTACTGCTCTCTTGATGTCCGACTCCCTGAACAGTTCTCGCTAGTCGAGAAACTCAAGCAGAGCCATGCAGTTGCCCGTGTTTGCGAGGTGTTCGGGATCCACCGCAGCAGTTATAAATATTGGGCTGGCAGGGTAACGACCATTTCTCCCCAGCTTGTCGAACTGCGCAGCGAAATACGCCGTGCGTATGAACTCAGCAATGGGTCTGCTGGCGCACGCACGATAGCGGGGATCGTGACTGAGAGGGGATGGCCTCTCAGTCGTTATCGAGCAAGTAAGCTAATGAAAGTATTGGAATTAGTGAGTCGCCAGCAACCACAGCACAAGTACCGTAAGGCACAGCAAGAGCATGTCACTATCCCTAATTTACTGGAACGACAGTTTGCCGTGACGGCCCCCAATCAGGTGTGGTGCGGCGATGTGACGTACATCTGGACTGGCCAACGCTGGGGCTATCTGGCGGTAGTAATGGATTTGTTTGCCAGGAAACCGATTGGATGGTCGTTCTCGCTCGCACCTGATAGTGAGTTGACGATGAAGGCCCTGACCATGGCCTATGAGCAACGGGGACAACCACAGGGGGTGATGTTCCACTCTGATCAGGGCAGCCATTACAGCAGTCGTCGATATCAACAACTGTTATGGCGGTATCGGATAAAACCGAGCATGAGTCGACGAGGTAATTGCTGGGATAACGCGCCGATGGAGCGGCTATTTCGTAGTTTGAAAAGTGAATGGGTTCCTGAACATGGCTACAAAAAAGTGGTCGATGCCAGGGAGAGTATCAGTGAGTATTTGATGGGCTATTACAGCAACATTCGTCCCCATCACTACAACGGTGGTTTGACACCAAATGAATCCGAGCGGCAGTATTGGGCTGCTTATAAAACCGTGGCCAGTTTTACTTGACCACTACAAATCGACACATGAATTATCAGAAGCTCGCTTACAGGCTAATGTTGACCAACTGACAGGTTTATACAACCGTAGATTTTTTGACATAAAGCTTTCTCAGCTATTAAAAAAGCAAGAGCCATTTTATTTAGCACTGTTAGATTTAGATGACTTTAAAAAAGTGAACGATACGTTCGGACACCAAACTGGTGACTCTGTATTAAAAAGAGTAGCGAAACTTGGCAATTCAATTTTTTATGAGCATGGCTGGTTCTGTCGATATGGTGGAGAAGAATTAGCTGTATTGTTTGAAGTGGGCTCTGGGAACTTGGCGATATCTTTACTGGAGGCATTAAGGCATGGTGTTGAGCATCTGGACTGGCGTGAAGATGCTCTTCGAGTAACACTCAGTGGTGGGGTTGCTGTTAGTAAAAAAGATATTAGTGCAAAAGAGCTTATAAATGCAGCTGACATTCAGGTTTACAACGCTAAACGCGATGGTAAGAATCGAATTTACGAGTGCATATCAATAACTACTCTTCATGACACCATGTAGCGTGAATCCCATATGATTGATATATATGCAAGAAATAAATTGAAGTTTTACTATTCAGTGCCTTAGGCACTAATTTAACCAGTTATTGTAAGGGTATCTCCTTCGATAGAATTCGTTATTAGATTGTTATGACCTTCAATTATGAGTGTTTATTGATGAAATAATAGCCGTGGGTGTACAAAACTGGTTTATCTTCGCTGCGTAGCAGCGGAATAATGGTGAGCGGCTTAAATTTCATTGAAGCTCTCATAATTAGTAAATGGACAGTTTTCCGAATTTTTCAAGTGGGGTAAATGAAATAAATTTCAAAAAATGATGAGATTGGTTGTTTTTGAAGCATTCTGTGGGGATTCGCCTATCAGAACCCTCGATTTAGTTGCACACCCCATGCTGAATCCGTCCCACCAAATTCACAACAGCCTGAACCCCCATCGGTGTATTCAGCAATGTGGCTGGAGCCACGCCACCGAGGCCCCAGGCTGGTCTGTTTAGCCATGACAACGCCTTGGCAGTATCGTTCTTGTTGAGGGATAGTGCCGCATTGAGGGCCTGTACAACGCCGTATATCCTGGCACCCTGAGAGATTGATAGGGGAGCCCCAATCCTCAGCTTGCGAGCAACAGTGTGGCGGCTAATGCCTGCTAAGCGGCATATCAAACCTATGTCTGCACTCATCAATTCAGCCAGTCGATGAATGATGCCAGGAGCAACGCCAGCCACGATCCATAGATGTGCTCCTAGTGGGTCACGAGGAATACCAAGACCTTCTAGGAGACGGTTCGGAGTAACTGCGTCACTACTAGGATGATAGGTTGCATAGGGCATCATGTAGCACTCCTCATTGTACAAACACGACCTCTCATGAGCTATCCTACCCCAAACTGTCGTTTTGAGTGGAAAATTAACAACCAAATGCCCCTGCATTGAGGAGGGCTGATGACCGAGTTGGTCTGTACTGAACCAGGTTTAGGCATTGAGCTGGGGACTACTTTTCAGGTTCTATCGGAGAACGGCTCTGAATGGGAAATCCTGTTGGGGAATGAATACCGCAGGATCAACAAACGCAGCGGGCGCGTTACAGGTTGGAAAACACCTCCAAAATTTGAGTGCAAAGGCATCCAAAAATAACATATCAAATAAGTGCTCAATGCTGGTTATGCCAGTAATAATGTTGACTAGCGGCTTCACCTTTCATAGAATCAAGGCACAGGGAGATTCGCTACCCTAAGTGCGAAGTTGAAACAAGGGAGAGTCGCTACCCTGAGTGCGAAGTTGAAAAAATGCTGAAACCCTGCCTCGTTGCGGGGTTTTTTGCTTTCTGGAGACATGGATGTGTAGTGGCCTAGTCATCCAAGACTTCCTCTTAAGTTAAGAGGGGCGAAGTGTCTGGATCCTCAAGGGGCAAATCTAAAATTTCTTATCATCGACTCATTCTGTGAGCCAATGATATTGTCCTATCGGCTCATTTCGTGAGCCGAACAAGATCCTTCATCGGCTCATCTGGTGAGGTGGTCTCAACGCTCACTACCACTTGGATTTAATTTTTAGCTACATATTTTCATAGCAGATTGGAGCTAGGCCAATAAGTAGATCCAAACGCAATTTAGCTCAGGATTTTTAAATGATGCTTTTTCGAATCATCTTGGTGCCAAAAACAGTGGAGCTGATGCTGGGATTGAGAGATAATTTTCCTGATATAAAAATGTGATACATGAGGATAAAAATGAACGATTTTTTGAAAATACTGATGAATATTCGTAGTCTGCGAGCTGCATTGCGCGAGCTCTCTTTCGAGCAGCTGGTCGAAATCAGAGAAAAATTCGAAGAGATTTTTGCTGAGCGTGAGCAGCAAGAGAGCAAATTGAGAGAAGAGTCCGCTGAACGCCTGCAAAAACTGGCTGAGTTTACCGAGCTGCTGAAACAAGCGGGCATAGATCCGAGTGAGCTTGTTGGTACTGCAACCACTGCAAAAGCAGAGGGTACAGTAAAGAGCAAGCGCGCTCCTCGTCCTGCAAAATACAAATACACCGAAGACGGTCAGGAGAAAACCTGGACTGGCCAAGGTCGCATGCCCAAGACCATCGCAGAAGCAGTGGCTAATGGTCGTGCATTGGAAGAGTTTTTGATCTAGTGCTGAGAGCCCATGCCAGCTCGGCGTGGGCCTTTAATTCTATCTGTAGTAGGAGCACCGTATGGGGAGGACATTGGAGGATATGATTTCATCCGAATCACCCGAGGTTGTCCAGAGAGCCAAGGCTCTGGCCGAAGAGCAACTGGTACGTCTCAGTGTGACCAAACTGCTTTCAAATCTCGGGCCTGGTGATGTTCCTACAATAGATCCCGATGTTCTCGATAGTTTGTTATCACTCAAAAGATTAGTTGAGAGCCATGACTGTCGGTTAAGTCTATTCGTTCATATGCCTGACGGCACACATCATGGCGTCAACATTTAACTAAATAGCGTCATTTGTACACCAATCGCAGCTTTCATCTACCAGATGAAATTAACGCCCCATGGCGATGCTTTTTCAAACTCCCTCGGTGTGCAAGCGGATCTGATAGCGTGTATTGCGTCCGCCACCAGGTAATTTCTCAATGCACCCCCTACCCACCAATTCGGCCAGATGGCGTGTAGCCGTCGCCTTGCTGACTCCGGCGACTTTTTGATATTGGCTGGCGTTGATGCCATTTTCAAAACCTTGTTGGCCGCCATCCAATAAACGGTTAATAACCTTGGTTTGCTCTGGACTCAGACCATCATGACAGTGCTGCAACCAGAAATGTTTTTTGGCAAGAGAACGCTCAATAACCTGTAATGCCAGCTCTATGGCGTAATCCAGTGTGTCGAGGAACCAACAGATCCAGGAGGTAATATCTAGCGAGCCCCTCTGCGCTGACTCAAGCGCTCGATAGTAGTCACCCCGCAGCTCTAGAATCGCAACTGACATGGCATACAGCCGGATGCTGTGGCTGTCAGCCTGTGACAGCGCGAGATCGGTCAATGCCCGCGTGAGCCGCCCATTACCATCATCAACGGGATGCAGGGTCACGAACCAGAGATGGCAAATCGCCGCACGAAGCAGTGGATCCATCGTGGGGTCATGCCGAGTCTGGTTAAACCAGGGGATGAACTCGGCCAGTTGATCGTCCAGAGTTGCTCTGGGCGGTGCCTCAAAATGCACGGTGGGGCGATCAACACGCCCAGAGACAACCTGCATCGGCTCATCTCCTCGCAACTGCCCTACGTTCACTGGCTGCACCGACCATTCGTTGACGGGGAACAACCAACGATGCCATTGGTAAAGCCGCTCAATCGTCAACGGCTGTCCATGATTGTCGATGGCATCCAGCATCATGACCGCGAGCCCCTCTGAGCGCTCTGATACTGGATAGGACTGAGTTTGTGAGCCTCCTAACCGCCTATCCAGAGAGGAACGCACGGATTGTGCATTGAGGCGTTCGCCTTCGATAGCGGACGAGGCGATGATGTTAGCCAATAACGTGTCCAACGTTTGGTCGGGGTTCCCCAACCTGGAATGACGACCGATTAGAATTCCCTGCCTGCGTTGAACCTGCCGTAATCTGGGCAATATCTCGCTATCCCGCCAACGAAAATGGGGCCAGTCTGCTTGTTGCCAAATCCAAAATGATTCCACTATTTCCTCATCCAACATGCTAGGGTCTCAATAATGAGCCGACCCAGCCCATCATTCAGCTCAATGTTTGAGCCGAATATAACACATGCAGCAGACCAGCAGAGCTGGTAATGAGGATGGAGATACAGGCTGAAAATCTCAGACCGGAGCTGATGAAAAACTGGATTTATTGCTGCTGGGTGGAGCTACTGCAACCAGTTGATAGACAAGGCGGGAGCTCGTTTTCGTTTCGAATGGTTCTTGTGAGCTTGCAGCTTGCGCTTCATGAAGTAAATTGAAACACCTTGATAGCGAAAAACCACCAACAATCGTTTAAAAAAACAGCAATACAATGAATTTTTAACTTTTTTTCATTTGTACCACTTGAAAAATTCGAAAAACTGTCCATTTACTAATTATGAGAGCAAAAAAATTTTTTCCGACATTCCGCTGCTATGCAGCGAAGATAAACCAGTCTTTCAACCCCCTTATATCCATGCTCTTAGACGCTAAAAGCAGCTATCCCTTATATCATACTAAAAAATACTGATTTAGATCATTAACTTGAATAATAGAGCAAGGTTTACAAATCGACTTTATATACACGCAAGATGACAAAATAACCTTTACCAAAAAATACGCACACCCATATCAAAATGACAAAGTGGCAATATAAGGGGATGAAAGATGCGTTGTTTCCTAAATCAGCTATCAAGCTACGACTTCCTCAGCCCCAAGTGACTGCTACACTCGGTACTTCCTGACAGGAAGTCTAAAGATGCTCAGTTTGTTTATCTCGCGCACATACTCCATCGCCCTACCTGGCCGTTGTCGATACGCAGGCAGGTTGTGCCTGACAGCAACTGTTTGAACCGATACATTTCCGTTTATGCTAGTGAACAACGGTGATACCCAGGCATTTTCTTCCAGTGTGCGCGTCCTTCCTTGCGCATCACCAGCGCGACCTCATTTCTTGGTGCCCCTTTTTCCATGGCCCCTGTTGCAAGGCAGGATACAGGCCGTCACTCCTTTGTGCGCTATCAGCTGATGGCTGGCTTTGCTCTCATAGACAGCATCAGCATAATGCGCCGTAGTGTATTGAGCAGTGTTGGCAGCGCCTCAGCACCATGAATATTTTCCAACGACACTTCCGCTGCCACGACCTCGTGAGTCGCTAGGTCAACCGCGAGATACAACTTACGCCAGACGCAACCTTTCTCGGCACCGTGTTTTCTTACCTTCCACTCACCCTTTCCAAACACCTTCAGGCCGGTCGAGTCGATAACCAAGTCGGTGATACCCCTTTTGTGGGCTGCTGATCGATAAACTTCATTGTGCGGGCACACGGCAGCACATTCATCAGATAAAACAGGGAGTCGCATAGTCTCTGAGTGGTTCGCAGGGTAAGGCTGCAAATCCCCTTGAACATCGAAAGGTACAGGTAGTCTGGTCGGTGTATAGCTGACTGCGGCCCTATAACCCATCACAGCCATGGTGGAACCAGTTGCTTATGGCATCGGCATCAATACAGAAGATGAGTGAGACACGATTAATCAGAGACCTGCTATATTGAAGCCAATTTCAGTGATGGAATGAAGTAACTTGCCCATGATGCTGGCTGGAAGGGGATGGTGGTGATCAGATTACCGACTTCTCAGTTCGTTCCACTCAAGAAGCATCGATTTGTGAAATAAAGCGGATGAAAGAACAAATGGAGCAATTCGCACGTATAGTGCGGATTATTTAAACAATGGTCTTTATAAAACTTAAATCCACATTAAAAACTACAGCCCTATAGGTCGCTATATTTTCTGCATGAGTTTATAGCTATGCACTAATAGTAACAAGTGCTAAAAACCTTCCGAAAAAAATAAATAAGAGAAATGAATTTCCAGGTTAAATAAAAGGCATCAGTGCAAAACTGATGCCTATTGAAAAATAGATTACACACAACTACCTTAAATTAACTAAACCATTATCAATATCAATTATTTCTTTTTTACCTAAAGACCCTGAATTTAATTTCAATGTGGCAACGTTGACTATGTAACTATATCTAGAAATAGCTAACTTTGTCTTTGCATCATACAATTTTCTATTAGCATCCAATACATCAATGATAGTCCTAGTGCCAACCTCATATCCTGCCTCGGTCGCTTTTAAAGCACTTTCAGCAGAAACTACAGCTTGTTGGTATGCTCGAACGGCTCCTATGCTTGCATTAACATTGTTATATGAAGACTTAACTGCACTCATGACCGAGCGATAACTTTTCTCCAGCTGCTCACTGGCAGCAACATAGTCAAAAGAAGATTGTTTGACTTGTGATGCTGTTGCACCACCTGTATATAGTGGCAATGAAAATTTAATACCAATGTCGCCTTGATTGGAATAACCGTCCGTATTAACTGTATTATCTTTGTAGTTATTATAAGTTGAAGATAACCCCATAGTAAGATCAACTAATGGCTTATGTCCTGACTTAGATAAATCGATCTGCATCTTCGCAAGTTCTTTTTTAATCCGAGCCTGATGTAATGCCAAATTTTTTTCAATTGCTGCATCAGTCCACTTATCAATTTTCCATAAAGTTTTTTGAGGACTGAAACGCTCTGTATCAAGCTTATTAAGCTTTCTATGCTCAAGACCAGTTAACTCACGTAGAGCCTCATAGCTATTTTCAAGCGTGTTCTCTGCATAGATCTCATCGGCAAAAGACTGATCGAAGGCGGCCTCTGCCTCATGTACATCAGTAATCGCGGCCAAACCTACCTCAAAACGCTGCTGGGTTTGAGCAAGCTGCCTCTGAATTGCCTTTTTCGTTGCCTGAGAATAAATCAGCGAATCTTCAGCCTGGAGAACATTAAAATATGTCTGTATTGTACGAAGCACTAAGTTTTGATGCTCAAGAACATAAGAAACATCTGATAGTGTCGCATTCTTCGCAGCTAAATCAAGATTAATCCAATTAGCACTGTTGTAGAGAGATTGCTCTAGATTGATTGCACTATTCGTTGCGCTCCCAGTTTGCATATCCAGATTATCGTCAACATAGTTAGCACTAAGACCAAGATTTATCTTTGGTAGAAATGATGCTTGCTCTTCATTGATTTTTTCGAATGATTGGTCACGCATTGCCTTTGACTCAAGAAGTTGCGGATCCTTTTGCTTCGCCAAGTTATAAATATCTAGCAAGCCCTCCGCATGCGTGTAACTACTAAGAAGAGCGAGTATAGGTAAAAACATTTTGTTCATCATGATAGATACCAACAGATTGTAAATAAAGAAAACGAAAGTAGCGGATGCATATTCATATAATGCATCCGCCTGTGCACCAACCGTTATTCAGGCATATCAACACCTGTAGTATTAGTGATGCTCTTCAGAGTACGTCTACGCCATAAGTAAAATGCCGCAGGTAGAACTAAGAGAGTTAAAACGAGTGCGCTTACCATCCCACCAATCATTGGCGCGGCTATTCGTTGCATAACCTCAGAGCCAGTCCCATGACTCCACATGATAGGTAATAGGCCAGCAATTATCGTTACCACTGTCATCATTTTAGGACGTAGTCGCATTGCAGCTCCATGGATAACGGCACCATGTAATCCTGCATTATCAAGTTTATCGTTCTTAACGAGATCATCCCAAGCATGGTTGAGATAGATCAACATCAATACACCTGTTTCTACAGCGACACCTGCAAGTGCTATGAATCCAACTCCAACGGCCACTGACATATTAAATCCAGCTAGCCACACGTACCAAATGCCACCAACTACAGCAAGAGGCAAGGTCGTAAGAATAAGAAGCACTTCTTGAACACGCCGAAACGCCAAGTAAAGCAATAGAACTATGATGGCAACGGTTAATGGGACTACATAGGTAAGGCGAGCTTTAGCTCGTTCCATATATTCGTATTGACCAGACCAAGTAATAGAGTACCCAGCAGGAAGAACTAATTGTTCTCCGACCATTTTTTTTGCATCCGCGACAAATGATCCAATATCTCTATTACTAATATCAACATATACCCAACCATTTAACCTAGCATTTTCACTTCGCAACATTGGGGCTTCATCGCTAATATAAATTCGAGCAACATCAGCTAGAGCAATTCGTTCACCTTTGGGAGTGATCAAAGGAAGCAACTCTAGACTAGCGACTGAGTCGCGATAGCTTTGTGGATAGCGTATATTGATTGGATATCGCTCTCGCCCCTCTATCGTCTGTCCAACATCCATGCCGCCCACAGCCGTTGCTAGTACTGCTTGAACATCCGCAATATTGAGTCCATATCGGGCAGCCTTCAGTCTATCGATATCAACTTTGACATAACGACCACCGGCGACACGCTCAGCATACACGGATGATGCCCCCTCTACACTGCCAACAATTTTCTCAAGTTGCTGTCCTATTTTTTGTATCACTTTAAGATCTGGACCAGCAATCTTGATCCCAACAGGTGTTTTAATTCCTGTTGCGAGCATATCTGTTCGAGTCTTGATTGGGGGGACCCACGCATTTGTCAAACCAGGAAATTGAATTAATGAGTCTAGCTCTTCCCGTAATTTCTCTGGTGTCATCCCAGGACGCCACTCTGATTGAGGCTTCAGCTGAATAGTGGTTTCCATCATAACAAGATCAGCTGGATCTGTTGCACTATCCGCACGGCCAGCCTTACCGAATACATTCTTTACCTCAGGGACAGTTCTAATCAGCTTATCTGTTTGTTGTAATATCTCTCGCGTTTTCCCTACCGAGATATTTGTTGCCGTTGTCGGCATATACATCAGATCCCCCTCATCAAGTGGAGGAATAAACTCAGACCCTAAATATTTTAAAGGCAAGAAACCAACAACGGTCACGATAAATGCTAAAGTAAGAGTCACCTTCGGCCATGCTAAGACGCATTTCAGTAAAGGTATATAACCCTGACTTAGCCATCTATTAATTGGGTTCGCTTGTTCAGCAAGTACCTTACCACGAATAAAGTACCCCATTACAACAGGGACTAACGTTATTGCAAGTGCAGCAGCTGCGGCCATAGCATAAGTCTTAGTATATGCGAGCGGAGCAAACATCCGCCCTTCTTGTGCTTCAAGAGCAAATACTGGTAAAAAGCTCATGGTAATAATTAATAGAGAGAAAAATATAGCAGGGCCGACTTCTGCACTGGCCTCTCCAATTACCTTCCATCTGTTTTCATTAGTTAGGGGTGTCTGTTCCATATGCTTATGGACATTTTCAATCATTACAATTGCACCATCAACCATTGCTCCAATTGCGATGGCTATCCCTCCCAAAGACATTATGTTGGCGTTGACACCCTGTATATTCATTATTATAAATGCAACTAGAATTGCGATTGGTAGGGTGATAATCACTACTAACGATGACCGTAGGTGGAATAAAAATGCTAAACAAACTAATACAACAACAATAAACTCTTCCAGTAACTTCCCTGAAAGGTTGTCGATTGCTCTTTGGATTAGATCTGAGCGGTCATATACAGTTATTATCTCAACCCCATCTGGTAGACTACTTTTTAATTCATCAAGACGAGTCTTAACTCCATCAATAGTGTGTTGTGCATTTTCGCCATAACGCATGACGATAATGCCCCCAACGACTTCACCTTCACCATTGAGCTCTGCGATGCCTCGACGTACTTGAGGGCCAGTTACCACATCCGCTACATCACCTAGCAATAGTGGAGCACCACGTACATTTGTTCCTAATGGAATGTTTTTTAGATCAGAGACATTTTTCAAATACCCATTGGAGCGAACCATATACTCAGCTTCGGCCATCTCGATAACTGAAGCACCTGTTTCCTGGTTACCTTGTTCTATTGCTGTCTGAATTAAAGACAAAGGTACACCATATGCACGCAGCTTATTGGGGTCTACACGAACCTGATACTGACGAACCATTCCTCCAACCGTAGCGACTTCAGAAACCCCCTCTACAGTCTGTAATTCATACTTTAAAAACCAGTTTTGCAGTGAGGTTAATTCACTTAAGTCATGCTTACCTGTTCTATCGATCAGTGCATACTGATAGACCCAACCAACACCAGTTGCATCAGGCCCAAGCTGGGGCCTCGCAGAAGATGGTAAATTAGGAGCAACTTGGCTCAAGTATTCTAAAACTCGCGCCCGCGCCCAATACAAATCCGTATTGTCATCGAATAGAACATAAACGAAAGAATCACCAAAGAAAGAATAACCACGGACGGTAGTTGCACCAGGAACAGCAAGCATGGCGGTGGTTAATGGGTAAGTTACTTGGTCTTCAACTACTTGTGGTGCTTGCCCAGGATAACTTGTTTTGATAATAACTTGAACATCCGACAAATCAGGCAGCGCATCAACAGGAGTTTGCTTGACTGACCATATTCCCCATGCAGTGAGCAACACACTTAACAAAAGAACAAGGAATCGATTGCCAATAGACCATCGAATTATTGATGTGATCATTTCTGACCTCCTATCTCATCCATTTCGGCCATATCATGCTTGGAATGGTCCAATTGTGGAGCAGATGGAGCCTTACCTTTCCCGTTGCTACTATTTGAATCTGAATTTTTAATATTTGTTTTAGCAATCGGCTCCTTGATACCAGTTATAATGTATCGTTCCCCATCCTGCCTTAGCAAAACACTCACGGAGTGACCCATCTTTAAACTTGAAGGAGCAATACTCTTATCAAGTTCAAAGCTCATACGCATTGCTGGCCATTGCCATTCTGGTACTTGTTGGTGTGCAATTGTGATCTGCCTATTCTGACCAATATCAACGATGTCAGCATTGACCCAGACTTGAGCAGGACGAAATGCAGTCATGCGCTGGAAGTCGGAACTGATACTTGACTCAGAGTCTAATAAAAACTGAGCAGACCTTACTATCTCATCACCTTCTTCAACTCCAGATGTAACAACGATATGTTCCCTAAACTGAGAACCGAGAGTGACTTCAACAGATTTGAAGCGCCCATCACCTAATGACAGCACTACTCGATTCTGCGTTCCTGTTCTAATAATAGCCTCACTAGGCACCACAAGATTAGACTCGGTTCCACCGGCTTTTATGTTGATCTGAGCAAACATATTCGGCTTAAGGAACTCGTCTGGATTATCAAAGCGTAGCCTGACCTTAAGCGTTCTAGTTGATGCGTCTAGGGTGGGATATAAATAATCAACTTTACCGACCCAAGTTCTGCTTGGCGCATAATCAAGAGTCATGGTAACTGGATCTCCCAATTTCAATACGGTAGCTTGGCGCTCAAAAATTTCTGCACTGACCCAAACTTGTTGTAATGTGCTGATATTAAATAGCGCCTCAGCTGGTTCTACGTACTGTCCCTCTCGAATTTTTAGCTCAGAAATATATCCATCACTAGGTGCATAGAAATTAATTGTTTCACGCACTTTCCTAGTTCGCTTTAAAATAGATATTTGATCACTTGGAATTTGTAGCGCCTTGAGTTTCCCTTCTGCGGCTCGAATCAACAAAGGGTTACTGCTATTCATGGCCAACAAGTATTCATGCTGCGCATTTACTAAATCAGGGGCATATAATGCGTAAATAAAACTACCTTTGGTAACCCTTTGCCCCTCACTTTTAATTGCAAGGGTTCGTACCCAGCCAGCCATACGTGAGTTGATAGCTTCAAGACGGTCTTCATCATATCCAACATATCCAACAGTATCAATTTCCTGATAAGTAGGAGCTCGTTTGACTTGATCGAGACGAACACCAAGATTCTGCTGTATTTCCGGTGATATTGTAACTGTGCCAGCTGACCCTTGACCTTGAGCTTTCTCTTCATAAACAGGAATGAAATCCATTCCCATTGTGTCCTTGGCTGGAGAAGGTCTCTTATCAGCTGGATCCATCGGGTTTACCCAATAAAGAGGTTGTTTTTCCTTTAATGTATTTACATCTTTAAAATTTGTGAGCAGGTAGACACTACCACCTCCTGCGACAAAAACTAACAACATTGCAATAAATTTCATCATGCCATGCCCCTTAAGATATATTCAAAATATGGAAAACCAGGTGGTGTAAAATCATCTCTCATACCCCAATAGGGTGAATCATACATACTTGCCCTCTTAAAGATCTATATCCTTACGGTAATGTAATCTTGCTGACAGCAGCATGTAATGTTGATTGTATATAGTGATTAGCGATAACCGTGCAATAACAACGAAATGAGGTAATCGAATGAAAATCAAGACCATCTTAGCTGCGCTCACCATGTTGATTAGTAGTTCAGCGGCTTTCGCTAATGCCCCAATGCCTTTCGATCTTAGAGCAGGGCATGGAGTAGTCTATGTAGAATGGAAAATATCTGCATTGCCTACTGACTCCGTGGACGTATCCACCCCCGATGGCACGAAACTGGGCGTTGTGAAGGCTCTCCCTGGTAAGACCAAGCAGTTAACACTTCCTTCTGATAAAAATATTACAGAAGTTATCGTGGACTATAAAGGAACCATTCATAACGTCTCTCTCCCGCATGGTATGGGAAGCGGTAGTAACCGTTAAGATCTTCCACATGTAAAAAACGGCCAGCTTATGCTGGCCGTTTTTTAAACATTAAAAATAATCATTCTAGATTTTATAATTTCGATATAACCTTCATTGAAACTCTTGATGCAGCTGGATTTTTTTTATTTTTTAGTGTATGTAGTAGCATAGACTACTGACTATCTTAATACTGCATATTGGAGAACATAATGAATATTTTAGTTGTTGAAGATGAGCCAAAGATAGGTGAGTATTTAAAGAAAGGACTCACTGAGTCAGGCTACATTGTTACTCTCGCCACAAATGGAATTGATGGTCGCTTTTATATACTTAGCCATGAATTTGACTTAATAATACTAGATATTATGTTACCTGGGATTAACGGATGGCAGCTTCTTGATGAAATTAGAAATATAAACATTCAAGTACCTGTCATGTTCCTGACGGCAAAAGATGGTGTCGGAGATAGAGTAAAGGGGCTAGAGTCTGGAGCTGATGATTATCTTTCAAAACCATTTGCATTCACTGAACTACTAGCCAGAATAAAAAACCTTCTTAGGCGATCCAAAGACAATCATATTGAAGAGGTTATATCAATTTCAGATTTGATTATAAACATCAAATCAAGAACAGTTAAGCGGTCGGGTAAAAAAATACATCTCACCCCTAAAGAATATCTATTACTTGAGTTATTAGCTCGGCGGCATGGTGAAGTATTACCTCGCTCATTAATTGCCTCTTTGGTATGGGATATGAATTTTGACAGCGATACAAATGTAATAGATGTTGCAATCAGAAGATTAAGAGCCAAGGTTGATGATGATTATCAAATAAAATTAATTCATACTATTCGAGGAATGGGATATAAATTAGAAGGTGCTGGCGATGAAGAGTAACATGCCTATAACTATACGTGCTATGCTTTTTGTTTCTGTCGCCATAACGATCAGTATGATTTCCTTGTTATTTTTGGTAGAGACATCTATCAAAAATCATTTCTTAGACCTTGATAATGAAACGATAGATAACAAAACGATTATTATCGAGCAGTTTTCAAAGCGCATAGATGCAGTTCAAAGAATTATCAATTGGGATACAATCAATCCTGACTCTAATTTTTATATCGAGATATTAAAAGATGGTAAAAAAATATATAGGAGTGAACGAGACAGCTTTAATTTGAGAAAGTTCAGCAATACACTAATTCATGTATCTGAAACTGACACTTCCGCTCCACATAAATATCTCAGTAAAAACATTAATTTTAAAAAAAATGATAACTCCTATTCAGTCGTGTTCTATTTAGACTCAAGTGTTCACTCTCATTTTTTGTCTGACTTTAGGATGCAGCTATTAATCATAGTCTTTGGTGTTTGGGCGATCATAATATTGTCTACATACTTGGGTATAAGGCAAGGCCACAAACCTATTTATATATTAAGCAAACATATGTCGACTATTCAGGCTGAACAGTTGAGCTCAACATTAGAACCCAACCAATATCCGAGAGAGTTAAGGGAGTTGGTTGACTCATTCAATACCATGCTATCTAAACTAAACAATAGTTTCGTTAAGTTATCTGATTTTTCAGATGATGTAGCGCATGAACTAAGAACCCCATTAACCAATATAATCATGCAGGCTCAAGTTGGGTTAAATCAAGACAGGAGCATCTCCGAATATAAAGAGTTCCTATATTCAATTCTGGAAGAGCTTGAGCGTTTGGCAAAGATGGTTAGCGATATGCTGTGGATTGCCAGGTCAGACAAAGGTTTGATTTCTGCAAATAAAGAATTTTTAGATTCAGAGAATGAACTTTCTTCTATTTTAGATTTCTTTATGTATTTAGCAGAAGAAAAAAGCCTTACGTTTAACGTTGCAAATACTAATAAGATTATATTTGCTGACAAAATAATGTTTCGTCGTTCGATATCCAATCTGATATCTAACGCAATAAAATACTCAGAGAGCAACTCTGCCATTAGCATCTCAATATCAAACGATGAAGGAAATAATTCTATCATTGAAATAAAGAACAAATGCAAAGATATATCTTACGATGAATCCTTGAGAATGTTTGATCGATTTTATAGGGCAGATTTATCAAGATCTAGCAATAACGATAGTGTCGGGTTGGGTCTATCGATTGTTAAATCGATAACCGAAGTTAATGGAGGAAAGGCTTGGAATAAATTAAGTGGTGACTACATTTCATTTTATTTATTATTCCCAGCCAAATAGCTTTTAGCTATTTAACGTAGGACGGCACTAGCATTATTAAAGAGCATGGTTGCCAAAATCAGCCAGTAAGTCATGACTTCCCCAGGGCGCTGTTTCCCAAGGAAAGTGCGAACAAGTATCCCACGAACAAAAAATGAAAATTTTAGTCATTTAATATCAATGGGTTACCAGTAAATGCTCTCGTGCCATATGACTTATTCGCACCTTCCCTAGAACGCCAGAAACCTGGTTCATCAGATTGGTTATGCTCGTGATGTGAATTCATTGACATCCCTCCAATTAATATTAGATGCTGTAGACAACTCATTTTCTCTCAGCACCACGTCCTGTACTCACTCACCCAATAAGTCACACTATCTGAGTGATGCGGTATTTTTTACTTAATATTAAGTATAGTTATACTGCCGAGCATTAATTGGTATTTAGATCTTTTTGTGTCAGCAGATCATCAAACTGTGATATTGGCAAAACTTTTTAAATAAAAATACAAAAAATCAAATAAAAAAAGAGGGGAGCCCCCTCTTTTTTTGTTTGAAAAGTGGATTATTTCACTACCACTTCACCAAGCATTCCAGCCTCCATATGCCCAGGTACAAGACAAGCAAATGATACTGTACCTGCTTTATCAAATTTCCATAGCACTGCACTCTTCTGACTGGGTGCAAGAGAGATCATGTTTGGCATGCTATGTTTCATCTGCATACCTTGCATTTGTTGCATCATTCCCGCATGCTCTTTGAGCTCTGAGGTTGTTCCGAGAACGAACTCATGTGGTAGTTTTCCATTATTCTTTATAAAGAATCGGATTGTTTCACCTTGTTTGACCGATATCGTTTTCGGTGTAAACCGCATGGTGTCATCCATAGATACGTCAATGGTTCTAGACACATCTTTGGCAACACCAGGGGAACCAGCCATACTCCCCATGTCATGCCCCATAGGAGCTGGATTCCCCTTCATTGAACTCATGTCATGGTTCATGCCATTCTTCATTGAGTTCATGTCATGACCTTGCTCAGAAGCCATCACACCCGTAGAAATTACTATCACAGCAGCAGTAATCATTTTGAATTTCATACATTACCTTCCTTATGTAATCAGAACCAGAATCTGGCACCTGCAATAAATCTCGTATCAGATGTACTCTCCCCATGATCTTTTGCTAGATCGTATGTATTGCCAGCGAGAGTTTTCCATTCAACGCCTATGTAAGGAGCAAACTGCCTACTTATTTCATAACGTAACCGCAAGCCAGTGCTGATGTCTGAGATACCTCGCCCAACAGACATATCATCATTATCTTTACTGTAAATATTCATTGCAGCTTGGGGCTGTAGTATCAATTTCTGAGTAAGTAAGAGGTCATATTCCGCCTCTAGGCTTAAAAGCATTAGACCATGCTGATCTACAAATAAAGAGGAGTCAACCTCAAACCAATATGGCGCTAATCCTTGTAGGCCAAGGGCAAGCCATCCTTTATCGCTTCTAGATTGATATGTATCATATCTTGCTCCAAAAAGGATGTCCCAGTATGCAGATGTAGCATACCCATAAAGAACTTGGTTTTCTGTATCCTGTAATGAATTTTTATATTCACCTTCAGATTTAAACCATATTTTTTGATAGTCTTTCCCTACCCAAGCAAGGGCTTTGTAGGAAGCATAATTTTCCTCTCGTCCATTTGAATATTCAAGCCTGTCAATTAACAGAGAAGAAAAGGTATGTTCATCTGCTAAGGAAAGCTGCTCTCTGCCTTCAAAAAGGCTTGGGCCTGAACTAAGTGTGAGTCCATCAGAATATTCATCAGGGCTTCTTTGTTCGCTATCCTCAGATGCGGTTAAATCAGGGTGATAGCCGCTAACAGCATCTTTTGACTCCTCAGAAAAAGAAAGAGAAGCAAATAACCCAAGGCTGATCAACCATATTCCATTTTTTACTATACTTTGAATTAGCATTATTTATTTCCTCAAGAAACCACTACTTCACGGAACATTCCAGCATCCATATGGAACATAATATGACAGTGCCAAGCCCAACGGCCAATGGCATCAGCGGTCACAAGAAAACTAATTCGTTGTGCTGGCTGCACAGGTATTGTGTGCTTTCTTGCCAAAAAGGAGCCATCTTCATTCTCAAGTTCACTCCACATACCATGTAAATGCATGGGATGGGTCATCATGGTGTCATTGTGGAGAGTAATTCTAACTCTTTCTCCATAATTAAAATGAATTGGTGTTGATTTACCGAACTCAACGCCATCAAACGACCATGTATAGCGTTCCATATTTCCAGTCAAATGAAGTTCAATTTCGCGTTCTGCTGGTCTTGGATCTATGGGCCCACCTTTAGTTTTCAGGTCTGCTAACGTAAGCACTCTTCTCCCATTATTACGTAGCCCTACACCAGGGTCATTCAGATTGCGTCTTGGTGTATCTACCCTCGCATCAACACTGGGCCCAAACTCTGTACTGGCATGCCTAACCTTGCTTGGCGGTGTAGCATTACTCATACCAGCCATAGAACCATGATCCATACCAGCCATGGAGCTATGATCCATCGTTGGCATTGCCCCCGATGCCATGCCAGGCATTGAGCCATGATCCATACCTGCCATAGAGCTATGATCCATCGCTGGCATTGCCCCCGATGCCATGCCAGGCATTGAGCCATGATCCATACCTGCCATAGAGCTATGATCCATCGCTGGCATTGCACCTGATGCCATACCAGGCATTGAGCCATGATCCATACCTGCCATGGAGCCGTGATCCATTCCGTCCATGGAGCCCATCATATCTTCCATTGAAAGAGGCTCAGGTTTGTCTACAGTAGGAATCGGAGCTGAAAGGCCAATCGCCGTCGACAACGTACCTCGGGCAAAACCAGTACGATCCATCGACTGTGCGAAAATCGTATGGGCGTTATCGATGGGTTGAACAATGACATCGTAAGTTTCACCAGGGCCGAAACGAAACTCATCTACGTCTATAGGTTCAATATCAACACCATCGGTTTGTACAACCGTCATTTTTATGCCTGGAATTCTGACATCGTAAAAAGACCCTCCAGCACCATTTATAAATCTAAGTCTGATCTTCTCACCTTTATTAAAGACACCAGTCCAATTTCCATTAGGGGTTGTCCCATTCATTAGATAGGTTAAAGTTGCGGAGGATAAGTCAGCCAAATCTGTAGAATTCATTCTCATTTCATTCCACATCTGGCGTTTGGTGAAGGCAACTTTTAATCCACTGTTGCTGACATCGTTAATGAAGTCGATAGCTGTAGGCTGATTAAAATTATAGTAATCACTTTGCGATTTCAATTTTGATAAAATTCGCATCGGGTGCTCATCTGTCCAGTCTGACAAGAGAACAACATAATCTCTATCGGCTGATATAATCTCGCCTTCTTTTGGCTCTATAATTAAAGCGCCATACATTCCCGTCTGTTCTTGAGAACCAGAGTGAGAGTGATACCAATATGTACCGGACTGTTCCAACGTGAATTTATATGTGAATGTCTCTCCTGGTTTAATACCATTGAAACTAATACCAGGCACGCCATCCATTTCAAATGGAAGTATTATACCATGCCAATGAATAGAGGTAGGCTCACTGAGCTTATTGGTAACACGAAGAGTAACCTCATCGCCTTCCTTTAAGCGTAATGTCGGTGCAGGTATGGAGCGATTGACAACCGTGGCAATTCTTGTACTTCCAGTAAAGTTGACAACAACTTCTTCAACTACCAGATCGATTACTGTTCCACTTAAAACTGAGCTGTAAACCTTTTGCGGCAGTTCTTCTTTAGCGTTAATTGACATAGGAATCGATGCCACAACTCCGCCAGCAGCAATCCCTTTAACAAACTTTCTTCTTGAGATAGAAGGATTAAATCCATTTTTACTATGAACATCATTCATAAGCGCCTCCATTTCATCACAGCTGTGATGTGTGATGATGCTCATTATAGAAATCAATGTACAATTACAATACTGTCATTTTTCTCAATGCGTAGAAAAAAATGCGCCAAACTTACGTTAAGCGCATGATTTTATTTGCTTTATCTGTTTCGCCCACTACCCATTCCATGCTGAAGTGCAATCACATGGACATCACCGTTGTAGCTGACTTTGACTGTGTTGATACTTTTGCCCATGGGGAGTTGCAGTTGCTTTGTCTTCCCAGGAGTAGCCATTACAGTACCCAGTTTAGTGTCATCCAGGGTAGATACACTCACAGTGTCGGTACTAAGTGCGTTGGCACTCCAATCCATATATATAATGTTGTGCCCAGCACGAACGTTATAAGGCACCGGAGCCTGAGCAAAAGCGGAGAAGCTTCCGACGACCAGCGTACATGCCATTAATGCACCAATTTTAATATTCATAAACCACCTCATTTAATTATGACTCAAGTTACGTGACTAACTATAAACTCTGAGTCATTACATGAAGCTGTCACAAAAATTACAAATTAGTAATAAACCTATTGAAGAGCGCTTGGGGAAAGCTGGATGACTGGATCAGGACATACGCTATTTTTTGACCTGCTCAGATAGAGATTCGGTTCATGCAGCACTCTTCGCGGAGAAATATGATGATCTCTTCCAGCACTTCGTATTGAGAGACGCACAGTAGGGTACGACTTTCCCGATTCTGCTTGACCAGGCCAACCGAGACCAGCGCGGCAATGTGGTGGCTTAGGGTCGATGCGGGAATGGCGAGCTGCTTTTGCAAGTCTCCAACAGGCAGGCCCTGCTCTCCCGCTAGATGCAGCGATACCGGAAATTTAATGTCATAAATATTAAGATGCATCAGGGGATGGGTAACTTTAGCCATTCCCCATATTTACCTTGCCATGCACAGCTCAAAAGATGTTGGAAGCAGCTATAGGGTAGATTCATATGCCATATGGTTAGCATCATGGTGTAAATATATGGTATTGCTTGTCTTATCAGGATAACTTAGTAAGTTGACATATCAACCATTGGTAATGGTCAAAATCTTTTCAACCAACTGACACAATAATTACTGGATTTTTGGAACCCAACATTCAAATTTTTCAATCGCTGCACACATTTCATCAGTTATAGATTGTTCCTTTAAAGCTTTTATCCTTTTATTGAGATATAGATCATCAGAAATGCTTAGATCAGTGCCATTAACTAAGTCTAACATTTTAATCATCGTGCCATCTTTATCTATACACTCAAAATTATTGACAAATTTGTTGTAAGCTAGGAATGCTTCCTCGTTCTCCTGCTGATGATGCATGTCAAAACCGAAATCAGCGATGTACTTATTGTCAATGACAATACCATCAGTACTCATCCCACCAAATAACTCAACCTGAATGTAGAAACAGCTAGTAACAGAATGTACTTTTATGGATTTAACGGTCTTATATATTGTATCTCTGACCTCATTTCTTATATCAGTCTGATTGTAGTCAATGAAGCTTGGTGGTATATGCATATATATATCTGGATTGATAGAGATCTCTGCATGACTTCTTTCAATGATCAACTCTTCATTTAACTTTTTGCGCTCCCTAGATAGGCTATTTAATCGTTCAGTAAACAAAATCTCTATATCACCCTCTGTGGCAGCCTCAATAGATTGAAATGTACTCTTTATTTTTGAACTTATCGCATCTATTTTATTCTTTAGTAAAGCAACCTTATTCTCATTTTCATTTTTTTTGGGCTGAAGAATGACACTGCCAATCAGCAACATGAGTGCGTACTCAAAATAACGGTTATCAAATGTTGCAGCTGTGCAGCTTTTCACCGATGTGTCTGATCTACCGCTGCATTTATAACGAAGTTTTTCATCTTTTTTTCCAGCTTTACTGCGGTAGACCTGTAGTGAACTGCCACAATCACCGCAAGTGGCGATACGCATTCCCGTAATGATGCCCGCAGCGCTTTTCAGCTTACTAGTAAATTGCTTTTTTTCACTACGCACATGCCTAGCTTGTGCGAATTCAGCCTCAGTGCAAGCTAGGGGGTAATAGCTTTCCAATAGATGCTCACGACCATCAATATGAATTATTTTTTCACCTAAGACTGCCCGATCACTGATAACCTTTTTAATAAGGTTTATCCCCCACCCTTCCTTATTAGAATTTTGAGCTATTGTAGGGGGAGTATAGTTTTCATCTAAATATTTTTTTATTGTTATATGCCCCTTCCCTTCTCGAATCATCATAATCATTTCTTTAACTATAGAGAAATAATATGGATGAGGGCGTACAAACCCAGTTGTCGTATCAACCCAAAATTTATTTTTACCGAAGCCATTAATTGCAGCTGGATAACCATCTGCATCGCACTCACCATTTTGATGACGCTTTAATGCAACACGAGCTGCACCAGTAACCCGAGCAGAAAGTTTATTTGTATAATCATTGCTGCTTTCAAGTTTAACTAGTGACAAAATCGCGGATGCAAGATTATCTTTTTGATATACTGCCCCATCAATCCATGTATAAACAACAATATTGGCTGCGAGAATACAGGTTAAGAACTCACTGGCTCTTGTTAACGCTAAGCGAGAGAAACGATCGATGTTTTCCATGGCCAATACAGAGCCGGGTGCAATATGACCTGAACGACTTAGTTCAATAAACCTCCCCAGACATCCATGTTCAATGTTTTCCCCCTTACTGGCTGACATTCCGTTATCTGACATATAGATAACGGGCATGTTACTATATTTTAACTTTGTTGCATCAACCAAAGCCCCCTCAGTCTGACGTTGTACGCCAGTTTTATTACCGGCGGCCTGCTTATCCGTACTTACACGACTATACAGATATAGTGTTGGTGCAGACGACCTTAAATCCATAACATCTCCAAAAATTGATTCTATGACGAGGCTATATATGCTAGATACACAACTATACTTGTACGCTACCGGTACAGTTGAATTAAATTAAAGCAGACATGCCTAGACCAGATGCCCAGCTACGACACAATCACTTAGCGCCGTTCATTTTCTGAACACAAACACTATTGCCGACACACGGTATATAACCACTAGCAAACATTTAAATGGAAGGTTATATCCAAAAACACTAGATATCAACCCCCATCAAAAAATAATCACCTCATCAGAAATAAACTATCCATACTCTCTATTATTAATTTCCACTTATATATTTCAGGCTAGGAAGTAGCAAGGAGAAACGAGGGTTCGCAGTCATACTGCCGTAATAATACCACCACCATGGCGATGTCTTGTTCTTTCTCAAGATACGCTTGCTCAAGCGCGAAATGAAGGTTGCGCATATTCGGTGTAGATGACGATAGACTCCAATGATAAAAAGATACTTGACCAAAGTCCGTGATGGTGTGGCACCGAGAACATGATGGTCAGCCGATGAGTTTGGTCAAAATAAGCAGGAAGAACGTGACCACGTAAACATATTAATTATATTGAATGTCACTTCTTTGACCAACTGGCAAGTAAGGAAGATCGGCACATTTCTGCTTTCTGCTTTCTGCTTTCTGCTTTCTGCTTTCTGCTTTCTGCTTTCTGCTTTCTGCTTTCTGCTTTCTGCTTATCAGTGATAAGCGTACTTATTGCATGCCCCATGCATAATAAACTTTAATATACAAGAGAGACTTTCATATTTTCTCTTCAATAAAAAGCCTGCGAGGGGTAGTAAAACTGGTTTCTCTTCGCTGCGTAGCAGCGGAATGTTGAAACGCTAAAATTTTATTACCTCTCTTATTATTAGTAAATGGACAATTTTTAGAATTTTTCAAGTGGGGGGATGTGAAAAGAAGTTAAAAATCACCTCCCTTGACTAAATTACAACCAACAATGCTGGTTTTTACCTATCCCCCCCGTCGACTTATTACTTATTGACAAACCCCATGCTCAATACAGACTATCAGATCGACAATTACCTGTGCCCCTATCGGTGTAGTCAAGAGTTACTCTGCTTACGAGCAACTCCTGGTACTGGCAGCGAAGTTCGCGGCAACCAGCAGGATGATCAGCACCAGACTGCGATCCATGACGCAGGTTGCAAGCAAATCGGCACTGCCTAACTGTTTAGTGTAGATCTCCCCCTCATGCTGTAGGCTGTAGACACTGGCATGAGGAATTCGAGTCAGAACTCGTGACCGAGGACACTGTTGTTGATGATCGCATCGTCATCACCTCTCAAGAAAAGACACAAAATATCGCGCATTGAAATCTAATATCACAGGTTAAAAAATGCACACATCACTTCTTCCTCTTTCCCGCTCATCAGGTATAATCCGCAATCTTTTTTTGCATTAGTGACCAGCGATCCTCTATGACCGTCAACCGTTTTGACCCTAGCTCAGACAGCCTGACACCTGCAACTACGCGGGTTCAGCCATCGGACGACCAACCTGTCCAACAAGCGACTTCCAGCATTATTAGGTCTCACCATCCAAGGATTGGTTTTGTGAGCTTGGGTTGCCCGAAAAACCTGGTCGATTCCGAGCGCATCCTGACCCAGCTGCGTACCGAAGGGTACGACGTGGTGCCCAGCTATGACGATGCCGAGCTGGTTGTCGTCAACACCTGTGGCTTTATCGACAGTGCCGTGCAGGAGTCGCTCGAAGCGATCGGCGAAGCGCTGGCCGAGAACGGCAAGGTGATCGTCACCGGCTGCCTTGGCGCCAAAGAGAATCAGATCCGCGAGATCCACCCCAAGGTGCTCGAGATCACCGGCCCCCACGCCTATGAAGAGGTACTGGGCCACGTCCACAAATATGTGGAGAAGCCGCAGCACAACCCCTTCACCAGTCTGGTACCGGCCCACGGCGTCAAGCTGACCCCGCGCCACTACGCCTATCTGAAGATTTCCGAAGGGTGCAACCACCGCTGCACCTTCTGCATCATCCCCTCCATGCGCGGGGATCTGGTGAGCCGCCCCATCGGCGACGTGCTGGCCGAAGCCAAGCGCCTGAAAGAGGCGGGCGTGAAGGAGCTGCTGGTGATCTCCCAGGACACCTCCGCCTACGGCGTCGATGTGAAGCACCGCACCGGTTTCTACGACGGTATGCCGGTCAAGACCAGCATGGTCGCCCTGTGCGAAGAGCTGGCCAAGCTCGATATCTGGGTACGTCTGCACTACGTCTACCCCTACCCGCACGTGGATGACGTCATCCCGCTGATGCGCGATGGCAAGATCCTGCCATACCTCGACATCCCGCTGCAGCACGCCAGCCCGCGCATCCTCAAACTGATGAAGCGCCCGGGTTCGGTCGAGCGCACCCTGGAGCGGATCCAGAAGTGGCGCGAGATCTGCCCGCAGATCACCCTGCGTTCAACCTTTATCGTCGGCTTCCCGGGCGAGACCGAGGAAGATTTCCAGATGCTGCTCGACTTCATCGACAAGGCGGAGCTGGATCGGGTCGGCTGCTTCAAATACAGCCCGGTCGAAGGTGCCCTGGCCAACGAGCTGCCGGATCCGGTACCGGAAGCCGTGCAGGAAGAGCGCTTCCAGCGCTTTATGGAGCTGCAACAGCAGGTCTCCATCCGCAAGCTGGCCCGCAAAGTAGGTCAGGAGATGACCGTTATCATCGACGAAGTGGACGAAGAGGGCGCCACTGGCCGCTCTTTTGCCGATGCACCGGAGATCGATGGTCTGGTCTACCTCAACGGCGAAACCGGCCTCAAGCCGGGCGACATGGTCAAGGTGCGGATCGACGAATCCGACGAATATGACCTGTGGGCCAGCCTGATTGGCTAACCCTGCCATGGGTAAACACGCCGCATGTTGAGCCGATAGCGTTCAACGTAACTAAACAAAAAGCGCCTGATGGCGCTTTTTGTTTAACAACTACCGGCGATAAAACCCTAGCCGAGGTCGTGCAGCGCCTTGCCAAGGGGCGGTGTGAGGCGCAAATCAGAGAAACGCACCGCCAGTCCCTGCCGCTCCGGCGTGCAGCACATCACCCCGATAAAGCAACTTTCGCTTGGCGGAAACGGGGCGAGGCGCAGCAGCGGCCACACCTTGCCATCGGTGGAGTATTGCAGGCGCAGACAGTCCGCCAGCCGGGTCAGCCGCAGCCAGAAACGGCGCGGATTGCCGGTAAAAATACCGGTAGCCCAGTCAGAGCGCGGATTGGTCAACACGCTGCCGATCATCGGCTGATCGTCGTTGTACTCGATACCGGCCTTGAGCCAGTGTTCATCGTCTTGCAGCAGCATCAGACCCGCCTGATCGTAGAGGGTGGTGAACTCCCCCTCGACGCAGACCTGAAAGGTAAACTCACCCGCCACCTCGCAGCCATAGACATGGCCGCTGTGGCGCTCGAAGCCATACCAGGTGCTGCGCCAAAAATCGGTCTGCTGGTCCGTGACTACCTGCAAGCCATCGCTGGTCTGGTGCCATTCGGCGGGCTCATTGAGCCAGCGCCACTGCGTCCCTTCCATCATCTCGTTTAACTCCTGTTGTCTCGCCAACTTTGCCTCCAGCGGCCCGCTTACTTGCCCTGCTTGAAGAGGATGGCGGTGAAGTGGCTCTCTTTGGTGCGCGGGAAGTAGCGATCCTTGTAGCACTGCTGCTCGCGGCTCTCGCAATGCACCCCGTTGCTCAGGGTGTAGCTGCCAGAGTCGGCCCCTTGCAGGTTCTTCTGCAAACGGCTGGCCGCCTGCTCCCCGAGATGGGCGCGGGTCAGGCCGATGGAGATCCCCTGCGGGTCGGCGCAATAGCCGCCCTTCTTGTCGCACACCACCTTGGCGGCGGGAGAGAAGACTGCCGGAGCCGCGTGAACGCCCCCGATTAGCAGCAGCGCCACCAGCGCAGCCGAGCGTTTGAACATGGTGTTACCTTGATAAACCTTGCAAATCAGGGCGTTAATTTATCACTCCGATTCCGTGATGGCCAATTGCAACCGCCCTATCCGCCGGTTGCCACGCAAAGCCCACATGGAGGCTTGGCGCCAAGCGGGCCGCCACCGCTGCGGGGCTGGCTTATCGGGGGGCGAACATGTGTAATAGCCGCCTCTACACGTCAGTCAAAGAGTCCGCCATGCAACTCAAACCCCTTCTCAAGGGGCGCTTTCAGCCCCACTGGCAGGCCAGCCACGATCTCATTGAACAGGTGGTCATCTCCTGCATCACGGAGCGGCGCCTGATCCCCGAGGGGGAGCCCCTGATGCGTCAGGGGGAGCAATTGCGGGATCTGGTGCTGGTGCCGAATGGCCGCATCGCCATGGGCCACACCGCCATGAATGGCCGCCGCTTTCAGCTCGGCACCCTGGAGTGCGACAACCAGCTCTTTGGCGAGATGGAGTTCTTCACCGGCTACCGCTGCCAGCTCGACATCGTCGCCGAGGAGCCGCTGGAAGTGGCCCGCATCGACGGCGAGCAGCTGGAGCAGGCGCTGGTCGCCCACCCCAAGGTGGCGCTCTTCTTTGCCACCGCCATAGCCATCGACTATCAGGACACGGTGGATATCTTCACCTGCCGGATGCTCTACCCCATCAGCTACAACATCGCCCTTGACCTCTATCACAGCCACTGCCACGACAACCCGGTGAGCGGCTTTCGCAAGGGGTATCAGGAGGCGGAACGCTTCGGCACGACCGACCGGGTCTACCGGCGAGCGGTGAAGGAGCTGATGGATAAAGGATTGGTGGAGCGCGGCGAGGAGGGGTTGCAGATCCGCGATCTGGCGGGGCTCAGGGCCTTTCTGGAGCAGCCATAAGTCGCAGGCATCAGTTGCCGGTTAAAGACAAAAAAGAGGGGCGGTCGATACCGCCCCTCTTGCTGTTTACTCTCCCGCTCAGGCGAGACATGGCTGGGGCCGGGCCATGCGCAGCGACGCTACCAGCATAGCGAGGATCACACCATAGATAAGCGGGATGGCGTACATCACCGCCTGCAAGCCGATCACCTGCTCGAACATAGCGCTGATGGCCGGGCTGAACATGGCCCCCGCGCTGCCGCTGATAAGGATGTAGGAGACGTTCTTGCTCGATGCCTGCCGTACAAACGACACCCCGTAGGCGATAAAGGCGTTGTAGAGGGCCGCGCAGACAAAGCCGTAACCGTAGGTGAGGTAAGGCAGCTGGCTCAGGTTGTCGGTGGTGACGATAAGCGCCGTCATCCCCATCGCCAGCGTGATGATCACCAGGAGGAAGGTGCGGATCGCAACGCGGGTCACGATGGCGGTCGAGACCAGCGCGCCGAGCAGGGCCGCAGTCCAGTATTGGGTGATGATATTGCCCGCCTCCTCGAAGGGGATGCCGAACTTGTTCTTCACGAACATGGGCGCCCAGGTGAGGAAGGTGTAGAGCGCCAGCATGCCCAGAAAAAGCCCCAACCCGCCGCTGATGATGCCGAGGTTCCACTCCGAGTGCTCGTTGCCGGCGCTCTCGCCACCCGCCTCGCAGCTGCGGAAGTTGGTCAGCACCGCCACCAGCATGGTTGCCAGCGCCACCACACCCACCGCCAGATAGCTCCAGCTCCACGCCATGGCGTGGGTCAGGGTGTAGGTAGTGATAAGCGGAAAGACCACCCCGGCCACGTTGAAGGTGGCATCCTGCACCACCAGCATGGTGCTCTGCATCCGCGCCTGCCAGACGCTCACCACCAGAGTCCCCGCAATGCAGAGCCCCACCCCGCCGCACAGGCCAATCACCGTCATGGCCGCCATCACCACATAGAGCGAGCCGGTCAGATGAAGCGAAGCCGCCGCCAGCGCGATCAGGCCGTAGCAGAGCAGCGTCATCCGCTTGAGCCCCACCTTCTCGATGAGGAAGAAGGCGGCAATGGTGCCCGCCAGCGCCCCGCCGTTGAGCAGGGAGAAGATGGAGGCCACCTGATTGACGTCGGCGCCAAACTTGGCGGCGATGGGGTCGATCAGCATGCCGAACTGGGTCGCAAAACCGGCCATCACGAAGTTGGCCAGGAAGCTGATGGCAGTGAGGGAGAGCTTATTGTTCATATTGGATCTCTCTTGGGGTCAGGGTGCGTGCAGGGTTGGGCGGGCCGCGGCGCTTACAGCGCGGTGTGCAGCGCCAGCTCGATCATCTGGTTGAAGGAGAGCTGCCGCTCCTCGGCAGTGGTCTCTTCACCGGTCAGGCAGTGGTCGGAGACAGTCAGGATGGCGAGCGCCTCGATCCCCTGCTGATGGGCCAGCCCGTAGAGACCGGCCACCTCCATGTCGATGCCGAGCACGCCGAACTTCTCCAGCGCCGGAATGAGGTTTTCGTCCGGATCGTAATAGAGGTCGCCGGTGAAGATATTGCCCACCTTGACCGGAATCGCCTTCTCCTGCGCCTTGGTAAAGGCCTTGTGCAGCAGGGCGAAGTTGGCCGAGGTGGCCATCTGGTAACCGGCGCTACGCTTGGCGTTGGTCGGGGAGTCGGTGCCCGCCGCCTGCGCCAGAATCACGTCACGCATCTGCACGTGGCGCTGGGTCGCCCCCAGACTGCCGATACGGATGATCCGCTTGACCCCGAAGTCGTTCACCAGCTCGTGGGCGTAGAGCACCATGGAGGGGATCCCCATGCCGTGGCCCATCACCGAGATACGCTGGCCGTTGTAGTAGCCGGTGTAGCCCAGCATATTGCGCACATTGGTCACCTCGCGCGCATCGGTCAGAAAGGTCTCGGCGATGTAGCGGGCCCGCAGCGGGTCCCCCGGCATGATGACGGTCTCGGCGAAATCGCCCGGGTTGGCATTGATATGAGCGGTCATTATTGTTGTGCTCCAGTTTGACTCGTGTGGATGAGGGCATCCTAGCCCCCGCCCCCTCGCCCCTTGCAGGACAAAAGTCCTGTTGCCCCGATCGAGATCCCAGTTCCGGCAACTTCTCCATGACTGCTCCGCTTGCCTCCCCTGCACCGCCGCTGTTCCGCCCTTAATCAGCCCTGCCCTTGCGGCAAGGGCCGTGTCACTCGCTCAGTGATAACATCCCTGTGCCCCAAAAAGCGCGGGGGGCCTGATGGCCCCCCGCAAACACACCGGATGAGAAAATGCCTTACTTGGCGGCGCTATCCTTCACGCACTTCTGGACAAAGCTGTTCTTGGCCGCGCCAGCCAGCTTCTTGTCGGCTGCCGCCTTCTCGCACTTGGCCGCCGGATCCACCGCCGCGCCCGTCTTCACGCACTTCTGGATAAAGCTGTTCTTGGCCGCACCGGCCAGCTTCTTGTCGGCGGCCGCCTTCTCGCACTCGCCGGTCGCGGCGCCCGCGGCATCTTTCATGCACTTGCCGACAAAGCTGGTCTTGGCGGCGCCGTTCAGCTTTTTGGCCGCGGCCTGCGCCTCGCACTGCAACTGGGCTGTGTCGTTGGCAAAGACCGGATTGGCCAGCAGCACGCTGCCGCAGAGCAGGCCGAACAGGATGGTACGCTTCATGGGTGATCTCCTCTCTATCTGGTGATGTGTTTGCATGGTCATATCTGCATGACGATGTGTTGCAAATGGCTGTGATTGCAACAGCTGATTGTTGCCCCAGATCCCCCGCCTCGCCAGCTTGGGAGACGGAGCAGAGGGCAACCAGCGCCCGCACTATAGCGCCGATTGCCCATGCGGGATTGCCCCCAGCCAGCCATCCCTAAACGGCAAGCCAGCCGAGTTCCTTCCCGTCAGGCTCGCCAACCCCAATAAAATCAAGGGCCATGGGGATCCAGTGCCCGCTTCAACAATTTCTTGAGCCAGCTCATAAAACGTATAGATCTCGGATGGTTACGTCATTTTCTGACTGGCGCAACCGGATTCGATTGGCCTATCATAGCCATCCGGTGCCTATTGCTGCGATGGGCTGCTGCCCCCGCTGGTTAATGGAGCATATTGGAAGCTGTAATCCACGGGCGGTAGCGTGATTTTTGGTGAGGTAGCCACTTGCTGAAAAGAATGGTTGTTCCAGATTTTCCTTATATATTGAAATATCACATAGTAAAAATGATTTTATCTTCAAACTTTATTGATTGGTAACTTCTATGAAGAACCGTGACTTTTATAACCTTTTAGATCAAGACCTAGCAACAATCGTTAATGATTTTGACCAAGAACTAACAAACAAATTAAAACAAGATCAACAAAAAAAATCATATGCACTCCTAATTTGGTTTTTGCATTTTTACTCTGGCATTTCAGATGTTAATGACTATATAACTGATGGCCATGGTGACCATTCATGCGACATAATATTAGATAAAAAGAATAGCCAGGGTGATAACGTATTTTATTTAATACAATCCAAATGGAATAATATAAACAATTGTTCAGGTCAACTTGAAAAAGATATCGTAAAGTCATATCTCTCTGATGCACAAAGTATTCTTAGGGGTGATAAAGAAGAAACAGCAAACAAGAAATTTAATTCTCGCTATGATGCACTTAAAAATCACATTAGATCAAATGGAGAGGTTAAGGTTATCTATTTGACATTGAAAAATGATTGTATCGAAACGCAATCAAACATAAAGTCTTTTGAAAGTTTTTTTGGAGGTCGTGTAACAGTAGAGTGTTTTGACATCAATAGATTAAAACTTGATTATATTGATAGAAACTTTAAAAAAAGCACGCCTCCTAATCCGCTAGAAAAAATTTATAACCCAGAATTCGAGAAAATCACAATAAATATAGTCAGAGATGATCAGCAAAATCTACTTAAGATAAATAGCCCTTTTCCAGCGCATGTATTTAATGTACTACCTAAGACCATTTATGAACTAGTATTGAGATATGGCGTCTCTTTATTTGACAAAAACATCAGAAATCCTTTGGTTTCATCAAAGATAAATGCAGAGATAGTTAACTCATTAAAAAATGACCCATCTTACTTTTGGTACTATAACAATGGCATAACAGCAATCACTAGGGCAATACCAGCCATTAATAGTCAAGCAGAATCATTCCAGATAACAGGTTTACAAATAATAAATGGAGCCCAAACAGCGTATTCAATTTACCTCGCTTACTCACAGGCAAGCTTAGAAGAACGAGAAATAATTGATTCAGAAGCAAGAATAACATTACGTTTACTGAAGTCTGGTGGTAAAGACTTTGACTTAAAAGTTACTAAGTATACAAACTCACAGAATCCAGTATCAGAAAGAGATTTCTGGTCTACCGATCCACTACAGATTCAGATTCAAAATTATTTCTACAGTACTAATGTTTGGTATGAAAAAAGATCAGGAGAATTCAGAAAACACCCCAAAGATATAATTAAAGTCCCAAATACATTCGTGGCCTCAGCTCATCTTGCATTCTGGTTATCCAATCCGGTTTTAGTTTTTGACGCTGCAATGCAACGAGAAAATAAGGGTATAGACCTTATTTTTACATCATATAAAGAAAATAAAGATGGTCTCTATGAGAGGATCTTTAATAAAGACACAAAAAACGAACATATATTTGCATCCTTTTGTATATTTGACATCCTTACAGACTCAGCTCCATTTCCTGTTGATAATGTATACTTCACGAATGCATTTCATATTATGGCCATTTCAAAGATAATACTTAAAAAATACTTGTCAGCAAAATACACCAAAGAAGTTAACATTTGTAACTATATAATTAATGCGTATCAGGATGGCAGTAGAGAAGTTATAAGGAAGTGCATACAACACTCATCCAATTTAATGAAGAATGAGGTTAATCCAATAAGTGCGCTCTCTACAGATGGCGAAGTTGAAACAACTGAGCTTGATGATGACATGACTGAAAAGATGATAAACCTAATGACCAAGTCAGCTCATTTTGAAATGCTTATGGAAAAAATAGAAAAGATGGAGCTAACCACAGATGACATTGATAACATTGTACTAAAGGAACATGAAGCAGACATCAATGAATTTAATGAGGATTTAGATTTAACAGACGTAAAAATAACACACTAACAATCTCGAATGCATAGTCTGTATGTACAGCACGTAGGTTCGATTAGCGAAGCGTAATCGGACGCTCGCGATACAAATATTTCATGATATTGCCAGTTGCCTTTAGATACCGACTTTCACCCACAAAAATCCCCCGTTTACCGGGGGATTTTTATTTCTATCGGTTATCTCAGCTCAGCGGCTTACCCCACCAAAAACGCCCTTAACCGGGCAAACTCCGCAGGCAAATTAACAGAGAGCAGCGGCAGCTCGGCATGCTTGGCGAGCGGGCCGGGCAGCGGTACATCGAGACTCAGGATCTCGTCCACCGACTCCTTGAACTTGGCGGGATGGGCGGTGCAAAGGAATACCCCCACCTCGTCCTCGGCCAGCTGTTCGCCCAGCAGATCCCAGGCAATGGCGCCGTGGGGCTCGCAGAGGTAATCCAGCTGGTGCAGCCGTTTCAGCGCATCACGGGTGTGGGCATCGTCACGCATGCCAGAACCCAGGGTCTCCAGCGCCCAGCCCTTGCGACGGCAGAGCTCTTCTACCCGCGGCCAGTTGTTGGGGCGGCTGACATCCATGGCATTCGACAGGGTTGCCACTGTCTGGTGCGGCTCCCACTGACCGGTTTTCAGGTAGCGCGGCACGGTATCGTTGGCGTTGGTGGCGGCGATAAAGCGCTTCACCGGCAGCCCCAGCGCCTTGGCGATGAGACCTGCGGTGAGGTTGCCAAAGTTGCCGGACGGCACGCTGATCACCGCCTTGGCACGATCGGCCTTGGGCAGCTGGGCCACCGCCTCGAAGTAGTAGCAAACCTGCGCCAGCAGACGGCTGATATTGATGGAGTTGGCGGAGTTGAGGCCAATGGCCTTTTTCAGCGCCTCGTCGTCAAAGGCCTGTTTTACCAACGCCTGACAGGCATCGAAGTCACCGTCGATGGCGATGGTGCGGATATTGCCGCCGAGGGTGCAGAAGAGCTTCTCCTGCAAGGGGCTGATCTTGCCCTTGGGATAGAGGATCACCACCTCGATCCCCTCCAGCCCATAGAAGGCGTGGGCCACGGCGGCGCCGGTGTCGCCGGAGGTGGCGGTGAGGATGGTGATCTTGTCGTTGGTGCGAAACGCCGCGAGGCACTGGGCCATAAAGCGGCCGCCGAAATCCTTGAACGCCAGGGTCGGGCCGTGGAACAGCTCAAGGGCATAGGTGTTGTCCTTGAGTTTCACCAGCGGCGCCGGGAAGGTGAAGGCGGCGTTGACAAGCTCGCTCACTTTGGCGGCGGGCACTTCGTCCCCCAGCAGGTGGCTCAGGATGCGGGCAGAGCGTTCGGCCAGCGGCAGATCGAGCAGGGCATCCACATCGGCGAGCGGTTCGAGTTGTTCGGGGAAGAAGAGCCCCTGTTCGCGACCCAAGCCCTGACGCACCGCCTGCGCGAAGCTCACCTGTTCGCTGTTGTCCTTGATGTTGTAGAGATTCATAGCTCGCTTCCTGTTACCCGTGCCCCGGCCATGTCCAGTTTGCAGACCCGGGCAAATCCATCTTCGTTCTGCACGAAATGTGCTTCCATCCAATCCTTCATCCGCTCGGCCTGCGCCAGCTCCTTCATCACCACAAACACGGTGGGGCCGGAGCCCGAGATGCCGGTGGCCAGCGCCCCGTTCTGGGCCGCCTGCGCCCGCACCTCGGCAAAGCCTTCGATCAGCGCCGCGCGGTAGGGCTCGGCAATCACGTCTTTCAGCACACTGGCGGCCAGCGGCTCCTGCCCGGTATAGCTGGCGTGAACAAAGGCAGCCAGGCGGCGGCCATAGGTGAGGCAATCCTGACGGCGATATTGGGCCGGCAAAATGGCGCGGGCCGCGGCGGTGGAGACCACAGTGCCCGGGTAGCAGACCACCCAGTACCACTCGTCAAACACCGGAATGCCCTGGCTGATAACCCCCGCCTCCTCCACCACCAGCTGCATGCCGCCGAGATAACAGGGGGCCACGTTGTCGTAGTGAACGGAGCCGGAGATGCGCCCCTCCATCTCACCCATCAGCAGCAGCAGGGCGTGCTCGTCGAGAGGCTCGCCGTGAAAGGCGTTGAGCCCCTCCAGCGCCGCCACCACGCTGCAAGCGCTGGACCCCAGACCCGAGCCGACCGGCAGGTTCTTCTCCAGCACCATTTCGAGCGGCTTGAGACCAAGGCCGCGCTTCTCCAGCGCCTCGCCATAGGCGACCCAGCAATCAAACAGGATATTCTTTTTCGGATCGTCCGGCAGCTTGTGGGCGTAGCGGCCCACGGCGGAGAGGGCGAACGGCACGTCAGCCGCTTTTACCTGCACCCGATCGCCGAGCAGAGAGCCATCCACGGGGGCGAGCGCCGCCCCCAGTACATCGAATCCCACGCTCAGGTTGGCGCTGGAGGCGGGGGCGTAGGCAACGACACTGCCGCCTTCCGTCATATAAGAGGGGTACATGTCTGAACTCATGCTTATAGCTCCTGCTTCCAGTTCTGGGTGCGCAGCACGTCGGCAAAGACGCCTGCTGCGGTCACTTCGGTACCGGCGCCATAGCCGCGCAGCACCAGCGGGATCGGCTGGTAGTAGGTGGAGAAGAAGGCGAGTGCGTTCTCCCCGTCTTTGACCTTGAACAGCGGCTCGTCGGCACCGACCGCCTTGATGGCGACCTTGCACTTGCCACCTTCAATGGAGCCCACATAGCGCAGCACCTTGCCTTCACGCTGGGCGGCGGCGAACTGGTCGCGGAACCAGCCGTCGGCTTCGGGCAGACGGGCCATAAAGGCTTCCACGTCGCCGCTGGCGTCAAATCCGGGCGGCAACGCCTGCTCGACCTCAACATCGGAGAGCTCCAGCGCCATGCCAGCTTCGCGAGCCAGAATGAGCAGCTTGCGCGCCACATCCATGCCGTTGAGATCGTCGCGGGGATCCGGCTCGGTAAAGCCGTTGCCGCGGGCGATCTTGGTCGCCTCGGAGAAGGCCATCCCCTCGTCCAGCTTGCCGAAGATAAAGGAGAGGGAACCGGAGAGGATGCCGTCGAAGGCGCGCAGCTTGTCACCGGCCATGATGAGGTTCTGCAGGTTCTCGATAACCGGCAGACCGGCGCCCACGTTGGTCTCGTACAGGAACTTGCGGCGAGTCTGGCGGGCGGTGCGGCGCAGCGCCTTGTAGTAATCGAGCGAGCCGGTGTTGGCCTTCTTGTTGGGAGTGACCACATGGAAACCGGCGGCGAGGAAGTCAGCGTACTGGACGGCCACCGCCTCGGAGGAGGTGCAGTCGACGATCACCGGGTTGATGATATGGCTCTCTTCCACCAGCTTTTTCACCCCGTCCAGCGAGAAGCTGTCGCGGGCTTCCACCAGCTGTTCGCGCCAGTTGGCGAGGTTCAGGCCATCCTTGTTGACCGCCATCTGGCGGCTGTTGGCGATGCCGACCACCCGCAGACCGGTGCCCTGCTCGGCCAGTACCGGCTGCTGGCGGGCAATCTGATCCACCAGTGCGGCGCCGACGCCGCCCACCCCGACCACAAAGAGATCGATAAAGTGCTGGCTGCCGAAGAAGTTCTGGTGACACGCCTTGATCGCTTCCGCCACCTTGCCGGAGCGCACCACCGCAGAGATGGAGCGCTCGCTCGAGCCCTGTGCGATGGCGACGATATTGATGGAGGCCTGCGCCAGCGAGGTGAAGAAGCGGGCGGCCATCCCCTTGGCAGTGCGCATGCCGTCACCGATCAGGGAGATGATGGCTAGATCGTTCATGATCTCGAGCGGGTCGAGCAGCTGGTTCTTGAACTCCAGCTCGAACTCGCGCTCCAGCACCTTGCGGGTCTTGTCGCTGTCGTAGCTGTGGATACAGAAGCTGACGCTATATTCGGAAGATGACTGGGTGATCAGCACGATGCTGACCCCGGCGCGGGAGACGGCAGAGAAGATGCGACCGGCCATGCCGACCATCCCCTTCATACCGGGGCCGGAGACGTTGAACATGCACATGCCGGCCAGATCGGAGATGGCCTTCACTTTCAGGTCATCATCGCCGCTCTCGGGGCCGATCAGGGTGCCCGGCCCCTGCGGGTTGAAGCTGTTCTTGATGAGGCAGGGAATGTGGAACTGGGCCACCGGCGCGATGGTTTTCGGGTGCAGCACCTTGGCGCCGAAGTAGGAGAGCTCCATCGCCTCCTTGTAGGAGAGAGTTTTCAGTAAGTAAGCATCCGGCACCAGACGCGGGTCACAGCTGTAGCAGCCCTCGACGTCAGTCCAGATCTCGCAGCACTCGGCATCGACACAGGCGGCCAGCACGGCGGCGGAGTAGTCGGAGCCGTTGCGCCCCAGCAGCACGGTTTCGCCCTTGTCGCTGCCGCCTGTAAAGCCCGGCATCAGATAGAGGCATTGCTGCTTTTCTGCCACAACAGGACGCAAGCCCCTGGCGGCAAAGCGCACCCGGGAGGCTTCGATATCGACGTGGGCTTCCAGATAGCCGCCATCGGTCACCAGCAGCTCTTCCGGCACGATGAGACCCAGCTCGAGGCCACGCACCCGCAGCAGTTCGTGCATAAAGGCGATGGAGAGGTTCTCGCCACGGCTCAGGATGCGCGCCTGCACGTTGTCCGGACAGAGGCCCAGCAGGCGGATGCCCTGCATCAGCCGCTCCACCTGATCCAGTTCGCTGGTCAGGCGTGCCTGCAGCGCCTTGTCATCCAGCGCCGGATAGGCCGCCTTCAACCCGGCCAGCAGGCGGGAGAAGATACCGTTTACTTCAAACAGGGTACTGCTGGCATCCATGCCACGGCTGGTCTGCTCTACCAGCGCCACCAGATGGTTGGTTACCTTGGCAGGAGCAGACAGCACCAGGGCTACCTGAGACTGGCCATGGGTATTCACCGCAATGTCGGCAACCCGTAAAAAACGCTCTGCGTCGGCCAGAGATGACCCGCCAAACTTCAACACTCTCATCGCTTTCTCTCCCTGTAATCCCTGCTGTATAACCGAAAAACCGGTCTGAAAATCATCCAACAAAAAGGCCCGTACTGGGTGGGTACGGGCCTTTTCTGATTTCTGTGCTTGTTCGTCAGCGCATCAACCGGCCCCAGTGCCACCTGTGGTGGTACCGGTAATAATGGTGGTGGTGATGATGTTGGTGAATAGCTGCATGACGAACACTCGTGAACGAAACTGGCTTTTAGCAATACCGCGCCGGGCGCAGGGCTGTCAACTTAAACCTCTTTGCCAAGTTTGCGGGCAAGGTCCTTGCAGAGCAGGTGGAGCATGTTCAAATCCCGCTGCGGCAGCATGGGCACCCGGTCCATCACCCACTGATGCAGTTTTTCATCCTGCGAAACCCCGAGTTCACCCAGAATTTCTGCTGTTTTGCTTTTAAGCACGCGAACCTGTCCGCTGTTATCAATATTTTCTGCTGCGACACTTGCCTCATCGAGCAGCGGGCTCAGCTCGTAGGCGTAGAGCATGATCGCCTGCCCCAGATTGAGGGACGGGTAACTCACCTTGAGCGGCAGATAGCTGATGAGGTCGACCTCGGCCAGTTGCTCGTTGGAGAGGCCCGACTCCTCGCAGCCAAAAACGATGGCGACCTTGTTGAGGGAAGGCTTGGCGCGGATCTGGTCGCGAATTTCAGCTGGCGTGAGGTAGTGCTGGTAGCGGCCACGCTGGCGGGCGGTGGTGGCGATCACCAGATCCATATCGGCCAGCGCCTCGGGCAGGGTATCGAACGCCTCGGCCTGAGCCAGGATCTCCTGCGCGCCGTGGGCTACCCAGCTCGCTTCATCCTCTTCGTGCACCCGGCTTGCCACCAGTCGCATGGCATCAAAGCCCATGGTTTTCATGGCGCGGGCGGCGGCGCCGACGTTGGCGGGGCGGGCAGGTGCCACCAGGACAAAATAGAGCTTCATCGGGTTTCCTCACAGGCCGGACGGCCTCTCAAACAGACGGCAAACAGTCGCTGAACCATCGCCAAAACAGGGGCGCAATCTACCGTTTATCCACGAAAATTGCCACTTGAACAGATGTTTCAATGTTGCCATAGTGGCCTGACGCACGCCTTTTTTGCGCCCGTTTTCCGGCGCATTCGGCCCGAAGAATCACAAGGAAGAGAGAGATGCAGCAGCCATTGGAACAGGCCGTCGCCGAGACCATCTTGCAACGGTTCGAGTCGTTTTACAGCCGGTTTCTCGAGATAACTCGCGGCAGCAAGAGCCGCTTCGAGAACAGCGACTGGCTGGGAGTGCAGCTGGCGGGGCGCGAGCGCATTCGCCTCTATGACCACCATGTAGGGGCCACTGCCAGCTCCATTCGCCAGATGATGGGAGAGCACCACGCCACCCAGGAGTTGCTCAAGCGGGTGAAGGGGGCTTTCAGCGATCTGCTGCCCAAGTGCGAGAACTTCGAGGTGGCGGAGTCCTTCTTCAACTCCGTCTATCGCCGCATCTTTCGCCATCGCAATATCCGCGACGAGAACCTCTATATCCACCCCTTCGTCAGCCGCGGCGACAAGCCCGATCTCAGCGCATTGCTGCGCATCTATCGCACCGATCTGGCCCATCTGCCGCAGACCCTGAGTCAGCTGCTGGGGGATTACAGCTTCACCCTCCCCTACGAGGACAAGCAGCGGGATATTGTGGACATCCACCGCCATCTTGCCGAGAACGGCCCGCAAATCCTCCATGATGAGCCGTTTGCCATCGAGCTATTGAAAGAGGTGTTCTACCGCAACAAGGGGGCCTATCTGGTGGGGCTGATCCGGGTGAAGGATCAGGTTTTCCCCTTTATCCTGCCCCTGCTCAGCACCGGCCAGAGCATCTATGTGGACACCGTCATCTTCGAGCCGGATCTCGCCTCCATCGTCTTTGGCTTCGCCCGCGCCTACTTTATGGTCTATGCCCGCGAACCGGCGCTGTTTGTCGCCTTCCTGCGCCAGATCATGCCCCACAAGCCCGATTACGAGATCTACAACGCCATCGGCTGCCAGAAGCACGGCAAGACCGAGCTCTATCGCCACTACCGCCACCATCTGGCCCAGAGTCGGGATCAGTTCATCATCGCGCCGGGCATCAAGGGGATGGTGATGAGCGTGTTTACCCTCCCCTCCTACGACGTGGTGTTCAAGGTGATCAAGGACGAGTTCACCCCGCCCAAGGAGGTGAGCCACGAGCAGGTCAAAGAGAAGTACCGGCTGGTCAAACAGCATGATCGGGTGGGCCGGATGGCCGATACCCAGGAGTTCACCAACTTCGAGTTTCCGCTGGATCGCATCTCGCCCGAACTCCTTGCCGAGCTCAAGACAGTGGCGCCCTCGGCCCTCACCATCACCGACGACAAGCTGGTGATCAAGCACCTCTACACCGAGCGCAAGATGATCCCGCTCAACCTCTATCTGGACAAGGCGGACGAGCAGCAGACCCGGCTCGCGCTGGAGGAGTACGGCAACGCCATCAAACAGCTGGCGGCGGCCAACATCTTCCCGGGGGACATGCTGTTCAAGAACTTTGGCGTCACCCGCCATGGCCGGGTGGTCTTCTACGACTACGACGAGATCTGCTACATGACGGAGTGCAACTTCCGCCAGATCCCGCCACCGCGCTACCCCGAGGATGAGTGGAGTGCCGAGCCCTGGTACTCGGTGGCCCCCAACGACATCTTTCCCGAGGAGTTCGCCACCTTCCTGCTGCAAAAGCCGCAGGTGCGGGAGATCATGCTGCAACTGCACAAGGAGATGTTCGACGCCAACTACTGGAAGATGCTGCAGAGCAACATCAAGGTGGGGGTGTTCGAGGATGTCTATCCCTACCGGCGCAAGAAGCGCTTCAAATACCAGCGCGGCGGCTGATCCCGCTGGCCCAGCGCACATCGCAGCAACGAAAACGGGGTGGCCAGTGCCACCCCGTTTTGCTATCCGCTTTGCGCCTTAACTGCCGCGACGGCGGATCACCCCCTCCTGCATGGTGCTCGCCACCAGCACACCATCGCGGGTAAAGAACTGGCCGCGCACCAGACCGCGACCGCTGCTGGCGCTCGGGCTGTCTACCACGTAGAGCAGCCAGTCGTCGAAGCGAAAATCCCGGTGGAACCACATGGAGTGATCGATGGTGGCTACCTGCATATCCGGCTCCCAGTACGACACCCCGTGCGGCTGCAGCGAGGTGAGCAGGAAGTTGAAGTCGGAGGCGTAGGCCAGTAAGTATTTGTGCACCCGCAGATCGTCCGGCATCTGGCCGTTGGCCTTGAACCAGACGTGGCGCACCGGGTCCTGCACCGTCGGCCGAATAGGGTCGACCAGGGTCACCGGGCGCATCTCGATGGGCTGCTCGCAGAGGATCTTGTCGCGCAGGGAGGCCGGGATCAGGTTCTCGTAAGGGCGCACCAGCTCCAGCTCGCTCTTGAGCTCCTCCGGCGGAGTGATGCCGGTCGGCATCTGCGCCTGATGCTCGAAACCATCGGCCGGCACCTGAAACGAGGCGTTGAGATAGAAGATGGGCTTGCCGCCCTGAATCGCCTTGACCCGGCGGGTGGAGACGGTCTGGCCGTCGCGGATATTCTCCACGTCATAGACGATGGGACGGGTCACATCCCCCGGACGCAGGAAGTAGGAGTGAAAACTGTGAACCTGACGGCCGGTCTCGACCGTCTGCTTGGCGGCTGACAAGGCCTGCCCCATTACCTGTCCGCCAAACACGGCCCGCAGACCGAGATCCTGGCTCTGGCCCCGAAACAGGCCCTCCTCGATTTTTTCCAGCGCCAGCAACGCCAGCAGCCCATCAAGTACCTTGCTCATTGTTCACTCCTCTGTCAGAGCCGCACAGGCTAACAAGCTCACCGGAGCAGAGCAACCGCCACACGTCCGTTCATGTCGCCCGGAAGGCGCAGAAACAGTGCGCTTCGAATCTGTTTTTTCCCCGGTGAAACCGTTAATCTGAAAAAAGTCGATAGAGGCGAGGTCACCAGCCATGCACATTCGTTATCCACTCACCCTCTCTGTCGCTCATCCCTCTTGTTTGCGCCTGCGCCATCCGCTGCTTGCCCCTCTCCTTGCGCTCTCGCTGCTCCCTGCCAGCGCGGCGCAGAGTGCGGTGATCATCACCGGCGAACTGCCCCCTTACTCCTCTGCGGAGCTGGCCAATGGCGGCGAGCTGGCAAGCAAGGTGCTCACCATTCTCAAAGCGGCTGGCCACCCGGATCTGCAGATCTCCTATCAGCCCTGGCCACGCGGACTTAAAAACATCGAGCTGGGCAACGCCATCGCCGCGTTCCCCTTTACCTGGACCAACGAGCGCAGCAACAGCCTGCTGTTCAGTACCCCCATCGCCTTCGATATCCAGTCCTGGTACACCACGCCCGACAAGAAGGGGCTGGAATCCCCGCCCTGGCAGCAAAAAACCGCCTGCGTGCCCAAGGGGTGGTTCTCCGACGCCATCGAACGGGTCATCAACGATCAGGGGCTGATCGTCAGAACCACCAACCGCCTCAACCAGTGCGTCGAGCTGCTGAAAAAGGGCAAAGTCGATCTGGTGCCCATCAACGACACCTCGAAAAAGAACCTCTCCGAAGAGGACAGCGCCGCCCTCTACCGCCTCTCGCTGTTTCGCCAGAACGTCACCTTCTATCTGGTCACCTCCCGCAACGAAGAGGGGGAGAAGTTTATCCACGACTTCAACGACAAATGGAATGCCCAGGCCTACTGACACGACCGCCCCTCCAGCTCGCAGACACCGCCGCATATCCCCGCCCCCTGGCCGAAGAACACAGCCTGGCCGCATCGGCACCATCAATACCGCAGGATCGGAGGCCGTTGCCACCCCACTATTCGGTGACTCACTCTGCAACCACTTATGGGATTATTTCACTGGTGATACAGCGAGCCAGCAACTCGTTACATGGATGCAAAAATCATCGCATCGGACGGGAGCTTGGCTGGCCGACCCGCTTGCCACCATGGCTGGCCGACAAGACCAAACCGCGGCTCGACTTTTTCTCTGCGAAAGATACAATCCATGCACTGGAGATGGCATTCCTCCACATGCATACGCACACAAACCGCCGTTGTGGCTAATGATGCCTACGTTTCAGTCCAGGTCAGGGCTGCGTAGCATATGCACCACTGTCCTGGAGTCTCTGCACTAAAGGACGATTTATATGCTTAATTCGATTCTTGCCATCAGCGTTGGCGCCTCGTTCGGTGCCATATTTCGCTGGCTACTCGGCACATCCCTGAACGCTATCTTTCCAACCCTCCCGCTGGGCACTCTCGTGGCAAACTTGCTGGGAGGCTATCTGATCGGGATCGCTATCGCTTTCTTTTCCGCAAACCCCAATCTCCCCCCTGAATGGCGGCTGCTGGTGATCACCGGTTTTCTCGGCGGGTTGACCACCTTTTCAACATTCTCTGCTGAAGTCACTTCATTACTGCAGGCCGGTCGATTGGCCTGGGCAGGTGGGGCGATTTGTGTCCATGTACTGGGTTCGCTGGCTATGACTCTTGCCGGCATGTGGTCAATGTCAATGCTGCAACGGATGTGACAGGAGTATCTATGCAAGGCTATCAATTAACATTTTACACTCGCCAGGATCGCTCAATCGAGGGTCAACCATTGGCACAATGGCTGGTCGAGCAGGCTAAAGAGCTCGGTATTCAGGGGGCCACCCTGTTGGCTGCCAATGAAGGACTTGGGCATGATCGGCGTCTGCACTCGGCTCACTTTTTCGAACTGTCAGACCAGCCATTGGAAGTGACGTTTTCCGTCACTGACAACGAGGTAAACCTCATATTCGACCTGCTAAAGAAACACAACACGAGTGTGTTTTATACCTTGATGCCCATAGAGTTCGGGATGTCTGGCGATCGCTAATCTGGTAATCAAATCGCTATATCGCCTCTTATCTGGCATAAGAGGCGATATCGAAACCCACTTTTGGGGCTACCCCCCTGCATAGCAAGCACCACAGCACATCCGCCCACTATCAGCAGCATCGGCATCACGAATACCGCAGGATCGGAGGCAGTTGCCACTCCGCCATTAGGCTATCGACTCTTCCACCACGTCTCGGATTATTTCACTGGTGATACGGCGGACAAAAATTCGTTACATGGATGCAAAAGTCATCTCGGCAGATGGGAATCAGGTTGAACGACCAGCTTGCCAGCATGGCAGGCCGATAAAATAAAACACCGGCGCTAGGCCGGTATCTGGTGATGACTATGTCTTTACACCCCGCTAATACGCGTTAACAACCATAATAAAAGAGCATGAAAAATGACACCAAATAACATAATCTAGAAAGCCAAATTAAAACCGAAGAACTAGAAAACTCATATTTCAAAGTCAATTCGTTTAAAAAGGAAAAATCACCTACCTCATGACTTCTAACATACTGCAACCTACAATGAAAAAACAATAAAATAACACAAAAAAAGCCGACACAATAAGAAATAATTCGTTGATGAGGCTCACCATTAACCCATGACAAAGCTAATCCCATAGCACATGATATAAAAAAGAATATAGATGCCAGATTAGTCAGCCAACAAGACTTAAACATCACGCTATCCATAAACAAAAACACAGATCTAGAATCATTAAATTTTAATTTATTCCTAACATAAAAAACACCTGACAAAAAAATCAGCAAAACAAGAAAGGTTATCATTCCTGATGCAAACAATATCTTCATACGACCTTCCTTTTAACATGCATTAAAAAATATGGGTGCAAAATAATCCTCCTAATCGAGACTACGGCCCTAGCCTTTCTGTTTCTGTCGCTCTTGTAATTTGTGTTTGAGCCAAAGACCAATACCCAACACGGTTCCTCCTGCGAGAGCTTTATCTAAAGAGCCATATAAAAAATCATCCAAGTCAAATATAAAAATACCAGTTTTAAAATATACCACAACTAATACCAGCGCATTACCAAAAACATCAAGAAAAATCATAAAAATATTACTTAATATAATAAATTTGATGAGATCCCAGAGGTTAATTTTTTTCATTTTTTTCTCCGCACCATCAAGGACGTGTCAAAAAGGTGGGTGTCCCGGATTATCTTCTGGAATTTCTGGCCAAGTCTCCAGTCGAAGAATTATTTCAGAATCCTCTACAATAGAATCAAAAAAACTTGACAGACTCATCGCATGAGTTCTTATTCTAAATAGAGCCGATTGCATTGCAAGATCATCATGTTTTTCTTTGGCTATGCCCAGCAAGTTAACTTGTTCCTCAATAGGCATAGATATTTTACAAATCTATCATCTAGCTCACCCCCATAATCGATGAATAGATCATTCTTATCTACTGAGTTATGAGATTTCTCCCCCTGTATATATAAAAAATTTCCCTTGATGCTGTCAAAGGGAAAATTTATTTTCATTTTGTCAATCTCCGCCCTTCTTTAATTGCAGATTTTGTCTTCGAGTCATTGTAAGAACCGTCAGTATTTAGGACAGCTTTGACTCTTCCTTTGCTATCAAAACTTCAATGTGATCTTTATGTAATCCACAAAAAGGTGGGGGTCCCGGATTTCAATAAAAATCCGGATCTATGCTGCCTTCAGCTTTCAGGATCTCAAGGAACCGCTTATAAGCTGTTTCGTCATATTCTCGAAGATCATCGAGTAAATTCTCTTCAATTAATGATTTGTGATGAATCCCTGAATAGTAGTAGATAAAGCCATCGGGTACGGATGGTTCAATAATATCAACACTATCAATAACCTTACCTGTTATGCGATAAGGAACTAAGCCACCACTATTTTTAGGTAAACCAAGCAATATTGTTTCAGTGCAGGAGCCATCCACAGACAAAACCCAGTAAATACCAAATATGTCAATGATATGCCCACTAATTTGGCTTTTAATCTTCATTCCCCCCCCCCCCCAAAGATGGGCCTGGCTGTAACTCAGAACGTTTAGGCGTAACGATTTTCATATCATATGCTTTATTAGTCACTGAGTGGATAAGCGATTAGGAACGATTAGGACACCCACCTTTTGTACCGACCAGACCATCTGTACCTTCCTGATGCTCAAGGGGATTTTTAACCTCACTCTGCGGGCCACTCAGGGGCTACTCGACTCCCTGTTCGAGTTGATGAATGTACCGTTGTGCGCACCGGACTACAGTTGTGTCAGCAAGCGCGCTCGCACGGTGAAAGTGGCCTATCGACAACCCGCCAAGGGGCGTATCATCGACCTGGTTATCGATTCGACCGGCCTGAAGGTATTTGGTGAAGGCGAGTGGAAGGTCAGAAAACACGGCTCGGAGAAGCGGCGAGTCTGGCGCAAGTTGCATCTGGCGGTAGACCCGGTGACCCACGATATCGTGGCGGCGGAAGTCTCGCTGGAAAATGTCCATGATGCCGAGGTGTTGCCCACCTTGCTCAACCCTCTGCGGCGTAAGCTGGGACATGTTTATGCGGATGGCGCCTATGACAGCAAAGCCAGCCATCAGCTTATCTCGCGCAAAGGGGCAACAGCCTGTATCCCGCCTCGCAAAAACGCGGGGTTATGGAAAAAAGGACACGCAAGAAATGACGCGGTGCTGGTGATGTGCAAGGAAGGACTGGCGCACTGGAAGAAGATATCTGGGTATCACCGTCGCTCACTGGCAGAGACAGCGATGTATCGGTTCAAGCAGTTGTTGGCGGGGAAAATCAGTCTGCGTAACTACAACGGCCAAGTGGGAGAAGTCATGGCGTATGTAAGCACCATAAACAAGCTGAATACCCTTGGTCTACCAGTCAGAAAGCCCCGAGTGTAGCGGTCACTAGGAGCTGGGGAAGTCATGACTTGCTCGTTGATATGGGCAACAACGCCGATTATCTCCTAACCGAACCTGCGACCTTGGTACTTCCAGAATCTACTATTAACTAAAGAAATTGTTGTACGCCATCTCAACTTTTATAGCCACATCATCCGGTTCAAAAAACAAATTTTCCAGTGCGGCTGAGTCAACAAATAACAGATTGTTCGAAATGGAAAGTGATGACTGGCCGATCTGTTGACGAACTTTTAAGATGGCAACAACCTCTAATGGCAATAAATCAAAAGGTGGGCTTTTAAATTCTGGATCCCATCCCCCCCCTTTATCTTCAGAGTTGGCTAAGTGATATTTACATACCTCTTCAATTATACTGGGGAAATTTTCCTCATCGTCCCAATTGTCGATTACCTTCTGGTAAACCCCTATATTTATAGGTTCAGGTAAAGGAGATACAATCCGTCCCGAATAGACAGAGTAAAGCCACAACATGAACGGTTCGAATCGGCACGTTTTCTGATAATCAGGATCAACAGCACCATTCATAGTCAACATTCCTCCAAGAATATCAGCGACCGATTCAGCTAAATCATGTCGATCCGCTACAATAAATGCTGCCAACAAACAACTAGCACTAGTCAACTGATTCGTCAGGTTAGGGACACTTCTAATGCCCTTAAGAAACCTCGTTGTGGAGAAAACCTTTACTCTAAGCCTCAACGCCCAGTAACGGTAAATAATCGCGCGGGATATGTCCTCCCAACCAGAGCTATCCCCGCCATAGATAGCTACCTCTCCCTTAATACCGTGATAGATCGCCAACATCCCCAACGAGTCAGGCACATTCTCGAGGCCCACCAATGAGTCACAAGCAAGATCTTCATCAAGGTATTCAAGCTCTTGGGCTACCATACTACTCATCTGAGCAAGCCAAGTCTGATGCTGATCAAGGATTCTCTCAATTTTACTCATCCTATATGCCCTCTTGTATCCACATAGTATCAATTACAAAAAGGTGGGTGTCCCGGATTATCCCTTCCCTAGATTCCCCCTTCAAATATCAGAATCCCTTTAGCTTTAATAATCGAGCCCCCCACATCACTACACCAACAAAACTCCCAACACCAAAACTAATCTGACAGATTATAAAAAAATTATCTATTGTAAAATTAACAGGTATACCTCTAAAATAAAAAAACAATAGCTCGCCTGCAACATATAGAGTAAAAGAAGTCAAAAAAATAGAGGTGACACTTAACGCAACAAAAAAAATCAGAAGCGTAAACGTATTGTTCTTCCTCATTGTTTGCTACCCTTTTGCGAAGATTTTTGTTCAATATATTTCCCGCTTAGCTCTGCCCCCAAGCCATCTCCAATATCACCTGTTGTCAAAAAGGTGGGTGCCCCAGATTTATTCCTGCTCATAAGAGTAGTTACCAGACGTAGCAACTACCTCTGTCGTCTGTCTCATAACGCCAAGAGCGAATGACCCCTTTGTCATCAACCAGTACGGAGTATTTACACTGTTTCATCCAAGTAAGATAATATCTTTTCCATGAACTTTCATAGACTACTTTATCTGCAAACCTTTTTTCTTTATTAGAGTAAATTGGAGCCCAAAAAAGACTATGTGGATTTTTGTAATGTCTTTCAAAGGCATCTCCAATCACCTCATTCAACCCCCCTTCCCAGGTTGAATATGATGGAGCACATCCTGATAATCCAATGGAATAAAAAAAACATGACAACAAGTACTTTATTGATCACCAACATCCTGAGCCCCTTAAACTATATTGATTTACTTATCACACAACGCACTATATTTAATTAGTAACGCAGGGGGAATTGAACCTATATTTCCAAAAAGGTGGATGTCCCAGAGTCCCGCTCGCACACAGGGTGAGCGAGTAAGTTGCCTGATAATAACGGCAACTGATTTCGCGAGGGCCCGATTACGCTTTGCTAATCGGGCCTGCGGTCTTTGAAATAAGACTAGCCATTTCTTTACTCAACCATTCCCTATGGCTATTCATAACCATTTTTAAGTTTTCATCAGAATAGTATACATCAGGATAAATAGCGTTTCCTACACCTTGAATAATATTTTGACTATTTTTTTCTTCTCCCCACCCTACCCAAAACTCGTTTAGCGCAAGTAATGCATACATATAGTCTTCTGGCAAAGAATCTAATGTGCTCTCTAAGCAAAACAATTTCCATTTCTTTTTGCCAAATAGAGGTCAACCTCACTAATTTGACATACTTGCTCTAGCAAATAAAGAGTTTCATTCGTAATCTCAGTACAACAAGATAATTCAGCAACCAAAGGAAATAATGAATCTGAATTATCAATTAACATTAGGCGATCACATGGATAATCACTAAGTGTTGTGCATGATAATTTGCCTATTGGTAAACCTCTACAGCCAAAGTAGATAACGCCCCAATCCGCAATGCCCATCTTATTAGTTTTATTAAAAACGTTATTAATCATGGTTTTGTAGGTATCCCATTCACAGTTCCGTTCGGCACAAAAATTCTATCAAAAAGGTGGGAGTCCAAGATCCCAGTAACATAGCCGAGCCAATACCGCTAAAATCGCTCCTTTATTAACCGAAAGCCCCTATGCGCGATAGCCCGATTACACTGCTCTAATCGAACCGGCCCTACATCTGTCGAATCTCTGATAGTAAGATCCAAAATTCTTTTTCTATCATTTCGAACTCTGGCCCATCCTCCATCGCTATCAGCGATAACAACGCCATATTTAAATTCTCTGTGAGGGAGAGCTCTGGATCCTGATAAATACTAAATGCCTCTTTTGATATTTTAAAAACATCAAATCCACCGACAGCTGTTTTTTCAAGCCTATCGGCCACTACGTTTCCTAGAGTCATTGTTGTCCCCAACTCTTCAATTCAGCTCCCGTTGGAAGGTAATGCTGAGCGTCAACTGGTTGTCCATTGATACTCTTTGGGTGGACACGAATTACACTTCCTGAATGATCATAACTCTCCATCCATTGCCTCGTATTGCCGGTTTTTGGATCAAACTCTGTAACAAAAGAAGCCCCTCAGGTAGCACCTTCCAAAAAGGTGGGTGTCCCAGATTATCTTCGCACTACCATACTTATCTAACCAGTTTGTTATTTGTTTATTTCAAAATTCATATATACTTTATCTCACTGTTTTTTCACTTTTTTAAAAAGAGAGACGACAAAAAAATATATTGATATCGATGTTCCCGCTATAAAGCCAAATATAACAGCCCGTTCAACCTCTCCTTTAGGAACAAGAAGCTCGCCTTCTTTAAAATAAAAAAATATGGAATTTGTCCCTCCGATTAAAAAACATAAAAGGACACAAAAAAAACATGAGTAAAGCCATAACCCAAGATAATACTTCATTTCATGACCTCTTTTTTCAACTCTCTCTAAAAGCAACTTATTAGAGTACCCAGTAAAAAACTCACCACGAAAACAACGATTAGGACGCCCACATTTTGTAGCAAGCCACTATCGAACAGCTTGCAGGCATTATAAGGGGGTATGCATTCGAACTGATGCCTGCAAAAGTCCACTGGAGGGAGAGATTTTCAGGTTTGGAAAGCAACCGCCCCTGCACAACCATTTACTGGACTATGTGCAATACCCGGAGCTATCAGCAGGGTAAATGCAAAGCAATCAAATCCGTGATTGATGGCATCGCCGCTGGCCACAGTGGCGGGCAAACTGCTGACATTGATCTCTGCCTCCCACCACGCTGATCCCTTGTCGCCTGAATAGCGCCACCTGTTTCAACCAGAGAACACCATCAAGGCCCAACCGTTCCAGAATGGGTCCAAGTTGAGCCGGAATATGACCCCGCTTGTCGGGCCGAATAGCACGGCCTGTCTAATCAAGCGAGTCGATAACCAAATCGGTAATACGTTCTTTTTGGGGGATACGATAAGCCACGGTCACCGTGCCTGCACGCTTGCTGGCATAGCTATAGTCCTGTGCGTACAACGGCACATTCATCAACTGGAGCAGAGAGTCGAGTAGTCCCTGAGTGGCCCGCAAAGTGAGGTTGAAAATCCCCTTGAGCATCAGGAATGTACAGATGGTCTGGTCAGTATCAAGCTGGCTGCGGCCCCATCGTCCGTAATGGCTTTGGTGAAACCAATTGTTCATTGCCTCGGTGTCAACCCATAAGGTGAGTGAACCACTGTTGAGCAAAGACTTGTTATATTGAGGCCAGTTGGTGATGGGGTGAAGCGACGCGCCCATAATGCAGAGTTGAAGAGGATGGCGGGATCAGATCACCAAGTTATCAGTTAGTTCCATTCAAGCTGTATCGATTTGGGCAACAACGCCGCAAACAGAGCTAATTCTAGCAAATAGCTACCGCAGTCCCTGAGCATATTTAATTGCTCGGCGACACTGCTGTAAGCCCAATAACAGTGAGACGCCCCTTCGGCGCGAGTCATGTATCACTATTGGCAAGCAGAACTCTTCAACGAAAAACTCATGCATCCGGCATGAAAAGCTGCGCTTGGAACCCGGCCATATTATTCACCAATCCATCCGGTGTTGTGAATAAAAAAGAACCGTTTATCTGTTAACTGAGCCACAAAAAATAACCATGAAACAAGAAAAACGTTTTCTCATTGAGATCAACAAATAAGCGCTTTTATTGATAAAAAGCCAAATAAATATTTATTTGTCCAGGTAGTTATATTGTTAAGGATATAAAAAAGCCCGCACCAGTTGGTGCGGGCTTTTTGGCAATTTTGCACGCCTATCAGTGTGCTTCACTGATAAACGGCGCTTATTTGCTGCCGGTGCCGGAGTTGCGGGTAGAAGCTTGCGGCTTGCGACGGGCGGTGGTGGCACGGGCACGCGGCTCTTTACCTTGCAGCTCCTTGTGGCGCTTGACGGCTCGACGGATCTGGGCGGCCTGCTTGTGGCGGCTGCTCTTGCCATCCTGCTGCAGATCGACCTTGGATTCGGTCTCCGGCGGCAGGTTGACCAGACCGCGCAGGTAGTTCACTTCCGGCAGTTTCAGCTCTTGCCAGCCGCCGCGCGGGATAGCACGATCCAGCTTGACGTCGCCGTAGCGGATCCGCATCAGGCGGCTCACCTGCACTTCCTGGGATTCCCACAGGCGGCGCACTTCACGGTTGCGACCTTCGGTCAGGGTAACGTTGAACCACTGGTTCAGACCTTCGCCGCCAGCCGGCTTGATCTTGTTGAACTTGGCCATGCCATCTTCCAGCTGCACGCCCTTGCGCAGGCGCTGCAGCATGGCTTCGGTGATTTCGCCAAACACGCGCACCGCGTATTCCCGCTCCACTTCGTGGCTCGGGTGCATCAGGCGGTTGGCCAACTCACCATCGGTGGTGAACAGCAAAAGACCTGAGGTGTTGACGTCGAGGCGACCGACCGCAATCCAGCGGGCCCCTTCCATCTTGGGCAGGCGATCAAACACGGTAGGACGACCTTCCGGATCGTGACGGGTACACATCTCCCCTTCCGGCTTGTGGTAAGCCAGCACGCGGCAGATCACTTCCTCTGCGGCACGGGTCTTTACCTGGTGACCATCCACCCGGATCACGGCGTTCACTTCGACGCGATCCCCCAGCGTGGCGACCTTGCCATCCACACTGACCCGACCTGCGGTGATCAGGGCCTCCATCTCACGACGGGAGCCGTGACCCGCGCGGGCCAACACTTTTTGCAGTTTTTCACTCATCGGGGTTACCTGATTGTTGATCGCTGCCCGTAAACATGGCGGACAACGGGGGTTGCAGCTCGGGATCCAGCTCGGGGAGCTGCTCCAGACTCTGCAGATTAAAGTAATCCAGAAATGCTCTGGTGGTGGCGAGCAGCTCGGGGCGACCCGCCACCTCTTTGTGGCCTATGCTGCGCACCCAGCCACGATCTTTCAAGGTATTCACTATCTGGCTTGAGACCGCGACCCCGCGGATCGCTTCGATCTCGGCCCGGGTGATGGGTTGACGATAGGCGATCAGCGTCAGCGTCTCCATCACGGCGCGCGAGTAGCGGGGCGCCCGCTCGCTCCAGAGCCGCGAAAGCTCTTCGGCATAATCCTGACGAGCCTGAAAGCGCCAGCCGGAGGCCACTTCCTTGAGCTCGACGCCCCGTTCGCTGTAATCCTGTTTGAGCTCCGCCAGCAGCAGTTGCACGTAGCGGGTGGTGACCGGATAGTCGGCCAGCACGCTGCCTTTGAGCTCGCTGACGTTGAGCGGACGCCCGGCGACAAAGAGGGCCGCCTCGATCAGCGTCTTTAATCGTTCAGCTGGCAGCGCCATTGGGCGTTCCTCGCAAAAGCCATCTCAATGGGCAAGTCCACGCTCCCCCTCCTCGCTCTGGCTGGCCAGGGCAAAATGGATTGGACCCAGAGGCTCGGCCTGCAAAATCCAGATCAGCTGCTCCTTGCACAGCTCCAGCAGCGCCAGAAAGGTCACCAGCACGCCCATGCGCCCCTCTTCGGCACGCAGCACCTGCTCAAGACGCAGGGTCTGGCCCAGCGAGAGCATGGCGAGGATCTCCGCCATGCGCACCCGGGTCGGGATCTGTTCGCGGCGGATCTGGTGATGCTCAAAATGAGTCGCGCGTTTTACCACACTTTGCATGTAAAGGGCGAGCTCAACCAGCGAAACATCGGGCGCCAGCGGCTTGAGATCGCCAAAATCAGGCGGCAGGGCGGCCGCGATAAAGATCTCCCGCTCCACCCGTGGCAGCTCGCTGACCCGCTCCGCACCTACCTTGTAGCGCTCGTACTCCTGCAACCGACGAATAAGGGTGACACGGGGATCTTCCCCCTCCTCTTCATCCTCCAGCTCGGGGGCCTTGGGCAGCAACAGGCGGGATTTGATCTCGGCCAGCCAGGCCGCCATCAGCAGATATTCGGCCGCCAGCTCCAGATTGAGCCCCTGCATCAGCTCCACGTACTCCATGTACTGGGCGGTGATCTGCAGGATCGGCAGATTGAGGATATCGAGCTGCTGACGCCGGATGAGGTAGAGCAGCAGATCGAGCGGCCCCTCGAAGGTATCGAGGAACACCTCCAGCGCATCGGGCGGGATGAACAAGTCCTGGGGCAGCTCGTGGTAGGGCTGCCCCAGGACTTTCGCGATGGGAGGTGTGACGCCCGCGCCGTTACCGCCGGTGCTGGTCGTCACAGGATCTGCGGTATCACTCAAACGGGGTCGGGTCTCCGGCACCGCGACGACGCACTACCGGGTCGTCGTCGGAGAAGTCCACGACAGTGGTGGGCTGCTCGCCCAGATAACCGCCGTTGACCACCAGATCGATCTGCTTGCCCAGCTTGTCGTAGATCTCCTCCGGGTCGAACTCCGCCATCTCGGAATCCGGCAGGATCAGCGAGGTGGAGAGCAGCGGCTCACCGAGGGCTTCCAAGAGCGCCTGAGCAATCCTGTTGTCCGGCACCCGGATACCGATGCTCTTCTTCTTCTCGTTCATCAGGCGGCGCGGCACCTCTTTGGTCGCCTTGAAGATGAAGGTGTAGGCACCCGGGGTGTTGTTCTTGATCAGGCGAAACGCGCCGTTATCGACCTTGGCGTAGGTGGCGATCTCGGAAAGATCGCGGCACACCAGAGTGAAATCGTGGTTGGCGTCGAGACGACGGATGCGGCAGATGCGCTCCAGCGCCCCCTTGTCACCCATGTGGCAGCCCAGCGCATAGCCTGAGTCGGTCGGATAGACGATAACGCCACCGTTCTGGATGATCTGCACCGCCTGGCTGATCAGACGCGCCTGCGGGTTTTCCGGATGTACGTAAAAGTGCTGACTCATACCTTGTTCTCGCAATGGGGGCAGCAACATCTGCCCGCTTGATGGCCATGGAGCCGGGCTCCACGGCACTCACTTACAATTCTGCTTTAAAATTCGTCTCTTGCCGCCGGTCAGCGGCTGGCCACCAGAGCCGCATGCTCTTCCTGACTCAGCCCGAAGTGATCGGGAGAGACCAGCCAGAGCGGCGTCCCCTCTTTGGGTAGCCAGAGGTGGCGGCCCAGCTCGGTCCAGTTGGAGGGGAAGTGAAAATCGGACCCCACCGAAATGGCCAGACCATATTCGTTCGCCCACTGGCCCAGATTGGCCCGCTCCTGCGGACTCTGCTGGGGCAGCGAGACCTCCATGGCATCGCCGCCTGCCGCCTTGAAGGCCACCAGCAACCGCTTGATCCACTTGGCGGTGAGATCGTAACGGCTGGGATGGGCCAGCACCGCCAGCCCGCCCGCGGCGTGAATCGCAGTGATCGCCTCTCCCATCTCGGGCCACTGGGCAGGAGCATACCCCTTGTTGCCCCGGCTCAGGTACTTCTTGAATACCTTTTGCATGTTGTCGGCCACCCCGCGCGCCACCAGCACCCGGGCAAAGTGGGCTCGGGTCACGGCGGCATCACCGGCAAGCGCTTTGGCCTCTTCATAAGTGCCGGGGATGAGGCACTTCTCCAGACGGCGCCCGATCTCCTGCGCGCGCTCTTCGCGGCGGGCCTGCTGGCCGGTCAGAAAGTCGGTCAGCTGCGGATTTTTTTCATCCACCCCCAGCGCCACAATATGGATCTCGTGATGCTCCCAACCGGTGGAGATCTCGACCCCGTTCACCAGTCGCAGCGGCAGCTGCTCGGCGGCGATGGTGCTGCGTGCCTCATCAAGGCCGGCAAGGGTGTCGTGGTCAGTGATCGCTAACACCTCGACCTCTTTTTCGGCAGCGCGGCGCACCAGTTCGGCGGGGCTCAGCACGCCATCCGAAGCGGTAGTATGACAGTGAAGATCGAATCTCATCGGGTTATTCCGCTCTCGTGGTCAGGTCACCATTCATGAAAAATCGGTGAAAGAAGGCTAAAAAGCGACTTGACTTGGCCGCGGCTTTATCGTTTTCTGTAGGCACTTCATTGCAAACATCTTTTTACAGGACTTTATCATGCAAACGACTTCCATCCTGACCATTTGGTGGTGGCACACTCCCTGACATGCGGGCGTGTGGTCGTTGCTGTACCTGTAAACTTACAGCAAATTAAGAACCCAAAGAAAAAGCCCGCTGACCCCAGCGGGCTTTTTTATTATCCGGCAAATGGAGCTGTGATGAAACCGAGAATTCAGACAAGCGTAATGACCAGGCGATGGCGCCCCTGCTGAAACCGCCAGAACCCACCTCATTTTCAAGGCACTTTTTCAAGGTATTAGACGTCATGAACATCGGTAACACGCATCACACGCAAGGGAACGCACTATGACAGCCACACACCGCCTTCCTCTGGGTGAATTCGATACCCTCAAACTCAACGCCCCCTATGTGGCCGATCCGCTGGCACTCTACAGCGAGTTTTGCCAGGAGCGCCCCAACACCCTGCTGCTGGAATCGGTCGAGATCGACTCCAAGGCGGGCAAACAGAGCCTGCTGCTGGTCGATGCCTGCCTGCGCATCGAGTGCCGCGGCCGCACCGTGCGGGTACGCAGCCTCAATGACAACGGCGCCCAGTTGCAGAGCCTGCTGACCGAGCGTCTGCCCGCCGCCGTTATCCAGAGCCTGGTGGCCGGCGAGCTGCAGCTCGACTTCCCGGCCTCCGATCGGGAGCAGGATGAAGATTCCCGCCTCAAGGGGATCAGCGTGCTGGACGTGCTGCGCACCCTGCAGCGGGAGCTCGATTGCCAGCTCGGCAAAGAGGCGCTGTTTATGGCGGGCAGCTTTGCCTACGACCTCATCGCCTCTTTTGAAGATCTGCCCGAGGTGCCGGAAGGGAGCAACGACTGCCCCGACTACTGCTTCTACGTGGCCGAAACCCTGATCACCATCGACCATATCGAGCGCACCACCCAGCTGATTGCCTGCATCTTTGGCGGCGACAGCGACGAAAGCCGGGTGGAGGACAGATACCACCGCCTGAGCGAGCGTCTCGGCCAGTTCAAGCAAGCCTGCCAGCAGGCGCCACAACAGGAGCCGGCAACCCCGGCCCTCACCGGCGGCATCAGCGTGGACAAGAGCGACAAGCAGTTCTGCGCCGAGGTGGAGAAGCTCAAGGGCTTTATCCGCCGCGGCGACATCTTCCAGGTGGTGCCGTCCCGCTGCTTCTCACTGCCCTGCCCCAGCCCCATCGCCGCCTATCGCCGCCTCAAACAGACCAACCCCAGCCCCTACATGTTCTACGTGCAGGATGAGGGCTTCACCCTGTTTGGCGCCTCGCCGGAGAGCGCGGTGAAGTTCTGCGCCACCAGCCGCGATGTGGAGATGTACCCCATCGCCGGTACCCGCCGCCGCGGCTTCAACCCCGATGGCAGCATCAACCGGGATCTCGACGGCCGCATCGAGCTGGAACTGCGTCAGGACGAGAAAGAGGTAGCCGAGCACCTGATGCTGGTAGATCTGGGCCGCAACGACATCGCCCGCATCTCGGAGCCCGGCACCCGCTACGTCAAGGAGCTGCTGAAAGTGGATCGCTACAGCCACGTGATGCATCTGGTCTCCAAGGTGGTCGGCACCCTGCGCGCCGACCTTGACGCCCTGCACGCCTATCAGGCCTGCATGAATATGGGCACCCTCACCGGCGCCCCCAAGATCCGCGCCAGCGAGCTTATTCGCATGGTGGAAGGCAAGCGCCGCGGCAGCTACGGCGGCGCGGTCGGCTACATCAACGGTGCCGGCGAGATGGATACCTGCATCGTCATTCGCTCTGCTTTCGTGAAAGATGGCGTGGCCCACGTACAGGCCGGTGCCGGGGTGGTCTATGACTCCAAGCCCCAGGCCGAAGCGGACGAAACCCGTGCCAAGGCGGCCGCCGTGCTGGCCGCCATCGCTGCCAGCCATGGCACCTCCCTGCAAGCCCTGAGCGCCCAGCAGGAGCAACATAAGGACGTGAGCCATGACTAACATCTTCCTGCTCGATAACTTCGACTCGTTTACCTACAACCTCGTCGACCAGTTCCGCTCCCTCGGCTATCCGGTGCGGATCTACCGCAACAGCCTGCCGGCCAGCCGCATCATGAGCGAAATCGCTGCCTGTGAAGGGGACGCAGTGCTGGTGCTCTCGCCGGGCCCGGGCGCCCCCCATGAGGCGGGTTGCCTGATTGACCTCATCAAGCTGGCCCGTGGTCAGGTGCCCATCCTCGGCATCTGCCTCGGCCATCAGGCCCTGTGCGAAGCCTACGGCGGCACCGTCGGCGCGGCGGGCGAGATCGTCCACGGCAAGCGCTCGCTGATTGAGCACAACGGCCACGGCGCCTTCGCCGGTCTGCCGAGCCCGCTGCCGGTAGCCCGCTACCACTCGCTGGTTGCCACCTATGTACCGGAAGAGCTGACGGTGATTGCCCACTATCAGGGCATGCCTATGGCCATCGAGCAGCAGGATGAGCGGGTGCTGGGCTTCCAGTTCCACCCGGAATCCATCATGACCTCGGAAGGGGCCCGCCTGCTGACTCAGGCGCTCGCCCATATCACCCGTCCAGAAAGCAGCGTGCGGTAAGGTAAGGAGACCAACATGCATCATCATCTCAACACCCTCTATCAGGGTCAGTCTCTGAGCCGTGAAAGTACCCGCGACGCCTTCGGTCAGGTGGTACGTGGCGAAGTGGACCCCATAGTTCTCGCCAGTTTATTGACCGCTCTCAAGATCAAGGGGGAGACCCCGGAGGAGATCGCCGGCGCCGCCGAGGCCCTCTTGGCAGAAGCGCGCGACTTCCCGCGTCCGGACTATGAATTTTGCGACATCGTCGGCACCGGTGGCGATGGCCTCAACACCATCAACGTCTCCACCACTTCGGCGCTGGTCGCCGCCGCCTGCGGCCTGAAAGTGGCCAAGCACGGCAACCGCTCAGTCTCGAGCAAGTCGGGTTCGAGCGATCTGCTCGACAAGATGGGCATCAAGCTCGACATGAGCCCGGCACAGGCGCGCCGCTGTCTGGACGAGCTCGGTATCTGCTTCCTGTTCGCCCCCCAGTATCACGCCGGGGTGCGCCACGCCATGCCGGTGCGTCAGGCCCTCAAGACCCGCACCCTGTTCAACGTGCTGGGGCCGCTTATCAACCCCGCTCGCCCCACCTATCAGCTGATGGGAGTCTATGCCCCCGAGCTGGTGCGCCCCATCGCAGAAACCCTGCTGGCACTGGGGCTGAAAACCGGTATGGTGGTGCACGGTGCCGGGCTGGATGAAATTGCCATCCACGGCCCGACCCAGGTGGCCCAGATCCGTGACGGCGAGATCCGCGAATTTATGATCACCCCGGCTGACTTTGGCCTCGAGACCTATCCGGTCAGCGCCATTCAGGGCGGGGAACCGGAAGAGAACCGCGCCATCACCGCCGCCATTCTGGAAGGGCGCGGCACCCCGGCCCACAACGCCGCCATCGCCGCCAACGTGGCACCGCTGCTGCTGATGGCGGGCAAGGCGAAGGATCTCAAGAGCGCGGCGGCCGATGTGCTGGCGGTGCTGGCGAGCGGCAAGGCAGCGGATCTGGCTGCTCGGCTGGCTACTCTGAGCCATCAGGAAGCGGGCCATCAGGAGGCATGATGTCAGCCACCACGTTGCACAACAGTCATTCAGAACGCCCGCAGGGCAAGAGCCAGCTTCGCAAGGATAACGAGATGTCAGACCTTATTGCCCCCCATGCTTTTCTGAACATGGCCTCCATCAGCCAGACCATTCTCGGCAAGATCGTGGCGGCCAAGCAGGAGTGGGTCGCCGCCCGCAAACTGGCCCAGCCGCTGGAGAGCTTCCAGAGCGCGCTGACCCCAAGCGATCGGGATTTCGTCGGCGCGCTCAAGGCGGGCTCCACCCGCTTTATTCTGGAGTGCAAGAAGGCCTCCCCCTCCAAGGGCTTGATCCGCGACGATTTCAGCCCGGAGGCAATCGCCGACATCTATGGCAAATACGCCACCGCCATCTCGGTGCTGACCGACGAGAAGTTCTTTCAGGGGGATTTCGCCTTCCTGCCGCGGGTGCGCAGCCGCGTCAGCCAGCCGGTGCTCTGCAAGGATTTCATGATTGACCCCTATCAGGTCTATCTGGCCCGCCACTATCAGGCGGACGCCATCCTCTTGATGCTCTCGGTGCTCACCGACGAGGGCTATCGCGCCCTGTTCGCGGTGGCCAAAGAGCTGGGTCTTGGCGTGCTGACCGAGGTGAGCAACGAAGAAGAGCTGAGCCGCGCCATCGCGCTGGGAGCGCCGGTGATTGGCATCAACAACCGGGATCTGCGCGACTTGAGCGTCGATCTCGCCCGCACCAAACAGCTGGCCAAAGACATTCCAAGGGATCGGGTGGTGATCAGCGAGTCCGGCATCAACCACCGCGCTCAGGTGGCGGATCTGCGCCACCACGCCAAGGGCTTTCTGGTGGGCTCATCTCTGATGGCCGAGCCGGATCTGGAGGCTGCGGTGCGCAAGCTGGTACTGGGCCAGAACAAGGTGTGCGGCCTGACCCGCGCCGAGGATGCCGCCACCGCCCATCAGGCGGGTGCGGTATTTGGTGGCCTTATCTTTGTAGCCAAAAGCCCGCGCTATGTGGACATCCCCGCCGCCCGCGCCGTGATGGCGGGCGCGCCGCTCTCCTATGTGGGGGTATTTCGCAACGCCCAGCCCGCCACCATCGTCAAGACGGTGGAGGCGCTGAGGCTCGCCGCAGTACAGCTGCACGGGGATGAAGATGCCGCCTATATCGAGGGACTGCGCGCGCTGCTGCCGGCTGGCTGCCAGATCTGGAAGGCGGTAGGCGTCTCTCTCGGCAAAGAAAGTGGCGAACCGCTGCCTGCCCTCGACTACCCGGCCGATCGGCTGCTGCTGGATACCAAAGTAGGCAGCCAGAGCGGCGGCACCGGTCAGGCATTTGACTGGGCCATGCTGGCCACGCTCGACAAGAGCAAACTGATGCTGGCGGGCGGCCTTAATCCCGACAACGCCCTGCAGGCGGCGCAAGTGGGCTGCCTCGGTCTTGATTTCAACTCCGGGGTGGAGAGTGCCCCGGGCCAGAAGGATGCGCACAAGATTGCAACCGCCTTCGGCGCTCTGCGCCAACTGTGAAAGAGCGCTGCGAACCAGCTAAATACATGCACCAAATGAATGAATCGCTTAAGCCTATAAATACAAGGAATAGTCTATGACCCTGCTCAACCCGTTTTTCGGTGAATTTGGTGGCATGTATGTGCCCCAAATCCTTATCCCGGCCCTGCTCCAGCTGGAGAAAGCCTTTGTCGATGCCAAGGATGATCCGGCCTTTATCGCCGAGTTTCAGTCCCTGCTGACCGAGTATGCCGGTCGCCCGACCCCGCTCACCCTGACCCGCAATCTGACCAAAGGCACCAAGACCCGCCTCTATCTGAAGCGCGAAGATCTGCTGCACGGCGGCGCCCACAAGACCAACCAGGTGCTGGGTCAGGCGCTGCTGGCCAAGCGGATGGGCAAGAGCGAGATCATCGCCGAGACCGGTGCCGGTCAGCACGGCGTCGCCACTGCCCTGGCCTGCGCCCTGCTCGGCCTCAAGTGCCGGGTCTATATGGGTGCCAAGGATTGTGAGCGCCAGAAGCCCAACGTCTTTCGCATGAAGCTGATGGGCGCCACCGTCATTCCGGTGCACTCCGGCTCGTCCACCCTGAAAGATGCCTGCAACGAGGCGCTGCGCGACTGGGCTGCCAACTACGAGTCGGCCCACTACCTGCTCGGCACCGCCGCCGGTCCGCACCCCTTCCCCACTATCGTGCGGGAGTTCCAGAAGATGATCGGCGAAGAGGCCAAGGCCCAGTGCTTCGAGAAAGAAGAGCGCTTGCCCGATGCGGTGATCGCCTGCGTCGGCGGCGGATCGAACGCCATCGGCATGTTTGCCGACTTTATCGATGAGCCGTCGGTGCGCCTCATCGGCGTCGAGCCGGGTGGTCACGGCATCGAGAGCGGCGAGCACGGTGCACCACTGGGTCACGGCAGCAAGGGGGTCTTCTTTGGCATGCACTCCTACCTGATGCAGGACAATCAGGGCCAGATTCAGGAGTCCTACTCCGTCTCGGCGGGGCTCGACTTCCCCTCCGTCGGCCCGCAGCACGCCCATCTGGCCGCCATCGGCCGCGCCGAGTACCCCTCGGTGACAGACAAGGAGGCGCTGGACGCCTTCCAGGAGCTGGCCAAATCCGAAGGGATCATACCGGCACTGGAGTCCTCCCACGCGCTGGCCCACGCCCTCAAGATGGCCCGCAGTGAACCGGAAAAAGAGCAGGTGCTTATCGTCAACCTCTCCGGCCGTGGCGACAAAGATATCTTCACCGTCGCTGACATTTTCGAGAAAGAAGGAACCTTGTCATGAACCGTTACGCACAACTCTTCTCCCGTCTGGACGCGGCCAATCAGGGCGCCTTTGTGCCGTTCGTGATGCTGGGTGACCCGACTCCCGAATTGTCGCTGGCCATCGTCGATGCGCTGGTCGCAGGGGGCGCCGATGCCCTCGAACTCGGCATTCCCTTCTCCGATCCGGTAGCGGATGGCCCCACCATTCAGGGCGCCGCTCTGCGCGCTTTTGCCAGCCACACCACCCCGGACGACTGCTTCGAGCTGCTTGGCCGCATCCGCGCCAAGTACCCGCAGCTGCCCATTGGCCTGCTGGTCTACGCCAACCTGGTTTATGTGCGCAAAATCGATGGCTTCTACGAGAAGTGCCAGCAGGCGGGCGTGGATTCGGTGCTGGTCGCCGACGTGCCGGTGCAGATGTGCGCCCCCTACAAGGCGGCCGCCGACAAGTTCGGCATCGACAGCATCTTTATCGCCCCGCCCAATGGCGACGCCGAGACCCTGAAACAGGTAGCGGAGCTCGGCAATGGTTACACCTATCTGGTGAGCCGCGCCGGTGTCACCGGTGCCGAGACCAAGGCCGGCATGCCGGTGGAAGGTCTCATCAATACCCTGCGCGAGTTCAATGCCCCCCCCGCCCTGCTCGGCTTTGGCATCAGCGAACCGGCTCAGGTGCGTGAAGCGATCGCCGCTGGCGCCGCCGGTGCCATCTCCGGCTCCGCCGTGGTGAAGATCATCGAGACCCACCACCAGAACCCGGAACATATGCTGACCCGCCTGAAAGAGTTTGTGGAAGGGATGAAGGCCGCGACCAACCGATAAGGGGCGGCATGGGTCAAAATGCCATTGGCCGTGAGTGATCCGGCTGCGTATCCACATTACGCATAGCAGCCATCGTTGCATCACCGCATCAAAGGGAGCCTGACCGGCTCCCTTTCTTTTTATCTCGCTTGTACCCGCTAACAGCTCCCGACATGTTGCTCCCATCTCCCTCGTTGATCCCCTCGCCCTCTGGGAGAGGGTTAGGGTGAGGGGCCTGACACATTGCTAGCCAAACCAGCGGCTAACCCAAAGCACAACCGATGACTAATTTGTTGATCCAACACAGATTCCCACCAAAACCCGCTTCTCAACACTCAGCCCTCGCCCTTAAGATAGCCAAACGACAATCAACCTCTCGGAAGGACGCCATGACAGCGATTGTTGCTATCTCGCAGGTTAAAAGCAGCAGGCTGGGAGCTGTCACTCAGGGCGGTAGCGTGGTTTATGTAGGCTGCTGCAGCGAGTAGCAAAGCCCAACAGGCAAGCATTATTGCGCCAACCAGATCGGGATAAACAAGGATGTGGTAGATCGGTACAACAGATTTACAGATATATTCGCGGTAAACGTTGGGCTTCACTTCGTTCAGATCCAACCTACGATTTTTAGCCCAACATACGCGATGTTTAAGAGTGATTCGCAACGCGTGGCATTTTTACTATACGTTGATTTTAGTGATTAAGGTGGTGTGCGGCGGCATCGGTATTGCGTACCTCATATTTCTGGGGAAATCAGGACACCCACCTTTCTGAGCAAGACGCTGTATAGTCAGCACACAAAAAGGGGGGGCCTAAACAGCTCCCGCAACACGCGGTTGATCATGTGGTGAGATTGATTACGAATATGCTCATTCAACACAAAATAAAGAGCGTTAAAGCAACGACTCTGATGTGTGTCGGGGACGAAAATGAATTTTAAAAAATTTTGGCGTTGGATGATACCACTCGCTATTTTATTTATCATCATCCTATCTTGCACTGCCTCTGACATTGTGAGTTGGCAGGAAGAGGTCGTGCTGCACGATGGTAGCAAGATCATGGTTGATAGATCCCAGAGTTATGGTGGCCGCCGCGAACTAGGACAATCGCCTCCTATAAAGGAGCAAACGATTTCATTCGTCATACCTAATACTAATGAATATATTTCATGGAAGAATGAGTATGGGAATGATATCAAGAGAGCAAATTTCACTCCACTTGCCCTTCATATATTAAATGGGGTGCCATATATTATATCAACAACCACATCATGCCTTTCTTACAATAAATGGGGTAGGCCTAATCCCCCTTATGTTATTTTTAAATTCCATAGTAAAGCATGGCAACGTATTTCGCTGGAAGAACTTCCCATTGAATTGAATAGCATAAATTTAGTGATAATCACCAAGTCTAATGAGAAAACTCTACTGGATGAATCCCCAATCAATCCAGTGGTAATGAAGGAAATAAATAGAGATATCAATCAACCTGAATTGAATGGCATTCTGAGAAAACCAGTTTATACAGGTGATTGCTCAGTCATGATCCACGATGGAAAAGGGAATTGGAGTAGTGATGATTCATTTAAACGCCAACCAGATATTGACGCTTGTTTAAATTATTGCAAACGAGAAGGGTACGATGCTAAACATTGCCCTTGCAATCAGATTTTTGGAGAAAAATAAAATTGATAGTAACATACAATATGCACTGATGGCGGGGCGTGCCTACCAAAGTACCCGTGGAAACGATAATTTATTTCCCGAGGGAAATCAGGACACCACCTTTCTGAGCAAGACGTCACATAGCCAGAATCACAGAGATGGGTGTCCAAGTTTTTATTGAGAGACAAATATACATGTCAGGTGTGTAGCTACAAAGTAAAAATTAACGAAACTTATGTAATTGACTGCCACCATACTAATCCTTTAGCTACTACAGGGGAAACTAAGACAGAACTCGACACTTTAGTTTGCTTGTGTCCAAACTGCCATCGAGTCGCTCATCTAAAGAGCCCGCCCTATACCGTCTTGGAATTAAAAGAGTTGATTGTTCCCTCACAAAGAAATTCAAGGTAGCTATGAAGTTAGAGATTGCCAATAGATATAAAACTGACTTTCTTATTCTTCTCGAAGAAGAATATGGTTATCGCTGTTGGTTTTGGTTTCCCGATATGCACCTAGTGGAATTAGAGTCATGGTGGCGGAATCTGGAAAGTGTAGATCCATATTTTATGACACCAGAACCATTACCTGGCGATCTTTATAAAGTGGAAACTGAAGACGAGTTTTATCTGTTCTGTGAATTAGAATCATCTTCAAAATATCATTTTGCACACATTCATTGTGATGACGATAGTGTTTTAGTTCAACCAGACAAAACTAAGATATTTCATAAAGGCTATGAAAGTTAGAAAAAGGATTTACATTAACTGAAACCGAGGTTATAGAAATCAGATACAACATTGTCTTCATGGTCCTTCCAGCTTCAGTAAAAATGCAGATGGATGAATCTAGAGACTATCCAGACCTACATCTAGAATATGCTTTAGAACAATCAAAAACGGCAAACTTTGAGTTCTGTGACGGTTCATAAAATTAGTTAAAGTCGTTCACTCCGCTCACTCTAGACAGGCTAACGCCAGCCCATTAACCAAACGTTAGGTATTCACTATGCTTCGTAGAGTCATTGATACCATAAATAGAATCGCCGGTTCAAAACCATCCAAACCTGAAAGTAAACCCACACACACCAGAGAACAATTAATTCAATGGGCAACGGGGTGTATGTGGGAGGGTTTGCCAGACTCATTTTATTCCGCATGGGTCGAATACAGCAGGTCGGCAAGCAATGAGATTTCTCTCTCTTATAAATGCATCCTTGTTGAGGGCTCTGAAGTTACAACATTCCAACCGGCTGACGACCTTTATCCAGCTCAATGTATCGAGCAGCTTAGTTCTTACCTCGATGCATCAAAGAGAAACTGGAAATCATGCAAAATTGAGTTCAACCCCCAAAAGGCAGCTATTACATACGAGTATTGAAAACTTAACAATTGTTTCAAATCGTTCGCTGCGCTCACTCGGGATACCCCTTAAGCGAGCGTTAGGAGTTTCCATGCTGAAATTGCTTAGTAAATTATTCAATAAAAAGCTTGTTACATCGTCTGTACCCATAGACACGAACGTCTCTGACAATGAAATTTGGGAAGTATTCCCCCCCCCTCTGGTCAAGCAACATTGTCACACAAAAAGGAAAATTTAAGTAATTTTCTGAAATTCATTACTTCACACTTAAATAAAAGTGAGTCTCAACGCCTCACAAAAGCTGCAGTAAAAGCCTCAAATGAGTAGACACCCCATTTGATGCATTAACCGAAGTCATTTCTGGAAATGATGGTTAAAAAAGAGAGCAGTGGGTATTTATCCAAGTAGCTTGGAAAGCTGACGATGAAATTTATTGGCAGTCATCTTAAATATTGAGCCTCTATAGCGTAGAAGATAAATGGACATATACTGATACCTCTCAACATAGCGATGTGCCAAAAGTTCTTCAAAATTCATCCGAATGGCTAGATAACCATGGTTTTTCGCTCGTCCATTTAGAAACCGAGAGTGATCGGTATTGCTGTTTTATTGTGAAAGGCCCAGAATTAATAACGGTTAAAGATCTCGCATCTATTGCTGGATTGCAAATATATGACGCCGATGAGTTTGCAAGTAGAAATCCATCCAATAATTGAACTTTCATCAGCTGCTACTAATGGAATGACAGACATCAACCGCAAAACAAAAAAACTGGCCACACTCTGCTTTTCCCTGTATCTGATCAGACTCGGATTTCGCGCCTTTGGCTATGACCTGCTTTATCACAATCCGAATGATCCCTACGGTATATCGGATTTAATTGAAGTGACGTTAGCCCTCATATATCTGGTGAGTCTGGGTCTCTGCATACTGCATGCCCTGTGGGTATTACTCCAGAAGCGGGATCGAGGTGCCCTGGCAGCATCAGCCCTACTCGCTCTCTGTGCCATACAGTGGCACAGTTATGACTATCTTCATCACTTGGCCACCAGTCTCAGCATCCCCTAGGGCCCCAGCCCCACACCCGCCATCCCATCAACACCAGCATCAATACAACCCCCGGCAGCCAGACCCAGTAGAGCTCGGAGAGGATCACTGCTTCCCCTCGGGCGGTGAGATAGGCCTCCAGCTTGAAGGGGGCGACCCGGATCACCTGCCAGGGGGCAAAGAAACGCTCGTCACGCCACGGCCAGAGCCAGCCAACCCCCTTGCCGCCGGTGGTGAGGGAATCGAGCAGGCTGTGGGAGAGTAGCGACACCAGCAGAAACGACCAGACGGTGGCGGCGCTGGCCCGAAATTGGCGGTGAAACAGCATGGCCAGTGTGGGCAGGACAAAGGCGAACAGCAGTGAGTGGGTAAAGCCGCGGTGGCCAAAGACATGGCCGTAGGCGACCCCCAGTTTAAAGGCGAGCACATCGGCATCGGGCAGCATGGCGATGGCAACCCCAGCCAGCAGCAGGCGTGGCGGAATAAGCCTGCTGCCAAGCCCGAGCCCAAGGCAGAGAGGTACGGCAGCGTGGGTGACGATGGTCGGCATAGGATAAAGCTCCAACTGAAAACATTATCCTACCCTACCCCCACTCGGTGAAGTGAAGGTGAAGTGCACCACCACATCGATAGCGCCCTCTTGTCGCCATCAACCAGCCATAAAAAGACCCCCTCTTGCCAAGCGGCAAGAGGGGGTCTTTTGTTTGAACCGCCGGCTAACCGGCTATTGCCTCACGCTATCAAGCCAGCGAGACAAAGATCCCGGCCAGGGTGGCGCTCATCAGGTTGGCCAGGGTCGCCGCCAACACTGCCTTGAAGCCCATATTGGCCACATCGTGACGGCGTTCCGGCGCCATGGTGCCGATGGAGCCGAGCTGCACCGCAATAGAGCCCAAATTGGCGAAACCGCAGAGCGCGAAGGTTATGATGATCTGGGTGTGGGCGCTCAGATCCGCCTTGATATTGGCAAAATCCAGATAGGCGACGAACTCGTTCATGATCACCTTCTGACCAATCAGGGATCCTGCCGCCATCATCTCGCTGGCGGGCACACCAATCAGCCAGGCCACCGGAGCGAAGAGATAACCCAGCAACTGCTGCAGGGAGAGATCGGCCCAGCCGAACCACTCGCCAACCGTGGTGAGACCGGCGTTGATCATGGTGATAACGCTGACAAAGGCCAGCAGGATAGTGCCGATGGCCACAGCGATCTTCATGCCGCCCATGGCACCGCCCGCCAGTGCGTCGATGGCGTTGCTGTAGTCGCTCTTGTCGAGGGTGATCTCGGTCTGATCGCTCACCTGCTGCTGCTCCGGCACCAGCAGTTTGGCCATCAGCAGGCCACCCGGCGCAGCCATAAAGGAGGCGGCGATGAGGTATTTCAGATCCACACCCAGACCGGCGTAACCGCCCAGTACCGAGCCCGCTACCGAGGCCATGCCGCAGGTCATCACCGCGAAGAGTTCGGAGCGAGTCATACCAGCGAGGAAGGGACGAATAAGCAGCGGCGACTCCCCTTGCGACAGGAAGATATTGCCGGTGGCCACCAGTGACTCGGCGCGGCTGGTGCCGAGCAGACGATGAATGGCGCCGCCCAGTACCCGGATCACCCACTGCATGATGCCGAAGTGGTAGAGCACGGCGATCAGCGCGCTGATAAAGATCACCAGCGGCAGCACCCGCACGGCGAAGATAAAGCCGTTGCTGGCCAGATCGCCAAACACAAAACGGATGCCGCTGTCGGCAAAGCCGAGCAGGGCGGAGACGCCATTGCTCATGGCACCGAGCATGATTTGTCCGGGGGGGAAATAGAGCACCAGAGCAGCAAAACCGGTTTGCAGGGCGAGCGCCCCCAGCACGGTTCGCCAGCGGATGGCTCGGCGGTTTTCACTGGCCAGCCAGGCGATAAACATCAGGGCCAGCATACCGACCAGACTCAATAACAGTGTCATCTTGCACCTATGAAGAGAGGAGTTTCATATGGCAAGTCTGCAGACAGGCGTCGCGGGCGATCCGGCGGGAGAGGTGCCGACCCACGCGACACGCAGACCACAAACCTACAGGTTAGTGGCGGGTCCCATCCTGGGGTCATTCACGTTCCGGGTGACAGCATGTATCGGGTGACGCCAGCGCCATCGCAGGGGGAGATGCGGCTGGGTGGCAGGTCGGGCGGCGATGGTACAGTGATCCTCGTCACAGAAAAAGCGGTAAAACGATTGGCCGCAATAACTTTTTCAACTTGTTCACACAACGAAACAGGGCCAGCGTGAAGCTGGCCCTGTTTCAATCCGTACTTGAGTACTCAGATGATTACTTGAGGCGCTTGCCGCTCGCATCCACCACCTGCTCGCCATCTTCCTTGGCGAAGGCCCCTTTTTGCTGATCGGGCAATATATCGAGCACCACCTCGGATGGGCGGCACAGTTTGGTGCCGAGGGGGGTAACCACGATGGGACGGTTGATGAGGATGGGGTGGGCTAGCATGGCATCGATCAGTTCATCATCGCTGAAACGATCTTCCGCCAGACCGAGCGCCTCGTAGGGTGGCACGTTCTTGCGCAGCAGATCCCGCACCGGCATACCCATGGCAGCGATCAGCACCACCAGCTGGTCGCGGGAGGGTGGCGTCTCCAGATAGTGGATGACAGTGGGTTCCACGCCGCTGTTGCGGATCAGCTCCAGGGTGTTGCGGGAGGTACCACATTCCGGGTTGTGATAGATGGTGATTGCACTCATTTGCGTGTCTCTCATGAATCAAGTGAATAGAAAATGGATAGCATCAGTTCGCGGCCATTTGTTAACGGCCATCAGTTAGCGGCTCAGCCCCGCTTCGTACCAGGGTTTGCTGGCGTTGACGATGCGCACCACCAGCAGCATGACCGGCACCTCGATCAGCACCCCGACCACGGTGGCAAGCGCCGCGCCTGAGTGAAAGCCGAACAGGCTGATGGCGGCGGCCACCGCCAACTCGAAGAAGTTGGAGGCGCCGATCAGGGCGGAAGGACAGGCGACCGAGTGCTTCTCCCCCACCTTGCGATTGAGCCAGTAAGCCAGCCCGGAGTTGAACAGTACCTGGATCAGGATCGGCACCGCCAACAGGGCGATGACCAGCGGCTGCTCGATGATGGCGTTGCCCTGAAAGGCAAACAGCAGCACCAGAGTGAGCAGCAGGGCTGCCACCGACCAGGGCTGGATGCGGGTCATGACGCCGTCAAAATGTGCCTCTCCCTTTTTCAGCAAGGCCTTGCGCAGCAGCTGGGCAATGATGACCGGGATGACGATATAGAGCACCACAGAAGTGAGCAGGGTATCCCACGGCACTATGATGCTGGAGACCCCGAGCAGCAGCGCCACCAGCGGCGCGAAGGCAAACACCATGATGAGGTCGTTCACCGCCACCTGCGACAGGGTGAAGTAGGGATCGCCGTTGGTGAGGCGACTCCAGACAAACACCATGGCGGTGCAGGGGGCCGCCGCCAGCAGGATCAGCCCCGCCACATAGCTGTCGAGCTGATCCGCCGGCAGCCAGTCGGCAAACAGCACGCGGATAAAGAGCCAGCCAAGGAAGGCCATGGAGAAGGGTTTGACCAGCCAGTTGATAAAGAGGGTGACGCCAATCCCCTTGAGGTGACCCTTCACCTGATGCAGGGCACCAAAATCGATCTTGAGCAGCATGGGGATGATCATCACCCAGATAAGCAACCCCACCGGCAGGTTGACCTTGGCCACCTCCATGGCACCGATCGCCTTGAAGAGATCCGGCAACCCCTGCCCGAGGCCAATTCCCACCAGAATGCAGAGGGCGACCCAGGCGGTCAGATAACGTTCAAAAAAGCCGATGGCAGGCACGGCATTGGCGTTACAGTTTGCAGACATCACAGCTCCCGATACGGCGCAATCCCGCATCTTCTAAAGATTCAAAAAAGGTTCAATTCAAACCGCCCCGGCAGCAGGCCGGGACGGCAACTCAATGGTGCTGGCAGAGGCGACGCAGGGCATCGGGCCCCACCGGCTCTTCGGCCAAGAGCGGCACCACGGCGTAGCGGCTGGCGTGTTGCTGCTCGACCGCCTCGATATAGGGCAACTGGCGCTCAGCCCGCAGTTGCAGCAGCGGCGAGCTGACCGCGGCTTGCTGCAAGCTGTGGTTGATGAGCCAGCCCCAGGGCTCGATGCCGGCTCGGCGCAGGTCGGCCTGCAGATTGGCAGCCTCCTGCACCGGCGTCGGCTCGGGCAGGGTCACAATCAACACCTTGGTCTGCTTGGGATCCTGCAACTGCATCATGGGGGTGGTGAAGTGCAGCCCCTTGTTTCCCATCTGACGAGCGATCTCCCTGTGGTAGGCTCCGGTGGCGTCGAGCAGCAGCAGGGTGTGGCCGGTGGGGGCAGTATCCATCACCACGAAACGCTTGCCCGCCTCGCGAATAATGCGCGAGAAGGCCTGAAAAACGGCGATCTCCTCGGTACAGGGGGAGCGCAAGTCCTCCTCCAGCAGCGCCCGCCCCTGCTCGTCCAGCGCAGCCCCCTTGGTGGCCAGCACCTGGGCACGGTAACGCTCGGTCTCGGCGTGGGGGTCGATGCGGCTCACCTCCAGATGGGGCAAGCTACCGGCCAGGGTCTCGCTCAGGTGTGCGGCAGGATCCGAGGTGGTGAGGTGCACCGGCAAGCCGCGGCTGGCCAGCTCCACCGCCACGGCGGCCGCCAACGTGGTTTTGCCCACCCCGCCCTTGCCCATCAGCATGATGAGGCCGTGACCGTCGGCGGCCAGCTCGTCCACCAGCGAACTCAACTCGGGCTGGGCAGGCAGATGGGATGACGTTGTCAGTGATACCTGCGCACCAGCATCCTGTGGTTGCAGCAGCTGGCGCAAACTGTCGAGCCCCACCAGATTGGTGGCCAGCAGCGGGATATGATCCTGCGCCAGCCCCTTTATCCCCTGCGGCATCTGGGCGAGAGCCTGTTGCTCGCGCTGCCAGAGCGCTATTGCCAGCGGATCTCCGGCAATGGCGCCTTCGGGGAAGAGGCCATTGATCACCAACTGCTGATTCAACAAGCCGATGGCGGCCAGCTCCTCGTGGGTGCGGGCCACTTCCCGCAGAGTGGAGTGCTGGGCGCGTGCCACCAGCACCAAGCGGGTGCGGGCGGCATCGGCCAAGGCGGCAACCGCCTCGGCATACTGGCTGCGCTGTTTCTCCAGCCCCGCCAGCGGGCCGAGGCAGGAGGCATCCCCCTTGCCTTGCTCCAGAAATTCGCTCCAGGCTCCCGGCAGTTGCAGCAGCCGGATGGTGTGGCCGGTAGGGGCCGTATCAAAGACGATGTGGTCATACTCGGCCAGCAGCGTTTGGTCGGTCAGCAGCGCGGTGAATTCGTCAAAGGCGGCGATCTCGGTGGTACAGGCGCCGGAGAGCTGCTCCTCGATGCTGCGCACCACGCTCTCGGGCAACTTGCCGCGCACCGGCCCGACGATCCGCTCCCGATAGGCTTTGGCCGCCGCGGGGGGATCTATCTCCAGCGCCGACAAACCGGGCACCGCGGCGATGGCGGTGACGCGATTGCCGATCTCGGTGGCAAACACCTGCCCCACGTTGGAGGCAGGATCTGTGCTCACCAGCAGCACCCGCTTGCCGGCGTCACAGAGAGCCATCGCACTGGCGCAGGCCAGCGAGGTCTTGCCCACCCCGCCTTTGCCGGTGAAGAAGAGAAACGGCGGTGGATTGGTCAGAAAGTGGTACATAGTCTCTCCCGAGTGGTACGTCGCGACTCAGCAGCAACCGCTGCCAGAGCAGCAGCCACCCTTGACGATCCCCTTGATGGCCGCTTGCGGCGCAGGCAGCCCGGCATAACGGGCCAGCTCGCTGCGACTCGGATAACGACCGGTCAACACCACCAGCCCTTCCACCAGCACCAGCGGCAACCCCTCCTCCCCGGCGTGGGTCAGAAAAGCGCTGACGGCAGGTGTCTCGGCAAACTGCATCGGCTGCTGTGCCAGATTGAAACGCTCGATGGCTACCCCCTGCGCCTTGGCCCAGGCAAGGTCGGCTGCGAAGGTGACCAGTGCCTGATCAACCTCGGTACCGCAGACACCGCTGGAGCAGCAGAGGGCGGGATCAAAAATCTGAATGGCAGACATGGCATTACTCCTTGGTGCAGCAGGGCTGCGCAGGCAGAACATGGGGGGAGCAGGCTGACTCGGCACGCATCACGCCGCACGCCTCGGGATGACCGGCGCAGCACTCCTCGGTGAGGTAGGCGATCACATCAAGCATCAGGGGAATATTGGCGCGGTAGCGCAGAAAGCGCCCCTCCTGCTCCACTGACAACAGACCGGCATTGAGCATCGCCTTCAGGTGAAACGAGAGGGTATTGGGGGCAATATCGAGCTCGCTGGCTAGTTCACCCGCGACCCGCCCCTCCAGTCCGGCCTTCACCAGCAGCCGCCACACATCGAGCCGGATACCGGATGCCAGCGATTCAAAGACCTTGGTGGCCGTCTCTTTGTTCATAGTTGCCTCTCGTTGGATGCTCTTTTATTTCAACTATACAAGAATTATTGAAATGATCAATTTGCAGACTCTCATTTCGCCATCATCAGAAGTAAGAGCAAAAGTATCGGAAGGAAAAGCAGGAAGGGGATTGCATCGGATGAAACAGAGACGCCCTCCGGCAGGGAGGGCGCCAGCCAAGGGTCTGCAACAGACTCTTACTTGGTCACGGGAATGGCGTTGAAGGTGAGCAGGGCCGCCTTGTTGGCATCGCTCAGGGTCAGCTGGTTGCCGTTGATGGTGTAGGTGGCCACCTTCTCCAGCTTTTGCAGGAACTCGGTCTCTTTGTTCATGGCATCGCCGATGCACATCATGCGAGTGGAGCCCATGGCTCCCAGCGTCAAGACACCGTCACCCTGCTTGGTGATACCGCCAAAATAGCGGTTGCAGCCGCCTTTGCCCGCCACCTTGCCGTCGACAACTTGCAGGGTAAAGGTATCGCCGGTGGCACCTTGCAGTTGCCAGCCGGATGCCTGCAGTTGAGTCATGGTAGAACCGGTCGCCATGGCGCAGCCTCCCAGTGCCAGCGCGGCCAGCAGAGTCAGTTTCTTGTTCATGGATTCACCTCTTAATGATTGGACTCATCAATATGGCAGCCTGTTTAACATGCTCAGCGCCTCAGCCAAAGCGATTTATTGTGATCAGAGTTCACTTAACTCCGCTCTGGCATGTGCCATGCTTAAGCTCAGTTCCGGACCCAGGGAGGGGAAAAGAATGACCAAGGCGCTTCTCATCACACTGCTCGCATCCTGCACCAGCGTGGCCGCTCAGGCTGCCGACTGGGATCTCTTCAAGCAGCCAGCCGATCCCTCACTCTATGTCAAAAGTTACTCCGGGGTACTGCTCAACAGTCAGAGCCATCACAGCGACAGTTTTGATCTCTGGCTGGTCAACAGCGGCTATCAATATCCGGTGATGGATGATGTCAGCCTCTTTATGGAAGCGGGGCCGGCTGTTGCGGATCAGAACCGCCAATCAGGTTTCAATATGAGCTCGGGGGTACGCTATCAGCTCTCCCCCGCCTTCAATGTCGGCAGCCAGATCCGCCATCTGGAGCTCAATCAGGGCCGCACCCTGCTGGAGCTCAACTCTAGCCTGCTGCTGACGCCCAGACTCTCCCTTACTGCCAATTACGGCGTCAGCACCTTTAAAGCCGATCAGGCGCTGAGCCTGGGTGTTGGTTTCAACTTCTGAATCAGATCAGCGGCGTGGCACTCACCACCACGCCGTTGCGATCCGCGTAGATGTAATCCCCTTCATGAATGGTCACGCCGGCAAAGTTCACTACAGCGCCAAGCTCGCCCTGCCCCCGCTTCTCCGTCTTGACCGGGCAGGCCGCCAGCGCCTTGACCCCGAGCGCCAGCGTGGCCAAAGTGCCCACATCCCGCGCCGCGCCGTGGATCAGGATCCCCTCCCACCCCTGCTCCACCGCCTTGATGGCCAGTTGATCACCAAGCAGTGCCCGGCGCAGTGAACCACCACCGTCGATCACCATCACCTTGCCCTGGCCGGGTCGAGTGACCAGCTCCCGCACCAGACTGTTGTCCTCGTAGCAGGAGAGGGTCACGGCGCGACCGTAGAAGATGGCCTTGCCACCGAAATCGTGAAAACAGGGTTCAGCCACTTGCAGCATATCGCCGTGCTGATCGCAGAGGTCAGGCAGAAGATCCAGCATGATTTGATTCCTTTCAGATGCATGAAGATGTTCATTCTTTCATCAACAATTGGCTCTGACAATCCAGAAAGCAGCGATATCTCCCAGACAAACTGCTGATTTATCGCTTAATACCGGCACCAGCCAGAGTTGTCCCTTTTCGATCCAGTAGATGGCGTTCTGGCCAAAGCGGGCAGCCAGTGCGCAAGCCTCTGGCAGGGGCAGCGCCACAGCGAGCGAGGACTCGCGCCAGCTTTCGTCCGGTGCGGCTCCCCATACAGGGCCAGCCATATTGACGCCCGGCATGGACTCCAGATGACGCCAAAGTGCCAGCTCGCGACGCCGGTTGCGACGATCTCCGACCCATTGGCTGGCAGGATTCCAGGCTGTAACGATGGCAAATTCAGGCCAGGAAGGCATTCCAAATGGCGCTAAAAAGCAAATTTTCTTGTAGTTTTCCCACAAAATCATGTCAATCACATGTTACATTCCATTACATTTTATAGGGGCGAAAACCCGGTTAAGGCCAAGTATGATGCTGTTGTGCCACGGTTTGACCTATATCAAAACAGAGTTAAAAAGTTGCTATCTGACGGCAAAGGGTGTTGTTATGCTCCTGTTAACTGATAAAATGCGGCAACTTCGTAATGGATGACCTTTCCAGGCTTTGCTCGAGTAGTCTTCTCGGGAACCTATAAGTGGCACAGGGATATTTGCCGATACTGATGCCAAATTCACACTATGCCGACCTGACCTTCATACCCAGGATGACGTAATTAATTTTCAGGATCAGTCAGGAAATCGGCTTGAAACGCCAAGAAGTGTTAAATTTAAGATAATTAACTGATAAGAATCTGGGAATACTCATGCAAACACCACACATTCTGATCGTCGAAGACGAACTGGTCACTCGTAATACCCTGAAAAGCATTTTCGAGGCAGAAGGCTACATCGTACTCGAGGCCAACAACGGCGACGAGATGCATCAGGCCCTCACCTCTCACACCATCAATCTGGTGATCATGGACATCAACCTGCCGGGTAAAAACGGCCTGTTGCTGGCCCGCGAGCTGCGCGAGAACGACAACATTGCCCTGATGTTCCTGACCGGTCGCGACAACGAAGTGGACAAGATCCTGGGTCTGGAGATCGGCGCCGATGATTACATCACCAAGCCGTTCAACCCCCGTGAACTGACCATCCGTGCCCGCAACCTGCTGAGCCGCACCATGAATGTGGCTGCCGGTGGCGAAGAGAAGAAGCTGGTCGAACGTTACCTGTTCAACGGCTGGGCGCTGGATATCAACAGCCGCGCACTGGTCAGCCCCACCGGCGACATGTTCAAGCTGCCGCGCTCCGAGTTCCGTGCCATGCTGCACTTCTGCGAAAACCCGGGCCAGATCCAGACCCGTGCCGAACTGCTGAAGAAGATGACCGGCCGCGAGCTCAAGCCCCACGACCGTACCGTCGATGTGACCATCCGTCGTATCCGCAAGCACTTCGAAAGCGTCAACGATACCCCGGAGATCATCGCCACCATCCACGGCGAAGGTTACCGTTTCTGCGGCGAGCTGGAGCAGGAGTAATTCCGCACCGCTTACCCATCCGAAGAGGCGCCTGTGGCGCCTTTTCTTTTTTCCGGATTCCGGTGCGCCATGAAGAGTGGCAAAGAGAAGCAAATTGCGGACAAACAAAAAGCCCACTCGCAGGAGTGGGCTTTTTGCTTTGAAGCTGGAGCGGGCAGCGGGAATCGAACCCGCATCATCAGCTTGGAAGGCTGAGGTAATAGCCATTATACGATGCCCGCCTGGCATCTGAAATTTGGAGCGGGTGATGGGAATCGAACCCACGTATGCAGCTTGGGAAGCTACCGTTCTACCATTGAACTACACCCGCGTCAGGGCTCCTACTATATGCATTTTGCCGGTGAGCGCAATGCCGTCCTTGCCACTTTTTTCAATAAATCAATCTGTTCGGACAAGGATTGAACAGTCGGTTGCTTTTTCAAGCAAACATTTTCAACACAGATAATTTACAAGGTTGCCAAGGCCAAACGGCGAGGATAGTCTTGCGCCACTCGACGCGAGGATGGTGGTAATGGATAAAAAAACGCAAAAACGTCTCTATGGCTGGTTGCGCAAGCAATCGAGTCACGGTCGCAGCTGGATCACGATATCCATCGCTTTTGGCCTGGGCCAAGGCATTCTGATGGTGGCGCAAGCCTGGCTGCTGGCGACCCTGTTGCACGGCTTCATCATCGAAGGCTCGACCCCTGAACAATCCATCACGCTCTTTATTACCCTGCTGCTGGTGACACTTGGCAAAGCGGCGCTGGCCTATGGCCGCGAAGTGGCCAGCTTCAAGGCCGGCAGCGCGGTGCGCCAGACCATCCGCCAGCTGGTGCTCACTCGCTTAAGCCGTCTCGGCCCTGCCTATATCCAGCGTCGCCCGGCCGGCAGCTGGGCCAGCCTGCTGCTGGAACAGATTGAAAACATGCAGGATTTCTTCTCCCGCTATCTGCCACAAATGGCCATCGCGGTCTTTATTCCGGTAGTCATTCTGGTGGCCGTATTCCCGGTCAACTGGGCGGCGGGCCTGATCCTGCTGGGCACAGCACCGCTTATCCCCATCTTTATGATCCTGGTCGGTGTCGGCGCCGCCGATGCCAACCGCCGCAACTTTCAGGCGCTGGCTCGTCTCTCCGGCCACTTTCTCGATCGCCTGAAGGGGCTGCGAACCCTGCAACTCTTTATGCGTACCCAGGCTGAAGGCGATGCCATTCGCGACGCCTCGGAAGATTTTCGCGAGCGCACCATGGAAGTGCTGCGCCTAGCGTTTTTAAGCACCGCCGTACTGGAGTTCTTCGCCGCCATCTCGGTCGCGCTGGTCGCCGTTTACTTCGGCTTCTCCTATATCGATCACCTCGATTTTGGCCACTATGGCAGCAAAGTTACTCTCTTTACCGGTCTGTTCGTGCTCTTCCTCGCCCCCGAGTTCTACGCGCCTCTACGCGAACTGGGCGCCCACTACCATGCCAAGGCACAGGCCATCGGCGCGGCCGAACAGCTGCTCGAATTCCTCGAAGCCGAGGTGAGCGAGCCAGCCGCAGGCAACGCTCCTTTCCACGCCGACAGCCCCATCAAGGTTGAAGCCAAAGGTCTTGAAGTACTGAGCGCCGAGGGCAAGGTGCTGGTCGGCCCCATCGACTTCACCCTTGCAGCCGGTTCACGCACCGCCCTGGTCGGCATCAGTGGCGCCGGCAAAAGCTCGCTGGTCAACGCCCTGCTCGGCTTTGCCCCCTATCGCGGCGAGCTCAAGGTAAATGGTCAGGAGCTGGCCACCCTCGACATGAGTCAGTGGCGTCTGCAACTGGGCTGGCTCTCGCAAAACCCGCAACTGTTCCACGCCTCTCTTCGCGACAACCTGCTGCTAGCCAAGCCAACAGCCAGCGATGCCGAGCTGGAGGAGGCTCTGAAACGGGCGCAGGCATGGGAGTTTGCCATGGAGAAGGGGTTTGACTATCCGGTTGGCGATCAGGCAGGCGGCCTCTCGGTCGGTCAGGCCCAGCGCCTCGCACTGGCGCGTACCCTGCTCAAGTCAACTCAGCTGATGGTGCTGGACGAGCCGACGGCCAGTCTGGATCGCCACTCGGAGCGGGCCATCATGGCCACCCTTGAAGAGGCGATGGCCAACCAGACCCTGCTGATGATCACCCACCGCCTCGACCAGCTCGGCCAGATGGATCAGATCCTGGTGCTGGAGCGCGGTCAGCTGGTGGAACAGGGCAACTTCCAGCAACTTTGTCAGGCAGAGGGGCCATTCGCCCGGCTGCTCTCCCAACGTTCCGAGGGCACTCTCGATGACTGATCTCTTGCCGTTTCTGCGCCTCTACCGTCAGCACTGGCTCAGCCTCTCCCTCGGCCTGCTGCTGGCACTGGTCACCCTGATTGCCGGGATGGGGCTGCTCTCCCTCTCCGGCTGGTTCCTCTCTGCCGCCGCCGTTGCCGGGATGGCTGTCGCCAGTCGCGACAGCTTCAACTACATGACGCCGGCTGGCGGGGTGCGCTTCTTCTCCATCATCCGCACCGCCGGTCGCTGGGGTGAGCGGGTAGTGAGCCACGATGCCACCTTCCGGGTACTGACCCGGCTGCGGGTCTGGTTCTGGCAAAAGCTCTCGCCACTCTCCACCGGTACGCTGGCAGGCTTTCGTCAGGCGGATCTGCTCAACCGGCTGGTGGCCGACATCGACGCCATGGACCATGTCTACCTGCGCCTGCTCACTCCCATCGGTGCCGCACTGCTGGGCACGGGCGCCATGGTGCTGTTCCTCTCCCTGTTCGACAGCCGCCTCGCCCTGACCCTTGGCGCCATTCTGCTGTTTGGCATGATCGCCCTGCCGCTGGTGTTCTACTTCCTCGGCCGTCGCCCCGGTCAGGCTCTGATCGCCGAAAAGGCCAGCCTGCGCACCCGCATGGTGGACTATCTGGATGGTCAGGCCGAGTTGCAGATGTTTGCCGCAGCCCCCAAGGCGCTGGGTGAACTGCAACAGGCCGAGCAGGCACTGCTCACTGCCCAGGCCCGCATGGCCAAAGTGAGCGGGCTGGCCAACTTCTCGGTGCAACTGCTGAGCGGCTGGACCCTGACCCTGATGCTCTGGATGGCAGGCCACGGGGTTGCAGGGGCTGCGCCCGATCCCGTTACTGCCCTGATGGTATTTGCCACGCTGGCCAGCTTCGAAGCGCTGATGCCGCTGGCAGGCTCCTTCCAGCACCTCTCCACCAGCCTCACCTCGGCACGCCGCCTGAACGAGATCCTGCAGGAAGCCAAAGCCCCCGAGTGGGGCAGCGAGCAGGCTCACGCCAGCCAAGGTTCGCTGCAGATCAATGACCTCTACTTCGGTTATCCCGGCAATCCGCAGCCGGTGCTGCGCGGCTGCACCCTGCAACTGCATGCTGGCGAGAAGCTGGCGCTGCTGGGCCAGACCGGCTGTGGCAAATCGACCCTGATGGGGCTGCTGACCCGTGAGTGGAGCCCGCAGGCGGGCAAAATCCTGCTCGATGGCAAACCGCTGACCGACTACAGCGAAGGGGCGCTGCGCGCCTCCATCTCGGTGGTGAGCCAACGGGTACACCTGTTTGCCGATACCCTGCGCGGCAACCTCAAGCTGGCTGCACCGACCGCCACTGACGAGCAGCTGGTCGAGGTACTGACCCGGGTTGGCCTTGCTACCCTGCTGGAAGATGAGGCGGGTCTGGATGCCTGGCTCGGCGACGGTGGCCGCCCGCTCTCCGGTGGCGAACGCCGCCGTATCGGTATCGCCCGCGCCCTGCTGCACGATGCGCCGCTCTGGCTGCTCGATGAACCGACCGAGGGGCTCGACAGCCAGACCGAACGGGAGATCATGGCGCTGCTGTTCACCCTGGGAGCCGACCGCTCCATGCTGCTCATCTCCCACCGTCTGCTGGGGCTGGAGCAAATGGATCGCATCGCCCTGATGGAAGAGGGGCAGATCCGCCTCTGCGCCCCCCATCACGAATTGCTGGCAGATGAGTACTATCGCAGCCTGCATCAGCGGCTGGCACCGGTCTGATGTCCACCTGATGGCGGTCACACCCTGACATTCGGGGTCAAAACGGGGCTGGCCGCCACAGGCGACTGGCCCCTATAATGGCCCCTCATTATTCAACAAGATGCCGACATGGAGCGCCTGCGCCTTTCTACTGTCCTCATCACCGACACAAGATACGAGATGATGAAACGCCTGATCCTGATGATGCCCCTGATTGCCTCCGGCTGTGCCAACTACGCCTTCAACAGCAATCTGGATAAAGAGAACTTCGACGACTACTTCAAACCGGGTAGCGTGCGGATTTACGAGCAAGCTCAGCTGGCCGATCTCAACTACCTCTACCTCGGCACCGTCGAGGGGGAATCGTGCCAGGCCGATGCCAAGCAGCCGGTGCCCAACGCCGGTGAAGCGCGCACCCTGGCTCGCCGCCGCGCTGCCGACATGGGCGGCAACGGCGTCACCTTCGACAAGTGCAGCGAATTCAGCGATACCCCCGGCTGCCTGAAGCAGGTGATCTGCTACGGTCAGGCGCTGAAAGTGGCTGAAGAGAAGTAACGAACCATGGCGCTCGCCATCGTCCGTCTCGGCTCACCCCGCCTCCCCGACGAAGGACTTCGGATCGGCACGGTACGTCGCCCGCCCCGCGGCGTGCCAAAAACCGAGTTTGCCAGCCAGAACTGGTATGACGTCTGGTTCCCCAACCTGGCCCCCAGCAGCGAAACCATGAAGCTGGGGCAGGCCGCGGAGACCCCGGCCCAGTGGGCTGCCTTTGGCAAGGCGTACAAGGCGGAGCTGGCGACCCCGGCAGCCAAACACGATCTGGCACTGCTGGCCGCCCTCTCCCACACCACCAACCTGTCGGTGGGTTGCTACTGCGAGCAGGAGTCCCGCTGCCACCGTGCCATTTTGCGGGAGTTGCTGGCGGCTGCAGGTGCGGACATCCGCTAACACTCACGTGCTATGTCAGTAAAAACAGGAGGGCATCATTACGATGCCCTCCTGTTTTCAGGTATTGCATGGCGCGCCAGTTCGTTATGCGCTATCGCACCTGCTGGCGCAGCAGCATCTCTTGCTCAACGGTCATCCCTTCGGCCACCGCCGCATCCGGCGTCCGTGCCAGCCACTCGGCCAGATCGGCGGCCGTCTCCTCTAGCGGCCGGAAGTTGAGACCATGCACAATGGCCGCCTCGGCGCTGATCCGGCCATAACCGGCATACTCCGGCAACATATTGGGCAGCAGGGTCGGATAGCTCAGCCAAGGCTCGACACCGGCCGCAAGCAGTGCCTGCCAAGGCGCCCAATCAGCCTCTATGGGGGTGGCAACTCCCACTCTCGCCGCCAACCGTTCGACCCAATCTGCCAGCGCAATGCCCGGCTTGACCAGATTGAAAACTCCCGTCAACTGCTGCTCGGCGGCCCGCAGCACAAACTCGGCGCAGTCGCGCACATCCAGATACTGCAGTCGATCCTGCCCCTCCCCCGGCAGCAGCCAGCGCCCGCCCTGCTGCACCCGCTTCACCCACCAGGTCATACGGCCGGTGTGATCATGGGGGCCGCACAATACGCCCGGGCGCAGGATGCAGAGCCGCTCGCCCCAGCGGGCGCGATACACCTCTTCGCACAACACCTTGAGCGGGCCATACTCCTCGGGCTGCTCGCCCGCACCGATGACATGCAGTGGCGCCGATTCATCCATTCCGGGTTGGGCAAAGTCGCGATAGACGCTGATGGTGGAGATAAAGATGAGCCGCTCGCAGCGCCCGAGCAGGGCCGCCGACAGGCTCGCCGCCTGCTCTGGCCGATAGCAGCAGGTATCGATGACCAGATCCCACTGCAGCCCCTCTCCCTGCAGCGCACCCAGATCGCCATTGCGATCGCCGATGAGCAGTACCAGCTCCCGCCAGTCGGGATGCTGGTGATGGCCGCGATTGAACAGGGTCACCTCATGGCCCCAGTCAAGCGCCAGCGCAGTCAGGTGGCGCCCCAAAAATCCGGTGCCACCGATAATCAGCAGTTTCATCCCTCTCCCTCCCCATCCGGCTTACTGTTGCGGTCTTCGCACCGTGGCGAGCCAGCACCGCTCCTCCTGTTTGTCCCACCCTACGCAACTTGGCGCCAAGGCACAGCCCTCGGTATACCGGGATGGGACGGGGATCACGGCAGCCGACGGCGAGGGCGCCGCACGGGGAAGCCTGCGTTTTGGGGCCGCATGTGCTAAATTGCCAGGGTTTTCAGCCAGGATCCGCCATGAAGTTCGAAATCGACACCCTCGGAATTATCCGCTCTCCCTACAAGGAGAAGTTCGCCATTCCGCGCCAGCCCGGCCTGGTCAAATCGGCCCGTGCCCGCCTCGAGCTGCGCCCTCCCTACGATCAGCCGGACGTGCTGCGCGGCATCGAGCAGTTCTCCCATCTGTGGCTCAGCTTCGTCTTTCACCAGACCATGGAGCAGGGGTGGAATCCGACGGTGCGCCCGCCGCGCCTGGGCGGCAACGAGCGGGTCGGGGTCTTTGCTACCCGCTCCACCTTTCGCCCCAATCCGCTCGGCCTCTCGGTGGTCGAGTTGCACGGGGTGGGTCGCGAGCGCGGCAAACTCTGGCTGGAGCTGGGGGCCGTCGACCTGCTCGATGGCACTCCCATCGTCGATATCAAACCCTATATTCCCTATGCCGACAGCCTGCCGGAGGCCCGTGGCGGCTTTGCCCCCGATGCCCCGACCCCGCCGCTGGCGGTGAGCTTCAGCCCGGACGCCGAGTTGCAGCTGCAAACGTGGAGCCAGCGCTACCCCGAGCTGCGCCAGCTGGTGAGCGAAGTGCTGGCACAGGATCCACGCCCTGCCTACAAGAAGGGCAAGCCGGACGAGAAGGAGTACGGCGTGCGGCTGTTCAACTGCAATGTGCGTTTCCGGATCAGCGAGCCCGCCTGTCTGGTCATTGCCATCGAACCGGCCTGACCATCAGGGTCAGGCCAATCTTTTCACGGGCGCTTCACACTGCTCACGGTTTAATTAACCTGTAAATTGTGTGGTATTGATCAGCTCCTCAACGAGCCGGCAGTGATACCATCTCCATGGCAGTATCATGCGGAAAATACAGACGATTTTCCTCTAACGGGCGCTCCGGCCTGCACCAGTGTGTATCCGGCAGGCGTCGCCAATGGAACTGGCCTCCTCCGATCGTTTCGCTCATCGGGAGATGCCACACGGATGTGACTCTTTGACTGAAGGAAACCAACCATGCTGATGAACAGTGAACAACGCTACGGCACCCTGAGTCTCGGGCTGCACTGGCTGACCCTGTGGGCCATGATCGCCGTCTATGCCCTGATCGAATTTCGCGACATTTTTCCCAAAGGAGACCCGGGCCGGGATCTGATGAAGGAGTGGCACTTCATGCTGGGGCTGCTGATCTTTGCACTGGTCTTTGTCAGACTGGCCCTGCGCTGGATGAGCCCGACGCCGCGTATCGTGCCCGAGCTCTCCCCCCTGATGCACAAGCTGGCCAAGCTGGCCCATATCGCCCTCTACGGCTTCCTCATTCTGACCCCGCTGTGTGGCTGGCTGCTGCTGAGCGCCGCCGGCAAGCCCATCCCCTTCTTCGGGTTTGAGTTGCCTGCGCTGATAGCGCCGAGCCCTGACGCCAAAGGGTTTATCAAGGAGGTGCACGAAACCCTGGGCAACCTGGGTTACGCCCTGATCGCCCTGCACACTGTGGCCGCCCTCTTCCACCACCATGTGCTCAAGGACAACACCCTGACCAATATGCTGCCGCCGCGCCGCAGCTAAGACGTTGCAAACAGACAAAAGAGGGGGCCATCATGGCCCCCTCTTGCTATCCGGCATCCATCACGCCTGCTTGGCCAACGGCTCGCTGCCTTTGCCACGACCCTCTTTGGCCAGCGCCTTCACATTTCCTTTCCCCTCGACGGGCACGCTCTCCAGCTCCTGATTGGCTGGTACCGGTGCGGGAGAGCTGGCAGAACTCTCATCCGGACGAGAGTGACCGATAAAGTTGCCTCCCTTGCTGATGGAGAGGCTGCCGCCCTTGAACGTCCCCTGCATGCGGCCACTCTCGAGTATTTCGACTTCGGCGGCAGAGCAGGTACCATCCAGCAAGCCATTGATGATGACGCGGGGAGCCTTCACCTCTCCCTCGACACGGCCACCCGCCATGATGCGCAGGATCCCGTCACTCAGCACTATGGTGCCGACCAGCACTCCACGCACCTCCAGATCCCCCTCAAGCTGCAACTCCCCCTTGAAGCGGGCACCTGCGGCGATAACCGTTGCCTTTCCCGGCACAGAGCCCTCGCCCTTGGCTTTTCGTCCAAACATTCCGAATCTCTCCCCAAACCAGACAAGCAGAACCAGCGGCATGGGCGCCACTGGCCATAAATAGGCATCCGACCCCAGAACATAGAGCAGCAGTGCCGCTCCCCAGCAGAGCCAGACCAGATAGAGAAGGTCGCTACGCTCCCGCTCCTGCAGGTGGCATCGCCACCTGATGGCCATCTCTCTCATCACCACACCCTTTGCAGCATGGCCAGTCAGCAAACGCCGATGCGATGGCCATCGATAACAACATGCTCGGGATAGACGACCAATTGGAGGAAACTCTGAAGCCCGGGTGATTCAGTCCCGATACAGGCGGGAGGCATTAGGATACGGATTGACTCCGCATAGCGAACATCTTCTAATTGACTGCTTGGATCCCTATGACCGCCGCACACACCATGAAAATTCTCCTGGTCGAAGACGACAAGCTGCTCAATCACCACCTCTCCTCTCTGCTGACCGAAGCAGACAATCAGGTCTACAGCACCGATCAGGCAGGGATTGCGCAGCACTATGCAACGGATTACCCCATCGACGTGGCCATCATCGATCTCGGTCTGCCCGATATGGATGGCCTGCAACTGATCCGCGAACTGCGCGAGAAGCAGATCCCCTTCCCCATCATCGTCCTCACCGCCCGTGGCAACTGGCAGGACAAGGTGGAAGGGCTGGAAGCGGGTGCCGATGACTATCTGGTCAAACCGTTTCAGAAGGATGAGCTGCTGGCTCGCCTCAACGCGCTGGTGCGCCGCAGTGCCGGCTTTATCTCGCCGCGAGTAAAAGCGGGCGACTATGAGCTCGATCTCTCCCGCAAGGAGCTGACCATCGCCGGTGAAGTGGCCGTGCTGACCAGCTTCGAATACCTCATTCTGGAGTACCTGATGCGCAACGCCCGTCAGGTGGTCTCCAAGCAGCAGCTGCTCGACCAGCTCTACGGCGATGGGGAAGGGGATCCTAACACCATCGAGGTTATGGTCAGCCGCCTGCGCAAGAAACTGGATCCGGAGGGGACAATTCAACCCATCTCCACCATCCGCCGTCAGGGTTACATCTTCAACCTGTCGTGCAACTGATGCGATTCTGCCCGCTACTGCGGATGGTGCGGGTGCTGCGCCGCTCGCTGCACATCAAGCTGCTGCTCAGCTCTCTGCTGGTGATCGCCCTCAGCATGGGCTTTGCCGTTTATGCCCTCTACCTCGGCCATGTCGAGGAGCAGACCCAGAAGGCGAGCGCCCGGATGCAGGAGAACCTGGCCAAGCTCTTCTCATCGACCGAGCCGAGCAATGGCGGCCCGACCGATCTCAGCCACATCTCCCGCAATGCCGGGGATGCCGACCTCGATACCCTGATTTGCCGCGCCGATGGTGAACGGATCTGGTCGAGCCTGCACATGCCGGAGGTGATCAAGGCCAAAGAGAGTATCTGCGGCGACCTGATGCAGTATCTGGGGGGGATGGATCTCGACTACTTCTTCAAGAAGCACACCATCAAGAACGGCGAAAGCTACTTCGTCTACAGCCTGCGTTTTATCCGCAACCCCGGCACTGGCACCACCGCCTACTACGTGGTGATGATCGATTCGGCCAAGCGCTATCACGCCGAATCCCTCGCCTATCTCGGCCATATCGCCCGGCAGGCGGTGCTCGCCTACATGCTGCTGGCCAGCCTGCTGTTGCTCACCACCTACTGGAGCCTCGGTTCCCTGCGCACCATTGCCCGCCAGATCGATGACATTCGCTCCGGCAAGCTCGACTCTCTCTCCAGCGACTTCGAGCAGGAGCTCACCCCGCTCACCGAGTCGGTCAACCAGCTGCTGGAGAACGAACGGCAGCAAACCCAGCGCTACCAGCACGCCCTGAACGATCTCGCCCACAGCCTGAAAACTCGGCTGGCGCTGATCCAGATGACCACCCGCGAGCTGGAGCTGGGCCGGGAGATCCACGACAACATCAACGAACAGATCCTCACCATGGATCAGATGATCCAGTACCAGCTCAGACGTGCCGTCACCGGCCGTCAGCGCCTTGCCAGCAAGGGCACCGAGCCGGTGCCGCTTATCGAGAAGCTGCTCGCCAGTCTGACCAAGGTCTACCGTCACAAGAAGCTGCAAACCCACTTCACGTTCGATGATGATGCCCTGTTCCACGGTGAGCAGGGGGACTTGATGGAGTTGATGGGCAACCTGCTCGACAACGCCTGCAAGTTTGCCATCAGCGAGGTGCGGGTGACCCTGCGTCGCCATCTCGAGCGCCTGCGCATCGAGGTGGAAGATGATGGCCCCGGCATCGATGAGGCCAAATCCGAACAGATCTTCCAGCGCGGCGTGCGCGCCGACAGCTCCCCCGGTCAAGGCATCGGTCTGGCGGTAGTGACCGAAATCGTCCACAGCTACGGCGGCCAGATCCGGGTGGATGAATCTCCTCTTGGCGGTGCCCGTTTTACCCTGGACTTGCCCTGACCTCCGGCCAACCTCCCTGCAAAACCTCTGCGTTGCGGGCCCTTTAGCGGCCCACAACCCTTTGCTGATCAGACCACATATTGGTCGCATTCATGTCCCTCGATGTTACAATCCGGTCACAAAAAATCGGGAAAGGTAATGAAAACATGAAGATCCGAATGCTATTGCTGGCCGCCCTGCTCTGCCACGGCGCCGTACAGGCGCAAGAGAAGGCCCCCGATGGCTGGCAAGATGGCCCCATGACCCGTCTCAAGGCACATGCCCTGCTGCAAACCCTCAACGCCACCTTGCTGAGCAACCCGAGTGCTACCGTCACCCTGCAAAACTGGTGCGCCGACCACAAGATGGCGGGCGAGCCGCGCATCCGCGCCCTGCGTGACCAGACAACACGCAAACCAGCCGATGCCACCACCCGCGAGCTGTTCAAGATCGGCGCCGATGAGCCGGTGGGCTATCGCCGGGTGCAGCTAACTTGCGGCGATCATATCTTCTCGGAAGCGGACAACTGGTATGTCAAAAGCCGCCTCACTCCGGAGATGAACCAGCTGCTCGACAGCAGCGACACCCCGTTCGGGCTCGCGGTCAAGGCGCTCAACTTCAGCCGCAAGACCCTCTCCTCCACCCTGCTCTGGTCTCCCCTGCCGGCTGGCTGGGAGATGAAGATGCCCGTCATTGCCACCAGCAAGGCACCGCTGACCATCCCCGAGCAGGTATTGCAGCACCGCGCCCTGCTTTCACGGGAGGATGGCACGCCGTTCAGTCTGGTGGTCGAGACCTACCGCCGGGATCTGTTCGCCTTCCCGCTGGATGCGGGCAACGGTCAATGATCCAGCGCTGGTAAGCGGCCAATAAAAGAGGCCGGACTATCTCATTTCGTCCGGCCTGCTTGCTACACGGGAGAGCTTTCTGTCGGTGTTTAGTCAGATAAAAGGGACGGCACCATAGCGATTTGAATAGGGATTGCCGCGCCTTGCCTTGAAAAAAAGCACCATCAGCGGGCCGATAATCGGAATTAATCCCAGCAGCAAAAACCAGCCATTGCGACCAATGTCGTGCAGACGGCGCACGCTCAATGCCCAGCAGGGCACAATAATAAAGAGACCATATACGCCCATCAGTTTGTAGCCATAATCCAGCTGCTTGGTCAGCAGTGAGAGGATGACACAAATAACGGTATTGATAAGAACGAACATCCAATATTCTTTGCGCGAGGCCCGTCCTTTGAAATCAGCAAATTTCTGAAATGCACGAAAATACCAGTTCATAAAAACTCCAGCTTCTGCGTCTATGTTGTTTTTGCACGAAGGAGACAGAAATAAGCGATAGCAAAACCATCAGCATTGGTATTGGTCGCTTGTCATAACCTGCTGCGGCCAGACAAAGATAATTGGATATTGTTATATTCAGCAAGGCAATTAGGATTATAAAATATAAAAGATAATACCCCGTTAATCACCGATATGGCCAATGAGTGCCGCCAGCGGTGCCAGCTCTGGCTTTGCGCAGTGTGACAGGCCGCGGGTTTTAAAGATTTTTGATAATTTTTGATAACTTTTCATCGTGCAAACGCGCACAATAAGGGCTTTGCAGCAGAGCCATAGGCGGTGTTTCCGGCCAATGCTGGCCCCGAAAGCCGCAAAGTGAGTTACGGTGACGAATGGCAGCGGAAGAATGGAAGCTGGATAACGGCAGCCAACAGTGCGGTAACGGGATAAACGCTACGTTGGCAAGCCAGGCTCAATAACAGCGCATGGATATCAGGGATGACCAGATGAACAAAACAGCGGCTATATTCTCCATTCTCTTTAGCATGAATCTCCATGCAGGCCAGAATCTTACAACCATTAACAGCGATGCTCATCCGGTTATCGGGGTATGGCGCCTCAATTTTACCGATACCAGCTGTTATGAAGAGTACGACTTCAGGGCGGATGGTCATCTCTATACCTCGTCAAATCAACAGCAGATCGAATCATCCTATATTATTGAGCGCGAGCCATCTGCTTCCGGATTTTACAAGCTGGAAGAACATATTCTCAAAGAAAATGGCGGCAAAGACTGCCTGGATATGTCCCAGAATGAGGATACCGACTACGTCTACTATCTGAAATTTTCACCGTCGGAAGATCAGTTTTTAATCTGTCTCGATGAGAGCGATGAAGAGTGCATTGGTTATTTTATTCGCCAGTCCAGTCCGCACCAACAAAAACTACAGCAGATAGCGGTAACCACCATGTAGCCCCTGTCTTTATGGATTCCATTTATTTTGTGCTGGCCAGATATTTACAACATAAAGAGAGTCTGGGTGATTTCACAATAAATAAAAAACATCCGACCTTGATTCGATAATACATCCAACAATGTTGCCCACCAAAGAGAGAAATATGGTTGTGCTAACCGGTTATATCATTGTGCCTGCCTCCGATTTACCAGCCGTCATGGGGGAGCTTGATAACCATATCCAGCTGACCCGACAGGAACATGGCTGCCTGCAGTTCGAGGTGACGCAAAGCAGACTCAACCCCTGCCGCTTCGAGGTCTGCGAGACCTTTCGCGATCCCACCGCCTTTGCCGCCCATCAGGCCCGGGTCAAAGCCTCCCGCTGGGGGGAGATCACGGTCAATGTCGAGAGACACTATACCGTCACGGGACTTGGTGAATAGCCGTAGTCCCTTGCCCTTTTTCCACCTTCCACGATTGAGAGACTTATGATCCGCCCATTATCCGAATCCGATCTCGATGCCGCAGTCGAGCTCTGGTATCAGGCCTCGGTCAAGGCCCATAGCTTTATTCCCGCTGACTTCTGGCATGCGCAGCGTGCAGCGATGCGGGATATCTATCGGCCTGCCAGCGAGAGCTGGGTTTATGAGGAGCAGGGACAGCTGGCCGGATTTATCTCCTGGCATCAGGGCTATGTTGCCGCCCTCTTCATCGTCCCACGCTTGCAATCACAGGGGCTGGGTCGCCAGCTACTCGACCATCTCAAGGCTCGGCATGAGCAACTTGAGCTCACCGTCTACGCCGAGAATGAGGCGGCGCGGCGCTTTTACAGGCGCAACGGCTTTCACGAGGGGGAGCAGAGAATATGCGAGCATAGCGGCCACGCCGAGATCATGATGCAGTGGCAGCGGGGCATCTGAAGTCAAAAACACTCGCTGATTGCTGACATGCTGCAGCAGGGCGGGCAGGCGTTGCCTTGAATGCCATGACGCCATTCTCTACAATGCCCCACTTTATATCCATTTCGGGTCATAGCCATGAGCGATACCAGCACCAAGCCGGCACTGCCGGATCACCTCTCCTGCAATCCCCGCAGCCCCCACTATGTGGCGGCCTGCTTCGAGCATCCGATCGGTATTCGCCTGAACGGCAAAGAGCGCACCGACGTCGAAGAGTACTGCATCAGCGAAGGCTGGGTGAAGATCCCCTCCCCCAAGGCGCTGGATCGCCGCGGTCAGCCCATCCTGATCAAGCTCAAGGGCACCGTCGAAGCCTATTACAGCTAATTGCAGCTGCCCGCTTCGGTTAAAAACAAGGCCACCCTCGCGGTGGCCTTGTGGTTTGCGTCGTTTAGCCCTGACAACGGGCTGAACCGGTTTATACCCCCAACCGATCGCGCAGGGTATACCAGGCGGCGCCCGCAGCGGTGAAGGGGATACGGAACAGCCGACCACCCGGGAAGGGGTAGTGCGGCAGTTTGGCAAAGGCATCGAAGCGCTCCGCCTGACCGCTCAGCACCTCCGAAAGCAGCTTGCCCGCCAGATGGGTGCAGGTGACACCATGGCCGCTGTAGCCCTGCATGTAGTAGATGTTGGGGCCGATGCGACCAAACTGCGGCAGGCGCGACAGGGTGAGCAGGAAGTTGCCGGTCCAGGTGTACTCCACCTTGACATCAGCCAGCTGCGGGAAAGTCTTGAGCATCTTGGGGATGATCAGCCGCTCGATATCCGCCGGATCCCGCGCGCCATAGACCACGCCGCCGCCATAGATCAACCGGTGATCGCCGGAGGTGCGGTAGTAGTCGAGCAGGTAGTTGCAATCTTCCAGACAGTAGTTCTGCGGCAAGAGTGAACGGGCCCGCTCCTCTCCCAGCACTTCGGTGGCGATCACCTGGGTGCCGCAAGGCATGCTCTTGCTGGCCAGTTCCGGCACCAGATTGCCGAGGTAGGCGTTGCCGGCCACCACGATAAAGCGCGCCTTCACCGCTCCTTTGGCCGTCTTGACCAGCGCCGGCTGACCCGGAGTAATGCTGGTGACGGCGGACTGCTCGAAGATCTGACCCCCCTGGATGCGGATCGCTTCCGCCTCCCCCAGCGCCAGATTGAGAGGGTGAATATGGCCGCCGCTCTTGTCGAGCAGGGCGCCGACGTAGCGATCGCTTGCTACCACCTCGCGCACCCCCTTGGCATCGAGCAGCTCCAGCTGCTCATTGCCCCACTTCTCCCAGCGCGCCTTCTGCGCCTTGAGCTCGTGCAGCTGCTTCTCGGTCTCGGCGGCAAAGACGCCCCCCTCCTGCAGATCGCACTGGATGTTGTAGCGCTTGATCCGCTCGCGGATGATCTGGCCCCCCTCAAACAGCATGGAACCGAGCAGCCTGGCCTGATCCGGCGGGCAGTTCGCTTCTATGGTGTCAATGTCGCGGCTGTAGGAGTTGACGATCTGGCCGCCGTTGCGGCCGCTGGCGCCAAAGCCGACTCGTGCGGCCTCCAGCACCACCACCTTGTAGCCCTTCTCTACCAGATGCAGGGCGCTGGAGAGGCCGGTATAACCCGCCCCGATGACGCAGACATCGCACTCCAGCTGCTCGGTCAATGTCGGATAGGGCGCGTGTTTATTGGCGCTGGCTGCGTAGTAACTGTTTACATGTTCGGTCATGATCCCTGTTTCCTTACCGGTTCTGTTGCCAAACTACTGTCAGGATTAAAAGCTCGCCGGGGTGTGGGCGCTGACGATGCGGCAGGTCTGCCCCGACGGATTGCTGAAACTGTGGGGCTCGCCGGTGTCGATCACATAGCTGTCGCCCGCTTCCAGTTGATAGCTCTGGCCTGCCACCGTCAGGGTCACCGACCCCTCCAGCACGGTGCCGACCTCCTCCCCCTGATGCTTGACCTGCCCGCCGGTGTCGGTGCCGGGGGGATAGGTCTCCAGCATAAAGCCGAGCTGGCGGCGGTTGTTGCCGTTGTGCACCAACTTCATCGAGACCCCCTGACTGCCCAGCTCGATAAGCTGTTCAGCCTTGATCACCACGCTGCAGGGGCGGCTCTCCTCCTCAGCGAAAAAGCGCGACAGCGGCAGGCCATAGACGGTGAGCAGCTTTTGCAACGACGCCACCGAGGGGCTCACCTTGTCCTGCTCTATCATGCAGATGGCGCCGTGGGTCAGGCCGCTCAGCTCCGCAGCCCGCCGCTGGGAGAGCCCCAGCTGGTGGCGCACTGCCGCCAACCGCTCGCCCATGGTACGGGCACCGTTCTGTGGCACCAGCTGCAGACGAGCCTCGCTCTCACTGCTCTGTGGCCCGCTCATGGCAGGCCCCCTCTCATCTTCTGCCTGCACTCCCGCAACATGGGTCATCTCCCTCTTCCCTCTGGTTAAAATAGCGGACCAGCACCATCCCTGGCTGTTTGCAATGCTACACACACATCGTTAATTATTTTGCACACCCCAACCATCACACCACGCCACCGGATCGGGGTAAACTGCGCTACACAGCCCATTTTCTAGCACGCAGCACACCAACAATTCAAATATATTTAACACTTGAAAAACATTTCAGCTCAATTTATGGTCTCCCTGTGCTTATTATTTTATACGGCAGCACCACAGGATGAGCCGCATCATCGCCACCTTGCTGCCAGGTTTCACCATTGAGGCTTGCCATGTCCGCTACCAGCTCCAATCAAAGCTTGATCAAATCCCGCGCCTATATAGATGGTCAGTGGTGCGAGGCCGCCAGCGGCCGCACCTTCGAGGTCACCAATCCGGCTACCGGTGCCGTGATCACTCAGGTGCCCGACATGAATGAAGAGGATACCCGCCGCGCCATCGCGGCCGCCCACGCGGCACAACCCGCCTGGGCAGCCCTCACCGCCAAGGAGCGCAGCAACAAGCTCTACGCCTGGTTTACCGCCATCACCGCCCACAGCGATGAACTGGCCCGCATCATGACCTGCGAGCAGGGCAAGCCGCTGGCGGAAGCCAAAGGGGAAGTGACCTACGGCGCCAGCTTTATCCAGTGGTTCGCCGAAGAGGGCAAGCGCGCCTATGGCCGTACCATCCCGGGCTTTAGTGGCGATCGCCGGCTGGCCACCATCAAGCAGCCGGTCGGGGTGGTCGCCGCCATCACTCCGTGGAACTTCCCGATTGCCATGATCACCCGCAAAGCAGGCCCGGCGCTGGCCGCCGGTTGCACCATCGTCATCAAGCCGGCCGCCGAAACACCGCTCTGCGCACTGGCGCTGGCGGTACTGGCCGAGCAGGCGGGGATCCCCGCCGGGGTCATCAATATCGTCACCAGCCACCAGCCGAGCGCGGTGGGCAACGAGCTGTGCAACAACCCGACTGTGCGCAAGCTCTCCTTCACCGGCTCGACCCGCATCGGCAAGCTGCTGATGCGCCAGTGCGCCGACACCATGAAGCGCCTCTCGCTGGAGCTGGGCGGCAATGCTCCCTTTATCGTCTTTGACGACGCCGATCTCGACGCCGCCGTGGCCGGGGCGCTCGCCTCCAAATACCGCAACGCCGGGCAGACCTGCGTCTGCGCCAACCGCATTCTGGTGCAGGCCAGCGTCTATGACGCCTTCGCCGAGAAGCTGACTGCCGCCGTCGCCGCCTTCAAGGTGGGGGATGGCATGAGTGAAGGCACCCAGATCGGCCCGCTCATCAATCCGGCTGCCGCCAGCAAGGTCGCCGAACTGGTGCAACAATCTGTTGCCGCCGGTGCCGAAGTGCTGCTGGGTGGCGAGCCCCACCCCGCCGGCCCCCTCTTCTACCGCCCCACCATTCTGGGCAAGGTCGCCAGGGACAACCCCATCCTGCAGGAGGAGATCTTCGGCCCGGTCGCGCCGCTGGTGCGTTTCGAGAGCGAAGCCGAGGCCATCGCGCTGGCCAACGATACCCCCTATGGTCTGGCCGCCTACTTCTATGGCCGCGACATCGCCCGGGTGTGGCGCGTCGCCGAGCAGCTCGAATACGGCATGGTCGGCATCAACGAGGGGATCATCTCGACCGAATTGGCCCCCTTTGGCGGCATCAAGGAGTCGGGTCTGGGTCGGGAGGGGGCAGCCGAGGGGCTGGAGGAGTATCTGGAGACCAAATACCTCTGCTTTGGCGCCATTCGCTAGGGCAGCAGAGGGCTAAAGCATCGTATTCATCGATGCTTAGCCGCAAGATTCATCGCTTTTACAGATAGATGCAGACGTTTACCCGAGGCGGCAAGGGGCATAATTTGGCCTGCGCAGCCTCGCAAGAGGGCTTCTGCAACACACACCACACGCCGCCGATCTGGCCCTATGGGCTAATTGGCGGTGATGGGCGTCAGATCGCCCGCCAGATTTTCAGGGAATTTCGGGGCCAGCGCCCCTCAGGGAGGAAAGATGAGTCAGTCAGAATCAAACAAGGCGTGGCAAGCGCGCCGCGAAGCGGCCGTGGTCAACGGCGTTGGTACCCTGCTGCCGGTCTTTATCGATCGTGCGCAAAATGCAGAGCTGTGGGATGTGGAGGGCAACCGCTACATCGACTTTGCCTCCGGCATCGCCGTGCTCAACACCGGCCACAACCATCCGAAAGTGGTGGCGGCGGTACGCGAGCAGCTGGAAAAATTCAGCCACACCTGCTTTCAGGTCACCCCCTACCCGGGCTATATCGAGCTTGCCGAAAAGCTCAACGCCCTGGTGCCCGGCCCGACCCCGAAACGCACCCTGTTTCTCTCCACCGGCGCCGAAGCGGTCGAGAACGCCATCAAGATCGCCCGTGCCCACACCGGTCGCAGCGGCACCATCGCCTTCAAGGGGGGCTTTCACGGTCGCACCATGATGGGGATGGCGCTCACCGGCAAGGTGGTGCCCTACAAGACCGGCTTTGGTCCCTTCCCGGGCGAGGTCTACCACATCCCCTTCCCCGCCGACTATCTGGGGGTGAGTGAAGAGGATGCCCTGCATGCCCTCGACCTCTGCTTCAGCGCCGATATCGAGCCCTCCCGCGTTGCCGCCATCATCATCGAGCCAGTACAGGGCGAAGGGGGCTTCTATCCCGCCTCCGCGAGCTTTATGCAAAAGCTGCGCAGCATCTGCGATCAGCACGGCATTCTGCTCATCTGCGACGAGATCCAGAGCGGCTTCTGTCGCACCGGCAAGACCTTCGCCACCGAGTATGCCGGCATCGAGCCGGACATCATGACGTTGGCCAAGAGTCTGGCGGGCGGCTTCCCCCTCTCCGCCGTGGTGGGCAAGGCAGAGATCATGAACGCGGCCAAGCCGGGTGGCCTTGGCGGCACCTATGCCGGTTCCCCCATCGCCTGCGCCGCCGCACTGGCGGTCTTGCAGGTGATCGAAGAGGAAAAACTCAACCAGAAAGCGCTGGATCAGGGGGAGCAGATCAAGGCGGGGCTGCAACGCATAGCCGAGCGTTTTGACTGCATAGGTCAAATTCGCGGACCCGGTGCCATGGTGGCCATGGAGCTGGTGAAACAGCGCAATGCCGACCAGCCCGATCCCGACCTCACCAAACGTCTGGTAGCCGAGGCGGGCAAACGCGGTCTGGTCCTGCTCTCATGCGGGGTGCGCGCAAATGTCATCCGTTTTCTCGCCCCGCTGACCGCCCCGGCGGCAGTGATTGACGAAGGGATGCAAATCCTTGAAAAATCACTGGAGGCCGCGCTGGCCTGACCAGCAGGAAAGTAACCGCTAACCTGTGCAAAAAAATGCAGTTTTGCCCCCTTTTTTTCTTGTCAAGGGGGCCCTGCAAATGCACAATGCGCCGCCACTGCAAGGACCGGTATTACCACATCTCGCCGGTCCTTTTTTGTACAGTGAACAAACCCATAAACGAGGCCGGATCACCCCCGGAAAAGATAGCGAGATTGGCAGCAATCTCCCGACACCACATTCAGTGAGGAACAACATGGGGCATCTCAATGCTTTCCGACCGGCTCTGCCCGGTGCGCGCCACCCCGGCGCCCTTGATTCCCGGGCCTCTTTCCCGGTTTCGTTGATGGAGTGTGCCGCCCCGGCACCGCGTGAGGAACAGGCATGATGAACGCCCAACCGGTTGGTCTGAAAAAGACCCTGAAACTGTGGCAGGTCGTGGTCATGGGTCTTGCCTACCTCACCCCCATGGCAGTGTTCGACACCTTCGGCATCGTTACCGAGATCACCGAAGGCCATGTCCCTACCGCCTACCTCTTTGCCCTGATCGGCATGCTGTTCACCGCCCTGAGCTACGGCCATCTGGTGCGCAAGTTCCCGTCGGCAGGCTCCGCCTATACCTATGCCCAGAAGGTGTTCCACCCCTATGTCGGCTTTATGGTGGGTTGGACCTCCCTGCTCGACTATATGTTCATGCCGATGATCAACATGCTGCTGGCCAAGATCTATCTGCAGGCGCTCTTCCCGAACGTAGAGCCCTGGACCTATATCTTCGGTCTGGCGGCGGTGATGACCGCCCTCAACCTGCGCGGCATCAAGCTGGTGGCCAACTTCAACAGCGTCATCGTCATCATGCAGTTCAGCATCATCGCCGTCTTTATCGGCCTGATCGCTTGGGGCGTGCACAATGGCGAAGGGCTGGGTACCGTGGCCAGCAGCCGGCCCTTCTTCTCCGAGCAGATCAACATCTCGCCGCTGCTGATGGGGGCCTCGATCCTCTGTCTGTCGTTCCTCGGCTTTGATGCCATCAGCACCCTGTCGGAAGAGACGCCGGACGCGGATCGGGTGATCCCGCGCGCCATCGTGTTGACGGCGCTGATCGGCGGTGTGCTGTTTGTCACCACCTCCTACTTCCTGCAGCTCTTCTTCCCGGACATCTCCCGCTTCCAGCATCCGGACGCGGTGCTGCCGGAGATCGCCCTCTATGTCGGTGGCAAGCTGTTCCAGGCGGTCGTGCTGGTCTGCACCACTGTGGCGGTACTCGCCTCCGGGCTCGCCTCCCACGCCGGCGTATCGCGCCTGCTCTACGTGATGGGGCGGGACCGCGCCCTGCCGAGCAGCTTCTTCTCCTATGTGCATCCGAAGTGGCAGACTCCGGCCTGCAATGTGCTGCTGGTCGGCCTGCTCGCCCTCTCCGCCGTTTCGTTCGATCTGGAGATGGCGCTGGCCCTGATCAACTTTGGCGCTCTGGTGGCCTTCACCTTCGTCAATCTGGCGGTGATTGCCCACTTCTATGTGAAGCTCGGCCGCAACAAGAGCCTCAAGGATCATCTGATCTATCTGCTGCTGCCGCTCTGTGGCGCCGCCTGTATCGGGGTGCTGTGGCTCAACCTTGAGCCCTCCTCCTTCGAGCTGGGGCTGATCTGGGCGGCGCTCGGTGCCATCTACCTCTTCCTGCGCCTGACGGTGTTCCGCATTCCGCTGCGCACCAGCGAGGAGATGGCGCAATAAGCCACCCGCGCGGATAAAACGATAAAGGAGCCTGCGGGCTCCTTTGTTTTTACTCTGTCATGCTGATTGTTTAGCGCGTTGCTCTTCGTTTTAACGCTTTGCGGTTGCTCTCCTTCACCGCGCTGGCGCTCCCTTGATCTGCTGTGCGTGATGCGGTTATGGCCGCCACCTTTTGATAGCCCCGCATGTTTTGCCATTGCGCTTTTTGCTGAAAATGTGACTGATTTCAAATCGGCACCCGCCACTATCGCCCTCCGTGACGTGGCACTGACCAGGCAAACCATTTAACTTAGTCATTTTTGTGACTAAACATGCAATCGCTATTTTCCCCCGCCAACCCCCTTATTCCCGCCAGCAACGCCTCCGGGAGGTTGGGCTACAGTCCGGGGGACGGCGGCAAATATGATCAGGATCAATCTTGAGGCGCAATGCGCCCTGCAGGGACAATCAGGACAAATTTCGCACAACAGAAAAATAGTGCTCCGCCCCCCCTCTATGCCCCCGTAAAGAGGGGGGCGGCACGGGGTCGGCCACAGGGGGCGAGTGACCACTTACCTTCGCTGCGCTTATGCAAAAAAATGCGATATTGAGCCGATTATTGCTTGTCAAGGGGGAATCCCGAATGCACAATACGCCGCCAATAAAGGACCGATGTTCACTGCGACATCGGTTTTTGTATTTTGAAGAGCAGTGCAAACCCACTACAAGAGGCCGGAAACGTTCCGGAAGTGATACCCGAGATTGCCAACAATCTCCCGACGTTAATGAGGAAAAACATGGGGCGTTTCAATGCTTTCCTGCCGGCTAATACCGGTTTGCGCCTCCCCGGCGCCTTTGATCTGCAGGCCTGCGAATCCACCGCAATCCTGTACTCGTTGCAAGCACGTGCTGCGGCACTGATTGAGGAGAAAGCGTAATGGCATCTCAAGGCGCCAAGCTGCTCAAAACCCTGACCCTGACCCAAGTGATCGTCATGGGTTTGGCCTACCTGACCCCCATGGCTGTATTCGATACCTTCGCCATCGTCGGTGACATCACCGAAGGCCGGGTCGCCACTGCCTATCTGCTGGCCCTCGGCGGCATCCTGCTGACTGCCTTCAGCTACGGCCATCTGGTGCGCAAGTTCCCCTCTGCGGGCTCTGCCTATACCTACGCCCAGAAAGTGTTCAACCCCTACATCGGTTTCATGGTCGGCTGGTCCTCCCTGCTCGACTACATGTTCATGCCGATGATCAACATCCTGCTGGCCAAGATCTACCTGACTGCCATGTTCCCGGGTGTCGAGCCCTGGGTCTTCATCTTCGGTCTGGTGACCGTGATGACCTTCCTCAACCTGCGCGGCATCAACCTGGTGGCCAACTTCAATGGCCTCATCGTGGTGATCCAGCTGGCCATCATCACCATCTTCATCGGTCTGATGGCATGGGGTATCTACCACGGTGAAGGCGCCGGCACCCTGATGAGCAGCCGTCCGTTCCACTTCGAGTCAGCACAGCTGGTACCGCTCTTCACCGGTGCAACCATCCTCTGCTTCTCGTTCCTGGGCTTTGACGGGCTGAGCTCTCTCTCCGAAGAGACCCCTAACGCCGGCAAGGTGATCCCCAAGGCGATCGTGCTGACAGCCCTTATCGGCGGCATCATCTTCGTGGTGGTCTCCTACTGCCTGCAGCTCTACTTCCCGAGCCTCTCCCGCTTCCAGCATCCGGATGCGGTACTGCCGGAGATCGCCCTCTACGTCGGCGGCACCTTCTTCCAGTCAGTGGTACTGGTCTGCACCACGGTCGCGGTACTGGCCTCCGGCATGGCGGCTCACGCCGGTGTGTCGCGCATCCTCTACGTGATGGGTCGTGACCACATGATCCCGGAGCGGGTATTTGGGTACATCCACCCGAAATACCGCACTCCGGCCATCAACGTGCTGATGGTCGGTGCGCTGGCTCTCTCCGCCGTGTCGTTTGATCTGGATACCGCGCTGGCGCTGGTCAACTTCGGTGCGCTGGTGGCATTCAGCTTCGTCAACCTGTCGGTGATCGGTCAGTTCTGGGTGCGCGAGAAGCGCAACAAGACCCTCAAGGACCACATCGTCTATCTGCTGATGCCGCTGCTCGGTGCCGCCACCATCGGCGCCCTCTGGATCAACCTGGAGCAGAGCTCCCTCGAGCTTGGCCTGATCTGGGCTGGCCTCGGCGTGACCTATCTGTTCTTGCGTCTGGCGGTGTTCCGTATCCCGTTCCGTCAGTACGAAGAGGCGGCCGACGCCTGATCGCCTGCGGATAGCGCATAACAAAAGGGGAGCCATGGCTCCCCTTTTTGCTGCCGGTCTGTTGCCGGTCACACGGGCTTGGGCCCGGTCTGCTTACTGCTTATCCAGCACGGCGGTCGCCGCAGCCTTGAGCGGATCGCGAGCGATGGTCTTGGCATCCTGTTCCGCCTTGTGCAGCTGCTGGTTTGCCTTGTCCATCTTCTGCTGCATACCGTTACCGCTCTCCTTGAGGTCGGCGCGCTTCTCGCCCAGCAGGTCGGTGCGGCCTTTTTGCACCTCGGCTTTCACCTTCTCTTTCTCCTGCTTCACCAGCTTGCTGGTATCACAGTTGCCCTTGACCCCCAGTGTGGCGTTCACCGCTTCGTTTTTGAGGGCCTTGTCGAGGTTGCAATCTGTTTTCAACAGGCTGGCCTGTGCCCCTGCCGAGAGCAGCCCCAGCGACAGAGAGAGGATCCATGCACGCATCATCTTGTTTACTCCTGCTTGCCAATAAAGGGGCGCAGTGTAGCGATCACCTCCCAGCTGGCAAGGCGGCAGTGCCTTCGTCCCCCCCTTTTGCCACCCCAGAGCCAACCGGCTCGGTCAGCGCTTGTCGCCGCAGCTTGTCGTCATAAAAACATCATCGAAATGTCACGTTGTCATATTTCTGTCATTAACCACTGATTAAATGCGCGGGTCATCAACAACCCAAGACGGCACGGCCGTCCCAAGAGGCTTTATGCAACAGAGTGACTCCCAACAGCAGCAGTCAGCGACCCGCGCCCTGTTCAACTGGATGAGTGTCATCGCCCTGGTTTACCTGATCCTGGTAGCCGTCGGCGCAGTCTCCCACGGTTTCAAAGGTTTCTCCGGCGGCGCCGAGGGCGCAGCCCAGATCTTCGCGTTTGCCAACAACCCCTTCGTCGCCCTGCTGCTCGGCATCCTGGCGACCGCGCTGGTACAATCCTCCAGCACTGTGACCTCGGTCATCGTCGGTCTGGTTGCCGGCGGCCTGCCCATCGGCATGGCCATCCCCATGGTCATGGGTGCCAACCTCGGCACTACCATCACCAACACCATCGTTTCGCTGGGCCATGTCCGCGACCGTACCGAATTCCGCCGCGCCTTCGCCGCCGCCACCGTACACGACTTCTTCAACCTGCTGGCCGTGGTCATCTTCCTGCCGCTGGAGCTGATGTTCGGTCTGCTGCAACATAGCGCCGAATGGCTGGCCAACATGCTGGTGGGCTCTGCCAACATGTCGATGAAGGGCATGGATTTCATGAAGCCGCTGACCGCACCGGCCCAGCAGCTGATCGACAGTGCCGTATCCTTCCTGCCGGGCAAGGGTGCCGCCATCGCCACCATCGTCATCGGTATCCTGCTGATCCTGGCCAGCGTCACTTATCTGGGCAAAGTGCTGCAGAAGGTGCTGGTTGGCCGCGCCAAAGAGGTACTGCACAAGGCATTGGGCCGTGGCCCGCTGAGCGGCATCACCTCCGGTGCGCTGGTGACCATCATGGTGCAGTCCTCTTCCACCACCACCAGCCTGATGATCCCGCTGGCCGGCGGCGGTGTGTTCAGCACTCGCCAGCTCTACCCCTTCACTCTGGGCGCCAATATCGGTACCACCATCACCGCCCTGCTGGCTGCCACCGCCATCAGCGGAGCCGGTGCCCAGCTGGCCCTGACCATTGCGCTGGTCCACGTGTTGTTCAACGTCTTCGCCGTGGTGTTCATCTATGGCCTGCCGTTCCTGCGTGACCTGCCGGTGCGCGCCGCCGAGGGCTTGGCCCGGGTAGGCAGCGAGAACAAGCTGCTGGCACTCGGTTATGTGGCGGGTCTCTTCTTCGCCCTGCCAGCTCTGATGATGGTGGCCGCCAAGTAAGCGCTGCCGCCATAAAAAGGGGCGAGTCACCGACTCGCCCCTTTTTACGTCTGCGCCACCCTGCTTTGCCTGCCCGCTCACATCCTCCCGCCCTGTGGCTCGCCATCAGGGGCGGTGCGCGATAAGATGGCCCCTCATTGCACTCTTTGTCTTTCTTGGAATAGGAAAACCGATGAAATTCATACTGATCGCGCTGCTGGTTGCCGGTGTCGCCTACTACTTCTACTCCAGCAGCAACAACAAGAAGCTGGCCGAAGATAATGTTCGCAAGGGGGCCGAGTTCCTCGCCAGCAACAAGGAGAAACCGCTGGTGACCACCACCGCCTCCGGCCTGCAGTACGAAGTGCTGACTCCGGGCACCGGCACCGTTCACCCGACTGCCACCAGCAAGGTGAAGGTGCACTACGAGGGCAAGCTGCTGGACGGCACCGTCTTTGACAGCTCGGTCGCCCGTGGCGAGCCCATCGAGTTTGGCCTCAATCAGGTGATCAAGGGGTGGACTGAAGGAGTTCAGCTGATGGTGGAAGGGGAGAAGACCCGCTTCTATATCCCGGCCAACCTCGCCTACGGTGACCGCGCCGCCGGCAAAATTCCGCCGGGATCCGTGCTGATCTTTGATGTGGAGCTGCTGGGTATCAAATAATCCCCTGTGGCGAACCCCCACGCCCGAGCTGAGCTTCGACGTCTAGGAGAGGGCCGACCACCAGTCGGCCCTCTCTGTTCGGGATTGCCTCCGGCCATCAGCGCCCATAAAAAAACCGCCCTCGGGCGGTTTTTTGCAATCAGGCTGAATCAGTTCAGATGGACTGCTCTTCGCCACCCAGGGCGGCAAACAGCGCCGGGATAAACTGGGAGAGCTCGGCGGTCACCAGCGCGAAGTCGGCATCCAGACGGGCGGCCGGATCTTCGCTGGTCACATCGTCGTTCTGCTCGCGCAGCTCTTCGCTGAACTTCAGGCGCTTGATGGAGAGATCATCCCCCAGCACGAAGCTGACGGTCTCGCCCCAGTTGAGAGCCAGCTTGGTCACCAGCTTGTCGTTGGCCAGGTGGTTTTTGATTTCATCCGTCATCAGATCCTGCTGCTTGCAGCGGATGATGCCACCATGCTCCATGGCACTGCGCAGCTCGGCTTCATCTTCAAGGGTGAAGGAGGCAGGCAGATTGCCCTCGTTCAGCCACTCGGTCATGGTGATTTCGGGCGGGTTCTTGAGGGCCACCGGCACTACCGGCAGGGAGCCGATGGATTTGCGCAACAGAGCCAGCAGGTCGTCCGCCTTCTTGGCAGAGCCCGCATCCACCACCATCAGGTTGTCGGCCGGATTGATCCAGGCGAAGGTCTGGCTGGTACGGCTGAAGGCACGCGGCAGCAGGGTGTGGAGGATCTCCTCTTTCAGCGCTTCCTTCTCTTTCTTCTTGAGGGCGCGGCCCTGCTCGAACTCGATCGCCTCTACTTTCTCCGCCAGCATCTCCTTGACCACGGTACCGGGCAGCATCTTCTCCTCCTTGCGGGCGCAGATGAGGATATGGCCGGAGGCGCTGTGGGTCAGGGTTGAGCCGAATTTGCCAAGGGGCTTGACCCACCCGAACCGGGAGATGTCCTGACTACCGCAAGGGGTGAAGGCACAGGCCTCCAGCTGGGTTTCCAGCTGCTCAACGGTCAGGTCGAAGGGGCGGGTAAAGCGATAAATCTGCAGGTTTTTAAACCACATGGCGTCCTCGGTCTCGATAGATTGTCCGGCGGGCATTGTACTAGAGCGGCGCTTTGTGATCAGCCAATCATTCTTGCTAAATAAAGGGCGATCGACTTCACAGGGTGCCATACCGGTTACCGGAACTGTCATCAAGTTCCCCTAGACTGCGAAGGTGAAGTTGTTAACAAGGATGAAGATATGTTGCGGCCCAGTCGCCCCGAAGACATGGACGAGATCGTCGAAATCTGGTTGCTGGCCTCCCTGCAGGCCCACGATTTCGTCGATGCCTCCTGCTGGTGGCAGGCTCAGGAGGATCTGCGCACCCGCTACCTCGATCACGCCTACATCTGGGTGTTCGAGGAGCGCGGCGACCTGCTCGGATTTATGGCGCTGGTAGACAACTACCTTGCCGCCCTCTTTGTGCGCCCCGACCGACAGGGACGCGGCGTCGGCCATGCCCTCTTGCAGGAGGCCAAGCGTCAGGGTGCGTCGCTCCACGCCAGAGTCTTCGTGGAAAACTCTCAGGCGGTGCGCTTCTACCGCCGCCACGGCTTTGTCATCGAGGCAGAGGAGTCCGATCCCCTTACCGGCCACCCCCAGTACAAGATGTGCTGCGAACCCGCATGAACTGACGGCAGCCCCTTGTTTTACTTGAAAAAAGCACGGGGCATCCTCATCTTGTCACCATCGGGTGCCACCGGCACCGTCCCAGGATCCGGGTTGCTTTCTCATGAAAATCCTCCATACCGCCGACTGGCATCTTGGCCATCAACTCCATGGTCACGACCGCCGTTTCGAACACGATGCCTTCCTCGACTGGCTGACCGACACCCTCAAGGCGCGCGAGATCGACGCCCTGCTGGTAGCGGGCGATCTGTTTGATACCGCCAATCCGCCCGCCAGCGCCTGGCAGCAGCTCTACCGCTTTCTGGCGCGGCTGCGCGCCGAGCTGCCTCACCTCAACATGGTGCTGATCGGCGGCAACCACGACTCCCCCTCCAAGCTGGATGCCCCCCACGAGCTGTTGCGGGCCTTTGACCTGCATCTGGTAGGCAGCATCAGCCGCGACAGTGAGGGCAAACTCGACACCGACCGTCTGCTGGTACCGCTGCAAGACCGGGAGGGCAAGATTGCCGCCTGGTGCGCCGCCGTGCCGTTCCTGCGCAGCAGCGACTTGCGGGTGGAGCAGTTGGCAGAGGGGCAGGACAGGTTGATCGAAGGGGTACGCCAAATCTACGCCGAGGTGCTGGCCGAAGGGCGCTCCCGCTGCGGCGAGGATCTGCCGCTCATCGCCATGGGCCACGCCTATCTGGCGGCGGGCCAGCTCTCCGAGCTTTCAGAGCGGCGGGTGCTCGGCGGCAACCAGCACGCCCTGCCTGCCGAACTCTTTGCCGGTGCCGACTACACCGCCCTCGGTCACCTCCATCTGGCCCAGAGCCCGGCCGAGGGGGTGCACTACAGCGGCTCGCCGCTGCCGCTTTCGCTCGCCGAAGCCAACTACAACCATCAGGTGCTGGAAGTGACCTTTGCAGAGGGCAAACTGGCCGGGCTGGAGCGAATCCCGGTGCCCCGCGCAGTGGAGATGATCCGCCTGCCCCAGAGCCCTCTCGACGAGGCACTCGAAGCCATCGAGGCACTGACGCTCCCCCCTTGTCCACAAGAGGCACAGCCCTTCCTCGAAGTGCGGCTGCTGCTGCCCAAGCCAGAAGCCCGCATTCGCGAGCGGATTCTCGCTACCATCGCCGACAAACCGGTGCGGCTGGCCCGTATCAGCACCCAATATCAGGGCTCTGGCGAAGGACTGGCCGATGGTCGCGAGCGGCGCAGGCTGGATGAGCTCTCCCCCACCGAGGTGTTTCGCCTCTGCTATCAGCGCCAGTTCGAGGGGGAACCCGAGGCACAGCTGGTCGCCTCGTTTGAAGAGATCCTGGAGCAGGTGAAGGAGTCAAACCAATGAAAATCTTGTCTCTGTCTGGTGAGAATCTGGCCAGTCTGACCGGCACCTTCACCATCGACTTTACCCGCGGGGCACTCGGTGCCGCAGGATTGTTTGCCATCACCGGCAATACCGGCGCCGGCAAGAGCACACTGCTCGACGCCATTTGTCTCGCCCTCTACGACGAGATGCCGCGCTTTATCGCCAATCGCAAGAACGTGGCCGAAGTGGGCCGCATGGATGACGAGGAGAAGCTCAAGGCCAACGACGTGCGCGGCATCCTCAGTCGCGGTCACGCCAGCGGCTTTGCCGAGGTGCAATTTCGTGGCTGCGATGGCCGCATCTGGCTGGCCCGCTGGGCGGTGCGCCGTGCCCGCAACCGCGCCGAGGGGCGCTTTCAGGCGCAGGAGCGCACCCTGACCGATGTCGAGTCGGGGCAAGTTTTCAGTGGCAGCAAGCGGGAGCTGCAGGATCGCATCGATGAACTGGTGGGGCTCTCCTGGGAGCAGTTCCGCCGTGCGGTGATCCTGCCGCAGGGGGAGTTTGCCGCCTTCCTCAAATCGGACGCCAACGAGCGCTCCGCCCTGCTCGAACGGATGACCGGCACCGAGCTCTACTCCGCCATCTCCATCCAGACCTATGAGCGGGCGCGGGAGGAGCAGCAGAAGATGGCCGCCATCACCCAGCGCCTCGGCGACGTGGCGCTGATGGACGAGGCGACCCGCGAGCAGTGGGTAAGCCGGCAGGTGAGCCTCGCCACCACCCTCAAGCATGAACAGCAACAGCAGCAGCTGATGCAGGATCTGCGTGACCTCAACGGTCGCATCGCCACCCAGCAGCAAGGTTGCAGCGAGGGTGAAGCCGCGCTGGAGGCCGCTCTGCAGGCCCACGGCGCCGCCGCTCCCGAGCGCGAGGAGTTCGCCCGCGCCGAGCAGGCACAGGTGGCCCGCGCCGATCACGACGAGCTGGCCCGCCTCACTCTTGAGGTGCAGCAGCAGGAGAAGGTGATCGCCGAGCTGGGGCCGGAGCTGGCCAAACTCGAGGAGCAGACCCAGCAGAGCGCCCTCACCGAACAGCAGCTGCTGGCAGAGAAGATCGCCGCCGAGCGCGAATGGGGCGCCCTGCAACCCGAACTCAAGCGGGCGCAGGAGCTGGACACCCGCATTCGGGAAAAGCAGCAGCAGTTACAGAAGATCCAGCAGGAGGGAACCCAGGAGCGGGAAGTGCAGCTCACCCTCGAGCAGGGGTGGCGCGAACAGAGTCAGCAGGTGGAACAGCTCAGGCGCCAGCACCAGCAGTGGAGCCTCTGGCTGGAAGAGAACAAGGAGCTGGCACCGGTCGCCCGCCAGTGGCAGCCCCTGCTCACCGCCATGCAGGATTGGGCCGGGGATGCCGACAAGCTGCAGCAACTGCTCACCCTGCGCGATCACAAGCTGCGCGCCCTGCAGCAGCTGCAACGCCAGCTGGAACAGGGCCAGCAGGAGCGCGACTACTGGCAACATGAACAGACGCGGCTACAACAGCAACAGAACGAGCTGCAGGAGCAGCAGTGGGAGAGCCGCCTCGCCAAAGCGCAGGAGCAGTGGCAGCAACAGACCGAACAGCTGGGCCAGCTGCGCCAGCTGCTGGAGCTGGCCGACTATGGCCGCAATCACGGCGAGCAGCATACCCGCTTGCAACAGGAGATTGCCCAGCTGGAGCAGGCGCTCGGCAAACTCGCCACCCTTGGCGACGAGCTGGCGCCAGCCCGCGAGCGGCTCGCCCTGCAGCGGGACGAGGCGCGCCACGCGCTGGAGCAGTCCCGGGCAGTGGCCACGTTCGAGCAGTATCGCCATATCCTGAGCGATGGCACCCCATGCCCGCTCTGCGGCGCCGAGGAGCACCCCTACAGCCAGAGCCAGCCGCAGGTGGCGGGTATTCTCGGTCAACTGGCGGAGCGGGCCCGCAGCCTCGAACTGGAGTGGGAACGGCTCAACCACCAATACATTCAGTGCGAGAGCGAGCGTCAGGAGCTGGCTCGCCAGCTGGCAGTGCGCCAGCAGCACCTGCCGGAGCTGGAGGCGCGCGCCGAACAGCTGACCCAGCGCTGGCTGCAGCTGGGAGGCGATACCCTGCTGGGCCATCCGCTGCCGCTGCGCCAGAGCCCCATCGAGTGGAACGAACTGATGAGCACCCTGCTCGGCCACGGCCAGACGCTGGAGCAGGGACTGGCCCACAGCCAGCAGCTGCTGCGTCAGGCCCAGCTAGGCCAGCAGCAGTTGCAGGGGGTGCGTCAGCAGCTGAGCCAGCTGGGCGCCCAGCACCAGCAGTTCGAGCAGCAGTGGCAGGAGGCCGACCGTCATCGCATCGCGCTGGAAGGGGAAGTGAAGGCAATGGGCGAACAGGAAGCGACCCTGCGCCAGCGCCTCGAACAGGGGGGCAACCGTCTCGATGAACAGATGGCTGGCCAACCCTGGCGCCAGTGGCTCGGCAGCCAGCAGTGGCGCGAGTGGCAGCGGGCCTGCGAGGCCTGGCTGCATGGCCAGAGCGAGTGGGAGCGGCTGGCCAGCGAGATCGCCAGCCTCACCCCGGCCCTGAGTGCCCAGGAAACGCGCCTGCAGACCCAGCGCGAACTGTTGCACAAGCTGGAGCGGGACTACAAGGAGCACGAGCAGCAGCGGCAGGGACTGCTCACCAGCCGCGCCGCCTGTCTGGGTGGCGAGGAGATCGCACTGGTCGAGAATCGCTGGCAGCAACGACTGCAGCAGCTCGCCAGCGAACTGGAGGCGATGCAACAGAGTGCCCGCACCCTGCGCGAGCGGCAGACCGAGCTCAAGACCCGCCTCAGCCATGTGGAGCAGGAGAAGCAGGTGAGCAGCCGCCGCAAACGGGAGGTGCTGGGTCGCTGGGCTGCCCACGCCAGTACCCTCGGCATCGTCGAATATGACCTGCGCCGCCTGCTGGCCATCAGCCCCGATGAGCTCAAGGCGCGCCGCGCCGCCCTGCAAGGGCTGGAGGATGCGGTTGGCGAGGCGCGCACCCGCCTTGCCGAGCGGCAGCGGGCGCTGGCGCTGGAGGAGAGCAAGCGCGAACGCTATCGCGAGCATCACCCCGAGCTGGCTGCCCTGCCGCAGGAGGAGCTGCTGCTGCGGCTCACGGCGCTGGAAACCCACTGCCGCGAGCTAGACGAGCAACTGTTCGAGTGCAAGAGCACGCTGGCGCAAGCCGAAGCGGCCGCCCTCAAGGCGGGCAGCCTGCAGCAGGAGCTGGCCGCCCAGCAGGCGGTGGCCGACCACTGGCAGCAGCTGTGCGATCTGATCGGGCAGGCCAACGGCGCCAAGTTCCGCACCTTCGCCCAGAGCCTCACCCTCGAACGTCTGTTGCTGGAGGCCAACGCCCAGCTCGCCGAGCTCTCGCCGCGCTACCGGCTGGAGCGGGTGCCCGGCACCGATCTGGCGCTGCAGGTGGTGGATCTCGATATGGGGGACGAGGTGCGCTCGGTGGACTCCCTCTCCGGCGGCGAGAGTTTTCTGGTGTCGCTGGCACTGGCGCTGGCCCTCTCCAGCCTCTCGTCGCGGCAGACCCAGGTCGAATCGCTGTTTATCGACGAGGGGTTCGGCACGCTCGATCCGGACAGTCTGGATCTGGCGCTCGCCAGCCTCGACTCCCTGCAGGCCGCCGGCCGCCAGATCGGGGTCATCTCCCACGTCCAGACCCTGGTGGAGCGGATTGGCGTACAAGTCAGGGTGGAAGCCCTCGGTGGCGGCGAAAGCCGGGTTATCGTCCCCTGACCATAGCCAATCCCCAAAACGACAAGAGCCCGCCAATTGGCGGGCTCTTGTTTGCACGGCGCTCGTTAATCGAAGCGGTAGGCCCCCATGTAGAGGCTGCCGCCATCCCAGCTCTCGTGCAGCAGGGTCGGTGCCTTGCCCTGCGCGGCCCCCAGCGCCACAAAGAGCGGGCGCAGGTGATCGTCGTGGGGATGGGACTCCACCGCTCCGGGGGCCAGCCGACGGTAATCGAGCAATGCCTCTCGCTCCCCTGCCGCCATCGCCCCTTCCAGCCAGTCGACAAACTGGCTCGCCCAGCGCGGCACCGGCGACCCCTCGGGCCCCAAGGCCCGCAGGTTGTGGGTGATGGCGCCGGAGGCGAGGATACCAATCCCCTGACTGCGCAATTCGGCAAGTGCCTCCCCCAGCTGCCAGAGCTGGGTCGGGGTGAAGCTGGCAGGGATGGAGATCTGCACCAGCGGGATCTCGCTGTCCGGGTCGATCAGGGAGAGCGGTGACCAGACCCCGTGGTCCAGTTCGCGCCGCACCGGGGTAGTTGCCAGCCCCGCCAGCGTCAGCTGATCGCCCACCGCCTGCTGTAACCATTCAGGGCTGCTGGCTGGCCAGCGCATCCGGTAGAGCGGCTCGGGGAAACCATAGAAGTCGTACATCAGCGCCGGTTTGGGCTCGACGTTGATCTGCAGCTCGCGACTGAACCAGTGAGCGGAGATGACCACCAATCCCTTGAGCTCCCCCAGCCGCAGGGTGCTCAGAAATCGGGTGGCAGGTTGATCACGCAACACCAGATCCGGTGCGCCGTGGGAGATAAACCAGACGGGGGCGAGGGACATAACAGTGACTCCAGCAAGGGTTTGGATGGCGATTTTTGCCGCGAGGCAACGCCGCTGAATTCATTATCAGCCCGCCTCAACGGGTTAACAATCAGGCTGAATGGATAAGCACTATCAACCCATCATTGATAATCAGGCACCCAGCCCAACCATTGTCAAAAGAGATCAACCCGTCTGGTTAACCCGTTTTGCGGTTGCCCCCGCAACCTGATGACCGTTCAATGCCTCTCGCCGGAAAGGGCTACGCGGGTCGCCGCCCCCTGCGCCAGCCACTCCTGCAACAGCAATCGCTCTGCGGCCACCTCTGCCGAGACCGGTGCCGCTCCTTCGGCCAAGTGTTTGCCGGTAAAGGCTGAGCGCCAGTGGTGATTGCCCGGCCAGCTGGCGTCAGGCATGGCATGGGCCAGCAGCAGTGCCCCCGCCAGCAAAAGCAGGACCGGGCCACCCCATGGGCTGTTTTCCATCTGTTTCCCCTTCACAAGCGCGCCAATGGGCTAACATCTTTGCGCAAGCTGGTGACAAGACGGTGACAGTGAGCAGGTGGTCATTTTACAACATCTGAACCTTCTCTCCGCCAATAAGACACAGATGGCAACATTTGTCGTCAATCAGCTCAGACCAGTGGATGCATGCTCTAAAAAGTGACCAACAGGAAAACGTTATCCCTGAAAAGAAAACGTTATCTGGTCAAAACGTTGTTTCTGGATCATAAAAAGAATCCAAAAACTGGTGTATATTGCTCGGCGGAAACTCCTTAACCATGAAGACTGACATGAAAAAGACCAAAATCGTCTGCACCATCGGTCCCAAGACCGAATCCAAAGAAATGCTGGCAAAAATGCTGGACGCCGGCATGAACGTCATGCGCCTGAACTTCTCTCACGGTGATTACGAAGAGCACGGCACCCGTATCCGCAACCTGCGCGAAGTGATGGCCGAGACCGGCAAGCGCGCAGCTATCCTGCTGGATACCAAGGGTCCGGAAATCCGTACCATGAAGCTGGAAGGTGGCAATGACGTCGCACTGGTTGCTGGCCAGACCTTCACCTTCACCACCGACCAGACCGTGGTTGGCAACAAAGACAAAGTGGCCGTGACCTATGCAGGTTTCGCCAACGACCTGCGCGTCGGCAACCGCATCCTGGTTGACGACGGCCTGATCGGTCTGGACGTCATCGAAATCACCGAGCGCGAAGTTGTTTGTAAAGTACTGAACAACGGCGATCTGGGCGAGAACAAGGGCGTCAACCTGCCGGGCGTCTCCATCAAGCTGCCGGCCCTGGCCGAGAAAGACAAGCGCGACCTGATCTTCGGCTGCGAGCAGAGCGTTGATTTCGTTGCTGCTTCCTTCATCCGCAAGAAAGAAGACGTGCTGGAAATCCGTGAGCACCTGAAAGCCCACGGTGGCGAGAACATCCAGATCATCTCCAAGATCGAAAACCAGGAAGGTCTGGACAACTTCGACGAAATCCTGGCTGTGTCCGACGGCATCATGGTTGCTCGTGGCGACATGGGTGTCGAGATCCCGGTTGAAGAGGTTATCTTCGCCCAGAAGATGATCATCGCCAAGTGCAACAAGGCCCGCAAAGTGGTTATCACTGCCACCCAGATGCTGGACTCCATGATCAAGAACCCGCGTCCGACCCGCGCCGAAGCCGGCGACGTGGCCAACGCCATCCTGGACGGTACCGACGCAGTCATGCTGTCCGGTGAGTCCGCCAAGGGTAAGTACCCGCTGGAAGCCGTGACCATCATGGCCACCATCTGCGAGCGTACCGATGCCGTGATGCCGTCCAACCTGTCTGCTTCTAACGACAGCAACAAGCTGCGCATCACCGAAGCCGTATGTAAAGGCGCGGTAGAGACCTCCGAGAAGCTGGACGCCCCGCTGATCGTGGTTGCCACCGAAGGCGGCAAGTCTGCCAAGGCTATCCGCAAGTACTTCCCGAAAGCCTGGATCCTGGCGATCACCACCAACAAGAAGACCGCTGCCCAGCTGGTTCTGACCAAGGGTGTGGTTGCTCACGTGGTTGACAGCATCGCCTCTACCGACGATTTCTATCGCATCGGTAAAGAAGCCGCGCTGGAAATCGGCATGGGCCAGAAAGGTGACGTGGTTGTGATGGTCTCCGGTGCTCTGGTACCGAGCGGCACCACCAACACCGCTTCTGTTCACGTTCTTTAATCGGAACTGAACAAGCTGAAAACGGCGCCTGCGGGCGCCGTTTTTTTTATCCCTCCCCCCTGCTTACCAACGGATGCCGGTGTTAGAATCCCCGCGGATTTAATCCAGGTGGGAAATTTCCCAATTACCGCGCAATAACCCGGAAGTTATATGCAATCAACACCCTTCAAGAGAGCATCGGCCATCCTGTTGCCGCTGCTCTGCCTACTCGTCAGCCTCTGCGGTGCCCCGCAAGCCATGGCGCAGGATGTTCCATCCCGCGCTTCCGTCCAGCGGGCGCTGGACAATCTGGGCAAATCCGAGACCCTGACCGTCAGCCAGCAGGCCGACCAGAAGTTTCTGACTGAAACCCTCACCCTGCTCGACAGCATCGACAAGGAGGAGGCGAAAGCCAAGGCGCAGGCCCAGCGCATTCGCAATCTGCCGGGTGAGCTGCGCGACATCAGCGCCAAGCTCAACGACCTGACCCAGGGCAAGAGCCCGGAGCAGATCAAGAGCGAATACGCCAGCATGAGTCTGGCCGAGCTCGACAACCGCCAGCCCGATGTGCTGGCCAACATGCAGGCCGCCCAGGAGGCGCTCGGCGCCATCGGCAGCCAGCTCACCAACCTGCAGACCCTGCCGGAGCGCGCCCAGAGCAGCATGAGCCGCGCCTACCAGCGCAGTCAGGAGATCCGCAGCCGCCTTAATGCCGGCGAGAGCGTCAGCAGCGCCGAGAAGATGAAGCTCAATACCGAGCTGGCACTGCTCGACCTGCAACTTTCCCAGCTGCAAAAGGATCTGGACAACCGTACCAGCATGCAGGATCTGGCGGTCAAACAGCGCGACTACCAGAACGCCCGCCTCACCAGTGAAGAGCAGAAGCTGCAACTGCTGCAGGAGCAGAGCAGCGCCAAGCGCCTCGGCGACACCGAGAAAACCGCCGAGCAGACCGGCGAGCTGGTAGCGACCGAAGACAGCCCGCTGGTACAAAAAGAGCAGGTTCTCAACCACCAGCTCAGCCAGCAACTCATCAGCGCCACCACCAACCTCAACTCGCTGGTCCAGAAAAACCTGCAGGCCAAGAGCTGGCTGGAGCGCGGCACCCAGACCGAGCGCAACCTCAACGAACAGGTGCAGATGCTCAAGGGCAATCTGCTGCTGTCACGCATCCTCTATCAGCTCTATCAACAGCTGGAAGCGGCGCCCACCATCGCCGTGAAAAACCTGGAAGAGCAGATCGCCGATCTGCATCTGGCCCAGTTCGAGCTGAGTCAGCAGCGTGACCAGCTGTTCCAGAAGAACCTCTATCTGGATAACCTGATCGCGAGCAGCAAGGAGCCGGTCAGCGATGAAGACAAGGAGAGCCTGGCCAAACTCATCGATACCCGCATCAACCTGCTCGATCAGCTCAACCGCCAGCTCGACAGCCAGCTCACCAACGCCATCAGCCTGCAGCTGACCCAGCAGCAGCTGGCGCGGGTCTATGCCTCTATCGAATTTACCCTGCAACAGCACATCTTCTGGGTAAGCAGCAACAAACCGATCGACTTCAAGTGGTTTATCAGCTGGCCCGCCCAGGCCTACAAACAGGCCTCCGACTGGGTGCTAAAACCGGACTGGAGCCAGTGGCGCGAAGAGCTGCTGGGGATCTCCCTGCTCGCCTTCCCGCTGCTGCTGATCGGCGGCCTGCTGATGTGGAAGCGTCCGGCACTGGCCGAACGCCAGAAAAAGATTGCCAAGGATCTGGGCCGCTTCCGTCAGGACAGCCAGTGGCACACCCCGCGCGCACTCTTCTTTACCCTGTTGCAGCGCCTGCCGGGCAGCCTGTTCATTCTGGCGGGCGGCCTGCTGCTCACCTACTGTGGTCTGCTGAGCCCCAAGCTCATCTTCCAGATCACTCTGAACCTGGCCCTCAGCTATCTGGTCTTCAGCATCTACATGGCGGTGATGCGCCCGGGCGGACTCGGTGAATCCCACTTCCGCATCCCGCGCGCCGAGTTGCAGGCCAAGCGCAACAGCATGCGCTACCTCTGGTTGCCGCTGCTGCCCCTCATCATGCTGTCGACCAAGGCGGTGGTAGAACCCTCCTCTCTGGGCAACGACGTGATTGGTCAGGCTCTCACCCTGATCCTGCTGGCGCTGGCCGCCTATCTGGTGTTTCCCATCTCCCGCGCCCGCATCAAGGGCGAGGCGAGCATGGCCCAGACCATGACTGCCATTGCGCTGGCCCTGGCCCCGGTGGCGCTGATCGTGCTGGCGGTACTCGGCTACTACTACACCGCGCTCAAGCTCACCGGTCGCCTGATCGAATCCTTCTATCTGCTGATCATCTGGAGCCTGGTCTACCGCACCGCCCTGCGCGGGCTGGAGCTGGCGGCCCGTCGTCTGGCCTACCGCCGCGCGGTGGCCAAACGTGAGCACAAATCTTCGGAAGATGCGGAAGGTGGCGAGTCCATCGAAGAGCAGCCGATGGATCTGGAGGATGTCAGCCAGCAGTCCCTGCGTCTGACCCGTACCGTGCTGATGCTGATCTTCGGCGTCGCCTTCTACTGGCTCTGGTCCGATCTGGTCGCGGTATTCTCCTATCTCGACAGCATGGTGCTGTGGCACCGCACTGAAGGCACCGGTGCCAATGCCGTGCTCTTCCCCATCAGCCTGAGTGACGTGCTGATCGGCCTCCTGATGCTCGGTGGCGCCTGGTCGCTGGCACGCAACCTGCCGGGCTTGCTGGAGGTGCTGGTGCTCTCCAAGCTCAATCTGGCTCAGGGGACGGCCTACGCCATCACCACCATGCTCAACTACGTACTGATCGGCTTCGGCTCCCTCACCGCCCTCTCCATGATGGGCGTGCAGTGGGACAAGCTGCAGTGGGTAGCGGGTGGTCTGTCAGTCGGTATCGGTTTTGGCATGAAGGAGATCCTCTCCAACTTCGTCTCCGGCATCATCATCCTGTTCGAGCGTCCGGTGCGGATCGGTGACACCGTCACCATCGGCTCCTTCTCGGGTACCGTCTCGCGGATCCGCATTCGCGCCACCACCCTGACCGACTTCGACCGCAAAGAGGTGATCATCCCCAACCAGCAGCTGATGACCGAGCGGCTGATCAACTGGTCGCTGAGTGACACCGTGACCCGGGTCATCGTGCGGGTAGGCGTGGCATACGGTTCCGATCTGGAGCTGACCCGCACCCTGCTCAAACAGGCGGCGGACGAGAACAGCCGCGTGCTGAAAGACCCGGCGCCCATCGTCTACTTCCTCACCTTCGGTGCCAGCACCCTGGATCACGAGCTGCGCTTCTTCGTGAGCGAGCTGGGGGATCGCAACCCGGCGGTGGACGAGTTGAACCGCAAGATCGACCAGCTGTTCCGCGAGAACGGCATCGAGATCGCCTTCAACCAGATGGATGTCTACATCAAGAACATGCAGGGGGAGGAGCAGAAGGTCGAATCCAACTCCGGCGCCCTGCCGCCACCTCCCGCTGACGAGGGCAAACAGCCCGCTTAAGGGAAGAGAAACCAGCAAAGCCGCTCACCTGTGTGAGCGGCTTTTTTATTGCGTTCACATGATCGGTCAGCGGATCGGAGAAGGCTCGGCAAGCCCTGGGGAGGTGGCCACCCGGCAAGTGTTGCCCTCTGTGGCGCCAGAATACCGTTATTTTATAAACAAAATTGTTTATAAAATAAGCCGCTAAACGCGTTGAATCATTGCCGCAAGCCGCTCTGGTGACATCGGCAGACACCCAGCGACCCCCTCCGAACCGGTGCAACATGCTGCTCCAGCCCCCTTTTCCCCTGCTTTCAGATGAGACGATAGCTCTCCCCCGCCGCGCCCCAGAAATCCATTTACCACCTGCGCTGGCTAACCTATGTTAGAGAAAGTGACAAAAGGATCAGGGAGCACCACGTGACGATGGAAGAGAGAGAACTGCAGCAGATCCTGTTTCGTTCCTTTGACGTGATACCGCTCCCCATTCTGGTGTCAGAATCGGTGGCGCGCCGCGAGGGTCTGCCCGATACCGGTGACAGCATCCCTGTGCGTCGCCATCGCTTTCTCAACCGCGCCTTTCGCGAGCAGCTCGGGTATGACCTGGCCGATCTGCCCGATATGGCCAGCTGGTTCCGCCTCGCCTATCCGGATGCAACCTACCGCAGCGCGATCATTCAGGCCTGGCACACCGAGGTAGAGCGCTCTTTGCAAGAGGGGCGAGAAGTGGCGGAGATGCCCGCCCTGATCCGCTGCAAGAATGGCCAGCACCGCTGGTTCGTGGTAACGGCCCAGCTGGGGGCCGATGCCATCCCGAATGGCCATATCGTCACCTTCCGCGACATTCACGACCTGCAGTGCATGGTGGAAGAGGTGAGCCGCCTCTCCTGTACCGACCCCCTCACCGAGCTGTGCAACCGTCGTGGTGCCGAGCAGCAGCTGCAATCCCACCGGATGCAGGGCGATGCCTTTGCCCTGGTGCTGGGCGATATCGACCACTTCAAGCAGATCAACGACCGCTACGGTCACCCTGCGGGGGATGCGGCGCTCTGCGCCGTTGCCGAAACCATGACAGAACTGCTGCAACCGGGGGAGTGCCTGGCCCGCTGGGGCGGCGAGGAGTTTCTGCTGATCTTGCCGGATCACACGCTGGAGCAGGCCACCTGCCGGGCCGAACGGCTGCGCCAGCAGGTCAGCGAGCTGATCATGCCATGGCAGGGACAGAGTATCACTCTCACCATCAGCCTTGGCTGCGCCGCTACCCGGGGCGATCAGAGCATCGACTACCTGCTGATGATGGCGGATCGGGCACTTTACCTCGCCAAGGAGCAGGGGCGTAACCGGGTGGTGGTCGCGAAAGAGTAAGGGAGGAGAGGAAAGGGGTTCTGGACCGGATCGCAGCCATAAAAAAACCGAAGCACAAGGCTTCGGTTTTTTGTTGCAGTAACAGGCGCTTGGCCTGTCACGGCTTATTTCTTGATGCGGATCACCGGGGTCTCGCCCACAGTCACGGCACCAGTCATCTTCACCAGCTCTTTGATCTCGTCCATGTTGGAGATGACCACCGGAGTCAGGGTAGACTTGGCTTTCGCTTCCAGAACGGCCAAATCGAACTCGATGATGGTGTCGCCACGCTTGACCTGCTGGCCTTCCTGAGCGATACGCTTGAAGCCTTCGCCTTTCAGCTCAACGGTGTCGATACCGAAGTGAACGAACAGCTCGATGCCAGAGTCAGATTCCAGAGAGAACGCGTGGTTGGTCTCGAAAATCTTGCCGATGGTACCGTCGCACGGAGCAACCATCTTGTTGCCAGCCGGCTTGATGGCGATACCGTCACCAACGATTTTCTCGGCGAAGACGACATCAGGCACATCTTCGATCGGCACGATTTCGCCAGACAGCGGAGCAAAGATTTCGATGCCACCGGTGTCAGAGCTATCGTCGGAAACCAGTTTCTTCAGTTTGTCGAACAGACCCATATAAAGCTCCTAGAGATGATTTTTCGCTGTTTGCAGCCGATCTTAGCAGACTGCCTTCTGCTTAATAAAGTTATCTACGCATGCTTCGATTTCAGCAGCGGTGGCAAAGCTCAGTGCTTGATCAGCCATTGCCTTCACATCTTCGAAGTTGGTGTTGCGGATAAGCTTCTTGATACGCGGTACAGAGATGGCGCTCATGGAGAACTCATCCAGACCCATACCCAGCAGCAGCAGGGTGGCACGCTCGTCACCAGCCAGTTCACCACACATACCGGTCCACTTGCCTTCGGCATGGGATGCATCGATAACCATCTTGATCAGGGTCAGGACGGAGGGTGACAGCGGGTTGTACATCGCGGAGATCATCTCGTTACCACGGTCGACAGCCAGGGTGTACTGGGTCAGGTCGTTGGTACCGATACTGAAGAAATCCACTTCCTTGGCAAGATGATGAGCCATGACGGCAGCAGCCGGGGTCTCGATCATGATACCCACTTCGATGGATTCATCAAAGGCTTTGCCTTCGGCGCGCAGTTCAGCTTTCAGCGTCTCTACGGTAGCTTTCAGGCTACGGAACTCTTCGACAGAGATGATCATCGGGAACATGATGCGCAGTTTGCCAAAGGCAGACGCACGCAGAATGGCCCGCAGCTGAGCGTGCATGATGTCTTCGCGGTCGAAGAAAATACGCACTGCACGCCAGCCCAGGAAGGGGTTCATCTCTTTCGGGAAATTCATGTACGGCAGCTCTTTGTCGCCGCCAATGTCCATGGTACGCACGATGATCGGCTGATCCGGCATCGCTTCGGCCACTTCTTTGTAGGCTTTGAACTGCTCGTCTTCGGTAGGCAGCGCGTCACGGTCCATGAACAGGAACTCGGTACGGTACAGACCCACGCCTTCGGCGCCATTGCGGATGGCACCTTCGGTATCCTTGACGGTACCGATGTTGGCACACACTTCGACCTGATGACCATCCAGAGTGATGGCAGGCAGATCTTTCAGCTTGGCGAGCTCGTCTTTCTCAGCCTGATAACGGGCCTGAGTCTCTTTGAACTGGGTCAGCTCGGCTTCGCTCGGGTTGATCACAACTTTGTTGTTGATGGCGTCGAGCAGGATCATCTCACCGTTCTTGACGCGATCGGTGATGTCGTTGGTGCCCACGATGGCCGGCAGCTCCAGAGAGCGGGCCATGATGGAGGTGTGGGAGGTACGGCCACCGATGTCGGTAACGAAACCCAGCACATATTTCAGGTTGATCTGAGCAGTTTCGGACGGGGTCAGGTCTTTGGCGACCAGGATCACCTCTTCGTCGATGGTGCTCAGGTTGACAACGGCGATGCCCAGTACGTTCTTGACCAGACGGGTACCGATGTCACGGAAGTCGGTTGCGCGCTCGCGCAGATAGGGGTCGTCCAGCTCGGCCATCATCTTGGCGTACTGTTCGATCACCTCGTAGATGGCTTTGTCGGCGGATGCCTTGTTATCTTTGATGAAGGATTTGATATCCCCTTCCAGCTCTTCATCTTCGAGCAACATGATGTGGCCTTCGAAGATGGCCTCTTTTTCTTCGCCGAAGGTGCGACCGGCCATCTCTTTGATGGCTTCCAGCTGTGCAGCTGACTTGGTGCGGGCTTCGAGGAAGCGGTTGATCTCGGCATCAATCTGGTCAGCAGAGATCTTGCCCTGATTGATAACGATTTCATCTTCTTTCAGAAGAAGCGCCTTACCGAATGCGATACCGGGGGACGCAAGAATGCCAGATATCATAATCCTTCCTATTAAAACGACTGTGGGGGAGGAGTAAAGCTGGATTACTCCAGCTCGTCCATCAGGGCAACCAGCTTCTCAACGGCTTTCTGAGCGTCCGGGCCGTCGGCCTGGATGGTCACGTTGGTGCCTTTGGTCAGACCCAGAGTCTGCAGCTTGAACAGGCTCTTGGCGCTGGCGGATTTGCCACCGGAGACCACAGTGATCTCGCTTTGGAATTCTTTGGCTTCTTTCACGAACTGAGCTGCCGGACGGGTGTGCAGGCCGTTTTCAGCAGTAATAACAACAGACTTCTCGTACATGGTTTCACCCCATATTATTGATATTTTTTAGTGAGCTGGTCGCTTTTCAGACAACCTGACCCACCGTGTCAGTATGGATATGTTGTAAAGTAACGAAAGCAGACCCGCAATGGTTTAATCCAGGTCAATTTTCTGTGCAGTATTTCGGTGTCTTGGTCGGGATTTTTCCGTTATTGGGCTACAAGCCGCATCAGGACTGGCCTGAAATTATTTTATAACGAAAAATAACACTTTGTTACTTTGTGATACCTGACCATCAGACACCGCGTGACGCCGCACAGGATATGAGATTTATCACAGAATGTCTGCTTTTTTTCTCGCTCCGGAGCTTGTTATTTTACCCCAAAAAATAAGGGCCCGACTGGCGCTGGGCGATGCAGAGTCTAGCCCATAAAGAAACGGCGCTCCTGGGAGCGCCGTCTGGTCAGTGCAATCTTGTGGTTTACTGCTGCAGTTCTTGCTCGCTGAATACGCCAGCAAACAGGGCACTGGAGAGGTAGCGCTCCGCGGCGCTCGGCAGGATGACGACTATCGTTTTTCCTTCAAACTCCGGCAGCTCGGCCAGACGGCTGGCAGCCACCACAGCAGCACCGGAGCTGATACCTGCCAGGATCCCCTCCTCCTCCATCAGGCGGCGAGCCATCTCGATAGCTTCGTCACTGGTCACCTGCTCGACACGGTCAATCAGGGAGAGGTCGAGGTTGCCCGGAATAAAGCCGGCACCAATACCCTGGATCTTGTGGGGGCCCGGTTTGATCTCTTCACCGGCCAGCTTCTGGCTGATGACCGGCGACTCGGCAGGCTCAACGGCGACAGAGACCACCGCCTTGCCCTGAGTCTTTTTCAGGTAGCGGGAGACACCGGTAATGGTGCCACCGGTACCGACCCCCGCTACGAACACATCCACCTCACCGTCAGTGGCATCCCAAATCTCGGGGCCTGTGGTCTTTTCGTGGATCTCCGGGTTGGCCGGGTTTTCAAACTGTTGCAACAACACATACTTGCCCGGCTCGGACTCGAGGATCTCGTTGGCCTTGGCAATGGCCCCTTTCATGCCAAGCGGTCCTTCGGTCAGCACCAGATTGGCACCGAGCGCCTTGAGCAGCTTGCGGCGCTCCAGGCTCATGGTGGCCGGCATGGTCAGGGTAATGGGATAGCCGCGAGCAGCCGCGACAAAGGCCAGAGCAATACCCGTGTTGCCGCTGGTGGGCTCAATGATCTCCTTCCCCTTGGTCAGGATGCCGCGCTTCTCGGCATCCCAGATCAGGTTGGCACCGATACGGCACTTGACGCTGAAGCTGGGGTTGCGGCTCTCGATCTTGGCCAGCACGCGACCTTTGGTAACACGGTTGAGACGAACCAGCGGGGTATGACCGATAGTCTGGCTGTTGTCCTCAAAAATTTTGCTCATGGCGCTATCCCTGTGTTTGTTACGACGATGAAACAAGATTACCCTGTGGTTTCTGAATGAGAAGTGACTATTCGTTATAACCATATGGTATTACAACATATAGAGCTTATTCTCTCTGGCCCCTGACTCCGGGAGCCAATCGTCAAAGGAACCGACGTTATGGGATTTTCAGGAAGCAGCCAGTATCTCGCCTCCGATGCATTGAAGATGGCGGTCAATGCCGCCATCACCCTCGAAAAACCGCTGCTGATCAAGGGGGAGCCAGGCACCGGCAAGACGGTACTGGCGGAAGCGGTCGCCGACCATCTCGGCACCGACCTCATTGCCTGGCATATCAAGTCCACCACCAAGGCCCAACAGGGGCTCTACGAATATGATGCGGTGGCCCGGCTGCGGGACTCCCAGCTCGGCGACCCCAGAGTGGCCGATATCAGCCACTACATTCGCCAGGGCAAGCTGTGGCAGGCTTTCAGCGCCGAGCAGCGACCGGTGCTGCTGATCGACGAGATCGACAAGGCCGACATCGAATTCCCCAACGATCTGCTGCTGGAGCTGGACCGGATGGAGTTCGACGTCTACGAGACCGGCGAGCGAGTCAAGGCGCGCCAGCGGCCGGTGGTCATCATCACCTCCAACAACGAAAAAGAGCTGCCGGATGCCTTCCTGCGCCGCTGTTTCTTCCACTACATCCGCTTCCCCGACAAGGCCGAGATGCAGGCCATCGTCAAACTCCACTACCCCGACCTCAAGGAGAGCCTGCTTGGCGAGGCGATGGCTCTCTTCTTCGAGCTGCGCGAGGTAGAGGGGCTGCGCAAGAAGCCCTCCACCTCGGAGCTGCTGGACTGGATCCGCCTGCTCTTGGCCGACGATATCGCCCCCGAGGCGATGCGCGCCCGCGAGCCCGGCAAGCTGGTGCCCGCGCTATATGGCGCTCTGCTCAAGACCGAGCAGGATCTGCATCTATTCGAGAAGCTCGCCTTTCTGGCCCGGCGCGGCAGCTAACCCATGCTGATCGACTTTTTTACTCACCTGCGCCGCCACAAGCTCCCCTGCAGCCTGCGCGAACTGCTGGACTTGCACGCCGCACTGGCTGCCAGGCTGGTCGCAGTCGATATGGACGAGTTCTACCAACTCTCCCGCTGCCTGCTGGTAAAAGACGAGGCTCACTACGATCGCTTCGATCGCGCCTTCGCCGAATACTACGAGGGACTGGAAGCCATCCCCCTGCTGCCGGAAAGCCTGCCCGAGGAGTGGCTGCGCAAGGAGTTCGAACGGCTGTTGAGCCCAGAGGAGAAGGCGCTGCTCACATCCCTCGGCGGACTCGACAAGCTGCTGGAGACCCTCAACCAGCGGCTGAACGAGCAGAAAGAGCGCCACGCTGGCGGCAACAAGTGGGTGGGAACCGGTGGCAGCAGCCCGTTTGGCCACGGCGGTTTTCACCCAGAGGGAGTCCGCATGGGTGGAGAGGGGCAGCATGGCAAGGCGGCCAAGGTGTGGGAGGGCCGTCACTATCGCAACTTCAGCGACGACTCACCGCTCGGCCAGCGCGCCATCCAGCTCGCGCTGCGCAAGCTAAGACGCTGGGTGCGCAAAGGCAATCCCGACGAGCTTGATCTCGACGACACCATAAAAAGTTCTGCCCGCCAGGGTTGGCTCGATGTGAAGCTGCGGCCCGAGCGCCACAACGGGGTGAAACTGTTGGTCTTTTTCGATGTGGGAGGCTCCATGGATGCCCACGTAGCCGAGGTACAACGCCTCTTCTCCGCGTTGCGCCACGAGTTCAAGCATCTGGAGTACTTCTATTTTCACAACTGCCTCTACGACTTCGTCTGGAAGGATAACGCCCGCCGCTTTGAGGAGCGGTTCGATACCCTGCGCCTGCTGCGCACCTACGGCAGCGACTACCGGGTGATTCTGGTGGGGGATGCCACCATGGGCCCCTACGAGATCACCTGGCCCGGCGGCAGTGTCGAGCAGTGGAACGAGGAGTCGGGTCAGGTGTGGCTCACCCGATTGCAGCAGCACTTTCCCAAACTGGTGTGGATCAATCCCACCCCGCGGCGGGAGTGGCTCTGGCATCCCTCCATCAAACTGATGAATGACGTGGTTGGCGGACGGATGCATCCGCTGACCCTGGCGGGTCTCGCTGCGGCGATCGACCAGCTCTAACCCTCTCTACCCTATAAACCGACAAGCCGGGAACGCACCCGGCGAGGAGCAAAGATGACCTCTATCGTGATCAGTGGCTCAGGCCTCTATACCCCACCCTTTGCCGTCAGCAATGAAGAGCTGGTGGCCGCCTTCAACCAGTATGTGGATCTCTACAACGAGGAGAACGCCTCCGCCATCGATGCCGGCCAACTCCCCGCCAAGCAGCACTCCAGCTGCGAGTTCATCGAGAAGGCCTCCGGCATCAAAAGCCGTTATCTGGTGAGCCGCGAAGGGGTGCTCAACCCCGACATCATGCAGCCGCTGCTGGCTGAGCGGCCCGATGACAAGCCCTCCATCATGGTGGAGATGGCGGTGGCCGCCGCCGAGCAGGCGCTGATCGCCGCCGGTCGTGAGCCGGGGGAGATCGATCTGGTGATTGTCGCCGCCTCCAATATGCCGCGCCCCTATCCGGCCCTCTCCATCGAGCTGCAGCACTATCTGGGAGCAAGTGGCATGGCCTTTGACATGAACGTGGCCTGCTCGTCTGCCACCTTCGGCATCAAGACAGCCGCCGACATGCTGGCGGCAGGCACCGCCAAACTGGCGCTGGTGGTCAATCCGGAGATCTGCTCAGGACACCTCAATTTCCGGGACAGAGACAGTCACTTTATCTTCGGTGATGCCTGTACCGCGGTACTGCTGGAGCGGGAGGCCGATTGCAAGGTGGCCAATCCGTGGCAACTGGTAGCCAGCAAGCTGGTGACCCAGTACTCCAACAACATCCGCAACAACTTCGGCTTTTTGAACCGGCTGAGCCCGCGTACCCGCTACGGCGACGACAAGCTGTTTCGCCAGCAGGGTCGCAAGGTGTTCAAGGAGGTGTTGCCACTGGTGTGCGACCAGATTGCCGGCCAGCTCGATGAACAAGGTTGGGCAGCAGACTCCCTGAGCCGGCTCTGGCTCCATCAGGCCAACCTCACCATGAACCAGTTCATCGGTCGCAAGCTGCTCGGTCACGATGCCAACCAGCAGGAGGCGCCGGTCATTCTCGATAGCTATGGTAATACCAGCTCGGCGGGTTCCATCATCGCGTTTCATCTGTACAATCGCGACCTTCCTGTCGGGGCGCGCGGCGTCCTCTGCTCGTTTGGCGCCGGCTACTCTATCGGTAGCCTGCTGCTGCAACGGTGCTGAGGATGGTGCGCCTGTCGCGGCGGCCATAACAACAAAAACGCTGTTCAGGTGAAATCATGATGAGAATCTCGGGGCGCTGCGCCCTGCACTACGGGGTAACCCTGTCACTCTTTTGTCTCTATGGCTGGCAGGTTTGCCCGTTTCTTGAGAGCCTCACCCTGCCCCAGCTGCTGGGGCCGACCCTGGTGACGTTCGCCATCATGTTCGCCGTGCGCAACCGGCTGATCTCAAGGCGGCCCCTGCCGCGTAACGGGCTGGATGGGTTTGGACTGGAGGTAGGTTTCTACCTGCTGGGAGCACTGCTGCTCTCAGGCTACAACGCCCTGGCCCACGACTTTCCGCTGGAGAGTCACCTCAAGGTCTTGCTGGGGATGACCACCCTCGGCTTTCTGGTGGCGGCCGACCTGACTCTGGAGCGGGATTGGCATCGGGCCAGAGCACGGCAAGCCGAGCAGAGCCTGGCACTGAGCCATCCGCTGGCCATGCCGCTGCCACGCAAGTTCACCCTCTTTACCCTGGCAACCCTCACCTTATTGGGGGGCGTCTTCTTCTTGTTGTTCAACAAGGATCTGGAGTGGCTGGTGACGGTGGGGCGCAGCCTGCCGAGAGTCGAGGCCCAGCACTACATCCTGTGGGAGATCGCCTTCGTGATGACGGTGACCTTCAGCTATCTCGCCCTCATCATTCACGGCTACGGCCGCAACCTTGGCCTCTCCCTGCGCCACCAGACCAGCACCATGGCCAGAGTGCAATGCGGTGACTTCGATGCCCGGGTGCCGGTCACCCGGGATGACGAGTTTGGCCTTATCGCCGCCAGCACCAATCAGATGATCGGCGAGCTGAAATCCCGCAGCGACGAACTCAATCTGACCCGGGATGTGGCCATTCTCGGGCTCGCCTCGCTGGCAGAGACCCGTGACAACGAGACCGGCGCCCATATCATTCGTACCCAGCACTACGTCAAGGCGCTGGCGGAGCATCTGAGCTTCAGCAACTGGGATAGCTATCCACTGGATGATGCCACCATCGATCTGCTGTTCAAATCGGCCCCGCTACACGATGTCGGCAAGGTGGGCATTCCCGACGCCATCCTGCTCAAGCCGGGCAAGCTGACCGATGAGGAGTTCGCCATCATGCAGCGCCACCCGCAGATCGGTGCTGATGCGCTGGCGAGCGCCGAGGCGCAGCTGGGCTCCAACTCCTTCCTGCGGCTGGCGCGGGAGATCTCCCTCACCCACCACGAAAAGTGGGATGGCAGCGGCTATCCGGCAGGGCTGGCGGGTGAGGTGATTCCCCTCTCCGGGCGGTTGATGGCGGTAGCGGATGTCTACGATGCCCTCATCTCGAAACGGGTCTACAAACCCGCCTTCAGCCATGAGGAAGCGAAGGAGATCATCGTGAAAGGAAGCGGCTGTCACTTCGACCCGAATATAGTCAAGGCGTTTCTCGCCTGCGAGGCGCAGTTCAAGGAGATAGCGGCCAAATTTCAGGACCATCGCTGAGTCGGCAAACCCGTTAACGAACCGACAGGTGAAAACTTCGCCTCCCCAAGCTGTTGACAATAAACTTATTTTTGCAAATCACCGCTATTTTTTGACCGTTTGAGCGGCACAATCCCGACTCTGGATCACAAGATGAAGGGAAAGTGCCGTCATTTGCCTCTTGTCCACTCGGATAGCTTCCAATGAATGCGAGGTTTGCTATCATCCGGAAATATTTTTTACCTGTAACTGGTCACAAAAGAATCCCTCATGTACACACAGTTCTTTGGCCTCTCGGAACACCCGTTCTCCATCTCGCCCAATCCCAAATATCTCTATATGAGCGAGCGGCACGGGGAGGCTCTGGCCCATCTCAGCTACGGATTGCAGGATGGCGGCGGCTTTGTGCTACTGACCGGCGAAGTAGGCACCGGCAAGACCACGGTCTCCCGCTGCCTGCTGCAACAGCTGCCCGCCGAGACCGAGATCGCCTATATCCTCAATCCCTCGCTGACCGAGCGGGATCTGCTGGCGGCCATCTGTGACGAGTTTCAGCTTGCCTACCCGACCGAGGCGGGGATCAAGCTGCTGTTCGACCTTATTCGCGACCACCTGCTGGCCAATCTGGCGGCAGGCAAGCGCAGCGTGGTGCTGGTGGATGAGGCCCAGCATCTGCTGCCAGAGGTGCTGGAGCAGTTGCGCCTGCTGACCAACCTCGAAACCGACGAGAAGAAGCTGCTACAGGTGGTGCTGATCGGTCAGCCAGAGCTGCAGCAGATGTTGCGCCAGCCCCTGCTGCGCCAGCTGGCCCAGCGCATTACCGCTCGCTACCACCTGCTGCCCCTGGGTGCCGGCGATGTCGATGCCTATGTTCGCTTCCGGCTGCAGGTCGCCGGCTGCGTACAGCCCATTTTTACCCCCAGGGCAATCCAGACCCTCCACCGCCTGAGCGGTGGCATTCCCCGTCTTATCAACCTCATCTGCGACCGCGCCCTGATCGCCGCCTTTGCCCGTGGCAGCTACAAAATTGTCCATGGCGACATCAGTCAGGCCGCCTTTGAGGTGAGCGGGATCCGCGACGAGGGGAGCTGGCTCTCCGGCCTTGCGGTCGCTCTGGCTGGCTCCCTGCTGGTGGCGGCTGGCTGGTGGGGCTGGCAGTTCTTCGGCGTCTTCCCCACCCGCCCGGTGGTCAAGGTCGAGGTACCGGTTACCGTCGATGAGACCGCCGAGCAGCAGGAGCAGCTTACCGAGGCGATCAATCAGGCACTCGACCCCGAGGGCGCAATGCAGAATCTCTACCGGGTCTGGGGCTACGAGCCCGAGCTGGAGGATGCCACCTGCGACAACGCCCCCCGCGCCGGCCTGCGCTGTCAGGAGGGGGAAGCGAGCCTCGATGAGCTGCGCAATCTGCAATACCCCGCCATGGTCAGCCTTACCGACGAGACGGGCGGCATCTACTACGCCACCCTGGTCACTCTCGGCCCCAAGCAGGCGCGCCTGATGATCGGCAACCAGAGCTGGCAGGTTGAGAGGCAGTGGCTCAGCGACAACTGGGGCGGCAGCTACACCCTGCTCTGGCGCATGCCCAAGGGGGGCGCCAGCCTGATCGGCAACAATGCGGGGCAGGCCCAGATCCAGTGGCTCGACAATGCCCTGAGCCGCGCGCTGCAACAGCCCGAGCGCAAGGTGCGTCGCTTCGATGGCGAGCTCAAGAACAAACTGCAGCAGTTCCAGCGGGATCAGGGGCTCAACCCTGACGGCATCGCCGGCAGCAATACCCTGCTCCGTCTCAACGCCCTCTCCGGTGAACCCATGCCCAGACTGGAGGAGGCCTCCTGATGTCTACCCTGCTCAAGGCGCTGCACCGCGCACAGCAACCGCAACCACAAACCTGTATCCCCGCCATGGGGCTTGCCATGCCCCGCGAAGAGGCGCGGACATCCCGCCGCCTGGTCTGGCTGCTTGCTCCGCTCGCCCTGCTGCTAGGTGCTGGCGCCAACTATGGCTGGCACCTGATCCACCTGCGCCCCATCGAGGAGAAAGTCGAGGTGAAAGAGGTGGTCACCCCGCCCTTCGTGCGAGTGGAGCCCAAGGCGATGGTAACGCGGCCGCTGCCGCCTCCCCTGCCGGAGCCGGTGGTGCAGCAGCCCAGGGTTGCAGCTGCCACCAATAACCCGGCCGCCAGTCGACCAACCCTGGCCGAACAGCTGATGCGCGCTCTCAACGAAACACCGCTGCAACAGGAGTCGGGTACAGTGCCCCAGAGCGTCCAGCCGGCCCAGCTGATGTCGCTTAATGCCGCGCCGCTTTCGATCCGCCAGCAGGTGCCCGCGTTCAGCTATGGCTCCCATGTGTTCTCATCCAACCCCGCCAAACGGGCCGTGGTGCTCAATGGCCGTGAATACCGGGAGGGGAGCGAGATTGCCCCCGGGGTACGCCTCGCTACCATCGCTCAGGAGTACATGGTGCTGGATGTAGATGGCCAGAGTGTCACTCTCAAGGCACTGCAGGATTGGCAGGGCTGAGATTCGCCACAACCAGGGCGCTGACAAGCACCTGGTTGCCTCTTTAATAAGCAATGGAACGCTCAAGGTGTGATGAAATATCAAGTTTTGCTGATTGCAACCGCACGAACGTTGTGTCCAAACGGCTCGCCGTACACAATAGCCAGCTGCACCAAAGCCCGAAACAATGTTGACGAACATGACCCGACCATCCAGGGATGAGATCTTGATCAAGCTGCTGGCCCAGTGCCGGCGGCTGCCCATTGCCCGCATCACTCAGGCGGTCTTTCTGCTATTGCTGATCCTGCTGGCCCAGCAGTGTGCCAACCTCACCTGGCGTCTGTTCGCCCTGGCCACGCCCCAGAGCAGCCAGCCGTGGCAGCCCTCGGTCATTGCAACTGCGGGCCAAAGTGCTCCCCGTCTTGAACTTGGTGAAGTGAGCCGCCTCTCCCTGTTTGGCAAGGCAATCCCCAAGGTGCAGCAGAGCAAGGAGGTCGCTGCCAACGCACCGCGGACCCAGCTCAATGCCCAGCTCAACGGTGTGCTGGCAAGCTCCGATCCCGCCAAGTCCATCGCCATCATCGCCATGTCGGGGATCCAGAACTCCTACAGCGTGGGGGAGCTCATCGACGGCACCCAGGCTCGGATCCGTCAGGTCTACCCCGACCGGGTCATCATAGAGCGCGATGGCCGCGACGAAACCCTGATGCTCGATGGCGAAGAGTACGGCAAGCCCCTGCCCCAACAAGGCGGTAGTGCCCAGCTCTCTTCCGTGCGCAGCGAGCTGATGAGCGATCCCGGCAAGATCACCGATTACCTCAATATTTCACCGGTTCAGGTAGATGGCCGCCTGGCGGGCTATCGCCTCAATCCGGGCAACAATCCGGAACTCTTCAACCAGAGCGGGCTGCAGGCCAATGATCTGGCCATCAGCATCAACGGCCTGGATCTGCGTGACAACATGCAGGCCATGCAGGCAATGCAGCAGCTGGCTGGCGCTACCGAATTGACAGTGACCGTCGAGCGGCAGGGTGAACAGTTCGATGTCTATGTTCGCTTGTCAGAATAATGATTTTGGAGTCGTACCAAGAATGACCAATAAAGGGAAAGGCTGGCGTCTGGCCACCATAGCGGCGGCACTGATGATGGCAGGATCAGCCTGGGCCACCGAGTATTCGGCCAGCTTCAAGAACGCCGATATCGAAGAGTTCATCAACACGGTGGGCAAGAATCTCAACAAGACCATCATCATCGAGCCCTCGGTGCGCGGCAAGATCAACGTCCGCAGCTACGACCTGCTCAACGAGGAGCAGTACTACCAGTTCTTCCTGAGCGTGCTCGACGTCTACGGTTTTGCCGTGGTGCCGATGGATAACGGCGTGCTCAAGGTACTGCGCTCGCGCGATGCCAAGACCTCCGCCATTCCGGTGGTGGATGGCAGTAACCCGGGCTCTGGCGACGAAATGGTGACCCGGGTAGTACCGGTGCGCAACGTCTCGGTGCGCGAACTGGCCCCTCTGCTGCGTCAGCTCAACGATAACGCCGGTGGCGGCAACGTAGTGCACTACGAGCCCTCCAACGTGCTGCTCATCACCGGCCGCGCCGCCGTGGTAAACCGGCTGGTGGAGGTGGTCAACCGGGTCGACCGTGCTGGCGATCAGGATGTGGACATCATCAAGCTCAAGTTCGCCTCGGCTGGCGAAATCGTGCGGCTGGTGACCAATCTCAACAAGGATAACAACCCGCAAGGGGGCACCACCAGCCTGCTGCTGGCCCCCAAGGTGGTCGCCGACGAGCGCACCAACTCGGTGGTGGTGAGTGGTGAACCGAAAGCACGCGCCCGCATCATCCAGATGGTACACCAGCTCGACCGCGACCTGCAGAGCCAGGGCAACACCCGGGTCTTCTACCTCAAATATGGCAAGGCCAAGGATCTGGTGGATGTCCTCAAGGGGGTCAGCTCCAGCATCGAAGCGGACAAGAAGGGGGGCGGCAACGCGGCCGCTATGGGCGGTGGCGGCAGTATCGGCGGTGGCAAACTCGCCATCTCTGCCGACGAGACCACCAATGCTCTGGTCATCACCGCCCAGCCGGATGTGATGTCAGAACTGGAACAGGTCATCGCCAAGCTCGATATTCGCCGCGCCCAGGTGCTGGTAGAGGCGATCATCGTCGAAATAGCCGATGGCGATGGCCTCAACCTCGGCGTCCAGTGGGGCAATGCCAATGGTGGTGGCACCCAGTTTACCAACACCGGCCTGCCGATCGGTGGCGCCATCGCGGCAGGCAAGGATTACCAGAACGGCAATACTGCCGCCGCCAGTAAACTTCTGGAAAACTTTAACGGTATGGCTGCCGGCTTCTATCACGGCGACTGGGCCATGCTGGCCACGGCGCTCGCCTCCAATACCAAGAACGATATTCTCTCCACTCCGAGCATTGTCACCATGGATAACAAGGAGGCATCGTTCAACGTAGGCCAGGAGGTGCCTGTCCAGACCGGTTCACAGAGCTCGACCTCTGGCGACAACATCTTCAACACCATCGAGCGCAAGACGGTCGGCACCAAGCTGGTGGTCACCCCCCAGATCAACGAAGGGGATTCGGTTCTGCTCACCATCGAGCAGGAGGTATCCAGCGTGGCAACCAAGCCTGCAGAAGGCACCTCTACCCTTGGCCCCACCTTCGATACCCGCACTGTGAAAAACGCCGTGCTGGTCAAAAGTGGCGAGACAGTCGTTCTGGGTGGCCTGATGGATGAGAAGACCAGCGAGAACGTGTCAAAAGTGCCGCTGCTCGGTGATATTCCGGTGCTGGGTTACCTGTTCCGCTCCACCTCCAACAGCACCTCGAAACGCAACCTGATGGTCTTTATCCGGCCCACCATCTTGCGCGATGCCGACGTCTACTCCGGCATCTCCAGCAACAAGTACTCCCTGTTCCGGGCCGAACAGCTGGATGCGGCCGCCCAGGAGGGTTATCTCACCTCGCCCAAACGCCAGGTACTGCCGGCTTATGGTCAGGATGTAATGATGTCGCCCGAGCTGCAAAAGGAAGTACAAAAGCAGGTTGAACAGATGAAGGTTCGCCAGCAGAGCGCGGTGGAAAGCACCACTCCCTTTGTGCAGAGCCGCCCCTGATGAGTGCCTATCATCTCGACGGGAGCAGCCTGCCTCCCCCGCTGCCCGAGCTCCCCTTTGCGTTTGCCCGCAACTACGGGGTGATCCTCAGCGAGCGTGACGGCGCACCTGTGCTGCAGTGCCGTACCGGCGTGACGCCGCAGACCCTGCTGGAAGTTCGCCGGGTGGCGGGCTGTGCCTTTGCGGTGGAGCAACTCGACAACGACGCCTTCGAAGAGCTGCTGATGACCCACTATCAGCGTGACTCCTCCGAGGCGCGCCAGCTGATGGAAGATCTCGGCAACGAGATGGACTTTTTTGCGCTGGCCGAAGAGCTGCCCCAGAGCGAAGACCTGCTGGACGCCGATGACGATGCCCCCATCATTCGCCTCATCAACGCCATGTTGAGCGAGGCGATCAAGGAGGAGGCCTCCGATATCCATATCGAGACCTTCGAGCGGGCGCTGGTGATCCGGTTTCGCATCGATGGGGTGCTGCGGGAGATCCTGCGTCCCCATCGCAAGCTGGCCTCGCTTCTGGTATCGCGGATCAAAGTCATGTCGCGGATGGATATCGCCGAGAAGCGGGTGCCGCAGGATGGCCGTATCTCATTGCGCATCGGCGGCCGCGCCGTCGACGTGCGGGTCTCCACCATGCCGTCGAGCTACGGCGAGCGGGTGGTACTGCGTCTGCTCGACAAGAACACCATTCGCCTCGAGCTCAAGCAGCTCGGTATGACGGCGCGCAACCGCAGCATCATCAGCGAGCTTATCCGCAAGCCCCACGGCATCATTCTGGTCACCGGCCCGACCGGTTCCGGTAAATCCACCACCCTCTATGCGGCGCTCTCCGAGATCAACTCGCGGGATCGCAACATCCTGACGGTGGAAGATCCCATCGAATATGACCTTGAAGGGGTGGGCCAGACCCAGGTCAACAGCAAGGTAGACATGACCTTCGCCCGCGGCCTGCGCGCCATCCTGCGCCAGGATCCGGATGTGGTGATGGTGGGGGAAATTCGAGATCTGGAAACCGCCCAGATCGCGGTGCAAGCATCGCTCACCGGCCATCTGGTAATGTCGACCCTGCACACCAACACCGCCATCGGCGCCATCACCCGGATGCGGGACATGGGGATCGAGCCCTTCCTGCTCTCCTCCTCCCTGCTGGCGGTGCTGGCCCAGCGGCTGGTGCGCACCCTCTGCCCCGATTGCCGCGCCTCGCGTCCGGCCACCGAGCAGGAGCGCCTCTCCATGGGGATCAAACTGGAGCCGGATCAGCATATCTGGCATGCGGTGGGCTGCGAGCAGTGCAACCACACTGGCTATCGCGGTCGTACCGGTATCCACGAACTGGTGGTGGTCGATGAGGCGGTGCGCGAGGCCATTCACGGCGCCAGCGGCGAGATGGCCATCGAGCGGCTGATCCGCGGCCACACCCCCAGTATTCGCCGCGACGGCATCGACAAGGTACTCAAGGGGCTGACCAGCCTCGAAGAGGTGCTGCGCGTGACCCGGGAAGATTGAGATGGCGGCATTCGAATACAAAGCCCTCGACGTCAAGGGGCGCAGCAAGAGCGGTGTGATGGAGGGCGATTCTGCCCGTCAGGTTCGCCAGCTGCTGCGCGAGCAGGGGCTCACCCCGCTCGAGGTAAACGAGACCACCGAGAAGGCGAAACGGGAGGCGACCCGCTTCGCCCTGTTTCGTCGTGGCGCCTCCACTGCCGAGCTGGCCCTGATCACCCGCCAGCTGGCGACTCTGGTGGGGGCCGGTCTCACCATTGAAGAGGCGCTCAAGGCGGTGGCCGAGCAGTGCGAAAAGGCGCACTTGCGCTCTCTGGTGGCGACCGTGCGCAGCAAGGTGGTGGAAGGTTATTCGCTGGCAGACTCGCTGGGGGCTTTTCCCCACGTGTTCGATCAGCTGTTTCGCTCCATGGTGGCGGCCGGTGAAAAATCGGGCCATCTGGAGAAGGTGCTCAACCGCCTCGCCGACTACACCGAACAGCGCCAGCATATGCGGACCAAGCTGCTGCAGGCGATGATCTACCCCATCGTGCTCACCTGCGTCGCCATCGGGGTTATCTCGATCCTGCTTACCGCGGTGGTGCCCAAGGTGGTGGCCCAGTTTGAACACATGGGCCAGCAGCTGCCGGGCACCACCCGTTTTCTCATCGGTACCAGCGAGCTGATGCAAGCCTACGGCCTCTGGTTCCTGCTGCTGCTCTTTATCGCCAGCTTTGTCTGGCGCTGGTGGCTCACCGACGAGAAGCGCCGCCGGCGCTGGCATCAGGTGCTGCTCGGCCTGCCGGTGATTGGCCGGGTCAGCCGGGGTCTCAACACCGCCCGCTTCGCCCGCACCTTGAGCATCCTCAATGCCAGCGCGGTGCCGCTGCTGGAAGGGATGAAGATCGCCGGTGAAGTACTCTCCAACGACTTTGCCAGAATGCGCATTCTCGAGGCCGCCGAACGGGTGCGCGAGGGGACCAGTCTGCGCAAGTCGCTGACCGAGACCAAGATTTTCCCGCCCATGATGCTGCACATGATCGCCTCAGGTGAACAGAGCGGCGAGCTCGACAGCATGCTGGAGCGGGCAGCGGACAACCAGGATCGGGAGTTTGAATCCCAGGTCAATATCGCCCTCGGGGTGTTCGAACCCATGCTGGTGGTCTCCATGGCCGGGGTAGTGCTGTTTATCGTGATGTCGATCCTGCAGCCGATCCTCGAGCTCAACAATATGGTGAATATGTAAGGTTCGGATGTCCGAATACGCTTCGCTATTCGAACCTACCAATCCAATCGACCTCGTAGGTTCGATTAGCCGACAGGCGTAATCGAACGATCGCGGTTTAACAATCAATCGTCGATGGTTCATGCCATCTCATTTGTGAGGGAGTCAAAGTAATGCAAAAGCGTCGTCAATCCGGTTTTACCCTGCTGGAAGTCATGGTGGTCATCGTGATCCTCGGCATTCTGGCCAGTCTGGTGGTGCCCAACCTGATGGGCAACAAGGAGAAAGCCGACCAGCAGAAAGCGGTCTCCGACATCGTGGCGCTGGAAAATGCCCTCGACATGTACAAGCTGGACAACAACCGCTACCCGACCACCGAACAGGGTCTGGAAGCGCTTGTGACCAAACCCTCCATCGATCCGGCGCCGCGCAGCTACCGCGATGGCGGCTATATCAAGCGCTTACCGCAAGATCCCTGGGGCAACCAGTATCAGCTGCTGAGCCCGGGCCAGTACGGCAAGATCGACATCTTCTCCATGGGTCAGGATGGCGAAGCTGGTACCGATGACGACATCGGCAACTGGAACCTGAAGGATTTCCAATAAGTGATTAACCGCCGCGTGCACTCTGCTTTGCTGGAGCAGTCCGAATGAGGGCTGCACCATCTGCCCGTCGCCAATCCGGCTTTACCCTGCTGGAAGTGTTGCTGGTCGCCATGCTGATGGGGCTGGTGGCCACCGCCGTCACCCTCAGCATGGGTGGCGCAAAAGGTGACAGGGAGATCGACAAGCAGGCGCGCCGCCTGATGGCAACCCTGCAGCTGGCGCAGGAGTACGCGGTGATGGATGGCCGGCTGGTGGGCATTCGCGTCGAGGAGAATGGCTGGCAGTTTATGCAGCGTCAGGCCAAGGATCGCAAGTGGCTGGCCCTGACCGGTGACAAGCAGCTGGGTCAGGTGCAACTGCCGGAGAACATGGTGCTGACCCTGGAGCTGGAGGGATTTGGCTGGCAGCCCGATCCCGATGAAGAGCGTGAGAAGAAGCGGGATGACAAGGAGCGCACCCCGCAGCTCCTTATCTTCCCCGGTGGTGAGCTGACCCCTTTTACCCTCACCTTCAGCCAGCAGGATGACGAGGTGCGCTACACCCGCATCGTCAAGGGGGACGAGTTCGGCCGCCTCACCCTGCTCACCGGCGATGAGGATGAAGAGGTGACAGAGTGAACGCCCGCGGCATGACACTACTCGAAGTGATGGTGGCGCTGGCGGTCTTTGCCATCGCGGGTCTCGCGGTCATGAAAACCGCCAGCGAGCACCTCTCGGCCCTCAACTATCTGGAAGAGAAGACCCTCGCTACCTGGGTGGTGGAGAACCAGCTGGTGCAGCAGAAGCTCGAGAACAAGTGGCCCGGCGACAGCTGGGTAGAAGGGGATGAGCAGATGGCCGGGCAGACCTGGTACTGGCGCTATCGCGGCGTCGCGACCAGCGACAGCAACTTCAAGGCGCTCGAGATGGAAGTGCGCACCGAGGCCAAGGCCGAGAACCCGATCGCCATGATGCGGACCTATATCAACCGATGATCCCGAGCAACACCCGCCCTTCCCGTCACCGTGGTTTTACCCTGCTGGAGATGCTGGTGGCCATCGCCATCTTCGCCACTCTGAGCATGGGCGCCTATCAGGTGCTGCAGGGGGTGCTCACCAGCGATGAGGTAGCCAAGCGCAAGGAGGCCCGCCTCTCCGAGTTGCAGCTCGCCTTCACCCTGCTGGAGCGGGATGTCACCCAGATGGTGCCGCGCAGCGGCCGCATCGAGGGAGAGAACAACAAGGTGCTGCTGGCCGCCTCCCGTTTTGGCCAGCAGAGCGATGACTGGGGCATGGCCTTTATGCGCAGCGGCTGGCTCAACCCGGACGGCATGCTGCCCCGCTCCCATCTGCAGCGGGTCGGCTGGCGGCTCAAGGATCAGAAGCTGGAGCGCCTCAGCTACCTCTATCCGGATCCGGTGATCGGCACCGAGCCTCGCACCCAGCCGCTTCTGACCGGTGTCACCGCCTTTCGCCTCTACTTCTACGACAAGGGGAGCTGGAAGGAGGAGTGGACCCAGCGCAGCGTGCTCCCTTACGGGCTCGCGGTCGAGCTGGATCTGGAGGATTACGGCACCATTCGCCGGCAATTTCTGATTGGCGCCGGCGGCCAGCGCGCCGAAGAGAACAGCCAGAGCAGCAATCCCAATCAGGGCGGCGACAGCAATAACGGTAACAACGGCGGCAACGGCAATAACAGTGGTAACAACAGCAATGGCGGCAACCAGAACGGGGGGAGCGCCAATGCGAACTAACCCTGTACGCCCCGGCCGCCAGAGCGGTATGGCCCTGCTGGTGGTGCTGCTGATCCTCTCGGTGATGGTGATCATCGCCAGCAACATGAGCGGCCGTCTGCAGCTGGAGCTGCGCCGTACCAGCAATGTCACCGCCGGCAAGCAGGCCTGGTGGTACGCCCTCTCGGCGGAGGCGCTGGTGAGCAAGGTGCTGGCACAGGACTTCAAGGATGACCCCGAGGTGGTGAGCCTCGGCCAGAAGTGGGCCAGCAAGAATACTGTGTTTCCGGTCGACGATGGCCAGCTCAAGGGCGAGGTGACCGACCTGCAATCCTGCTTCAACCTCAACAGCCTGAGCGTACCCAATCAGGCGGGCAACAACGGGGAAGAGCTGGAGCAGCAACCCTATCCGGTGCAGGTGTTTCGCGCCCTGCTCAAGGAGCTGGCGATGGATGATTACGAGGCGGCCCAGCTCACCGACGCCATCCGCGACTGGACGGACAAGGATACGGTGCTGGTCTCCAGCCTCGGCGCCGAGGATGCCTACTACGAGGGGCTCAAGCCTCCCTACCTCACCGCCAACCAGTGGATGTTGGGCAAGGATGAATTGCGGTCGGTGCGCGGCGTAACGGCCAGGGTCTATGCCAAACTGGCCCCCTATGTCTGCACGCTGCCCAATGACAAACTGAAGATCAATATCAACACCCTGCTGCCGGAACGCCCCGAGCTGCTGGCTGCGCTCTATCTGGGCAAGATTGGCAGCGATGACGCCAAGCGGGTACTGACCGAGCGGCCAAAAAAGGGGTGGAAAGATAGCAAGCTGATGACGGACCAGCTGCCCGTACCTCTTGAAACCGTCAAGGGTCTCAAGGAGGCGCTGGTGGTCAAGAGCGACTTTTTCGAGGCCCGCGTGGTCGCCGAAATCGGCGACAGTCGTGCCTGGCTGGAGAGCATCTTCCAGCGGGGCAAGGACAACAAGCTGGTCATGCTGCGCCGCCTCAACAGTGGCGCCGAATAAACAAGCGCTGGCGGGAGCGACTCCCGGCAGGGCAAACATTGGATGCAGCCTGCGGGCTGCGCACCGGTTGCGTCGGCCTGGCCCGCGCGAACCGGTATCGCAGGAGAGAGATGCGTGAGCGAGAGTCTGGTCATCCGTCTGGGGACCACCAAACAACAACCGGTCGCCTGGCTGGTCTGGTCGAGTCAGGAGCAGGAGATCATCGCCTCCGGCGAGCTCCCCTCAGCTGACGCGCTGGGCGAGCTGCAGGAGCGCGCTGGCGGCCGCCCCGTAGTCACCCTGGTGCCGGGCAGCGATCTGATCTTCCGCCGCGTCACCCTGCCGGGGCGCTACAACCGCCAGTCGGCGGCGGCCTTGCCTTATCTGCTCGAAGAGCAGATCGCCTCCGACGTGGATGAGCTGCATCTGGTGGTTCTGGCCCACGAAGGCCCGCAGGTCGACCTGATGGCGGTGGATCGCCAGAAGATGGCCGAGTGGCTCGGCTGGCTCGACGCTGCCGGCCTTAGAAGTCAGCAACTGCTGCCCGATGTGCTGGCACTGCCGCAGGCGGCTGATGGCTGGTCTGCCCTGCAGCTCGGCGCCGAGTGGCTGATCCGCCAGAACGCCTGTCAGGGGATCGTGGCAGACGAGTCGCTGCTGGCCATCTTGCTGGCCGCCGAAGCCGAACCCGTCACCATTCACAGCCATACCCCGGCGCCCGCCATTGCCGCCGCCAACTGGCTGCCGGCCGAGCCCGAGCTCCCCATGCTGCTGCTGGCCAAGGGGGCCCTCACCTGCCGCGCCAACCTGCTTACCGGCCCCTATCGACCACAGACCGAATATGCCCGCTACTGGTTGCAGTGGCGCAAGGTGGCGATTACCACCGCCCTCTTGCTGCTGGTGGCACTCGTCCAACGCGGTGTCCAGCTGCATCAACTGGCAGAGCAGGATAAGGCGCTCAAGGCGGAGATCCGTCAGGTCTACAGCCGCATCTTCCCTAACGAAAGCCGCATCGTGAACGTGCGCAGCCAGATGACCCAGCACCTGCGGCTGATGGGTCAGGCACCGCAGAACGGCATGCTGCTGATGCTCACCGAACTGGCCCCCACCTTTGCCGAAGTGCCCGGCCTCAAGCCGCAGGTGATGCGCTTTGATGCCAGCCGCCGCGAGCTGCGGCTGCAGGTGACCGCCCCCGGCTTTGCCGAGATCGAGCGGTTCCGCGAACTGGCGGGAAAGCGCTTCGAGGTGCAGCAGGGCGAGGTGCGCAGCACCGAGGGCAAGGTTGAAGGGGCGCTGGTGCTCAAGGGTAAATCATCATGATGGAAAAATTGCAGAGCTGGTGGCAGGGCATCACCGCACGAGAACAGCGACTGGTGGTGGCAGGCAGCATCCTGCTGCTGGTTGGCCTCTTCTACTGGAGCGTCTGGCATCCTCTCAACAACCGCATCGCCGAGCGCGAACGTCAGGTGCAAAACCAGCAACAGACCCTCGCCTGGCTCAAGGAGAAGGGGGAAGAGGTGCTGGCCATGCAGGGCGGTCAGGGTCGTCAGATAGATACCAGCGGTACCCTTGAGGGGGTCGTCAACCGTACCGCCTTCAACCACAAGATCAAGATTGCCCGCCTGCAACCACAGGGGCAGGAGCTGCAAGTGTGGATCGATACGGTTCCATTCGATGATCTGTTGCTCTGGCTCGCCACTCTGGTGGAGCAGCACGGCATTCAGGTTCAAATCATCGAGCTGGCCCGCGAGGAGCTGGCCCCGGGTCTGGTCAAGGTCAGACGTTTGCAGTTGAGTCGTCCCCAATGAAAAAACGCATCCTGATTGCCAGCCTGTTTCTGGCAGCCTACTTCATCTTCCTGCTGGCGACCCTGCCTGCGGCGCTGGTGGTGCGCTATCTGCCGCTGCCCGCCAACGTTGCCAGCCTGCTGAAGATGGAAGGAGTGAGCGGCACCCTGTGGAGCGGCCAGATCGCCCGCCTGCAATATGCCAGCGAATCCATCAGCCAGCTGCGCTGGGATCTCAATGGCTGGTCACTGCTGCGCTTCGCCCCCGAAGTGGTCATTCGCTTTGGCGAGCGCAACGGCCTCAACGGTCAGGGCGTTGTCGGCTGGAATGGTGCCGCCTTCGGCCGCGACCTGACCCTCAATGCCCCGGCACCCTGGGTAATGGCGCGCATCCCGCTGCCACTCCCCTTCCCGGTCACCCTCACCGGTCAGCTGCAACTCAAGGTGGATCAGTTTGCCCAGGGCAACCCCTGGTGTGACAACCTCTACGGCAACCTCGACTGGTACAACGCCAGCGCCGATACCCCGGCGGGCAAGCTGGATCTGGCCGATCCCGAGGTGAAACTCACCTGCCTCGACTCCAGAGTGGTGGCCGAGCTCAAGCAGGGCTCAGATGCGGTACAGACCAGCGGTCGCCTCGAGCTGCAACCCAATGGCCAATACCTGTTTCAGGGCAGTCTGAAACCGGGCCCGGCCCTGCCAGAGCAGATGCAGCAGGGACTCCCCTTCCTCGGCCAGCCCGACAGTCAGGGCCGCTTCCCCCTACGCTATCAGGGGCGGATCTAGCCCCTTCAACAACAAGGCCCCGGAGTATTTCCGGGGCCTTTATTCACTAATAACCTGCTCCTGTTACCAATATTTGTTTATCTCGCGGCGTAACGCTTCGGCGGTTGCCTGACCGCTTTCCGATGCCAGTGCCCGCCCGGCGATAAAGGTCTTGGCCCGGATCCCTTCAAACAGATGGATATCTTCCGGCACGATACCGCCAGTGATCGACAGCTCCAGCCCAAGCTCGGAGAGCGCCCGCATCTTGCTCAAATCGGCCTGGGTCCAGCTGACCCCGGCCAGCTCGGCATCCCGCGAGCGGTGATAGATAGCCTGGGTGATCCCCATATCGGCCCACTGTTTGGCATCATCCAGTGTCCAGTTGCCATAGATCTCGATCTGGATCTCCCCGCCAAACTCGTCCGCAACTTTCTTGCAGGCAGCAATGGTAGCGACATGTGCGGCAGCCGATACCGTGATCCAGTCAGCTCCGGCCGAGAAGGCCATGCGAGCCAGAATGGCACCACCATCTGTGGTCTTCATATCACACACGATAATGTGATCAGGATGACGCTCGCGCATGGTGCGTACCGCAGACATGCCTTCAGCAAAAGCCAGAATAGTGCCGACCTCGATCACTTCGACATAGCTGGCGACGCGATCGGCAATATCCACGGCGGTAGCAAGATCGGTAGAATCCAGAGCAATCTGTAACATGGGTTTGGTCATACTATATTTCCTCAATTTAAAACCTTGGCAGAATGAATTGGCCCATTGATTTAAAGTCGATAAAGGGCCGTAACCTGACGTCACTAAATAAATAGATGGGCAATTTAAATAACGGGTCGACTAATTAGCGCTGGCCGTAATAGGCATTCTCACCATGCTTTCTGAAATAATGTTTGTCAGACAACTCTTGCGCAATATGGATGGCAGGATTCAACGCTCTGGTTGCCAGCGCCATGGTGGCGACCTCCTCCAGCACCAGCGCATTGTGCACCGCATCCACCGCACTCTTGCCCCAGCAAAACGGGGCATGGCCAGTAATGACCACGCCTGGCAAGGCCTGCGGATCCAGCGCCCGTCGCTGAAATTCTTCGACAATGACCTTGCCGGTATTTTTTTCATAATCAACGCGAATTTCATCTTCGGTCAGCGGACGGGTGCAGGGAATATCGCCATAGAAATAATCGGCATGGGTGGTACCCAAGGCGGGAATATCCATTCCCGCTTGCGCCCAAATAGTGCCATGACGGGAGTGGGTGTGCACAATACCGGAAATGCCTTTAAACGCTTTATATAAAACCAGATGGGTTGCGGTATCACTGGACGGGGATAAATGCCCATCGACGATCTGGCCAGCCAAATCAACCACCACGATATCGTCAACGGTCATATTGTCGTAAGAAACCCCCGACGGCTTGATGGCCACCACGCCCAAGCTGCGATCTATCTGGGATACGTTGCCCCATGTCAGGGTAACCAGACCGTATCGGGGCAACAGCAGGTTGGCCTCCAGTACCGCCTCTTTCAATGAGTTGTACATTTCGTTCTCCTGGGCCCCTTGCGGGGCTGCGTTGGGTGCCTCAGACCACTTGCGCCAGCGCCTGATCAATGACGTTGAATACATCTGCCGTGCTCTGGCACGCTCGCAGCTTGTCGAGGTTGATCCCGCTCTCGCTGTTTTCATCCTCCAGCACCTGAGTCACCTCCATCAGCCCCTCCATGTGTTCATCCGAGGTACTGCCCGCCAGCGTTACCAGCACGTCCACCGGCTCCTCTTCCCCTTCAAATTTCACCGGCGTGGTCAGGGTGACCAGTGCAAACGCCGTGCGATTGACTCCATCCTCCGGCCTTGCATGGGGCATCGCGAATTGGGGGGCAATCACGATATAGGGTCCCATCTTTTCAATGCTGCCGATGATCGCATCGTGGTAACGCGGCTCCACGGCGCCGGAGCGGATCAGCATGTCGGTGCCCAGCTTGATGGCGCTGCGCCAGTCGCTGGCGGCCGCGTTGAGCAATACAGAGTTGTTTTCCATCAGAGATTGTTTGAATTTCATCTTGTTCTCCTTGCCCGCGGCTACATGCAGCGAGGCTCATCGGCTTAATTTGCAAAGTTGTTCTTGATGATGCCCAGCAGTTCATCACCAAACGAATTGGGGTTGAGCATGTTCTGTACACCCAGCACGAATTTGCCCTCACCGGGGCTCATCTCGCCGGCCAGATGCTTGGAAGAGACGATGATGTCGGTGGTCTGCAGCTTGGTTTTGTAATCGGCCACGGCGCAGGAGTCCATGACATGGGGCACGCCACGCTGCTCGAGAAACTTGCCGATCTTCATCTTCATCATCATGGATGAGCCCTGACCGTTGCCGCATACCGCCAGGATCCGCACTGCATGTCCCCCTTTGGCACTCTCGACGGGCGAGGCTGGCTGATCGGCCGCTTCTTCTGCCACGGCGGCACTCGGGACAGCCATATCCTCTTCCATCCGCAGGGTGCGGGAAGCGAAGTACATATAGAGCCCGGCGCCGGCCAGCAATACCACGAAGAACAGGGAAGATAACGAGAGGCCCTGCATGATCACCGGGAATACCAGCGCCCAGTCAGCCATCCCCATCCAGCCGTTGAAGCTGGTGCCATTGACCGCGAACAGGTGGATAGCCCAGGCAGAGCCAAGCACCTCAATGATCCCCATGACGAAGCAGATCTTCATCACCGCTCGCCAGCCGCCAAAGTGGTTGGCGAACACCCCTATGGTGGCGTTGGAGAAGAACATGGGAATGAAGCCCGGGATAATCATGATGGGCGCCTGGAATGCCAGCAGGGCAAGCACAGCAAGGAACTGACCGATAGCCCCCCACATGAAGCCAAAGACCATGGCATTCGGCGAGTAGGCGTAGATAGCGGCGCAATCGATTGCCAGGACGGCGTTGGGAATGACCCGTTCGGAGATCCCCTTGAAGGCCTCGGAGAGTTCGGCAACGAACATCCGCACCCCCACCACGATGACCTGAATGGCGACCGCAAACTTGAGACCGGTTTCGAGAATGTAGATGGACCAGTGAGTCTGACCCGCCATCTGTTGCAGATTATCGAGGCCAAACGAGAGCAGGATGATACCGAAGAAGATGGTCATCACGATGGCGGTCGCCGTGATGCTGTCGTGGAAGATGTGCAGCCACTTTGGCAGCTTCAGGTGATCGACGCTCTCTTCCTTGTTGCCCAGTTTCGGCGCCACCTTGGTGGCAATCCAGGAGGCGACCTGTTGCTGGTGACCGATGGAGAACCCCGCTCCGCCGGTTACTTCCTGAGTCGGCTTGAACATGATGTTGGAGGAGATCCCCCAATAGAGCGCCATGATAATGGCGGAATAGAGGATGGTTTCCCACATCGAGGCGCCCATCACCATATAGAAAACCGCGATCAGACCCACCTGCTGAAACATGATGTGGCCGGTCAGCATGATGGTGCGGATCCCGGTATAGCGCCGCAGCAACACCAACAGAATATTGAGGGCAAGGGCCAGCAATACCGCATAGCCGACCCAGGAGTAGTTCTCTCCCATGGTTTCCATGGTCGCCATCATGGTGGTGTAGGGATCAATCACTGAACCGGTGAGGTGATGATATTCCGCAATTTTGTCCACCACCGGCTTGAAGCCTGCCACCAGCGTACTGGCGCCCACCTGCACCAGCATGAAACCGACGATGGTCTTCACGGTGCCCTTGACGACCGTCGTGCCATCCTGCTTGAGCAACAGGTAGCCAATACAGGTCACCAGCCCCAACAGCAGGGGTGCCTTGGTCATCACCTGACTGTAAAAGATGTAAAAAGCGTTGTAGAGGGTTTCCATATTTATGCTCCGTCCAGATGAGGACAACTCATGGCTATTGGATTGGTGCGGACATCTCACCATTCATATGGGCATTGCGTTACCTGACGCCCCGCGAGCAGATTCAACTGCCACCACTCACTATCAAATCCAAAATAATCATACATAATCACACTGTGATTTATTGTGATGAAGATCGAGGTCGGGAGAATCTCTTTTTCCACCATCCGGATGTGAAATTTCGGTTAAAAGGGTACTCAAAGCCGCATGAAAGGATTCAAAGAATCCCTGAAAATAGGCGGCAAATAAGTAAACCCAATAAATACAATCACTTAAAAACATGCTCATCTCTTGATTGTGATATGCCGCAATTAATCTCACAAAACAATCATCACAATCATTGATAATCACAATGACGGGTAATATAGTCACAACCAATCAAAGCAAATCACTGACTCGCAACCATGCAAGTCATGTCATCACCCGATGAATCACCACTGTGTGAACCATCCAAATCAGAAAGGTATGTGAGATGAGCAAGATTGAAGAAATCACCCGTGAATCATGGATCCTCAGCACCTTCCCCGAGTGGGGCACCTGGCTGAATGAAGAGATTGAGCAGGAAGAGGTCAAACCGAATACCTTCTCCATGTGGTGGCTGGGTTGCACCGGTATCTGGCTGAAGTCTGCCGGCAATACCAACATCTCCATCGACTTCTGGTGCGGCACGGGCAAGCGAACCCATGGCAATCCCTACATGAACAAGCAGCACCAGATGATGCGGATGGGGGGCGTGCGCAAGCTGCAACCCAACCTGAGAACCTCACCTTTCGTGCTCGATCCTTTCGGGATTAAAGATATCGATGCAGTGCTCGCTACCCACGATCATGCCGACCATATCGACGTCAATGTGGCGGCTGCCGTGCTGCAAAACTGTGGGGAGCATGTGAAGTTCATCGGCCCGAAAGCCTGTGTCGACCTCTGGTTGCGCTGGGGGGTGCCTGCCGAGCGTTGCGTGGTAGCCCGCGTAGGTGACGAGATCCCGGTGGGCGATATCGTGATCCAGGTACTCGATGCCTTTGACCGTACCGCGCTGGTCACCCTGCCGGCGGGGGTCTCCTCCACCGACAAGAGCATTCTGGATGGCATGGATGATCGGGCAGTGAACTATCTGGTCAAGACATCCGGGGGCAACCTCTACCACTCGGGTGATTCTCACTACTCCAACTACTACGCCAAGCATGGCAATGACTACCAGATCGATGTGGCGCTGCTCTCTTATGGCGAGAACCCCCGCGGCGTGACCGACAAGATGACCTCATCAGACATCTTGCGGGCCGGGGAGTCCCTCAACACCAAGGTGGTGATCCCGTTCCACCACGATATCTGGGCCAACTTCCAAAGTGATCCCCGCGAGATCGAAGTGCTCTGGAACATGAAAAAGGATCGCCTCGGCTATCGCTTCAGCCCCTTCTTCTGGCAAGTCGGTGGCAAATACACCTTCCCGACCGACCAGAGCAAGCTGCACTACCAGCACCCGCGCGGGTTCGATGACATCTTCATCGATGAGCCGGAGCTGCCTTACAAATCCTTCCTGTAAGCACGCCCTGTCATACGTCGGGTAATACGAGGGAGGGTGATGGAGATGGGCCAGCAAAGCTGTCATCTCAATCACCCCCTCTATTACCCCCACCTCACCGGATAACAAGAAGATCAGACGATGCGCTATCACGCCCTGGCCCTCGATCTCGATGGCACCACCCTGACCAGTGCTCACACCATCATGCCGGCCGTCAAAGAGGCCATCATGAGGATCAAGGAGCAGGCCACCGTCATGCTGGTCACCGGCAGACACCACACAGCCGCCCACCCCTATCACCACGAACTGGGGCTGACCACTCCCATCATCTGCTGCAACGGCACCTACGTTTACGACTACGACCGGCGCGCCGTGCTGGCAGAGAACGCCATTCCCCATGAACTGGCACAACGCTTTATCGCGCTGGCAAGGGAGCACCGGCTCAACCTCGTCATGTATGTCACTGACCGCATGGTCTACTCCGCTCATCAGCCGGTGCGCTACGTGGCGGCCCTGCAGCAGTGGGCCAGTGGCTTTGCGCCGCCGATCCAGCCGCAGGTAGCCAGTGTTGACTCGTTTGAAGAGGAGCTGGCCAACAGCAGCCATGTCTGGAAGTTCGTGGCCGAGGGAGAGATCACCGCCATTCAGGCCTTCTCACATCACCCCTGGGTACGCGAACACTTCAGTGGCGAGCAATCATGGGCCAATCGGGTCGATTTTGCCCGCCGCGGCAACAGCAAGGGAGCGCGACTGCAGGATTATCTGGACCAGCAAGGGATCAGCCCAGCGCGACTGGTCGCCATCGGCGACAACCACAACGACACCTCCATGCTCTGCCTCGCAGGGATGGGCATCGCCATGGCCAATGCCGAGCAGGAGGTCAAGCAGATGGCCAACCGGGTCACCTGCGAGAGCAACGACGAGGGCGGGATCCTCGAGGTATTGAACCGCTATTTCCCTATCTGACTACAGGAGCTTGTATGCACCACTTTGACCATGCCTTACGCCTCGGCCTTTATGAAAAAGCGATGCCCTCTGCACTGGAGTGGCAAGAGAAAATTCTGTCGGCCAAGAAGCTTGGCTTTGATTTCATCGAGATATCCATTGATGAATCAGATGAAAAACTGCAACGGCTCGATTGGTCAGATAGCGAAATCTATCGGCTCAGACGCCTGTGCGAGCAGCACAGCTTGCCGTTGCACTCCATGTGCCTGAGCGCCCATCGCCGCTTTCCGTTTGGTTCGCAGGATCCGACCATCCGCGCGCAGGCGGCCATCATCATGGAAAAAGCGATCAATCTGGCATACAAGCTCGGCATTCGCTGCATCCAGCTGGCGGGCTACGACGTCTATTACGAACCGCAAAGCGACGAGACCCACCGCCACTTCATCGACGGGATGAAGGCGGCAGCCAAAATGGCGGAACGGGCAGGCATCATGCTGGGTGTGGAGATCATGGATACCCCCTATCTCAACTCCCTCAGCAAATTCGAGGTGCTGAAAAAGCAGATCCCCTCCCCCTACTTCATGGCCTATCCGGATGTCGGCAATATCACCGGCTGGAACTATGACACCTGCACCGAGCTGCAATTGAGTGCAGACCATATCGTGCAGATCCACCTCAAAGACACCCGCAAGGTAACGGCCAATGGCAGCGGGCAGTTCCGTGATCTGGTCATTGGCGAAGGAGAGGTCGACTTTGCCGCCATTTTCAACACTCTGGCAAAAATCGGTTACAACGGCCCTCTGGTGCTGGAGATGTGGGCCAAGGATGAAGAGTGGGCCAGCAACCTGAAAACGGCCAAGGGGCGACTGGTCGAACACGCTCGGCAAGCCGGTCTGGCGATCGCCTGAACGCCCATTATCAGAAGAGTAAACAAGGTTGCTGTCATCGACACCCATGCGCGATATAATCACCACCCAATCAGATTCAATCATCATCAGGCATGATATGACAGAAGCACATCGCCATAACGCCATTTTGGAACTGCTCAATCAGAAACGTCATCTGTCGGTCAACAGCATAATGCAAGCCTTTGATATTTCTCCGGCCACTGCGCGCCGCGATATCAACAAGCTCAATGACTCCGGCAAGCTGCGCAAGGTGCGCAACGGGGCCGAAGCCCTGATGCAGGCCAGAAAGGCCCACTGGTCTCCTCTCGACAGCAATGAAAGCCTCAATCACAGCGAAAAGGTGCGCATCGCCCAGGCGGCGGCTGCGCTGATCAAACCGGGGGAAAGCGCGGTCATCAACTGTGGCTCTACCGCCTTCGTGCTGGGTCAGGAGATCTGCGGGCAGGATGTTCAGGTCATCACCAACTACTTCCCGCTCGCCAACTACCTGATCGAGAATGACCATGACGGCGTGGTGATCATCGGCGGTCAATACAACAAGTCGCAATCCATCACCCTGGCACCGCAGGACGAGATCTCCTCCCTCTATGCCGGGCACTGGATGTTTACCAGCGGCAAGGGTGTCACCGCAGATGGTCTCTACAAGATGGATATGCTGACCGCCATGGCGGAGCAGAAGATGCTCAACCACGTCGGCCGACTGGTGGTACTGGCCGACAGCAGCAAGGTGGGACAACGGGCAGGTATGCTGTTTTGCGCCGCCAGCAAGATCGACATTCTGATCACCGGCAAGGATGCGGATAAAGAGGTTATCGAGCAGATCAAAGCCAAAAATGTGCAGGTCATTCTGGTCTAGGACATAAAGTGCCAGGGCGCTTTGTAGGCGCCTTCATTAAAGGCCATTTTCGGCCAGAAACCGCAGATACAAAAAAGCCCAAGCGGGTGACCGCTTGGGCTTTCTCTTTGAATATGGCGGAGGAGGTGGGATTTGAACCCACGGATGGTCGCCCATCGCCGGTTTTCAAGACCGGTGCATTCAGCCGCTCTGCCACCCCTCCGAACGGCGAGCATACTACGTCAAGCGCTTGTTCATATGCAATACATATTTCCTGTGGGATAGTGTGCGGGAGCAAAATGGCAGGTGGCTTGAAATTGTTCCTCGTCATCCCTATTTGTTCTTCATAGAATGCTTAGGCTTTAAGTGATGACGAGACGGCCGCTCGCCGCCTCAACAGGACACCAAGAGGACACCCAAGATGGATACCCGTTCTATCTACACCGGCACCCAGAGTGCCGCACGCGATACCAACAAGGTGCTGCGTAACACCTATATGCTGCTCTCCCTCACCCTCGGCTTCTCTGCCGTGGTGGCGGGCATCGCGACCGTAATGAACATGCCGCCGCTGCACTGGGCCATCTTCCTCATCGGCGTATACGGTCTGATGTTCCTGACCGAGAAGAACCGCAACAACAGCATGGGCCTGGTATTCACCTTCGCCCTGACCGGTCTGCTGGGCTATAGCCTGGGCCCCATCATCAACATGTACATGAACAATGGTGGTGGCGAGATCGTGATGACCGCCCTTGGCGGCACCGCGCTCACCTTCTTCGGTCTGTCGGCCTATGCCCTGACTACCAAGCGTGACCTCTCTTTCATCGGCGGCATGCTGTTCGTCGGTTTCTGGGTACTGCTGGTGGCCATGATTGCCAACATCTTCCTGCAGATGAGCGCCCTGAGCCTGGCCCTATCCGCCATGTTCATGCTCTTCTCCTCCGGGGCCATCCTGCTGACTACCCAGCAGATCGTGCGCGGCGGCGAGACCAACTACATCTCCGCCACCGTCACTCTGTATGTCTCTATCTACAACATTTTCCTGAGCCTGCTGAGCCTGCTTGGCGGCAACCGCAACTAATCAAAAACCCCGCTTCGGCGGGGTTTTTATTGGCTCCTGTTTCTGTCAGGATAAGTTGCAAATCAAGGATATGATGCGAAGCGGCCCTGATCCAAATCAGGGCCGCTTCTCGCTTGGCGGGGTAACATCCTGCCCTCGTTTCGTTCAAGGGTTGTTCCTGTTTCATGCCGATGGATCTCTCTGGCCTGCTGCGCCGACTGCTGACCGATAGTCACATCTACTTCGCCCTCAAGGTGCTGCTGGCCATTATCGGTCTGCTCGCCTTCACCCTGGCCACCGGCAATATCCAGCTCACCGTGCTGCTCTCCCTCGGGGTAGTGGCGGGCGCCATCGCCGAAACCGACGACAGCCTGTGGGGACGGCTCAAAAACCTCGCCATGACGCTCATCTGCTTCATGTTTGCGTCCCTGTGCGTGCAGTATCTCTACCCCACCCCCTGGCTGTTTGCCATTGGGCTCGCCAGCTCCACCTTTATCTTCGTGATGGTGGGGGCGCTCGGCGCCCGCTATGCCACCATCAGCTTCGGCTCGCTGCTGATCGCCATCTACACCATGCTGGGGGCCGCCAAGGCGCCGGATCTCTTCTACCAGCCGCTGGCACTCGGCGCAGGCGCCCTCTGGTACGGGCTGGTCTCGTTTATCTGGCTCTGGCTGCTGCCCTACAAGACCCTGCACGAGCAGCTGGCCCAGAGCTACTTCGCCCTTGGTCGCTACCTGCTGGAAAAGTCCCGCTTCTTCCCGGCGGACGAGCACGGCGCCCAGGCCATTCGCCACAATCTGGCCCAGCTCAATATCAATCTGGTGAGTGCGCTGACCCTCACCAAGTCGGCCCTCAACGCCCGCCTGAGCCGCCGCCATCCGGCGAGCCCCGAGCTTGCCAGCCTGCTGCGCCTCTACCTGCTGGCGCTGGAAATTCACGAGCGCGCCACCTCCAGCCACTACCCCTACAGCCGGCTGGAAGCGGAGCTCAAGCAGGGCATAGTACTGGAAGGATTTCAGGAGGTGTTCCTGCAGCTCTCCGAGGCGTGCCAGCGGCTCGGTTACGCCATTCTGGTCCACAAGCCCTATGCCCATAACAAGCGCATACACTGGACGCTGGAAGCCCTCGGTGATCAGCTGGAGTTCACCAATCTCAAGCAGCACTACCCGAAAACCCTGCTGACGCCGATGAAGTTCCTGCGCCGCAATCTGGCCAGCATCAATCAGCTGCTCGGCAGCGCCGAAGTGCTGCAAAACCCCGAGCAGCCGGAGCAGGAGCTGCCCGCGCTGGCGCGGCCGCCCCGCCTGCCGCTGTTGACCCAGCTCAAGCAGCACCTCACCTTGCACTCCATGGTGTTTCGCCACGCGCTGCGTTTGTCACTCGGGCTGGTGATCGGCTACGGCATACTGCAAGCCTTTGATCTGGAAAAGGGCTACTGGATTTTGCTGACCGTGCTGTTTGTCTGCCAGCCCAGCTACAGCGCCACCCGCCGCCGACTGGTGCAGCGGATGCTCGGCACCTTCGCCGGTATTCTGGTGGGTATTCCGGTGCTCTGGCTCTTCCCCGAGCTGCACGTCCAGCTGGTGGTGATGGGGCTGGCCGCCTTCCTGTTTTTCACCCAGGTGCGCAACAACTACAGCGCCGCGGTCTGCTTTATCACCCTCTATGTGCTGATGGCGTTCAACCTGCTTGATGGCATCGGCTTTGCCATTCTGGGGCCGCGGCTGCTCGATACCCTGCTCGGCTGTCTGATCTCCTACGGGCTGGTGGCCTGGCTCTGGCCGGACTGGCAGTACAAGCGGCTGCCGACGCTTATCGCCAACTCGCTCTCGGCCAACGCCCGCTACCTCTCGGCAGTGCTGGCAAGCCTCAAGCAGCAGCGGGACGAGTCCATCGACTATCGGGTGGCGCGCAAGAGCGCCCATCTGGCGGACAGCGAACTGGCCACCGCCTGGCAGAGCATGCTGGTGGAGCCGCAAAAGCGCCGCCGCTTCCTCGATCTCTGCTTTACCCTCACCTGGCGCAACCACGCCCTGCTCTCCTACATCTCGGCGCTGGGGGCCCATCGCGACAAGCTGGAGGCCATCAGCGGGCTGGATGAGGTGCGCCACCACATCTGCCACACCCTGGAGCAGGCCGCCGGTCATCTGGCGGGCAACCCTTCCAGCTCCATCGGTGGTCAGTGCCCCATCATTAGCGCAGACAGCAGCGAGGAGCAGCTGATGCTGACCCAACAGCTCAACCTGATCAGCGAGCTGGCGGATCAGCTGCTGCATCTGGCCAACGAGAGCCGGTTGCTCACCGGGGATCAAGGCGCTACCATGCCCGCCCAATCCTGATAGCCCCATTAGCGAGGAGCCCTCATGTCTGCGTCCGAAAAACATCAGCTGGAATTCAACGGCCAACTCATCGAGACCGATGCCAAGGGCTACCTGCTCAACAGCAACGACTGGAGCGAGGAGCTGGCGCTGGTGCTGGCCGCGCAGGAGGGGATCACGCTTGAGGAGCCGCACTGGGAAGTGGTGCGCTTTGTGCGCGCCTTCTATCTGGAGTTCAACACCTCTCCCGCCATCCGGGCGCTGGTCAAGGCGATGGAGAAGCAGTACGGCCCCGAGAAGGGCAACAGCCGCTACCTCTACAAGCTGTTCCCGGAAGGGCCAGCCAAGCAGGCGACCAAGATTGGCGGCCTGCCCAAACCGGTGAAGTGCATCTGATCCCATGCATCTCATCCCATAACAACGGGGGGCCGCAACTGCGGCCCCCGTTGTTTTTGGTGCGCTATCGTCGCGCACCTCGTATTCACATCCCTCAGGCTTCCAGCCAGCCTTATCCCCGCTTGTCAGCCAGCGCCACCAACTGCTCTGCCAGCCGGTGACCGTGCAGGTAGGAGGCGATCAGCTCGCTATCTGCCTTGCCGATTTCAATCTGCTGATACCAGTGCTCCAGCATGGTGGCAAAGCCGCGCTGGGCCAGCACCGGCTGCCAGTCGTTGGGACTAAGCATCTGTGCCTGCTTGTCGCGGGCGATGCTGCCGCGGGTACAGTTCTCAAGGTGCAGGGAGAGATTGTCGCCGTAGGCATCGATGCGCTCCTCGGTGATCCCGGCGCTGCGGTTCATGCTGCCGCTGATGGCGCGATCGCCGCTCTGCCAGCTGACGCTGACCCCGGCCAACAGGCTGTTGTCCTTCGCATCCGGTCGCAAGACCGCATGAAAGTCGCCGCCCGGCACGCCGCCATAGAAGCAGAGGCTGTCGAGCACATGGATAAAGTCGTCGAACATAAAATCCCGCGCCTTGCCCGGCAGGGCGAAGCGGTGTTTCTGCCAGTTAAGCTCGGTGAGCGGCTGGGTGCGGGCCTCGGCCATGGCGGGCAGATAGCGGCGGTTAAAACCGGTAAAGAGGGGGCAATCTTGCGCGATGGCGAGATTGGCCAGCGCCTCGGCCTCGGCCAGATTGTCGCACAGGGGCTTGTCGACAAAGGTGGGGATACCGGCGCGCAGGCACTGCTCGGCCAGCTCGCGGTGAACGGCGGTGGCGGCGTGGATCATCACGGCGTCGGGGCGGCTGGCCAGCAGGGCCGCCACATCGGTAACGCACTCGGCGACCCGATACTGGCGGGCGAGCTTTTCCAGCACAGCTGGATTGCGGGTGCAGAGCAGCGGGGTGACCCGCTCATCGCTGGCAAGCAGCGGCAGATAGGCTTTTTGGGCGATATCCCCCAAACCAATCATGGCAATGCGCATGACAACTCCTTGTTTTATCTGGCAAGCGTGTGAAGGGTTGCGGCAACGACTCTTGCGGCAACCCGGCAATGCAAACTGGCCGACAGGGTAACACTCCCCTCTCGCCGCCTCCATCGGCGGCACCAAAAACAGCAGGGGCGACCCGCTGGTCGCCCCTGTCGATTAATCCCTTGCCTCTCCGGCCAGCCAATGGCGGCCTGCGGGCATCAGCCCCGTGACAGCCCTTTGAGGGACTGGCAGTCGTAGTAGGTGATGCGCGGCTTGTCGTTGTAGTTAAGATCGATCACCCCGAACAGCATCTTCTGGGCCGGCAGATAGATGTGAACGTAGTTGGCCTGCTTGGCATCGGCGACCTTGAGACTCTCCTGACTGTTGTTCATGTAGGAGTTGAGCATGCCGGCGGTGCTGTAACGCTCCAGCAAGTTCATTGGCATCTCTTCGTTGTGCTTGAGGGTGCAGTTGTTCTCCGGCTTGGGCGGGAACTGACCAATAACCACTTTGCGCCCTTCCGGACTGGTCTTGTCGACAGAGGTCATGCTGCCTGCACAAGCAGTCAGCAGCAGAGCGGGCAATAACAGAAACAGTTTTTTCATGGAACCTGAACTCACAAAATGAGGCCATCCCGGCCCGGGTTTTCGCCGCGGTGGGGGCCGGAGCATCTGCCGCCAGCCTCACCGCCGTCGCTTGTTATATAGGTCTCGCCAAGGCGAGTGGCGCGCATCTTCACACCCCGCCCGTCGATATTCAATCACTATTCAATCAATAGGACGGGAAGAGTGTAACCAGATATTTCATGGGGTTATCCAGCCTGCGCCGGACGCGCTTTGCCGCCCTTTTCAGCCAACCAGCCGATCGGCGCCAGGCCCCATCCTTGCTGGCCTTGGGGCCGACTCCCCTTGCCTCTTTTGGCCGCTGTTATCTGGTGATCGGGGGAACGATTTGCCTCGCCCCTCCCCCTTGGGTTCGCCTCTGCCTGCGGCCAATCGTTTCACCTATGTAACGCTTTAAGGGATTCATGTTTCACCTGCGCAAAAATCAGGGTTGGGCTACTAGCGGCGGTTGGCTGGCAGGGACGAGCAGCGCTCGTCCGACTGGATCACAAGGGATTGGCCGAGCGGGAGAAAGGTGGGACGGGGCTGAACAGGATGGCAGGTGATGGCCGGACAAGGGCTTGTCCTCAACCGGCCTCACCGGCCCGAACGCATGTGGTGCGATCAGGCGGAAGCGAGCGGGGTGGCGGCCTTGATCACCTCGGCCAGCCATTCGATGGCGAGATTCCCTTGACTTTTGCGATGTCTGCCGACCACCACCTCGAATTGTTGCGGCGCCCCGGCCAGCTCCAGCACGCGAAAATCGCCGAGGGCGGCGATGGCCGACGGAATGCAGGCCGCAACATCATTGACCGACATAAAGGCTTGCAGCGAGGTGTAGCAGGGGAGCGTCGCCACCGCCGCGCTGGCAACCTGCTGCGGGCTCATCTGCCCTTCGAAATTGCCGACGCTGTTGGCGAACTGCACAAAGGGGATGGCAGCCATATCCTGCGGAGCGTTGTCCGGAATATATCGGGAGTCGCGGCGCAGCACGCAGCAGTAGTGATCCCGGCGCAGGGTGGTGCGCAGCAACCCCGGGTCGAGATAGGCATCAAAACCAATCACCAGATCGACCTCGCCGCTGGCCAGCGCCTCCAGATGCTGCTCGGTCTGAAAGTCCACCACATCGAGCCGGATGGAGGGCGCCTGAGTGCGCAGGGCGCTCGCCAGCCTTGGGATAATGGCGAGCTGGGCATACTCGTTGGCCATCACCCTGAAGGTGCGCTGGCTGCTGGCGGGATCGAAGGGTGCTGCCACAAAGACCCCGTCGATATCGGCCAGGATCTGCTCGAACCTGGCGGCCAGCTCGCAGGCGTAATCGGTCGGCTGCAACCCGGCGCTCTGGCGGATAAAGAGCTGGGAGGGAAAGAGATCGCGCAGCTTTTTCAAATGGCTGCTCACCCCCTGCTGGGAGATCTCCAGCAGCTCGGCCACCCGCGACACACTCTTGTATCTCACCAGCAGCACCAGCACCCGCATCTGCCTGATATCGATCTTCTCCACCCTTACCTCACCAATTTCAGTTGTATCACATACAAATTACCCATGATTTACATTGTATCAGTGGCTCTCTAACCTTGCAGCTCTTCCAGCAAAGCGAGGTTAACGATGAAAACTGTCATTCTGATTGGTGCTCAGGGGAAAATGGGGCAAGCCGCCCTCAGTGGTTTGGGCAAGCACAAAGTGATCACCGCCAGCCGCTCCGGCGAGGGGTGTGATTTTCAGGTGGATATCACCAGCCGAGAGTCCATCGAGCGGCTCTACCAAAACGTGGGTTCCTTCGATGCGGTGGTCAATACCGCAGGATTTTGCGAATACGCCCCCTTTGGCGAGATGAGCGACGAGCAGTGGCAAACCACCATCCAGAGCAAGCTGATGGGCCAGATCAATCTGGTCAATATCGGCCTCAACTACATCAATCAGGGGGGCTCCTTCACCCTGATCTCCGGCATCCTCAATATCAAGCCGATCCCGCTGGCCATTGCCGATGCCACCACCAGCGGCGCCATCGATACCTTTGTCCAGTGCGTGGCCCACGAGCTGCCCCGTGGCATTCGCATCAATGTGGTCAACCCGACCGTGCTGGAAGAGGCGTGGGACGTATATGGCGAGATGATGCCGGGCTTTCAGCCGGTGCCGGGCGCTTTGGTCGGCAAGGCATTTGAGCGCTCCGTCGATGGCTTTATTAGCGGTCAGGTGCTCTATGTCGATGCCTGATCCGGTTCAGGTGTGACCCCAATGCCTTTGTAACTCCTTGTCGATGTTTTTCCTCTTCCCCGAAAGCGCCAGCTCTCGGGGCTTTTTGTATGGCGGGGGCAGAACAGCAGCAGAACGGGTTTCGTATTGAGCCCATTTTGGCTACCATGCCGCACTTCACGAAGCGACAAGGGCAAGGACGCGATGAGCAACAAGACACTGCAATCCCTCTTTCACTACAAACGCTGGGCCGATGGCGAGCTGCTGGATGCCATCGCCACGCTCGATGCGCAGCAATATGGCGAGGCCCACCACACCAGCCTCAGGATCTTCAACCATATCCATGTGGTCGATGCCATCTTCAAGGCCAATCTGCTGGGGGAACGCCACGGCTTTACCGCCACCAATACCCCGGAGACGCCGACCCTCACCGCCCTGCACAGCGCAGTCACCGAGCTGGATAACTGGCTGGTGGATTACGTCGCGGCTCTGGGCCCGCAAGAGGGAGCAACCCCGCTCTCGTTTCGCTTTGTCGATGGTGACAAGGGGCAGATGAGCCGCGACGAAATGCTGCTCCATCTGGTAACTCATGGCGGCTATCACAGGGGCGCCATCGGGCGGATTCTGGTGCAGTGCGGCATCACGCCGCCGCGCGATACCCTGACCACCTTTTTGCATCGCAGCGAGCCGCAGCGGCGCAACCGCTGATCCCGGCACCGGCAGCCACCACAGCTCACAGGTTTATGGAGATAGAAATAAAGGAAGGAAGCCGAGACTTCCCTCCTTTTGGCTTGCACAGCGGCCTGTGACTCAGTTTATCTTACCCATTTCGACGGCAAAGCTGGTCGCCAGCTGGGCAAACTTGAGAGCGTGGCCAGCCGAGGGATCCGAGTTTTGCAACGTATCCTGCGCCGTGTGGATCCTGGGGTTGTATTCGCTAAAGCGTGACTCGAACGGCATGGCGGCGGGGTAGCCCTGATTGTGCCAGGAGGCGTGATCCGAGCAACCATAGCCACAGCTGTCATAGCCATAGCTGACTTGTGGCAGGTAGGCATCGATCAGCTGGGTGAGGTAGCCGGTCAGCCCCTTGTCGGTGTAGTCGGTCATAAAGACGATGTCGCTCGCCGAGCCCTTGTAGTTGGTCATGTCCAGCTGGAGCGCGGCCAATACTTTGGTGTTGGCCGCCTTGTAGCGGCTGGCGATATCCTTGGAGCCTCGCAAGCCCACCTCCTCTGCCGCATAGCCGATAAATTGCAGGGTGCGCTCCGGCTGGCGGCCCTGCTCGGCGATGACCCGCAGCACCTCGGTCAGGGTAGCGATGCCGGAGGCGTCATCATCGGCGCCAGGGGCCAGCGTCTTGCTGTTGGGGGCCGAGCCTGCGGTGGAATCGAGATGGCCACCGAGCACCACTACTTCGTCCGGATAGCGGCTCCCCTTGAGGGTCAGCACCACCGATTGTTGCGGGTAACCGCTATGTTTGACCCGGCTGACGCTGGCCCATGGCAGGGTGCTGCCGAGGCTCTGCCACTGGCTGGCCACCCAGTCGGCGGATTGCGTGCCGGTGGGGGTGGTGTAGTAGCGGTTGCGCCAGCCGGACAGCTTGCTGATGGTGCTGGCGATATTGCCCTGATCCAGATGGGGCAGCAGCCGGTTGACACTGGCCCCCTGGGTCAACGGCGGGGCGCTGAACAGGTTTTGGCTAAGGGGCTGGGCCATGCTCTGCAGCGCATCGGCCAGGGTCGTGTGCACCACATAGCCACCGCAGCGCTGGTGCCCCTCGTGCATCAGGTGCGAGAGGGAGCCAAGCTCGCTTGCCTCAATCTGGGCCAGCTGGACGGGCGCCCCGCTGGCACTGAACAGAGGGGAGAGCTTGGCATTGACCTGCTTGAGTTCAACCCCGCTATCGGCCCCAATCGTGATCCACACAGGCGCCCCCGCCTGAACGGCAAGGGGAATCAGGGGGAGCAAGAGGGCTGCAGTCATCGCTTTCATGTCGGATCCTTCCGGTTATGGTTAACAGTAAACAGGCTTAATAGGTCTCATAAGAAGACCAAGCTAGTCTAGTCACCCACTGCCATTAAATCGACCACTCCATGCACCAAATGGCACCACCTGATGTAAAGCGCGCCAGCCGGGGGTTTTATCTCTACCGGGCCTCCTGCTTTTCCCTCCCCGCCCCTGTTGCCCTGCCCGCACCGCCCCTTGATTGTTCCACCTGTGCAACAGCTCTTCGTTTATGCGTTGCACCAGTAAAACAATCTGATGGGTGCCAGCACCCGACCATAGCCGCAGGATGGCCAGCAGCCAGCGCCCGATCACTGTCTGGTTGGTAGCGAGGTGGCAGAGCAAGAAGAGTTTGATAGAGGTCAAAAAACGAGACGTTTCTGATATTTACATCACTTTAAGGCTCGCCGAAGCAGTTCCGTTTGGCTTACCATGGCCATCCAGAACCTGTTGAACTGCGATGGGTTGCTGCCAGCGCGGGTTAAGGGAGCATATTGGAAGCTGTAATCCACGGGCGGTAGCATATTTTGGTAGATTGGAAACAAGTCAACACGTTAATATGGAAAATACCAACAAATTATCTCGAGTAACACAAAATGATTCGCCAAATATCGATAAAACATTTCAGGTCCATTATAAAACAAGTCGTTTCCGTGGAAGAAATAACAACGTTCGTTGGTAGAAACGATGCTGGAAAGTCTAATATCCTACGAGCACTAAATCTCTTTTTTAAAGGTAAAACAGATTACAACAGAGAATATGATTTTACAGCGGACTATTGTAAATTTGCACCTGAGTATTCTCAAAGAGCAAAAGAGATTATTGTTGAACTGGTTTTTAAATTACCTAAGAGTTACAGAAAAGAAGATCATCCCAGTTTTGTATACTGGACAAAAGTTTGGCGAAGCAGCGGCCCTCATCGTGCAGGAGAAAAATGGGGACTTTGCGATTTGGTAGGTGATGTTATTAAAGATAAACAAGATTTCCCAGAAAAAAGTCAGATTCCTGCGATGCTTAGTCGTATTGACTTCGAGTACATACCTGCAATCAAAGATGAACGATACTTCGAAAACCTTCAAGTAAAACTCTATGATGCGTTGTCAGCGCTAGGGCTCCATGAGTCATCTTCAAGCTTTGAAAATGAGATTAATAAGCACGTACAAGAATTGATGGAGTCTATCAGTAAAGAGTTTTCAGGTAGTAATATGGTTAAGCTTCCAACAAACTTAGGTGCTATATTTAGAGCCTTAGAGTTTAGCTCCAATGGTATACCATTATCTAGGCGTGGTGATGGAATAAAGATCAGACATATACCAATGCTTTTATCATTTATAGCATCAAGAAAACAAAGCCAAGCTAAAAGAGCCTTAATTTCCCCACAAATCTGGGCATTTGAAGAGCCAGAAAATAACGTTGAATTCTTGTCTTGTTTCGAGTTAACACGTCAAATAATTGATGCCGCAAAAAGTCATACGCAGATTTTAATTACCACTCATTCCCCTGCAATTTATTCAATAACAAGAGATGCTAGCTTGCCAGATAATCTAAAAACAGCAAGCTATTATGTTACAAAAGCAAATAACGAAACAATCATTGAACCAACTGGAGCAGACTCTCTTCATGGAAACATGGGTTTTTTACAACTTATTGCGCCCTTAGTTGAGGAAAAAAAGAAACTTTGGGAAGAAAAAGAGGATAAATATAAACATGATTATCAAAAGCTAGCAAAAGCTATTGAAGAAACAAATCTTCCACATCTCTTTTTAGAGGGACATACTGATCGGCGAGTTATCTCTAGAATTTTAAAATTTAAAAACCTTGACTCCAAACTAAAGATATACGTTCCCAACGATGGCAGTAATTGCGCAAACTCTGCATGCGACAGAGGTCATGCTTTCGCTCTCATGCAGAAACATAAAAAAAATCCAGTTAAGGGATTAATTCTTGTAGATAAGGATGATGCTGGTTCTAAAGCTATCGAAAGCATTAACTCCGCCCTTCAAAACAGTAACTATTTGAAAGCAGAAAAATTACCTCCAAATGAAGATTTAAAGAAACTTTATTCAAATAAAAAACTAAAGGTTAGCGTGGACCTAGAGAAACTTATGCCACCAGAGCTATGGAATATAGCCAAACAAGAAAACTGGATTGAAGTAATCGAAGATAATATGGACAAACTCAACGAGAATGGTTGTAGAGAAGTAGTGAATGCCAAGATGAGCTTTGATGAAATTATCAATCAGTTAACTTCACATCAAATAATATTAGTGAACTATAAATTCACCGATGATGGAAAAGAAAAAATTAGTAAACTAATTAAAAACTTAAACGATGATGACCCATTGTTAGAGAAGTTAGCACAATCCTTTTCAAAGGTAATAAGTATTATTGAGCGTAACCTTCTAAAAAATTAACAAGTTTTATTATCCCATTTTACTTAACTCTTGCTGGGGCAATAAAAATATAATACCCCTAGCCTACTTATATATAAGACCTATACATCATCGCATTAACTACTTATTTCAACCTTTAATTAACAACTTAATTTTTGTATTGCACACCTTTCTGTTTATAAAACATGAGTATTTTTCTACACATAACTAGAACGGAATATTTATATAGTTTAATTAATTTTCATGAGGTAACTAGTCATGGATGAGAATATTGATCTTTTAGATTATTTAAATAATACATTGGGTTCTTATGACCCTTACTCATTGAGGATTTTGGTAAATAAAACATATAGCGAAAGTAAAAAAACTTCACCAGGGATATATTCACTTAATCAGCGAGATTGCGTAACTTTATTTCATGAGTTCATTCATCAACTTCAAAACACTTCGTCCATTATTGGATTCAGACAATTTGATTGCATCGTATCAATGTGGCAAAACACAAGAAATATAAAATTCAACATTGATGATGAGGTGAGTAATAATTATCGTAAAAAAACTCTACAAACATTAAAAAAATATGCTTGTCATAAAAGTGACACCCCGCAAAAAAGTGGTTTATTAGATGTTTTTGAAATAGAGTGTTTTGATGATATCAAAAAACAAATATTTACAGATGATGCAATAAAAATACACTACTCATATAATTCATCACATTTTTATTTTGTTTTTGGTATTGGAGAGTTTTATGAAAGTTGCGCTCATATCTTAGAGGAATATTTCTGCAAAAAAATAAATTTCCACAACAAAATTTTTGAAGCAAATTCAATCCCTTATAAAACAGGTGAGAGCATAGCTAATAATATAGCTCCAAACTGTAGTAACCTTCGTTTAATTATCCTAATGCTCACAGCTTTACAACATTCTAGTCCTCATCAAATGTTTATTTTTTTGATGTTTAGTTACGGCAAAGAACAGTGTGATGATGAAGTCATAAAAGAAATATGCGAGAAACATGTTGAAGAACTCATCTCAATAAATGACAATTGGATCAAAGAAACTAGAAATATTATTGATAGAGGATTTCCTATTGACGACCCTTACTTAGGAGATGTTATTAAGTCATTTAATTCATCTATAAATAAAAATCTTCACAATAGGAAATCCACCCCATTCTTAGAACTGGATTTTTTAATTGAAATAAATGAAATAAATTATAAAAACAAGTTAGAAGATTTAATTAAAAACTCAGGTGGTAGTATAATTTATACTACAGATCAATCAAGACCTTCATCTGATGAAATAGAAAATATAGTGATAGGTGATCATCAATCAATTTATCATAATCATACGGGTTGGTTAACATTTATCACCTCCATACTTCTAACTAAGAAAACCCAAAGCATTATAGATGCAACAATACTTAAGAAAGAAGAGATATATAAATGTCCGGCATATTTTTATTGCGAACATAAAAACAAAAAAAATAATGTCTCTTATTGTGAAAAAGAGCCATATAAGCACCCTCAAGCATTGGAAGGTAATGATAATTGTGCTCACCAATTGGCTATATACAAGACAGATTTAAGAAATTACTACAGTAAAGGAAAAGTTTAATCTACGCTATTAATAAAACCAGTGAGTGATAGCAAATAAAATTTATAATTTAAAGTTTCATGGAAATAAAAAGGCGACCATCCGGTCGCTTTTTTATTTCTATCGCGCTGCTAATCAGCAAATATCACCGAGCCGGTCGCTTGGCACCATTTCCTTTGGCCGCAGGCTTGCCGCCCTGCTGAGTGGCAGGTTTGGCAGAACCGGCACGGGTCGGTGCCTTGCCCTTATGGGCGGGTTTGCCTGTCGGTTTGCCCTTGCCTGCACTCTTACCGACATTCTGGCCTGCGCCTTGTCCGGCGGGCTTGCCGTTCCCCAGCTTGAGCTCGGAGCCCAGCGGCTTGCCATTGCCCTTGCCGCTCTTGTTGGCGCTGCTGTTGGCGTGCTGGCCGTTGCTCTGGCCCGCAGCCTTGTTGCCTGCGCCGTTGCCACGCTGGTGACTGATGTTGCTATGGCGAGTCAGGGCCGGTTTCATCCCCTTGCCGCTGGCGGCGCGTTCGTTGCGCCCTTCTGCTGGCACCAGACAACCGGGGCCGTTGCCAATCAGGTGGCCCTTGCCCATGGCGAGCAGGGCTTCGCGGATCATCGGCCAGCCAGCGGGATCGTGGTAGCGCAGCAGCGCCTTGTGCAGGCGGCGACGGCGCTCGCCCTTGGCGACGAACACATCGCCCCCCTCGCGGCTCACCTTGTTTAACGGGTTTTTCTCCGTGTAATACATGGTGGTGGCGTTGGCGAGCGGCGACGGGTAGAAGTTCTGCACCTGATCGAGCTTGAAGCGGTTCTCTTTGACCCAGAGCGCCAGATTGACCATGTCTTCATCGGTAGTGCCCGGGTGGGCGGAGATGAAGTAGGGGATCAGGTACTGCTGCTTGCCCGCCTCTTTGGAGTATTTGTCGAACAGCTCCTTGAACTGGTAGTAGCTGCCCATGCCCGGCTTCATCATCTTGGAGAGGGGCCCCTCCTCGGTGTGTTCCGGCGCGATTTTGAGGTAGCCGCCGACGTGGTACTTGGCCAGCTCCTTGATATAGCGGGGATCTTCGACTGCGATGTCGTAACGCACGCCGGAGGCGATCAGGATCTTCTTGATCCCCTTGAGGTCGCGCGCCTTGCGATAGAGGTTGATGGTCGGGCTGTGGTCGGTGTCCATATGCGGGCAGATGGTGGGCCAGACACAGGAGGCGCGACGGCAGGTCTGCTCGGCCTTGGGACTCTTGCAGCGCAGCTTGTACATGTTGGCGGTGGGGCCGCCGAGATCCGAGATGACGCCGGTAAAGCCCGGCACCTTGTCGCGGATATCTTCGATTTCCTTGAGGATCGACTCTTCCGAGCGGCTCTGGATGATGCGCCCTTCGTGCTCGGTGATGGAGCAGAAGGAGCAGCCGCCAAAGCAGCCGCGCATGATGTTGACCGAGGTCTTGATCATGTCGAACGCCGGGATCTTCTCCTTGCCATAGGCGGGGTGCGGCACCCGCTGGTAGGGCAGGCCGAAGACGCCGTCCATCTCCTCGGTTTCGAGCGGGAAGGCGGGCGGGTTGACCCAGACGATGCGATCGCCGTGGGCCTGCGCCAGGGCGCGGGCGCAGCCGGGGTTGGTCTCGTGGTGCAGAATGCGCGAGGCGTGGGCATAGAGCACCTTGTCCTCTTTGACCCGCTCATAGGCGGGCAGCTTGACGTAGGTCAGCTCCCACGGCTTGGGCTTGGCCGGTTGCACCAGCACGGGTTTGGCCTCCTGCGCGGCAGGTGCCGTTTCGCTGGCGTCATCGGCGCAGGGCGCCCCTTCCATATAGGGGTTGGGGATGGGATCGATGCGGCCAATCTGGTCGAGCTTGCTCGAATCCACCCCTTTCCAACCCGGCAGCGGCTCCTTGCGGATCACGGCTGTTCCGCGAATATCCTGCATGGTCTCGATGGTCTCCCCCGCTGCGATGCGGTGGGCCACTTCCACCAGCGGCCGCTCGGCGTTGCCGTAGATGAGGATATCGGCCTTGGCATCGAGCAGGATGGAGCGGCGGATGGTCTCGGACCAGTAGTCGTAGTGGGCGATGCGTCGCAGGGATGCCTCGATGCCGCCGATAACGACGGGGACCTCCTTGAAGGCCTCCTTGCAACGCTGGGTATAGACCAGAGTGGCGCGATCCGGTCGCTTGCCGCCCACATCCCCCGGGGTGTAGGCGTCGTCGTGGCGCAGCTTTTTATCGGAGGTGTAGCGGTTGATCATGGAGTCCATGTTGCCCGCAGTCACCCCGAAGAAGAGGTTCGGTTTGCCCAGACGCATAAAGTCATCCTTCGATGACCAGTCCGGCTGGGCGATGATGCCGACCCGAAAGCCCTGCGCTTCGAGCATGCGGCCGATGACCGCCATGCCGAAGCTCGGGTGATCCACGTAGGCATCCCCCGTCACCAGAATGACGTCGCAGCTGTCCCAACCGAGCTTGTCCATCTCTTTGCGGGACATGGGCAGGAAGGGCGCCGTGCCGTAGCACTCGGCCCAATAGCGGGGATAGGAGAAAAGGTTGGTAACCGGCTGCATTTTAACCACCTGGAACAATTCGGGTCGCGCATTATACCGGTTGCGGTCAAGGGGGGCGATGGCTTTTTGCCCCCAGAGTTCGCACGGGATAAGGGCTGGCCATCAATACCGCCATACATTCAGCCAGCAACTCCGCCAGCAAACAGGCCAAAAGCAAGGGCGCCCGCAGGCGCCCTTGTTGGCAAAACTCACCCTGACGGCGGCCGTCAGTGGGCCGGGGTCTGTTCGTCCCCCTCCCCTTTGGCAACCATTTTGGCGGCCAGCGCCTCGTCTACCTGCTGATCCCGCTGCCCGGTCATGCCGGCGTGGCGGGCAATCAGGTGGTAGGTGGCAGGCACCACCAGCAGGGTAACCACGGTCGCCAGCGACAGACCGAAGAAGACCACGGTACCCACCGCCATCCGGCTCTCGTAGCCCGCCCCCATGGAGAGCATCAGCGGCACCGCACCGATAATGGCGGTGAGCGAGGTCATCAGGATCGGGCGCAGGCGGCGCACCGAGCCTGCGATGATCGCCTCCTCGAACCCTTCCCCGCGCTGGCGCAGCTGGTTGATGAACTCGACGATCAGGATGCCGTTCTTGGTCACCATGCCGATCAGCATGATCATGCCGATCTGGCTGTAGATGCTCATCTCCTGCCCCGTCAGCCAGAGGCCAAGCAGACCACCGAAGATGCCGAGCGGCACCGTCATCATCACCACGGTCGGGGTGAGGGTGCTCTCGAACTGGGCCACCAGCACCAGATAGACCACCAGCAGGGCGAGGCCGAAGACCATCGCCATCTCCCCCTGATTGTCGCGGTAATCCTTGGAGTCACCGGCGTAATCGACCGTCATGCCGCTCGGCAGATGCTCGTTGGCCCAGCCATCGAGGAAGTCGAGGGCCTCGCCCAGAGTGTGATCCGGCGCCACGTCGGCGGTCAGGGTCACCGCCTTCTGGCGCTGGTAGTGGTTGAGGCGATTGGCGGTCGCCACCTGCTTCACCGTCGCCAGCGTCGAGAGGCTCACCATCTCGCCATTGGCCGCCTTCAGGTAGATGCGGCCAAGATCGGAGATGCCGTTGAACTCCTTCTGGTTGGCACGCAGGTAGACGTCATACTCTTCGCCCCTGTCCACATAGGTGGTCTTGCTCACCCCGCCCAGCATCGCCTGCAGGGTGCTGGCGACGGTGGAGACCGGAATGCCGAGCTGGCTGGCGCTGTCGCGCGAGACGGTCACCTGCAGCTCCGGGGTCTTCTCGGCGTAGTCGAGATCCGGGCTTATCATCAGGCCGCTGGCCTGCGCCGCTTTTTGCAGCTCCAGCCCCTGCTGGTAGAGCTCGGCATAGTCGTTGCCCTGCAGCACGAACTGCACCGCGGCGGTGGAGCCGCCCCGGAAGCCCGGCTGGAAGGTGCGGATCATCACGTCGGGAATGCCGGCGAGCTTGGCCCCCAGCGAGCGGGAGAACTGGGTGGCGGTGATGTCGCGCTCGGCCCAGTCGGTGAGCTGGATGATCACCATGCCGGTCTGATCGCCGCCACGGCCAAAGGCGGGAGTACTGAAGCTCATCGCCTTGACCACCCCCTTGCCCAGCATCGGCATGATGGCGGACTCCACCTGCTGCATGTTGCGCTTCATCCGCTCGATGCTGGTCCCCTCCGCCCCCTTGACGAAGACGAAGACCACGCCGCGATCCTCGGTCGGGGTGAGGCTGCTCGGCAGCTGGGTGAAGAGGGCGCCGATACCGGCCAGACAAAGCAGCAGCGCCAGCGGCATCCAGCGCGAGCGGCGCAGCAGCCCCTGCAGCAGGTAGCGATAGTGCCCCTCCACCCAGCCAAGGCCGTGATCGAGGGCCGCCGTCAGCCGGTTCGGCTTGTCGAGCGGGCGCATCAGCCAGGAGCCCATGGCCGGCGTGAGGGTCAGCGCCACCAGTGAGGAGCAGAGCACCGCCAAAGAGAGCAGAATCGCAAACTCGGTAAAGAGCCGGCCCACCATGCCATCCATAAAGGCGATGGGGATAAAGACCATCACCAGCACCGCCGTGGTGGCGATGACCGCAAAGCCCACCTCGCGGGTGCCGTGCCAAGCCGCCAGCAGGGGGGGTTCACCCCGTTGCAGATGGTGGTGAATGTTCTCCACCACCACGATGGCGTCATCCACCACCAGACCGATGGCGAGAATAAGCGCCAGCAGGGTGATGAGGTTGATGGAAAAGCCGAGATACCAGGCGCCGATAAAGGCTGAAATCAGCGACACGGGCACCGTGATGGCCGGGATCAGGGTGGTACGTCCCTGACCGAGGAACAGATAGAGCACCGCCACCACCAGCACGGCGCAGATAGCCAGGGTTTCATATACCTCGTCGATGGCCTGCTTGATAAAGATGGTGGAGTCGTAATCGACCTCCAGCTTGGCCCCCTCCGGCAGGAAGCGCTGCATCTCCACCAGCTTCTTCTCCACCCCCTGCGCTACCGCCAGCGGGTTGGCGGTGGACTGGGCGACGATGCCGATACCCAGACTCTCGCGGCCGTTGCGCTGGTAGGCGCTGTCTTCGTTCTTGGCCCCCACCTCCACATCGGCGATATCGGAGAGATAGACGCTCTGGCCGTTGGCAGCGGTGCGCACCTGCAACTGCTGGAAATCTTCAGCGGTGTGGTAGAGCCGGGCAATCTGCACCGACATGGTCATGGAGTTGTTGCGGATCTCGCCGCCCGGCAGCTCGATGTTCTCGCGCTTGAGGGCATCCTGCACATCCGCCACCGTCACGCCGCGCGCCGCCATATCGGCCGGGCGCAACCGCACATACATCACCTGGGTGAGATCGCCCGAGAGCTCCACTTCGCTCACCCCATCCACCAGACTGAGGGGGTCGACCAGCACCCGGTTGGCGTAGTCGGTCATGGCGGTGCGATCCATCTGGCTGCTGCTGAAGTTGAGCCAGACCGCCACATCGCCGCTGCCGCTATCCTTGGTCACCAGCGGGTCGTCGGCATCCTCCGGCAGCTTGCTCTTGGCGCGGGTCAGGGCATCGCGCACATCGGAGACCCCCTCCACCATGTTCCAGCCGAGCTTGAACTCCACCGTGATCATCGAGCGCCCCTTGCGGGTCACCGAGTTGATGTTCTTGATGCCACTGATGCCGGAGAGCTGATCCTCGATGGGTTTGGTGACCTGACTCTCCATCACCGCCGGGGCTGCCCCCTCATAGGTGGTGGTGATGGTGACCGACGGGGTCTGCACATCGGGCATCTCCCGCACCGTCAACTTGCTGAAGGCGACCAGACCGAACACGGTGAGCAGGGCGCTGAGCACCACCGCCACCAGCGGGCGGCGTACTGAGATATCGGAGAGCCACATCAGCCGTTTACCTCCGCCAGATCGTGGACCTTGGCACCATCACGCAGATTGACCAGCCCCTCGACCACGATGCGATCGCCGACTTTCAGCCCTTCGGTGACCCAGACGGTCTCCCCCTCGGTCTCGCCGAGCACCACCGGCACCCGCTTGACCCGGCCATCGGCCTCGAGGCGATAGACGAAGCGCTGCTCGCCGGCATACTCCACCGACTGGGCAGGAATAAGGGTGAGCTGGCGAGAGGGGAGCGAGAGCTCGACGTTGAGCAGCATGCCCGGGCGCAGCTGGCCGTTGTGATTGGGCAGCTCGACCCGCGCCTTTATGTTCTGGGTCTCGTTGGAGATGCGGCTGTCGAGGGTGGTAAGGGTGCCGTTGAAGTGCTGATCCGGCCAGGCAGCGCTGGTCGCCGTTACCGCCATGCCGGGGCGCAGCAGGGCGAGGTAGCGCTCCGGCACCGCCAGATCGAGGCGCAGGGTGTCGATATCGTCGAGGTGCAGCAGGGTATCGCCGCTATTGACCAGCGCCCCTTCGCTCAGATCAATCAGGCTGACGGTGCCGGCAAACGGCGCCTGCAAGTTACGCAGGGAGAGCTCGTAGCGGGCGGCATCGACCCGCGCCTGCACCTGATCGACGGTGGCCTCCTGCCCCTCCAGCACCGACTGGGTGACGGCGCCACGGGCCACCAGCTTGCGCATCTCGTTAAGCTTGCGGTGCTCGTCGCGCAGGCTGGCGCTCTGCTCGGCCAACTCGGCGCGCTGCTTGCCGTTGTCGAGGGCGATCAGGGTCTCCCCTTTGGCGACGCCCTGCCCGGACTTCACGGCGATGGTGACGATGCGACCGGTCACCTCGGGACTGATGACGACGGAGCGGTTGGCCTCCAGCTTGCCCACCAGCTTGAGGGTCGGCTCGGCCAGACTCTGCTTGACGGTCTGGGTGCGAATATTGATCTCGCGGGTCGGGGCCTTGGCTGCCGGTTGAAAGTGACCAACCGCCCACCAGATGGCAGCCACCAGAGAGAGCAGGCCGAGGCCCAGCCAGATACGCATTTTCATCGAACAATCCATGCAGAGTTGAGAGGGGGAAATCTGATTGGGGGCCATTTTAGCCCCAGACTATGCCGTGACTATGTATAAATGTGACAAAACGTAACAGGAGTAGCGCAAGATCACTGCAATCAAGCCTTTTCGATCCCTTTTTTAGCAGAGTCGCATACACTAGCGACAGTTTTCTTCGCAATATAGCCAAATCGCCTATGCCAAATGTGTCTGACCGACGTTTCCTCTCACGCCTGACCTGGCTGCTGTTTGCCTCCGTCATTCTGCTGGTTGGTCTGACCCTGCGGCAAAGTCTGAAACAGATAGAGGATCTCTATCTTAGCGATACGGCCAACAGCGCCATTCGCCTGCGCGATCAGTTCAAGCAGACCGAGATCTTCCTCGAGGCGATGCGCGGTCAGGCCGAAGAGCGACTGCGCAGCGATCCCCAGTCGGTACTGACCCGCCAGCTCTATCGCCACATCGAGGAGAACTCGGGAGGGCTTGCACTCGATCGCCCGCCAGCCGACCTGCCCGCAGGGCTGGTCGGCAACCTGACCGGACTGGGGCCTCTGCCCCCCCGTGGCAGCGAGCGGGAAGCTCGCATTCATCTGGCCCTGAGTCTCTCGCCACTGCTCTCCACCGCCAGCCAGCGCCTCGGCAAGGAGATCGCCTGGGTCTACTTCACCGGCGCAGACAACTTTGTCTACCTCTACCCCTGGCGCCCCTCCAGCCAGTACCGTTTTACCAATGCCATCTATGAGAAGTCCTACTGGCAGGATGCGCAGGCGACCCCCAATCCCGGCCGCACCACCATTCTCTCGCGCCCCTATGAGGACTTTGCCGGCCTTGGCACCATGATCACCATGTCGCAACCCCTCTACAAAGGCTCGACACTGGTGGGGGTCATCAGCATGGATGTGCTGCTCTCGCGGCTGCACCAGCAGTTGCAGGCGCTCACTCCAAAGCTCGGTGGTTACCTGCTCATCAATCAGTACGATCAGGTGCTGGCCTGCAGCAACTCGGATCCCCATCCCCAGCAGCATCTGGCACCGGACGATCAGTACCGCTGGAATCAGGGGGGCTTTCAACTTACCCAGGCGCTGAGCGATACACCGCTGCGGCTGGTGCATCGCATCCCCCTGTTTGAGCTGCTCGTTGCGCTGATCTGCCAATCGGCTCCAACCCTGCTCGCCATCGCCTTCATGTTGCTGGCGGCCCTTTCCAGCCTGAGATCTCGCCGTCTCAACCTGCAGCTCAACTACCTCTCCTGCCACGATGCGCTCACCGGCGCCTTCAATCGGCACTATCTGACCCAGCAAGAGCAGAGTGGCCAGCTGGCAAAACAGATGCCTGTCGGGGTGATCCTGTTCGATGCGGATCACTTCAAACGGGTCAACGACCGCTTCGGCCACGGAGTGGGTGATATCGTGCTGATCCGGCTGGTGCAGATCTGCCAGCAGCAACTCAGCCCATCGGATTGCCTGATCCGCTGGGGTGGCGAGGAGTTTTTGCTGCTGGTCGCCCGCTGTGACGACGCTCGTCTCGCCGCGCTGGCCGAGCAGATCCGCAGCGCGGTCGAGGGTTATGACTGGCACGCCATAGTGCCAGAGCTGGCCGTCACCATCAGTCTCGGTTACCACCCCCATGCAGACTCCATCCCGCTGCACGAGGCGATCCGCCGCGCCGATGTCGCCCTCTATCAGGCCAAAGGCAATGGCCGCAACCGCTCGGAAAGATGGCAGGGTGACGAGGCCCAGCTCACAGAGTAAGCTGAGCCCTCCACACTTTTCAGGAGTCACTTCGTGCCACGAAAACCCCGCGTAGGGCTCGCTCTGGGGAGCGGCGCCGCCAGAGGATGGGCCCATATCGGCGTCATCCGCGCTCTTGAACGACTCGGCATCAAGCCCGATCTCATCGCCGGCTGCTCCATCGGCAGTTTTGTCGGCGCCGCCTATGCCGCTGGCGAGCTGGACAGACTGGAGAGCTGGGTGCGCGGCTTTACCCGCCTGCAGGTGGTGAGCCTGCTCGACCCTGCCCTCTCCGGCGGCCTGTTTCGCGGCGAAAAGGTGTTTGGCATTGCCGCCAACCATCTCGGGGATCCCGAGCTCGAGAGCCTGCCCATCCCCTTCGCCTGCGTGGCGACCGAACTCGATACCGGCCGCGAGATCTGGCTGCAACGGGGGCCGCTGCGCCAGTCGGTGCGCGCCTCCTGCGGCATGCCGGGGATCCTCACCCCGACCCGGGTCAACGACCGCTGGCTGGTGGATGGTGCCGTGGTCAATCCGGTGCCCATCTCGCTGGCGCGCGCCATGGGGGCCGAGGTGGTGATCGCCATCAACCTCAACACCGACATGCACCAACCCTGGACCGACGAGCCGGATCAATCCGGCGGCGGCCTGCTCAGCCAGTGGCTCAATCGCGGCGAAGCGACACCGGCCACGCCCGGCATGTGGAGCGTGATGAGCGGCTCAATCAACATCATGCAGGAGCGGATCACCCGGGCGCGGATGGCAGGGGATCCCCCGGAAATCCAGCTCTGTCCGCGTCTTGGCAGTTTCTCCATCATGGACTTTCATCGCGCCAGCGATGCCATCGAGGAGGGAGAGGCCTGCGTCGAGCGCAACCTCGACCAGCTCAAGGATGAACTGGGCCGGCTCGGGGTGCTGGGCAATTAGTTGTCGACGTGCTGCGGTTTACAAATGAAAAAAAGCGCCATTCGGCGCTTTTTTTTTCAACTTCCTTACCCGGTCACTCCTTACGGTAGAAGAGCAACCCGAGCAGAATCACCCCCACAGAGACCAGCAGATAGAGCCCCAGACTGGGATTGGTGATACCGCCATACAGAATGATGAGCGCGCCCAAGGTGGCGCAGGTCGGGATCACAAACCGCTTTATCCAGCCCAACTCGCTAAAGGTGCGCATGTACCAGACATAGAGGAACAGATAGAGGCCATAAATCAGCACGATCGGCATCTCGTCCAGGGCGATGTAACGACCGAATGTCTCGTTGATGCTGCAGTACCACAGCACTGAGTAGATCACCGACAACAACGCTGCCGCGAGGGCCGAGTTGATTGGCATGTGGTGATGCGGTTCGATACGGCTCATCCACTTGGGAGCTGGCCCCTGATTGCGGATCGCCAGCGAGTAGGGAATACGCATGGTCGCCAACACCAGACCATTGAGGGTTCCGAGGCAGGAGATAATCACGAACACGGTCAAAATAGTCGAGGCAGTCCCGCCAAACAGGCTGGTTGTCGCGAGATTTACCGCGTTATCCCCTTGCGCCACTATCTCGTCCGTCGGCAAGACGCTGGCGATCCCCAGGAAATAGGTGACGTAGACCACAAAGACTATCAGGGTGCCAATCACCAGCGCTCTGGGCAGATTCTTCTTGGAATCGCGAATTTCGCTGTTGATGGTCACGGCGGCAATCCACCCCTCATAAGCGAAGGCGGTGGCAACCACGGCCGTAGCCAGAGTGCCTCCGGTGCTTCCTATCCCATCCATTGCCTGCACAAAGTTGGTCACGGTGACACCATTGAGCAAGCCTGAAATGGTGCCCACAATGGCAACCAGGATCAGCGGGATCAACTTGATCAGGGTAGAACCCACTTGCAGCTTGCCCGCCAGGACCGGGGTATAGAAGTTGATCAGATAGGTGACCGTCATATAGACAGCCGCCAGTATCCAGGTCGCACCAGAGTTGGTCGGATTATCACTGCCGAGCAAGATCATGGTGTACAGAGCGGCGACCCAGGCAAGGATGGCGGAAAGAGGGGCGTAATAGAGTACGCCTTTAAACCACCCCACCAGATAACCAAACATTTTGCCGTATGCCGCTTCGGCATAATCGACGATACCGTTGGACTTTTCGATCCTCTGGGCAAACTCGGCAAACACCAGCGCGCCGAAGATCATCGAAAATGCCCCCAGCGCCCATGCCAGCAGCGCAATGGCCAGATTACCGCCAGTCAGACGCAGTACATCATCGGCCTTGAAGAAGACACCGGAGCCGATCACCACGCCGACCACCATCGCAATGGCAGTCATCAGGCCATAGCGTTTATCCAACTCGTTACTGCTCATACCCATACTCCATACCGATTGCTCATATCATCCTGAATGTAATAGTGTTCGGGTGGCCAGATACCACCAAGGGGCCCACTTTTCGGGGCCGCTTATTCTCGTTGGCCTGCATGGATAATTCAAAGCGTGTTAAATCAAAATATCGATCAGCGACCCAAAAAAATACCGCCCGAAGGCGGCATTTCCTATCTGTCACAGTGACGATTACGCCTTGGCGAGATCGTCCGGACCAATCTGGCCGATTTCGGCGACTTTTTTGTCAGCCAGCAGCCAGAGAGTGAACTTGTGCAGTTCCGGGTGATGAGCCAGGGCAACCAGGAAGGCACCACCGACTTCACGATAACCCAGTTCGTAGTTCTTCAGGGTTGTGGGGGGAACACCCAGCAAATCAGCAAACTTCGGACGGCTCAAACCAACCGCTTCACGGATCTGACGGATCTTCTTGCCAACAGTGACGATATTTGAATTCATATTGTTCCATACTCCGTTTGGCGGATTTAATCCGCCTTTTATTTTTCGCGACGACTCGTAGTCAAGTGTATCAGTTTTGTACGGACTCGTTATGGTCGAGCCTCTATCTTTATGAGCGCCTTTCGGCGACAACCCTTGCCTTCAAGGGGGGATGGTAATCGCTCAGCCGCCTCAGGTAAACAGTCTCGAAAAGAAACCTTTATTGTTGCCATCCCAATAAACCGTATAATTCGCCGGCTATCCATTAAGAGGAATAAGTATGGCGTTTCCCGGCATTATCTCTCGCCTGCACACGGTTTCCAGCGACATAGAATTGCAACTGCAGCTCCAGCAGGGAGCGCAATATCGCGCCGAAGCATTCTGGCTTCCCGCCTCACTGAGCGATCAGAGCGGCACCATTCTGACAACCCTGTCAGAGAAATGTTCACTCTTTCTGGAGCAGGATGAATCGACTCTTCAACTGCGCACTCATGACGGCGTGTTGCAGCAAAATGGTCTGCTGCTCACCGGTAATGGTCAGGAGATGATGCTGGCCGCCACGCCGGGAGATAAAGGTGTAGTGCCGGAATCAGAATTGGCTGACATGGCCACATGGCTGGAAGCGGGCCACCTGCACTTTGTCTGCCCGGCAGCCATCCAGCCGGTCGCCCGCGCCATCCTCAATATCTGGCCACTGGATCCCTATCTGGCCCGCCATTTTCTGACCAGTCTCACTCCGTTGCTGCAAAACGCGACCGAGCAGGATTATCTCGCCGTCTTTGCTGCCAGAGCGAATCCGGCCAACCCGCAGCCAGACTGGGTTCAGGCCTATATGAAGCTCGAAAAGCGCCTGCACAGGGCCTATCTGGATCACTAATTAATCTGGATAAACAGCCAGTTATCGACACGACACAATTTGCCATCAGGTTCATTTGTGAGCTTGATCATGTTTCAAAATCGGCATAGAGTGCGCCTCGTCATCGGAATGACATCGTTGCCTGGCTGCGGTTTTTCACGTTCAGCGTGCCCTGCCAGCGCATCTGACACACCAGGAGAGTGTGCGACCCGACACCGGGTCACTGCCAGACTCGACGCCAGCAGTACGGCGGAGCCTGCAGCTTACATAAATTCAATAGTGCGAAGCATGTGAACAACGTGCGATCTCAACGAGGATTTTTTTATGATGAAAATGGCTCCTTCCCTGATTGCCATCACCATGGCTGCTCTGGGTGCCACCGCTGCTCACGCCGCTGACGACATCTACTTCGGTGCCGGTGTTGGTGCTGCTCACTTCAACGGTCTGAACAAGATCGAAAGCACCAACGTTGGTGAAGAAGATGCTGCTGCTGCCAACGCCTTCGTAGGTTACAACTTCACCGAAAACTTCGGTACCGAGTTCGGCTACCAGTACGCTGGTCGTGGCAACACTGACGGCAACCGTTACGAGAACCAGGGTGCCACTCTGTCCGGTATCGCTCGTCTGCCGCTGGGCGGCGACTTCTCTGCCTTTGCTGAAGGCGGCGCCTACTGGGCTCACACCGATGGTCTGGGCGTAAGCGACACCAAGGTTTCCCCGCTGGCTGGCCTGGGCGTGACCTACAAGGTTAGCGACGCTCTGGATCTGCAAGCTCGCTACCGCTACATGTGGGACGTGGCTGACCTGCACGCTGACAACGGTGACCGTTACAAGTCCAACCAGAGCGTTGCTACCCTGGAAGCCGTATACCACCCGTTCCGTTCTTCCTACGTAGCTCCGGCTCCGGCTCCGGTTGTTGAAGAAGCTCCGGCTCCGGTTGCTCCGCAGATCGTTGAGAAAAACTTCGCTCTGAACTCCGACGTCCTGTTCGCCTTCGGCAAAGACAGCCTGAAGCCGGAAGGTGTTGCTGCCCTGAACGCTCTGTACCAGCAGATCGTTGAGTTCCAGCCGAAAGATGGCAACGCTGTTGTTGTTGGTTACACCGACCGTATCGGTTCCGACGCTTACAACCAGAAGCTGTCTGAAGCGCGTGCCCGCACCGTTGCCAACTTCTTGGTCAGCAAAGGTATGGCTGCCAGCAAAGTTGCCATCGAAGGTCGTGGCGAAGCCAACCCGGTTACCGGCACCAAGTGCAACGGCGTGAAAGCTAAAGCTCAGCTGATCTCCTGCCTGGCTCCGGACCGTCGCGTAGAAGTTCGCGTATCTGGCGTACAAGAAGTTCAGAAGTAATCTGACTCTTGTGTGCGGAAAGGGGGAGCCAAGGCTCCCCCTTTTGTTTATCCCCTGTCATTTTCCCCCGCTCCATACTTCCCCGTCTGATTCTGACAATCCTGTCACCTTTTCCCGTGAACTTGCCTGCTCAGAGTCAAAGGCATACAGTAGTTGCGCCTGTAAGGGATTGGATAAGCGCGAGATAACGCTTCCCTTCCGGTCTGTTGTCCATGATGCCAATGCCTCATGAGTGTCCCGAAGCCATCCGCTATCCACTTTGCTGGCGAATTTTTCGCAGCTAATAAGAACGACTGTTTCGAATGCCCGCAAGGGCTGATGCAACGAGGATAATTCGATGAAAATCAACATGGCACCAACTCTGATCGCGCTGGCGCTCGCCGCCGCAGCCACCACGGCACAGGCCGCCGATGACTGGTACGGCGGTATGGGCGCAGGCTGGGCCTATGCCCACAATCTCGATGATTTCGGCAAAGATGCCGACAAGGATGCCACCGCGCTGAACCTGTTCGGTGGCTACAACTTCAACCAGAACTTCGCCGCCGAGCTGGGCTATCTCTACGCTGGCAAAGCTGGCGTAGACGGTACCGACTTCAAGACTCAGGGGGGCACTTTATCCGGTATCGCTCGCCTGCCGCTGGGCGATATCTTCTCCGTATTCGCTGAAGGTGGTGCCTACTTCAACCACGTCAACGGTAACGGCAACGACGCCAACGGCACTGCGCCGCTGGCAGGCCTGGGGCTGACAGCCAAGCTCTCCGACCTCATCGATGTGCAGGCTCGCTACCGCTACCTGTGGAATCTGGGTGACGAGCAGAAAACCTGGGAGAGCGACATGAGCGTTGCCACCCTGGAGCTGGTGCTGCACCCCAACCGGACATCCTATGTCGCACCGGTTGCCGCTCCAGCCCCCGAGCCCGTTCCCGAGCCCGTAGTCGTCGACAAGAACTTTGCCCTGAGCTCTGACGTGCTGTTTGCCTTTGGCAAATCCAGCCTCAAGCCAGAAGGTGTCGCAGCGCTCAATACCCTGTATCAACAGATCGTCGACGTGCAGCCGAAAGATGGCAGCGCCGTGGTGGTCGGTTATACCGACCGCATCGGCTCCGATGCCTACAACCTGAAGCTCTCCGAAGCCCGTGCCCGCACCGTGGCCGACTTCCTGGTGGGCAAGGGTCTGCCGGCTGGCAAGGTCTCCATCGAGGGTCGTGGCGAGGCTAACCCGGTTACCGGCACCCAGTGCGACGGCATCAAGGCCAAGGCCAAGTTGATCGCCTGTCTTGCCCCGGATCGCCGCGTCGAAGTACGCGTCACCGGCGTCCAGCAAGTAACCAAGTAACCAAGTTCTGTTTGCGTAGCGAACGCTGTATTACCTGAATCAAGGGGGATGTCTGGGCATCCCCCTTGTCATTTACCCTTCGCTTCCACACCACTCAAACCAGCTTGCCGTCGTTGCCTTGCCAGCATAAAGTCTGCACTCCCCGACCGGTTCAAGTCATAGATAAATACACAATGCATGACGTGCGTTATACCCCCTCCCGCATTCGCATGAGATGCGTCTCGCGCTCGGCAGGCAAATACAACTGGCTGCTGCTTCCAGGTGGTCCGGGGCTCGGCTCGGAAAGCCTGCAAATGCTGGCAGAGCAGCTGACGGTCAACGGCACAGTCTGGCTAATTGATCTGCCCGGCGATGGCAGCAATACCGACATGATCGATCATGCGACTGCGTACGAGCGCTGGCCGGATGTACTCATAGAAGCAGCCGATGCACTTCCCAACCCCGTTTTCATTGGTCATTCAACCGGTGGCATGTATCTGCTCTCGGTATCTGAACTGGCTACGCGGCTGGCTGGGCTGGTGTTGATAAGCTCGGCCCCCTCTGCTCGCTGGCAGGCCGACTTTGCAAGCATGTGTGAACAGCACCCCTTGCCCGAGAGCGAGACTGCCGCGCAAGCTTTTTCCCGCGAACCAAATATCGCGACCCTCAGGGCGCTCGTCATGGCAAGTGCTCCCTGGAACTTTTCGACGCACACATTGGCCATGGGGCGGACCATGCTGGCGAGCCTCCCCTTCAACCTTGCGGCCATGGGCTGGTCGGCAGACCACTTTGATGAAACGTACGAGGCCCGCTGGTGGCCAGCGACTATCCCGGTGCTTATTATTTCCGGTGGTGATGATCGAGTAGTCGCTCAGCAGCAGTGGCAGGATCCCCGCTATCAAGGGGATAACGTTCGACAGGTAACCATCCCCAATGCAGGCCATTTCCCTTGGTATGAAGCACCAGATGAGGTCATGGAAGCAATCATTCAGTTCGATCGCTCACTATCGCAATAACTCACCGGATGCAAAAAGGGATGCCCAGGCATCCCTTTGTTTTTATGGCTTTTAGCGCTGAGCTGTATCAGAAGGAGGTGCGGCGGTAGCGACGATACTCCGGATGCCAGAAGTTCGCTTCGATGGCCTGATCGATCACCTCGTCCGGGGTCTGCACCGCCTTGCCCTGCAGCATGGCGGTCTTGGCCACCATCTTGGCGATGTAGCGGGAGACCTGATGGATATCCGCCAGATCCGGCAGCAGGGAGCCCTCCTCCCCTTTCACCAGCGGCGAGCACTCCGCCAGCGCACGGCTGGCCGACATCAGCATGGCGTCGGTCACCCGGGTGGCGCCGGAGGCGATGACGCCAAGGCCGATCCCCGGGAAGATGAAGGAGTTGTTGCACTGGGCGATGACGTAGCGCTTGCCCTTGTACTCCACCGGAGCAAACGGGCTGCCGGTTGCCACCAGCGCCTGACCGTCGGTCCAGCGGATGAGATCTGCAGGCGTCGCCTCGACCCGGGAGGTGGGGTTGGAGAGCGGGAAGATGATGGGACGGGCACAGTGCTTGTGCATGGTCTTGACCACCTCTTCGGTGAACAGCCCCGGCTGGCCGGAGACCCCGATCAGAATGTCCGGGCGCCCATGTTCCATTACCTCCAGCAGGGAGATGTTGTCACCCACCGGCCAATCGGCAATGCGCTCCACCGGCTGGGAGAGGCGGCGCTGGAAGTCGAGCTGGTTGGGGATCTTGTCGGTGATAAGACCGAATCTGTCCACCATAAAGACCCGGCTGCGTGCCTGGGCATCGGTCAGCCCCTCGGCCTTCATCTGCGCAACGATCTGCTCGGCGATGCCGCAACCGGCGCTGCCCGCGCCGAGGAAGGCAACCCGCTTCTCGGAGAGCTTGGCGCCGGAGGCCTTGCAGGCGGCGATCAGGCTGCCGAGGGTCACCGCAGCAGTACCCTGAATGTCGTCGTTGAAGCAGCAGAGCTCGTTCTTGTAGCGGTTGAGCAGCGGCATGGCGTTGTTCTGGGCGAAGTCCTCGAACTGCAGCAGGATATCCGGCCAGCGGCGCTTGACCGCCTGAATGAAGGCATCGACGAACTCGGCATACTCTTCACCGGAGATGCGCGGATTGCGCCAGCCCATGTAGAAGGGGTCGTTCAGCAACTGCTGGTTGTTGGTGCCCACATCCAGCACCACCGGCAGGCAGTAGGCGGGCGAGATGCCGCCACAGGCGGTGTAGAGCGACAGCTTGCCGATGGGAATGCCCATGCCACCGATGCCCTGGTCACCCAGACCCAGGATCCGCTCGCCATCGGTCACCACGATCACCTTGACGTTCTGCTTGGTGGCGTTTTGCAGCATGTCATCGATCCTCTCCTTGTCCGGATAGGAGATGAAGAGGCCACGGGCGCGGCGATAGATGTTGGAGAACTCCTCGCACGCCTTGCCGACGGTCGGGGTGTAGATGATGGGCAGCATCTCGGTCAGGTGGTTGTGCAGCAGCCGGTAGAACAGCGTCTCGTTGGTGTCCTGGATGTTGCGCAGGTAGATGTGCTTGTCCATGTCGTTGCCAAACGCCATGAACTGGCGATAGGCACGCTCGGCCTGCTCCTCGATGGTCTCGATATTCTGGGGCAACAGCCCCTCGAGGTTGAAGTTGCTGCGCTCTTCGCTGGTGAAGGCGCTCCCCTTGTTGAGCAGCGGGGTCTCCAGCAGGGCGGGACCGGCGTAGGGAATGTAGAGAGGACGTTTCTGGTTATTATCTTCAAACATGGATCTTGATACCTAAACGGTTAGCTAGACGCAGGAACCCGCCGATCCTAGGGGCTTGTGTCATTAATTTCAAAGAGTTTGCATATCCGTTGCAAAAGGTTTGCGACCGAGTCGACGAAATGCCCCCGGGGTCTGACCAGTCAGGCGTCGAAACGAGTTGGCAAAGTTGGCGCCATCGCTATAACCGACCCGGGCGGCCAGCTCGCTGAGCGGCCAGTTGGTATAAAGCAGCAACTGGCGCGCCTTGTTCATTCTGAGCTCGGTCACCCTTGCCATCGGCCCCATACCAAAGTGCTGCTGACAGAGGCGGTGCAGATGAGGCACCGAGCAGGCCATCTGGTCAGCGAGCAGGGCCACACTCCAGGGCTCGTCGAGACGCGCCTCCACCCGGCGAAACAGCGCCTGCAGGCGCAGCTCCGGCGTGCCACGCACTTCCCCTTGCAGGGTGCGCTCCAGCAGAGCCAGCAGCAGAGTGAGCAACTGGGGCTGGAGCGGGGAACGAACCCCTTCGAGCTGGATCAGGCTGAGCAGATGATGAAGCTGATCACCGCCATCCCCCTGCCAGATACGGTGGCCGAGCCGGTGCAGATGCTGCCAGCGCGGCACGTCATCGAGCAAAATCCAGCTCATCTGCCACTGCTCCCCCACCAGCTTGAGGCCACCGGGCACGGCGGCGGGTAAAAAGATGAGCGAACCATTCGGGACAGGCTGCTCGCCCCGGTCGGTAAGCAGCGCCCCCCCCTCACTGTGGCTCGCCATCAGAATGTGAAACTCGGGCCGATTGCGGCGAATGAGGTAGTGCTCCCGAATGGTCGAGAGGCCGGTCAGAAAGATACCGGCCTCGCCGAGCAGCGGCAGCCCTTCGCGCCCCAGCATTCGCTCATCGCAGGAGGGCGCTATCTCCAGACACTCGCTGACAAAGGGCATAACACCTCAACAGGATAGTTTCACACAATAAACCAGAGAGAGACTCACAGTGAAGCCGCTCGCCACTCCCCCTATCATACCCATGACAAACCTTGCTTTTCTCATACCCGGTGAACACTAATGAATTATTGGCAAGCGATTTTAAAACAAACCACCGATCGCGAGTTCATGACCCGATTGTGGCGGCTGGCCCTGCCGGTTTCGCTGCAATCCATGATGTTCTCCCTGCTTGGTCTCATCGACATCATGATGGTGAGCCAGCTTGGCACCACGGCTGTGGCGGCGGTCGGCTTGGGTAACCGGGTCTTCTTCTTCAATCTGCTGGTGACAGCGGGCCTCGCAGGCGGGGTCTCGGTGTTGGCAGCACAATATTACGGCCGCGGCGAGATGGCCGGGGTACGCCGGTCACTGGCACTGGCGCTGGTCGGCGCCCTGCTGGTGGCGCTGCCGTTTGCCCTCATCTATGTGCTCGCTCCGGGCGACGTGCTCGGCTTTGCCAGCCAGGATCCCGAACTGCGCCCGCTGGCCGACCAGTTTCTGATGATCACCGGCGCCACCATCCTCTGCACCGCCGTGGTGGTACCGCTGGAGTCGGCGCTGCGTTCGGTCGGCAATGCCGCCGCCCCCACCCGGATCGGCATCATCGCCATCATTGCCAACGTCATCCTCAACTACGCCCTCATCTTCGGCCACTTTGGCTTCGAGGCGATGGGCGTAGCCGGCTCGGCCTGGGGCACCACTATTTCCCGGCTGCTGCAGACGGTGCTGCTGCTTATCTATGTGCAGCGCAATGAGGCTCGCCTCGTGCCGCGCAAGGCTGACTGGCTGGCAGCATTTCGGCGCAAGGAGGTGGTACGCTTTACCCTGATCGCCCTGCCGCTGCTGTTTCATGACGGCCTCTGGGCGTTCGGCATGCTGCTCTACGGCTTTCTCTACGCCCATCTTGGCACCGATTCGCTGGCCATCATGACGACCCTGGGCACGCTGGAGAGCATCCTCATCTCCCTCTTCTTCGGGCTGGCGGTGGCCTGCTCCACCCTGCTCGGTCACCGGCTTGGCGCCGAGGAGTACGAGGTCGCCTGGCAGCACTCCCAGCTCTTCCTGCTGCTCGCCCCCATCGGCGCCCTGCTGGTGGGGATCGCAGTCTGGCTGCTGCAGACCAACCTGCTGCAGTGGGTCGGCAACCTGCCTCCCGAGCTGATGGCCGAGGCGGGTCAGGTGCTCGGCATCATGTGCTTTGGCATGCTGCTCAAGGTGTTCAACATGGTGGGGATCATCGGGGTGCTGCGCTCGGGCGGCGATGTCAACTACACCATCTTCATCGATATCGTCGGCATGTGGTGTATCGGCTTGCCGCTGGCGTGGGTGGCGGTCTCTCTGCTCGGCTGGCCCCTCTCCTGGGTGGTGGCGGTGGTACTGCTGGAGGAGATCAGCAAGATGGTGCTGGTGCAGCGTCGCATTCGCCAGCGCCGCTGGCTGAAGAATCTGGTGATGGGCTAAAACGCGACAAAGCGGGGTCATATCAATGACAGAAAATCCCCGTTTGCAGTATGCTAGCCCCCTCTTCAATCAGAGGCAGGGCGCCGCCACATGCAATGGCTCAATGCCCCTGCCCAGTAGTCGTTTAAGGAGACGAGCATGCAACCACAGAAAGAGCTGATCACCGAGACTGCCCTGCTGGAGATGGCCAACAAGATCATCAAGGAACACGAAGATTTCATCCACGGCATGCGCGCCGACTCGGTGGAGCAGAAGGGGGATATTCTGGTGTTCAAGGGGGAGTTCTTCCTCGCCGAAGATGGCACCCCGACCGGCAAGACCATGGCAGTGTTCAACATGTTCAAGCTGCTGGCCCAGCAACTCTCCGGCAAGTACAAGCTGAGCTGATTTCGCCAGCACCTTGCCAACAAGATGCCGCCCTCAGGCGGCATCTGTCTTTCCACTGTTCTGACCCTCGACCACCACACAGTTGCGCCCCGCCATCTTGGCCTGATAGAGGCACTCGTCGGCACGGTTGATCAGAATATCGATGGTGTCGTCGGCACGAGCCATGGCAATCCCGATACTCACCGTCACCTCCAGCAACTCGTCCGAGGTGGGACTCTTTACCAGCCGCGCCTCGACCGCAATACGCAGCCGCTCGGCCATTCTGGTCGCCTGTACCGGATCGGCGTGGTTGTGCATCAGGATGGCAAACTCCTCGCCGCCGTAGCGCCCCAGCACCATATCAGGTTCCAGCTGCTCGCCGAGCGTGGTGGCCACCTCCTTGAGCACCGCATCCCCTGCCAGATGACCGTAGATATCGTTGATCCGCTTGAAACGATCGAGATCCAGCAGCATTACCGCAAAGGGCTTCTTCTTGGTCTGCAGTCGGACTCTCGCCTGTTCCAGCTGCTTCATCAGCAGGCGGCGGTTCATCATGCCGGTCAGCTCGTCGGTGGTGGACTCCCGATAGAGCCGCAGCAGCATATTGAGCTGACCGCACTGCACCCAGCAGCTGGCCAGGGTAAACATGCCGAGCACCCAGATCTGGTTCAGCGTGGCCTGGCTCCAGAGGCTCTGCCCCACCAGCAGCCAGTACCCCAGCAGCATGGTCACCAGCACCACGCCAGCCAGCTGTAGCCCAAGAGAGAGCGGGATGGGAAAGATGGCAAACAGGGTGATGAGCAGATAGGGGAAGACGGCATAACCGGCCTGCAGCTCCTGCTCGCTGCCAAAACTGTGCAGGCAGAAGAGGGAGAAAATCATCATCACCATCATCAGATAGCCGAGCGCCAGCTTCATCCGCTCGCGACGAAAGTGAATGAGGTAAGAGAGGGGGATCAGCGGAGAGAGTGCCAGAGTGCAGAAGATGCGGGCCTGAAACAGCTGCTCGAAATGGGGGGCAGGCAGAGTAATCCAGTCCACCACGGCCCAGGCCGGCAACCCGGCCATCAGCAGACAGGTGAGCAGGCGCAACCGCACCGTCATAAAACCCATACGGGTACGGGTAAAGTCTTCGGAGTGAACCCTCGCACTCCAGAACTCTGACAACTTAAGCATCCAGAGTCTCCACGATTAATTACCGAGGGCTCATTCTACACCTACAAAGTGGTAAAAATGTCATTAGCGAGGGGAATAAAAAGGAGAGGACGATCACACAAACCGACAGATGATAACGACACCGCGCAAACGTTTCAATACACAGAAAAATAAACCTTTTTTCTCTTCATTAACGCTGGCCATCCCCCTCTCGATCACTACAATAGCGCCCAATTTTTCCCCCTCCCCCCACACAGTCGAGGTACATATGGAACAGGCAGCAGTCACACGCGCCAATCGAGAGGCACATCCACCCAGGCGAGCCCATAGCGAACTGGTCTATGGCATAGAGGATGTCCCGCCTCTGCCCCAGACGCTGTTCGCCGCCCTGCAGCATATGCTCGCCATGTTTGTCGCCATCATCACTCCTCCTCTCATCATCGCCAATGCCCTCGGCCTCCCTGCCGCCGACACTCGCTATATCGTCTCCATGTCGCTGGTCATGTCCGGCATCGCCTCTTTCATCCAGACCCGCCGCTTCGGCCCCATCGGTTCCGGCCTGCTCTCGGTACAGGGCACCAGCTTCAACTTCCTCGGCCCCATCATCGCCTCCGGTCTCGCCCTCAAGCAGGCGGCCATGCCCACCGACGATCTGCTGGGCACCCTGTTCGGCACAATGCTAGCAGCCGCCCTCACCATAGTGGTGATGAGCCGCTTCCTCCATCTGGTGAAACGGATCATCACCCCGCTGGTGACCGGCATCGTCGTGCTGCTGATCGGCCTGACCCTGATCAAGGTGGGGCTCATCAGCATGGGCGGTGGCTATGGCGCGCTGGCAGACGGCAGCTTCGCCAGCCACACCAACCTCTTCCTCTCCCTGCTGGTACTCGGCCTCATCGTATTGCTGCAGCGCAGCCGCAACCCCTGGCTGCGCCTCTCCGCCATCATGATCGCCATGCTGGCGGGCTATGCCGTGGCGCTGCTGCTGGGCAAAGTGAGCGCCCCCACCTTCGATGGCCCGCTGGTGATGGTGCCCATTCCGCTTCACTACGGTCTCGGCTTTGACTGGCAGCTGTTCGTACCGCTCGCCATCATCTTCGTGGTGACGGCGCTCGAGGCGATCGGTGACATGACCGCCACCTCCGACATCTCCGGCGAGCCGCTGGAAGGGCCTGTCTATATGGAGCGGATCAAGGGCGGCGTGCTGGCCGATGGCGCCAACTCCATGCTGGCAGCGCTGTTCTCCACCTTCCCCATGTCCACCTTCGCCCAGAACAACGGCGTTATTCAGCTGACCGGCGTCGCCAGCCGTCATGTCGGCCTCTTCATCGCCGCCATGCTGGCCCTGCTCGGCCTGTTCCCTGCGGTAGCCAGTCTGGTACAGCAGATCCCCGAACCTGTGCTGGGCGGCGCCACCATCGTCATGTTCGGCACCATTGCCGCCGCTGGTGTGCGCATCATCTCCCGCGAGGAGCTCGACCGCCGTGCCCTGATGATCCTGGCGGTGTCGCTGGCCATGGGCCTCGGGGTAGCGCAGGTGCCGGAAGTGCTGCAGCACCTGCCGGAGCTGGCCAGAAGCGTGCTCTCTTATGGCGTCGCCACCGGCGGCATCACCGCCATCGTGATGAACCTGCTGCTGCCCAAGCGCAGCAAACAGCCTCTCTGATCCCGCGACGAACAGAGCGCAATAAAAAAGCCACGACCCGGGTCGTGGCTTTTTCCGTTTAAATCGATTGTTGCGGGATCAGGCGGTCTGCGGTTCCGGCTCGGCTTCGCCATCCTGTTCGCGACTGAAGTAGGCGCGGGTCTCGGCAATCACCACGTGGCGCAGGCCAATCAGACCGATAAGGTTGGGCACCGCCATCAGGCCGTTAACGATGTCGGCCAGCAGCCAAATCATATCCAGATGGAGGAAGGCACCGCTCGCCACCAGCACCAGATAGATGAGGCGGTAAGGTTTGATCGCCTTCACCCCGAACAGGTACTCGGTGCAGCGCTCACCGTAGTAGTTCCAGCCAAGGATGGTAGTAAAGGCGAAGAACAGCAGGCCAATGCTCACCAGATACTGGCCGATATGGGCATCAAGCCCCTGGGCAAAGGCCTGACTGGTCATGGCGGCGCCGCTCACATCGCCGCTCCACACCCCGGTCACCACCAGGGTCAGGCCGGTCATGGTGCAGATGATGATAGTGTCGATGAAGGTACCGGTCATGGAGACCAGCCCCTGCTCCACACAGGAGTCTGTCTTGGCCGCCGCTGCCGCGATAGGCGCTGAGCCCAGTCCCGACTCGTTGGAGAAGACCCCGCGCGCCACCCCGGACTGGATTGCCAGCATGATGCCGGCACCGACGAAGCCACCGGTCGCCGCATGGCCGGTGAAGGCACTCCCGATCACCAGCGCGATCGCCTCCGGCAAGGCACTGGCATTGTTCACCAGCACGCCCAGACAGGCGACGATGTAGAAGATGGCCATGAAGGGCACTACCTTGCTCGACACGCTGGAGATGGACTGGATGCCCCCCAAAGTCACCAGCGCCACGATCAGGGTCAACACCACGGCAGTCGCTTCACGGGGCACCGAGAAGGAGAGGCTCATGGCATCACTGATGGCGTTCACCTGCGGGAAGGTGCCGATGCCGAAGAAGGCGACGCCGATGCCGAACAGGGCGAACAGCTTGGCCAGCGGCCTGGAGCCGAGCCCCTTCTCCAGATAGTACATGGGGCCGCCAGCCATCTGGCCGTTGGCATCCTGCTCGCGATATTTGACCGCCAGCAGACACTCGGCGTACTTGGTAGCCATACCAAACAGCGCAGCCATCCACATCCAGAACAGGGCACCCGGGCCGCCCAGCTTGATGGCGGTGGCGACCCCGACGATGTTGCCGGTGCCGATCGTTGCCGAAAGCGCGGTACAGAGGGCGCCGAAGCTGGAGACATCCCCCTGCTTGCCCTGGCCCTGATCGCGGCCAAAGACCAGACGCAGAGCGAGCGGCAAGCGCACCACCTGAAGCAGACCCAGACGCAGAGTGAGGTAGATACCGGTCCCGACCAGCAGGATCAGCAGGGGTGGCCCCCAGATAAAGCTATCGATGGCGGTTAACGCCGATTGAATTGATGACATGCATCCTCCTTAAGAAACAAAAATTAAGGAGGAGAAGGATGATCTTCCCATAGGTGTCGCGATCGGCCAGAGGCGATCGGATGCGGGCCAAGCCCAGGTACAACCATCCCATCCCCTCTGTCCTTTTGCCTGAGAGTTTCCGGCGCCAGATTGCGATGCAATCATGGTGCCTTGCTCCTTCGGCGCCCGATTAAACGGGTCTCTCCAGAGTATCGTCCAGTAGCAGTCCACACCGGTTGCCCGGTACCTGAAAGATTCACTTCTTCGGTGGATGGTTGCCCATCGCTCTCCTGCTACCTTCATCCGAACTAATTTGGATTAGGAAGCGGGCATGTTAATCCAAAAAATGTGAGCTGTCTCGCACTTGGAACCCCGCTGCCGCACTTTTTTGCCCTGCGCTCAAACCCTCGCCAACATGTTAAATGTTAGTTAACTATCAACAAGTTAAGCCCGAACGGCAGCGAAACGGTTCGATCAGGAAAGTGGCTGAATTGATAGCAATCCTCTCAATCGTTTCGGCCAGAAAAACTTGCCAACATATCCAATCAAATAGCTTGCACACAGAGTCAATAAGCAGATAATCCGACGCATAACCAAGCACTTTGCCATCAATTTATGCACTGTGTTCGGTTGGTCCCACCGGACCGCTCGCCTGACCCGGCCGTCGCCGGTTCAATCGCATATGGCTTGGGCATATCACGCCCCCTAAGGATGACCAAAAGAGAATGAACGAGACCCTGGTAGCACAAGATTACCGTCAGCTGGTTGAACAATTCGGCTCCCCCCTGCTGCTGCTCGACAAGGCAGCCGTCCGCAAACAGTATCGGGCGCTGGCCACTGCCCTGCCCGATGTACGATTGCACTATGCACTCAAACCCCTGCCCCACGAGGCGGTGGTCTCTGTCTTGAAGGAAGAGGGGGCCTGTTTCGATCTGGCCACCAATGGCGAAGTGGATCTGGTGCGCAGTCAGGGGGTTCGCCCGGGACGCTGCATTCATACCCATCCCATCAAGCGCGACAGCGATATCCGTTATGCGCTGGAGTTCGGCTGCACCGTGTTTGTCTATGACAACCCGCTGGAGCTGGAAAAGTTCATTCCCTACAAGGACGAAGTGAAACTGCTGCTGCGGGTCAGCTTCCCCAACCCCGAGACCAAGGTCGATCTCTCCAAGAAGTTCGGCTGCACCCCGGAACAGGCGCTGCCACTGTTGCAACTGGCCCACGCCAAGGGGATCAAGGTGATGGGGCTGTCGTTCCACGTCGGCTCGCAGGTGCCTCACGCCCGTCGCCATGTGCAGGCCATCGACGCCTGCCGCGAGATCATGGAGCAGGCCTGGGCGCTCGGCCTCAAACCCTGGGTGCTGGATATCGGTGGTGGCTTCCCGGTCGATTATGAGGGTGGCGAGTTCGATATCGACGGCTTCTGTGCCCCGATCCGCGAGGCGCTGGCCAAGCTGCCCGCAACCGTACAGAAGATTGCCGAACCGGGCCGCTTTATCAGCGCACCGGCCATGACCTCGGTCGCCAGCGTGATGGGCAAGGCCCACCGCGGTGACAAGATCTGGTACTACCTGGATGACGGCCTCTATGGCAGCTACAACGGCCAGCTCTACGACCACGTCACTTATCCGGTGAGTACGCCCTATGCCAGCGGCGAGCTGCACAACTCGGTACTCTCCGGCCCCACCTGCGACAGCGTGGATGTGATCCGCGAGGGCATCATGCTGCCGGACCTCGAGCTTGGCGAGCTGGTAGTGGGCAAGGTGATGGGCGCCTACACCTGGGCCTCCGCCTCCACTTTCAACTTCTTCCCCAAGGCGAGCATCCTCATTCTGGACAGCAGCCAGAAGGGACAGAAACTGGTGGCTGTCGCTTAAACGCCGCCAACAGAATGCAAAGAGGGGAAGCCATGGCTTCCCCTCTTTCGTTGCATCATGCCCGATATGGCTAGACGAACTGGCTGCCCAGCAACCAGCCGGTGTAGGCGACGAAGCAGGTGAGCAGCACGCCCCCCTCCAGCCGGTTGATGCGGCCCTGCCCCTTGCGGCCCAGACACATCACCAGCAGCAGCAGGGTCAGTCCCATCATGATGCTCCAGTCGCGGGAGAGCACTTCCGGCGCCACATCGAGCGGGTGAATACCGGACGCAATCCCCACCACAGCCAGGGTGTTGAACAGGTTGGAGCCGAGCACGTTGCCAAGGGCCAGATCGTGCTCATTCTTGCGAATGGCGATGAGGGACGAGGCCAGCTCCGGCAGCGAAGTACCGATCGCGACGATGGTGAGACCAATCACCAGATCGCTGATGCCAAGCGTCTGAGCGATGGTCACCGCCCCCCACACCAGCAGGCGGGAGGCGCCGATCAGCAACACCAGCCCGACCACCAGCCAGAAGATGGCGCTTTTGAGGGACATCCCCTCACTCGCGATATCCTCTTCGGTCTCTACATCCAGCGCATCTCCCTTGCCATTCATGCCAGCCCAAATGGACCAGCCCATCAGGCCAACAAAGACGACACCCAGAATGGCGGCATCCATCCGGCCAAGATGGCCATCCAGCAGCAGGGCACCGGAGAGCAGGGTAATGCCGAGCAGGATCGGGATCTCCTTGCGCACCACCTGAGAGGCGACCGCGATGGGGCTGATAAGCGCCGTCAGACCCAGGATCAGCGCGATATTGGTGATGTTGGAGCCATAGGCGTTGCCAAGGGCCAACCCGGGATTACCCTGAGAGGCTGCCAGCGCGGAGACCACCATCTCGGGGGCCGAAGTGCCGAAACCGATGATCACCATGCCGATCAGCAGCGGCGGCATGCCGGCATAACGGGCGGTTGCCGCCGCCCCGTCCACAAACTTGTCAGCACTCCAGACCAGCAGCGCCAGTCCGGCAATCAGGGCAACAAAAGCCAGGGTCATACAGTCTCTATCCCATCGCCAGTAAACAGGAGCGCCAGCAAAAGCTGCTGGCGCCATTGGAAAGTGGCGCCCAGTGTAACGGCGCCGCCTGTCAATTCAAGGGAAAATCAAACAACGATTAATCGCTACAGTCTGCTCAGCAGACTCGCCGCATCGGAGACCTCGAACTTGCCGGGCACCTCCACAAACAGCTGCTCTACCACGCCATCGTTGGCGATCAACGCAAAGCGCTGGGCACGCACGCCGCCAAAGGCACCGGTCTCTTTGGCAAGTCCCAGCGCCCGGGTCCAGCTGCCATCACCATCGGCCAGCATGGTGATGGCCCCGGCGTTCTGGGCATCCTGCCACGCCTTCATCACGAAGGCGTCGTTGACCGACAGACAGCAGATAGTATCGACCCCCTTCTCCTTGAACTTGTCCGCCAGCACCACGTAACCCGGCAGATGGGCGTTGGAGCAGGTGGGGGTAAAGGCGCCGGGCACCGCAAACAGCACCACCCGCTTGCCGCCAAACAGGCTTTGGGTGTCTCGCTGCTGCTTTCCTTCGGCGGTGATGAAGGTGAATTCGCCCGCAGGCAGGGTCTGACCAATCGCGATCATCGTGCTCGTCCTTTAGTTGAGGGGGGCCTGTGGATGAAAAGAGCCCCAGTCTACCTCACACCAGCCATGTGACACAGGCCCCTCTCTGCTGGGGCCATTTGAACTAACCTTGAGCAGGATCTGCCGACTCAGGAGGCCTTCATGCATAACCATTACGACGGGCTGGAAATTCGTCCCCCAGCCCTGCGCGCACAACAGCAGCTGGATCAGCTCAATCATCAACTCGCCCATGTCAGCCAGTATTGCTCCGGCTACTCCAGCGCCTATCGCCACTGCCGTCTCGACGATCTGGAGCAGCTCGCCTCCCTGCCGCTGCTCGACAGCACGGATCTCTTTGCCGCCCAGCAAGCCTATCCCCCCTTTGCCGGACTCACCGGTCGGCCAGCCAGTCAGGCGTTGCGGGTCTTCTCCTGCCCCGGGCAGCTGGCCATTCCCGAATATGCCGGGGCCGACTGGTGGGGGGCTGCACGGGCGCTCTTTGCCGCCGGCTTCAAGGCAGGAGAGGTGCTGCTCAACTGCCACGACTATCACGCCGGCCCCACCGCCTTCATCTTTGACAACGGGGCGCGCCAGCTTGGCTGCCCCGTGGTGCCCTGCGGCCCCGACGACACCCAGCGCCAGCTCGAAGCACTGCGGCGCTATCAACCCACCGGTTTCGTCGGCCCGCTGGTCACCCTGCTCGATCTGCTGGAAGCCGCCGAGCTGGCAGAGACCCCCACCGAATGCCTGCGCCACGCCCTGCTGTGCGAGGTGACCCATCCCGAGACAGCACCGCTCGAGGCTATCCACGGCATTGCCGCCTTCAACTGTCTGGTGTGGCAGGATGTCGGGGTGGTGGCCTACGAGAGCCGCCCCGGTCAGGGCTTTATCGTCAACGAGAGCTGCATCGTCGAAATCATCGACCCGGCCAGCGGCAAGCCGGTGACGGGGGAAGATCCGGGACAACTGGTGGTGACCAGGCTCGATCTGGAGTATCCGCTGCTGCGCCTTGCCACCGACTGGCAGGGCTACTGGCTGGCCAGACCCAGCCGCTGCGGGCGCACCAACCGTCTGCTCAAGATTGTCTAGCAGCGCAACAAAAACGGGCAGCCCAAAGGCTGCCCGTTTTTTGTGGCGGCGCTCTTAACGTCGCGCCTGCCAGGTGGCGATAGCCAGCAGGGAGTCGGGGGTAAACTCGGCGGCGCGGGCCGCTATCTCGGCCAGGCTCATCCACTGCACCTCGCTCACCTCTTCGGCCTGCAACTGCAGCGGCCCCTGATAACGGCAGCTGAAGAGGCCACCCCAGACCCGATACCCCTCCCCTTCGGCATAGAAGTCACCGAATGCCTCGAGCGGCACATTACGTATCCCCAGCTCCTCGGCCAGTTCACGCCGCGCCGAGGGTTCCATCTCCTCCCCGGTGGTGACCACGCCGCCGGCGCACGCATCCAGCATACCGGGGCAGAAATCCTTGCTGAGGGTGCGCCGCTGCACCAAGATGCGGTTCGCCGCATCGAGCACCAGAATGTAGCTGGCCCGATGGCAGAGATTCTCGCGCCTCACCCTGGCACGCTCGGCCACGCCAATCACCCGGTTATCCGCATCCACTACATCAACCCATTCCACGCGCAGACCCTTTTGCTCATCCAGTCAAAGTGCTCGCAGTATATCGGGGCCGAGCCGCTGCACCGCACAACTTTTTCATGGCCGCATTGCCGCACGTGACCGTGACCGGATTAATTGAACGCGTACAAAACCGTCATCAGCATGTCATATACGAGTCCCATCATCTCCCCCGTCCGGTTCAATCAGGGTTTGTTGTGATGAAGGTGTTCAAGCAGTTATCCCCGCGCCAGATCGCTTGCTACATCAAGAGCTTTCACCGAGGTTACTTTGCCATCGAGGCATTGGGGACATTTGAATTCAACGCCGGCAGGATCAGCCTTCACGGCCTGACCTGTCGCCAGCGGCTGAGGCTGGCCCGCCAGATCAATCTGGCGGTCAGACAACTTGGTCACCGCGACCCCTTGCCGGACATGTGAGTCAAGGGACTTGCCCTTCTGTCTGTTGTGCATCCATGCCTTTCGCCCGCCGGCTACTCGCCGCGCGGGCCATTTTCGATGTCAATCACCTTGCCGTTGCGCACGGTGACAAAGCGCATGAACTCGTTCTTGCCGAAGTTGTAGGTCCAGCGTTCGCCATATTTGACCTCGACCACGTTGCCATACTGATTCTCCTCGTTACGGGTAATATCTTCCCGCAACATCGGCTCGCCGCACTTGAGCAGCATCTCGGCGGTGCTGTCCCCTTCGGTAATGAGCGCATTCTTGCAGCGCATGGCGTCGGCGCTGGCCGGAATGCTGAGCAGCAGCAAGGCGGTCAGCACGGCCTTGTTCATGTATCTGTTCATCCTGGGTTCCTCGATTTGATCTGACGGTTTGCAGTATGCCTGCCGCCAGAGTGAAAAAATCAATCAAGAGTCGAAAAAGATGGCGGCTATCGTCCCCGATTTCATCTGGTCGCGACAACCGGTGTCTATTGAGGGGCCCCAAAAAACAGACGGCGACCCGAGGGTCGCCGTATGTTTCAAGCCAGCCGGATTACAGGATATCCAGCAGCTCTACTTCGAATACCAGCGCGGAGTAGGGCGGGATGGAACCGGCACCACGGGCACCGTAGGCCAGATCGTGCGGGATGTAGAGCTTCCACTTGGAGCCAACCGGCATCAGTTGCAGCGCTTCAACCCAACCAGCGATAACGCCGGTCACCGGGAACTCGGCCGGCTGACCGCGCGCAACGGAGCTGTCGAATACGCCACCGTGGGTGAAAGTACCGTGGTAATGCACGCGTACGGACTGACCCGCTACCGGCACGGCGCCATTGCCCTCTACCAGCACTTCGTACTGCAGGCCGGAATCGGTCACAGTCACTTCGTCGCGCTTGGCGTTGTCGGCCAGGAAAGCTTCGCCAGCAGCGGCAGCTGCTTTGGCAACCGCTTCCTGCTCTTCCTGCATGCGAGCGGTGATGACCTGGAAGGCATCGTTGATATCGTCACGGCTGACCGCGAACTCCAGACCGTTCAGGGCATCTGCCAGACCTTGCTGCAGGGCCGGGATATCCAGACCGGCGAAGGCTTGCTGCGCCAGCTGATCACCCATGTTGCGGCCGATGCCATAACTGGCTTTCTGTTCGATAGAGTCGTATTGGGACATTGAGATGTGCTCCGGGTCCAGATGATAAAAGAGACGGGATGATATCAGACTTTTTCGCGAGGTGCTGCCGACCTCGCACCTGATTTCCCCGAGCGTGGGAGAGAGTTCACACAAGCAAAAAGAGGGGCGCCAGCAAGTGGCGCCCCTCTTTTGTCCGTTTGGTCCGAAAGGTTATCGATCCAGCAGGGCGCGCACTGCCGCGACCTTGGCACCATCGGTGATATTGACCCGGCCATCATCCGAGGTACCCATATTGACGCCATGGGGCACCATACCGCCGCGCCAGCCCATGCCGGACATATGCACTTCGCTCACCCCGGTAAACTCGATGATGGTGCGCACGTTATCGGCATTGACCCCCGCCCCCGGCATCAGGCTGGCACGCCCCGCCAGCGCCTGTTGCATCGCCTGCAGATTTTCCAGTCCGGCCAGCGCGGTCGGTGCATGGCCGGAGCTGAGAATGCGCTCACAGCCGGCAGCGACAATGATCTCCAGATCGAGCCGCCAGTCAGAAGAGAGATCGATGGCGCGGTGGAAGGTGACACCCAAGGGGCCGGCGGCATCCACCAATTGTTGAAGTTTGGCGGCGGGGACCCGCCCCTCTTCGTCCAGCAGACCGACCACGACCCCTTGCAGACCGGCAGAGCGGGCCGCCGCGATATCTTGCAGCATCATCTCGAACTCACCGTCGTTGAAACAAAAATCTCCGGCGCGCGGACGGATCATGGCATAGACAGGGACGGTGGCGTGACGAGCGGCCAACTGCATAAAACCATAGGAGGGGGTCAGCCCCCCAAGCCCCAACGCAGAGCAGAGCTCGATGCGATCGGCGCCAGACTCCTGGGCTGTGAAGAGGGATTCCAGATTGTCGATGCAGATTTCAAGAGAGGTCATGAGGACTCCTTTTATCGGGGAGATCAGACCTGCATCTGATCTCATAGATTGAGCAAGGCTGCGCCCCGCACCCCACCGGCACCGCCAAAACGGGCTTCGCGGATTTCGGGCACTGCCACCCCGGGCAGCAGATGGCCGGGCAGGCGCAGCGGCAACTGTTCGTAAAGGGCAGGCAGGCCACTCAGGCCGCCCCCCAGCACCACCACCTCGGGATCCATCACCGAAATGGCGGTAGCAAGTCCGGCCGCCAGGATCTCCAGCCAGCAGTCGATGGTGGCAACAGCATGGGGCTCATGAGCCTCAAAGCGCGCCACAATCTGATGGCCGGTGGCCCGGTGGCCGTGAAAATGGTAGTAGAGGCGCTCAAGGCCTGTACCGGATCCATAGGTTTCAAAACAGACCAGACGGCCACAGCCGCAGCGGGGACGAGGCAAGTCGGGATACTTCATCAGGATGGTGGCCGGCAGCGGATAGTGACCGATTTCGCCAGCCAGCCAGTTACGCCCCTGGATCACGGTGCCTGCCAGATAGATGGCACCACCGATGCCGGTGCCAATGGTCATACCAAGCGCACTGCCGGCCCCATCGGCCGCCCCCTTGTGCACTTCCGACCAGAGGAAGCAGTTGGCATCGTTATCGACCTTGACCGGCCGCGCCAGCAGCTCGGCCAGATCAGCCCCCAGATGGCGACCATTGATGGAGGGGAGGTTCGCCGCCACTATGCTCTGGTCGTGACGGTTGAGAATGCCGGGAAAACCGATGCCGACCGCCCCTTTGACGCCAAAGCGGGTATCGGCCTGCTCGACCCGGGAGCGAACCAGCTGCAACAGCCCCTGATAGTCATCACCGGGCGTACTCATGCGCTCTTCATGGCAGAGGTTCAGGGCGCCGTCGTAGACAGCGAACGCAATCTTGGTACCACCGATATCAAAGCCGTAATACATGCCGCACTCCCTGTCAGCGAGTTCTCATCCCATCTGTTTCGGGTGACATTGTATTAATTCGCTAAAAAAATAAAGTGACCGGGGGCGAAAAACGGGAGAGAGATCAGAGCAAACGGGACATTTCCCGCTGCAGACAGGGGTGGCCAAGGCTCATCAGGGTGCGCTCCTGACCATCAAACATGAAACCGCGGCGCAGGTAGAAGCCCTCGCCGATGTGATTGCCATCGAGCAGCCACAACTTGACGCAACTGCAACCGGCGCGGCGCATCTGCATCGCCACCGCCTGCCACAGCCGCTTGCCATAGCCCTGCCGCCAGTGATCGGGGTGAAGATAGAAGGCGCGGATCCAGGCGATGGTCTCATCACCCTCCTGCCCCGGTTGCCAGTAGAGCAACCCGATAACGACGTCGTCGAGACAGAGCAGCATGGGCCTTGGCCCAGTGTCAGCGAGCCGCTGCTGCCAGATCTGCAGATGGGAAGTCACCGCCAGCTGCTCCAGCAGATCCGGGCCCAGCACCTGACCATAGGCAGCGAGCCAGCTGGCTCGCTGCATCACCGTCATGGCGGCAGCATCCTCGGGCCGCGCCATGCGCAGGCTTATGCCTTGCATTGGGGCACCAGACCCGACGCGCGAGCCTGTTGATAGAGCGGCTCGACTTCAGCCTGCTGCGCCTGCAACTCGGCAATCCGGCTCTCGTTGCTCGGGTGGGTGGAGAGCAGCTGGGGCGGATTGTTGCCACCGGAGGCTGCGCTCATGTTTTGCCACAGCGGAATCGCTTCGGCCGGGTTGAAACCGGCACGCGCCATCAGCTCCAGACCCAGCCGATCCGCTTCGCTCTCCTGGGTGCGGCCATAGGGGAGCATCACCCCCACCTGCATGCCAAGACCTAGCGCCGCCATGGTGGCGCCACGGTACTCGCTGCTGCCGAGGGCAACATCGGCGGCTGCCATACCAATACCGGCCAGCTGGCTGCGGGAGAGGCGCTCGTTGGAGTGCTGGGCCAGCACGTGAGTCAGCTCGTGACCGATAACGGTCGCCAGCTGATCCTGATTCTTGGCTACCTTGAGCAGGCCGCTGTAGACCCCGATCTTGCCGCCGGGCAGCGCAAAGGCGTTGACCTGCTTGGAGTCAAACACCACCACTTCCCAGTTGGTGATGCCGTAGCTGGCGGGCACCTGGGCTGCGACCGCCTTGGCGACGCAGGAGACATAGGCGTTCATTTTGGCATCAGTGCTCACCTTCTCCTGCTGCTTCATCTGGGCAAACGAGTCGGCTCCCAGCTGGTTCATCTGCTGGGGAGAGTAGAGCAGCATCTGGCTGCGGCCGGTCGGCGACTGGGCACAAGCGACCAGCAGGGAACTGCAGAGGGCTACCAGGCCAAACTTGGAGAGAGACGCAATCATGAAGGGGTCCTTTGCCATAACGTTGCCCTATTCTCGGAAATGCCGCCCTGCTACGCAAGGGAGCCAGCCCCCGGCTGGCGGAAAAATATCCATCCTGCGCTATTAACAAAACTGACAGCCGCCAAAAACAAAACGAGCCCGCTTGGGGCTCGTTTTATCAGGCATGCTGACTGCAGGCAGTTACATAATACCCAGCTTTTTCAGGTCAGCCTGTACCACCTTGGCCGGTACCGGTACGTAACCATCTTTGGCAACGATATTCTGGCCCGCCTTGGAGAGCATCATCTTGACAAACTCTTGCTCCATCGGGGAGAGCGGCTTGTTCGGGTGCTTGTTCACGTAAACGTACAGGAAGCGGGAGAGCGGATACTTGCCGGTGATGGCGTTGTCAGCGTTCGCTTCGATAAAGGTCTTGCCATCCTTGGAGAGCGGAACAGCACGCACGCCGGAGGTGACGTAGCCGATGCCGGAGTAACCGATGCCGTTCAGGGAGGCAGAGACGGACTGCACCACGGAAGCAGAACCCGGCTGCTCGTTCACACCGCTCTTGAAGTCGCCGTTACACAGGGCGTGCTCCTTGAAGTAACCGTAAGTACCGGATACGGAGTTGCGACCGAACAGTTGCAGATCCTTGCCGGACCAGTTACCGGTCAGACCCAGATCAGACCACTTGGTGGCAGCCTTGGCTTCACCGCACTTGAGGGTGCTGGAGAAGATGGCGTCGATCTGCGGCATGGTCAGCCCCTTGATGGGGTTGTCCTTGTTGACGAATACGGCCAGGGCATCGACTGCAACGCGGATGGCAGTCGGCTTGTAGCCGTAGCGCTTCTCGAATGCTTCCTCTTCACCGGCCTTCATGGCGCGGCTCATCGGGCCAAACTGGGCAACACCCTCGGTCAGGGCGGTCGGCGCGGTAGAGGAGCCGGCAGCCTGGATCTGCACGTTGACGTTGGGATACATGCGCTTAAATTCTTCAGCCCACAGGGTCATCATGTTGGCCAGGGTATCCGAGCCGACAGAGGACAGGTTGCCCGAGATGCCGCTGGTCGGGGTGTATTCCGGCAGGTTTTTATCGACACCATAGGCCAGGGTGCTGGCAGAAAAGAGGGTTGCTGCGGTGAATCCGATTACACCAGCCAGTTTGTTGAGTTTCATCCAATCTCTCCAAAGTTACAGAAGGTCCGTTCTTAAAACGGCGCCAGTATCTGACCTGGCAGTGACAAATTTATGGATTTAATGTGACACTTTAATGACATGGCGGCGCTTTTGTCCAAATGGCAAAGGGCTGCCAACGCAGCCCTTCACCTATATCTAACACCTTGTCATAAAAGACTATTTTATCACCACCATCCGGCCGGGGATGAGAAAGCTGAAGCGGCTGCCAAAGCCGACCCGGCTCTCGATATCGAGCTGGCAGTCATGGTGACTCAAGGCATGCTTGACGATGGCAAGGCCGAGGCCGGAGCCACCGGTGTGGCGCGAGCGCGCCTTGTCCACCCGATAAAAACGCTCGGTGAGCCGTGCCAGATGCTCGGGCGGGATCCCCTCCCCCTCATCCTGCACGGCAAACAGCGCCATCGCCCCCTGCTTGCGCCACTCCACCGTCACCTTGCGCCCCGGCGGCGTGTAGTGAATGGCGTTGTAGACCAGATTGGAGACGGCGCTGCGCAGCTGCTCCTGATCGCCGCGTACCAGAAGATTGGGCTGCACCACGAACTCGATCTGATGGGCCCGCTCGCCCGAGAGCGCCCGCGCCTCCTGCTCCAGCAGCCCCAGCATGGCGGGCATGTCCACCAGATGGGAGAGATCAACGCTCGGAGCCGCCTCGATGCGTGACAGGGTGAGCAGCTGATTGACCAGATTGTCCATCCGGATGGTCTGCTCCATCATCACCCGGTGCGCCTTGGCCCACATGGCGGGCGGTGGCGGCTCCTCGGTCATCTCCAGATAGCCCTTGAGCACCGTGAGTGGCGTGCGCAGCTCGTGGGAGACGTTGGAGACAAAGTGTTTGCGGGTCTTCTCCAGACTGCGCAAGCGGGTGACATCGCGCACCACCAGCATCGCCTGATCGGAGGCGTAGGGCATGATGCGAAACTCGAGAAACTTCTCCTCGTTGACCGGGGAGTGCATCTCCAATGGCTCGTCAAAAGCCTGTTTCGCCAGATAGGCTGTAAAAGCCGGATTGCGGATCAGGTTGCCGATATGCTGACCGGCATCTTCCGGCCAGCGAAAACCGAGCAGCTGCTCCGCCAGCCGGTTACACCAGAGGATGCTGCCATCATCACGCAATACTACGGCCGCGTCAGGCAATGCCTCGGCCCCTTCCCGAAAGCGGCGGATCAGGCCCGCCAGCTCGCGGCGCCGGGCGCGGTGGCGCTGCTGCAACTTGTAAATGCCGTTGAAGATGTGCTCCCAACTGCCTTTGCCGTTGGGAGGAACCAGGCTGCGATCGTGCCACAGCCAGTCCGACAACCGCTTCTGGAAGCGGTAGTGCCAGCCAAGATGGAGCAACGCAGCAACCAGCAGAGTGAGCGAGAGGTGATCAATCAGCCAGCCAACCAATGCGAAGGGCGCGTAAAAAAATGCCATTCGCCACAACTGTCGCCGCCAGGCGTAGGGTTGCAACATAACAGCCTCTAGAGACGGGTTGAGAAGCGGTATCCGGCTCCACGCACCGTCTGAATCAATCTATCGTGCCCTGTCTCTTCGATCGCCTTGCGCAGGCGGCGAATATGGACATCCACGGTTCTGTCCTCGACGTACACATTGGTACCCCAGACATTGTTGAGCAACTGCTCGCGGCTGTAGACCCGCTCCGGGTGGGTCATGAAGAAGTGGAGCAGCTTGAATTCGGTTGGCCCCATGTCGAGCGCCCTCTCTTCGGCGCTGACCCGGTGCGAAACAGGATCCAGCTTGAGACCCTGCACCTCGATCACCTCGTCCACCGAGGTGGGAGAGACGCGGCGCATCACCGCATGGAGGCGGGCAGTCAGCTCCTTGGGAGAGAACGGCTTGGTGATGTAGTCATCGGCCCCCGCTTCGAGGCCGCGGACCTTGTCCTCCTCCTCGCCGCGGGCGGTCAGCATCACCACCGGGATCTGGCGGGTCACTTCATCCTGCTTGAGCTGCTTGATGAACTGGATGCCGCTGCCACCGGGCATCATCCAATCGAGCACGATGAGTTCCGGGTAGGGTTCGCGCACCTTCGCCAGTCCATCGGCAAAATCTTCCGCTTCAATCGTCTCATATCCCTTCTGTTCCAGCACGAAACAGAGCATTTCGCGGATCGGTGCTTCGTCCTCGACCACCAGAATTCGCTTAGCCATTCCCTTCTCTCTCCTCTGTGAAGATGGGTGCGCCAATTATTAGAATTTTCTGTGACACTTTTATGACTTTGTGACAGACGGGATGATAAACGTTTTCAAATGCCACTGGCAGATATCCGTTGCAGCAGATCCCAGCGGTTGCCACTGATATCTTCAAATACCACTACGGTGCCGTAAGGCTCGTCACGGGGTTGTTCACAAAAATGGACACCATACTGCTGCATCCGCCGGTAACCCCGCCAGAAGTCATCGGTCTCGAGAAACAGAAATACCCGCCCGCCGCCCTGCTTGCCGATGGCGGCACGCTGCTCTTCGCTGGCGGCGCGAGCCAGCAGCAGGGCGGAACCCGTGCTGCCCGCCGGAGCGACCCGTACCCAGCGCTTGCCCGGTTTGCCCGGCTCGTCGAGCCGGGTATCTTCCAGCAGCGCAAACCCCAGTCCCTCGGTGAAAAAGGCGATGGCCTCGTCGTAATCGGCCACCAGCAGGGTCAAGGCCCCGATGGTTTGTCCTGTCATAGGGTTCTGCCCGTTTTATAAGAAGTTGTCGAATGGTGGTCTACACAGCGTACTGCCCGCCCTCACTGCGCTTCCACCCGATTGCGGCCACGCTTCTTGGCCTGATAGAGCGCCTCATCGGCCCGCTTGAGCACCCGCTCCGGGCTATCTCCCACCCGTTCGGCCACCCCGAACGAAGCGGTCACCTGCAGAGAGGCGGGCCAGTGGGGATACTCTTCCAGCCGGGAACGCAGCCGCTCGGCCAATGCACAGGCCCGCAGCAGGTCGTAATGGAGGCAGAGCAGCACGAACTCCTCGCCCCCCCAGCGCACCAGATGGCAGAGCGCATCGCTGTTTAGCTGGATCTCGCTGACCAGATGCTTGAGCACTTCGTCCCCCACCGGATGACCGTGGGTGTCGTTGATCTGCTTGAAGTGATCCACGTCGACATAGATGAAGGCAAACGGCAGATCGCCGATATCGGCCAGCAGCCGCTCCCCGCCCAGACGGTTGAGGGCGCCGGTGAGCGGATCGTAACAGGCCAGCTCGCGGGAGCGGCGGCTCTCTTCACTCAGGCTGCGGTTGAGCGCCTCCACCTCCTCTTTGGCGCGATTGGCGTGGCACAGCCGCTGCTTCATATGCAGGTGATTGACCATAAAGGTGGCGCAGCCATAGAGAAACCAGACCAGCAGGATCAGGCGGTAGAAGAGGGTGGCATCCAGCCAGTCGCCATGAAACTGCAGCTCTTCGATCACCACGCCGTGCTCGCCCACCGACATGTCAGACCCCGCCGCAATCTCGATGGCGTAGACCCGGCTCAAATCTGGCCCCTGCAATTGCAAGGGCACCTTGTAGTGCTTGATCCACCAGGTGGCCGGGGTAAACACGTCGAGCGGCACCTCATGGCTTCTGCCGTAGTCGGCGGGGCGGAAGATGATTTCGTTGAACTTGGACGACATGGGATCGCCGGGGATATTGGATGCCCGGTTGTAGTTGCGCAGATAGAAGCGCCAATCCTGCTGGCCATCGCCGGTCACGCTCAGGCGCACATGGAGCGTCTTGAAACGACTGAGGTTGAGCCCCTGCTCGGGGGCAGACAACGTCAGGATCAAACCGCAGCCGGGATAGGTGTTGGGCTCGTCAGAGCGTGTGCAGCTCACGCCGGGCTCCCCTTCCAGCGAGGGAGCATAGCGGGCCGATGCTTCGCTCGCACCGGGAGCCCGCGTCACCTCGACGGTGTGGGGCCAGTTTTTGATATCCAGCACCCGCTCGGGACCGAACTCGAACAGCAGAATGGAACAACCTGTCAATGCCAGCAGATACCAGAAAACGGACTCGGCAAAACGGGAACCGGAAGCGAGCATGCTTACCCCATGGCATCAGGATGGATACACAAACCTCAGGATCAAGCCGGGCAACATAGCCCGGGCCTCATCGTGGAATCTCGAAACAAGCCACTATGATACCCTCGATAACGACAATAAACATGTAGCTTATCAAGATGTTCGCGACTCTTTGCCCGGCACTCCCGTCAGCGAACTGCCTCGCGATTGCTGCCGATAGCGCTGGGGCGAGCAGCCCAGTTCCCGGTTGAACATGGCAATGAACGCGGAGGTGGAACCATAACCGAGCCGCCAGCTGATCTCCTGAATAGGCAGCTCCCCCTTGAGCCAGGCCAGCGCCTTGATAAGCCGCAGCCGCGCCCGCCACTGGCCGAAGTTCATCCCGAGCTCGCGCAGACAGCGGCGCGCCAGAGTGCGCTCTGTGGTGTGCAGCTGCTGCGCCCACTGGGCCAGCGTGCGGGGATCGGCCGGATCGTTGTGCAGCACCGCCAGCATGGGGGCCAGCAGTTTGTCCTGACTCATCGGCAGGTAGCTCTCCTGACAGCGGGTACGGGTCAGCTTGGCCACCAGCAGCTCGGCCTGACGCTGATCCCACTCATCCACCATATGGCCCACCTTGCGCTCGCAAAAGTCGGCAAGCAGGGCGCGGATGAGCGGCGTCATCAGCAGCAGGCGCGGCTCGGCCGGCAAGCAGGCGGCCAGCTCGTGACTGACATAGATGGAGGTGTAGTCGAGGGCCTGCTCGTTATAAGCCGCGTGCTCCAGATCCGCCGGCACCCAGATCAGGTAGTCGGCGGGCACCTGCAAACGCTGGTTGGCCAGCCCCATCTCCATCACCCCCAGACTGATCATGCTGAGCTGCCCCCAAGGGTGGGAGTGCATCGCCATGACGTTCTCCGCCTGCAACTGCTGGTAGCGAAAGTAGAGGGGATTGGGCGCTGGCAGCTCGCTGTCTGCCGGATGGTAGTGCCGGTTTGTCATGGTCTCTTCACTCTCCTCTCGATGCCCGCCTCTATACCCGCCTGATGTGCAATCTCTGCCCGTACAAGGCAAGCGCCATACCCTAACCGATGGCGGTAGCCTTGCAGCAGATAACGGGGAGTTGTCTTTTCTGCGGGATAGTTTGTCAGTTTTACGTTACTTGACAACATACAGACAAGGTTAAACTTGTCGCATCTACTCCAAGGAGCCTTTGATGCGACTCTTCTCCCCCCTCCTGTTTCCGCTGATGGCGGTGCTGATCTGGGCCACCAATACCGTGGTCTCCAAAGCGGCGGCCAGCGTGCTCGACCCCGCAGCCATCTCCTTCTATCGCTGGGTGATCGCCGCCCTGGCGCTGACCCCCTTCTGCCTGCCCACCCTCTGGCGGCGACGCAGCGAGGTTCGCCCCTGGCTCGGCAAGCTGCTGGTGCTGGCGGCGCTCGGTATGGTGCTCTACCAGTGTCTGGCCTACTACGCCGCCCACAGCACCTCGGCTACCAATATGGGGGTGATCGGCTCCCTCATTCCGCTGCTTACCCTGCTGCAAGGGGCGCTCTTCTTCGGCCAGCGTCCCGGCAAACAGGCACTGCTCGGCATGAGTATCTCCCTGTTCGGGGTGCTCTGGCTGCTGGGCAAGGGCGAGCCGCTGGCTCTGCTGCACAACGGCATCAACCCGGGGGATGGCATGATGTTGCTCGGCTCCGCCAGCTATGCTCTCTACGGCCTGCTGATCCGCCGCTGGCAACCCCCCTTTGGCCCCTGGCTCAACCTCTACATGCAGATCCTGCTGGCCGTACTGCTGCTGGTGCCGCTCGCCCTCAGTGCCGACTCGATGGCAGTGCCGGCCGAAGGGTGGGGACTGGTGCTCTTCGCCGGGCTCGCCTCTTCCCTGCTGGCGGCCTACTGCTGGATGCGCGGCCTCGCCTGCATGGGCGCCGAGCGCACGTCGGTCTTTATGAACCTGATGCCACTCTGTACGGCGCTTATCGCTGTCGTCGGTCTGGGCGAGCCGATCCACTGCTACCACCTGCTGGGTGGCGGCCTCATCCTGGGGGGGGTGATGATCTCCCAGCTGAAAAAGCGTGTCCCACTGCCGGAACGCAATGCGGCCTGACGGACAACACGCCAAAAACAACAAGGGAGCGCTGGCTCCCTTGTTCATTTCTATCGTGTTTGAGCGACGGTGAACCGACTTCACCCCGCCCGGCGCCAGCGGTAGCGCCGCTCCGGTCGTCCACGCTGGCCGTAGTTGAGATCCACATCCACCCGATCTTCCGACTCCAGATACTCCAGATAACGGCGTGCCGTGGTGCGACTCAGCGACAACCGCTGTGCCACCGTATCGGTCGAGAAGACGCTTTCGGGCTCCGCGGCAAGCAGATCGAGCACCTGACGCAGGGTAATACTGTCGATCCCCTTGGGAGTGGTACGTACCTCCTTGGGTTGGGCACGTCCCTTGCCGAGCAGACGATCGAGATCCTCCTGCTCCAGCCGCCCCGGCTCGGAGAGCTTCTGATGAAGTTGCAGGATTTCGTCGAGACTCTGCTGGATGCGAAACAGCCGCAGCGGCTTGATGATGTAGTCATGTACCCCGAGATTGAGCGCCTGCTGGATGGTCTCCACATCGCGCGAGGCGGTCACCATGATCACATAAGCCTCGCGGTTGTGGCTGCGCAGGCGGCTCACCCACTCAAGGCCGGAGCCGTCAGGCAGGGAGATATCCACCAGCAGCAACTGCGGCACCACGCCGGCCATCATGGCATCGGCCTGGGCCAGCGTACCGGCCCGCCCCAGCAGGGAGAAACCGGAGGTGGAGGCCACCAGCTCGGACAAGATGGCACCAATCCGATCGTCATCTTCAATAACAAGGGTGAGTATTGGATCCATGGCTCACATTAATTTGTTTTTATTCAGGTAGATGCCAAACAAGGTGGTCTGCTCGACAGTTCGGCGCCATTCTATCACACCCTCATAGCGCCCCACGGTTTCCTTGACCAGAAAGAGTCCTACGCCATGATCGCCGCTCTGGCGGCTCACCCCGTAATCGAACAGGTGATCGGCCAGATCCTCGTCCACCCCCTCGCCGCTATCCTCCACTTCGATCACCAACCGGCGCCCCACATCGCACAGCGAAAGCAACACCCGCGGCGGACACTGCTGACGATTGCGCCAGGCCGCCTGCAAACCGTTATCCAGCAGGTTGCCGATGAGGGTGATGAGATCCGCCGAGACGGCGGCCGGATACTCGCCGAGCGCCGAATCGGGATCGAGCTCAAGCGTGACCCCCAGTTCGCGGGCCCGGCTGAACTTGCCGAGGATAAGGCCGGCCACCGGCTTGTTGTCGATAAGTTCCAGCAGCTCCTGCAGCAGGGTCTGGCACGCCTCGTTCTCCTGCTGGATAAGCTCTACCGCCTGATCCACATGGCCCAGTTGCAGCAGGCCGGAGAGACTGCTCAGCTTGTTGGCAAACTCGTGGCTCTGCATCCGCAGCATTTCGGCGTACTGGCGCAAGTGGGTGACCTGTACCCCCAGACTGGTCGCCACTTCGGGACGACTGAAGATCAGGAGGCGCCCGGGCTCCTTGCCATGCACCACCTGCCAGCGACCGACGAACGATTCGCCCTGAATGGAGAAGGCAACCTCGCCCTCCTGCTCGAGTACGGGCGCGAGCGGTGGCACCAGCTCGGCCAGCGCCTGCCCCTGCAGGGCGTGACGACCGGTGGCAGGCAACCGCAGCTGATAGATGGCGGTGCTGTTGATCATGGCGATGTGGCCGCGGCCATCCAGCGCGATCACCCCTTCGGCAATCTGCTCCAGCACCAGATCCTGCAGGGTGAAGCGGCGGACGATCGCCTCCGGCTCCAGATCGAGCAGGGTCTTGCGCAGCAGATATTGCACCCAGAGCGCCAGCAGCAGGCCGCAACCAAAGACGGCGCCGATGGCGGTGATGAGCAGGGCGATCCGCTCCATGTAGATGCCCTCCACCTGCTGCATCAGGTAGCCCACCACCACGGCCCCCATGGCGCGCCCGTCAGCCCCCACCACCGGAGAGAAGCAGCGGATCGCCGGCCCCATGGTTCCCATGTCGCGCGAGCAGTAGCTGCGCCGCTCGTGGATCGCGGGCCAGAGATCCTCACCGCGAAACTGTCCCCCCACCAGAGCGGAGTTGGGATGGCTGAGGCGACGGCCATGCTCGTCGGTCACCACCATATAGGCGGCATCGGTGCGGCGGCACACCTCCTCCATGTAATCGCGCAGCGCAGGCTCGCTCCCCTGATGCAGCGCCGCCACCACCCGGCTGTCAGCCGCCATGATACGGGCCAGATCGCCCCCCTTCTCCTCCAGATTGCTCTCCAGCAGGTGGCGGATAAAGAGCGCGAGCAGGCTGCCCAGAACGATGATGAGCAGCAGGGAGAGCCCAAGGGAGAGGGTAACCAGCTGGTGGCGAAGTTTCATGCACGGACCTTGCAACGTCAGGAAGCCACCCAATAGTGCGGATGCCACCAGGTCTGGTCAATCAAAGGTGCCGGATCACCGGCAAAATCGGCCAAACCCTCCTCACGGGCGCAGAGCGCCACCGCTCTGGCGACGGCGCGAGCCACCTCCCCCACCTGTTCGATGGGAGGCAGCAGCCGACCCGCCAACAGCGGATAGGCACCGACCGCCCGTACCGCGGCCAGCAACATGCCATCGCTGATACGGCGCGCCTTGACGGCGCAGGCCCCGAGACCAATCCCCGGGAAGACATAGACGTTATTGCACTGGGAGACCACCCGCCGCTCGCCCGCCACCGTCACCGGCGCAAAAGGGCTACCGGTGGCCAGCAGGGCACGGCCATCGGTGGCGGCCCACACCTGCTCGGGGGTGGCCTCGGCGCTGCGGGTCGGGTTGGAGAGCGGCAGGATCACCGGCTGATCGCACACCTCCCCCATCGCCTGCAACACCTCGCGGGTAAAGAGGCCACCCTGACCACTCACGCCAATCAAGACCGCCGGTCGCACTTGGCGGATGGTCTCCAGCAGCGAGCTGTTACCCTCCTCTACGGCGCGGGCAAAGGGCAGCTGGGCGCGGGTCAACGCAGGGCGATCGCAGCAAACCACCCCATCCTGATCAAACAACCAGACGCCGTCGTGACTCCCCGCCAGCTGGGCCAGCATGGCGGCAATGCCGCAACCGGCCGAGCCCGCCCCGACTATCAGCACCGGGGCATCGCACAGGACAGTGCCCGCCTGCTGCAACCCGGCCAGCACGCAGGCCGAAGCCACAGCCGCCGTACCCTGAATGTCGTCGTTGAACATGCAGAGCTCGTCCCGATAGCGGGCCAGCAGGTTGGCGGCGTGCTTGCCGGCAAAGTCTTCAAACTGCAGCACCACCTGCGGCCAGCGCTTGCGAATGGCGGCCACCACCTTGTCCATGAAGTGGTAGTAGCTCTCGCCGTCGATGCGCGGGGATTGCCAGCCAAGGTAGGAGTCATCCTCCAGCAACTCGGGGTTGTTGGTGCCCACATCGACGCAGAGCGGCAAGGTACGTGCCGGGTTGATGCCACCCGCGGCGGAGTAGAGCGCCAGCTTGCCGATACAGATCCCCATGCCGCCGATACCGAGATCGCCGAGCCCCAGCACCCGCTCGCCGTCGGAGATGACGATCACCTCCACCTCCTGCTCCACCGACTCGAGGATGTCGTCGAGATCGTCCCTGTCATGCCAGGAGAGATAGAGGCCGTGGCTGCGCAGATAGAGGTCGCTGTGGCGCTGGCACGCCTCTCCCACCACCGGGGTGTAGATGATCGGCAGCAGCTCCGGCAGGTGGTGGCGCACAAGATCGTAGAAGAGCACCGGGTTGTCCTCCTGCAGCTGGCGCAGCAGCAGATGCTGGTCAAACGGACTCTGCATGGCACTGACCAATCGGTAGATCCGGCGTCGTTGTTGAGAGAGGGACTCCTCCTTGTGCGGCATGCGGCCGCGTACACCCTGACGCTTGCGTTCGGCATAGGGCAGGCTGGTGCCCATCATGATGTCGTTCATCTTGTTTGTTCCTCAATCCGGTATCAGGCAAGCAGGGAGATAAGCGCAGTCGCCAAAATCAGCATCACGGCACCGCCGAGGCGGGAGGAGATCTGGGCAAAGGGCATCAGCTTCATGCGCTGGGCCGCCGAGAGCACAGCCACATCGCCGGTGCCCCCCATGTTGGCCATGCAGAGCCCGCCGGTGATGGCCGCCTCGATGGGATAGAAGCCGATCAGCTTGCCGACCAGCGCCGCACCGAGGGCGCCGCCAATCACGGTGACCATGACCAGCACGAAGTAGCTGATGGAGAAGGCGCTGATGAGCTCGGGAATACTGGTATAGGCGACGCCGATCCCCACCAGCAGGGAGGGGGTGAGGTTGCTCACCACAAACTGATACCAGTCGGCTGCCGCCTGCTCATAACGGCGCGGCAGCAGACCGCTCACCTTGATAAAGGCGACTGCCAAAATCATCAGGGCGAAGGGGTGCATGGGAATAAAGTTGCCAAGCAGGGAGCCCAGCACAAACATGCTGGAGCTGATGAAAAGGCCCATACCGAGACTCTGCAGGGTCGGCGCTTCGGCCTGCTCGTCAGCAATGCTCTGGCTATTCTCTTTGAGCATCAGCTTGCCGTTGCCGGTCAGGGAGGGGTAACGGCGACCAAGGCGCGCCAGCAGGGAGCCCACCAGAATGGCCAGGGTATTGGCGATCACGACCGCCGGTACCATGCGTGACAAGAGATCCGCACTGGACATCTGCATCGGGCCGGAGAGGATCTCCACCAGAGGCACCGCGCCAGCGCCCATGCCACCGCCCATGATGGGCAGGCCGATCAGCAGCACCGCATTCTTGAAGCCATACCCCATCAGGGAGCCGACCAGCCCCACGCTCAGCAGCGCCAGTGCGACGCCACCAAGAATGACCGGCAGGTAGCGCATGGCGGCATTTTTCAGCAAAGCGCCGCTCATGCCAAACACCGAACCAGTCACCAGACTGGCGATGAAGAAGTTGAGAAAGCCCCCCTCCTTCATGAAGTTGGTGATGACCTGTCCGGCCTGTACCGGCAGCAACTGATATTCAAACAGGGCAGCACCGCCGAAGATGGCGAGGATAGTGCCGCCACCCAGATATTCGCGGATCGGCATGATCCGCTCGCCCAACTCGGTCAGCAGGGTACCAAGCACAAACATCAGCGCCAGTGCACCGACCATGCCGAGCGGCAGCGAGCCGTTCCAGCCGGAAAAGAGAACGCAGGTCGCCAGCCCGAGAAATATAAAGAGCGGCATACCGGCAATTTGGTGGCCACCCATAAAAGCGGCCTTTTCTTGTGTGGTTGGTAGGGTAGAGAGGTTTTTCATTGTTATGGACTCTGCGTGTGATTGTGGCCGCTACTTTATTGATCCCCCTCGCCCCTGTCGGTTAGCCAGACTGCAAAGCCATATAAAAACATTAAAAACTTAAACGTCACGCCTCGAACAAATGTCATACATCCGGTATGGCAAGCGGGCGTTATATGAAGCTCAAGCGAACAAACCGGACAATTATTTTCCAGCCAATCCCGGCTTGTGGATCGGGATAAGCAGAGGCGTCGGTGAAAATAGCAGAACCGGATGACAAACCCTGTGGGCAAATAATCTACGCTGGCAGTGAAACATATGGTCGGGGTCGAAGCCTGTCGACCAGCCTCGCCGCAGCCATCCGTGGCTATGGCCACAGAGACGCAGCAAGAGCAAGGCATCGCAAAAAACTGGCGGTTTGGCCAACATCAGGAAAGGGGAATATCGATATAGAGCGATGAGCCAAGCCAGTGCATACATCGGCACCGGCTTGAACTCACAAGGACTACACGTGGTCAGATCTATTCCATCAGCAGCAATGGAATATTGGCAGGGTCAAAATCATGGCAGATATCGGCATGCTTGCTGGCGCCCTTATTGGGCCCCTCCCGACTCACACCATAATGGGACTCTGCACCATATTCTCCATCACTCAGCAGAGCTTCTATTGCCAGATATACACATCCACTGTCATAGCCATCCACAACCCGTCTCTCCCTGTTTTATAACCTCATCAATATTAGCGGATAAAAAATAAGCTGCGCGAGCGATACAGATATTTTCTGAAAATATCCTCGAAATTATTACGGTATTTCGTCACATATTTCCGCTCTTCCCCTTTTTCCCCCGGACCCGGTCACTCCACAGCCAAGAAGTTCCAATCAAGCCCCACCCGTTCACGATTTGCTGTCATCAGCTGAAAAAGAGATCTGCATCACACCATTTACTTAGCCTGCTAAACAAATGATAATGGTTAGCAGGCTAACAAATTTATGTGAGTGAGGAACAAGGGATGACGGATCTGGAGAGGTTGCGCGAACTGTCGCTCGCCGAGCAAATCGCACGCATGCACCGGTTGTGGCGTACCGCCGCCGATCTGGAGCTGGCCCCTCTTGGCCTGACCCACCCGCGCTGGACTGCGCTCTGGAAGCTCTCCCGCATGGGCAACCATGTCAGCCAGAAGACCCTGGCCGACGCCCTCGAAATCGAGCTCCCCTCCCTGATGCGTACCCTCGGCCAGCTGGAAGAGCAGGGGCTGATCGAACGCCACTGCTGCAGTCAGGACAAACGGGCCCGCATCGTCTCGGTCACTCCCACCGGCCAGACCCTGCTCGACCAGATCGCCAACCGCATCATGAATATTCGCAGAGAGCTGCTGGCCGGTATCGACGAAGAGACCCTGAGTCTGTTTGAGGCGACGGTGCAGCGCATCTCGGCCAATGCCCTGAGCAAGATTGAAACACACAACGAGAACGGTGGGCAGAGCACCCCGCCCGATGCACAACCCGCAGAGGAATAAGATGACCCCGGATCAACAATTCAGCCGCTGGATCAAATGGTCCATGGCCGGCTTTACCGCCCTCTTTGCCTACTTTCTGATGGCAGACCTGCTGATGCCCCTCACCCCGCAGGCCATGGCCACCCGGGTGGTCACCAAGCTGGCCCCGCAAGTGAGCGGCAAGGTGGTCGAAGTAGCGGTACACAACAACCAGCAGGTCAAAAAAGGCGACCTGCTCTTCAGGCTGGACCCGGTTCCCTTCGAGCTGGCGGTCGAGCAGGCCCGTCTTGCCCTGGCGCAAGCAGAGCAGCAGAACAGCGAGCTGGATGCAGCCCTCAGTGCCGCCAATGCCGAGCTCTATGCCAAGGAGACGCTGGCCAGCCAGAAGTGGCGTGAAGCTGAGCGGATCAATGCTCTGTTCCAACGTCGCATGGTCTCGCTGCAGCAGAAAGATGAGGCTGACAGTGCCCTGCGCAGTGCCCAGGCCAGTCTGCGTGCCAGCAAGGCGAAGCTGACCCAGCTTGAGGCCAGCCGTGGCTTGAGCGGGGATGACAACCTGCTGCTGCGCCAGGCTCGCAACAAGCTGGCGCAAGCCGAGCTGGCATTGGCTTACAGCCAAGTACATGCGGATCAGGACGGCACCATCACCAACCTGCAACTCAAGCCGGGCAGCATCGCCAGTGCAGGCAATCCGCTGCTGGCGCTGGTGTCGGAACAAGTTGATGTCATTGCCGATTTTCGTGAAAAGAGCCTGCGCCACGTTGGCGACCAGACCAGAGCGCTGGTCGCCTTCGATGGCGAACCGGGCCAGCTCTATCCCGCCCGCGTCAGCAGTCTCGATGCGGGTGTGAGCGCCGGTCAGTTTGATGCCAACGGTCGGCTGGCCGCTCCGGTCGAATCGGATCGCTGGGTACGGGATGCCCAGCGGATGCGGCTGCACCTCAAGCTGGAGCAGCTCCCCGATCATCTGCCAGCCGGGGCGCGGGCCACGGTACAACTGCTGCCGGACAACCCGCTGACCGCCATGCTGGCTCGTGCCCAGATCCATCTGCTCAGCCTGCTGCACTATGTCTACTAATCAAGCTGCGTCACCCAGTCCAGCCACAACCCATCTGTGGCATCGGCCCCTGACCGGTAACGAGCTGCGCCAGTGTCTGCGTATCGCCTTTGGCTGCACCACCGGCTTTCTGCTCTGCAAGCTGTGTGGCTGGAATTACGGGGTCTTCTACACGGTTACCCCCGTGCTGCTGCTTGGCATGGTGCCGGTGATGAATGGTCATGCCGCGCGCCAGCTGATCGCTGCGGCAGCCATCTGCGGGGTGGAGGTGGGTCTGTTGGGGGGGCTGTTCGGCAGCCACCCCGGGCTGATGACCCCCATCGCCTTTCTGCTGTTTCTCTACCGCTTTGCCGCCATGTCGCGGGGCAGCCTGTTCCTGTTTGGTGCCAACGGTGTGCTGAGCCTCAGCATCATGCTCCACTTTGCCAGCTATCCGCAGACCGACCTCAACGACCTCATCTTCAATAACCTCTTGGCCAGCGTGCTGTCGGTGCTTATCGCCTACCTGATGACGGCCCTGATACCGGATGTGGAGGCGCGCCCCAAACCAGCCCCTGCCCCCAAGGCACCGCACCGGATGCGCCATGAGGCTCTGCTGGGAGCAACGGTCGCCACCCTCTCGTTTCTGGTGTTTCAGGTGTTTGATCTGCGTGACTCCATGTCGGCGCAAGCCACCACCCTGCTGGTGCTCTTTCCCATGCACTGGAACGGGGCGCTGAACTACGCCCGCAAACGGGCCATGGGCACCTTGCTCGGTGTCACCTTCGGTCTGCTTGGCCAGCTGCTGCTCTATGACTGGTCGGGTCAACTGCTGCTGGTGGCTCCGCTGCTCTGGCTCGGCGCCATGCTGTTCAGCCATGCCCATGTGAAGGAGGCGAGCGGTTCCGGCGTCGGTTTTGGTGCCCTGACCACCCTCGGCATCCTGTTCGGTCAATATCTGACGCCGGGAAACGATCTGGTATTCAGTGCGCTCTACCGGGTCAGCAGCATCCTCTTTGCCATCGTGGCCACCCTGCTTATCTGCTATCTGGTGCACCAATTACTCAACCGCTTTGAGGCAACCCGCTTCGGCTGCTGACGGTTGGCGTACTCGAACGCCACTAACCACCTTGACCAGGCGGAGCAAGGACGCTAGCTATGCTTGTAGAGCTGCAATGTATGGGTGAGGAGCCGCGCTATGGTCGCAGGGTGGGGAAAATGGTTGGCAGGGGTGCTCTGGCTGGCGGCAAGCCAGACCGGCGCAGCACCATTGCTGATTGGCGCCGAAGATGACTGGGCCCCCTACAGCGTGCTGAACAGGGAGACGGGTCAGCCGCAAGGGCTGGCCCCCGAGCTGGTTCGGGCGGTATTCGCCGCCGAAGGCATCGAGGTCGCCTTTCGTACCCTTCCCTTTGCCCGCTGCATGCACGATGCCAAGAGCGACCAGCTGGCAGGCTGCTTCGATGCCACCATCACGGATGAGAATCACGACCAGTACTTTTGGCACAAGACCCCCATGTTCAGCGAGGATCTCGCCATCTTTGCCCTTGCCAGCGAGCCACGCCGGGACCTCGACCTCGCCTCTCTCAAAGGCAAGCGGGTCGGCATCACTCTTGGTTACACCTACCCCACCAGCTTTATGACAGATCCGCAGATCGCCCGCTTTCAGGCCAAATCCGACGCCCAGATCCTCGATATGCTGGCACGGGGCCGAGTCGACTACATCCTGATGAACGGCATGCCGGGCTATCTCAAGATCCGGGAGAAAGCGCTGACGGGGCAGGTGGTCAAGGTCGGCAAGCTCTCTACCGATGGCTTCTGGGTCGCCTTCTCTCGCCAACACCCTCAAGGGGAAGAGATGGCCAGACGGTTCGAGAAGGGGCTGCAGAAGATCAAAATGAACGGCACCTACGATGCCCTGATGCAGCAGTTTGAAACCCGGTTCGGGGCGCGCTGAAAGGCGCTCCGGCCACATTCTCCCCCCGTCAGACATCAATCGACGCAACCCTCGCACAAAGTGATTACAGCAGAGCGTTGAGCTGTTAGGCTCACGCCCGTATGACACCACCGTATAACATCAGGGGAGCTGTAACCATGAACAAGGTCCATATGATGAGCGCGGGGGCACTGGCTCTCTCGCTGCTTGCCGGCTGCAATCAGGGCAATACCCTCACCGTTACCGGCGGTAACCCCGTCAGCTATCAGTGTGAACAGGGCAAGAAGGTACAGGTACGCTACTTCTCTCTCTCCGACGAGAGCCTCAGCTTTATCAAGTTGTCTCTACCGGACGGCAAGGATTACACCCTGCCGCAGGCCATCTCGGCCTCCGGCGCCCGCTTTACGGATGAGCGTGAAGCCGTCTGGTGGAACAAGGGGGATGAGGGGTTTGTCGAGATGCGCGGTCAGGACGATGATTGGCAGATCGTCTACAACAACTGCAAACAGCAGTAAATAGAAGAGACCCCGGCCAGGCCGGGGTCTCTCTTTTGGTTGTTCGGGGATCAGTTGAGCTCTATTTCAAAGCGGTTGGTCACCACCACGGGAATGGCATCCGGATTGCTGTCCGCCGGACTGTAGCGCAGCCGTGAGAGGGTTGCCAACGCGCTCTGCTCCAGCTCTCCGGGCGGCTCGGCGGCGACGATCTCTGGTTTTATCGGGTTACCATCAGCATCGATCTGGTAGCGTACATCCACATATCCCCTGACCGGTTTGGCAGGCACAACGACAGGCACGTCATCACCAAAGAATGAACGGCGGTTTTCCTGAATCCAGTAACTGGAGAGCTGCTCGAGGGGAATCGCGATCGGTGTACGGTTAGCGGCGACCTCCTGCCGGGAGCTGCATCCTGCCAGCAGCAACACGGCACACCCCAACCACAATGCTTTCCATCCCATGCCAAGCTCCTTTTCGTCTCTTATGCTGGTTGTTTCTTGTTCTGCTCTTGGTCAGCAGACTGGCCGTCCACTGGTCAGTGACCCATCCTAGCGAAAAAGACCCGCGCTGGACATAAACAAAGGGCCAATCTGTGAAGATTGGCCCTGAAAACATCAAGTTGGCAAAAGTTAACCCGGCAGAATGCCGGACTCAGGAGGCGAACAGACAAGGGATACGCTCCCCGCCCTCACGCCAGGCGTTGAGATCATGGATCTGCTGGTTGCTGCTGCCACGCCAGAGCAAACCGGGATCCGCCAGCTCCTTCTCGAACTTGCCATCCACCAGCACATCAAGCAGAGCCACCAGCTCCCGTTGCGGTGCGGTGAGCTCGCCCAACAGGTAGCCGGTCCAGCACCAGATATCCTTGCCTGGACACTCGGCACGCACCCGTTTCACCAGCGCCAGCACATGAGGAACGTTGGCCGGGTGGAGCGGATCGCCGCCGGAGAGCGAGAGCCCGCGCCGTTTGATGCGGCTGTCGTTGAGATCCGCAATGACGCGATCGCTCATCGCCTCATCGAACGGCTTGCCGCCGTCAAGGCGCCAGGTGCTCTGGTTGTAGCAGCCGGGGCACTGATGTTCGCAGCCCGAGACAAACAGGGTGGCACGGGTGCCGGGGCCGTTGATCACATCAACCGGATAGTATTGGTGGTAGTGCATCATCTCTCTCTATTACGGCGCCCTCATCCCCGACTCTTCTCCCGCGAGGGGAGAAGGGAGCAAAGCAGCACAAACAGTACATCGGCCGGTTCCCTCTCCCCTTGGGAGAGGGCTAGGGTGAGGGCTCGGCTTACATATGTTTGACGCGGCGCTTCACCTCTTCCTGCTTGCCCGCATTGAAGGGGCGGGCATCCGGGCTGCCGAGGTAGCCACAGACACGGCGGGTCACCGACACCTTGGCGGGATCGTGGTTGCCGCAGCGCGGGCAGGTAAAGCCCTTGGAGGTGCACTCAAACTCGCCGGTAAAGCCGCAGTCGTAGCACTCGTCGATGGGGGTGTTGGTACCGTAGTAGGGCACCTTGTCATAGCTGTAATCCCAGACGTTTTCGAGCGCTTCCAGATTGTGCTGGATATTGGGGTACTCGCCGTAGCAGATGAAACCGCCGCTGGCGATGGGTGGATAGGGCGCCTCGAAGTCCAGCTTGTCGTAGGGGTTGACCTGCTTCTCCACATCGAGGTGGAAGCTGTTGGTGTAGTAGCCCTTGTCGGTCACACCCGGCACCACGCCAAACTCCTTGGCATCGATGCGGCAGAAGCGGGAGCAGAGGTTCTCGCTCGGGGTGGAGTAGAGGCTGAAACCGTAGCCGGTCTCCTCCTTCCACTCGTCAATGGCTGCCCTGAGACGGGCGATGATGGCGATGGCCTTCTGCTGCAACTCGGCGCTGTCGAACAGGTGTACCGAGTCACCAAACAGGGCGTTGATGGTCTCGTGTACCCCGATGTAGCCCAGGGAGATGGAGGCTCGGCCGTTCTTGAAGATCTCGCTGACGTTGTCGTCGGCCTTGAGACGCACACCGCAAGCCCCTTCCATATAGAGGATAGGGGCGACCCGCGCCTTGACCCCGTCGAGACGTTCGATGCGATACATCAGCGCCTTCTTGGCCACCCGCAGGGCTGCGTCCAGCTTGTCCCAGAAGTCCGCTTCATCGCGGGATTTCAGGGCAATGCGTGGCAGGTTGAGGCTCACCACGCCCAGGTTGTTGCGACCTTCGTGGATCAGCTCGCCATTCTCCTCGTAGGCACCGAGGAAAGAGCGGCAGCCCATGGGGGTCTTGAAGGAGCCGGTCACCTTCACCACCTGGTCGTAGTTGAGGATATCCGGGTACATCCGCTTGGAAGCGCACTCCAGCGCCAGCTGCTTGATGTCGTAGTTGGGATCGCCCTGCTTGTGGTTGAGGCCATCCCTGATGGCGAACACCAGTTTCGGGAACACGGCGGTCTTCTTGTTCTTGCCAAGGCCGGCGATACGGTTGCTGAGGATGGCACGCTGGATCATCCGCGACTGCCAGCTGTCACCCAGGCCAAAGCCGAAGGTAACGAACGGGGTCTGACCATTGGCGGTGTGCAGGGTGTTGACTTCGTACTCCAGCGACTGGAAGGCGTCGTAACACTCTTTCTCGGTGCGGGCCATGGCATAGGCTTCCACATCGGCAATACCCCACTCTTCGGCCACTTCACGGTGTTTCTGCCAGCTGATGGTCACATAGGGGGCCAGCACTTCATCGATGCGGTTGATGGTGGTGCCGCCATAGATGTGGCTGGCCACCTGAGCAATGATCTGGGCAGTGACCGCGGTGGCGGTGCTGATCGATTTCGGGGTATCGATCTCCGCATTGCCCATCTTGAAGCCGTGAGTCAGCATCCCCTGCAGATCGATCAACATGCAGTTGAACATCGGGAAGAAGGGGGAGTAGTCGAGATCGTGGAAGTGCAGATCGCCGCTCTCGTGGGCCTGAACCACATCACGGGGCAGCATGTGGCTGGTGGCATAGTGCTTGGCGACGATACCGGCCAGCAGGTCGCGCTGGGTCGGGATCACCTTGGAATCTTTGTTGGCGTTCTCGTTGAGCAGGGCCGCGTTGGTCTGCTCGACCAGACCGCGGATCTCCTGCGCCAGACGACCGCGCGCCTCGCGGGCCTGATCCCGATCGTGACGATATTCGATATAGGCGCGGGCAATGACCTTGTCATCGGAGGCCATCAGGTGGTTTTCAACCAGACGCTGGATCTCGTGGATATCAACCTCACCACGCCCCTCCAGCTCCTGACTCACCGCGCTTGAGATACGCTGTGCCAGTGCCGGATTGGCCTGATTGACCGCTTCCGCAGCACGACTGACCGCCTCGCTAATCAACTGGGCATTGAATGGTGCGCGACAGCCGTCACGTTTGATCACAACCGGTTTCATGAATTTTCCCCGTTAAAAGGCCAGGCAATCTGCTCTGGGCTTACCCTTGTTGGTTCCCCTCCAACGTCTCGTCCTGGACGCAAACAAATTCAGCCGAGGCTTGACAAGCCTGGGCTGAAGAGAGGAAGGGAACAGCTTATACACAGCTTAATAACACAACATATAGGTGTTAAAAACGAATGCATCCCTATATGTGGTGTCTATTAGGCACCAAAGCAAGTAGCCATTTATTGATCCAAAACAGGTTTTACAGCGAGTGGGACAGTTCACGACCAACCAATAAAAGCCTCAAACAAGGCCATTCTCAACGATGGTGCGGGCTGGCGTCCGATCTGCCCAAGCAGAAAAAAATTCGCAATAAACACTCTGGATGGCGGCGTGACAGTGCCAAGCAAAACCACTCATACTGAGCGGGTAGAGACGACGGTTCGACACAGGACACCCTATGCGTAAATCCCTCTTGCTGCTACTGCTGACTACCCTCTCCCTGCCTGTATGGGCAGCCCGCATACTGGTGATCAGCAGCTACCACCCCGACTATCTGTGGGACATCAGTTACAACCAGGGGCTGGTGGATGGTCTCAAGGAGAAACACCAGATCAGCCACTTCTACATGGATACCAAGCGTCGGCCACGGGAAGAGTTCGACGGAATCGCCCAACAGGCAATCGCTTTCTACCTCAAGAGCAAACCGGATATTGTGGTGCTCGGCGATGACAACGCCATCAACTATCTCGCCAGCGAGATCTCGTCCCTCGGTACCCCCGTCGTCTTTCTCGGCATGAACGAAAATCCCCGGCTCAAGGGCTTTGTCGGCCATCCCAAGATCACCGGCGTGCTGGAGCGCCCGCTGCTCAAACGCAATATCAGCGAGATGAGCCAGATGATGGGCGGTCTCAACAAAGCACTGGTACTGTTTGATTCCAGCAATGTGGCCCTCACCGCCATCGAGGATGAGTTCAAAACCCAGACCGAGCTGCGCGTTGGCCAGACCCGGGTCTACAGCCAGCTGCTCGGCGAGTATGACCTCTGGCAGGAAGCGATACTCAACAGCAAGAAAAACGGCTATGGCGCCATCTTCCTCGGTCTCTACCACACACTGCTGGATGAAAATGGCAAGCATGTGAATGAGAAAACGGTACTGGAGTGGACCAGCCGGCACAGTCCGGTGCCGGTTTTCTGCTTCTGGGAGTTCACCGTCGGCAAAGGGATGGCCATCGGCGGCCTGGTGCTCGATGGCAAAGATCAGGGGCTGCAAGCGGCGGCGCTCATCAACAACATACTGGCAGGTGCATTGCCCAAAACCCTCTCCCCTCGGGCGGCCCTGCGTGGCGAGTATGTCTTCAGCAAGAGCGAAGTGGCCCGCTGGCACCTCACAGTGCCGGAGAAGTGGCGCAACAAGATCCTCTGGCGTGAATAACACCCAATAAAAGAGAACCCGGCCATGCCGGGTTCTCTTTTTATCTCAGCCTGCGGGCCACTCAGCCCTGCAACGCCTGTTGCAGCTCCTCTTCGCTCCAGACGGTGATACCCAGCTCCTGTGCCTTGGCGAGCTTGGAACCAGCCGCCTCCCCCGCGACCAGCACATCGGTCTTGGCAGACACAGAGCCAGCTACCTTGGCGCCCAGCGCCTGCAGTGCCGCCTTGGCATCGTTGCGCGACAAGGTGGTCAGGGTGCCGGTCAGCACGAAGGTTTTACCGGCAAAGGGTTGCTCCGCGGCCTCTTTCTTCTCGATAGCTGGCCAGTTGATGCCGGCAGCCAGCAAGGCTTCCAGCACCTCCACGTTATGGGGCTGACGCAAGAAGTAGTAGACATGCTTGGCCACCACATCACCCACATCGGCCACTTCGAGCAGTTGCTCCACCGAAGCCGCGCGCAGGGCATCCAGGGTGAGGAAGTGGTTGGCAAGATTGAGCGCAGTCGCCTCCCCCACTTCGCGGATCCCCAGAGCAAACAGGAAGCGCGGCAGGGTGGTGCTGCGCGCAGCATCGATGGCGGCTACCAGATTGAGGGCCGATTTTTGCCCCATCCGCTCAAGACCTGCCAGCTGGAGGGCATTGAGGCTGAACAGATCAGCGGGAGTCTTCACCAGCCCCTTGTCTACCAGCTGCTCGACAATCTTGTCGCCAAGGCCGTCCACATCCATGGCGCGACGGGCGGCGAAGTGCTTGATCGCCTCCTTGCGCTGCGCCTCGCAGAACAGGCCACCGGAGCAGCGGGCAACCGCCTCGCCTTCCAGCCGTTCTACCGCCGAGCCACACACCGGGCACTCGGTCGGGAAGAGGATTTCGCGCGCATCAACAGGGCGCTGTGCCTCTACCACGGCCACGATCTGCGGGATCACGTCTCCTGCCCGGCGCACGATCACGGTATCACCGAGCATCACACCAAGGCGCTCGATCTCGTCGGCGTTGTGCAAGGTGGCGTTGGAGACTGTCACGCCGCCGACAAACACCGGTTTGAGCTTGGCCACCGGCGTCACAGCGCCGGTACGGCCAACCTGAAACTCGACGTTCTCAAGCAGAGTCATCTCCTCCTGCGCCGGGAACTTGTGGGCGGTCGCCCAGCGCGGGGCGCGGGCCACAAAGCCGAGCTCCTCCTGCAGAGCAATGGCATCGACCTTGTAGACCACGCCATCGATCTCGTAAGGCAGCTCGCCACGGCGGGCCAGAATGTCGTCGTGGAACGCCTGACAGCCGGCGGCCCCCTCTTTGAGTTTCACCTCGGGACTAAGCGGCAGCCCCCACTCTTTGAGCTGATTGAGACGACCGAAGTGAGAGCCACCGAGTTGCTCGCCGCCGACACCGACGCCGTAGGCGTAAAAGCTCAGAGGACGGCTGGCAGTGATACGTGAATCGAGCTGACGCAGACTGCCGGCGGCGGCGTTACGCGGGTTGACGAACACCTTCTCGCCTGCGGCCAGCGCCTTGGCGTTCATCGCCTCGAAACCGGCTTTGGGCATAAAGACTTCGCCACGCACTTCCAACCGCTCGGGCCAACCAGAGCCCCGCAATGCGAGCGGAATGGCCTTGATGGTACGCACGTTCTCGGTGATCTCCTCACCGGTAGCGCCATCGCCCCGGGTCGCGGCCTGCACCAGCTGACCATTTACATAGAGCAGGCTCACCGCCAGGCCATCGAGCTTGGGCTCGCAGCAGAACTCGAAACGCACTTCACGCTTGAGGCGATCACTCATCCGTTGTTCAAACGCCAGCAGCTCTTCGCTGCTAAATACGTTGTCCAGACTCAGCATGGGGATCTCGTGACGCACCTGCCTGAAGGCGGTCAGCGGCTGGCCACCGACCCGCACGCTCGGGGAAGCCGGGGTTTTCAGCTCGGGGTGGTCGGCCTCCAGCGCGATCAGCTCGCGCATCAGACGGTCATATTCGGCGTCCGGTACGGTCGGGTTATCCAGCACATAGTACTGATGACCATATTCGGTAAGCAGCTCACACAGTTGACGGTGGCGGGAGAGGATATCGCTCATGAAAAAGTCTCGAAGTGTGATTGAAAATCCGGTCGGGGTAGAAACAAAAATGCGGTACCTGGGTACCGCACTTTGATTCATTCGACCCGCATGGCGTATTAGTCGCGGCTGGCCTCGTAGGCTGCCAGCTCATGACGGTAACGGGCGATAGTCTCGTCGCTCAGCGGGCTGCGCTCCATATCGGTCAGCATCGCATCGAGATCGCTGGCCAACTGATCGGCAGCCTGCAGCATGTCCTCGAAGGCAAATGCAGCATTGCTGCGCAGGGGCAGCTGCATGAACAGGGAGACACCCGGTGTGGTGAACTGCTCCATCCGGTACGGGTTGAAGGTGCCCGGCTTGACCATATTGATCATGGAGAAGAGCACCTCACCCTTGCCGTTGGCATCTTCGTGACGGTGGAAGATATCCATCTCGCCAAACTTGAAGCCAAGCGCCATCAGGGAGGAGAGCAGGGTCGCCCCTTGCAGCTCGTGGCCCGGACGTCCCATCAGGTTGATGACATAAACGTCTTGCCAAATCTTCTCGACCGGCTGGGCAGCAACGCGCGGCTCTTCGACCGGCGCTTCGTAGACCGGCTCCTCATACACGGGCTCGGGAGCAACGTGACGGGGCTGCGGCTTGTATTCGGGTTCGGCAGCGCGCACCTGCTCGGCACGCACGCTCTCGTTGCGCGCACCAAAAGTCGGCGCAGTTGCATAGGCTGGCTCGACCAGCGGCTCGTCATCCTGAACCTGCATGACAGGCTCACGCTGGGGACGGGAGCGGTAAACCGGGGTACGACGATTGACCTGCGCCGGCTTGCGCACGGGTGCAGCAGGCTCTTCCTCTACCGCTTCGGGCTGAGGCGCATCGTATGCTTCCTCTTCTTCATAGACAGGAGGCGGCGGGGGAACCGGACGGGCAGCAGGCTTGCGCACAACGGGTGGCGGCAGATCGTCCTCGTCATCTTCATCATCAAAGGCAGGCAATGAGGAGCGACGGCTGAGTTCCGGCTGGCGGCTCTCTTCGTCACGATGTAGCTTGGGCTCGGCGCGACGACCACTGCTGACCACACGCACCTGACCGATGCCATCGCTGTCGAACGCATCATCGTCACGATTACGTGACTTGGACTCCATCCGGCCAAGCGGTTTCTCTTTGATCGGTGCCTGACGATTCTTTTTGTTGCTCCACAACCCGTGAATGAGCAATGCCGCAATAGCAATACCGCCCAGGGCAACCAAGATGTAACGCAATTCCTGCATTAGCTGCTTCTCTTTCTAGTTTTGCTCAGCCAAAGCGACGGCTTCACCGATATCGACCGACACAATGCGAGAAACTCCGGGCTCTTGCATTGTGACGCCAACCAGCTGCTCAGCCATCTCCATGGAGACCTTATTATGACTGATGTAAACGAACTGTACTGTGCTCGACATCTCTTTGACAAGAGAACAGAAGCGACCGACGTTCACTTCATCGAGCGGTGCATCCACCTCATCCAGCAGACAAAAAGGTGCTGGATTGAGTCTGAAGATGGCAAAAACCAGCGCAAGTGCGGTTAAGGCCTTCTCCCCCCCGGAAAGCAGGGCAATGGTAGCATTCTTCTTACCCGGAGGTCTCGCCATGATGCTCACTCCGGCCTCCAAAAGATCATCGGAGGTGAGCTCAAGCCAGGCACTGCCCCCACCAAACACTTTTGGAAAGAGGGATTTTAAATCTTCATTGACCTTATCGAAAGTGTCCCGGAAGCGTATTTGTGTCTCTTTATCAATTCTTTTAATGGCTTGGCTCAAGGTTTCCAGCGCTTGCTCAAGATCCTGGCACTGGTTTTCCAGATACGTTGCTCGCGTTTTCGCCTCTTCGTACTCTTCCAGCGCAGCCAGGTTGATGGCGCCAAGTGCCTCCACTTGCGTCTCCAGCGTCTGGATCTCCTGGCGCAGCTTGCCGCGATCAGCGGCAATCAGCGCAGCCTGATCGAGATCCACCAGTCGAACCCCCAGCTCTTCGAACTGTTCGTGCAACCCTTGCCGGCGAGTGAGGTTGCGCTCGCGCTCAAGGCGCAGGGTCGCCAGCTTCTCCTGCAATACCACCAACTGCTTGTGATCGGCGCTGCGTGCCTGATCCAGCTCGCTCAATTGGCGCTCCAGCTCCGCCAGCCGTTGATGGCAGGCGAGTTGCTGCGCCTCCAGATTGCGCTGCTCCGCCAGCAAAGGGGCGAGATCAGGAATTGCTTCGGTCTCCGGGTTCTTGAGTCCGGCCAGCTCCAGCCCGAGCCTTGCCAGCTCCTCCTCACCAAGCGCAATCAGCTGACGCAGGTTGCCAAGCTCAAGCTGCAAACGCTGACAGGTCGCCTGCTGCTGCTCGCGCCGCCCGCGCGCCTCTTCCTGCGCTCGCTCGCAGCGCCCCACCAAATCCTGAGCCGCCTGCAACGCTTCGCTCAGAGGCTCGCCCTGCTCCTGCAACTCGGCCAGACGCGCCTCTTCGAGCGCCAGCTGTTGCTCGGTCTCGGCCAGCCGCTGCGCCTCTTCGGCCTGCTCTTTATCGAGGCGAACCAGCTCTTCGCCAAGCTGGCCGAGCCGCAGCAACCGCTCTTGCCGCTGACCTTGCTGCAAACTCCAGGCTTCGCGCAGTTGCTGCCATTTTTGCTCCTGCCCGCGCAGGGTTCGCTGCGACAACTCCTGCGCATTAACGATGCGTGCCCGCCGTTCATCGGCTGCTGCCATCAGCTCGCTCAATTGTGCCAGCGCGTCGGCTACAGCGCGTTGCTCGGTGTGCAACCGCTCACGTTCACCCAGCAGCGCCATGGTACCGAGCGCAGCGCCCTGTCCAATATCCGCCCAGTTCGGCCCCAACCAGTCGCCGGCAGGAGTCAGTACCGACTCACCGGCCAGCAGGGTTGGCCGGCGAGCCAGTGCCTCTTCCCTGTCATCGGCCAGCCAGATGGCGTTGAGGAAGGCGGGAACGTGATCACCGCTGATCAAGGAGGCCAGGGTGCCGGCAACGGCTGGCAGTGCCGGGCCAATCCAGAGTCCGTCCAAAGCCGGATTGCACTCGTCCGCAGGGGTCGCGGTGAGCCAGCGACCCAGCACCTTGTCGAGCGCCTGTGCCCATTCGGGGACAACTTGCAGCCGATCAGCCAGAGTCGCCCCCTCCATCTGCTCGCCAAGGATCTGATCCAGCGTCGTCAGGCGCGCCTCCAGTTCCCGTAGCAACCCCTGCTGCTGGCTGTGGGCGAGCTTGAGCGCTTCATGCTCCTCAATGGCCTGCGCAAGCTGCGCTGCCAGCTCCCCGGCCGCCGCCCGGCCCAACTCCAGTTCGCCCCCCAGCATATCGAGGGCCGGTTGCAGATCTGCATCCTCTGCGCCGATGGGGCCGGAGCGCTCATCCTCCAGCTTGAGGCGGGCAAGCCGGGTTTTGGCTTGCAGCTCATGCAGGCCACCGAGCCGGGCCCGGGTCTGGTTTAGCTCCCCCTGCAGTCGGGTCACCTGCTGCTGCCACTGTTGCTGTTGCTGGCGGGTCTGCTCAAGCTGCTCGCTGGCCCGCAGTCGAGCTTCCTGTTGCTCGGTGAGCAACTGCTCACACTGCTCCAGCCGCGCCTCTTCCAGCTCGCCTCTCAACACGCCTTCAGTGAGCTGCTCCTGCTGGCTGGCCAGCTGCACCTTGCGGCTGGTGATGCGTTCCCCGAGAGCCTGAGTTCGCGCCTGCAAGTCACGGCCAAGCTCGCTCTGGTGCAGCTGTTGCTGTTCAAGGCGGGCGATGGCCTGTCCGCCAAGGAAAATCTGTTGTTGCCGATTGGCTTGCTCGGCCTGCGCCTCCTGCCGGGCCACCGAGAGGGTAACGTGGCGTCCCTCGTCGGCGGTACGCTTGGCATCGAGCGCTGCCAATGCCTGTTCGACCTGCGCCAGCTCGCTCTTGGCCTCGCCGAGACGAGTCTCCAGCGCCCACAGCTCGGAGCCAATCAACTCGGCGCGAGCGGCGCGTGAACGGCTCTTGAGCTGTTTGTAGCGCTCTGCGGTTTCGGCCTGCACCTTGAGGTGGTCGAGACGGGAGCCCAGCTCGCCGCGGATATCACCCAGACGCTCCAGATTCTCCTGGGTATGGCGAATGCGCTGTTCGGTTTCGCGGCGCCGCTCCTTGTAACGGGAGACGCCGGCCGCCTCCTCCATGAAGAGCTTGAGATCGGCGGGACGGGACTCCACCAGCCGGCTGACTGTGCCCTGCTCGATGATGGCGTAGCTGCGGGGCCCGAGGCCGGTACCGAGGAAGAGGTCGGTCACATCCTTGCGACGGCACTTCTGGCCATTGATCTGATAGTGGTTGGTGCCGTCACGCAGCACTTCGCGACGCACCGAGATTTCGGTAAAGCGGCCGAACTCGCCGGGCACCCGGTTATGGGGATTGTCGAACACCAGCTCGACCGAGGCGCGGGCATGGGCGGTGCGGTTGACGGAGCCGTTGAAGATGACATCCGTCATGTTCTCGCCGCGCAGATGGCGGGCCGAGCTCTCGCCAAGCACCCAGCGCACGGCGTCGATCACGTTGGATTTGCCACAGCCATTGGGCCCGACCACTGCGGTCATGTCGGCATTGAGCTCGATGCGAGTCGGCTCGACAAACGACTTGAAGCCGGCGAGTTTGATCAGTTTCAGACGCATGGCGACCTGTATCAGTGGCTAAATAAAGGGGAGGCGGGCAGGCGACTTTACCAAATCAAAAGCTTGTTTGTAATATGCTGACTGTCTTCCCATGCACAGATGGAGCTCATATGAGCCAATCACCCCATATGGTCAAAGCATCAATCAGCGGTGCAGATTACTTCCTGCGCGGTTTTTCCCTCATCCGCCAGCCCGGCATCCGCACCTTCGTGCTGATCCCCCTGCTGGTCAACTTCGTGCTGTTCGCCGGCGCCTTCTATGCTCTGCTGTTGCAACTCGACAGCCTGTTCGCCTGGCTGCACCAGCAGATCCCGGCCTGGCTCAACTGGCTGGATTACCTGCTCTGGCCAATCGCCCTCATCACCATACTGGTGGTCTTCTCTTTTATCTTCAGCTCGGTCGCCAACTGGATTGCAGCACCCTTCAACGGGCTGCTGGCTGAAAAGGTGGAGCAGATCCTGACCGGCGAGGCTCCCAACGACAGCGGCATGCTCGATATCGTCAAGGATGTGCCGCGCACCTTCGGTCGCGAGTGGAAGAAGCTCAAGTACTACCTGCCCAAGGCGATCGGCTGTCTCATCCTCTTCCTTATTCCCGTGGTCGGCCAGACTTTAGCCCCCGTGCTCTGGTTCCTGTTCAGCGCCTGGATGATGGCGATCCAGTACATCGACTATCCGTTCGACAACCACAAGATCGACTTCATCACCATGCGCGATGCCTTGAAGCAGCGCCGTGGCCAGTGCCTCAGCTTTGGCGCTCTGGTGACCCTCTTCTCCGCCATTCCGGTGGTGAACCTGTTCGTGATGCCGGTCGCCATCTGTGGCGCTACCGCCATCTGGGTCGATCACTATCGGCAGGAGCTGCTGCGCCGCTGATCCTCAAGCAGTGATTAAAAAGGCACCTTTCAGGGTGCCTTTTTGCTTTTTCGCATGAATTAAAATAATGGATATGTTGCTTTGCTTGTCCCCTATAGTCCGAGTTGTTAGGATGCTCGCCTTTCTCGTACCCTGGGATATCTCATGTTACATGCACTCTTCTTGCTGGGCCTGGTGGCCGAAGGGATGACTGGTGCGCTGGCAGCGGGCCGGCGACGGATGGATCTGTTTGGTGTGGTGATCATCGCCTCGGCAACCGCCATCGGCGGCGGTACCATCCGCGATGTGCTGCTGGGGCACTATCCCCTGCTCTGGGTCGAGCATCCGGAATATGTGCTGCTGGTTGCGGGCTCGGCCATGGCCGGGGTCATCTCGGCGCCGCTGATGCGCTACCTCGGCAAGCTCTTTATGGCGCTCGATGCGCTGGGTCTGGTGGTCTTCTCCATTTTCGGCGCAGCAAGAGCGCTGGAAATGGGACATGGCGCCGGCATCGCCTGCATCATGGCGGTCGTGACCGGGGTCTTTGGCGGGGTGCTGCGGGATCTGCTCTGCCAGCGCATTCCACTGGTGTTTCGCCGCGAGCTCTATGCCGCCATTTCCCTCATCACGGCAGCCCTCTACTGCCTGGCGCTGGATCAGGGGCTGCCGACCAACTGGGCGGCCTTTGGGGCGATTGGCATCGGCTTTGTACTGCGCCTCCTGGCGGTTCGCTTCAAGTGGGGATTGCCCACCTTCAACTACCAGTACGCAACCCACTGAGTACGCCAGCTTTTGGCGAGACAGCCCGGATTGCGGACAACAAAAAAGCGCCGACATGGCGCTTTTTTCATGGGCTCTTGCAGCCTCAGTTAATCCCTTCCGAACTGAAGAAGGTCGCCTTGTCGGCGATGAAGCGGATCTTGATGTTCTTGCCATCACTACCCCAGATACAGCTGGTGGTTCCCAGTGCATCGTCACAACGCTCGGCTTTGCCCAGAATAGCGCTGGCCTCGGCGTAGCTCATCCCCATCTTCAGCTTGTCGTAGTTGTCGCGGTTGAGCTTGCTGCAACCGGTCAATGCCAGGGCGATCAGGATCCCCGTTACCAGACGTTTCATCTGTCTCTCCTCTCTCAATCATTGGAGCCTAACAGGTTGGCCCGGGTGATCACCAGCTTCGTACAGGGCCTGTGTCGAGGTGAACGAAGTTGTCATGGGGGTAGTAGCCGACGCCACCGACCTTGAGATGGAGCGCAGCCTTGCGCAAATTCGCCAGCTGCACGCCGGGAATGCGCACATCGACCGCCTGTCCCAGAGTGTGGTAGCTATGCTTGGCAACCCCGCGGCTTCTGCGGCGCTTCTGGCGATTGGTCGCCGGCGCCCGATAACCGGAGATGAGCTGGATCTCCCCTCGCCGCCCCAGCTTGTGCTGCAGCAGGAAGAGCTGATCGAACAGCTTGGTATCGATGTCGAACACTTCATTGCGACGATAGTCGCGGAAGATATGGTTCAGTTCGGCCAGCCCGTCATTGAGATAGCGGCCATTTTCCCAATAACTGACCCTTGCCCGCTCACCGGTGTTGAGATTGAAAAAGCTCAGTTCACGACCAGTGGTACTGCGGCTTGCCAGCGCCGGGAAAGAGACCAGCGAGCTGCCCAACAGGCAACCGGCTCCCAGCAACAGGCGACGACGACTTATCTCTTGTTCCAGCATAAGGGGTCCGTCCATCGCAGATTCAAGCGACATGGTTGAATAAAGATTGTTCAATGAATTCGGTTCAGGCGCTTGAAACTACCTCCCGACCGGGATCATGTCAAACCTCTCTCGCCCATGAAAAAGCCCGGCTATGGCCGGGCTTTTCACTCTGTGGCAGGGATCACAGCAGACGGCTCTGGAAGCTGACTCGATCAAATCCGTAGATGTCGTTGCGCAGTTGCTGACGACCATCTTCGTCGATCCAGCTGCTCCAGTAGACAGTAAACACCGGAATTGGCTTGGTCAGCGGCAACCACTTGGTCTCGCTATCCTTGAGGATCGACGCCACCTTGTCCGGCTGGTAGCGGGAGTCAGCCAGCAACAGTTCGGCCAGATCATCTGCATGCTCGACCCGGATACAACCCGAGCTAAAGGCGCGAGCCCCCTGCTCAAACAGGGATTTGCGCGGTGTCGAGTGGAGGTAGATGGCCTCGTTGTTGGGCAGGTAGAACTTGTAGCGACCGAGCGCGTTGTGATCGCCCGGCTTTTGCCGCAGACGATAAGGGAAACCGGCGGCCAGCGCCTGACGCCACCCCTCTTCGGTGAACTGAACCGGGTTGCCCTCACCATCGATCACATCGAACTGCTCACGACTCAGATAGGCAGGATCGCGACTCAGCTTGGGCAGAATATCCTTGCTCAGAATGGAGCGCGGCACATGCCAGGAGGGGTTGAGCACGATGGAACGAATTTCGCTGGCGAGGATGGGCGTAGCACGCTGCTCCTTGCCGACGATGACCCGGCTGGTAAAGACCTCGTTACCGGACTCCACCACACTCAGGCGATAGTCAGGAATGTTGACCAGTACATAACGGGGCTTGCTCAACTGATCGACCAGATCACGGCGCCAGAGGTTACGCAGCAGCAGGCTGGCACGAACTTGCGGCCCGGTATTGAGCCAGGAGCGGGTCTGACGGCCGATCACGCCGTCGGCGGTCAGGCCGTGACGACGCTGGAACTGCTTGATGGCCTGCTCGGTATCGGCGTCATAGATGGCATCGCCGTGCCTGGGCGCGCTATCTCCCAGCTCGTTGAGCATGGTACGGATCTGGCCAAGCTCGTCAGAGCTCTCGCCGGCACGCAGGGTCGGCATGTCGAGGGTGGGCCACTTATTGGCCATCGGCATCGCCAAAAGCTTGTGGACCTTCTCCCGCACCGCATCATATTCAGCCACCTGAGGGCGCAGCGATTTCACCTGAGTGAGCAGGTCATCATCGCTTGGTTTGGTGACCACGGGACGGTTCAGATCGAACTTGAGCGTCTTCATCTGTTCCCGGGAGACCAGATCCATCGAGCGCCAGGCATACTGAAAGCGACTCAGCTTGGCGAACGCTTCATCATAGATAGCGCCCCGCGCCGCAGCAGGAGTTGCCTGCATCCGTCGCCAGAGCTTGAAGAAATCGGGATGGAGCTGGGCAAGTACCGCTTCCTGCAGCTGCTGTTCCAACTCGATACGGGCCTGTTCGGCCTTGCTGCCCTGATACCAGTCATGCTGGGTTTTGCTGGCAGCGACTACCACCTGTGCCTCGGCCGCATGCACTACTCCGGCAGGCAAACAGCCAAACCAGACCAGATTGGCAAGGGCCAGCCAATACTTCATCCCCATGGATACCTCAAAACGATGTGTTCACTCTGTCAGACCCTCTGGTCCGGCTGCTCATGATGCGTGAATGGCTATCACTTTGCCAGCACCCCGGAACATAGCGCCACCAGATAATTTCATTGTCATTGATTGAATCGCAATCGGCCAATTCACCCGTTGCTGCGAGCGGAAGAGCCAGCATCCGACCGCCAATCGCCATATAAAAGCAAGGTGCTCACCAGTGCTGCACCGACATGCGTAAAGCCGCTACAGAGCAGGTGGTCAGCCGGTGTGTGATAACCACGCCCTGGCTAATGAGGTCAGCCCGAAACGCTCCAGGTTTATCGACTGCCACCTCGACTGACTGAAGGGGTAAACCGGTAAAAAAGGGGCTCATATCAGTGCTATTGGAACTATCAGTAACGCCAGTGACGCCATCCGCAAGAAAATGACGCAGCAAACAGCACCCTTTTCTTATGCCAAAGAGAAGCATTCCTTTGTAATCAGCCACTTCCATAATGTTTGTTTTATCAACAAACAGTCGAGTAGGGTTTGGAGCATCGAGCAAAAGGGGTTAATATGTGACCAAATATTTTTTTGTGATCCACTATGCTTTTTTTGCAATTGGATTAGCATATGCGCGAGATCTGCCTACCAATTTCAGTCAGGCGTAGAGAGTGATATGACGTATAAAAAGTTTGGTTTTCTGACCGCCATCCTGGCGCTGAGCGGTTTCTATCTTTACACCCTCTATCTGGCGGCTCACCCCAACGTGAGTCTGGCCTACCGACTCTATTATCTGGAGGGGAAAACCCGTTTCTGGGAACACAACTCCAGCATGACCTACCTGCCGGGCAACGAGCTCAACCTCACCAAACCGAGCCGTTTCCTGTCGAGCGAAGGCTGGGCTAAAAAGCCGAGCGAAGAAGGCACCCAGCTGAGCGGCAAGGGCGGCCTCTACTTCGTGCTGCCCAAGCAGGCTGCCAATCCGGAAGAGCTGACCATCCACGCTCGCGTCAACAGCCCGCAAGCGGGCGCTCTGCTGCAGGTTGCGCTCGGTCACGACTTTACCACCACGGTCAAACTGGCCAAGGCCGGGATTAACGAAATCCGTCTCAGCCTGCCGGGGGATTCCCTCACCGCAGATCCCAAGCGCCCCAATTTTCTGGCGCTCTCGGCACCAACCCCCATCAACGTTCAATCAGTGCGCCTGACCGTTGCCCAGTGATATTTGCCCTGAACACCGTTTTATAAAAACTACTATCCAATAAGGACGTTCTTATGTCGTATCCAGATTTTCGACTCTCTCTGGTCGTTCCCGTTTACAACGAGGAAGAGAGCATCGATGCCTTCATCAACGCGATAGACAACGAACTGGCCCCGCTGAAAGACCAGCTTGAAATTGTATTCGTCAACGATGGCAGCCGTGATCGCACCCGTGAAGTGGTCGAGCAGGCTATCGCCCGCGATCCCCGCGTAACCTTGGTCAACCTGGCCCGCAACTTTGGTAAAGAGGCAGCTCTCACCGCCGGTCTGCATCAGGCCAAAGGGGATGCAGTAGTGCCGATGGACGTGGATCTGCAGGATCCTCCCGCCCTGATCTTGGAGTTCGTCAAACTGTGGCAAACCGGTGACTACGACACCGTCTACGGCATCCGCGTCGATCGCAGCGCCGATACCCCGATGAAGCGCCTGACTGCCGGCGGCTTCTACCGCTTCTTCAACGCCCTCTCCACCAGCACCAAGCTGCCGGAGAACGCCGGTGACTTCCGTCTGATCGACCGCAAGGTGGTTGAGGCTATCAAGCAACTGCCGGAGCGCAACCGCTTCATGAAGGGGCTGTTTGCCTGGGCCGGTTTCCGTGCCGTTGGCGTTCCCTACGAGCGTCCCGCTCGTCATGCCGGCGAGACCAAGTTCAACTACTGGAAACTGTGGAACTTCGCCCTCGACGGTCTGCTCAGCTTCTCCAGCTGGCCGCTGCGGGTGTGGAGCTACGTGGGCGTGAGCGTCTCTCTGGTCGCCTTCCTCTACATCCTGAAAATCATCACCCAGGTGCTCTTCTTCGGTATCGACGTACCGGGTTATGCCTCTCTGATGTCGGTGGTGCTGTTCCTCGGCGGTATCCAGCTGCTGTCCCTCGGTATCATCGGCGAGTATATCGGCCGCATGTTCGTGGAAGTGAAACAGCGCCCTGTCTACCTTATCGAGGGAGTCTACGGCCAGTACGCCAAGGAGGCGGGCAACAAGCAGGATGACGAGCAACAAGAGCAGCAGGAGCAAGCGTCCTGATGATCTCCCGCGAGGAATTCTGGCGGCTGGTTCGTTTCGGTTTTGTCGGCGGGGGGGCTACCCTCGTCGATCTGGGCACCTCCATCGCCCTGTTTCACACCTGGCCAACCATCTCCGAACATCTGGTGACGACACTGGCTTTTGCCGTCGCCTTCTGGTTTTCGTTCTTCGGTCACCGTTACATCACCTTCCAGAAGCAGGGAGCCGCCAGCAAGTTTCTGCTGGTCGCCCTCTTCTCGCTGGCGGTGCGTAACCTGATCCTGAGCGGTCTGCTGTTTGCGGGTCTCTCCGGTCTCGTCCCGGTGGTTATTGCCACCCTGACCGTCACTGTACTCACCTACATCCTCTCTCGCGTCTGGGTTTTTGCCTGATGAATGACATGACCAATACCGCTTCCCTGCCCGGGGACAGCCTCCCCTATCGCCCGTCACTACGCATCAGCGGCCGTGACTGGCTGATGATCATTGCCGCCTTCGTGCTGAGCCGCGTTGCCCTCTATGGCATGGGCTATTTCGGTGTCCAGCTCTATGGCACTCTCGGTATCGGGCCACTGCAAGCCTATTGCCAGTTCGACTGCGTCTGGTTCCAGCGCATCATCGAAAACGGCTACGACCTCTACCCGCGCTGGCTGAGCAAGGGCAATGCGGCCAACTGGGCCTTCATGCCGCTCTATCCGATGGTCTCCGGCGCCATCTCCAACCTGCTCAATGTCGAGAGCCTGATCGGCCTCATCATTGTCGCCAACGCCTCCTTCTTCGCCAGCCTGCCGCTGATGCTGCTGGTGCTGCGCCAGCTCAAGCTGGGTGATGACACCGCCCGTTTCGGCGTCTGGCTGCTGGCCTTCTCCCCCTTCTCCGCCTACTTCGTCTCCGGTTATACCGAGTCGACCTTTATGGCGCTGATGCTGGGGATGTTCCTGTTTGCCTACCGGCAGCAGTGGCTGATGGTGGCACTGCTCGGGGTGTTCATCTCCGCCACCCGCAACCTGGGTGTGATGATGGTCTTCCCGGTGCTAATCCTGGCGCTGCAGGCTTACGGCTGGCGCGAGTTCTTCCGCTTCACCGAGCGCGCCTTCAAGGTGGTCTTCACCCTCTGGATGATCCCTTTTGGCCTGTTTGCCTACATGCTTTACCTCTATCACCTCACCGGTGATGCGATGGCCTTCAAGCACATTCAGGTAGCATGGGGCCGTTATATGGACAGCCCGCTGGACTGGTGGCTAAGCGGTTTCGAGCTGGGCGGTCGCAAGGCCTACCTCTCCATCATGGTGATCTTCGGCTGGGGTCTGAACCTCTATCTGTTCAGCCAGAAGCGCTGGGCCGAAGCGACCCTGATGTTCATCTGCTGCACCATTCCGCTGATGACCGGCCTCAACGCCATGCCGCGTTACATGTTTGGCCTCTACCCGACCATGCTGGCGCTGATCCTGCTGACCCATCGCTGGCCCGCCATGCGCCCGGCAGTGCTCTGCATCAGCGGCATGGTTGCCTCCTTCATCGCGGTGGCCTTCGTCAACTTCAAGTTCTTCACCGTCTGATGTGACGGCGATGGCTGAAACCTCAAATGCCGGTCAACTGACCGGCATTTTTTATGGCCGCTCTTTTTATCGGCTGTATTCCCCTGCCACTCCTCGTCACACTTTGCTCGGCTTGAAAACGTAACCATTTGAACTGATGTCACAAATCGGCATTTTGCCGATCCAAGGCTCTCTTTGCTCCTCCTAGAATGGGCCCTTGTCCGAACTACCCTGCTCAAGGAATGGCTTATGCGTCGCGCTCCCAACTTGTCCCCTCTCTGGCTCGCCCTGCTGGCCAGCCCTCTGTTGATCGGTCAGGCCATGGCCGCCCCCGAGGTTCGCCTCTATTTGGATGGTCAACCGGTAGCGACTCCGATCGCGCTGGACAAGGGGACGGTCGAGCTGACCCACACCCTCACCAAGGGGAGCCACCAGATCCGCATCAGCGACGCGGGCAACAGTTGCGGTACCAGCTTCGGCCCGAGCGAAAGCAAGCCTCTCCCCTTCGGCACCGCCCAGCCCATGGACAAGTGCAGCAAGGGGCAGAGCTTTAACCTGCGAGTGATGCTGGCGGGGGATTATCAGTTCACCTTCAACCCGGATACCCCCAGCCTCAAGGTGCTGCGGGCGACCAAAAAGAGCGAGTTCAAGCGCCAGCCGCCGGAGGAGCCCTGCATCAGCTGGGATGGCGGCCCGGTTACCGTATCCCTGAAAGGAGTCTGGCCCGACGGCACCCGACTGCGGGATGCCTACTCCGGTCAGGAGAATGTGGTCAAGGGCGGCAAGCTGACCCTGACGCCGAGCAAAGAGAGTGGCGGCCTGCTGCTGCTCGAGCCGGTCAAGGCGGCCAAGCCAGCACCGTTCAGCTGGGATCAGGCGAGTGTCTATTTCCTGCTGACCGACCGCTTCAACAACGGCGATCCCGCCAACGACCACAGTTTCGGGCGCAAGAAGGATGGTCAGGATGAAGTCGCCACCTGGCACGGCGGTGACTTCAAGGGGCTGACCGCCAAGCTCGACTACATCAAGCAGCTCGGCATCAACGCCATCTGGATCACCCCCATGGTGGAGCAGGTGCACGGCTTCATTGGCGGCGGCGAGCAGGGCAACTTCCCCTTCTACGCCTACCACGGCTACTGGGCGCTCGACTTCACCAAAATTGACCCCAACTACGGCGATGAAGAGAGCCTGAAAACCCTGGTGGACGAGGCCCACAAGCGCGGCATGCGCATCATCCTCGACGTGGTGATGAACCACGCCGGTTACGCCACCCTCGCCGACCTGCAGGATTTGGGGCTTACCGATCTCACCCGGAACACAGACAAGCTGCCGACCGTCTGGAACCAGTGGCGCCCGAGCGGTGGCCTCAACTGGCATGGCTACAACCAGTTCATCGACTACCAGTCGCCGAAGTGGGACAAGTGGTGGAGCGGTGACTGGGTGCGCGCCGGTCTGCCCGGTTATCCGCAGCCTGGCACCGACGACGTCACCGGCTCGGTGGCGGGGCTGCCGGACTTCCTGACCGAATCGACCAAGCCGGTGGGGCTGCCGCCGCTGCTGATGGCGAAAAAAGATACCAAGGCCAAGGCGCTGCCCGACACCACCGTGAGCGACTATCTCATCGCCTGGCACACCGACTGGGTGCGCCGCTTTGGCATCGACGGTTTTCGAGCCGATACCGTCAAACATCTGGAGCCCGAGGTATGGGCCCGCCTCAAGCAGGCTGGCACTGCTGCCCTCAAGGAGTGGAAGGTCGCCAACCCGACCAAGAAGCTCGACGACCTGCCCTTCTACATGGTGGGCGAGGTGTGGGATCACGGGGTTGCCAAGGATTTCTGGTATCAGAACGGCTTCGATTCACTGATCAACTTCGACTACCAGCGCGAGTTTGCCCTGCCCCAGGCCCAGTGTCTGGCCAGTGCCGAGCCCACCTATGCCAGCTACGCCAGTCGCATCAATCAGGATCCCGAGTTCAACGTGCTGAGCTACATCAGCTCCCACGACACCAAACTGTTCTTCGGCGACTATCAGGACGTGCCGCTGCAGCGCCGGGTCGCCAGCAGCTTTATGCTGCTGCCGGGTGGTATCCAGATCTACTACGGCGATGAGTCCGGCCGCGGGCTCGCCAAGGATGGTGGCGTGTTCGATCAAAGCTTGCGCTCGGACATGAACTGGCAGGAGCTGGCCGGCGGCGACAAGGCCGAGCTGGTCAAGCACTGGCAGCGGCTCGGCCAGTTCCGCGCAGCCCACCCGGCGGTGGCGGCGGGCAGCCACAAGAAGCTGGCCGACAGCCCCTATGCCTTCGTGCGAGAGAAGGGGGATGACAAGGTGGTCATCGTGTTCGCCGGCCGGCAAAAATAGAGGCGAAGAGGCTGAGAAAACAAGAGAGGGGTGCCAGTGGCGCCCCTCTCTTTTGCAAGTCTATCGGCTTACTGCGTCTGGCGTACAGCCGCCGGCCACTGCAGGCGCGCTTTGACCAGGGTCTCCTGCCACAACGGCCAGGTCAGCAGTGCCTGCTGATAGACCCCCGCCTGACCGGGCAACTGGATACCATAGCTGGCCAGCCGATAGGCCATCACCGCATAGAAGGCATCGACAATGCCCGCCTCGCCAAAGTAGAAGGGGCCCCGCGTCTGCGACCAGATCTCCTGCAAACGGGCCAGTTCGCCCACCACCTCAACCGGCGGCTCGATGCGGGTGGGAGCACCGAGGAAAAAGGGGAGCAGAGTGCGGATCTGGCGAAAACCGGCGTGCAACTCGGCGCAAAGGCTGCGAGCCAGCGCCCGCTCGGCCAGAGATGCGGGATAGAGCTGGCGATCTGGGCACAGCTCGTGAACATATTCGGCGATAGCCAGCGAGTCGTGAACCCGCACGCCATCGTGTTCTAGCCAGGGCACCAGCCCGGCAGGCGCCACCCGCTTGAGCCGCGCCAACGACTTGGCATCTTCCAGATCGAACACCTGCTCCTGCCATGTCAGGCCGCTCATGGCCAGCACCAGTGTCGCCCGCATCGCCCAGGTGGAACCCGTGCCCACCGTCAATACCAGAACTCCCATCTTTGCCTCCTGCAGGGACTTGCGCTTTACGCCCCGTCGGCCTCTTGGCACGACATCCGGCGCCCGCTTCACATTTGCGCACAGGCAGGTTTGACCCTCCCGATGAGCGATGCTAGTTTGATTTTTCAAAACAATCAGTTAGCAACCATGTGAGCCATTAACTGAGATATGGACAGCCAATTTACCATCGTCATCGCAGATGACCACCCCCTGTTTCGGGGCGCCCTCTATCAAGCGGTGCACATGGCTATCAACGATGCCCATCTGCTGGAAGCGGACTCCATCGACAGCCTTACCCACCTCCTCGGCGAGCATCCGGAGGTCGACCTGCTGCTGCTCGATCTCAAGATGCCGGGCGCCAACGGCTTTGAAGGGCTGGCTCACCTGCGCGGCCAGTATCCCGACCTGCCGGTCGTGGTGGTATCCGCCTCGGAAGACCCTGCCATTATCCAGCAGGTGTTGCGCCTTGGCGCGCTCGGCTTCATCCCCAAATCGGCGCCGATGAAGGAGCTGGTCACCGCCCTCAATACGGTGATCGGGGGCGATAACTGGATGCCGGAGGGGATCTCGCTCCATCCCGAATCGGAAGATGGCCCCGATTTCGCCAGCAAGCTTGCAAGCCTCACACCCCAGCAGTACAAGGTGCTGATCATGCTGCGTGACGGCAGCCTCAACAAGCAGATTGCCTGGGAGCTCAATGTCTCCGAGGCCACCATCAAGGCCCATATCACGGCAATTTTCCGCAAACTCGGGGTCAAGAACCGCACTCAGGCGGTCATCGCGTTGCAGCAGATGGATATCAAGGAGGGTTGAGCCCTCCCATCCAGCACGCCACTTATCTGCCGCTCGACAAATAGCACGATCGTACTTTATGCTGCCACCAGCCATGAGGAGATCGTGATGAGCAAGGGGCGCCTGACCCGGGAAAACATTTTGCAGACAGCCTTCGAGCAGGCGAGCCAGCAAGGGCTGGAGAGCCTCACCATCGGCTCGCTTGCCAATGCCTGCGAGATGTCGAAAAGCGGCCTGTTCGCCCACTTCCACTCTCGCGACAATCTGCAGATCGCCGTGCTGGAGTACGCAGCCGAGGTGTTTCGGACGCGGGTGATCCAGCCGGTGCGCCAGCAGGAACACCAGAGCCAGCACGACAAGCTGATCGCCCTGTTGCAGGCCTGGCTGGCCTGGAACCAGAGCTTTGCCGGACGCTGCATGTTTCTGGATGCCTGGACTTCGGCGCAGGAGGGCGAGGTACAGCAGGCAGCCCGCCAGCTGGTGCGCTTCTGGCTCGACTATCTGGCTCGTCAGGTCGCACAGGGACAGCTGGAGGGGGAGTGGCGCGAGGGGATGGATCCCTGGCGTGCCGTCTACCGCCTCTATGGCCTCTATCTGGCGGATCAGGTGTTCAACGCCCTCAATCTGTGTCAGGATCCGGCCCGCCACTTCTGGCCCGAAGTGGAAGACCTGCTCGCCAGCTGGTACTGATCTCCTGGCAATCCTTTTTTAAAACCGACAAAAAAGCACGACCGTTCGAACATAAAAACCACAGGATGACCATGAGCAGCAAGATCTACTTCAACACCCGCCGCTTCAGCCCGAGCAAATGGCTGCTGGGGATCGGCACCCGATTGCACCATACCCTGGCACCCGGCCATGCCAAGCGCACCGCCAGCAAGTTGCTGCTGACCCCCCAGCGCAACCAGCGGGACAACGCAGCGCCAGCCGGTCTGGTCAAGCAGGCCGTCCATACCAGCGAAGGGACGCTGATGAGCTACCGGCTCGGTCAGGGACCGCTCTGGCTGCTGATGCACGGCTGGTCAGGCAGTGCCAGCCAGTTCTATCCGCTGATGAGCCATATCGCTGCGCAGGGCTTTACGGCAATCGCCTACGATCACCCGGCCCACGGCCACAGCGCCGGCCATACCGGTCACCTGCCTCGCTTCGTGCGCGCCTTCGACGAGTTGACCGCCCGGCTGGCTACGGAAGTGGGCCCTGTCCATGGGGTTATCGCCCACAGCATGGGGGGCGCCGTCACCCTCTCCAGCCGCCAGCAGCATCTTGACGGGCAGCCGCTGCTGCTCATCTCGCCGGTGCTCGACTATGTGCCCCAGCTCTACGGCATGGTGGCACGCTCCGGCTACTCCATCCGGCTGTTCGATGCGGTGGTCAAGGAGATTGAGCAGGAGTATCAGCACCCATTGAGCACGGTCGATCCACTGGGTCGCCTTGCCCGCCGCAGTGGTGAGGCGATTATCGTGCACGACGAAGAGGACAGATTCGCCCCCCATAGCGACTCCCTGCGGGCCAGCCAGGATGGGCATACCCAGCTGGTAAGCACCCGGGGTCTGGGCCACGGTCGCATTCTTGCCAGTGCGCCGGTATTCGCCGCCTTCGATCAGCTGGCACGACCGGAAAATCCTCTCCGGGCCCTTTGACCGGGGGCCATGAAAAAAACGGGCAAGCGCCCGTTTTTATATTTGATACAGCGCCTTATAGTTAATTTGTCAGTGGGAGCATCCTTGTCAGAACACTATAAGGCGCCAGCATATGGCCAGACCCAATACAGCGTTGTTGCTCACCGGAGGCGGAGCGCGCGCCGCCTATCAGGTCGGTGCCCTCAAAGCCGTGGCGGAGCTCTATCCGCGCAATCTCGGCATCCCCTTTCCCATTCTGTGCGGCACCTCGGCCGGGGCCATCAACGTCACCGCGCTCGCCTGCTACGCCTCCAGCTTTCATCTGGGGGTGCGCAAGCTGGAGTGGGTCTGGCGCCGCTTCGAAACCCACCACATCTTTGATTTTCACCCAGGGCGCCTGCTGTGGCGACTGATGTACGAAGGCTCGGCCGGCCTCATCAATCCTGACACCAACCATGCCTTTCATCTGTTTGACAACGCGCCGCTGCGCCGCCTGCTGGATCAGCTCATCGACTATCACCGCATCGATGACAACATCCTCTACGGCAGTCTGGAGGCGCTCGCCATCACGGCATCCGATTACGACGACGGCCTCTCCACCACCTTCTTTCAGGGGCGGGCCGACCACCATCCCTGGGAGCGAGCCAGACGGCGCGGGGTGCGCACCCTGCTCACCTCGGATCATCTGCTCGCCTCCTCGGCGCTCCCCTTTGTCTTTCCGGCGACCCATATCGGCGACAAGTTCTACGGCGACGGCTCCATCCATCAGCTGAGCCCGCTCAGTCCTGCCATCCATCTGGGGGCGGAGCGGATCCTGCTGATCACGCTCGATCCACCGGCGCACTCGGCACCCACTCACCACCATGGCCACCTCACCAGCTCCAATATCGCCAGCCATCTGCTCGATACCGTCTTTACCGACACCCTCAACTCCGATCTGGAGCGGCTGTGGCGCATCAACCAGACTCTTGACCTGATTCCGGAGCGGGAGCGCAATCGCCTCAAGCTGAAGCGGGTGGAGACCTGCGTGCTCAAGCCAAGCGAAGATCTCGATGCCATCGCGCTGGCCTATCTGCGCAAGCTGCCGGTGCAGTTACGCCGCCTGTTGCGCGTGTTGGGGGTGAAGGGGGATGAGACCAGCAGTCTGGCCAGCTTTTTGATGTTTTATCCGGGCTACTGCCAGCAGCTGATCAAGCTGGGCTATCGGGACACCCTGAGGGAGCAGGCCCGGGTAGTCGACTTTCTCGGTATCGAGCCTCAGCCGAGGGAGAGAGAGTAACCCTTCTCAGCGCCCCTCCAGCAGGCGCTGCTCCGCCTGCTCGATGGCGACCGCGGTACCAAACAGGATCAGCCGATCACCAGCCTGAAGGGTCAGCTCATCCCGAGGCTCCAGCATCTGATCGCCACGCTGAACCTCCTTGATCCTCACCTCATCCAGCGGCAGCTCCCGCACTTCGCGCCCCACAGCCCACGCCTGATCATGCAGCATCAATGGGTGGAGGCGCTCCAGCAGCTGATCAGCTTCCAGATTGTTGGCGCTCTGATCCCCCCAGTAGAAGCCGTGCAGAAAGCGATACTGGCTGCTGCGCTCATGCTCCATGCGCCGGATCACCCGCCCGAGGGGAATATCGCAATTGACCAGCAGATGGGAGACCAGCATCAGGGCCCCCTCCTGAGACTCCGGGATCACCTCAAACGCCCCCGCCTGCTTGTACTGCTCGAGAAAGCTGTCATCCCGGGTGCGTACCAGCACCTTGAGCTCCCCCGCCAGCTCGCGGATCAACGCCAGCATCGCCTCCACCCGCTTGCGATCGTCAAAGGTGATGATAACCAGCCGGGCCCGCAACAGGCCGGCCGCCAGCAGGATGTCACGCCGGCTGGCATCGCCAAAGGCCACCTGCTCCCCCGCCTGCTTTGCCTCGCTCACCCGCTCGGGGTCAAGGTCGAGCGCCAGAAACGGGATCTCCTCGAGCTTGAGAAAACGGGCGCAGGTCTGCCCCGCCCGGCCAAACCCGGCGATGATGACGTGCTGGCTCTTGCTGAGCCCCGACTGGGCGACTTCGGAGCGGGTCAACAGCGCCGGGTCGGTCAGACTGCGGGCCAGCGAGTGGGCCTGAGTCACCAGCCAGGGGGTCATGGCGATGGAGATGATGCCGATGCCGATCAGCCGGGAGACCAGTTGCGGATCCAGCAGGCCGTGGTGGAGTGCCAGCGCCAGCAGCACAAAGCCGAATTCCCCCACCTGGCTCAACATGATGCCGGCCGCCATGCTGTCGCGCTTGCGCTCTCCCATCAGCCGGCCGGCCAGCAGCACCAGCAGGGATTTGCAGAGCACCAGCACCACCACGCAGAGCAACACCTGCCACCAGGCCTGTGCCACCAGCACCCAGTCCATGTTCATCCCGATGGTGATGAAAAAGAGCCCCATCAGCACGTCGCGAAAGGGCTTGATGTCCACCTCAAGCTGATGGCGATAGTGGGACTCCCCCAGCATCATGCCGGCCAGAAAGGCCCCCAGCGCCATCGAAAGACCGAGCGAATAGGTCATGAAAGCGGCCAGTAGCGCCACCAGCAGGGCGCTCAGCACGAACAGTTCATCAGAGCGGGCCCGCGCCACCTCGTGAAACAGCAGCGGCAACAACCACTTGCCCACCGCCAGCAGGCTCAGGAGGGCGAAGAGCCCCTTGAGAATCGCCCAGGCGATCTCGGCAGCCAGCGCGCTGCCCTGCACCTGTGGCTCGGCCAGAATGGGGATCATCACCAGCAGGGGCACCACCGCCAGATCCTGAAACAGCAGCACACTCACCCCCAACTGGGCACGACGGGTGTGGAGCTGCTTCTGCTCGCCCAGCTGCTTGATCACCACCGCCGTCGAGGAGAGCGCCAGCGTGCCCCCCACCACCAGCGCCTGCGCCAGACTCAGCCCCAGATGCCAGCCAAACCAGAAGAAGAGCAGCGAGGTGAGCAGCACCTGCAAGCCGCCTACTCCCAACACCAGATAGCGCATAGCCAGCAGCTTGGGGAGGGAGAACTCCAGCCCCAGCGAGAACATCAGAAAGACGATCCCGAGCTCGGCGATAGTCTGCATGATCGACTGGCCGGTGATCACCGCCAGCCCGTGCGGGCCCAGAAGTACGCCGGCAATCAGGTAGGCGAGGATCACCGGCAAGCCGAAGCGTCGGAAAATTGCCACCAGCAGGACGGCGGCGAAGAGCAGGATCAGCAGGTCTGTGTACAAATTTTCCCCTCCTTTTTATCAACTTAAGTCTAGTCAGCCGATCCTTGGCTCAGGAAACATATATTGGGCATGCCAATTGCAGGTGAAGGGGAGCAGTCAAGTGGTTACAGGTGGAAGACCATGGAAAACAGATCGTCACTCAATGGCTTTAGCCATGGCATCGAGCAGTGGGTTCGCCAGATGGAGCGGCTCACGCCCTTGCCCAGCGTAGAACGCAATCAGTTGCTGGAGCAGTTGCTGGGGCAGCACGAGCTCGGCGGCCTGCTGGCAACTTTTGCCGATCAAGCGGCAAAAATTGTCAGGATCCACAGTCTCTATATGGACGGTAGCCACCCCCATGTGCTGATCCAGCACCCGCCGATGGCCACCCTCAACCTGCACAGCTACCTGTTCGAGCTGCGCGGCCAGCATGAGCAGCTGCTCGGCCAGCTCCACTACGAGCTGGAACACCCGCTCAGCGGCAGCCAGCAGCGTGTGCTGCTGCAGTACCATCAGCTGCTCAGCCTGTTGCTGCCCCTCTACATGCGACTGGAGAAACTGGATCAGCAGGTGCGCCTCGATCACCTGACCGGCCTTGGCAACCGCTCCTATTTTGACGAAGCCATTGGCCGCGCCATCGAGCAGCACAGCCGCGAGCCCCATGGTCTGGTGCTGGTGCTGCTGGATCTCGACCGCTTCAAGCAGATCAACGACACCTGGGGCCACCCGGTCGGGGATCTGGTGCTGAGTCGCTTCGCCCAGCTGCTCAAGGGGTGCATCCGCAGTACGGATCAGGCCTTCCGGCTCGGGGGAGATGAGTTCGCCCTGCTGCTGCAACCGGCCGAACCCGAGGCGTGGCGTCCGGTCTGGCTGCGCCTGCAACACATGCTGATGACCAACAAGGAACTCAGCACCTTCTCGGTCGGTTGCAGTCTGGGGGCCGCCAGCTGGCAATCAGGCGTCAGTGTACAAGCTCTTTACGAGGCGGCAGACAGCCACCTCTACGCCCGCAAAAAAGCCGGCAAAGCCGGCCTCGCGGAATAACCGGGTACTCTTCTTTGCTCCGGCACATGCAGCCATGTGACCGGAGCCCTTTTTTATTCAGGTTCCTGCTCAGGCAACAGCAACCCCCCTTGCGTTGGCAACCATTGACATGAAAGCCCCTCCTGCTCTGCCATAAATCCGTCGCAGACAAAGAATCCGACCACAGCCGCAACCTGCTCGCCATAGTAGAGGATAGGGATCCGCCCCCGCTGCCACGAAGGAACGCCGTACTCTTGCAGCAGCTTCTTCAAGCGGCGGCTGCCACCGCGTCCCACCGGCTTCAGCATGGCACCCGGCACCACACCAAAGCGCACCGACAGGGGCTCCTGTGGCCGGGGCAAACGCAGCAACCCCTCTCCCGCTTGCTCCATACGCACCACCAGCTCACCCAATCCATCCGGCAGGGTCAGCGGCTCGCCCGGCGTCAACGGCAACACCTGATGGCAAGGTTGCAGATCCGGGGCAACCAGATAGAGGCGATCCTGAAAACGGCGGCAACTCAGGCCGCCCCAGTTGAGCTGCGGATTGGCATCGGGCCGCGCCAGCGCTACCTCCTGCCACAGCCGGGCAAGCTGCTCGCGCGATGGCATCTCCCCCCCCTGACGGCGGATCCAGTAGCGCAGCAGGTTGTTGCGCCGGGTCGGCGAGAGGGCATGCAGCGGGCCGATATGGAGTGCCTCCCCCTCGCCGGCCAGCTGCCAGTCGCTCTCGGCCAGTTCGTCCAGCAGCGCCTCCTGCTCGGCGCACAGCGCCATGCTGCGGACGGCGGTGCGGGCAATGGCAGGCCAGCGCGCCTTGAGCCGGGGGATAAGCTGCTGGCGCAGAAAATTGCGGTCATAACTCACATCATGATTGCTCTCATCCTCGACCCAACCATAAGGCAGGGTGGCGGCAACTTCGGCCAGCTCGGCCCGGCTGATATCGAGCAGCGGCCGCAGCAGCAGACCGCCAGCAAAGGGCTGGCTTGGCAAGATGCCGGCCAGACCGCGCAGACCGGCGCCGCGCTTGAGGGCCAGCAGCAGAGTCTCCAGCTGATCGTCCTGATGGTGGGCGGTGAGCAGCCACTCTCCCTCCGTCATGTGCGCCATCAGCTGCTGGTAGCGGGCGGTGCGTGCCTGCGCTTCCAGACTCTCACCATTGCCGCGGGCAAGGGTTACCCGCTCGACAATGAGCGGCACCGCCAGCTGCTGGCAGACCGACTCGCAGTGAGCCACCCACTCGTCGGCATGGGGGCTGAGACCGTGGTGCACGTGCAGCGCCCGAAGCGGCAAGCCGTGCTCACGGGCAAACTGCGCTGCCAGCACCAGCAGCAGGGTGGAGTCGAGGCCACCGCTGAAGGCCACCAACAGGCGAGTGGAACCTTCCGGTTCTGGCAGAGTCTGACAAAAGCGAGAATAAAGATGAGAAATCATAGGCTTCCCCAAAACGGACCGGCCGATCTTAGCAGAGTCGCGGCTGGCAAGCTGCACTGTGGCGACTAGGGGCTCGTTCGGGAGCATTCATCCTGACGACGCCGCTTGCGCCGGCACGGCAACCCACCCTAGAGTAGGGCTCGCCTGCGCAGACCCGAAAGTCACCAGTTCAGAAGAGACGCAGGCAGGGAAGCAAACAACCCGATGTGGAATCAGATCCCATGAACAACAAGAAAAGCATTCTGGCCGGCCTTATCGGGCTGGCCCTGTTGGCTGGTTGCAGCCAGGCGCCCGAGAGCGCGCCGAAACACTCCGGACTGGCGCTGGCCAATATGGATACCCGGGTCAAACCCGGTGATGACTTCTTCCGCTACGTCAACGGCAAGTGGCTCGCCACCGCCAAGATCCCCGATGATCGCCCCGCCGACGGCGCCTTCTACATGCTGCGGGACAAATCCCTCGCCGATGTGCGGGTACTGGTCGAGGGGCTGGCCCATCAGCAAGCCGCCACCGGCACGCCGACCCAGCAGATCCGCGATCTCTACGCCAGTTATCTGGATCAGGCTGGCCGCGACGCCAAGGGGCTCACCCCGCTGGCACCGGCGCTAGCCGACATCGACCGGATCGGTGATCAGGCGGCACTGGCCCGCGCCTTTGCCCAAAGTGGCCGCATGGGCGGCGGCGCACCGTTCGGCATCTGGATCGATGCCGATGCCAAGGCGCCGGATCGCTATGCGGTCTACCTCTATCAGGGCGGGCTGGGGCTGCCGGATCGCGATTACTATCTCAAGCAGGATCCCGACAGTCAGGCGCTGCGCCAGAAGTACCAGCAACATATCGCCGCCATGCTGAGCCGCCTCGGTGAGTCTGACCCGAGCGGCAAGGCCAAGCGGATTCTGGCCCTCGAAACCCGGCTCGCCACCATCCAGTGGGACAACGTCGCGCTGCGGGATCGGGAGAAGAACTACAACAAACGCCCCGCCAGCGAGCTGGCACGCCTTGCCCCTCACCTCGACTGGCTGGCCTATCTCGATGCGGCCGGCATTGCCGCCCAGCCGGATCTCGTCATCGGTCAGCCGACCTATCTGAGCGCGCTGGATCAGGTTGTGGCCCAGACCCCCATCGCCGACTGGCAGGCCTACCTCAAGTGGCAGCTGCTGACCGACTACGCCCCCTATCTCGACAGCGAGACCGACCGGGCCAACTTCGCCTTCTACGGCACCACGTTGAGCGGCACGCCCAAGCAGCGAGCCAGCTGGGAGCGTGGACTGGGGGTGTTGAACGATCATCTGGGTGAAGCGGTTGGCCAGCTCTATGTGGCCCGCTACTTCCCGCCTGCGGCCAAGGAGCGGATGGAGCAGCTGGTGGAGAACCTGCGCACCGCCTATCGCCAGAGCATCGAAGAGCTCGACTGGATGTCGCCGGAGACCAAGACCCAGGCACTCGAGAAGCTGGCCAAGTTCCGACCCAAGATCGGCTATCCGGACAAGTGGAAGGATTACAGCGCCATCGCCATCAAACCGGACGATCTGGTGGGCAACCTGCAGCGCTCGCAAGCCTTCGAGTATGCCGACAATCTGGCTCGCCTCGGCAAGCCGGTCGATCGGGACGAGTGGCACATGTCGCCCCAGACGGTGAATGCCTACTACAACCCGAGCAACAACGAGATCGTCTTCCCGGCGGCCATTTTGCAGCCCCCCTTCTTCGACATGACAGCGGATGACGCAGTCAACTACGGCGCCATCGGCGGGGTCATTGGCCACGAGATGGGCCACGGTTTTGATGATCAGGGGGCCAAATCCGACGGTGACGGCATGATGCGCGACTGGTGGACACCGCAGGATCTCAAGGAGTTCCGCTTCCGCACCAGCCGGTTGGTGGCCCAATACAACCGCTTCGAGCCCATCAACGGCCAGTTCGTCAACGGCCAGTTCACCCTGGGCGAAAACATCGGCGATCTGGGCGGCCTCACCATCGCCCACAAGGCCTACGAGCTGTCGCTGGATGGCAAGGAGGCGCCGGTGCTGGATGGCTTTACCGGCGAGCAGCGCTTCTTCCTCGGCTGGGCGCAGGTGTGGAAAGGGATGTATCGTCCCGAGCTGATGCAGATGCTGCTGCGCTCCGACCCCCACTCGCCGCCCGAGTACCGGGTCAACGGCGTGGTGCCGAACATTCCCGCCTTCTACGAGGCATTCAACATCCAGCCGGGGGACAAGCTCTATCTGCCGCCCCAGAAACGGGTGAAGATCTGGTAATGCACGCCTCTTGTGAGGCATAACAGAGGGGCGGATGCCATGTGTCGGCACCGCCCCATCTCCATACGTTGACGTCAGTGAACGGCCCTGCCGCTCACCGCAGTAACAAGGGTAACGCCTATGAAAACCTTGCTGATGACACTCGGTCTGCTCACTCTGCCCTTGACCGGCCAGGCAGCGGAGAGCTTCTTCAAACAGCTGACACTCCCCTCCGGTCAGGTGATCACTGTGGCCGAAGGACGCGGTGAACCCGCCTCCATCGGCAGCTACGATGTGCGCCTCTACTCCGGCGCCAATCCCCAGTTCCCGCTGGATCAGTTCATCGACGGCAAGGTGCTGCCGCGCGATGGCTCCATCAAGGAGCTGAAATTGCTGGATCTCAACGGTGACAAGCAGCCCGAGCTGGTGGTCATCATGGAGAGCGCCGGCAGCGGCAGCTACCTGAGCGCCGACGCCTTTACCATCAGTGCGCAGGAGGGGCTCGACACCTTCAACCATGTCGAGGGACTCGGCCCCAAGGAGGATGTGATCGAGGCGCTCAAGGATCCCAAGGATTAAGGCGCAACTGCCCCACATCCTTCAGAAATAGAAAAAGCCCTGACCAGCAGGGCTTTTTTGTATCCAGAATCGGCGACGCCTCTACTCAAGGCGAGTGGCCCGGGTTCGCACCAGCGGCAGCGCCATTTCGTGCTGGGCCGCCACCAGTTGCAGCTCGTAGGCCCCCGTCAGCCAGGTGCGAGCCAGCACCGCATCGACACTGGCGTTGGTGCGCTCGAACGCCACCACGGGAGTGAAACCGGCCAGCAGATTGGCCAGCATGGTGGCGCTTAGCAGATCCCCGACCCCGATGGGGTGGCGGGCAAAAGGGTAGAGCGGACGCGAGAGGTGAAACGCCCCCTCCTCGCACACCAGCAGCATCTCGAACCGGTCCATGGCAAAGCCGGCCTTGCCCAGATGTTTCACCAGCACCATCTTGACCCCCTGCTCCCGCAGTTGCTGGCACACCGCCAGCGCCTGCGAGACATTGCCGATATCGCGACCGGTCAGCTGCTCCAGCTCCAGCAGGTTGGGGGCCAGCATGTCGGCATGGGGCAAGGCCCGCTCCCGAAAAAAGTCGGTGACGCCGGGCGCCACTATGCACCCCTTGTCCGGGTGACCCATCACGGGATCGCAGAAGTAGAGGGCGCCGGGATTGCACGCCTTGAGCCGGGCCACCGCTGCCAGGATCTCCTCCCCCTGCTCGGCCGAGCCGAGATAGCCGCTGAGCAGCGCATCGCACTGGGCCAGCACGCCAATCTCCGCCAGCCCATCCACCAGCTGGGCGATATGGCCCGCCGGCATCACCATCCCCTGCCACCCCTCACTGTACTGGGTGTGGTTGGAGAACTGCACCGTGTTCATCGGCCACACCTCGATGCCGAGGCGACGCATGGGAAAGACGGCGGCACTGTTGCCGGCACAGCCAAAGACCACATGGGATTGAATGGAGAGCACTCGCTTCATGATGACTCACGCAAGAAAAGAGAAATTCCGGAGGGAAAAACGGGCCTTGCGGCCCGTTGTTGTCACTGTGATTAACGCAGCACCTTGACGGTGTAGCTGCCATCGGCCTGACGATAGAGGCCATGGATGTCGGTCTCGAAGCCCGGGTAGTGGGCACCGATCTCGCACAGCATCTCGAGGAACTCGAGCACCGGCAGAGAATCCTGGGTCACCATCTCGCCCGGCAGAACCAGCGGTACTCCCGGCGGGTACGGCAGGATCATGTTGGCGCTGATGCGGTCAACCATGTCACGCAGCGGCACTTCCACCACGTTGCCGGCCAGCTCTTGCTGCCATGCGGCGTGCGGAGTCATCTTCATCTCCGGCAGTACGTCGAACGCCTTGAACATCAGCTCCGGCAGACGGTACTTGCTGGTCAGCTCATGAATGCGCTGCGCCAGCTCCTGGATACGCATCCCTTCGTAGAAGCTCGGGTCTTCACGATAGAGGCTCGGCAGGATGCTCTTGATGGTCAGGTTCAGGTCGTAGCCACGCTTGAACTCGGTCAGGGCACGCAGCAGCTGCATCGCCTTGGACTGATCGATACCGATGGAGAAGAGGAACAGCATGTTGTAGGGGCCGGTCTTCTCGACCACGATGCCGCGCTCGTCCAGGAACTTGGAGACCAGAGAGGCAGGGATGCCCTTCTCCAGCAGCTGGCCGTCACGGCCCATACCCGGAGTCAGCAGAGTGACCTTGATCGGATCCAGGTACATGTGGTTGTCATCGATGTCCTTGAAGCCGTGCCAGTCATCTTTCGGATCCAGCTTCCAGCACTCGACGGTGTCGATGTTGTCCGGCTGCCATACGTCGAAGAACCAGCCTTCGCTCTGATCACGCAGACGCTTGATCTCTTTGCGGAAGGAGATGGCGCGATCGATGGAGTCCTTGATCAGACGCTTGCCGGTGTTGCCACGCATCATGGCAGCAGAGATCTCGGTAGAGGCCACGATGCCGTACTGCGGCGAGGTGGAGGTGTGCATCATGAAGGCTTCGTTGAAGGTCTCTTCCTCCACGTCACCCTTGATGTGGATCATCGAGGCCTGGGAGAAGGCCGCCAGCAGCTTGTGGGTGGACTGGGTTTCGTAGAACACCTTGCCCGGCATCGCTTCACCGCTCATGCCGCACTTGCCTTCATAGATCGGGCTGAAGTTGGTGTAAGGCACCCAGGCACTGTCGAAGTGGATGTAAGGAGTATCCAGACTCTCCTTGATGAAGCCGGTGTTGTAGAGCAGGCCATCATAGGTGGAGTTGGTGACTACGGCGTAACGGGGAGCCTGGGCACCCGGTGTCGCGGCAACCTTGGCAGCGATGGTCTCGCGGCTGAATTCGCTCTGCGGGATACCACCCAGAATGCCGTAGGCGTTGCGGGTCGGACGGAAGTAGATCGGCGTCACGTCGTTCATCATCATCAGGTGAGTGAGCGACTTGTGGCAGTTACGGTCAACCAGCACTGTGCTGCCGGCCGGCGCGGAGTACATGCCGACGATCTTGTTGGCAGTGGAGGTGCCGTTGGTAACGATATAGGAGCGATCGGCGTTGAAGGTACGGGCGATGTACTCTTCGGCTTCCTTGTGCGGACCTGAGTGATCCAGCAGGGAGCCCAGCTCCGGCATGGAGATGGAGACGTCAGCCTTGAACGCGTTCGGGCCGTAGAAGTCATAGAAGATGCTGCCGGCCGGGCTCATCTGGAAGGCGGTACCGCCCATGTGACCCGGAGTACAGAAGGTGTATTTACCCTCTTCCACGTACTTGAACAGTGCCTTGGTGAACGGCGGCAGGATGGCGTCCTGATACTCCTGAGTGGCCTGACCCATCTTGAGGGCGATGTCGTCAGCCATGCCGAGACGGTACTCGAAGAAGTGCACGTTCAGACGCAGGTCGGTCAGGTGAATGTCTAGGGTGGACTGGTCGTTGGCGAAGGCGAAGATCGGCAGCTTCTCGTTGCGATCGTGGATCTCCTTGCACAGACCCAGGGAGTATTTGTCCCAGTCGAAGATGGCGCCGCAAACGCGGGGGTTCTTCTCAATCAGTTTCAGCAGGTCGGCGACGTCGACCGGATATACAACCTCGAAACCCTTGCGCTCGAGGGAGGCTTGCAGCTGGCGAATGGGTTCTTCTTTAAAGAAAACGCCGAGGTGGTTGAGGATGGCAATGATATTCATCGTAATGCTCCACACGTAAAGGGGCGCTCTCCATCAGGGATGGTGAGTGAAGAGCGCTCGGAAGATAAAAGGGGAAATCAGTTGCTGGGTTGTTCGTTCAGCAGGGCATCGTGCTGACGCAGACCCAGTTTTTTGGCGTAGAACATCAGGATGATGAGCGACACCACGAAGGTAGCTGTGAGGTTGGAACCCTTGGCACCCATCAGGGCTACCAGACAGAAGACGCAGGCCACACCGGAGAAGATCATGGCGCCGATGCTGCGGGAGGTCATGCCTTCAAAACGGATCAGGTTAATGCTGGAGTAGAAGTAGGGCAGCATGGTCAGCAGCACCGCATCTGTGGTCAGCACGTTGAAGAGATCGGCAGCGTGGGCGGACTGGGAGGTGAAGGCGGTCAGGCCAATCATCAGGGCAGTCATCTTCAGGGAGCCCAGGATCAGACCCTTCTTGGCCACGCCGTTCTTGTCCACTTCGCCGTAGATTTTCGGGAAGTTGCCGTCGTTGGCGGCACGCTTGCCCGCCTCGCCCACCAGCATCATCCAGGAACCGAGCGAGGTGAAGCAGGCCAGGGCGGTGAAGGCAGAGACGAACGGAGCAGACCAGCTACCGAAGATAGCAGAAGAGGCCATGGCAAACGGGGCGCCGGAAGCAGCCACTTCACCGGCCGGGAACATGCCGCTGATCACCTGGGTAGAGAGGATGTAGATAACACCCGCGATACCGGTACCCAGCATGGTGGCGAGCGGTACGGTGCGCTTCGGATTCTTCACCATGCCGGAAGAGACGGCGGCAGATTCAACACCGACGAAGGACCAGAGGCAGATCAGCACGGCGCTGATGACCGCATGCAGGTCGCTGCCACTGGTGGTGTTCCAGTTCTGGCTGTAGACGGCGCTGTCAAAGTGAGTCCAGCCTACCAGAGCGGTACCCACCACCGGCAGCAGGATCAGTACCAGACCCAGAGTACAGAGTCGGCTCACCCAGCTACCGCCCAGCAGGTTGACAAAGGTGAAAATCCAGACGGCGGCGATGGTGGCTGCAGCGGCCGGGATCGGGCTGTTGAGAATGGGGAAGAAGACCGAAAGGTAGGAGACGCCGGTAATGGCGATGGCCAGGTTACCGATCCAGTTGGCGTGGTAGTAGAGCACACCGGTCTGGAAACCGAATACCGGAGAGATTTCACCGGCGTAGGCAATGGGGCCACCCTCTTGCGGGTTCTTGGTAGCGAGGCGGGCGAAAACGAAGGCGAGGCCCATGGCGCCTACCAGACAGATAGCCCAGCTGAATACAGAAATGGAACCTATGTTGGCCAGTGCCGAAGGCAGCAGTGCGATACCGCTCCCCATCATGTTGCCGGCCACTACACCTGTACAGGCGATAAGGCCGATCTTCTTGCTCGTATCTAGGGACATAAGATCTCCGGGTCTTTAAAAAGGTCGGGTCGTCACATACACAGTTGGCACAACGTCCGGCCAACGAATGGGCACAGACTAGGCCTCTCGTCCCCGAAAAACATAAGGAGCAGCTAACGGATAAAAATATGAGGCAACTTTTTTCACCCTCCTCGCCAACTCGATAAAAAACCTTTAAAAACAGTAAATTGATGATGACCAACCGAGCTTTCTTGATAAAACCTTGATATCCGGCAGCCCGGTTTTTTCGCCTTGATAACCCCTTTATCTCGCCGTCTTGATATTTTCCCCGCGATAACCCCGGGATAAAGGGGCTCGCACAGGACCTTCCCGCTCTCGCCTACCCTGTCCATCTCATCGACCCGGCCAATCCCATCGCCATAAGCACTATCCGGCATGCACTTCACTCTCTCCTTTCATGGCTGCCGCTCCTCAGATGAAGGTGCATCTGCCTGCTCAATGCACTGTTGGCAACCCGTGCGGCGCCAAGGCCACACACGCTAAAAGACGTAATCGGAAGAAGTTCGCTCCGGCTGGGCATAGCTGGAGGCACGGGAATTCAGGAACGCAGGAATGCAGGAATGCAGGAAATGGATGATGCGAAGAAACGACTAGAACCAACGGTGTACCCGGCACGGTTCGCCGGAAGATCACCCTGGGTAGCTCACCACGATATGGCTTGCAGATAACCTCTTTCAGGAGTCGCAAGCCCGATGAAAAGCGGCCAGAAACGGCTCAGGCCACCCGAAGGTGGCCTGAGCGAAGGGCCGGATGTCATGCCGGCAGCAACAAAGGGCGCGGAATTAGAAGAGCTTCACCTTGCTCTGACCCAGTGCATCGAACAGCGCCGGGGTGAGGGTCTCCATATTGCTGTAGAAACCGAGCTGCTGGCAGAGCAGATAGGTCTGCTCGGTCGCCTCCATCAGAAAAGCCTGACTGTAGGCGTCCCCCGCCTCTTCCGGACGGCCATCCAGCTCCGCCAGCTTGCCCTGCAGTATGTAATAGAGCACCGAGCGGCCGCGTTTTGCCGCCTGATCCAGCAGATAGTTGGCCTGCTGCTGCTCGCTGTTGAGCACCGCCTGCAGCGCCAGCGCCTCCCACACCCGGGATGGCAGGGCACCGCCATTTTGCACCACGCGGGCGAGATGGGTTCCCACCTCCTGCAGCCGCTCGCTCTCGGACTTGCCAGCCAGGGTAGCCAGCACCTCACCGGCCAGATAGCGCTCCGCCAGCAGCAACGGCTGATCAGGCTGGAGCGCCAGCGCCTCTTCGAGCAGCTCGATACCGCGCTTGAGGGCGACCGGATCCCGGCTGTTGGTGTAGTAGTGAGCCTCCATCATCGCCATCAGGGAGGCGTCATCGGTGGGCCACCCCATGCCCGGTTCGGCATCCGGCTGGTCGAGGGCGCGCAGCAGATCCTGACTGCTCTCCTGCAGCACGCCGTGCACGTTGTGGCGACTGAGCTGGTACTGATGGCTGAACAGCACCCGGTTGGTGTTGATATTGCGGTACTCCAGATCGAGATAGGTGCCGCGCGGCTGGCGCGAGACCCGCACGCTCAGCTCCTTGCCGGGCATGATGCCTCCCATCAGAGTGGTGGCACCATACTGCACCCGCAGTGGCGTCGCCGCCGCCACCTCGGCCATCAGGGCGCGAGTGATGCCGTCGGCAAGGCGGACGTTCTCGTTGTTGTCATCCATGCCGGAGTGGAAACGGAACACCAGCAGGTTGGGATCCAGCATGGAGTGCACCTGTGGTGCCGTGTGCTGGTAACTGAGCAGGCTGACAATGGCAACCAGAATGACGGCCACGAAGATATCGAAACTCACCATCTTCCAGCGGCTGCGGGCATCCTTGGCATGGTTGGAGATGGCTCGGGTCAGGGGCCCGGCGGGAAAAGGGGCAACATTGGAGAGTGGCTCATCCTCAGCGGGCGGACTGAGGTCGGAGAGGGTCGGATTGAGCTGGGAATTGGCAGAGGAGACCGCATGCTCCTCGGCAGAAACCAGCTCCTGCTGCGGCCGTACCGGCGCAACCAGCTTGTAGCCACGCTTGGGCACGGTGACGATATAGTCGGTCGCATCGGTGCGACCATCTTTGAGGATCTTGCGCAGTTCGAAGATGGACTGGGTCACTACCTGATCGGTCACCTCGGCGCCATCCCACACCTCGTTGATCAGGGCATCGCGACCAAACACGGTGCCGGCATTGCGGGCCAGAAACCGCAACAGGTTGACCAGCCGGGGTTCGAGGTAGACCTCGCGGTCGGGACGGCAGAGCGTGTTGTCGTCAACGCTCAGGGTCCAGTCATGGATCTCAAAAACCGATTCGCTCATGATTCACTCGCAGCAGATGGAGACAATGCTCGATGAGAGTGACGCAGGACCTGGGCTGACTGAACGGAACGAAGCGCTGTCACGCAAGGGCGACAGAGAAGAAGAGAACCGAAGCAGTAACATCTCTGTGAGCCAGTCTGGCCAGGCCATCCTGTTGACGTCTGAAGGGCATCCTTGCGGGCATTCCGGGCTGAGCCGGAAAAGAGTCACTTTAAGCAAAACGAGAGCCGGATCCCACTTTTTTTGCCGACAAATCACCGATGAGTTGATCCAACAGGGGGATTTTGGCAAAAAGCGCGCTGACTTATGACCCATATGAGCATCCATTATGCCCATATCAAAAAGCCCCGCACTGCGGGGCTTTTTCCGGGAGCTACTTGATGGCGCAAATATCGTCAGAGGTCAGCAGGCGGCGTCTGCGCCGCCACAACGAGAAGCCGCCGTAGCCAAGAGTGAGCACCACCGCATAGAGCACCTGAGTGGCGAGCGCCACCAGCACCAGAGCACAGAGCAGCACACTCACCCCCGCCAGCCCCTTGCCCACCCCGCCGAGCAGGCGCCAGCCCGCCGCCATGCAGAGCAGGTAGACCAGCACGAAGTTGCCGTTGGCATAGCGGATCAGCTCATCGAGCGGCAGTCGCAGCCAGATGATCAGGGTGATGCAGAGCAGACAGATGGCGAGCACCAGTCCTAGCGCCCGCAGCGGTGCGCCGCGCGCGGTGAGCACGGCCAGCGAAGCGGGCAGCTTGCCTTCCCGCGCCATGCTCCAGATCAGCCGGGCAAAGCCCTGAATGTAGATGTTGATGCTGGCAAAACAGGAGAGGTAGCCGAGCACCGCCACCAGCCACTTGGCGGTGGGGCCGAACAGCAGCGCCAGCAGGGAGGGGATCGCAGTGGCGTTTTTCGCCTCATCGCCGTAGAGGCCATATTTGAGCACCACCAGCGAGTGGATCCAGTAGATAAGCCCCGCCAGCAACACCCCGCCAAGCAGGGCGATGGGGTAATCCCGCTCCGGCCGCTTGAACTCCTCCCCCATATGGGCGAAGGCTTCCAGCCCGACGAAACACCAGAACATCACCGCCAGCGCGGTGGCCATGGCGGGCCACTCGTCCGCCGTCGGCAGCGGCCGGGCCGCATCGCGCCAGCTCACCTCCCCCTTGAACCAGATAAGCAGGGTGAGCCCCAAAATGGCCAGCGCGATCAGCAATTGCAGGTTGCCGGAGGAGCGCGCCCCGCGCAGCCCCAGCAGAAAGACCCCGAGCAGGGTCAGCAGCTGGATGGCCCAGAGGGTCCACTCCCCCATATCGAACAGGGCGTGCCAGAAACCGGCGGCAATCATCAGGGCGGCGGGCAGACCCACCGGCAGCACTGCCAGAAAGAGGAAGGCGGAGAAGCGCTCGGCGCCGTTGCCAAAGGCGAGGCCGATGAGGTGCGGAGCGCCGCCCGCGTGGGGATAGCGGCGGCCGAGGCGGGCGAAGGTAAAAGCGATGGGCAGCACCAACGCAATCAGCAGCAACCAGGCCCAGAGCGAGGCCCCGCCCGCCAGCGAGGCGGCGGTCGCCGGTACCACGAAGATCCCGGTACCGAGCAGCGAGGTGGCGAGCAGCCCCATCCCCTGCCAAAGCCCGAGATCCTTTTTCAACCCAGACATATCCTTTTGTCCTGACTAAAAAAACATCCCGCCATGTTAGGCCTGCCCCGCCCCTTTGTTAAGTACGATGGTTAAGCGCGGTGGCGAAAATATGCAGCCTTTTATTCAGGCTCGGGCTCAGCTTGCAGGGATTCGGCCAGAAAATCCCCCAGCAGGGTGATCTTGAGCACCTGCCGCCGCGCCGCCGGATAGATGAAGTAGAGGGTCTTGGCCGGGCTCTGATAGTTGCCAAGCAGCGGCAGCAGACGTCCCGCAGCGATATGGTCACGCACCTGTTCGGCGGGCTGCAAGGTGATGCCGGCCCCCGAAAGCGCCGCCGTCAGCAGCGCCGGCCAGTGGTTGATGCGCAGGCGCGAGGCGACCCGCACCTCCTCGCTCTGGCCATCCTCGCCGACAAACTGCCAGCGCTCGTGCTCGCCCCAGTTGCCGTGCAGACACTGGTGGCGGGCGAGATCGGCCGGATGACGGGGCACCCCGTGACGATTGAGGTAGTCGGGGGCCGCGCAGAGCCGGTAGTGCTGGGTCAGCAATGGGCGGGCAATGAGCGCCTCATCCTGCGGGCGCAGGGTACGGATGGCGGCGTCAAACCCCTCCTCCACCAGATCGACCCAGCGCGGGGTAAGCTGCAGATCCACCTCCAGCTTGGGGTAGCGGTCGAGAAAAGCGGGCAGCAGCGGCACCAGCCGGTGGTGGCCAAAACTGAGGGGGGCGGCGATACGCAGCCGTCCGGCCGGCTCGGCCAGCAGATTCTGGGTGAGTGACTCGGTCAGAGCCAGCTCCTCCAGCACCCGCTGGCAACGAGCGAGAAAGAGCTGGCCCAGTTCGGTCAGGGTCTGCTGGCGGGTGGTCTTGTGAAACAGCTTGCCCCCCAGCCACTGCTCCAGCCCCAGCACATGCTTGCCCACCATCTGGGCGCTAATTCCCTCCTCGCTCGCCACCGCGCTGTAGGAGCCGAGATCCACTACCCGGGTGAAGATACGCATGCTGGTCAATCGGTCCACAACCCCTCCTTTTTGCCCGTTTCAAGGCCGTTTGGCCCGCGACAAGGGCTCCAATTCACAACCAAAAGTTTAGTAAGAAATGATTTTTAGCCAATTTATCGCACTTTTGGTTACCAATATAGTGACCAGCAACGCCACCAAACAGGACATATCCCCATGAAAAGCACCTATCTGGCCGCCCTGCTGGTCGGTCTGCTGGCCACCGGTGTCAGCCAGGCGGCCGAAAGCAGCTTTATCAGCAACCTCGATCACGCCCCGGCCACAGCAACTCAAGCCCGGCCCGATATCTTCCGGGTCAGCCTGCTCGGCACCGGCACCCCGGTGCCCCAGATCAGCCGCGGCGGCTACAGCACCCTGGTCGAGGCGGGCAACCAGAAGCTGGTGTTCGATTTTGGCCGCAACTCCGCCACCCGCCTGTGGCAGCTGCATATCCCCATCGGCCGGGTCAACGCCTTCTTCCTCACCCACTTCCACTCGGATCACACCAACGGACTGGCGGATCTCTGGCTGACCGGCTGGCTGCAACCGGCCTATGGCCAGCGCCACGCACCGATGGAGCTTTACGGGCCCAAGGGCACCGATGCCCTGGCTCACGGCCTGCAGCAGGCCTACGCCACCGATATCGCTACCCGGGTCAAGGATGAGGGGACGCCGCTCGACGGGGTGAAGATCAACAGCCACGAGGTGACTGCCGGGGTGGTCTACGACCGGGATGGGGTCAAGGTGACCGCCTTTGACAACGACCACGGGGTCAACATCAAGCCGTCGTTTGGCTATCGCATCGACTACCACGGCCACAGCGTGGTGCTCTCCGGCGATACCCGCTACAGCCCGCAGGTGGTGAAAGAGGCCAAGGGGGCCGATCTGCTGGTGCACTGTGTCTCCATGACCTCGGCCGAGCAGATGCAGGCCAACCCGGGCTACAAGGCGATTGCCGGTCACCTCGCCTCCCCCGAGCAGGCTGCCCGCGTTCTGAACGAAGCCAGACCGGACCTGACCGTGTTCAGCCACATCGGGCTCAACGGCAAGATCACGGTGAAAGATCTGGCGCAGGATCTACGTGCCCGCTACACGGGCCCCTTCGTCATCGGCAATGACCTGATGCAGATTGACCTGCCCACCACGCCGTCCGGCAAGGGCTACGCCCTCTGGCAGGCGGAGAATATCGACAACAAATAGGTGACATGGATGCCGATCAGTCATGACCGGCATCCGCAATCGGCACCACAGGGCTATCTTTAAGAGGTGTTTGACCACAAGGAGTTATCTCATGAGTCTGAAATGGAAGCACCTCGCCCTGGCCACCCTTCCCCTGCTCGGCATGACAGCCGCTCAGGCGGCGCAGTTGACCAGCCTTGAATGGCCCCCCTACACCAGTGCCAGTCTGCCTGAACAGGGCAAGACCAGTCAGGTGGTGACCGCGGCCTTTGCCCTGGCCGGCGACCCGCTGACCATCAAGTTCTACCCCTGGCAGCGCGCGGTGGACGAGGCAACCAACAACCCCGAGGTGCTGGGCTACTTCCCCGAGTATCTCGATCCCAAGAGCAGCTGCCTCTTCTCCGATCCCATCGGCCACGGCCCCCTCGGCTTTGCCCAGCGGGCCGATCAGCCGGTGAGCTGGCAGAGTCTGGACGACCTGAAGGGCAAGAAGATCGGGGTCGTCACCGGTTACGTCAACACCACCGAGTTTGACCAGAAGGTGGCCAACAAGGCGCTCTCGGCCGATGCCACCAGCTCGGATAGCCAGAACCTGCTCAAGCTCGGCAACGGCCGGCTCGATCTGGCGGTCATCGACCAGAACGTGATGACCTATCTGCTGGAGAGCGATCCCCACCTCAAGGGGGTCGCCGCCAACCTCGCTTTCAACAGCAAGATCCTCGAAGACAAGTCGCTCCACGTCTGCTTTACCAACTCCGCCAAGGGCAAGGAGGCGCGGGACAAATTCAACAAGGCGCTGGCCAGCGACGAGGTGAAGAAGCTGATGAAGTAGCGATACCGCATCCGCTCACCGCCCCAAACAGCCATAAAAAAAGCCGCCTCTTGCGAGGCGGCTTTTTCATTCAACAGATTGACCGGAGTTATCAGGCAATCAGCTTGTAGATGATACCGGACATGGCGATCAGGCCGATGATGGTCACGAAGCCGTTGCTGATGTTGCCAGCGTATTTGCGCATGGCCGGAACCTTGGCGATGGCGTACATCGGCATCAGGAACAGCAGCATTGCGATGATCGGGCCGCCCAGATCTTCGATCATGCCGAGGATGCTCGGGTTGATGGTAGCGATGGCCCAGGTGGTCAGGATCATGAAGATCGCGGTCACTTTGTTCAGCTGCTTGACGTCAACGTTCTTGCCCTTTTCACGCAGGGACTTGGCCATCAGGCCGTTCATGCCCTCTTGCGCACCCAGGTAGTGGCCCAGGAAGGATTTGCTGATAGCAACCATGGCGATCAGCGGAGCCACAGTGGCGATAACCGGGTTGTCGAAGTGGTTGGCCAGATAGGACAGGATGGAGATGTTCTGTTCTTTGGCAGCAGCCAGGTCAGCCGGGGAGAGGCTCAGTACGCAGCTGAATACGAAGAACATAACGGTCATCACCATCATGACGTGGGCACCCAGCAGGATGTTGCTGCACTTCTTCTCGGCACCTTCACCGTAACGACCTTTGTTGTCCACCGCGAAGGAGGAGATGATCGGGGAGTGGTTGAAGGAGAACACCATTACCGGGATAGCCAGCCACAGGGTCTTGATGAAGTCGCCGTTGAAGGCATCACCCAGCGCCGGAGCTTCAGTGATGATGGCACCGTTCCAATGCGGGATCAGGTAGAGCGCCAGGCCCATCAGGGTGAGCACGAACGGGAATACCAGCACGCTCATCGCTTTGACGATAACCTGGCCGCCGAGGCGAACGATCGCCATCAGACCGAGGATCAGCGCCAGAGACAGGATGGCACGGGGAGGTGCAGTCATGCCCAGCTGGTGAACCATCAGGCTCTCGACGGTGTTGGTGATGGCTACTGAATACATCAGCAGGATCGGGTAGATGGCAAAGAAGTAGAGCAGAGTGATGAACTTGCCTGCGGTCTTGCCGAAGTGCTCTTCTACTACTTCAGTGATGTCGCCATCACGGGTAGAACCGGACAGCACGAAGCGGGTCAGGCCACGGTGGGCGAAGAAGGTCAGCGGCAGGGCCAGGATCAGCATGGCAACCAGCGGCCACAGGCCACCTACACCGGCGTTGATCGGCAGGAAGAGCACACCGGCACCGATTGCGGTACCGTACAGGCCCAGCATCCAGACCACATCGGCCTTGTTGATGCCACGAGCGGCGTTGCTGGCTACACGACCATCAGCTGCAATATTCATGTCAGACATAAGTTGTTCCTGTCATCTAGGAAAAATGGGATTCTTGTTCATTCGGGCCTTGGCCCGGTTCCATCTCCCTGGAACGCCTGCTCTTCTTCCCTGTAGCTCTCACGCCCCGGCAATCTGGTCATCACTCCATGTAACAACAAGAATGCAACAAACAACGGCATGAGTTTTTGACTCTGAGGGGGGACACCTGCTCGCCTTAACAACTCGACAACATGCGTCTCTCTCGATGGGGTGACTTTAATTAAATGACCTTATTAATCACAGCGTTTTTTTGAATTAATCAACCAAAGTTTGATTCGAGTCGCCTTTCGGACGACTAAGATCACACTCAAGGCGCCTTGTTGTGAGTTTTTTTTAACATTTAAAATTAGTTTCACTGGATTCAATGAATTTTGATGATTTACATTTTTAAAACAAACGACCATTTCCGGGTGGATTGTATGCAGCATCCCCTTGGCGTACCCTTGTGATTCACGCCTTTTTGTTGACTCAAGATGACCATAACCCGTACCGATCTCGCCGAACTGGCGGTGTTTGCCGCCGTCGCCCGCCACCGCAGTTTCAGCAAGGCCGCTCTCGAACTCGGCGTCTCCGCCTCCGCCATCAGCCACAGTCTGAAGGGGATGGAGGAGCGACTGGGGGTGCGGCTGCTCAACCGCAGTACCCGGGCCGTGGTGCCGACCGAAGCGGGCCAACGGCTGCTAAAGCAGCTGCTCCCCACCCTCAATACCCTGGAAGAGGCGCTCGCCGAGCTGGCCCGCAACAGCGATGAACCGGTGGGCAGGCTCAAGCTCTGCGCCCCGCGCAACGCCATCGACAGCCTGCTGGCACCGGTGCTCATCGACTATCTGGCCCGTTATCCGCGGATGCAGGTGGAGGTGGTGGAGCAGGAGCTGATGCCGCGCATGATCGAGGATGGCTTCGATGCCGCCCTCTTTTACGGGGATCTGCTGCCCAAGGAGATGATCGCCATTCCGCTCGGGCCGCCCCAGCGCTATCTGGTGGTGGGCTCTCCCGCCTATCTGGCGCAGAACGGCACGCCGGAGCACCCGAGCGAGCTGAGCCGCCACGCCTGCATCGGCTATCGCCTCACCCCGCACCACCACTACCGCTGGGCCTTTGCCGCCGATGGCAACCTGCTGGAGATAGAGGTAACCGGGCCGCTCACCACCAGCACGCCGGCCCTCTATCTGGGCGCTGCCGAGGCGGGGTTGGGGCTGGCCTACTGCCTTGAGGAGGAGGTGAGCCAGAAGGTTGCAGAGGGGAAACTCATCACGGTGCTGGAGCCCTGGAGCCCCACCTTTGCCGGCTTCTATCTCTTCTATCCGAGCCGCCATCAGCTTGGCAGCGGGCTGCGCATCCTGATCGACATGCTCAAGGCGCACTATCAAAACAGCGGATTACTGAGTAACACTCAGCAATTCATCAAGTAGAAACCGGATTATCACCAAAAAAGTATTAATCTAGACTAACTGTTCGATAACCGAGCACATCGAGAGAACAGATATGTCTGCCTACTTCACATTACGGCAACGGGCCATGACCCGTCGCTTCTGGGCCTATGCCCTCCCTTCGATCCTTGCCATGCTGGTGTCCGGTGCCTACTACCTGGTCGATGGCATCTTCGTCGGCCACTATGTGGGGGCGGCCGGTCTGGCCGGCATCAATCTGGTCTACCCGGTGATCATGGTGCTGCTCGGTCTGGCCGCCATGATCAGCATGGGTGCCGCCACCGGCATCTCCTACCAGCAGGGTGCCCGCAACTTCGCGCTGGCGCGCAAGACGCTGGTCAATGCCCTCTGGCTGCTGCTGGTGCTCGGTATTACCGCCCCCATCCTGCTCTATTACCTCCACACCGATATTCTGCTGGCACTCGGCATCGAGCAGGGTACCGAGACCTGGAAGCAGGCGAGCGACTATCTGCTCTGGATTGGTGGCGGTACCCTGCTGCTGGCGAGCAATCTGGCGGTGCCCTATCTGCTGCGCAACGACGGTCGCCCGAAACTGGCCATGGTGCTGGTAAGCAGCGGCGCCGTGCTCAACATCCTGCTCAACTACGTGATGGTGGCCAGACTGGGGCTGGGACTGATCGGTACCGCCCAGGCGACTCTGATGGCGGAAGGGGCGGTGAGCCTGATCGGCCTTGGCTACTTCTTTACCCCCTGGGCCCGGCTGCGCCTCGGTTGGCGCGACATGGTGCCGAGCCTGCCCACGGTGCCGAACCTGCTCTTTACCGGTCTGCCGAGCCTGATTGCCCAGTTCAACCTCGGCCTGCTGCTGATGCTGCACAACAGCCAGCTGATGGTGTATGGCAATGTGAAGGATCTCGCCGGCTTTACCGTGGCCGGTTACACCGAGGCGGTCTTCATCGTCATCCTGCAGGGGCTGGCCTTCGGCATTCAGCCGCTCATCAGCAAGGCGGCGGGGGCCAAGCGCAATCGCGACCTCAAGTATCTGATGGAGATGGGGCTCAAGTTCACCTTCATCTACGGCATGCTGGTCTGGATCACCATCCAGCTGCTGCCCCAGCAGGTAGCCATGCTCTATACCGGCGATGACGACCCCGAGCTGCTGGCCGCCGCCGTCAGCAGTCTGCTGCTCAATCTGGGCGCCATTCCGCTGGAGGGGATCATCATGTTCGGCATCGTGCTGCTGCAATCCATGGCCCGTACCCGTCAGGCGCTGGTCATCTCGATTGCCAAAACCTTGCTGCTGCTGCCGCTCATCTTCCTGCTGCCGCTGCTGTGGGGCCGTGATGGGGTACTGATGGCCCAGCCGGCCACCGTGCTGCTGCTCACCCTGCCGCTCTGCTGGCTGCTGTGGCGTGAATGGCTGCGCCTCAAGCGCGCCTGCGCCCCCACAATCAAGCGCCGCACCAAGCCGGCCAGGGCCGACGGGGCCATTCAGCTGGCTCGCTAAATTCTGCCTGAACCCTGCCTGCAATCGGCATAAAAAAACCGGCATCCCTGATGCCGGTTTTTTCATCTCTCAGCGCCCGAGCACACTCAAGCCATCACTTCCGGCCTGAGCTGAGCCATCAACCCGGGGTTGTCGCTGTAATCCACCGGAATGGCCACCACGGCCGGCCCCTCCACCGCCAGCGCGGCACGCAGGGTGGCGCGCAGCTCGTCGGCCGAGCGCACCGCAAAACCGGCCGCCCCGAACGACTCGGCGTAGCGCTTGAAGTCGATGGCACCGAACGACACGCCGGAGGTGCGGCAATACTTCTGCTGCTCCTGGATCGCTACCATGTTGTAGCCGTTATCGACCCAGATGATGTGGACGATATTGCTCTTGAGCCGTACCGCCGTCTCCAGCTCCATGCTCGACTGCATGAAGCTGCCATCCCCCGATACCGAGATCACCTTCTCCCCCGGCCGCACCAGCGCGGCGCCGATGGCCCACGGCAAGGCGACCCCCATGGTCTGCTGACCGTTGGAGATAAGCACCTGACGGGCGCGGAAGCTGTAAAGGTAGCGGGCGATCCAGATATGGAAGCTGCCCATGTCGACGCAGAGGGTCATGTCATCGCGCACCAGATCCTGCAGCTCGCGCACGATGCGCAACGGATGCACCGGCGTGCCGTGCAGATCGTCGGCCCGCATCGCCAGCCGCAGCCGCTGCTGGCGCACCCCTTGCAGCAGGCGATCCACCTCGGGGATGCGCAGCTTGGGCGACCCCATGCGGCGGGTCAGTTGCAGCAGGTTGGCGCGGATCGACCCCAGCAGCTCCGCCGCCGGGCAGTAGCAGCTGTCGATATCGGCGGGCAGCACATCGATATGGAGGATGCGACGCACCCGGTCGCCATTCCACAGCACGGGGTCGTACTCGATGGGGCTGTAGCCGATGGCGATCACCAGATCGGCCCCCGCCAGCAGCTGATCCCCCGGCTGGTTGTTAAACAGCCCCACCCGCCCGGCGAAGTCATCGAAGTGGCAACTGTCGACCACCCCGGCCGCCTGATAGGTACCGGTCACCGGCAGCCGCGCCTTGTCAAGGAAGGCGCGCACCGCTTCGGCGTTCTCGGGCCGGCTCGCCATCAGGCCGAGCAGCACCACCGGATTGTCCGCCTCGCGAATGAGCTCGAGCGCCTGGGTCATGCTCGCCTCGTCGGCGGCGCCGGGCTCCGGCATCTCGCGCGGCACCAGCACCTCCCCCTGCACCGGCTTGTTGATGATGTCCATCGGCAGGCTGACAAAGGCAGCACCCGGGCGGCCAAACTCGGCGGCGCGAAAGGCGTTGGCCATCACCTCGGAGAGGGCCGCCCCGCTGTTGACCTGAGCGCTGAACTTGGTCACCGGACGGCAGAGGTTGACCGTATCCATGCTCTGGTGGGTGAGCTTGAGGCAGTCGGCGCGGCGCACCGCACCGCCCAGCGCCACCATGGGGTCCCCCTCCGAGGTGGCGGTCGCCAGCCCGGTAATAAGGTTGGAGCAACCGGGGCCCGAGGTGACCAGCGCCACCCCCGCTTTGCCGGTCAGGCGCCCCACCGCGGCGGCCATAAAGGCGGCGTTGGCCTCGTGGCGCACCACTATGGTCTCGATGGGGGAGTCCTCCAGCGCATCGAACACCCGGTCAATCTTGGCACCGGGAATACCGAACACCTGCTTGACCCCCTGCGCCTCCAGATGGCGCACCACCAGCTCGGCGCCGCACTTCCACTGTCTGTTTTCCATGATATTGCTCCTTCTATATCAGCCTTCCGCGGCCTGAATGGCGCGATCGAGATCGGCGGGGTTGAGGTCGGCCTGCCGGAAAGCGGGATCCGATGGCAGGGCCAGATTGAGATGACGCACCACCGAGAGACGCAGGGTGCCGTGGGCCATGGTGTAGTCGAGCAGATGGCCGCCGCCGCTGCGATCGGCGGTGATCATGTGCTCGTGAAAGCCCGCCACATTGATCCCCTGCACAAACGGCGGGCAGCGAAAGCCCACCAAAGTCCCCGCCACCGCGGCAAACCGGAACAGCGGCTGCTGCTCGATAGCCTCCAGCATGGGGCGATAGGGCGGCTCCTGACGCGGCACGGTGCGCACCTTGGCCGACTCGAACTGGCCGTCGAGGCGCATGGCGACGAAGACGTTGTCGGAACCCACCAGCCGATCGACCCACTGGTGAATTTCGTCGCGGCTGAGGGGATGGTCGAAGCGACGCTCCAGACAGGGGCGAAAGTGGGTCATCACCGCAAAGGGGGTCTTCTGATCGGCGCGGGCGGGCCGGGCCGAGCCATCGGCCCGCAACTGGTGGATCTGGCGCTCGAAGGCGATCAGCTCGCCATCGAGGTGGTTAAAGGTACCGAGACCAAAGTCGCCGTGGCGCAGCAGCTCGCTCATGGTGGTCTCCCCTTCGTAGACCCCCGCCAGCAGGGCGCTCATCAAAGAGCTTTGGTAGATCTCGCCGCCATCGTGCTGCCTGCGCCAGCGGGAAAACTGCTGACTCACTTCGAGGGCACACGCGCATCCGGCACTGTCAGATGTTGCAATACGTTCCATTCGGGTTTCACCTCCGGCCTGAATCCTGTTAGCGTTCGGATTCAATGGTGACCCGGATCACATTTCAACGCCAATACACCGATCCCGCGACTTTGAGACTCTTTCGATATGGAACTGCGAACCCTGCGCTACTTCATGGCGGTCGTCGACAAACAGAACTTCACCCGGGCAGCCGAGGCGCTCAACATGGCCCAGCCGCCCCTGAGCCAGCAGATCCGCAAGCTGGAAGAGAGCCTCGGCACCCCGCTGCTGCGCCGCCTGACTCGCGGCGTCGAGCTGACCGAGGCGGGCGCGAGCCTCTATCGGGATGCCACCCAGATCCTGACGCTGGCCGATGCAGCCAAACAGAAGGTGAAGCGGATCGCCCGCGGCGAGCAGGGGGCGCTGCGCATCGGCTTTGCCGGCTCTACCGTGCTCCACCCCGCGGTGCTGACCCTGTTGCACGACTATCGGGAACGCTACCCCGAGGTGGCGCTCACCCCGCAGGAGGGCACCATGCCGGCACTGGTGGAGGCGCTGCGCCACGACCGGCTCGATGCCGCCATCCTGCGCCTCCCCTGCAGCGGCAGTCAGGGGCTGGATCACCACCTCATCGAGCAGGAGCCGCTGCTGATCGCCCTGCCCACCAGCCACCCCAAGGCCAAGCTCGGCCCCATCGCCCTCGCCAGCCTGCGCGATGAGAGCTTTATCCTGTTCCCCCGCGAGATTGGCCCCGGCCTTCACGACGGCATCATGGCCCTCTGTCGGGAGGCGGGATTCGAGCCGCAGCTCGGCCCCGTCTGCCCGCAGGTGATCTCCACCGTCGGCATGGTGCAGGCGGGTTTTGGCGTGACCCTGGTGCCAAGCTCGGTGGCGGCGTTGCGCCCGCTTGGGGTGAGCTATCACCCCATCGCCGGCAGCGGCCTGATGACCGCCATCAGCCTCGCCACCCGCCCCCACCCCGGCAGCGCCGTGCTGCGCCGCTTCATCGCCCAGATACAAAAAAGGCCTCCCGAAGGAGGCCTTTTACGGCAATCTTGATGCCTTGCTTGACGGTCGCGGTTTACTTGACGGTCACGCGGGCGAACTTGCGCTTGCCAACCTGATAGACGGCGGTACCGGCACCGATGAGTGCCTTGCCATCTTCCAGCTTCTCGCCATCAACCTTGACCGCGCCCTGCTTGATCATCCGCAGCGCTTCGGAGGTGGTGGCCACCAGATCGGCATCTTTCAGCAGGTTGGCAATGGCCAGACCTTCGCCTTCCAAAGCCAGCTCGACTTCCGGCATTTCGTCCGGAATGGCGTTCTTGGAGAAGCGCTGGGTGAAATCTTCGTGGGCCGCTTCGGCCGCCGCTTCGTCGTGATAACGGGCGATGATCTCTTTGGCCAGCCAGATCTTCACGTCGCGCGGGTTGAGAGTGCCGGCAGCGATGCCTGCCTTGAACTCTTCGATTTCAGCCAGCGGACGGAAGGAGAGCAGCTCGTAGTAGTTCCACATCAGATCGTCGGTGATGGACATGATCTTGCCGAACATCTCGCCCGGAGCGTCATGGACGCCGATGTAGTTGCCTGCGGACTTGGACATCTTCTTGACGCCATCCAGACCCACCAGCAGCGGCATCATCAGCACGCACTGGGTCGCCATGCCGGCATCTTTTTGCAGCTCGCGGCCCATCAGCAGGTTGAACTTCTGGTCGGTACCGCCCAGCTCAACGTCCGCCTTCAGCGCGACCGAGTCATAGCCTTGCAGCAGCGGATAGAGGAATTCGTGAATCGCGATGGACTGGCCGTTGCTGTAGCGCTTCTTGAAGTCGTCGCGCTCCATCATGCGGGCTACGGTCTGCTTGGCCGCCAGCTTGATCATGCCGGTCGCACCCAGCTCGCTCAGCCAGCTGGAGTTGTACTCGATGCGGGTCTTGGCCGGGTCGAGGATCTTGAACGCCTGCTCGGCATAGGTGAGGGCGTTGTGCTTGATCGCCTCTTCGGAGAGCGGCGGGCGGGTGGCGTTCTTGCCGGAGGGGTCACCCACCATGGCAGTGAAGTCACCGATCAGCAGGATCACTTCATGGCCCAGATCCTGGAAGGTTTTCAGCTTGTTGAGGATCACGGTGTGACCCAGGTGAATGTCGGGGGCCGTCGGGTCCATGCCCAGCTTGATGCGCAGCGGGCGCCCTTCCTTCAACTTGGCAACCAGTTCCTCTTCAACCAGAATTTCTTCCGCTCCGCGCTTGATCTCGGCTAGCGCCACCTCGAGCTGGGACATTTTTTGACTCTCCATCACGATTCCACAGGGCCAAACATATTACTGGAATGGCGGGCCAATTGGAAAGGCTGTAAAATCCGTCCATTCTGCCCGACTTCATCTGCATCTCATGGTTATTTGGCACGCCTTCAACTCTCTCCCTCACTGGCACCGCAAGATGGTGCTGATTTTGAGCATCATGATCATGATGCTGGCGGCCTGGCCCAGCGAACAGGCGGTCGCCACCCGGGTCGATGAAAACGGCAACGAGATTGCCCTGCGACAGCAACAGGAAGAGAACAGCGACGACAATCTGCCCCAGGACGACATCACCGCAGATGCCGTGCAGCCGGCCACCCCGCCCAAGCCGACCTATGTCACCAAACATGTGAAGGTGCGTCGCGGCGACAACATGGGGGTGATCTTCCAGCGTCTTGGCCTCAGCACCACGGATCTGCACCTGATCGACCAGCTCGATGACAGCAACCCGCTGCGCATGCTGCAGCCGGGGCAGGAGCTCACCTTCAAGCTGACCGAAGATGGCCAGCTGCACAGCCTCTACTACCCCCACAGCCTCGAACAGGCGCTCAAGGTGAGCCGCAAGGATGACACCTTCGTCGCCCGCAGCGTCAAGATCGCCCTCGACACCCGTGAACAGGTGACCAAGGGGGAGATCCGCTCCAGCTTCTGGAGCTCCGCCGTCGAGGCGGGCATGACCGAGGATCAGATAATGGACTTGGCCGCCATCTTCGGCTGGGACATCGACTTTGCGCAGGACTTGCAGCCGGGGGACAGCTTCCGTGTGGTCTACGAAGACAAGTTCCGCGATGACGAGCGGGTTGCCTCCGGCGATATTCTGGCGGCCGAGTTCGTCAACCAGGGCACTGCCTACCGCGCCGTACTCAATGAAGATGGCAACTACTACACCCCGGAAGGCAAAGCGATGCGCAAGAGCTTCCTGCGCGCGCCGGTCAACTTCAAATACATCAGCTCCAACTTCAACCCGCGCCGCCTCCATCCGGTGACCGGCAAGATCCGCCCCCACAACGGCATCGACTATGTGGCGCCGGTGGGCACCCCCATCATGGCGGCGGGCTCCGGCAACGTGGTGGCGGCGGGCTACAACCAGTTCAACGGCAACTACGTCTTTATCAAGCATGCCGGCAACTATGTGACCAAGTACCTGCACCTCTCCAAACGCACCGTCAACAAGGGGCAGCGGGTCAAGCAGGGGCAGACCATCGGCCTGTTGGGGGGCACCGGTCGCGTCACCGGACCACACCTGCACTATGAATTCGTGGTGGGCGGCGTACACAAGAACCCGCGCACCCTCAACCTGCCGCAGGCGGAGTCCCTGAGCGGACGCGAGCTGGCCAACTTCAGAAAACTGGCGACACCGCAACTGGCCAAGCTCGACAGCCCCGAGCTGCAGCTGGCCCAGAACAAGCGGGAGAGTCGCGGCAACTAAAGCCTTCAGGGCTGGCGGGGTAGCGGCCCCGTCAGCCCTTTTTATTTTGCCTGCGCATGGCTCTGCGCCATGCTGCATCGGTGTCGGGAAGCGGACTATCCCGACCAGCGAGTGAGGAGAGCCAATGGCTGAACGCTATATCGGATTGATGTCAGGCACCAGCATGGACGGCATCGACGCTGTACTGGTGGTGATCGACGGGGATCAACTGCGGGTCGAGGCGGCCATCAGCCACCCCTGGCCCACCGCCCACGAGCTCCATGAGCTCTGCACCCCGAGCGACAACGAGATCGATCGCATGGGGGTGGCCGACAATCTGGTGGCGCGCGAATTTGCCGCCGCCACCCACGCCCTGCTGGCCAAGACGGAGCTCACGCCCGCCGATATTCGCGCCATCGGCAGCCACGGCCAGACCATCCGCCACCGCCCCCAGCTTGGCTTTACCCTGCAGATCGGCAACGCGGCCCTGCTGGCGGCGCTGACCGGCATCGATGTCATCGCCGACTTTCGCACCATGGACATGGCCCTCGGCGGTCAGGGTGCGCCGCTGGTGCCCGCCTTCCATCAGGCCTTCTTTGCCCGCCCCGGCGCCCTGCGGGTAGTTTTAAACCTCGGCGGCATCGCCAATATCTCGGTGCTGCCGGGCCATGCCAACGGGGTCTATGGCTTCGATACCGGCCCGGCCAACACCCTGCTCGACGGCTGGTATCGCCGCCATCACCCCAAGGGGGCCGGCTATGATGCCGGCGGCCAGTGGGCAGCCAGCGGCCAGCTCATCCCCGAGCTGCTGGAGCAGCTCTTGGCCCACCCCTACTTCACCGCCCCCCACCCCAAGAGCACCGGACGGGAGATGTTCACCCTGGCGTGGCTCGATGGCGAGCTGGCTGGCCGCCCCTATGCTCCGGCGGATGTGCAGCGCACCCTGCAGGCGCTCACCTGCCACAGCATCGCCCGCCAGCTGCCTGCGACTCCCGAGGCGTTCGGGGCCAGCCAACCCAAGACCGAGCTCTTTGTCTGCGGCGGCGGCGCCTACAACACCCCGCTGCTGGCGGAGCTGGCCAGCCTGCTGCCCGGCTGGCGCATCGCCAACACCGCCGAGCTGGGGATTGCTCCCGACTGGATGGAAGGAGCTGCCTTTGCCTGGCTGGCGGAGCGCTTTATCAAGCGCAAACCCGGCAACCTGCCCGCCGTCACCGGCGCCAGCCATCCGGCGGTGCTCGGCGCCCTCTATCCGGCGGGCTGACGGGCCCATACCCGGCCCTGCTATCGCCTGTCAGCCCGCGGCTGGCAGGCTTGTTCCCCCTCTTCGATTCCCCTGCGCCAGTTAATTCAGCCCCTCGATATTGAGGCTGTAGTAGTGCTCATCCTTCTCGATCTTGCCGGTAAAGCGAAAACCGAACGAGGCGTAGAGCTCTTTGGCAATCCGGTTATCCTCGTCGATCATCAGCAGCACCTCCCGATACCCCTCACGACCAAAGTGGGCCAGCAGCTCGCCAAAGGCCTGCCGCCCCAGCCCCTGCCCCATAAAGCGGGCATCCAGCATAAAGCGGAAGATCTCGACCATGTCGCCCGGCACATCACCCCCCTTGTACATGACAAAGCCCACCAGCTCCTCCCCGCGATAAATCGCTCTGGGCTCAAAGCCCGGGAAGTAGGCCGCCTCCACCAGCGAGATGGCATTGCAGCAGAGATACTGCTCGAACAGGGTGCCTACCCCGTCCTTGTTGGTTGTCAGCTCACACACCTCGAAGCAGTTCGAGGCGTCGATCTTCTCGATCCTGATCATCTACATCCTTTCGTTGTATCCGGCCCGCTGGCCGCGATAAATAAGCCCTCTCCTCTCTTTGCACTGTCATAACGCTGCACAGTCATAACGCTTGCACCGTCATCACGGGCAAAACCGGAGGGGTCGCCTGCCACAACAACACAGGGTTGTGCGCCCGATGGCAGGCTCAAATTGTTTCACCTGAGTAACAAAGAACAGAAACACCATTTCACTGGTGCAAAAATAGCAGGGAGCCCTGACGGCAACCGGTCGGCAAACCGGAGTCAGGGCCGGTGGCCGATCCTGACATGCAGGGGTGAAGGGAGTCTGAACGAGCCCGTTTGCCCGGCTCGGCACCGCTGAAAATTCATGGCATAAGGCTGATGCGTTGAGCCCCTTGCAGCGGCGTGCCATGGGATATCCGGAAAGCCTTTTCACCGGCTCCATGCAAAAGCGCTGAATTATATTCCCGTTACATCTTTGCAGGGGCCTGAATATCCCGCGGCTACCATATTTTCGCTCTGCCAGATAGTGCTTATAAAAAAGCAAAAATAGATATTTATGCGGCAAAAAATGAATGCGCTGCCAGCAAGCCTGAATAATTTGCAATTATCCTGAGTGCCAGCCACCCATATTTCTGGCGCCAAGACCGTCGGCGCGGGCCTCGCGCTGCAGGCCGCAAAAAATGGCCATCAGATACTTCTTATTAGCCCTGAATTGATCCGCACCAGAGATATATTTCAGGGCGTTGAGCCATCTCATAGAAACGCGATCCCGGTTTGCATCGCTATTTTGCGGTTCATAGAATCGCGCTTGTCTGAACCCTCTCCCCCTCTGGTGCCGCAATGGTTGCCGGGCGCGCTATATCGCCGCGCTCTGCCCACATTTTTTGTCGCTGGCGGGAGGAACCCCTGACCCCAATAACGATGATTACAACGAGGTGTATCCCAATGAGTGGCACTATTATCAAGTCGGCCCGCAATACCCCCAATGCTCCGCAGCATATCGGCCCCTATACCCAGAGCGTGGCCTTCTCCCACTACAACAATATCTCCGCCCAGCTGCCGGTCGACCCGAAAAGCGGCGCCCTGATCGAGGGTGATATCAAGGCGCAAGCCAGACAGTGCCTCACCAATATCAAGGCCATCGTCGAGAGCATCGACCATGTGATGGACGACGTGGTGAAAGTGACCCTCTTCCTGCAAGAGATGGCTGACCTCGAGGCGGTCAACGAGGTCTATCGCGAGTTCTTCCCGCGCAATCTGCCGACCCGCACCGTGCTGGCCGTGGCGGGTCTGCCGCTGCACGCCAAAGTGCAGATGGATGCGCTCATCTCCAACGGCGAAGGCACCTTCCCGCAAGCTCCGTGCCCGCTGGTGAAGCTCGCCCGCAACAGTGCCCGTGCGCCGCAAGACCCGCTCTCCACCCAGACCGTCGCCTTCTCCCACTACAACAATATCGGTGCCCAGCTGCCGGTTGAGCCCGCATCCGGCGCCCTGATTGGCGGCGGCATTCGCGAGCAGGCGGCCCAGTGCCTGCACAACATCAAGGCTGTGCTGGAGGGGATCGACGTGCCCTTCGACGATATCGTCAAAGTGACCGTCTATCTGACCAATCTGGCAGATCTGGATGCCGTCAACGAGGTCTACACCACCTTCTTCCCCGACTCCGCCATTGCCCGCGCCGCCGCCTATATGCCTGCCCGCAGCGTGATTGCTGCCTCCGCCCTGCCCATGGGTGCGCTGGTACAGATGGATGCGGTCATCTCCCACGGTGACGGCACCCCGCCGCAACTGGTGGAAGACAGACACAATCTGGTGATCCGCCCGCGCAATACCGACAAGGCACCGCGCAGCCACTTGCACACCCAGACCGTCGCCTTCTCCCACTACAACCATATTGCCGGTCAGCTGCCGGTTGATCTGGCCACCGGCAAGATCCTGACCGGCTGCGTGCGGGAGCAGACCGCCCAGTGCCTCAGCCATATCAAGGCGATTGTGGAGAGCATCGGCCATGTGATGGACGATATCGTCAAGGTCAATATCCAGCTCGCCAATATCGCCGATCTGGCCGAGGTGGATGCCATCTATACCAAATACTTCCCGGCCTACCTGCCGGCCCGCACCGTGATCGCGGTGCGCGAGCTGCCCGCCGGCGCACGAATCCAGATGGATGCGGTGATGTCCAACGCGGAAAGTACCCCGCCACAGGCGTAAGGTTTGTTGAAATAAAAAAGAGACCGGCTGATGGCCGGTCTCTTTTTACATGCCAGACAAAGGGGTGGCCCTCAGCCCTCAATATCGCGGTACCTGATCGCTACTCTGACCGCCTCAGCGGTAGTGGCAACCCCCAGCCGACGGCGGGCACTGCGCAGATGGTTCTCGACCGTGCGCACCGAGAGCTTCAGGGTGGTGGCGATATCGGCATGGCGCCAACCCCGGGAGACCCACTCCAGCACTTCGCGCTCGCGCCCAGTGAGGCCACGCTCGTGACCCGCCACCGGCATCTCCATCAGGCGACGGGCTACATGAAAAGCCGCCGCCGCGATCAGCGCAAGGCCAACCCGAGCGGGAGCGCTGGCATCGATCTGATCGCCGCCAAAGCTCATCGCCCCCTCCAGCCCCAGCGGCCCATAGACGGGCACCTGCAAGCCATGTCGGCCCGGCCCCTCAGGCTGGCGAACGATACGGTACAGCTCCCCAGCGGCGCTATGGATCTTGCTCCAGAAGAAGGGCTGGTCTCGTTCTCTGATGTGCATCGCCATCGGGCACTCGCGCATATAGGCATGCAGGTCGACCGCCTCGCCGCTCTCCAGCCACTCCCCCTCCAGCCAGTAGAGGTGCTCGACCACCCCCTCCTCGCTGGCACTGATGGAGAAGAGCGCAAAGCGGTGATACCCCAGCGGGGTGGCGAAGGCACGCACCAGTTGCTGGATCTCCTCCAGCCGCTGGCACCCTTCCAGCGCCACCGCGACCTGCAGTGCACTGGCTGGCGACGACGACAACCTCATCGCTTGGCAACCGCCTCCAGCAAGGTGGTGGCGGCCAGTTTGCCGAGGTTATTGCCAGCCAGCGGGCTGTCACCAGTCAGCAGATTGCGATCCCGGCATACCTCTCCCGAGATGCCGTTGTTGACGATCTCGAAGCCAATCTCTTTGAGCTTCTCGCCAAACTTCCAGGTGAGGTGGCCCGGCATATAGCCAATTGCCGGGGTCTGGGCATCCAGCTCGTCGGGGAAGGCGCAGATCTTGTAGCCCGCGAAGGTCTCTGGATTGGCCACCGCCAGCAGCGCAGCAGGCCCGTGACAGAGGGAGATGATGAAGCGATCGTTGGCCATCGCCCACTCCAGCAGCGCTTTCACCTCGGCACTCTCCGGCAGCCCCATCAGGGCGCCGTGCCCGCCGGGAATAAAGACGCCGATATAGTCCGAGTCGGCGGCCAGCGCCTCTTTCAGCAGATCGGCCAGCTTGGCCGGTTGGCGGAACTGCGCCTGATATTTGCCGTAGAGCCCTAGCACCTCTTCGTCTTCGCCGGGCATGGCCCACCACTCGAACTTGACCGGATTGCCGGAAAGGGTAGCCACATCAAAGGCAAAGCCCGCCTTGTCGAGGTGATACATGGGCAGCAGGGTTTCGACCGGATGGTTACCGGTAGAAAACAGGGTGCCGTTGTCGGTGGGCAGATAGCGCTCATCGGCCCCGATCAGCAGGATCTTCCAGCGCCCCTCCCGATAGGGAGCGGGATAGTCAGCCCCGGCAAGGTCAGATTTGCGCGAGGTGAACTGGCTCAGGGAGTAGGGCGACGGGAAGAAAGCATTCTGCTCTGCCGGATCCGGGGTCGGTTGTTTATCGTCAACAAGCATATCGGTCATGGGTCAGGCTCCAGTAGTGGTGGACTCGGTCTCACAGTATTGACTGTCAGAGACCAAGTAAATGAGGGTTTTCCCTCAACCGCCATGACTATGGCAAGGGATGTGACCGCGTTGCGACAAAACCTGAACAGAGCGCCCGCCAGACTTAGACCACTGCGGCAAATGCCCTGACGATGGCATCCATGACCGCCCTAACCCGCGCAGCATGTTGCACATCCTGATGGGTCACCAGCCACACATCGTAGGATTGCTGTAACTGCCGCTCGGGCCAGACTCGCATCAACCCGGCTTGCTCGGCCAGCGGAACCGCCACCTCGCCAAGCCCCAACCCCATCAACAGGGCCTGACGCAGCATCAGGCTGGTATTGACCCCCGCGGCGACCGTGGCTCCCTCGGCCGCCTCTTCGAGCATCATGGGGGATCGCGCGCTCTGCCAGTGGGGCTCATACACCACCAGCGAATGGCCCGCAAAACCGGTGCCCGCTTCGGGAATGCCATGGCGAGCCAGATAGTCGGCGGAGGCATACAACCCGACCGGCCAGGAGGCCAGCTTGCGAATAATCAGGTCGGGATTGTCCGGCTTCACCGTCCGGATCGCGATATCCGCTTCCCGCAAGGACAGATTGACCACCTGGGTCGAGGTATTGAGGATGACCCTGATATCGGGATAACGCTGATGCAGCTCGGTCAGGGCCGGTATCAGAAAATCCATCCCCAGGGTGTCTGTAGTCGCCACGCGGACCTCCCCGACCAGACGGTTGTCGACCCCTTGCGCCGCCCGTACGAAATCAATGGCCGCCAGCTCCATCTGCTGAGCGCTGGCCAGCACTATCTCTCCGACATGAGTCAGCACATACCCTTTGGATGTGCGGAGAAACAGCGTGGCCGCCAGACGATGCTCCAGTGCGGCAATCCGTCTGCCAATGGTTGCCTGATCGACCCCGACCACACGGGCGGCGCCCCTCAGGCTACCTTCCCGATGCAACGCCAGAAAAATTTTCGCATCATCCCAGTTCATCACGACTCCCGGTTGAAATGCATTTTTGCATTACAGGTGAGGGATAATACTGCGTTTATTCATCAGAAATCTCCACTATCTTGGTGCTCATCCCACTAGGGGAACCTCATATCACCTCGTTACAGGAGCAGCTGATGTCTCATTCTCATTTCATTCCCGCCACCATGAACGCGGTAGAGATTACCCAGCCCGGTGGCCCCGATGTCTTGCAACTGACCACCCGCGCCACACCAGCGCCCAAGCCCGATGAGGTCTTGATCCGGCACTATGCGACCGGCATCAATGGGCCGGATGTGATGCAGCGCAAGGGGCTCTACCCGCCTCCGGCAGGGGCATCGGATATTCCCGGGCTGGAGGTCGCCGGGGTCGTGGTCGCCAAGGGGGAGCAGGTGACCCATCTCAAGATTGGCGACAAGGTCGCAGCGCTGATTTCGGGTGGCGGCTATGCCGAGTACAGCGTCGCCCACCAGGGCAATGTCCTGCCCCTGCCGCCCGGATTGAGCTTTGTCGAAGCCGCGGCGCTGCCGGAAACCTTTATGACGGTCTGGTCAAATATGTTTGAACGGGGTCAGTTTAAAAAAGGGGACATTATCTTGATCCATGGCGGTGCCTCCGGTATCGGCACGACCGCCACCATGCTGGCCAAGGCATTTGGCGCCGCCAAAATCATCACCACGGTCGGCTCACCCGAGCAGCAGGCCGCTAGCATCAAGCTGGGCGCGGATGTGGCCGTGCTCTACAAGGAGGAGGATTTTGTCGAGGCAGTGCATGCCGCCACCGATGGCCATGGCGCCGACATCATTCTCGATATCATTGGCGGGGAGTATGTCGCGCGCAACTATGCGGCGGCCGCCATCAATGGCCGCATAGTCCAGATCGGCATTATTGCGGGCGCCGCCCCCAATCTGGATCTGTTTCCCATGCTGCAAAAGCGGCTGACCCATATCGGCTCCACCCTGCGCTCGCGTACTCCGCAGGAAAAAGCCGAGCTGATTGCCCAGCTGCAAACTCATGTCTGGCCATTTATCGAACGCGGCGAGGTCAAACCGCAGGTTTACCAGACCTTCCCGCTGGATGAGGCCGCTGCCGCTCACCATTTGCTGGATTCAGGCCGTCATATCGGCAAGCTGGTATTAACCATGGCGCCCTTGTCATCAGATAAATAAGGCACATAGCAGACTTGGTTGAGGTGAGTGCGGTGATATCCAACGCGGAAAGTACCCCGCCGCAGGCGTAAGGGTTGCAGAAATAAAAAAGAGACCGGCTATATGCCGGTCTCTTTTTTGGTAACAGGAAGGGCATTATTTTTATGGCACAGTCTAAAAGAACGCGAACGTCCGATGACGCTTCGCTAATCGAACCTGCGGGCCAACTCAATCACAATCACTAATTTCTTCGATAATTTTCCGAAATAAAGAAATATCGAAGAAGATGCTGATCTAGCTGTAACGCAATACTTTTTAACAGCTTACTCATCTCCGTCACCTGTTTTATTGACAGTTCTACTGGTTTACCATGCGCAATTTTATTTCTAATCTCACGAGTGTTATGGTATGAGTCAACAACATCATCAGGAATAACCATATGCAGACCATCTTTCAGAACTGATGGAATATCGGCTGATTTCATATTAGAGAGTTTTTGCATGAACATTTGAGCACCATAACTGCCAAACATGTCACTAGGAAAACGGTATTTTATGCTCTCCAACTCCCTTGTCGCTTCAAAGTACCGTTGAGGATTTTTCGATCTACTTGGGATTCTAATTTTTTTCCTCGTTTCTTCAACCTCATCATTTATTGCGTTTTGATAGCCCCTAGCTTTTGCTTTTTTAATAAACTCATCTATTCCTCCATGAAAGGTTAACATTTCTTTTATAACATCAAGAACGTAAGCCTCAAAGAAGCTAAAATTACTAATAAGTATGTACTTAGATAATTTTGCTTTATAACCAACACTAATTTCCTTTAATTGTTCCTTACTTCTCTCTCTTTGAGCATCATCAGGAGCTTCTCTTGCACCATAATGATCTGGAGCTGTTAACTCATCAATTATTCCCTTTTCAAAAAGTCTGATATTTCTTTTTAGTGTTGGCACAGCATGGCAAATTAATATAGAAAATTCGAAGGTTTCTTGTGTTTGCTCCTTCCAACGAGCAAAGGCTTCCGTATGTCGATTAAGTCTTTTATTCATGCGCCTTACTCCCCATCTTTAAAAAATAAAAAAGCGCCTCCCGAAGGAGGCGCTTTTCAGTTCTATACACAGCAATTAGCTATTACAGGGATTCAGCGGTCGCAACCACGTTTTCCACGGTAAAGCCGAATTCCTTAAACAGCAGCTCGGCAGGTGCGGACTCACCGAAGGTGGTCATACCGATGATCTTGCCGCCGAAACCGACGTACTTGTACCAGTAGTCGGCGATGCCGGCTTCGATGGCTACGCGCTTGGTGACGGAGGACGGCAGGACGGACTCTTTGTACTCGGCAGACTGGGCATCGAACACGTCGGTAGACGGCAGAGAGACCACGCGCACGGCACGGCCCTTGGCAGTCAGCTGCTCATAGGCGGCAACGGCCAGTTCCACTTCGGAACCGGTGGCGATCAGGATCAGCTCCGGAGTACCGGCGCAATCCTTCAGCACGTAACCACCCTTGGCGGTGTCGGCCAGCTGCTGGGCAGTACGGTCCATCTGGGCCAGGTTCTGACGAGAGAAGATCAGAGAGGTCGGGCCGTCGGTACGCTCGATGGCGTGTTTCCAGGCGATGGCAGATTCAACCTGGTCACACGGACGCCAGGTGCTCATGTTCGGAGTCAGACGCAGGGAGGCGATCTGCTCAACCGGCTGGTGAGTCGGGCCATCTTCACCCAGACCGATGGAGTCGTGGGTGTAAACAAAGATGGAACGCTGCTTCATCAGAGCGGCCATGCGCAGGGCGTTGCGGGCATACTCCATGAACATCAGGAAGGTGGCGCCGTAGGGGATGAAACCACCGTGCAGGGCGATACCGTTCATGATGGCGGACATGCCGAACTCGCGGACACCGTAGTGGATGTAGTTGCCGGAGGCATCGTCATTGGTCAGGGACTTGGAACCGGACCACATGGTCAGGTTGGACGGAGCCAGGTCAGCGGAGCCACCCATGAATTCCGGCAGCAGCTTGCCGAACGCTTCCAGTGCGTTTTGGGACGCTTTACGGGTTGCGATCTTGGCCGGGTTGGCTTGCAGGGTTTCGATGATCTTGGCGGATTCAGCAGCCCAGTTGGCCGGCAGTTCGCCTGCGGTGCGGCGCTTGAATTCGGCAGCCAGAGTCGGGTGAGCTGCTTCATAGGCGGCGAACTTGGCAGCCCAGTCGGCTTCCAGTTTGGCGCCCTTCTCCTGACCGTTCCACTCGGCAGCGATGTCGGCCGGGATAACGAACGGGGCGTGGTCCCACTTCAGGAAGGCGCGAGCAGCGGCGATCTCGTCGTTGCCCAGCGGTGAACCGTGGCAGTCGTGAGAACCGGATTTGTTCGGGGAACCGTAACCGATGATGGTGCGGCAGCAGATCAGGGTCGGCTTGCCGGTCTCGGCCTTGGCGGCTTCGATGGCAGCGTTGATCGCTTCCGGGTTGTGGCCGTCAACAGCCGGGATAACGTGCCAGCCGTAGGCTTCGAAGCGCTTGACGGTGTCGTCGGTGAACCAGCCTTCTACGTGACCGTCGATGGAGATGCCGTTGTCATCCCAGAACGCGATCAGTTTGCCCAGTTGCAGGGTACCGGCCAGAGAGCAAGCCTCGTGGGAGATACCTTCCATCAGGCAGCCGTCGCCCATGAAGGCGTAGGTGTAGTGGTCAACGATGTCGTGACCCGGCTGGTTGAACTGGTCAGCCATGGCCTTCTCGGCGATCGCCATACCAACGGCGTTGGTGATGCCCTGACCCAGCGGGCCAGTGGTGGTTTCAACGCCCGGCGCGTAACCGTACTCCGGGTGACCCGGGGTGCGAGAGTGCAGCTGGCGGAAGTTTTTCAGATCGTCGATGGAGAGGTCATAACCGGAGAGGTGCAGCAGGGAGTACAGCAGCATGGAGCCGTGGCCGTTGGAGAGGATGAAACGGTCGCGGTCGGCCCACTTGGGGTTGTTCGGGTTATGTCTGAGGTGGCTGCGCCACAATACTTCGGCGATATCCGCCATTCCCATGGGGGCGCCCGGGTGACCGGAGTTGGCTTTTTGAACGGCATCCATACTCAATGCACGAACGGCATTGGCAAGCTCTTTACGAGAAGGCATCTGTATCTCCTGCGATTGCTTCATTTGATGGCCAAGATGTAAGGCGCGTTATTGTCCCAGCAGGGCGCGCGGCGTGCAAATGTTATCTGGACGAATAAAGCCGCTTTGGGAGGACAATCGCTTTTCTTGGCGGCGTTTGACCAGACAGAACAACCGCAAACGTTTGATTTCCATCCCCTTGGGGATAGTAAGGAGCCAATAGTGGCCTTCTTGCGACACAGCGACAAAATAGTGCTGGCAATCGGGGGGGGTGCTAACTAAAATAGACGTCCAGATGTAGATACCTCTACACCGTCCTATTCATCCGGTTATTGCCGTGGCGATAACCCAGACAAGCTGAGATTAAAATCATGGCAAAGCTGTTTACTTCCGAGTCGGTCTCCGAAGGCCATCCCGACAAGATTGCGGACCAGATCTCCGATGCGGTACTGGACGCCATCCTCAAGCAAGATACCAAGGCACGCGTTGCCTGCGAGACCCTGGTCAAGACCGGTATGGTCATGGTGGCCGGTGAAGTAACCACCTCTGCCTGGGTAGACATCGAGCAGATCGTGCGCGATACCGTGCGTGAAATCGGCTACACCCACTCCGACATGGGCTTCGATGCCGACTCCTGCGCCGTGCTGAACGCCATCGGCAAGCAGTCCCCGGATATCAACCAGGGTGTTGACCGCAGCGATCCGCTGGAACAGGGCGCTGGCGACCAGGGCCTGATGTTCGGCTACGCCACCAACGAAACCGACGTGCTGATGCCCGCCCCCATCACCTACTCTCACCTGCTGGTGAAGCGTCAGGCTGAAGTGCGCAAGAACGGCACCCTGCCGTGGCTGCGTCCGGATGCCAAGAGCCAGCTGACCTTCGCCTACGACGACGCAGGCAAGATCATCGGTGTGGATGCCGTGGTTCTCTCTACCCAGCACGCTGAATCCATCAGCCACAAAGATCTGGTTGAAGCGGTACGCGAAGAGATCATCAAGCCGGTACTGCCGGCCGAGTGGGTCAACAAGGACACCAAATACTTCATCAACCCGACCGGCCGTTTCGTTATCGGCGGCCCGATGGGTGACTGCGGTCTGACCGGTCGCAAGATCATCGTCGACACCTACGGCGGCATGGCCCGTCACGGTGGTGGCGCCTTCTCCGGTAAGGATCCGTCCAAGGTTGACCGTTCTGCTGCCTACGCCGCCCGCTACGTTGCCAAAAACATCGTTGCCGCCGGTCTGGCCGATCGCTGTGAAATCCAGATCTCCTACGCCATCGGCGTGGCCGAGCCGACCTCCATCAGCGTGGAAACCTTCGGTACCGCCAAGGTTGCCGAGGATCTGCTGGTCAAGCTGGTACGCGAGCACTTCGAACTGCGCCCGTACGGCCTGATCCAGATGCTGGATCTGAAGCGCCCGATCTACCAGGCTACCGCTGCCTACGGTCACTTCGGTCGCAACGAGTTCCCGTGGGAGCAGACCGACAAGGCCGAACTGCTGCGCTCTGCCGCTGGCCTGTAAGGTTCACGGTTGTGATAAAAGGGGAGCCTGGCTCCCCTTTTGCTTATCCGCCATTTGACGAGAACCCGATGTCTGCCACCCCTACCCGCCTCGACCCCGCCCTGCACCAGCAGCTGCTCGCACGCGTCGATGCCTGCTTTGCACAAGCCGAAGCGCGCCTTGGCCGCACCTTCCCCCGCCCGCAAGTCCATTGCAACATGCGTGGTCGGGCGGCGGGATCGGCGCGGCTGCAAACCTGGGAGCTGCGCTTCAATCCCGCCCTCTGTCAGGCCAACCAGCAGGCGTTTCTGGATGAGGTGGTGCCCCACGAGGTGGCCCATCTGCTGGTCTATGCACTGTGGGGGGAAGGTCGCGGCAGATCGCGGGTGCTACCCCACGGCCGCCAGTGGCAATCGGTGATGCGGGAGGTGTTCGGCCTTGAGCCCAGAACCACCCACAGCTTCGATCTGGCGGTTCTGGCCCAGCGCACCATCCCCTATCGCTGCCTCTGTCAGCAGCATCAGCTGTCGGTACGCCGCCACAACAAGGTGGTGCGCGGCGAAGCCCGCTATCACTGCCGACGCTGCAAGCAGCCGCTGGAGCGGGAACGGCCGGAGCCAGAACAGTAAGCCAGCCGGTGTCGCGCTCTTGTGGTAGGGTGCCCGCCATCGTTCGTCTATCATCCCGTTTGCAAGGAATCCCATGCGTTTCATCTCCTCCCTCGCCCTGACCCTGCTGGCCGGTTTGCCGCTGCTCAGCGCGCCTCTGCACGCCCAGACCTTTCGCGAAGCCAAGCAGGATCTGGTCAAGCTCTACCGCAGCCAGCCAGACGCGACCACCTTCTACTGCGGCTGTGACATCAACTATCAGGGCAAGAAGATGAGCCCGGATCTCGCCAGCTGCGGCTATGAGCCGCGCAAGCAGCCCAAACGCGCCGCCCGCATCGAGTGGGAGCACGTGGTGCCCGCCTGGGAGTTTGGCCACCAGCTGCAGTGCTGGCAGGATGGCGGTCGCAAGAACTGCGAGAAGGTGAGCCCGGAGTTCAACAAGATGGAGGGGGACATGCATAACCTCTTCCCCGCCATCGGCGAGGTGAACGGCGATCGCGCCAACTTCCGCTTCTCCGACTGGAACGGCAAGCCGGATCAGTACGGCCAGTGCCAGATGCTGGTGGATTTCAAGGAGCGCCGGGTGCAGCCGCCCAAGGGGCCGGTACGGGGTCAGATCGCCCGCGCCTACCTCTACATGAGCGAGCAGTATGGGCTGCGTCTGGCAGCGCAACAGCGTAAACTGTTCGAAGCTTGGGATCGCCAGTACCCGGCAGAGGGCTGGGAGTGCGAGCGTAACCGCCGCATCGGCAAGCTGCAGGGCAATACCAATCCCTTTATTGAAAAGCAGTGCCAATAACCCCATTTGACCAGGGAGGGGGATCGCCCCTCCTATCATGAAACTCTTTCCTTCTGCCGCGTGAGCCTTGCTCGCCGCAGGATATGAAGGGTTTCCAAGCAAGAGACTGACTAGCAGACATGCGCATTCCACGTATCTATGAACCGGCCACCCTGCAAGTTGGCCAGACCATCGCCCTGTCGGAAGACGGCGCCAACCATATCGGCCGGGTACTGCGCATGCAGCCGGGCCAGCAGCTCGAGCTGTTCAACGGCGATGGCAATCAATATCCCGCCACCATCGCCAGCGTCGGCAAGAAGTCGGTGGAAGTGACCATCGACAGCTGCGACGTCCAATCGGTGGAGTCACCGCTGGCCATCCACTTGGGTCAGGTGATCAGCCGCGGCGACAAGATGGACTTCACCATCCAGAAATCGGTGGAGCTGGGCGTCACCTGCATCACCCCGCTCTTCTCCGAGCGCTGCGGCGTCAAGCTGCCAGCCGATCGACTGGAGAAGAAGCGCGAGCAGTGGCAGAAGGTGGTGATCAGCGCCTGCGAACAGTGCGGCCGCAACGTGGTGCCCGAGGTGCGTATGCCGATGGAGCTCGACGCCTGGCTCGCGGAAGAGACCAAGGAGCTCAAGCTCAACCTGCACCCGCGCGCCGAGTACAGCATCAACACCCTGCCCGTTCCCGAGCACGGCGTGCGCCTGCTGATTGGCCCGGAAGGGGGATTGTCGAGCGACGAGATCGCCCGTACCGTGCAGGAAGATTTCAAAGAGATGCTGCTGGGGCCGCGGGTGCTGCGCACCGAAACCGCCGCCCTGACGGCGATTACTGCGCTGCAGTGCCGCTTTGGCGATCTCGCTTGATACTATCGGCCGCATCAATCAGCCCTATGGCTGCATCGACGCAGCCGCAAGCGGCCGATTACGCTGCGCTAATCGACCCTACAACCCTATCGAGCCATTAAGAAGGAACAGCGGATGACCATTAAACTCGGCATCGTGATGGACCCCATCTCGGCCATCAACATCAAGAAAGATTCCAGCTTTGCCATGCTCGAAGAGGCGCAAAAGCGCGGCTATGAGCTCTTCTATCTGGAGATGAAGGATCTCTACATGGAAGCCGGTCGCGCCTTTGGCACCATGCGCCCGCTCACCGTCAAATATGACTATGCCGACTGGTACACCCTGGGCGAGGTGGTGGATCAGCCCCTCTCCAACCTCGATGTGATCCTGATGCGCAAGGATCCGCCGTTCGACACCGAATTTATCTATGCCACCTACATGCTGGAGCGGGCCGAGGATGAGGGTTGCCTTATCGTCAACAAGCCGCAGAGCCTGCGCGACGCCAACGAGAAGCTCTACACAGCCTGGTTTGCCGAGCACACCCCGACCACGCTGGTGACCCGCCGCGCCGACAAGCTGCGCGCCTTCCACGCCCAGCACAAAGACGTGATCCTCAAGCCGCTGGACGGCATGGGCGGCGCCTCCATCTTCCGCATGAAGGAAGATGACGCCAACGTCGGCGTGATTATCGAGACCCTGACCGCCCACGGCAGCCAGTACTGCATGGCGCAGACCTATCTGCCCGCCATCAAGGATGGCGACAAGCGGGTACTGGTGGTGGATGGCGAGCCGGTTCCCTACTGTCTGGCCCGTATTCCGGCGCAAGGCGAAACCCGTGGCAATCTGGCAGCCGGTGGCCGTGGCGAGGCGCGTCCCCTGAGCGAAGCTGACTGGGCCATCGCCCGCGCGGTGGGCCCGACGTTGAAAAAGAAAGGGCTTATCTTCGTTGGCCTCGATATCATCGGCGACCGCCTGACCGAGATTAACGTCACCAGCCCGACCTGCATTCGCGAGATTGAAGCGGCCTTCGACGTGCACATTACCGGCATGCTGATGGATGCCATCGAGCGCCGGCTGGCCAAGGCCTGAGCCCGCCACAGTTAAATTGCAGCTCGATGTAGTGAGCGAGTGTTAATGCAAAGAGGCGGCCCCGGGGCCGCCTCTTCTACTTCATGCCTTGCTCATTGGTATGAAGGCTTAACAACGGAACTGCCCCACCTTCAGCTTGAGATCGCTCGATAGCTGCTCCAGCTCGTGACAACTCTGGTTCATATCGGAGGCAGCTGCCGTCGACTCGGTCGCAATCTGGGCGATATTGACCACGTTGCGGGTGATATCCTCGGCCACCTTGCTCTGCTCCTCGGCGGCGGTGGCGATATGGGTGTTGAGCTCGTTGATCATCTCCACCGAGGTGACGATCTCGCCGAGCGCCTTGCCGCAAGCGAGCACGGTGCGATTGGACTCCTCGACCTGCTCCAGCCCGTGCATCATGCTGTTGGCGGCCTCGCTCGCCCCCTGCTGCAACTTGACGATGGTCTTGCCAATCTCTTCGGTCGAGCGCTGGGTACGCTGGGAGAGTGTACGCACCTCATCCGCCACCACCGCAAAACCGCGCCCCTGATCCCCGGCCCGCGCCGCTTCGATGGCGGCGTTGAGCGCCAGCAGGTTGGTCTGCTCGGCAATGCCGCGAATGGCATCCATCACGCTGCTGATATCGCGGCTGTCATCGGCCAGCTGGGTGATCATCGCCGCCGTACTCTGGATATGGGAAGAGAGGGAGGACATGTGCTGGATGGCATCTTCCACCACCTCATGACCGTGGCGGGCACTCTGATCGGCCACCCTGGCCGCATCTGCAGCCCCGGACGAGCTGTTGGCCACCTCGGCCACGGTCGCGCTCATCTGGTTCATGGCCGTCGCGCTCTGATCGGTCTCGGCCTGCTGCTGGGCAAAGCGCTGGCGGCTCTCCATCCCGATATGAGCAAGACGAGCGGACTCCTTGGCAAGGTGCTCCGCCATCTCGTTGATCTGGTTAATCAAACCGCGGAAGTGGCTGATCACCTGATTAAGCGATTGGGCCAGCGCCCCCATCTCGTCCTTACGCAATACCGGCGCCTGTTGGCTCAGATCGAGCTCGGCCTGCATGCCGCGCAGCACCTGACTCATTGCCGCCAGCGGCTGACTCACGCTGCGGCCGGCCCACATGCCGAAGAAGAGCACGCAACCGCCCCCGATCAGAAACAGCAGGAGAAAGAGCTGGAAGAGGCGATCCTTGAGCCGGGTCAGCTCGGTCATACTCTGTTCGGCAGCGGTAAGCTGATACTGCACCAGAGCGCTGACCGCATCGCTGAGGGGGTCGATGGCACCATAGAGGGGCATGATCCGGGCACCAAGATTCGCGCGTACCTCGTCCGGCCCGCCATCAAGCACCTGCAATACGGCGGCAATCTGCGGATCGGCCGCAGCGAAGAGCATCTGCACCCGATCCGCCTCCTGCGTCTCCCCCTGATCCATCGCCATGTTGCGGTAATTCTGCCAGCTCTGGGTGACATCATGCTGAGCCTGCATGATGGCCGCTTTCGCCTTCTCCGGCGTAAAGCCGCCCACATTGGCCTTGTTGGTGGCATCAATGACGTTGACGGCGTAGAGATCGGCAATGTGCTTGAGCTCTTTCAGTTGCACCACCTCCCCCTGATACATAGCGTTCATGCCTGCCATCAGCTGGGACATCGCCTGGGTTGCCCCCACCAGCAAGGCCAACAGTGCCAGCAGAGGCACCACACAACCCAGAATCAACTTCTGCCTGATTGAAATCCCTTCCATGGTTTTCTCTCCCTACACGGATAAATGGCGGGCCGGCACGCCTTCGATAAAAAGCGGTTTTGCCCACAGAGTCGAGCTGCCATAATTGCCGCAAATACCTTTGCAATATCTGGCCCATATGCAAACACTGCAAAATCACTTTCTTCTTGCCATGCCAAGCCTCTCGGACCCCTATTTCGAGCGTTCGCTGGTCTACTTGTGCGAACACAACGAAGAGGGCGCCATGGGGCTGGTCGTCAACATCCCGGTCGACATGTCCGTTGAGGCCATGCTGACCCAGCTCAAGCTCACGCCCCCGACCGTTGCGGAACTCAAGCAGCCGGTGGTGCAAGGGGGGCCGGTGCACGCCGATCGTGGCTTTGTACTGCACAGCTTCCGCCCCGGTTTCGGCTCAACGATGCAGGTGGGGGACGAAATGATGGTGACCACTTCAAAGGATATACTGGAAACCCTGGGTACGAGTGAGGCTCCCGATCATTGGCTGGTGGCGCTTGGTTACGCTGGCTGGAGTGCCGGACAGCTGGAACAGGAGCTGGTTGATGGCGCCTGGCTGGTGATCCCGCCCAATCCTGACCTTATCTTCAAAACCCCTATCCACAAGCGGTGGCAGCAAGCTGCCGCCAGCATCGGGGTTAATCCGATCCATCTCTCCAGCGACGTCGGCCACAGCTGAGCCGCTGGCGAACCCCGTTTTATTTCGAGGATTTTTCATGTCATCACGCAGCATCATGGGCTTTGACTACGGCACCAAGAGCATTGGCGTTGCCATTGGCCAGGAGCTGACCGGCACTGCCCGTCCCTTGCGCGCCCTCAAGGCCAATGACGGCATCCCCAACTGGGACGAAATCGAGAAGCTGCTCAAGGAGTGGCAACCGGATCTGCTCATTGTCGGCCTTCCCCTGAACATGGATGGCACCGATCAGGAGATCACGGTTCGTGCCCGCAAGTTCGGCAACCGCCTGCACGGTCGCTTCGGCAAACCGGTCGAGTTCAAGGATGAGCGGCTCACCACCACGGACGCCCGTGCCCGCCTCTTCGAACAGGGTGGATATCGCGCGCTGGAGAAGGGCAGCGTGGACGGCGTATCGGCGCAGCTGATCGTCGAAGCCTGGATGGAAGAGCAGTACAACTAAGCCATCAACAGCAAGGCAGGGGGTGTGCCCCTGCCTTGTTTGCATCTATCTCCCCGTCACGCCTGTGACTGCGGCGCCAGCAACCCCTCTTCCTCCTGCGGTGCGGCATTCATCATCCGGTTCAGCCAGGGCACCATCATGCCCATCACCACGGCGATAATCAGGGTCGCTATCCCAATCTTGCCAAACACGCCGGTATAGATGGGCAAAGTCAGCAGCGGATCCGTGACCCCTTGCGGTACGGCGGTGAAGGTGGCGACATAGCCCCCGAGCAGCGATGCCATCGCCTGGGTCAGGAACCACATCCCGAGGATAAAGCCCATCAGGCGTTGCGGCACCAGTGCAGCCACCATGGCCAGACCCAGCGCACTGATCATCAGCTCGCCGATGCTCTGGAACAGGTAAATAAGCACCATAAACCAGGGCGAGGTGAGCCCCTGCTCATCGGCAAACCACCAGCCGGAAGCTGCGGCAGTCAGAAAACCGAGCGAGCAGAAGAACATCCCGAGGGTAAATTTGAGCGGCATGGTGAGATCCCGCCCCTTGCTGCCCATCCGGGTATAGATCACCGCCAGCACCGGGCTACCCACTACCACCCAGAAGGGGTTGAGCGCCTGGAAGCTGACCGGGTTGACGCTCATGCCCAGCATCTCATGATGCATGTTGTTGATGGCAAAGAAGTTCAGTGAAGTCGGCATCTGGGCGTACAGCACATAGAAGAGCACCGCCTCCAGCATCAGCACGAAGGCCACATACATCTTGTTGCGACCCACGGTGTCGAGCTTGAACGCCTCGCGAAAAAAGACAATTACCACGGCGATAGTCACCGTCATCAGCACCATGTTGGCGATCACCACGTGGTGCATCAACCAGGCACAGAAGAAGACCATGACAACCGAGCCAGCCAATACCATCAGCAACTTGCCGTAGTTGAGGGGCAGATGATCCGGCTCGGAGCCAATGTCTTTCACCATATTGCGGCAGGCAAAGAAGGTGAGCAGCGCAATCACCAACCCGACACCGCAGAGGTTGTAGGTGACGGTATAGCCGTAGTGATCGGCAATGACCGGAGCCAGCGACAGGGAGATAAGCGAGCCGATATTGATCGACATGTAGAAGAGGGTAAAGGCCCCATCCAGCCGCGGATCCTTCGGGGCATAACATTTGGAGAGCAGACTGGCCGGGTTGGCCTTGAACAGGCAGTTGCCGACCGCGATGGTACCGAGCGCATAGAAAATCAGGTCAGGATTGTAAATCGACATGCCGGTCATGAAATAGCCGATAACCAGTACAACCGCCCCCAACACCATGGTGCGCTTGGTCCCGAGAATATGGTCGCCAACATAACCACCGATCGAGATAAGGCCATACACCAGCGCCGAGAAAGCGCCGAAGGTGATAAACGACTGCTCCTGGGAAAAACCCAGTTGCTGTACAAAGAAAACTGCCAGGATCCCCTGCACGCCGTAATAACCGAAGCGCTCCCAGAGTTCGACAAAAAATATCATGAAGAAGGGTTTGGGCTGTTGTAACAACCCGGTCGGTGCTGTTGCTGGACGCATAGTAACCTGCCTTGATAGCTGCTTATTGTTATTAATCTGATGGCGGTGAGCCCATGAAATGAAATACCTGCCAAGCCACCCGACTGCGACCTTGCCCTGTGCCGGCAAGCCGCCGCTCGATATCTGGCAACAGATGTTTCATTCGTCATCTTCAAGGTGCTAAGTGGGGCAAGAAGCGACACTGATGCACCGCAAAGGGGCGAGCAGAAATAAGGGGGCACGCCCCGTCATTTCAAGGTGAGGCATGTTATGTCACTGGCAATTAACTGACTTAATGGTTGATCACACTTTAAAACCCAACTTTCATGATGTTTTCTAATGAAACAGGATTACAAATTCTCTTGCAAAGAGTGTCACTCGAGACGTGATTTATCTTCAATTCTGTGTATTGAACGACAGCAAATGGCTCTCTGCACAGCCATCGCAGACTCAGGACAACTGGCAGGCACAAAAAAGCCGGCGCAGATCCGCCGGCTGAATTCAGGTAGCCCCCCGGGCTGGCGCTCGCTGATAGAGCCGCCTTATCTCCTGCAGTAACCACTGAACCTTTGAGTCCTGATTATGCCGCTTGTGCCAAAGCAGGATAAAAGTGAGTTCCAGCTTGCTGTAGAGGCGCTCGGGCAGAGGTAGCGGCAAGGTAACGAGATTGGGATGATATTTGGCCGCAAACGCGGTGCAGTAGGAGGGCGCAACCGCAATAAGCTCCTGCTGCGACTGGGCTGCCATATACAGCGCCTGCTCGAAGCTGGATACCATCACGGATACATTTCGCTTGAGCCCTTCATCCTCCAGCAACATATCCAGACTCCATGTCTCTTTGACCTCCAGCACCACGCTGCAATGGGAACAGGCCAAAAAGTTCTCCAGCGACCACAGTTGCCGAAGCAGCGGATGATCTCTGCGCAGGAAGACTACGGGCCTGTCGCAAAAGAGCTCTTCATGATCGATGTAGTAGGGAAGATTACCCAGTTTGAGCAGAGAGCGGTCGTAACTTTCGCGCACACAGACACCCAAATCTGCGTCGCCATTGACAAGGTCGCCAAGGGAATGGCGATTCCATGCCAGCATCTTGACTATCGAGTTGGGGTACTTCTCATGAATTTTGATGGGCAGGTCACTGAGTAGATAGAAAGGGGATTGCACCATCAGACTGAAGCGAGCCCCATCGGGGATAGCATCACGATTAAGCGAGGCGATCACCCCGGTAAGCTGGAACCAGAGTTCCAGCTCATCCCCCAACGTCAAGGCAAGATTGGTAGGTTGCAACCCCCTGCGCCCTCTCACAAAAAGCGGATCGGCAAACCACTCCCGCAACTTGGCCAATCCCTTGCTCACCGTGGAAGGCGTAACATTGAGCAGCTTGGCCGCACCGGCCACACTGCGCTCAGCCAGCAGGTATTTGAAAAGCACCAGCAGATTCAAATCAAGATCTTTGAGCGCACGCATATCTCTTCTCGTCAGGCATTAGCCATAGCTGCCTTGATACAATAGCGGCCCGTCATAACGCTTGCCATCGCAGCGTAATGACGGGCCGATAGAATGGCTTGCCGTTGAACCTCAACAGCAAGAGACTAATTCCCGCACTGCCATCAATCTGATTTGTGATGATGACCCAAACTTTGCCTAGCTCTTTGGCACCACAAAGAAGAGACCTTCCAGATTCGGGAAACCAATCACCAGCATCTCTGTCCCCCCGTCATTTTTAAAGGTTGCTATATAAGCGACCACACCATCCCTGGCCTTGGCTAACGCTTCGTTATTGTAGTAATCATTAGGCGTCCAGTTAGCCCCCTTTGCCGGGTCAAACTGGCATTGTTCAAATCCACTAAAATATATTATGTCACGACGAGAGCGTGGTACATTATTACGGCCAAATAATGTACATCCGGCAGCAGGCAACTCCAGGGTAACTGTCACCATATCCCCATTGCGGGTAGTCTCTACATTCCCCAGCATATCGGTTGCAAGCCCATTATTGGGATGCCAGCTGGCTGTATTAACAAGGCTGGTTTCTATCGGTGTTAACTTTATTTTACCAGACCAGTTGGCATAACTGGCCGTCCCAATCAAAGATAAATCAAGCCCATTAGTGGCCTTTTTCACCTCATCAACCATGCTCAACTTATTGGATGCAATAGATATTTTTTGCCTGCTCTGTTCGACTGATGGTGCGCTATGACTTCTGCTCACCCTATTCAAAACCAGCTCGCCCGGCACCTTGGTTACTTGATTAAAACCAGTAAACCATGAACTAAATATTTGACCGTCGTCCACCATAACTTGCCAATTATATTTCTGTCTTGACCCAAAGTTATAGTTTAAAGCTAAACCTGCCAAACCTAATGTACTATCACTATTTATTAGTTCAGACTTATAAAAAATGGCCGACTTGGGATCGATGTTTTTAACATCGTGGGGGGTTATTTTACCATCGATGTTGACCAATTGTTGCGGAGTGTCTGGATTACTCTGCTTTACTACAGTGACTTTGGATTCGTCGGAGCCACCGCCACAACCATACAAGGCCCCCACACAGCTCACAACCAACAATATACTCTTCAGTTTCATCACACCTTGTCTCCTCTCTTTGTCATCCTGCGCAATCAATTCTTGTCGTACGAGGCGCATACAGGCCTGCGCTCAAACTGCCAAACACAGAGTCCCAAAATCCCCGTTTTGTCTCTATCTGCACGACATTTTCAACACCATGACAAATAGCTGCCGCATCAATTTTGTCATTTAGACCGAAGTCGACATCAGAAAAGAAAAAATGGCTGGTAATCTCTTCTGAATGGATAATCGCACCTTTATTAAGTGCAATAGTCTGTGAGCCATCAGAGTGAACAGTATTCTTGGCACAGCCACAGAGTAATACGGTCAATAAACTGGTGACCGTTATAGTTTTGCAATTAATCATATAAACAACCTTTTTCAGTTCCACTCACCAACTACATCGAACCTTTACTGCTATAACCAAGGGATCAAATAGAGCTTCTCTGGTATAAATAAAAGTCGTAATGATTTACTTCATGAGAGTTCAAATACTAATAGACGCTCCCCTGAATAAACATCCAGATGCAAAACAGGGTAATAATGTCAAAAAAGTCAATATTATTAATGTTGTAATTACTGCGTAGCCTCTGGCATACACAGAAAACAATATTTTCAGTGCAATGCAGAGGCGTTTATTATAAGTGGCAGTATCTAACAGAGGGAGGTATAGAGTCTATAGCAAAACAGGAAGTCAGAACGTTCCATTACGGAATCAGTGTTAAGATAATGTATCAATATAAATACATTTTTATCAGTATCAGCTATTCAGCGCGCATAAAAAAACCGGAGCAAACGCTCCGGTTTTTATCCATTCGATTGTTCCGACTCGCGATTGTAGAGCCGCCTTATCTCGTTGCGCAGCCACATTACCTTGGCATCCTGATTGTGCCGCTTGTGCCAGAGCAGGATAAAAGCGATCTCCAGCTGCTGATAGAGTTTCTCCGGCAGTGGCAAGGGCATGGCAATCAGGTTGGCATGGTGCCTGGCCGCATACCCCCCGCAGTAGGAGGGCGCCACCGCGATAAGCTCGTGACTAGACTGGGCGGCAATATGCAGCGCCTGCTCGAAGCTGGAGACCATGATGGGCACCTCCCGCTTCAGCCCCTCGTCCTCCAACAGACTATCAAGAGCCCAGGTATCATTCGCTTCCCACACCATGCTGACCTGGGGACAAGCCAGAAAATTCTCCAACGACCACTTCTGCTGCAGCAGGGGGTGATCCTTACGCAGAAAAGCGACTGGACGATCGCTGAACAACACTTCGTGATCGATGTAATAGGGCAGCCGGTTTACCTTGGCCCGGGAGCGGGAATAGGTCTCCCGGGCACAAAAACCGAGATCGGCATCGCCATTGACGATGTCGTTGAGCGAGTGATGATCCCAACCCAGCATCCTGACAACCGAGTTGGGATACTTTTCGTAGATGGTCATCGGCAGATCGCTCAGGAAGCTGATGTAGAAGGGGGACTCCATCACCAGACTGAAGCGGGCACCATCAGGGATCGCCTCGCTGTTGAGCGAGGTGATGCTGTCGGTCAGCTGATACCAGACCTTGAGCTCCTCTTCCAGCGTCAGGGAGAGATTGGTCGGCTGCAGCCCCTGTCGTACCCGGACAAAGAGGGGATCGTCAAACCACTCCCGCAGCTTGGCCAGCGCCTTGCTAACCGCCGACGGGGTGACGCAGAGCCTCTTGGCTGCACCGGCGACACTGCGCTCCTGCATCAGATACTTGAAGACAATCAGCAGGTTCAGATCGAGCTCAACCAACGTACGCATATCCCTCCTCATTCCCGTTTATCCCCGCGATTGCGCTTCGCGAACAGCAAGCCATGGTACCAGCCCTTTCACTCCCAGGTAACTGAGCAACGTCAGCAGCAGGGAGCAGAAAAGCATAGCCAGCGGGGAAAAGCCCAACTGCCCCGTCAACCAAATATAGAGACCGGACAAGCTGATCTGCATGACGCAGAGCACCGCACTGGCGAAGGCCACATTGTGCTGGCAGCCATCCAGCGCTTTTCCCATGGCCACCCCGAAGCCGCAGGAGAAGCCGACACAGACCAGTGCAAAGCCGGCCAGCAGCAGCGTGACATCATTGCCCCGCAACCAGCTGCCCAGCAGCAGGCATGCCGCCAGCAGGTAGGCAAGGTGGGAGAGTGCCAGCACTCGCTGCTTGCCCAACCAACGCAACAGCAGTGGCGTCAGGAAGGAGGTCGACATGCTCACTCCTGCCATCACCATCATGACGACGGAGTACTGCTCGGGGGAGAACCCATACTCCTGCATCAGGATCAGGGGAGAAACGCTGACGTAGACCAGAATGGCGGTCACGCTGGTGCTGGTCAGCAGCGAAATCAGCATAAAGCGCGGGGAGCGCAACAAGGCAAATGGCAAACCTCCAGCGCTCTCCTGCCTGTTTGCCGGCCGGGTCTCCTTGAGCATCAAGAAGTTGATCAGACCGGTCAATGCCGCCACCAGAGCCATCGTGACGAAGATCCCCTGCCATTGAAAACGGGAGAGGATGAGGTAGCCCAACACCGGCGCCAGTACCGGAATGACGCAGATAACCCCGTTGATCATGGAGAGTGCCATCGCCAGCCGCTCTTCGCTCAGCACATCCCGTAACACGGTAAAAGTCATGATATAGAGTGCCCCCGCCCCGACCCCCTGCCAGAATCGCCCCAGATAAAACTGGGTGACATCGGTTGAATGGGCTGCCACCAGCGAGGCGGCAAGAAAGATGATGGCACCACCCAGCACCACGGGGCGACGGCCATAACGATCGGCAATCATGCCTCCCAGCAGGACTGTCGCAGCCATGCCAAAGAGATAGATGGAAAAGGCGGTGTGGATCTGCGCCTCATTGGCCTGCAGGCTCTCGGCAATCCGGGGGACGGCGACCAGATAGAGATCGATGCCGACCGGATAGAGGATGATCATCAGGAAGGCGCACAGCAGAAAAGTTTTCATGGAGGCTCCGTAACAGAAATCTGGCCCTGTTCTGCCAAAAGCGCGGCAAACAGCAGGCAAGCAAGTGACTATGCGGAGCACTATAGGGGGGGCCTACCACCACACCTAGTGAAGAGATGGCGATCGATACATTCCAAAATGGAAATATTGTTTCTGCCAATGTGCGATTAAGGCAACTGAATGGACAAGCCGCCGGGCAGAAGAGAACTATGAGCTGAGTAAAAATAAACGCGATAAAAAGTGCGCCGGGCAATCCCGGCGCACTTGCTTACGGTAAAACGCTATCCCCGTGATCAGTCGGCCAGCTTGCTCAAAATGGCGTAAGCCGCCTTGACCCGGGCATCATTGGGATAGTTGCGGTTGGCCAGCATGACGATGCCAATCCCCTTGGCCGGGACAAAGGCAACATAGGCACCAAAGCCGTTGGTCGAGCCGGTCTTGTTGTAGAGTCGCGCCCCCCCCGTCTCTTGGGACGCGGCAACAGGTTTGACCGGGTTGGCATTGTAAATCACCGCCGAGGAGTTGCCCGCCAGCAGCGTCTGCTCGCTGACGGGATAGGCGTAACTCTCCCAGCCCAGTCCCTGGGTCATCTCGCCTACCGAGTAGCGCCCTTGGTGGGTCAGGGAGATGGCCTGCTGCAACGCCTTGTCATCAACCCCGCTGATATTGGCCTTCACGAAGGCGAGCAGATCCGCCGAGCTGGTCTTGATGCCGTAGGCCTCGTCGGCCAGCATGCCGGGATTGACCCTGATGGGCTTGTCCTCTTTCGAATAGCCATAGGCGTAGTCCCCCATGGCCTGCTTCGGCACCTCGAGATAGGTGTGGTGCATACCCAGCCCAGGCAGCAGGGTCTGCCCCATCAAGCGGGCAAATGGCTGCTGCAGGCTGCTCGCCGCCAGATAGCCGAACAGACCGATGCTGGGGTTGGAGTACTGGCGATGGCTGCCCGGCTGATAGGCCGGCGTCCACTGGCGATAGTAAGCCTGCATCTGCTCGACCGATTCCACCTCATCGGGGAACTGCAGGGGCAAGCCGCCTGCGCTGTAGGTGGCGAGCTCGGCCATGGTGATGCCATCAAAGGCGGAGCCCTTGAGCCAGGGCGCGTACCGGCTCACCTTGTCATCGAGCTTGAAGCCCCCCTTGACCACGGCGTAGGCGCCGAGGGTGGAGGTATAGGTCTTGCTGACCGAGCCAATCTCGAACAGGGTCTGCTCGCTGACGCGCTGACCGCTCTCCCGGTTGGCAACGCCATAGTTGAAGTAGTGGGCCTTGCCATCTTTCAGTACGGCAACCGCCATTCCCGGGATCCGGTACTCCTTGAGCACGGGTTGAATGGCGCCGTCCACGATGGCGGTGAGAGGAGCATCCTGTGCGGCAGAAGCGAATGAAGAGATCAGCAGGGAACCCAGCGCCAACCGCGAGAGAGTTTTTGGTTGTTTCATGACATCTGTCTTGTGGTGAGTTGAGAAGTGCATCATAAGGACGCTTGGTGAGCTGAGCGTGAACAACTGTGAAGTCGGTGTGAAGTCATTGAAAAAACGCGCCATTTCAATGGTTTTACGGCGTACTGAGCCCGCCCTGAGCGACTGGCGTATAAGCTGTAGGTGCAACAACAGAGAAGCAAGATACGGACAAGGCGAAAGCGGGAGGAGTAGTGAAATCACAGGAACAGATCACGGCGGTGCTGACAACACTGGAACGGGTCATTCTGGGTAAACCGCTGCAGCTCAAGGTTGCACTGGTCACCCTGCTGGCCCGTGGCCACCTGCTGATCGAGGATCTGCCCGGCATGGGCAAGACCACTCTGGCTCAGGCGCTGGCGCAGGTATTGGGATTGAGCTGCCGCCGGATGCAGTTTACCGCCGATCTGCTACCTGCCGATTTGCTGGGCCTGCAGATCTTTGATCCCCGCCAGCAGCACTTCACCTTTCATCCCGGCCCCATCTTCACCCAGGTGCTGCTGGCCGACGAGATCAACCGCGCCAGCCCCAAGGTGCAGAGCGCGCTGCTGGAGGCGATGGCCGAGCAGAAGGTAAGCATCGAGGGGCATACCCATCCCCTCCCCACTCCATTTTTCGTCATCGCCACCCAGAACCCGGCCGATCAGGCGGGCACCTATCCCCTGCCCGAATCCCAGCTCGACCGGTTTGCCGTGCGGCTTTCACTCGGTTTCCCTCCTCGCGAGGCGGAGCGCAGACTGTTGCGCGGCCAGCAGCTGAGCCAGCCTCTCCCATGCCTGCTGGACGCCGATGCCTTGGCCCTGTTGCAAGCCGAAGCCGAGACCATTCACCTCTCGGATGCCACCCTCGACTACCTGCTGGCACTGGTACAGCAGAGCCGCTTTGATGGCGAGCTGCCACAGACCCTCTCCCCCCGGGCGGCCCAGACCCTGCTGGCGGTGAGCCGGGCTTGGGCGCTGGTGGCCGGACGACGTTTCGTCACGGTGGAGGATGTGCAGGCGGTCTTTCCCTATGTGGCGGAGCATCGGTTGCGGGGCAGTTTTGGCGTGCAGCACGGCGAAGCCTGCCCCCTGAGCCAGCGACTGCTGGCCAGCGTCGATCCGGATCGGCCATGACTGACTGGCGCCGGCTAAAGGATCGCTGGCAGTTGCGCTGGCTTGATCGCCGCATCCCCCCGACACGCCAGATCACGCTGGGGCCGCGCAGCCTCTTCATCCTGCCCACTCGCATGGGGTTGCTCTATCTGCTGGTACTGCTCGCCATCTACCTGCTCGGCACCAACTACCAGAACAATCTGGTGCTGCTGGTCGCCTACTGCCTCGGCAGCCTGTTTATGACGGCCATGTGGCTTACCCATCGCAACCTGCTGGGTCTGGCCTTGATGGGCGGGCCCACAGCTACCGGCGAGGCGGGCAGCCAGCTCCCCATCAGAATACGGGTACAGAGCCCGCGCCCGCTCTACGGCGTTCGGTTCACCCTGGGCGATAACCCGCTCTGGCAGGCCGAGATAGGCGCCACGCCCCTCGAACTGCTGTTGCCGGTCACGGGTCGGCGCCGCGGTCGCCTCCCCCTTGGCCGGCTTAAAGTCGAGAGCCGCTATCCCCTCGGCCTCTTTCGCTGCTGGTCGTTGCCGGATCTGCAACTTGAGGGGTGGGTCTACCCCAAGGCTGTCTATGGCCCGCAGCGGGAAGATGAGAGCACCGCAGCCGACGAACAGCAGGGGGATATGTTGCCAGCCGCCATTGGCGACTTTGATACTCTTCGGGCTTACCAGCAGGGCGAAGCCATGAGCCGGATCGCCTGGAAGCAACTGGCACAGGGGCGCGGCCTGCTCAGCAAACAGTTTTGTGAGCCGCATCGGGCTGGCCGCCATCTCAGCCTCTCGCGGGTAACAGGTGGCGATCTGGAGCAGCGGCTGGCGGTACTTGCCTGGTGGTGCTGCGACTATGGCAAACAGGGGCACCCCTTCTCCTTAACGCTGGCCCGGGAGACGTTGGGGCCTGATAGCGGCCCCGCATTTGTGCAGCGCTGCCTGCTGACACTGGCGCAACTGGATAACCCGGCAAACGAGGGCAGAACGGATGTTGCTCGATAACCGGCGCCTGCTGCCCCTCATCGCCCTGCAACAGCTGCTGCTCATTACCGCACTCTGGCCCCAGTTACAGCTATGGGTCATGGCGGTGGGGGCCATCACCCTGTTTACCCGCGCCATGATGCTGTGGCGCGGATGGCGGCCTCCACCGGCACGAGTGCTGGCGATACTGGCCATCGGCTGTTTGCTGATGCTCCTGCTGCAGTGGCGGGGATTGGGCACCCTGCCAGCGCTGGTCAACCTGCTCTGGCTCGGCTACAGCCTCAAGCTGATCGAGGTTAGGCGCGATCGGGATGTCGAACAGGTGCTGCTGCTCGCCTTCTTTCTGATTGCGCTGGCACTGGTGCAGCGTCAGAGCATCGGCTGGGCGCTGTTGCTGGCACTCTCGCTCTGGCTGGCGGTCACTGCACTGGTCAATGCCGCGGCCCCACAACAGAAGCACCCATGGCGCAGCGCGGGCGGCGCCCTGCTGCTCGCCCTTCCCCTGCTGCTGACCCTCTTTATCGTGCTGCCAAGGTTGCCACCGCTCTGGCAGATGCCGACCGCAAGCCGAGCCCTGACGGGCCTCTCGGAAGAGGTGGCCCCCGGCGACATAAACGAGCTGGTCAGCTCCTCCGAGCTGGTGTTTCGCGTCACCTTTGCCGATGGCCCGCCCCCGGCGCAGGAGCGCTACTTTCCGGTCATGCGGCAGGAGTATTTTGACGGACGGCGCTGGCAACTGAGCACCGAGGTGAAAAGATGGCAGCAAACAGTCCCCTTGCTGAACGTGACATCCACGCTATCAGATAGCCCGCTGCCCGCGGGGAGCTATGAAGTGCTCGCAGAGCCACAGCGCCATCGCTGGGCCTTCGCCATGACGGCGCCCCGTGTGGTGGCGGGGCCGGTACAAGCCACTCCGATCGCGACCCTCTATCGACAGGGGAGCAACGAGCTGGCCATCCGCTATCGGGCAAGCACAGCGAATCTCCCCGATGTTACAGAGCGTGAACAGCAGCGCAACCTCCAGCTACCTGCCAAGGACAACCCGCAGGCGCGGGCCTATGCCCGGGAGCTTGCCACCCGTTATCCCGAACCGAACGCGCTGGTCGGCGCCCTGATGGCCCGATTTCGCAGCCAGCCTTACACCTATACCCTGACGCCACCACGACTGGGCCCGGATGGGGTGGACGATTTTCTGTTCGATACTAGGCGGGGATTTTGTGGCCACTACGCCATGGCAACTGCCTTTGTGCTGCGGGCAGCCGGTATTCCGGCACGACTGGTGACCGGCTACCTCGGTGGCGAGTGGAATCCGCAGGGCAGCTATCTGGCAGTCCGCCAGTTCGATGCCCACGCTTGGGTGGAGTATCTCGACCGGCAGCAGCATTGGCAGCGCATCGACCCGACCGCAGCCGTCGCACCGGAGCGGATCGAGGGCAATATGGCGCAGGCGCTTGGCGAGCAGTTTGCCGCCGCCGATCCCCTCTCTTTGCAGCGCTATCGCAGCTGGGCCCTGCTCAACCAGTTGCGTTGGTGGGGCAACAATCTCGACTACCAGTGGAGCCGCTGGGTGTTGGGGCACGATTCCAGCCAGCTCTGGCAACAGGTTGCGCAGCGCTGGCCATCGCTGGCTGGGCAAACCCCCTGGCTTATCCTGCTCAGTTTGCTACTGGTCGCTCTGATGGTGAGCCTGCCGCTCCTCTGGCCTGCCCGCGCCCCCGCAACCCTGCGGATCTGGCAGCCACTGCTGCGCCGGGGAAAAGCGGCCGGCTGCACAGTGCAAGCGGGCGAGACGCTGGGCCAGTGGTGTGAACGACTGGCAACGCTGCGCCCCGCTCTATCCCGCCCCTTGCTGCAGGCGGCCTGGCTCTACCGGCGCTGGCGTTACGGGCCGCTCACCGCCCATCAGCAGAAACGCTGCCTGCGACAGCTGAAACGGCGAGTGCGCCAGATTTGCCAGAGCTGGGATCGCCAGACATAAGCGCATCACACAAGGCATAAAAGCAGAGAGGGGAGCCACCGGCTCCCCTCTCTTGCACATCATGCAACACGGATTACTTTTTGACGGGATTATCCCAGATACCCTCTTCCAGCTGGGAGCGGATCTCGGGGTACTTGTTGGCATCAAAGGTGGGCACCTTGCCCAGCCTGAGCTGGTCGTTGTAATCCTTCGCCAGCTTGATGGCGACGCCGGAGAGCAGCAGGATGGCCACCAGGTTGACGATGGCCATCAGCCCCATGGAGACATCCGCCATCGCCCAGACGGTCGGCAACTCTCCTACCGAGCCGAACATCACCATCCCCAGCACAAACATCCGGAACAGCATCAGGCCGCCCTTGTGGTTGTGCTCGAGGAACACCAGGTTGGTCTCGGCATAGGAGTAGTTCGCCACGATGGAGGTAAAGGCGAAGAAGAAGATGGCCGCCGCGATAAAGATATTGCCGCCATGACCAATCTGGGAGGAGAGCGCCCGCTGGGTCAGCTCCACCCCGGTCACACCGGAGCCCGGCTCAAACTGGCCGGACATCAGGATGATGGCCGCGGTACAGGTGCAGATGATGATGGTGTCCATAAAGACCCCCAGCATCTGCACATAGCCCTGGGAGGCCGGGTGCGGCGGATAGGGCGTGGCAGTAGCCGCTGCGTTGGGGGCCGAGCCCATCCCCGCTTCGTTGGAGAAGAGACCGCGCTTGATACCGTTGATCATCGCCTGGGAGATGGCATAGCCCAGCGCCCCCGAACCTGCCTGCTCAATGCCGAAGGCAGATTTGAAGATCAGCATCATCACGTGGGGCAGCTCGCTGATATTCATGGCTACGATGACCAGCGCCAGCAGGATGTAGGCCAGCGCCATAAAAGGTACCACCAGCTCGGCAAAACGGGCGATGCCACGAATACCGCCGAAGATGATGAGACCGGAAAGCGCCACCAGTGCCAGACCGCTGACCCAGTCAGGAATGCCGAAGGCCACCTTCATCGCCAGACTGATGGAGTTGGCCTGCACCGCATTGAACACCAGACCAAACGCCAGAATGAGGCAGAGCGAAAAGAGCACCCCCATCCAGCGCATGCCAAGCCCCTTCTCCATGTAGTAGGCTGGGCCGCCACGGTAGTTGCCATCCTCATCCTTGACCTTGTAGAGCTGGGCCAGAGTGCTTTCGACGAAGGCGGTCGACATGCCGATAAAGGCGATCAGCCACATCCAGAAGATGGCGCCGGGGCCACCCAGATAGATGGCAACGGCCACACCGGCCAGATTGCCGGTACCGACCCGGGCGGCAAGGCTGGTGCAGAGTGCCTGAAAGGAGGAGATGCCGGCGTTGTCCGATTTGCGGCTGTTTTTCAGCACGGAGAACATGTGGCCGAAGTGGCGGATCTGGATAAAACCCAGGCGGAAGGTGAAGAAGATACCGACCCCGATGAGCAGGTAGATGAGCACAGCTCCCCACATCAGGTCGTTTAGCATCGCAATCAAGGTGTCCATAATTCTCTCGTTGTTATTCACATCCATGGCCAGTGCAAATCTGCGTACACAGGCCGCTTTCTGTCTGTTGTTTAATTATCGTGTCGCTAAAGGGGCGGAATCTAGCACAGCGGAAGAACCCGGAATAGTGATCCCGATCACCCTGGACACAAAAAACGAACGGAAAACGCCACTAAAGCTCCATTTAAATCGCAAACTTTCAACAAATCCAATAATTTAATCAGACAAACGCGAATATAGCTCCATAGGAGTATTTTTCTGCCGGCCTATTTCTCTCCGTCAGAAACAGGCAAACGCTTGCATGAAACGGCTTTCAAGAGGGGATATTTCGCAAAACGTTTTCGCTGTAAGAAAATTTCAAGTATGCAACTCAACAATTTATGTGATCGGCCACGCAAATATGAATATTGGCTAAAAAAAATGGCTTGGTGGCAAACCGGAAACAGTCTGCCAAAAAATATAAAAAACCTTATTAATCAGTATGTTTTGCGCATTAAAACGGAACTTCTCAACAGCCTGAATATTTAACAGCCAAGTGCCCCTATTGCAGGAAGCACCACATAAGTATTAATTAGGCAGGCAATGATGATGGGTCATACCCATCGCGCTTTTCTGAGCCTGAGGCATCAAGATCCTGTAATTTTATTTCAGAACCACCGTCTCAAGCCCGCAACCCAGGGATTACTCCCTCATTAAGAGATGACATTCGCTATGGCCGATAAATTAACCCAGCTGAAAGCCCTGACCACTGTTGTTGCCGACACCGGCGATATCGAAGCGATCAAACGCTATCAGCCCATCGATGCCACCACCAACCCCTCTCTGGTTCTGAAAGCCTCCGAGATCCCCGAGTACGCACCGCTGATCGAAGACGCCATCAAGTGGGCCAAATCCCAGAGCCAGGACAAGGCACAGCAAATCATCGACGCGGGCGACAAGCTGGCAGTCAACATCGGTCTGGAAGTGCTGAAGATCGTTCCGGGCCGCATCTCCACCGAAGTGGATGCCCGTCTCTCCTTCGATACCGGCGCCAGCATCGCCAAGGCCCGCAAACTGATCCGTCTCTACAACGAAGCCGGCATCAGCAACGACCGCATCCTGATCAAACTGGCTTCCACCTGGGAAGGGATCCGTGCCGCCGAGGTGCTGGAGAAAGAGGGTATCCAGTGCAACCTGACCCTGCTGTTCTCCTTCGCCCAGGCTCGCGCCTGTGCCGAAGCCGGCGCCTTCCTGATCTCCCCGTTCGTGGGCCGCATCCTCGACTGGTACAAGGCCAAAAATGGCCGTGATTACACTGCCAGCGAAGATCCGGGCGTAGTCTCCGTTACCTCCATCTACAACTACTACAAGCAGCACGACTACCCGACCGTGGTCATGGGCGCCAGCTTCCGCAACACCGGCGAGATCCTGGAGCTGGCAGGCTGCGACCGTCTGACCATTGGCCCGGCCCTGCTGGAAGAGTTGAGCAAGACTGAAGGCGCCGTGGTACGCAAGCTGGACTACACCGGTGAGCACAAAGCCAAGCCGACCCCGATGACCGAGGCCGAATTCCGCTGGGAACTGAACCAGGACGCCATGGCTCACGAGAAGCTGGGCGAAGGTATCCGCATGTTTGCCATCGACCAGGGCAAGCTGGAAACCATGCTGGCTGGCCGCCTGTAATCGGTTAATTTTTCTACGAAAAACCGGGCTCCCTCAGGGGGGCCCGTTTTTTTTGTACCCGACTTTTAGCACGGTCATAGAGCTGTAACGAAAACGTTTTATTTTCAACCTCGTTATGTTATACGGATGGTGAAAACGATAAAAACCAAGGAGGGAGCCATGGAAATGTTCAACTTCGATTATGACGAGGTAGTTGAGCTCGGTTCACGTAGCCGCGGGACAACGGGAAAAAAACGCAAATGGCGCGAGATTGAGGCGTTGAAAGACAAGCACCGCCTGCAGAAGGAGCTGCAATCAATCGATATCGCCTATGAAGGTCTGACCGACGAGATTGAGCTGTAATCGAGTCAATCTTGGTAAAAGCGCCCCGCTCACCTGGGGCGCTTTTTTTGCCTCCAACCGGCGCTCAGAAGCACACCTGACAGCTTGTTACAGGGCTATAAAACAAAAGCCCCCGTATCGACGGGGGCTTGGTGCAGAGCGAGTGGACTTAGCAGTAACCGTAGCCCAGCAGACGCTGGTAACGCTGCTCCAGCAGTTGCTCGCTATCAAGCGGACGCAGGGCATCCAGATCCTGCTTGATGCGCGCCTTGAGGTTTTTGGCCATCTTGGCGACATCGCGGTGAGCGCCGCCAAGCGGCTCCTCGACGATGGAGTCGATGAGCTTGAGCTCTTTCAGACGCTGGGCAGTAATGCCCATCGCATCGGCCGCCACGGAGGCCTTGTCGGCACTCTTCCACAGGATGGAAGCACACCCTTCCGGCGAGATGACGGAGTAGGTGGAGTACTGCAGCATGTTGACGCGGTCGCCCACGCCGATAGCCAGTGCGCCGCCGGAGCCGCCTTCACCGATCACGGTGCAGACTACCGGCACGGTCAGACCGGCCATCACCTTCAGGTTGCGGGCAATCGCTTCGGACTGGCCACGCTCCTCGGCACCCACGCCCGGGTAGGCGCCCGGAGTGTCGATAAAGGTGATGATCGGCATCTTGAAGCGCTCGGCCATCTCCATCAGGCGCAGGGCCTTGCGGTACCCTTCCGGGCGCGGCATGCCGAAGTTGCGCTTGATCTTCTCCTTGGTCTCGCGACCCTTCTGGTGACCAATCACCATCACCGGCTCGCCGTCGAGACGGGCGATACCGCCCACGATGGCCTTGTCGTCGGCATAGGCGCGATCGCCAGCCAGCTCGTCAAAATCGGTGAAGATATGCTCGAGGTAGTCGAGGGTGTAAGGGCGCTGGGGATGACGCGCCATCTGGGATACCTGCCAGGCACCCAGATCACCGAAGATCTTCTTGGTCAGCTCTTCGTTTTTCTTCTCCAGCCGATGGATCTCGTCTTTAAGATCCACGGCACGATTGCCTTCACTCACATGTTTGAGTTCATCAATCTGCGCCTGCAACTCGGCAATCGGCTGTTCAAAATCCAGAAAAAGACTCATAGGGCCTTAGAACCTCTAATCAAAAACCAACTCGACCCGCTCTCGCCCAAGCAGGACGCGCAAGTCATCTAACAGTTGATCGGTGGGCGTCACCCGCCACTCGGTACCGAGCGTCAATCGCACCCGGGAACCGGGGCGACGATAGTTTACCTGAACCGGACAGACTCCGGCACGGGCGGGCTCCAAAATCTCGCACAAACGCGGAAAAAAGCGATCATCGATACGCTGTTCATCAAGGGAGATGCGAATTGCTCTGGCAAAACGCTCCCTCGCATCGTTGATATCCAGTAATTCACGGGCCGACATTTTAAGGCCACCGGAGAAGTCATCAAAGCTGACCTGTCCAGAAACCACCAAAATACGGTCTTTTTGCATCAACTCTTCGTACTTTTCCAGCGCTTCGCTGAAAAGTGTCACATCGAGACGGCCGGAGCGGTCGTCCAGAGTGAAGATCCCCATCTTGTTGCCGCGCTTGGTCACCATGCTGCGGGCGGCAATCACCAGCCCCGCCGCCGTGGTCACCGTATCGCGGGAAGTAGGATGCAGATCACACAATCGGCCCGACGTATAACGACGCAATTCGCCGCTGTACTGGTTGATCGGATGACCGGTCAGATAGAGCCCGAGGGTCTCGCGCTCCCCTTCCAGCCACACCTTGTCAGGCCAGTGCGGCACGTTGGCGAACGCCTTCTTGACGTCGTCAATCTCCTCGGTGAGCACGCCGAACATGTCGACCTGCCCCACCGCCTGCGCCTTGGCGTGCTGCTCGGCGGCGCGCATCGCCTCCTCCAGGGTCGCCATCAGGGCGGCGCGGTGGGGGCCGAGCCGATCCATGGCACCGGAGAGAATAAGCTTCTCCATCACCCGCTTGTTGAGCTTCTTGATGTCGACCCGGTTGCAGAAGTCGAACAGGTCGCGGAACGGCCCATCCCGATCCCGCGCGTCCAGAATCGCGTCGATAGGGCCTTCACCGACCCCCTTCACCGCGCCGATACCGTAGACGATATGACCATCTTCATTGACGCTGAAGCGGTAGCGGCCGGTATTGACGTCCGGCGGGATCACGGTGAGCCCCATCCGCTGGCACTCGTCCACCAAGGTCACGATCTTGTCGGTGTTGTCCATATCGGCGGTCATGACCGCCGCCATGAACTCGGCCGGGAAGTGGGTCTTGAGCCAGAGGGTCTGGTAGGAGACCAGCGCATAGGCGGCGGAGTGTGACTTGTTGAAGCCGTAGCCCGCAAACTTCTCCACCAAATCGAAGATCTTCATCGCCAGTTCGCCGTCGACGCCATTTTTGATGGCGCCCTCTTCGAAACCGGCTCGCTGCTTGGCCATCTCCTCGGGCTTTTTCTTACCCATCGCCCGGCGCAGCATGTCCGCACCACCGAGCGTATAGCCCGCCAGCGTCTGGGCAATCTGCATCACCTGCTCCTGATAGAGGATGATGCCGTAGGTGGGTTCGAGGATGGGCTTGAGGCTCTCGTGCTGCCACTTCTCGTCCGGATAGGAAATGGCTTCATTGCCGTGTTTACGGTCGATGAAGTTATCCACCATGCCTGACTGGAGCGGGCCCGGACGGAACAGGGCCACCAGTGCAATCATGTCTTCGAAGCAGTCGGGCTGCAGCCGCTTGATGAGGTCCTTCATACCGCGGGATTCAAGCTGGAATACCGCTGTGGTCTCGTAGCGCTGCAGCAGATCGAACGAGCGCTTGTCATCGATGGGGATGGCGGCGATGTCGACCGGCGGCTTGCCCTCTTTGGCAAGACGCGGGTTAATCATGCCGAGCGCCCAGTCAATGATGGTGAGCGTTCGCAGACCCAGGAAGTCGAACTTCACCAGACCGGCGTATTCCACGTCGTTCTTGTCGAACTGGGTAACCGGGTGATGGCCCTCATCATCACAGTAGAGCGGCGCAAAGTCGGTGATCTTGGTAGGCGCGATCACCACGCCACCGGCGTGTTTACCGGCGTTGCGCACTACCCCTTCGAGCCGGCGGGCCATGTCGATGAGGTCTTTGACCTCCTCGTCCTGCTCGTAGAGCTCGGGCAGCTTGGGCTCGGCCTCGAACGCCTTGGCCAGCGTCATGCCCGGATCCGGCGGGATCAGCTTGGAGATGCGATCGACAAAACCGTAGGCGTGGCCCAGTACCCGGCCCACGTCCCGCACCACCGCCTTGGCCGCCATGCTGCCGAAGGTGATGATCTGCGACACAGCCTCCCGACCATACATATCGGAGACGTGCTCGATCACTTCATCCCGTCGATCCATGCAGAAGTCGACGTCGAAGTCGGGCATGGAAACCCGCTCGGGGTTCAAGAAACGTTCGAACAGCAGGTCAAATTCCAGCGGGTCGAGGTCGGTAATCTTGAGGGCGTAGGCCACCAGAGAGCCTGCACCGGAGCCACGGCCCGGGCCAACGGGGATGCCATTGTCCTTGGACCACTGGATAAACTCCATCACGATGAGGAAGTAACCCGGGAAGCCCATCTGGTTGATTACTTTCAGCTCGATATCGAGACGCTCGTCATACTCGGGACGACGCTCGGCCCGCACCGCCGGATCCGGGAACAGGAACTCGAGACGCTCCTCCAGACCCTCTTTCGATTTGGCCACCAGAAAATCTTCGGTGGTCATGTCGCCGGTCGGGAAGTTGGGCAGGAAATATTCGCCGAGACGCACCGTCACGTTGCAGCGCTTGGCGATCTCCACCGTGTTCTCCAGCGCCTCGGGGATGTCGGCAAACAGCTCGCACATCTCCTCCTGACTGCGCAGGTACTGCTGCGGGCTGTAGCGGCGCGGACGGCGCTTGTCCATCAGGGTATAGCCATCATGGATGGCGACCCGGATCTCGTGGGCGTCGAAATCATCGGCGTTGAGGAACACCACCTCGTTGGTAGCCACTACCGGCAGCTCGAACTCGGTGGCAATGGCCACCGCCATGTGCAGATAGACCTCCTCGTCGGAGCGACCGGTGCGCAGCAGCTCGAGGTAATAGGCATCCGGGAAGTGGGTCTGATAGAAGGCGACGCACTGCTCGGTCATCTGGCGGTTGCCCTTGAGCAGGAATTTGCCCACATCCCCCTCGCGCCCGCCGGAGAGCACGATCACCCCCTTGGCGTGTTCGGCAAGCCAGGCCTTGTCGATGACCGGACGCCCCTGCACATGGCCGCGCTGATAACCGCGGGAGATGAGCAGGGTGATGTTCTGGTAGCCCTCGTTGTCCATGGCAAGCAGGGTGAGGCGGAACTGCTCGTCACCAAGCTCGTCACTCTGCACCCAGAAGTCGGCGCCGACGATGGGTTTGATCCCCTTGCCGTGGGCGGCACCATAGAAGCGCACCAGACCGCACATGTTCATCTGGTCGGTCAGGGCAATCGCCGGCATGTTGTCGGCCGCGGCAGCCCCGACAATGGGATTGATCTTCTGCAGTCCATCCACCATGGAGAAGTCGGTGTGGACTCGCAAATGGATAAAACGGGGGTCAGCCATCGTCATGCCCTCTCATTACGCAAGCAGAACCAGCCAAGGCAGAAATCGTTCAGACATATCAGCATGGATTATTCGAGCCCCAGTGCGCGGCGCACCGGCTTGAAGCTTTTGCGATACTCCGGCAGCGGGCCGCGCTCAGCCAGAATGGCGAGGTGCTCCGCAGTCGGATAACCCTTGTGGCGGGCAAAACCGTACTCGGGATGACGGCTGTCCAGCTCGGTCATCTCCGCATCACGGGTCACCTTGGCGAGGATCGAGGCGGCGCTGATGGCGGCCACCAGACTATCGCCCTTGACCACGGCACGCGCCTCCATCGGCAGAGCAGGACAGCGGTTGCCATCGATAAAGACCAGCTCGGGCGTCACCTTCAGCCCCGCTACGGCGCGCTGCATCGCCAGCATGGTGGCATGCAGGATGTTGAGATCGTCGATCTCCTCCGGGGTGGCTCGGCCGATGGCGAAGGCCAGCGCCTTCTCCTTGATCTCGTCAAACAGAGCGAGGCGCTTCTTCTCGGAGAGCTTCTTGGAGTCCGCCAGCCCGGCAATCGGATTGGCCGGGTCGAGAATGACCGCGGCGGTGACCACGTCACCCACCAGCGGGCCGCGGCCCACTTCGTCCACACCGGCAACCAGCTTGTCGTCAGGAATATCGATCATCATCTTGTAGCCTTGAATCAAAACAAGGAAGGTAGGTTCGAATAGCGAAGCGTATTCGAACGTTCCCTGGGCATCTATTAGTTAGGTGAGCGTTCGGTGACACAGTGACGCGATCGTCCGATTACGCCGCAGCGCGGCTAATCGAACCTACCGCTGCTACCTGCCGAGCAGCTCGGCTACCGCCTCGGCAGCCTGCAGATCGGCGTTGCAGCGAATGAGTTGATGGAGCTCGGTGAAGGTGTTGACCAGCGCACTGTTGTCGTGCTCGAAATATTTGCTTACCTCTTCCACCAGATTCTCCGGGGTGCACTCGTGCTGGATGAGTTCCGGCACCAGCATGCGCCCGGCCAGCAGGTTGGGCAGGGAGACAAATTCGGTCTTCACCAGCCGCTGGGCCAGCCAGTAGCTGAAGGGCTTGAGCTTGTAACCCACCACCATCGGCTTTTTCACCAGCATGGCTTCGAGCGCCGCGGTGCCGGAGGCGAGCATCACCACGTCGGCGGCGATCATCGCCTCGCGCCCCTGCCCTTCCAGCAGCACCATCTCGAGATCCGGTGCCACTTCGGCTTTGATAGCCATGAATTGCTCACGCCGTTTCTGGTTGACCAGCGGCACGATAAAGCCGAGATCCGGATAGCGCACCGTCAGGTGTTTGCACGCTTCGAGAAACAGAGGGGACATAAAGCCCACTTCCGCCGTGCGGCTGCCCGGCAGTACAGCCAACCAGCGGCGGTTGGCATCGATGCCCAGCTTGCGGCGCACGGCAGCCTGATCCGGCACCAGCGGAATGTCATCCGCCATGGTGTGGCCGACAAAACGGCAAGGGGCCTCGAAACGGTCGTAGAAAGCTTTCTCGAACGGCAGGAAGGCAAGCACCATGTCGGTGGCGGCCTTGATCTTGTGAATGCGGTTCTGACGCCATGCCCACACCGAGGGGCTGACATAGTGAACCGTCTTGATACCGGCGCGGCGCAGTTTCAGCTCCACCCCGATATTGAAATCCGGTGCATCCACACCGATGAAGATATCGGGTGGATTGGCGATGAAGTGGCGCAGCAGTTCGCGACGAACCTTGAGGATACGCGGCAGACGCCCCAGCACCTCGGTGATCCCCATGACGGAGAGCTCTTCCATCTCGAACAGGGCCTTGACGCCCAGAGCCTGCATGCGCGGCCCGGCGATCCCTTCGAACTGCGCGTCCGGGTAACGGACTTGCAGCTCGCGCACCAGACCGGCAGCCAGAATGTCGCCGGAGACCTCTCCGGCGACGATACCGATACGAACCGGATCAGGCACGGATGATCCCGCGCTCGTTGTCTTTGAGGAAGTCAACATAGAGCTGGACGGCCGGTTCGGCTTGCGCCATCTCGATCAACACCGGCAGCACCTCTTCGATGGTCTTGCCAGAGCGGAAGATCTCTTTGTAGGCACGCTTGACGGCAGAGATGGCCTCAGCGCTGAAACCGCGACGACGCAGACCTTCGGAGTTGACCCCGAACGGCTTGGCGTAGTTGCCGGCGGCCATCACGTAGGGCGGCACGTCCTTGTTCAGGGCGGCGCAGCCACCAACAAAGGCGTGAGAGCCAACGCGGCCGAACTGGTGAATGGCAGAGAGACCACCGAAGATCACGAAATCGCCGATCACCACGTGGCCCGCCAGGGTCGCGTTGTTGGCGAAAATGCAGTTGTCACCGATGATGCAGTCGTGGGCAACGTGAACGTTGACCATGAACAGGTTACCACTGCCCACCTTGGTCAGGCTCTGATCCTGGATGGTGCCGCGATGCACGGTGCAGTTCTCGCGAAAGACGTTGTTGTCGCCAATCTCGAGGAAGGTGCGCTCGCCGGCGTACTTCTTGTCCTGGCAATCCTCACCGATGGAGGTGTGCTGGAAGATCTTGTTGCCGCGACCAATCTTGGTCGGGCCCTTGATCACCACGTGGGAGCCCACCCAGGTGTTGTCGCCGATTTCTACCTCGGCGCCGATGACAGAAAAGGGGCCGATTTCAACCCCTTTACCGATCACGGCAGACTCATGGACGATAGCAGTATCGTGAATGGTGGCAGTCTGGTCGATCACGTGTGTTAAACCTCGCGTTTGGCGCACATCAGCTCGGCGGTACAGACCACTTCACCGTCGACGGTGGCGACACCGGTGAACTTGGCAATACCGCGACGCTCTTTCAGGAACTCCACGTCGAGCACCAGCTGGTCACCGGGGCCGACCGGACGCTTGAAGCGAGCGTTGTCGATTGAGGCAAAGTAATAGAGTTCATTGGGGGACGGCTTGCCCACCATGGTAAAGGCCAGGATACCGGTGGCCTGCGCCATCGCTTCGAGGATCAGTACTCCCGGGAACACCGGCTTGGCCGGGAAGTGCCCCTGGAAGATCGGCTCGTTGAAAGAGACGTTCTTGATGGCGCGCAGGGTTTTGCGCTCATCGCTAATCTCGTAGTCGTCTACACGATCCACCATCAGGAACGGATAACGGTGGGGCAGCAGATCCATGATTTCCTGGATGCCCAGGCTCTTCTTTTCAGTAGTCAAAACAGTACCCTATACCAATCGTGATTATTCTTGATCCAGCTTCTTCTCAAGCTTGCTTAACCGCTTGTGCATCTCTTCGATACGCATCACCCGGGCGGCGGTCTTGCGCCACTCTTTATTGGTTTGCAGAGGGATGCCGGAAGAGTAGACACCGGGCTCGGTAATGGGTCGCATCACCATGGCCATACCGGTAACGGTGGCCTGGTCACAGATCTCCATATGCCCGTTAAAGACGGAAGCGCCGCCAATGATACAGTATTTGCCGACCTTGAGACTACCAGCCATCACGGTGGAGCCCGCCACGGCGGTGCCGTAGCCGATCTCGACGTTGTGGGCGATCTGGCACTGGTTGTCGATGATGACGTTGTCAGCGATGCGGGTATCTTCCAGCGCACCGCGGTCGATGGTGGTGCAGGCACCGATCTCGACCCGGTTGCCAATGGTCACGCCGCCGAGCTGGGGGATCTTGATCCACTCGCCACGTTCGTTGGCGTAACCGAAACCATCGGCACCGATCACTGTACCGGATTGAACCAGACAGTCGGTACCCATGGTCACATTGTGATAAAGGGTGACGTTGGCCCACAGCCGGGAGCGAGCTCCCAGCCGGGTATTCTTGCCAACGAAACAACCCGGGCCAATGCGGACATCGTCACCCAGCACGACGCCGGATTCGATCACTGCATTGGCACCGATGGCCACTCTCTCGCCCAGCTGGACGTCGGCCGCGATGACGGCGCTCGGATGGATATCCATGGCCGGCTGCGGGGTGGTGTCCAGCAGTTGGGCTACCCGGGCAAAACCCACGTAGGGATCCTTGAGCACCAGCGCATTGGTGGGACAGAAAGGGAGATCCGCCTCTGTGATAAGCACGGCAGTCGCCTTGCTCTGCTCCAGATAAGAGCGGTACTTCTTGTTGGACAGGAAGGTAATCTCACCCTCCCCGGCCTTTTCCAGTGTCGCTACCTTGCGGATTTCCAGGGTTCCGTCGCCATGGACCTGGGCCCCCAGTTGCTGGGCCAGCTGTGCGAGAGTAAATGCCATCAATTAGTTGCTCTTGCTTACCTGAGAAATAACCTGGCCGGAGATGTCCAGCTTGCTGGCGGCATACGGGGCGGCATTGCGCTCCAGCACCAGATCGTAACCATTGCTCTTGGCGATGGAGTCGATGGCAGCTTGCACCTTGGTCAGGATCTTGTTGCGCTCTTCAGACTGACGACGGCCATTGTCCTGCTCGAATGCCTGGCGCTTCTGGTTGAACTCCATCTGCAGCTTGGCCAGCTTCTCCTGGCTCTGCTTCTTCTGCTCGGCGCTCATGAAGGCTTCATCCTTGCGGAACTTCTCGACCAGCTTCTGGCCTTCCTGTTCCAGCTTCTGCAGCTCGCGCATGCGCGGCTCGAATTCGCCTTTCAGCTTGGCGGCAACGGCTTCACGCTGGGGCAGCTTTTGGAAAACTTCGCCCATGTCGACCACGGCAATCTTGGTCTCAGCGAAGGCAGAACCCATGCCGGCAGCCATCAGTGCAAAGCTCAAACCAGCTACTTTCAACGCTTTATTCACACTTACTCCTTGTTCCCTCATGGCGAGGGCTACCTGATTTACCCGATTATGCAAGCGGCATTGACACCGTCTTGTTACCTGGTGAGGCACGCAAGCTGCGCGTCCCATCATTGAATACCCCCACCGTATGGGTGGGGGTGAAACACTCATCAGAAGGTACGGCCGATGTTGAACGAGAAGAACTCGGTACGGTCACCCTCATATTTCTTGATCGGCTTGGCCAGTGCGAATACCAGCGGGCCCATGGGAGAGAGCCACTGCAGGGAGACACCGGCAGAGACCCGGATGTTACCCGGGCTGGAGTAGTCCTGGCTCAAGTAGTTGCAATCTGCCCCGGCGGCGCAGGGGTAGGCACCATTGGCAAAATCGGTGCTCCAGACAGTACCGGCATCAATAAAGGCGGTAGAGCGGATCTGCGGACGGTAGGTCTCGGAGACGAACGGAGTCGGGAAGACCAGTTCGAACGAGGCCACTGCCAGAGCGTTGCCACCGACCGAGGTGTCGGAACCTTCGTAGTTACCTGTTTCACATGGCTGATTGCCGGTACAGCCACCGGTACCAGGCTTGGTATAGGTCTTGTAGATCGCCTTGGGACCAATGGTATTGCTCTTGAAGCCGCGCACCGTATCGAAACCACCGGCGTAGTAGTTTTCGAAGAAGGGGAGCATGGAGTCATTGCCATAGCCATTGCCGTAGGAGACGCGCCCCTTGCCGATCATTACCCAGCTGTGATCCGCATCGAGCGGGAAGTAGTGGGCATCTTCGGCGGAGAGCTTGTAGTACTGCAGCTCCATGCCCGGTACGGTCACCTTGGCGTTGACCCGCTGGCGATCACCGGCGGTCGGGAACATCCCCTTGTTCAGGGTGGAGCGGGTCCAGCCTGCGGTCAGGTCGACAGTCACGAAGTCGAGGTTGGAGCCATCCTGCGAATAGAGGTTCCAGAACTGATCCATCTGCACCGACTGGCGGTTGTCGTTCCACTGATCCCAGCAGTAGGTGTTGCCATTGGTATCCGGGTTGTCTTTCAGACACTCCTGATAGTTCTGGGCATTGAACGAAGGACGGCTCAGCTTGGTGCTCTCGACACCGGTACTGAAGTCGAGACGGTTGAACTCGTTGACCGGGAAACCGCTGGAGAGACGGAAACCGATGGTTTCGTTTTCATAATCAACGATATCCGCATCATCGGCACGGAACTGGTTGTAGTAGACCCGGCCACCCAGGCTGACGCCATCGACGGTGAAGTAGGGGTCGTTGTAACTCAGATCGACGTTCTTGGAGTAGTCGTTGGTGCTGGCGTTGATGGCAACCCGCTTGCCGGTACCCATGAAGTTGTCCTGGGAGATCCCCGCCTGCAGGCTCAGGCCCGATTCGGTACCGTAACCCACACCCGCGTTGATGGAGCCGGCCGGCTGCTCCTTGACCTTGAAGTCGAGATCGACCAGGTCCTCGTTGCCCGGCACCCGCTTGGTGTCCACTTCCACGCTCTCGAAGTAGCCGAGGCGGTTGAGGCGGCTCTTGGACTGCTCGATATTGTCCGAGGAGAGCCAGGTGCCCTCCATCTGGCGCATCTCGCGGCGCAGCACCTGATCTTCGGTGGTGGCGTTGCCGGTGAAGTTGATGTTGCGCACATAGACACGCGGACCCGGCTCAACGTTGACGATGAGCTCGACTTCCTTGGTCTTGTCGTTGATCTGCGGGAACGTGACCACTTTCGGATAAGCATAACCATAACGACCGAGGAACTTGGAGAGTACCTCTTCGGTGTGGGTGACCTGGCTTGCAGAGTAGGTGCTGCCCGCTTCGATGGGGATCAGCCCCTTCATCTCGCCGCCGCGGTCGATCAGATCGCCCTTCAGCTGGACGCCGGAGACCTTGTACTGCTCCCCTTCCTTGATATTGAGGGTGACGTAAACGCCCTTCTTGTCCGGGGTCATGGAGACCTGGGTGGACTCCTGCTGGAAGCGGATATAACCGCGGTCCATGTAGTAGGAGCGCAGGGTTTCGATATCACCGGCCAGCTTCTGCTTCTGATAACGCTGATCCGCGGTGAAGTTCCACCAGGGCACTTCGTCACGCAGGGAGAGCTGGGCAATCAGCTTCTCTTCCGGGAAGACGCTGTTGCCGACGATGTTGATCTGCTGGATCTTGGCAGCCTGACCTTCGACAAAGGTGAACTTCAGGTCTACCCGGTTGCGCGGCAGCGGGGTGACGATAGCCTTGACCTTGGCGGAGTACTTGCCCACGCCATAGTAGAAATCTTCCAACCCTTTTTCGAGGGAGGTAAGCACGGTGCGATCCAGCGGGTCGCCGACACGGATGCCGGAGGACTCCAGACTCTGGGTCAGCTGCTCCTCTTTGATATCCTTGTTGCCGGAGAACTCGATGCTGGAGATGGTCGGACGCTCCTTGACCATCACCTGCAGCACCTGGCCATCGCGGTAGACCTTCACATCCTCGAAGTTGCCCGAGGAGTAGAGCTTCTTGATGGCATTCGCCAATGCGACGGAGTCGACAGAGTCGCCAACCCGGATCGGCAGGTTCAACAGTGCCGCACCCAGGGTCACCCGTTGCAAACCTTCGACCTGGATATCTTGCACCACAAAAGAGGCAGGGGCCGCCTGGGCCAGGAAACTGGCGCCCAGCAGGCAACTCAACACCAATGCTTTTTTAACAGCCATTTTGTTCTTATGTGTCCTTGTTGATGCTCTGGCCTCAGAGGCGAGCGAAATCGTTAAACAGCGCAATGCCCATCAATAACATCAGAATGGCGGCACCGATCCTGAAACCCACTTCCTGAATTCTCTCCGACACCGGTTTGCCAGTGACCGCTTCGATAAGGAAATAGACCAGATGGCCACCATCGAGCACCGGCAGGGGGAACAGGTTGATGATCCCCAGGTTGACGCTGATCAGCGCCAGAAAACTCAAGAAATAGACCAGACCATAGTCGGCACTGCTGCCCGCCCCCTTGGCAATGGAGATGGGGCCGCTCAGGTTATCCAGCGACACTATGCCAGCAACCAGCTTGCCGATCATGTCAAAGGTGAGCGTGATCAGGCTCCAGGTCTTCTGGGCTCCCTGCCACAGGGCCTGCAAAGGGCCATACTGTAACAGAATTCGGTATTCATCCGGTAATGGAACCAGTTGCGGCGAGAGCCCGACAAAACCAACCAGTTTGCCCTGCACCTTTCTGGTATCCGGGGTCAGGGTCACATCAAGGTCGCGGTTGTTGCGCTCGACCACTACCTGCAACGGTGCGCCCGGTGCGTGCTGCACCAGCTCGACGAACTGGGCCCACTCGGTGATCTCCTGCTCGCCGACCCGCTTGATGCGATCGCCAACCTGCAAACCCGCCTTTTCACTGGCACTCTTGGCTACCACGGCCGACACCACAGGCAATACCTTGCCACCAAGGGGCACGATCCCCAAGCTGCCGATCGGGGATTCCCGGTCCGGATCAAACTTCCAGCTCTCCAGCGACAGATTCTTGTCGGTGGCATAGCTGGTCTGGGGGGCTTTCACCTTGAGGGTGACCGACTGATCGCCCAGATGGCTCAGCAGGGCATAAGTGACGCTCTCCCAGTCGCCGGTCTGCTCATCACCGACCCCGACAATCTCCATGCCCGGCAGGATGCCCGCCTCGGCCACGATGGACGCAGGGCGTACCTCGCCAATCACCGGTTTTACCGCCGGCACGCCAATCATGAACATCAGCCAGAGGGCAAACAGGGCAAAGACGAAGTTGGCCATGGGGCCAGCCGCAACGATGGCCATCCGGGCCCATACCGACTTGTGGTTAAAGGCGTACTGCTCGTCGCCGGGTTTGAGCTCATCCACCCGGCCATCCAGCATCTTGACGTAGCCACCCAGCGGGATCAGGGCCAGCACGTATTCGGTGCCGTCCTTGCCAAGGCGACGCCAGATCGCCTTGCCAAAACCGATGGAGAAACGCTCAACCTTTACCCCGCAACGGCGGGCAACCCAGAAGTGGCCAAACTCGTGTACCGCGACCAGCAGGCCAAGGGCAACGACAAAGGCCCCGATATTCCACAACACACCGCCCATCAGCCAAGCTCCTCAATCAGGTGGCGGGCACGGGCACGCGCGACGCCATCCAGGGCAAACAGATCGTCGAGGGAGCTCACGGCACTGCTCTCCAGCGCCAGCATCACCGCCTCGTTGATCCGGGCAATATCCATAAAGCCAATCCGCTCGGCCAGGAAGGCGGCAACCGCCTCTTCATTGGCCGCATTGAGCGCAGTGGTTGCTGCTTGCCCCTTGTGGCAGGCATTGATGGCCAGCGCCAGGCAGGGATAGCGATCGTAATCAGGCCGGATAAAGCTGAACTCTCCGACACTGAAGAAATCCAAAGGTTCCACGCTGGAAGGGATGCGATTGGGATAGGCCAGCGCGTGGGCGATAGGAGTGCACATATCGGGGTTGCCGAGCTGGGCCAGCACGGAGCCATCCTTGTACTGCACCATGGAGTGGATCACCGACTGCGGGTGGATCACCACCTGGATCTGCTCGGGCGCCGCATTGAACAACCAGCGCGCCTCGATATACTCCAGCCCCTTGTTCATCATGGTGGCGGAGTCGACTGAAATCTTGGCCCCCATCGACCAGTTGGGGTGAGCGATGGCTTGTGCCGGCGTGACATGAGCCAGCTCGCCAACCTCGGTATAACGGAACGGGCCACCGGAACCGGTCAGCAGGATTTTGCTGATCCCCGCCGCCGCCAGATCGCAGAAACCGGGTTGGCGCTGCACCTCGGTCGGCAGGCACTGGAAGATGGCGTTATGTTCGCTGTCGATGGGCAGAAGCTCGGCACCATGCTCACGCACGGCCTCCATGAAGAAGGCACCGGACATCACCAGCGCCTCCTTGTTGGCCAGCAGAATGCGCTTGCCGGCACGTACCGCAGCCATGGTGGGGGCGAGTCCGGCCGCACCGACAATGGCCGCCATCACGCTGTGAGCATCGGGGTGAGCGGCTACGTCGCACAGGGCGGCGGCACCAGACATGACCCTAGTCGCACTGCCGTGCGCTTGCAGACGAGCAGCCAGCTCACGGGCGGCCTCCTCATCGACCATCACGGCAAAACGGGGGGAGAATTCGAGACAATCCCGCAACATGGCATCCACGTTGCGGGCGGCGGTCAACGCCAATACTTGCCAACTGCCCGGGTTGTGGCGCAGCACCTTCAGGGTACTCTGACCAATGGAGCCGGACGCCCCCAGAATAACCAGAGACTTGTGCATCAGAACTCCTGGCTGAGTAGCAGATAGCTGAGCAGGAACACCGGCAGGGCGGCCGTCAGGCTGTCGATCCGGTCGAGGATGCCACCATGGCCCGGCAGCAGGGAGCCGGAATCCTTGATACCGGCCTCACGTTTGAACATGCTCTCGGTCAGATCGCCGAGTACAGAGGCGAGCACCGCCAGCAGCGAGCAGAACAGCACGATCCCCATCTTGGCGGGCACAAAGCCCATGAACCAGGTCACCCCCACCGCCAGCAGGCTGGCAGTAAAGAGGCCGCCACACATCCCTTCGATGGTTTTACCCGGGCTCACGGCCGGTGCCAGCTTGTGTTTGCCGAACGCCTTGCCGAAAAAATACGCGCCAGAATCTGCCGCCCAAACCAGACCCATGACGAACAGCAGGATCCAGGCCCCCATCATGGGGTCGTGATAGAAGTTGTAACCACGGATGGCCACCAGTGACCAGAAGAAGGGAACCAGAGTCACCAGACCAAACAGGGACTTGAGCCAGACCGACTCTTTCCACAGCTTGGCGCTTTGGGGATAGCGCAGCACCAGCAGCAAGCCGAGCAGCCACCAGCTGACGGCGGTCCAGAGCACGCCCATCACCAGCGGGTGCAGATGGGGAGTCCAGAGCTGCTCCACCGGCAACCAGAACAGGCTGGCCCCGAGCAACAGGCAGAATACGATGGGTAACCATTGTTGCGGGGCGGCAGAGACAAAGCCGCTCCATTCACGGCTGGCCAGCAAAAAGACCAGCGCAGCCAACAGGGCAAAAAACTTCAATGGCAGAAAGAAAAGCGCCCCCAATACCAGGGGGATCAACATCAAAGCAGTAATAATTCGTTGTTTTAGCAAAAGAAACCTCTCTCTTGGGAGCGGGGTTTAGCCGGTCTGCTGCTCGGCGATCAATTCCCGGATCTGTTCACCCGTACAACCGAAGCGGCGTTCGCGGGCAACAAAGGAGGCAACGGCCTCACTGAACTCGGCCTCGTTGAAATCGGGCCACAACACCGGGGTAAAGTAGAGCTCGGCATAGGCGAGCTGCCATAAAACAAAATTGCTGATGCGATGGTCACCACCAGTACGGATCAGAAGATCCACCGGGGGCAGATCGGCCATGCATACCTCGCGGCCAAGCATGGACTCATCAATCTGGTCGGCCGACAATTCACCGGCCGCCACGGCAGTGGCCAGCTTGCGGGCCGCTTGGGCGATATCCCACTGGCCGCCATAGTTGGCCGCAATGTTCAGGGTCAACCCCTTGTTGTTGGCGGTCAGCGCTTCCGCCTTGGCGATCTTGGCCTGCAGCCGCTCGCTGAAGCGGGCGGTATCACCGATCACCTTGAGCCGGATGCCGTTGCTGTGAAGCTTGCTCACCTCACGGCCCAGCACGGTAATGAAGAGCTCCATCAAGGCACTGACCTCCCCTTCCGGGCGACGCCAGTTCTCGCTGGAGAAGGCGAACAGGGTCAATGCTTCGATCTTGGCCCGGGCGGCAAAGGTCACCGCCTCACGCACCGACTTGACGCCAGCCTTGTGCCCATAGACCCGCATCTTGCCACGGTTCTGGGCCCAGCGGCCGTTGCCATCCATGATGATGGCGACGTGACGGGGCAAAGAGGTGTTGGCGCAATCACCCAACGCAGCCAAAAGCGACATGGTTTTCTCCCACAAAGACAAAAGCGCCGTGCAGGGGCACTACACGGCGCTCGTAATATACCTTTCAGGCGCTTAGATTTCCATTAGCTCCTTCTCCTTTGCAGCAAGGGCCTCATCGACCAGCTTGATGTAGGAGTCGGTCAGTTTCTGGATCTCTTCCTGGGCGCGACGGTCGTCGTCTTCGGAGATCTCTTTGTCCTTCAGCAGCGCTTTCAGATCGGCGTTGGCATCGCGACGGATGTTGCGCACGGCAACACGAGCGTTCTCCGCTTCACCACGAACAACCTTGGTCAGGTCGCGGCGACGCTCTTCGGTCAGCGGCGGCAGCGGCACACGCAGGCTCTGGCCGTTGCTGGAGGGGTTCAGGCCCAGATCGGAAGTCAGGATCGCTTTCTCTACCGCCTGGATCATGGAGCGGTCAAATACGGAGATGGAGAGGGTGCGAGAGTCTTCGGCTACCACGTTGGCCAGCTGCTTCAGCGGAGTGGCCGCACCGTAGTACTCAACCTGGATACCGTCGAGCAGGCTCGGGTGAGCACGGCCGGTACGGATCTTGGACATCTGGGTCTTGAGTGACTCGACACTCTTGCCCATGCGCTCCTTGGCGTCGTTTTTAATCTCGTTGATCACAGCGGTTTTCCTTTTGGCGAACGAGCCGCCGCGCGGCTCGCATCTATCTTATTTGCTGACGTGATGGATCAGGGTACCTTCCGGCTCACCCATGATAACCCGGCGCAGGGCACCCGGTTTGTTCATGTTGAACACGCGGATCGGCAGATCATGGTCACGTGCCAGAGTAAAGGCAGCAAGATCCATCACCTTGAGCTCTTTTTCAAGAACTTCATCATAACTCAATTCATGGTACAGCACGGCATCCGGATTCTTGACCGGATCTTCGTTGTATACACCATCGACCTTGGTGGCTTTCAGCACCACGTCGGCTTCGATTTCGATCCCGCGCAGACAGGCCGCAGAATCGGTAGTAAAGAAGGGGTTGCCAGTACCGGCAGAGAAGATCACCACTTTGCCTGCACGCAGCTGGCTGATGGCTTCGGCCCAGACGTAGGAGTCACAGATCCCCTGCAGGGAGATGGCAGACATCAGACGGGCATTCACATAAGCACGATGCAGGGCATCACGCATGGCCAGACCGTTCATCACGGTTGCCAGCATACCCATGTGGTCGCCCACCACGCGGTTCATGCCCGCTTTGGCAAGACCGGCACCACGGAACAGGTTGCCGCCACCGATGACCAGACCGACCTGAACACCCAACTCAACCAGCTCCTTGATCTCTTGGGCCATCCGATCCAGCACCGCCGGATCAATGCCGAAACCCTCGGCGCCTTGCAGGGCTTCACCACTCAACTTCAGAAGAACACGTCTGTATGCAGGTTTGGGATTGGTACTCATGTCACTGATTCCTGGTCATATAAAGACCGCGACATAAGTCGCGGTCTGGGGAAACGGAAAAACCGGTTCGATTAAGCCTTCTGAGCGGCCGCGATCTGAGCTGCAACTTCAGCAGCGAAATCGGTCTCTTGCTTCTCGATGCCTTCGCCCACTTCGAAACGGGTGAAGGAGACAACGTCAGCGCCTTCTTTCTTCAGCAGCTCGGCAACGGTCATGGAAGGATCTTTCACGAACGGCTGACCAGTCAGGGAAACCTCACCGGTGAACTTCTTCATGCGGCCTTCAACCATCTTCTCGGCGATCTCTTTCGGCTTGCCGGAGTTGATGGCGATGTCGATCTGGATTTCGCGCTCTTTGGCAACGACGTCAGCGGAAACATCTTCCGGCTTGACGAACTGCGGGCTGTTGGCAGCTACGTGCATGGCCAGATCTTTGGCCAGCTCGTCGGTACCGCCAGTCAGCTTGGTGATAACACCGATGCGGGAACCGTGAACGTAGGTACCCAGGTTGTCACCTTCAACCAGCATCACGCGACGCAGGTTCATGTTCTCACCGATCTTGGCGATCAGGTTGGTGATGGTCAGCTCTACGGACTCACCGTTGCCGAAGTCAGCAGCTTTCAGCGCGTCAACATCAGCAATCTTCTGGGTAGCAGCGATCTCGACGATCTTCTGACCCATGGCCAGGAAGCCGGCATCCTTGGAAACGAAGTCAGTCTCGCAGTTCAGCTCGATCATGACGGCAACGTTGCCTTCGGTACGGGCGAAGATCACACCTTCAGCGGCGATACGGCCAGCTTTCTTGGCGGCTTTGGCCTGACCGGATTTGCGCATGTTCTCAATTGCCAGCTCGATATCACCAGCAGCTTCTTCCAGTGCTTTTTTGCAATCCATCATGCCAGCGGCGGTGCGCTCGCGCAGTTCTTTTACCAGGGCGGCAGAAATGTTTGCCATGTCCAGTATCCTCGGTCTTGAATTGACAAGAAACAGGGGCCACAAGGGCCCCTGCTAACCAATTACATCAGCTTGGTTAATAAGGGCTTTGCAGTCCTTATCAATTACTCAGCTTCAACGAAGCCATCTTGTTCAGCTTGAACAACGATGTCCTGAGCGCGAGCTTCCAGTACGGTGTCAGCAGCAGCATTCAGGTACAGCTGAACAGCACGGATAGCGTCGTCGTTACCCGGGATGACGTAATCAACGCCGTCCGGGTTGGAGTTGGTATCAACGATGGAAACTACCGGGATACCCAGGTTGTTGGCTTCTTTGATAGCGATGTGCTCGTGGTCGGCATCGACAACGAACAGAACGTCAGGCAGGCCGCCCATGTTCTTGATACCACCCAGGCTCTTCTCCAGCTTTTCCATTTCGCGAGTACGCATCAGCGCCTCTTTCTTGGTCAGCTTGTCGAAGGTACCGTCCTGGCTCTGGGTTTCCAGATCTTTCAGGCGCTTGATGGACTGACGAACGGTTTTCCAGTTGGTCAGCATGCCGCCCAGCCAGCGGTGGTTAACATAGAACTGGTCGCAACGCTCAGCGGCTTCTTTTACGGCTTCAGACGCGGCACGCTTGGTACCTACGAACAGTACCTTGCCTTTCTTGGCAGCTACGGAGCTGATGAAGTTCATGGCATCGTCAAACATCGGAACGGTTTTTTCCAGGTTGATGATGTGAACTTTGCTGCGAGCACCGAAGATGTAGGATTTCATTTTCGGGTTCCAGTAACGAGTCTGGTGACCGAAGTGAACGCCGGCTTGCAGCATGTCGCGCATAGAAACTTTAGCCATTTTATACCTCTGTATTGGGGTTAGGCCTCCACACATCCCATATAACCGACCCGTTAAGGCACCCCGGCATATGTGTCGATGTGTGTGTGTTGTTTAAGTAAGGGTGATGAAATCGGGACGCAAGTTCCCCATTCCGGCGCGCTTTATATCATAACTTTGGCCACGACACCACCGGAGCGAGGCTAAACGAGCGCTAAATATGGATCCCGTCAACGGAGGTTGCGACTGCCATTTGACGTTGTGATGACAATCACACTGGAAGTACGAAGGGGTTGCGGATAAAATTTTGGCCTGATTGCAAACGCATCTATTTTTCATTACCTGTCCAGCCTGCCCTCGCAGGCCCGGTGGCAGGCCGCAAGAGAGATCCCATGTCCATTAAAATCAAGACACCGGAAGAGATTGAAAAGATGCGCGTTGCCGGCCAATTGGCCGCCGATGTGCTGGTCATGATTGCGCCCCATGTCAAAGCAGGCGTCACCACTGACGAACTGAACACCCTTTGCCACAACTACATCGTTGACGTGCAGCAGGCTATCCCGGCTCCGCTCAACTACCACGGCTTCCCCAAATCCATCTGCACCTCGGTGAACGATGTGATCTGCCACGGCATCCCGAACCACAAGAAGCTGCGTGATGGCGACATCATCAACCTCGACATCACCGTCATCAAGGATGGCTACCACGGCGACACCTCTGCCATGTTCATCGTGGGCGAGACCACTCCGCTGCGTCGTCAGCTCTGCAAGATTGCGCAAGAGAGCCTCTACGCCGCCATCAAGAAGGTACGACCGGGTGCCTGCATCACCGAGATCGGCGCAGTGATCCAGCCCATCGTAGAGAAGGCCGGCTTCTCCGTGGTGCGTGACTACTGTGGCCACGGCATCGGTGCCGAATTCCACGAAGAGCCGCAGATCCTCCACTACCGCAACGGCGGCAAGCTGGAGCTGAAGGCGGGCATGTGCTTCACCATCGAGCCGATGGTCAACAGCAAGAAGTACCACTGCAAGGTCAATCCGAAGGATGGCTGGACCGTCACCACCAAGGATGGCGGCGACTCCGCCCAGTGGGAACACACCCTGCTGGTGACCGAAGATGGCTGCGAAGTGCTGACCCTGCGCCCCGACGACACTATCGACCGCTTCATCAAACACAGCTAACATCGAACCCCGGCCCTTAGCGAAAAGCGCCGGGGTTTTTACTGCCCGTTTCAGCCATATGCCTGCCACTTGTGTGTGAGATGCCATGGACGCCAGCCTGCTTTCCCCCCACCTGTTACCCGACGACCAGCTCACCCGCGACAACTGCAAAGAGTACCTGAGCCGCTTTCTCGGCTGGCTGCACGCCCGCTTCGATGCCGGTGACAATATCATCGAGCTGGTCGCCACCCGCTCCGAATATATGGATCAACTGCTCTGCCGCCTCTGGCAGAAGTTTGGCTTCGACAAGAGCGACCTCACCCTCATCGCGGTAGGCGGTTATGGCCGAGGCGAGCTGCACCCCCACTCCGACATCGACCTGCTGATCCTCTATGACGGCGACGAGCTGGACGAAGTGCTGGGGCTGCGCATCGGCGAGTTCATCACCCTGCTATGGGATCTCAAGCTGGAGGTGGGTCAGGCGGTACGCAACGTGGCGGAGTGCATCGAGCAGGGCAAGGCCGACATCACAGTCGCCACCAACCTCATTGAGGCGCGCTACATCACCGGCCGCAAGGAGGGTTTCCGGCAACTCAAAGAGGCAACCGGCCCCCAGCACTTCTGGCCGAGCGAAGCCTTCTTTCGCGCCAAGCGCCAAGAGCAGGCGGAGCGGCACCAGCAGTTTCTCGGTACCGCCTACAAGCTGGAGCCGGACCTCAAGTGCAATCCGGGCGGTCTGCGCGACATCCAGACCCTCGCCTGGGTCGCCCGTCGCCACTTCGGTGCCACCACCCTGTTCGAGATGACCAGTCACGGCTTCCTCAACCGCGCCGAGTACCGCGAGCTGCTCGACTGCCAGAATTTCCTCTGGAAGGTACGCTTTGCCCTGCACATGGCCATCAACAAGGGCGACAACCGCCTGCTGTTCGACCGCCAGCGCACCGTGGCCCAGATGCTGGGCTTCGAGGGGGAAGGCAACGCGCCGATCGAGCAGATGATGAAGCGCTTCTACCAGACGGTACGGCGGGTTGCCGAGCTCAACGAGATGCTGCTGCAACTGTTTGACGAGGCGATTCTTGGCAACAGCGCCATGGATGTGCGCCGCCTCTCCGACGAGTTCCAGCTCCGTGGCCGCCTCATCGATGCAGTAGATGCCGAGCTGTTCGCCCGCGAGCCTGCCGCTATCCTGCGCCTCTTCTACCAGATGGCCCAGCATCCCGAGATTGCCGGTATCCACTCCGCCACCCTGCGCCAGCTGCGCGAAGCGCGGCGCAAGCTCAACTGCTGGCTGCAGGATCTGCCGGAGTGCCGTCGCCTGTTCATGGCGCTGCTGCGCCACCCCAACGGTATCGGCCTGCCGATGAGCCTGATGCACAAGTACGGCATTCTGGCGGCTTACCTGCCGCAGTGGAACCTCATCGTCGGCCAGATGCAGTTCGACATGTTCCACGCCTACACGGTGGATGAGCACACCCATCGGCTGCTCAAGAACATTCACGGCTTTCCCAACCCGGCCAACCGCCAGAGTCACCCGCTCTGCCACGAGGTGTTCACCCGGTTGCGCAAACCGGAGCTGCTCAGCATCGCCGCCCTGTTCCACGATATCGCCAAGGGGCGGCGCGGCGATCACTCGGAACTTGGCGCCGTCGATGCGCTGGAGTTCTGCCAGCTGCACGGCCTCGATCGCTACGAGAGCCGGCTGGTCGCCTGGCTGGTGCGCCACCATCTGCTGATGTCGGTCACCGCCCAGCGCCGCGATATCTATGACCCTGACGTGGTCACCGACTTTGCCCAGAAGGTGCGCGACGAGCAGCATCTCGACCTGCTCTACTGCCTCACCGTGGCCGATATCTGCGCCACCAACGACACCCTGTGGAACGACTGGAAGGGCACTCTGCTGCGCGAGCTCTACTTCGCGACCCAGAAGGCGCTGCGCCAGGGGCTGGAGAACCCGCCCGACATGCGACTGCGCATTCGCGAGAACCAGCGCCAAGCCAAGCAGCTGCTGGCGCAGCGTGACGTGCCGGAGGAGGCGATCAATCAGCTCTGGGGCGACTTCAAGGCCGATTACTTCCTGCGTCACAGCCCGGAACAGATCGCCTGGCACTGCCGCCACATCATCGAGCATGGCGACAACCCGGCGCCGCTGGTGCTGATCGGCAAACACCCGACCCGCGGTGGCAGCGAGGTGTTCATCTACTGCCGCGACACGCCGAACCTGTTTGCCACCGTCGCCTCGGCGCTGGATCAGAAGAACCTCAACATTCACGACGCCCAGATCATGAACTCGCGCAGCAACTTCGTGCTCGATACCTTTGTGGTGCTGGAACCCAACGGCGAACCCATTAGTCCCAACCGCACCGCCACCATCAAGAAAGCGCTGGAGAAGGCGCTGCAGGAGCCGGGCAAACTGGTGCTGCGCAACAAACCGCTGTCACGGCGCCACCGCCAGTTCAGCGTGCCGACCCGGGTCGTTTTTCTACCGCACAAGGGGGAGAGCCGCCACACCCTGATGGAGCTGACCGCCCTCGATACTCCCGGCCTGCTGGCGCGGATCGGCGCGGTATTCCAGCAGTGCGGCCTGTCGCTGCACGCCGCCAAGATCGCCACCTTTGGCGAACGGGTCGAGGACTTTTTCAGTCTGACCAGCCTCGATGGCGAGCCATTGACGGCAGAGCAGCAACTGCAACTGGAAGAGCGGCTGGTGCATCAGCTCAATCCGCAGCAATTTGTCATGGAGTGAGTGCAATCTGATTCGAAAGAGGCTGTTTTTACCTCCGTTTTCCCATACCAAACAAATGGTTGGCTGGGAAATATGAAAGAAATGGTCGCTGGCCGGAAGAATTCCGGTCAGCCACTTAAAAACAGTCGGAAAAGTGTGATACAACAAACAGAATTTTTTAAAGGAAACCTGTCATGACCGAGTTGCAACAGATCATTGAAGCGGCCTTCGAGCGCCGCGACACCATTACCCCGAGCACTGTGGACAGCGCTACCAAATCCGCCATCCTGCAAGTCATCGAACTGCTGGACTCCGGCAAGGCCCGGGTTGCCGAGAAGATCGCCGGTGAGTGGGTTGTTCATCAGTGGCTGAAGAAGGCGGTACTGCTCTCGTTCCGTATCAACGACAACGGCATCATCAAGGGCGACGACGCCCAGTACTACGACAAGGTTCCCCTCAAGTTCTCCAACTACACCGAAGAGCAGTTCAAGGCTGCCGGTGTACGTGTGGTGCCGCCGGCGACCGCCCGCAAAGGCTCCTTTATCGCCCCCAACACTGTGCTGATGCCCTCTTACGTCAACATCGGCGCCTACGTTGACGAAGGCACCATGGTCGATACCTGGGCCACCGTCGGCTCCTGCGCCCAGATCGGCAAGAACGTACACCTCTCCGGCGGCGTCGGCATCGGCGGCGTACTGGAGCCACTGCAGGCCAACCCGACCATCATCGAAGACAACTGCTTTATCGGTGCCCGCTCCGAAGTGGTTGAAGGGGTGATCGTCGAGGAAGGTTCCGTTATCTCAATGGGCGTCTTCATCGGCCAATCCACCCGCATCTATGACCGCGAAACCGGCGAAATCCACTACGGCCGCGTACCGGCTGGCTCCGTAGTCGTCTCCGGCTCCCTGCCCTCCAAGTGCGGCAAGTACAGCCTCTACGCTGCCGTGATCGTCAAGAAGGTGGATGCCAAGACCCGCGCCAAAGTCGGCATCAACGCCCTGCTGCGCTCCATCGACGAGTAAGCCGTTCACCGTGCTTTAAAGGGCGCCTGATGGCGCCCTTTTGATTTTGGCGCCGCTGTCACAGGCAAGCAGCACAAGCTCGGTTAAGATAGATGGGACAGGATCGTTTCAAACCGAGGAAGCCTGATGTACGAGAATCTCAAGAGTCTGGGGATCCAGGATCCCGCCTCCGTCGACAGCTACACCCTGCGCCAGGAGGCCAACCACGACATCCTCAAGATCTACTTCAAGAAGCAGAAGGGCGAGTTCTTCGCCAAGAGTGTCAAATTCAAATACCCGCGCCAGCGCAAAACCATGCTGGTTGACTCGGGCACCCATGAGTACAAGGATGTCACCGAGATCAACGCCAACCTCAAATACGTGGTCGATGAGCTCGACAGCCTTACCCAGGGCGTGCATGTTCATGCCGACCCGGACATCAAGCAGAAGATCCTGCGCGACTTGCGCCATCTGGAGAAGGTAGTGCAGAACAAGATCAGCGAGATTGAGCGGGATCTGGAGAAACTCTAACCCTTCCCCCTCTTGCTTAAAGAGCGCCCGCTGTGGCGCTCTTTTTATTGCCGCGTACCAACAATACCGGTCAAGTGCTTCATGACAGACTCAGCTCCCAGTCACCAAACGGCACAAAAAGAAGAGGGAGGCTTGCGCCTCCCTCTTCCGGAACCTGATGTCAGGCAACTGAATTAGTTGCTCTTCATCCAGATATCCATGTCGGTTTTCAGGTTGTCGGACTTGGTACCGAAGATGGCTTGTACGCCGGAACCAGCCACTACCACACCGGCAGCACCCAGTTTCTTCAGACCAGCTTGGTCAACCTTGGCTACATCTTTCACGCCAACACGCAGACGGGTGATGCAGGCATCCAGAGAAGCGATGTTCTCTTTACCACCGAAGGCAGCAACCAGAGCGGCGGACATTTCGTCTTTACCTTGGCCAACAGTGGACTCGGTGCTCTCGTCTTCACGACCCGGAGTTTTCAGGTTCATGGCACGGATAACGAAGCTGAATACCACGTAGTAGATGGCAGCGTATACCAGACCCAGACCAACCAGCAGCATCATGTGGCTGGCACGCGGGGACTGAACAACGAAGTCGATGAAACCGTTGGAGAAGGTGTGACCGTGTACGATACCCAGGGTGTTGGTCAGCACGTAAGCCAGACCAGCCAGTACAGCGTGGATGGCGTACAGTACCGGAGCAACGAACAGGAAGGAGAACTCGATCGGCTCGGTAATACCGGTCAGGAAAGAGGTCAGGGCTGCAGAGGCCATGATACCTACTACCTTGGCACGGTTCTCCGGCTTGGCGGCGTGAGCGATGGCAAACGCAGCGGCAGGCAGACCGAACATTTTGAACAGGTAGCCACCAGCCAGCTGACCGAAGCCGTTACCGGCAGCGCGGGACGCGTCATCAGCGGTCAGGAAGCAGGTCATGATACCGTGAACAGTTTCACCGGCACCGTTGACGCAGGTACCAGCCTGATAGAAGAACGGTACGTTCCAGATGTGGTGCAGACCGAACGGGATCAGAGAACGCTCAACCACACCGTAGATACCGAAGGCCAGTACCGGGTTCTGGTTGGCAGCCCAGTCAGAGAAGGCACCGATAGCGCCACCTACTGGCGGCCAAATGACGGAGAGGATGACACCCAGACCGATAGAGAGGAAACCGGTGATGATGGGTACGGCACGTTTGCCGGCGAAGAAACCCAGATACTCGGGCAGCTGGATTTTGTAGAAGCGGTTGAAGGCCCAGGCAGCGATACCACCGGCCAGGATACCACCCAGCACACCGGTCTCGATGCTTTCAACACCCATGACAGGTGCCATTACCTTCAGAGTGGCGACCATGATGCCGTAGCCAACGATGGCAGACAGGCCGGATACACCGTCGTTATTGGTAAAGCCAAGGGCGACACCCACTGCGAACAGCAGGGCCATCTGGCCAAATACGGAACCACCGGCCTGTTCCATCAACTGGGAAACAATTTCCGGCAGCCAGCTGAAGTGGGCAGCACCCACCCCCAACAGAATACCTGCGACTGGCAGGACTGATACTGGCAGCATCAGCGCCTTACCAACCTTTTGCAGATTAGCGAAAGCATTTTTCAACATTGTGTGCGCTCCTGAATGGATTGTCGTCCCTGAACGATTTATTAGGATGAACCAACGACTCTTCATCGAAATATTATCGAATGGGGTTTGCTTATTTTGACCATCAGAATATAACCCAGCGGGTCGTAAATTTCTGCTTTCGATGGAAGTGGAATATTGATTTTGGAGGGAAGATCACAACTTGTTCTGGAGGGAAAATTGCACATATTTTTTGAATGCAATTCTGCACAATCACTCTATTACATCTAAATATAAATTACAGTTTCGCATTGTATTTTTATTACTCCAAGCAATGCAAACGGAAACGGAATGTAACCCAATGTAACAGGCTTATTCTCTATTATTACAGTCTACCGATTAAAAAGGCCTCCAACAAGGGAGGCCTTAATAAATATAGTGATCACTCAAATTTGCTTGAGCTTATTTTTGCGAGCGCTTCACCGCATCGACAAATACCTGTTTCGCTTTGGTCGAACCGGCACGCTCAGCTTCATTGACCAGCTGCATCGCCTTGTCGATATCGCCCGCTTTCACCGCCTTCTCGATCTGGGATTGATAGAAGGCTTCGGTTTCACTCAGCATGGCAGGAGCCGGCTTGGCAGGGACAGCTGCACTCGTTGCAACAGCAGCTGTTGCTGCAGGAACAACCAGCTTGTTAGGGGTAGGGTCAACGATCGGAGTGTTGGCATTGATCGCTTCCTGGTAAACCGGTTTGTAGAAGTTATCACCCAGCTTGGTGGAACTCATGTCTTCCACATCAACGCTAACCACACCCCAGGCAGAGTGAGGAATGAGCGGGTCCTTGGCGCCATAATCCTGAACACTCAATGACTTGGCCATCATCTTGGAGGGGCTCATCGCTTGGGTAGTTTGGCTCAAAGTAGCCTGAGTGGTGTAAATCACCATGTAGGTTTCGTTGTTCGGGTTGCCAACATAGGAGCGGTCAATGGTAAAGACCCCCTCTACCCGATCACCATCCAGCAGCCTGGCCGGCTTATAGGTAATGATGTCGGAACCGATAGTACGAGTCGGTTTGAACTGAGAGTCCAGCATCAATACGGTGGGGTTGAACAGGGTCTTGTCGATCAGACCTGCAACGGTAATTTTGAGATCGCCGGAATTGGTCGGCAGCTTGAACGCTGCGTAATAGCTCTTGCCTTCCGGGAAGTTGAACGCCGGAGAGCTGCCATCAATGGCAATCAATTTTTTCTGCTCAGCGGCCAACGGCTGATACCGCAACTCACTGATACTAGAGCAACATACTGTGGCTGTGCCGAGTTGCTGCAGGGCGCTGGCACGGCTATCGAGAATACTCTTGTACTCCTGGGTGGGAGCCACTGTAGCCTCAAGAGACGCACACGCCGTCATCAGAGTGGAACACAAAATCGTCAACGCTACCTTGCTATATTTCATCTGCATACCCTACACGCCATCTTGAAAAAAAGAGCCCCCGACAAGCGGGGGCGACTTGATATCAGGTGATGGTGAGATTACCACCAAGCTTCAGCTTGTACACCGAAGTTCCAAGCATTGTCCTGTCTAACACCGTTGCTGTCGGCACGGAAAGCACCGTCCTGATCCACGTAAGAGGCGAATACACGGATTTCCGGACGAGCCCAGAAGCTGGAGCCAGCAGACCAGGCTTGTGCGATGGTATACTTACTGCCTTCAGTGGACTTATCGGCTTTATTGGTAACCTTCTCGTTATCCTTGAAGTAACCCAGCTCGACGATGGTCTTCATTACGTCGTTCCATTTGTACATCGGACGAGCAACGATGGAGAAGGTATCTACATCCTTGGTGTCTTTTTCCAGACCGTTTGCCTGTGCGTAGATGATCTGGTGACCAAACTCGACCTTGTCACCTACCGGCAGTACACCCCAGTTGATCAGACGGAAACCGTCACCGCTTTCTGCATTGGCCTGCAGACCACTGCCTGAACCACCTTGGTAGTTAACACCTTGAGCAGCCAGACCATCCTTGAAGTACTGAGCGACAGTCTTGTTAAAACCGCCCAGCATGGATTGGGTCAGCTCAGCAGTCACCATGTGGCCATCTTTCAGATCCGGGTATTTCAGTTTCTGCTGATCAGTCGGGTTGGAGCTGGCAAAGTCATAACCCAGTTCCAGAGAGGCGTCTGTCCAGAGCGGGATACCGGCATAACGGATGTCAAAAACGTTAGTATCCAGAGTCTTGGAGTCGTCTTTACCACCATCGTAAGCATCCCACGGGTCGTTACGAAGCACAGCCACAGAGAGTTTGCCCGGACCAGCTTCGATATTTTCTACACCGGCACCAGCACCGGATACATCCCAGTAGTAGGTATCGGAAATATGGATGTCATGACGCTGGTAGTAGCGCTTACCGGCCCACAGAGTCTCGTTACCGCCAAACATGTTCTTGGCTTGAACGTTGAACTGACGCAGAGCGAAGGTAGCATCGCCATCTTTGCCGTCGCCTTCCCAGTCACGCTTCTGACCAGAGGTCATGGCAAACATGGAGTCGACATAGAAAGTCTGGTTGTTCTTGTTGTAAACCTCTTGGCCCAACTGAACTTCACCATAAGTTTCGTTCTCGTTACCCAGACGACCAACTTTTTGCTTGCTGATGGTCTGCATTTCACCGTTGTCGGAAACACCGACACCGGAACGGAAGTAACCGTGGAAATCTACGGCAAAGGCGGCTTGGGAAGCCAGGGCGGCAGTAACAGCTGCAGCAATCGGGAGCCACTTCATTTTCATTGTCATATTCCTTATTTCCCGCTGTGAGGAGTGTGATCCTGAATATTTATCACCGGGCAATCCTGCTGGTGATAACCGAGGTCGATTATAGGGAGCACATATCGCGACAAATATGAACCGACTCACAAAATGGCGACAAATCGCTCGGCAAACGATCGCCTCACATCAATGACGCAAAAAATCCAAAAACAAAGCAATAATTAACCAATTATATCAAAAATGAAGCGATCAAGATCAACCTGAAACCGCTCTCATTAATTAATTCGCGACGAGATGAAAGTGAATATTTGATCACTCATTGGCAAAAACATGACTGAAATCGCTTTCATGATTGAACTTTTATTTGCCTGATATGTCCTGCTGCCTTTTGAAACAGCACAAACAAGAAAACGGTGTCAGTGAGAAATATGTCGTTATTGTCAGTGCGGATATTTGATGGACATGGGGAGAATGGCGCACAAATAATAATCCCCTGCCGAACCGGACAGGGGACTTATATGAGGCAAATTACCGCGTAATTTTCCGGCTATATATGCCAGCTTTTTAGCCAGGCCAGAGCGACCCGCTCCGGCTCATCGTGCAGGGTCGCATCCAGCTCAAGGCGCGGGACAACCGCTGTTGCCCCCAGCTCCTGCAACTGACTATCCAGCCGACGGCCGGCACCGCAAAAATGGTCGTAGCTGCTGTCCCCCATGGCGACCAGAGCATACCGCAACCCCTTGAGCCAGGGGGCGCGCTCAGCCAGATCGGTAGCAAAGGGTTGCAGATTGGGGGGAATATCCCCCTGCCCCGTGGTGGCGCTGACCAGCAATAAAAAACGGCCGGGGTCGATATTCTCCAGCCGTGCCTCTTCATAAAGCGCAGTCTTGTGCCCTTGCCGTGCCAGCTCATCTGCCAGCGTCTCGGCCACCAGCATGGCCGCACCATAGACGCTCCCTACCACGATATCGATCTGTGCCATCACCTGCTCCCTGCCATTTCAGTCGGATGATGAGTCACTTTATCGACAAGCTGGCGCCAGATGCAACCGGATGCGGATCAGTAGTCACTCTCGCTGGCAGGCCAGCCCAACTCGGCAAACAGGCGCAGCACATCCTGACCAAGCGGCGCCTGGATCCGCATCGGCACCTTGAGGATCGGGTGGGTAAAACTCAGGGTGCGGGCCACCAGCAGCAAGCGCTCGCAGCCATAATGCTCGCGGAAGAAGCGGTTATGGCGGCCATCGCCGTGGGTGGTGTCGCCCACAATCGGATGGAACAGATGATCCATATGGCGGCGCAGCTGATGCTTGCGGCCGGTTTTCGGGAACAATCTGACCAGACTGTAGCGACTGGTGGGGTGCTTCTTGGAGACCGCATGGGGCAACTCGACCCGGTGCAGCCGGCGGAAGGTGGTGACCGCCTCCTGCGCCGGCCGATCCGGGTCGCTCATGGCGTCGGCGATCTTGTCCAGCTGCTCCTTGAGGGGGTAGTCGATCACCCCCTGCTCGGGCGCCCAGCCGCGCACCAGCGCCAGATACTCCTTGTGTACCTGACGGTTGGCAAACGCCTCGGTCAGGGTACGGGCAACCGCCGGATCGAGGGCGAACAGCAGCACCCCGGAAGTGGGTCGATCGAGGCGATGAACCGGATAGACGTGGCGACCGCCGATCAGATCCCGGGTCATCTGCATGGCAAAGCGGGTCTCGGCCTTGTCGAGCCAGCTGCGATGCACCAACAGGCCGGAGGGCTTGTTGACCGCCACCAGCCACTCATCCTGATAGAGCAGGGTGAGCTGCAGCGCTTTCTCTTCTTTACTCTGCTCGTCCATCATTGCTCGACCACTTTGCCGGAGAGCAGCAGGTCGAAGCGGGCGATCAGCCGCAGCAGGGCCTCCACCTCGGCCAGCTCCTCTTTATAGACTTCACTGGCCATGGGGTAGAGGGAGACGCTGCTCGGCAACGGCGCCTGCATCACCACCAGCTGCTCCATGCGCGGGATCAGCACGAACTGCAACCACTGGTCAAAGCTCAGGGTATCGACACAAAAAGGCAGGGTACTGGCCAGTGCCTCCTCGCCCGGATGCTCCGCCTGCCAGCGCTCGAGGCGCTGCAGCTCGGCCGTGAGTTCCCCCAGCAAGCCGGCGACCAGCAAATATTGATTCATATCGTGCACTTCCTCATCACCACAGGTTGATCCGGGATGGCCGTGCGCTTGCCAAGCAAGGCAACAACAAGACGCCAGCCAGAGCGGCAGCCTTCGCAGCCAACCGCCCGTAAAAAAGGGCGATACTATACACCTCCTCCCGAGCGGCTGCCATGCAGAGATCCCGCCACAGACTCGCCATCCGGGCCGGAGCCAACGCTGGCTATCCGTGGCCATGGCCTTATAATCGGCCCGCATCATATTCAAGCCGGAGCTCTCCATGTCTGCGACGCCGACCGCCATCAATACTCTGACCGACTTTCTGACCCAGGCTGGCACCCAGTTCCAGCTGTTTGACATGGGCCGCCAGGTGCGGCCGCTGGCCAGCGACACCTTTGTGCGCATCGAACAGCAGCAGGAGCCCTACCCCTGGCCGCTGCAGCAGCACGCCTGGCTCGGCGTCCACTTCTTCCAGCCGAGCGAGTCGCGCCACTACCTCTGGTTCCTCAAGTTTGCCCTCGACGAGCGCGGCCTGCTCATCTCGAGCGGCCCCAAGCACTTCATGGATCAGGTGGTGGAGACGCTGGGCTACAAGCTGACCGGCGAGCTCGACGAGGAGAAAGCCAAGCGGCTGGCTGACAACCCCTACACCTTCCGCCCGGCCGAGGCCAAGATGGCGAGCCTGCACGCCAAGCTGGCACGCCAGCTGGAGCAGGCCCCGTCGGCCTATTACGAAGCGCTCTGCCACTATCTGGCTGCCCCCAACGACACCGGCTGGCAGACGCTGGGGCTGCAGGGTTTTGCCGATCTGGCAGAGCGGCTGCATGATGAGCGCAATCTGGCGCTGGTCTGCAAGGCGCTGCCCAAGTTGCCGCAAGAGCCGCTCTACGCCCTCTGCCAGAGTCTGGAGAGCGCCCCCTTGCCACCGGCCGTGCAAGGCGCCCTGCTCGAGCGGATCGGCAAGGAGCAGGAGTGTGCCGCCCCCAATCCGGAGACTCTGGCCTACCTCTGCCGCGCCATGGCCTCCTGCCCCGGCAGCGCGCTGCGCACCAACAAGCTGCTGACCCTGCTGCAAACCCAGCCGAGCCCGGCGCTGCTGCTCGCCATCGCAGGCCGGCTCTGGCCCGATCTGCAGGATGCCAGACTGCTCGGCGACTATCTGGAACAGCTCGCCCTGCAACCGACCCAGTTCTTCAATCAGGTTTTTGCCGAGCTCGTCACTTTACCGGCCCTGCGCAATGATATGCTGGCCAGACTGCGTGACCCGGAACGCAGCGAGGAGCTGGGCAAGGCGATTGGCCGCCTGTTTGCCTCTGCCTGATCTGCGGCATCGCCTGGCCCATTGGCCACGATTTGGGAGACAAGGGAGTCTGACCACAGGCTCCCGCTATCTGGCTGACAGCCGACTCTGACAATGATCCGACAACAAGGAAGCTGCCTATGGGAGAGATGCTCGGAATTCTGGCGCTGATGGCGATAGCCGGCGCGTTCTGGCTGCAACGCCGTCAGGCCGAACTGGCGTGGCAATACATGCGTCGCTACTGCCAGCACCACGACCTGCAACTGCTGTCGCTGGCCCGCAGCCGCCGTGAAGTGGCCGGCAAGCCGCTCAGGCTGCTCACCCACTACCAGTTCGAGTTCTCCAGCGATGGCGAAAGCCACTATCAGGGCACCCTCAAGATGCAGGGCCTGCACGTTATTGGCGTCGAGCTGCCGCCCCATCGCATTCCCACGGTTTAACATCCCCTTGCTTCATTACCCGGCCTGCTTATCCCCCTCCCCATCCGGGTCGGGGCCGGCAAGCCATATGACACAGATCGGGCGAATGCCTTTGATGAGCACAAACGGCATGCTGGCTGCCGCCAGCTGTGCGCTCTCCTCGGCATAAGCTGAAGTTGGGTCATTTTCCTAAAACCCATAAATTTTGTTTATAGCGACCAAGTCGGGCCATCTCCCGTCTCTCCAACCCTCGTCATCAGCGGCGCAATGCCCCCTCCGCCATCAGGATGAAACCCCAACCCGCCGCGGGGGGAAAAAATCCGCCTGTCTATAATCTCAGGGATTAGCCAAGGGAGAGACGAGATGGCCCCCCTGCACCACGATTTACCCGCCCTGTTCGCCCAGCTGGGCATGGCCAACGACGAGCTGAGCCTCTATCGCTTCGTCCACGAGCATCATCTCGACAACGAGACCCTGCTGCCGGAGGCGCAGTTCTGGAGCGCCGCTCAGGCCAGCTTTCTGCGCGATGCCCTCTGGCACGACTCCGACTGGTGCGAGGCGATCGATCAGCTCGACCTGATGCTGCGCCAGCCCCGCTGAGCCCTCCCCTTTTATCCCCTGCGGGCTTTGGTTAAGATCCCGCCCCGACCAGCCACTTCGGCCCCCATCTACCCATTCAGCAGAGCACGCTTATGTCCGCCCACGAGATCATCCGTATCGCCAACGAACTGGCCGCCAAGGGGATCACCCCGACCACAGCCATGATCAAGGCTCGCCTGAGCCAGCCGGTTGCCATGGCCGAGCTGCTGAAAGTGCTTAGCCAGTGGAAACAGCAGCCAGCTGGCGCCCCGGAAGCGTCCAGCCAGGAGCAGGCAGCCCCCGCCCCCGTTGCCGAGCCCACCCTGCTGCTGCTTGCCGAACAGCTCAATCGTCTCGAACGCAAAGTGGATCGGCTCACCGACCTGCTCATCCAGCAGGGGAAAAACTGAGCCATGTATATCGTCGAACTCTGCTTTGAGTGCTATCGCGACACCTCCCTCGGTGAAGCCGAGCGGGCCATCGTCAACTATCTGGACATGCTGCGCTATCAGGGCCAGATCCTCGGCCGCGAGTTTCCCACCAGCATGCACGAGGGCTATTTCGTCAGCCGGGTAGTCTGCCCGGAGCAGGACAGCCTCCACCCGGACAACCAGAGCGAGCAGGTCAAGCTGGCCGAGCAGCAGCTCAATCAGGCGGGGTTGCTGGCACCGAAGCTCCATCTGCAGGGGGCGGATCTGCTCTCCGACAGCACAGACCCTTGCGGCCAGCAGGGCGAGCGCCCAAGCTGGATGATGCTCTATACCAGCTTCCTGCATACCTGCTCGCCACTGCGCTGCGGCGACCACTTCGCCCCCATCCCGCTCTATCAGGTGCCAGCCATCGCCAACGGCGATCACAAACAGATCATCAAGTGGCAGGAGGATTGGGAGGCGTGCGATCAGCTGCAGATGAACGGCTCCATCGCCGAACATGCGGCGCTGCACGAGATTGGCGAGGTGGGCAGTCGTCTCTACCGGCGTGGCAGTGATCTCGCCAAGCGGCTGGAGGTGCTGACTGGCATCCCCACCTACTACTACCTCTACCGGGTGGGCGGCGTGAGCGCGGCCGAAGAGAAGGCGCGCCCCTGCCCGAGCTGTGGTGGCGAGTGGGCGCTGGCAGCGCCGCTGCACGAGATCTTCGACTTCAAGTGCGACAACTGCCGGCTGGTCTCCAACCTCTCCTGGGATTTCAAGGATTAAGCGCGCCCTGCCCGTGACCCAATAAAAAAGAGCCTTGCCGCGTGGCAAGGCTCTTTTTGTTGCGATATTCGTTTCGACATTTCGTTTCGAAATCTGTTCTGCCAAGCGACTGTGGCGCGAACAGGCGCTATTGCGGCAGGGTCTCCAGCCGCTCCAGAAACGCCGGCAACGAGGGGGCCAGCGGCAGCCGGCGGCCGGAGTCGAGCCACTCCAGCCACACCTGACCGCTCTCGTTATCCAGCGAGATGAGGGTCATCTCGTTGCGGGTGGTGGCAAGGAAGATGGAGGGAGTACGCTTGAGCTTGCGCAGCATCAGCAGGTGGCCGATGAGGTTCTCCTTGAGCAGGTCGAGATCCGCCTCGTTCCACGGCAGGATCAACTCAAGGCGCAGCCCCTTGAAGAGGCAGGGGACAGGTCGGCTGAACCAGTGGCCAAACAGGGTGGTCGCAGCAGGATGAAGCTGCAACTCCAGCGCCTCGTTCATGGCGGTGAAATCGCCGGGTTCGCTGCGTAGATAGGGGCGCCAGCTGATCTGGCCGTCGACCGGCTCGCCAAGCTGACAGGGGGAGCGCCAATCCGATTCCCACTGGCACAGGGGCAAGCCTCGTCTGGCCTCGCCGTCACGCTGCCAGCGGGTAAAAAAGTGCTTCAGGGCAGACAAAACTTGATCCGACATCGAAAATCCCCACAATTGCTGGCAAAGTCCGCTATTGCACCATCAAACCGGGTGACAGACAAGGTTGCCAGCGCCCCGTTGCAGCTCGGGGTTATCCCCGCTGGCAAGGCTGCGAGCACGCTCTGGCCATGCAATGGCCCGCTTCCTCCCAATCATGATGAACACATTAGGTGAGCAAACCTGTGAGCAAACAAGATAGATACGCCGGCGCCAGCGCCCTCAAGGGCTTGAGTCTGGGCCAGCAATCCGACTACATCAGCCAGTACACCCCCTCCCTGTTGCAACCGGTTCCCCGCAGCCTGAACCGGGATGATCTGAAACTCGGTGACGACCTCCCCTTTACCGGTTGCGATGTCTGGACGCTCTATGAGCTCTCCTGGCTCAACAGCAAGGGCAAGCCGATGGTAGCCGTGGGCGAAGTGACCATTCCGGCCACCAGCCCGAATCTTATCGAGTCCAAATCGTTCAAGCTCTACCTCAACTCCTTCAACCAGACCCGTTGCGACTCCATTGAGGCGGTGGCGGCCTTGCTGGAGCAAGATCTCGGAGCCTGCGCCGGCGAGCCGGTCAAGGTGACCCTGTTCCCGCTCGATCGCGCCCCGCACCAGATCGCCACCCAGCCTGGCGAGTGCATCGACGAGCTGGATATCGAGGTCGACCACTACGAGTTTGATGCCGACCTGCTGCAAGGCGCCGCCAGCAGCGAGCTGATCGAGGAGACCCTGCACAGCCACCTGCTCAAGTCCAACTGTCTGGTCACCAGCCAGCCGGACTGGGGCTCTGTGGTGATCCGCTACAAGGGGCCGCAACTCGATCGGGAGAAACTGCTGCGCTACCTCATCTCGTTCCGCCAGCACAACGAGTTCCACGAGCAGTGCATCGAGCGCATCTTCATCGACCTCAAGCACTACTGCCAGCCGGAGCAGCTCACCGTCTATGCCCGCTATACCCGTCGCGGCGGCCTCGACATCAACCCGTTCCGCTCCGATTTCGAGGCGGTCCCCGCCAATCTGCGGCTGATCCGTCAGTAAAACGGGCTGACAATAGAAATGAGAGGGCGTCGGTTGGACGCCCTCTTCTTATCTGCAGGGGAAGCATGAGTAAACTCTGGACGCACAGGGGGGCGTTGGATAACATGCCCTCACCCCTGTGCCGTCCTTAATCCAATGAATCAACTGTTTTTTCTGGCCATGATGATGTCCTCCCTGTCCGCTCCGAATCTTGATCTGGACAAGGAGCAGCTCTCTGTCGACCTCCAGCAGGCTCAGTCGCTGGTTCAGACCGATCCCGCCAGATGCGTCCAGATCACCTCCGCCTTCCTGACGCGCGCAGCCAACAATCCCCAGCAGATCATCAGCAACCGGCAGGAGTTCGGCTATCGCGAGCCAATCCTGAACTACAGCACCATCGCCCAGTCCGTCGGCGCCTATCTGCTCAAGGGAGAATGCCTGTTGCAGCTGGGCCAGTATCAGGCCACCCAACAGGCGCTCGACAAGGCGATGGATCTGGCAGACAAGGAGAATCTGCCAGAACTCAAGGCACACGGCCTCTATCTCAAGATCCGCAGCCAGCTGCTCAAGCCTGACCACCAGAGCAGCAGTCGCCCCTTGCTGAGCGAGCTTGAGGAGCAGCTGACCGCCCCCAATCTCAAGCAGAGCCAGCTGCAGATCTACAGCCGGCTGCTACGCACCAGCTATGACATCGACAATCAGCAGCTCGAGGATGCCAAGGTGCATCTGGCCGAGGCCCGCAACTGGGCAGCGAAAGCGGGCTATCCGCTGGCCAGCGCCTGGGTCAGCGCCATCAGTGGCGATCTCTATCGCGCCCTGCAGCAACCCCAGCTGGCCCTTGGCGAATATATCGATGCCCAGCAGCAGGCGAGAAATCTCAACGATCCGCTCTTCCTCGGCCTGCTCTCCAACCAGATCGTCAAGCTCTACCAGCAGGAGCAGGAGCCCCAGAAAGCGCTCCAGTATGCCAATGAAGCGGCCAACTACTTCCACTCCATCGGCAATCCCTCCCTGCTGTGCGACTCGCTCATCGTGCTGGCGCGCCTCAACCGGGATCAGGGAGACCTCAATCTGGCGCTGGTCTACTTCTTCAATGCCCTCGACCTCATCGATGAAGGGAGCAACCGGCCACAGTCCTCCCTGCTCAAGTACGAGATTGGCAAAACCTACCTGCAAAGCGGCAACCTCTCGCTGGCCAGCAACTACCTCAATGCGGCGCGCCAGTCCCATGAGCTGAACGATGCCAAAGAGCCGCTTATCGATACCCTGCTGCTGCTCGGCGAGCTCTATCTGAAAAAGCAGGAGGCCGCCATCGCCATCCTGCAGCTGGAGAATGCCCGGGCACTGGCCGACCAGATTGGCGATACCCGCCGCCAGTACGAAGTGTTCCGCCTGCTCTCGCTGGCTTACGAACAGAAAGGATTCCTGCGCCAGGCGCTGGACAGCTACAAGCGCTTCCACCGACTGGGTGAGGAGGTTCGCCAGCAGGAGATCGCCCAGGAGCAGGCCGCCATCCGCGACAACTATGTCCACGTCGAACGGGTGCAGCACATCAAGGAGCTGGAGCAACAGCTAAGCCAGAGTCAGCACCAGCAGGAGCGCTATCTCTGGTCGAGCATCACCACCAGCCTGCTGCTCGCCCTCTTTATCTATCTCTTCTTTACCCTCTGGCTCAAGCTGCGCACCGCCCGTCTGCAGGCCAAGCGCACCGGTGAAGCCCTGCTGATAGAGCCCCGCTCGGGACTGGCCAACTGGCAACGTCTGATGAACCGCTGGCCGCGGGAGATGGCCAAACGCCAGCTCAAATCGGAGCGCTGGTATCTGAGCGAAGAGCCCACCAGCGAATTTGACGACAAGCTGCACTATTTGCTGTTCCGGGTTCCTTTCCTGCTCAATGTGCGGGAGCAGCACGGCTATCAGGCCAGCAGCGAGATTGAACAGGCCTTTGGCGCCTATATCGAGACACTGACTCCGCAGGATGGCCGCATCTACGATTTGCGCGAAGGGCACCTGCTCTATGTGGTACCGCAGCGGCATGTGGCCAATCTGCACCAGCTTGCCGGCGATCTGCTGATCGCCATCGCCGCCTTCCCCTGCGACTACCCAATCGATCGCCGGGTCAGCCTTGGCATCGTCAGCCACCCCTTCCTGCCGAAGGCGGCGACCGCACTCGATCACCACGGCCTGTTTGACCTCTGTTATCTCGCCCTGTCGGGAGCCATTCAGCTCAGTGAAAAACACCAGCAAAACGTCTGGCTGGAGCTGGCCGCCATCGATTGCCAACAGGCAGCATTTTTTAATGGGGATGTGTGGCAATGCGCCCTGATGGCAATTGACAAGGGACTGGTAAAAGTCAATTCTTCTCATGAAAAGCAATGGGTTAATTGGCACCAACTTGCAAGGAAGCAAGACACCGGCCCACAACCGTAAAATAGATAACAGACGAGGCTCGATCACGGGTTCGGTCACTGTTGCTATCTGACACGAAAAACAATAATGACAACAGGGCGACCTGATAATGAATGACATCGCTGCCGTAGCAGGACAATTGGCAAGGCTAAGGGAATCCCTTCAGCAGAAACAGCTGGAACTCGACGGAGTACTCTCATTCTCCGATGCCGAGCGTGCCCGCGGCATTCAGTTTATCAACAAGCTGATGCTCTCCTGCCGTGGCTTCGACCGTGAGCTGGACAACCGCTTCGCCAAACTCAAGCAGAAACTGGATAATAATCCCGCTTTCACCGCCCTTGACGCCGATCTGCTGGCGATCGAAAAACTGTTGCAACAGCACAGCAATGCCATCGAAGAGTCGATGACCCTGACCCAGGCCGCCATCGATCTCGGCTCCAGGCAGCTCAAGACCATCAAAGGTTTCCCGGAAGATACCCGCAAATCCCTCAAGGAGTTTTTGGCCAGTCCTGCCGGCTACGGCATTGCCGACCATCAGAAGAAGGTGATCAGGCTGCTGGAGTTCTACCAGCAGGCCATCAAGATCCAGCTGCTGCCAAGCCAACCCCTGCAGGTCAATCCGGAGCAACCCGCAGCCGAGAGTGAAGCGAACCCCGGCGAGCCCCAAACAGAAAACGATGCCTTCGATCTCAAGGAGCATGTTCGTCTTGCCGACGAGTTGCAACGTCTCATCACCGAGCTCGATTTTGCCGGTTCCATCGGCGAGAGCCTGAGTGACATTCGCCGCCAGCTGCTGATCGGGATCAACCCCGCTCTGCTGGCCGAAACCAGCCTGCAGGTGATCGAACTCATCATCGAGGGCACCCGTGAGGAGCGCAAAGCCTCCCGCGCCTTCCTGAGCACCCTCAACGAGAGCCTTTCCGCCGTTCACGTCGGTTTTACCGAGTCGCTGGATGAAGGGCGCGCCCTGCACAACGAGACCAAAGAGACCCGCGAGGCGCTGGTTAACGAGTTGCAGGCCATCGATCAGACGCTTGCCAGCCACAACACCCTCGATGCGCTTAAAGAGGCGATTTCCGGCCATATGGGCGCCATCAACCAGCTGCTTCAGGAGCGCGAAAACACGGCGGCAAGGGAGCGCCATCTGCTCACCCGCCTCTCCACCATGGAGTCCAAGCTCAGGTTGATGAAGGAGGAGACCGCCGAATACAAAAAGCGGCTCACCATCCAGAAGCACAAGCTGTTCCTCGACAGCCTGACCCAGGTGCACAACCGGGCTGCCCTCGACGAACGGCTGGAGCAGGAGTACAAACGTTGGCTTCGCTATCGCACTCCGCTTTGCATGGCCATTATCGACATTGATCACTTCAAGAACATCAATGACAACTACGGTCATATGGCGGGCGACAAGGCGCTGAAAGTGGTTGCCAAGGCGCTGCAAAGCGCACTGCGTGACACCGACTTCATTGCCCGTTTCGGCGGCGAGGAGTTTGTGGTGCTGCTGCCCAACATCAATCCGGACAAGTTCCAGAAGCCCCTTGAAACATTGCGCCAGACCATCAAGAGCATTCCATTCCGCTTTCGGGATGCCAAGGTGGAGATCACCATCTCCATCGGCGCCACCCTGTTCAAGGAGGGGGACAACCCGTCCGATGTGTTCGAGCGGGCGGACAAGGCGCTATACCACTCCAAGCATACCGGTCGGGATCAAGTGACTCTGGCCTGACGAGCGGTCAAAAAAACAGCGAACAGTCGTCCCCCCTATTTCCCTCCCCCCTCTGTTACCACTACTATCGAAGTCAGGGGATGCAAGAAGGCATCCCCTTTTCTCCCCAGGGAAAAGCACAACGATAACAAGATGAGTAAAGGGGAACCCTATGATTACGCATATAAATCCGGTCGGCAGCATGGATTTGCTGTCACAGCTTGAGGTCGATCGCCTCAAGCAGACAGCCTCCAGCGATATCTATCAGCTGTTTCGCAACTGTTCGCTGGCGGTGCTCAACTCTGGCAGCCACACCGATAGCTCCAAAGAGATACTTGAGCGTTTCAAGTCGTTTGATATTCACGTGATCCGGCGCGAGCGCGGGGTCAAACTCGAGCTGTTCAACGCGCCGGAGCACGCCTTCGTCGATGGCGAGATCATTCGCGGCATTCAGGAGCACCTCTTCTCGGTGCTGCGCGACATCCTTTATGTCTCCAACCAGCTCGAATCGAACCGTCAGGTCAATCTGACCAATTCAACTCACATCTCCAACGTGGTCTTTGCCATCCTGCGCAATGCCAAGGTGATCCAGCCCGGCGCCGATCCCAACCTGATCGTCTGCTGGGGCGGCCACTCCATCAACGAGATCGAATACCAGTACACCCGGGCGGTCGGCAACGAGCTGGGTCTGCGCGAGCTCAACATCTGTACCGGCTGTGGCCCTGGCGCCATGGAAGGTCCGATGAAGGGTGCTGCCGTTGGCCACGCCAAGCAGCGGGTACGCAACGGCCGTTACATCGGTCTGACCGAACCCTCCATCATTGCAGCCGAGCCGCCCAACCCCATCGTCAACGAACTGGTGATCCTGCCGGATATCGAGAAGCGACTGGAAGCCTTCGTGCGCCTCGGCCACGGCATCATCATCTTCCCGGGCGGAGTAGGTACGGCAGAAGAGCTGCTCTATCTGCTCGGTATCATGATGAACCCGGCCAACGAACGCCAGCCGATGCCCATCATCCTGACCGGCCCGAAAGAGAGTGCGGACTACTTCCGTGCCATCGACGACTTCGTCAAGGCGACCCTGGGTGAACCGGCTACCCGCCTCTACCGGATCATCGTCGGCGATGCACCGGAAGTGGCACGGGTAATGAAAGAAGCAATGCCGAAAATTCGCGAATATCGCAAATCGGTCGGCGATGCTTACTCCTTCAACTGGTCGCTCAAGATTGAGCCGGAGTTCCAGCTCCCCTTCGAGCCGGATCACGCCAACATGGCCAGTCTGGATCTGCACCGCAACCAGCCGCCCCAGCTGTTGGCAGCCAACCTGCGTCGTGCCTTCTCCGGCATCGTCGCGGGCAACGTGAAAGAGGGCGGCATTCGCGCCATCGAGAAGAAAGGCCCCTTCAAGCTGCACGGCGACAAGGAGCTGATGCACCTGATGGACAAGCTGCTGGAGAGCTTCGTCAAGCAGCAGCGGATGAAGCTGCCGGGCAGTCAGTATGTGCCTTGCTACGAAATCGTACGCTGACGGGTACAGCAGGTAAATCGAGGGGCGCAATGCGCCCCTCTCTTTTGCCACTCAGCTGCCAACGGCCATCAATCCCCCATCAGGCTCGCGGGTTTGTTACAATGGGGCGTTCCGACTGCCAAGAGTGCCCCATGTCAAATCCAAGGCCACACCTGCTTATCATCGATGCCCTCAACCTCATCCGCCGTCTGCATGCGGTGCAATCACAGCAGGCGCTGACTCCTGCCCAGGCGCTGGTTGCCACCCGCGCCAACCTCGTCAATACCTGCCGCAAGTTGCTGACCAATAGCGAACCAACCCATGTCATCGCGGTTTTCGACGGGGAGGTGCATAGCTGGCGCAAGGAGATCTATCCGGCCTACAAGGAGGGACGCACACCCATGCCACCGGAGCTGCGCGAAGGGCTGGGTACACTGCAGGATGCCTTATGGGAGTGCGGCATCGACGCCCTGCTTTCAGAAACCGACGAGGCCGACGATCTCATCGCCACCCTTGCCTGTGGCATTGCCCAACACGGGGCAAGGGCTACCATCATCTCCACCGACAAGGGGTTCTGCCAACTTATCTGCCCGCAGATCCAGATCCGCGACTACTTCAACAAGCGCTGGCTGGATGCCGCCTTTGTCGAGCAGCAATACGGGGTTGCGCCAACACAACTGGTCGATTTCTGGGCGCTGACCGGTATCGGGGGCTCCAACATCAAGGGCGTTCCGGGAATCGGCCCCAAGACCGCAACCCAACTTCTGCTGCAGTATGGTGATCTGGCCACCATGCTAGCTGCCAGCGAGCAGGAAGAGGCAGCGAAAGCGCTGCTCAAGCTGCGTCAGCACAGGGAAGAGGCGCTGCTGGCCCAGCGATTGGTGCGGTTGCAACAGGATATTCCGCTGGGATTCAACCTGCGGGACATCCGGTACCCGCCCCAGCCCGAATAACGCCCGAACAAAAATGCAGGCAAGGGCGCGAACCATGACGAGACTCACCCTCGTCGTTGATGAAAATGAGTAGAATGTAAAGGAATGTGGTTGGATTGCTAAGTAAATGATATAAAGCAGCCCCATCCTCCCCTATACCCTGGAAGTGGAACCCTCTCATGTCCAAAAGAACAATTACCGTTATCCCGGGCGACGGCATTGGCCCCAGCATCATCGAATCAGCCATCCAGATCCTGACCCACGCAGGCTGTGATTTCGAATATGAGTATGCAGATGCGGGCCTGGTTGCCCTTGAAAAGCATGGCGAACTGCTGCCACAGGCAACGCTGGATCTAATCGAGAAGAACAAGGTCACCCTGAAAGGGCCGCTTACCACTCCGGTTGGCGGCGGTTTTACCTCCATCAACGTCTCCCTGCGCAAGAAATTCAACCTCTACGCCAACGTGCGTCCGGTCATCTCCTTCAAAGGCACCAAGAGCCGTTACGAAAACATCGACATCATCACGGTGCGCGAAAATACCGAAGGGATGTATTCGGGCGCTGGCCAGAAGCGCAGCGATGACAACAAGAGCGCCGAGGCGATGAGCATCATCACCCGCGAGGGGGCCGAGCGCATCGTCAAGTTTGCCTTCGAGCTGGCCCGTCAGGAAGGGCGCAAGAAGGTCACCATCATCCACAAGGCCAACATCCTCAAGTCAACCTCCGGCCTGTTCCTCGAAGTGGCTCGTGAAATCGCCAGCCACTACCCGGATATCCAGAGCGAAGAGATGATCGTCGATGCCGCCTGCATGAATCTGGTGATGTATCCGGAGCGCTTCGATGTGATGGTCACCACCAACCTGTTTGGCGACATTCTCTCGGACCTGTGCGCCGGTCTGGTTGGCGGTCTCGGCATGGCGCCGGGTGCCAACATCGGCGATGGTGCAGCTATCTTCGAAGCGGTGCACGGCTCGGCGCCGGATATCGCAGGCAAGAATATCGCTAACCCGACCTCGGTGATCCTCGCCTCCATCCAGATGCTGGAGTACCTCGGCATGCAGGATAAAGCAGAGCGGATCCGTGAGGCGGTACGCGCCACTATCGAATCCGGTGATCGGGTTACCCGGGATCTGGGTGGTAGCGCCTCCACCAGCGAATTTACTCAGGCCATCATCGATCGGTTATGAGTTAATCCATTGATATTGAAAGGGAGCTTCGGCTCCCTTTTTTATCTTCACAATAACCTCACCCAGCCGTCTGTTGCCGTCTATTTTCATAGGAGAAGTGACAGGGAGGGTCTCCGATGCGTACTACCGGAATGGTATTTTTGACAGGGCTGTTACTCTTGACTGACCGGGCTGTCGCATTGGAAAACAGCACCAATCCGGGGGCCATGCTCCCGCGTCAGCAGGCGCTGACCAGCCGTGAAGTGTGGCGCTCTACGCTGGATACCAACGATCTGCTCAAAGCTCCCAAACCGCTCTCATTCGGTATTGAAGTCACCACCGATAACTACGGCAACCAGCAGATAACCTCCTACCCGCAGCTCAATCTCACCCCGGAAAAGAGTGTCAGCCTCTCTTTCGAGCGCTACAAACCCAAGGTCAAATTCAGAACCGGCACCATGAATACGGCGATAAAACTGAGGGGCAACGGAGTAAAACTGCAGCTCAATCCGGTCGACAAGAGCATTCCCCTCGAGATCGAGCTGAAGGTCACCAATGACGAATCCTCCCTGCGCGTCGATTATCGCTTCTAGCCAGAACCAGATAGCAAAAGACCGGTGAGTTTCCTCGCCGGTCTTTTTACTATCTCGGATGTGCATCCTGTCTATCAGGCCTTGGGTTGCAGCTTGGAAACCCAGTACTTGTTGTAGACATGCACGGTGATCTCTTCACGATCGTGGTAGAGCTGCTTGGCCTGGATCACGAACGCGTTGTCGATCTCCTTGAGCATCTCACGCAATACCTCGATATTGTGCACCGATTCGGCATAACGCTTCTTCATCGGCAGCTTGAGGTTGAACATCGCCTCCTGGCAATCATTCTCCCGGAACCAGTCCGCAATCATGTGAACGACCCGCGCCGGTTTATCGACCATGTCACACACCAGCCAGTAGGTGTTCTTCTTGCTCGGACGCCAGACAAAGCCGTCATCGCGCACATGTTTGACCTGACCGGTATCCATCAGAGATTGCGCCATCATGCCGTTGTCGACCGCCGTCACCATCATGCCACGACGCACCAGCTGATAGGTCCAACCACCCGGGCAGGCCCCCAGATCCACCGCCTTCAGGCCGGAGCAGAGACGCGTATCCCACTCTTCTCGCGGCACGAACACGTAAAACGCCTCTTCCAGCTTGAGGCTGGAGCGGCTCGGCGCATCGGCCGGGAAGCGCAGACGCGGGATCCCCATATGGAATCCGGAGTTGTTGAAGGAGTAGGAGTAACCCAGCAGCACGTGATCATTGGCCATGAAGAAGGCGTGGAACACCGGGCGGTTCGGCGTCTCCTTCTTGGTCAGGATCTCGTTGTTGCGCAGCGCCTGACGCAGCGGAACGGTGAACTTGCGGCAGAAGGCCGACAGCTCTTTCGCTTCGTTGGTGTCAGCAGTTTCGACCCGCAAATCGCCACAAATGGTGTATTCGCGAACTGCGTCGATGATGGGGGTGATCCGATCCGCAACATCCAGATCCTTCAGATCGTGGGTGACCACCAGCATCTGACGGATAAAGATAAGCTCGCGGAATGGCAGCTTGCGAGCCAGCAGGTCTGCCTGCTCCTCGTCATACAGTTCGAATATCACATAACCACTGTCGTCCTTGACCCGGGCGAAACCGTAGCACTGCATGTTACCGGCACGCTCGGTGATCTCTGCAGCCGCCTCTTTCTCAAAACCGGGGCGGCAATAAAGCAGCAGATTATTCATTTTTTCCTCCAAGACGACAGCCAGCCCATATCAGAGCCGCCCATCCCAACATAAAACAGAGGCCACCGGCCGGGGTAATGAGCCCCAGCCCCTTGCTGCCAAGCAGCACCATGGCGTAAATACTGCCGGAGAATCCCAGGATCCCCAGCACAAATGCGGTGCCGGCAACGGTAATCACCTTGCTGCGCACCCCGCACCAACCCAGTACCAACAGGGCCAGTGCGTGAAAAAACTGATACTGCACGGCGGTATTAAAGGCCGCCAGACGCTCGGGAGCAATGCCGGTGGCGGCCAGTCCGTGGGCGCCGTAAGCCCCCAGCATGGTTGCCGTCAGCCCGAAAAAACCAGCCAGCACCAGCCAGTGTCGATGGATACTCATCCTGACTCTCCTTCTGTAATTCCCCGACGCGTCAACCCGGCGCCGGCACAACACCAACGAATTGCCGTATCCGGCTGGCGGACTGTTGCAGATTATCCTGCTCGCAAAGACCACTGCTCTTTCTCGGCTTGAAACCATGATCACCATCGGTCAGCCAGTGGACCGATACGGCGGATGAGAAAGGAAAATCGGCCAGTTCGACGCGAGAACCGAAAGTATCGCGCTCCCCTTGCAGCAGCAGGGTCGGCGTCTTGATCTGCTTGAGTACCTCACCCCGCCAACGGTCGGGCCTGGCCGGGGGGTGGAAAGGATACCCGAGAATGAGCAAACCTGCAGCATTCATCTCGCAATAGATCTCGTCACTGATCTCGGCCGCCATCCGCCCTCCCATCGACTTGCCAGCCAGAAACAGCCGGGGATGGGCAAATTCCCGCACCATCTCGCGCCAGTGGTCAAGCAAGACGGGTTGCCGGTCCGGCGGGCGACGCTTACCATCCAGAGCTTGCTTGCTCATATAGGGAAAGTTGAAGCGCACCACCTCGATATCCGGCCCGGCCAGCAGGCGCGACAGCTCGGCGAGAAAGGCGTGTTCCATTCCGGCACCGGCACCATGTGCCAATAAAATGCGAACGGGGGCATCAACTACCCCCTCACGGATCACCTCATGCATCGGCGAGTCGCGCTCTGCGGCGGGCCTCTTCCTGCTCCACCAGCTCCAGCATCCAGTCGCGGAAGGCTACGATCTTGCCCTGATCGGACTGCTGTTCCTGACAAACCAGATAGAAGGCATTTTTGCTCACCAGCACCTGCTCGAACGGACAGATGAGTCGGCCAGCCTCAATCTCGGGCTGAGCCAGCACGCTGTGACCAAGAGCCACTCCCTGACCGTGGATCGCCGCTTGGATCACCATGGTGGAGTGGCTGAAGATGGGGCCCTGATTGACGTTGGGCGCATCGATGTCGAGCTGGCGGAACCACGCCTTCCAGTCGCGGCGGGAAGTGTCGTGCAACAGGGTGTGCAAGGTCAGATCCTGCGGAGTGCGCAGTGGCTTCGGGCCAGTCAGCAGCAAGGGGGAGCAGACGGGGATAAGGTATTCGGTGTGAAGCTTGTCCGAGCGCAGACCCGGCCAGTTGCCGCGGCCGTAGTAGATGGCCACATCAACATCATCGGTCAGGGAGCCTTCATCCAGGTCGACCGCCTTGATCCGCACATCGATGTCGGGATGGCGCTCGCTGAACTTCACCAGCCGCGGCACCAGCCACTGGATGGCAAAACTCGGCTGCAGGCTCACCGTCAGCGCCCCTTTGGCGCTGCGTGCCAGCAGCTTGTCGGTCGCTTCCGAGATGGAGGCAAAGATATCCTTGATATCGAGGAAGTAGCCCTGCCCCTCTTCCGTCAACAGCAGGGAGCGGTTCTTGCGGCGAAACAGCTTGATGCCAAGATACTCCTCCAGCGCCTTGATCTGATGACTGATGGCAGCCTGGGTAACGAACAGCTCTTCCGCAGCCCGGGTAAAGCTTAAGTGACGAGCCGCAGCTTCGAACGCCTTGAGGGCATTGAGCGGGGGTAAACGACGAGACATGACACCAGCCGACGATGAGTTTTTCTAATGGGGCGCATTATAATTTGTCGGTTGCGGGTCGACCAGTGAATAAACATAATTCGCCCAGCAATCAGTCGCCATATGGCTCACATTTTCTACTACATGTTGGTTTGCATGGGTTTTTCGTGAGTCGTTCGACTGTGATTGTGGTGTTGTGTTTCTTCCTCTGCGGGAAGAGGGGTTTAAATCTTATCGATTTGACCCAGTCTGTCATCTGAATGTGTTTGGCGCCTCCTGTCGGATGGCGCCTTTTTTCATTCCCCTATACCTTGAACTGACCTACCAGTTGCTGCTGCTTGTCGGCCAGCGCCGACAATTCGCGACCATTCTCGGCGGAAGTCGCAGCCTCGGCGCGGATGGTGTGGCTCACATCGCGAATGTTGCTGACGTTGCGGTTGATCTCGTCAGCTACCCTGCTCTGCTCCTGCGCCGCCCGTGCAATCTGCTCGTTCATCTGGTGGATGGTGGAGACCGACTGGATGATCTGCTCCAGCACCCGCACCGAGAGATCGACCTTGCCCAGCGTCTGGTCAGCCTGACCATGACCATCGTGGATTGCCTTGACCACGGCTCCGGTGCCGGACTGCAGCTCGCTGATCAATTTCTGGATCTCGACAATCGCATTCTGGGTACGGCCCGCCAGATTGCGCACCTCGTCCGCCACCACCGCAAAACCACGACCCTGTTCACCGGCCCGCGCAGCCTCGATGGCCGCATTGAGCGCCAGCAGGTTGGTCTGCTCTGCAATCCCCTGGATCACGGTGAGAATATCGTTGATGTTGTCACTGTTGGCGGAGAGCCGTTCAACCACCGGCAGTGCATTGTTGATGATAGCCATCAACTTGCGCATCGCCTCCTGGGTATCGGCCACTACATACTTGCCCTCTTGGGCGGCAGCGTCGGTTTCATTGGCCGCAGCCACTGCCGAAGAGGCGTTGCCGGAAACCTGCAGAGCCGTTGCGCTGAGCTCTTCAAAGGCAGTAGCAACCAGATCGACCTCCTGATACTGGGTCTGCATGCCACTGCTGGTGCGCTCGGCAACGTGAGCCGCTTGCTCGGCACTGGTACGCGTTCCTTCTACCGTGGCGATGACCTGACTGATGGTCGATTGCAGTTTGTTGAGGAAGCTGTTGAACCACTTGGCCAGCTCGCCGATCTCGTCCTGACGATGAATTTCGATGCGCTGGGTCAAATCCCCTTCACCAGTGGCAATATCCTTGAGTCGGGCAACCACGGCACGGATGGGGGCAACGATTTGACGGGCCATCAGCCAGATAAAGCTCAAAGCCAGCAAGGAGATAAGCGCGCCAATCCCGAGCTGAGTGGCGACGCTGCGGCTCGATTCACTGGCGAGATCCTCTTGCAGCTGCTGGGCCGATGCGAGCACCACGGCTCGGGGCAATTCGATATAGATGCCCCACTTGCGATCGGTACCACGCATGGTCACGGGGACAAAGGTTTGCAGTATGGAGCCGTCGCTGCTCCAGCGGCTCAGCTCCTGTCCTTGGTTGAGCCACCCTTTCAGGTCAGCAGCCAGTCCCTGATACTTCTGATCCAGTGCTCGCCCCAGCGTGACATCGAATTGATCAGCACCTGCCACACGCCCTTCATGACTGACCAACAAAATTCTGCCTTTGCCGTCATAGAGCTCCTTGTCCATGGTGGAAACCAGATTCTGCAATGCAGTCAAAGAGATGTCGACGCCAACCATCCCCAGCAAGTTGCCGTTATCCAGCAGAGGGGTGCTCACCGATGTGATCAGAACCTTTTTATCGCCGACGTCATCCAGATATGGTTCAAGCAGGCAGAGCGCCTTGGTGCGGATGCTGCAACGATACCACTCGTTTTCAACGCCGCCAGATGCGGTCGGTGTTTCGTCAGCCAGCACATCCTCGTTTTGCACCTCAGGCACCAGCTTGCCGTTGTCATAGGCCCAATAGGTTGAGAAACGCCCTTTGTCATTGGAGCCAATCTCGCTGGAGCCCTGATAGTTGCTGTCCTCTCCGTCCAGCTGATCGGGTTCAAACACAGCGTAAACGCCGAGCAGATTGGTGGAAGAGGCTGCGGCATCGTGCAGCTGCTGGTTGATGGCGCCACGTAGCGCCTCGGAGTGAACAAAGTTGTCGGCCGCATTCTTGCGTTGGAACAGCACATTTTCAGCAAGCAGAGTAGCCCGGAAATAGGCCTCGTCCAGATAACTGGTCACCTTGGCAGCCTGCTCCGCTCCCATCGCTTTCATCCAGTTTTCTGCCGATTGCTGCGCCTCGTGCATTGTTGCTTGTCGCACTTGCGCCTGCATCTTGTTGGCATTGTAAAGAGATGAAGCAACCAGAGCGGCTGCGGTAACCAACAAACAACAACCGGCAATCAGGGTGATCCGACCCTGGACAGAAAGAGCACTCATGCCAATATTCCTAACGTCATAGCGATATGGATAGTTTATCGACTTTATAAACAAAAACTTAACTATCTCAGAGCAAATCCAGCGATAGTTGGTTAACTTCTCCCTCTTTCGGCAAACCCACCACCAACCCCAGTAGACGTACCGGACGCCCTTGCGCCCGCAGCAACCCCTCTTTCAATAAGGGTATGAACAACTCGGCCTGATATCCTCCCTGGCTGCGATAAACTGTTGTCTGGTGAAAATCGGCAAATTTGAGCTTGATCCCCTGCCCCATAAGCTGTTCTGCCGGGCAGACCTGCTGAAAGCGGCGCTCCAGCTCGGGTAACAGTCGATTTAGCACCTCCGTGCAGGCCAATTCATCACAGAGATCGCTTGCCAATGTGGTTTCCACGCCCACCGTCTTGCGAACCCGCAGTGCCTGTACCGGCTCTTCATCCAGACCCCAGATGCGGCTCGTCAACATCTCTCCCAGCTTGCCAAACCGGCTTTGCAACTCTTCAGGCGCCAGAGCGCGGGCATCTTCACAAGTGAACAGACCTTGCGCCTCCAGCCTTTCTGCCGTCTTGCGCCCGACGCCGGGCAACTTGCCAAGAGGAAGCAGGCAGGTAAACGCCTCCACCTCGTCAGGGCGGATAATGAACAGACCATCCGGTTTGCGCTGCTCCGAGGCGAGCTTGGCCAGAAACTTGTTTGGCGCGACCCCAGCCGACGCGGTCAGCCCCAGTTCGGTGACGATGGCATGCCGGATCTCCCTGGCCATCAGGGTGGCACTACCGCAGCAGCAACGACTGTGAGTGACATCGAGATAAGCCTCATCCAGCGACAAGGGCTCCACCTGATCGGTATAGCGATGAAAAATGGCTCTTAACTGACGGGAAATATCCTTGTAGAGCGCCATCCTTCCCGGCAACAGCACCAGCGGCGGACAGAGCTTTTTCGCCAGCGCGGTGGGCATGGCCGAGCGCACACCAAAGCGACGGGCAACATAATTGCAGGTCGAAATGACGCCACGCCGCTCGGACGCCCCCCCTATCGCCAGCGGTACTTCCCGCAATGCGGGGTTATCCCGCATCTCCACCGCAGCAAAAAAGCAGTCCATGTCGATATGGATGATTTTGCGCATACCACTGTATAAATAAACAGACATCACATCATATTACTGCAAGCCCGGGAGGAGCTCTATCTCAATCAATGGCTGCGTTCCTGTTAGACTCCAAAGAGACCTCATCAATCACTGCAACAAGGAGTGTTGGCAATGAAATACCTCTGGTTGGGACTCTGTCTGCTGCCACTCGCCGGGATCGGCAAAAACAATCCGACCGCCGAGTGCCGTTGGCTCTACGATCGCATCGCGGCACTGGAACAAGCCATCAAGAAGGGGGACAAGCTGGGCACGCAGGAAGAGCTCTCCCGCTGGCGCACCGAGTTCAAAGAGAAACAGTGCAAAGAGTACGACTACTGACCCGGGGTATCGTTCGTGCATAGAAGAACGGGCCCCTGCCGATATGGCAGGGGCCCGTTGTCAGACAAGATGAGAGCGCAGCTAAAGGCTCATGAAGCAGATAACCCTTGGCTAAGGCAACACCATGGGCGCTGCAACCGCCGCAGCCAGCTCATCACTACGCAGCACCCGCACCAGTTCGAGGGCAAACTCGATGGCGCTTCCCGGCCCCTGACTGGTGATCAGGCGATGCACCTCATCCCTCACGACCCAGGCAGTAGAGAGCTGCGTTGCCGGTAACCGAGCCTGAAAAGCGGGGTGACAGGTCACGCAAGCCTCATCCAGCAAGCCATGGTGGTGCAGCACGACGGCAGGAGCCGCGCAGATGGCAGCTCGCCAGCGACCCGCGCTTGCCTGCGCTCTGAGCAGCTCGATAGCAAGCGGGGTATCGCGGATCACTTCGCTGCCAGGCAGGCCACCCGGCACCACGATAGCCTCGAAATCACGATGAGCCAGCTCATCGATATGGCAGTCGGCCACCAGCTGGACCCCGCGCGATGCCTTGATCTGGCGCTCGCCAAGCGGGCAACAGGAGGCCAACACCACCTCAATCTGAGCACGCACCAGGGTATCGACAATCGCCACCGTCTCGATCTCTTCCGACCCGGGCGCCACCAGAACCAGTACGCTCATCTTTGCCTCCTTGCTGTTGACCTCGTCAGAGTCAGGCTGTCTGACTCTTCTCTTTGACCGCCTGATAGAGTCCCTGATTGACCGGGACCGCGATGCCATGCTCGGCCGCTTTGGCCAGGAGGAATCCGGTGATCGCTTCAATCTCGGTCTCTCGACCCAGCTCCATATCCTGACACATGGAGGAGTAGTTGTCGGCTGTCAGCTCGACCACTGTCATCACCCGGCGCAGCAACTCTTCAGCGGTCGTCGCAATGCCTTGTGCGCTCATCACATCGGCCACCTCGACGCAAACCTGCTGCAGTGCATCGGCAAAACGGGGGCCTGCCAGCTCGCCATTTTTCAGCTTGTGCAACGCAGTCAGCGGGTTGATGGCGCAGTTGATGGCCAGCTTTTGCCACTGACGCTGCAAAATCTGCTCATCCCAACCGGCCTGACCGAGCGCCAGTGCCAGTTCGTCAGCCAGAGCGGCATGTGCCCTGGCGGCCTCATTGACCGGCCCGAGCCAGGTTTCGCCCTTGCCGGTGTGGCGAAACACGAAATGGCCCAGCTGCATGGCACCATGGCTGGTCACACCGGCAATAACCGGATTGTGGGGGAACATGGCAACAACCTGCTCGGCAATCCCCATGCCGTTGTGCAGCAATATGATGGGCACTCCGGCATCCAGCTTGCCAACCAGCGGCGCCAGGGCGGCCACCACCTGACTGGCTTTGGTCATCACCAGCAGACGCTTGATCTTGCCCGGTTTGCTGGCGAAACCACGCTCGATATTGAGCAGCTGAACGTGCCCTTCCAGCGAGGTGAAATCAAACCCCGGATGCAGGGTGGATTGATGATGCTCGCGCAACAACACTCGGGTTGACTGACCGCTTTGGGTCAACAGGGAGGCAAAAACGCCGCCGAGAGCACCGCAACCCAATATGGACCATTGAGTGGTGGCAGGCTGTCGGGAATTCTTTAATCCGCTTGGCATGGTGTGACTCTGTCAGGGTAAGGGTTGCAATCCTCTCAACCTGTTACCGGGGATAAGTGAAGCTGTCGCTGGCGGACACTATCGGGTCCACCCATCCTGTGCGCACAGGATTCTAGCAGAGCAGCCCCATCAAAATCAGCAAATTTGCCTTATTTCTGGTAGATTTGGCCCCCGATAACGCAACATGAGGAGCCCGGCTATGCCGTCATTCGATATTGTCTCTGAAGTCAAAATGAACGAGGTGTTGAACGCCGTCGACAACGCCAATCGTGAACTGGCCACCCGTTTCGATTTTCGTGGGGTAGAAGCCAGCTTCGAGTTGAACAAGGAAGAGGTCAAGCTGGAGGCAGATGCCGATTTCCAGCTCAAGCAGATGGTTGAAATCCTGCGTGGCGCCCTGCTCAAGCGCAATATCGAAAACAGCTCGATGGACGTGGGCGATTCCGTTCACTCCGGCAAGCGTTTCCACCTGACCGTCAAGTTCAAGCAGGGGATCGACAAGGAAGTGGCCAAGAAGCTGGTCAAACTGATCAAAGATTCCAAGATCAAGGTGCAGGCTGCCATCCAGGGTGATGAAGTGCGCGTCACCGGCAAGAAGCGTGACGACCTGCAAGAGGTGATGGCGATGGTGCGTGGCGCCGAGCTGGGCCAGCCGATGCAGTTCCAGAATTTCCGCGACTAAATAATGCTGTTGCGTGGCGCCGCTACCGAGCATGTCACGCAATAAGCGCGAAAATAAAAAACCGGAGCCAAGGCTCCGGTTTTTTTGTTCCTCAAGTTTGATTAGAACTTGTAGGTAACGTCGAAGTAGTGGCTGAAGCCAGAGCTCTTCCACGGAGTACCGTCGAATGCAGTGGAGCCATCTTTGTTGCCATAGGCATCCATGAAGTACTTCAGGCCGTAACCGACAGCGAAGCGGTCAGAGTGCCAGTAGATACCGTGGAAGGTAGCCAGGTTGTCAGTGGTACGATCGGCACGGTTATAGGTATCCAGATCGAACTGATAGTCCAGGTAACCTTGGTAGGATACGAAGCTGCCGTTACCGAAGGTGTAGAAAGGTTTGAACCAGTTCATGGAGAACTGATAACCGTTCCAGGAGTTCTCTTCTTGTCTGAAGAACTGGTTCTCGTTGGAGTAACGAGCGTACAGGTTCATGCCAACCTTGCCGAACCAAGGAACCATGACATCAGCGCCCAGACCGATCTGGTTTTCCATCTGACCGTCAGCGATGTTGTTCAGGTTGGCAATGTAGAGCTCTTGCACAGGACCAAAGGAGAGGTCTTTGCCAGTCAGGGCATCCAGAGACAGACGCGGAGCAAACTTCATGAACAGGTTCTGGCCGCCATGCTTGTCGCTATGCTTGTTGTCGAGGATGTCGAAAATATCGACATAACCATACAGATCAAACATGCCGGAACGACCACCGAACTCCATTTCCAGATAGGTGTCGTTGTAATCTTTCTGGCCAGCAGTGAACGGACGCTGGTCGATGGTGTGCATTACGTTGAACTGCATCCACTTGAAGTCGTTCTTGTGGATGTCACCGCTGTAGTCAGCAGCGAAGGCCGGAGTGGCAGCAGCAGCCATCAGGCCGGCAGCGATCAGAGTCTTGGTAAATTTGGCCATTTTATTGGTCTCTTGTGCGTTAGTTGAGGTTTTCCGTAGCCTGCCCACAAGGAGCGAAAGGAATTCTAATCAAATAAAATAGGGGGAGAAACAACTTCTCGGGAACTTTATCCGGAAGTGTGAATCTAATCACCCCCGATTCTACGCAAACGCTTGCTATTTGTCAGCCGCTGAGAGCAACGCACTCCCCTTTCTGGCTACCAGCACAATCAACAACAACACAGGCAAGCCCAATAAACTGGTTCCGACAAAGAAGGCACTGTAGCCAATCTGCTCCACAATTTGTCCGGAAAAACCGGCCAGCAGTTTGGGCAACAACAACATTACGGAGCTGAACAGGGCGTACTGGGTCGCCGAAAAGGCGACATTGGTAAGGCTCGAGAGATAGGTGACAAAGGCAGCGGTCGCGATACCGGCGCTGAGGTTGTCGAGGGAAATTATCAGCGTCAGCAGCTCCAGATTGTGGCCCACCTGATGGAGCAGCGCGAACAGCAGGTTGGTACTGGCAGTGAGCAGCGCGCCAAGAAACAAAATGCGCAAGGTGCCAAACCGCATCACCAGCACGCCACCCACGGCTGCCCCCACCAGCGTCATGATCACCCCGAACACCTTGGTTATGGTGGCCACTTCTGTCTTGCTGAACTGCATGTCCACATAGAAGCTGTTGGACATCACCCCCATCACCACATCGGCAACCCGATAACAGGCGATAAGCGCCAGGATCAGCATTGCCGAGTGACCATAGCGACGGAAGAAGTCGGCAAAGGGGCTCCAGACCGCCTCATAACCCCAGGCACCGGCACTGGCCAGCGGTGCAGGCCAGCCACGGGCCAGTAACAGCGCCTTGCGCTCCCTCTGCTGCTGGCTCTGTCCCGCCAGATCGATCTCCGGTTCGTGACACAAGAGGGTGGTAATCACCCCAAGGGACATCAGCGCAGCCATCAGCAGATAGGTCACCTGCCAGCCGTGATAGTCATACCCGCTGTTGCTGCCAAACCAGGCCGCCAGAGCCAGTGCGCCGGCACCGGCGATGATCATAGCCAACCGGTAACCGGTCATGTAGGAGGCCGCCATCGCCGCCTGCAGCCGCTCCGGTGCCGACTCGATGCGATAGGCGTCGATCACGATATCCTGCGTCGCTGAAGCAAACGCCACCAGCAGGGCGAACAACGCCAGCTGGGTCAAACCACTCTTGGGATCACAAAACGCCATACCGACCAGCGCCCCGGCGATCAGCAGCTGGGAGAAGAGCATCCAGCTGCGGCGACGCCCCAGCAGGGTAGAGAGCAGTGGCAGCGGCATGCGATCCACCAGTGGCGACCACAGCCACTTGAAGCCATAGGCCAGTGCCACCCAGCTCATGTAACCGATATCGGTCAGGCTGACATCCGCTTCCCGCAGCCAGTAAGAGAGGGTGCCAAAGACCAGCAACAGGGGCAGACCCGATGAGAAGCCCATGGCAAAAAGGATCAGCACTCTGGGTTCGAGATAAACGGCGAGGGACTCTCGCCAGCTCGGTTTGCGGATCATGTTGAACTACCTGACGAATCTGGGAAAAGTGCGCCATTTTGGCAGGTTGGAGCGCGATAGCCAAGGCAGGGGGATAGATGAACAAAAGGCTCACCCTGAACGGGATGAGCCTTTAAAACAGTTACCAAACCAGCCAAAGAGAGCACGGCAGGGAAAACTGGCACCTACTTCTTGGCTTTCTTCTCTACCGGGGGTTCAGCCAGCAACACCACCTTCTTCAGGATGATGGGACTGGTCGGCACATCGTTGGCACGCAGAATGGGGCTGTAGCCAGTTTGTACCTGCGCCAGCTTGTCGAGCACTTCCATCCCCTGCACCACCTGACCAAATACCGTGTAACCGGCACCGCCATCGGCGTTGAGGTTGTTGTTGTCGACCAGATTGAAATAGAACTGACGCGTGGCGCTATCGACCGCCTGGGTACGGGCCATGGCGATGGTGCCGCGCTTGTTGGGCAGGCCGCCACGGGATTCGTTGACTACCGGTTCATAGGTCGGCAGCTGCTGGAACTGCTGGTTGTACCCGCCGCCCTGCACCACGAAATCCTGGATCACCCGGTGGAAGATGCTGCTATCGTAGCTGCCATCAGCCACATAGCGCAGGAAGTTCTTCACCGTCTGCGGTGCCTGCTTGGACGCCAGCTCCACCACGATATTGCCGTGGTTGGTCTCCATTCTGACTTTCGGGCCTGCGAACGCCAGCGGGGCGATCAGCATGGCCAGCAACCAGAGTTTTTTCATCATCAGACCCCTGCACCGTTCGGTTGACCTTTCAGGTAACCACGCAGCGCATCATCCGCCATGATCTGCTGCAGCACGCTACCCAGTTGCAGGTTCAGTGTAGACTCCAGGTCGGCCATGCTTGGCTCGCTCGGGCTCTCCTTGCTGGAGGACATGTTGAACTGCTTGGTCAGACGGTTGCCCTGAAAATCGGCGATCACCTGCAGGCTGACGCGGGACTTGGTGACATAGGTAAAGGTCTTCTCTTCCACATTGACTGCGGCGTTGGAGATCACCAGCGTCAGGTTGGTGGTGCCACTGTTGCCCACTTCCAGACCCTGGCTGCGCAGACCTTCGGCCAGCCGCTCGGCCATCAGCAGGTTGAGCGGACGCTCGCTGTTGACCAGCACGGGCGCTTTCTCTTTATGTTTGATGGAGAAGACGTAGGCAGCCTCACGCTTGTCTACCCCTTCCATGGTGATGCGATTGCCAGAGTAGTATTGCTGGTTGGCGGGGATCACCTGCGGATTGAGCAGCGCCGTCTCCGGCCAATGAGTGGCACACCCGCCCAGCATCAGGGCGGCCAGCAGCAAGAGTGACTTTTTCATCATGGTTTCCTTTGGCTTTAGCGTTTGATGGCTTTCAAAATAACGAATTTGCTGTTCGACGCAACGACTTGTGCGTTGGCAAACAAGCGCTTGAGTTTGTTGTGATAGTCCAGATGACGGTTGCCTACTATCCAGAGTTCACCCCCTTGAGGCAACACCCGGTGCGCATCGCTGAACATCTGCCAGGCGATATGATCGGTGATTGCCTGCAACTGATGGAAGGGAGGATTGCAGAGGATCCGATCCGCCGAACCAGCCGCGACACCGTCGAGACAGTTGTTGACCATAAAGCGGGCGCGCGGCAGCGCATCGGCCAGATTCTGTTCCACATTGAGCCGAGCCGAGGCAACCGCCATGTAGGACTCATCGATAAAGGTCACCTCCACCTCGGGATCCCGCGCCAGCAGCGAGAGTCCCAGCACGCCGTTGCCGCAACCGAGATCGATCACCTGACGAGCGCTGTGGATGGGCAAATTGTCCAGCATAAAGCGGGCACCGATATCGAGACTGGTGCGCGAGAAGACGTTGGCATGGTTGTGGATGAGCATGTCGGTGCCCTCCAGCGGCCAAACGGTCGGAAAGGGGTTGGCCAGCGCCGGCAGGTCAGCCTGCGGCTCGCAGTGGATAAGACGCGCTTTTTTCCAGGCCAGCGAGGTACGAGTCGGCCCCAGATACTTTTCGAATAGCTTGAGGGTCGAGGTATGAATATCCTTCGCCTTGCCGGCTGCGATGACACGGGTCGCCGGTGTCACCACCTCCCGCAGCGCCAGCAGTTGCTGCTCCAGCAGCGCCTGATATTTGGAGACCTTGATTACCACCAGCGAGGGGGCAACCGGCAGCGGCGCCAGCGCATCCTGCATGGTGATCCCGCCAGCATCCAGTCCGTTCTCGGCCAGATTGGCCAGGATCCCGCGCTCGCTGATGTAGGAGTCGGTCACGCAGCAGGGAGCATGGCCATACAGAAAAGCAGTCAGCGCTCCGAAGCTGTCATTCATGATGATAACGGGGCCAGCCTGCTCGAGCGGCGCCTCCGCCAGCGTGTTGATCAGATACTCGTCTGCCGCATCCCATGCTTGCAGGGTCTCCTGGCTCAAGCGCGGATAACGGTAGAGCGTGAGCTGGCAATGGGGCGTCTCGAGAAGGGTTTGCATAGGATGGGTCCAACCTCGGCTTGATTCGGATAACAGGCGCCTGGGACGACGCAAAGTGGCGCTATTCTAGCGAGGAGCAGGAATTTCACCAGTTGCATGCGCGTCAGAGCGCTCTGCTGATGGATGATTTCCTTCGCAAGGGGGGTTATTCAGCCCCGCAACTGCCGATAGAATGGCCCGACATTCACGTTTCGGAAACAACACAGATGACCATGCAACAACTGCTCGAAGCCAAGCTGACCGCAGCTCTCTCCCCCAGCCTGCTGGAAGTGATCAACGAAAGCCACATGCATCGGGTTGAACCTGGCTCGGAGAGCCACTTCAAGGTCATCATCGTCAGTGAGCAGTTTGCCGGACAGCGCCTGCTTGCCCGCCATCGCCAGGTCAACGCCATTCTGGCCGACGAGCTGGCAGGGCCCGTTCATGCGCTGGCGCTGCACACCTACACCGGTAGCGAGTGGCAAGAGAAAGGCAATGCCCCGCGCACCCCGAGCTGTGTGGGCAAACCGTCGATCTCCTGACGGAATTGACCTCCCGATAACCTGAACATCGGCAAATAGCCATAAATTAAACAAATCCTGTGCATTCCCAGCCTTTTTGACGGGTTGGAAATGCAATTTTCCCGGACGATGTTCAAGGCTGATCCATCCAGGTCTCCCCCTCCGGTTTCCTCGACAAAGCGTAAATAAAAAACCTTTAAAACCACGAGTTACAAGGGGTTTGGCGATTATTCATTGCAGGTTAATTTTGTGATGCCACGGGGATTTTGCCCATTTGGCATGGAAAAAAATGCACCTTGAGTGGTAAACTCAGGCGCTTTTGAATGACCTCGCATGTTTAATAATCGTTGTGTCAGCCCGCCTGGCACGGCTGCAATGCCGATTCATTCAACCACCCGTCGTGATGTATTTCTCGGCGCTAACCAACCTCTCTTCCCGTAACGGTAGTGCAATTAAGTATGATTACAATCAAAAGAGGACTGGACATCCCCGTGCTGGGTGCGCCAGAGCAAGTAATCTACGATGGCCCCGCCATCACCCGTGTTGCTACACTGGGCGAGGAGTTCGTGGGGATGCGACCTACTATGTTCGTCAAAGTAGGTGATCGCGTCATCAAAGGTCAGGAGCTCTTCGAAGACAAGAAGAATCCGGGCGTTAAATTCACAGCTCCCGCCACCGGTGTGGTCTCAGAGATCAACCGTGGTGCCAAACGTGTTCTCCAGTCCGTGGTCATCGACCTGGACGGCTCCGATGAACAGGTTACCTTCGAGCACTTTGCCTCTGCCGAGCTGGCCAAGCTCGAGCGCAGCAAAGTACAGGAGATCCTGCTTGCATCCGGCCAATGGACCGCGCTGCGCACTCGTCCCTTCAGCAAAGTTCCCGCGGTAGGCACTGCCCCGCGCGCCATCTTTGTGACCGCCATGGACACCAACCCGCTGGCCGCCAACGCAGAGCTGATCATCAAGGAGCAGTCTCAGGCGTTCCTCGACGGTCTGGCCGTGCTGACTCGTCTGACCGACGGCACCGTCTATGTCTGCAAGGGCGAAGGCAGTCTGCCTCACTCTCCTCTGGCCAAGGTCAAGGAAGAGATCTTTGTTGGCCCGCATCCTGCCGGTCTGCCAGGTACCCACATCCACTTCCTGGATCCGGTCAGCAGCACCAAGGTGCAGTGGCACATCAACTATCAGGACGTGATCGCATTCGGCAAGCTGTTCACCACCGGCCAGATCTTCACTGACAAGGTGATCGCTCTGGCAGGCCCGAACGTGCTCAAGCCGCGTCTGCTGCGTACCCGCATGGGTGCCTGCATCAGCCAGCTCACCAACAACGAGCTGCGCGCTGACGAAAACCGCGTCATCTCCGGTTCTCTGCTGAGCGGTGCCAAGGCTGACGGTGTTCACGACTATCTGGGTCGCTACCACAATCAGGTTTGCGTACTGGGCGAAGGTCGCGAGAAAGAGTTCCTGGGCTGGATCAACCCCAGCGCCAACAAGTTCTCCATCACCCGCACCACCCTTTCTCATCTGATGAAGGGCAAGCTGATCAACTTCACCACCACTACCAACGGTAGTGACCGTGCCATGGTGCCTATCGGCAACTATGAGCGGGTGATGCCACTCGACATCCTGCCGACCCTGCTGCTGCGGGACATGATCTCCGGTGATACCGACGGTGCTCAGGCACTGGGTTGTCTGGAGCTGGATGAGGAAGATTTGGCCCTCTGTACTTTCGTCTGCCCCGGCAAGACCGAGTACGGCCCCATCTTGCGTGAGTGCCTGACCAAGATTGAACTGGAAGGTTAAGCGATGAGTTTCAAGCAACTTCTTGAAAAAATGGAACACCACTTCGAACCGGGTGGAAAGTACGAGAAGTACTACGCCCTGTTCGAAGCGGCGTACACCCTGTTCTATACCCCGGGTTCCGTAACCCGCAACGCCTCCCACGTTCGTGATGCGCTCGATCTGAAGCGCATGATGATCATGGTGTGGCTGGCCGTGTTCCCGGCCATGTTCTGGGGCATGTACAACGTTGGTAACCAGGCCATTGCCGCCATTGCCCACATGGGCTCGTCTGCTGGTGCCAGCAGCTGGCAATATGCCCTGGCTACCATGCTGGGTGCCTCCCTCGATCCCGCTGTTGCCGGTATTGGCAGCAAGATGATGATCGGCGCCGCCCACTTCTTCCCCATCTACCTGACCGCCTTCCTGGTCGGTGGCTTCTGGGAAGTGCTGTTCGCCATGGTACGCAAGCACGAGATCAACGAAGGCTTCTTCGTGACCTCCATCCTGTTTGCCCTGATCGTGCCGCCCGAGCTGCCCCTGTGGCAAGCTGCTCTGGGTATCACCTTCGGTGTGGTGATGGCCAAGGAAGTGTTCGGTGGTACCGGCAAAAACTTCCTGAACCCTGCTCTGGCCGGTCGTGCCTTCCTGTTCTTCGCCTACCCGGGCCAGATCTCCGGTGACGCCGTATGGGTTGCCGTCGATGGCTACTCCGGCGCAACCGCGCTGAGCCAGTGGGCACAAGGCGGCCAGATGGCACTGATCAACGGTGCAACCGGTCAGGCTATCAGCTGGATGGACGCTTTCCTGGGGAACCTGCCGGGTTCCATCGGTGAAGTCTCTACCCTGATGATCCTGCTGGGCGCAGCCATGATCGTCTACATGCGCATCGCCTCCTGGCGCATCATCGCTGGCGTGATGATCGGTATGATCGCCACCTCCCTGCTGTTCAACGTCATCGGTTCCGATACCAACCCCATGTTCAACATGCCGTGGCACTGGCATCTGGTGCTGGGTGGCTTTGCCTTCGGTATGGCCTTCATGGCAACCGACCCCGTCTCCGCCGCCTTTACCAACAAGGGCAAGTGGTGGTACGGCGCCCTGATCGGCGTAATGGTCGTGCTGGTTCGCGTAGTCAACCCGGCGTTCCCGGAAGGCATGATGCTGGCCATTCTGTTTGCAAACCTGTTTGCTCCCCTGTTTGACCACTTCGTCGCTCAGGCAAACATCAAGCGGAGGATTGCTCGTGGCGTTTAATAAAGACTCAACCTTCGGCACCATCAGCGTGGTAACCGGCCTCTGCCTGGCCTGTTCCATCGTGGTATCCGTTGCTGCCGTTGGCCTGCGTTCTACCCAAGAGGAGAACAAGGCGCTGGACAAGCAGAGCAACATTCTCTCCGTAGCCGGCGTAGACATCAGCGATGTGGCCAAGCGCGATCTGGCCAAGCTGTATGGCGACAAGATCGAAGCCCGTCTGGTAGATCTCGCCACCGGTAACTTTGTTGACGGCGATGCCGACAACTTCGATACCAAGCAGGCGGCCAAAGATCCGGCGCAAAACATCCGTCTGGCTGCTGCCGACGACAAGGCTGGTCTGCGTCAGATCTCCAAGCTGGTTCCGGTGTTCTTCGCCAAGGATGCCGAAGGCAAGATCGACAACATCATCCTGCCCATCTACGGTCAGGGTCTGTGGTCGACCATGTATGCCTTCGTCGCGGTTGCCGCTGATGGCCAGACCATCAAGGGCATCACCTACTACGACCACGGTGAAACCCCGGGTCTGGGCGGTGAAATCGAGAATCCGGCCTGGCGCGAGCTGTTTGTCGGCAAGAAGCTGTTCGATCAGGATGGCATGCCGGCGCTGCGCGTCATCAAGGGTCACGCCCCGGCGGGCTCCGAGCACGAGATCGACGGTCTCTCCGGTGCCACTCTGACCGGTAACGGCGTACAGCATACCTTCGACTTCTGGATGGGTCCCAAGGGCTTCGGTCCTTTCCTGGCCAAGGTTCGTGCAGGAGAAATCAACAATGGCTGACAAGAGCGAAATGAAAAAGTTGCTGTTGACCCCTGTGCTGGGCAACAACCCCATCGCCTTGCAGGTGCTGGGTGTCTGTTCTGCACTCGCGGTTACCAGCCAGATGAAGACAGCGTTTGTAATGACCCTCGCGGTTATGGCGGTCACCGCCTTCTCAAACCTGTTCATCTCTCTGATCCGCAACCAGATCCCGAACAGCGTGCGGATCATTGCCCAGATGGCCATCATCGCTTCGCTGGTTATCGTGGTTGACCAGGTGCTCAAGGCCTATGCCTATGACATCTCCAAGCAGCTGTCGGTCTTCGTCGGCCTCATCATCACCAACTGTATCGTGATGGGTCGTGCCGAAGCCTACGCCATGAAGAGCGCGCCGCTCCCCTCCTTCCTGGATGGTATCGGCAACGGTCTGGGCTATGGCGCCATTCTGCTGAGCGTCGCTACCGTGCGTGAACTGCTGGGCTCCGGCACCTGGTTCGGCATCGAGCTGCTGCCGCTGGTGAACAACGGTGGCTGGTATGTACCCAACGGTCTGCTGCTGCTGCCGCCGAGTGCATTCTTCATCATTGGTCTGATCATCTGGGGCGTTCGCACCAAGGATCCCAAGCAGGTGGAGGCGAAGGATTAAGGTATGGAACACTATCTGAGTCTGTTGATTAAATCGATCTTCATCGAAAACCTGGCACTCTCCTTCTTCCTGGGGATGTGTACCTTCCTGGCAGTGTCCAAGAAGGTCAAGACCTCCATGGGTCTTGGTATTGCCGTTATCGTGGTGCAAACCATCGCCGTACCGGTCAACAACCTGATCTACAACTACGTGCTGAAGGCAGGTGCCCTCTCCCCTGATCTGGATCTGAGCTTCCTGAGCTTCATCACCTTCATCGGGGTGATCGCGGCGCTGGTGCAGATCCTGGAGATGGCGCTGGACAAGTACTTCCCGGCTCTCTACAACGCCCTGGGTATCTTCCTGCCGCTCATCACCGTGAACTGCGCCATCTTCGGTGGCGTCTCCTTCATGGTGCAGCGTGACTACAACTTCATGGAGTCTGTGGTCTACGGCGTGGGTTCAGGTGCAGGCTGGATGCTGGCGATCGTTGCGCTGGCAGGTATCCGCGAGAAGATGAAGTACTCCGATGTTCCGGAAGGCCTGCGTGGTCTGGGCATCACCTTCATCACTGCCGGCCTGATGGCGCTGGGCTTTATGTCCTTCTCTGGTATCTCCCTGTAATCGGCTTTCCTGCAATCAGAAAGGAACGATAGATGGAAATTATTTTGGGTGTGGTCATGTTTACCGTGATCCTGCTGGCACTGGTGGCAGTCATTCTGTTCGCCAAGTCCAAGCTGGTGACCGCGGGCGACGTGACAATCAGCATCAACGGTGACCCGGCCAAGGCTGTGACCAGCCCGGCCGGTGGCAAGCTGCTCGGCGTTCTGGCCGGCAACGGTATCTTCGTCTCCTCCGCCTGTGGCGGCGGTGGCTCCTGCGGTCAGTGCAAGGTGCGGGTGAAGTCTGGCGGCGGCGACATCCTGCCGACCGAACTGGATCACATCAGCAAGGGCGAAGCCCGTCACGGCGAGCGTCTGGCCTGTCAGGTCACCGTTCGTGGCGACATGGACATCGAACTGCCGGAAGAGATCTTCGGGGTGAAGAAGTGGGAATGTACTGTTATCTCCAACGATAACAAGGCCACCTTCATCAAGGAGCTCAAGCTGCAGATCCCCGATGGCGAGAGCGTACCGTTCCGCGCCGGTGGTTATATCCAGATCGAAGCGCCGGCCCACCACGTCTACTACAAGAACTTCGATATTCCCGAGGAGTATCGTGGTGACTGGGATCGCTTCAAGATTTTTGAGCTGGAGTCCAAGGTCGATGAGCCGATCATCCGTGCCTACTCCATGGCCAACTATCCGGAAGAGTTCGGCATCATCATGCTGAACGTGCGTATCGCTACGCCGCCGCCCAGCAACTGGACTGCCCCTCCGGGGCAGATGTCCTCCTACATCTTCAACCTGAAAGCGGGTGACAAGGTGACCATCTCCGGTCCGTTCGGCGAGTTCTTCGCCAAGGATACCGATGCCGAAATGGTATTCATCGGTGGTGGTGCGGGTATGGCGCCGATGCGCTCCCACATCTTCGACCAGCTACGTCGCCTGAAGTCCAAGCGCAAGATGAGCTTCTGGTACGGTGCCCGTTCCAAGCGCGAAATGTTCTATGTCGAAGACTTCGACATGCTCGCCGCCGAGAACGAGAACTTCACCTGGAACGTCGCCCTATCCGATCCGCAACCGGAAGACAACTGGGACGGCTACACCGGCTTCATCCACAACGTGCTCTACGAGAACTATCTCAAGAACCACGAAGCGCCGGAAGATTGCGAGTTCTACATGTGTGGTCCTCCCGTGATGAACGCAGCCGTCATCAACATGCTCAAAGATCTGGGCGTTGAAGACGAAAATATCCTGTTGGATGACTTTGGTGGTTAATCCATGCACAGTGTTGTAAAGACCTGGCTAGCCTTCGGGCTAGCCTTTTTCTTGACTGGGTGCGGTCAGGAAACGGTCCAATCCAAACCGGAGATCCACATCACCGGTAGCACCATGGGCACTTACTACTCCATCAAGGTGGCGGACAGCGTCATCACCGATCCGGCCAAACTTCAGGCCGAGGTCGATGTCTTGCTGGAGCGGGTCAACGATCAGATGTCCACCTATCGTCCCGATTCCGAGCTGTCGCGCTTCAACCAGCACCGCGGCTCCACGCCGGTGGTGGTTTCGCGGGATACCGCGCGGGTAGTCACAGAGGCCATTCACATTGGCCGTGAGAGCCAGGGGGCGCTGGACGTCACCGTCGGCCCCTTGGTCAATCTGTGGGGCTTTGGCCCGGACAAGCGACCGACCAAGGTACCGTCCGACGAGCTGATCACCCAGACCCGTCAGAAGACCGGTCTTGGCAACCTGCACGTCATCACCTCGGTGGATGCCGATACCCTGCAAAAGGATATTCCCGATCTCTACGTCGACCTCTCCGCCATCGCCAAGGGCTTTGGTGTCGACAAGGTGGCCGAGTATCTGGAATCCCTGGGTGCGCGCAACTATCTGGTGGAGATCGGCGGCGAGCTGCGGATCAATGGTGTCAACGGCAAGGGTCATCCCTGGCGCGTCGCCATCGAGAAGCCGACTGCCAATGCCGGCTCGGTGCAGGAGGTTATTGTCCCGGGTGACAATGGCGTTGCCACCTCCGGCGATTACCGCAACTACTATGAGCTGGATGGCCAGCGCTTCTCCCACACCATAGACCCGCGCACCGGCAAACCGATCCAGCATCGTCTGGTGTCGGTGACCGTGATCCACCCCTCCTGCATGACCGCAGACGGGCTGGCGACCGTGTTCATGGTGATGGGTACCGAGAAGAGCCTGGCCTATGCCAACGAGCGAGGTCTTGCGATCTTTGTCATCACCAAGACCGACAAGGGCTATGAAGAGGCCTACTCCGAGGCCTTCAAGCCTTATCTGGTCAAGAAGTAAGAGGTAGAGATGCAGATTTTTCTGATCACCTTCGGGGTATTCATGCTGGTGATTGTGGCCATGGCCATTGGCTACATCTTCCAGAAGAAGACCATCTCGGGCTCCTGTGGCGGCCTGGGTAGCGTCGGCATCGAGAAGGAGTGCGACTGCCCCGAACCTTGCGACAATCGCAAGAAGAAGATGGCCAAGGAAGAGGCCCGTCGCAAGATGCTGGAGGAGAACCGGATCATCTGATCTGCCTGCCTTGCGATAGACAAAAGCGCGCCATCGGCGCGCTTTTTTTATTGGCTTTCACACAGAGCACACCGGTCAGGATGTTCGCTCGATATAGAGGATCACCTCGCCCAGATGGATGCCGAACTTGCTGATGGCGGCGCGATTGATCAGGCGATCCTCATCCAGCAGATACATCCAGTCATCGAAGCTCACCCGCACCACCTCACCGTCCGGCAGCGCCAGATCGAGTTGATAGCACCAGTTGAGGGCAAACCCTTGCGTTTTACCCACGGCCTCCCCAACCACATCCGATGCTGTCCCACGCCAGTGGCCATCTGCCCCCTTGCTCAGATACCAGGTGCGAGTCTGCTGGCGACCATCATCAAAGTAGAACTGCTCGAACAGCTCTCCCTTACCATCCTTCCAACGACCCACCATCTCGACCCGAAAGCGGCTGGTCACTTCGCCGCTGCGGTCGGTCACCAGACCGTGGGCCACCAGCTTGCCATTGAAGAAACGGGCGAGATCCCAGTTCGGCCCCTGCCCCCGATAACTGTCGAGACTGGCACCGCAACCACTGAGCAGCAGGGCAAGGCACAATACAAATAGCCGCAGCCCAAGTAGCAGTGGCCGTAACAACAACGGGATACACAGCATGGCAGACTCCACTATCAGGATTGGCCGCGCAGACGGCGGGTCAGTGCAGGATCCAGACTGTTGTCAGCCAGCCAGATTGCGAGAAAGGCGGCCGAAAATCGGGGATCGTCGAGGGAACCAAGGCGTTTGTCTTGCCACCAGAAGTGGCCATGCCCCGCCTCATCGACATAGAAGGTGAGCCGATCGCCTGCAGCTACATCCGGCCAGATTGCGGCAAGTTGCTCCAGCCACTGCTTGCGCTCGGTATCGCTCCCCACTCCGAGGCGCTGCCACTCGGATGAAGTGGCGCCGAGCAGATCGTCCCGCTCGATGGCTCTGGCATAGGTGAGGGTAAGCGCTTGTGGATAGTGGCCCGGCTGGTAGCGACCACTCTCGCTCAACAGGGTGGCGTCGTAGAGCTTGAACCAGAGCCACTGCATCTGCCCCTGCCCGACCGGACGCAGCTTCTGCCAGGGGAGTGTTGCCGCATCGCTGGTGGTCGCAACGAGCAGGCTAAGGGCGGCAAGGTGGAGGCTAATTCCACCCCATATGCCAGTGATTGGGGTCTTCGAGTTCATGCCAGTCCATCTCCTGTTCCTGCAGGGTATTGATATCCTGCATCACTACCTGCACCAGCTGTCCCTGCGCATTCCGCTGGCAGGCAACCACCAGATAGAAGCGATCCGTCAGCTCGTGCTGGCTCTCTTTGGTCCACTTGGAAAAAAGCAGCGTGTCGGTCGAAAAGGAGTTCATCATGACTCACCCTCCAGCTTGACCATTACCCACAGGAGTACGGGTAACCACCACATCCAGATCACTGCCAGCAGCGCCGCACTGATCCCGATGCCCCAGGGTAAGTGTACTGCCCCCATGGCGGCTCCCGCCACATAGGAGGAGGTGCCGCCAACCATGCCAAACAGAGCCTGCTGCCAGCGAGGCAAGCGCAGCAGCCAGTGCAAGCCATGGGATAGTGTGAGGGCAAAACCGAGCCAGAGCAGTACAAGCCAGAGGGGAAAACCGGCGGGAAAGTGGAACAAGCCGAGCTGCCAGAGCAGGGCATCCAGCAGACAGCCGGCCACCGCGATGGGGAACTGCCGCCAGTAACGCCAGCGGCTGGGCGAGAAGAGAAAGTACAGCAGCAACATTGCCAGCAGCGGGCCCGGCTGCTGCCACTTCACCGCCAGCAACCAGTAGAGGTTGAACCCCAGCAGGTGAGCCCACTGCCACATGGTCAGTGACCGCTTACTGGCAAATCACCTGACCAGCCAGCCGGCCCCGGCTTGGCGGCCTCCAACTGCACCAGACTGATGGTCCGCTCCCAAAATCCCCCCTCGCAATAGGCAAAGTAGAAGTGCCAGAGCCGGATGAAATCCTGGCTGTAACCAAGCTTGGGCAGCTCGGGTGCCAGTGCCAGAAAGCGCTCGCACCAGTGAGCCAGGGTGCGGGCATAGTGATGGCCGTGATCGTGCAACCGCACCAGCTGCATGTCGGTCTCCCGCGCCAGCAACCCCGCCATCTGGGAGACGCTCGGCAGGCAGCCGCCGGGGAAGATGTAGCGCTGGATAAAATCGACACCGCGCAGATACTGGGCATGGCGCTGATCGGCGATGGTAATGGCCTGAATGAGCAGGCGGCCACCGGGCTTGAGCAGCCGCGACAGCTGGCGGAAATAGTCGGGCAGGAAAGCGTGGCCCACCGCCTCGATCATCTCGATGGAGACCAGCTTGTCATAGGTGCCTTCCAGCTTGCGGTAATCCTCCAGCAGCAAGGTGATGCGATCCCCCAGCCCCTCCCGCGCAATCCACTCCTTGGCATAGTCATGCTGGGCCCGGGAGATAGTCGTGGTGGTCACCCGGCAGCCATAGTGGTGGGCGGCATAGATGGCGAGGCCACCCCAGCCGGTGCCGATCTCCAGCAGATGATCGTCAGGCCCCAGCTCCAGCCGCTCGCAGATGGTGCGCAACTTGGCTTGCTGACCCTCTTCCAAAGTGGCCTCGGCGCTCGGGTAGATGGCGCTCGAGTACTGCATATGGCTGTCGAGAAAGCCCTGATAGAGGGTATTGCCGAGATCGTAGTGGGCGGCGATGTTGGAGCGCGAACCGGTCAGGGTATTGCGGTTGAGCCAGTGGCGCACCTTGTTGAAGGGGAAGCTGAGCCAGCCGAGGCGCCGTTCGAGGGAATCGAGCAGGGTCAGATTGCGGGCCAGCAGCCGCACCAGCGCTACCGGATCCGGGCTGGTCCAGAGCCCCTCCACCCAGGTTTCTCCGGCGGCAATGCTGCCCCCCAGCAACAGGCGACTATAGAAGGTCGGATCCTGCACCACCAGTTCGGCATGCAGATCGGTGCCAGCGACGCCAAAGCTGTGGCGCTCACCGCCATCCCGCAGCAGCAGCTGGCCATGTTCGAGGCGACCCAGCAGATTGAGCAGCAGTTGCCTTGCCCCCTTGTCGATAAAAGAGGCAGAGAGGGTTGATTGAGCAAGTTCCATTAGCGGCTCTCCGGATGGGTAAAAATCGGGGTTCGTTTGATAAATAGACGCAGGGCCTGCCAGTAGATCCCGAGCAGCACCTTCATGGTCATCCAGGGCCAGCGGGCCAGCAGGGCTACAAGCCCCTTGCGCGACAGCGGTTCGCGAGTGAGCGCCAGGGTTGCGTCAAACAGCTTGGCTTCACCGGATACGGGATGACTCTCGATGTGGATCAGTGTCTCCCGCACGGGCGGCCTGATCCGCCAGTGATAACGCATCGCCAGCCCCATAAAGGGGGATACGTGAAAATCCTTGTCATGGGGTGCCAGCGCCGCCAGATCCAGCAGGTAGTAGTGACGCTCATTCCAGGGGGTGTTCGACACCTCCGCCAGCAGATAGCGCGCCTCGCCCTGCCGGTAGCAGAAGTAGAAGTTGACCGGGCTGAAGTAGAACCCGAGACAGCGCACATTGCCGAGCAGCAGTACCCGCCCCTCGGGCTCGGCATTGCCACCCAGCTCGCTCACCTTCTGCCACACCGCCTGCTTGAGGCATCCCTCACTCCCCTTGAGATAGTCGTAGCGGTGAAACGAGAGCAACCCCGAGCGCTCCACTCCGAACCAGCGCCCCTGATCGAGCTGCGGCAACTCGTCGAGATCCAGTCCCAGCATAAAGAGGCTGTAGGAGAAGGAGTGGGGCCGCGGCGCGAAACGGCGGTGGCGCACCGAACCCTGCCAGATGGCGCTGGTAACACCGGCCAGTTCGGCGGCACGCTCATGTTTGGTGGCCACAGTGGCGCCGTTCATAGCTCGGCCCCGAACCGTCTGGCGACATCCAGCGCGCTGCGTACCCCATCCTCGTGGAAGCCGTTGTACCAGTAGGCGCCGCAGAAGTGGGTGTGCTGTTGGCCACAGATCTCCGCACGCCGCTGCTGGGCAGCGATGGAGGCCTGATTGAACACCGGATGGTGGTAGACGAAGCGGCGCAGTACCTTGCTCTCATCCACCTTGCCCCTGGGATTGAGGCTGACGCAGAAGGGCTCCGGCGAGTTCACCCCCTGCAGGATGTTCATGTTGTAGCTCACCAGCGGCCGTGCCTCGTCGTTGCCATCGAGCTGATAGTTCCAGCTGGCCCATGCCTTGCGACGGGTGGGCAGGCAGCGCGCATCGGTATGGAGCCAGACATCGTTGGCCTGATAGGGCATGTCGCCGAGGATGGCCTGCTCCCGCTCGCCGGGATCCGCCAGCAGCGCCAGCGCCTGATCGCTGTGGCAGGCGAAGATCACCTCGTCAAACCACTCCTCGCCGTAACTGCTCAGGATCACCACGCTGTCCGCGTCCCGCCGCACGCTCTGCACCGGACAGGCGAGGCGGATCTGCGATTGCCAACCCGCGGTAAGGGGGCCGATATATTCCCGCGAGCCGCCCGGGATCACGTACCACTGGGGGCGATTGGCCACATCGAGCAGGCCGTGGTTGGCAAAAAAGCGCAGGAAGAAGCCAAGGGGGAAGGCGCGCATATCAGCCAGGGTCGATGACCAGATCGCCGCCCCCATCGGCAAGATGTAGTGGCGGGCGAAGTAGTCGCTAAACTCCCCCGCCAGCAGAAAGTCCCCCAAGGTCAGCTCGGGGACTGCATCCTGATGTTGACCATCTGCCAGCCAGGCTCGTGCCTCCCGGTTGAACCGCAAAATCTCGGCGACGAAACCGTAGAAGCGCGGACTCAGCAGATTGCTGCGCTGGGCAAACAGGGTATCTAGATTGTGGCCGTTATACTCCAGCCCCTCCGGGCTCTTTACCGAGAAGCTCATCTCGGCCGGTTGCCGCGCCATGCCGATCCGAGCCAGCAACTTCAAGAAGTTGGGGTAGGTGCGATCATTGAAGACGATAAAACCGGTGTCGATGGCATAGCTGCGGCCAGCCTGATTCACATCGACGGTGGCGGTGTGACCGCCCAAGGTCGGCGCCGCCTCGAACAGGGTGATGTCATGGAGTTTGTGGAGCAGAAAACCGGCGGTGAGCCCCGAGATCCCTGAACCGACGATGGCGATCTTTTTCTTCATGAATGGCTTCCTTTCGATACGAGTGCGCGGCCAAGGCGCAGCCAGAGCCCCACCGGCAGCGCACCAAGCAGGCGCAGCAACCAGATGAAACGGCGGGGAAAGTGGATCTGGTGACGACCGGCGGTCAGCCCGTCCATGATGGCGCGGGAGGCCTGCTCCACCGTCACCAGACAGGGCATGGGAAAATCATTTTTGGCGGTGAGCGGCGTCTGGACAAAGCCGGGGCGGATCAGGGTCACCCCGATCCCTTTGCTGGCCAAATCGAGGCGCAAGGTATCCGCCAGATAGTCGAGGGCCGCCTTGGAGGCGCCATAGGCCTCGGCTCGCGGCAGCGGCAGCCAGTTCACCGACGAGCTGACGATGGCCAGCCGAGCTCCCGCCCCGAGCAGCGGCAAGAAGGCGGCCAGCGCATGGCCGGTGGCGGTCAGATTGATCTCAATCACCCGGGCAAACAGCTCGCTGTCAAACCCCTCGCCGACATCCATGTACTCGCAGTTGCCTGCGTTGAGGATCAGCAGGTCGAGGGATGGCAGCGTAGCAGCCACCCCGCTCATCACGGCCAGATCCCGGGCATCGAACTGCAGCGGCGTGATGCCGTACAGCCCCAGCGCCTGCAGCCGTTCACCATCGCGGCCACAACCCCACACCTGCCAGCCTGAGCGCCGGTAATCGAGCGCCAACTGGCGACCGATGCCGGAGGTCGCCCCGGTAATGAGCACCCGGCCGCTCATGCACCGAGCCTCATCTTGATGGCGCGTACCACGGGCCCGAGCAGCGGCAACTGCTCGTAGAGCATGGCGCCCAGGTCAAAATAGTCCCGGTGCTGGCACACCTTGCCCGCCTCGTCGAACTCGAGGCGGGTGGCCCCCTCCACCGTCACCGGCTCACCACCACGCAATCTGGGGTGAGAGAAGGTCATGGTCCAGCCGAGCCAGGCCTGCAGCCCCTGTTGCTGCTGACTGGTAATGACGAAGCGACAGTAGGCGAGGCGCTGATAGAGGGCGGTAAAATAGTCGCCAAGGGCCGCCACCCCCTCGATACGGTGGGCCGGATCGGTAAAGACCACCTGTTCGGCATAGACCTCGGGCAAGCGGTGCAACTGCTGTTTGTCCAGTTGCTGATAGAGGCCAATAAAGCGGGCCAGCGGCTCGTTCATCCTATTTCTCCAGAGAGCGAAACATCTCGATGGCTCTCACCCGGGCAACGGCGTGATCCACCATGGGTGCCGGATAATCCTGTCGCCCCTTGAGCCGCAGCCAGTCGTGGGGCTGATGCACATAAGCGGCAGGAATATCGGCAAGTTCAGTTACCCAGGTACGGATAAACTCCCCTTGTGGATCAAATCGTTGCCCCTGAGTGGTGGGGTTGAAGACCCGAAAATAGGGCGCCGCATCGGCGCCGGTACCCGCCGCCCACTGCCAGCCGCCGTTGTTGGCCGCCAGATCGCCGTCGATCAACCGACTCATGAAGTAATCCTCCCCGAGCCGCCAGTGGATATGGAGATCCTTGGTGAGAAAACTCGCCACGATCATCCGCAGCCGGTTGTGCATCCAGCCGGTGGCGTTGAGGCAGCGCATCGCCGCATCGACAATGGGGTAGCCGGTACGTCCCTCGCACCAGGCGGCAAAGGCATCCGGGTCCCAGCTCCACGGCAGCGCTGCGGTCTCCGGTTTGAAGGGGCGATTCATGGAGAGGGTCGGGATCAGTACCAGCAGGTGGCGATAGAACTCGCGCCAGATGAGCTCATTGAGCCAGACAAAGCCGGGCTGGGCATTCGACTGGGGCCGATAGCCAAGGCGCTGCTGAAGCGCCGCCACGCACTGACGGGGGCTGATGATGCCCGCCGCCAGATAGGGGGAGAGCACGGACGTGCCTGCGATGGCAGGAAAATCCCGGGTCTCGCCATAGTCGAGCACCGCCTGCTCCAGAAAATCGTTCAAACGGCGCCGGGCTTCCGCCTCCCCCACCGGCCAGCGGGCATCAGCAGTCAGCTCGCCGAGCGCCTCATCAACCCACGCCCGCTCGGCCAGCGGATGCCACGGCAGTGGTTCGCCCCGTGGCGCAGGAGCGCGATGAATGACAAACCCCTCCTCATCGAGTGCCTTGAGCCAGGCACGGCTGAAGGGGGTGAATACCTTGAACATATCCCCAGACCCGGTCAGCACCCGCCCCGGCGGCAATACGCAACAACCGTTGAGCCAGTGGCAGCCCACCCCCAGCTCTACCAGCGCGGCGCTGACGGCATGATCGCGATGCTGCTCGTCGATCTCGATAGCCTGATTGGCGTAGAGCTGGGTTACTCCCTGCTCGCGGCAGAGGTCGGCCAACGCTGCGGGCACCTCGGCAAAAGTCTCCACTCGCAGCAGATGGAGCGGGATGCCGAGCGCCGCCAGCTCGCGGCCCAGCACATCGACCTGCGCCAACATAAAGCGCTGACGAATCGGGGCCATTTTGTGCTGCCGCCACTGGGTGGGGGAGATGATAAAGAGCGCGGCTACCGGTTCATCACCGGCGCAGGCATGCCTCAGTGCCGGGTTGTCGGCAAGGCGCAGATCGTTGCGCAACCAGACCAGCTTCATGCTTTTTTCCTCCCCCGTCCGCTGGCGCCAGCCGCAGCAGGTGCGTCCACCATCAGCTCGGCAAGGCTCGCCTGCCAGCCGTGGGCTTTAAGCCACTCATCATCGTAGAGGCGCCCCAACTCGCCAAACAGGTGCGTGCCGGCGGGCCACCCGGCGGCCAGCTCCTGTTTGCCAAGACCGGCTCCCAGCAATACCAGCCAGGGGGTAACGGCACGTCCTTCCAGCAGGCTGACATGGCGAGGCTCCACCGCTCCCAGCAGTTGCACCTCATAGCCCTGACCGATCAGCTCGTAGGCGGCCCAGACCAGATCGAGGGGGCCGACCTGTCCCCAGCTCGCCAGCGTGATCGGCACGCCCTTCTCCTGCTCGATCAGGTGGCGGGCGAAGCGGGTATGCAGCCAACCCAGCCACACCTGTTGCAGCAACTCGCCATCAGGCCGCTCGCGCCACAGCCCCAGCAGCCGCTCCACCAGCGGTTGCAGTACCCGGCTGCGCACCAGCTCGAACGGGTAGCTCGCCAGCAGGTCGTTGAGCTCAGCCTCCGCCTTGCGCTGGTTGAAGGCGAGCAGCGCCTGACTGAACTGCTCCAGGGTCTGCTGCCAGTGATCGCTCACCGGCTGGGCGTGAGGTTCGCTCAAGAGCCCCTTCACCTGCCCGATGCTCACCCCCCGCTCCAGCCAGCTCAGGATCTCGCCGATCTGGCGAATATCCTGCTCGCTGTAGAGGCGGTGGCCCTTTTCGGTACGGGCCGGCTGCACCAGACCGTAGCGACGCTGCCAGGCGCGCAGGGTCACGGCGTTGACGCCGGTGAGGCGGGAGACCTCGCGAATGGGGTAGATCCCCTCATCAGCCAGAGGAGCAACTTCTTGCGGTAAATCAGACATGACAACGTCCATCAAACGGAGGAGTGAAGCGCCCCGGCGCAAGCCATGCGCCGGGGCAACAGAACGGATTCAGAGCCCGTAACGCAATTTGAGCGTATCGGGGTGGGGATTGAGATAAACCTGCTCGGCAAGGTAGGGATTGGGGTACTCGCGCAGGTAGTGGCGGATCAGGGTGAGCGGTACCAGCAAGGGGAAGATGCCGGTACGGTACTTGTCGATGGTATCGGCCAGCTCCTGCTTCTGGGCCGGGGTCAACACCCGCTTGAAGTAGCCCTGCAGGTGCATCAGCACATTGGTATGACTGCGCCGATTGGCCCGCAGGGTCAGCGCCGCCATCAACCCCTTGATGTAGTTGTCGGCTACCTCCTGCAAGTTGGCGGACTTGCCCAGATTGCCGAGCAGCTTGCCAAGCGCTCGGTAGTGGGTGGTGGCGTGGGAGAGCACCAGATACTTGTAGCGGGAGTGGAAGCGGATCAGCGCAGAGGCGGTGATGCCGCGGGCGCAGAGCTGCTGCCAGTCGTGGTAGGCAAAGACCCGCAGCACGAAGTTCTCGCGCAGGATGGGGTCGCACAGGCGGCCATCCTCTTCGACCGGCAACAGGGGGTTGGCTTCCATCAACGCCTTGGCAAACAGGCCTATCCCCTCCTTGGCGCTCCCCTCGTTGTTGGCACCATAAATTCTCACCCGCTCCATGCCGCAGCTGGGGGATTTGGCACAGAGGATGTAGCCGGAGATAAAGTCGAGCTGGCGTGCTTTCTGCTCGCTGAAGGCAATCAGCTTTTCGGTGACATCGAAGCTGCCGTTGCTCGCCTCGGCGCGGATCTCGCCGTGACGCTTGACCAGCCTGATAGCGGCACGGGGCGCCCCGAGACCAATAGCCATCTCGGGACAGACGGGGTGGTAGTCAAAGTGAGCGCCAAGATCCCGTTCGCAGAAGCTGGAGCGCTTGTGGCCCCCGTCGAAACGCACCTCTTGTCCCAACAGGCAGGCACTGATACCGACTCTAATCTTGTACATAATGACGCTCCTTGTATAAGCATTGATTCAGTTATAGCAGTTATACAAAGAAATGGAAGTTGTATAACTATTGCCAACTGATACGACACAAGGAGAAAAAGAGGATCACCGGAAAAAGAAAAAACCCATGGCAAATGCCATGGGTAAAAATCAAGACACTACGGACTACGGGAAGGAGGATTAGAAGCTGTACTTCACACCCAGGCTGGAGATGGAACCCTGTTGCACATCCCACTTGCGGTAGGTGTAGTCGGCAGTCAGTGCCCAGTTCTGGTTGAGCTTGTAGGCGCCGCCCACTTTGAAGTCGTGCATATCGCCGGTCATGTTGGCGTAGCGGTAGGCAGTGGAGAGCTCGACATTGCCGATGTCGTAGCGCAGACCCACTTCGCCGTACATGCTGCCGCTGTTTTTGCGCACGATTGCATCCCAACCCTTGTTGTCAACGTTGCTCATCACCTCTCGCTCCAGGGTATAACCCATCACACCGGTTTCACCGTAGAGGTTCAGGCCAGTGCTGAGCGGGGTAAAGACACCAACACCCAAGCTGCCGATGCCCATGCTGTCATTGCCGCCCTGGGCAGAGGTACCCTCGGAAAGCAAACGGCCGTAGAAGTGATCGGCAAAGGATTTGGACAAGTCCAGAGTCAAACCGCCAAAATCACGTGAGCCGCCATTATCCCGCGAGAAGTCCCCGCCGAATTGATCGGACTTGAGAAAATCGGACTTGGTGTGGGCCCAGGTAGCCGCGCCCTTGGCGTAGCTGAAAGCATCCTGTGCCAGTGCAGAGGTAGAAGCAAAACCGGCCAGAACCAGAAGGGAAACAGCGCTCTTTTTCATCTCATTAACTCCATTGATAAGCTCGTCGAGCTGGTATGGAGTCATTGTGCGGCGAGGTTCCCTGCTTGCCGAGCGGCAAGCTGTTGCCAAATCATGTCAGATGTAAGCAGATATTGCGGATGATGACAGGAGTTACAAATGGCTGGCGTGAGGCTCACGCCAGCCGGAAAAAATCAGCGGAAGACCACCTCATCGATCTCGACTCGTACCAGCGGCTGACCGGTCAATCCGGCCGGACGAGCAACCTCGAGGGCCAGTGATGGACGCTCCTGCCCCTTGCGCAGATAAGTCTCCGGCAGACGGTTCTCGGCGACCCAGAAACGGGCCTCCTGACGGGAGAGCTGTACCCCCTCCTGACTGAAGAGCGTGACCCAGCCACGGACACCGACCACATTGCGGGTACCAGTATTGCCCACCATAAAGGTAAGCATCAGGGGATCTCTCCCCTCAACCTTGTCGAGCTTGACCACGATCCCATCGCGCGCTGCCTGTGACAGCAATTCGGGGTGTGCCTTGGCCTGATCGGTCAGCACGGGGGCCGCTACCGCGACCACTGCACCCGCTTTCGCCCCTTCGGCCAGCGCCTTGACGGGCTCGGCCGGCTTGACCACCAGATATTCCCAGGTGAAGTCATCGTTCAGTTGCACCTGACGACCATCAGGCAGGGTCACCTGGGTAACAGGAGCAGCCTGCGCCAACACGGGCGAGAGACAGAGAGCAACCAGCAGACGGGAGAAAGATTTCATGGCATGAACACTCGGTAACGGGTGAAAGGGCGACAGTATAAACAGTCGCGCCCCTCCTTGCCTATGACAGGACTCACGTTCCCGCAGTTGCAGAAACCTAGATAGCCAGGTCGTGGCGCTCTTCCTGTACCATGTCGAGGGTCACCAGATCGAACTCGGTTCCTTTGAGCGCCATCAGGATATCCGGCTGGAGATCAAAGGCCTGCGCCCGCTGGTGCTCAGGCAGACGCACCCGGGCCAGGGTCATGCCGCAATCGGAGAGGGTGTGAAAAAACACCTGCGCTTCGTCCAGCCCCATGTCAGCCAGCATCTGCTCGGCTTGATCCACCATCCGCAGGTAACGCTGCTCAAGCAGCCGTGGATTGGTGAAGCGATGGCTCAGGCAGCCATTGCCCCCCTTGCCCCAGCGACCAAGCTGGCGCTTGTTGAAGCCATAGCGAAAATCCCGCCGGGTCATCTGGTTGTCGGCAAAAAACCAGATAGTGTGGTCAGGCAGAGAACCGAATTCAGCCAGATACTCATCCCGCTCTTCCAGCGCCGCCGGCACCAGCAGCGGGAGATGGTTCCACTTTGGATGAGCCCCCACATGTTCACGCAAGCGGCGCACCGGATCGATCAGCCCCTCCATATGGGGCAGGCGATCACAGAAGATCATTTCGTCGGTCTTGATAATCCAGTGATCGATACCGTAGCGCTGGCAGTAACGACGGGCTCGCGCCACTTCACTGCGGCTGCGGGTCGGATTGTCAAAGGTGATGGCATGGATCTTCACGCCGCTGGCACGGCACATGTCGATGCTGTAACAGGACTCCAGTCGCCCGGAAAAAGAGACCACGACCTCCTCAAACCCGGCCAGCCGCTCAAGCATCTGCTGCTCGCGGGCCAGGAACGCATGATCATATCCCTGATTCAATAGAACGACATTGGCACCCATGACAACAGCTCCGGCGGATCAACAACAGGTTCCGGTATTGTGCAACGGGCAAGCTGAATAGACCCTTAAAAAGGTCAGGATTTGTGGTTAAAACTTGATAATGATCTCTTGCGATTCGGCCCCGACATCCTCGTTCTGGGCATCATAAACCCGCAGCCGGGCCTGATGGATCTGGTGAGCGCGAAGGAAACCTTCCGCTTGCTCCAGCGAGGTGAAGGTAAGCCGCCCCCCCTCGCTGTCGGTCAGGCAGAGGCACTCCCCTTCCGCTTCGATACATAGTTGATAACCGCTGCCATCCTTGCAGGCGATCAGCAGGCTCGACTCAGGATAGTGACTGAGCCAATTGCGAAACCGGCCATGCTCCATAACGCTCCCAAAGGGGCATTACCCCTTGCCGGTGGCGGGCAAACAGCCCAGCTCAACCAGCTGCTGGCGGCAACTCGCCGCGTCGGTGAAGACCATGCCCCTGATGCCAAGGGCCTCTGCCGCCGCTACGTTGGCGGGGCTGTCATCGATGAAGATGCACTCTGCCGGTTTGAGATCGAACGACACCAGCAGGTAGCGATAGATATCCGGCTCCGGCTTCATCATCCGCACCCGCGCCGAGACCACCTTGCCGCTGAAAAAGCGCCAGAAATCCTGATGCTGCTCCAGCCAGTCGATGCTGGCGTGCCCCATGTTGGAGAGGGCATAGAGCAAATGGCCCGCTCCGTGCAGCTCGGCCATCAAGGTTAGCATAGCGGGATCTGGCAACAGCGACGGAGGCACCGCCTGCAAAATCGCCAGGTTTTCTGCGGCGCTCAGGCCGGTTCTGCGCTCTGCCTGACGAGCCATGGTGTGCAGTGACATGGTGCCTCTGTCCACCTCCAGCCAGTCCTGATGATTGAACAGCCGCTCCGCCAGCTGAGCGGCCCCTTCCGGGCCACGCACCGAGCTCACTATGCCGACCGGATCCCAGCTAACCACCACCCGTCCCAAATCGAAAACAATCGCCATCACAACCTCCTGCAGCTCTGAATCGCGGGCAAACATCCAGCTTCATATAAAGCCGTTTATACGCTTGCCACTTGACCGGATACCCTGCCCCCATCTTGCGGTACGGGCAAGTTTTACTTGCATCGCAGCGGTAAATCCCTTAATGGTTATGACGTTACTTCAAGGACACACTTATGCACGCACCATTCTTCTTTGCTTTCTCGTTTATCCGGCCCGCTTGAGGGAAGGCCTGTCGTCGTGTGAACAGAAAGCAAAGACGAATCAAGCCTCCCCTCGCGGAGGCTTTTTTTTGCATCAATATCAATCGATTAATTGGATAGGGAACCATCATGGCAACGCTCGACGAGATCAGACAAGACATCACCCGGTTGGATCAGGAGCTGCTTGCCCTGCTGGCAAAACGCAAGACCCTCAGCATCGAGGTAGCCCGAGCCAAGCAAGCCAACCCGCGCCCCATCCGTGACCACCAGCGCGAGCAGGAGCTGCTGGTCGCCCTGATCCAGCAAGGGCGCGTGCTGGGGCTTGATGCCCAGTACATCACCCGCATCTATCACACCATCATCGAAGACTCGGTGCTCTCCCAGCAGGCCTATCTGCAGAGCCTGCTCAATCCGGAGCAGCAGGAGCCGATGACCAGCGTCGCCTATCTGGGACCGCGCGGTTCCTACTCCAGCCTGGCCGCCCGCAAATATCTGGCGCGCTACAAGGATCAGGTGATCGAGGTGAACTGCCAGAACTTCCGCGAAGTGCTGGATGCGGTGGAGTCGGGTCGCGCCGCCTTTGGCGTGCTGCCCATCGAGAACACCAGCTCGGGCTCCATCAACGAAGTCTATGACGTGATGCAGCACACCAGCCTCTCCATCGTCGGCGAGCTGACCTACCCCATCGAGCACTGCATTCTCACCGCCGTGCCGACCGAGCTTGGCCGCATCAAGACCTTCTATGCCCACCCGCAGGTGTTCCAGCAGTGCTCCCACTATCTGAGCAAGCTGGAAGGGGCGCGCCACGAGATCTGCGACTCCTCCTCCAGCGCCATGATGAAGGTGAAGGAACTGGCAAGCCCGGAGGCCGCCGCCATCGGCAGCGCCGCTGGCGGTGAACTCTATGGTCTGGACGTACTGGCCGAGCAACTTGCCAACCAGAAAGAGAACTACAGCCGCTTTATCGTGGTGGCGCGCAAGCCCATCGACGTGGCGCCGCAGATCCCGGCCAAGACCACCCTCATTATGTCCACCTCCCAGAAGCCGGGTTCACTGGTCGAGGCGCTGCTGGTGCTGCGCAGCCACGAGATCAACATGACCAAGCTCGAATCCCGTCCGGTGCAGGGTAACCCGTGGGAAGAGATGTTCTACCTCGACGTCTCCGCCAACCTCAATACCCCGGCGATGCAGGCCGCACTGGTGGAGCTGACCAAGATCACCCGCTACATCAAGGTGCTTGGCTGCTACCCGAGCGAGGATGTCAAACCGACCGCAGTGCCGCCGGTACTGATGGGCAAATAATCGAGCCAATCGGCAAGAGGCGGGCACCATGCCCGCCTCTGTTTTTTCTGCCACCAGCCCACCTGAAGCGCTGAACAGGCTGTAGCCAGGTGCCAAAACTCGCCACCACGGGCCATTTATTGTTCATCAAAACTAAATGACTACTCCCCATCATCAAGCAAAAATTGACGACATGGCCCGCTAAAAACGCCCTTGCCGCAGCTAAATGGCCTGTCCAGAGCCATTTTTCCCTGCCGAACCCCGGATCCTGACTCTTCCCGATAACAAAAAGGCGAGCCGCTGGCTCGCCTTGAACACACCACTTTAGACCGGTTCACATCAGAACTGACCGGCCATCAGCTGGTTGATGTTGTAGAGGGCGCGGGTATCGAGCTCCATCTCGGTGGCATAGGTGTTGCCGCGGGGATAGGAGGCCACCACCCGGGCACCACGCACCACGCCGGCGACCGACACATCGAGCGAGTTGGAGGTCTGGGTCAGGTCACGATAGCTGCTCTGGCCGCGCACCTGCTGGCCATTGAGCTGCTCGGCCAGCTCGCGATAGGCATCCATCTTGGAGGCGCGGATCGCCTGCAGCATCTTCTCCGACTGGGAGGGGCCGGGCTGGATGTCAATCACCGCATAGCCCACTGCCTTGAGCACCGGAAAATCATCGGGCTTGCCAGCCTGGGTGTAATCCGTCACCCGGTTGTAGCTGCAACCGGTGAGCAAGAGCGCCAGCAGGCAACCAAACAACATCTTCATGACTCGCTCCTTATGGTGTCAGGTTGACCAGATGACCACCCGGTCTGGCCTGACTGTCACGCATCAGATAACCGCGGTTAATCGATGCCCGACCAAACGAGTTGTTGGCACCGAACAGATATTTCTGCGGGATCAGGCTCTGGGCCGTGGTCTCGACCATCTTGGTACGCATGTCGATGATGCGGGCGTTGACCAGGATCCCCTTGCTGTTGCGACTGAAGGTGCCGACCAGAATGCGTGAGATGGGCAGACGGGGAGAGAGCTCCTTGTAGTTACGGCTCAACACAAAATCCCCCTGCGGCGTCACCTTGATGCTGCCGGTCAGCTTGAAGTCCACCACCACCTCACCGCGGCGGTTGAGCTCGTAGATAAAGCTCTCCTCAATCTGCTGCCCCATCCAGTTGGTATCCTGCAGGGTATCGAGATCGACAAAAGAGGCTACCGCGATGGGATCGGTCAGGGTGGAGAGCGATTTGCGCTCCATCAGCTGATCGGTCATGCGAGCCACCAGCCAGTTGAGCTCCATCCCCTGCGCCGCCTGACGCGGATCACCCTGATCCCGATTGATAGGGTCGGAGCCGCAGCCGGCCAATGCCAGAGCGAGCGCCAACGCCGTGATGAATTTGTTCATGGATACCTTTCCTGTATCTGCACCTGATTTGTTATCGGACGCGTCGGCCAAACCTTGAGCCGGGAATGAGGCATGATTCTTGCTGAAACACTCGCTGTTAAGCCAATCTCTGGCGGATGGTCAGAAAAACGCCATCGAACAACTGTTGTGATCCATGTCGGCCCGCCATGCCCTCTTCAAGAGAAGAAGCTGCGAGTCGCCTAATCAAGGTATCTGCTATGAAATTACCGCTGCTGTTGACCCTGCTGCTGGCCAGCCTGAGTGCCCGCGCCGAGCTTATCGAAGCGCAGGGCAGTGCTGCCATTCTGGGGGGGGATGAAGTCTACGCCCGTGAACAGGCGACTCGCGATGCCCTGCGTCAGGCTCTGCTGGCCAGCGGCGCCGCCGTCTCCAGCGTGCAGCGTCTGGAAAATGGCAGCCTGCGATCCGAGCAGATCCAGATCCGCTCCGGCGGTGACATTCGCCAGTACCGCCTCAAACGGGAAGAGGTGCGCAACGGCCGCATGTACATCACGCTAGTGGCCGACATTCAGGCCGAACGCCAGATCTGCCAGACCCAGCACTTCGCCAAGGATTTGACACTGGTCAGGCTGCGCCTGCGCTACCCCGATCAGGCCAGCTACGGCGCCATGGACGACATGCCGGAAAACCTCTCGCGCCGGCTGTTCGAAACCCTCGCCAACGCGCCGCAAGGGGTCGCGGTGCGCCAATGGCTGGATGAAAACCTGCGCATCGACCCGCTTCACCTGCAACAGGGGGATCGCAGCGCCCTCGAGGAGATCAAGGCCCTCAGCCTGCGCACCGACAGCCAGTATCTGGTGCTCGGCAGCATCGACGATCTCTCCATCGAACCGCAGGGCAACCAGCTGACCAGCTGGTATCAGGATCCCGTGCGCAACTTTCGCATGCAACTCTACCTGTTCGACGGCATCAACGGCAGTCTGATCAACCGCAAGGTCTATGAAGGGCGCGCCACCTGGACCTTCGGCAAGCGGGATCAGGTGGGCAGCAGCAGCGGCCAGTTCTGGCAGTCCAGCTACGGTCAGGAGGTCAACTACCAGCTGCAGCAGGCCGCTCAGGATCTGGTGGCCCAGCTCACCTGTGCCCCGGTCACCGCCCGGGTAGTCGGCCAGAACGAACGCGGCCCCTACATCAATCTGGGGCGGCGCAACGGCGTCAAGCTCGGCGACCAGTTCCGCATCCAGCACAATGCCGACTTCATCGACCCCTACGGCAAGTCCCGCATGATGCGCAACCCGGCCGACGGCCTGTTCGAAGTGGTGCAGGTGTTCGACGACGGTGCCATCATTCGCAGCCAGAACAAATATTCACCATTCAACATCCAGAACGGGGATTTGGCAGTATTGGAATAGGAATCAAGGGTTTAAAAGGGAGTTGCTTCTTGTATAATGCCCGCCACAAGGCTCCCGTAGCTCAGTAGGATAGAGCGGTCCCCTCCTAAGGGACAGGCCACTGGTTCGACTCCAGTCGGGAGCGCCATATAAAACAAGGGGTTGGCATCATCATGGTGCCAACCCCTTGGTCGTTTTTGACGGTGGTCAATCCCTCCTCCTCTCATCTGTTATCACCCTCAGCATCCCGGGCTCGCTCTCTCTCTGATAGACTGACTCTCTTTGGCTGGGACCTGCGCCCAAGCCAGCAACTTCATCTTACAAAGGAGTGTTGGATGTCCGGTTGTTCCTGGTGGGATAGATCCACCGGTTTTGCCTTGCTGACCATTGTGCTGTGGGCCTCGCTGGCCGCACTGACGTCGCGCATTACCAGTGTTTCGCCACTCGTTCTGGTGGGACTGGTGCTGTTTTTCTGCGGGGCCGGGGCATTACCGTTCTGGCGCCAGTGGCGGGCCAGCCCGCTCACCTGGCTGATTACCATCACAGCCCTGCTCTTTTATCATCTCCTGCTTTTTATGAGCTTTCGCCATGCCCCGGTACTTGAGGCCAACCTCATCAACTACCTCTGGCCGCTCTGCATCATCCTCTTCACCCCGCTGTTGCTGCCAAATCATCCCCTCCACCTTCGCCACATTCTGGCGGGGATCTGCGGGCTGGCAGGCTCCATGCTGGTGATGCTCGATGGCGAGCTGCAACTGCAGCAAGCATATTTGCCCGGCTATCTGCTGGCGCTGGGTGCCGCCATCATCTGGGGCGCCTACTCGGTACTGTCGCGCCGTCTGCCACCGGCGCCTGCCGTGGTCACTGCAGCAGCCTGTCTGCCCGCCGGCGTGCTGGCGCTTTTGCTCGCCCGTCTGCTGGAGGGGCCTCTGCCACTGGCACAGATCCCCACCAGCGACTGGAGCCTCATCATCGGGCTGGCCCTTGGCCCCATGGGAGCAGCCTTTGTTACCTGGTATCTGGCGCTGCGAGACGGCGATCCACGCCGGATCGGTGCCCTTGCCTACCTGACCCCGCTGCTGAGTACCTTGCTGCTGGTGATATTGAACGGAGAGGAGCTGACCTCTCGCCATCTGCTGGCCGGAGCCCTGATCATGGGGGGTGCCCTGCTCGGCATGCGGAGCAAAAAAGCCCCTCCAGCCATCGCTGCCGCAAGCTAACCCCTGCCACACTGGCAAAAATCGATGCAGTAAAGATGGTGTCATAAAAACGCCATCTCTCCCCGTTAGGCTCAGGCCATGCCCCATGGATGGCCTACCGCTGACAGGAACCACATCGTGAAAATTGCCCACTACGTCACCCTCTCCTCCCTCGTTCTACTGCTGGTCGCGGGAGGTGAGGCGCTGGCGCTCTACCGGGGGTGGCAACAGCTGGCGCAAACCGAGCAGACTCAGCGACAGCATGAGGCGTTGCAGCAACAGGTTACGGTCGCGTTGCAAAACAGCTTGCGTGACTACCTCGCTGCAGGTGATCCCCAACAACTGGCCGCCGCAGAGAAGATCCGCACACGGGTTCTGATTGCGCTGGAAAATCAGCCACAAGAGATAGCCGCTCCTCTGCAGCATCAGCTGGAGGAGATGGGCAAGCGCATCGAGCACGACTATCAGGCGGCGGGCAAGCTCTCCGGCAACAGCCAGTTGCTGTTGCAAAATGCCGAGAACGAGATCGCCAGTCAGGCGCTGGCTCTGCTGCGCTACGGAGAACAGGGTGAAGGCGGTGAACAGGCCGATGCAGCCCGGCAATACCGCTTGGCCGCCTCGGAGATTCTCGCCAGCCTGTCGCAGCTCGGCCACCAGCGTCAAAGCTACATGGAGCAGGGAAGCAGCAAACTGCTGGAAGGACTCACTCTCGAGCTGGAAGGGATGGCGAAGCAGGCGAACCAGCTGCAAGCTCTGCCACTGCTTGACATCTATGAACAGCCAGCGGCGGACGAATTCACTCTGGGAGAGCCTGAGCGCAAGGAGATAGGTGATCAACCGCGCAGCGAGGTGCAATCACTCATCAAGCGCTATCCACAGGAGCTCGCCAACAGCCGCATGGCGCTGCAGCAACAGCAGGCTGCCCGCTATGCCGTGCAGCAGGATATTACCCGGATGGTGCAGCTCACCCGCGAGATGGGCGACACGATTGCCAGCGAACGGCAAGCCGTGAACCAGAGACTGGCCACCATACTCGGCACGCTGGCGCTGATCCTGGTGGCGGTGGCCCTCCTTTTCGCGCTGGTGCAGCGCCGCTGGCTGCTTGCCCCCTTGTTGCGCTTGCGTCACGCCTTTTTGCAGCTGGATAACACCGGACAGGCGGAGCCCTTGCCTGCTGCTGGTGAGCGCAACGAGCTGGGGGACATAGTTACCAGCTACAACCGTCTGATTGGCCGCCTGCAACAGGATCAGCAGCAGAAAGCGGGGCAACTCTCGGCGGTCTCCACCAGCCTGCAGGGGATGGTGAGCCAGGTGGAGGAGATCCACCAGAGCACCCGCACCACCGAGCAGGTCGTCGATGAAAGCGGCCAGATGATGGGAGAACTCAATCAGCTGGCTGGCGAGGTGCATCAGGTCGCTGCGGAGATAGCCCGCCATGCCAGCCACAACGAACAGGCCATGAGCCAGAGTGAAGGGCTGGTTGGCAGCATGCTGCATGCGACCACCCAGACCGGGCTTGCCATCGACGAGAGCGGTGAAGCACTGCAGGCTCTAAAACGCTCGGTCAGCGATGTGACCGCCATCGTCGACGTGATTGGCCACATCGCCCAGCAGACAAACCTGCTGGCCCTCAATGCCGCCATCGAAGCCGCCCGTGCCGGCGAGCAGGGGCGCGGTTTTGCCGTGGTTGCAGACGAGGTGCGCCATCTCTCTGCCAACACCCAGCGCTCGCTCAACCAGATCACCGAGATCCTCGGGCGACTGACCCAGTCAGGCGACCAGCTTGGAACAGTGCTAGACCGCATCACCAGCGAAGCAAACAGCCAGCGCGAGCAGGCCGAGCGACTGCGGGAAACAACCCGGGCGGTACGGGAGATCGCCCGCAATACCGCGGTGATCGCCCTGCAGGGTGCCGACAATGCCAAAAGTCAGGAGCACAAACTGGCCAGCTTTGCCGACCTGATCGCCCGCATCCATCAGCATGCCAGTCAGGTCAACCAGCTCTCGGTGCAGGTCTCCTCCCACATTCACCATCAAGCCCGCCAGATCCCGCTGATCCTGGGCCAGCCAAATTGAATATTGCGCGCTAACAGCCCCGTTCCCTCTCTCGCCTGTCAGCGGGAGAGTTTTTTTGTTGCGCAAAATTATCTGTTGCCTACAGGTTAATATTGGCTACAGAAAGACCGTCACCCTGCTCGCCCCCCACCTCCTTCTGCAACCCATTGAAAACGCTCTCATGGCCGCATGACGTGGAATGAGAGCCCTTCGCCTTCACGCAATGAATATTTGCACTCTGTCATACTTTTGAAACTTGGCGGGAACTTTTCATTGATATTTCGCACCGCGAACGTACTCTTGTGATTGTCCGATAGCCAAGAATCGGAACATAAAAAACAAAGAGTGATGAACAGAACTGCACTGCCACAGATGTGCCAAGACATCGGGGTTGCAGAGATCAAACTGAACGATTTTTTGCCCTGCGGGGTTTTGATTGCAATGCCAATACCGAGCGGTGGGCCAGATGCCGACTGCCGGAACAAAAAAAGCTAAGTCCATAAAATCAGGAGCAATACAAAATGGAAAAAGTGATCTTCAAGCGCGCCGCGTTGAGTGCCGCTGTGGTAGCCGCTCTGGTAGCACCCGGTATGGCATTGGCAGCTCAGGACATGATGAGCCCAACCTACGGCAAATCCTACGAAGCCTTCGTCAATGACGCCAAACTGACCGGCGGCCTCTTCTACTTCCAGCGTGACCGTCAGCGTATCGATGGTGACCCGACCGCCAAGGTCAAGGAAGGCAAATACCAGTCCAACCTGAGCCACGCCACTACCCAAGCTGCTCTGAACTTCAACTCCGGTTATGCGTGGGACACCGTTGGTCTGGATCTGGGTGGCTTTGGCGCCTATGACCTGGCTGTGACCGAGAATCACCCGGTCAACCAGGAGAACGAATTCTCCTTTGCAGGCAACACTTGGGGCAACAACTACAAAGATGGTTCCCCTGAGGGTGGTTTCAGCCTCTCCAACGCAGCGCTTAAGCTGAAATTCCTGGATGGCGGCATTACTGCCAAGGGCGGTTATACCCAGCTTTACGTACCGGGCGTCATCGGTGTGAACTGGTCCTATCAGCCGGGTACCTATCGTGGTGGCCAGGTTGAAGGCAACTTTGGTGGTCTCTACCTGACCTACGCCATCGCCGACGAGTACAAGGCCCCCTGGTACAAAGAGACTCAGGTATTCTCCCGCGCCAAGGCCTGGATGGACCCGTTTGCTGACGAGAACGTCATCGACTACATCCACGGTATTGCTGCTCGCTACACCTTTGAGAATGGCACTGCCGTTACCGGCTCTTTCGGTCAATCCGAAGGGTACATGGACAGCTACCACTTCAAACTGGCTCACAAGTTTGACGTAATCGGCGGCCTCTCCACCAGCTACCAGTTCTATGGCTCCGAAACCGACACCTATACCAAGGGCGGTTCCCAGATCCAGACTTACGATGGACTGGCATGGCAGCAAGCGCTGACCGCAGCTTGGAACTATGCCCAGTACGGCTTCCGTCTGGAAGGTCTGTGGACCAAGGCTGAAGGTGCAGAAGGCAACTACCTGCCCCGTCTGACCCGCGGCTACGCCAACTCCCAGGGTGCCAATGAAATTTGGTGGGATTCCCGCTCTGACTGGAACGCCAACAACGAGAAAGCAGTTTACTTCGGCGTAACTCGCTCGCTGGATGATCTGGTGGGTGCACCAGGCTGGTCTATCGGTGTATCCGGTGCCTACGGTTGGGATATTGAAGATGGCTTTGGCAAGAAAGCCGCCAACGGTGAAGATACCGAATGGGCTGCCAACTTCGATGTCAGCTACACAGTGCAGGATGGCAAGCTGAAAGGCACCCTGTTCAAGCTGCACTATACCGACTACAACAACGACATCAGCCAGGGCGGCGGTTGGACTTACTACCCCAACATCTTCGCCTCCGAGCATGACGTCAAGTTCCACATCATCATGCCGCTTACCTTCATGTAATTCAGGCAATACGATGTCAGCAAACCGGGCCAATTGGCCCGGTTTTCTTTTCCCCGATCAGCAGGTTAACATGCTGACAGACTCCCACTTTCCATCCGTCTCCCCTCTCACAAGGATCTCCCTATGCCCCGATTTGTTCTTGTCACCGGATGTTCCAGCGGGATTGGTCTGGCTGCCGCCCAGGCGTTGGGTCAGCACGGCTTTAACGTGATCGCCTCGGCGCGCAAGGCCGAGGATGTGGAGCGCTTGCAACAGCAGGGGTTGCTGGCAGTACAGCTGGATCTGGCGGAGCCCGCCTCCATCGAACTGGGGGCCAGTGCGGCACTCCATCTTGCTGGTGGTCGCCTCTATGGCCTGTTCAACAACGGCGCTTATGGCCAGCCGGGGGCGCTGGAAGATCTTCCCACAGAGGCACTGAGAGAGCAGTTCAACACCAACCTGTTTGGCTGGCATCACCTCATTCGTCAGGTGCTGCCCGCCATGCTGGAAGCCAGAGAGGGGCGGATCGTGCAAAACAGCTCGGTGCTGGGGCTGGTCGCCATGAAGTATCGCGGCGCCTACAACGCCAGCAAGTTTGCGCTGGAAGGTTACTCGGATACCCTGCGTCTCGAGCTGGCCGGCAGCGGCGTCCATATCAGCCTGATTGAACCCGGCCCCATCGATACCCGCTTTCGCGCCAACGCTCGCGCCGCCTTTCTGCGCTATATCGACCCGACCAGGAGCCGCCATCAGGCGGCCTACCAACAGACCCTCAACAGGCTGGAGCGCGAAGGCGGCGCCCGTGGCTTAACCCTGCCTAGCGAAGCCTGTCTGCCGCCGCTGATCCATGCACTGACCAGCGCTCGCCCTAAGGCGCGCTATCCGGTCACCACCCCGACCAGAATTTTTGCCCTGCTAAGACGGATCCTGCCCACTCGCTGGCTCGACAAGCTATTGGCAAAGTCAGCCTGATCCCTTGCGCTGGCGACGACCGGCGTCGCCTCGTTCAATAGTGCTCGCCATTGCTGTAGTAGGCGCTTTTATCGATGGGGAAAACCTGCACCACCACATAGGTCTGTTCCCCCAGCGCCGCCTTCAGATGGCGGGTGATAAGGTCAGCCGCCGCATCCTGCATCTCCTGCGGCCTGGCAAACCAGTGCAGCTCGACAAACGGAAAACCGGACTCCAGCTCACCATCACGAACCCGGTGGCTCTCGACCCGCTCCATGGTGACAAACTCCGGTTTGCCACCGGTCAGGGCACAGAGATCCGCAAGCAGCGGCCCGCTGATCTCCTTGAGAGTATCGAGTGAAACGGCGCGAAAACGAAGATGGGGCATGGCAAACCTCTTGGCTATCAGAAATGAGCACTTATCATAGAGTCTCCTGCGATGAAATGAAGTCACCAGCCCGGATAAGGATCACCATGAAATTCCAGCGCTCCCTGTTTGCCTTTCTACTCTGCCTGCTGCTGCCGCTCAGCGCCTTTGCCGATCCCGCCTTCTACAAGATCAGCAAGGGCAACCAGCAACACTGGCTGCTGGGCTCCATTCATGCGGGCAAGCCCTCCCTCTATCCGCTACCGGAGCCGGTCGAACGGGCCTGGCTGCAGAGCCGTGCGCTGGTGATGGAGGTCGACATGAACAGCATCACGCAGGAACAGTGGCAAGAGATGGGCTCTCTCACCCGCCTGGTAGATGGCAAGGCGCTCAAGGAGCATCTGCCTGCCGAACTCTACCAGCGCACCCTGATGGCTGGCGCGCGTCTTGGCCTCAATGAAGCTGCGCTCGCCCCGCTGCGCCCCTGGTTTGTTGCCATCACCCTGACTCAGGCCGCCATGGCGCGCTCCGACTTCAAGAGCGAGCTCGGGATCGATCAACACTTTGCCGCACTGGCCGCCAAAGAGGGCAAACCCGTGGTGGGCTTCGAGACCCTGTTGGAGCAGCTCGGCTATCTTGCCAGCGTGGGTGACAATCAGACCCTGATGCTCTCCAGCACCCTCGACGAGCTGCCGATGCTCGACACCGGCTTCGCCGCCGTGATGAAAGCGTGGCAGCAAGGGGACGAGGCAACGCTTATCAATCTGCTCAAGGAGGAGATGGCACCGCCCGCTCTGCAGAGCTGGATGGAGCAAACCCTGCTGGCCGAACGCAACCACAACTGGCTGGCCAAGTGGCAGACCCTGCCCAACGAGAGCTTTATTGTGGTCGGCGCGCTGCATCTTTATGGCGAGCAGGGACTGCTGGTGCTGCTGGAGCAGCAGGGGTGGCGCGTCACTCTGCTGACCAAGCCCACCGTGCTGCAAAGCACCAAATAAGGATTCGAGTGAGATTCATCACAGTTTGCGACTGGTCATAAAACAATCTCATTGGGAGTTGATCGGGATCATCTCCCTGCAGATAAAGGGGTATTTATGATGCCTGTCATCCACCGGGTGACAGGAGCAATGAAATGGACTTTTGGCTGGATCTGATGTTTGGCAACAGCGTGGGCTTGATGTCGATGATGGTGATTATCGGCACCTTCATCCTGATCAGCTCTTACGCTGCCTACTTCATCTACAAGGTGATGCACTCGCAACCACCCAAATCAGAGAAGTAACCCCCACAGGCGGCAGCAACTGGCCGCCTGTTTCGTCTCCGGCTCCCAGTTCATCCCTCCCTGCGCTATTGAACCGGACGATCGTTTTGCGGATCGGCTGGCACCGCTATAATGGCCCCCACTTTGTTTCATATGGGGAGCCTGCCGTGTCACATAGCGACGAACTCTCGCTTTTTCTGAATGAAGTGGCCGATGTCAGGCCCATTCGCAGCGACAATATCCATCCCCAGGGGGGGAAATCCGCCCCGACAGAAGCCCAGCTGGCCCGCCGTCAGGCTGCCACTGCCGAGCAGCTGGCGCTCGATCACCTCACCATGGAGGCGATCGAGATGCTCGACCCGCACGAGATCACCGGCTTCAAGCGCGATGGCGTACAAGAAGGGGTCTACAAGAAGCTGCGGCTCGGCAAGTACGAGCTGCAGGCAAGCCTGGACTTGCACCAGAAGACGCTCAATGAAGCACGTCAGACGCTGGTGCAGTTCATCGCCGATTGCGAGCAGCGCGATATCCGCTGTCTGCTGATCCTGCACGGCAAGGGGGAGCGCAGCACGCCGCGCGCCCTGCTGAAAAGCTATGTCAGCGCCTGGTTGCCACAGTTGCCGGCGGTGATGGCCATCCACAGCGCCGAGCGCCGCCACGGCGGCAGCGGCGCCCTCTATGTGCTGCTGCGCAAGAGCGAGCGCAAGAAAGCGGAAAACCGCGAACGCCACCAGAAGCGCCTCGGCTGATCCCGGGTGCCCGTCAGGGACGATCACAAGGACAACACCATGTCATACCAGAAACTTGAACAGCACCAGCAACAGCTGCACCGCCTCAACCACCTCTCCGCCATCTGTGGCTGGGATCGCGCTGCCATGATGCCGGAAGGGGGCAATGAGGCGCGTGCCGAAGCGTTGGCCGAGCTCGGCCTCATCATCCACCACAAGCGCACCGCCCCCGAACTTGGCGACTGGATTGCCAAGGCAGAGAGCGAGCAGCTGGATGAGGTGCAGCACGCCAACCTGCGCGAAATCAAGCGCCAGTGGCAGGACGCCAGCCTGCTGCCCGGCGAGCTGGTCGAGGCGCTGTCGCTTGCCGGCAGCAAGTGCGAGCACGCCTGGCGCAGCCAGCGCAAAAACAACGACTGGGCCGGTTTTGCCCCCAATCTCGAAGAGGTGGTGAAGCTCTCCCGAGAGGTGGCACGTTTGCGAGCAGACAAGCTCGGCGTGCGCCCCTACGACGCCATGCTGGCACTCTATGAGCTGGGCATGACCAGCGAACGGCTGGATCAGATCTTCGGCGATCTCGCCAACTGGCTGCCGCCCCTTATCCAGCAGGTCAGCGAGCGGCAGAAGGAAGAGTCCGTACTGCTGCCGCAAGGCCCCTTCCCCATCGCGGCCCAGCAGGCACTCGGTCAGGAGGTAATGGGGCTGCTCGGTTTTGACTTCGCCCATGGCCGGCTTGATGTGAGCAGTCACCCCTTCTGCGGCGGTGTACCGACCGATGTGCGCATCACCACCAGATACAACGAGCAGGAGTTTATCTCCAGCCTGATGGGCATAGTCCATGAAACCGGCCATGCCCGTTACGAGCAGGGCTTGCCACGCCAGCTGTCGGGGCAGCCGGTTGCCGAGGCGCGCTCCATGGCGATTCATGAGAGCCAGAGCCTGTTTTGCGAGATGCAGCTCGGCCACGATCCCGCCTTCCTCTCGTTGCTGGCGCCCCATATTCGCGCCCATTTCGGCGATCAGCCGGCGCTGAGCCCGACCAATCTCGCCAGACTCTACAGCCGGGTCGAGCCCGGTTTTATCCGGGTCGATGCGGATGAGGTGACCTATCCTGCCCACGTCATCCTGCGCTACGAACTGGAGCGCGACCTGATAGAAGGGCAGATCGAAGTAGCAGACATCCCCGAACTGTGGGATGCGAAGATGCAGCAGTGGCTGGGACTCTCCACCAGGGGCAACTACCGCAATGGCTGCATGCAGGATATCCACTGGACTGACGGTTCGTTCGGTTACTTCCCGAGCTACACGCTGGGCGCCATGTATGCCGCGCAGCTGCGCTTTGCGCTGGAGAAAGAGCTCGGTAGCATGAGTGAGGTGATCGCGGCAGGCCGCCTGCCGGAGATCTTCGCCTGGCTCGGTCGCCACATCTGGTCGCAGGGTAGCCGCTACAGCACGGATGAGCTGATCAGCCGTGCCACCGGCGAGGCGCTGAACCCGTACTGGCTGCGCCAGCATCTGGAACAGCGCTATCTGAAGTGATCCGTGCAATACGGGTAAAACATGACGGGGCCATTACAGGCCCCGTTTTTTTATTGGCAAACGATCCGTGTCATAGTGGATCCTGCGCGTTCAAAAACTCGCGCAGTTGCAAGATATTGCCCTCCGGGTCAAACGCATTGCGCACCACGAAACCGGGCCCGGACCACTGCTGCGGCAACAGGCCGCCACCAAGATCCGCCGCTTTCGCCTCTGCCCACGCAAGGCTTGGCACGGTAAAGAAGAGCTTGATGGCCCCCTGCTCACGCAGCGCCGGCGGCGTCGTGACAACGACCTGTCCGATATAGGGCTCGGGGATGGCATGCACAAGCAGCTGGATGTCGCCGTTCTCCAGCACGATCAGCTGCTCGCTCTGACTGCGGATCTCCATCTGCAGCAAGGTTCGGTAAAAGTGGCTCAGCAAGCCCGGCTCCCTGGCGTAGATCAGGGCGCCGGCACGGGCGGGACCTGGCATAGTGCAATCCTCGGTGATAAAGGCTCATCCACCTTCGCACAGTTGCGCATGACCTTCACCTGTTTCAGCGCACATTCCGCGCAAACTTAATTGCTATCCCTGTCCGTTTCTGGCTAGTCATCCCTCGCGATCCTGCTTAGTCTCTCACTCATCCCTTTTGTGCCGCATCAGCAAATACCCGGCACTCAACAGCAAGAGAGCCATGCCATGACGCCGCAGCACGAGCGTGACCAGCCACAGGATCACCAGATCAACGCCCTCAGTCGCGAGCAGTGCCACGCCGCACGGCTCGCCCGCGACGCTCGCTTCGATGGCCGCTTCTTTACCGGCGTGCTCTCGACCGGCATCTACTGCCGGCCAGTCTGCCCGGCACGTCCGCCGCACGAGCACAATGTGCGCTACTTCCAAAGCGCCGCAGCTGCCGAGCAGTATGGGCTGCGACCCTGCCTGCGCTGCCGCCCTGAGCTGGCCCCCGCCGCCCGTGGCGATCTGCCGGTTGAGCTGACACGGCTGCTGACGCGTATCGATCGCGGCGAGCTGGCAGACAGCACACTCGCCGAACTGGCGGCCGAGAGCGGTATCAGTGAGCGCACGCTACGCCGCCAGTTCGAGGCATACCTTGGCGCCTCGCCAAAGCAGGTGGCGCAGACGCGCCGCCTGCTGCTCGCGAAACGGCTACTGACCGAGACCCGGCTCCCCATCACTGATATCGCGTTTGCCGCCGGTTTTGCCAGCATCCGTCGCTTCAATGACGCCTGGCTCAACGCCTATGGGCTGGCCCCGCGCACCCTTCGCCAGCAGGAAGGTTGTGACGATATGGCCGACCACAGTGTTTCAGGCCAGCGTGGGGCAACGTTGACGCTGCAACTGCCCTACCGCCCTCCGTATAACGTGGCGGCCATGCTGGCGTTCTATCGGCTGCGGGCGATCCCCGGGCTGGAGCGGGTAGATGGTGAGGTGTATGAGCGGCGCTACCGGGTCGGTGATCAGGTCGCGCTGGTGCGCATCGCGCAGGGCAAGGGGCACAGCCTGCAACTCACCGTTCATGATCTGCCGCTCGCGGCGCTGCCCGATCTGCTCTATCGGGTGCGCCGGATGTGGGATCTCGATGCCGACATGCAGCGGATCGGTAATCTGCTCGGTCAGGATCCGCTACTGGCCCGTTTGCAGACACGCTGGCCCGGCGTGCGGCTGCCGGGGGGCTGGGACGAATACGAGGTGATGCTGCGCGCCATCGTCGGCCAGCAGGTCTCGGTCAAGGGAGCCATCACCATACTCGGGCGACTGGTGGCGCGCACCGAGGCCCAATTCGGAGTGGCGCAACTACCGCCCCCCGCCCAGTTGTGCAAACTCGATCTCGACGGCATCGGCATGCCCGGCAGCCGCATTCGCACCCTGCGGGGCGTGGCGCAGGCACTGGCCAGCGGCGAGCTGACCCTCACTACAGCCAGTGATGAGCAGTTGCTGGCGCTGCCGGGCATAGGTCCCTGGACGGTCGCTTACTGGCGGCTGCGCTGCGGGCTCGATACCGATGCCTTCCCCGCCTCCGATCTGGTACTGCAAAAAGCGCTCGGAGGCGGCAGCAAACTACCGGTGAAAGATGTATTGGAGCAAAGCGCCACATGGCAGCCGTGGCGCAGCTATGCGGCAAGCTGGCTGTGGCACGCCATGAGCGAAGCGCCTGCCTTGCTTACCGATACCGGTAGCAATGCAGCGCAGTCCGGTAACCAACAACAGGAGATAACATCATGATCCGCTACGATATTCTGCCGACCCGCTGCGGCGATCTGCTGGTTGCCATCAACGAGTATGGCTTGGTGCACGTGGACTTTGTCGCGGGCCTGCGGGCGCTGCCCGATATGAGCGGCTGGCTGCAAGACCCCGCAGCGCTGGCCCCCTTCCTCGCCGAGTTTGACGCCTATTTTGCCGGTTGCTTGCAGCGTTTCTCCCTGCCCCTTGCGGCTCGTGGCACCGCCTTTCAGCAAGCCGTGTGGCAAGCGCTGTGCGACATCCCCTATGGCGAAACCCGCAGCTACAGTGATATTGCCCGTGCTATCGGCAAACCCGATGCGGTGCGGGCAGTGGGCACGGCGAACGGCCGCAATCCGCTCTCGATCATCGTTCCCTGCCATCGGGTGATCGGCCAAAACGGCAGCCTGACCGGCTATGCGGGGGGATTGGAGATTAAAAAGGTGCTGCTGGCGCTGGAGAAGCAGGAGGGGGAGCTAGCCACCGCGCAATAGCGGTGCGCAGGCCGAAGAGGAATATCAACCACCTCCACCCAATCGGGTCGAGAAAAAATATGCCCCCGAAGCGGGGGCATAAGGGTTCTGCCATGACAGCGATGCATCACTCATGGCGATGCACCGCTCGCAGCCTATTCAACCAGCTGATAGATCGCGTGGTTGACGAACTTGGGATCATTCGGCTTGACCCCTTCGACTCGCTTCAGCTTGCTCCCCGCCAGTTTTTCAGCTTCCGGGTTGGTTGAGGAGTAGAAGTACACCTTGGCTCCGGCCGGCAACGCAGCAAGACTCCAGTTGTTATCCACTTTCTGCTCAAACCCTTCCGGATGCTGCTTGGCCATCTCCTTGACGTAAGCAGAGAGCACTTCGCGGGTCTCCATGGGATCTTCATGCACTACCGCGTTGCTGTCGATGCCCGGGAAATTGCCGCCACCGCTGCCGCGATAGTTGTTGGTGACCACATAGAAGTTCTGCTTCAGGTCGATCGGTTTGCCCTGATAGGTAAGCTCGGTGATCCTGTGCTTATCGCTGATCTGCTTGCCATCCTGGTCATAACGGGCTGGCTGGGTGATATCAATCTTGTATTGCACCCCTTTGATCATGTCGAAGTTATAGGGGCGGAAGTCATCGACCACCAGCCACTGCGCCTTGCTGGCATTGGGGACGATCTGGTTGTACTGGCTGACGCTCTTCTCCAGCCACTCTTGCACCGTTGCACCGTTAACTTTGGTTACTTGCAGGGTGTTGGGGAAGACATAGAGATCCGCCACGTTACGCAGGGAGATCTTGCCTGCCGGTACCCAGGTAAAATCGTTCGGGCCGTTGCGGCCACCACGGAACGGTGCCACCGCCGACAGAACCGGCAGATCCTCGTTGAGGGCGCAGTTCACGCCGTTATGACTCAGACAATCCGCCTTCACCTGATCAATGTGCCACTTCTGGGCATCGCTCACGATCTGGAGGGAGGCATCGTCCTGCACCACCGAGAAGAAGCTGTAGATCGGCTTGGCAATCTCGCTGATGGGATCAGCCAGCCACTGGTTGGTCGCATCATGGGTTTTGTCGACCAACGCCTCGATTTGACTATCTCCCGGCACATCCATGCTCTTGTCGACCAGCCGCACTTCCGAATGGCTGGAAGCCACCTGCCAACGGCCATCCTTCTGAGTCAGTTTGAGGTCGATAACCCCAAGATGGTTACCCGCAACCCCCGGCATGACGGCAGGCACCCCGGCAATCCGGCCCTGGGCATTATCGACCTGAGCGACATCCGGATACTCGCCCGGGAAAGCCTTGTGGGCATGGCCCAGCAACAGAGCATCAACCCCTTTCACCTGCGCCAGATAAACCGCGGCGTTCTCCATAAAGGGCTCCTGCGGCGTCCCCGTGATACCGGTGTGAGCCACTACAACCACCAGATCAGCCCCCTTGGCACGCATCTCGGGGATGTAGTACTCAGCCGTCTCGACCATATCGGCTACGATGACCTTGCCCTCCAGATTACGGCGATCCCACTGCATGATCTGGGGTGGATTCACCCCCAGTACCCCTACCTTGACCGTCTGCACGTTGCCATTGACGTCCTTCACCTGACGGTCGAGCAGTACATAAGGCTTGAAGCGGTTGGGCATGGCACTCCAGTCGATCTTGCCATTGCCATCACGTTTGAAATCGCGGGCATCGAACACGTTGGCATTCAAGACCGGATAATTGGCCCCCGACAGCGCATCGGCCAGATAGTCGAGGCCATAGTTGAACTCGTGGTTACCGAGGTTGCCGACATCATATTGCAACTGGTTGAGCGCATTGATGGCGGGATGCCCCAACTTTTTCAGGTAATCCGGATTGCCTCTGTATTGCGCAAACACGTAATCCGACAACGGCGTGCCCTGGATCAGGTCGCCATTATCGATCAGCAGGTTGTTGCCATTTTCCTCACGTGCTTTATGGATCAACAGCGCGGTACGGGAGAGCCCGAGAGAGTGGTCGACCTTGTTCTGGTAGTAGTCAAAACCAAGCAGATTGGAGTGAATGTCAGAGGTCTCGATCAGACGCAGATTGACCTCTCCGGGGGCGGCTTTTCCATTATCGCTATTGCAACCGGAGAGCAACAGCAATACGGCTACCGAGCTCAGCGTGAGGGTCGTCTTCATTGGAATTGTCATGAGTTGTTTCTCACTTTATGTTGTGTTTATCGTTAGTGCCAGCTCGCACATTCTACCTGCAAACCAGACAGATTCATGTGAGCAAAATTGCATAAATGGCTCATACCACTATCTGCCTTTCATAGGCCCTGACAGCGAGACAGAACTTAAAACAATGCCAATTAATGATGTTCGCAGCACCACGGTCATTTTTCAGCAGCGATACAACTTCAAAACATTACCTCGACATGAATGTATAACCACTTGAAATGGAGTTTATTTTCCCGTTCCGAACGGTCAAACTTGATTACTACAAACTTCCATTGAATTAGCTTTAATATAGTACCGACAAAAATAACCATTGTATAAATACCAGTGATAAGCATATTTAGTAAATGAAATTACCAAGAGCACCTTAATAATAAACACCGACTCAAAACAAGAATGTCAGAGCAAGAACACTGACTGATTGATTGAAAAATAATTTTTTAAAAATCCAATGATGGAACAAAACCTTATATCCATATACTGACTTTATTAAATTTTGATATTGTATTGGGAATAAATGCATTACTCAAAATAGGTGATAACGTAGTTACCGAATTAATCTTATTAAGCGAATAGGTGTGCAAAGGCGCCATTCAGGACTGGGAAGAGACCGAACAGTTCCAGCCGTAATTGCCAAAAAAAGCCCCGGAGTCATACTCCGGGGCTTTTTCATTGCTTCCCAGCCAGCTCTGACTCAACAGAGCAGCGCTCCGGCAATTACTTCTTCAAACTGCCCATCACATGCATTTCGCAGCGGTTGCAGTCAAAGCGCAGACGGAAGGTGTCTTTACCCATCTTGAGCTCCAGCGGCTCGGCCTTGAGACCGGGCACCTCGTTCGGGCAGAGGTTCTGGCTATAGCGGATACAGTGTTTGGTGATCATCAGCACCACTTCCCGCTCCTCCTTGTTCGCCTCATAGGCAGGAGCAATGCGCTCCACCCCGTGCTCATGGAAGAACTTTTCAGCCGCGCTGTTAAGCACATTGCCAAGGTAGGAGAGACGGTGCTGGGGATAGTTGATATCCCGCAGGGCGATGCGTCGCTCGGGGCGCTGGTAGCTCGCCACGCGTGCGGCCTCCAGCGCAGCGATGCCATCCCGGCGCAAGCCGTTGAGCTGTGATGCGGCGATAAATAGCGGGTGAGTGAATCCCAACTCAATCTTGCGCGCCACAAACAGGGTATTGCCGAGTTTACCAAGCTGGTCGCGCGCCTGTTGCAGCGCCCGCTCCGGATTGTCGGCAGGCTGTTTATCGCAAGACAGCGTCACCATGGCGCTGATGCCCTGCTCGTCGGTGAGCGTGAGGCTCACGCCCTCATCGCACTCTGCCAGCACCATATCGACCCGGATACGGCGATCCGCGCTCGCCTTCTCCAGCATCTTGCTGAACGCCTGATCGTGGTTGCGGTAGATTTCGGTGCCCACCTTCAACCCCGGCATACGTTCTGACAGGAGTAACTGCTTACCTTCGACTTTGTTGAGGCGCATCCCCACCAGCTCGTTATTCGGCTTGAAGAAGCCCAGACCGTCGCCGTTGTTGAGGGTGACCTGTTTGCCGTCGATCTCTATACCGTCACGGGTCACCTTGGTGACCCGTCCCAGCGGTTCGCCCACATATTTCGGGCTTTTGGTGGAGTCGATCCCCTGCTGGCGGCCATGGAGGAAGTAATCGGTGCTGCCGCGGTTGAAGCTCTTCTTGGGGTCAGGCGTGAAGCTGTAGCTGCAACGACCCGCAGAGGCAGCCACCAGATCGCTGCGGCTATCCAGAATGGCGTCCAGCTTCTGCCGATACCAGGCGGTGACGTTCTTGACGTAGTCGAGCCCCTTGAGTCGCCCCTCGATCTTGAAGGAGCGGATCCCCGCCTCGATCAGCGCCTCCAGGTTGTCGGTCTGATCCATATCCTTGAGGGACAACAGGTGGCTGTCGGCCACCAGCACTTCGCCATCCGGCTTTTGCAGAGAGCAAGGCAGACGGCAGAGCTGGGCACACTCACCGCGGTTGGCGCTGCGACCGGTACGGGCATGGCTGATGTTGCACTGGCCGCTGTAGGAAACGCAGAGCGCGCCGTGGATAAAAAACTCCAGCTGCACATTGGTCGCCGCACTGATCTCGCAGATCTGCGCCAACGACAGTTCGCGCGCCAGCACCACCTGAGAGAAGCCCACATCCTGCAGAAATTTCACCTTCTCCGGCGTGCGGTTGTCGGTCTGGGTACTGGCATGGAGCGCGATGGGTGGCAGATCGAGCGCCAGCAGTCCCATATCCTGGACGATGAGCGCATCGGCACCGGCTTCGTAAATTTGGTGGGTCAGGCGCCGGGCCTGCTCCAACTCGTGATCGTGCAGCAGGGTGTTGAAGGCGACAAAGACCTGGGCTCCGAAGCGATGGGCGTGGCGCGCCAGCGCTTCGATATCTTCGATGGTGTTGCCCGCAGCGCTGCGGGCGCCAAAGGCAGGGCCGCCCATGTAGACGGCATCGGCGCCATGGTTGATGGCTTCGATGCCGTAGGCTAGGTTCTTGGCCGGAGCCAGCAGCTCCAACCGGTTGTTGTGGCTTAACGGGTGCTTGTTCTGGTGCATGGTCTCGGGATCAGGGCGGACAGCAAATGGGCGCTACTCTAGCCCATTCACCACCCACATGCCTTGATCCCGCTTAAGGTATCTGCGAAATACAGGATTAGATAACCACCTTGAGCGCCAACCCGAGCAGCACCAGCCCGCTCACCTTATCGATCACAAAGGATTTGGCTTTCAGCCACGCCAGCACCGGCCCACGAGAGAGCACCAGCGCCACCAGCACGTACCAGACTGCATCGATCCCGCCAGCGGTGAGCATCATGATGCCCCCTTCGCTCCAGCCGGTATCGGCCCGCACAAACTGGCTGAACAGGGCGATGAAGAAGACCGCCAGCTGGGGATTGAGGAAGGCCACCATAAAACCTTCAAAGGCCCCTTGCCGACCACGCAGCTGGTGCGCCTCTTCACTCGCTTCACCACTGGCTGGTTTTGCCAGCAGGGCTTTCACCCCGAGCCAGGCAAGAAACGCTGCACCGCCGTAGCGGATCAGATCAAACAGGATAGGGGTCTGGGTGATCAGGATGGAGAGGCCAAGCGCGGTAACCAGCGCATAGATACCAACCCCGAGGCCGTGGCCAAGCGCGGTGGCGACGCCATGCCCCTGCCCGCCCTGCACCGTGTTGCGGATGATCAGCGCCAGGCTCGGCCCCGGGCTGATGGCGCCCATCACGCAGATTGCGGCCAGTGCCAGCCAACTCGTCAGTTCCATGCTTTTCCTCTTTATATGCTCGATATGATGACCTGCATTCAGGGTACGGGCTGAGCCATTATGCCAGTAGTGAAAGTTATGAATAGATTCCATAACCAATGGCTATGGCACCACACAACTGACTGCGGCTAACCGCCGAGACCGAGCAGCTTGCGACTCTCGCCGACGGTACGTTGCAGGTGATCCCGCAGGAATGGGTAGGCCAGCTCGCGAAACCAGCGGTGGGCCGGATCCTGATGGTGGCGCTGATGCCACAGCAGATGATACTGCTGGTCGCGGGTAGCAAATGGCAGATCGACAAAGGTGAGCTCATGGCCGCAGGAGAGCTGCCAAGCGATATGGGCCGGGGTAGTCATCAGACAATCCGTGCGCAACAACACCTCCACTGCGGCTTGGAAGAATGGGACTCGGGCAAACCAGCGCCGACTCAGTCCCTGCGGCGCCAACACCTGCTCCACCGGACTGTCCTTGTCGCCTCCCCCGCTCACCTGCAGGTGAGGCCAGGCGAGATAGTCATCGAGACTCAGCGCCTTGCCCGCCAGCGGGTGATGACGTCCCATCAACACCGCCAGCCGATCTTCCCCCTGATGCAGACCGCGGATCTGATCCGGCACCTGTTCGGTGATGGTGGAGACCAGATCGAGCTCCGACTGCCACAGTTGCGGCAGCTGACGTTTGTCCCACAGGCTGTACTCCAGCGCCGCCAACGGCGCCTCTTTGGCGAGCGCGGCACAGATGTCCGGCAGGATATGCTGGGCCACATAATCAGAAGAGGCGAGCCGAAATACCCGCTCGCAGCGGCTCGGGTCAAACCCGGGCGCCTCGTAGAGACGTTCCAGCGCACCGAGAGACTCCGCCAGCTGGGCTGCCAGCGCTTCAGCCCGTGGCGTCAGCAGCCAGCGTTGTCCCTCCCGCACCAGCAGCTCGTCGTCAAACTCGCTGCGCAACTGGGCAAGCTGCTTGCTGATGGAGGGCTGGCTCAGGTGCAGCAGCTCGGCGGCGCGGCTGATATTGCGGGTCTCCAGTAGCACCTTGAGGGTGGGCAGCAGGTTGAGATTGGCTCTGAGCAAGGAGATACCCTCATCGGTGGCGAAACGCCTATCTTAGGGCAGACGAGTCCCGTGTTTTAAGCAAAATTTCCAGCCATGTTCAGCACGTTGCGACCCTTTCCGGCCAGATGGCACAGCCACTTGCCCGGCACATAACCATGACCACAAGATGACAGTGGTTGTCTCGTACGGCATAATTGCACGATTTTCCGCCCACGGGGCGCTCCACTTTGAGAAGCGGTAACAAGATGAAATACGCCAATATCACCGGCTGGGGCAAATGCCTGCCCCCCTCCGTGCTGACCAACGACGACCTCAGCACCATCATGGATACGTCAGATGAGTGGATCTATCCCCGTACCGGCATCAAGCAGCGTCGGGTCTCCCATGTCAGTACCTCAGACCTGGCGACTCTGGCTGGCCGTCGCGCGCTGGCCTGTGCGGGTCTCGAAGCGAGCGACCTCGATGGCATCATCCTGGCTACCGCCACTCCGGACAACCTGCTGCCAAGTGCCGCCTCTGCGGTGCAGAAGAAGCTGGGCGCCGTCAACGCCGCCGTGTTCGACCTCAACGCCGCCTGCACCGGTTTCGTCTACTCCCTCTCGGTCGCTACCTCGCTGGTACAGACCGGCATGATGAAGAAGGTGCTGGTGATCGGCGCCGAGCGCCTCACCTATCTGCTGGACTGGGCCCGTCGCGATACCGCGGTACTGTTTGGCGACGGTGCCGGTGCCGTGGTGATCGAGGCAAGCGAGCAGGAGTGTGGCCTGATCGCCAACAAGCTGGGCTGCGACAGCGAAGCGCGGGAGATCCTGCACGTTCCGAACTTCGGTACTGATCGGGTGCGTTTTGCCGATATCGACGGTCTGTTCACCTTCAACTTCGAAGGTCAGGAGATCTTCAAGCGTGCCGTGCGCGGTATGGGCGAAGCGACTGCTACCGTTTTGTCTCAGGCTGGAGTGCCCCCCGAGCAGATCGACCTTATCGTCCCCCATCAGGCCAATATCCGCATCATCGAGACCCTCGCCAAGCGGATGAATGCGCCGATGGAGAAGGTGATGGTCAACATCGAAAACTATGGCAACACCTCCGCCGCCACTGTGCCCATCGCCCTGTGTGAAGCGCTGGAGCAGGGCCGTGTCCAGCCGAACTCCTATCTGCTGACCGCCGCTTTCGGTGCCGGCCTGACCTGGGGCGCCGCCATCATCAAGTGGGGTGATCGTGTTACCCCCATCAACAAGTGCGAGGCTGAACTGCCGCCGTGCGACAAGAGCGCGCTGGAGCTCATCGCCCATGCGGTGGAAGGGTGCCAGAAAGCCCACGCCAACGAAGCCTGACAGCTACTGTTTTCAACAAAAGAGCCTGCAACTGCAGGCTCTTTTTTTATCCAGCTCACCCAACTCCTGCTCTTGTCCCCTTAACAGCGCCTCTGGCTACCGGCCATAACAGACCAATTTGCAGCCAAGTATTTTTTTTACGCTACCCTTATTGTGCCAACTATAAATAAAGAAAGAGATTCAAGAGACCCTCAAATTTAAACCATCGGCTCTTGAACCCCTAAAAATTTTGCACTGGGATAAAACTTCAAATGACACAACCAAAAAGTGGCGTAAACACACCGCTTTGGGAACCGGTTTGCTGGTTCTGCGGTATCGGTCTTGGCGTGTTGAGTTGCCTGCTATTACAGCTTGCCGGCAGCCTTTCGCTCATTTACCTGCTTGTTACCGTGCTCTTCTCCTGCGGGGCCTCTCTCTGGACATCTCGCCATTTCCATCAGCAGTTGCACAACCTGCAAACTCGTACAGCTGATTCTGTGGCCATAGATAACAGCGTACATGCCCACTCCATAGCTGGTCTCGAACAGGTGTGTGAAAAAGTTCTCCCCATCTGGTCAAAGCAGATTGAAAACTCTCGCCAACAGACAGAGGAGGCAATGATCGATCTGACTCAACGCTTCAGCGGACTGGCCACCAAGCTGGAAGAAGCCGTCAATGCCTCTCATCTTGCGGCAGGGGAACTGGGAGATGCCAACTCTCGCGGCATGGCAGGAGTTCTGAGCGAAAGCCAGCAACAGCTCAATGAAGTCGTGGCCATCTTGCACTCGGCACAAGCCAATCGGGATGCCATGCTGGCCGAGATAAAGAGCCTGACAACCTACACTATCGAACTCAATGCCATGGCAATGGATGTTGCCAAGATTGCCTCCCAGACCAACCTGCTGGCACTCAACGCAGCCATTGAAGCCGCACGGGCTGGAGAGGCCGGGCGTGGTTTTGCCGTGGTAGCGGATGAAGTGCGCAACCTGTCACGTCTCTCAAGCGAAACAGCCCAAAAAATGACGGATAAAGTCGACACCATCAATACAGGGATCAGCCGAGCTTTTCAGATTGCCGAAAATGCCGCGGCACGGGATCACGCCTCGGCCCTCAATTCCGAGCAAACCATCGAGCAGGTGCTGAGCCGCTTTCGTCATGCCACCGACAGTCTGGCTGAGTCAGCGTCTTTACTGCAAAACGAAAGCACCGAAATCCATCGCGAGATCTCCAGCGTTATTGTCTCACTGCAATTTCAGGACAGGGTTAGCCAGATCCTGAGCCATATCCGGAAAAATATGGAGAATCTCTCGAGCCACCTGCAATCGGAGCAAAACAACCAGCTATCGGGACCTATCCAGATCGATGCCAACCGGTGGTTGGCTGATATGGAGCTCTCATACGCTACCGATGAGCAACGCAATATTCACCATGGTCGCACTACCCGTACAGTCCAAGCGCAAACAAGCAGCGCTGACATCACATTTTTCTAGGAGAGATATATGGGCAAAACGATCCTGATCGTGGATGACTCGGCAACCATTCGCCAAGTCGTAGGCATGACGCTCAAAGGCGCCGGTTATGAAGTAATGGAGGCTTGTGATGGCAAGGACGCTCTCAAAAAACTCGACGGCAAGAAGATCAACCTGATCATCAGCGACGTCAACATGCCCAACATGGATGGCATCACCTTTGTCAAAGAGGCGAAAAAGCTGGCCAGCTACAAATTCACTCCCGTCATCATGCTGACGACTGAGTCTCAGGATAGCAAAAAGCAGGAAGGCCAGGCTGCAGGCGCCAAAGCATGGGTAGTCAAACCGTTCCAGCCGGAACAGATGCTCTCCGCGGTATCCAAACTGATCATGCCATGATCCCGGAGCTCATATGACATTGCAAAGCGAGATGCTGGATAACAAGACAGTGGTCACTCTACCTGACGAGCTCACCATATACACAGTGGGCGAAATCAAAGAGGCACTCACCCCCTTGCTCTATCAAGGACGGGAACTGGAACTCAATCTGGCAAATATTGCCGAGATAGATAGTGCGGGACTCCAACTGCTGATCGCAGCCAAAAAAAGTGCACAGCAACAGGGTTACCCCCTCTCGCTGGTCTGGCATAGCAACGTCGTGCTGGAACTTCTGGAACTTTGCCAATTATCCGGATTCTTTGGCGATCCAACTCTCATCACTCATGACGAGCGGCCCTGAGCCACCATGACAAGGAGTCACTGTGAGTATCGATCTTGATCAGGCTTTACAAACCTATATTGCCGAGGCGCGTGATCTACTCGAAGAGATGGAATCCGCTCTACTCTCACTGGAAGGTGAGCCAGATAATGGCGAACTGATAGGTGCCATCTTCCGTGCGGCTCACACCATCAAAGGCTCCGCAGGGCTGTTTGGGCTGCAGCCGATTGTCGGGTTTACCCACATCGTAGAGGATCTACTCGACCAGATAAGAAACCAGCAAATTGCTGTCACCTCTCCCCTGATAAAGGATCTGCTGGAGAGTTGTGACCACATCCAACTACTCATCAGCGTCGTGGCCGAACAGGGCTCAGCATTGAGCGATAGCGACGAAATGCAGGATCAGCGCTTGCGGCTCGCTCTCACCCGTTACCAATGCGTACCGCAAACCACGTTACCAGATACTGTGCCTACTCCCGAAGCCAAAATAGAAAAAGAGGGAGCTGTCACCAGCTCAGCATCGCTATGGCATATCTCTCTGCGCTTTGGTCCGGACGTGCTGCGCAACGGCATGGATCCTGCGGCCTTTCTGCGCTATCTCTGCACGCTCGGTACTATCAGTGCACTGGAGACCATTCACCAGGCAATACCGGATTGGGAGCAATTTGATCCGGAAAATTGCTATCTCGGTTACGAAATTGATTTTGACTCCCAAGCAGACAAGGCAGCCATCAGCGACGTCTTTGAATTTGTCAGAGATGACTGCCAGATTGTCATTCTCCCCCCCCACAGCAAGATCACCGAGTTCATCAATCTCATTGAATCACTGCCGGAAGATAACGCCATGCTGGGGCAACTGCTGGTCAACACCGGAGCCCTGACCGCAGAAGAACTGGCCGCAGGACTACAAACCCAGCAAGCAACATCCAATGAAACCGCACCCAAGCTTGGCGAAATCCTCATCGCGCAAGGCGCTGTCAATGAAGCCGTTGTCGATGCTGCACTGAAAAAACAAAACCAGACCAAAGAGAGTAAAAACAAGGAGGGACGCTACGTCAGGGTACATGCCGACAAGCTGGATGACCTGATCAATCTGGTTGGGGAGTTGGTAGTCGCCAGTTCAGGGGCAAACTTGCTCGCACAGCGCATCAGGGAAGCCCAGCTACAGGAAGCCACATCGGTGATCGCCATGCTGGTGGAAGAGATCCGCGATAACGCATTGCGCCTGAGAATGGTCCCCATTGGTGATACCTTCAACCGCTTTCAACGAGTTGTACGAGATGTAAGTCAGGAGCTAAACAAAGAAATCACCCTGGTAATATCAGGTGCAGAAACCGAGCTGGACAAATCCGTCGTAGAGAAGATCGGCGACCCGCTCATGCATCTGGTCAGAAATGCGATGGATCATGGTGTCGAATCGGCCGAGCAACGCCTACTTGCAGGCAAACCTGCCAAAGGAACATTGAACCTCAACGCCTACCACGACTCTAACAGCATCGTTATCGAGATCAGGGATGATGGTGCAGGCCTTAATAAGGCAAGGATCCAGCAAAAAGCCATTGAACGCGGTTTGATCAGTACCACCAGTACGCTGACAGACCAGGAGATTTACCAACTCATCTTCGAGCCCGGCTTCTCCACTGCCGAAGCAATTACCAATCTCTCCGGCCGCGGCGTCGGTATGGATGTGGTCAAACGCAACATTACGGCATTGAGGGGCACAGTTGAGCTCGACAGCATCCCAGGCAAGGGCACCAGAGTGCAAATCCGCCTTCCGCTGACACTCGCCATCATCGACGGTTTTCTGGTCAGGGTCTGCGATACCCACTATGTCATCCCGCTGGATATGGTGATCGAGTGCGTGGAATTGACCCAGAGTGCTCTGGCCGATACACAAGGACGAAATTACATCAACTTGCGAGGTGAAGTGCTGCCCTTTATTCGTCTGCAACACTACTTTGATACCCAGGGCATCAGGGGGCGTCGTGAAAATATTGTCGTTGTGAGTTATGCAGGGAAAAAATCTGGACTGGTAGTCGATGAGCTGCTGGGAGAATTTCAAACTGTCATCAAACCTCTGGGTAAATTATTCCAGCGGCTACAGGGAATAAGCGGTTCAACCATTTTGGGAGGAGGAGAAATTGCTCTTATTCTCGATATTCCATCGCTTATTCAACACGCAATAAACCAGGAATCAGGTCAATTTAGCCGATTAAATCCCCCATCAATCCAAACCCAAATCAGCATCAACTGAGGAGTCACATATGTTTAAAAACTCCACCATAAAATTACGCCTCATTGTTCTGCTTTGCCTGCTTTGCACACTGCTGCTCGGAGTTGGCAGCCTTGGCTTATATAATATGCAGAGCAGCAATACAGGGTTGCAACGGGTCTACAACGACCGGGTGGTTCCACTCAAACAACTGAAAACTATCTCTGATCGCTACGCCGTCTCGATCATCGACAACGTCAATAAAGCCAATGCCGGTCTGATCCCGGCAGAAGAGGCTCTGACCCAGATTCAGCAAGCGCAAAAAGAGATCAAGGATGTATGGCAACAATATCAATCAACCACTCTTACTCGGGAAGAGCAGCGCCTATCTGCCGAAGTCACAAACCTGTTTAATGCAGCCAACCAAGATATTGGCAAGCTGGAAAAATATCTGGCAACCCAGAATGGCACGATCTCTGGCATGCTCAGCAACTTCGACGGGGCTCTGTACAACTCAATAGACCCCATAGGTAACAAGATAACCGAGCTGGTAACCCTGCAACTCGATGTAGCCAAAGCGGAATACACAGCGGCCCAATCTTGGTACCACATCATGCTCATCACCATGGCCAGCGTTGTCGCTGCAGGCATGATCCTCGCTGCCTGGTTGGGAGCCATGCTGATCAAAAGCATCATAGCCCCTATTGAACAAGCACTGCATGTGGCCAACAGTCTGGCTGCAGGCAACCTGGATGTGTCTATCAATGTTGAATCAAATGACGAAGCAGGACAGTTGCTGCTCGCCATGGACAATATGGTCAAAACGCTGGGAGCACTGATCACCGACATAGAGACTTTGGTTACCGCCGCCGTTGAGCAAGGGGATTTCAGCCATAAAATTTCACTGGAGGATCGCCAGGGCTATATCAAGCGGGTATCCGAGTTGCTGAACCGTCTTTCCCATGTAACAGATACCAGCCTTGAGGATGTGATGCGCATTGCAACCTCTCTCTCCAAGGGAGACCTGACACAACGTATTGACGAGCCCTACCCCGGGATTTTTGGTCAGACAAAAGATGGCCTGAACCAAACCATTGTGGCACTGACACACATCATTGAAGAGGTACGCAATGCTGCGGATAACCTCACCAATGCATCCAACCAGGTGAGCAATACAGCACAAGCCCTTAGCCAGGCAACCAGCGAACAAGCAGCCAGCGTCGAGGAGACAAGTGCATCCATCGAGCAGATGAGTGCCAGCATCAATCAGAACACTGAGAATGCCAAAATCACCGACAGCATGGCCAGCAACTCGGTAAAAGAGGCAACCGAAGGTGGACGCTCCGTTCAGCAAACCGTGGCAGCTATGCAGCAAATAGCCAAGAAAGTCAGCATTATCGATGATATTGCCTATCAAACTAACCTGCTGGCACTGAACGCTGCCATCGAAGCAGCTCGCGCCGGAGAACATGGTAAAGGTTTTGCTGTAGTCGCGGCTGAAGTTCGAAAACTTGCTGAACGCAGCCAGGTCGCCGCGCAGGAGATTGGTGAGCTATCTTCCGACAGCGTAAGCAAGGCTGAATGTGCTGGCAGTTTGCTAGAAAAAATTGTCCCCTCAATCCGAAAAACATCCGATCTGGTTCAGGAGATTAATGCAGCCTCCTCTGAACAAGCCAGTGCAGCAAACCAAATCAGTCTGGCAATGAGTCAACTTAATCAGGTAACACAGCAAAATGCGGCCAGCAGCGAAGAGTTGGCAGCCACAGCGGAAGAGATGAGCTCGCAGGCAAGTGAACTGCAGCAAACCATGTCTTTTTTCTCGCTGGAGAAAAATCCGCAAACCAGCGTCAGTCAGTATGAGCAGAGCCATAAAAGCCATAAGTCATCGCCTCCCAGAGGAAGCTTTATTGCCCCACCACAACGGGTTGTTCAGCCCCATCAGCCCTCATCTTCATCCTTGAATGAAGCTGATTTTGTTCACTTTTAACCGGAGGACCGCATGAACAGTTCAACCAATATCACGCTGCCGCCGGCAACATTGAGCGAACAATCAGGCGACGCCCAGTACCTGACTTTTCTGATTAACAACGAGATGTTTGCCATCAATATTTTGGGCGTCAAAGAGATCATCGAATACGGCAACATTACTCCCATTCCCATGATGCCGAGCTTTATCCGCGGGGTGATAAATCTGAGGGGATCCGTGGTATCTGTCGTGGATCTGAGTGCCCGTTTTGGCTGTGCTCCCTCCACCATTACGCGCCGAAGCTGCATCGTCATCATTGAAGGCATGCCGCAGCAAGGCGATGAGCCTGCTGGCCAGGATATAGGGGTTGTAGTCGATTCGGTATCAGAAGTGCTCGGCATTCCGCAAGAAGATATCGAGCCCCCCCCCAGTTTTGGCGCAAAAATCAGAGCTGACTTCATCAGCGGAATGGGCAAGGTGAATGGCAAGTTCGTCATTCTGATCGACACCGAGAAAGTCCTGTCACTGGAGGAGATGGCACAGATCCACGAAATCACTCAGCCACAGGCACGTTTCTCGCAGAGTAACCTGCAACTTTCCTGAACCGGTATCCATACCATGACATGCAGCACAAGGACACGCTCATGACTCAATCACTCTTTGGCAAACTCTTCGGCAACAGTGCAGCAGAAACGCTCAAGCATGCCCAACTACTGGCATCTATCAAAAGGCTCCAGCAAGCACTAATCGATGATGCGTCACTCCAACCGCTCGATCTCTCCGGATTCGATGGTTCACAACTAGAGACTGGCCACAGCATCAATGAACTTGTCACTCTGATGAATGACAAGCTGGAGAGCTACAGAGAAGAGCTTCATAACAACCAGAGGCTCCTCCATGAAAATCGGCTGGTTCGCAAAGCACTCGATTGCGCCACGACCAATGTGATGATCGCCGATACCAATTTCGACATTATCTACATGAACGAAGCCGTGACCGAAATGCTCAATACAGCTGAATCTGATATCAAAAAAGAGCTATACAGCTTCAATGCCAATCAGCTGATGGGGGCAAACATCGACAGCTTTCACAAGCATCCTGGCCACCAGCGCGCCATGCTGGCCAAATTGAGCAGCACCTATCGCACCCAAATTAAGCTGGGTGGACGCACCTTCGCCCTGATTGCCAATCCGGTCTTCAATGACAATGGCGAACGGCTTGGTGCCGTTGTCGAATGGGCAGACAGAACCAAGGAGGTGACTATAGAGAGAGAGATGTCTGATCTCGTGCAAGCAGTCATCAACGGCGAACTGCACCACCGTATGGATCTGGCAGGAAAGAGCGGGTTTTTCCAAACTATGGGGGAAGGGATCAATCAGATTGCAGAAGTGATCGACAGCACTCTTAGCGATGTTATCCGGATAGTTCAGTCTTTGGCTAAAGGAGACCTGACCCAGCACATTGAAGCCGATTACCCCGGCATATTCGGTACCACCAAGGATGCTCTCAACCAAACCATTGCCTCCCTGACCAATATTGTGACAGAGGTGAGGAGTGCCTCGGATAACTTATCCAGCGCAGCCGAACAGGTTAGTGCAACAGCTCAATCCATCAGCCAGTCGAGTAGTGAACAAGCAGCCAGCATGGAGGAGACCAGCGCATCAATCGAACAGATGAGTGCCAGCATCAACCAGAACACCGACAACGCCCAAGTCACCGATGGCATGGCCAGCAAGGCCGCGAAAGAGGCGATAGAGGGTGGCGAGGCTGTCAAACTTACCGTTGATGCAATGAAGCAGATAGCCAAACGGATTGGCATCATCGACGACATCGCCTATCAAACCAACTTGCTGGCACTCAATGCGGCAATCGAGGCTGCCCGGGCAGGCGATCATGGCAAGGGCTTTGCCGTAGTTGCAGCTGAAGTTCGCAAGCTGGCCGAGCGCAGCCAGATCGCGGCACAAGAGATTGGTGAGCTCGCGTCCAGCAGTGTAGATATGGCAGAGAAGGCTGGGCATCTTCTGGATCAAATGGTGCCCTCTATCAACAAAACATCGGATCTTGTTCAGGAGATCAGTGCTGCATCGACTGAGCAATCAACCGGCGTCAGCCAGATCAACCTCGCCATGAACCAGCTCAGCCAGGTTACCCAGCAAAATGCATCCTGTAGCGAAGAGCTGGCGGCAACGGCGGAGGAGATGAGCACTCAGGCAGAACAACTACAACTCGCTATGGAGTTCTTCACTCTGGAGGAACCACACAAAGAGAACAAAGCCAACGGCAAGTCTGCGCATCACCATACCAAAGGGCATTTCGTTACCGAGGGGAATAACAAAAACCAGGATCGATTAGCCGGTCAATCGCGTCCACTCAATGATTCTGATTTCGTCCGGTTTTAACCATGAGAAGAGAGGCATTGCCTCTCTTCTGAATATCTCTGGTAGAGGCATAGACACTTGTACCAAATCCAGCTGCATGATGACGAATTCTCCCGTTTCCAACGCTGGCTGCATCAGACGGCGGGGATTGATATGTCCCCTGCCAAAAAAGCGCTGGTCGCCAGTCGGCTGGCAAAGCGGGTATGTCACTACGGGCTGGAAAGTTATGACGATTATTTTCAGTTCATCATGGCCGACAGGAGTGGCGAACTGCAACTGGCACTCGATCTGCTCACAACAAATGAAACCTACTTCTTCAGAGAACCCAAGCATTTTGATTTTCTGACCCAGCAGGTTCTCACCCACATACCGGCAGATCGCTCATTAAGGATCTGGAGTGCCGCCAGCTCCTCTGGTGAAGAGCCATACAGCCTTGCCATGACCCTAGCTGAGAAGCGAAACACACTCGGCTGGGAGATCCTGGCCTCGGATATCTCATCACGGGTGCTTGAGCAGGCGATGAGCGGGCGCTATCCAATAGAACGAGCCCATAACATACCGCTCTCTTTTTTGATGAAGTACTGCCTCAAGGGCATCGGTCTGCAGGAGGGCACGTTCATCATCGATCGCAAGCTGCGGGAAAAAGTCCGTTTCATGCAGATCAACCTAAATCAGGAACTGCCCGACATTGGCATGTTTGACGTCATCTTCATCCGTAATGTCATGATCTACTTCAACAAGGAGACCAAAGCACAAGTATTGCAACGGTTGGTGCCCAAGCTGAAACATGGCGGCTATCTGCTGGTCAGCCATGCAGAAAGCCTGCACGGCTTGCCGCATGGTTTGCAGCTTGTCTCTCCCTCCATCTACCAGAAGAGATAACCAGCATGGTACGGGAGGTGATCCTGCAACCGGGGGAGATCTTCTTTGGCAAGGAAGATGTGCACATAAAAACCTTCCTTGGCTCCTGCGTGGCCATCACCTTGTGGCATCCGGAGCAGAAACAGGGCGGTATGTGCCATTACATGCTGCCAACCCGGGGAACCCCCACCACAGAGCTGGATGGGCGCTATGCCGATGAGGCCATCACCCTGCTGCTAAAGGCGATTGCCCAGTATCCCGCCCCCATTCATGAGTACGAGGTGAAGTTGTTTGGAGGGGGCAACATGTTTGACGCACCAGAGTACATCCAGAGCGACAACAATGTCGCCACCAGAAATATTCAGGCAGCCTGGCAGCTGACCAAACACCTGGGACTTGATATCAAGGCTCATCATCTTGGCCACTATGGCCACCGGAGTCTGATTTTCGAGCTCAATAGCGGTAGTGTCTGGTTGCGCCATCATCGTCTGCCACATCAACGGGAGTCGCGAGAATGAAACAGATCCGGGTCATGCTGGTGGATGATTCCGCCGTGGTCAGACAGGTCTTGCAAGCTGTGTTGGAGCAAGAGCCAGATATCAAGGTTATCGCAACAGCCTCAGACCCGATTTTTGCTCAGGACAAGCTGAAGAAAGAGTGGCCCGACGTCATCATCCTCGATGTGGAGATGCCACGAATGGATGGCATCACCTTTCTCACCAAGATCATGGCAGAGCACCCAACCCCAGTAGTTATCTGCTCGTCTCTGACCGAAAAAGGAGCTGAAACCACCCTGCAGGCAATGGCGGCCGGAGCGGTCGATATCATTACCAAACCAACCATGGGGATAAAGAGCTTCTTGCAGGAGTCAGCCCATGATCTGGCTATGGCAGTACGAGCCGCAGCTCAAGCCAACATCAAGCGGCTCGGCAAACCGGCGCCCCGCACGACCAATCCCAAACTCAATGCCGATGTCATGTTGTCCCCCAACCAGCACGCCATGGCACAAACCACCGAGCGGCTCATCGCCATCGGTACCTCCACGGGGGGCACCCAGGCGCTTGAGGCTGTCCTGACCGCCCTCCCCCGGGTCAGTCCCGGCATCGTGATCGTGCAGCACATGCCGGAAAAATTTACCGCCATGTTTGCCGAGCGTCTCAACGGGGTGTGTCAGATAGAGGTAAGAGAAGCCAAGAACAATGATCGAGTGATCCCGGGACTGGCGCTGATCGCGCCGGGCGGCAAACACATGATGCTCAAGCGCAGTGGAGCTTATTACCACGTCGAAGTGGTTGATGGCCCTCTTATCAACCGTCATCGCCCCTCGGTAGATGTGTTGTTCCGCTCCGTGGCCAAATATGCCGGCAAGAACGCCACCGGCATCATCATGACCGGCATGGGGGATGATGGAGCCCGGGGATTACGCGAAATGCTGGAAGCGGGAGCCAACACCTATGCCCAGGATGAAGCTTCCTGTGTGGTCTTCGGCATGCCCAAGGAGGCGATCAAACTCTCGGCTGCCCGCCATGTACTTCCTCTGCAGGAGATGCATCACGCCATCCTTGGCAGATAACTCCTTTGACCGAGATATCCGCCATTACCCATAAAAAAGTCCGGCTCCCCAAGGGGAGCCGGACTTTTTACTGCAACCGGAATAAGTCCGGTTTCAGGCAAGCTGATTACTCTGCAGCAGGTGCTTCAGCAGCAACCGAGGCATCGGCAGCCGGAGTAGCTTCGGTCGGGGCGTTTGCTTCCTTGATGGAGAGACGTACGCGGCCCTGACGGTCCACTTCCAGTACCTTCACCTTCACCACGTCACCGATCTTCAGGTAGTCGGCTACGTTCTGCACGCGAGCATCGGTGATCTGGGAGATATGAACCAGACCATCCTTGCCCGGCAGGATGTTGACGAAAGCACCGAAGTCAGCCAGACGCACAACCTTACCTTCGTAGATGCGGTTCACTTCGATCTCGGCGGTGATGGCCTCGATACGACGGATCGCTTCTTTGGCTGCGTCACCGTCAACGGCGGCGATGCGGACAGTACCGTCATCATCCAGCTCGATGTTGGTGCCGGTCTCTTCGGTCAGAGCACGGATCACGGAGCCACCTTTACCGATGACGTCCTTGATCTTCTCCGGATTGATCTTGATGGTGTGGATGCGCGGGGCGAAATCGGAGATCTCGGCACGCGGCGCCTGGATGGCTTCGTCCATCACTTTCAGGATGTGCAGGCGAGCACCACGAGCTTGCTTCAGGGCAATCTCCATGATCTCTTTGGTGATGCCTTCGATCTTGATGTCCATCTGCAGTGCGGTCACACCTTCGGTGGTACCGGCAACCTTGAAGTCCATGTCGCCCAGGTGATCTTCGTCACCCAGAATGTCGGACAGCACGACGAAACCTTCTTCTTCCTTCACCAGGCCCATGGCGATACCGGCAACGGAGGCCTTGATCGGCACCCCCGCGTCCATCAGCGCCAGAGAGGAGCCACACACGGAGGCCATGGAGGAGGAACCGTTGGATTCGGTGATTTCAGAAACCACACGAACCACGTACGGGAACTCGTCTGCGCTCGGCATCACAGCCGCAACACCGCGCTTGGCCAGACGGCCGTGACCGATTTCACGACGCTTCGGGCTACCCATCATGCCGGTCTCACCGACGCAGTATGGCGGGAAGTTGTAGTGCAGCATGAAGCGATCAGCACGGTTGCCGGTCAGCTCGTCGATGTTCTGGGCGTCACGCTCGGTACCCAGGGTCGCAACGACCATTGCCTGAGTTTCACCACGGGTGAACAGGGCAGAACCGTGAGCACGCGGCAGAACGCCGGTAGCAACGGACAGGGCGCGGATCATCTCGGGATCGCGACCATCGATACGCGGCTCGCCACGTACGACACGACCACGAACGATGCGGCTTTCCAGGCTGTGGAACTCTTCACCGATCTTCTTGGCATCTTCTTCCACGCCGGAAGCGATCACCTGTTCAACCACGCGACCTTTGATGGCAGCGATGGTTTCGTAGCGAACAGCCTTCTCGGTGATGCGGTAGGCTTCACCCAGCTCGGCAGTCGCCAGCTCGGCAACCTTGGCTTTCAGCTCTTCGTTGACGGCAGGAGCAGCCCAATCCCACGGCTTGGTGCCGACAGCGGCAGCAAACTCGTTGATAGCGGAAATCACGGTCTGCATCTGCTCGTGACCGTATACCACGGCACCCAGCATTACCTCTTCAGAGAGGATGGCAGCTTCGGATTCAACCATCAGCACGGCGTTGGCAGTACCGGCAACAACCAGATCCAGATCGCTCTGCGGCAGTTCGGTGGTGGTCGGGTTCAGTACGTACTGACCGTTCATGTAGCCTACGCGAGCTGCACCGATCGGGCCGCCGAACGGGATACCGGAGATAGCCAGCGCAGCAGAGGCACCGATCATGGCAACGATATCGGGTGAGACAGCCGGATTCACGGACATCACGGTCGCAACGACCTGAACCTCATTGAAGAAGCCTTCCGGGAACAGCGGACGAATAGGACGGTCGATCAGGCGGGAGATGAGGGTCTCACCTTCGCTCGGACGACCTTCACGACGGAAGAAACCACCCGGGATACGACCAGCAGCATAGGTACGCTCCTGATAGTTAACGGTCAGCGGGAAGAAATCGCGGCCGTGATCAGCCTCTTTCTTGCCGACAACGGTCACAAATACGCAGGTATCGTCCATGCTGACCATAACGGCCGCAGTGGCTTGACGGGCCATCACACCGGTTTCCAGTGTGACGGTGTGTTGACCGTACTGGAATGACTTTACAATAGGATTCACGTGAATTTCCTTTTTACAATTTGGCTCTTTAAATTCGCGCACAAGTATACTTGATTCGATGCAAAAGGTAAGCGGCGACACGAATTCTGTGAGGGCTGCGACAACCTGCGAAGAGCAATAAAAAAGGGGAACCCGGAGGTTCCCCTTTTTCGCGAAATCTGATGGTCGATTAACGACGCAGACCCAGCTTGGCGATCAGAGCAGCATAACGCTCGGAATCTTTACGCTTCAGGTAGTCCAGCAGCTTACGACGCTGGGAAACCATGCGCAGCAGACCGCGACGACCGTGGTGATCCTTGGAGTGCTCCTTGAAGTGACCTTGCAGATGGTTGATCTGGGCAGTCAGCAGGGCAACTTGCACTTCGGGGGAGCCAGTGTCGTTGGCGCAACGAGCGTTGTCAGCAACGATTTGAGCTTTGATCTCAGCATTTAGAGACATGGTAATACTCCAGTAGAGTGTTTAAAGGTTCACAGCCAATCTCTAATTCAGCCGTGAAATGAGGGCGGTATAATAATCGTCCCCGCCCCTTTTCGCAATGATAAAGAGGCGAAACGGGAAAGAGATACCCTATACCGCCAGAGGATCACTCCTCGTCGTGATAACGCACCAGTCGCTTGGGCGCTACACGGCCATCATCGTCAATCTCGCCGACACCGATGAATTCCCGCTCCGGACCGACTGTCATGCGAACCTGACCGCTGGCCGGAGCCCCCGGTACCTGCACCGCCTGCCCCTGATTCACATAGGCAGCGACTACCGCCAGCATGTTCACCTCGGGCAGGGATGCCACGGCGGTATCCATCGGCAGCAGCAGCGGATCGAGCACTTCACGCGGTGGAATGGTCTCGTTCTTGGCCTGCTCGAAGATGCACTCGAGCTGCTCCAGGGTCAGCATCCGCTCATAGGGATAGCTGGCAACCTGGGTGCGGCGCAGCTGGGTGACGTGAGCACCACAACCCAGTACCTCGCCCAGATCATCGACCAGAGAGCGAATGTAAGTACCCTTGCTGCAGTGCACCTCCAGCTTCACCTCGTCCCCTTCGAAGCTGATCAGTTTCAGCTCGAAAATGGTGATGGGACGGGCTTCACGCTCAATCTCGATCCCCTCGCGGGCATACTCGTAGAGCGGACGGCCGTTGTGCTTGAGCGCGGAGTACATGGAGGGTACCTGCATGATCGGGCCGCGGAACTGGTCCAGCGCCTCGATCAGGGTACCCACAGCCACATTGACCGGGCGGGTCGCAACCACTTCACCATCGGAATCGCTGGTGTTGGTGCGCTCACCCAGTTTGGCCGTCACTTCGTAACGCTTGTCGGCATCCAGCAGATACTGGGAAAACTTGGTGGCCTCGCCGAGGCAGATCGGCAGCATGCCGGTCGCCAGCGGATCCAGCGCACCGGTATGACCGGCCTTGGCGGCGTTATAGATACGCTTGACCTTCTGCAACACATCGTTGGAGGTCAGCCCGGTCGGTTTGTCCAGCAGCAGAATGCCGTGAACATCACGGCCCTTGAAACGACGTCTTCGAGTCATCTCAGCCTTTATCCTCAGCGTTATCATCCGCAGCCACATCGGACTCTTCGTCACGACCCGACTCCGCCATGCGGCGCTTGTCTTCACGGATGGTATTGGTCACCAGGTTGGAGAGACGCATCCCCTCAACCAGCGTCTGATCATAGAAAAAGCGCAGCTCGGGCACCACGCGCAGACGCATGGCACTGCCCAGCAGGCTACGGATGTAACCGGCCGCTTCGGTCAACGCCTTGAGCCCTTCATTGATGCGCTCGGCATCATTTTCCAGCTGCAAGAAGGTGACATAAATCTTGGCGTAGTTAAGGTCACGGGACACTTCCACATCGGAAACGGTCACCATGCCGATGCGCGGGTCTTTCACCTCGCGCTGCAGGATCAGCGCGATTTCACGCTGGATCTGCTGTCCGACCCGACGGGTCCGGCTGAATTCTCTGGCCATATTCTATCCTGCGATAAAAGGGGGCCATGGCCCCCTATTTTGTCTGACTCTCGGCTTACAGAGTCCGTTGGATTTCAACGGTCTCGTAAACTTCGATCTGGTCGCCTTCGCGTACGTCGTTGTAGTTCTTGACCGCGATACCACACTCGTAGCCGTTCTTGACTTCGTTGACGTCATCCTTGAAGCGACGCAGGGATTCCAGCTCGCCTTCATAGATAACCACGTTGTCGCGCAGAACGCGAATACGGTTGGAGCGCTTGACCACACCTTCGGTAACCATACAGCCGGCAACTGCGCCAAACTTCGGTGATTTGAAGACGCTGCGCACTTCGGCCAGACCGATGATCTCCTGACGATACTCGGGAGCCAGCTTGCCGCTCATGGCCTGCTTCACTTCGTCGATCAGGTCATAGATGACGGAGTAGTAACGCAGATCCAGGCTCTCGGCTTCGATAACCTTGCGAGCAGAAGCATCGGCACGGACGTTGAAGCCAACCAGGATGGCGCTGGATGCAGCAGCCAGAGTCGCGTCGGTTTCGGTGATACCACCTACGCCGGAACCCACGATCTTCACCTTCACTTCGTCGGTGGAGAGCTTGACCAGCGCATCGCAGATCGCTTCCACAGAACCCTGTACGTCGGCCTTGATCACCACGTTCACTTCGGAGACTTCGCCTTCGGTCATGTTGGAGAACATGTTCTCCAGCTTGGCCTTCTGCTGGCGAGCCAGTTTGACTTCGCGGAACTTGCCCTGACGGTAGAGCGCCACTTCACGGGCTTTCTTCTCGTCACGAACCACAGTCGCTTCGTCACCGGCAGATGGAACACCGGACAGACCCAGGATTTCCACCGGCAGGGACGGACCCGCTTCCTTGATTTCGCGGCCCAGTTCGTCACGCATGGCACGGACACGACCGTATTCGAGACCACACAGAACGATGTCGCCCTGACGCAGAGTACCTTCCTGAACCAGCACGGTCGCAACCGGACCACGGCCCTTGTCGAGGAAGGATTCGATGACCACACCGTTGGCCATGCCGTCGACCACGGCTTTCAGCTCCAGCACTTCTGCCTGGATCAGAATGGCTTCCAGCAGGTCGTCAATGCCCTGGCCGGACTTGGCAGAAACGTGCACGAACTGGCAGTCTCCACCCCAATCTTCGGACATGACGTTGTAACGAGCCAGCTCGGTCTTGACGCGATCCGGATCTGCTTCCGGCTTGTCGATCTTGTTGACCGCAACAACCAGCGGCACACCGGCAGCCTTGGCGTGCTGGATAGCTTCAATGGTTTGCGGCATCACGCCGTCGTCAGCTGCAACAACCAGAACAACGATGTCGGTCGCCTTGGCACCACGAGCACGCATGGAGGTAAACGCCGCGTGACCCGGAGTATCCAGGAAGGTGATCATGCCGCTGTCGGTCTGAACGTGGTAAGCACCGATGTGCTGGGTAATACCACCGGCTTCGCCAGCAGCAACCTTGGCCTTACGGATGTAGTCCAGCAGCGAGGTCTTGCCGTGATCAACGTGACCCATGATGGTCACAACCGGCGCGCGCGGCTTGGCTTCGGAGGTCTCGTCACGATCGGACAGTACCGCCTCTTCCAGCTCGTTCTCGCGACGCAGCACAACCTTGTGACCCATCTCCTCGGCGACCAGCTGAGCGGTCTCCTGGTCGATCACCTGGTTGATGGTGGCCATGGCGCCCATCTTCATCATCGCCTTGATGACTTCAACACCCTTGACGGCCATCTTGTTGGCCAGCTCGGCCACGGTGATGGTCTCGCCGATGATGACGTCACGGTTGACGGCAGCTGCCGGCTTGTTAAAGCCGTGCTTCATGGCGTTCGGGGTAGCAACCTTGCCACGCTTGCCCTTGCGAGCGCGCGGATCACGGGAGTTGCGGTCGTTGCGATCATCGTCGCGACGGCCTACTTTCTTCGGACCTTTGGCGGCAGCGGCAGTACGACGACTGCTCTCTTCCTTGCGATCCAGCTCATCTTCAGCAGCCTGGGCGTGCTTGGAGGTGGTCACATGGTAGTCGCTGCTCTCTTTGGCGCGAGCTGCTTCTTCTTCAGCCCAGCGGGCTGCATTCTGCTCTGCCATGACACGAGCCTCTTCGGCTTTCTTGGCGGCGAGCTCTTCAGCTTTTTGCAAAGCTGTCTGTTCCTGTTGGCGCTTCAGTTCTTCTGCTTCGCGCTTGGCCATCTTTTCTGCCTCTTGCTGAGCTGTGCTACTGGCTGCTTTGGCGGGCTGTTGAGCCTGTCGAGCCTTTTGTTGTGCCTCGATTCGCGCCTTTTCCTCAGCTTCACGACGAGCCTGCTCAGCCTCACGGCGAGCCTTCTCTTCCGCTTCGAGACGAGCCTTGTCTTCGGCCTCGCGACGAGCTTTTGCTTCTGCTTCCAAACGCGCTGTTTCCTCGGCTTCCGCCTGACGCTGTTCTTCTTCCAGCGCCGAACGTCTTACATAGGTGCGAGATTTGCGTACTTCTACCTGCACTTCTTTGTTCTTGCCGCCAGTACCCTGCACACTGATGGTGCTTTTGGTCTTGCGCTGCAAAGTCATGCGAGCAGGAGCGGCAACCTCGTCACCACCGTGCTGTTTCTTCAAGTGTGCCAGCAGAGTCTGCTTTTCAGACTCGCTAACCATGTCGTCGGCCTTGCTCTTGCTGATACCGGCATCGACAAATTGCTGGAGAAGACGATCAACCGGTGTGTCGATGTCAGTGGCAAGTTGTTTGACTGATACTTCTGCCATTCATTTTCCTCCGTTTGATCTTACTTAAGACTGCTCTTCTCCGAACCAACAGATATTGCGAGCAGCCATAATGAGCTCACCAGCCTTCTCGGCAGTCAGCCCTTCAATACCAGCAAGGTCATCAATGCCTTGCTCAGCCAAATCTTCCAGGGTACCAACACCACGACCGGCCATAGCGTAAGCCAGTTCGCGACTCAGACCGTTCAGATTGAGCAGGTCTTCAGACGGCTCGACGCCATCGAAGGACTCCTCTTTGGCCAGCGCCTTGGTGGTCAGTGCATCTTTGGCACGCTTGCGCAGCTCTTCGACCATGTCTTCATCCAGACCGTCGATAGCCAGCAGTTCATTGACCGGTACGAAGGCGATCTCTTCCAGAGTGGAGAAACCCTCTTCCATCAGCAGGCCGGCGAAATCGTCGTCGATATCCAGAGTGCTGGTGAACAGGTTCATGATGCGGTCGTTTTCGGCCTGGTGCTTGGCACGCATGTCCTCGACGGTCATCACGTTCAGCTCCCAACCGGTCAGCTGGGAAGCCAGACGCACGTTCTGGCCGTTGCGACCGATGGCCTGAGCCAGGTTGGCGGCTTCCACGGCGATATCCATGGTGTGGTTGTCTTCATCAACGATGATGGAGGCCACATCGGCAGGCGCCATGGCATTGATCACATACTGGGCGGGGTTGTCATCGTACAGCACGATGTCGGCACGCTCACCGCTCAACTCGGCGGAGACGGCCTGAACACGGGCACCACGCATACCGATACAGGCACCGATCGGGTCGATACGACGATCGTTGGTCTTCACCGCGATCTTGGCACGGGAACCCGGATCACGGGCCGCGCCCATGATTTCGATCATCTCTTCACCGATTTCCGGTACTTCGATGCGGAACAGCTCTTTCAGGAAGTCAGGGCTGGAGCGGCTGACGAACAGCTGGGAACCACGCGCTTCCGGACGTACTGCATACAGCAGGCCGCGAACGCGGTCACCCGGACGGAAGGTTTCACGCGGCAGCATGTCGTCGCGGAAGATGACGGCCTCGGCATTGCTGCCCAGATCCAGGATCACGTTGTCGCGGTTGCTCTTCTTGACCACACCGCTGATGATGGTGCCTTCTTTGTCCTTGAACTGGTCAACGACTTGTGAACGCTCGGCTTCGCGCACTTTCTGCACGATAACCTGCTTGGCAGTCTGGGTAGTAATACGGTCGAAGGTGACAGAATCGATCTGGTCTTCAACGTACTCACCGATCTGGATCTCCGGCTGCTCGATTTGGGCTGCTTCCAGAGTGATCTCGGCATAAGGGTTCTCCATTGCGGCTTGATCCGCAATCACCACCCAACGGCGATAGGTGTCGTAGTCACCGGTCTTGCGATCGATTTCAACGCGCACTTCAATCTCGCCTTCATATTTCTTCTTGGTCGCAGTCGCCAGCGCAGTCTCCAGAGCCTGGAAGATCTTCTCGCGGGGTACAGCTTTCTCGTTGGATACTGCGTCAACGACCAGCAAAATCTCTTTATTCATATCCGATAGCCTCGTTAACCAAAGTTCGGCACAATGTTCGCTTTTTGGATATTGGTGAAAGCCAACACTTCGTCCTTACCATCTACCGTCAGAGTGATCATGTCGCCCTGCACGGCTTTGATTACGCCTTTGAACTTGCGGCGGTTGTTTGTTGCCATCCGAAGCGTTACCGCCGCCTCTTGGCCAACGTATTTTTCGAACTGGGCAACCTTGAACAGGGGGCGATCCAGACCCGGGGAAGATACCTCGAGGTAATACTCCTCGGTGATAGGATCTTCTACGTCCATAATGGCGCCAACCTGATGGCTGACCTCAGCACAGTTCTCAACGGTCACGCCCTGCTCGCCGTCGATATAGACGCGCAAGGTGGAGTGTTTACCCGCGCGGATAAACTCAATACCCCAAAGTTCAAAACCCAAGGCAACGACCGGAGCCTCGAGCAGATCGGTCAAACGTTGTTCCAACGTAGCCAAAGTCACCCTCCGAAAAACAAAAAAAGGGCATAAAGCCCAGATAGATATCGATTCAGAGTAAATCGCACATAACAAAAAGCCCCGATGTCAAATCGGGGCTTGGCGCTTTACCCTGATTGTCGCCTCGCAGCGACCGCCTTCCTGAGCGTAGGAAATGCGTGAAATTTGGTTGCGGGGGCCGGATTTGAACCGACGACCTTCGGGTTATGAGCCCGACGAGCTACCATGCTGCTCCACCCCGCGTCCGAAATCGTGCGAGATTATAGCCACTTCATTCTTTCTATACAAGACTGACTTGGCTATAACATCCCGGTTACCCGGGTCACTGCTTAATTGGTGCCGTGGGCGGGACTCGAACCCGCACACCCTAGAGCACTACCCCCTCAAGATAGCGTGTCTACCAATTCCACCACCACGGCAAAACTCTTACTCGGGAACGTCAGTATCTTTCTTCACTGGCGCTTTGGTCTGCTCAACCTGTTGGGTTTGTTGCAGATTTTCCCATTCACTGCCCTGTTTTACCTTGTTGCTGGACATAGAGCCAAGCACCAAGCTAATTACAAAAAACAGAGTAGCCAAAATCGCTGTTGTTCGGGTCAGGAAGCTGCCTGAACCACTGGAGCCGAATACTGTGTTCGATGCCCCTGCGCCGAAGGAGGCGCCCATATCAGCCCCTTTACCTTGCTGAATCATCACCAGACCAATCAGAGCCAGTGAAACCAGCAGATAAACGACCAAAAGAATCTCGTACATTTAACTTGCACCCTTTGCCGCTTCAACAATTCCTAAAAACGCATCGCTATCGAGACTCGCTCTACCTATCAAACCGCCATCTACGTCGGGTTGGGCAAACAAATCTCTCGCATTGGTCGGCGTCACGCTCCCACCATAGATGATTCTGATCTTCTCACCTATTACCGGAGTATCCTCCGCCAAGCGACCACGAATAAAGGAATGAACCTCTTGTGCCTGCTCGGGTGTGGCGCATTTACCTGTACCTACAGCCCAAATCGGCTCGTAGGCGATGATAGCATTATCGAAAGCCATCGCGCCATTTTTCTCTATGACGATATCCAGCTCTTCTGCGATCACCTCGAAGGTTCTTCTCGCTTGCCTTGCTGCACCTGACTCACCCAAACAGAGGATGGGAATCAGACCTGCCGCTCTGGCTGCCGCAAACTTCTCTGCGACAATAAAGCTGGTCTCACCAAAGAGACGCCTGCGCTCGGAGTGCCCTACCAATACGTATCGACACCCTGCCTCGACCAGCATCTCACACGACACCTCACCCGTGTAAGCGCCCGTCTCGTGCTGGCTCACATTCTGAGCCCCCAACCTTATCATCTTCTGCTCATTGAGCATTGAAGCGGTAAAGTCGAGATGCACATGGGATGGACATAGAACAACATCTACGTCATCATCAACACCTTTCAGGCACTGACTCGTAAACTGCTCTAACTGCGACCTACTACCGTGCAACTTCCAGTTGGCTGCTACAAACGGCTTGCGATGTCCCATCGGCAACTCCCTTGCGAAAGCGGGGCTGATAATATCCAGAGGATTGTCAGCTGACAAGTGCTATTTTCATTTTTTTGAATCGATTGAACAAGATACAACCAGGGCGGCTAAAAAGCCGCCCTGGACGCTCATTAAAACGCCGATTCGACCTGATCGGCAATGCGCTGAGCCATATCACGCACCTGTTGCTCGTGCTCCCCTTCCACCATGACCCGGATCAGCGGTTCGGTACCTGATTTACGCAACAACACTCGGCCACGACCGCCCAGCTCATGTTCAACCTTGGCGACCTCCTGCTTGACTGCTTCTGCAGCCAGCGGATCCTTGCCTTCGGCAAAGCGAACATTCACCAGTACTTGCGGGAACTTGCTCATGCCGGAGCGCAACTTGGCCAGCGGCATCTCGGCACTGCGCATGGCAGTGAGCACCTGCAGGGCGGCCACAATGCCATCACCCGTGGTGGTCTGATCAAGACAGATGATGTGGCCGGAGTTCTCGCCACCGATACGCCAGCCCTTCTCTTCCATCATCTCCAGCACGTAGCGGTCGCCCACCTTGGCACGGGCAAACGGGATACCCAGGGTTTGCAACGCCAGTTCCAGACCCATGTTGGCCATCAGGGTGCCGACGACACCGCCCTTGAGACGACCGTTGCGCAAGGCGTCCCGTGCGATGATATAGAGGATCTCGTCACCGTCGATCAGATAGCCGGTGTGATCCACCATGATCAGGCGATCACCGTCACCATCGAATGCCACGCCGAGATCCGCCTTGTACTCCAGCACCTTGGCAACCAGTGCCTCGGGCGCAGTCGAGCCAACGCCATCGTTGATATTGAGACCATCCGGAGAGCAGCCCATGGTGATCACTTCGGCCCCCAATTCGCGGAACACAGAAGGCGCGATATGGTAGGTTGCGCCGTGACCACAATCGACCACCATCTTCAATCCGTCCAGATTCATGTTGGAAGGGAAGGTGCTCTTGCAAAACTCGATATAGCGGCCCGCGGCATCATCAATACGCACGGCTTTGCCAAGCTCGGCTGATTCGACGCACTTGAGCTCGTGATCAAGCTCGGCTTCGATAGCCATCTCGACATCATCTGGCAGTTTGGTACCGTCAGCGGAGAAGAATTTGATGCCGTTGTCATAGAAGGGATTGTGCGAGGCGCTGATAACGATGCCGGCCTCGGCACGGAAGGTGCGAGTCAGGTAGGCTACTGCCGGAGTGGGCATTGGGCCCATCAGTATGGCTTTGAGACCGGCGGCAGAGAGCCCCGCTTCCAGCGCTGATTCCAGCATATAGCCAGAAATTCGGGTATCTTTGCCAATCAGCACCTTTTTGGTGCCCTTCTTGGAGAGCACCTTGCCCGCGGCCCAGCCCAGCTTCATTACAAAATCAGGAGTAATGGGATATTCGCCAACTTTGCCGCGCACACCATCTGTGCCGAAATACTTTCTTGCCATAGTCTGTTCTCTTTTTTATCTGGAAATGAAATCTTGTCCCGTCATGGCCTGCCAGCCAACCCGCAACGCATCCATGGTCTCCCGCACATCGTGAACCCTGATAATCCTGGCTCCGTGCTGCATGCCGATAAGGGCACAAGCCAGACTGCCAGCCAGACGTTCACCCACAGGGCGGTTCAGCAGGTTGCCTATCATAGACTTTCGCGACATTCCCACCAAGAGCGGAAGACCATAGTCAAGCAACTCTCGCTGGGCGGCCAGCAGCTGATAGTTGTGTGCCAGCGTCTTGCCAAAACCGTAGCCCGGATCCAGCAGCAGCTGCTCACGGGCTATTCCTGCGGCCAGGCTAGCTGCGATCCGTTCGTCAAAGAAGACTTTCACCTCCCCGACCAGGTCATCATAGTGCGGCTCGACCTGCATGGTTCTCGGCTGCCCCTGCATATGCATCAGGCAAACCGGAACGCGCGCTTCAGCGGCAGCATCAAGCGCTCCCGGCTCCAGCAGCGCCCTCACATCGTTGATCAAATGAGCCCCAGCCTTGCAGCCTTCTCTCATTACTACCGCCTTGGAGGTGTCAAGCGAGAGCATCACATCACATTCGCTCACCAGTCGTTCAACAACCGGGATAACCCTGTCCAGCTCCTCCTGCTCACTCACATCCGGCGCTCCCGGACGGGTTGACTCGCCGCCGATATCGATAAGGGTCGCCCCATCCGCCACCATTTGACGGGCATGGGCCACAGCCCGTTCAATCTGGTTGAAATGGCCGCCATCGGAGAAGGAGTCGGGAGTCACATTGAGGATCCCCATCACATGGGGACGTTCGAGAGAGAGGCTAAGCCCCTTGCTAATCAGCTGCATCTTCACTTCCATTCGCAAAATAAAAACCCCGGGCAAGCCCGGGGTTTTCAACAACAGGATTTATTTAGCCGGGATGTCGTTGGCCTTGTCGATATTGGCATCCGCAGCCGGAGCACTCTCGTCCGCAGCTGCCTGCTTGGGCTCGGCTGCAACAGTTGATCCGCCTTGTGGCGTATCTCCGTGCTCGTCGTGCCAGTTGCTCGGGGCACGAACCTCGCGACGAGCCATCAGATCATCGATCTGCTTGGCATCGATGGTTTCGTACTTCATCAGCGCATCTTTCATGCTGTGCAGTACATCCATGTTATCCAGCAGGATCTGCTTGGCGCGGTCGTAGTTGCGATCAATGACCTGCTTCACTTCGGCATCGATGATACGAGCCGTGTCGTCGGACATGTGCTTGGCCTTGGCCATGCTGCGACCGAGGAACACCTCGCCATCTTCTTCCGCATAAAGCATCGGGCCGAGACGCTCGGACATACCCCACTGGGTCACCATCTTGCGGGCGATGTCGGTAGCTCGCTCGATATCGTTGGACGCACCGGTCGATACCTTCTCGGCACCGTAAATCAGCTCTTCCGCCAGACGACCGCCATACAGGCTGGAGATCATGGACTCCAGATGCTGCTTGGAGTGGCTCCAGCGATCCTGCTCAGGCAGGTACATGGTCACACCCAGCGCACGGCCGCGCGGAATGATGGAAACCTTGTAGACAGGGTCATGATCCGGCACCACGCGACCGATAATGGCGTGACCAGCTTCGTGATAGGCCGTCATCTCCTTCTCGGACTCTTTCATCACCATGGAGCGGCGTTCTGCGCCCATCATGATCTTGTCCTTCGCCTTCTCAAACTCTGCCATGGAGACCACACGGCGGCTCTCGCGAGCAGAGAAGAGCGCAGCTTCGTTGACCAGGTTGGCCAGATCAGCACCGGAGAAGCCGGGAGTACCACGGGCAATCAGCGCCGGGTTGACATCATCAGCCAACGGAACCTTGCGCATGTGCACTTTCAGGATCTGTTCGCGACCACGAACATCTGGCAGACCAACCACAACCTGACGGTCGAAACGGCCCGGACGCAGCAGTGCAGGATCCAGTACGTCAGGACGGTTGGTGGCGGCGATGACGATGATGCCTTCATTGCCTTCAAAGCCATCCATCTCGACCAGCATCTGGTTAAGAGTCTGCTCACGCTCATCGTGACCACCGCCCAGACCGGCGCCACGCTGGCGACCGACGGCGTCGATTTCATCGATGAAGATGATGCAGGGGGAGGATTTCTTGGCCTGCTCGAACATGTCGCGTACCCGGGAGGCACCGACACCCACGAACATCTCCACGAAATCGGAACCCGAGATGGTGAAGAAAGGCACCTTGGCCTCACCCGCAATGGCCTTGGCCAGCAGGGTTTTACCGGTACCGGGAGGGCCTACCAGCAGTACGCCGGTCGGGATCTTGCCACCCAGTTTCTGGAATTTGCTCGGGTCGCGCAGATAGTCGACCAGCTCCTTCACCTCTTCCTTGGCTTCATCGCAACCTGCAACATCGGCAAAGGTAGTCTTGATCTGATCTTCACTCATCAGGCGAGCCTTGCTCTTGCCAAACGACATGGCACCTTTGCCACCGCCGCCCTGCATCTGACGCATGAAGAAGACCCAGACACCGATCAGCAGCAGCATCGGGAACCAGGAGATGAAGATTGAGGTCAGCAAAGACGGCTCTTCCGGCTTCTCGCCCATCACTTTGACGTTGTGATTGAGCATGTCGTTGAGGAGCTGGGGATCCGGCGCCGGAATGATGGTGGTGAAACGCTCACCAGTACGCTTGACGCCATTAATGACCTTACCGTCCATCCGCACTTCACGGATCTGCTCTTGGGTCACCTCTTTAACGAAGCTGGAATAGTCCAGCTGGCGACTTGAGGTATCGCTGGGGCTGAAGCTATTGAACACCGACATCAACACGACGGCGATGACCAGCCACAGGATTAAATTTTTCGCCATGTCACTCAAATCAGTAACCTCGCAGACTGACAGTTAACGATGAAGGTTAGGGTACTACAGTTTAAAACCGGTAGCCACAATGTAGACTTCCCGTGAACGAGCGCGGGACGAGTCTGGTTTACGAATCTTGACAGTGGTAAAAAGTTGACGCATTTCATTGAGATAGGCATCAAACCCCTCTCCCTGAAACACTTTCACCACGAAACTGCCGTCACCGCGCAATACCTGATTGCACATGTCCAGCGCCAGTTCGACCAGATACATGGAACGGGCCTGATCCACCTGCTGGGTACCGCTCATGTTAGGCGCCATGTCGGACATGACGACATCTACCTTGTCCGGGCCGACCCGTTCCAGCAGCGCGCCCAGTACAGCTTCCTCCCGAAAGTCGCCCTGAAGGAAATCGACACCGGCGATGGAATCCATCGGCAGAATATCGCAGGCGATCACCCGCCCCTTGTCACCGACCTGATCGATGGCGAACTGGGACCAGCCACCGGGGGCCGCCCCCAGATCCACCACCGTCATGCCCGGCTTGAGCAGTTTGTCCTTGCCCTGGATCTCGTCGATCTTGAACACGGCACGGGATCTCAGTCCCAACTTCTGGGCTTTTTTGACGTATTGATCGTCAAAATGCTCTTTTAACCAGCGGGTTGAACTGGGGGAATGTTTTTTCTGGGTCATGATAATCGACTTTAAAAAACCACAAGGGTTATTAGTATTAAGGGCTAAGTGGGGGTAGAATACGCCCCTTTCAACCCTGACTTATGAAGAAATTGCGATGATTCTCAACAACAAACAGAAACAGTACCTCAAGGGCCTTGCCCACAGCCTCAAACCTGTCGTCCTGCTGGGTCAGCATGGTCTGACCGAAGGCGTACTGGCCGAGATCGATCTGGCACTGAACCATCACGAGCTGATCAAGGTTAAGGTTGCGTCTGAAGATCGTGAGATGAAACAACTGGTTATGGATGCCATCGTCCGTGAAACCGGTTCAGTCAAAGTACAGAGCATGGGCCATGTGCTGACCATTTATCGTCAGGCTAACGAACCCAAGATCCAGCTGCCCCGCAAATAAAAGGAAAGAGCGCTGCTCTTTCCTTCTTCCACTTCTTCCCGAGTCGCTTGCCAAAGTAGTCGCCAACCCCTTAACCTGCGATGAATACTTCCGGACACGCGCTATGGCTCACCATCAAATTCTAACCGACGATGAGCTGGCCATGCTGCGGGACTTGGGGAGCAATCAGGAGAGTCATCTCCTGAGTGGTCACCTCGACGGCCCCATGCTTGGCTTGCTGCAAAAAGCCGATAACCTCGTACTCGAAGCCCGCTTCGCAGGACACCAGTTACGCTTTCCCCTCACCTTTACCCAAAGAGAAGATGGCTTTATCGAGCCACGTCTATCTGCTCCGGTGATCAGGGAGCTGGGGTTTGCCCGTCCTCGCGCCTGGCGACTCAGCCAGAAAGCGCGGTTGCATACCGAGCAAGGGCACTATCAGGTGCTCAGCCTCTCCCTCAACGGGCTCATCGTCGAGAACATGCCTCTCGGCATGGTGGCGGATACACAGCTCAACGGCGAACTCTGTCTCGATGAGGAAGAACCTCTGCCACTGCAGGGACGATTGGTCAGGTTAATCAAATCCAACCCGGCCAGCACCACCTGGGCGATCAGCTTCCAGATGAGCGAAAGCGACATAGAGCGCCTGCGCCACTGGTTGTTTCAACGTCATCAGGATGCCTTTACCGAGGCCTATCAGGCCGGGTAAAGAGAAACAGGGGAGCACCCGCTCCCCTGTCCCATCAAATACTGCAGCGCTTAGAGATAAGCGACTTCCAGCACTTCGTACTCCACGTCACCAGCCGGAGTCTTGACGATGGCCACATCGTCAACTTCCTTGCCGATCAGGGCACGGGCAATCGGTGAATTGACGGAGATAAGGTTCTGTTTGATGTCGGCCTCATCATCACCCACGATGCGGTAGACAACCTCTTCCTCTGTCTCGCTCTTGAGCAGGGTCACGGTCGCGCCAAAAATGATGCGGCCATTGTTGGTCATCTTGGTGACATCGATCACCTGGGCATTGGAGAGCTTGGCTTCAATCTCCTGAATGCGGCCTTCACAGAACCCCTGCTGCTCGCGGGCAGCATGGTATTCGGCGTTTTCCTTCAAATCACCGTGCTCACGGGCATCGGCAATCGCTTCGATAATCTGGGGACGCAGCTCGGTCTTGAGATATTCGAGCTCTTCGCGCAGCTTCTCAGCACCGCGAACAGTCATCGGAGTATGGTTCATAGTCGAAACCTGGGTTGCTTGAAAATAGAAGCTGCGGCGATCAGCAAGAAAGCCGCAGCAGTCGGTTCGGATGAGGCATCTTAATATGAAGCCGGCACAAAATCCATGTCAGCTCCCTGATGCAGATCTCGCTTTGCGACTCATCATCACTCTGCTTTCGGCACCGAGATGGGTGACGAGACAGTGGGCTTGCCCTGCATGATGGAGATCTCCACGCGCCGGTTCGCCCGCCGGTTCTCCGGGGTATTGTTGGGCAGCAGCGGCTGGGAATCTGCCATCCCCTGCACCACCAGCCGCCCCTGATCAAAACCGGGCACCTTGATCATCTGGTGAGCGACCGCTACCGCACGCTGGGTTGAAAGCTCCCAGTTTGACTGGAACAACTCGTCATGGGTTGCCACGTTATCGGTGTGGCCAGAGATGGTGATCTCCCCCGGCACATCCTTGAGCAACTCGGCAACTTTACGGATAACAGGCCAGAATTGAGGCTGCAGAAAAGCCGATCCGGCAGGAAATGACGCCTTCTCCCGGATCCTGATGATGATCTGCTGACCCAGCGCCTCAATTTCAATCGCCCCATCCTGGATCTGGGACTTCATCTGTTCGGCGAGCGCTTTGGCCAGCTCATTGGATTGTTGCTGCGCCTGGTGCGCATCCTGAGCCGTATCACCACCGGTCTGCTTGCCATCGGTTTTGTCCTGCCCGCCAGCCTGATCCGACTCGCCGGGCAGAAACTCCAGCTCGGTCTGGGTCATGTCGATTGTCTGCTGCATGATGGTATCGATAGGGGTCGGCTCCGGCCGGCCCGGTCGAAACTCCTGGGCAATCACCGAGGTCCCCTTGGGAATATCCTTCACTTCCAGAATATTCTGCACGCCGAATGCCTTCTCCATGGAGCCGGCAATCTGCTTGAACTTCTGTACATCCATCTCGGCAAACGAGAGCAGCAGCACGAAGAAGCACATCAATAGCGACATCAGATCGGCGAAAGTCCCCATGTAACCGGGCAACCCCGGTGGCGGACATTTGCATTTGGACATAAAGCCCCCTACTCCGCGCCGTTATTGCGTTTGGATTGATGCAAATAGTTCTGCAACATGGTCTGGATCACCCGCGGATTCTGTCCATCCTGAATCCCCATGATGGCATCGAGGATCAATGTGCGGCAGAGCCGCTCCTCGCCACTGCGCAGCTCCAGCTTGTCGGCAATGGGAATCGCTATCATGTTGGCCTCGATAGCGCCATACAGGGTCGTGAGCAATGCCACCGCCATGGCCGGGCCGATGGACTTGGGATCGCTCATGTTTGCCAGCATGGCCACCAGCCCCACCAGCGTACCTATCATGCCCATGGCCGGGCCGAGATCCCCCAGAGTACGGAACACCTTGATGGCGATAACATGACGCTCGGAGGTCAGCTCGATATCCTTCTCCAGCACGCCACGCACCACATCGGCATCGTGACCATCCACCAACATATCGATCCCTTTTTTCATAAAGGGATTGGGGATTTCCGCCGCTTCCAGCGCCAGAAAGCCCCCCTTGCGGGATGCATCGGCCAGCTCAACCGCCTTGGTAATGAGATCTTCCAGCTTGTCGCCCTTGTACATAAAAGCTTTGCCGGCCACCTTGAACGCCATCAGGAACTGGCCAAGGTTGAACTTCATCATGGCGATAAAGATGGAGCCCAGAATGGTGATATAGACAGAGGGCATGTCCACATACATGGTGACGGGGCCACCCAGCAGCATGCCGTATATCACCACACCGAAGCCCAGCACTATGCCTATCAGACTACCTAGATCCACGTCCTACTCCTGTCACCTGTGCTGATGCACTATTATACGCCGTTGAATTTTCTGCTATTGCGGCCCCGGCGGCAAGTTTCCATCCGAAGGGGGAGACAGCTCATTATCGACCGATTTGTCGAGAGTTTGCGGCTCTGGCGTTTTCAGCCTCCCCCCGCTGGGCGGTCGATGTTAATATAAGCCGTTTTTTTCAATCCCCGAGGATGGACATGGCCAGTAAAAAAATCGACCGTCTGAGTTTTGATGCCACTCTGGAAGAGCTGGAAACCATCGTTCATCAGCTGGAGCAAGGTTCCCTCCCGCTGGAAGAGGCGCTCAAGCAATTCGAGCAAGGAGTCCATCTGGTGCGTGCCGGCCAGCAGAAGCTGGAACAGGCAGAACAGAAGATCCAGATCCTGCTGAGCAAAGCCGATGGCAGTGACCAGCTTGCCCCCTTCCAGCCAGAACAAGGAGAAGAGTGAGTGGCGCTGGACCATTTTTCCCGTCTGCATCGTCAGCGTATTGACGACTGTCTGTCAGCACAACTTGAATCCTTGCCCGCCATGGCGCCGCGCCTGCGCGATGCCATGAAATATGGCTTGCTGCTGGGCGGCAAGCGGGTTCGTCCTTTTCTGGTCTACGCCGTCGGCGAGATGCTGGGGGTAAAGAGCGAACTGCTCGATGGCCCGGCCGCTGCGGTGGAGTGCATCCACGCCTACTCGCTGCTGCACGACGATCTGCCCGCCATGGATGACGACGATTTGCGTCGCGGCCAGCCGACCGTTCACAAGGCCTTTGATGAAGGCACCGCGATTCTGGCGGGTGATGCCCTGCAGACGCTGGCGTTCTCCATTCTGGCCGATCACCCCATGCCAGAGACACTGCTGACCAACCGGGTGCGCATGCTGAGCACCCTCGCCCGTGCTTCCGGTTATCTCGGTATGTGCGGCGGTCAGGCGCTGGATCTGCAAGCGGAAGGTCGCCGGATCACGCTCGCCGAGCTGGAGCAGGTACACCGCCACAAGACGGGGGCACTCATCGAGTGTGCCGTCACTCTTGGCGCCCTGTGCAAGGAGAATGTGGACGAAGCGACCCTGACGGCGCTGCAAACCTATGCCTCCGCCATCGGCCTCGCCTTCCAGGTGCAGGATGACATCCTCGACATCACAGGAGACACCGCCACCCTGGGCAAACCGCAAGGCTCCGATCTGGCGCTGGAGAAGAGTACCTATCCGGCCCTGCTTGGACTCGAAAACGCCCGTGAGCTGGCTCGCGAACTGCACGGTAAAGCCTTAACAGCCCTGCAATCCTTGCCCTACAATACCGACATTCTGGAAGCGTTCGCCGATTACATCATCGAGCGAACCCACTAAACGCTGGATAACAGTTAAAAAATGAGCGTTGATATTAGCAATTTCCCCAACCTGGCCCTCGCGGACACCCCGATAGAGCTGCGTTCCCTGCCCAAAGAGCGGCTACCGGTGCTGTGCAACGAGCTGCGCGAATATCTGCTGCGCTCTGTCAGCCGCTCCAGCGGACACTTTGCCTCCGGGCTCGGCACGGTCGAACTGACCGTGGCCCTGCACTACGTCTACAACACCCCGTTCGATCGGCTGATCTGGGACGTGGGCCATCAGGCCTATCCCCACAAGATCCTGACCGGACGCCGTGACCAGATCCACACCATCCGACAGAAGGACGGTCTGCACCCCTTCCCCTGGCGTGGCGAGAGCGAGTACGACGTGCTCTCCGTCGGCCACTCCAGCACCTCCATCGGTGCCGCACTCGGTATGGCGGTTGCCGCCGAGAGTGAAGGGCTGGGTCGCAAGGTCGTTGCGGTGATCGGTGATGGCGCCATCACAGCGGGGATGGCTTTTGAAGCGCTCAACCACGCCGGCGATGTCCATAAAGACATGCTGGTGATCCTCAACGACAACGAGATGTCCATCTCAGAGAATGTCGGCGCGCTCAACAACCATCTGGCCCGGGTCATGTCCGGCAAGCTCTACACCACCATCCGCGAAGGCGGCAAGAAGGTGCTGGCCGGTCTGCCACCGGTCAAGGAGCTGGCCAAGCGAGCCGAAGAGCACCTCAAGGGGATGGTGGTGCCCGGCACCCTGTTCGAGGAGTTCGGCTTCAACTACATCGGCCCCATCGACGGTCACGATATCGAGGCTCTGGTCGAGACCCTGCGCAACATGCGCAATCTCAAGGGGCCGCAGCTGCTGCACGTCAAGACCAAGAAGGGCAAGGGCTACGAGCCGGCAGAGAAAGACCCCATTGGTTATCACGCCGTGCCCAAGTTCAATCCGGACGAGTGCGCCCTGCCCAAGGCGAGTGGTGCCAAGCCCACCTTCTCCGCCATCTTCGGCCAGTGGCTGTGTGACATGGCGGCCAAAGACGAAAAGCTGGTCGGCATCACCCCTGCCATGCGCGAAGGCTCCGGGCTGGTGAAATTCAGCCAGCAGTATCCGGATCGCTACTTCGATGTGGCTATTGCTGAACAACATGCGGTCACTTTTGCTGCCGGTCTTGCCATCGCCGACAAGAAACCGGTGGTTGCCATCTATTCGAGCTTCCTGCAACGGGCCTATGATCAGGTGATCCACGACGTAGCGCTGCAGGAACTGCCGGTGCTGTTCGCCATCGACCGGGCCGGTCTGGTGGGCGCCGATGGCCCGACCCATCAGGGCGCGTTCGACATCAGCTTCCTGCGCACCGTGCCCAACATGGTGATCATGACCCCCTCCGACGAGAACGAATGCCGTCAGATGCTCTATACCGGCTATCGCCATCAGGGGCCTGCCGCGGTGCGCTACCCACGTGGCAGCAGCCTGAGCGATACCCCCATCTCGCAGGAGATGCAGGCGCTGGAGATTGGCAAGGGACGCATCATTCGAGAGGGCAAAGGCACCGCCATTCTGGCGTTTGGCACTCTGCTGCAACACGCCAAAGCGGCGGCCGAAGCGCTCGATGCCACCCTGGTGGACATGCGCTTCGTCAAACCGATGGATGAGGCGCTGGTGCTGTCGCTGGCGGCCAGCCACGATCAGTTCGTCACCATCGAAGACAATGCCATCATGGGCGGCGCCGGTTCGGCGGTGAACGAGCTGCTGATGCGCAATAAGCAGTGCAAGCCGGTGCTCAACCTCGGCCTGCCGGATCGCTTCGTGGAACAGGGTACCCAGCAGGAGATCTATGCCCTGCTCGGTCTGGACGATGCTGGCATCCAGCGCAGTATCGAAAGCTGGCTGCAAGCCTGATAACGTTCAAAGCTATCAATAAAAGAAGGGCGCCTCATTGGCGCCCTTTTTATTCTTCATAATCTAGAACCTGTTCAAGGACTGTCGCGAGAAGGCTGTCAACAAGGTAAAGAGCAGCGCAGGAACCGGAGTGTATGTGAATACATGAGGATTCCGAGCAGCACATGAGCCTTGATCACGGCCTCGCAGTAAGTTCTTGCTCAGGTTATCAACCTTTGTAGATCTTGGGGTTAAACACATCCCGCAACCAGTCACCCAGCAGGTTGATGACCAGCACCAGCACCACCAGACAGATACCCGGGAAAGCGGTGATCCACCAGGAGCCGGAGAAGATGTAGTTGAAGCCGACGCTGATAAGCGAACCGAGCGAGGGCTGATCAACCGGCATCCCCAGACCGAGGAAGGAGAGTGCCGCCTCACTCATGATGGCGTTGGCCACCTGCACGGTGGAGATAACCAGAATGGGCGACAGGCAGTTGGGCAAAATGTGGCGGAACATGATGCGCGGAGCGCGGAACCCCATCACCTTGGCCGCCTCCACATACTCCTTCTTCTTCTCCGCCAGCACCGAGGCGCGCACGGTACGGGCGTACTGCGGCCACTCGGCGATCCCGATGATCACCACCAGCATCACGATGGCAAAGCGCGAGTAGAACTCGGAGCCAAAGGTCGCCTGAAAGATGGCGGAGATGATGATCGCCACCATCATGGTGGAGAACGACAGCTGCACGTCGGCAAAGCGCATCAAGAGGTTATCGATACGACCGCCAAAGTAGCCGGCGATCAAACCGATGACGATCCCCAGCACCAGCTGCAGCCCCACCGCAAACAGACCGATGGTGAGGGAGATACGGGCACCATAGAGGATGGTGCTCCAGATATCCCGCCCCTGGTTGTCGGTGCCGAGCCAGAAGCGCTCTTCGCCGCCATCCAGCCATGAAGGAGGCAGTTCGGCATCCATCAGGTCGAAGCTGGTCTGGTCATAGACGTTGTGCGGGGCGATCCAGGGGGCCAGCAAGGCAGCCACCACGAACACCACGAACACCGCAAAGCTGAACATGGCTACCTTGTCCCGCAGGAAGTAGTAGACGATGTCGGAGTTCTTGAAACGTGCCCAACGGCTTGGGCTTGCAGTTACAGCGTTACTCATGCTTACCCCTTGGCAGTCAGGTTAACGGTCGGGTTGATCAACCCGTAGAGCAGGTCGACCAGAGTATTGGTCACCACGAAGATCAAGCCCACGAAGATGACGTAGGCGGTGATCAGCGGGGTATCGACCCGGTGGATCGCCTCGAGGAACAGGAAACCGGTCCCCGGCCACTGGAACACGCTCTCGGTCAGGATGGTGTAGGCCACCATGGTGCCGATCTGCACACCACCGACGGTAATGACCGGCAGCATGGTGTTCTTCAGGGCGTGCTGGTAGTAGACCTTGTTGTTGTCCAACCCCTTGGCACGAGCGAACTTGACGTACTCGGAGGAGAGCTGCTCCAGCATTTCGGAGCGCACCAGCCGGATAAACAGCGGCAGCATGATGGAAGAGAGCGACACCGCCGGCAGGATCAGGTGTTTGATACCGTCCCAGGTGAAGAATCCCGACTCCCAACCCAGCAGGTTGCGGGTCTCGCCGCGACCATAGGCCGGCAGCCAGCCCAGCTGGATGGAGAAGAGATACATCAGCATGATGGCGGTCAGGAACACCGGGATCGAAATGCCGATACTGCTCCCCGCCATGATGATCTTGGTGGGAATGCTGCGCGGCCGGATCGCCGAATAGACACCAAGTGGAATGGAGACCACGACGATGATGAGCGCGGCGGCAAAGACCAGCTCAAGGGTAGCTACCAGCTTGTCGAGGATCACCTCAAGAGCCGGTCGCTTGAAAAAGTAGGAAGTACCCAGATCCCCGTGCACCGCATTTTTCAAAAAGCGGCTGTATTTGACGAGGAAGGGATCGTTGAGGCCCATCTTCTCGCGCAATTCGTGGCGCTGGGCTTCGGAGACGGATTGTCCCACCAGCTCGCGCAACGGATCCCCCAGGTTGTCCTGGATGGAGAAGGCGACCAGGCTGATGACGAACATCACTATCACGGCCTGATAGAACCGTTTCAGCAGGAATGTAAACATGCTTGTCCTTCTACGTGGCCTGTGTCGTGGCACAGGCTTCTGTTAGCAGGCGGAGTGGCCAGCTGACCACTCCGCCCCGTCCTTCCTTGTGACGTTCGCTTACTTGCCGACCACCAGATCGCCGAAGTAAGGGAAGTTCATCACGTTGACCACCGGCTTGATGTCGACGTTCTTCTTGGCGCCATAGGCCAGATCTTCCCAGTGCAGCGGCACATAAGCTGCATCCTCGATCACCATGGCTTCCACCTTCTTCAGCATCTCGGCACGCTTGGCCGGATCTGTCTCGGCGTTGGCCTGCTCGACCAGCTTGTCAGCCTCTGCGTTGGCATAGCCGGCGCAGTTGTACTGACCCATACCGGTCTTGGCATCCTTGGTGAAGGTCAGGAACTCGAAGAAGTTCGCGGTATCTTCAGTGTCGGAGTGCCAGCCAATCATCTGCATGTCGGCGGCGCACTTGTCAAACTCCGGCCAGTACTGGGCCACCGGCATGGTCTTCAGATCCACCTTGATGTTGATCTTGGCCAGCATGGCGGAGACAGCCTGGGCAATCTTGACGTCGTTGACGTAACGGGCAGCCGGGGCGATGAAGGTCATCTTGAAGCCCTTCTCCTGACCGGCTTCTTTCATCAGCTGCTTGGCTTTGGCCAGATCATACTGGGGCACCAGTGCTTCGTTGTGACCGGCATAGCCTTTCGGGCTCAGCTGGCCGGCAGGGGTACCGAAGCCCTTGTTGATCTTCTCGACGATACCCACCTGGTTGATGGCGTAGTTGATCGCCTGGCGCACGCGCTTGTCTTTCAGCGCCGGGTTGGTGTTCTGGTTCAGCTCGATGATGATGGCGCGGGTACCGGACAGGGTGACCAGCTGGGAGTCCTTGCCATTCTTCACCCGCTCCAGATCGTTCGGCGCAACCGGGTAGATCACATCCACGTCACCACCCAGCAGAGCGGCTACGCGGGTCGCGTCTTCCTTGATCGGCACCACGGTCAGGTTCTCGACGTTACCCTTGGAGGCCTTGTCCCAGTAGTTGGGGTTGCGGGCATAATCGAGCTTCACGCCCTGCTCGCGGAACTTGACGGTGAACGGGCCGGTACCGGAGACGTGGGTAGAGGCGTAGGAGTCGCCGTTCTTGACGATCTCGGCCTTGTCTTTGCCCGCTTCGGTCTTGCCGGTATAGAACTTGGAGTCCATCGGGAAGATGTAGGTGACGGTCTGCAGGATCAGCGGGAAGGGCTTCGCGGTGATCAGATCGACGGTGTAGTCATCTACCTTCTTCACTTCGACGATGGGGTCGAAGATCGCCTTGAAGTCGACAGAGGACTTCAGACGGTTGACGGTCCATACCACGTCATCGGCGGTAAAGTCGTTACCGGAGTGGAACTTGACCCCTTTGCGCAGGTGGAAGCGGACGGTCTTGTCGTCAACACGCTCATACTTCTCGGCCAGACGCGGCTCGAATTTCAGATCCTGGGTGTAACGCATCAGGGGATCGAATACCAGGTGCGACATCTCCAGGGTCTGACCGGAGAGCTGCTCCTGCGGATCCAGCGAGGTGGCATCGGAGGCGACACCTACCTTGATATCAGCAGCAGAGACGCTGAAGGCGAAACCGGCGGCAAACAGCGCCAGGGCAATCTTGGAAAATCCTTTCTTCATCTTTTTCTCCATGCTTTTGGCTTTTTTATTAACGAACAACGGGTTTGAGCGACCATCCGGCGCACCGGCGCTCTCCTAGCTTGCGATTTCCAGCCCCTCGCGGGACATTCCCTTGAACTCCGGCATGAGGGAGATCAGCTTGCGGCTGTACTCATGCTCGGCATTGGTAAAGAGTTTCTCGGTCTCGGCCACCTCCACCAGATGACCGTGCTGCATCACCCCGATGCGATCGCACATCTGGCGGATCACCGGCAGATCGTGGCTGATGAACAGCATGGTGAGCTTGAGCTCCTGCTGCAGATCCTTGAGCAAATTGAGGATCTGGGCCTGTACCGACACATCCAGCGCCGAGGTCGGCTCGTCGCAGATGAGGAAACGGGGGCGGGTCGCCAATGCGCGGGCAATAGAGATGCGCTGACGCTGACCACCGGAGAACTCGTGGGGATACTTGACCCCGGCACCGCGGCCAAGACCGACGTGATCCAGCAGATCCCCGACAATCCCCTCGATCTGGCTCTCGCTGCTCGCCAGCTGATGGAAGCGGATCGGCTCGGCGATGATGTCGCGCACCTTCATCCGCGGGTTCATCGACGAATAGGGGTTCTGGAACACCATCTGCATCTGACGACGCAGGGGGCGGCGCTCGCGCTCGCTCTTGAGGGCAGTCAGATCGATCCCCTCAAAGACGATTTTGCCGGTATCAGGCGGATAGAGACCGGTGATGGCGCGGGCAATGGTCGATTTACCTGAGCCCGACTCCCCCACCAGACCGAAGGTTTCACCCTCGAAGATCTCGAAGCTGATGTTGTTGCAGGCACGCACATACTGGCGGCGGCTCGGGAAGATGGAGTCCTTGGTGACAAACTTCAGATCGACGTTCTCCACCCGCAGCAGCGCCCCTTCATAGGCACGCTCGTCCTGACTCTGACCGAGCCAATGGGTCTTTAGGTCGATATTGGCATCCGGCGCACTGGCATCCTCGATATAGGAGACCAGCGGGAAGCGCACCAGCTTCACATCCGAGCGGGGCACCGCCGAGATGAGGCTGCGGGTATAGGGGTGATTGGGGCTGCCCAGCACCTGTTCGGTGCGGCCAAACTCCACCAGATCGCCGCGATACATCACCGCCACCTTGTCGGTGACGTTGGAGACCACGCCCATGTCGTGGGTCACCAGCATGCAGCCCACCTGACGCTCCTTGCAGAGGGTGCGGATAAGCTGGAGGATCTGATCCTGGATGGAGACGTCCAACGCCGTGGTCGGCTCGTCGGCGATGATGAGTTCAGGATCGCCGGAGAGGGCGATGGCAATGACCACCCGCTGGCGCATGCCACCGGAGAACTGGTGCGGATACTGCTTGATGCGCAGCTCCGGGCTCGGGATACCGACCGCCTTCATCAGATCCAGAGCCTTGGCAAAAGCCGCCTCGCGTGACAAATCAGTGTTGGCCAGAATGGTCTCGACCAGCTGATGCTCAACGGTGAACAGCGGGTTGAGGGAGGTCATCGGATCCTGAAAGATAAAGCCGATGCGTGAACCACGGATGGCCCGCATCTCGTTCTGGCTCTTGCCGGAGATAAGCTCGCCATTGAGGTAGATGTCGCCACGGGCGATGCGACCGGGCGGGCTCAGGAGATCGATGACGGCGTTGCCGATGGTGGATTTGCCGGCACCGGACTCACCCACGACGCCGACAATCTCCCCTTTTTCGATGGAGAAAGAGAGATCCTTCACTGCGGCCAGTACCCCGTAGCGGGAGGGATACTCGATCCGCAAGTTCTTTACTTCGAGCAAGGACATGTTTACCTCTGCGGGGGACATCCGTCCCAAATAATTCGTCCATAAATCGGCCGCAGATGCCGGTGCTGCTCAGGGCAATTAATGCTCAATCCGTGTAGCAGTTAAACCAGCGATCCGGGCGGGTTTTTTGCATTTTTTTGGAATAACCCGCGAGTAAATTAGACGGTTTGCCCACGGGTGTAAATGATTGAGTTATACAATTCCGCAATGTTTTGCGCAGATAACCACCATTTCCATAGCGAAAAATGATGACTATAGTCACAAAAACGGCCCGCATATCCATATACCTACCGCTAGCATTACTTTAATTTCAACAAGAACGCAACAAGCAGCATTTATCACTATTCTCCATTCACGGTAAGGCCCCGAATGAGTAGTGAATATTTATGTGAAATGGATGATATACGGCAGCATATGCCGATGAATGAAAATTAGGCAGATATAAATCGGGGAGTGCTGTAACAGTCACTCCCCGGGAGAGGGCAATCAAGCGAGCCAGGCGGCCAGTAATTGCATACAAATGAGGGCGAACAGAGCGGCAATCAGATCGTCCAGCATGATGCCGAGGCCACCGTGGATACGGCGATCAAACCAGGAGATGGGCCAGGGTTTGAGCACATCGAACAGGCGAAACAGCAGAAAGCCCGCCAGTACCCACTCCCAACCGGCCGGCGCCGCTATCATGGTGACGCCAAAGCCGATCACCTCGTCCCAGACGATGGCGCCGTGATCCGGCATGCCGATGGCATCGGTGGCGCTCTGGCAGATGCGGATACCGATCAGGAATCCCACCACCAGCAGGGCGATAAACCAGGAGGTCGGCAAACCGCTCACCAGCAGGTAGAGCGGGATGGCAGCGATCGTCCCCATGGTACCCGGCGCTTTGGGGGAGAGACCGGAGCCAAAGCCCACCGCCAGAAAGTGGAGCGGATTCTTCAGATCCAGTCGTTTCAGCTCGGGCTTTATCATGAACAGACTCATGCGAAGTGATCCCACCCTTTCAGTTGCAGCTCGACCGGCTGCTCGCCACGCAGGTACTCGATGCCCGGTTCACCCGCCACGATGCGGCCGATGCGGGTGAACCTGACCCCGCTGTGGGCCAGCGCGGTATCGAGCGCGCCGTGATGCTCCTGCGGTACGGTGAAGCAGAGCTCGTAGTCATCGCCGCCGGCCAGCGCCAGCTGCCACGCATCCTGCTCGCTCACCGCATCCTGCAGCACCGGCGAGAGCGGCAGCAGATCGAGATCGATCTGGGCTCGCACGCAGGACGCCTTGAGGATATGGCCGAGATCCGATGCCAGCCCGTCAGAGAGATCCAGCGCACTGCCCGCCAGTCCGCGCAGCGCCTGTCCGGCCAGAATACGGGGATGGGGATGGTCGAGGCGCGGCAGCACGGCCGCCAGCTGGTTCTCGTTGAGGGTGCGTTTGCCCAGCAGGTGGGAGAGCGCCAGGGCGGCATCTCCCAGAGTGCCAGTCACATAGATACCGTCACCGGCTTTGGCACCGCTGCGCATCAGGGCGCGACCGGCAGGCACCGATCCCTTGACCGACACCGTGATGGAGAGCGGCCCGCGGGTCATGTCTCCGCCCACCAGCGCCACGTTGTAGTACTCGGCAAGCTCCAGGAACCCTTCGGCAAAGCCGGCGACCCAGCTCTCGTTGATGGCCGGCAGCGTCAGCGCCAGCGAGACCCAGCGCGGTTCGGCCCCCATGGCGGCGAGATCGGAGAGATTGACCGCCAGCGCCTTGTAGCCGAGATCGACCGGATCCATGTCGGGGAAGAAGTGCACGCCGCTGACCAGGGTATCCGTGCTCACCGCCAGCTGGGTGTCGGGGGGCAGGGTCAGCAGGGCGCAGTCATCTCCAGGGCCCATCACCACGTCCTTGCGAGCGTGGGGGACCTTGAAGTACTTATCAATCAGCTCGAATTCACCCATACAGTAAAAAGCCAGCGATAAGCTGGCTCCTCTATTAGATGCTGATGAACGCAGCTATCAGCGCTTGTCCAGCGACTTGATTACCTTGTCCAGTACACCGTTGACAAACTTGTGGCTGTCATCGGCAGCAAAAGCTTTGGCCAGCTCGATCGCTTCGTTGATGACCACACGCGGCGGCACATCATCACGACGGGTCAGCTCATAGGTCGCCAGACGCAGGATCGCCTTGTCCACCATGTCCACTTCTTCCAGCGGACGGGAGAGGAAAGGTGCGAAGACCTTGTCCAGCTCGTTGCAGTGGAGCGATACCCCGAACAGCAGATCGCGGAAGTAGTTCAGGTCTACACCCTTGGTGTCCTGATCGATCTTGAACTGCTCTTCGATGTCACCCACGTTGGCCTTGGTCATCTGCCACTGGTAGATGGCCTGGGTGGCGCAATGACGGGCTTTACGGCGCTCAGACGGTTTCAATGCATTTCTCCTCGTTACACGTCCAGTTCTTTCAGGACGTTGATCATTTCAAGCGCTGCCAGTGCAGCCTCTGCACCCTTGTTACCCGCCTTGGTACCTGCACGCTCGATGGCTTGTTCAATATTTTCGGTAGTCAGCACGCCGAAGGCGACGGGGATTTCATACTCCATCATCACCTGGGCCATGCCTTTGCTGTTCTCGTTTGCCACCAGATCGAAGTGGTAGGTGCCGCCACGGATGACAGTACCGACCGCCACGATGGCGTCATATTTGCCGCTCTTGGCCAGCTTCTTGATAACCAGCGGCATTTCAACTGCGCCCGGTACTTTCACCAGAGTCAGATTGCTGTCCTGCACTTGACCTTGACGCTTCAGGACGTCTACTGCACCACTCACCAAGCTGTCGTTGATGAAGCTGTTGAAACGGGCAACGACAATGGCAACGCGCGCCTCGGGAGCGGCAATGTTTCCTTCGATAACCTTCATTGGAAATCCTGTATCTGTGAAAGCAAAAGGGCCGGAGTCAAAAGTGCGCACATTCTAGCACAACAGACCCACGACAAAAACCATGGCCGCAACGAGCGGCCATGATCGCCAATTCAACGGGCCGGCGTGGTCATGCGCCGGCATACTCCACGGCTTGCCGAGGACGGATAACGGCCTCTGCAAGCCGCAGCTATGGCTGTTATTCGCCTATGTATTCAACTACTTCCAGACCGAAACCGCCGAGGGCATGGTACTTCTTCGGCGAGCTCAGCAGGCGCATCTTGCTTACGCCAAGGGCCTTGAGGATCTGGGAGCCGACGCCCACCCGACGCGAAGTACCCTGCCACTTGGCTCCTTCCGGCGCCAACCCCTTGTCGGCGGCTTCAAAACCCTTGACCCGGGCCAGCAGCTCGGCGCCGTGGGCTTCCGCCCCCAGGATCACCAGCACCCCGCCCTCGTCAGCGATACGGGCCATGGATTTGGGCAGCGGCCAGCTGCGGGCAGCGTGGCGATCGGTCAGCAGCAGATCGCTCAGCACATCGTGCAGATGGACGCGAACCAGCGTCGGCTGATCGGCCTGTACCTCACCCTTTTTCAGGGCAAAGTGCACCTGATTGTCGATGGTGTCGCGGAAGGTGATGAGGTCAAACTCGCCAAACTCGGTGGGCAGCTTGCACTCGGCCACCTTCTCGACCGTGGTCTCGTGCTGGTTGCGGTACTCGATAAGGTCGGCGATGGTGCCGAGCTTGATGCCGTGCTCCTCGGCGAAGATCTCCAGGTCAGGACGGCGCGCCATGGTGCCATCTTCATTGAGGATCTCGACGATGACGGCGGCAGGCTCGAAACCGGCCAGACGGGCCAGATCGCAGCCGGCTTCAGTGTGGCCGGCACGGGTCAGCACGCCGCCATCCTGCGCCATCAGCGGGAAGATGTGGCCCGGCTGCACCAGATCAGCCGCCTTGGCATTGGCCGCCACAGCCGCCTGCACGGTCACTGCGCGATCAGCGGCGGAGATACCAGTGGTCACCCCTTCTGCCGCCTCGATGGAGACGGTGAAGGCGGTGGAGAACTGGGCATTGTTGCGATCCACCATCAGCGGCAGCGCCAATTGCTTGCAGCGATCCCGGGTCAGGGTCAGGCAGATGAGGCCACGGCCGTAGCGGGCCATGAAGTTGATATCCTCCGGACGGACACAGGAGGCGGCCATGATGAGGTCCCCTTCGTTCTCCCTGTCTTCGTCATCCATCAGGATCACCATCTTGCCAGCCTTGATGTCGGCAATGATTTCCTGGGTTGTGCTCAGCGCCATGGGCTACTCCATCTGTCTATTTGGGGATTGAGCCCGCAGGCTCAACGGGAATGCGAGATATGCTGCTCTAGATTGGGGCGCATGGCCCCATTTCAATCGGAGCGGGATCACAGAAAATCGTTTTGGTCGGGGCCAACACCCCGACCATCAGAGAAAACCGGCCTTGGCCAGCTTGTCCAGAGTCAGGGTGGAGGCGCTGCTCTCCTGACTCTTGCCCATCATCAATCGCTCCAGATAACGGGCGATCTGATCGACCTCGAGGTTGACCTTGTGACCCGGCTTCCAGCTGGCGATGGTGGTCTCCTGCGCGGTGTGGGGCACGATCGTCAGGCGGAACAGGTCGCCCTGTACCGCGTTGACGGTGAGGCTGATGCCATCCACCGCAATGGAACCTTTCTCGGCGATGTAGCGGGAGAGCTCGCCCGGCGCCTTGATCCAGTACTCGATGGCGCGGCCGCTGCTGGAGACGCTTTTCACCTCCCCTACCCCGTCCACGTGGCCGGAGACCAGATGGCCGCCGAGACGGGAGGTGGGCATCAGCGCCTTCTCGAGGTTGACCCGATCGCCCACTCTGGCGGCGGCAAAGCCGGTACGGGAGAGGGTTTCCAGCGACACATCGGCGGTATAGCTCTTGTCGCCCAGCGCCACGACGGTGAGGCAGACGCCGTTGGTTGCGATGGAGTCGCCCAGCTTGACGTCGCTAAAATCCAGGCCCGGGGCGTGCACGGTGAGGGCCATGTCCTCCCCCTGACGACGCAGTTCGGCCAGGGTCCCCACCGCTTCGATAATTCCGGTAAACATGCAGATCACCTTGCTGATGACGGGGGCAGCAGCTGCCCCCTTGAACATTGAAAGATCAGGCTATTTTGGCGGTAATGCGAATATCCGGCCCCACCATGCGCACATCCTTGATGGCGAGCTTGGGCGCCTGGAACAGCCGGGTCAGGCCGGGCAGATGGAACAGGCCGCGCCCCTCGTCGCCCATCAGTTTGGGCGCCTGATAGAGCACCAGCTCATCCACCAGCCCTTTTTCCAGCAGAGCGCCGCACAGCCGCGGCCCCGCCTCAACCAGCACCGAGTTGACGTTCTGCTTGGCCAGCAGCATGAAGAGGCTGACCAGATCCAGCTTGCCATCCAGCAGCGGCAGCTCCAGCTGCTGCACCCACGCGGGCCACTCGCCGGACGCCTTGTGACGGGCCAGCAGCACCGGGCTCTCGCTCTGGAACAGCGGCAAGTCGGGAGTGAGGCGGTTTTGCGAATCGACGATGACTCGCAGCGGCTGGCGCAGGGTCTCTTTGGGATAACTCGCCTTGACCGAGGGGGGCAGCTCGTCCCAGCGCACGGTCAGGGAGGCGCCATCGGCCAGCACGGTTTCGGCGCTGGAGAGCACCGCATCGTGGCGGGCCCGCAGTCGCTGCACGTCACGGCGCGCATCCGGGGAGGTGATCCACTGGCTCTCGCCGCTCGCCATGGCGGTGCGGCCATCGAGACTGGCCCCCAGCTTGACGGTCACCCGCGGGAAGGCGGTCCGCATCCGCTTGAAAAAGCCCGGGTTGAGCGCTTCGGCTTCGCTTGCCAGCAGGCCGAAATCGGTCTTGATGCCCGCTTCGGAGAGCATCCGCAGGCCGCGCCCACCCACCTGGGGATTGGGATCGACCATGGCCGCTACCACCCGGGCCACCCCGGCGTTGATCAGCGCCTCGGCGCAGGGGGGAGTACGACCGTGGTGAGAGCAGGGTTCGAGGGTCACATAGGCGGTGGCGCCACGGGCGTTGTCACCGGCGGCGCGCAGGGCGTAGACCTCGGCATGGGGCTCGCCCGCCTTCTGATGCCACCCTTCACCAACCACCACGCCATCTTTCACCAGCACGGCGCCGACGCAGGGGTTGGGGGCCGTAGTGTAACGGCCGCGGCGGGCCAGCTCGAGGGCCCGACTCATCCATTGGTAATCATCTTGACTAAACATCCGGGCTCCTGTTTCCAGCAACGTATCCCGCGTGGTGCAGCAATCTGATGAGTTGCGTTCTTTTATCTCTTGCCGCTCACCAGCTTATCGCCAACAACATCGGGCAGATCGGCCATGGCATTTCCCGCCATGACGGCAGGCGCCGACTCGCAGGTTGCGGTCGCACGCCCTCAAATTTTTTCACCAGCGAAACAATGCTCAGCCTGGATGTTTCACTGGCGTAACAGTCCACTTGCCAGCCGGCAGCCAGCGTGGCGGCACCGGCCGGTCATGCCCCCTCCGATCCGGGAGGGGTTCGCAGCCGTTACTTCTCCAGCTTGGCGATCTCTTCACCAAACTCGCGGATATCTTCAAAGCTGCGATAGACGGAGGCAAAGCGGATATAAGCCACCTTGTCCAATCCCTTGAGCTCGTCCATCACCAGATTGCCCACCAGCTGGGAGGCAACTTCCCGCTCGCCGGTGGCGCGCAGGCGTGACTTGATGTGGTTGACCGCCTTTTCGATGGCCTCCATGCTCACCGGACGCTTCTCCAGCGCCCGCAGGATACCGGCCCGCAGCTTGTCCTCGTTGAACGGCTCGCGCGAGCCGTTGGACTTGATGACGCGGGGCATCACCAGCTCGGCCATCTCGAAAGTAGTGAAACGCTCATGACAGAGCAGGCATTCGCGACGGCGGCGCACCTGATGGCCTTCGGCCACCAGACGGGAATCGATCACCTTGGTATCAACGGCACTACAGAAAGGGCAATGCATCTGACCTCCGGCGTTAACAAAACGGGGCACCCGCCAACAGCTGCGGGTGTTAGGTCGGCCAGTGTAGCACGGCCATCCAACCGCGGTAAAAAGCGCAAAAACGTGATTTTCCCAGTCGTTATCGCCAAGGAGGCGGCTCAGTCGTCATAAGGCAGGCTATCGGGATCACAATCCTGATAATCGGGAGCGGGATCGACCACAAACCGCACCGCATCGATATGGCTGTGGCCCAGCAGCAATGCCTTGCCGATCCTGTGCATGCCATCCATCACCCGACCGGCGCTGTCGAGAATGATCGGATAGGCGAGATCCGCCGCCATGATGAGCTGGCAGTGCTCGACCACGCTGCGCACCGTGGGACTGGCGCTGCCATGGCCATACCAGTGATCGCGATCGAGCTCGGCAATCTCGCTCAATGCCACGGCCTGCAGCGGCAGATCACGGCTCAGTCGTACCAGCCGCCGTACATCCCACGCCAGCAGCCCCTGCTCACTGGCACGGAAGTGATACTGGGCGCGGATTGCCAGCCGAAGCTGCGCCTCCAGCGCCTTGTCCCGCTCTGTGCAGGAGTATGCCTCTTCGCTCTGCATCTTCTCTTCGCGGTTCAATCTCATCCCTCCCCTGTTGCCCAACACCATAAAAAACAATGCCACCCGAGGGTGGCATTGGTCTCAAACCGGATGGTCTGACTTATCAGCCATAGACCGGGAAGCGGCGGCAGATATCCAGCACCTTCTCGCGTACGGTGGCCAGCACGGCATCGTTGTCGTGGTTGTCCAGTACGTCGCAGATCCAGTGGGTCAGCTCGATGGACTCGGCTTCCTTGAAACCGCGGCGGGTGATGGCCGGAGTACCGATCCGCACACCGGAGGTGACGAACGGGGAGCGCGGGTCGTTGGGCACGGAGTTCTTGTTGACGGTGATGTTGGCTTTGCCCAGCGCAGCGTCAGCATCCTTACCGGTCAGCTCGCGGCCGATCAGATCAACCAGCATCAGGTGGTTGTCGGTACCGCCGGAGACGATCTTGTAACCGCGCTCGATGAAGGTGGCAGCCATCGCCTTGGCGTTTTTCACGACCTGAGCCTGATAGGTCTTGAACTCCGGCTCCAGCGCCTCTTTGAAGGCAACGGCTTTGCCGGCGATGACGTGCATCAGCGGGCCACCCTGACCACCCGGGAAGACGGCGGAGTTGAGCTTCTTGTAGAGCTCCTCGTCGTCAGCGGCGGAGAGGATCAGACCACCGCGCGGACCAGCCAGGGTCTTGTGGGTGGTGGAGGTGACCACGTGCGCGTGGGGCACCGGGTTCGGGTAGACGCCAGCCGCGATGAGGCCTGCCACGTGAGCCATGTCAACAAACAGGTAGGCACCGACCTTGTCGGCGATTTCGCGCATGCGGGCCCAGTCAACGATGCCGGAGTAGGCGGAGAAGCCACCGATCATCATCTTCGGCTTGTGCTCGACAGCCTGACGCTCCATGTCGTCGTAGTCGATCTTGCCGGACTCATCGATACCGTAAGGAATGATGTTGTACAGCTTGCCGGAGAAGTTGACCGGAGAGCCGTGGGTCAGGTGACCGCCGTGGGCCAGGTTCATGCCCAGCACGGTGTCACCCGGCTGCAGCAGGGCCATGTAGACGGCGCTGTTGGCCTGGGAGCCGGAGTGCGGCTGCACGTTGGCGTAGGTGGCACCGAACAGCTCTTTGGCGCGCTCGATAGCCAGGGTTTCAACCACATCCACATACTCGCAACCACCGTAGTAACGCTTGGAGGGGTAACCTTCGGCGTACTTGTTGGTCAGCTGGGAGCCCTGGGCTTCCATGACACGGGGGCTGGTGTAGTTCTCGGACGCAATCAGCTCGATATGCTCTTCCTGACGACGGGTTTCGTCTGTGATGGCCTGCCACAATTGCGGATCATAATTGGCGATGGTCATGTCACGTTTCAACATCCGTTTCTCTCCTGAAAATCGTTTGCGCGATAGGTGAAGTGGGCCCGCGCATTGTAACGTGAGCTGGATCAAAGAGACAGTCCAACCACCTAAAAAAATGTTGAATTTATGTTATAAAAATCAGGAGCGCCTGCCCGCTCCGGCCTGCAATCGTGACTCAAAAAGTCTCATTCAACCCTGCTCTTTGACTGGGCAAAACCCGAAGGGGATCACAACGATCCCGTTAGCCTTCCGGTAACATCTTCATTCGAAACAAATTTCATCATGATGGAGCTGATTGCAGCCATGCATCCGAGGGGCTGCACCTAACCGGAGGAATTGAAGATGGACCATCTGCTCACCTTTCTGATCCTGGCGATCTTTTTTGTGTTTTACTGGGTCTACTACACCAGCCAGCGCAAGCATATCCCCACCAGCGCGTGGGAGGAGCTCCCGACCAGGATGGAGTATCTGGCGATCCACCCGGAGGCGGTCGATGGCGACATCATCTTCTGTCACCACTGCGGCCATCACGAATTGATGGAAGTGGGGCTGGTACATCTGGCAGATTATCGCCGCGAATGGGTCTGCGCCAAGTGCAAGCAGGTGCTCTTTCGCGATGACGATCCCCACTCTCTCTGATGTGCCAAATGGCACAAGGAACAGATAATGAAACAGTTACACGCCAGCTGCCTCTGTGGTGCCATCCACCTCACCCTGCCTGACCAGTTCGACTACATGGGCAACTGCCACTGCTCGGAGTGCCGCAAGTTTTCCGGCTCCGACTATGCCTCCGTCGGCGGACTGGATGGCAGCAAGGTCACCGTCACACAGGGCGAGGAGGCGCTGACACGCTACCGCAAATCGGCCGAAACCACCCTCGCCTTCTGCCGTAATTGCGGATCCAGCCTTTTTAGCGAAAAGCAGAGCAGCGGCAAGATCAACCTGCGGCTGGGGATCCTCGACGATGTGCCGACCCAGAGCCCCAACTTCCACATTTTTGTCGGCTCCAAAGCGCCCTGGCATCAGATTGGCGATGATTGTCCGCAGTTCGAGACCCGCCCCTGAACAGAACCGCCAGCCTGCACCCTCTGTGCCCGGCTGGCTGGAGTCACCGAAACCACCCCATGAAGTTTCCTTTATTTTTAAAGTCGTTAGAATCGGGGGCCATCAAGGCTCCCGATTGCCATCCACGGAGGAAAAATGCAGGACTTTATGGCTACCAGCGAACGCCGGGCCGAACTCTACTGGTGGTTCTCCACCCTGTTCGCCGCTGAACTCAGTGATGAGCAGATCGCCGAATATGACACCTATGATGTGCGAAGCTTCCTGAAAAGCCTCTCGACCCTGGATCCGATGCGCGAAGCCGTGGCCGAACTCAATGATGCCATCGCCCGCCTGCTGGTGCGCCCGGCTCGCCAACAGGAACTCGCCGCCGACTTCGCCGGGCTGTTTCTGGTGGATCCCAAGCAGGGTGCCCTGCCCTACGAGTCTCTCTACCGTGGCGAGGCCAAGTTGCTGATGCAAGCCCCGATGGCCGAGATGCAGGCCCGCCTCGATCGCCTCGGCATCAATGTCAGCGACAAATACAAAGTGCCTGCCGACCATCTCGCCATCGAGCTGGATCTGATGGGCAATCTCATCATCCGCGCGGCAGAAGCGAAGAGTGCAGCCGAGCGGGAAAACTGGCTCGACGAACAGGAAGAGCTGCTGCACGGCCACCTGCTGGGCTGGTTCGACAAGTTCGAGAGTGCCTGTCGCGCCGCCGACCAGTTTGGCTTTTACGGCGCCAGTGCCCGTCTGCTGGGGGTCTTCCTCAAGATGGATGCCAACTACCTGACTCTGGTCAAGCCGGCCCAGGCCAGCTAAGCCGATGAAAACAGCCCTGCTTCTCATTGCATGTTGGCTGTTGGCCCTGATCCCGCAGGATCAGGGCATTACCCCTCTCGTGGCCCTGCTGTTCAATCCAGATCGCGAGCTCTACGGTACTGCCCAGCTCACCGGCTTTGCCGGCATCCTGCTGACCCTCTACCTCTCCAACCTCGGCGTCGAAGTGGTGCTGCGCCGCCGCTTCCAGATCGCTGGCATGCTGGCCCTGCAGGCCGCCTGGATTGACTTCATCCAGAGCAGCGGCAGCAGTGCCCACTGGCTGCAACTCTATGCGCTGGCCCTGCCCTTCCACCTGCTAGGCTGGCTGGTGTTTGTGCGCGGCGTTCAGGCCTTTGGCCGCCAGAAGGGATAAACCTTTTTCTTTCAATAACCTGCCTCTATTTCTATCAATCCCCTTGCTCGTTGTATGGCTGTAACTATCTCGCCTGGCTCCCCGTCAGAGAGTTCGTGCCATACTCAAAGACGATCTTAATGACGGATAAGTCAATGCCGGGGCCATCATGGACAGAAAACCTCTCAGCAACGATACCGATGCTCTCATGACACAGCTCTCCGATCACTCGGTACTGGAGCAGCTCATGGGCACTGCACCGCTGGGCATCGGCGTGTTCGATCGGGAGTTTCGCTATCGCAAGGTCAATCAGGTGCTGGCTGACATCAATGGCAAAACCATCGAGGAGCATCAGGGCAAACACCTGCGGGAGGTTGTTCCGAAACTGGCACCGACTCTGGAACCCATGTTTCAGCAGATCATGCGCAGCGGCATTCCCTACGTCGATATCGCCATTACCGGCCAGACTGCAGCTCACGACAGCAACTATCGTCGCTGGCAGGCCACTTACAGCCCGATGCGCGATGAGCAAGGAGAGCTGAGCGGCATTCTCGCCATTGTGCGTGACATCACCGAGCAGTATGAAACCGAGCAGCGGCTGCAACTGGCGATGCGAGCAGCCCAGATAGGAGTGTGGGAGTGGCATGTAGAGGAAGATCGCATGCTGTTCGACGGTCAGATAGAGCCTCTGCTCGGTATTCCGGCCAACCGCTTTCGCGGGGGTTTGCAGACATTTGTCGACTGTTTTGAACCGGAATCTGCGCGCCAGCTCAAGTCGGCCCTGCTGGGGCGGGAGCCCATCCACCTCACTCTGAGTTATCTAACCCCTCTGCAGGAGCGTCACTGGGTCGATATTCATGCCGACCATGTGCCCGCCACCGAGTCGGTCGGTCAGCGAGTAATGGGCGTGATCCACAATGCCACTGCCCGTCGTCGCCAGGAGGAGCGGCTTCATCAGGCCAACGTGGTGTTCGATACCACGGCTGAGGGGATCATCATCCTCGACAGCGAACAGCGTATCATCTCGGTCAACCCGGCCTTTACCATGCTGACCCAGTATGATGCCGAGGAAGTGACGGGACGAACGCCAGACATCATCATGCACCCAAGGCGCTACATGGAGCATGACTATCCCTGGCATAACCTGCGTCCCGGCAACCACGCCTGGCATGGCGAGATGGTCTGCCTGCGCAAGGATGGCAGCTACTTCTCCTCCTGGCAGCAGATCAGCGCCGTCTACGACAGTTTCAACAACACGACGCATTATGTGATTGCCCTCTCCGACATCAGTGCTATCCGCAAGGTAGAGGCCGAACTGAACCACCTTGCCTATCACGATACGCTGACCGAACTTGGCAACCGCCATCTGCTGCAAGAGCGGCTGGCCCTTGAACTCAAAACAGCGCAACTCAATCACACTCGCCTCGGGCTGCTTTTCATCGATCTTGATGGCTTCAAGCTGATAAACGATAGCTTGGGCCATGGGGTCGGCGATCAACTGCTCAAGCGGCTGGCCGAACGGATCAATGGCTGCCTTCAGCAAAACGATCTGGCGACCCGACTGGGGGGTGATGAATTTCTGGTGCTCATTCCCTATCTGGAACATCCCGACGAGCTGTCTGCTCTGGCCAATACGCTGCTCGCCGTGCTGCGCGAGCCGGTAGAGCTGGATCATGAACTGGTCGCCATTTCAGCCAGTATCGGCATTGCCATGTATCCGGATCATGCCGAAACCCCGGAAAATCTGGTCAGCGCGGCAGACAGCGCCATGTATGAAGCCAAAAGCCAGGGGCGCAACGGTTATCAGTTTTACACCCCGAGCATGGCGGCGCGGGCCCGTGAACGGATGCAGATTGAACAGGGGTTGCTCAAAGCGATGGAGCTGGAACAGCTCTGTATCTTCTATCAACCCATGACCGATCTGAACGATGGTCACCTGAGTGGTCTGGAGGCCCTGCTACGCTGGCAACACCCGAATGAAGGGATGATCAACCCGGCCCGTTTTATTCCGGTTGCAGAGGAGTGCGGCCTCATCGAAAAAATTGGCGAGTGGGTGATGCGCCATGCCTGCGAGCAAGGCCAGGCTTGGCTGGCCGCCGGCCTGCCAGTCCCCCGGATGTCGGTCAACGTATCAGTGCGGGAGATGCGCTCTCCCGGCTATGTGGAGCGGGTAGCGGCAATTCTGAGCGAAACGGGATTTCCGCCACAGCGGCTGGAGATCGAGGTAACAGAGAGCATTATCCAGCGGGTCGAACAGAGTCTGGATCTCTTCACCCGCCTGAAAAGCCTCGGCGTGCAGATTGCCATCGACGACTTTGGTACGGGCTTCTCGTCACTGAGTTTGCTGAAAACCCTGCCCATCGATCGCATCAAGATCGACCGGGCTTTCGTACAGGCCTTGCCGGAGGACAAAAATAGCCGGGAACTCTGCCGCACCATCATCAATCTGGCCGACAGCCTGGATATGGAGGTCACCGCCGAGGGGATCGAGACGCGGGCCCAGTATACCTTCCTGCAATCACTCAACTGCGGCGAGGGACAGGGCTATCTGTTCAGCAAACCGCTGCACGTCAACCATATGGGTGATCACCTGCATCAGCGCATGCACTCATAGTGGCAGACAGTCATTATCACCAACCGGGAGGCATCCGCCTCCTGGCTGCCAACCGGATTACCACTCAATCTGCAAGCGGGACTCCCAACCATCATCACGGTCATTGAGCATGCGTGTCAGCGGTGATTCGCCAGCATAACGGGGGGCAGGTTCACTGAAGGTGAGTCTGGTGCCGGGATCTTTGGCCTGCCATGCATGACCAAGCTGATCGGCCACCCGATCCCGCAGCGCAGGTGAAGCCTCCTGATGGGTGATCTCGAACTCTTTCAGTGGTTCGCCAGCAGGAACTGGCGCATCAAACTGCCAGAGGGATGCACAGAGCAACAGGGAAAACATGACGACCTCCAATTAATCAACCAGCCCCTTTTTACCGACGCGTCGATTAATTGTCATCGACTTCCCTGTAACCAAATATTGCCGTCTATCCAAAAGTCTAATTGCCCCCACCCGCCAAAGGTATAAGTTGTTACTTAATCATTAAAAGAATGTATTCAAAGGAGTGAGTGATGAGCGAGAGCAAGGTCTACCCGGTCAAACCCCATATCAGCAACAGTGCCCTGCTCGACAAGGGCGACTACGACGCCATGTATCAGGCCTCCGTCGAGGATCCCGATACCTTCTGGGGTGAACAGGGCAAAATCCTCGACTGGATAAAACCCTACACCAGGGTCAAAAACACCTCCTACGATCCGGGCCATGTCTCCATCAAATGGTTTGAAGATGGCCAGCTCAACGTCTCCGCCAACTGCCTCGATCGCCACTTGGCAGAGCGTGGCGACAAGGTCGCCATCATCTGGGAAGGGGACAATCCGGCCGAAGATCGCAAACTCACCTACCGCGAGCTGCACGCCGAAGTGTGCAAGTTTGCCAACGTCTTGAAAGCCCAAGGGGTCCATCGCGGTGACGTGGTCTGCCTCTATATGCCCATGGTGCCCGAGGCCGCCATCGCCATGCTGGCCTGTACCCGCATCGGCGCGGTACACAGCATCGTCTTTGGCGGCTTCTCGCCGGAAGCGCTGGCCGGCCGCATCATCGACTCCGGCTCCCGCATCGTCATCACCGCTGACGAGGGGCTGCGCGGTGGTCGCGCCGTGCCGCTCAAAAAAAATGTGGACGAAGCGCTTACCAACCCGGATACCCAGGTCAGCAAGGTGATCGTGCTCAAGCGCACCGGTGGCAATGTTGCCTGGCACAACCATCGCGATGTGTGGTGGCACGAAGCGACCGCCGCCGTCAGCAGTGACTGCCCGCCGGAGGCGATGAACGCCGAAGATCCGCTCTTTATCCTCTATACCTCCGGCTCAACCGGCAAACCCAAGGGGGTGCTGCATACCACCGGCGGTTATCTGGTCTATGCCACTCTCACCTTCAAATATGTGTTCGACTATCACGAAGAGGACATCTACTGGTGTACCGCCGATGTGGGCTGGGTCACCGGTCACTCCTATCTGGTCTACGGGCCGCTTGCCAACGGTGCCACCACCATCATGTTCGAAGGGGTGCCCAACTACCCGGCGACCAACCGCATGAGTCAGGTGGTGGACAAACACCAGGTTACCATTCTCTATACTGCCCCGACCGCCATCCGCGCCCTGATGGCCAAAGGCACCGAGGCCGTGACCGGCACCTCGCGCCAGAGCCTGCGCATCATGGGCTCGGTAGGTGAGCCCATCAACCCGGAAGCCTGGGAGTGGTACTACCGCACCATAGGCGATGAGCGCTGCCCCATCGTCGATACCTGGTGGCAGACCGAAACCGGCGGCATCCTGATCACCCCGCTACCCGGTGTGACCGACCTCAAGCCGGGTTCAGCCACCAAGCCATTCTTCGGCGTACAGCCGGCGCTGCTCGACAATATGGGCGAGCCGCTGGAAGGAGCCACCGAGGGCAATCTGGTGATCACCGACTCCTGGCCGGGTCAGATGCGCACCGTGTTCGGTGATCACGAGCGCTTCGAGCAGACCTACTTCTCCACCTTCCCCGGCCGCTACTTCACTGGCGACGGTGCCCGTCGCGATGCCGATGGCTACTACTGGATCACCGGACGGGTGGATGATGTACTGAACGTCTCCGGCCATCGCATGGGTACCGCCGAAATCGAATCGGCGCTGGTTGCCCATCCCAAGATCGCCGAAGCGGCGGTGGTGGGGGTGCCGCACGAGATCAAGGGTCAGGGTATCTATGCCTATGTCACCCTGATTGCCGGCGAGGAGCCGAGCCGCGAGCTGCATAAAGAGGTAAAGGAGTGGGTACGCAAGGAGATCGGCGCCATCGCTACCCCGGACGTGATCCACTGGGCCGAGGGGCTGCCAAAAACCCGTTCCGGCAAGATCATGCGGCGAATCCTGCGCAAGATCGCCACCGGCGAGACCGACAGTCTGGGGGATATCTCCACCTTGGCGGATCCGGGAGTGGTGGACAAGCTGATCCGCGAGAAGTCGGAAGCGGCCTGATCCCTCTGCCAACTCACTTGCAAAGCCGGCCTTGTGCCGGCTTTGTTGTTTTCGGAACTGTGCAAACAGCCTGCATCACCGGAACCTCGCTCCCGGCGCGAGAAAGCTCAATAAATAGGCAGATGTAGAGATTAGACCAGTAAAATGCTGCTAATTTTCACGAAATCAATATAATTGCGAAATCTGTGTGCCAGGGCACACCGATTTGCGCAGAAAATGGCTAGATTTCTGGTAGTCCACAAGATAGCTGATAGATAGCAGCATTATCATCGAGGATGTACTCAATATGTCGCAAAATCACCGCATTCTCCTGCTCAACGGACCGAATCTGAATCTGCTGGGCAAGCGGGAACCGGGTATCTACGGCAGCAAGACGCTTGATGAGATCGTCGCCGATCTGACGCTCAACGCCAGCGAACTCGGTGTAACTCTGGAACATCTGCAATCCAACGCCGAACACGAATTGATCAGCCGCATCCATCAGGCCATGGGCCAGGTGGATTTTATCATCATCAATCCGGCCGCCTTCACCCACACCAGCGTCGCCATCCGCGATGCACTGCTGGGTGTCGCCATCCCCTTTATCGAAGTGCACCTGTCAAACGTCCATGCCAGGGAGCCGTTCCGTCATCACTCCTATCTGTCTGATGTCGCCAAAGGGGTCATTTGTGGTCTGGGGGCCGATGGCTACCAATTCGCTTTAACCGCGGCCGTGCGCCATCTGCGCGCGGCTTGATAATCACTGATCAGATAAAGAAGAAAGAGAATGCTAATGGATATCCGCAAAATCAAGAAGCTGATTGAACTGGTTGAAGAGTCCGGCATCGCCGAACTGGAGATCTCCGAAGGTGAAGAGTCCGTTCGCATCAGCCGCAACTTCGCAGGTCAGGTTACTGCCGCACCGCAGATGATCATGCCGCAGGCTGCTGCTCCGGTTGCCGCCCCTGTTGCTGCTGCTCCGGCTGCCGCTGCACCGGCCGCAGATGCCACCCCGAGCGGTCACCTGATGCGCTCCCCGATGGTCGGCTCCTTCTACCGCTCCTCCAGCCCGGATGCCAAGCCGTTCGCGGAAGTGGGTCAGCAAGTCAATGTCGGCGACACCCTGTGCATCGTCGAAGCCATGAAAATGATGAACCAAATCGAGTCTGACAAGGCCGGTGTGATCAAAGCGATCCTGGTTGAAAATGGTCAGGCCGTCGAATTCGACGAGCCGCTGTTCATCATCGAATAAGGGATATCGCCACCCATGTTGGATAAAGTAGTCATCGCCAACCGCGGTGAAATTGCCCTGCGGATCCTGCGCGCCTGTAAAGAGCTCGGGATCAAGACAGTGGCCGTTCACTCCACCGCCGACCGGGAGCTCATCCATGTGCTGCTGGCCGACGAATCCATCTGTATCGGCAAGCCGGCCAGTACTGACTCCTACCTCAACGTGCCGGCGATCATCGCTGCGGCCGAGGTAACCGGTGCCGTTGCCATCCACCCGGGTTACGGCTTCCTCTCCGAGAACGCCGACTTCGCCGACATGGTCGAGAAGTCCGGTTTCGTCTTCATCGGCCCGCGCGCCGAGACCATTCGCCTGATGGGTGACAAGGTCTCCGCCATCGAGGCGATGAAGAAGGCTGGTGTACCTTGCGTACCGGGCTCTGACGGCCCCGTCGACAACGACGCCAAACGCAATGCAGCCATTGCCAAGCGCATCGGCTATCCGGTGATCATCAAGGCCGCCGGTGGCGGTGGTGGTCGCGGCATGCGCGTAGTACGCAACGAAGCGGAACTGGCGGGCGCCATCGCGCTGACCAAATCCGAAGCGGGCCAGTTCTTCAAAAACGACATGGTCTACATGGAGAAGTACCTGGAGAATCCGCGCCACATCGAGATCCAGGTGCTGGCTGACGGTCAGGGCAATGCCATCTATCTGGGTGAGCGCGACTGCTCCATGCAGCGACGTCACCAGAAAGTGGTGGAAGAGGCACCGGCTCCGGGCATCACCGCCGAGATGCGCAAGTTCATCGGCGAGCGCTGCGTACGCGCCTGTATCGAGATCGGTTACCGCGGTGCGGGCACCTTCGAGTTCCTCTACGAAAACGGCGAGTTCTACTTCATCGAGATGAACACCCGTATCCAGGTGGAGCATCCGGTGACCGAGATGGTCACTGGTGTCGATCTGATCAAGGAGCAGCTGCGCATCGCCGCTGGCCAGCCCCTGTCGATCACCCAGCAGGATATCCGCATCCATGGCCACGCCATCGAGTGCCGGATCAACGCCGAAGACCCGGCTACTTTCATGCCCTCTCCGGGCCTGATCAAGAGTTTCCACGTTCCGGGTGGTCTGGGCGTGCGTTGGGACTCCCACATCTATGCCGGCTACAAGGTTCCGCCCCACTACGATTCGATGATCGGCAAGCTGATCTGCTACGGCGAGAATCGTGACATCGCCATCGCCCGCATGCGCCATGCGCTGGACGAACTGGTGGTCGAGGGCATCAAGACCAACGTGCCGCTGCAAAAAGAGATCATGAAAGACGAAAACTTCCAGCACGGTGGTACCAATATCCACTACCTGCACAAGAAGCTGGGTCTGTAAAATCTCGCAGGCAGAACAATCACTTCCGGCCGGATAGCAGCCCGCTGCTTATCCGCAATCCAGCCGGGAGGCGGCTTCGCAAGAAGCCTCTGCTGAAAAAGGGCCATGGCGACATGGCCCTTTTTTGTTATCCTTGCGCCCCTCAAATTTGTCGGAGGCCAAGGTGAACCGTTTCGCTCTCGCCCGCCGGGAAGCCGCTTTTTGTCTGCTGCTGACCCTGCTCTACTTCTTTGCCTGGTATGGCACCGCCTATTTCATCCCAGTCCATCTGGAGCTGTGGGACATCCCGCTCTGGTTCCTGCTCAGCTGCATGGTGATGCCACTCATCTTCATCATCCTCTGCGCCCTGATGGTCAATCGCCTCTTCGTGGATATCCCGCTCGATACCCACGCCAGCCCGCAGAAGGAGCCCACCCGTGAATCTTGAGTTGATGCTGCCGCTCTTCATCTATCTGGTGCTGGTGCTGGGGGTCGGTTTCTGGGCCAGCCGCCACCGCGCCGGCGGCAACTTCGTGCAGGAGTACTTCATCGGCAACCGCAGCATGGGTGGGCTGGTGCTGGCGATGACCCTGGTGGCGACCTACACCTCGGCTTCCTCGTTCATCGGCGGGCCGGGCGCGGCCTACAAGATTGGCCTGGGCTGGGTGTTGCTGGCGATGATCCAGCTGCCCACCGTCTGGCTGACTCTGGGGGTATTGGGCAAGAAGTTCGCCATCATCGCCCGCCGGGTCAATGCGGTGACCATCAACGACATGCTGTGGGCCCGCTACCAGAGCAAGGCGGTGGTGGTGCTAGGCTCGGTCACCATCATCCTCGCCTTTATCGCCACTATGGTGGTGCAGTTTATCGGTGGCGCCCGTCTGCTGGAGACCGCCACCGGTCTCTCCTACCAGCAGGGGCTGATGCTGTTTGCCAGCTGCGTGCTGCTCTACACCATCATCGGCGGTTTTCGCGCCGTGGTGATGACCGATGCCCTGCAGGGGATCATCATGCTGATCGGCACCGGTGCGCTGCTGGCGGGGATTCTGGTCGCTGGTGATGGTCTGCCAAACCTTATCCACCAGCTCAAGGTGATCGATCCTAAACTGGTGAGCCCACAGGGGGCCGGCGACATGCTGACCCAGCCCTTCATGCTGAGTTTCTGGATCCTGGTCTGTGTCGGAGTGGTAGGGCTGCCCCACTCGGCGCTGCGCTGCTTTGGCTATCGCGACAGCAAGGCGCTCCATCGCGGCATTCTGATCGGTACGGTGGTGAGTGCTCTGCTGATGTTCGGCATGCATCTGGCCGGCGCTCTGGGGCGCGCCATCCTGCCCGGCATGGACAGTCCGGACAAGATCATGCCCTCCCTGATGATGGAAGTGCTGCCTCCCTGGCTGGCCGGGGTCTTTCTGGCGGCGCCGATGGCGGCCATCATGTCCACCATCGACTCCCAACTTATCCAGGCCTCTGCCACTCTGGTCAAGGATCTCTACCTCAACTATCTCAATCCGAAACAGGAGAAGCTGGAGGTGCGCATTCCGCGCCTCTCCCTGCTCTGTACCCTGATCCTCGGCACCCTGGTGCTGCTCGCGGCACTGCAACCGCCCGAGATGATCATCTGGCTCAACCTGCTCGCCTTTGGTGGCTTGCAGGCGGTATTCCTCTGGCCGCTGGTGCTCGGCCTCTACTGGTCGCGGGCCAACGGCCCCGGCGCACTGGCCAGCATGGTCAGCGGCATCGTCAGTTATGGGGTTCTGAGTCAGTGGGAGATCAAGCTGGCCGGCCTGCACGCCATCGTGCCGAGCCTCGCGCTGGCACTGGTGATTTTCGTGGTGGTCAGCCTGTTCACCGCCCCCCCCACGCGGGAAGTAAGAGCCCTTTTCGAGTAGCAATAACAAAAAGATAAATAAAGGGTTCCAAAACTATCCCCAAATGGGTGGTTTCCGGTTAAACTGTGCGCCAAGTCACAAAAGATTGCCGCAGTATGCCCGTTAAAGCCACTCGACAACTGATTACCCACTCCCTGCAGCGGCTCGGTTATGCCTTGCTGCTGCCGGTCTCCATCCTGCCGATGGCGGCCCTCATCTATCGGCTGGGGCAGCCGGATGTACTGGATCTGGCGGTACTCTCCCTCACCGGGCAGGCGATCTTCAGCCAGATGCCGCTTATCTATGCGGTGGCCATCGCCTTTGGTCTGAGCCGGCAAGAGCTGGGCGGACAAACGCTGGCGGGAGCGGTCAACTTTCTGCTGCTCAGCACGGCGTTCAACACGCTGGCGCCCAACCTGCACGCCGATATGATCTGCGGTCTGCTGGCGGGGCTTACCACCGCGATTGTCTACCCCTGGGTGCATCAGCAAAAGCTGCCCGGCTGGCTGCAGATGGCCAGAGGGGAGTTTCCCAGCGTGCTGGCTTCGGCGCTGGTCTGCCTGCTGCTCGCGATTCCCCTCTCGCTACTCTGGCCACCGCTGGAGCGCGGCTTGACCCTACTCACCTCGGATCTGCTCACCACCCCCTTCGGCGCCTTCTGTTTTGGCACCCTCAACCGTCTGCTCATTCCGCTCGGCCTGCATCAGGTGCTGGGCAGCGTGGTAGGCCTTGGCGAGAGCAACCTGCAGGCACTGGCTGCCGCCCAGCCGCTGCACGAGGGGTATATGGCCGGCCTCTACCCCATCATCATGTTCGGCCTGCCGGGCGCCTGCTTCGCCATCTGGCTGCACCGCCAGCGGATGCAACGGCTGCCGCAGGGGGGCTTGCTGCTTACTCTGGCGCTCACCTCGGCACTGGTGGGGATCACCGAGCCCATCGAGTTTCTGTTCGCCTTCACCGCCCCCTGGCTGTTTCTGGCTCACGCCCTGATGACGGGGCTCTCGCTCGCCGTTTGCAGCGCGCTCGGCATCAAGGTGGGCAGCTACTTCTCCGCCGGCCTGCTGGATCTGGTATTGAGCTATCAGGCGGGGGAGCACAGTTTCTGGATCATTCCGGTCGGTATCCTGTTCTTCGTCGCCTACACCCTGCTCTTTTATCAGCTGCTGGAGCGCGCCCCCCTCAGCATGCCGAGCAAGCCCATCGCCAAGGAGCACCCGCGCCTTGCGAGCGTGGTACCCACCGACCCGCAGATGCTGGCGATCCAGTACCTCAAGGTATTGGGCGGCATGGACAACCTGCAGGCGATGAGCGTCTGTCTGACCCGTCTAAGCCTGCGAGTGCGCGACATCAGCCGGGTCGATCAATCCCGCTTGCTGGAGCTGGGCTGCCTCTCCTGGATCGTGCTCAACGACCACCAGCTGGTACTGGTGCTGGGTCCCAGCGCAGGGCTTATCGAGGGGCAGATCCGCATGCTGGCAGAGCGCCAGTCAGTGCCGCTTGGTCTCAAGCCCAATCAGGAGTCGGCCAGCCAGAGCAGCTGGTAACAACTCAGGCAAACGGCAGCCGTTCGGCCACAAAGTCCATCAGGGTTCGCAAGGCGGGAGCAAGATGCTCCCGGCTCGGATAGATGAGATAGAAGGGGTTGGGCGGCACGGCGAGCTCCGGCAGCACCTTCTGCAAACGGCCACTCGCCAGATCCCCCTCGCAGACATGATGGGGCAGCAAGGCAATCCCCCCTTCGTTGATCGCCAACTCCCGCAGCGCCAGCAGGCTGTTGCTGATGCAGGCTCCCTGCGGCCGCCAGCCTCCCTCCTGCAGCGGCCAGAGCGGCAGCGCCGAATGCACCAGACAGGCGTATCGTCCCAGATCGCTCAATTGCTGCGGCATGCCGTGGGCCGCCAGATAGGCGGGTGCCGCCACCAGATGGCGCGGCACCTGACCGATACGCCGGCAGATCAGGCTGGAGTCTTTCAGCGGCGCTGCCCTCAGCGCCAGATCGTAACCCTCGCCCACCAGATCAAGCTGTTCATCGCTCAGGGTCAGCTCCAGTACCACCTCGGGGTAAAGCGCACGAAACTCGGCCAGGATCCGGCCAAGCAGCAGGGTACCGGTCGCCTCGGGGGCGGTGATCCGCACCCGACCTGCCGGGGCCGAGCGCAACCTTGCCATCGCCAGATTGGCGCTGCGAGCCAGCGTCAGCAGCCCCTGACAATGCTCCACATAGACCTCCCCCTGCGGGGTCAGGCTCAACCTGCGGGTGGTGCGCTGCAGCAACCGCACGCCGAGCTGAGCTTCGAGTCGCGAGATCTTCTGGCTTACCGACGATTTCGGCATCCCCATCAGCTCGGCCGCCCGGGTAAAGCTCCCCTGCTCCACCACGGTGGCAAACAGTCCCATCAACTCCAGATCGACATTGTTCATATATTCAAACAGTCTTTACCAATTACCCATCTTAATCAGGATAATTAACCAGACTAGAGTGAGTGGCAATCCCGAACACACCGATTTGAAAGGAACAACCATGAAAGCCATTGCCCTGACTCACTATCTGCCGAGCGACCATCCCGACTGCTTTATCGCCGCCGAGCTGCCCGACCCCACGCCGGGCCCGCGGGATCTGCTGGTGCGGGTCAACGCCACCTCTATCAATCCGGTCGACACCAAGGTGCGCGCCCCCAAAGCCAAGGTCGAAAACAGTCCGCGCGTGCTGGGTTGGGATGCGGTCGGTGAAGTGATCGCCACCGGCAGCGAAGTCACCCTGTTCAAAACGGGCGACCGGGTCTGGTATGCCGGCGACATCAGCCGCCCCGGCAGCAACAGCGCCCTGCAACTGGTGGATGAGCGCATCGCCGCCCTCGCCCCTGCCAGTCTGAGCGACGTGGAGGCAGCCGCTCTGCCGCTGACCGCCATCACCGCCTGGGAGACCCTGTTCGACCGCTTTGGCCTCACCCGCGAGAGCCGTGGCAAGCTGCTGATCATTGGCGGCGCCGGTGGCGTGGGTTCCATCGCCATCCAGCTGGCTCGCCAGCTCACCGGTATGGAGGTGATAGCTACCGCTTCCCGCCCCGAAACCCGTGAGTGGTGCCTCGAGATGGGCGCCCATCAGGTAGTGAACCATCACAAGCTGCAGGAGGAGTTGACCGCCCTTGGCATTACTCAGGTCGATGCCATCTTCTGCACCAATGCCACCGCCGAGCACTGGGCAACCATGGCGGGGTTGATCCGCCCGTTTGGCCATATCTGCACCATCGCCGAGTCCAAAGAGCCCTGGGATCTCTCCCTGCTCAAGAGCAAGAGCGTGACCTTCAGCCAGGAGTTCATGTTCACCCGATCCCTGTTCCAGACCTCGGACATGATCGAACAGCACAAGCTGCTGACACAGGTTGCCACTCTGGTTGATCAGGGCGTACTGCAGAGCACCCTGACCAAAACCCTGCCAGCCCTGACCCCGACCTCACTGGCACAGGCCCATGCCGAGGTAGAGGCAGGCCGCATGGTGGGCAAGCTGGTGATCGACATGAGCGGCTTCTCCCGCTAATCCCTTGTGGGTAATTGCTGCACCATAGTGGTGTGAACTCACCAGTGCCACGCCCCAACAGGGGACGCAGCAACCAGAGAGCCAGACAATCACCACGCAGAACCTCCATAAAAGCCCCATAAAAGAGGGCCATCCCACCGGGATGGCCCTAAATACCTGAACATTGGGGTAACAATCACACACATATCCTTCAGCAGGACATCAGACTTTTGCAGCTGACGTGCCAACTATGCCGGTTGCCTTGCAACTTCCCATCTTTGAGCCAAAAAAATGCCACCTGACGGTGGCAGTGAAAAATGACGGAACTTGAGCAAAGCGTTCGGCGAAAACCGGTCATCTTCGCCGCTACAGAGCAATACAGAAACCGTGCCAATTCGGCAAAGTCTCCTCATGACACCGCCATCGCCCGCTCCGTACGGGCAAACCACGACAGCACACGCCCATGATGATAGAATCGCGCGGTTTCACATTTATGAAGAGTCGACGCCATGCCCTGGATACAAATTCGAATCAACGCCACTGCCAAGACCGCAGACAAGATGAGCAACATGCTGCTGGGGCGTGGTGCCCAGGCGGTGACCTTTATGGATGCCAAGGATGTGCCCGTCTATGAACCCATGCCCGGTGAAACCCCGCTCTGGGGCGAGACCGAAGTAATGGGTCTGTTCGATGCCGAAACCGATCCGGCCCCCACCATCGCCTTCTTCCAGCAGATCTTCGGCGAAAACGTCGGCTACAAGGTCGAGCAGCTGGAAGACAAGGATTGGGTGCGCGAGTGGATGGATCACTTCCACCCCATGCAGTTTGGCGAGCGCCTCTGGATCTGCCCGAGCTGGCGCGATGTACCGAACCCCGATGCGGTCAACGTGATGCTGGATCCGGGTCTGGCCTTCGGTACCGGTACCCACCCCACCACAGCGCTCTGCCTGCAGTGGCTGGACGGGCTGGATCTGGCCGGTAAAACCGTGGTCGACTTTGGCTGCGGCTCCGGCATCCTCGGCATCGCCGCCCTGAAACTGGGTGCTGCCCGCGTTATCGGTATCGATATCGACCCGCAGGCGATTCAGGCCAGCCGCGACAACGCCGCGCGCAACGGCGTTGCCGACCAGATCGAACTCTATCTCCCGGCCGACCAGCCGCAAGATGTCGAAGCGGACGTGGTAGTCGCCAACATTCTGGCCGGCCCGCTGCGCGAACTGGCGCCGCTGATCGCCGGCCACGGCAAAGCGGGCAGCCTGATGGCCCTCTCCGGCGTGCTGGAAAGCCAGGCTCCAGAGCTGGAAACCATCTACGGCCAGTGGTTCGAGATGGACCCGACCGCCGTCAAGGAGGAGTGGTGCCGCCTCTCCGGCCGCAAGCACGGCTAAGCGTCAGCTTTGGCGACAACCTCATACCATCAGGGCTCCCGTTCGGGGGCCCTGATTCTTTCCGGCAAACCATTCTCACCAGGTCCCCACTCTGGGAAGCTCTTCACGCTTCATTGCTCCACAACGCTTTACCATCTCCTATCCAACCGTAAGGAGGCTCCATGAACGAATATCAGAAGATGATCAGCAGCCAGCCCTATAACTGCATCGACCCAGAATTGATAGCGATACGGCGCGAGGCGGCGGCACGCTACCGCCGTTTCAATCGGGCAGAGGAAGAGGATGCACAGCGGGCACTGTTGCAGGAGCTGGTCGGCGAGCTGGCAGAGGGAGCCTTTATCTGTCCGCCCCTCTACTGCACCTATGGCCGCCACATCCACCTTGGCAAAAACAGCTACATCAACATGGGCGCCACCCTGCTGGACAACGCCCCCATCCGTATCGGGGCCGACGTGATGATCGGGCCAAACGTGCAGATCTATACCGCGGCCCACTCACTGGAGGCCGATGAACGGGTACAAGGGGTCGAGACGGCGCTGCCCATCACCATAGAAGACCGGGTCTGGATCGGTGGTGGGGCCATCCTGCTACCCGGGGTCACCATAGGACGGGAGGCAATTGTCGGTGCAGGAGCCGTGGTCACCAAAGATGTGCCGGCAGGCGCCAGAGTGGCGGGCAATCCAGCCAGGATCCTGCCAGCCAAGAGAGTGGAACGAGCCAGTTGATGCATCACTGCAACCATGCTCTGCCCGTGTCAGCGGGCTCATAACCCCATAAAAAATAAAGCCCAATGTCACGAAGACGTTGGGCTGTTTAAAAAGGTGCTACGGAATTGCGACTCTCATCGCAGAAAAATTAGAAGGAGTGCCCTTCTAAACTGGCAAGAGGGATATTAATAGACGCGAAAACGTTTTACATAGCGAAATACACCAGGATTGAGAGGTGTATCTCACTATTTAAATAATTACCTGCTACGCTTCGCCGACCCCCTTGGAGCCGTTTATTTTCTCCCACCACTCTGGTTACTATTCACGGTTAAACAAAAAGCCCCTACACTGAGGGGCTTTCTCTTTTTGACTATTTACCGAGCAACCTAGAAGTGGCGGACAAACTGCTCGATAGGCAGTTCACGCAGCTTGCGCGCTTCCAGCATGGGGGTGCCGAGGTAGAGGAAGCCCACCAGCTGATCTTCCGCCGCCAGTCCCAGCCCCTTGTTGATCTGCTCGTCGAAGATGAACCAGCCGGAGCGCCAGATGCCGTTGAAACCCTGCGCCTGTGCCGCCATCTGCATCGCCATCACGGCGCAACCGGCAGAAAGCTCCTGCTCCAGCTTCGGCACTTTGGGGTGCTCCTGATAACGGGTTGCCACCGCGATGACCAGCGGTGCCCGCAGCGGCGCCTCGCTGCACTTCTTGATGCTCTCTTCATCCTCGCCACGGGCACGGGCCGCCTCGGCCAGCAGCTTGCCCAGCCGCTCGCGGCCTTCCCCTTCAAACAGAATGAACTGCCAGGGAGTCAGGGTGCCGTGATCCGGCGCGCGCAGCCCCGCCTTCAAAATATTGTCGAGTACCTCGCCAGCAGGAGCGGGATCGGCGAGACGGCCACAGGAGTGGCGGTTGAGCAGCAGGGTGAGGGCATCCATGGGCAATTCCTTCTTGGGCAATGATGGCGCTACCTTAGCACAGCGCCGAATGAAGAAAACCCCTGAGGCTCAGGGGTTTATCTCATTCATGATGGCGGGGAGAGATTAGATGACCGCCGCCAGTTCGGCGCCCTGTCGGATCGCCCGCTTGGCATCCAGCTCGGCAGCCACGTCGGCACCGCCGATGATATGCACTGGCTTGCCAGCGGCCTGCAGACCGGCCTGCAGCTCCTTGAGGGGCTCTTGTCCGGCGCAGATGATCACCTGATCCACCGGCAGACACTGCTGCTTGTCACCCACCTGGATATGAAGCCCGTCGTCATCGATGCGCAGGTACTGCACGCCGGAGAGCATCTGCACCTTGCGGTTCTTGAGCACGGTACGGTGGATCCAGCCGGTGGTCTTGCCAAGGCCGTCGCCGACCTTGCTCTCCTTGCGCTGGAGCAGCCAGATCTGGCGCTCTGGCGCATCGATTTCAGGGGTGGTGAGGCCACCGCGCTCGCCGAGATGCTTGTCGATGCCCCACTCCTTGAGCCAGTGATCACGGTGCCCCTCGGCATCCATCTCCACCTTCTTCTCGACCAGATACTCAGCTACATCGAAACCGATGCCGCCAGCGCCGATCACCGCCACCTTCTGGCCGACCGGTTTGTGATCCCGCAATACATCGAGGTAGTTCAATACCTTGGGATGCTCGATCCCCGGAATATTGGGGGTGCGCGGACGAATACCGGTAGCGAGGATTACCTCGTCAAAACCGCCGCCGAGCAGGCTCTCGGCACTCTGGCGCTGGCCCAGATATAGCTCGACGCCGCACTTCTCCAGCCGCTTGGCGAAATAGCGCAGGGTTTCGTGAAACTCCTCCTTGCCCGGGATCTGCTTGGCGAAGTTGAACTGGCCGCCAATCTCGCTCGCCTGATCGAACAGGCTCACCTGATGACCTCGCTCGGCAGCGTAGCAGGCAAAGGCCAGCCCGGCGGGGCCAGCCCCCACCACCGCCAGCTTCTTGGGCTGTGGCACGCGGCCAAACGTCAATTCGGTCTCGAAACAGGCACGAGGATTGACCAGACAGGAGGCGCGCTTCTGCTTGAAGACGTGGTCGAGGCAGGCCTGATTGCAGGCGATGCAGGTGTTGATCTCGTCCGCCCGGTCCTCGGCGGCCTTGATGACAAATTCAGGATCAGCCAGGAAGGGGCGCGCCATGGAGACCATGTCCGCCTCGCCGCCAGCCAGAATCCGCTCTGCCACCTCCGGGGTGTTAATCCGGTTGGTAGTGATAAGCGGCACCTTGAGATGCTTTTTCAGCTCGGCGGTCACCCAGCTGAAGGCGCCACGCGGCACGCTGGTGGCGATGGTGGGAATACGCGCCTCGTGCCAGCCGATACCGGTGTTGATGAGGGTCACCCCCACCGCTTCCAGCGCTTTGCCAAGGGCAATCACCTCTTCCAGAGTCGACCCCTGCTCCACCAGATCCAGCATGGAGAGGCGGAAGATAATGATGAAGTCAGTGCCGACCCGCTCGCGGATAGCGCGGACAATTTCCACCGGGAAGCGCATCCGCTTCTCGAAGCTGCCACCCCAGCCATCGCTGCGCTGGTTGGTGCGCTCGCAGATGAACTGGTTGATGAGATAGCCTTCCGAACCCATCACCTCGACCCCGTCATAACCGGCCGCCTTGGCCAGCGCTGCGGTGGCAGCGAAGTCGCGGATGGTGCCGCGGATCTGCCGCTCGCTCATGGCGCGCGGCTTGAAGGGGGAGATGGGCGCCTTGAGGGAGCTTGGCGCCAGACTGAACGGATGGTAGGCGTAACGACCGGCATGGAGGATCTGCAGCGCTATCTTGCCCCCCTCCCGATGCACGGCACTGGTCACCTTCTTGTGCTTGCTTACCTGCCAGGGAAAGCTCAGCTGGGAGCCGTGAGGCACCAGCCGTCCACGCAGGTTGGGGGCAATGCCGCCGGTGACGATAAGACCGACGCCACCGCGGGCGCGCTCGGCATAGAAGGCGGCCAGCTTGTCAAAACCGCCTTTCTCCTCTTCTAGGCCAGTGTGCATGGAGCCCATCAAGACGCGGTTGCGCAGCTGGGTGAAGCCGAGATCGAGCGGGGTCAGCAGGGTTGGGTAACGACTCACGACGCCTCCAGTTAATTTTTTGTTATCAAACTGCAACTAGAGTAAAGAATCGAAAATGCTTTTTCAAACAATTGTTTGGATGATTTTTCAGCGAACAGCCGTGCCCTGAACGAAGTTAAGCGGTAACTCTTTGCAGGAAATGGCAATTGGGGGGCCAACTGGTTAATAATGAGCCCTCTTTAACCCATTAACAGGGCGATAACTCGACTATGTCTATCTTCAAAGGTCTGGGTTGGCTGTTCCGCACGCTGTGGCGCCTGCTCAATTTCACCCGGCTGATGCTGGTCAATCTGCTGTTTCTCGCACTGGTGCTGGTCATCGTCTACAGCGTTGGCCGGAAAGAGGCACCGGAGACGCCCATCGAAGGCGCTCTGACCCTCAACCTCAACGGTGTGCTGGTGGAACAGCGCAGCACGACCGATCCCACCTCGCAACTGCTGCGCCAGATGGACAACAGCGACGAGCAGCCGAGCGAGATCCTCCTCTCCGACCTGCTGTGGGCCATTCGCAGCGCCAAGGATGACGATCGTATCAAGGCGCTGGTGATCAAGCCGCAAGGGTTGCAGGGCACCAGCTTCTCCAAGCTGCAGGAGGTGACTGCCGCCATCGACGAGTTCAAGGAGAGCGGCAAACCGGTTATCGCCATGGCCGACTTCTACAGCCAGGGCCAATACCTGCTGGCCGCTCATGCCGATCACGTGCTGCTCAACCAGAGCGGCGCCGTGGTGATCGAGGGGCTCGGCGTCTACCAGACCTACTTCAAGTCGGCGCTGGAGAAGCTCAACATCACCCCGCATGTGTTCAAGGTCGGCACCTACAAATCCTTCGTCGAGCCCTATACCCGCGACGAGATGTCCCCCGAGAGCAAGGAGGCGAACCAGCGCTGGCTGGATCAGCTGTGGCAATCCTATGTGGCCGATGTAGCCGAACAGCGGGAGATCGAACCGGATGCCGTGGCACCGGGCAAGGATCGCTTCCTCGAGCTGCTGCGCAAGGCCGGTGGTAACGCCGCCAACTACGCCCTCGACAACGGGCTGGTGGATCAGCTGGCGACCCGCGACGAGATGACCCAGGCGGTCATCAAGGAAGTGGGCGAGAGCGACGACCATGGCTGGAAAGGGGTTGGCCTGAAAGAGTATCTGGCCGCCATCCCGGATCAGTATCCCCAGAGCGGCAAGGATGAAGTGGGTCTGGTGGTCGCCAGCGGCGCCATCATGGATGGCGTCCAGCCTGCCGGCACCATCGGCGGCGATACCCTCTCCGACCTGCTGGCCGATGCTCGCCGCGATGACAAGGTGAAAGCCGTGGTACTGCGGGTCGACAGCCCGGGCGGCAGCGCCTTCGCCGCCGAGCAGATCCGCGCCGAGCTGCTGGCCCTGAAACAGGCTGGCAAGCCGGTGGTGGTCTCCATGGGCAGCTACGCCGCCTCCGGTGGCTACTGGATCTCTGCCGATGCGGACAAGATCTTCGCCTCCCCGACCACCCTCACCGGCTCCATCGGGGTGTTCGGCATGTTCGCCACCATCGACAAGGCGCTCTCCCAGTACGGCGTGCACACTGACGGCGTCGGCACCACCGATTATGTCGGCGTCGGCCTGACCCGCGCCTTGCCGGAACACGTCGGTCAGGCGATCCAGCTGAACGTCGAGGATACCTACCAGCGCTTCGTCGCTCTGGTGAGCAAGGGCCGCGGCCTGAGCCCGGAAGAGGCGGAGAAAGCGGCTGAAGGTCGGGTCTGGACTGGCGAGGATGCCAAGGAGCTCGGTCTGGTGGATGAGTTCGGCAACCTCAATGACGCCATCAAGGCGGCGGCCGAGCTGGCCAACCTCAAGGAGTGGCAGGTCACCCCCATCGAGCAGGAGGAGTCCACCAAGGACAAATTCCTGCGCCAGCTGTTTGACAGCAGCGACCGCGTGCTCGCCCCGCAGCTGCAGAGCTGGCTGCCGGCCGGCTTTGGCAAGGCGCTGAGCGAGGTGAACCGCTCTCTCGACCCGCTCACCCGCTTCAACGACCCGCAAGGCACTTACGCCTTCTGCCCGGTCTGCATGCCATAAGATGCAGCAAACCAAGCAATAAAAAACGGCGACCATCTGGTCGCCGTTTTCGTTGCCTGCCTTGCCAGTGCGCTTGGCGCTGGCTGCATGCTCAATCAGGGATTGAGACGGGTCGGCAGGCCGGTACGCTGCTCCAGCACCTGCTTGACCACGTTGGAGTCAGACTCGGCGTGGGCGATGAAGCGGGTGATGGCCGGGGTCATCGGGAGCGGCACGGAGGCGGTGGAGTTGAACTCCTCCTCGTTGCGCGACAGCGGCTCGTGCACTTCCATGTAGCGACCGCCATCCGGCTCGACCGAGGTCTTGACCGGCTGGTTGACGAACTGGACGCGGGTGCCGACCGGCACGTTGTCGAACAGATACTTGATGTCGTCGGCGCGCAGACGCACGCAACCGCTACTCACCCGCAGACCGATGCCGAAGCTGGCGTTGGTACCGTGGATAGCATAGAGGTTGCCGATGTAGAGAGCGTGCAGACCCATGGGGTTATCCGGGCCAGCCGGCCATACCGCCGGCAGGGTCACGCCTTGGGCGGCATAACGGCGACGGATGTTCTCGGTCGGGGTCCAGGTCGGGTTGGCGCGTTTGCGCTCTACCTTGGTGATCCAGTTCTCCGGGGTGTTGACCCCCAGCTGGCCGATGCCGATGGGCAGCACTTCCACCACGTTCTTGCCTTTCGGGTAGTAGTAGAGGCGCATCTCGGCGACGTTGATGACGATCCCTTCGCGGGGGGCGTTGGGCAGGATCAGCTGGTGGGGGATGATCAGGGTGCTACCCGCCTTCGGCAGATAGGGATCAACGCCCGGGTTGGCTTCCATGATGTTGGTGAGACCCAGCTGGAAGTCAGCGGCGATCTGCTCCAGCGGACGATTGTCCGCGGGCACCACGTATTCCTGGTTCTCGCCGATCAGGCGGCTGTTGGCCGCAGGCAGAGTGTATTCAACGGCAGCGGCCTGCTGGCTGACCAGGGCAAGTGTGCAAAAAAGCGCCGAAGCGGCAGTGCGAAGGGGATTCATAAAATTCCTGTGTGGTTTCCTGTACCAAATGGGCCGGAGGCCGTCTCATCCTCGGTCTGCCGGTGGCGGGTAAACCTGCACCACGGCGCCAATAACCGAGCGCGCATTCTTTCCCGAGTCGGCCAAAATTTCAACTTCCATATGTTGCTTTTCTTGTTAAAAGTGGCCGTTTTCAGTGTGACACTTATCAACAGGGCAAAAGCTACACTAGCAAGTTGCAGCTGAGAGAGATGGATAGCACCGCCCCCTGTCAGCAGACTACCCTCGCCCCCGTCAACCAAGATGCTGCGCCACCTTGTGTCACGGTTACAGCAGTGGCCAAAACGTTTTTCACATCCGGGGGAGATAGACCAATGTTGACGGAGGCTCTTTATTTGCATGAAAAGGAATAAAACTGTACTTGGACCACCAGCCAGTGCTGGCTACAGCCATAAAAAAACCGCTCCAAAGAGCGGTTAATGGCGCCACCAGGCAACCATAAAAGGGACTACAGGTAGTTGTCATTGGAATTACTGGACGGCCGCCTCCCCCACGCCACTCTGCTCCTTGAGGAAGCTGATCCAGGGGGATGCCCGCCCGCTGACGTTGCCATTCTGAGCCGCTTGGGTGAAGGCGTTGAGGGCCTCCTTGGGCTTTTGTTGCTCAAAATAGGCGACTCCGGTCAGGAACTTCAGATCCGCACGCTGTTCACCATTGGCATTGGCCGCAGGCTTTGCGGCCAGCTCTACCAGATCCTGATAGCGCTTGCTCTGGATCATCATTCGCGCCATTTTCAGCTGCAATTCGGCATTCGGGACCAGCTGATAGGATTTGGCCAGGGTGTCGATGGCCGGATCCAGCTCCTTGGCCTGATGCCAATAGTTGGCCAGGGTCTTGTAGTTGCTTGCGCTCTGCTCAATCACCCCATCCTTCATCCCTTTCTCCATCACCCGCGCTGCGCGATGGGGAATGCCGCTGAAGGCGAGATAGTTGGCCAGACGCTGCAATTCGGCCGGTTCGGTCAGCATGCCAAGGCTATAGGCTGCCTCCAGTGCCGCCAGCGCCTTGCTATCGTTGCCTGCCTGCATATGCATGGCCGAGAGCTGGGTCCAGTACTTCTTCTGCTGCGGGTGCATGTCGACCAGGATGGTCAGCACCTCGGTCGCCTGCTTGTACTGTTTCAGTTCGTAGTGGGCCGCCATCTTCAGCAGATACCAGGACTCCGGCGCTTTGCCCGCCGAAAGCTTGATCGCCTGATCCACCGCCGGAATGGCCTCACGGTACTGCTTGAGCTGCACGTGGGCGTTGGCCAGGGTGATATAGGCGTGGGAGTTGGGCTTGTCATCTTTGCCCTGGTTGGCAAACCACTCCCTCATGGTCTTTATCGACCCCTGGAAGTTGCCCTCCGCCATATAAAGCTGGGCCAGGTTGTAGCGCACCTGCTGGGCCACCGGTGGTGGCAGACCGCCTGTCGCGATGGCATCGGCAAAGTACTTGGTTGCCTGGCCATATTTCTCCTGCTGGGCGGCCACGAAACCGAGAGTCTGCAATATGACCCCCTTGTCGTAGACCCTATCGCCCACGCTGGATAGCGCCTCCTGCAATCGGGCATTAGCCAGACCGTATTGTTTGTCAGCGATCAGCTCCTGCGCCTTGTTGACCGCCCGATAAGCCCGATCCGACAGGGCCGGCTGCTCGGCGGCCCAGCTGGCGGTGCTAAGCAGCACCGCCATGGCGACCGGGGCGAGGATCATCTTGTGTAACTTGTTCATCGCCACCTTCCTTAGTTGACCGCGAACTCGATCTCTTGCTGCATGCGGCTTTCTTGCGGTTTACCATCTGCCATAGCGGGCTTGAACGTCCACTTGGCGATGGTTTTGCGCGCCTCTTTGCCAAGGTCATAGCTGCGTGGCTCTTCCTTGACGATCCGTACGTTGCTGACGGTGCCGCGCTCGGTGACGGTAAACTCCACCAGCACCTTGCCGGAGGCCAGCCCCGCCAGAGCCGCCTTACGGGGCATCATGGGCTCGAAGGTTGCCAGCGGAATGGCACCGTTGTTGCCACCGATCCCGCCACCGCCGCCACCGGTGCTGTAGGCACCGAGGGCGTTGCCGCCACCGATGTTGACCGGAATGTCGAGCTTGGGCATATCCATGGGAGAGCTCTCCATCTGCGGCCGATCCGTGCTGGCCACCTCCATCTCGGGAGGGGGCGGTGGACGGTTCGGCGGCGGCGGTTTCGGCAGCTCCCGTTGCTTCTCTTGCAGGGTCTCCTGGGGCTTGATGCGAATAAAATCGGTCATGGCGACGTCATCCTTCTCCACCAGCTCCCGGTGATCCGGTGTGATCAGCTTGTTCATTCCCAGAAACAGAAAGAACACCACCACACAGGAGACCGCTAACGATATCAGGTATCTCATAGGTCTCTCTCCAGCATCAGCTGCTCTTGCTGGCAGCGATGGAGATGTTCTGGACACCGGCCATACGGATCTGATCCATGACCTGCACCACCAGACCGGAACGGGATTCGGTATCGGCCTGGATCACCACGGCGCTCTCCGGGTTTTCGGCACGCAGCCGCTCGATGTTGGCACGTACCGCCCCCACTTCGACGATGCGCTTGTCGACCCAGACTTGACCGTTTTCGCGTACCGCGACCATGATATTGCCCTTCTTCACCGTCTCGGCCGTGCTGGCACTGGGACGGTTGATCTCGACACCGGACTCCTTGACGAAGGAGGTGGTGACGATGAAGAAGATCAGCATGATGAACACTATGTCCAGCATGGGGGTCAAATCGATAGCCGCCTCGTCGGCACCGCTGTCGCTGTAACGTTTTCTCATAGCAGAAACTCCTTGCTTGTTCTGTGCCCCCGGCAGGCCATGCCTCACCGGGGGTATGCATCCTGCATCAGCCGTGTTTCAGGTTGTCTTCCAGCTTTTGCACCGCCAGTTTGGCCTTGTGATCGAGCTGGTTGACAAAAAACAGGCCAGAAAGGGCGGCAATCATGCCCGCCATGGTCGGTACCGTTGCCTTGGAGATCCCTGATGCCATCGCCCGCGGCGAACCGGTGCCGGTGATGGCCAGGGTGTCAAACACCTGCACCATCCCCACCACGGTGCCGAGCAGCCCCATCAACGGGCAGAGAGCGATCAGCACCTTGATGACCGGCATCCCCTTGTCTACCGCCATGGCGACCCGTGAGACCAGCTCGCGCCGGATCTGCTTGGCAGACCAGGAGAGATGATCGGTGCGGGCCAGCCAAGTGGCCTTGGTCTGCCTCACCTGTCTGGGGTAGACCGCCATGAAGTAGAACCAGCGCTCCAGCAACAGGGCCCACATCATCAGGGTCAGGAAGAACAGGGCGACCAGTACATCGCCCCCCAATCCCAAAAACCGGCGGACCGACTCGACTTCTTCAATCAACCAGAACCACATGGGTGACTCCTTACGCTGCGGCTTTGGAGGCGTGCAGACGTTCCTGATAACGGGCGACGAAACCGGCGCTCTGCTCTTCCAGCACCTGGATCAGACGACGGCTCTGGGTCTGCACAATGGTGTAGAGGAACAGCATGGGTACCGCGACGACCAGACCCTGCATGGTGGTCACCAGCGCCTCGGAGATACCACCTGCCATCAGCTTGGGATCGCCGGTACCGAACAGGGTGATGGCCTGGAAGGTGGCAATCATCCCCACCACGGTACCGAGCAGACCCAGCAGCGGTGCGACCGAGGCGATCAGCTTGATGATGCTGATGCCCTTCTCGAACTTGGGCACGTTGCGCAGGATGATCTCGTCGAGCTTGGACTCAAGATCCTCGATGTTGTCACCGCGATGGCTCTGGTAGGCCCCCAGCATGTCGCCAATGGGGTTGCCCTTGATAATCTGATCGGATTTCAGCTGCTTGCGCATGGAGGTGCCGATCAGCGACAGGCGGATACCGCAGAAGATGGCCAACAGGGTACCGAGTACGCCGAGCACCATGATGACGTAGCCCACTTCACCACCCTGATCGATCCGCTCCTTGAGAGTCGGTGACTGCACCAGCAAAGAGAGGATCACGCCGCGAGACGGGTCGATGAAGATGGGTTTGACCCCGTCACCACCCTGTTCAAACTCGGCGATAGGTTCCAGCACCCCCTTGTCAGGTTGACGAGAGAGCTGCTCGAACTTGCCGGTCTCCGGCACGAAGGTGAGGTACTTGCCTTCGGAGACGGTGTTGAACTCACCGATCTGGGTGACGGTCTTCTCGGCCTGGTTGCCCTCGCCATAAACCACGGTCGCCGGGATCTGGCTCACCTTGCCACCATCAACCATGCGGCTGAGGGTGGTAGTCCAGAACGCTTCCAGATCGTCGCTGGAGGGGAGCTCTTTACTCTCGGCCAGACGGGTCAGCAAGGCAGATTGCTCCGGATGCTCGACCCGACGGGCGGAGGCGTTGAAGATCCCCTTGAACTCACCGGCAAACTGACGCAGCACCCCGAACATCTCACCCATGTTGCCAGAACGCTGGCGAAGGGTTTCAGTCAGCTCGGTCAGCTGCTTGTCATTGGCATCGAAGGCTGCCTTGAGCTGCTCGCCCTTGGCGGTTTCGGCAGCCAGCTCGGCCTTGGCCTTGGCCAGCAGCGCCCCCTGCTCGTTCTTGTCAGCCAGGAAGCGGGCTTCCCGCTCCTTGTTGAGTTGGGATTCGCTCAGGCTGGATGTCTTGACCTGGTTCAGCAGCGCATTGAGATCCACCAGTTTTTCGGCGGCAGTCACCGGCAGGGTGACCAGGGTTGCTCCCGCAATCAGGGAGGCAATAGCAAGTCTGATTCCTTTCATGATGCTTTCTCCGCTGTTTGAACCGGCAGCTTGATCAGCGCGGGAGGCGCCTGCTTCTTGGCGATGCGAAGGCCCTGTTCAACCGCACTGCGATACTCCTGGGGCAACTCTTCCCACTGGCGAGTCTTCTTGTTCCACATGCCGGTCTCATTGCCATCCGGGGACTGATAAAGCAGCGCAATGCGGCCAACGCGCAGGAACTCGTAGGTCTTCTCGCTGCCATCCTTGTCCAGGCTCGCCTTGTAGGACTCGATGGTGCGGCTGAAGCCCTCCTCGATCTGGTAAGCCTCCAGGATCTTGCGGTACTTCTCAGAGATGGTGACATCGGCCCGATTCATCAGGTCGGTCAGAGCCGCTACGCGGTCCTCCCGATCGACCTTCTGAAACGGCAGATCCAGTGACACAAACTGTTCGAGGGAGTCGATCATCTTGAGCATCAGCGGCACCACTTCGGTGCTGGTCTGATCAATCTGGGCGATCTGCTTTTGCATCGAGGCCAGCTCGGCGCTCTGGGATTCGACCATCTTGCCCACCTGCTCGTTGTAGGTGCGCAGACTGTCGACCTGACGCAGGGCGGCCTTGTACTGGGCCAGTGCAGACTCGGCAGATTCGGCATAACTGTCGATTTTCTGCTGGGAAACTTTGGCTGCATTATTGGTGGCGACTTGAGCGTCCACGGCCTGACCGACAGTGGCGGCACTCAGACTGAAGCTGGTCAACAAGGCGGCCGAAACCAGGCTGCCAAGGAGCGCTTTCTTCATTGTAATGGTCCTTGTCTTCATAGGATTACCCTATCTCCGTAACTTCCTTGGACGTTGGGCACAGCCGGCCCGACCGGGCCGGCTGAGGTTGTATATCAACGGGGTTGATTAGAACTTCTGGGTGTAGTCGATGTAGTAGACGCGACCGTCGATGCTGTAGAGGTCTTCTTCATAGGTGAAGCCATCGCTCGACAGGGAAGGTCCGCGGTTGAACATGTTCTTCACGCCGGTCTGGATCTTGGCATTCCAGCTGGTATCGACGGCTACGTTCAGGTTCCAGACGGTGTTGGAGGCGATATGACCCTCTTCCTTGCCATCTACATAATCCTGGCTCTGTGAGTCGATATAGTTGGTGCTCAGGTAGGTATCCAGATTCCACAACTGCGGGAAGTTGGCACCGATCCCGGAGTTGAAGCGGAAGTCGGGTTTACCATTCCAGCCCTTCTTGTCGACCATTGGGCCGCCAGCAAACAGACCTTCTTCATACTTCAGGATGTAGCTGCTGCCAAAGTCGTAACGCAGGGTGAAGGAGTTGAAGTCGTACTTGTAGTCCGCCTTGAAGTCGATGCCACTGGTCTTCAGTTGCCCCAGGTTGACCATGCCCGCATAGACCATCTCGACATCACCGTTGGCGTCACGGATGACGTTCGGGTTGCTGCCGGTGTTGAGCTCCTGATAGAACTGGGTCTGGGTGGTGGCCAGCTGGATCACGTCATCAATCTTGATGTAGTAGTAATCAAGCGACAGGTTCAGGTTGTCCAGAGGGTTGTAGGCAGTACCGATAGTGAAGGTATTGGCTGTCTCTTCCTTCAGGTTCTTGTTGGATTGACGAGTGGTCATATACTGCTCTTCAGAGCAGTTGGCCACACCATTTGCCTGGCAATAGACATAGTCCTTGGCAAAGTCAGCTGACTCGGCATCCGCCGCGTAAAGATCGTTCAGACCCGGCGCACGGAACGACTGGGACCAGGAGGTTCGGAACATCAGCTGGTCGAGCGGCTGATAACGCAGGCTCGCTTTGGGCGAGAAGGCGCTGCCAAAATCGCTGTACTTGTCGTAACGCCCCGCCAGGTTCAGCTCGATCTGTTCGGTGATGGGGATCAGACTCTCGATATAGGTGGCAAACACATCGCGCACACCACCACCGGAGTTACCGGATGAACCCAGTACGTTACCCGCTTCGGACTGGCTGTCATAGGTATCGGAGTAAACCCAGTCGTTATACTCGGCGCCCAAGTACCAGCTGACGGGGCCAGCAGGCAATGCGCCCATCTCCCAGCCCAGACCGCCATACCACTGGAAGAAGTCCATCTTGGAGTTGCGGCTGGTGGTATAGGAGAGATCCTTGGTGGCGTCAGCGGAGAAGCTGCCATTGACAAACTTGCCGCTGTTGACCTGGGTCTGGACAGCCGGTTCCAGAACATAGCCATTACCAATGCTCTGGTTGTCGGTCTTGGAGTACATGTAACCGGCGTTCCACTCCACATCCCCTACTGTTTCGGTCGGAACGGTGCCCTCAAAACCGAGATTCAGGGTACCGGTCAAGTCGGTTACATCGTTGTCACGGGGCCCGACGTTGCTGAAACGGTAGTAAACGGTAGCGGCTTTGGCGGTGCTGAAGTTGTTGGCTGAGAGGACAGCGGCACTTTCGGGGGTGGAACCATCCACGGTGAAGGCACCGGCAGCAGGCGCGAATCGACCAAAACTGGTGACGCGAGAACCAATCATCTGCGGCACAAAATCCACACTGTCATTGATATGGTAACGACCGTTCACATAGACTGTATCACGGGTGCGTGAAGCGGTTTTGGCTGCGACCTTGGCAAAGTCGAAACGGCAAGCCGTGCCCTTGGTGACGAAACCGGGACCAGTGCCTTCACAGTCAACCCCATTCAGAGTACGGGTGACCGTCTTGCCAGTTGTCGCGTCTACCCCCTTGATATTGCGACCATACAGGCTAGGGGACTCAGCCCCCTGCTTGGCCAGATAGTCACGATCCTTGTAGTAGATCTCGTCTTTGACATCGTGCTCGTAGACCATCATCAAGGCGCCCTTCTCACCCGAAACGCCACTGACGATGGAACCGCTCTTCTCATCCCCACCTTCTTCGCTTGGGGAACCGACACGCCCCTGGAATGACAAGCCTTCAAAACCCTCTTTGAGGATCACGTTGATAACGCCACCGATGGCATCAGAACCGTAGAGCGCGGAGCCGCCATCCAGGTTCACTTCCACTCGCTCAACCGCCGCCATTGGGATGGTGTTGAGGTTGATGGCAGTGCCTCCCATGGTAGGAGAGCCAGCAATTCGCTTGCCATTGAGCAGCACTAGGGTGCGATCTTCCCCAAGGCCACGCAAACCAACGGTAGCTTGTGACTGGGCAGAACTGCCGGATGAAGGGGAGAAACCGCCGAAGGAGTTGTAAGAGGCCTGTTTCAGATAATCCGCCACAGTCTGCTGACCAGACTGTTCGATCTGCACCTTGCTGACAGCAACAACAGGAGTTGCGCCCTCGACATCGACACGGGAGATACGGGAGCCAGTAACCTTGATTTTCTGCAGTTTTTCGACGTTCTGCCCTTCTTCGGCAGATACAGATGGGGCTGCCGCAAGGCTCGCCAAGGCGAACGCAATCGCAGCAGAGATTCTGCTCTTCCTAAGCATCGCTTATATCCTTCCTGGTTGTTTATTGTTTGCTTCCTGATACCGCCCTCTTTGGAGCGATGCGTAAGGCTTATCAATCTTTGACTAGCGGCGTCAATGGAGCATGGGTGTGGTGAGGTCAGACGTTAGAATAAGCGGAGTGTATTAATTTCGACCGATATAATTAGTGAATAATTCTGCCAAATACGACCAAACCAATGTAAAGGCATTGTTAAATGCAGTGAATGGCGCTGAATTAAAAATTGATGAACTTATTAGTTAACGTGCTGTCTATTTATATCTTATTTCGACTTACCGGCCTTAATAAGAATAAAACACTAACTTCATGAGGGTTGAACCTGACCTGTTTCATAGGGATAACAGATATAGCCATCGAGATGATATCGTTTTCACTCAATTTCACCAACCCCAATAAATATCACTCAAATCAAATACTTACACTTGTTAAAAGTTAAAATAAACAGCTGTTTATATTTTTTAAAATAATGTTGAGCCGTAGCATTTTGTTTTTATTTTCGCTTTTCAGATAAAAAACATCATTTCTCGGTAATTTGGGTCTCAGCGGGTCATTTTCCCCAGTTTTCCATTTCCTTGTACTTGATTTTTGTTGCAGAGCTTTTACAGTGGCCAAGCGGATTGTCTGCTGTTTGGCAACCAATCCAGCGCGTAATTCCAGGAAGGACAGGCCCGTCACCGGATTTGACTGGTCGCAAAAAGAACAACAAGGACGAGGTTCCACCATGCTGTCGTATTTCCTACGCCGGATGCTTTTGATCATCCCGACGTTTCTCGGTATCACCCTGCTCGTCTTCACCATCACCCGTTTCGTGCCGGGCGGACCGGTCGAACGCATGCTGCTGCAAGCCCAGGTTTCCCAGAATGAATCTGGCCGCGCCAGTGGCAGCAAGGGGGCGCAGGCCCTCTCCGATGAACAGATCGAGGAGCTCAAGGCCTTCTATGGTCTCGACAAGCCAATGCTGATCGCCTACTGGGAGTGGCTGCAAAAGCTGGCGGTACTCGATCTGGGCGAATCAACCCGTTATTACGAGCCGGTATGGGATCTCATCAAGGATCGGCTCCCCGTCACCGCCTTCTTCGGACTGGCGACCTTTCTGCTAAGCTATGCGGTCTCCATCCCGCTCGGGGTGGCCAAGGCGCTCAGGCACAACAGCCGCTTCGACTCGTTAAGCTCCATGCTCATCTACATGGCCTATGCCCTGCCTGCCTACGTTGTGGGGATCTTTCTCATCACCGTCTTTGCGTTTCATCTGGAGTGGCTGCCGATGGGCGGTTTTCCGGGGGACGAGTACGACTCGATGACCAGCAGCTGGGATCAGATCCGCACTGTCTTTGCCCACGCGTTGCTGCCGCTTATCGCCTACGCCATCGGGGATTTCGCCATCCTCACCATGACCATGAAAAACAGTCTAATGGAGAACCTGTCGGCAGATTATGTGCGCACCGCCGTGGCCAAGGGGTTGCCGTTTCGCAAGGCGGTCACCGACCATGCCATGCGCAACAGCCTCATCCCCATCGCCAGTCACCTGGGGTCTGTGCTTACCGTTTTCTTTGGCGGATCTTTTCTCATCGAGACCATCTTCAACATCGACGGCATCGGCCTGCTCGGTTATGAATCGATCGTCGAGCGGGACTACCCCACCGTGATGGGCATTCTGGCCATCACCTCCATGCTGATGCTGATGGGCAATATCGTCTCCGATATCTGCGTTGCCCTTGTTGATCCGCGCGTGCGGTTTGGAGACTGATCATGAAGCTCAATCCGGTTACCTTGAAAAAACTCAAGCGCTTCAAGTCGATCAAGCGCGGTTACTACTCCTTCATCATCTTCACTGCGCTGGTACTACTCTCCCTGCTGGCGGAGCTGCTGGTCAACAGCCGGGCGCTGATGGTGAGCTATCAGGGCCAACTGCACTTCCCCACCTATGGCGATGTGATCCCCGGTCAGCAGTTCGGGCTCGATTATGAGTACGAAACCAACTACCGCCAGCTCAAGGCCAAGTTTACAGCAGAGGGTCAGGGTGACTGGGTGCTGTTGCCACCGGTACCCTGGAACCCCTACGAGCAGGATTTCAAGGAGGATGCCTACCCGCCCTATGCTCCGAGCATGGCTGAGCGCCACTTCCTCGGCACCGACGCCAGCGGTCGCGACGTGCTGGCACGGCTGGTATACGGCTTTCGCATCGCCATCGGCTTTGCCTTTATAGCGCTGGCGGCCAGTTACGCCATCGGGGTCACCATCGGCTGTCTGATGGGGTTTCTTGGCGGCCGCTTTGATCTCATCCTGCAACGCTTTATCGAGATCTGGTCCCAGGTGCCGTTTCTCTACGTCATCATGATTCTGGTGTCGCTAGCCAAACCCAACTTCGGCCTGTTTGTAGCCATCAACGTGTTGTTCGGCTGGATGGGGATCACCTGGTATATGCGCACCCTCACCTACAAGGAGCGGGCGCGGGACTATGTGATGGCAGCGCGGGCGCAAGGGGCAAGCACCGGACGCATCATCTTCCACCACATCCTGCCCAACACCCTAATGATGATCGTCACCCTGGCGCCGTTCGCCGTGGTGGGCAATATCTCCACCCTGACGGCGCTCGACTATCTGGGCTTCGGGCTGGCACCACCAACCCCGAGCTGGGGGGAGCTGCTCTCGCAGGGGATCAACAATCTCGACGCCATCTGGATCGTCAGCTCGGTGGTGGCAGCGGTGAGTCTGGTGCTGATCATGGTCTCCTTCATCGGCGAGGCGATCCGCGAGGCATTCGATCCGCGCAAATTTACCCGTTACCAGTAAGCCAGCCGCTACCAACGCGCATCGGCAGGCGCCGGGTAACAAACAGTCATTAATGCAGGACGGACCACCCCCACCGGCGGTCCCGGGGCAAGGGATAATCCCGTTATCAATCAAGACCCCCAGTGCAGGGGTCAGACCTGGAAGTCAAACATGAAAAATAAAATCAAATGGATAGGTGCTCTCTTTGTGCTGGTTAACGGATCCTGGGTCTGGGCGGCCAGCCTGCCCGCGGATCTCAAATGGGAGACCAACGACACGGATCCTGTGTTCGCCTCCCCCAAGGCGCTGCCGGGCGGCAGCCTCAATATGTTTGTGGACAGCTTTCCGCTGACGTTTCGCACCGTGGGACCTGACTCCAACGGCTCGTTCCGTTCCTTCATCATGGATAACCAACTGCGGCTCATCAGCTTTCACCCCAATACCGGCAACCCCATTCCGTCGCTCGCGACCCACTGGGCCATCGCGCCAGACAGCCAAACCGTCTACTTCAAGCTGGATCCACGCGCCAAATGGTCGGATGGCAAGCCGGTCAATGCCGATGACTACACCTTCGGCTACGAGATGATGCGCTCCAAACACATCAAGGGGCCCTGGTTCAACAACTACTACACCACTGAAGTGGTCGCGGTAGAGAAGATCGATGATCACACCATTATGGTCAAAGCGGGCAACCGCAAGGCCAAGATGGACCTGCTCAACACCACCGAGCTGTGGCCCCAGCCCAAGCACTACTACAAGCTGACCCCTAACTGGGTGAAGCAGTACAACTGGGCCGTGGTGCCCACCACAGGTCCCTACGTGATCAGCGACGTCAAGAAGGGCAAGTCGGTCACCTTCAGCAAGCAGAAGGATTGGTGGGCAAAAGACGATCGCTATAACCAGCACAGATTCAACATCGACACCATCAAGATACAGGTGATCCGCGACCACAACATCGCCTTCCGCCACTTCCTGAAAGGGGAGATCGATACCTTCGAGATGATCCTGCCCAACTGGTGGCATGAAAAAGCGGTCACCCCGGAGTACAAGAAGGGGTACGTGCAGAAGGTGATGGCCATGACCGACACCAAACAGGGCGGTCAGGGGGTGCACCTCAATGTGGCCAACCCCAAGCTGGCGGACGTAAACGTGCGCCTCGGCATCCAGCACGCCTTCAACATCGACAAGATGATCGAGACCGTGCTGCGCGGCGACTATGACAGAGCCACCACCTTTGACTCGGGCTTTGGCGAGTTCACTGACATCACGCTGCCGGAGCGGGCTTATGACATTGGCAAGGCGCGGGAGTACTTTGCCAAGGGTGGCTATAACAAGCCGGGGCCGGACGGCATCCTGCAAAATGAGAAGGGTGAGCGGCTGACGCTGGCGCTCACCTACACCAGTCAGGAGCACTCCAAGCGACTGACCGTGCTGAAAGAAGAGGCCAAGAAAGCGGGTCTGGATCTGGAGCTCAATCTGGTGGATGGCGCCACCGGCTTCAAGGTGATGCTGGAGAAGAAACACGAGGCGGCCTGGCTCGGTTGGGGCGGCGGCGGTCTCTATCCGCAATATTGGGAGTTTTTCCACTCCGCCAACGCCAACAAACCGCAGACCAACAACCTGTTCAACGTGGCTGACAAGGAGCTCGACGCGCTGATCGATGCCTACAACGTCGAATTCGACATGGCCAAGCGGGCCAAGCTCTCCCAGCAGATCCAGCAGCGCATCTATGACCTCGCCATCTTCGTGCCCGGGGTGCAGCTCAACTATGTGCGGGCCAGCAGCTGGCGTTATGTGATGCTGCCGGAAGTGCCTGCCACCAAGAACACGCCGGATCTGCTCTACTGGCCGATGGACGGTTATCCTCACAGTAGTGGCGGTCTGCTCTGGCTCGATCCCAAGGTGAAGGAAGAGACCCGCAACGCCAAGGAGGCAGGGGAGGCGCTGGCGCCCATCAACCTGCTCGACAAGACCTATGCACGTCATTGATATTCAGGCCATTGCGAAGGGAGCAGCAGTTATGCCCAACACCCAGGCCCCCATTCTTGACGTACCGGATAACGGGGGTGAGTTCGCCGTTGATCACGGCCAGCACCAAGCCTCGATTCTTGAGGTAAGCAATCTCGAGGTGGAGTTCGCCGTCGATGACGGCAAGATCAAGGTGCTCGACGGGGTCAGCTTCAAGGTGGCCCCGGGTCAGACGCTGGGGATCGTCGGCGAGTCTGGCTGTGGCAAAAGTGTCACTTCACTCGCCATCATGGGGCTCTTGCCCAAGCCCCACGGTCAGGTGGTGGCCGGTTCCATCCGCTTTCAGGGGGAGGAGCTGCTGTCGCTTGCGCCGGATCAGATGTACAAGGTGCGCGGCAACCGCATCTCGATGATCTTTCAGGAGCCGATGACGGCCCTCAACCCGGTGCAGACGGTGGGGGAGCAACTGATGGAGGTGTTTCGCCTCCATCGCCCCGAGTATGACAAGGCCCAGCGCAAAGCTGCGGCCATCGCCATGCTGCAGAAGGTGGGGATCCCGGAACCGGCCCAGCGCTTTGCGGTCTATCCCCACAACCTCTCCGGCGGCATGCGCCAGCGAGTGATGATCGCCATGGCGCTCTCCTGCGAGCCAGACCTGCTTATCTGTGACGAGCCGACCACGGCGCTGGATGTCACCATTCAGGCCCAGATCCTCGAATTGATGAAAGAGCTGCAGGCCCAGACCGGGATGGCCATCATCTTTATTACCCACGATCTGGGGGTAGTGGCGGAGCTGTGCGACGAGGTGGTGGTGATGTACGCCGGGCGGGCGGTAGAGCAGGCCGACGTGTTCGAACTGTTTGACCACCCCCGTCACCCCTATACCCACGGCTTGATAAGCTCAATCCCGCGCCTTGAGGATGAGCCCAAGAGCCTGCTCAAGACCATCAAGGGACAGGTGCCAGCCCTGCACGAGATGCCCGCTGGCTGCCGCTTCTCCAACCGCTGCCCCCATGCAACCGATCTCTGCATCAGCGCCATTCCGGCGGTGGAGCAGTTAAATCTGCGCCACCATGTCGCCTGTCACTACTGGAAGGAGTTGACCGTATGAGCACTCTGTTATCGGTCAGGGATCTGAAACAGCACTTCCGGCTGGGAGGCGGGTTCCTGCGCAAGCAATATACGGTTCACGCGGTGGATGGCATCAGCTTCGACCTGAAACAGGGGGAGACGCTGGGGCTGGTGGGTGAATCGGGCTGCGGCAAGTCCACCCTCGGGCGCAGCCTGCTCAAGCTGTTCGAGCCGACCGCGGGCACCATCACCTTCGAGGGGCGCGACATCACCGCCCTCAGCCCGAAGGAGATGCGATCCCTGCGTCAGGAGATGCAGATGGTGTTTCAGGACCCTGCAGAATCCCTCAACAGCCGCCACACCGTGGGCCAGATTTTGGAGGAGCCCTTTATCATCCACGGTAAAGGCAACACTGAACAGCGGCGCGGCTGGGTGCAGGAGCTGCTGGCAAAAGTGGGCCTGCCGGGCAGCGCGGTGGATCGCTACCCCCACGAGTTCTCCGGCGGTCAGCGCCAGCGGATCGGCATCGCTCGCGCCATCGCCCTCAAGCCCAAGCTGCTGGTGTGCGACGAGGCAGTCTCGGCCCTCGATGTCTCGGTGCAGTCGCAGATCGTCAACCTGCTGCTCAGCCTGCAGCGGGAGATGCAGCTCGCCATCATCTTCATCGCCCACGATCTGTCGGTGGTGAAACATATCTCGGATCGCATTGCGGTGATGTATCTGGGACGGATCGTCGAACTGGCGGATGCCCAGTCGCTCTATCTGGCGCCGCGCCACCCCTATACCCAAGCGCTCATCTCCGCCATTCCGGTGCCGGACCCGCGCAGGCGCAACCAGCGCATCCTGCTGACCGGCGATGTGCCCTCCCCCATCTCGCCACCAAGCGGCTGCCACTTCCACCAACGCTGCCCCCATGCGACCGAGCTGTGCAAGAGCAAGGCGCCCAGGCTGGAGGTGTGCGATGAGGCCCATCATCAGGTGGCCTGTCACACCCCGCTCACCGTCGGTAGTCACGCCATCAGCGGCAGTTCCATCAGCAGCAACGCTACGAGCGGCGACAGCAGGCTGGAACAGGCAAGCTAGGCGCAGCGAACAAACGCCAGGCTAGAAACAGACGAGGCGGCCATCTGGCCGCCTCGTGCTATCGGGTCAATCTGCCAACCGTCAGGCGATCTGGTAGCGGCCCGGCTTGTGGTTAAGTGTCAACACCAGATTACAGATAACCGCCGCCACGATGGAGAGAGCCAGAATCCAGGGCTGTACCACGAAGAACGAGGCGATGACGATGGCGCAATCGAGCCCCATCTGCAGCTTGCCCGCCCTAATGCCAAAGCGATCCTGAATAAAGAGCGCCAGAATATTGAAGCCCCCCAGACTCGACTTGTGGCGAAACATGATAAGCAGCCCCATACCGATCAGGGTGCCGCCGATTAGCGCCGCATAGAGGGGCTCTATCTTGCCGATCTGCAACACGCCGTTGAGGTGATCGGTCATGTAGGAGACCGCCGCCACCGAGACGAAGGTATTGAGAGTAAAGCGCGGCCCCATTCTGAGCCAGGCGAGCGCGTAGAAGGGCAGATTGATACCGAAGAAGAGCAGGCCAAAGCTGATCCCCGTCACCTGTTGCAGCAGCAGCGCCAGCCCGGCCGTGCCGCCGGTGAGCAGGCCCACCTGATGAAACAGGAAGATGCCGAGGGAGACGAAGCCTGCCGCGGTCAGCAGGGCCAGCACATCCTCATAGACGGGATGGGCAGTACGAGTCGAGGTGTTGTCCATAACCTGTATCCAAGCGAAGTAAAGAGAGAGTGTCTGACGCCTGCCCTATTCGGCAGGCTGCGAGCCCTGTCGGCAGGGCTTCGTTATGAGGTCCAGTCTATTTTTTGTGAAAATGATCACAACAAGGGGGCTGCACGCCCCAATCTGGTGCCTGTCATCCGGCATTGACACTCGCTGCACCAAGATGCAGCATGCCGGCCTCTGATACCCCGCATCCCATCCGCAGCAAGAGGCGTTTTCCATGAAGGTCACCATTTTTGGCACAGGCTATGTCGGGCTGGTTCAGGCCGCCGTTCTGGCCGAGGTGGGCCATCAGATCTGCTGCATTGATGTGGATGAGGGGCGGATCGCCGCGCTTCGGCAGGGCCAAATCCCCTTCTACGAGCCGGGGCTGGCTCCGCTGGTCGAGAGCCATCTGGCCAGTGGTCGTCTGCACTTCTCTGCCGATCCGGCAGTCGGAGTCGAACACGCAGACCTGCAGCTCATCGCCGTAGGCACACCCGCAGATGAGGATGGCTCTGCCGATCTGCAACATGTGCTGACGGTGGCCGACACCATAGGCCGGCTGATGAGCCGCCCCAAGCTGGTGGTGACCAAGAGCACCGTGCCGGTCGGCACGGCGCAGCAGGTGCGGCAACATATTCAGGCGCAGCTGGCCGAGCGTGGTGTAGCTCTTGAGTGCGACGTGGCCGCCAATCCAGAGTTTCTCAAGGAGGGGGCTGCTGTCAGCGACTGCATGCGGCCGGATCGCATCATCATCGGCTGTGACAGCGAGACGGCGCTGGAGCAGTTGCGCGTCCTCTACGCCCCCTTCAACCGCAATCACGACCGGATCGTGGTGATGGATTTGCGTAGTGCCGAGCTAACCAAGTACGCCGCCAACGCCATGCTGGCCACCCGCATCTCCTTTATGAACGAGATGGCGGCACTCGCCGAGGAGCTGGGGGCCGATATCGAGGCGGTGCGCCAGGGGATGGGGGCCGATCCCCGCATCGGTTACCACTTTCTCTACCCGGGCTGCGGCTATGGCGGCTCCTGCTTCCCCAAGGATATCCAGTCCCTGCTGCACACAGCCCGCTGCGTCGACTGCGACGCCCCGTTGCTCGCCGCGGTCGAACAGGTCAACCAGCGCCAGCAGCAGAAGATGGCCAAGCGGCTGCTGAGTCACTTCGGCCCGGATCTGCACGGCCGCACGTTTGCCCTGTGGGGACTGGCGTTCAAGCCCGGCACCGACGACATGCGCGAAGCACCGAGCCGCCCGCTGCTGGCCGCCATCTGGGCCGCTGGCGGCAGGGTACAGGCGTTTGATCCCAAGGCGATGGCTCGCGCTCGCGAACTTTACGGCGAGCGACCAGATCTTCTGCTCTGCCCGACTCAGGAATCTGCACTGGAGGGGGCCGATGCCCTGCTCATCTGCACCGAGTGGCAATCCTTCCGCGTCCCCGACTTTGCCCGGATGAAGAGCCTGCTCGCCAGCCCCGTCATCATCGACGGGCGCAACCTCTACGATCCGGTTCGCCTGCACCAGCAGGGCTTTTGCTACTACGCCATCGGGCGCCCTCACCTTCCTCTCGCACAGGTGCAATCATGAGCTGGCTGGTGACCGGGGCCGCCGGTTTTATCGGTTTTCACGTGGCCAGCCGGCTCTGCGCGGCAGGTCATCGGGTGGTGGGCATCGACAATCTCAACGACTACTACGAGGTGAGTCTGAAAGAGGCGCGACTGGCGCAGTTGGCTGGCTTCCCCCATTTCCACTTCGAACGGGTCGATCTGGCGGATCGCGAAGCGATGGCGGCTCTCTTTGCCCGTCATGGCTTCGAGCGGGTGATCCATCTGGGGGCGCAGGCGGGGGTACGCTACTCGCTGGAAAACCCGTTTGCCTACGCCGACAGCAACCTCACCGGCATGCTGACAGTGCTGGAGGGGTGCCGCCAGCACGGCATCCAGCATCTGCTCTACGCCTCCTCCAGCTCGGTTTATGGTCTGACCGACCAGATGCCCTTCACCACCGAGCAGCCGGTGGATCACCCGGTCTCCCTCTACGCCGCCACCAAGAAGAGTGGCGAGCTGATGGCTCACGCCTATTCCACGCTCTATGACCTGCCCACCACAGGGTTGCGCTTTTTCACCGTCTACGGCCCCTGGGGTCGGCCCGACATGGCCATCATCAAGTTCACCCGCGCCATCCTCGCGGGCGAGCCTGTCGACGTCTATAACCACGGCGATCTCAGCCGCGACTTCACCTTTATCGACGACATCGTCGAAGGGATCCTCGCCGTCGCCGACCTGCCGCCCCGTCCCAATCCCGATTGGCACGCCAGCGAGCAGACTCCTGCCGAGAGCGCCGCGCCCTACCGCATCCTCAACATCGGTCATGGTCAGCCGGTGCGGCTGCTCGACTTTATCGAGGCGCTGGAAGAGGCCCTCGGCAAACCCGCCATCAAGCGAATGCTGCCGATGCAGGCGGGTGACATGCACGCCACCTGGGCCGATAGCGAGCCCCTCCATACCCTCACCGGCCTGCGCCCCGCCACCTCCATCAAGGAGGGGGTCGCCGCGTTCGTCCGCTGGTATCTCGACTACTACCAACCCGGCGCGTGAAATTGTCGGGCTGCAGCCCTTGGTCGCCGATGAGTTAATCCGGTACCACTGGCTTGCCACGCGTTTTAGGATGGCTGAACGCACTGTCTGCGCACCATAGCGAGGATTTGAGATGCAACAGCAGGAACAGGGTCTGATCGATGGACTGTTCGACCGCCTCAAGCAAGCGCAAGCCAGGGATAGCAAGCGAGACCAACAAGCGGATCAGCTGATCCGCCAGCATCTGGCCCAGCAGCCCGATGCCCCCTACTACATGACCCAGGCGCTGCTGATCCAGCAGGCTGCCCTTACTCGCCTCAACGAGCGAGTTAAGGAGCTGGAGGCAAGCCAAAGCAGTTCGAGCGGCGGCAGTTTTCTCTCCGGCCTGTTTGGTGGCGAGAACACTCCGCCCCCGCGCTTCACGCCGCCACCGGCAACGGCGCCTGCCCAACCCGCTTCCCGTACCAGCTCCTTTCTCGGTGGCGCCCTGCAAACCGCAGCCGGGGTTGCCGGCGGAGTCATGCTGGCCGACATGATCGGCGGACTGTTTCACAGCAACCGGCCCGAGGAGATCATCGACATCATAGAGCCAGCGCCCATTACCAATTCGGTCGATGCGGAACCGGTACGCTGGGACGGCTGGGATTCACCTCCCGATGATGGCGGCAGTTTTCTCGACGACGATAGCCAGAGTGGCGGCTGGACCGACAGTGACGATAACAACGGCGGTTTCTTCTAACCGTCAAACCATTACTGGCCCCGCATCTGGCGGGGCCCAACTCGATACGAAACCCATGACTATGGAAAGTGTGATGACACCACGGACCGGCAGCGGCATGACGCGATATACTCACTTCGCTTCGTGCCACCCGGGAGATACTCCCGACCCCAGGCGCTCTGTCCGTGGCCACGCAACACCCCCATGACGACAAGGAGCCACCTCATGATCCGAACCCTTCTCCTGATTGGCGCCGCCATCGCGGCCTATGCCCTGACCCAGAATCACACCCTGCTTCCCCTTATCAGCATGTTGATCCTGCTTTCGCTCTGGGTTGTCAGCGAAATTGGCAGCTTCTATCGCGCGCTTCCTCCCGCCGACCTGGATGAGCATGAGTATCACCACGACTTCTAACCCGATGAAAAATGGTATGAAACTCTCGCAATGCCGTTAGTTCCATACCATTTTGCTCTCTGAAATCCCCCCGCTATAACAACAGGATCCACTGCTTTCATGGCGATGGCAGCCATGTTCCTCTATATCTTCTCTACTCAAGCAGGAGATAAACGATGGGGAAGATCAGCGAAAACGGACTGTTTTTGCTGCTTTTTTTGTCGTCGCTACTGGCGGGCATTCCGCAGACGGCACAGAGCAGGGATTTCAGACAAGCCCCCAGGGCAATGACGGCACTCAGGCAGGGGCAGGCAGCCCAGCACAGCGGCAATCTGCAAAAGGCGATAGCCCTCTACTGCGTAGCCGCCAGCACCGGTAATCCCGAAGGTTACTTCCGGATCGGCCGTCTGCTCGCCACCGGCCCCGCCTCGGTGCGCAGCGCGAAAATGGCCAACAGCTATCTCGCCATGGCGATGCGCCTTGGCAACCAGCAGGCCAGCCGCTACTACAACCCGCGGGTCGGCAATGCCCCCATGGACGATCAGTGCGGTGTCGGCATGCGCGGCGGACAAGGGAGTTATTTCGCCCTGCCCAGCACACCGTTCAATGTCGAAGCCTATCTGGCACGCCAGTCACCAGGCAAACAGAAGCTGGCCACCATGCTGCGCCACGCAGCCAAGCGCCATCAGGTCGATGTGCGGCTGGTGCTGGCCATCGCCATTGCCGAATCCAACCTTGAAAGCCGCGCCGTCTCCGCCAAGAATGCGCAGGGGGTGATGCAGCTGATCCCCGAAACCCAGCAGCGTTTTGGTGTCACTCAACCCTTTGATCCGGCACAGAACATCAAGGGTGGCGTCAGTTATCTCAAGTGGCTGGATCGCCGCTTCGATGGCGACTGGGTACTGATCTCGGCAGCCTACAACGCAGGTGAGAAGGCAGTTGAGCGCTATGGCGGTATACCGCCCTATGACGAGACCCGGGAGTATGTCAAACGGGTGCTCTACTTCGCTGGTCACAAGCAGCCCTGAGCGAACACTCAGTTGCCAGTCCGCTCGGAAGGCGGCTCCAGATTGCGACAACTATGGTTATGACCACTACCGGCCGAATAGTGGAAGCCATAGTGGCGGTAGTAGCCCACCAGATTGCTGACCAGAAACAGCCCCTCCATCAGTGCGGCGACCGGTGAGCCCACCAGCAGGTTGTTGACCAGCCAGCAGAGGGTACCGAGCAGCATCCAGCGCCGCAGCTGGCGATCATCCGGGCAAAACGCGGCCCGGGTTTGCAGCAGGCTCGCCAGCAGCCCGATCAATGAGAGTACGCCCTGATAGGTCGCCAGCGCTGCCGCACAGGCCAACCCCATGAAAAACCACATCAAGATGCGGCGAACCAGCCAGATACTCACCAGAAAGCGTACGCTGGCCAGCAGCAACAGGCAGGCGGCCGACCACTGCCCGAGCAGGGCAAAGTGACCGGCATTGAGCGCGCAGGAGAGTGCCAGGCAGGCCAGGATCCTGCGACGATCCCGCAACTGAAACGACAACAGATCGAGCTGCAAGGCCAGGCTCACCACCAGTTGCGACCACAGAAACAGCGACATCATCCACCCCTCGTCCGTCATTTGGATGGCGCAGCATGAAGTGGCAACCGGCAGGTGGCATTAACCCGTGTTAATGCGCCTGCGGATCCGTGACAGGGTGACCGGGCTGATGCCGATGTAGTTGGCGAGCTGTACTTGGGTCAGTCGTGCCGGCCAGTGGGGGAAGGTGTGGCAGAGCTCCCGATAACGCTCTTCGGGGGAGTGGAGCAGCAAAAACGCCTCCTTGCGCTCCTTGTAACCGAGCTGCTGACGCAGCAGGGACATGCAGACCGGCTGCCAGATGGGCTCATCCAGCAGGGCGATTGGCACCCGCACCACCTGCAGCTCCGTCAGCGCCTCCAGCTGGTAGCGGGCGAGCGACCCCGTGAGCCAGCTGTCATAGAGCAGGCAAAGCTCCCCTTCGAAGTAGAACTCCTTGCAGCGCTCCTGTCCGTCCCGGGTGTAGTGGCAGGCGCGAGCGATGCCCGCTTCGATATAGAAGGCAGCCTCCTGTTCGGCCCCTTGCGCTAACAGCACCTGACCGGCTCGCAGCGTCTGCCGTGGCAAACGCTGACAGAGGGCTTCGCTCAGGGCGGCGTCCAATCCCATGGCACACAAAAAGGTGGCAAGCAGGGGGGCTTGAGGAGATGGGTTCATGAGGGCTCCGGAACAAAACGGCAGCCCACATCATGCCCAAATTGCACGACTGATGCAGCAAGGCGTGACCCTGTTGGCAAAGGGGGGACATAGCCGGGTGCCGCCTTTGCCCCCCCTCGTCCGTTGGTTTACAATCGACGGGTTTTTTGGAACCCGGTTGACCTGTGTCGACCTGGCCCCACCACGACATCAGTCTGTTAATGCCAAGACATTAACCTGCTGAAAAGGAAGAGAATTAGCCAATGGCTCAATTTATTTACACCATGAACCGGGTCGGCAAGGTAGTGCCGCCCAAGCGTCATATTCTCAAGAACATCTCCTTGAGCTTCTTCCCGGGCGCCAAGATCGGCGTACTGGGTCTGAACGGCGCCGGTAAATCGACCCTGCTGCGCATCATGGCGGGCATCGACACCGAGATCGAAGGGGAAGCCCGTCCGCAGCCCGGTATCAAGATCGGCTACCTGCCGCAGGAGCCGAAGCTGGAGCCGGAGCAGACCGTACGCGAAGCGGTCGAAGAGGCCGTTGGCGAGGTGAAGCGCGCCATGGCCCGTCTGGACGAGGTCTATGCGGCCTACGCCGACCCGGATGCCGACTTTGACAAGCTGGCCCGCGAACAGGGCGAGCTGGAAGCCATCATCCAGGCTCAGGGTGGCCACAACATGGAAAACCAGCTGGAGCGTGCGGCCGATGCCCTGCGCCTGCCGGCTTGGGATGCCAAGATCAAGCACCTCTCCGGTGGTGAGCGCCGCCGTGTGGCACTCTGCCGTCTGCTGCTGGAAAAGCCGGACATGCTGCTGCTGGACGAACCGACCAACCACCTGGATGCGGAATCCGTGGCCTGGCTGGAGCGCTTCCTGCACGACTACGAAGGCACTGTAGTGGCCATCACCCACGACCGTTACTTCCTCGACAACGTGGCAGGCTGGATCCTGGAGCTGGACCGCGGCGAAGGTATCCCGTGGGAAGGCAACTACTCCTCCTGGCTGGAGCAGAAAGACGCCCGTCTGGCGCAGGAAGCAAGTTCCGAAGCGGCCCGTCGCAAGTCCATCGAGAAAGAGCTGGAGTGGGTTCGTCAAAACCCGAAAGGGCGTCAGGCCAAGTCCAAGGCCCGTATGGCTCGCTTCGAAGAGCTCAACACCAACGACTACCAGAAGCGCAACGAGACCAACGAGCTGTTCATTCCGCCCGGACCGCGCCTCGGCGACAAGGTGGTGGAAGTGGCCAACCTGCGCAAATCCTATGGTGATCGGGTGTTGATCGACGATCTGTCGTTTGCCATTCCGAAGGGTGCCATCGTCGGCATCATCGGTCCGAACGGTGCCGGTAAGTCGACCCTGTTCCGCATGATGTCGGGTCAGGAGCAGCCGGATTCCGGTGCCATCACGTTAGGTGAAACCGTGGTGCTGGCCTCTGTCGATCAGTTCCGCGACAGCATGGATGACAAGAAGACGGTATTCGAGGAAGTCGCTGACGGTCAGGATATCCTGCGCATCGGCAACTACGAGTTCCCGAGCCGCGCCTATATCGGCCGCTTCAACTTCAAGGGTTCCGACCAGCAGAAGCGGGTTGGCGAACTCTCCGGTGGTGAGCGCGGTCGTCTGCACCTGGCCAAGCTGCTGCAGACCGGCGGCAACGTGCTGCTGCTGGATGAACCGACCAACGATCTGGATATCGAAACCCTGCGCGCCCTCGAGAACGCCCTGCTGGAGTTCCCGGGTTGTGCCATGGTCATCTCCCACGACCGCTGGTTCCTCGACCGTATCGCCACTCACATCCTCGACTATCAGGATGAGGGCAAGATCGAGTTCTTCGAAGGTAACTTTACCGAATACGAAGAGTGGAAGAAGAAGACCTACGGCGCCGAGGCCATCCAGCCGCACCGCGCCAAGTACAAGCGTATCGCCAAGTAAGCGGTCGGTCGGCGCAAGCCGTACCATCGCAGCTGCGACCAGCGTCACAAGGGGAGCTCCGGCTCCCCTTTCTGTTGCCTTTTGGCTTACAATCCAAGACGGATAACATTGCATGGATGTACTGAAATGACCAAAAAACTGACCATCCAGATCCGGGTTGAACCCGGCTGTCTCGGGCCGGATGGCAAGGAACACATCGAAACCTTCTGCGTTGCCGCCGCCAAAATCTTCGAAGCGGTCGAGCCGGAGCTGGTGAGCTGGGTGCTGATCCCTCGCTATGACAAGAAGCTGCCGGAGCAGGAGTTTTTTCTCAACGATCTCAAGCTGAGCGAGGAGCAGGCCAGCCTCTTTCTGCGCCGCTTCGGCCGCGAGCTGGGGGAAGTGCAGGATCAGCTCGATTCGGTGCTGGCCCAGCTGGTGGAGCGCTACTTCAAAACTCTCTGATCTCTGCCCTCTCCGCGCCAAAAAGGTTCTCCGACGAGAACCTTTTTTGTTGGCGAAAAAGCAAACGTTTGATCTTTTGCTCCATTCATTGATCCGCTTCGCAGATCCGGGGTTTGTAAACGGCGTCGCCTGTGTAAAAATGTGCGCGCTGTCACGGTATCAGGACGAGTCTGGTTACTTCTCCACCAGAAACAGGGCCATCACTCCCCCATGAATGGGAGCCCGCTCGCCTGCTGCTTATTTCACGTCACCTATTGGAATCCAACATGAATCAACCACAACAGGCCCCCACACAGGCTGCCGGGCAAGGATTGCTTGAGCGTCTGTTTGCCCTGAAGGGCCATGGCACCAACGCCCGCACCGAACTGATCGCCGGCATCACTACCTTCCTGACTATGGTCTATATCGTGTTCGTCAACCCGCAGATCCTCTCTGCGGCCGGCATGGACACCCAGGCAGTCTTTGTCACCACCTGCCTCATCGCCGGTATCGGCAGCATCCTGATGGGTCTGCTCGCCAACCTGCCCATCGCGCTGGCACCCGCCATGGGCCTCAACGCCTTCTTCGCCTTCGTGGTCGTGGCCGGGATGGGCTACTCCTGGCAAGTGGGTATGGGCACCATCTTCTGGGGCGCCATGGGACTGCTGATCCTCACCCTGCTGCGGGTGCGCTACTGGCTGATCGGCAATATTCCGCTCACCCTGCGGGTCGGCATCACCGCCGGTATCGGTCTGCTGATCGCCCTGCTCGGCCTGCACAACGCCGGGATCGTCGTGGCCAGCCCCGCGACTATGGTGACCGTGGGCAACCTCACCTCCCTGCCCTGCCTGCTGGGTCTGCTCGGCTTCTTCCTGATCTGCATCTTCTCCGCCCGCGGCGTTCATTCCGCCGTGCTGATCGCCATCGTGGTCACCACGGCGCTGGGCTGGCTGTTTGGCGATGTTACCTTCAAGGGTTTTGTCTCCATGCCCCCCAGCATCGAGCCGGTGTTCGGCCAGCTGGATCTGATGGGCTCGCTCGATATCAGCCTCGCCGGGATCATCTTCTCCTTTATGCTGGTTAACCTGTTCGACTCCTCCGGCACCCTGATCGGCGTCACCAACCGCGCCAAGCTGGCCGATGACAAGGGCCACTTCCCGCGCATGAAGCAGGCACTGCTGGTCGATAGCGTGAGCTCGGTCGGCGGCGCTTTCATGGGCACCTCCTCGGTCACCGCCTTTATCGAGAGCAGCTCCGGCGTTGCCGTCGGCGGCCGTACCGGTCTGACCGCCATCGTGGTCGGCATCCTGTTCCTGCTGGCAATCTTCTTCTCCCCGGTCGCTGCCATGGTGCCGGCCTATGCCGCCGCTGGTGCTCTCATCTATGTGGGCGTGCTGATGTGCTCCGAGCTGACCCGGGTTAAGTGGGAAGACCTGACCGAAGCGGTACCGGCCTTCATGACTGCGGTGATGATGCCGTTCAGCTTCTCCATCACCGAGGGGATCGCCGTGGGCTTCATCTCCTACTGCGTGATGAAGGCGGGCACCGGTCGCTGGCGCGAAATCAACCCCTGCGTGCTGGTGGTAGCCCTGCTGTTCGTCCTCAAGTTCTTCTGGGTAGACGGCCACTAAGTCAGGCTTTCGCCAACAAAAATGCCAGTCAGCTGACTGGCATTTTTTATCCCAAACTATTCTCGGCCTGTGCGATGGCCATAAAAAAATCCGAAACCAGTGGTTTCGGATTTTTTCTACTCAGCATGTGGCAGAGCAGGGTTATCCCCTCGCCTGCCACATCGGCAGCACTTACTCGGCAGCCATGCGGGCTTCGATGTAAGCCAGCGCACGGTCGATACGAGCAAGTACACGCTCTTTGCCCACCAGCGCCATCACGGCATCGATGGCCGGGGACTGACCCAGACCGGTGACGGCCACACGCAGCGGCATACCAACCTTGCCCATGCCCTGACCCAGCTCGGCAGCGGTCGCTTCAATCAGCTCGTGCAGCGCTTCGGTAGTCCAGCTATCCAGTGCAGCCAGCTTGGTCTTGGCCAGAGCCAGCGGCTCGGCAGCCACGCCGCGCAGGTGCTTCTTGGCAGCCGCTTCGTCGATCGCTTCATACTCTTCGAACAGGTAGCGGCTCTGGGCGGCCATCTCGACCAGGGTGTTGCAGCGCTCGGCCAGCAGGGTGACCACGTCGGCCAGCGCCGGGCCATTGCTGGTGTCGATCTTCTGGTTTTCCATGTGCCATGCCAGATGCTTGGCAACATAAGCCGGATCCAGGCTGCGCATATAGTGGTTGTTCAGCCACAGCAGCTTGTCGGTGTTGAAGGCAGAGGCAGACTTGGAGATGGCATCCAGGCTGAACAGCTTGATCATCTCTTCCAGGCTGAAGATCTCCTGATCGCCGTGGGACCAGCCCAGACGCACCAGATAGTTCAGCAGCGCTTCCGGCAGGTAGCCGTCGTCGCGGTACTGCATCACGGAGACTGCACCGTGGCGCTTGGAGAGCTTGGCACCGTCGTCACCCAGGATCATGGAGACGTGGGCAAACTCAGGTACCGGCGCGTTCAGCGCCTTGTAGATGTTGATCTGGCGCGGGGTGTTGTTGATGTGGTCTTCGCCACGCACCACGTGGGTGATCTCCATATCCCAGTCATCGACCACAACGCAGAAGTTGTAGGTCGGCGCGCCGTCGGTACGGCGAATGATCAGATCGTCCAGCTCGGTGTTGGCGAACTCGATGCGGCCACGGACGTGGTCATCGAACACCACGGAGCCTTCGGTCGGGTTGCGAAAGCGAATTACGTGCGGCGCATCGGCCGGGTGATCATGGGCGTGGTCGCGGCACTTGCCGTCATAACGGGGCTTCTCGCCGTTGGCCATCTGGCCTTCACGCAGCGCTTCCAGACGCTCTTTGGAGCAGTAGCACTTGTAGGCGCGGCCGTCAGCCAGCATCTCGTCGATCAGCGCGTTGTAACGGTCGAAGCGCTTGGTCTGGTAGTAGGGGCCCTCATCCCAGTTCAGCTCCAGCCATTCCATGCCCTCAATGATGGCGTCGATGGCCTCCTGAGTGGAACGTTCCAGATCGGTATCCTCGATACGCAGCACAAACTCACCGCCCTGGTTCTTTGCAAACAACCAGGAATAGAGTGCGGTACGGGCACCGCCGACATGCAAAAAGCCGGTCGGGCTGGGAGCAAAACGGGTTTTGACTTTCATCTTTAAGCCTTGTGTAGAGGGCCTTGGGCCAATTCGTTAAAAAAACCGTCGCATTTTAGCACCGACAATCACGGATGGGAAAACCATGAAGCCGCAAAGGGCAAAGTAGCGGGTTTAATTTGCGCAACTCCCCCCTGCCCCCCCTGATCTTTGAAGGGGATCGCAGAACAAAATCCCCATTTCCGATTTGCTATGCATAGCGCTGGAGAGCTGCCTCCTCCTGCCGATATCCAGACAACTCTCAACGCCCCACGCAACAAGAACAAGGAAGAGACGATGCAGTTCCGTTCAATCCAGACCCGAATACTGGTCATGGCCGGGATCGCCATGACGACAGCCCTGGTCATCCTGATCCTGCTCAACCAGTACTCCGGTCAACAGACCCAGAAGCTGACCATCAGCTCCAGCCGCGCCGCCCTGCAGCAGGAGGCATGGCAGAAGGTCAGTGCCAACGCCCGCGCCGAAGCAGCCACCATCACCCAGCTGTTGCAAAAGGGGCTCTCCTACACCCAGCAGATGGCCAGCGTCTTCGCCCAGCAACAGCAGGGCAAGCTGCCGCTCGATCGTCAGCAGGCCACCGACCTGCTCAAGGCCCAGCTCGCCCTTGAGCCCCAGCTCTACGGCGCCTTCGCCGGTTTCGAACCAAACGGCTTCGACAGTCAGGATGCCAGCTTTGCTGGCCAGACCGCCCTCGGTAGCGACAGCAAGGGGCGTTTTGTCCCCTACTTCTATCGCGACAAGGACAAGGTCGGTACCGACCTGCTGCTCTCCATCGAGAAGAGCGAGACCGACAGCTTCGGCAACCCGGCCAACGACTACTACGCCTGCCCGAAACGGGAGGGGCGCTCCTGCCTCATCGATCCCTTCAAGGTGGATATCAACGGTCAGCAGGTGCTGGTGAGCACCATCACCACCCCCATCATGGTAGATGGCCAGTTCCGGGGGATTGCCGCGCTCGATCTGGCGGTGGACTCCATCAGCCGTCAGGCCCAGTCCCTCAACAGCAACATCTATGACGGCAAGGGAGAAACCCTGATCGTTAGCGCCGCCGGCGTCATCACCGGCACCAGCGGCGATGCCAGCCTGCTTGGCAGCAGCGCCGAGAAGGTGCTGGGCAGCCAGTGGCAGCAGTATCTGAAGCCGGAACTGCAGCGTCAGGAGCTGAACAACTCGTTTCGCATCTCGGTCCCCATCATGGTGCCGGGAATGAGCCGCAACTGGGCCATCATCGTCACCCTGCCCTATCAGGTGGTGCTGGCGGGGGCCGATCAGCTGGAGAACCAGCTGGGCGAGATGAACCGCACCGCCGTGACCCAACAGCTGGTCGGCGCCTTTATCGTGCTGGTGCTGGCGCTGGTCACCATGTTGATGATCGCCCGCAGCATCACCGGCCCCATCCGCCAGATGGTCAGCCTGGTGGATGATATCGCCGATGGCGAGGGGGATCTCACCAAGCGCCTCAACACCCGCTCGGTGGACGAGCTGGGGGATCTGGCCAAGGGGATCAACCGCTTTATCGACAAACTGCAGGGGCTGCTCGGGGATGTGCTCAAGACTGCCAGCGAAGTGAACCGCCATGCCGGCGATACCGACCGCATCGCCGGCCAGACCGACACCAACCTGCAGCATCATCAGGCCGAGATGGAGCAGATGCTGACCGCGGTGCAAGAGATGTCCTACGTCAGTCAGGAGGTCGCCACCCACGCCAACAACACCGCCGACTCGGCCAAACAGGCGCAAAGCGCCGCCGATCAGGGCAAGGAGCGCTTCCAGCAGGTGATCCAGTCGATGCACAAGGTCGCGGCAGAAGCCGGTAAAGGGGCCGAAGTGGTGGAAGGGCTGGCCCACGACAGCGAGCAGATCACCAGCATCCTCACCGTCATTCAGGGGATTGCCGATCAGACCAACCTGCTGGCCCTCAACGCCGCCATCGAGGCTGCACGGGCCGGTGAGCAGGGGCGCGGTTTCGCGGTGGTCGCCGACGAGGTGCGCAAACTGGCGGGCAACACCCAGCAGGCGGTACAGAATACTCAGGAGCTGATCGAGAAGATCCGCCACAGCTCGACCAACGCGGTCAACGCCATCAACCAGAGCCAGCAGCTGACCCATCAGGCGGTGGGGGAAGCGGACCTGGCGGAGGAGGCGCTTGGCAGCATCTACAAGGCCATCTCCACCATCAACGACATGACCTACCAGATAGCCTCAGCCGCCGAAGAGCAGAGCTCGGTCTCCGAGACCGTCTCCGGCAACCTGTCAAAAACCAACGCACTGGCCAACGACATCGCTCAGGATGCGACCGAAACGGCCAAAGCCAGCCAGGCCCTGCGCCAGGCAGCCGACAAATTGCAGCAATTATTGGGACAATTTCGTCTCAGCTGATAATTTTCCACCTCAGGACTCTCCCCCTCGGGGGCGAGTCCGTTTACCATAGGCGGCGAAATTTGCCTGATGGCAGGCAATGCAGTGAGAGGTAAATGCCGTGCCCACCCCGGACCGTCGCCCACGTGGCCATAACAGACGAGCCCAGCAGCGTCGCAAAGACGAATCACAAGTATCCCTGCTCCATCGTATCAATGCAGCAACAGAGTCCTTGCGCCAACGATTTGGCAAAAAAGAGCAGCAGCCCGCCCCGCGCAGCCAGAGTGCCAGCACCGGCAAATTCAAGCTGAGCAGCCCGCTGCCGCGCAAGAACACCATAGGTCTGCTGATCCTGATCCCGCTCTGGCTGCTGGTGCTGGCTTGGGAGCCCGCCCCGAGCGTGCCCAAAGCGCCGCCGTCCGGTTCGCTGGAAGTACCGCTGGCGGTACCGGCGCAAGCCATGACAGTAGGCAATGGCACCACGGGCAGTGCGCCTGCCGCCGCCAAACCGGTCGAAGAGAAGGTCAATGGCACCTGGCTGCAACACGATGTGCAGGCCGGTGAGACTCTCTTCTCCATCTTCCGCAAGTTCGAGCTGCCGGGCGCCGAGCTCAGTCGCCTGATCGCCATCGAGGGGCCGGATCGGCCGCTGACCCGCCTGCAATCGGGCCGCTCCGTCTTCATTCTGGTTGATGACAGCCGCCGCATTCAGCGGGTCGAGATCCGCTCCTACGGTCAGGCCATCTATCGCTATGACCGGCAGGGTGAAGGGTTCGTCCTCAAGGAGTAAAACAAAACGGGAGGCTGCGGCCTCCCGTTTTACATCCCGATCCCTGCCAAATAAGCTACTGACTTCACAATATTTTTAGCTTGTTCAAAAAACGACAGGGGTCAAATTGACAAGGATCGGCGCTAACGTACAATCGATTGTGCTTTAGACAGGGATTGTTCTGCGTGCTACTGGGACAAAGAGACGTGGTCAGTCATGAGCCAACCCCTGCTGCAAGGCAAATGCAGCCCCACAGGGCTTAGTTTCATTTTGTTATTGATAGGATTTTGCACATGTCTGACATTCGCACCGGCCAGGTAAAATGGTTCAACGAAACCAAGGGTTTTGGCTTCATCGAGCAATCCCAGGGTCCGGACGTATTCGTTCACTTCTCCTCCATCCAGAGCGCAGGTTTCAAAACCCTGGCTGAAGGTCAGAAAGTCCAGTTCACTGTGACCCAGGGCAAGAAAGGCCCGCAGGCCGAGAACGTCACCGTTATCTAAGGCCACGCCAGTGAACATGTAGGAGGTGCCATCGGCCCTCCTATTTTTTTGCCCGCTTTTTTTGCCCGCAATGTCCCCTCCCCGATCGGCAGAGCTCTTGCCGGGCTTGCCATCCCCGCCTGCAAGCCGTTTATGGCTGCAACCGGCCGCTATAAATCAAATTTATGGGTTTTGGTTAAATGCCCCGGTTTTAACTTATACCGAGCCAATGTCTGTCATTCAGGCCCTGCCAAGCCTGCGATCCGCCGGCAGAGACCCTTGCCCGATCTCAGGAACCTTGTTAGCGAGTGATAGCACAGCGATCCCAAGACCGAAGAGGTACGGGGAAGAAGTGAGAAACCGGGCAAACGCCGGATACGACAAATCATCGCAGCGCGATGTGATGGGCAATTCAAAGGGATTATGAGGACTTCGAAGAGAGATTGGAGCGGGAAACGAGACTCGAACTCGCGACCCCAGCCTTGGCAAGCACGGATCATGCTCTACCAACTGAATGTGGTAATGAGAGTGCTGAGATATTGGATTGATGAACTTCAAGGAGAGATATTGGAGCGGGAAACGAGACTCGAACTCGCGACCCCGACCTTGGCAAGGTCGTGCTCTACCAACTGAGCTATTCCCGCAACAGGATGTCATTTACAAGTGATTGGAGCGGGAAACGAGACTCGAACTCGCGACCCCGACCTTGGCAAGGTCGTGCTCTACCAACTGAGCTATTCCCGCAACGGAATGTCACTTACAAATGTTTGGAGCGGGAAACGAGACTCGAACTCGCGACCCCGACCTTGGCAAGGTCGTGCTCTACCAACTGAGCTATTCCCGCAACAGAATGTCATCTGCAAGTGATTGGAGCGGGAAACGAGACTCGAACTCGCGACCCCGACCTTGGCAAGGTCGTGCTCTACCAACTGAGCTATTCCCGCATCGGAATATCACTTACAAATTTTTTGGAGCGGGAAACGAGACTCGAACTCGCGACCCCGACCTTGGCAAGGTCGTGCTCTACCAACTGAGCTATTCCCGCAACAATTTGGTTGTCTTGAGGCTGGCTGATGATTGGAGCGGGAAACGAGACTCGAACTCGCGACCCCGACCTTGGCAAGGTCGTGCTCTACCAACTGAGCTATTCCCGCATCGGGCTGGTTTGCACCAGTGTCATCATCAGATTTTTGGAGCGGGAAACGAGACTCGAACTCGCGACCCCGACCTTGGCAAGGTCGTGCTCTACCAACTGAGCTATTCCCGCAACTACCTTAAAACAGGCCGTACAGCATTTGGTTGCTTGCGCTACTGTACGGGAGCCGAATTATAAGAGCAGTCCTTCCAATTGCAAGGGCTTTTTTGTCTGGTTGCGCGCGTTCGCTCAAAAGCTGGCCGAACTGTCGATTTTAGCAGCCAGCGCATGACAAACCCTTGCCGGGGAATCAGATCTTGAAGACGTGGCTGCGATAGAACTGCAGCTCGGCGATGGATTCGCGGATGTCGTCCAGCGCCTGATGGGTGCCGCTCTTCTTGAACTGATCCAGCAATTCCGGCTGCCAGCGGCGCACCAGCTCCTTGATGGTGCTGACGTCTACGTTGCGGTAGTGGAAGAAGGCTTCCAGATCGCTCATGTGCTTGACCATGAAGCGGCGATCCTGACCGATGCTGTTGCCGCACAACGGGCTGGTGCGCTCCGGCACCCACTGGCGAATGAACGCGAGGGTCTCGGCAACGGCTTTCGCCTCGTCATGCTGGCTCGCCTTGACCCGGGCCACCAGACCGCTCTTGGTGTGGGTGTTGACGTTCCACTCGTCCATCTTGGCCAGCTCTTCGTCGCTCTGGTGGATGGCGATCACCGGCCCTTCGGCCAGCACGTTCAGGTCCTTGTCGGTGACGATGGTGGCAATCTCCAGTACCACGTTCTCTTCGGGGTCGAGACCCGTCATCTCCATGTCGATCCATACCAGGTTCTGCGCGCTGACTGTCATGATTACTCTCTCTGTTGGGAGGAATGGCGGAATTTTGCCAATTTGCATGTATCATACTGGCTTTGGATCTGTTCATAAACTGGCGAATCGAGTGGCAAAGAAAGCAAAACTCAATCTGGGTCAACAAAGACGCGTCCAGGCCAACCGCGAGCGTCGGCTGCAAAAAGAGCACACCACAGAGGTGGATGACACCCTGTTTGGCCCGGCCATCGAAGGGGTGGTGATCAGCCGTTTCGGTCAGCACGCGGACGTGGAAGCGAGCGATGGCACCATCCACCGCAGCAATCTGCGGCGCAGCAGCATCAGCAGTCTGGTGTGCGGCGACAAGGTGGTATGGCGTCCCGGCCTCAATGCCGCAACAGCGGGCGTCATCGAAGCGGTGCATCCGCGCCACTCGGTACTGACCCGGCCGGACTTCTACGACGGGGTCAAACCCATCGCCGCCAATATCGACCAGATCATCATCGTCTCGGCGGTGATGCCCGAGTTCTCCACCAACATTGTCGACCGCTATCTGGTGGCCGCCGAGGATGTGGAGATCCGCCCTCTCATCGTGCTGAACAAGGTCGATATGCTCGATGATGCCGCCCGCCCGCGCATCGAGAGCCAGCTCGAAACCTACCGCAAACTCAATTACGAGGTGCTGCTGGTGAGCTGCGAGAGCGGTGAAGGGCTCGATGAGCTGAAAGCCGCACTGACCGACAAAATCAGCATCTTCGTCGGCCAGTCTGGGGTGGGCAAGTCGTCGCTCACCAACGCCCTGATGCCGGGGCTGGATGTATTGACCGGCGAGATCTCCGAAAACTCGGGGCTCGGCCAGCACACCACTACCACGGCGCGGCTCTACCACTTCCCGAGCGGTGGCGATCTCATCGACTCCCCCGGGATCCGCGAGTTCGCCCTCTGGCATCTGGAGGCCGACCGCATCACCTGGTGCTTCGTCGAGTTTCGCGACTATCTGGGTGGCTGCAAGTTCCGCGACTGTACCCACAAGGACGATCCCGGCTGTGCCCTGCGCGCCGCGGTCGACGCGGGTGCTATCAGCGCCGATCGCTTCCACAACTATCACCGCATCCTGGAAACCATGCAGGAAGCCCGTCACGGTCGCCAACAGGCGCGCCTGTGACCCTGTTTAACCTACGTTGATGATGAACATGAGCATTACTGACAACCTGAAAATTGCCGGTCAATACTGTCTGCCCAAGCACGCCCTCTCCCGTCTGATCGGCAAGTTTGCCGCCGCCGAAGCGGGCAACATCACCACTAGGGTGATCGAGGCTTTTATCAAGCAGTACAAGGTCGACATGAGCGAGGCGCTACACGAGAGCCCGGCCCACTACAAGAGCTTCAACGAGTTCTTCACCCGCGAGCTCAAGCCCGGCATCCGCCCCGTGGTAGAAGATGCCATGACTCTGGCGCTGCCGGTGGATGGTACCGTCAGCCAGCTCGGCCCGATCCAGCAGGGTCGCATCATCCAGGCCAAGGGCCACGACTACAGTGCTCGCGAGCTGCTGGGCGGCTATGAGGATCTGGTGGCGCCGTTCAAGGATGGCGACTTCGCCACCATCTATCTGGCGCCCAAGGATTACCACCGCATCCACATGCCGCTGGACGGCGTGCTGGAGAGCATGGTGTTCGTGCCGGGGGATCTCTTCTCCGTCAACCCGCTCACCGCCGAGAACGTGCCGAATCTGTTTGCCCGCAACGAGCGGGTGGTCGCCACCTTCCGCACCCCGCACGGCCCCATGGCGCTGGTGCTGGTCGGTGCCACTATCGTGGCCAGCATCGAGACCATCTGGGCTGGCAACATTGCACCGACCAAAGAGAAAAAGGTGGTGCGCTGGGACTACACCGGCGACGAGGGCATTACCCTGCAGAAAGGTGCCGAGATGGGGCTGTTCAAACTGGGTAGTACCGTCGTCTGCCTGTTTGGCCCGGGCATGCTGGCCGGTTTCGAACCTCACTTGGCCAACGGGGTTACCACCCGCATGGGTCAGCCCTTTGCCAAGCTGGCGGAGCAGGCATGAGCGAGCAACCGAACGCCTCGCAGAAGAACAACCCGCTGCACGGGCTGACGCTGGAAGCCATCGTCACCGCGCTGGTCGAATACTACGGTTGGGAAGAGCTGGGACAGCAGATCAATATCCGCTGCTTCACCCATGAGCCCAGCGTCAAATCCAGCCTGAAGTTCTTGCGCAAGACCCCATGGGCCCGGGAGAAGGTAGAGAGCCTCTACCTCTACGTGCAGCGCAAGCAAGCCAAATCAAAGGAATAACTCCATGGCGTTCAAGATTACCTACACCTACAAGAAGCAGGCCAAAACGATCGGCTATGCCAACGACAAGTTCAACAGCATCTATGATGCGGTTGCCGCTGCCGAAGGGATCGATCTCGCCAGCTTCCACGCCATGGAGGCTCAGCTGGCTCAGGTGTGCCGGCGCGACAAGAAGAGCGTGAAGGATTACCGGGAGAACTACTTCAAAGAGCTGGGGTTCTCCAATATCGTCATTGAACGGGACAACCTCGAAGAGGATCAGGTGTAACCATGCGAACCTTGACTCTGATGGCCGCCTCTCTGCTGCTGGCGGCATGCAGTACACCGGAACAACATCTGGTTGGCAACGATCGCGACAGCCACGGCTGCATCGGCAGTGCGGGCTATCAGTGGTCAGCGCTGATCGGCAAATGCGTGCGCCTGTTCGAGCAGGGCATCCGGCTCAATCCGATCGATGCCAGCCAGACCAGCAGCGCGTTCGTGCTGTTCAACACCGATCAGAGCAAGGCCGAACTGACCCTGCCCACTGGCGAGCAGCACGAGCTTGCCCGTCAGGGCATGGAAGGCAACTGGTCGTGGCAGGGCAGCGGTTACACCCTATTCCCCTGGAAGGGCTATGTGCTCAAATCCGGTGACAAGGTGCTCTATCAGGGGGAGTAACCCGAGCGCCTGATATCTTCCCGATATCCGCCAAATAAAATGCCGACCCAAGGGGTCGGCATTTTTGTATGTGAAACAGACAGTTATCAGGCGCGGCTAAGGTAATCGGCCTGCCCCACCCACTTGTAGCTGGTGAGCTCGGTCAGCCCCATGGGGCCGCGAGCATGCAGCATCTGGGTCGAGACCGCCACCTCGGCCCCCAGCCCAAACTGGCCGCCATCGGTGAAGCGAGTCGAGGCGTTGACGTAGACCGCCGCCGAACCGGCTCCGTTGACGAAACGCTCGGCGTTGGCCAGATCGTTGGTCAGGATGGCATCGGAGTGGCCGGCGTTATGCTCGCGCATATGGGTCAGCGCCTCGTTCACATCCGCCACCAGCTTGACCCCCAGGGTCAGTCCCAGCCACTCGGTATCGAAATCCTCCGGTCCCGCCTCGCACAGGTTGTCGGCCCCCGCCAGCAGCGCCATGGCATTGGCCGCTGCCACCAGTGTCACCTTGCGCTCGTTCATCAGCGTCACCAGCTGCGGCAGGAAAGTTGAAGCGACTTTCTCGTGTACCAAAAGGGTATCGAGGGCGTTGCAGGCGGAGGGGCGCTGCACCTTGGCGTTGTCGATAACCGCCAGAGAGCGCACCAGATCGGCACTCTCGTCGACGAAGATGTGGCTGATGCCGAAACCACCGATGATGACCGGAATGGAGCTGTTCTCCTTGCACATCTTGTGCAAGCCGGCACCACCGCGGGGAATGATCATGTCCACAAAGCGGTCGAGGCGCAGCAGCTCGGCCACCAGCGCCCGATCCGGGTTGTCGATGTACTGCACTGCAGCCTCGGGCAGGCCGGAGGCCGCCAGCGCATGCTGGATCACCCGCACCAACTCCAGATTGGAGTGGAAGGTCTCGCGCCCGCCGCGCAGTATGCTGGCGTTACCGGTCTTGAGGCAGAGGCTGGCGATGTCGATAGTGACGTTGGGGCGCGCCTCGTAGATAACGCCGATAACCCCGATGGGTACCCGACGACGGGAGAGGCGCAGGCCATTTTCCAGCACCCGGCTATCCATTTCGGCGCCGACCGGATCATCCAGCGTGATCACCTTGCGCACATCTGCCACGATACCGGCCAGCCGGGCCGGATTGAGCAGCAGGCGATCCAGCATCGCCTCTGACAAGCCCGCCTCACGGCCAGCGGCGATATCCTTGTCGTTGGCAGCGAGGATCTGCTCACTGCGCGCCTCCAGCTCGTCGGCGATGGCGGCCAGCGCCCGGTTCTTCTGCGCCGTGCTGACGGTAGCCAGCTGATAGGCGGCTTCTCGAGCCGCCAGCCCCATTTTCTCCAGACTCATCTCATTTCCCTTTGTTCATGCCGTGCCGCCCTGATTAGAGCAGCACCATGTCGTCTCGATGGATAGCCACAGAGCCGTAGCCATAGCCCAATACCTGTTCAATCTGATCAGAGTGGACGCCGCGCAGCTTATCCAGCTCCAGATGGTCGTAACGGCAGATGCCGCGGGCCAGCTCTGCGCCTTTGGGATCAAGAATTCGCACCACATCACCTCGAATAAAGTCGCCCTTGACCGCAACGATCCCCTTGGGCAGCAGGCTGGAGCCTTTATCCTTCATGGCGGCGACAGCCCCCTGATCAACATGGACTTCGCCGTGAGGAGGCGGGCCTGCCAGGATCCAGCTCTTGCGCCCTTCCAGCGGGGAGGCCAGCGCCGGGAAGAGGGTACCGATACGCTCGCCCTTGGCGAGACGGCCGATCACCTCCGGCATCTGGCCGGTCGCAATCACCACGTTGACGCCGGCGCGACGTGCCACATCGGCCGCCTGCAGCTTGGTGGCCATGCCGCCGGTACCGAGGCCGCTGACACTGTCACCTGCCAGCGAGCGCAGGGTATCGTCAATGGTCTGCACCTCTTCGATGAGCTGGGCATCGGGATTGGTACGCGGATCGGCGGTAAACAGCCCCTTCTGGTCGGTGAGCAGGATCAGCAGATCGGCATCCGCCAGGATGGCGGCGCGGGCGGAGAGGTTGTCGTTATCACCGACCTTGATCTCGGCGGTCGCTACCGCGTCGTTTTCGTTGATGACAGGAATAATGCGGTGATCGAGCAGGGTGCGCATGGTATCGCGGGCATTGAGATAGCGCTCCCGATCTTCCAGATCGGCGCGAGTCAGCAGCATCTGGCCGATATGCAAGCCATAGAGGTTGAACAGATCCTGCCACACCCGAATGAGTTGGGTCTGACCGACCGCCGCCAGCATCTGCTTGTTGGGCAAGGTTGGCGCCAGTGGCGGATGGCCCAGATGCTCACGCCCGGCGGCGATAGCCCCCGAGGTGACCACCACGACCCGATGGCCGTGACGGTGCAAGGCCGCACACTGTCTGACCAGCTCGACCATATGGGCACGATTGAGCTGGGAAGACCCCCCTGTGAGCACGCTGGTGCCCAACTTGACGACTATGGTTCTGTTTTCCATGGGAGCATAAAGGCTAAAAAAGTAAGGAATATCTTTATACCCACGGCCATGGAGCCCTGCAAGGCAATTCATGGTGCGGTGGAAGAGTAGAAAAAACGGGAGGAGAGAGAACTGAAGCCCTGCGAGTGACAGATGCAACTCGCAGGGCTTCAGGGGATCAGGCTGCCGTTACGGTCAACTCGTTGGTGACCTGCTCGGCAGGAGACAGGTGACACTCAAGCGCGGCCAGCTTGTCGCTGATGAGCTTGTAGAAGCGGTTGAGGGTGCGTTCCACCTCCACCTGATGCTTCTTGGGGATCGGCTTGTCGAGCCACTCGCCATCGGCATTGTAAAAACCGAACTGATAGTGATAGCGGAACTGGTGATCATCCTGCTCCAGCACCAGCCACCAGCCCCAGAACTCCCGCTTGTCCGGCGCCGGTTTGGCGCTGACGCAGACAGACAAACAGTCGAAGCGGTAACGCCCCTCTTCACAGAGATCTTCGCGCAGATAGGGGCCAATGGCAGCAAACTGCCGCAGCAGCCGCTTGTAGGTCACTCTTTCAGACATGTTAACCTCCCTGTTAAACAAGCCGCGCCACCTGGTGATGGCGTCAGATTTTTAGCGCAATATCAGGCACACAGGTGCCGTTTCAACCACTCGACAATCTCATCCAGCGCCTGGTCATAGACCTCCAGCAAGGGCTGTTTGTCAAACACGATGGCCTTGCCATTGCGGCTGGCCGACGCCAACGCCCGGACATCCTGCTCGGGACAGATGAAATCTCTCTTGTGTCCGATACTTAATATCGGCACCGATGTGCGAGTCCCGAGCAATCCTTGCGTTTTCAGTGAAAATACCTGGCACTTGGTGCGCATGGTATCCCACTGTGCCGCATCGGCCCCCAACCGGTTGGCCAGACTGTCCCGCATCATGCGCGGGCATCGGGCAAACAACTCCTGATTGGTAAACACCTGATTGACCCCGGCCCCGACGCAGACCACGGTTTTGAGCTTGAACGGCTCGATAAAGGCCAGCCGCGCCGCCACATTGCCCGCCAGTCGAAAACCGACCATGGCAATACGCTGGTGATCGACCCAGGCCACCTCGGAGAGGTAGTGCAGCACCGCCTGATGGAGACGACTGGTATCCTGCACCAGCGGCCAGTGCTCGGCATAGCCGATACCCGGCATATCCAGCGACAACATGCCGATGCCGTTGGGTTCGAGCCGTTTGAGGTAGAAGTTGAGAAAATCGAGCTGCAGGGAGTCGATCCCCCCGCTGATGATCACCAGCGGCACCGGCTTGTCGGTAGCCGGCAGGTGGAGATAGCCCTGGATATTCTTGCCGCGAAATGGCACCTGGATCTCTTTGAGCGGCACCTTGAACAGCCGGCCCGCTTCGCGATAGGCCATGTTGCCGAGCAGTTGGGCCTGATCCGCCAGTTCGTCATCTTTCAGATGGGGGTAGCTGGCGATGGAGTAGTAGCGCACCGCCTTGAGCAGTTGCTTGAGCGCCCCTTCCTTATCGCCCTGCTCGCACAGTTCGCGGCCCTGCTTGAAATAGGTGCCAGCCACCTGGCTCCACTCGTAGATCCAGTTGCCGGGCACATAGCCCTTGATGGTATCGAGATAGCAGTCGTGGGTGCGCTCGCCGGTCGCCATGGCGATGCGGGCCAGAGTCTGCTCCACCTCGACCGGATCTGCCCCCTGCCAAGCCCAGGATGGGCGGCGCAGTAAGCGATACCAGCTCTTTGACATGGAGCCGTCAATAAACATCTCGTCTGACTCGGCCTCGGCCAGTTCGGCAGGGCTGGAGTTGGAGATCTCGGAAGTTTCCAATACCTTCTTGACCCGGGTGAACAGTTTTTCGGTCAGATTAAGGTCGTCGTTCAAGTCCAAGATAATGTCTCTTTCAATCAGGCAATGGTTCATCTTAACCACTTTTACTGCCCGTCAGCCACCCCGCAACAGATTGATACACAAAAAAACAGGGCTCCTTCAAGGAGCCCTGTGAAACCATTACTCTTCGTCGCAGATTGGCGTGACAAACTCCAGCGCCATATCCCACGGTTGCTCGATCCAGGTGTCCTGCGGGATGGCAACTTCGAAATCATCCAGCAGCGGCTCACCCATCGGCTTGGCAAAAATGGCGATGAACTTGGCTTTTGGGTAGAGATCGCGAATGGCCTTGGCGGTTGTGCCGGTGTCCACCAGATCTTCCACTACCAGCCAACCTTCGCCGTCACCGGCAGTGGTCGCACCCTTCACAACCACCAGCTCGCGCTGGTTGTCATGGTCATAGCTGGAGATGCAGAGGGTCTCTACGTTGCGGATGCCGAGTTCACGGGCCATCAGGGCTGCGGGTACCAGACCGCCGCGGCTGACCGCGATGATCCCTTTCCACTGGTTGGCAGGCAGTTGACGACGAGCCAGACGGCGAGCTTCACGTTGCAGGTTGTCCCACGACACATAAAACTTTTTCGGCATATTATCGATCTCGAATAGTTGTACAAAAACAATCACTTAAAATAATGGCATCCGAAAGTATCCTCTCGAATGCCAATAAATGGCGGCTCTTGTCCGGCTGAATTCAGATTGCACTTGGTCTGCCTGAGAGATGACCTCGGCAGCAAATCTGATAACAGTGGAAGCAAGATGGACATATCCGGCGCTTGGGTCGATAAGAGTGCCAAAACCGCGGACAGGCTGTTGGGCCGATATGATAGCACCCTTTGCAGAGAAAATGCCTGGCAAACGTATGCCAAATTCAGGAAAAATTGGCCTCTTCATCTTCAAATGACCCAACCAGAGAGTCGAACGGCCAATCTTGTTCCCCTTTCGTCAGCGACAATTGACGCTCTTCGGCAAACGACAGATAAAAAAATAGCAGGGGGAGGATTTACCTCGCGCACCTGCTGCTTTGTCGTCTGCACCCAATCGGGTGACTTGCCCCTCAGGACAAGCTCGTCTTAGCGACGGCTGACGAAGGGGTTAGGGTAGCTGAAACCCTGGGTATAGAGAGATGGGGCGAACCAATAGGTAGAGTTGCTGCCTGGCATCTTGAATCTCCTGATTGCTTAACAAGTTACGTACCTTTATGCGGGCTCAAATCCTTGAACGAACACTCGGTTCCATGGAGGCGCACTTGCTTTGCTTCGGTTCCCTGGAGGCTTTCATCGTCATCCTGACGGGTGGCGAACCACGGGAGCTAATTTACCAGCCGGCACCGTAAATTCAATCTTTTTGTGAAGCCCGTCACATAAATTTCGTTTCTGCCAAACAGTGTCACCCGAGCCTGACAATTGCACTGCCCCGGTGGCCACCGACAGCACAACCGCCCTGCGATTTGCGCTAACCGCTCACATTTTTCTGCGATTGACTGTATTATCGTTATCCACTTTCCAGGCCCACTGACGGGGCCTCTCTCATTCCGTGCTGGTAAGGAGTCCTGACGTGGCACAACTAAGTTCCTTGTCCCCCCAACTGATTTGGCATTTCTTCGAACAGATCTGCTCCATCCCCCACCCTTCCAAGCATGAAGCCAAGCTGAGCGCCTGGATCGTCCAATGGGCGCAAGGGGAAGGTCTGGCGGTCAAACAGGATAACGTCGGCAACATCATCATCAAGAAACCGGCTACCCCGGGGATGGAAAACCGCAAAGGTGTGGTGCTGCAGGCCCACATCGACATGGTGCCGCAGGCCAACGCCGACACCAAACACGACTTCGCGACCGATCCCATCGATGCTTATGTCGATGGCGAGTGGGTCACTGCCCGTGGCACCACCCTGGGTGCCGACAACGGCATCGGTATGGCCGGTTGCCTGGCCGTGCTGGCGGACAAGACCATCAAGCACGGCCCGCTGGAAGTGCTGCTGACCACTGACGAAGAGACCGGCATGACCGGCGCCTTCGGTCTGGAAGCGGGTTGGCTGGAAGGCGAGATCCTGCTCAACACCGACTCCGAAGAGGATGGCGAGGTCTATATGGGCTGCGCCGGTGGGGTGGATGCCAATATCCGTTTCCCGCTCGAGCTGGCTGATGCTGCGGAAGGCGAAGCCCTCGAGCTGGCCGTCAAAGGGCTGCGTGGCGGTCACTCCGGTTGCGACATCCACCGCGGTCGTGGCAACGCCAACAAGCTGCTGGTGCGCCTGCTCAAAGCAGCCGAGCCGCTCGGTATCCGTCTGGCCGAGATCCACGGCGGCACCCTGCGCAACGCCATCCCGCGCGAAGCCCGTGCCACCCTGCTGGTACCCGCTGCCAGCGTAAACGAGTTCAAGGCCCTGGTTGACCGCTATACCGGGATCTACCAGACCGAGCTGGCCGCCACCGAGCCGAACCTGACTCTGCTGGTCAACAGCGCCGCCAAACCGGCCAAGCTGATGAGCGTCTCCCTGCAGCAGCGCCTGCTGGATGCCCTGATGGCCTGCCCGAATGGCGTGATGCGCATGAGCGATGCCATGCCCGGCGTGACCGAAACCTCTACCAACCTGGGGGTCATCAAGACTCAGGATGGCGAAGTGTACGTCCAGTGCCTGATCCGCTCCCTGATCGATTCCGGTCGCGAGAGCATCGAGCAGATGACCCGCTCCCTGTTCACCCTGGCGGGTGCCAGCTGCGAATTCACCGGTGCCTATCCGGGTTGGGCGCCGAACGTGGACTCCCCCGTCATGGCGCTGGTGCGCAACAGCTACCAGACCCTGTTCGGCACCATGCCCAACGTGATGGTGATCCACGCCGGTCTCGAGTGCGGTCTGTTCAAGAGCGCCTATCCGGAGTGGGACATGGTCTCCTTCGGCCCGACCATCCGCGGTGCCCACTCCCCTGATGAGAAGGTACACATCCCGGCAGTCGAGCGTTTCTGGCAACTGCTGGTACACGTACTGGAAGCCATTCCGGCCAAATAACCCGGCCTACGCCACACAGCAAAGCAAAGCCCCGCACTGCTGCGGGGCTTTTTATTGTCTGTTCCAACCTGACGTTGGCGCTTACCGGATGCCGCGGGCCTCGCGGATCCACTCCCAGGCTTGCTGGATCTCCTGGGTCTTCTCCTTGGCCATCTCCATCATCTCCGGCGGCAATCCCTTGGCGGCCAGCTTGTCTGGGTGATGCTTGCTCATCTCCTTGCGGTAGGCACGCTTGATATCCTGATCGCTGTCGCTCTCGCTCACCCCCAGCAGCTGGTAGGCATTCTTGAGGCGATCCGCCGAGGGAGGCGCCTGCCGATACTGCTGGCCACCCGCACCGCTCCCCTGATACTGGCCATGGGCCTGATTGAAGAAGTTCATCTGCGCCTCGGCCATCGCCAGAATGCGGGCCAGCTCGATACGGCTGAAGCCCAGCTCGTCAGCAATGGTGTGCAGGATGGCGCGTTCACCATCCTCTACCCGACCATCGGCAAAGGCGGCCTGCAGCTGCACTTCCAGAAAGAAGCGCAGGATATCGCGCTGGCCCTGGCTGGCACGACGAAACTCGGCCAGGGTCTCGCGCAGCGGGAAACCGGCCTCCTTGCCCTGCCGGAACGAATCCTGCGCGCGGCTGCGCAGCTCGCCGGAGAGACGCATCCGATCCATCAGATTGGAGGCGACCCGGATCTCCTGCTCGGTCACCTGACCGCTCGATTTGGCGATATGGCCCATCACCGAGAAGGTGGCATGGAAGAAGACAGCCTGTTGCTCCTGAGTCGGAGTACGGCGAAACGCCCCTTGTAGCCCCATGCCACGATCGAAACGGTGGCCAATCCAGAGACCAATCAGGGCACCAACAATGTTGCCGAGCAGAAAACCGAAGAAGGCGCCCAGCACCTTACCCCAAATACGCATGGTTCAAGACCTCTTGATGTTATTGAGCTCGGCGCTGAAGCTGTTCGTCCAGCTCGCGCAGACGGTCGACAGTGCCGATATCGCGCCACTCGCCAGCGAGCAGGCTGCCACCTACCCGCCCCTGCGCCATCCACTCCCGCAGCAGGGGAGCCAGTTTGCGGGCACCTGCAGGCAGACCGGCAAAGGCTGCGGGCCTATAAAGACCGACGCCACTGAAAGTAAAGGCGGGGGTGTCTACGACCTTGCCATCTTGCAGGGCGAAGTCCCCAGCCGGATGCTGGGGCGGATTGGGCACCAGCCAGAGGTGGGCCAGATTCTCACCCTGGGGCTGCTCAATCAGAGAGCGATAGTCGAGATCGAGCCAGGTATCGCCGTTGATCACCAGAAACGGCTCATCCCCCAACAGTGGCAGCGCCTGGATGATGCCGCCGGCCGTCTCCAGTGCACTCTCCTCGGCCGACCAATGAATGGTCACGCCAAGCGCACTGCCATCCCCCAGGGTTTCGACGAGCTTGTGGCCGAGCCAGGCGTGGTTGATCACCAGCTCGGTGACTCCGGCTGCTTTGAGCTTTTCGATATGGTGGACAATGAGCGGCTTGCCCCCGACAGCCAACAACGGCTTGGGCAGCAGGTCAGTCAGCGGGCGCATCCGCTCGCCACGGCCAGCGGCCAGGATCATCGCCTTCATGGTTTCACCCCGGCGTTGGCGATCCCCAGCAACACCACCTGCTCGAGCCACTGGCCAAAACGGCCCAGCACCGGATAAGCGCTATCGTGGCTGCGACAGACATCCACCACGTAGCCGAGAGTACGGGGAATGTCCTTGAGATAGCCGGACTTGCCGTCGCGATGATAGAGGCGGGTGAAAATCCCTGCCGCTTTCAGATGGCGCTGCATGCCGGTCAGGTCGGCATCGCGGCGGAAACTGGCGTAGTCGCGCTCGCCAAGCAGACCCGCCTGCTGCAGAGTGGCAAAGCCATGCTGCATCCCCTGCTCGATCACCGCGTCCGGCCAGCGCACATAGCAATCTTTCAGCAGGGAAACCAGGTCATAGGTGAGCGGCCCGATGACCATATCCTGAAAATCGATGATGGCGAGTTCGCTGCTATCAGGAGTGTCTCCACCGCACACCATCAGGTTGCGACTGTGGAAGTCACGGTGCATCACCCCTTGTGGCTGAGACAGATTACAGGCGGTGAGACAGGCAAAAGTCTCATCGAGCAACTGCTGCTCTTCATCGCTCAGGGTCAGTTGCAGATGATGGCCAAGCAGCCACTCGGGGAAAATGCTGTTCTCCCGCGCCATAAAGGCGGCATCGAAGGGCTCAAGCGCCAGCTCCACCGACCCCAGTGTTGGCAACAGATCGATCGCCTTGCCATACCAGGCCAGCACATTTTGCTCGTTCAGGCAGCTGATCAGCTGGGTATCGCCCAGATCGCTGACCGCCAGCAAACCTTGTTCATAATCAACGGCCTTGACCTCTGGCGCCAGGAGCTGACGCGCATGCAAGGCTACTGCATTACGAACAAACTCATGATTTTTTTCGGTTTTAGGATTGGCATCTACCCATACCAGCCCGGCGCCACGGTAGTAGCGGCGGAAACTGGCATCACCGGAAATGAGGGTCAACTGAAGGGTGGCATCGCCTGAAATCTGGCGTGCCCACTGCAATAGCAGGGAATCGCGATCGTGCATAAGTAGGGGACCAAGGTGGAAAGCAGCACTTGGCTGTTAGCCCTGGCCGCAATAATGCTTTATCATTGCCGGCTAACATAAAGCAATGACATGCAATGTCAACTCGATGAAACCTGTCGTAAAATGCATGCCTTGGATCAACCGTATCTATCACGGATTGCACGAGTCTTTCACATGACAAAATGGACACTGGGATACCGTTATCCCATCGCCCTGACTATCAGCCTGGCACCGGCCCTGACATCCATGATGGTTCAGGCTGCCCCTTTTGAGACGCCGCCAGCCACAGGGATCCTCGACAGCCTCTGTTACGACTATGTCCCCAAGGTCGAAAAACCAGCCTCTGCCGAGGAGGCCAATGCGCTGCCGGTCGAGGTGGATGCTGACCGCCTCGAAGCCAAGCAGGGCGGCACCGCCGTCTATGAAGGGGACGTCAAGGTTCGTCAGGGGGTTCGCAAGTTCGACTCCGACTATGCCCAGCTCGACCAGAAGAGCCGGGATGTCATCGCCATCGGCAACATCTATTACAACGACGGTCAGGTGACCGTCACCAGCGACAAGACCCTCAAGTCGAATTTGGATACCAAGAACTCCGAACTGGAAGAGGGCAAATATCAGGTTCATGGCTCACCGGTGCGCGGCTTTGCCAAGCGGGTCACCATGACCAACAACAACCAGAACATCACCATGGAGGGGGCCCAGTACACCACCTGCCCCCCCGGTCAGGAGGTGTGGACACTCAAGGCTGGCAGCATCGACATCGACCAGAAAGAGGTGTTCGGCGAGGCGTGGAACGCCAGCCTCTGGCTCTACGACTATCCGGTGTTCTACTTCCCCTATATCAACTTCCCCATCAAGGATGAGCGGAAGACAGGCTTGCTCTACCCCGGTTATACCCAGAGTTCCAGCAACGGCATGGATATCACCCAGCCCTTCTACTGGAACATAGCCCCCAACTACGATGCCACCATCACCTCCCGTTTTATGGACAAACGTGGCCTGATGGAGCAGGTGGAGTTCCGCTATATGCCGGACCCCGCCCACGCAGGCATCCTCTACTTTGAAAACCTGGCGGACGACAAGCAGTATGATGCCGGCAACCCCAGCTTCATCAACACGTCGACCGGCACCCCTTACCTGTCCGATGGCCACCGCTATCTGATGAACGTGCGTCACGGCTCAAGCCTGATGGATGGTTCCCTGCGCTTTGGTGTCGATTACACTCAGGTGCGCGACAAGGATTACAACTACTTCAACGACTTCAGCCCGCCGGTGGGCACCCAGGTCGACAGCCAGTTGCAGCAATCCTTTACTGCCGGTTACTACCAGCAGAACTGGAACCTAACCTCAGAAGTGCGCCGCTATCAGATCCTGAGCCCCTACGCGCTGCTGCCTCACGAGATGCTGCCGCGTATCGACTACAACTACTACCAGCAGGGCAAGTGGTTCGATCTGGCCTGGAACAGCGAACTGACCAAATTTGGTTATGACAGCGGCAGCGCCAGTGCCCAGCAGGCCGGTGAGCGTTACACCACCACCCGTCTGCACCTGGCTCCGACCCTGACCGTGCCTCTCATCGATGCCCCTGGCTACTACCTCACCAGCCAGTACAAGCTGATGTTTACCTCCTACAACCAGGAGGTGCCCAAGGATCTGGTCTACACGGATCGCTCGCGTTTTACTGACTCCAGCACTGGCCAGCTCACCCTGAAGGATGGCACTGTCAATCGCACCCTCCCCTCCTTCCGCCTCAAGGGGGGGCTCAACTTCGATCGCCCGGTTGACTGGTATGATGGCAAGGGCACCCAGACTCTGGAACCCGAGTTCCAGTATCTCTACGTCCCCTATCGGGATCAGGACGATATCGGGATCTATGACTCCACCACCACCCGTCAGGATTACTACAGCCTGTTCAGCGATCGTCGGTATGCCGGTCTCGACCGCATCAGCGACGCCAACCGGGTCACTGCCGGTCTCACCAGCCGGATCTACGACAACGTAGGTGACGAGCGGCTGCGTTTGGCAGTAGCCCAGGCCTTCGAGATCACGCCACCCAAGGTTCGCCTCTATCCTTCGGATCCCGAGAGCACCAACTCTCGCTCCCTGCTCTCCTTTGAGGGGGATGCCCGGGTCACGGAGCAGTGGTTTGCTCACGCTGGCACTCAATACGACACCGAGAAAAGTCAGTTCAGTGCGGCAAATGGCGCTGTGGAATACCGCAACGAGAAGTTCATCAGCCAGGTCAACTACCGCTTTATCAAGGATGGCAACAAGAGCTACTACAACAGTGCTGTAGCCGAAGACTTGAGCCAGGCAGGTCTGGTGATGATGGCGCCGATCGCCGATCAGTGGCAGATGTATGGTGGCTACTACCGTGACATCCAGCAAAACGTCAATATTGACCGCAAAATAGGTGTCAAATATGACTCCTGCTGCTGGAGCATCAACCTGAGTCTGGAGTGGCATAACCAGCCAGACAACATCACTCTGAAGCCCACCTCCGAGAAATCGATCGGTCTTCAATTCGAGATGAAGGGACTTGGCAGTGTCGGTACCGGTGGCCGCAGCGTCACGCTGGATACCGAGCTGTTGCCCTATGTTCGCCCGTTTAATCTGAAAGACCAGCAATGATGCTGGTCCAGCCTTGAGAGATGGATATGAAAAAGACCCTGATTGCCCTGCTGACCGCGGGTATGTTTGGCGCCATGAGTCAGGCCGCACTGGCGGCCCCCGAGCTGATGGACAAGGTGCTGGCCGTGGTCAACAAGGACGTGGTGCTTGCCAGTCAACAGGATGCACTGGTCAACAAGGTAAAACTCTCCGCCCAGGAGAGTGGCCAGTCCCTGCCCGATGACGCCACCCTGCGCAAGCAGGCACTGGATCGCCTGATCCAGGAGAGTCTGCAGCTGCAACTGGCTGATCGCCAGGGCCTCAAGATCAGCGATACCCAGCTGGAGCAAGCTATCCAGGGGATCGCCGCCGACAACAAGATGACCATGGATCAGCTGCGTGCCCAGCTCGCCCGCGAAGGGATGAGCTATGCCCAGTATCGGGAAGAGGTGCGCCGCGAGATCCTGATGAACGAGGTACGCCGCAATCAGGTACGTCGTCGCATCAACATCTCCGATCAGGAGGTGAAGCAGGTGGTCGATATCCTGAAAAAACAGGGTCAGCAACAGGACGAATACCACGTCGGTCATATCCAGATCTCCCTGCCGGATAACCCCACCGCTGCCCAGCTGGATGCCGCCAAGAGCAAGATCGAGCGTATCCTGACTGCCCTCAAGCAGGGTGCCGACTTCCGCAAACTGGCCATTGCCGAGAGTAATGGGCCCAAGGCGCTGGAAGGTGGTGACTGGGGCTGGATGAGCCCGCAAGAGATGCCGACCCTGATGGCGGAAGCGGTACAGGGCGCCAAGAAGGGCGACATCGTCGGCCCGCTGCGCTCCGGTGCCGGTCTACACATCATCAAGGTGTTCGATACCAAGGGGCAGCAGCAGGTGATGCTGACCGAGGTGAAGGCTCGCCACATCCTGATCAAGCCCTCCATCATCCTGAGCGAAGAGAAGGCCAAGGGGATGCTGGACGGCATTCTGCACGACATCAAGAGCGGCAAGGCAAGCTTCGCCAGCATGGCTGAGAAGTACTCCGAAGATCCGGGCTCTGCAGTACAGGGCGGCGAACTGGGCTGGTCTGATCCCAACGTCTATGTGCCCGAGTTCCGCGACATGGTCAACCGCCTGCAGCCGGGCCAAATCAGTGCCCCGTTCCGTACCAGCCATGGCTGGCACATCGTGCAGGTGGAAGATCGCCGTAGCCAGGACGCCACCGACAAGGCACAGGAGCAGCGCGCCTACCAGCTCATTTACAACCGTCGCTTCGTGGAAGAGTCCCAGGCGTGGCTGGACGAGCTGCGTGACGAGGCCTACATCCGCATCGAAGGCGCCGGTAGCTGATGAACTGTCGTCGTCTTGCCGTCACCCCGGGCGAACCGGCCGGGATTGGGCCTGATCTGGTGCTGCAGATTGCCCAGCAGGATTGGCCGCACCAGTTGGTGGTCATTGCCGATCCGGTATTGCTGCGCGAGCGGGCGGCCCTGCTTGGGCTGCCCATCGAGCTTGAGCCCTATGATGCCAGTCAACCTGCTCAACCGCAGCGAGCCGGTACCCTGACGGTGTGTTCTGTCTCTCTCGGTACCTCTGTGGTACCGGGCGAGCTGAACGAAGGCAACGGCGCCTATGTGCTGGCGACCCTGCAACGCGCCTGCGATGGCAACATGAGCGGCGAATTTGCCGCCGTGGTGACCGGGCCGGTGCACAAGGGGATCATCAACCAGGCCGGAGTCTCGTTTAGCGGTCATACCGAATTCTTCGCCCAGCAGTCGGGCACCGCCGACGTGGTGATGATGCTGGCAACCGAGGGACTGCGGGTTGCGCTGGCGACCACCCATATCCCCCTTGCCTATGTGGCGATGGCGATCACGGAAGATCGCCTCGGCAAGGTGATCCGCATCCTCAATGCGGATCTCGCTACCAAGTTTGGCATCGCCAAACCCCGAATTTACGTCTGCGGCCTCAATCCCCATGCAGGGGAAGGCGGCCACCTCGGACGTGAAGAGATTGACGTGATCGAACCCGCTCTGGCGACTCTGCGTCAGGAGGGGATCGATCTGGTCGGCCCGTTGCCGGCCGACACCCTGTTCCAGGAGAAATACCTCAAGGATGCGGATGCGGTACTCGCCATGTACCACGACCAGGGGCTGCCCGTGCTCAAATACAAGGGCTTTGGCAGTTCGGTCAATATCACTCTGGGGCTTCCCTTCATCCGCACTTCGGTGGATCACGGCACCGCGCTGGATCTGGCAGGCAAGGGCCTGGCTGATTCGGGTAGCCTTGTCACCGCGATTAACCACGCCATCAAGATGGTAGAGAAAAAAAGATATGAGCAGTAAGGTGCACATGGGCCACACGGCCCGTAAGCGTTTCGGTCAGAACTTCTTGCACGATCGCTACGTGATCGACCAGATCGTGGCCGCCATCAATCCGCAGCCGGGCCAAAACCTGGTGGAGATCGGCCCGGGTCTGGCCGCGCTGACCGAGCCGGTTGCCGCCCAGATGGACAAGATGACCGTGGTCGAGCTGGACCGGGATCTGGCGGCGCGCCTGCGCGAGCACCCGACCCTGAAGGAGAAGCTCACCGTCATCGAAGCCGATGCCATGCGCTTCGACTTCAGCACCCTGATGGGTGAAGGCAAGGGGCCGCTGCGTATCTTCGGCAACCTGCCCTACAACATCTCCACCCCGCTCATCTTCCACCTGTGCGAGTTCGCCGATCGGGTCGAAGACATGCACTTCATGCTGCAAAAGGAAGTGGTATTGCGTCTGGCCGCCGGCCCCGGCAGCAAGGCTTATGGCCGTCTGAGCGTGATGACCCAGTACTACTGCCAGGTGATCCCGGTACTGGAAGTGGGCCCGGGCGCCTTCAAGCCAGCACCGAAGGTAGACTCTGCCGTGGTTCGTCTGGTGCCGCACAAGAACCCGACCATAGTCGCCAAAGACATCCGTTGTCTGAATCGCGTCTGCACTGAGGGCTTCGGCCAGCGTCGCAAGACCATCCGCAACAGCTTCTCCAACTTCATCACCGACGCCCAGCTGACCGAGCTTGGTATCGATGGCAATCTGCGCCCGGAGAACCTCTCCCTCGAGCAGTTTGTCATGATCGCCAACTGGCTGGCGGATCAGCCAAAGGCCTGATCCGGTGTCGCTCCCGCACATCGTTGTCCGCCCATACCCCTCGTATGTGGCGGATAGCAAAGACCCCTACCAGTTTCACTATCTTATCGAGATTGAGAATCTGGGGCCCGGCCCGGCGCAGCTGCTGCATCGGCGCTGGCTCATCACCGATGCCAATGGCAAGATGCAGGAAGTCTCGGGCCTCGGCGTGGTCGGGGAGCAACCCCTTATTGCCGAGGGAGAGACCTACCGCTACCAGAGCGGCGTGCCGCTGGCGACACCGCTCGGAGTGATGGAGGGGAGTTACACCCTGCAAGATGGCTCTGGCCAGCAGTTTGAGGCGCCCGTCGCCCCCTTCACGCTGGCCATCCCCAACATTATCAACTGAGGTTTCATGGCGAACTGTTTTGTCGGTGACATCCAGGGCTGTTACGACGACTTGCGCCGTCTGCTGGATCTTGCCAAGTTCGATCCCGAAAATGACGTGCTCTGGCTCTGCGGCGATCTGGTCGCCCGCGGCCCGGACTCGCTCAACACATTGCGATTCGTCAAGGATCTGGGCAACCGTGCCATTACCGTGCTCGGTAACCACGACCTGCACCTGTTGGCGGTGGCCAATGGCGTTGCACCGCTCAAGAAGAAAGACAAGCTGCAGAGCCTGATGGATGCGCCGGATCGGGACGAACTGCTGGAGTGGCTGCGCCACCGCCCGCTGCTGGCCGAACACCCCGACCTGCCCATCATGATGGTGCATGCCGGTATCTCTCCGGCGTGGGATGCCCGCACCGCCCGCAACTGCGCCCGCGAGGTAGAGAGCCTGCTGCGTGGCGATCAGTACCTGTGGCTACTGCACAACATGTATGGCGATCAGCCGGATGGCTGGAAAGATGATCTGGTCGGGATCGACCGCTACCGCTACATCATCAACACCTTCACCCGGATGCGCTTCTGCTACTTCGATGGTCGGCTCGACTTCAAATGCAAGAAGGGCCCCAAAGAGTCGACCCCGGGGCTGCGCCCCTGGTTCGAGCAGCGCGAGCATCACGTGGATGACCCCATTCTGGTGTTCGGCCACTGGGCGGCCCTGATGGGCAACACCGGCAAGAGCGATATAAAGGCGCTCGATACCGGCTGTGTCTGGGGCAACAGCCTCACTCTGTGGCGCTATGAGGATGATGCCCTCTTTGCCACCCCCTGCCCCACTCACGCCAGCTAGGGCAGTGATTGCAAAGACCTGAACCAAAAAGAGAGCCCGGCAACTTGCCGGGCTCTCTTTTTCCACAACAGCTCTGGTTACAACTTGCGCCCCAACCGTTTCTCGATCTGGCGTCGCTCCCACTCCGGGCCAAACAGTTTGAAAGGCTCGAATATCCGAATGGCATGGGACGCCAACCCCAATCCCCACCCCAATGCCGGCCACCAGGCCCAGATATACCCGGGGTTGCTCAGGTAGTTGATGGCAAACAACCCGCCAATCACCAGCAGATAGCTGGCGACATGGTGATAGAAGCCCTTGAGCCCCTCCACATACTTCATGGCGGCCCGCTCCTCAGCCGAGACCTGCAATCCATCCTGTTCCATCGTGTCACTCCCTCTCATCTCATGCTCCTGTTGCCGTGTGCCGTCCAGTTGCGCCACATCGAGCTCAAAGACGGCGGCCAGGGCCTTGAGGGATTCCAGTCCGGGTTGCTGACCCTGCTCGATCCGCTGAATGGTGCGAACGCTCAGGCCGGTAAAGGCTGCCAACTGCTCCTGTGACCAGCCCCGCTGCAATCTCAACTTCCTGACGATCATCTCGAACTCCTTGTGGTTGCTTGACGGAACCAGAATAGGGGCTGGAGGGTGGCACGCGACACGACAGCAGCCTGACACCAACCTGACTTTCCTTTTAATTCAGTACATTAGATAAAGGCTTGATATCCGGGATCCGGTTCCCCAACAGCCCCCTTGCGAAAATCTGACAGCGGGGCGACACCAGACTCTCTCTGCAAGATAGCGCCTTTGTATGCGGGGAGGCGAGCTTATAGATCCCGCATCAACCCGGCTGCGATCTCGAAAGAGCGCAAGCGAGCCTGATGATCGACGATGGGACCGTTGAACATCAGCTCATCGGCTCGGGTTTCCGCCAGCAACGCTTTGAGGCCATGGCGGATCTGCTCCGGATCGCCCACCAGAGAGCGGGCAAGGGTCTGCTCCATCGCCATCAGCTCGCGCGGCGACCATTGCTCGCCCAACTCGGCAACCGGTGCTGGCAGCTTGCCCGCATCGCCACGATGGAGGCGCAGGAACTGCTGCTGCAATGTAGTGAACTGGAAGCGCGCCTCCCGCTCGCTGTCGGCGGCGATCATGTTGATGCAGACCACCGCATGGGGCTTGGGCCAGCGAGCAGAAGGGCGATACTGGTTGCGATAGAGCTCAAGTGCTTGCAGCAACATGGCTGGCGCAAAATGGGAGGCAAAACCGAACGGCAAGCCCATCGCCGCAGCCAGTTGGGCACTGTAGAGGCTGGAGCCCAGCAGCCAGATGGGCAGATGCAGTCCCTGCCCGGGCACCGCCTGCACCGCGCCAATCTCGTCGCCAAAGTAGCTCATCAGCTCGCGGACATCGGCCGGGAACTCATCCACCTCACCACTGCGTTGGCGTCTGAGGGCCCGCATGGTGCGCTGATCGGTACCGGGGGCGCGACCAAGGCCGAGATCGATGCGGTCGGGATAGAGAGAAGCCAGGGTGCCAAACTGCTCGGCAATGACCAACGGCGAGTGGTTCGGCAGCATGATGCCACCCGCCCCGATCCGCAGGGTGCTGGTTGCCCCGGCAAGATGGCCGATCAACACAGATGTCGCTGCACTGGCAATACCCGGCATGTTGTGGTGTTCGGCCAGCCAGTAGCGATGGTAACCCCAACGCTCGGCATGTTGTGCCAGATCGCGCGAATGGTGGAACGATTCGGCAGGATGGGAACCCTCGGCAACCGGCACCAGATCGAGAAGGGAATAGGGAATGGCAGACATAAATACACTCCGTTGCATCACAATTTGCTAACAGAGGGGCACTCTACCATGAGATGTTCGAACGGAACACTTTCTGCCGTGGCAAACGCCAGATAGCAAAAGGCCACTCCATAGGGAGTGGCCTTAAGGCTATGGCAGTCTGTATCAGAACAGCAGATGAGCCATACCGGCAATTACCGGCAGGGTCACCAGAGTGCGCATCAGGAAGATAATAAAGAGCTCCCACAACTTGACCGGAATTTTGCTGCCCAGCAACAGCGCGCCCACTTCAGACATATAGATAAGCTGGGTCACCGACATGGCCGCGATGACGAAGCGGGTCATCTCGCTCTCGATGCTGGATGCCAGCACAGCCGGGATAAACATGTCGGCAAACCCGACCATGATGGTCTTGGCGGCCGCTTCGGCCTCCGGCAGTTGCAGCAGTTCGAGCAAGGGAACGAACGGCGCACCCAGCCAGTTGAAGACGGGGGTATGTTCAGCCAGCATCAGGGCACAAGTACCGATCGCCATCACCACTGGCAGCACGCCAAACACCATGTCCAGCGCGTTCTTCACCCCTTCCCGCACCACAGCGCCGAGATCGGTCATCTTCTCCGCCTTGGTCAGGGCACGCTCAAGACCATAGCTCAGCACACTGTGTTGATGCGGTACAGACTCCTGCTTGCGGCACAAGGGGGTGCCATCGATATAGACATCCCTCTTCCAGCAGAGCGGGGGCAGGCGTGGTACCACGATGGCCGCAACCACACCGGCCAAACAGACGGTCAGATAGAAGGGCACAAACATGTGCTCCAGCTTCACCTGAGAGATCACCACCAGACAGAAGGTGATGGAGACGGCAGAGAAGGTGGTACCAATGACGGCAGCTTCCCGCTGGGTATAAAACTTCCCTTCGTACTGCTTGCTGGTGAGCAGAATGCCGACGCTACCATCCCCCAGCCAGGAGGCAAAACAGTCCACGGCGGAGCGACCCGGCAGACGGAACACCGGGCGCATGATGCGGGTCATCATGGTGCCGACGAACTCCAGCAGCCCGAAATCGAGCAACAACGGCAGCAGCAGGCCGGCAAAAATGAAGACCGAGAAGAGCACTGGTAGCAGATCGTTGAGCACCAGCCCGCCGGTTGCGCCGGAGTGTAGCACTTCAGGCCCGGTCTGGAAGAAGGTCAGCAGTACGAAGATCCCGCCCAGCACCCGCACACAGGCCCAGAAGGGAGAGACGTTAAACAGGCTGTTGAGGAAAGGACGGTGCACCAGGATCGCCGGTTTGAACAACCAGGCGATGACGGTCATCAGCATGGTAGTAGTGATCACCGCGCTGACCATGGCGACCAGATAGTCGGCAAACACCCGCTGAACCAGCTTGGCCAGCACGGCTACCGGAATGGTGACATTCCCGTCATAAAGTACCGGAGTCATGAACAACAGGATCCCGATCAGCGAGGGGATCAAGAACATCAACAGATTGCGGCGGGTATTGACCGCAGGCGCTTCCAGACTCTTTTCCAACATAATCTACTGCCCTGACATAGCTAAAACTTATGCCGGATAATGCGCATATTCATGCACATCCAGCCAAACGGGGCGCAAGAATATCCCAATAGAATGGATTAAAAAAGCAATTTCAGATTAATTAACGAATAAATACCCAAATAAAACCGGCGTGAACGGGTAAACAGGCAGCTGACAGAATATTAATTCACTAAACACTCGGCCCGCCCCAAGCTAATCAGGTAGAGACAACAGAGACCAGGCGCCAGCCATAAAAAAACCGGAGCCTCTGCAGGCTCCGGTTTTTGGCAAAGAACAACGAAATCAATCGCGGACGTAGATCACTTCCACGCCATCATCATCTTCGTCATCCCAGTCATCATCATCGAGGCTCTCGTCGAAGGCCATGGAGGCGGCAAGCGCTTCCGCTTCGGCCTTGGCCAGCTGGTTCTTGTGGTAGTCATCCCACTTGAACTCCACTTTCTCGATCGCCTCTTTGGCATCCTGCTCCAGTTGACGGGGCATGGTATCCAGCAGATCCAGAATGTCGTAGCAGACCTTCTTGGTCCCTTCCTTGCTGATGGCAGTGATGGCGTAGACCGGCCCTTCATGGTTGAGGGCGGCTTTCACGCGGTCCATCACCTCCTGAGCCTCTTCTTCCAGAATCAGGTCCATCTTGTTGAACACCAGCCAGCGCGGCTTGCCAGCCAGCTCGGGGCTGTACTTCTCCAGCTCGCGCACGATGGTCACGGCATTTTCGGCCGGATCGGAACCATCAACCGGGCAGATATCCACCAGATGGATCAATACGCGGCAGCGCTCGAGGTGTTTCAGGAAGCGGATCCCGAGGCCCGCACCTTCGGCGGCCCCCTCGATCAGACCCGGGATATCGGCGATCACGAAGGAGCGTGAGTTCTCGCCACGTACTACGCCCAGGTTCGGCACCAGGGTAGTAAAGGGATAGTCAGCCACTTTCGGACGAGCGGCTGATACGGCGCGGATGAAGGTGGACTTGCCGGCATTCGGCAGACCCAGCATACCGACGTCAGCCAGCAGCAGCAGCTCCAGCTTCAGGGTACGCACTTCACCCGGAGTACCGTTGCTCTTCTGGCGCGGCGCCCGGTTGACCGAGCTCTTGAAGCGGGTATTGCCAAGACCGTGGAAGCCGCCCTTGGCGACCAGCAGCTTCTGCTCGTGGTGAGTCAGGTCACCCAGCAGCTCGCCGGTATCTTCGTCGGTCGCACGGGTACCGACCGGCACGCGCAGGATTTTGTCCTTGCCACGGCGACCGGTACAGTTGGCGCTCTGGCCATTCTCGCCACGTTCAGCGGCATGGAAGCGCTCAAAACGGTAGTCGATCAGGGTGTTGAGGTTCTCGTCGGCAACCAGATACACGTCGCCACCGTCACCACCATCGCCACCATCCGGACCACCGTTGGGAATATATTTTTCACGGCGAAAGCTTACACAACCGTTACCACCGTCACCGGCATCGACTCGAATCTGGACTTCATCAACAAACTTCATAGGTAACCGTCACCTTAATTCGAAAAACCGATACGCAATTATAGTGGTACAGACCCCTGCGGGCGATACGCATCTTGCCTCACCGAGCCATCTCTGCGCCCGGGTCATCTGCGTTCCGTTTTTTCGTCATCATTTCGGAAAAACAAAAGCCCCGCCTGTTGGCGGGGCTTCGGATCCTTGCGGTCCGTAATTACTCAGCAACGATGCTAACGTACTTACGGTTCAGCGGACCTTTAACTTCGAACTGCACCTTGCCGTTCGCGGTAGCGAACAGGGTGTGGTCCTTGCCCAGACCAACGTTCTCACCTGCGTGGAACTTGGTGCCGCGCTGACGAACGATGATGCTGCCAGCCAGAACTGTTTCGCCGCCGAAGCGCTTCACGCCCAGGCGTTTGGCTTCAGAATCGCGACCGTTGCGGGATGAACCGCCAGCTTTTTTGTGTGCCATCTATCGGACTCCTCTAATTAAGCGCTGATGCCAGTGATTTTGACTTCAGTGAACCACTGACGGTGGCCCGCTTGCTTACGGTGGTGCTTACGACGACGGAACTTGACGATAGTCACTTTCTCGCCACGGCCGTGAGCCACAACTTCAGCTACAACCTTGCCACCTTCAACGAAAGGAGCTCCTACTTTAAAAGTGTCGCCTGCAGCAACCATCAGAACTTCGTTGAAGTCGATGGTAGCGCCAGTCTCAACGTTCAGCTTTTCCAGACGAACGATTTGACCTTCGGCCACACGGTGTTGTTTTCCGCCGCTTTGGAATACCGCGTACATTTGATTAACTCCGTAAAGGCATGTCTTTTGCTCAAGGCAGACATGCACAAAAACCTATAACAATGGGCGGGCATTCTACGCAAATCGATCTGCTCAGGCAAGGCCATTTTCGCAAAAAGTTTATTTTGTGCGCATATCTGCCGCCGTGGATAAACGCTTAACTGTAACCCATTGTGAAATCGTGTAGAATCCCCAGCATTACTAAAAATCGCAGTTATTGCTGCTGTCACGTTACGAGACTTATGGACCAACAGACTATCCGTGCGCTCTGTGCCGCCGACATGACGGCGGTCAATGAACTGATCCTGGCCCGACTCCAGTCCGACGTTAGTCTGATCAATCAGCTGGGTTTCTATATTGTCAGTGCTGGCGGCAAGCGGATGCGCCCCATGCTGACTGTGATGGCTGCTCGCGCCTTGGGCTACGAAGGTGAGGATCACCTGAAACTGGCCGCCATTATTGAATTTATCCACACCTCTACCCTGCTGCATGACGACGTGGTCGATGAATCCGACCTGCGCCGTGGCCGCGAAACGGCCAACGCTCTGTTCGGCAATGCGGCAAGCGTTCTGGTGGGTGACTACCTCTACAGCCGCTCCTTCCAGATGATGGCCGAGCTCTCCAACCTGCGGGTGATGGAGATCCTCTCCGATGCCACCAACACCATCGCCGAAGGGGAAGTGTTGCAGCTGATGAACTGCAACGATCCGGATACCACCGAACAGAGCTATATGACGGTCATCTACTGCAAGACCGCCAAGCTGTTTGAAGCCGCGACCCGCCTCGCCGCAGTGCTGACTCATCAGCCCGCGCCCGTCGAGCAGGCGATGACCGATTACGGCAAGTATCTGGGCACCGCCTTCCAGATCATCGACGACGTGATGGACTACTGCTCTCAAAGCGAAGAGATGGGCAAGAATGTCGGCGACGATCTGGCCGAAGGCAAACCGACCCTACCGCTGCTGCGTGCCATGGAAGTGGGTTCGCCCGAGGAACGTCAGCTGGTACGCGATGCCATCGAGCACCGCAACGGCATGGAACACCTCGACCAGATCCTGGCCATTCTCGATCGTACCGGTGCGCTGGAATACTCCCGCATGCGGGCTCGCGAAGAGGCTGACAAGGCCATTGCCGCCCTCGCCATTCTGCCTGACTCCCAGCACAAGCTGGCTCTGGAAACACTGGCTCACATGGCCGTGCAGCGCAGCGCCTGATATCGTCACTGTTTTCATAAACAACAAGAGGCCATATGGGCCTCTTGTTGTTTATGCGTTTGCTACCAGCGGCTCACCATCCAGAGGATCACTGTGCCTGCAACAACCAGCGAACCGCCGATACGGCGCAGCTGCTCCGCCGGCTGATCGCTCAGCAGTCGCAGCATCTGCTGCCACCCTTTTGGCATCAGCAATGGCCCGAGCCCTTCAAACAACAGCAACAGGCCAATCCCTGTCAGTATGGATGTCATCATTGTGCCCTTCTCCCGTCAAAAACCACCTTATCCGATGGTTTGGCAGACAAATAAAAGGGCCTGACAATGCAGGCCCTTGGCAAGACAAACTCCGGCGATTACTGCTTGGTACCGTGAGGAGACTTGAGATAGCGGAAGAATTCGCTGTCCGGCTTGAGCACCATCAGCTCGTTGCCGCCGGTGAAGCTCTTGCGATAGGCCTCCATGCTGCGCACGAAGCTGAAAAACTCGGGGTCTTTCTTGTAGCTTTCGGCATAGATCTTGGCCGCTTCCGCATCACCTTCACCACGCAACTGACGCGCATTACTCTCGGCATCCGCCAGCATGACGGTTACCTTACGGTCGATATCGGCGCGCAGGATCTCGGCCTTCTCGCGACCCTGTGAACGATGCTCACGGGCCACCGCAGTACGCTCGGCACGCATCCGCTGATAGATGGAGTTGGAGACTTCCACCGGCAGGTTGATCTGCTTGATCCGCACATCCACCACCTTGATGCCGAGCTCGGAGGAGCGCGCCATCTTCTTCAGGGCATCTTCCATCACGGTACTGCGCTCACCGGAGACGATATCCTTGATGGTACGGTTACCGATTTCGGAGCGCAGACCGTTGTTGATCTTGCGCTTGAGCAGATCTTCTGCCTGCAGTTTGTTGCCACCACCGGTTGCCAGGTAGTACTTGGAGAAGTCCTCTATCTTCCACTTCACGTAGGAGTCGATGATCAGGTCTTTCTTCTCGGAGGTGACGAAACGGTCGGCCTGGCTGTCGATGGTCTGGATACGGGCATCCATCTTGCGAACCTGATCGATGAGCGGCACCTTGAAGTGCAGACCCGGCTCATAGAGACGGGGCTCACCGGAATCAACCCGCTTCACCTTGCCAAACTGCACCACGATCCCCTTCTGACCTTCATCAACGATAAAGACAGAGGAGAAGCAGACCATGGCAGCCACAGCGATTGCACCAATAGCTAGCTTTTTCATCTATCAGTTTCTCCCTGAGCTGAAGCGGTCACCGCTACGCAGCGGCATCGGAGTGGAGTTGGCACCCTCGTTGGGAACTGGCGCAGGCTCTGCTACCGGCACAGTCGCAGGACGAGCCTGCTGAGCAGCTGCCGGCTTGCCAGTCAGCTTGTCGAGCGGCAGATAGATCATGCTGTTGTTGCCAGCCGGCATATCAACAATGACCTTGTTGGCCTGCTGATAGAGCTCTTCCATGGTTTCCAGGTAGATACGGTTGCGAGTCAGCTCGGGCGCAGCCTGATACTGGGGCAGCAGCTCGTTGAAACGGGCCACTTCACCCTGTGCTTTCAGCACGATCTGGGACTTGTACGCTTCGGCTTCCTGCTCCAGACGCTTCACCTGACCACGGGCCTTGGGCTCGACTTCACGGGCATAGGCTTCCGCTTCGCGGATGAAACGCTGCTCATCTTCCTGAGCGGAGATGGCGTCATCGAACGCATCCTTCACCTCTTCCGGCGGACGCGCCGGCAGGAAGTTGACGTCGACAATCTGCAGACCCATCTGGTAAGGCTCGATGATGCCATCGATCACCTGCCAGGTCTCCTGACGCACTTTTTCACGACCAGTGGTCAGCACATCATCCATCTTGGTGTGGCCAACCACGTAACGCAGGGCGCTATCGGTAGCCTGACTCAGACTCTCGTCGGCATTGGTCACGCTGAACAGGTACTGCTCCGGATTGACGACACGATACTGCACGTCCATCTCGACCCGTACCACGTTCTCGTCCTGAGTCAGCATAAAGCCGGACGCAGGCAGGGAACGCACGGACTCAACGTCCACCGGGATCACCTGATCGATGAAAGTCGGCTTCCAGCGCAGGCCCGGCTCGACGATATGGGAAAACTTGCCAAAGCGCAGCACAGCGCCACGCTCGGCTTCACGAATGGTATAGAAGCCGCTCACGACCCATACCACCACGGCGACAACCAGCGCGATGGAGATACCAAAGCGGCCTACATCGCCGCCAGATTTGCCACTGCCAAACAGGCCGCCAAAGCGACGACTCATTTTGCGCAGCATCTCGTCCAGATCAGGGGGCCCCTGATTCTTGCCGTTATTCCCCCAGGGGTCACGGTCTTTGCCGTTGTTACCAGGCTCATTCCAAGCCATCAGCGTCTCCATTAATACATGCAGATGGATATCATCTCTATCGGGTCACTGCTCGTTGACGAAACCGCCAGGCGGTTATCCTCATCAACGGATCAATGCCTGATAAAGCGTTGTAAATTCTCACCTTCCTGTTTCACGAGGCGGTTCCAGTCAGCCAGTTGCAGGCGGACTTCCAGCACAAAATCCCCTTCCTCGCTAAAACCTTCCTGCTCGATCCCTTTCAACTGATAGAGCGCACTGCGCAATCTCGCAGCAGAAGGCGGCAGTTGCAGGGTGTGGTGCACCATGGAGCCAGCCAGCAATTCGGTCAGCGCCGCAAACAGATACTCACACCCCTCGCCAGTCTGGGCAGACAGCCAGACCCGCACCGGACGACCTTCCTCATCCCGCTCCAGACCCGCCGGGCGATCGGCCAGCTTGTCGATCTTGTTGCAGATCATTAGCTGGGGACGGTCATCTGCCTCGATTTCAGCCAGCACCTGTTGCACGGAGTCGATATTCTCCTGCATCTGCTCATCGGCACAATCCACCACATGGAGCAGCAGGTCCGCTTCGCGAGTCTCCTGCAGGGTCGCTTTGAATGCTGCGACCAGATCATGGGGCAAGTGTCGAATAAATCCAACCGTGTCGGCCAAAATCACATCGCCCACATCCCGGATCACCAATTTACGCAGCGTCGGATCAAGGGTTGCGAACAACTGGTCGGCAGCATACACGCTGGCAGCTGTAAGTTGGTTGAACAAAGTGGACTTTCCGGCGTTTGTGTAACCAACCAGAGAAACTGTCGGTACTTCATTGCGGTTGCGGGCACGTCGCCCCTGCTCCCGCTGTTTGGCCACCTTGTCGAGCCTGCGCAAAATCGCTTTGATGCGCTCGCGCAACAGGCGTCGGTCGGTTTCAAGCTGGGTTTCACCCGGGCCACGCAAGCCGATCCCGCCTTTTTGACGTTCAAGGTGGGTCCAGCCTCGAACCAGACGGGTAGAAAGATGACGCAACTGGGCCAGTTCGACCTGCAGTTTACCTTCATGGGTACGGGCGCGCTGGGCGAAGATATCAAGGATCAGACCGGTGCGATCCACTACCCGGCACTGGAACAGACGCTCCAGGTTACGCTCCTGGGCAGGGGTCAGGGCATGGTTGAAGATGACGACGTCGGCATCCAGCATCTGGACCTGGTACGCAATCTCTTCAGCCTTGCCACTGCCGACAAAATACTTGGCGCTGGGCGCACTGCGGCTGGTGGTGATGACACCCAGTGCATTGACGCCAGCCGAGCTCACCAGCATCTTGAGCTCTTCCAGATCCTCCCGCTCACCCTCATCACTGAAGTTGACGTGCACCAGAACGGCCTGTTCGCCAGCTTCATAACGGTCAAACAAGCGCTTGCTCCTTAACAGGTTTCATGATGAATCTGAGTTGGCGAGTCGACTCGCCCCGGGATATCACGCCTCGGCATCACCCTGTTCATCACCGGCGCCACCGGCAGCCTGCTGATGATGGTTGACGGCACGGGCCGGAACCACGGTAGAGATGGCATGCTTGTAGACCATCTGGCTCACGGTGTTCTTCAGCAGAATGACAAACTGGTCGAAGGACTCGATTTGACCTTGCAGTTTGATGCCGTTCACCAAATAGATAGAAACAGGAATCCGCTCACGGCGCAGCGCATTCAAAAACGGGTCTTGGAGAGATTGCCCCTTAGCCATTTTTCTTTTCCTTATAGTTTGTTGTTTTTAAACACCGGATATTCAATATAACAACCTGATTATACAGGGAGTGTCAAGCCGCACCAGCGCGAGCAAGCACGCGGGCGAGGTTGTCAGACTCACCGGATTCCAGCCAGGTCACATCGGCCCAACCGCGCAACCAGGTCATCTGCCGTTTTGCCAACTGGCGAGTGGCAACAATGCCACGATAACGCATCTCATCATACTCTATCTCGCCGTTCAGGTAGTCCCACATTTGGCGATAACCTACACAGCGAATGGAGGGGAGATCTGGGGTCAGATCGCCACGAGCCATCAAAGCCCGCACCTCCTGCTCGAAATCCCCCTGCAGCATCTTGTCGAAACGCTGTTCGATCCGCTGATGCAGCACGGCGCGATCGCTCGGGGCGATGGCAAACTGCTGTACCCGATAGGGCAGCCCCTCCCCCTGTACCTGGGTCAGCTCGGTGAGGGTCTTGCCGCTAATGCGGTAAACCTCGAGCGCCCGACTGAGCCGTTGCGGGTCATTGGGATGAATACGCGCCCCGGCGACCGGATCGATACGCACCAGCTCGTCATGCAGCGCCTGCCAGCCAAGACGGGCAGCCTCCTCTTCTATTCCGGCCCGAATGACGGGGTCGGCAGAAGGGAGCGGAGAAAGTCCTTCCAGCAACGCCTTGAAATAGAGCATGGTACCGCCCACCAGCAGCGGAATGCGGTCGCGGTCGGCGATCTCTTTCATCTCTCGCAGGGCATCCTTGCAAAAATCGGCTGCCGAATAGCTCATAACGGGATCGAGAATATCGATCAGCCGGTGCGGGGCCCGAGCCAGTTCATCGGCGGTCGGCTTGGCGGTGCCTATGTCCATGCCGCGATAGATCAGAGCCGAATCGACGCTGATGATGTCGCAGGGCAACACCTGACACAGTTCAATGGCGAGATCCGTCTTGCCGGAGGCCGTCGGCCCCATCAAAAAAATTGCGGTCGGCAAGTCACTCGCCATGTTCAAACTCCTCAAGCACAGCCGCCAGCGAGAGCGGGCGGGCCATGCGAATATCTGCCAGTTGGTCACTGAAATCGGCCACAAGTTCCGTCAGCAGACGACTGGCAGTTGAAAAATCGTATATTTTTTCGCGGCTTATCCCCTGCTCCACCAGCCATTGGCATAATACTTCAGCCTGCTGGCCAGCATCACTGTCAGATCCGCCCTCGATAATTTGCAGCAATTCGGGTAACAGACGCACCAGATCGGTCTGACGCAGCAGAGCAGGCACCCGCGTCAGGATCATGGTGTCGCGCCCCCCACTTTTCAACTCCAGCCCCATCCGTTTCAGCAGTCGCTCCTGCTCTTCTACCAGCGAACTCAGGTTCTTCGGCAGCTTGAAGGAAACCGGCAAGAGCAGCGGCTGGGCTGCCAGCCCCTGGCCCCAGGTCTCCAGCAGCCAGTGGCGCAGCAGCAAACGCTCGGCGCGTACGAGTGAAAGCAGCGCCAGCTGACCATCCCGCTCGAACAGCAGATAAGCCTGCTCCACCAGAGTCAGTGCCCGGCACCCGCCCTGTTTTGAAACAGTCTGAGTGGCAACACCCGGCTCGGGAGCTGAAACGGTTGTGGCAACGGGCAGCGTGGTAAGCAGGGCACCCATGCCACGCATCGCCTCCCGGCTCGGCGGCTCGGGTGGTTGATAGTTGCTGACCCGGCCTGCACCACCACCGCTCCCTTCCCGCACCTGCGCCGGTGCCCGATAGCTGTGTTCGGCGCCATACCACTCGGTACGCGGTGCCTGACCGGGATATTCAATCTGCGGGCTGGCCGGCAGCTCGACCAGCGTCTCGGCCAGCGGCTTCTCTTGCTCGTTGACGGCGCGGCCTTCGCGGCGCAAGGCGGTAAAGAGTGCCTGAAAGATAAAGTCGTGGATCAGCCGCGCCTGATGGAAGCGCACCTCGTGCTTGGCAGGGTGAACGTTGACGTCCACCTGACGGGGATCCAGCTCGATATAGAGCACATAAGCGGCAAAGCGGTCGGCGGGCAGCAGCTCGTCATAGGCCTGACGAATGGCGTGATTGATGAGCTTGTCGCGCATCATCCGGCCATTGACATAGGTGTATTGCAGATCGTTCTGTGGTCTGGCGCCCTCGGGGGTCGCCAGCCAGCCCCACAGACGCACGTCGCTGTGCTCGCTCTCCACCGCCAACGCATGGTGCATGAAGGGGGTACCGCAGACGGCAGCAAGACGCCGCTCCTGCTCCGGCACCGTATTGGCAGCCTTGTACTGGCGCACCACCTTGCCGTTGTGGCGCAGGATCAGGGTGACATCGAAGCGGGAGAGCGCGATGCGGCGCACCAGCTCGTCGATATGGGCAAACTCGGTCTTTTCGCTGCGCATGAACTTGCGCCGCGCCGGGGTATTGAAGAAGAGATCCACCACCTCCACCGTGGTGCCCACCGGATGGGCCGCCGGCTTGACGGTAACGCTCATCTCGCGCCCTTCGGCCTGCGCTTGCCAGGCCTCGCCCTGCTCGGCAGTGCGGGAGGTGAAGGTGAGGCGGGAGACCGAGCTGATAGAGGCGAGCGCCTCGCCACGAAAGCCCAGGCTGTTGATCCCCTCCAGGTCATCGAGGGTCGCCACCTTGGAGGTGGCGTGGCGCGACAACGCCAGCACCAGCTCATCCTTGGCAACGCCGCAGCCGTTGTCACGGATGCGGATCAGCTTGGCGCCCCCCTTGTCGATATCGATTTCGACCCGGTCGGCGCCCGCATCCAGACTGTTTTCCACCAACTCCTTGACCACGGAGGAGGGCCGCTCCACCACCTCTCCGGCGGCAATCTGGTTGGCCAGAATAGGTGGCAAAATACGGATCGGCATCGCTAGCTCCCGCTCAGTTATTGCTTGGGAATATAGAGCACCTGCCCTATCTGGATTTCCCGTGACTTGAGTTTGTTGATCTCCGCCAGTCTCGCCTGACTCACGCCGTACTTCTCGGCCAGGCGCGAGAGACTCTGACCGCGCGTGACCACATGGCGGATCATCTGCGACTTCTCGTTTTCCTGCACGCTGGTGACCGGAGCGCCGGTCTCTTTGGCCGCCTCGGAATAAGGCTTGATCACTCCGGCACCGGAGGAGCTGCCAGAAGCGCTTCCGCTGTCGCGCACCGTCGCCGGCATCCGGTTGGTCACAACCGGCTGGGACTGAACTGGAGCCGACTTGCTCGCAACCTGCCTGGCTGGCGCAGGTTTGCTGACAGCCACCTGTTTATGGGTCGCGGCCGGGACGCTGGCGACCCCCTTGCCAGTGAGCATGGCACCCTTGGTCGGGTGAGCACGGTAGTAGTTGCGGATACCTTCGAAAATGGCGCGAGCCAGCTGATCCTGATAGCTGGCGGTAGCCAGCAGCTGCTCTTCCGCATGGTTGGAGATAAAGCCGGTCTCAACCAGCACAGAGGGAATGTCAGGGGCTTTCAGTACCGCCAGACTGGCGTGCTCCGGCGCTCTCTTGTGCAGCCGTGCCACCTTGCCCAGCGAGCGCAGGATCTGGCGACTGACGTCATAACCCTCGGCACGGGACTTGTCCATCGAAAGGTCGAGGAAGGTCTGCGCCAGATAGGGGTTGGGATCGGATTCGGCCAACACCTTGCCGACACCACCCAGCAGCTCGCCCTGCTTCTCCTGCTTCTCCAGCCAGCTGCCCATCTCGCGGTTGGCGCGGTTGGTCGAGAGTACCCAGACCGAGGCACCACGCGGGGTGGAGTTGTGGAAGCTGTCCGCGTGCACCGATACCAGCAGGTCGGCCTTGGCCTTGCGCGCGATCTCGGAACGCTTGTTGAGATCAACGAAGTAGTCGCTGCGGCGGGTCAGCACGGCGCGCATGCCCGGCTCGCGGTCGATCAGTGCCGCCAGTTTCTGGGAGACCGCCAGGGTCACCCGCTTCTCATAGGTACGGCGCGGGCCGATGGAGCCCGGGTCTTCACCACCGTGGCCCGGGTCGATGGCAATCACCACCCCCTTGCCCTTGCCGCCAACCGGCGTGGACTGCACCGCAGCGGCCGAGCGCTTCTCTTCATAGGGAAGGTCGATCACCAGACGGTGACCATAGGGGCCGGCAGGCGCCAGCGGAAAGACTACCGGCTTGATGGCGGAGCTGAGATCGAGCACCAGACGCAGCCCCCCCTTCTCCAGCGGCGAACTTTCACGAATTTTACGCACCAGTTCGCTGCTGTTCTCGACCCGCGCCAGATTGGTGGCGTTGCTCGCCCCTTTCATGTCGATCACCAGCCGATCGGGGCCGGTGAGGGTGAAATAGTTGAAATCGGGGGCGCTGCTCATGTCGAGTACCACCCGGGTGTTATCAGGTGATGGCCAAATCCGCACGCTCTTGAGCTGATTAGCCCAGGAGGGTAACGCCATCAGGGAGAGAGCAATAGCAAGGATCAAACGCACGTGGATGACAACCGTTCCAGAATAGCTTCGCCAGTAGCAGAACGAGCTTCAATCAGAGCTTCGCGCTGCTCGCCTACATAAGTGAGGGTGATCTCGAGATCAGGCGCCGGCAACCAGCCCTCTCCCTTCTCCGACCACTCCACCAGACAGAGGGTATTGGCGGCAAAATAGTCGCGAATTCCCATGAATTCCAGCTCTTCCGGATCGGCCAGACGATAGAGATCGAAGTGGTAAACCTGCCACCCCTCCAGCTCGTAGGGTTCAACCAGGGTATAAGTCGGACTTTTCACCTTGCCCTGATGGCCAAGCCCCTGCACCCAGCCACGGGTCAGGGTTGTTTTGCCAGCCCCGAGCGTCCCGTGCAAAAACACGGTCGTCGCCTGCTGGCAAGCCTTTGCCAGACGGCCTCCCAGAGCCACTGTTGCTGCCTCGTCCGGCAGTGTCATCATCAACTGTTTTGCCATGTTCTTCTTTTTAACTTGTTATGGTGTCGGGATTAACCAGCTTGCGGATAAAGGGCAGCAGATCTGATGCCAGCATGCCACGCTCTCCGTCAGCAGCAGCCAGATCGGCCGCCTCGCCGTGGATCACGGCCCCCAGCCAGGTTGCCAGGGTGGCAGACCAACCCTGAGCCAAAAGGGCGGCGATTATACCAGATAACAGATCGCCCATGCCGCCACTTGCCATGCCGGGATTGCCTTCATTGCACACGGCAAGCCGCTCGCCATCATGGATGAGAGTTCCCGCCCCCTTGAGCAGCACCACTCCGCCGTAACGCTGTTGCAGCGCCCGCACGGCCGCAAACCGGTCTGCTTCAATCTCGGCAATGGAACACCCCAGCAGCCGCGCCGCTTCGCCGGGGTGCGGAGTGAGCACCCAATTATCCTGATGGCGGGGAGATTGCGCCAGCCAATTCAACCCGTCGGCGTCCAAAACCAGCGGCAATTGTTCGGTAAGGTGGCGGGCAAACTGCTGTCTGCCCCACTCCCCCTGACCCAGCCCGGGGCCAATGACCCGAACCGAGGCCCAACCGTTATCATCTTCTTCCCGCAGACTCATCAATTCAGGCTGATAGAGGCTGACTGGGGGTAACACAGGGTGCTGGCTGACTCGCACCAGACCGGCGCCAGCCCGCAGACAGGCCCTGCCGGCGAGCACAATGGCCCCCTGCATGCCGCACTCCCCGCCCACCAGCAACACCTTGCCGTGGGAACCCTTGTGCGAGGAGCGCTGACGCGGGGTCAGCAAGGATTGCAGCACCGGATAATCGAGCCGCCATGCTGCGGGGTGAATCTCATCATCAGGCATGACACCAAGCGGCTCACAATCGAGCTGACCGGTCACATCGACCCCGTCAGCGGTGAGCAGCCCCTGCTTGATACCGATAAAGGTAAGAGTTCGGGTCGCCCGCACGGCAGCCCGCATGATCCTGCCTGTATCGCCGTTGAGGCCAGAAGGAAGATCGACCGCCAGCACAGGTGCAGCCAACTCATTGATTGTTGCGACGATCTTTGTCAGTAACGGAGCAAGGGGTGTACTGACACCGGTGCCAAGCAGGGCATCGACCACCAGATCGGGAGGAGGAAATAGCGCCTGATCGAACTGCTCTGCCAGCCAGACCTCACCACCGGCCGCCAGCCAGCTGTCGGCGGCGATCCTGGCATCCCCTTCCAGTTGGTCGGGAGAGCGGGCGGCGATCACTACCGGCTCAAGGCCACGTTCACGGGCAAGGCGGGCCAGCACATAGCCATCGCCGCCATTGTTGCCGGGGCCGACAAAAATCCACCAGCAATTGCTCGCGGGCCAGTGGCTGCAGGCATAGGTGCACAGCGCCAGCCCTGCCCGCTCCATCAGCGCATAGAGGGGTTGCCCCTCACGCTCGGCCCAGCGCCGCTCTCGCGAGCGGATCTGTTCAGTCGACCACAGCCCCTGTGATAGACTGCTTCCCACTTTTTTGCACCAAGCGTCCCCGATGACCTCTACCATGATGGCTCCCGATCTGCTCTCTTTCGCTCCAAGTGCTCAAGTGCCGGGATGCCATGCAGCATGACAACACCTGATTTCAACCAGCTGGCTCAAGATATCAAGCTCTGGGCGAGCGAGCTAGGATTTGACCAGGTTGGCATCACCGACACGGATCTGCGGGCCGAAGAGCCGAAATTGCAGGCCTGGCTGGACGCCGGTTATCACGGCAGCATGGATTACATGGCGCGCCACGGCATGATGCGCGCTCGCCCCCATGAGCTGCTGCCGGGCACCTTGCGGGTTATATCGGTGCGAATGAACTACCTCCCCTTCGAGGCGGGCTTTGCCGCCACCCTGCGCGACCCGACTCTCGGCTATATCAGCCGCTACGCCCTCGGCCGCGACTACCACAAGGTGCTGCGCAATCGCCTCAAACAGCTGGGTGACCGAATCGAAGCGCGATACGCCGAGCTGTTTCAAGGCACATCTGACCCCCTTGGTGAGTGGCGCCCCTTCGTCGACTCCGCCCCCGTGCTGGAGCGGCCGTTGGCCGCCAAAGCGGGCCTCGGCTGGGTTGGCAAACACTCACTGCTACTCAATGAGTCAGCCGGGTCCTTCTTCTTTTTGGGGGAGCTGCTGGTAAGCCTGCCACTCCCCATCGATGTGCCGGTGGAAAAAGAGCAGTGCGGCAAGTGTGTCGCCTGCATCAACATCTGCCCCACCGGCGCTATCGTCGCACCCTATGTGGTGGATGGCCGCCGCTGCATCTCCTATCTCACCATCGAGAACGACGGCCCTATTCCGGAAGAGTTCAGGCCCTTGATGGGCAACCGTATCTATGGCTGTGACGACTGCCAGCTCATCTGCCCGTGGAATCGCTACGCTGATGCCAGCCCGGAACCCGATTTCAGCCCCCGCCCCAGCCTGCATCGCCCGCCCCTGCTGGCGCTGTGGCGCTGGAGCGAGGCCGAGTTCCTCAAACATACCGAGGGGAGCCCGCTCCGCCGCATCGGCTATCAACGCTGGCGCCGCAATCTGGCGGTAGCCCTTGGCAACGGCCCGGCCAACCCGGAAGTGATGGCAGCCCTGCAGCAAGCGCTGCCGGAAGCCGAGCCCATGGTAGCCGAACATATTGAATGGGCGCTGGCAACGCTGGCCAGACGCCAGGATGAAACGAACAAGAAAACCCGCCTGCTGATCCGTTGCATCGAAAAAGGTCTGCCGGATCACGCCTGAGTGATCTGCCCCTTGCCGGATTGCAGCAGTTTTTTCATGCTCTGCCGACCCACAAAGATCAGCACGCCATGGTTGAGCAACAATGGTCGGCACACAAAAAGGACATCACAGATGCAAATGTTGGGAGTGGATATTGGAGGCTCGGGGATCAAGGGCTGTCTGGTCGATACCGAAACCGGTGAGCTGATTGGCGAGCGCCATCGCATTGCCACACCACAGCCGGCGACCCCGGCCGCCATTGCCCATACCCTCAAGGCTCTGGTGGAACACTTCGACTGGAAAGGACCCGTGGGTTGCGGCTTCCCGGCCACCATCCACAACGGCATTGCCAAGAGCGCAGCCAATATCGACAAGAGCTGGATTGAGACCGATGCCGAGCACCTGTTTGCCGATGTCACCGGCAAGCCCTGCTATGTGCTCAACGATGCCGACGCCGCCGGTCTGGCCGAGATGCGCTTTGGTGCCGGCAAGGATCGCAAGGGGGTTATCATCCTCATCACGGTCGGCACCGGCATCGGCACCGCAGTCTTCGTCAACGGTCACCTGCTGCCCAACACCGAGCTGGGCCATCTGATGCTGGAAGGGATGATCGCCGAGCACTACTGCTCCGACGCAGTGCGCAAACGCGAGGATCTCTCCTGGGGGCGCTGGGGCAAACGCTTCAACAAATATCTGGCTCGCCTCGAGTTTCTCTTCTCCCCCGACCTCTTCATTCTGGGCGGCGGCAGCGCAGCCAAACTGGATAAATTCGTCGATCGCATCGAGACCCGGGCACCACTCATTCCCGCAGCCAGCCTCAACCAGGCCGGTATTATCGGCGCGGCACTCTACGCCGCCGAACGACATCAGGGCTGATTGCACATCGGTGCCATGAGCTCCCGATACGAAGAGGGCCCGATAGCAATGCCGGGCCCTCTCTCTATCTGGTGATCGACCCTCAGTCTTTGCTACAAGTCATCGAGCTGGTGAGCACCGTGCACCAAGCGGGTCAGACGGGTCTGTTCCAGTCGGGCCAAATTATCCAGCAATTCAGCCGTGCTCCGAGTCGGGCACTCCCGGGCCAGATGACCCAGTTCACCAATCAACTGCTCCTCCCAGCGGCAAACCAGGGCAACGATATCTTCGGTTCTGGCTGAAGCAGGCAACTCGCAGCGCATAATTGCTGGCAACATGTCCTCGCTAAAGCTCTGATCCAGCCAGGTCTCCCGCACCGGGCCGCCCAGCTGGCTGGCGTACTCCTGCAGATGGACACTGGCGGCATCCTCCCGCCCTTGCAGATAGACCAGCAACATCCGGCAGCGTTCGCTATCCACCTGATTGGCCAGACGCCGGTAACAGAGACCTAGCTGGTGATGCACCTGCTCGAGGTAGTGCAGCAACTCTTTGATCTGTTGGAATCTCATCGCTCTGCCCTCCATGGGAAATCCGCAACCTCAGTATAAAAAACGGCCAGCCAGGCCCCAATCACGATCCGGCATCTTCTTGCGCTGCATCAAAATTGGCCGAGGTATATATAAGTGGGCAGACAGGGGGTTCAACTTTATGCAATTCTGGGACTTGTGAGAGGTAGGCTCCACAGCCGGATAGTCGCGACAGGGATACCTAATAGAACAGAGCATCACACGCCATTAACCAACTTTAATTCGGCTCTTTGGCTTTAAAGCGAAATTCAATATGGAACAATGCCAAACCCTGCTATTCCTTATCTGCCAACCGAAAATCCTTATCACTTTTTTAGACGTCTAGACGTAAAAACATGCGTTGACACAGCCATCCGGACATCTTAGCATCATCCCCCATGATGGCAGTGCAACCTAGTGAAACCTCTGCCCAATTTTCTCGCCTGTAGCGCCCTGTGCTGTAAGGCTGTTAGCACGGAAGAATCCATGATTAAGTTGATCGGTCTCAACAAAGTCTACGGTACAGGCAGTGACGCCGTGCACGCCCTGCGTGACGTGAGTCTGCATGTACCCCAAGGCAAAATCTTCGGGGTGATCGGTGCATCCGGCGCCGGCAAGAGTACCCTCATCCGCTGTGTCAACCTGCTGGAGCGCCCGACAGAGGGTCAGGTGATTGTCGATGGCCAGGATCTGGTCGCCTTGAGCGAACGGGATCTGACCCAGGCCCGTCGCCACATCGGGATGATCTTCCAGCACTTCAACCTGCTCGCCTCCCGTACCGTGTTTGCCAACATCGCCTTTCCGCTGGAGCTGGCGGGCTGGAACAAGGATCAGATCAAGAGCCGGGTCGAAGAGCTGCTGGCGCTGGTCGGGCTGGAAGCCCGTGCCCACGCCTATCCATCCGAACTCTCCGGCGGCCAGAAACAGCGGGTCGCCATCGCCCGGGCATTGGCCCCTGCGCCCAAGGTGCTGCTCTGTGACGAGGCCACTTCGGCCCTCGATCCGCAGACCACCCGCTCGATCCTGACCCTGCTCAAGGAGATCAACGTCAAGCTGGGGCTCACCATCCTGCTCATCACCCACGAAATGGATGTGGTGAAGGGGATCTGTGACGAAGTGGCCATCATCAGCGATGGTAGCCTGATCGAACAGGGCGAAGTGGCCTGGTTCTTCAGCAATGCCAAGACCCAGCTGGCCCGCGATTTCATTCGCTCCACCATCCATCTCGAGGTACCGCAGGAGTATCAGGATCGGATGAGCAACGAGCGAGTGCCCGGCAGCTACCCGCTGCTGAAGCTTGGCTTTACCGGCAGCACGGTCGATACGCCGCTCATCTCCGAGGCGAGCCGCCGTTTCAATATCGATATCAGCATTCTGAGCGCCGACATCGAGTACGCCGGTGGTGTCAAGTTCGGTTTCCTGCTGGCAGAACTGTTCGGAGATGAAGCCCAGTGCGAGGCGACCCAGCAGTTCCTCATCGACAACCACATTCAGCTGGAGGTAATGGGTTATGTCCGAAGCCATGATTAATCTGCTCATCACGGCCCTGGGCGACACCCTTATCATGGTGTTTGCCTCCGCCCTGTTTGGCTGCCTGCTCGGCCTGCCGCTCGGCGTGGCGCTGCATGTGACCAAAGCCGGCCAGATCCTGGCCAACCCACTGCTCAACCGTACCCTGGGCATGGTGGTCAACGTGGGTCGCTCGGTGCCCTTTATCATCCTGCTGGTCGCGATTATTCCGCTGACCCGGCTGATTGTCGGCACCAGTATCGGCACCATCGCCGCCATCGTGCCGCTGACCGTCGGTTGCATCCCTTTCATCGCCCGTCTGGTGGAAGGTGCCCTGATGGAAGTACCCGACGGCTTGCTGGAAGCGGCCAAGGCGATGGGCGCCAAGCCATTGCAAATCATCACCAAGGTGCTGCTGCCCGAGGCCCTGCCCGGCATCCTCAACAGCGTCACCATTACCCTCGTCACGCTGGTGAACTACTCCGCCATGGCAGGTGCCATCGGTGGTGGTGGTCTCGGTGATGTGGGCATCCGTTACGGCTATCAGCGCTTCGATCCGACCGTCATGCTGGTCACCGTCGTGATACTGGTCGTGCTGGTTCAACTTATCCAGAGCGCGGGTGAGCGCCTGGTCAACAAATGTGATCATCGTTAATCGTCGATTTCTGACAGGAGGTTTTATGAAATTTGGCATCAAATCCGTTGCGGCAGCCCTGCTGGCTGGTCTGGTACTGGCCGGTTGCGGTCAAAAGGAAGAGAACAAGACCCTGAAAGTAGGCGCCATTGCCGGCCCTGAGACCGAGCTGGTCGAAGTAGCCGCCAAGGTGGCAAAAGAGAAATATGGTCTGAACGTCGAGATCGTCAACTTCTCCGACTATGTCACCCCGAACGTGGCGCTGAACGATGGCAGCATTGACATCAACGCCTTCCAGCACAAACCCTATCTGGATGCACAGGTACGTGATCGCGGCTTCAAACTGGTACCGGTCGGCAACACCTTCGTCTACCCGATCGCCGGTTACTCCAAGAAGCTGAAGTCGCTGAGCGAGCTGAAAGATGGCGCCCAGATCGCGGTACCGAACGATCCGACCAACCTGGGCCGCTCGCTGATCCTGCTGGCCAAGCAGGGCCTGATCACCCTGAAAGATGGTGCTGGTCTGGAGGCGACCGTACTCGATATCGCCAGCAACCCGCGCAACTTCAAGATCGTTGAACTGGAAGCAGCTCAGCTGCCCCGCTCACTGGAAGACGTGGATCTCGCCATCATCAACAATACCTTTGCCGGCCAGATTGGTCTGACCCCGACCGAAAATGGCCTGTTTGTTGAAGACAAAGAGTCCCCCTACGTCAACCTGATCGTCGCCCGCGACAACAACAAGGATGACGAGAAGGTCAAACAGTTCGTACAGGCTTTCCAGACCGATGATGTCTACAAGAAAGGGCTGGAACTGTTCAAAGGCGGCCTGGTAAAAGGTTGGTAATTGCTCACTCGACAAAAAAGGCCACGCAATGCGTGGCCTTTTTTATTGCCGCCGCTATCATATCGGCGAGCACGGCAACACGAATATAACATCACATGAAAAAATGGTATCTGGCCTACTGCAAGCCAAAGGAAGAGGCCCGCGCCCGCGCCCACCTCGATGCCCAGGGCATTGAGTCCTACTACCCTATGGTGGAAATCGAGAAACTGCGTCGGGGCAAGCGAGTCCCGGTAAAGGAACCCATGTTTCCCAACTACCTCTTCATCTACGTCGATCTGGAAGAGGTCACCCCGGTCACCCTGAAATCGACCCGTGGCATCAGCCGGATCATCCACTTCGGCAGTGAATGGACACCCATCAGCAACAAGCTGGTCTATCAGCTGATGAGCCGCGATGATAGCGACGAGGCGCGCGCCAGTTACGCCAAACTGCCAAATGCGGGCGATAAGGTATTGATTGAAGAGGGGCCATTGGCAGGCTTTGAAGCCATCTATATGGAGCCGGATGGGGAGAAACGGGCCATTCTGCTGGTCAGTCTGCTCAATAAAGAGACCACCAGCAGCTTCGAAAACCACGCCTTCAGACGAATCGACTAAGAGGTGGGCAGGATACCCTGCCCACCCATCACTCCAGCTCGAAACGGGCGATCACCGCCGTCAGCTTGCCGGTATCACCCGCCAGACGGGCGACGATTCCCTCACCCTGCTGGCTCTGCTGACAGGATTGACGGCTCAGAGCGGCAATATCCTCTACCGTTCCAGCCACTTCGGCGGAGACCTTGGATTGTTGCTCGGTCGCCGTCGCGATGGCCTCCAGCTGGCCAGATAGCGCCTGCACCAGCTGGTTCATCGCATTCAACGTCTCGGTTACCAACCCGACTGCATCACGCCCCTGCTCGACCAGCTGGGTGCCACCGCTCACCGTGGTGACGGTCTGGCGGGTTTGCTGGGAAATGGCGCTAATGGTCTGGCTGATTTCGGCGGTTGACTGGTGGGTGCGGGTTGCCAGCTGACGTACCTCATCGGCGACCACGGCAAAACCGCGCCCCTGATCACCGGCCCGCGCAGCTTCTATTGCCGCATTAAGGGCCAGCAAATTGGTCTGTTCGGCTATGGTGGCGATCACTTCGGTGATCTGGCCGACCTGTTCGCTCTGCTTCTCAAGCAATCCCATCGCGTGATTGGCTTGCCCGATCATGGCGGCGATCTGCTGCATGGCATCTGTCATCCGTGCCAATGCATTCTGTCCCTGCCGGGTTTGCTGCTGCACCTGATGGGCACTATCGGCTGCATTGGCAATATTGCCCGCCACCTCTTTCGTACTGACCGACATCTGCTCGATCGCGCTGGCGACCGCTTTTACCCGGATATCCTGCGCGGTCAAATCGGTCACTATCGCCTGAGTTGTGCTGCCAACATCCTGACAGGCGACGTCAACCTGTCCCACCGCCCCCTGCAGCTCGCTCACCAGATTGCGTAGCTGGGCCGACATCCGGTTGATGGAGCCGGTCAAACCGCCCAGCTCATCCTGACTCAGTACGGGCAAAGGGTTGGCAGCCAGCTTGCCGTCGGCGACCTCACCTGCCCGCACAACCAGACTGGCGATGTCACGAGTCAAACGACGACTGAAGAGCCACGCCACCAGCATGCCAAGCACGATGGAACTCCCTGTTGCCAACAACAGAGTACGAGTGATGGAGTGGCCAGCCTGCGTCATCTCTCCAGAGATTGCAGTCACTTTGCTGCGGGTCTCCCCTACCTGTTTGGCCAGCCGCTCGTAGAGGATCTCCTGCATCGGCTCAATCTCTTTTGCCATCAGATAGTTGGCCTGATCCCAATCCGGTGCTTGCCGCTTGCTGATGACCTGGCCCACCAGCTCCGAGAAGGGGGTTCCCATCTCCTCAAACAGCTGCCAGAGGCTGCGCTCGGTTTCGGAAAAGAGACTGGACTGCTGCTTGAGTTCTGCCACCCGTTGCTGATGGAACTTGTAATAGTCCTCATACTTGCTGCGATATTCCGGGTCGCCGGAAATAAGAAAATCTCGCAGGGCGGAGAGCGCATTGGACAAGCTGTTGTAGGCATCTCCCACCTGCTTGAGCAACATGCGGCGATCTCCCGATAGCTGATCCTGAGGAGTCGCCACCTCTTCATTGGCGAAAGATTGCAGCTGATCGAGCGCCGCTTCGGCAAGCGGCCCGGCCTCCTGCAACATCAGGGTATGTGCTGGCAGATTCTCCTCTGTGTGGGCAATCGCCCACACCTTTTCCTGACTGCTCTTGAAACTCTTGAGTGACTGTACCAACCCCACATCAAACTGCTGGCTGGTAATAATCTGCCAGGCCCCCTCCCACTCCTGCTTCAATCTGGCTGCTTGGGCGGGATCCTTGCCAAGAATGAGATAACCACGCAGAGCTGAGACGGTGGCGACCAGCGCTTTCTGGCTAGCCTCATCCCGCTGCAGAGCCGGCAGCGCCTGCGCCAGCAGCGTCTGCTGGGATTGATTAATCTGGTTTAGCCGGTAGTAGACCAGCGCAGAGGAGAGGGCGATCAGAAGATTGATAAATCCGAAGCTGATCAAAAGCTTGTGTGAGATTTTCATGAACATCCTTGTTCAGATGAGGCCCGCAGACCAAAAGAATCAGATCGATATAAGTGTAGGCAATCTCTCCTGCCAGGAGCGGTGCCACTCCTGCAATTCACTGCGCGGCATCGGTCTGGCAGAGAAAAAGCCCTGACACACGTCACATCCAAGTTTTGCCAACTGTTGCCAGGTCAACTCATCCTCGACCCCTTCCGCCACCGATTTAAGCCCCAGCTTGCGGGCAAGCTCGATACTGGACTCGATAATGGCCAGACGGGATGGATCTGCATAGCAGCGATCGACGAAGGATCGATCCAGCTTCAACTCGGTAAAAGGCAGCAGAGCCAACTGCTGCATCGACGAGTAGCCGGTGCCGAAATCATCGATAGAGAGACCGAATCCATGCATCCGCAGTCGGGTCAGCACCTCCAGCGACTTGCCCACATCCTGCACGAAGGAGCTCTCGGTCACCTCCAGGGTGATCAGTTCTGGATTGATGCTCCAGCGCTGACATTGCGCAATCAGGGAGTTGCAGAGATCCCCCTCAATCAGCGAGGTAGTGGAAAGGTTCATCGACAGATTGAGGGAGAGACCGGTCTCCTCCCAGAGATGACCATCGCGCAGCGACTTGTTGATGATGATCTCGGTCAGTTGATCGATGAGCCCGTTGTTTTCCGCCAGCGGAATGAAGCGACCCGGCGAGACCAGGCCATATTCCGGGTGCTGCCAGCGCGCCAGAGCCTCCATCCCGACCCATTCACCAGTGGCAAAGCTGACTTTCGGTTGATACCAGGGGACGATTTGGTCGTCATCCAGTGCGCGTCGCAGCTCATCCAGCCCAAGCCGATGCCCATCCTCTTTTTGGGCCTGCTCCTGACGGGGAGACCACGACTCGATCAACACCTTTAACTGTTGCTTGGTCGATGGTTTTTCGATTCGTCCCAGCACCTGCAAACCATAGGCGGCACTCATCCGCAAAACCGCTTCCACGACGTCATCCTCCAATGCACTGGAGAGAATGATGCCACCGCTGAATCCTCCCAGGGAGAGGCGGCGCAACAGAGCCATCCCATCCATGCCGGGCATGCGCAGGTCACAAAAAAGGATATCAACCGAGTGACGCTGGCACAGCTCAAGTGCCTCCTGCCCATCACGAGCCTCCAGCAACTGTTGATAACCCAGGTCACGGATCTGGTGCATCAGGGCCTTGCGTTGAAACGCATGATCCTCGACAACCATGATGACCAATTCATCGTGTACGTTTTGTACGTTATTCATCGAGCCATAATCCAATTTCGTGGGAGATTGCGTTCATCAATACCTGTACCCCGCAAACCAACTCTTCCAGCTCCTCCGTCTGCTTCAATCGTGCGGCCGATTCGAGTCTGGCGGCCTGTGCTGCCAGCTCTTGCAGCCCCACCATGCGTGCGGCCCCCTTGATACGGTGGGCCGTTTCTACCAGCGCCTGAGTATCGTGGCAAGTCAGTGCCACCATCATATCCTTGCCATCCTGACGGTTGGAATCGAGATATTCTTTTGCCATTGCCCGAGCAGCCTCCTCATCACCAAAGAGCCCTTGCCAGCGTTCCGCCTGCTCGGCGATTTGCTGCTGTTCTGCGGGTTCTTCTGTTGAGACTGTAGCCACGTCAGCCAGCCAATGTGCCAATAGTTGACGCAGGGTCTCGAGAGGATATGGCTTGAACAGCATGTCACTCATGCCCGCCTCAACCATCCGCGCACTCGCCTCTTCCGAAGTATCAGCCGTTACCCCGATTATGGGCGCAGTCACACCTTGGGCTCGCAACGCCCTGGCCAGACTATAGCCATCCATCACCGGCATATGACAATCAGTCAGCAGCAGAGAGAAATCCTGCCCCTGCCATGCCCGCAAAGCCTTCTCGCCATCCTCAACCACCTGCGCCTCTATCCCGAGAATGGCGAGCTGTCTGGCCAGCAGAGCACGATTGACCGGATGATCGTCGGCCACCAGCACCCTCCCTCCCAGCTTCTCCCCGAGTGCAGTGAGCATGGGAGTAACCTGCTCATTGAGCAATTCGTTGCAACTCTCCAGCAGCAGATCCGGATAGAGAGGCGAGAGTCCCAGTCGCCACCAGTGAGCAGCACCGAGACGCCCGCGGAGCGCCTCGCGGGGAGACACAATGATCCCTTTGAGAGCCCTTTGTTGAAGCCAGCTTTGCCACTCGGGCCCCAGCGTCTGCTCCAGCCAAAGTTCGTCAGCCAGCAGCAATCCCTGCAAATCATCGCTGAAATTCGATGCTTCAATGGGGTTGAGCTTGGCGCCAAGACGTCTCATGGCCATCTCCAGCACCGGATCGTTGCTGAAATACCACCACTCGCTCCCAGCCAAAGCTGGCAGGTCCCATTGTGGTTTCTGCAGCGGTACGGTGAAGGTAAAACTCGACCCCTCACCCGGCTTGCTGACCAGATGCAGGTTGCCCCCCATTTTCCGCACCAGCTGATCGCAGATGGCCAGCCCCAGCCCTGTACCACCGAAGCGGCGATTGATGTCTGACTCCACCTGTTCAAAAGGAGTGAAGAGCAGCGCCTGCTTCTCTTCGGCAATCCCGATACCGGTATCGGCGACCATAATGCTCAACAACCCGTCGAGGTAGTTAACAGCAAGAGTGATGCTCCCTTGCTCGGTGAACTTGACTGCATTGTTGAGCAGATTGGAGATAACCTGCCCTACCCTGACGCCATCCAACTCGGCCTGATCGGGCACGGATTGACCCCACTCCAGCACCACCTGCAACCCTTTGCTATGCGCGAGCGTCGCATGGCCACGGATCGCGTCACAAATAACGGATTGCACGCGACAGACCTGATAGTGCAATCGCAACTGGCCAGCCTCTATCTTGGAAAAGTCGAGGATGTCATTCACCAGATAGAGCAGGTTGTTGGTTGAAGTGACGACATTGCGCACCATGTAACGCTGATCGTCATCCAGCTCGCTCATCTGCAACAGCTCCAGCATACCGTGCATACCGGAGATGGGGGTCCTCAACTCGTGACTCATGGTGGCGAGAAAGCGGCTTCGCGCCTGCATGGCCTGCTCGGCGTAGGCTTGTGCCTCGCGCAACTGGTGCTCCTGCAGCTTGAGCGCCGTAATGTCCTGGATCACCCCGTTGAGGATCAGCTCCTGTTGTTCCTGACGCACGAAGCTGCCGCGTACCTGCAGATAGCGATCCCCCTCCGGCCGCTCGACCTTGACCTCCAGATCAAGCGGGGCCAGGGTCTCGGCATGATTGGCCACCTTGCTGACAAAGTCCTGCAACGCCTCTTCGGTAAACCCGAAGATCTCTCCTCCCGACTCGGCAGCAAAAAGCTCCTGATGACTGACCCCGAGGATCTCGCGAGCCCCCTGGGAGGCATAGAGAAATCGTCCCTTGCCCGGCCCCTGCCACAGATACTGGTAGACAATGCCCGGCATACTGTCGGTAATCTGGGTCAGGCGGGTTTCCGCCTTGCGCGCCCGCGCCTCCGCATCCTTGATCTGGCTGACATCGGTGAGCACGGTCAACACCCCCAACATCTTGCCTGCCGGGTCGCGATAGGGAAGTTTGACGTACATCACATGAAACGGTGAACCATCGGCCCGCACACTGTTGCCCGCCCCCTCCAGCTTGCGACCACTCTGCCAGACGGTTCGCTCCTCCTGTACCATCTGGCGACGAACCTGCTCGGGCATATGCGCGAGATCGTCTCGCGGCTGCCCATCATGCTCGATGAAAAAGGTCTCGCGATAGGCTTGATTGCAAAGGGTAATACGCTGCTCGTTGTCACGCAGTGCCACCATGGTCGGCAAGGAGTTGAGCAGTGTCTGCACAAAAGAGAGCTGCTCATTCAACTTGCTTTCCGCAACCTTGCGCTGGGCAATCTGGCGGCGCAGGCTGCGCGCCCACAGCAACACCAGCAGACCCGAGGTACCAAGAGCCGCTACGGCAAAAGCCAGCCATTTGTATAGAGGGCTATTGTCCACCGCCATATTGACCGAGATGTTGAGCCAGCGGCGATCGAACAGCTGCCACTCTTCATCGGTAATGGTCTGCAGCAACTTGTCCATAATCCTGGTCAGCTCGGGCTGTGCAATATCGACCGCCATACTGATCGGCACCGAAAATTCGGGGCTCCCCAGCACAACCTGGTACTTCTCGTTGAATCCTTTCATCGCCTGCTGGCCAAGGTTGGTCATGGTCAGCAGTACATAATCGACCTTGCCCGAGTCGAGCAACTTCAGAAGATCTGCATCGCGGCCAACCTCAACAATCTTCCCGCCAAAGTTGCGAATCAACGATGCCTCGTAGGAACCGGTTACCCCCCCGATCTGACGCCCCTTTAAATCAGCCAGAGATTTCAAGCTGCGAGCACCGATCCTGGCAACGATGTAGCTGTCAAACTTGAGGTAAGAGGAGGTAAAGGAAGCGAACTCCCGCCGATCCTTCAGGGGAGTCATCAGAGGGATCAAATCAATCTTGTGCGCTTGCAGTAGTTCGATGGACTCTTGCCAGGTGCGGGTCGGAACCAGTTCAAACCGGACACCGGAACGCAGACTAATGAGCTTCATCAGGTCAGCGGCATACCCGTGCAACCTCCCCTCTTCATCGATCTCGCTGATACCGGAAAAAGAGGGGGCGACGGCAAACCGGATCACTTTTTTCTGTTTTAACCATGCCATCTCGGCAGGCTCCAGCAGCAGATCGACCTTGAAGCGGCTATCCCCCTGCGCCAGGCGCAGACGGGAATCGGTCACCGGGATCCTCTGATATGCCTGCCAGATCCGCTCTGTCAGCTCACTATTATTTGCGCTGGTCGCAATCGTCAGGGCGCTGCTGCTCAACCAGCGAGGAGTCGCAATCCCCATGGTGTCCGGGAGGCGCTGCAGCTCCCGCACCAGAATAGGGCCCAGCGCCAGATAACCATCGGCCAGACCCAGCTTGACCATATAGGTTGCCTCATCACGGCTCTCGACCTGGGTCACATTGGGCATTCCCAGCGATGCCAGCTCACGGCAACTGCCAAACCCGCGGATACAGACCCAGCGCATTTTTTTTGCCTGCTCGATCGTTAACCGCTGGTTGGGATGTTGCATCAGGATAGCGCGGCCATAAGAGCCGAGGTGACCGATATGGTTCACCCCCTCCACCGGCAAGGCATCAAGCTCCACCCCAACCAGCGCATCAACCTTCCCCTTCTTCAGCGCTTCCTGAGCTTCGATATAAGAGTTAAAGGATACGCAACGCAGCGTTAATCCCATCTCGGCGGCAATCCGCAGGGCCAGCTCCTTGAGCGGCCCCGCGTACTGTTTCGATGGCACCTCGTAGATAAAGGGGGGATAACCACCACGGGGGACGCCCACCACCAGCTCCTGAGAGAAGCCCTGCTCATCAACCGCTCTTTGTTCCTCTTCGGGCGATGACTCCGCAGCAACGTGCCAACTCAGCAGAAGCAGTGAGCAAAAAATCAGTAGGAGATGACAAGCGCGAGACATGAGCTATTTGTCCTGATGAGTGAGGCCAATACGATTCATCCTCGACCCTCTAGATAATGGCTCTAGCCGGTGAGAAAACAAACAGTTCCGCTATAAACGGGGCCAAGAGGATAGAGGGATATTGGCTGAATGTGAATAAACAATCCTTTTTAAAGCAAAAAACGTGACAGATTTTGGTCTGTCACGTCATTTTTTCGCAACGTTAAAAGATTGGGGGGAAGAACGCCCCCCACCACATCAGGTTATTCGATTCCCAAGCCGGAAGCCTGTTTGATACTCGCGCTCACGGATATGGGAGATCTGCCCCTCATACCCTTCCAGACCGATATCTTTCAGCAGGGCAGGAGAGAGATTGATCACGGCGAGACGACGCTCGACCTTGGCGATCCGCTTTTGTACCAAAGACTCGACGCTACGCAGTAAAACCAGTTCGATAGACATGACATTCTCCAGTTGAACATGCGGTTCTCCCGGAGAAAGTGGATATCACCCTGCGGGACGAACCGCGGGTGATAAAAAGACAGGGGTTACCTGTTTACGCCACGCGGTAAAAGAGCACGAGATTTCACGCCGCACGCAGTGCCGCGAGAGAATGCAAGATTTAGCATCTGATGGTGCATTTTCGTCTCCTTACCGGATAAAAGTTGAACAGGTTGCAGCAGTCTAAAAAAACTCCGAATTTAACACAAGCCTCTTGCGACTCCTTTTTAAACGTTTTTACGGCATTTTATGCTGCCCGAAAGGGAGTCCGGGTTATCAGATCCCCGAGAGCAGGCGGTACTCTTCCAGCACATAGGTATCCGTCATGCCGCTGACATAGTCGAGCAGCAGGCGTACCCGGTAATACCACTCCTGCTCCTGCTCGCAGACAAAACGCTCGTCCCGCACGGCCACTGCCAACCGATAGGCCTTGATATGGCGCGCCGAGAGGCGGTGATAGAGCCGCCGGGCAAAGAAGAGTTCACTCCCCCCCTCACCCGCCAGCAGACGGGAAAATTGCCCGGACGGCATGGCAAGCAGGCAAGAGTAGGTGACGAGCACACCGCGCAGGGCGGCGTAGCCTTCCAGTTCGAGCGCCTCTACCTCGGGGCGCATGAAAACCTGCGCCCGCGCAACCTGTTTGAGGATATCGAGCACCCGCGCCGCGGGAGCCTGACCGTGGAGCAGGGCCTGCGGATAGCTCCCCTGCAGGATCGCATCATGCTCGCTGATATAGGTACTGGCCGCCAGCGCCACCAGATCTCTGGTCAACCGGTGACGAAAATGGGGGAAGAAACCCCAGCTGGAGCGCTGTGCATCACCAAGCAGGGTCGTCATGTAATCGCTGCCATCAGCGCTGCAGAGGGCTGCCAGCAGCTCATTCAGGGTGAGAATGCGCCTGTCTACCGCATCCTCCAGATCAGCGATGCAATAGGAGATGTCATCTGCCGCCTCCATGATGTAGGCCAGCGGATGGCGGCAGCCTGGGGCCAGCCCCAGACTCTGGCCGAGGGCGCGATAGAGGGGCTGTTCACTGAAGAAGATGCCGCGCTTGCTGCTCCAGCCATGATGTTGGCCGTAACTCACACCGGGTTGCGGCTGCTGCGGGTATTTGCACAGCGCCCCCAGCTGGCCGAGGGTAAGGTTGAGTTCGTGCAGGCTGTGTACCAACCGCAAGCTCTGGGCATTGCCGTCAAACAGCAGCAGATCCTGACGCAGCTCAGCCCATTGGGCCGAGGGGGGCTGTGCCAGTGCCTGCTGATAGAGGGGATCGAGCATTTCACCGAGCCACTGGCTCATCACCTGCTCGCCGAAGTGGCCGAACGGCGGGTTGCCCACATCGTGCAAGAGGCAGGACATCTCCACCAGATTGATAAAGGCCCCCTCGCACACCACACTGGCTGGCAATTCCGCCAGAATGCGGCGACTGATCTGGCGGCCGGTCTCCTGCACCTCCAGCGAGTGGGTGAGACGGCTGCGCACCGAGGCTTTCACATCGAGCGGAAAAACCTGGGTCTTCTGCTGCAACCGGCGCACCGGTGCCGCCTGCACTATGCGGGCGCGATCCAGCTCGGTCGCCTCCAGCAGATCCTCATTTCCCCATGGGTGAATGCGCACGGGGGTGATCAAACGGCTATACATCCTGTGGCTCCTTGTCCGCGGCTCCCATTGGATTCAAGACAACAACCAGCGGCGCAGACGGGCGATATCGCCCGGATATTCCCGACGCAGCGTCTCAATCCAGTCTTCCACATTCTCCCACCAGGCGGGATGATCCGGGCTCTGGATCAGTTGCGCCGTCTGCTGCAGGCGACGCAGGCCGATGGAGCCTGCCGCCCCCTTGATCTTGTGTGCCTCCTCCACCACGCCAGCCTGATCCCGCGCGATCATATTGGAGTCGAGCACCGCCATGTAGTCAGGCATCATCTTCTCGAACAGCTCGACGCTGGAGAGCAGTACCGGCTTGCCCACGGTATCGGCATAGTCGGTGAGGAAAGGGAGATCCAGCAACGCATCCTGAGCCACCGCATCAGCCTGCTCGTCCGCCTCGTCGTCGGCCAGATCGGCAAACAGGTGACCAATCACCTCACGCACCGCCTTCGAGCCAAGCGGCTTGTTAATCACATCCCGCATACCGCGATCCAGATAGTACTGGCGATCGCCGGTTACATTGGCCGTCAGGGCAACCATGGGCGGCAAACTTTCGCCGTAGCGCTCGAGCAGGGTTGCCGCCACATCGAACCCGGTCATGTCCGGCAGCTGGATATCGAGCAGGATAAGGTCGAAATCATCCGGGTTGGCCATCGCCAGCGCCTGGGCGCCATCGCGTGCCACCTTGACCTGATGGCCGAGCTTGTTCAGCAGGGCGCAGGCAACCGTCACATTGAGCTCGACATCCTCCACCAGCAGGATGTCGAGGGAGGGCATCTCCTCCTCCGTCTCCGGCAACGCCTGTTCGACACAGGCGACCTCCAGCTCGGCGGTGAAGCAGGAGCCTTCACCCGGCTCGCTATCTACGTAGAGCTGGCCGCCCATGGCCTGCACCAGCTGACGGGAGACCGCGAGGCCGATCCCGGTACCGGTTGCGTGTTTCTTGCCCTGCACCTGATAGTACATGGCGAAGATCTTCTCCTGCTGGGCGCGGGGAATGCCGACGCCGGTATCTTCCACCTCAAAGTGGAGCGCCAGCTTGCCCGGCTCGTCGGCGGGATGGGAGAGGCAGCGCACGGTGACGCCCCCCTCATCGGTAAACTTGACCGCGTTGCCCACCAGATTCCACAGCACCTGACGCAGTCGGGTACCATCCGCCATCACGAATTGCGGCATGTCGCCATCGCGATCAAAGTGCAGATAGAGCCCCTTCTGTTCCGCCTGAATGCGCGACAGTGTCTCCAGCTCGTCGAGGAAGGCAGGCAGGTCGATCCGGGTTGGCGCGATCTCAAGCCGGCGCCGATCGAGTTTGTCGAGATCGATGATGTCGTTGAAGATGTTGCCGAGGGTGACCGCACTTAAGTGAATGGTCTTGAGCTGCTGACGCTGGCTCGGGTCGAGTGGGGTATCCATTAGCATCCGGCTCAACCCCACAATGCCGTTGAGCGGGGTACGCAGCTCGTGGCTGATGGTGGAGATGAAGGTGGTCTTGTCGCGGCTCGCCTTCTCCAGCTTGTCCTGATACTGCTTGCGTTCGGTGATGTCACGACCAAAACCGAGCAGGCCGAGTCGCTTGCCGAAGCGGTCGAAGAAGGGCACCTTGCGCAGCTCGAAGTAGGCCTTGCGACCATCGGGGTACTCCAGCCACTGCTCGTAGGTGAGCGGCTCGTTGCTGGCAAAGACCTGGCGGTCGGTCTCCACCACCTTGTTGGCGATCTCCTGTTTGTAGACATCAAACGGGGTGAGGCCAATCAACTCACTCTCTGCCTTGCCGGTCAGCTCCTCCATGGCGCGGTTGCAGCCGGAGAACTGCTCATCCTCATTGCGGTAGTAAACCAGATCCGGGGAGCAGTCGATAAAGGAGCGCAGCAGAGCGGTGCGCTCTCCCAGATGAAGCTGGGCCTTTTCCCGCTGGAACACCTCGTTCTCCAGATCCTCGATGGCCTGCAGACGCAGACTCTCGGCCCGGTTGGTCTCGGCGATCTGGCTGTTGAGGCGGCTGATGTTCTCCTGCAGCTGATTGTTGAGCTCGAGATCCCGCTCGCGCATATCCTGCAGCTTGCGCACCATCCGGCTCAGCCGCTGACGGGAATCCTCCAGCTGATCCACCACGATGGAGAGAAAATAGACCGCCCAGGGGGTGACCAGCAGACCAAAAAACACCGAGCGCACGAAATCGATGACATCGATGCTGCCCCGCAAAAACAGGGTAACCCCCATCTGGATGGCGACCGCCAGCACTATGATGCCGGTGGCCAGAAACATGCTGAAACGCACCAGACCCAGCTTGGTCATCAGATCGACGTAATATTGCGCCCAGGATTTAATCTGCTTCATCTTGTTGTTTTCTCCCCGATATTCGCCGGACAGAATACCAGCACAACGCGCTTAACTCTTGTGTGATAAGCCAATAATTGGAGATTCCTGTATCATATGTGACCATTGCACTCGCCCGGGTAATACCAAGGTGACATCAGCAGCACGAGCATCCCGGGCTTTACACCTCAACAGTTTGATATATCAGGAGTCTTTTGATGCGCAACCTCACCTTGCTGGGTCTCGGCCTGCTTGCGAGCCACGCAGCCTACGCCGATCTGGGCGAAATTCCGCGCCAGTCCGGTTGGTCCGGCTTCCTGCTGGGCGGCGTCAGCGCCACCAGCTACAAGTCCAACTTCTATGCAGGTGACGACAACCACAGTCGCATCAACGATCTGGGCTCACCGGATAGCGAGAACAAGCTGACTCCGCTGATCAATGCCGATATCCGCTACACCTTTGCCGATACCCGCACCCAGATCTTCCTCGGTAACCTCATTCAGGATGCCATCCGCTTCGACTTTACCCAGCAGTTCGGTCTGCGTCAGGAGATGGGCGACAAGGGGATCGTCGCTACCTCGCTGGTATTCAACGCCATGCCGGTCGAGCTGTGGAGCGATCCTTTTGCCACCGGCGTGGATCGCAGCTCCACCGACCTGAAATCCAAAGGGGCGCGTTTCGCCTGGGACAAGATCTGGGGCAGCAACTTCAACGGCAGCATCACCGCTCGCAGCATCGACATGGATGATGAGCAGAGCGGCCAGCAGTATGACCGGGTTCATGGCACTCACTACGCATCCATGCTGGATCGCAATGGCAAGATGTATGACATGCAGCTCTCCTACAAGTGGACCTTCGCCGACGGTCAGGCTCTGGAACCTGCGCTGATCTACAAACAAGCCAACCTCGATGGCAGCGCCGAGAGCTTCGAAAACACCGGCCTGCAACTGACCTATGCCAAACGCGGCCCCCAGTGGTCGATTGTCAGCAACGTCTATGCCGGCAAGCGCAAGTATGACGAAGCCAACCCCATCTTCGGCCAGCGCGCCGATGCGGACGAATTCGCCATCAACGGCACCTTCTTCTGGCACAGCCTGTTCGGGGTGAAACCGCTCAGCGCGACCTTTACCCTCTCCTATGCCAACGCAAGCTCCGATATCGGCTTCTACGATACCGAAGCGAGCCGCGTCAGCACCGGCCTGCTCTACAACTTCTAACCTCAGCAAAGCCGCGATAAAAAAGGCCACCCCATGGGTGGCCTTCTTATTGCTGCCGTAGACCTGCTTCAGATACCAAGCGAGTCGAGCAGGTCGTCGTGATCGTTGCTGGCGGCCGGAGCTGCTGCTGGCGCCGGTTTGGCTGCATCCTGCTTGGCCTGAGCGATCAGGGCATCGGGATCCAGCTCCTCGTGCTCCATCCCCTCATTGTGGATGCGGATGAACTCGGTCTTGTCCATCGCCAGCTCCAGATAGAAGATGTTGTTGCGAGCGGTGAAGAAGGTGACGCGGCGGGATTCCGGGCTGTCGAGATTGGTATCGACGCTCAGCATCACCTGCTTGTTGAGGGCCAGCATCTTCGGCTGGTTCTGGGTGATGTGAGTCTGCAGATCGCGGCCCACCTTGACGGTGAAGCTGCCGACGATCTGGTTCATCAGCTCGCCCATCACGTTGCTCACCTCGTCAGAAGTGTGGGAGATGGCGAGATCCTCCTTGGAGAGCCCCATGCTCAGCATGTAGCTCTCATAGAGCTCCATGGCGGCAGCGGCGGAGAAGTTGATCACCACCAGACCGGAGAAGCCGCCATCGAATAGCACGAAGCAGCCGATATCGGGCTTGAGGCAGGTCTTGCTGATCCGCTGCACCATACCGGAAAAACGTACCTGACTCATGGTCGCGGCACTCAATACGTCGGTTACCGAGTTGCACAGACTGAGCAGTACATCCTCAGTCGTCAACACGACGTCATCATCGGATCTTGTAACTATCATGTGTCCTTCCTGAACATCGAGAATGGGCTTATCTATACCATAACTCTAACAGATGGCGCGGCCAGAAGACTGAAATAGCGACACGCCTCTCAGTTGACTCTGTTATCAGTGGCCGCCGGGGTAAATCCGTCCAGATTGCCGAGTCGCGTAAGCCAGCGATCGGCCTCATGTTGCAGAGTCTCTGGCTGGTAGGGAACGGCAGGATGAGCTCCCCAGATGGGGCCAGGCCAGGCGGCATCGGTGGCAAAGCGGGCGACATGATGAATGTGCAGTTGCGGCACCAGATTGCCGAGCGCCCCGATGTTGATCTTGTCCGGACTGAGGGCCTGCTCCATCAGCGCCGCGACGGCGCAGGACTCCTGCATCAGCTGTTGCTGCTGCTCCGGTGCCAGATGGTGGATCTCGCGCAGGTTGGCCACTCGCGGCACCAGAATCAGCCAGGGGTATTGACTGTCTTTGGCCAGCAGGACGCGGCAGAGCGGCAGATCGCCAAGCCAGCAGGTATCGGCCTGCAGGCGGGAATGCAATTCAAACATGAACACCTCGTTGAGTACGATGAAGAGGGCATCCGACAGGGATGCCCACGTTACTGCAACGGGCGGCAAACTTAAAGCTGCGGCACGGCCCAACTGATAAAGCGCTTGCGCAGGGCCGGGTCTGCCTTGAGGAACAGCTGCTGCAACTGCCCTTCCAGCTCGCTGGCAGCCACAACAGGTTGAGAGCCACCAGAAACTGCATTGATTGACGGAGCCGCAACCACTCCCGCCGTCAGCGCCGCCTTGCCACCACTGCGGTTGTATTCAGCCAGTTTCCCGTTCCAATCCACCCCAAGCAGCATGCCGCTGGTCACCAGTGCATCCTGCTGGATGGCAAGTGCCCGGCCACTCTCCTGCAACGCCACTGCGGGCGATTTGGCATAGGCCTGCATCCCCTGCTCATCGGCCGGTACGCTCGCCACCAGTTGCAACCGCTGGTTGCTCGCCTGATAGCGCACCACCTGCGGCTCGGAGCGAACCTGCCGATCATTCTCGCTGCTGCTGCGGCTGGGGATAACCCCCTCGAAACGCACCAGCAGTTGCTGCTCCCCATCGCTCAGGGTGGCGTGCTGCTCATCCTGCAGCGTGCCACTGCTCACCGCGAGGATCCGAAAATTCTCCGGCACACTCACTTCAACCGCCGCCTGCACGCTGGCGATGCCGCACAGCAGCGCCAATCCCGCCCATCTCCAATGCTTGTTCATCGTTTCTCGCTTCCTGATGCCGACAATGGGCGCAGGGTAGCAGCCGAAGATGACAGAAAAATAACGCAGTCGGGCCCCATCAGTGCAGCCGGAGCGATACGCCCTCTTACAGCAGATAACGGGGATGATCGGCAAACCACTGGGCCAGCACCTGCTTGAACAAGCGGATTTTGCGTGGCACCCGCCGCTGCTGGGCATGCAGCACATGAAGCTGGTGCAGGCCGCTCTGCCAGTCGTCGAGCACGGTCACCAGCTCTCCCGTCGCCAGCAGGGCATCCACCGCCACCAGCGGGCATTTGGCATAGCCCATGCCTGCCCGGGCCAGCTCAATGACGGTGCTGTATTGATTGGCCCGCACCCTGCCCTGCACCAGAATGTGGGTCTCTTCGCCCTTGCGGCTGAAGTGCCACTGCTCCCAGGCCGGATTGCTCCCCATGGGCAGGCAGGATAGCCCCCCCAACTCATAGGGAGTTGCCGGTTTCCCCTCCCTCGCTACCAGCGCAGGACTGGCCACCACCACATCCTTAAGCCGGCCAAGGGGGAGTGCGACCAGATTGTCCGGCACCTCATTGATGGCGCGCAGGGCGATGTCATTCTCCCCCTGGCTCATGTCGACCACCTGATTGGTGAAGTTGAGCTCGACCGCCACCCCGGGACAGAGCGCGGCAAAGCGAGCGATCAGCTCGCTCACCATGCGATCGCCGGTGCTGATCGGGCAGGTGAAGCGCAGTCGTCCGCTATCCTCTTCGGTCAGCGCCTGAATATCCTGCTCCGCCTGCCGTGCCAGCGCGAAGATCTCGCCCGCCTGCAGATAGAGGGTCGACCCAGCCTCGGTCAGACTGAGCCGGCGGGTGGTGCGTTGCAGCAACTGGGCGTTGAGGGAGGACTCCAGCGCGCTGACGTGGCGACTCAGCATCCCCTTGCTGACCCCCAGTGCATCGGCGGCGGCAGAGAAACTGCCCCGCAAAACCACCTCGTAAAAGCTGGCCAGATGGGCGATATCCATCATTAGCTCCAATATGGAAACAATGGGTTTATTTTACGCGCTTTTTCTCTTTTTTTGTTGCACTAGAATCAACACATCCCAACCGAGGAGTGACAGAGATGAAGATTGTGATTGTGGGTGCGTCCGGCACCATAGGTTCTGCCGTCAGCGAATTGCTTGCCAAAGATCATCAGGTGATCCGGGTCGGCCACAGCCAGGGGGATGCCACGGTCGACATGCGCGATCCGGCCTCCATCAAGGCGCTGTTCGCCGGGCTGGGCCAGTTTGATGCGCTGGTAGTGGCCAGCGGCAACGTGGCCTTCAACGCCCTGACCGAGATGACCGACGAGCAGTGGCAGGTGGGACTTCAGAGCAAGCTGATGGGCCAGATCAACCTGACCCGCGCCGCTATCCCCCATCTGAGCGACAAAGGTTCCATCACCCTGATCAGCGGTATCCTGAGCGAAGAACCCATCAACTGGGGGGCGAGTGCAACCACCATCAATGGCGCCGTCGAGCACTTCGTCAAAGCGGCCGCCTGCGAGCTGCCCAGGGGCCTTCGCATCAACGTGGTAAGCCCGACCGTGCTGGCGGAGTCGATGGACAAATACGCCGACTTCTTCCCGGGATTCGTGCCGGTACCCGCCGCCAAGGTGGCGCAGGCTTACAAGAAGTCGGTGCTGGGCATCCAGACCGGCCAGGTGTTCAAGGTCAACGGCTGATCGCCGTGCGCCGGATACAAAAAACGGGCCCCGCAATGGGGCCCGTCTGTTTCTCTGCGTCTCTTCCTCACCATTGGCAAACGTTTGTTTTTTGATGGCAAAAAAGAGTGCAACCCTTAGTCGATCAGACCGTACTGCGCGCGCAGGATATCGATGATCTCCTGCTTCGGGTTGGCCGACAGTTCCAGCTTGTGACCGATGATCTTCTCGGCGATCCCGACGTAGGTGCTGGAGATATCCATCATCACTTCAGTCGGCAGCTTGTTGTCGCGGGCCAGGGCGAAGCGTTCCGGCATGCGGTTCTTGTTGAGCAGGATGTCCGGATCCGGGAAGTGGTTGAGCAGCCACTGACGGAAACCCTCTTTCGACTTCTCGACGATCTGGCCGTCGCGCAGGGCCGCGCCATCCCAGATGCGGGAGCTGTCGGGGGTACCCACTTCATCCATGTAGATGAGCTTTTCGTTGCCGGCGGCATCGTGGACGTAGCCAAACTCGAACTTGGTATCGACGAACACTTGATCCAGCTCGGCCAGCGCGTCGCTGATGACGTTGAAGCCCTCTTTGAGCAGCACTTCGTAGCGGTCGATATCGGCCGGCTTGCTGAAGTTGAAGCCCTGGTAGTGGCGTTCGATATCGGCACGGGAGACGTTGACGTCATCGGCTTCCGGCACGCCATCCAGCCCTTTCAGCACGCCCTTGGTGGAAGGGGTGATGAGGATCTCCGGCAGCTTCTGATCCTTCTTGAGCCCTTCCGGCAGGGTAATGCCGCAGAACTCGCGCTCGCCATCCTTGTAGGCACGCCACATGGAACCAGTGATGTACTGGCGGGCAATCGCCTCGATCATCACCGGACGGGCTTTTTGCACGATCCAGACGAAGGGGTGCGGGATGTCGAGAATGTGGCTGTCGGCCAGCCCCTTCTCCCTGAACAGCTTGAACCAGTGGCTGGAGATGGCGTTGAGCGCCGCTCCTTTGCCCGGTACGCCGTTCAGCCCGTTCACACCTTGCCAGATGCAGTCGAAGGCAGAGATCCTGTCGCTGATCACCATGATGGCGAGCGGCGCATCCGCTGGCACGTCATAACCCTTCTCGCGAATGAGACGGGCGCTGTCTGCGGCGGTCAGCCAGTAGACGCTACGCACTTTACCGGAATGGACAGGCTTATCGGTACGGATCGGCAAATCATCATTCACCGCCAATACTTGGTCTGCAAGACTCATGGCTAATAACACTTCCTGTTTGTGGGGGGTAATAAGAGAGAAGCCGCAAGCTCCGCTCTCGTTGGGGGTAATCAATCCATGCCCTGCGCGCCTGCATCCACATTGAGTGGCTCGCCAGCCGTGCAGAGATAAAAAAACAGGGGCACAAGGCCCCTGTATTTATTCTGATTTTGCTGCCTGTGCAGCCAGTCCTTTGGCAAACGCCTCGGACATGCTGATGTACATCTGGGAGATAACCCCGGACGACACCGGCTTCTTGTCCTTGTCGAACAGGGTGATGGAGGTCTTGCCTCCTGCCATTTCACCCAGCTGGAAGCGGTACTTCTCCTCTTCCAGTTTGAACGGCTCGCTCCCTTTCGCCTTCCAGAACTCGGCAGACGGGGCTTCATACTCGACGTCGATCCAGCCCAGCGACTGCTGGGTATCCTTGATGACGAAGCCGTAGCCCGGCAGCACCTGGTTGAGACGGCGCCATACCTGCTCGAAGGAGCCATCGGAAATCCAGGCGCTCAGCTCGTTGTTGTCCAGACCCAGTTCCAGCCCCATGCCCTCGTTGGACTTGTGCTGTTCGCGGGACTTGAGCTGGCTGTCGTAATAGAGAGAGAACTGGTTGAGCACCCGCACGGCATAACGCTGCGCTTCAGCCGGGCTCAGCTGGGTAGTGGTCTCGCCATCGAAGCTCTCTTCGTGATCCAGTACCCGTACCGACATGTTGACGGCATGGCGCGCAGCATCGTTGCGCACGGTGAACTGATAACGCTGACGGATTTTGAAATCGTCGTCATCTTCACCCCAGCCATCGAGGGCGACCGTGTTGTCAAACCAGCCGGTCTGCAGCACGCCGGCCTGCTGGTCCAGCTTCTCGGTGGTGACCTTGTACTTGGCCAGGAAGTTCATCAGGAACGACCAGGTGTCGCGCTCCACGCTCTGGCTGGTGCTCAGGGCATAGTAGGCGATGGTCGGTTCACTGGCATTCTGTACAACCTGGCTACCCGGCACCACAGTCAGCAGCTGGGCGGGAGGACGCACGTCGATCTTGGCGCCGAGGGCACCGTCACGGCTGCTCTCGGGCAACGGCGGAATATCGAACTGGCTGTTGAAGGCGGGAGCGCTCAATCCTGACGGGATCAGGAATGCACGGCCCTCGAGGCGGGCATCTTCATAACCGAAGTCGCGGTTGGCCATTTTGCGATCCTGGGGCGTGCTGCACGCGGCCAACACAGCGGCGGTCGCAACAGTCAGCACCAGACGGGCACTATTTCCCTTTCCATTTGATTTAAACACTCGCCATCAACTCCGCAGTGGTCAGTGCTCGCGCCATCTGCTGTTCACCCTCGGGAGAGAGTTCAACCAGCGGCAGACGCAAGGTTGCTGTTGCAATCAATCCCAGCTGGGCACAGGCCCATTTCACCGGGGTGGGGCTCGGTTCGCAGAACAGAGTCTTGTGCAACGGCATCAAGAGATTGTTGATATCGTGGGCCAGACCGGCATCACCGGCCAGCGCAGCACGACACATGTCGGCCATCTGGGCCGCTGCAATATTGGTGGTGACCGAAATGACACCATCACCGCCTTGCAGCATAAAATCACAGCCAGTGGCATCGTCGCCACTGTAGAGCGCAAAGTCCGGCCCGCACAGCTCGCGCAGCAGCGGGGTGCGACTCAAATCGCCGGTTGCCTCTTTCAGGCCGATAATACCGGGCACCTTGGCCAGACGGGCCACGGTCTCCGGTTTCAGATCGCAGCAGGTGCGACCGGGCACATTATAAAGAATTTGGGGCAGACCACTAGCCTCGGCGATCGCACAATAGTGGCGATAGAGACCTTCCTGAGTGGGTTTGTTGTAGTAAGGGGTCACCGAGAGACCAGCAACCACGCCGGTTTTGGCCAGACGTTTGCTAAGTTCGATGGCGTGGGCAGTATTGTTGGAGCCACTGCCTGCAATGACAGGAATGCGACCGGCAGCATATTCAACGGTCTTTTCAACGACGGCAATGTGCTCTTGCTCGCTCAGGGTCACCGACTCCCCTGTGGTACCAACCGCGACAATGGCGCTGGTTCCGGCGCTGACATGATACTCGACCAGCTTGGCCAGACTGGCCCAATCGACTTCACCTGAAGCCAGCATAGGGGTAACGAGGGCAACAATACTACCGCGCAACATGGATATTTCTCCCGATTTTCAGGGCCGTAATGGTAAAGCTGCCCCCTTTGAAAAACAAGGGAGAGAGGGGACAAGCCGTGATACCATCGGCCACAAAAAGCAATAAATGAGAGTCGGGGGAGCACCTCGCGGCGGGTCATCAACAGCCCGAAAATCGGCAAATCCTGTGCGGCTTTCAAGATACATAACGGACGAGAGAAGATTTATGACTCACTATCTGGTCGTAACGGCCATCGGCACGGACAGGCCTGGCATCGTCAATGAAGTGACCCGTCACGTCAGTAGCTGTGGTTGCAACATTGTGGACAGCCGTCTTGGCATCTTCGGCAATGAATTCACCTTTATCATGCTGCTCTCGGGCGACTGGAACAGCATGATGCAACTCGAGATCAGCCTCCCCCTGCGCAGCCAGGAGTGGGATCTCATCACCATGATGAAGCGCACCGAGCGCCACCAGTCGCTCCAGTATGACGTGAGCGCCAGCGTCGGGATCCTGATCCGTGACGAGCCGGGCATCGTAAGCCAGTGCACCCAGTTCTTCAGCGAACATGGCTGGAACATTCAGGCGATGCAATCCATGACCCTGGAACAGCAGCCATTCAATCTGCTCAAGATGAGTTTCCAGCTCAATCTGGCCAAAGAGGGAGAGGTTGAACGGTCGCAGACCGCCTTCGCCGGATTCTGTCGTGAACTGGGCGCAGAATCGTTCGAGTTTATCGTCAATCGCAAACACGCCTGAGCACTCACTCAAGGAGAACCCATGCAACCATTACAAGCTGGCAGCCCCGCCCCCGACTTCACTTTGCCCGACCAGAACGGCAATCCGCTGCAACTCTCCTCCCTGCGCGGCAAAAAAGTGCTGGTCTACTTCTATCCCAAGGCGATGACCCCCGGCTGCACCACCCAGGCCTGCAGCTTGCGCGATGTCAACGCCGAGCTGGCCGCCCTCAATGTGGTGGTGCTCGGTATCAGCCCGGATCCGGCCAAGCGCCTGAAAAAGTTCGAAGAGCGCGATCAGCTCAACTTCACCCTGCTGGCCGATGAGGATCACGCCGTCGCCGATGCCTTTGGCGTCTGGGGTCCGAAAAAGTTCATGGGCAAGGAGTATGACGGTATTCACCGCCAGAGCTTCCTGATCGATGAAGAGGGCAAGATTGCCCACCACTTCGACAAGTTCAAGACCAGCGATCACCATCAGGTGGTGCTGGATTTCCTCAAGGGGTAACCCTCCCCTGCATTATTGAAAGGCCTGCCACGCAGGCCTTTTTGTGCAGGCAAGCCATCCCTTGCCTGACGATTTTTCTCACCAACTCCCCCGCCCAGATCAAAAAATTCATTTTATATATGGGTTAACGTGACCCCAGAATCATCTTCCAGCGAGATATCCCATGAACATGAGCAACACAGAGCGTTTGATCCTGAGCAACCAGTACGAAATTCTGGCGAAACTCAATCCGGAGAAAGCGGACTTCTACCAGCGTGCCAGCACCATCATCGAGCGCGGCTACTGCCTGCAGATCCTCGAGCTGGAGAAGAGCTTCGGCCATCTGGATCTGGCGACCTGCCAGGAGGTGATCGATACCCTGGAGCTGCACCACGCGCTGGCCATCTCATGGGGTAATCTTGATGCGGCCGATCAGGGCGAGATCAACGCCAGCCGGCTGGAGTTCAACGGCTACAGCCGCAGTCAGGAGCGGGAGCTGGCCGACTATGTCTGCTTCCTGCTGGAAGTGGACAAGCGCTTCCCCGAGCTCAAGTGCCCGTGCGACGAGCTCTCCAGCGACATCGCCATGCGCGATAAATACCAGCGGATGCTGCAGGTGTGGCGTCAGTGCCCCCGTCAGTACAAGCTCTCCATCCAGGAGATCCGCAAAGTGCTGGCAGCCTGATGGCAGGCAACCAGACAACAAAAAAGGCGCCACTGGCGCCTTTTTTACGTTTGAATCGGGTTATTCGTAGAGAAACGATTTGTCCAGCTGCTGGAAGGCGGCCTTGAGGGTATCAGCCAGCTCTTCATAGCGGGGCTGGGAGACCAGCTGACGGCGGCCGCCCTGCTCGTTCATCTTGCCGTTGATCTCCCGATACCAGCTCGCCAGCGACGGGGGCAACCGGGTGTCGGCCCGCTGACCGAGCCAGTAGTAACCCTGCAGCGGAAGACTGAGCAGAAACAGTACGGAAGTGATGACGGAAGGCCAGTAGTGCAGCTCCCCAAACTGGAACTGCAGCATTACGCTCAGCACCGCCAGCGCCGGAATCACCTTGAGAGCGAATTCGGTCGCCTTGATCACCCGATTTTCAGGAAACATCGAATTGAGCTCGGGACGGCGCGGCCAAAGCGTCATATAATGGCGGCCTTGCTGTAACTTAGTTCCAAAAATGTTCATGCTCATACTACCTCCGAGCGCTTTTTGAACGTACTAACGGCAAAACCTCGACAAAATTTGATGCAAAGTAACAAAGGTTGAGGATGACTTTGTTATTTTTCAACAATCGGGTTATCCTTTGTACGCCCATTTTTGCGTCAAAAGCATCTTGCTATTGACCTGTCAGGGACGTCTGGATTTCGGGTCTTGTATCACTATACAAGGGGCAAGCAACAGATTGCCAACCCTCATAAGGATAAGTTGAAAGTTTTTGGACGTCCGGCGTCCAACGCATCCGCCTACACAACCCAATCTGCGATAGGATTTATTCATGAGTAAGCTGGTTCTTGTTCTTAACTGTGGCAGCTCTTCCCTGAAGTTTGCTGTCATTGACGCAACCACCGGTGATGACCTGCTGTCCGGCCTGGCCGAGTGCTTCAACCTCGACGACGCCCGCATCAAGTGGAAACTGAATGGCGAGAAAGGCAGTGCCGATCTGGGCGCTGGTGCCGCTCACCAGGAAGCGCTGGACTTCATCGTCAACAAGATCCTGCCGCTCAATCCGGAACTGTCCAAGAACCTGATCGCCATCGGTCACCGTGTTGTTCACGGCGGTGAGCGCTTCACCTCTTCCGTCGTTATCTGTGACGACGTGATCGCCGGCATCGAAGCCGCCGTTCCGTACGCGCCGCTGCACAACCCGGCTCACCTGATCGGTATCCGTGAAGCCCGCCGCGTATTCCCGGCGCTGGCTGACAAGAACGTGGCCGTATTCGATACCGCGTTCCACCAGTCCATGCCGGAAGAAGCCTTCCTGTACGCTCTGCCGTACAAGCTCTACAAAGAGAACGGCATCCGTCGCTACGGCGCTCACGGCACCAGCCACTACTACATCAGTCTGGAAGCTGCCAAGCAGCTGAACAAGCCGGTTGAAGAGCTGAACATCATCAACTGCCACCTGGGCAACGGCGGCTCCGTCTGCGCCATCAAGAACGGCAAATCTGTTGATACTTCAATGGGCCTGACTCCGCTGGAAGGTCTGGTGATGGGTACCCGTTCCGGTGATCTGGACCCGGCCATCATCTTCTTCCTGCACGACAAGCTGGGCATGAGCGTGGCCGATATCAACACCATGCTGACCAAAGAGTCCGGCCTGCAGGGTCTGACCGAAGTGACCTCCGACTGCCGTTTTGTTGAAGACAACTACGACAGCAAAGAAGAAGCCAAGCGTGCCATGGACGTTTACTGCTATCGCCTGGCCAAGTACATCGGCGCCTATGCTGCCGCCATGGACGGTCGTCTGGACGCCGTTGTTTTTACCGGTGGTATCGGTGAAAACTCCGCCCCGATCCGTGAAATCACCCTGAACAAGCTGGGCCTGCTGGGCTTTGACGTCGATCACGACGCCAACCTGAAGGCTCGTTTCGGCAAGGGTGGCGAGATCACCAAGGCTGGTTCTACCAAGGCTCTGGTAATCCCGACCAACGAAGAGTGGGTTATCGCCCACGACGCGCTGGAACTGGTCGGCGCTTAATTGACGCAGTAACTCGAGGCCGCCCACCAGGGCGGCCTTTTCCTGATCCCAAAAAATGAACAAGGGGTATAAAGTGGCACGCACTATTATGCTTATCCCGGTCGGCACTGGTGTCGGCGTAACTTCCGTAAGCCTTGGCGTTGTTCGCGCCATGGAGCGTCACGGTGTCAATGTCAGCTTCTTCAAACCGGTTGCCCAGCCGCGTCCGGGTGAAACCGGTGCCGAGCGCTCAACCGCCGTTATCCGCGCAGCTGCCAACATCAATCCGCCCGAGCCCTTCACCCTCTCCTACGCCGAGAACATGATCAGCTCCAGCAACACCGATATCCTGCTGGAAGAGATCGTTGCCCGTTTCGAAGAGCACGTAAAATCCAGCGGTGCCGAAGTGCTGGTTGTCGAAGGTATGGTGCCGACCGACAAGCAGCCCTTTGCCAACAAGCTGAACTACGACGTTGCCAAGGCGCTGGATGCCGACATGGTATTCGTGACCCACCCGGGCCATGACTCCAGCCAGAAGCTGAAAGAGCGCATCGAACTGGCCTGCTCCAACTTCGGTGGTGTCAACAACCCCCGCATCGTTGGTTGCGTTATCAACAAGGTTGGCGCGCCGGTTGACGAGCATGGCGTAACCCGCCCTGACCTGACCGAGATGTTCGAAGCCCATCACCACGCTTCCGACGCTGCCCACAACCTGGAAGTGCTGCAAGTGTTTGGCAAGAGCCCGCTGCGCATCCTGGGTTGCATCCCCTGGAACACCCAGCTGATCGCCCCGCGCGCCAAGGATCTCGCCAAGCATCTGGCCGCCAAGATCCTGCACAAGGGTGAGCTGGACAGCCGTCGCCTGCAGACCGTGACCTTCTGTGCCCGCTCCATCCACAACATGGTCGAGCACTTCCGTCCGGGCAGCCTGCTGGTCACCTCTGGCGATCGCTCTGACGTCATCGTCTCTGCCTGCCTCTCCGCCATGAACGGCGTCAAGCTGGGCGCCCTGCTGCTGACCGGTAACTATCATCCGGAGCCGCAGGTAATGGCGCTGTGCCAACAGGCCATGGCCACCGGCCTGCCGATCATGATGACCGGTACCAACACCTGGCAGACCGCCGTCAGCCTGCAGAACTTCAACGTCGATATTCCGGAAGATGACCGCGAGCGTATCGAACTGGTACAGGACTACGTCGCTGGCCACATCGACAAACACTGGATCGAGTCGCTGACCATCAGCTCTACCCGTTCCCGTCGTCTGAGCCCGCCGGCATTCCGTTATCAGCTGACCGAGCTGGCCCGTCAGGCCAACAAACGTGTCGTGCTGCCGGAAGGCGACGAGCCGCGCACCATCAAGGCTGCCGCCATCTGTGCCGAGCGTGGCATTGCCCGTCCGGTGCTGCTGGGCAACCCGGAAGAGATCCGTCGCGTTGCCGAGCAGCAGGGTGTTGTTCTGACCGATCGCGTCGAAATCATCGATCCGGCCGTTGTGCGCGAGCGCTATGTGCCGCGTCTGGTCGAGCTGCGCAAGAACAAGGGCATGACCGAAGTGGTTGCCCGCGAGCAGCTGGAAGACAACGTGGTACTGGGTACCATGATGCTGGAGCGCAATGAAGTTGACGGCTTGGTATCCGGCGCGGTGCACACCACTGCCAACACCATCCGTCCGCCGATGCAGATCATCAAGACCGCTCCGGGCTCTTCCCTGATCTCCTCCATCTTCTTCATGCTGCTGCCTGACCAGGTTCTGGTCTACGGTGACTGCGCGATCAACCCGGATCCGACTGCCGAGCAGCTGGCCGAGATCGCCATCCAGTCCGCCGACTCCGCTGCCGCATTCGGCATCGAGCCGCGCGTCGCCATGATCTCCTACTCCACCGGTACCTCTGGCGCCGGTGCCGATGTAGAGAAAGTGCGTGAAGCGACCGAGCTGGCCAAGGCCAAGCGCCCCGACCTCATCATCGACGGCCCGCTGCAGTACGACGCGGCCATCATGGAGAACGTGGCCAAGTCCAAGGCGCCGAACTCACCGGTTGCCGGTAAAGCTACCGTGTTCGTCTTCCCTGACCTGAACACCGGTAACACCACTTACAAAGCGGTGCAGCGTTCCGCTGACCTGGTCTCCATCGGCCCGATGCTGCAAGGCATGCGCAAGCCGGTCAACGACCTCTCCCGTGGCGCCCTGGTTGACGACATCGTCTACACCATCGCCCTGACCGGTATCCAGGCTGCCCAGGCTGACGAACAAGCCTAATCAGCTTTAGTCTGAAAAAACCGATCACAAAGGCTGCTCACCCAAGGTGAGCAGCCTTTTTTGTTGGGAATTTTTCTGAAGGCAGCATAACCAGTCGAAGATTCAGGAGCAGACAGATAAAAGTATGAGAGCACGATGAGCGCTACGCTCCCTGTCACACAATACTTTCCATTTTGTATGTACTAATAAAAGTCTTTATATATCTTGTCGTTAGTCGAAAACTGCCATCTCTTATAGCAAAGCAAGCCGCACTCAATACCTGTAAAAAATGACAGCCGTCACACCTTCCAAATCTGGTTAATCATCCATACGAATCCCCCACCACAAGGAAGTGTGAAATGCGTAAAAACAGCTTGTCCATCATCATGTTGCTGTCCGCCCTGCCATTGTTCACCCAGCCCTCACTGGCGGCAGACAAGGTCGCACCGAAGCAGGCCACCACGGTTGCCGCCAAGCAGGAGAGCGGCAAAGTGGATATCAATACGGCAACCCTTGCCGAGCTCACCAACCTCAAGGGAATTGGTGACAAGAAGGCACAAGCCATCGTCGACTATCGCGAAAAACAGGGGAAATTTACCTCAGTTGATCAACTGGTTGATGTAAACGGCATCGGCCCGGCCACGCTGGAAGCCAACCGTGACATGATCATCGTCAAATAACGTCCGAGCACTGCATATGCAAATGGGGCAGCCTGTGGCTGCCCCATTTTTCTTCGGGTATCATGGGCCCACTTTGTATCTCTGGATATCTCTCCATGAAAAAGACACCTCTCGTTGTTCGCAAGGCCGTGCTCCCGGTAGCCGGTCTGGGTACCCGCATGCTTCCCGCCACCAAGGCCATTCCGAAAGAGATGCTGCCGGTGGTCGACAAACCGCTGATCCAGTACGTTGTGCGCGAAGCGATCGCCGCCGGTATCAAAGAGATCGTGCTGGTCACCCACTCCAGTAAGAACTCCATCGAAAACCACTTCGACAAGAGTTTCGAACTGGAAGCGACCCTCGAGAAGCGGGTCAAGCGTCAGCTGCTGGAAGAGGTGCAACAAATCTGCCCGAAAGACGTCACCATCATGCACGTCCGTCAGGGTGAGGCGAAAGGTCTGGGCCACGCAGTGCTCTGCGCCCGCCCGCTGATCGGTGACAACCCGTTTGCCGTGCTGCTGCCGGATGTGCTGATCGACGACGTTGCCAGCGACTTGAAAAAAGACAACCTGGCCGAAATGGTGCACATGTTTGAAGAAGACCAGATCAGCCAGATCATGGTGGAAGCTGTGCCCGAGAGTGAAGTGGACAAGTACGGCATCGCCGACATCAAGGGGGAAGCACTGACCGAAGGGATGTCCCTGCCGATGCAGGCGATCGTCGAAAAACCACCACGCGATGAAGCCCCCTCCAATCTGGCGGTAGTGGGCCGTTATGTGCTCTCTTCCAATATCTGGCCGCTGCTGGAAAAAACCCCTGCCGGTGCCGGTGACGAGATCCAGCTGACCGATGCCATCGCCATGCTGATGGAGCAGGAGCAGGTCAACGCCTACTTCATGAAGGGCAAGAGCCACGACTGCGGCAGCAAGATCGGTTATATGAAAGCGAATGTGGAGTATGCCGTGCGTCACCGCGAGCTGAACGGCGAATTCATCGGCTGGCTGAAGCAGTTCGTCAAGCAGTTGTAATAGCTGAAAATTCCGTTTTTCATAGTGGTATTCAAGGAGCATCAAATGATGCTCCTTTTTCATTTGCGCAACAAAAAATCAATCAAGAATAAATAAATCCTCAGCAAATCATAATGTTGTAATTTATTCACACATGCTCTATAAGGATTGAGGCGTGTTTCTCGCCCTTGCATAAAAAACTCAAAAAAATATAAGACACAGGTGGAAGTTCCAATGAATAACCCGTCAAAAGGGACCTTTTTAGGTCACCCTAAAGGGCTTTTTTTGCTCTTTAGTACCGAACTCTGGGAGAGATTCTCCTATTACGGCATGCGTGCCGTACTGGTGCTCTATCTGACCGACCTGACTGCCAATGGCGGTCTGGGCTGGAGTCAGGCAGACGCCCTCAAACTCTACGGTATCTATACCGGTCTGGTTTACATCACTCCGCTGATCGGCGGCTGGCTGGCTGACACCTTCCTGGGTCAACGCCGTGCCATCCTGATCGGTGCCGTGCTGATGGCCGCAGGCCAATTCACTCTGGCTCTGCCCCATGCAATGTTCCCGGATATGGTCAACAGCGTCTTCTATACCGGTCTGGCTCTGCTGATCGTGGGTAACGGTCTGTTCAAGCCGAACATCTCCACCATGGTAGGCGACCTCTATGCAGAGGGTGACCACCGTCGTGACGGTGCCTTCACCATCTTCTACATGGGTATCAACCTGGGCTCCCTGCTGGCAGGTGTGATCTGTGGTGCTGCCGCGACCGCCTACGGCTGGCAAGCAGCCTTCGTCGGCGCCGGTATCGGTATGCTGCTCTCTCTGGTGATCCAGGCGACTCTGGCCCAGCGTTTCCTCGGCGACATCGGCCGTGTGACTGCCGCCCAGCGTGCCGCCGCTCTGCGTACTACCGAGCAGAAAGCGCCGCTGACCAAGCAGGAAGTGGATCGCATCAAGGTCATTCTGGTGCTGGGCCTGTTCACCATCATCTTCTGGGCTGGTTTCGAACAGGCCGGCGGTCTGATGAACCTCTATACCCAGGAGTACACCGACCGCATGATCGGCTCTTTTGAAGTGCCGACTGCCTGGTTCCAGTCCCTGAACCCCTTCTTCATCATCACTCTGGCGCCGGTCGTTGCGGCCATCTGGATCAAGCTCGGCAAGAAAGAGCCGAACTCTCCGGTGAAATTCGCCATGGGTCTGCTGTTCCTGGCCGTTGGTTTCCTGTTCATGGTCGGTGCAGTGCTGCAGCAGGGTGGTGACAACACCGTCAAGACCTCCATGTTCTGGCTGGTTGGCGCGTACCTGTTCCACACCCTGGGCGAGCTCTGCCTCTCCCCGATCGGTCTCTCCATGGTGACCAAGCTGGCTCCGCTGCGTCTGGCCTCCCTGATGATGGGTGCCTGGTTCGGCTTCGTGGCACTGGCCAACTACGCAGCGGGCTTTATCGGCTCCTTCGTGGGTGAAGCCGGCCCCATCGCCATCTTCGGCGGTATCGCTCTGGCTGCCGTGATCAGTGCCGTGATCCTGCTGACCATGGCCAACCGTCTGGTCTACTGGATGCACGGTGCCGAAGGCCCGGCAAAATCCACTGACCATCAGGATGAAAAACTGCAGTCCGCTACTGCATAAGCAAGTTGGACAAGCAGACATAAGAGAGGGCGCCGATGGGCGCCCTCTCTTTTTATCTGACCGATATTCAACTATGGCGCCATGGCCATCAGTGGTAACGCACCTGAACATGAAGGGCGCTGCCGCTATCGCTGCAAAACTGCAGGTCAAAGGGCTCGTGCCAGCTTCGCTTGTGCAGGGCATAGTGGCTGCTGCGCATCAAGCCAAGGGGCAAGCCACCCGAGCGCATCAGCCAGCGGGGAGAGGTGAGCCCAGCATTGGCAAACACCAGCCCATCCTCCTGATCAAACAGCAGTGCCGCCATGGCAAAAGAGCTGCGCAGCCCCGACTCCATCAACTGATGATTGAGGTAGTCGAGCAACCGGTGTGGCTGACTTAACAGCTGACTCTCTTTGCGCTGGAACTGGCGATAAGGAACATTCATCAACGAGCGCACCAGCGCCCCGCAGAAGGCGGCATCCGTCCCCATGATGGGCAACTCCATCACCAATACCAGTAACTTGTCCCCCACCTTGAAGGTGTCGGGAATAAAGAGCTGGCCCAGCCCCTTGAACGTAATCTGCCAGGGGCCCCACTCCTGCAATCCCGGCGGTTTCAGCCCGGCCAGCAAACGGCTGGCGGCCCGATCGTGGGCACTGAAGTACTCCATATGATCCATCAGCTCCAGCTGCTGACTGCGTGTCCCCTGACTCTTGAGGCACTGCTCTATGCTGCGCTCGACCAGCGCGTAATCTTCCAGCGGCTTGAGCAGGTAATCGCGCGCACCGGCGCGCAGGGCACCAGCCACGGCCTCCATGGTGCTCTGGGCCGAGATGACGATAACCGGGATATCGGGGTAGCGAGCAGAGAGGCAGGCGATCACTTCGTGACCATCCATATTGGGCATATTGAGATCGCAGAGCACCACATCGGGATGGTAGAGAGCTGCGGCCGACAGGCCCTCAATCCCGTCTTCGGCCTGAAAAACCGTTGCCCCGTCCCGTGCGAGGTAACTCACTAGCGAGTGGCGAAAAACGGCTTCGTCCTCCACCACCAGGATCCGTAGCCCGGCTCTTAACATCTTGATAAAGCTCTTATTAGTCAATTGGTTATTTAGGTATTAAGACTAGTTCAAAAGTGAGGTATCCGCGGAAACGATGCGTCAAAAATAGACCTTGGTCAGGTTCTGAACGACAGATTGCTCTATTAACAACCACATAGCAGCACAACCTCTCCCCACAATGTCGCTACCTCCATGCGAATTGTGCAAGCCCCTGCCATAGGGGATAATGGCCGCCACACAAGCGCATAAAGAAGACCATGACTCCAGCCGAATACAGTGCCCTCGCCCACCCCAGATTGTCCCATCCGGCCCGCAGTCTCTATACCCTGCAGCTGCGCAGACTGGTGCTGGAAAATCAGCTGGCCCGGCTCAACTATCCCGAGCTGGGTCGTGCACTGGCGGTGGTCGACCCTGGTGATCCATGCGGCTTCTCGTTTCAGGTCAATGCCCGCCAGCTCACCGAGCTCTTCGATGAACTGATGGAGGCGGGCCTGCTGCAGGTCGAGGCTCAGCCCGAGAGTGAGCACTACCATCAGTGCCCTTTTCAGTTGCCGCTGCTGACCCAGAAATTGCGCAGCCCGCTGCCGGAGCGACCCTTCCAGATGCATCTGCAATGGCGCCCGGACGAAGAGCTGCCCGCCCTCGCCCGTCTGTGCGGGGTGATCGATGCCAGCTATAGCGAAGAGGATCTGGGAGAATTTATCGCCTACTGGCTGGGGCGCCCCGAGGTATTCGACTCCCAGCATCAATGGATGCTCAAGTTTATTCGCGCCCTCAAGACCCGCCGCTATACCCGTCGCAAGCCGATGGAGGTGCAGGGCTATCAGCAGGTGACGCCGGCCCCGGCAGAGTCGGGTCCCAGCAAACGGGCCCAACAGATGATTGAAGAGGCAAAGCGGCTGGCAGAGAGCCAGCAGATGCCTGCCCAGACACCGGATAATGATTGATACCATCTGCCTGCTGCAGGCAGAATCAGACCCCTGTCCCATCCCTGATCAAGCAGAAGGAGCATTCCATGACTGACCCGCAAGATCCCCTGCGCCAGGAGCTGGAAGAGATCGAAGCCAAGCGCCAGAAGATCGCCAAGGCCAAGCAGGACCACCGTGTTCACGACCCGGAATTGAGCCGCCATGTGGGTAGCCTGCTGGAGCGCATTCGTCGCCTGCAGCAAGAGACCGGCGGCGGCCAGTATGACTACGAGACCCTGCGCAAGGAGTATGACGCCAAGGCCAACGCCGAGGTGCGCGAGCTGCAGAAGGCGGCCCGTCAGGAGCGGATCCAGAAGCTGATCGCCCAGGCCGACCTCAACCCAGACTGGGTGTTCGACAAGATGGATGCCACAGATCCGGCGCTGCAATATCCCATCGAGACCGCCCGTTACTTTATCAGCGGTTTCGAGCACTGGGAGAAGAGCGGTGGCGGCTGCATGCTCATCTACGGCGACTACGGCACCGGCAAGTCAACGCTGGCGGGGGCGGTTGCGCACGAGCTGATCGAGCGTCACCAAAAATCGGTGATCTTCCAGCAGTGGGCCTCCATCGTCGATCGCCTCTTCTTCAACGTGATCCCCGATCAGGACGAGCGCAACCAGTACCGCCGTGCGCTGGAAGAGGTGGATCTGCTGATCATCGACGAGGTATCGGCCAACCGCGCCAAGATGGCGGAGAGTCAGTCCAGTTTCCTCGGCCACCTGCTGCGCCGCCGTCGCAACCTGTCAAAAAGCGTCATCATCATTACCAACCACACGCCCCAGACCCTGCATCAGGCGATCGGTGATTTCAGCTATGAGGCGATCAAGGCATTCAATCCGGTGGATATCCACCTGAGCGGCCCCAGCCGTCGCCCCAGCATCGGCAACTACAACGGCTGATCCCCTCTCAGCGGGTGCGAATCGCTGGCAGCTCGCACCCGCGCCTCTCTGCTGGCTCACAAATAGAAACAACTCTCATTTACAGCGAGCGAACAAGCCACTAGGCTAACCCCTTTTGCCAAGGGAGCTCAGCTATGCCAACCACACTGATTTTCGGAGCCAGCCGCGGGCTGGGCCGCGCCTTTACTCACCACGCTCTCGCTGAGGGTCATCGGGTGATTGCGCTGGTGCGCAGCCCTGAGATGGCTACGGAACTGGAGGCGCTGGGAGTTGAGGTGATCGAGGGGGATGCGCTGGATCCGGCTGCGGTGCTGCAGGCGTGTGCCCGGGCGGGACAAGATGCTCAGGTTGTCTCCACCCTCGGCAGCTTCCGTCAGGCCGCGCCGGTGGACTATCAGGGCAACCGTCATGTGATCGATGCCATGGAGCAGGCAGGCCTGAAACGGCTGCTGCTGGTCACCTCTCTCGGCTGTGGCGACAGCTGGCAATATTTGCCGCAGCGGGCCCGCGCCGCCTTCGGCCACGAGGTGCGCCTCAAGAGTCTGGCGGAGAGCTGGCTGCAGACCAGCTCCCTCGCGTGGACCATTCTGCGCCCGGCGGGCCTGCAGGATGGCGACGCCACCGGCCGCGCCGAACTCAGTCAGGACAAGGAGGTGCACGGACTGGTGCGCCGCGCAGATGTGGCCGCCCAAGGGCTGCGCCTGCTGGCGGATGAGACGGCGGTAGGACAGATCTACGCCATCGGAGATCCCACGCTCCAGCGCGGCTAAAGCAGCAGTAAAACCGCTTACCCCCACCACATACCAAAACGGTCAGCCCAAGGGCTGACCGTTTCCGCTATACCGCACACGCTATCTCACGCGCGCTTGCTCCATCCCGCTTAACTGGCGCTCGTTTCACTCTGAGCGACTGATGAGCCAGCAACCGGCAGCAACCGCTGCCGCCAACGCAGCAGCAGGCAGGCCAGCGCGCCGTAGAGCAGCGCCAGTCCCCACAACTGCCACCAGTAGCGGGCAACCTGGGCGAAGTCGGCCCCCATCTGGTTGAGGCGCAGAAAACCCTCGATCGCCGGGATAGTGGGCACCCACTGAGCCAGCCAGTTGAGGGGGGCCGGGATCAGCTCGAGCGGCCAAATAAAGCCCGCCAGAAAAACCAGCGGCAGGGAGGAGATCAGCACCACCTGAGTGGGCAGATCCCGCCGGGTAAATATCGCGCCGAGCACCACGCCAAACCAGCAGGTCGCCAGCAGGAATGGCAGGGCGAACAGCCAAAGCTGCACAGGGTCAGCATGGCGAGCGATATTGTAGTGATCGAAGCAGAAGCCGAGGAAGTAGCTCACCGGCAGCAGGAACAACCCCGCCAGCACCAGAGTTCTGGCCAGCAGCAGCGGCAACACCGGCGCGCTTTGCCAGTAACCATGCTCGCCGCGACAGCTGCGCTGGTTCTGGGTCGCCCCCAGGATCCCCGCCCCCATCAGCAACACCTGATGGAGGATCAGCACGAACACCGCCGGCACCACGTAGTTGACGTAGCCCATAGTGGGGTTGAACACCGGCACCACGTTGAGGGCCACCGCATTCCAGCCCATCGCCGCTTGTGGCAGCGCCTCGCCGTGGCTCAACAGCCGCGCCACCTTCACCTGCGCGGCGAGTGTGCCGCCGGCCTGCGCCAGCCCCTCGGCAATGGTACCGTAGACCAGAAAGTAGGAGGCATCACCGGCATAACTCAGGGTGACGCTCTTACCCAGCATCAGATCCCGATAGAAGTGGTTGGGGATATGCAGGATCCCGCTCGCCTTCCCGGCCATCATCAGCTGCCGCGCTTCATCCAGCGAATTGGCCCGCGCTACCAGCTTCACCTGTGGCGTAGCATCGGCCATAAATTCCAGCTGGCGCGATAGCTGACTGCCATCTTCGTTGACCACCACCACCGCCTCTTCCCGCGGCAACTGATGCAGATAGGGTTGGGGGTAGAGGAAGGAGTAGAAGAACACCCCGCCAAACAGGGTGAGCATGATGGCGCGATCCGCCAGCAAGGTGCGCAACTCGAGGCGCAACAGATCGACAAATCCCAGCATCACTCAGGCTCCTTTTCGGCGACTGCCACTGCGGCTGATTGACGGGCCAGCTCGGCCTGCTGCTTGTAACGACGAACCACCAGCAGCAAGGGGAGCAGAAACAGCAGCAAGGCCCCCAGTTGCGGCAGCGCCGATGCGAGGGGCAGACCGTAGTTGCTCTGACCAATCTGTAGCTCCACATAGTGAGAGACCGGCAACAGGCTGCGCCAGAAGCGGGCAAAATCCCCCATGGCGCTCACCGGAAAGGTGACCCCCATAAAGGCAAAGCCGGGCGCAGTGTAAGCCCCCGCCAGCGACAGGGCGCGGGCCGGATCCCGGATGATGCCGTAAAAGAAGGCCCCCATGGTGACGCAGGCGGCCGAGGCGAGCCCCAGCCCCACCAGCAATACCAGCCAGCTACCGTGCATGGGGTAGGAGAAGCCCTTGAACAGCAGCAGCGTCCAGACAATCCCCCAGCCCCAGCCAATCAGCACGTGGGGCAGCAGGGTGCGCCAGAGACCAAACCAGACACCGCGAGTGGTCCAGTCCAGCCCCAGCCGATCGGTACGGGCCAGCGCATTGAGGCCGAACAGCACCACCAGGATCTGCCACACCGCAGGCAGAATGGCGCTCAGCAGAAACTGGGCGTAGCTGGAGTTGAGGTTGTAGAGCGCAGTGACCTGACTGCTGATGGGCACCGACTGTCCAATCGCACCGGGCAGCGCCTTGCCGTCAGCCATCGCCTCCAGCACGCCCACCTGACCGTTAAGAGTGCCTACCACCTGCGCCAGCGCAGAGTTGACCAGCTTGGCGATGAGGATGAACTGGCCGTTGTTGAACACTGTCACCTGCGGCTGGGTGCCCTGACGGGCATCCCGCTCCAGATGGTTGGGGATCACCACTAGCGCATAGATGTCGCCACCGCGCAGGGCGTGCGCCCCGGCATCGATGGAGTCAAACTGTTGCGCGACCTTGAGCCCGGCCGAGCCATCCAGCGAGAAGGCGAGCTGGCGCGAGAGCATGCTGTGGTCGAGATCCACCAGCCCCACCTTGAGGTCGCGGGCCAGCCCTGCCGAGAAGATCCAGCAGAGGATCCCCATCAACAGCAGCGGCACCCAGCTCATCAGGGCACGACTGAACGGATCCTGCCACAGCAGCCGAAATTCACGTCCCATCAGAGTTCAACCAGCACACTCATGCCAACCCGCAGCCCCTCAACCGGTTGCAGCGGGCGAGCCTCCACCTGGAAGCTCTTCATGTCGAAGCCCTGACGGGTATCGGTGGCACGCCAGGTGGCGAAATCCCCCATCACGGCCACATGGGTCACCTTGAAGCGCACGATCTGATCGCCAAGGCCCGGGATGCGGGCATCGAACTCGGTACCGACCGGGAAGCGGGGCAGCAGATCTTCGCGCACGTGGAACTGGGCCCAGGCATCGCTCATGTCGAGCAGGGTCACTACGGGGAAGCCTTGCGGCGCCAGCTCGCCGCTGCGCAGCAGCACCTGACTAACCTCACCGGTGTGGGGGCTGACGATACGGGTATCGGCCAGATAGGCCTCAACCTCGGCCACCGAACCAGCCGCCATCTTGGCCTTCTCGCGAGCAGCGATCTTGGTCTCTTCCCGCGCCCCCTCAAGAGCCATCTGGTACTGTTGCCATGCCATCCCTTCGCTGTAGCGGGCGGCTTGCCAGGCGGTCCAGGCCTCATCGCGTTTTTGCAGCGGCATCACGCCGTCGCGGTGCAGGCTGGCCACCCGCTCATAGGTCTTGCCACGCAGGGCTGCAGCGGCCTTGGCTTTTTGCCACTGATCCTTGGCCGCAGCGATCTGCTGGGCTCGGGCTCCTTTCTCCGCCTCTTGCGCCAGCGCACCCGCAGCCGCTTCACCCGCCTTGGCCTGGCTCAGCTTGGCTTCAATCTCGGGGCTCGCCAGAGTAAAGACCAGCTGGTCTTTGGTCAGCTGATCACCCTTTTTCACCAGCACTTCGTCGATACGCCCCGGCACCTTGGAGGAGACCGAATACTGCTGTGCTTCAATTTGCCCTTGCAGATGCACCGGCTCCGGCTGATAGGCGAGCCAGAAGCGCCAGCCCAGCCAGACCACCAGGATCACCAGCACCAGCGGCAACAACAGCGGTTTACCCTGGCTCATCTTCTTTTTGATGGGGGGATGGCTCATCACTTCACCTCGACAAACGGGCGACCCTTGGCGGTCGAAACAGAGATAGAAAAAGGCACGGACTGAAGTGCGATCATGAGTTCACCTCGGTCACCTGACCGTGCTGATATTGATTGAAACTGTTCATCTGGCCGGAGAGCGCCAGCAGGCGGGCCAGCGACACCACATATTGATAAGCCGCCGCCGCGCGCTGGGTCTTGACCCCTGCCAGCTGGTTCTGGGCATCCACCACATCGAGTGACGTGGAGAGCCCCTGCCCGAAGGCCTTGTCCCGCAGCAGCACGTTCTCCTCGGCCAGCGCCTGGGTGGAAGAGAGGGATTGATACTCCTCCAGCCCCTGCGCCGCTTCACGCCAGGTCTTTTCCACCAGCAGCTTCAGATCCTCACGGGTCTTGGCCTGCAGCAGATTGACCTGCAGCTCGGCACTCTTGGCGGCCTGCACCGTCTCGGAGCGGCCATCGCGGCTCACCAGCGGCATGCTGACGCCCACCCCCACCAGCCAGTCCGGCGCGGTCTTGGAAGCTATCGAATCATCTTCATAGAGGTTGTAGTTACCGAACAGGAACACCTCGGGGGCATATTTGCCCTGCTCGACCCGGATCATCCCCTTGGCCTGCTCTTTCTTGGCACTGAGCAATTTGAGGCCGGGGTGAACTTCCAGGGTCTGTTGCACCAGCCCATCGAGACGCGGCAGCTCACTGTTGACGAACAGGCCGCTGCCCGGCTGGGCATCTGGCAACTTCAGCATGCGGCCAAGGGCCAGTTCGGCGATCTCGAGACTGCGGCGCGCCTTCTGGGTATCGATGCGGGCGCGGTCATAGGCCGACTGGGCGGAGAGGCGCTCCACCTTGGCAATCTGCCCCTGCGCTTCGAGCTTCCTCGCGTGATCCAGATGGCGGGCCAGCCCGTCCTCAATATCCTGCTTGGTCTGTACCACCTGACCTGCCAGCACCACACCGAAATAGGCCTGGGAGAGGCTCTCGAAAGTGGACTGCTCCTTGAGCACCAGCAGCTGTTGCGCCTCGCTCACCTGTGCCTGGCGAATGTCCTGCGCCGCATCGATGCGACCGCCGGTAAAGAGTGGCCAGAGCATCTTGACCGAACTGGTCACGACATTCTGCTTGGTGAGAGGTGTAACGAAGTCGTCATGTGAGAGTTGGGGAAGTGGTACCGGAAATTGGCCCAGTATGCCCTGCAGCGCCTTGATCATCTCCGGATGGTTGGCGATGGGGTTGAGATCCATCATGTCGAGTTCCATCGGCTGATCGAGGTGGGTATAGCTGGCGCCCACATCTACCTTGGGCAGATACATGGATTTGGCAGCCTCGCGCAGCTGCTTGGCGCGATCGACCCCTGCTTGTTCGGCGGCCAGCCCCTCATCCTGCTGGATGACCCGGGTCCAGGCCTCGCTGAAACTGATGGTCTGTGCCTGCGCCGACCCCAGCACGGCACCCAGCAGACACGGCCAGAGTGATGTAATGAACCTTGACGTCATAGATCCCCAATCCGCATTGTTGCAAAAATGTTTGGAGCTTTTGCTCGCATAAGCCCGCCATCATAACGCAAACGAGGCCGACAAGTGGACAGACAATTATGCAAGGGGCTGGCCCGAATGGTACAGCACTCCCTGACGGTCAATCTGGCCGTTTTTCAATAACTCCAGAATTTGCAAGCCTTGGCGCGACGTTTTTTTCAGAAAAAAATGGCTGACGCTCAAATACTAACCTTTTCTCCTGCCTAAAAAATGCGTAATATACGCCGCCCTAAGCCGATGGTAACCGTGGAATGCAGATAGGTCCCCACACGCTTGAAACTCCCTTGATCGTGGCTCCCATGGCCGGTGTAACTGACCGACCATTCCGTGAACTTTGTTTGCGACTGGGGGCCGGCATGGCCGTTTCCGAGATGCTGCTGGCCAACCCGGATGTCTGGGATACCCAGAAAACCCGGATGAGGATGGATCACTCTGCAGAAGGCGGTTTGCGATCGGTCCAGATTGCCGGAGCCGACCCCGAGATGATGGCGTTTGCTGCCCGCTACAACGTGGAGCAGGGCGCACAGATCGTCGACATCAACATGGGATGTCCGGCAAAAAAAGTGAATAAGAAGCTGGCAGGTTCAGCCCTGCTGCGATACCCCGATCAGGTCAAAGCAATTTGCCGGGCCGTGGTGGATGCAGTGGAGGTGCCTGTCACCTTGAAGATCCGCACAGGATGGGATCCGGATAACCGCAATGGCGTGGAGATCGCCCGAATCGCCGAAGATTGCGGTATCGCGGCCCTCGCCGTGCATGGTCGTACCCGTGCCTGCCTCTACAAGGGCGAAGCGGAGTACGACACTATCAGGGCGATTAAGCAGGCCGTATCGATTCCTGTTGTCGCCAATGGCGACATCAACAGCCCGGAAAAGGCCCGGTATGTCCTCGACTATACCGGCGTCGACGCCGTGATGATCGGCCGCGCTGCGCAAGGACGACCCTGGATTTTCCGGGAAATCCGTCATTTTCTTGAGACGGGCACCAAGCTGCCGCCTCCCGAAAGGGAAGAGGTTCGCACCCTGATGAACGAGCATGTAACCAACCTGCACCAGTTTTATGGTGCATATCTGGGAGCGCGCATAGCCCGTAAACACGTGGGCTGGTATCTGGATGAAGAAGAGACGGGCCGAGAATTCCGTAAGCACTTCAATGCCCTGGATTGTGCAGACGCACAACTTGAGGCACTCGAAGCGTATTTCGATGGATTAGGTTAACGCATAACTAAAGAGCCGACCGAATATGTTCGAACAAACCCTGACTTCTGATGCATTGGTAACAACTACTCACAATCACGCTGCCGAGCCGACCCAGCGCCCCCTGCGTGACTCTGTGCAACAGGCCCTGCGTAACTACCTGGCCCAGTTGAACGGTCAGGAAGTGATTGATCTGTACGATATGGTTCTTTCCGAAGTCGAAGCGCCGATGCTGGACGTGATCATGCAGTACACCCGCGGTAACCAGACTCGCGCCGCCGTGATGATGGGCATCAACCGTGGTACCCTGCGCAAGAAGCTCAAGCGTTACGGCATGAACTAAGCCATAACAGCTAAGCTATTGAAAATAAAGGCACCATCATTTTATTGATAGTGCCTTTTTCGTTTTGAACCCACATTTGAACCCACACCTACAAGACTAGTTATCATTGTCGACGACTCAACTCGGACTAGCCTGATGAACAGCGTTGACCACATAACTGTACCTATCCTCCCCATGTTGCCTAATGCAAGAGAGGGCCATTGGCCCTCTCTTGCTATCTATGTTGTTGGTCAGTGCAAACAGCACTGCTTGTACTTCTAGCCGCAGCCAAAGGGACACGGCTCGTTGCGGCCAATCTTGATGGGTACCACCACTGGTGTTCGCTACGTTGTGCCAGAAAGTGGGCATGCCGGATGTTTTGGCGTTACCTTTTCATTAGCAAGTATCAAGGCAGTAGCGGTAATCCTAACTCCTTAAGAAATTCGTTATGCCGCTGTGTAGCCTGTCTAACCTGTTGGTCCAGTGCTACAAGATCTGCATGCACAGCTGCCAAATCGATCTCTTCCTCGGGCTGCGCGGTGCTCACATAGCGTGAGATATTCAGGTTGAAATCGTTCTTCTCGATCTCGTCCATGCTCACGCATCGCGAATAGCGCGCTTCTTCCTTGCGGTGCTGGTAAGTGTCGATGATCTTACCGATGTGTTCTTCCGTCAGCTGATTCTGTCGCTTGCCCCTCTCGAAATACTCTGCGGCATTGATAAAGAGCACATCGTCAGGCTTCTTGCATTTTTTCAGCACCAGAATGCAGACTGGAATGCCAGTCGAGTAGAACAAATTCGCCGGTAACCCAATTACCGTATCGATATGGCCATCCTGTAGCAGTTTGCGGCGAATACGTTCTTCAGCACCACCACGAAATAGTACGCCGTGTGGCAAAATGATGGCCATCACACCGTCATCTTTCAGATAGTGCAAGCCATGTAGCAGGAAGGCAAAATCCGCTGCACTTTTCGGTGCCACGCCATGGTTTTTGAAGCGCATGTCTTGGCTGATGGTGTCTGTGGGATCCCAACGGTAGCTAAATGGTGGGTTTGCGACCACAGCATCAAACTGCGGCTTTTTCGCAGGGTTAGTTTCGCGCAAATAGTCCCAAGAGTTGGTCAGCGTATCACCGTGATAGATCTCGAATTCGGTGTCTTTTACCCCGTGCAGCAGCATGTTCATGCGCGCCAGGTTATAGGTGGTGACGTTGTACTCCTGCCCATAGATCTTACCGATGCTCCCCCCGGACTCTTGCATCCGATGGCGGATGTTGAGCAGCAACGAGCCTGAACCGCAAGCGAAATCGAGCACGTTTTCCAACTTATTGCGAGCCCCCTCCTTCGGCTCCTGGCTGTCAAGTGTCACGATGGCTGATAGAATGTTCGAGACTTGCTGCGGCGTATAGAACTCACCCGCTTTCTTGCCCGATCCGGCGGCAAACTGCCCAATCAGATACTCATACGCATCACCCAAGGTGTCGGTCGCAGTAGAGAACTGCGACATACCTTTTGCCAACTCAGCGATGATTGCGCATAGCTTTGCATTACGCTCTCCGTAGCTGCGTCCCAATTTATCAGAGGCTAAATTGATCTCCGAAAACAGCCCCTGAAAGCTGCTTTGGAACGACTTTTCCTCAATGTATTTAAAGCCTTTCTGCAGCGTGTCGAGCAACAAGCCATGCTCGCTCTTCGCCAAGCGGACTATGTTGGCCCACAGGTAATCGGGTTCGATAACGTAATGCACTTTGCGACGCATCTGCTGCTCGAACTCATCCACATCAGCCTTATTTTCGTCATACCAGCGGGCAAGTGGTGGGCGAGCAGGGATCTTAAGCTCTTCCAGTTCCTCATCCGGCTCACTCTGCGGATAATCAACGCCCAGCTCCTTCTTCGCCGCTTGCTCGTAGTTGTCCGAGAGGTAGCGCAGGAACAGGAAAGAGAGCATGTAGTCTCGGAAATCGTCCGGGTTCATCGCTCCACGCAGTTGGTCGGCAATGGCCCAAAGGGTTTTGCCCAGTTGCTTTTGATCGTGTTCAGTCATGGTTTTAGCAGCTTCTTAAAGGTGGTTTCCAGCTCCGGTAGTTTGGTATCGCCCTGCGTATCCGTAAAACGACCCTCTTGTTCTTTACGGCTCTGGTCATGATCTAAGTTGCGAGCCTTGGTGGCACGTTCCGTTTGTGTATGACTCACTTTATCCACATGGGTGGGCAGTGAAAAGCCGTCGCTGCAGTTGGTCTGCTCCACAGTCTGTTGCCTGAAGCTCATGTTGCACTACCAAACAGTGTCGGGCTGAAGGGATGGATATTGATGAATTGCCGTAGCACCTTACTGAGATGTTCTTTGTTCTCCGGCAGCATAGTCCTTGGCTCATACAGCGAATAGTCACCGTGGCTCATCAGGTCTAGCACCCGCTTATAGCCCGCGTGGTTGGGGTCGTTGGCCTCGGGCTTGATACACTCTTCCCACTTGGTATAGCCAAAAAAGCAGGCGGTCTGCTCCATCACTCGGCGCAACATATTGAAGTGATGGGTATAGAGCGCACCGGACTGCATGGCCTGATGTAATTCAACGAGTGACGATAGATGATAGAGAAACGGAGTGCTATCGGTTTCCTGAATTGTGAAGCCTCGCCCACGCCCCTCTTTTGTCAAAAAATATTTCCTCGACTTATTGATCTCATTGCAGAGAACGTTAAAAAACAACACATGATGAGTCGACACGACTACTCGCAGATCTCGCGGCTGCTCCTTCAGCATCTGGGCTAGATGGTGTGCGACCATCACTATGTTGCCCTCATCCAAGGATGACATTGGATCATCAATGTAGATATAGCGAACCCACTTGTATGCCTCAGCTTGGTCCAGCACCAGTTGAACGATGGCCAAGAAGAAGCACCAAATAAAGATGCTCTCTTCTCCTCGAGATACCTTGATCGCTATAGGGTCACCATTTTTGTCTCGTTCTCGGAAGAATAATACCGCTGGCGGCAACTTAATTTCGGTATTGTCTGTACGATCTTGCTTGCGGCGGTCGTAGTCGATGTAAAAGCTGAAATCACAATAGCGCTCCAAGAATTTGCCAATCTTTACTTCCATTTCAAGGTCACGAAGCCCATTGAAAAACTTCGAGTCAGTATTGAGCTCAAGCACTCGCTCTCGATCGTTCTCCAAGTCATTGTCCCAAGTGAATAGGTCCTCGGTATACGCATTGAAGTACAACGTATCGCGCTTCGTGACTTCGCCATTCTCGTCGACAATCTTGCCCAAATCTTTAAATGCGGAGGAAAGACGAGTCTTGCCCGTTCCGTTATAGGCATAGAGCAAAATAGGCTTCTTCACCTTCAGTTCACTGTGGAGATGCTCTGCCAACCAAGTCAAATTGAAGTAGCTCACATTGGCCATGAATTACTTATCCTCTAGTGACGGAAAAAGTTGTTGCATTAAGCCGTCTTTGTGGGTTTTAAATGATGCGAGTTTCTCCGCTTCGATAGAGATCAGCGTGTCGAGAGCGGAAAGAAAATCAGCGATCTGGTGCTGCTCGATGGACGTTGGCTTTGATAGTTCAAAAGAATTCAATTCGTCGGTGTTCAGCTTTCCAGTGCCGTGGCCAGCAATATCGACCATTTTTAACAAACGTTGCTTATTTCCACGCAGTAGCAGCGCCACAAACAGGGCGTATGTATCACCTTTTGGCAACAGCGCCTTTACGTCTTGATTGAAACTCATCTCACGGCGTAATACGCAAATGGGCACTTCTTTCAGTAAAGTCATTCCTCTCGCCAGCACAAGAACGGAACCAGCTGGTGCCATTTTGGCGCCATCGTTGACTGCTGCAGCCGAGATATGATCCTCTGAATCGTCTAAGAAGAGTCGCTTCATGTCCTTTGCAGATACCCAAGGAATCGAGCCATTCCAGAACTCCGGGTTAGCCTTCGAGGGTGTACCACCTGACTTGAGGCGTACCAGACCATTCAACGTTGTCGGCTCCCACCCCGGCGCATTGCGGAACTCGGGGAAGCGGAGTCGGGGTTGCGTCTCACCTGTGCGGGGAAAGATCTGTTGCATCAGGCCGCGCGTATAGCTCTTCAATGCCTCAACTTTCCGCCCTTGCGCGGCAATCAGCTCGTCCAGCGAACTTAGGCAGTCGGCGATTTTTTGTTGCTCCAGCGGTTTAGCCACTGGTATCCGTTGTTCCGAAAATTGTTTGTAGCTAATCATCTTCCCATCGCGTAATCCTTCGATGTTGCGCGTCAACTGCCGGATAAATCTCACTGACTTGAAGAGGGAGCGAAAGTAGCCATCCGAACCGTCCCCCTTTCTGCGAAGAATCACATAGGCAGGGCTACAGATTCCTCGATAGCTGGAATACTCAATACCTCCCTGAAAGGAACGGAGGCTGATGATGAAATCACCTTTTTCAACGACTTTGTAGCTTTCAATGCTCTGTTCAGTAACCGAGACGTGGTAATCAATTTTATCTCGCGGAATTGCGCCGTGTTCTTGGGTGATCGCAAGAATCGGGAGCGCTTCCGACGGTGATTTATTGTTTATCGCGTCGAACAGTTCGTCGCCATTTTTTAGATCCCATTCCTCTGCTTCTCGAAATTCCGGAAACCGCAACTTAGGTACTACAGTTGTCTTACCTATCTTCGCCATCACTTAATCCTCGTAAGCCTGCAGGCCTGAAATCTCCCTGCCTCCGGCACGCTTTTTCAGCATTGGAACCAGCTCGCCCATCAATGCCAGTTCTTTCTGGGTACGAGCCTTCCAGCCCAACTCCAGCGGTGCGAGCAATTCGGTGAGTTGTTCACCATCGAAGATCCGGCGCTCCAGCACACCATCCACAAAGCTTTGCAGTGCGGCGGCACTCAGCCCTTGACGAGCTGCGAGTTCGGCCAGTTCACGAGCAGCCTTCAGTGCTTTAAATTGCAGGTAACCGGTACGGATGGCTCGCTCATCCAGCCCCTCGCCTGCTCTGAGGCTCATCACGTATTCGGTTATGTCGTCGCGCTCGTCGATAAACTTGGCATCGCTGGCAATCAGGCTCACCAGTTGTTCGCGGCTCATACTGGACTTGCCCGGCGTTTTGGTGGAGAAGTCGGCAATCAGCTTCATGATGTAGTCGTAATCAATGGTCGCGGAGGCAAAGAGCACAAACTCAAAATCGAGCTGTGCAATAGCGTCGTCCTTGTCGTTGGCGGCTTGATGGCCTGAGCTGGCACGTTCATCGCGAAGCCGCCTGGCGGTTTCCAGATATTGGCCACGGAAGGCATTGAGCTCGTCAGGTGGTAGAATGGCCTGGATGGTGATTTCCTGCTCGGGCGTCAGGTCGGTGTATTGATCGAGCTGAGTTTGCAGCTTCTGTACCTCCTTGAATGCCTTAACGAATCCTATGCGAGCTTCATCGCCTTTGAGCTTGGCGATCTCTTCGGGTTTGCCGGAAAGCCCGTACGCCTGCATGAAGCTTTGCAGGGCGAGCTTGGCCTGCTGTAACTTTTCAATCACGACAGGGGCCTTGTCGACGAGCCAGATTTCACGCGCACGCGCTTCGTCCTTTTTGCCAGAGAAGAGCGCGATGGCCGAATCTACGGCATCCTGCTGGCCACGAAAATCGAGGATATGGCCATACGGCTTGGTGTCGTTCAGCACGCGGTTGGTGCGGCTGAATGCCTGGATCAGACCGTGGTGCTTTAGGTTCTTGTCGACGTAAAGGGTATTGAGGTACTTGCTGTCGAAGCCGGTGAGCAGCATGTCGACGACGATGGTGATGTCGATCTTGTGCTGTGCGGCGCTAGGGTTGGCTTTGCGCAGGTCAGCATTAAGCCATTGCTGGTCTTTAATCCGCTGTTGCACGTCCTGATAGTAGAGGTCGAATTCCTCGAGGCGATGGTTGGTGCCAAAGCGGACGTTGTAACTGGCGATGATTGCCGCGAGCGCGGCCTTCTTGGCATCTGGCTCCTGCTGGTTGTCTTCTAACTCGGTGGGCAAGTCTTCCTGCAGTTGGCGCACATCGGCACTTACATCACTGGGCGGTGAAAACACAGCTGCGATGTTAAGTGGCAGGAAATCGGCATTGGCCTGCAGCTTCTCGGCCTGGATCTCGTCAAACAGGCGGTGATATTCGATAGCGTCGTTGATCGACGCAGTGGCAAAGAGGGCGTTGAATTTGCGCCCACCAGTGGCGGCATTGTGCTTAGTTAGGATTGCCTCCACGATGGCGCGTTTGGCAAGTGTTTCGCCTTGCCTAGGTGGGTTTTCGCCATCGGGCTTGAAGTAATCAACATGAAACTTCAGGACATTGCGGTCTTCAATCGCGTGAGTAATGGTGTATTCATGCAGTGGCTGCTGGAAGAGATCCTCTGTGGTCTTGAGTGTTTTCTCTTCACCCGTGATCTGCTTGTAGCTTGCGTTCTCTGGAAAGATAGGAGTGCCAGTAAAGCCGAATAGTTGGGCCTTAGGGAAGAACTCTTTGATGGCCTTGTGGTTGTCGCCAAATTGCGAACGGTGACATTCGTCAAAGATGAAAACTATGCGTTTATCACGCAGCTCTTCAAGCTGCTCAGAATAGGTGGTGAGTCCACGTTTTTCGCGGCTCTTGTTACGTTTGCTGTTCTCGTTGAGCGCCAAGGCTAGCTTCTGGATGGTGCAGACAATAACCTTGTCAGCCGATTCATCCGATAGCAAACGGTTAACCAGCGCGTCTGTGTTAGTGTTGCTCTCGACGCAGCCTTCCTGGAAACGGTTGAATTCTTCCCTGGTCTGTCGGTCGAGGTCTTTGCGGTCTACGACAAACAGACATTTCTCGATGCTCGGATTGGCCTTGAGCAGAGTAGATGCCTTGAAACTGGTCAGAGTTTTGCCACTACCAGTCGTGTGCCATATGTATCCATTTCCGCTATTCTCATCAATGCACTTGACGATGTTCTGGACGGCATAGATTTGATAAGGGCGCATCATCAACAGCTTCTGTTCGTTGGACACTAGCACCATATAACGGCTAATCATCTGACCGAGAGTGCATTTAGGCAGAAAGGTCTCCGCGAATTCATCCAACCCGTTAATAGGAGTGTTATTGTGCGCGGCGAATTGGTAAATAGGCAGAAAGCGCTCGTCCGCGTTAAAGCTGAAGTGCCGCGTGTTATTGTTGGCGAAGTAGTAGGTTAAATCCCGATTACTGACGATAAACACCTGCATGAAGCACAGCAGTGTGCGGGTGAATCCGTTGCCAGGGTCATTTTTGTATTCAACGATTTGTTCAATAGCCTTGCGCGGATTGATGCCGAGGGTTTTGAGCTCGATCTGTACAACAGGCACACCATTGATCAGCAGGATGACATCGAAACGGTGGTGGCTATAGTCGGTGCTGATGCGCAGCTGATTGATCACTTCAAAGCTGTTCTTACACCAGTCGTCAATATTCACCAAGCTGTAGTTCAGTGGTGTACCGTCTTCACGGATGAAGCTGTTGCGTGTGCGCAAGAGCTGAGCGGCAGTGAAGACGTCCGGTGTGACGATCTCATCAAGCAGTCGGGCGAATTCTTCATCGGTGAGATTGACTTGGTTAAGCTGCTGGAATTTCTCGCGGAAGTTGGACTCTAACGATGCTCTGTCTCGAATGTCGGGACGCACGGTGTACTTTAATTCACCTAGCTTGGCGATAAGTGCCTGCTCGATCTGCTGTTCTGTGGTGGTCATGAATCAGTTTCTGCCATCATGGATGGGTGGGAGGTCGTTGTCAGGCGATATCTGTATTTGTACTTGGAGCTGCCCAAGCGCCCGACTTTGCTGGGCGGGATTATACCTTTTTAAAGATTATTCTCATTTGCTGTAATTCCAAAAAGTATCTCCATACGAAAGTCGTCACTCCAGCATGAGCATTTGAGCTTCCGCCGTTTGCAGATCGGTTTCGGATGATTCTGGGCCATATTCAACGCTATACGCTGCAACAGCGTAAAGACCTATCCTGCTCACCCGTAACCCTACAGCTCCGTGGACGAGCGGTGGGCTCAGCAAGCAGACAGCCAAATGCTCGGGGGTTAAAGCATTGCGCCAGCCAGCCCCATTTGAGATCCTCGCAAATGGCGAGTGGCACCTTCGGCCAATACCTTGAGCACAGCAGACATAATGGGTTCATAGCTGGGCAGGCTTTCTTTCATCAGGTAACCAGACCGAGAAAAAGGGCACTTATATTGCCACAACACCACAGCTGGAGTCAGTTGGTATCGATGTCACTGGGAACGACCTCAAAAAAAACAGAGTCACCAAAACAAAGGGAAGGCCACGAATTGGCCTTCCCCAAGACCCACACACTTATCACGGACGAGTAGGCGCAAAAATATTACCACAAGCGGATTTGTGATCACGCCTTGCTGCCAGAATTGGCTTCCATGTTGGTCGCAGGGTAAATTGCTAAGTAGAGATATCCATGGCTACCCAGGGTATCGGCTTCGCAGGTGAAGCCGCCGTGCTGGATAGTGATACAGTGCTGACGTTGGGCATCCAGTTCGCCGGTCAGCAGCTTAGCTTCCAGTGCCTTGATGATCTCAGGGAAAGCCTGGTCGAGCTTGTCTATCTGCATCTGGCTCCACTCACCGATCAGACTGGCTCGGTCAGATAGAAAATCGAGCTGGTAGCGACTCTGTATCAGACGAGCGCCAAAGCGTGGAGAGATATCACGCGGCAGACCCCAGCTGATGCTGGGGAGCGGAGTGAGAGCCTGGTGCTCTGGATGGTGTGTGGCAGAGTATGTGGGATGGGTTGTGGTCATGATTAGCGGTACCTCAGTTCAATATTGATGCGGGTGCCCGGCACGTTGTGGCGCAGGCGTAGCCTGGCCAGCTGCTCTGGGAGTTCGGTCAGGCTTGCTAGCCTCCCCCGATAAAGCCGGGAGAGATTGATGTAGTCGGGATGGCTCACGGTGATGGTCACCTGATGCCCCGGCTGCCAGCGGCTAAACAGGCGGGCTTTGGCCTCTTTGATGGTGGTGAGGCCGGGGGCTGGTAACGTCTGGCGGTTGCGCAGATGCAGTTTGTTGAGCTCGGGGGCATAGCGATGCACCTCGAGCCCAGTGATAAGACGGGTCATGTTCGGTGATTCCAGTGATGCAAAGGGCCAGCCTGGAAGGGCTGGCCCTTTATGCTGTTTGTGGATGAGCGAGACGGCGGGCCGTCAACGATCGCAGTCAGCCGTCTCATTGATAACCGGCTTGCAATTGAGACGGTCCAGCAGATGCAGCGAACCGTACTGGGCTACCAGTCGGTCTATGGCCATCTGGGCGCAGGCCGTTCTGCTGGGTTTATTCTCGGGTATTGCGTAACGCGCGGTGAGCCAACCGCCGAGCAGGGCAATGCGGTAGCCACTCGGAATGTGGGTGAGCGACGTACCGATACCTCTCCCATGAATGAGAAAGGGCACGGCTTGGCCGCCGATGTCGATATCGATGCGCTGGCCCTTGAGCTCGAAGGTAGTGAGCTCGCCGGTTTGCGGATGTTTGCCGGGCACCTTGATGGTGATGTTTTTCGCCATGTCACACCTCCGGTTTGGCTTCAAAATGGTGGGTCACAACGCCAGCCTCTGGATCAATGCTGATAAACGCCGGGGCTTGCGGGTGGTACTGGTAGAGCCGCGCCAGTTCAGCGCGAAACGCCTCGACGTTCGGTGCAATTACATGACTGGTATCCCCCTCGGCGTAGGTAAAGGTCTCCAGCTTCTCTGTGTGAATCCAGATACCGAAATACCAGGCATCTTCTTCGGTGTCGTACTGCTGCCAGCCCTGGGCCAGCAGCGTCCGGTCGTAGTAGTAACGGTCAGCCTGATGGTTACCCCGGTCGATGCGGCAACCCGTCACGGTGAGCTCAGGCGGGATACTGCCCGCCTTGTGAGCTTTCTTGACCCGGCGCAGCAGCTTGAGGGCCTTGGCTCTGCTGCGGCCATTACCGAGCGGTTGCGGCTGCCTGGCCCGTAATGCCAGGTGGGTCATTATCTTCGGTGCAGTGTTGTGGTTGAGCTGGCTGATAGCAGTGGTGAGTTGTCGGGCGGACAGAGTCTTGTAATCACGTAGGTCATGCATGGTGGGGTTTCCTTCAAATGCAAACAGCCCCTCGGCGTGAGGGGCTGTTAGAGGTCTGTGTGTGCTGGTGGCCTTGGCTCAGGTATGACTACTCCAATCCGGCTTGTCATTACTGCCGTGGTTGAAGTAGGCACCCACAATGGTGCGTCGCCACTCTCCAACGGGATAACCGAGGTCGTTGCACTCACGTTCCCACCACGCAAAGTTAATCTCGCGGGGCAGGTTGTCCACCATGTCCAGTGGACTCACGAACAGCGTGGTCTTGTGCATCGTTGGTACGGGCTTGATCTTGTCGGGGCCAGTGCGCTTGCCGGTCTCGTCATAGTCGTGTGCCCACTTCGGGAAGGTGAGCTGATAGGTAATGAGCCGATGCAAATCGCCATGTGCGCTCATTGCCTGAGCGACTGCGACCTGAGTGAAGCTATCGTTGAATTCGATCATTGGTGTTTCTCTCTTTCTGCAGGTGCACGGTAAGCCGCAGCCAACAGTGCAAATTGTTCGACCAGATAGCTGATACTGATGCCCAGTTCATCGCTGACCGCATCACCCAGACGATGATGCAGGTGTGCCATGTCATCGGCGATACGCTGGGCTATCTGGGCGGTTGAGCTCGGCGGTGAGCTTGTTACTGTCAGGGTGATGGAAAGGTTCATCACATCTCCCCCCAGGGGGCTTGCTCCCACAGTGACAACCGGGTCAGCACGTCTTGCGCGAGAGCCTGTTGCAACTGCTGTAGTACCTTCACAAGCCGAGGTGCCTGCTCAGGGCTCCCGCTCCATTCGCTCGACTGGTACAGGGCGCAGCAGGTGAATTTGTAGAGGGCAACCAGCTCGCTATCAGTGAGTGGTGCCTGGTGGTAACGGTGGGCAGGTTTAATCTGTCCCAGCTTGGTCGAGCAGTGCTGGCGTGGTTCTTTGTGGTCCTGCTGACGCCCCAGCTGATAGCGATGCCAGACTGCCCGCCGGTTGGCTAGCATCATCAACCGTACCAGCCGGTCTACCCGCCATGTCCAGGTACTGGTGACCTCCATTGGTGAGTTCCACCAGAGGGCGCGCAGCAGCTCAAGGGTGTAGTGCGGTGGCATGGGGGCATTGCAAAAGCGGTGTAGCTGCACGGCAAAGGCCAGGTAATCCTGGCGGTCGATCATGAAGGCAGACATGGGCATAGTTCCTTGAAATGCAAAAGGCCACCTGCAGTGAGGTGGCCTTGTTGGGGGGATCGGAATATCCGGATCATGGTGTTGGACCTGATGATCCTGGTTTGATGATCCGGGGTATTGGGTGGAAACGTGATCGGCATGCATGTTATTCGGCGATCGGTATACATGTTATTGCTGTGCCCGCGCTGCGTCTGGGTAAGCCACATCGAACAGGATGGCGTAGAGCGCACAATCAATGCCGTTAACGGCATCGTGATGCGGGTAATAGGGCGGTGCGTCTCTGAATCGCTCTAAGTAGTCTCCAAAGCAGCTGAAACACTCGCGTATCTCGATGGTGGAGCCTTGCAGCAAGGTCTCTTTAAGCTGCTTGGCATAACGCCGGTCATCACGTGCCTTAGTGACGACCTCTCCAGCAACGTCAGTGCATCTTCGTTGCTGACGGCTGTCAGGCTATGGCGCAGCTTCTCGATCGTCTCCTCTAAGGTATAGGGATTGGGTAATTGCATGGTGCTTGTCTCTTCTGGACACTCATTAGTGCCGCAACTGATGCAGCAGCGCATCAATGGCCTCGATGCAGTCGGCTTGGGTGAGTTGATAGCCGTTAGGCAGGTGAGCCACTATGGCTGGCTCGGCCTGCATCTCGACGTTGTCTGCCAGCCAACAGCGCAACTCGATGAGGATATCGAGGGCGGTGAGGTGTGACTTACCTGGGGGCTGGTTCATAGCAGACCTCTTTCGGCCAATGACACCACGCCCTCCGCACCGACCACCAGATGGTCGAGTAATCGCACATCGACCAGGGCCAAGGCCTCTTTGAGGGCCTGGGTGAATACCCGGTCTGAGTGGCTGGGTTCAGGGTCACCGCTGGGGTGATTGTGCACCGCGATGATGGCCCCGCAATTGAGTATCAGGGCCCGCTTGACCACTTCCCGTGGGTAGATGCTGGCGCTGTCGAGGGTGCCACGAAACAGCTCCTCAAAGGCCAAGACACGATGTTGGGAGTCGAGGAACAGTGCGCCAAACACTTCGTGCTCCCGGTCTTGCAGCAAGGTTTGCAGTCGCTCGGCGGCCTCTGTGGTACTGGTGATGGCGGAGCCTTTAGCTAGGCGCTTGCGAGCAATCTGGTTAGCGATACGCAGCAGGTCTTGCTCGGTCACCGGTTCGGTGACGACATAGGTACCGGGGCATTCACCGGCTTTGAGTTTGTGGTAACGCATGGTGGAACTCTCCAAATAAACAAAACCCCGACATGCTTCATGCGTGTCGGGGTTAAAGGTAGAGCGGTTGTTGGTTCACTTTGAGGGTAGTTCAGTGGGCCGTAGTGGTGACGCCTTCCCTGGTGGTGGGTTCCTGCTTAATCGGCATTAGTGGTCCGGGGACCTGCACATTGAGCGGGATAGCCAGTGCGAGGCTCAGCCGTTCCGCCAGTTCATAGGCAGGGCCGATGCTGTCGTAATCAGCAACCCAGGTGGCCAGTGCCAATCCGTTTGCTTCCACGGCCCGTAGATAAACGCTGTAGCCCTGCACGGTTAGTCCACTGTCCTGCACTACTTGCGTCTCCCCTTCCCGATTGATGGCCTCCAACTCAACGGCTATCGGTTGTTTGAGCATCAGCCCCCCTCAATCACCATTGACGGTGACGGTAAAAAAGCCCAACTGCGCGTAGGCGAGGAAAGCGCCTTGCCACATGTGAAAGAGTTCATGGGCTTCTGTTGGCGGCAGCGGTCCCCAGTCTTGCAGATAGTGCTCACCATCAAGGAAGTTGAAGTCGAGCTCCTTGCAGAGCTCTGCATCCGGACCCAGCCCCTGATAACTGAAGTCGGTGACATAATCAAACAGCCAGCCATCAAGGCCACGTATTAGGCGGAGCTCGACTGGGTGCACGCCGCCTTGCTCGGCGCTGTAGTCGGGATTGCGAAAGTTGAAGGTCAGTTGGGTTAAGCGCTCGATATTGAGCTCGGTTTTAGCGACTTCCTGGTCGAGCAGAACCAGCAATGCTTGGGCAACGGGCAGGGCAAAGCCGTCCCGGAAAAAGGGAATGGTCATGGAGTTCTCCGCATAAAGGGTTGGGACTAGCGCAGTCGCCAGGGCAGAAGCCAGGTTGGTAGCTTGTTCGTCAGCGGTGTGAGTAGTGCGGGGAACGTAGGCACGGTGGTGCGGATCGGCGGCAGGGGCGTTTGTGCAAGCGTGATGGCTAGCAAGACGGTACTCCACGCCTGGTCTACCTGCTCACTGTGGTGCACACCCTGGATACACCAGGTCACGAAGTGCTCGCAGTTGTTGAACTGCAGGTTGTAGGCCCGCTCTCCCAGCCGTTGATGCGCTCGCGCCAGACTTTCGCTGGGGCTGTAGTAACGGTGGCTGTATTCACGCAGGTAACAGTCGCCATTGCCTGTAAATATCTCCAACGATGAAACAATAATCCGCCCAGTCACCGGGCCTTCACTCGAGAAAGGGCCGGTATAGTGAATGACTTGGTTATTGCCCGCGTAGAGACCGTGATGGTCGTAGCCCCATCGGCTTACGACCAGATGGTCACCAGGTTTCATGTCTGCTCCTTTTAGAAAACAAAGAGCCCGGTACGAGACCGGGCATAGCGAAGTGGAGTGGGCTCATTCGAAGGTGTAACCGGTATCTCCCCGGTCGGTATGAATAACCACCTCCAGTACTCGGCACAGCGGTGTTGACTTGAGGGTGAACCGAGTTTGCTGTCCAAAGTTCATCGCAACAGGGAACACCTGCTTGATGTACTCTGGTTTCACCCTGTCTTTACTGTCGAGACAGGTACGCCATTTAACGCGACCACTGACACAATCATCACTCGGCACTTCCCGAACCAACTGACACTGGCCACGGTTGATGGTGATGTCATTAATCGTGATAGGGTCATTACGAGACACAACCTGCAGTACGCCCTGTTGTGCGCGAAGTTCAAAGTTCAAGGGGACGGCGGCTGGCTCAGGCTCCGGAGCCGGGAAGGCGCAGCCAAAGGCAGCGTCTGTCGCAGCGGGCAGGGCCTCTTGTACACCCGCTACCGGCAGCTCAACAGTTCGGTCATCCTGGGTGATGGCTTGCAGCGACTTGGCTGTGCGCAGCGCGGCCCACATGTCATAGAACGCCTTGCTGTCATTCCCTGCCACCATGCTCGGTAGCGGGGGGTAGGTATGGCCATCGATGCGTAGCCAAACGGTTTCAGTAGGTGCTTGGCCTGCTTGGTTGAGTTCGATGCGGCTAAGCTGGCCCATCCGGCATGAGAGATAGAGATAGGTCTCGTCGTCGACCGTTGCCGAATACTCCGTCACCCCCTGACCCCAGCCATCGTTCCAGCGGCCATGGTCGCCAAATGCCAGTACGGCAGGCGTCAGCAGTAAGCCCAGCAGGGCTATTATCCATTGATGCATCCCACACTCCTTACACGGCATAGCCGAGGATATTGTTCATAAAGCCCTGAAAGGCGAAAAAGCCGATCAGTGCCCCGATGGCCTGTGGCCCCATCAGCCAAAACACTTTGGCCTTGAAGGTCTCGACTGCACCGCTGGTCGAGATCCAGTCCGGGTGAGTAAAGCGGCGAAACCACTCCCCGATACACATGCCAACGCCAGTGAAGAGCGTGCCGAACACGAAGGTGGCGGTCAGCCCCCAGAATCCAAGCCAAGGAGCTTTGCCGGTCCAGGCAATATTGATGGTCAGGGCCAGAAAAAGCAGGCCCGCGATAACAAAGTAACGTTTCATGGTATTTCCTCAATCGTGCGTAAAAGGCCCCCCTGCCAGCACCAAAGCGCTAGCCGTCATGTAGAGGGGGAATAAGGGAAGTCGGTTGCCGGGCTGAAGTGCAAAGCCCCATCAATGCATCAGGTGAAGCTCGGCGGATATGTGGGGTATAGAGCTGGTCTTCGTGGTGTTCTCTCCTTGTTTATTGTTCAGTTGCTTTGAGGATGCGCTGTACGCTGGAAACGCTGATCCCCGCCTGCCTGGCGGTCTCGGCTTTGGTCAGCCCGCGTGCCAGCAACGCCAGCACCTCATTGCCTTTGGCCATGGCGGTCGGTTTGCGTCCCTTGTAGACCCCCCGCTGTTTGGCCAACTCAATCCCCTCGGCTTGCCGCTCCAGCATCAGCTCTCGCTCGAAGGTGGCGATAGCGCCGATCATGGTCAGCATCAGCTTGCCGGTAGGGGTCGAGGTGTTGATCCCCAAATTCAAAATCCTCAGTGCCACCCGCTTGCTTTGCAGGTACTCCGAGATCTCCAACAGGTGACGGGTGTTGCGAGCCAAGCGATCGAGCTTGGTGACTAACACCACATCCCCCTCACGCACAAAGTTCAGTAACAGGGCTAATTGGGGGCGGTCATCCCTGGCCCCGCTGACCTTCTCCTGAAAAATCGTGCTGCACTCAGCCAGTGCCTGAAGCTGGGTATCCAGGCTCTGCCCGACGGTACTCACGCGTGCATAACCCACCAGTGCCATGGTCTCCTCCTGGTCAATAGGGCAGGGTACACTGACGCCACCAGCCAAAAGCCCCAAACAAACCCTATTGACCTGAAAATTGTGCCGATTTCGTGTGAGTCATAAGGGCCTGACCTATTGACTCAATGCCAGTCTTTGAAGCTGAAATGAGAGCGTTATGTGAGCGCTATCCCGTGGTGGTTCTGATGAGCAGGGTGTGAGAAAGGGCATTGATGGGTGGAGGAAAGTAAGTGGCCGGAATTGGCTCAAGGGCAGGGTTAAATTCGTCATGACGGGTCTCCTGATGTAGCGGGTTCGGTGTCCCATATTCGTCAGGCGGTAATATGTGTTTGAGATATGCTCGAGGTGAGATTCATGGGGGATATTGCTGACACACTTGCTCGTATATAAAGACACGTGAAGCTCAACTAAGGCAAGAGCAGGCTACAATACCTTATCCGTAAATATTTACAGAAGCACAAATGTATTGGCTGCAATGCCAATAGAAACGAGCCACTTGGTATCTGACAGTCAATAGGCTGTGATTACCTACCCTGTTAGCTAGGTAGATATAGAATGTAAAGGCTTTGCGTTATCGGACTTCACATCGACTATTTCCTACGCCTTTATGCCGAGAGGCCCGTCGTAACATGATCCCGATTGCTGCTTGTAAGGGGCTTTAGTTACAGCTAAACAGCGGGGGGCGTTCCACATCCCATGCCTTTGTCTGTAGTGGTCAAGTAAAACTGGCCACGGTTTTATAAGCAGCCCAATACTGCCGCTCGGATTCATTTGGTGTCAAACCACCGTTGTAGTGATGGGGACGAATGTTGCTGTAATAGCCCATCAAATACTCACTGATACTCTCCCTGGCATCGACCACTTTTTTGTAGCCATGTTCAGGAACCCATTCACTTTTCAAACTACGAAATAGCCGCTCCATCGGCGCGTTATCCCAGCAATTACCTCGTCGACTCATGCTCGGTTTTATCCGATACCGCCATAACAGTTGTTGATATCGACGACTGCTGTAATGGCTGCCCTGATCAGAGTGGAACATCACCCCCTGTGGTTGTCCCCGTTGCTCATAGGCCATGGTCAGGGCCTTCATCGTCAACTCACTATCAGGTGCGAGCGAGAACGACCATCCAATCGGTTTCCTGGCAAACAAATCCATTACTACCGCCAGATAGCCCCAGCGTTGGCCAGTCCAGATGTACGTCACATCGCCGCACCACACCTGATTGGGGGCCGTCACGGCAAACTGTCGTTCCAGTAAATTAGGGATAGTGACATGCTCTTGCTGTGCCTTACGGTACTTGTGCTGTGGTTGCTGGCGACTCACTAATTCCAATACTTTCATTAGCTTACTTGCTCGATAACGACTGAGAGGCCATCCCCTCTCAGTCACGATCCCCGCTATCGTGCGTGCGCCAGCAGACCCATTGCTGAGTTCATACGCACGGCGTATTTCGCTGCGCAGTTCGACAAGCTGGGGAGAAATGGTCGTTACCCTGCCAGCCCAATATTTATAACTGCTGCGGTGGATCCCGAACACCTCGCAAACACGGGCAACTGCATGGCTCTGCTTGAGTTTCTCGACTAGCGAGAACTGTTCAGGGAGTCGGACATCAAGAGAGCAGTAGCCTTTTTTAGAATGGTATTTTCCTCTTCCAAGCGACGTAAGCGCTTTTCTAGCTCACGGATCCGAAGTTGTTCTGGAGTCAGAGGTGTCGCCTTGGGAGAATTCCCAGCCCGCTCGGAACGTAATTGACGCACCCATAGTTCCATGGCTGATTTGCTAACGCCCATCGCTTCGCAGGCAGCGCGAATGGCGTATCCCTGGTCTAGGACGAGCTGCGCGCACTCGAGTTTGAACTGAGGAGTAAAAGTACGTCTTTTTGATTGCGTCATCATGCCACCTGTCAGTGTATGAGGTGAGAGTATCACCTCTAATCAGGTGGCCAAATTCACTATGCCACTACAGTCTACGCTTACGGTGACGACCCCATGCACCGGGCGCCTCCCCCGTGAAATGCTCTACAGCGCAGGTAATCACTGGAGCTTACTAACTTGTATGTAGGTGTTTGGAACCCTAACTTGTGCATTTTTCACTTTAATTTCGTCCTGAACCGGTTGGGGAAAAAGCCTGCTGGCGTGACCGAAAAAGTCTCGTTACCCTCCTTCTCATCATCAAACGGGAAGGAAGCTCACATGTCAAATCACAGCCAAAACAAGCTACTCAGAGTTCGAGAAGTCGCAGAGAAATTGGGTATCTCTCGCTCGACCCTATATGACTGGACCAATCCAAAATCCCCTCGGTTCGACAGTACATTCCCTCCCAAGAAAAGGCTGGGAAGAATGGTTGTCGGGTGGATGAGTAATGAGATCGACGCATGGTTGGAGGGGCGCAACAATAGCTGCTGGTCAACACTTAACTTTGAATAGTAACAGCGTAGGCAAAAAGCAAGGCTAGGCTTGCCATATTGAGTATGGCCGCCTGTAATTTACAGACGTCAAGAGCAAGAGCTATATGGGTTTATTTGATATCTACCTAATCTCTATACCAGTGTCTATCTAATAGCAGTCCTGCCACACGGCATATATCGGCACCCACAGTGCCGTAATACAACCACACGTTACACACAGGCTGTACTTATTACAGCCCTGGGTAAGCTATGCGCATTAAAAGCATGAGGACCATATATGAGCGCAGATAAAGCAGCGCGTAAATCGCTGCATGCTATTCCACATAGTTCAGAATGGGAGGATTATCAGGCCGCTCCAGACCTATTGGTTAGCACCGCGTTGAAGAGCGCTCAGAAGCTCTCCAAAGCGTTGTTTCATCTCCTGCCTACAGAGCCAAAGGCTTGGGAGCATCGAGAGTTTAAACGCGTTTGTAAGTGGCTAAAGCCTATGCTGGAGGCTTCTACACTGCTAAGGACAATGAGACAGTTCCGACTGCATCCTGACCTGGAAACATTCCTCGGCTACCCGGTGCCTGCGGAATTGGTCGATCTGCTTCGGTTACCGGCTCCGTTGCCCCCTGCTGCAAGACAGCGGTTGGAGGCAGGGCTCCAAGAGTACGTAACGCTATTACGTGAGAAGCTCAGCACACCGGATCATCGTAAAGCTGTACACCGCTTTATGCTGGGGCCCAAGAAGAATCGTGCTAGCCTGCTCCGTTATATTGATGCGCTCTTTGAGCGGCATCAGAAGCTGCTCGTACTACGTATTGACTTGCACTATCAGGAGCGGAGACCACTTAGACTCCGTCACTCCCCAGACCAGCTACTCGGCCAGTTTCGCCGACTCCTGAACAACCGAAAGAACAACCGTATCTTTGATGACTTTGTAGGGTATGCGGCTAAGTTGGAGTTTGCTCCTCGTACGGGTTTTCACTTGCACTGCATGTTCATCTACAACGGCTCCGAGAGACGTGAGGATGTTGTTATCGCCCAGCAGATTGGGGAGTACTGGTTACAGCTGGCTGGTGAGCAGGGACGTTACTTCAACTGCAATTACTACAAGCGCAGCTACAAGGAGCCTGGGATCGGATTAATCCGCTACACGGACAGTAAGCTGCGCAAAAACCTCGAGCTGGTCATCGACTATATGACCAAGCCGGAACTGTACATGAAGCCCCCCACCGGGGAGGGGCCGAAAGGGGGCACAGGTAGAGTATTCTTTCGTGGAGAGCTCCCGAGCAAAACCCAGGCCAAGCCTGGTCGGGGGCGTGACCGGACGTATGTCAGGCCCGAGTATCGCCGTCTAGGGAAGTACCTTTGCTGGAGTGAGAGTGAGCTGGAAAACTTGCTAGGTGAGTGATGGGTCGAAAGGAAGCCTGGCAAGGCTTCCTAAGCTAGCAGCCCTTTCCTGCGGGTTCACATGCCACCAAATGAGCTCAAAAGGACCCCACCCACCAAAGCCAAGGGGCGGTCTATTCCCAGTCCCAGTATTCGCTGGACTGTTTCGTCGCCGGAATATGCTCTTTGATAGCCTGTGAGGCTGTAATGTTCATCGGGCTGACCGATAAACTATCCAACCATGCACAGAACTCAGCTTCAGAACGCACAGTTGGCGGTGGGCGGGCGGTATCTTTGTGCTTAAAGTCGTAATGTAAACTGCCGCCAGGCTTGAGCCAGCGCTCGAGGTTCTTGGGTGCTTTACTTGAGAGGTCTGTGAAGTAGGCTTCTCGTTCGTTTTGGTCTTCAGGCGTGATGTTTTTTCCCCAGCGAAGCTGACCTAGCTTAACTTCTTCTATCAGTTTGTTAGCGATGGCATTTGCAGCCGCGTCGACATCTTTGTTCCACCCTTTAAAGCCTCCTTCTGCTGTCTTACCACTGGGCTGCAGTTCTGTAAGCAATTCTCGGGCTCGTGCTTTAACCTCGGCTAGTTTGTTTCCTCCCCGTTGAGCCTGTGCTTGTTTGCTTAGTGAGAGGAAGTAAAAAGCAGTATCGACAACACCGATGTAATAGCTGGCTTGGGTGAGGTTGACCCATGCTTGCTCATACCGTTGCTGCCGGAAGTCTAAGTAGGCCAGTCGTAGATATAGGCGAGCAGGCATCAGGATTTTAGGGCAATTTACATAGTGCCCCTTTTCTGATTCAAACAAAGGTAAGTCAGTTGGCTTAGGCGCTTCACCGTGAATTTGCCAAGCACTTAGCCGCCGTTCGTTACGAAGAAGAACGCTACAGATCTTCGCCGTTTGCAGTAAGTCGGCTCGGGAAACAAACCCAAACTTGAGCAACTTGTTTTTTAGATCATGTGCCGCACCATGGAGGTGTTTGAGCTTATCGCGCAGTTTAGTGTCATCACGGTTGGTCGTTTCCATGTGTGTTCCCAGTTGGTACTACATGCTCTACTGAGTACCACACCGAAAACGGACAGTTAAGGCCAAGTTGTGTAAGTGTGAGCCTGGTCCCACTCGAAACGCCACCTATGTATAGATGAGTGCTTGATAGAAGGATCGCGCTGTGATGCGCAACGTATTGCTCATCACGCAGATTAAATCACTGCGTGCGCAGCCTTTACCAAGGCATCTGCGCAGTTTGAGCGAAAGTTTGCTCAGGGCTGAGTGGGCGGGGTGTTGGGCGGGCGGTAAGTGGCTGATAAATAACAGAACAAAAAAGTGGCATGGTCGCTGCTAAAGGTTGGTCGAGTGCTATCTCGTTTAACCAACCTATTTAGGAGCATACACATGCCAACTCCATGTTATATCAGCATTGAAGGTAAAACCCAGGGCAACATCACCGCCGGTGCTTTCACCTCCGATTCCGTCGGCAATATCTTCGTACAAGGCCACGAAGACGAGATGCTGGTGCAAGAGTTCAATCACCAGGTCACCGTACCGACCGACCCGCAATCCGGTCAGCCTGCTGGCCAGCGTGTCCACAAGCCATTCAAGTTCACCGTTGCCCTGAACAAAGCCGTGCCGCTGATGTACAACGCGCTGGCTTCCGGCGAGATGCTGCCGAAAGTGACCCTGAAGTGGTACCGCACCTCCGTTGAGGGCAAGCAGGAGCACTTCTTCTCTACCGTACTGACCGATGCCACCATCGTTGACATCGACTGCCAGATGCCCCACTGCCAGGACCCGGCGAAGTCTGACTTCACTCAGCTTATCCAGGTCTCCATGGCTTACCGCAAGATTGACTGGGAGCACACCGTTGCCGGTACTTCCGGTGCGGACGACTGGCGCGCGCCCATCGAGGCGTAACGGCTCGTTTTCCTTTCTTTGTTTTAGTTCTCTAGAAGTGCTGTCCACGTGGTCCGTATCCGTAGCACGTAGATGTTTCCCCAGCCTGATTAATCCCGCAGGCTGGGGCTTTTATGTTTTGCCATCCCCCTGTTCTGACGTTCGGTGCGGAGTGATGGCAAAGCACACAAGAGGTTTGAGTTATGTGTCCCTCCATTGCACTGCTCGGTGACATCGGCACCGACCACGATGGCTTTCCACCGACACCGGTGATAGCCGCCAGCCCTGATGTCTTTCTCGATGGTAAGCCAGTGGCCCGTCAGGGCGACCCGTTAGCGCCCCACGACAAGCCCAACAATCCACCCCACCCACGCAGCATTGCCGGTGGTGTGGGCTCAGTGTTGGTGAACGGCAAGCCTATCGCTGTCACCGGCACGGCGGTGGATTGTGGTGGTGTGATGATTGGTTCGGGCAGTGGGCAAGCAGGATAAGGGAAAAGGTCATGGCACAGAGCACAGGATTACAATTCACCGTCAAGGTCGGCGCACTGGCTGACAGTACCTTTGCGGTCGCGAGCTTCAAACTGGATGAGGGCTTGAACCGTCCCTTTAGCCTCCACCTAGAGGTAGCTAGCCAGCAACCGGACATCGATTTCGGCGCCGTATTGGACCAGCCGTGCGAGCTGCTGGTGTGGTACAACGGCGAGCTGCTGCGCCGGGTATGCGGGGTAGTGAGCGACTTTGCGCAAGGGGACAGCGGCTTTCGCCGCACCCACTACAGCCTCAACGTCAAACCGGCCCTGTGGCGACTGGGCTTGCGCCAGAACTCCCGCATCTTCCAGGCGCAAAAGCCCGACGAAATCCTCAGCGTCCTGCTGCAAGAGCACGGCATTACCGATTATGCCTTTGCGCTCAAGAATGAGCACGCCCAGCGCGAATACTGCGTTCAGTACCGCGAAACTGACCTCGATTTCGTGAATCGCCTCGCGGCCGAAGAGGGCTTGTTCTACTTCCACGAGTTTGAGCAAGGCAAACACCGCATCGTCTTTGCTGACGATGCCGCAGCCCTAACCGCTGGCCCCGAGCTCTTCTTCAACCTCGGCAACCGTTCGCTGGAACAAGGCCCTTACGTGCGCCAGTTCCACTACCGCGAGGCAGTGCGCCCCTCTGACGTAGAGCTCAAAGACTACAGCTTCAAGACCCCGGCTTATGGCCTCTCCCAGAAGAAAATGGGCGCAGAGCTGGAGCACCAGCGCGATACCTACCAGCACTTTGACTATCCGGGCCGTTACAAAGAGGACCCGAGTGGCAAGGCGTTTGCCCAGCACCGGTTGGATGCCCTGCGCAATGACGCGGTAGCGGGCAGTGGCAAGTCCAACAGCGCAGCTTTACTGCCGGGACAGTTTTTCTCGCTCACCGAACACCCCAACAGCAGTCTCAACACCGACTGGCAAATCGTCCATATCCGCCATACCGGCGAACAGCCACAGGCACTGGAAGAAGAGGGCGGCAGCGGCCCGACCGTTTACCACAACGAATTCGGAGTGGTCAAAGCGAGTACCACCTGGCGGGCGCGCATCGGCAGCCCCGAGGCGCCCCACAAGCCGATGGTGGATGGCCCGCAAATCGCCATCGTGGTGGGCCCCGAGGGCGAGGAGATTTACTGCGACGAGCATGGCAGGGTGAAGCTGCAATTCCCGTGGGACCGCTACGGCAGCTCCAACGACCAGAGCTCCTGCTGGGTACGAGTATCCCAAGGCTGGGCCGGTGGCCAATATGGCATGATGGCCATCCCACGCATCGGGCACGAAGTTATCGTCTCGTTTCTGGAAGGTGACCCCGACCAACCCATCGTGACAGGACGCACCTTCCACGCCACCAACCGGCCGCCATATGAGTTGCCCGCCAACAAGACTCGCACCGTGCTGCGCACCGAGACCCATCAGGGCGAGGGTTTCAACGAGCTGCGTTTTGAAGACCAGGCGGGGCAGGAAGAGATTTACATCCACGGTCAGAAAGACCTGAACGTAGCGATTGAGAACGATGCAGCCTGGCACATCAAACACGACGAGCACCGCGACATCGACAACGAGCGGGTCACCCGCATCAAGGCCAACGACCACCTTACGGTGGAAGGCGAGAAGCGCGACCACATCAAGGCGGACTACTCGCTGACGGTCGATGCTTCCCTGCACCAAAAGCTGGCCCAGTCGCTGCTGGTTGAGGCTGGCCAAGAGGTTCACATCAAGGCCGGTAACAAGATTGTGCTGGAAGCAGGCTCCGAGCTGACCCTCAAGGTCGGCGGCAGCTTTGTGAAGGTTGACCCCAGTGGCGTCACCCTGGTCGGTCCCACCATCAAGATGAACTCTGGCGGTAGTCCCGGTTCGGGCTCCGGTTGGGCGGGTCAAATGCCCGGCTTGCCGGGGGCGGTCAAGGTGCCGCCCGCACCACCAGCCACTATCCCTGCGAGTGCGATTCAAAAGAGCATGGAATCCATGGCTCCGCTGGTGAAGCCCTGCCCCTTTGCCCAGGGAGGTAAGGCATGACCTTTCAAGAGTGGCGTAGCCAACATCCCGGCCAACTGTTTGCCATCGTCGATGCCGCGCTCGATACCACCGCCGTGGCGGACTACTGCAACCATGGTGGTGCAAATGCTATCCCCTTGTTTGCCGGCACGGCGTTTGCGGACCAAGCAGAACAAGGCCCCTGGCTACTGCCTGACCCAGCTCCCGAGTTTATTGCAGCTCACCCGCAACTGGGCGGCATCTACGTCACAAGCGATGCTGCTATCGATGTCGTCCAGCAGCACTGGCAAAGCCTGATAGAAGTGGCCTTCGAAGGGGATGTGATGTGGCTGCGCTATGCCGATAATCGAGTCTTTCCCAAGATGCTGGCCACTATGATCCAGCAGGAGCTTGATGATGTCCTGGGGCCCTGCTTAAGCCTGTGGGCCAACGACAGTGCGTGGCAGCGCACACCTGATACCGAATTTACTCCTCGCCAAGCCCCCTGGTTTCGCATTCAGCCTCACCACCTGACGCCGCTGTATGACGAAAGCCGTCACGCCTACATCCTCTCTCGCCACTTCTGGCAACGGATGGAGGATATGATGACGCATCATCCCAATCCGGAAGCCGCCATTACCACCGTCCTCAAGCAGGCCAATCAAGCAGGGCTGACAGGTGACGTCCTTGATGGCGTGGTGGCTGGCGCGCTCACGCTACAGGCAAGCATGGCGCTGGATGCCATCAGAGCGCCGTTGATGCTGACCGACGATGAAATGGCTCAGGTGAATAACTGGCTGAACAAACACCCTGATTTGATAGGAGCCGTGTAATGGCTATCAGTGCCTACTGCATCCCCTGTGAGAAGAACAACTGCTGGATTGAGATAGACGTTCGCGACGAACAGAACCGCTCGTTCAAGGGGCAAAAGGCCACCTTGACCGATGCCACGGGCACCAGCAAAACCGTGACCCTAAAAGACGGCCCAACCCTGGTACAAGGCTTTGCGGTGGGGCCGGTGACGGTCAAGCTGGAGACCCAACCCTGGCTCAAAGCCGCCCAATCCCGTGAAGCCCTCAAAAAGGGCGAGGTCAGTCAGGTTCCCGCCTACACCGAGAAGTTTTGGGGGCACTGTGACGTGAAGCGCGAGCATATCAAAGTGGCCACCGGCGACCTTTGCCTTACTGACCCTGAACAGCCGCTACCGGAAGGACACAAAGCTGGGCAGGCCCAACCGCCGCGCTTTATCACCAAGCATTCCTATGTAATCGAGGTGAAGGGCTATCAGCTTACCACCCTGCGTATTGGCGTGTTTTTTGACGGCACCGCCAACAACACCTTCAAGCACAGAGAAGGTAAAAGTGCATTGGAGACAGCCTTGGCGCAATGCAGCCCGGAAGAGCAGCAGGTATTGCTGGAGCAGTGTTTTGAAGGGGCGTTGCCTGATGATCTCAATAACAGCGAGAAGAACGATATCACCAATATTGGCAAGGCTAGGGAGCTATATAAGCTGCCGACAAAGTCCGAATTGAATGTAGCTGTTTATGTTGAAGGTATTGGCACCACCGAAGGGCAGAACGATGCAAAAGCCGGTCTTGCCGCAGACAAGGGTGATACCTCTAGTGCTGTTCGGGTTGAACAGGCCTGTCAAACCCAAATTGTGGCAGAGGTCAAAAAACAACTGGAGCGAATACTGCCCACGATCGAATGTATTCATAAGGTCGAGTTCGATGTTTTTGGCTTTAGCCGGGGCGCTTCTGCTGCCCGCCAGTTTGTAAACCGTATCGACCAGAAGGGCGATCACCCTCTGGTGGAAGCCATGGCCGCCGACCCCGATATCCCTCTAAAGAAGGGCTTTGACTGGGCGACTCGTGACGATGTGCGCATTCAGTTTGTCGGGCTGTTTGATACCGTGGTCAGTTCCTATCTGTGGGGTAAACGTGACGTGACGCTAGCCCCCGACTGCGCTGAACGAGTAGTGCATATCGTGGCGGCTGACGAGTGGCGATATCACTTTGACTTGACCCGTATCACAGACGATGCAGCAGGCACCGCACTCGCGGAGAATTTTACCGAAGTGATTATTCCCGGCGCCCACTCCGACATCGGTGGCGGCTATTACAGCCGCTGGAGTTTGCGCGACCCCAACGGCGCCTCACCGCTCATCACTGAAAACTGTGTGATTGCGACCTTCAGCTCCAATGAGTTGCCGCACGTCCATCCAGCCGATGCCCAGGCATATCGGGATGCCAGAGCTTATGCAAACATGCGGGCTGAACAAGGCTGGGGCAAAGGTGTTGTGTCTCTGGCTAGTCATAGTGACACTACTCGGCTTGGCTATCTGAATGTGCGCCCTAGGTCACTGGGCCCGATCACGGGCAGTCAATCAGGGGGGCATAGAAACATCAGCGTCGATGTGGTGCTGCACCGGGTGGTGGAGGGGGAATATTCACGCATACCGCTGCACATGATAGTGGAAGCGGCGCGGGATGCTGGAGCGCCATTTATAGAGTGGGACCCCACTCGACGGGATTTGATGCTCAGCAGCGCTCTTTCATACCCCACAGTGAACCTGGCCAAACTCGATGAACTCTGGGTTGATGAGGCCAAACGGCGCGGAGAGGTGATCAACTTGGCTCGACGCTTACCTGACGAAGTGTACCAAAAGTTGCGGCTGAGTTATTTGCACTACAGCGCAGATACTGGGCTAGTCAACAAGCCCAATAGGGTTGGTGACAAAGAGATCCGCAAGCTGACGGGTAATCAAAAGGGAGGTTATTAATGCGCTGGATACTCTTACTGGTGTTGTTGCCGCTAGTCACTGCTTGTCAGGCCGCGTCTACCCCACCCAAAAATTTGGAGTGGTGGCATATGGTTGGTTCCAACTCAGATGAACTATGGGTGACCGAGGTACTCTTTTATCGCCAGGGTAAATTAGTTGATGCTTCGACGAATGGTTCTGCCGGATTTTTTGGGGCTGAAGGGTTAAAAGAAAAAGACTATCGCTGGAGTATTTCAAAAGGGAGCCATACCACACGACCAATTCCAGATCGGGTGGAACTGGAGTGGATTTCATTTCACGACAAAAAACGCTATCGCATTAGCTTGGCATTGCCAGCAGAGCTGGAAAGCATGATTGCACAACCTTATCGCATCAAGGTGAGGGATGAGTGGCGTGAAGAACGTCGAGATAACATTGGCTTAGGTATGGCCACCGGCGGTTATGTGGAAGCGTTTTTAACCAGTGTCAGAGTGACACCTGATATCCTGCTGGCTAGGGGGATTGCTAAAGAGGTCACTGATGACCCTTATGATCAACGTTACCCTCTATCCAGTCAGTTTAAAAATGCTTGGGCACGTTTTGACAAAGATTACACGAATACCTACAAGCAATATCCCCCTCCCAGTGGAATGGCTTGGGCTCCGATCATGGATGCTTATCGCACAGCACAGCCTAAGACGGATACCGATCCAGTCAATTGATTTGGATCTCGGTTTAAGAGGTATCAATGAAGCAGTACCAAAACTGGCTGGCCCAGTATCTGATTTGCCGTCGTGATAACGACCATGCCATGGCCGCAGAATTGGCTGAGAGCATCTGTGCTTTCTGGCAGGCTAGGGGCGATAAGGCTGAACATACCAAGTGGCAGAAGGTCTATCAGGATCACCTGCAACAGACCACCTGACAGGCAAGGCTAATGGCCAGGGAAGGCGCCGCATCAGCTGTATGCCCATCAGGTGGCTGCGTAGCATAGCGGATTAGCCCGTGATACAGCAGTACCTCATCCATCACTTTTTCACTCTGCGAAGATTTTTCCATGACACACCGAGCCTTATGGCTGGCACTGACAGCCAGCATGCTTGCAGCCTGCTCTTCTACTACGTCACTCACTGACGCCGAGTTATCCCAAGCCGCAAAACAAGGGGATGGCCGCGCCCAATATCAGTTGGCCAAACGTCTGGCCAGCCAACCCGATTACCCCAATGCCATGCACTGGATGCAGCAGGCCGCTGAGCAGTCTGGCCCTTTGGCCGCCGATCAGCAGATCCGCGCCAGCGCCGCGTGGCAAGTGGGTGACTGGTACCAGGCCGGGCTCGGGGAGCCCAAAAATCCGGCACTCGCTACTCAGTGGTGGCAGCGTTCAGCGCGCCTTGGCAACACCCAAGCCAGCTACAGACTGGGGTTGATGTGCCAAGAGCAGCATCAAGGCAAACTGGTGAGCGAATGCCTCGATTGGTTCGAGCAGGCTGCTAAGCAGGATCATGCTGAAGCTCAGTTGATCCTGGCCCGGTGGTACAGCACACAACCGGGGGCCGATACGGATGCCATCAAGTGGCTTGAGCGGTCTGCAGAACTGGGTAACCGTGATGCCCAGTACCTGCTGGGTGAGCGATATGCGCAAGGTAAAGGGGTAGTCAAACGACCAGATCTCGCTCAGCGCTGGAACGATAGAGCCGCCGCCCAACAGCAACCGGACGCCTTGTTGCTGCAAGCTAAACAGGCCGCCCCCACCAATGCTTTCGCTACCTATCAGCGGGCTGCCACAGCTGGCTCTGCTGAGGCTGAGCTCTGGCTAGGGATGGCTTATCTAGCAGGGGAACAAGTTTCTACAGACCCCGCCTTGGGTCGCTACTGGCTGGAGCTGGCCGCCGGGCATGGCTCCCATGAAGCCGAGTACCAACTGAGTTTGCAGCAGGTGGATCGGGATCAGCAGGTCTACTGGTTGGAGAAGGCAGCTAACGGTGGCGTACCAAAGGCATTGTTCGAGCTGGCGGAGTTACAGCATAAGCAAGGGGAACTGGCGCAGGCCAGAGCCAGTTATGCTAAGGCAGCCCAACAAGGACACATTCTCGCCCAGTACACCTACGGTGAAATGCTGCGTCTGGGACAAGGTGGCAAAGAAGATTACGCGCTGGCTCTCAAGCAGTATCGTCTGGCAGCCCAGCAAGGCGACCGCCAGGCCCAATACCGAATGGGAACACTTCGAGAGGAAGGCCTAGGGGCTCCGCGTAACCGGGTTCATGCCTATGCTTGGCTGTCACTGGCGGCGACAGAAGGAATGCCTGAGGCTGTACGGGCCCGTGATGAACTCGAGGCCACGATGACCAAGCCGGAAGTCAAACAAGCGCAGAAACTCTCTGAGCACTGGTTTGGCAAGATGTTATCGCCTGCCAAGAAAAGCTAAAAAAGAACATAGAAAGAAGCGGCCCACCAAGGCCGCTTCTTTCCTATTTAGCTGGTGAATTACCAGATACAAGCTCAACCCAGGCATCCATCATGGGCCGACGTCAGTCCAGCAAATCCGTGCGGTGGTAAGCTGCCTCTACCTTGTTCTGCACTGTGTGAGCTAGTGCTCGTTCAGCCAGGTCCCTAGGGTTGTCCTACTCACTGCACCAGTCTCGAAAACTGGAACGAAAGCCATGAGCCGTGGCTGGTCGCCTAGGCATCGAGCTAGGTGCTCGACCTCACTTGCAGATGCAGAACATTGGCTTCGTGTTGTAACGAAGGACTCAAGAGCTCCCCCCATACCTCCAAGGCCACTTTTTGTTCCGGTAACCGAACGGTATGAACATAGTGAGCCATGACTCCGGGTAAGGCATGACCCAATATCTGCTCCACAACATGAGGGGCGATCCCGGCCTCATTTAGCCGGGTCGCTAAGCTCCTTCGCAAATCGTGCCACGTCCAAGGTGTGCTATGCCCGATCCGTTTCCAAATCCCCCTTCCCCACTGACTTACCGCTTCTGGTCGCTTGAGCTCCCCTAGCAAGTATGGGGATGACTGTGCAGCGGCAGCTTTCAGTAAGGCGTCGATCGTCGGCCGAATAAAATCAGGTATTGGTCTCACGATTTTATTACCTGTTTTTGAGTTGGACGCTGGTACTGTCCATGTTCCTTCGACTAGATTCCATTCTTCGGGGGCTGATAGCCGAGCTTCTTGAGTTCTTGCACCAAACGACAACAGAATCTTGGCCAAATTTCCGTAGTAGCAATTTGGACCTAGCTTCTCAGCCCACTCCCATAGTGTTCGCAGCTCTTCTAACGTCAGAACCCTATCTCGCTTACTCGCTTTTTGCCCAACATCAGCGACTGTCAAGTCATCCAACGCCTTACTCACTGCAAACTGTCTGACACGGCAAAACTTAAGAGCATGCTTACAGTTTTGGAAACAATACCCACTAGCCACAGGAGCCACCTTCGAGTACTCGTCAAAGACGCTCAACCAGTGACGAGTATCACAATCTGACAAAGGAAGATCGCCGATACGGGGATAGACCCACTTCGCAAATTGCTGGCGATGCTTCTCACTGTTAGACCTTTTCTTATCGGCGTGATGGCAGAGCCAATACTCGAGTGCATCTTTCACCGTGACAGGCTTAAGCCTTTCATCTTTCCCGATCCGCGTCATCAAAGCGGGATCATTGCCCTCTTCCAACCAAGCTCGACATTGCGCCGCCTTTTTCCTTGCTTCGGAAAGTGACAGTCCCCCCTCAAGGCCGGTATAAGAGCCCAGAGTCAGGTTTTTTGCCTTGCCTAATATTCGATAGCGGTACACGAAGCTGACTTTTCCGCTATTTCTCCACAGAACAGATAGACCATCCCTGTCTGCAACCTTTCTGGGCGTATCATCATCGTGACCACGCAGCATTGCTTTGAGTTTTGAATCTGAAATTGCCATTTTGAACCCACACTTGAACCCACACTTATGTTGCATCCCTTCAGATAGCATCAGACATCAATGGAAAGCTAGTCAATATAAATCAGCAACTTAACTAAACCTATCGGACTGAGACATACCTGATCGGACTGCTGGTAGGATAATACGGCATGAACTGATTGCTGGCCTGATGCCGCGCAAGCGGAACAGGGCAAAGATGAAAGGCGCCGGGTAGTAATACCCGGCGCCTTTCTTTATGCTCCCCTTCCCACTTCCCCACTACAAGCGCTATGAACCGCACGCCCCTGCTGCTGATGGTACTGGTCACCCTGCTGGCCGCCGCCGGCTGGCTCTTCTCGAAAGAGGCGATCCGCGAACTGCCGCCCGCCGCCTTTATCGGCAGCCGCTTTCTGCTGGCCGCCCTGCTTTTGCTCCCCCTGGCCTGGTTGCGCGAGCCACCGCCGAGCCGAGCCCAGATGGTGCGCGCCGCCGGTTGTGGCATCCTGCTCGGCGCCAGCCTGTTGCTGTGGGTCACCGCCATCAGCCAGAGCGATGCGCTCGGCAGCGGCGCCTTTATCATGAGCGTTGCGACCCTGATGGCCCCACTGGCCGCCTGGGCAGCCTTTCGGGCCAAACCCGGCCGCCACTACTGGCTCACCCTGCCCATCGCCATCGCCGGTTTGCTGCTGCTCTCCAGCAGCACCCACTGGGGCGTGTCGCTCTCGCTGTTCTGGTTTCTGGCGGCGGCCACCACCCTCGGCATCCAGCTTGCCGTCCATCGCCACTTCGCCCAATCCATCGCCCCCACCTGGCTCACCTGCATCCAGCTGGCGATGACCGGTCTGCTCGGCACCCTGCTCTCCCTGCTGACCGAACAGTGGCCCGAGGCTGGAGTCAGCCACGGCATCTGGGGCTGGTTTGCGGCGAGCGTCTTGATCGCCACCACATTGCGCTACTGGCTGCTCACCCATGCACTGAGCAAGATGACTACCGCTCACGCAGCCCTGATGATGCTGCTGGAGCCGGTCTGGACCCTGATCCTGAGCACCCTCTTCTATAGCGAACCCCTCGGCGGTGCCAAACTGGCCGGAGCCGGACTGTTGCTCGGCGCCCTGGTGCTTTACCAACTGCCCCTGCTGCTGCGCAGTGCACGGCTCAACACGCCCGTCTGATACGCGTCACCGCCCTGCAGGGCGGTGTCACCATCTCCCTCCTGTTTGCGTATCTTGTCCTGCCAATGCTGACGTTCTGTTAACGGCATTTAACCCTTGGTATCCATAGGGTTAAAGGGCATACCCCATGAAAAAATGCCATATGGCCAGCTTGATGAAGGTCACATTCCTCCCCCGCGCCCCTCCCTATCATGCCCCCATCATCGGTCTGGACAATCCTGACGATGGCCACACATGGGAATAACAAGAGAAAAAACTATGCAGCAAACCAGCCCCCTCAAGACGGTCACGGTCAGCATATTGGCAACCGCCATGCTGATCTTTGTGGCCCAGTACCTGATAGGCAAACAGGAGATCAAGATCGGCATCGCCATCATCCCGATCCTGCCGATGCTCTTTGCCGTCATCATCGGCATGATTGTCTCCGCCAAACCGGTCAAGGATCGCATCCCCGGCTGGAAGCAGCTCTTCACCGAAAAAGAAGAGGGCTTCTGCGGCAAGATGGTGGGCTTCAGCCTGCTGATCCTGGGCACCCAGTATGCGGGGATGATCATCCCCAACCTGAAGATGATCCTGAGCGTCGGCGTACCGCTGTTCCTGCAGGAGATTGGCAATCTGCTGCCGATCCTGATCGCCATTCCGCTGGCGGTGAAGTTCGGCTTTGGCCGCCGCGCCATCGGGGCCTGCTCCTCCATCAGCCGTGAGCCGTCCGTCGCGGTAATTCAGGGCAAGTTCGGCACCGGCTCTCAGGAGTACATCGGCGTGCTGGCCATCTACTTGTGCGGCTCCGTCATCGGCACCCTCTGGTTCAGCGTGCTGGGCAGCATCGCCCCGCTCACTGGCCTGCACCCGCTGGCGCTGGCTGCCGGTTCCGGCGTGGGATCAGGCTCCATGCTGAGTGCCGCCTCCGGTGCCCTGATCAACGGTCTCGACGAAGCACTGGCTCAGCAGGTGCTGAGTATCGCGGCTGCCTCGAATCTGCTCTCGTCTGCCCTCGGTGCCCTCTCCCTTACCTATCTGGGTCTGCCGCTCGCTGAAAAAATCTATGCCCTGACTGCCAAAGGAGAGAAAGCATGAAAAGCATCGTAATGGATATGCGGTTCGTCTTTCTGGCGATCCTGCTGGCCATGTTTACCCAGACCCTGACCACCGGCACTCCGCTCTGGCTGATGGGTGACAGCTTCGTCGCCATGTCACTGGTGGTGTTCGCTTCGCTGATTGCCAAGCGTTACCTGCCCTCCTCCCTGCCGGCGTTTGCCTATGCCACCATCATCGGCATTCTCATCTGCCTGCCGGAGACCCCGGTGCGCGGCCTCTTTATCGACGCCGTCGCCAAGATCTCCTTCCTCTCCTGCTGCGTACCGCTGCTGGCCTTTGCCGGTCTCTCGGTGGGCGGTCAGCTGGAAGAGCTGAAGAAGATGTCCTGGAAAGTGATCCTGATCTTCATGATCGTCTCTACCTGCTGCTTCTTCGGCGCCTCGCTGGTGGCCCAGCTCGGCTTCTCCATCCAAGGGATCATCTGATGAACAACATCCACATTGAACCGGCCCTGCTGGCCCTGCGCGACTTCAGTCAGGAAGTGCGCCACCACCTGCACTCCATTCCGGAAGCCTCCGGCGTCGAGTTCAAGACCTCGGCCTACTGCCGCGAGCTGATGGCAGGCTTTGGCTACCGTCTCACCGACTATCCGGGCTTCACCGGTTTCCACGGCGATCTGGTGGTTGACCCGGTACTGCCGACCATCGCCTTCCGTGCCGACATGGATGGCCTCGAGATGCACGACATGAGCGACGTTGCGTTCAAATCGACCCACGAGGGAATGGCCCATAACTGCGGTCACGACTCCCATATGGCGATCGCCCTGACCGCAGCCAAATTCCTCTCAGAACAGCGCTCCCGCCTGCAGTACAACGTCCGCTTTATCTTCCAGATGGCGGAAGAGGATATGCGGGTGCCGGGCGCCGAGAAGATGGTTGAACTGGGCTGCATGAAGGGGGTGGACGAGGTCTATGCCCTCCATAACGACGGCGCCATGGAGACCGGCACCATCAAGTTCAACCACGGTGTCATGTCCTCCTGGGGCTCAGCCTGGACGCTGGATGTGCATGGCATCTCCGCCCACGGCTCGACCCCCCACAAGGGGCTGGATGCCATCCGTGAAGCGGTGCGGATCATCGAGGACATGGACTACATCGTCGCCAAGCGCACCAGTCCGTTCAGCCCGGCGGTATTCGGCTGCGGCATGATCAACGGCGGCACCATCCCCAACGCCATCGCCGACCATGTGCAGGCGCGCGGCACCATCCGTGCCATGGATGCCGAGACCGACCAGATCCTGAAGAACAGCTTCAAGGAGATCGTGGCCCAGAGCGAACTGCGCGGCTTCAAGACCAAGATGGTCTATGCCGGGTATCCGGCGGTGGAGAACCACGCCGATGCCTGCGCCCGTCTGCTGCAAGCGGCCGCCGACGTATTGCCTTCTGAAGGGATCAACGCTCAGGGTCAGCCGATGACCGGCAGCGAAGACTTCAGCTACATGGTCAACGCCTGCCGTGGCCGCAAGGGGGCCATGTTCTTCCTCGGCAGCGGCTGTCAGGCCAAGGGGATCTGCAACTACCTGCATGCAAATCCCTACTACCTCGATGACGACTGCCTGCTGGTCGGTGCCCAGATTTTTATCAACCTGGCGACCCGCAGCGCTTAATCCCGCATACCGATAAAACCAGAAGAGAGGCCAAGGCCTCTCTTTTTTTGTCTCTGTATTTTTGCTCTGTGTACGACAAACAACCTGCGGCTAGAGCCACGGCAACTCCGCCATATTGGCAGTCGGCGGCTGATTGATCAGATGAAGTTGCACCGTCTCCCGGCTGATATGGGGGGCGTAGAGGTGGATAAAGTCGTACATGTAGTCGCGCAGATGGGCATGTTTGCGCAGGCAGATGTGGGTGGCGCTCGAGGCGATCAGGTGGTCGATATTGAGGCTCACCAGATCCTCCCTGTCCCCCTCGTCGAAGGCCACACTGGCAATCACCCCGACCCCCATCCCGAGCCGGACGTAGTGCTTGATCACATCGGTATCGGTGGCGGTCAGCACGGTTTTCGGCGAGAGGCCGTGGCGGCTGAAGGCTTTGTCCATCTTGGAGCGGCCGGTAAAGCCGAACACATAGGTGATGAGGGGATAGCGGGCCAGATCGGCCATCGACAGCGGCTGACAGTCGATCAGCGGATGACCGTGGGGCACCACCACGCTGCGCCCCCAGCGATAACAGGGCACCGCAGCCAGCTCGTCGAACAGATACATGGACTCGGTGGCGATCGCCATATCCACATCGCCGCTTTGCACCATCTGGGCCAGCTGGGCAGGCGCCCCCTGATGGAGCTGGATCGCCACATCGGGATAACGACGGCTGAACTCGGTGATCACCGCTGGCAGCTTGTAGCGCGCCTGAGTGTGGGTGGTGGCGATACGCAGCACCCCGCTGGTGGCCAGTTGCTCCCCCAGCGACAGCTGGTTGATCTGCTCCACCTGCGCCACTACCCCCTTGGCCAACTCCATCACCTGCTCGCCTGCGCTGGTCAAGCCGACCAGATTTTTCCCCTTGCGGGTAAAGAGGGCGAGTCCCAGCTCATCTTCCAGCATTTTCATCTGCTTGCTGAGGGTGGGCTGGGAGGTGTAAAGCTTCTCCGCCGTCGCCGAGATGTTGAAGTTGTTCTTCACGATCTCGGTAAAGTTCTTGAGCCGGGCGATGTTCATCTGGGCAAGGGATCTCGCTGCTGCGGCCAGTGGGGCTGACCTGAAAAAGAGAGAGCGGGGCTGGCCCCGCAGCTGACTGCCGACCATAGCACAGCGTGGCGCACGATAATCTGCCTCAGGTCAGAAAGCCGCGCGCTAGTCACTGGCGAGCTTGATCCCGAGCCCGACAAACAGAGTGCCGATGCCCCGGTTGAGCCAGCGGCCGAGACGCTGTGACAAGCGTACCCTGTGGCTGGCATAGACGGTGGTAAAGACCAGCAGGTGACACCAGATGATACCGCCCAGATTGAAGATGCAGCCGAGCAGGATAAAGGCGAGCGCCTTGTCGGGGGCATCCGGTGCGATGAACTGGGGCACAAAGGCGAGGAAAAAGAGCGCCACCTTGGGGTTGAGCACATTGGTCAGCACTCCCTGCCGGTAAATCTGGCCATAGGAGAGGGCTGGCAGAGTCGCCCCTCTCTCCATGGAACCCGTTGCTTGCTGGCGCAGCAGGGAGAACCCCAGATAGATGAGGTAGATGGCGCCAGCCAGCTTGATGAGGGCAAACAGCTCGGCCGACGCGCTGAGCAGGGCCGACAGACCGAGGGCCGCCGCCAGCACATGCACCATGACACCGGTGCCGATGCCCAACGTCGCAACCGAACCGGCACGCCACCCTTGCGAGCCGCTGCGCAGCATGACCAGCAGGGAGTCCGGCCCTGGCATGATATTGAGCAGCAACCCCGAGACCATAAACAGTGCAAGATCATGAATACCGAACATCACCCCTCCCCTCGTAAAGAAAAACCAAACAAAAAGGGCTCCGCAGAGCCCTCTTTTCTTTCACTCTGCGGCAGCTGACGTGTCATCAGCTGTCCCGCCAGCCATCAGGGCCGCAGCGCCTTGTCCGCCCGCGAGATGCCGCAGACGCCGGAGCGCACCACTTCGATGATCTCGTTGGTCTGGGCGGCAGTCTTGATAAAGGCATCCAGCTTCTCGCTGGTGCCCACCAGCTGTACCGTGTACTGCTCGGGGGTGACGTCGACGATCTGGCCACGGAAGATATCCGCCAACCGTTTCAGCTCATCACGGGCCCCACCGGCGGCACGCGCCTTGACCAGCGCGATCTCCCGCTCGATATGCTCCCCTTCGCTCAGGTCGCACACCTTGAGCACATCCACCAGCTTGTGCAGCTGCTTCTGGATCTGCTCCAGCACCCGCTCGTCACCCATGGTGACTATGGTCATACGTGACAGGGTGGGATCCTCGGTCGGCGCTACCGTCAGGGTCTCGATGTTGTAGCCGCGCTGGGAGAAGAGACCCACCACCCGGCTCAGGGCGCCGGATTCGTTCTCCAGCAGTACTGAAATGATGTGTCTCATCAGGTTCTCTCCGTCTTGCTCAGCCACATCTCGTCCATGGCGCCAAACTTGATCTGCATCGGATAGACGTGCTCATCCGGGTCGACCGAGATATCCATGAACACCAGCCGATCCTTCATGGCGAAGGCTTTCTCCATAGCGCTCTCCAGCTCGGCCGGATCGCTCACCGCGATACCGACGTGGCCGTAGGCTTCCGCCAGTTTGACGAAGTCCGGCAGGGACTCCATGTAGGAGTGGCTGTGACGGCCGCCGTAGAACATCTTCTGCCACTGCTTGACCATGCCCAGCGCACGGTTGTTGATGGAGATGATCTTGATGGGCACCCCGTACTGCATGCAGGTAGAGAGCTCCTGAATGTTCATCTGCACCGAGCCGTCGCCGGTGACGCAGCAGACCACCGCATCCGGGTTGGCAAACTGGGCCCCCATGGCGGCCGGAATGCCGAAGCCCATGGTGCCGAGGCCCCCCGAGTTTATCCACTGGCGCGGTTTGGCAAACGGGTAGTAGAGCGCGGCAAACATCTGGTGCTGGCCGACGTCGGAGGCAACGAACGCCTGACCCTGCGTCACCTTGTAGAGGGTCTCGATCACCTGCTGCGGCTTGATCTGGGTAGCCGACTTTTCGTAGGCAAGGCAGTGACGGGAGCGCCACTGGTTGATCTGGCCCCACCAGTCCGCCAGCGCCTCCTTGTCGTTATCGAAGCCACACTCGCGGATCACTTCAAGCATCTGCTCCAACACGGTTTCCACCGAGCCGACGATGGGCACATGGGCCTGCACTGTCTTGGAGATGGAGGTGGGGTCGATGTCGATATGGACCACAGTCGCATTGGGGCAGAACTTGGCCACGTTGTTGGTGACGCGGTCATCGAAGCGGGCACCCACGGCGAAGATGAGATCCGAGTTGTGCATGGTCTTGTTGGCTTCGAAGGTACCGTGCATCCCCAGCATGCCGATGGATTGCGGATGGGTGCCCGGGAAGGCGCCCAACCCCATCAGGGTAGTGGTCACCGGCAGGTTCAGCAGCTCCGCCAGCTTGAGCACCAGATGATCCGCGTTGGCGTTGATGGCGCCGCCACCCACGTACATGACCGGGCGCTGGGCATCCACCAGCAGCTTGGCGGCCCGCTTTATCTGGCCCTTGTGGCCCGACTTGGTCGGGTTGTAGGAGCGCAGGGAGACCGTCTCGGGGTATTCGTAGGGGAATTTCTCCTTCGGATTCTGCACATCTTTGGGCAGATCCACCACCACCGGCCCCGGGCGGCCGCTGGCGGCAATGTAATAGGCCTTCTTGATGGCGGCCGGAATGTCGCTGGCTTTCTTGCACAGGAAGCTGTGCTTCACCACCGGACGGGAGATACCGATCATGTCGGTCTCCTGAAACGCATCCTCACCGATCATGCTGGTCGGCACCTGGCCGGAGAGGATCACCAGCGGAATGGAATCCATATAGGCGGTGGCAATACCGGTAATGCAGTTGGTTGCCCCCGGGCCGGAAGTAACCAGCACTGTCCCCACCTTGCCGGTGGAACGGGCGTAACCGTCAGCCATGTGCACTGCGGCCTGCTCGTGCCGCACCAAGACATGCTCCATCTTGCCGTTTTCGAAGAGAGCGTCATAGATGTCGAGCACCGAGCCACCAGGGTAGCCAAAGACGTGCTCAACTCCCTGATCCTCCAGCGCTCTAACCACCATCTGGGCGCCTGATAACATCTCCATGATAAAGCCCTCCAGGCTTTGCTCCGTTTAGCGAATCCCGCCGACGATGCCGTGCTTCCCGGCACGGCCCGATCCGTTTCTTGTTGTTATCTGAAGGCAGATCGGCCCAATTCAGCCCCGTCGGCAGCAGAAAAAAAGGATTTTTCCATCATTGACCCGAAAATCGGGTGAAAAACCAACTTAACCCGCCAATGAACGCTTGTCCACGGCTTTGTCGGCGGGTGCCAGTCAGACATTTCAGACAGTGCCCGACCATAAAAGCGGCGGTGACAGAAACAGGAAGATGTCACGCTAATAGACAGAGAATTGTGCTGGCAGGTGAAAAAACGGCAATAAAAAAGCCCGCCGACAGTGGCGGGCTTTGTGGCAGCAGTGCGACCTAGTGGTCATCTTCCGGCTCGGCCAACCAGATCTGCTGATCCGGATCGGTCTCTTCACTGACCGAGATGCTGACACCCATATCGAGCAGTTCGTGCAGGGTGAGATTGTCAGCCAGGTTCATGACTTCGCCGTTTTCATTGGTAAAGCGCATTTGCTCCATCCTCTCCTTGGTGGGATCGCCTTTCAGTCTAGTCAACCGCGCTCACTTGCGATAACCAGCAGCCAGACAAACCTTCACCACCCTCCAGCTCGCTCAGGCGATCGCTCACCTCTTCGGGAAACAGCGTCCTCCCCCAGAGCCGACGTGACAGAGAGGAGACGCTCTCCTCGGCCCCTGCAGCCAGCCAGCAGGCCAGCTCTCGCGCCACATCGGGGTAGCAGACCATCCCCGGCGAGGCGCTGTCGAGCCAGCTGCGCACCAGATTGGCATCGAGGCAATCCATCAGGGTCGCCAGCCCCATCATCTCCAGAGTCTTGCCATTGGTCAGCTGCTCGAACTGGCCGCCAAGGGGCTTGACCAGCAACTTCTTGCCGAGACTGAGCGCCTCGGAGGCGAGCTCGAAGCCGGCGTTGGAGATGACGCCGCGACATCCTGCCAGCACCGTAAGAAAAGCGGGGCGCGAGGGGGGCTCGAAGCGCAGGTTGCGCCACTGGCTCGGGCTGCGAATGGCTGGGTGAAAGCAGACGAAGCGCTGCTGGCCAAAGCGCGACAACAGGGCGGCGATCGCCTCGGTCTGCTCGAACGGCAGATAAACCAGGATCTCGCCGTTATCCGGCATCACCCGAACAGGATCGATCACCGGTGGCAAAATCGGCTGGCCGAAGTGAAACCAGTGCAGCCCGAGCGGCTGATTGACCGGCGCAAAGTGGCGCATCAGCTGGCGACTCAAGCCATCCTCACCCCAGCGGGGGATCGGCCAGTTGAAGCTGGCCTGATGGCTGACGGTAAGGCTCGGGATGCCGCAGCGGCGGGCGGCATGGGCGGTCAGCGGCTCAAAATCGCTCACCACCAAATCATATCCGTGGCAGTCGAGCCTTTGCAGATCCCGCCAGAAGGTGAGCGGCGACGCCGCCTGCAGGGTACGCCACGGCGAGACCCGCCCCTCATGACTGACAAAGGTGAGCCCGGCAAAAGTGCGGTACTCCCCGAACTCCTCCATATCGAAGTAGCGGTCGGCGGGTCGCCCGCTGAAAAGATAATCCACCTCGACCCCGGCTGCTCGCAGCGCCCTGGCCAAGGTGCGGCTGCGGCTGATATGGCCGTTGCCGGTGCCTTGCACGCCAAAGAGTATCTTCATCCCTGACTCCAGCAGAGGGCCATCAGAGCGCAGCCGCCACCCAGCAGGGCGCCGGCCACCAGATCGCTCAGGTAGTGAACTCCGAGCAACAACCGGGATGCCCCCACCAGCGCCGCCCAGCCAAACAGCAGCGGCGCCCAGAGCGGAAAACCGGTCGCCAGTATGGTGGCCATCAAGAAGGCAGCGGCGGTATGGCCGGAGGGAAGGCTGTAACGATCGGAAGGGGTGATAAAAACCGGCAAACCGACTGGCCGTTGCCGTTTCAGGCTGTTTTTCAGCAGCAGATAGAGCGGCAACTCGATGACAAAGGCGAGCAGCGCCAGCTTCACCAGCTCGCGTTCACTCTCCCCCTGCCACCAGAGCAGGGCGGCCAGCACAGCGTAAAGCGGGCCGTCACCGGTACGGGAGACAAGGCGACTCACCCTGGCTTGCTGCCGGTTATAGGTGTGCAGCAGACAGACCCGGCATACCTGCAGGTCCCATTGCTGGATCTTGTTCATAACCCCTCCTTCCCCGAGATCTCGTTGCAGAGTAGGGAGGCGGGATGACAGGGTGTTGAACGGGGGGTAACAGATTTATGAAAAAAGGGCCAAACGGCCCTTTTTAATCGATGGGTTGTGCGGTTATCAGTGATTGCCGCGCAAACCGGTCTCCATCAGGCGGCAGTTGTGATCCGCCAGACGAGCCATGAACTGTTCGTCCACTTTCAGGCCAAATACCTGTTCGTAAAGATCTTTCATCACGAACGGCTGCCACATCATGCTGAGGAAGGAGATCTTCAGCATCTCGGGATCCAGATTGTCACCCAGTTCGCCGTTGGTTTTCATGGTTTCCAGCAGGGCGTCGAACTGCGGCAGTTGACGCTCCAGCAGGCGGCTCAGCACAAAATCCCGCCCCGGGCTCTTCTCGGTCGACAATGCGCTGGAGATAGCGGAGGTCAGTTCGCTGTTGGGCGCCATCACCTGATAGTAGGTGTTGAGCAGCTCGTTGAGGCTGTGGTTGCTGTGTTCATCTTGCCAGGCATGGTCAAGCGGCTCGGCCACATCACCCAGTACCGCCTTGTAAAGACCCTCTTTACTGCCGAAGTAGTAGTGGATCATCGCCAAGTTGGAGCCAGCCAGCTCCGCGATTTCGCGTGTAGTTACCTTGCTATAGGGAGTATTGAGAAAACGCTCACGGGCGGCAGCAAGCAACTTGTCACGAATGTCAGAACGTCCGACCGGACGACCTGGTCTACGTTTTTCCATTTAACACCTCAGAAAATTCAGCCAATGCTGATAAGTCGATCTGGTTGTGCAGAGATAGAGAGCACAGCAGGAATGACCAGATAATCCGTCATGGGCCGAATATGGGACAAGGAAATTTGCAATCCTTTACAATCCGATTAAATATCCCAGCAGATTTCCCCTGACTGCGCGTGTTGACACAGCATAAAAATCTCGATATTGGTAAAGGCGTTATCGACTGCAAGGACAACAACGTCATGCGTATTGCCACCCCGCTACTACTAATCTCCCTAATCGCGTTAACTCGCGCGGGATCCTTGTAGCCGGGCTAAGGCATAGCCGGAATTTACAAAAACCCGTGCACCCTGCACGGGTTTTTTTATGCCGCCGCAGGATGCACGTCACCGAACTTAGGAAGAGGGAAGTCACATGTCAGATCGGGTCATCATATTCGATACTACCTTGCGTGATGGTGAGCAGGCCCTGGCGGCCAGTTTGACAGTCAAGGAGAAGCTGCAGATTGCCCAGGCGCTGGAGCGGCTCGGTGTCGACGTCATGGAGGTAGGCTTCCCGGTCTCCTCTCCCGGCGATTTTCACTCGGTGCAGACCATCGCCCGCCACATCAAAAACAGCCGGGTCTGCGCCCTCGCCCGCGCCCTGCCCAAGGATATCGATGCCGCCGGTGAGGCCTTGCGAGTTGCCGACGCCTTTCGCATCCACACCTTCATCTCCACCTCCTCCATCCATGTGGAGAGCAAGCTGAAAAAGAGCTTCGAGGATGTGCTGGAGATGGGCACCAGCGCCATCAAGCATGCGCTGCGCTACACCGACGATGTGGAGTTCTCCTGCGAGGATGCAGGCCGCACCCCCATCGATAACCTCTGCCGCATGGTGGAAGCCGCCATCAAGGCGGGCGCCCGCACCATCAATATCCCGGATACCGTCGGCTACACGGTGCCGACCGAATTCTCCGGCATCATCCATACCCTGTTCAACCGGGTGCCAAACATCGACAAGGCCATCATCTCGGTGCACTGCCACGACGATCTGGGGCTCTCGGTAGCCAACTCCATCGGCGCAGTGCAGATGGGAGCTCGCCAGATCGAGTGCACCATCAACGGTATCGGCGAGCGGGCCGGCAACTGCTCGCTGGAAGAGGTGGCGATGATCCTCAAAACCCGCGCCGACCTGCTCGGGGTGCACACCAATATCCGCCACAGCGAAATTCATCGCACCAGCACCCTCGTCAGCCAGCTCTGCAACATGCCGGTGCAGCCCAACAAGGCGATCGTCGGTGCCAACGCCTTCTCCCACAGCTCCGGCATCCATCAGGATGGCGTGCTCAAGGCGAAAAACACCTATGAAATCATCACCCCCGAGAGCATTGGCCTGACCCAGAACAACCTCAACATGACCTCCCGCTCCGGCCGCCACGTCATCAAGCACCGGATGGAATCCATGGGCTACGCCGAGAGCAGCTACGACCTCGACCATCTCTACGCCAAGTTCCTCACCCTGGCCGACAAGAAAGGTCAGGTGTTCGACTACGACCTGGAGGCGCTCGCCTTCTTCAGCCAGATCCACGAGGAGCCGGAGCACTTCAAGCTGGAGTACCTCGGGGTACAGAGCGGCAGCTCGGTAATGGCGACCGCCTCGGTCAAGCTCAAGGTGGGCGGTGAGGTGGTGAGTGAAGCCGCCACCGGCAACGGTCCGGTGGATGCGGTCTACCAGTGCATCAACCGCATCACCGGCTACGAGATCCGCATCGACAAATATGCCCTCAAGAGCAAGGGCGAAGGGGAGGATGCTCTCGGTCAGGTCGATATCGTCGCCGAGTACAAAGGGCGCAAATTCCACGGCATGGGGCTCGCCACCGACATCATCGAATCTTCAGCCCATGCCCTGCTGCATGTGATCAACAGCATCTGGCGCGCCGATCAGGTCGCCGAACAGATGGAACGCAATAACACAATCAAGACGGAGACAGTATGAGCAGTTATCGGATCGCAGTATTGCCGGGTGACGGCATTGGCCCGGAAGTGATGGCCGAGGCCCTCAAGGTACTGGCAAAAGTACAGGCAAAATTCGGCTTCTCCCTCGACTATCAGCACTTTGATGTGGGCGGTATTGCCATCGACAACCATGGCACCCCGCTGCCGCAGAGCACCATCGCGGGTTGCGAAGCATCCGATGCCGTGCTGTTCGGCTCGGTCGGTGGCCCGAAATGGGAGCATCTGCCGCCTAATGATCAGCCGGAGCGTGGTGCCCTGCTGCCCCTGCGCGCTCACTTCAAACTGTTCTGCAACCTGCGTCCGGCCCGCATCTACACCGGTCTGGAGCAGTTCTCACCCCTGCGCGCCGATATCTCCGATCGCGGTTTTGACATCGCCTGTGTGCGCGAGCTGACCGGCGGCATCTACTTCGGCCAGCCCAAGGGGCGCGAGGGTGAAGGGGCGAACGAGAAGGCGTTCGATACCGAGGTGTACCACCGTTTCGAAATCGAGCGCATCGCCAAGATTGCGTTCGAGTCGGCTCGCGTGCGCCGTGGCAAGGTCACCTCCATCGACAAGGCCAACGTGCTCGCCTCCTCCATCCTGTGGCGCGAGGTGGTGACGCAAGTGGCCAAGGATTATCCCGACGTCGAACTGAATCATATGTATATCGACAACGCCACCATGCAGCTCATCAAGGATCCCTCCCAGTTCGACGTGCTGCTCTGCTCCAACCTGTTCGGTGACATCCTCTCCGACGAGTGCGCCATGATCACCGGCTCCATGGGGCTGCTCCCCTCTGCCAGCCTCAACGAATCGGGTTTCGGCCTGTTCGAACCGGCCGGTGGTTCGGCCCCAGACATCGCAGGCAAAGGGATCGCCAACCCCATCGCCCAGATCCTCTCCGCCGCCCTGATGCTGCGCTACAGCCTGGGTCAGGAAGCTGCCGCCCAGGCTATCGAGCAGGCCGTGGCCCAGACCCTGGCCGAAGGTTACTTCACCGCCGATCTGCATCAGGCCAGCGCCCGCCATCCGGTACAGAGCACAGCCACCATGGGCGACCAGATCGCCGCCCGGATCTGAGCTGAAGAACAGATAACAAGGAAGAGAGAAGCAATGGCCAAGACCCTCTATCAGAAAGTATTCGACGCCCACGTGGTCCGGGAAGTGGAAGGGGAAACGCCCCTCATCTACATCGACCGCCATCTGGTACATGAAGTGACCAGCCCGCAGGCATTTGACGGCCTGCGCGCCATGAACCGCCAGCTGCGCCGTCCGGATCTGACCTGGGCCACCATGGATCACAACGTCTCCACCACCACCAAGGACATCGCCGCCTCCGGCGAGATGGCCCGCATCCAAATGGAGACTCTCGCTGAAAACTGCAAGGAGTTCGGGGTTCGCCTCTACGATCTCAACCACAAATATCAGGGGATCGTCCATGTGATGGGCCCCGAGCTTGGCATCACCCTGCCCGGCACCACCATCGTCTGTGGTGACTCCCATACCGCCACTCACGGTGCCTTCGGTTCACTGGCGTTCGGTATCGGCACCTCCGAGGTGGAACATGTGATGGCCACCCAGACCCTGAAACAGGGCCGTGCCAAGACCATGCGGATTTCGGTCAACGGCAAGCTGGCCGAGGGGATCAGCGCCAAGGACGTGGTGCTGGCTATTATCGGCAAGGTCGGCCATGCCGGTGGTACTGGCTACGTGGTGGAGTTCGCTGGCGAAGCCATCGAAGGGCTCACCATGGAAGGGCGGATGACGGTGTGCAACATGGCCATCGAGCTGGGCGCCAAGGCCGGCATGATTGCTCCCGACCAGACCACCATCGACTACATCCGTGGCAAGGAGTTCGCTCCCAAAGGCGAGGCGCTGGAGCAGGCTATCGCCTACTGGCAGAGCCTCAAGAGCGACGAAGGTGCCAGATTCGATGCCGAAGTGGTGCTGGACGCTGCCGACATCGCCCCGCAGGTCACCTGGGGCACCAACCCGGGTCAGGTGATTGCGGTCAATGAACCGATTCCGGCGCCGGAGTCCTTCAACGACCTGATGGAGCAGCAGTCCGCCCGCAAGGCGCTCGCCTACATGGACTTGCAGCCGGGCCAGAAACTCTCCGACGTTGCCATCGACAAGGTGTTCATCGGGTCGTGTACCAACAGCCGCATTGAGGATCTGCGCGCCGCTGCCGCCATCGCTCGCGGTCGCAAGGTGGCAGCCGGTGTACAAGCGCTGGTGGTGCCGGGCTCCGAGCAGGTTAAGGCACAGGCAGAAGCCGAGGGTCTGGACAAGATCTTCATCGAAGCGGGCTTTGAGTGGCGCCTGCCCGGCTGCTCCATGTGTCTGGCCATGAACAACGACCGGCTGCAACCGGGGGAGCGCTGCGCCTCCACCAGCAACCGCAACTTCGAAGGGCGTCAGGGCCGCGCCGGCCGCACTCATCTGGTGAGCCCGGCCATGGCCGCTGCTGCCGCCGTCACCGGCCGCTTCGCCGACATTCGCGCACTGTAAGAGGAAACAGCGATGACAGGATTCAAACAGCATAAAGGGATCGTCGTCCCCCTCGACAGCGCCAACGTCGACACCGACGCCATCATTCCCAAGCAGTTTCTGCAGAAGGTCAACCGCATCGGTTTTGGCAAGCACCTGTTCCACGACTGGCGCTTCCTGGACGATGCTGGTCTGCAGCCCAACCCCGAGTTCGTGCTGAACCAATCGCAGTTCGCCGGTGCCAGCATCCTGCTGGCCCGCGAGAACTTCGGCTGTGGCTCGAGCCGCGAGCACGCCCCCTGGGCGCTGGCCGACTACGGCTTCAAGACCATCATAGCCCCGAGCTTTGCCGACATTTTCTACGGCAACGCCATCAACAATGGCATGGTACCGGTGCGCCTGAAGGAGGAGGAGGTCGATGCCCTGTTCCAGCTGGTGGCCGCCAAACCGGGCATCCAGATTGAAGTGGATCTGGAAGCGAATCAGGTACGCACCGGTGAGCTCAGCTTCGGTTTCGAGATCGACGAGTTCCGCCGTTACTGCTTGCTCAACGGGCTGGATGCCATCGGCCTGACCCTGCAGCACGAGGCCGCCATCAGCGCTTTTGAAGCGAAGCAGCCGAGCTGGATTTAACGCGCCAGTTGCAAAAAAACGAGTAGAATCAACAGGGAGCTTCGGCTCCCTCTTTTATTTCCGCCAATGCGCTTCAACCAACAGGCCAGGGATGCGGCCTCAAGACAGGATAAGGACGATGAAGAGAACGACGGCGATATTTTTACTCTGCACTTTGCTGGCGCTGCCGGTTGCAGCTGCCCAGACCTACTTCACCAACAGCCTCGGCCAGATCAATGTCGGCTGGCAAGACAGCGCTGGCAAACCCCGCCAGCTCACCTATCGGCTGGAGCAGGGCAAACTGCCGCCCCTTATCGCCTATCGTCCAGCGCGAATGGAAGAGGAGGTACTGCAGACCCTGCTGCGCGGAGTGCGCGAGAACTACCCCGAGGTTCAGTTTACCCTCTCCCGCCCCTCCCTTGAGCTGCATCTGAAAAGTCACAATCAGGATAAAGCCAAAGAGGCCATGGCCTGGCTGGAAACGCAACGGGGCAAAGAGGAGCAGGCGTGGCTGACCAAACACTACTTCCAGTACTTTACTCCACCGGATGGCCAGCTGGCGGTGAAGCAGGACCATGTTCGGATTGCGTTGGAGAGCCGCAGCACGGTGGCGCCGCTGGCTGAGCAGTTGAAACAGCAGGGGAGCAGCGAGCCGGAAGCGCGTCAGAAAACCGTGGCCGAGATGCTCGCCTTTATCCAGAGCATCCCCTACAAACAGCTGGACAGTCTGAACGGACGGCAGGGCAAGGGGTTTCTCACTCCCCGTCAGGTACTGGAACAGAACCGAGGCGATTGCGACAGCAAGGTGACCCTGATGGCCGCCATGCTGGCCCAGCTCTTTCCCGAATTGAAACAGGCCATGGTCTTTATCCCAGGCCACGCGATGCTGGCGGTCGACCTGCCCGCCAAACCGGGTGATGCCACCATCAGCTGGCAGGGACAATCCTATCTGCTGCTAGAACCTACCGGCCCTGCCGCATTACCGGCTGGCCAAATAGCATCGACCAGCAAAACGCTGGTCGATGGCAAGCAGTTGAGTGTGCAACCGGTTCAGCCCAAAGGCTGAAACTCTACCGCCAGCAGCAATCCGGTCTCCTCCTCCAACACCCGAATGATCCGGGCATGGGCTTCGAAAGGGGGAAGCAGGTTGTTGTTGGTTGCGAGGCTGATCCGGATCGGCTGGGTTGTATCAAGCTGGTGTTCCGCCACCGAGATCCCCATGCCGTTGGCACTGAGATCCCGACAGATGCCCTCCAGTACCTGATGCTGCTGATAGACGGTAACCGGAGCATTGATAACCATACGTGCAAAGGCACGTCTTTCCTTGGTACTGGTAAGCACGCGAAGATCCTCTGTTGAGTGGGAATCATCTCATGAGCAGCGCACAATTGTGCTGGTCTACCCAAAAGAACGTTAATACAATGCGGTGCGTTTCTCAAACGGGGTGCGGTTTACCGCTGAGATTATACCCGTGAACCTGATCCAGATAATGCTGGCGGAGGAATTTGAGGCACGGCGCTCATTTTTTGCGCCCTCATCCGCTGGCACCTCATAATGGAGTGCCCTTGATGAAAACCCTGCTACTGGTCGCCACCAGCCTGCTCTCGGCTCAGGCCTTTGCCGCCGATACCCTCACCGTCTACACCTACAGCTCCTTCACTGCCGACTGGGGACCCGGTCCCAAGATCAAGCAAGCCTTCGAGAAGGAGTGCGGCTGTACCCTCAATCTGGTTCCCCTCGAAGATGGCGTCGCCATCCTCAACCGGTTGCGGCTGGAAGGCAACCACAGCAAGGCCGATCTGGTGCTGGGGCTGGATGATGCTCTCATCAGTGAAGCCAAGCAGAGCGGCCTGTTCGCCCCCCATCCCGCCAAGCTCGACGGCATCAAGGTGCCGGGTGGCTGGCAGGATGACACCTTTGTCCCCTACGACTACGGCTACTTCGCCTTCGTCTATGACAAGGAGAAACTCAAGCAGCCGCCCAAAAGCCTGAAAGAGCTGGTGGAGCGCCCCGATCTCAAGGTGATCTATCAGGATCCCCGCACCTCTACCCCGGGGCAGGGGTTGATGCTGTGGATGAAGTCTGTCTACGGTGACAAGGCTCCTGAAGCCTGGGCCACGCTTGCCAAGAAGGCAGTCACCGTCACCAAGGGGTGGTCCGAGGCCTATGGCATGTTCCTCGATGGCGAAGCGGACATGGTGCTCTCCTACACCACCTCCCCCGCTTACCACCTTATTGCCGAGAACAAGCCCCAGTATCAGGCGGCGGCGTTTGAGGAGGGTCATTACCGTCAGGTAGAAGTAGCCGCCAAGCTAAAGAGCGCCAAACAGGAGAAGCTGGCTGACCAGTTCCTGCAGTTTATGGTGAGCCCCGCCTTCCAGAACGAGATCCCGACCGGCAACTGGATGTATCCGGTTATCGACACGCCGCTGCCCAAGGGCTTCGAGCAGATGATCACTGTAGCCAAGCCGCTCGCCTTCAGTGCCGATGAGGTAGCCACCAATCGCAAAGGGTGGATCCGCGAGTGGCTGCAAGCCGTCGCCCCGTGAGCCAGCTCGCGCTGAAGCAACAGGATCGCCCCCTCTGGTGGCTGCCGGGCAGTGCAGCCACACTGCTGATCCTGCTGTTATCCCTCGGGCCGCTGGCGGCCCTGCTGTGGCAGGCCGGTTCGCTGGCGCCGCGCACTTTGCTGGCAGACCCCTATCTGCGCCATGTGCTGGGCTTCAGCCTCTGGCAGGCGCTGCTCTCCACCCTGCTGAGCCTGGGGCTCGCCATTCCGGTGGCCCGCGCGCTGGCACGGCGCCGCTTCATTGGCCGAACCCTGCTGATCAAGCTGTTCGGTCTCTCGCTGGTACTGCCGGTCATCATCGCTATCTTCGGCATCGTGGCGGTTCATGGCAAACAGGGGTGGCTGCCGCAACTGCTGCGCAGCTTGGGGCTGGATCCCGGCAACTATCTCTACGGCCTGTTCGGAATTCTGCTGGCCCATGTCTTCTTCAACATGCCGCTGGCGGCACGTCTCATCCTGCAGAGCATCGAGAGTATCCCCGAATCGAGCTGGCGCCTCGCCAGCCAGCTCGGCATGCGCTCATCCCATATCTTCCGGCTGCTGGAGTGGCCGCTCATTCGCGGCATATTGCCCGGGCTGGCCAGCCTCATCTTTATGCTCTGCTTCACCAGCTTCACTACCGTGCTGGCGCTGGGCGGCGGCCCCAAATCGACCACCCTCGAGGTGGCCGTCTATCAGGCACTGCGCTTTGATTTCGATCTCGCCACCGCTGGCGGATTGGCGCTGGTGCAGCTCATCCTGACCGCCACCCTGCTGCTCCTGCAGCACAAGCTGCAGACTACCCCGGCCAGTCGGGTGACACCCCGTCATCCCTGTCTGCGGCCGGATCGCCATCAGCCGGGCACGGCCGTGGTGGATCTCTTCTCGCTCTGTATCGGCCTCGCCATCTTTCTGCCACCGCTGCTGGCCATCGTCGTCGCCGGCCTCCACCCCGGCCTGCTGACGGCGCTCACTTCCGCCAAGCTGTGGCAGGCGAGCGGCCAGTCGCTGTTGATTGCATTGGCAGCCGGAGCCTTTGCCACCCTGCTCGGTGGCGCACTGCTGCTCACCAGCCGTCATCTGCGGGTACGGGCTCGCAAGCGACGGGCTGCCGCCCTGTGGGAGGCCAGCGGTTCGGTGATCCTGATGATCCCGGCCGTGGTGCTCTCTACCGGCCTGTTCATCCTGTTTATGCCCTTTGCCGACGTGTTCGCCCTCGGCCCCTGGCTGGTAGTGCTGGTCAACTCCCTGATGGCACTACCCTATGTGCTGCGCACCCTCTCCGCCCCCATGCAGCTGGTGGTGCGCCAGTATGACCGGCTGGCGGACAGCCTGGGGGTACGCGGCCTGCATCGTCTGCGGCTGGTGGAGTGGCCGCGGCTGCGCCGTCCGTTGGCGTTGGCGATGGCACTGTCGATGATCCTCTCCTTGGGGGATCTTGGCGCCATCGCCATGTTTGGCAACCAGGAGCTCACCACCCTGCCCTGGCTGCTCTACCAGCAGCTCGGCAGTTACCGGCTGACCGAGGCGGCCGCCACCGCCCTGCTGCTGCTGACACTCTGTTTCTCCCTGTTCTGGCTGGTGGAACGGGGGCTTGGAGGAAAACATGCTGAACATTGATACGCTGGTGACCAGCTACCCCGACTGGCGCGTCAGCTTCAGTGCGAAGCTGCCCAAGGGGGAGATCACCGCACTGATTGGCCCAAGCGGCGCAGGCAAGTCGACCCTGCTCGGGATGATCGCCGGTTTCGTGCCGGTGGAGTCAGGCAGCCTCAGCTTCGATGGCGAAGATCTGTTACCGCTGGGCCCGGCCGAGCGACCAGTCACAACCCTGTTTCAGGATCACAACCTGTTCCTGCACCTGTCGGTGTTCGACAATATCGCCATCGGCTTGCACCCGGGTCTGCGCCTGAGTGCAGCCCAGCGGGCACAGGTGATCGATGCAGCCGCGCGGGTTGGCCTCGGCGAGATGCTAAGCCGCCTGCCTGAACAGCTCTCCGGCGGCCAGCAGCAGCGGGTCGGGCTGGCCCGTGCACTGGTGCGGGGCAAACCACTGCTGCTGCTGGATGAACCCTTCTCGGCCCTCGATCCGGCCCTGCGTCGGGAGATGCTGGCCGAAGTGGCCCGCCTCGCCTGCGAGCAGGGCATTACCGTACTGATGGTCTCCCACAATCCGGAAGATGCCCAGCTGATTGCCGATCAGGTGCTCTTTGTAGACGAGGGCCGCATCGCCCTGCAGGGAAAGCCGGATATTCTGCAAAACAGCAACCACCCGGGGCTGCTGCGCTATCTGGGTCAATAGCCCTTGGCACAAGACTGCACCGGGATCAAAAAGGGGAGGCCGATTGGCCTCCCCTTTTAATGCAAACATATCGGGTGAAATCAGAGGTTCTCCTCGGCGAACGAAGCTAGTCGGCTGCGTACCACCCCGTTGAGGAAGATGTTGGCACTGCCGTCGAAATCCTTGAAACGCTCGACTATGTAGGTCAGACCCGAGGTCACCGGGCTCAGGTAGTTGGAGTCGATTTGGGCCAGGTTGCCAGAGCAGACGATCTTGGTTCCCTCCCCGCAACGGGTAATGATGGTCTTGATCTGGGATGCGGTCAGGTTCTGACACTCATCCAGCAGCACGAAAGTGTTCTGAATACTGCGCCCGCGCATGAAGTTGACCGATTTGAACTGGATATTGGCCTTCTCCATGATGTAACTGAGCGAGCCGCTCATGTTCTCATCCTGCTTGTGCAGCACCTCCAGGGTGTCGGTTACCGCCGCCAGCCAAGGCATCATCTTCTCCTCCTCGGTACCGGGCAGGAAGCCGATGCTCTCGGCAATTTCCGGGGTATTTCGAGTGACGATCACCTTCTCGTAGATCCCCTTCTCGATCACCAGCTCCAGCGCGGCAGCCATCGCCAGCAAGGTTTTGCCGCAACCGGCCGGGCCGGTCAGGATCACCAGATCTATGTGCGGATCCAGCAGTGCATCCAGCGCCATCCCCTGATAGACGTTCTTGGGATGTACACCCCACGCCTTGCGGGACATCAGTCGCTCACGGCCCAGATCCTTGATGCGGATCTTCTGGCCATCGTGGCTGAGCACCCGGGCGGCAAAGAAATTCTCTTCATCCACCAGATACTGGTTTACGTGAACCCCTTCGATCAGATTGGCATCGATCACATGGATGGTGTCGCGGCCATGGGTCTCGCTCTCACACTCGCCGACGCGCTCCCAGAAGCTGCCGGGCACCACCTGAAAACCCTTGGCCAACAGGCGGATATCGTCGATCAGCTGGTCGCTGCGATAATCCTCGACGTGGGCAAGACCGGCCCCTTTGGCTTTGAGGCGCATGTTGATGTCTTTGGTGACCAGCACCACCTGACGCTTCAACTCATGCTTCTGCAGATAGAGGGCCGCGTTGATGATGCGGTTGTCGGCCTCCTTGTCGGTGAACACCTCGGCATCCTGCGGCAGATGGTGATCGCTGAAGATGCAGATATGGCCGCTCGCTTCGCCGGCCAGCGGTACTCCTTGCGCAATCTGCTCCGGAGTCGCATCGCGGAACACATCTTCCAGCGCACGGATGGCTACCCGCGCGTCGCGGCTGACATCCTTGTGGCGATCCTTGATGTTGTCGAGCTCTTCCAGCACCGTCATGGGGATGAGCACGTCGTGCTCTTTGAAGGAGTAGATAGCGAGGGGTTCGTGAAGCAGAACGTTGGTATCCAGGATAAACAGCTTTCGGTCCGTATTGTCCATAAGCATCCTCCTTGGCACTGAAGGGCCACGTGTGTGAATCTCGGATGTCATTGAAACCACACGGCCGTGACAGTTTTATTACCTTCAACGCTACGCCCGATTTTACCATCACGCAACAAATGACTTGCAGCACCAGACTCGCTCGAACAGAAAAGCAGCAATAAAAAACCGGCCATCGGGCCGGTCTTTTTATTTATCTAGCGGATTAACCACATTTGGAGTCGCCACAATTGAGGCAAGTCATGCAGCCATCCTTAAGCACCAGCGCCTTGGTATGGCACTTGTAGCAGAGCGCCGCATTGGCCGGGAAACCGCTGCCAGCCTGTTGCTCTTCGGCCTCCTGAGCGGCTTTCAATTCAGCCTGTTTCTCGGCCAGAAACGCCTGCTGATGCTCGTCCAGTCCCGGAGCCTTGAGCATGCCGATCTCGGTGAGATGGCTCTCGATCACGTTGCCAATTTCGGCGATCAGCGATGGAACGTACTTGCCCTTGTTCCAGTATCCGCCCTTAGGATCAAACACCGAGCGCAGCTCCTCCACCAGAAAGGTGACATCCCCACCTTTACGGAATACGGCGGAGATAATGCGGGTCAGCGCAACGATCCACTGGTAGTGTTCCAGGCTCTTTGAGTTAATGAAAATCTCGAACGGGCGGCGGGTTTCGTGAACAGTACCCTCGTTGAGAATGATGTCGTTGATAGTGATGAACAGCGAGTGCTCGGAGACATGCTCCGGCGTCTTCAGCTTGTAGGTGGTGCCCATCAATCGCTCCGGGCGCAGCACGGTTTCGTGCATGTGCACCACGTCATCCTGCGGGGACAGCTCTTCTTGCGGCTCATCCTTGGTACGCACCTTGTAGGCGACGATTTTCTTGTCGATCTTTTTGACCATAATGTCGTTCTCAGAATTTACCGTAATAGCCTTCTTTCAAGGCGTCGTAGAGGTTGGCGGCAGTGTGCAGCTCACCATCGTATTCAATCTCTTCGTTCCCCTTGACGGAGATGACGGTGCCATCCTCCAGGGTGAAATCGTACAGGGTGTTCTCCAGATCCTTCTCCTTCACCAGTACCCCCTGGAAGGCCTCCGGATTGAAGCGGAAGGTGGTGCAGCCCTTGAGGCCGGAGTCCGAGGCATACATGTAGATGTCCTTGAACTGCTCGAACGGGAAATCAGTCGGCACGTTGGCAGTCTTGGAGATGGAGGAGTCGATCCAGCGCTGGGCCGCCGCCTGAATGTCCACATGCTGCGCCGGGCTGATGTCATCAGCAGTAATGAAGTAGTCCGGCAGACGGCTCGCCTCATCATCGGCATAGGGCATGGCGGACGGGTTCACCAGCTCGCGATAGGCCAGCAGCTCGAAGGAGTAGACATCCACGCTCTCCTTGCTCTTCTTGCCCGTCTTGATAACGTTGCGGCTGTAGTGGTGGGCAAAGCTCGGCTCGATGCCATTGCTGGCGTTGTTGGCCAGTGACAGAGAGATGGTGCCGGTGGGCGCAATACTGCTGTGGTGAGTGAAACGCCCACCCACTTCGGCCAGCTCGGCGACCAGCGCAGGATCCACTTCGGCAACCTGTTGCATATAGCGGCTGTAGCGCGCATGCAACACCTTGCCCTTCACCTTGTCACCCACCTTGATGCCATCAGCCGCCATCTCCGGGCGCAGACGCAGCATCTTGCCAGTCACTTCAAACTCCTGCTCCATGATGGGGGCAGAGCCTTTCTCCTTGGCCAGACGCAGGGACTCCTGCCAGCCGGTCATCGCCAGCTCCTGGGATACCTGCTCGGTAAAGGCGACGGACGCGGCAGAACCGTACTTGATCTGCAGCATGGTCAGGGTCGAGCCAAGCCCGAGGAAGCCCATGCCATGCCGGCGCTTGTTGATGATCTCCTCGCGCTGCTTGGCCAGCGGCAGCTGATTGATCTCCACCACGTTGTCGAGCATGCGGGTAAAGATGGCCACTACCTTGCGAAATGCGGTCCAGTCGAAGGCCGCCTTGTCGGTGAAGGGATCGCGAACGAAGCGGGTCAGGTTGACCGAACCCAGCAGGCAGGCGCCATAAGGAGGCAAAGGCTGCTCACCACAGGGGTTAGTCGCGCGGATCTCCTCACAGAACCAGTTGTTGTTCATCTGGTTGACCTTGTCGATCAGGATGAAACCGGGCTCTGCATAGTCATAGGTGGAGGTCATGATGACGTTCCAGAGCTTGCGAGCCGGCAGGGTCTTGTAGACCTTGCAGGCAACCTGCCCCAGCTCGTTAAAGACAACCCCCTCCTTGTTGGGCCAGTCAGCCCAGAGCACCTGCGCAGGATCGTCCAGCGCAATGCCATCCTGCTCCACCTCTTTGGCGGTGTAGGGGAAGATCAGCGACCAGGGCGCATCCTCTTTCACTGCCTTGACGAAATCTTCGGTGATCAGCAGGGATAGGTTGAACTGGCGCAGACGGCCATCTTCGCGCTTGGCCTGAATAAACTCGATCACATCAGGATGACGGATATCCATGGTGCCCATCTGGGCGCCACGACGGCCACCGGCTGACGAGACGGTGAAACACATCTTGTCGTAGATATCCATGAACGAGAGCGGACCTGAGGTGTAAGCACCGGCACCGGAGACAAAAGCACCGCGTGGGCGCAGGGTCGAGAAGTCATAGCCGATGCCGCAGCCAGCCTTCAGGGTCAGCCCCGCCTCGTGCACCTTGCCGAGAATATCATCCATCGAATCTTCGATGGTGCCGGAAACGGTACAGTTGATGGTCGAAGTGGCAGGCTTGTGCTCAAAAGCCCCGGCGTTGGAGGTGATCCGGCCCGCCGGAATGGCACCATTGCGCAGAGCCCACAGGAAAGGCTCATACCAGGCTTCCGGTTCCAGCTCCTGCTCCGCCAGCGCCCGAGCAACGCGCTGGTAGGTCTCGTCGATAGTGCCATCGACAGGATGTCCATCCTTGCTCTTTAGGCGATATTTGCTATCCCAGATCTCGAGGGACGTTTCCTGGAGGGGAATGAGGCGGGAGCCAGCTTCGCTCTCCAGCACCGGGTTGGATTTAGCCATTTTCAATCAACCTTATATGAATGCATCAACGTCATGACAGTAGTAGAAAACACAACCAATAGCACCATTAAAAAAAAACAACACAATATATAGTGGTGATGCTGCCATGAGGGCGCAGATTCTATCCTAAAAAAATGCCCCGGCCAGCAGGTTTCTGCGCCAGGGCACTTAACTGATTAATTTACTGAGAGATTTAACACTCAGACATGGATCAGGGCTTCTTGACGTAAACGGTCGGCGTATCACCCGCCATATTCAGATAGAACTCATAAACCCCGTCAGCATCCGGTGAGAACTTCATATCCTCATATTTGGAACAGGGATTGACCGGCACCGCCTCGCCACCGAGTACGGCAACGCCATCGCTCGGGCTCTTGTAGCCAAAGTTGGTGCCACAGCTCCAACCGGAGTCAGCAAACTTGAACTTGTAGGGGGCCCACTCTTTCTTGAGGGTGCCTTTCGCCATGTAGAGTTTGTCGGCTACCTTGACCACCTTGCTCGCATCGGTCGCCATCCAGTCGTTCATCTCACCGCGCAGATAGATGGACTTGCCACCAAAATCGCTATTGTCAGTAGCCTGCTCTGCTCCACCGTGGGATGCACAACCACCTAATACTAGGGTTCCCGCCGCCAGTATCATCGTTACTGTTCTTTTGAACATTTCTCTATTCCTTAATTTATTGTGATTCCTTGGTCCATCCGTGTGGACGAAAGCATTAAAACAGAGCGGGAATCACAAGAAAGGTAGAATCATCACATTCTGTACTTTTTATGCCCAGATTCCGGCGGGCAACTCAAAAGACGAGAGCAAGATCACTCCGGTTTTGGTGCGACAAAATTGAATAGAGAAGGACTAAAAAGTGAAGCGATTGAATGGATTAGTAGAAATAGAGGATTTCAGGGAGGATGCGTAATTTTCAGGCAATAAAAAACCCCGCTCGATGAGCGGGGTTCTGAAATTGGGTGCCTGGCAGTGTCCTACTCTCGCATGGCGAATGCCACACTACCATCGGCGCTACCGCGTTTCACTTCTGAGTTCGGCATGGGATCAGGTGGTTCCACGGCGCTATTGCCGCCAGGCAAAAATCTTCAATCTGAGAAAGCTGACGTAAGTAATTCGTTCGTATTTGCTACAAGCCTTAGAACACTTCTTGGGTGTTGTATGGTTAAGCCACACGGGTAATTAGTATGGGTTAGCTCAACACGTCGCCGCGCTTACACACCCCACCTATCAACGTTGTGGTCTCCAACGGCCCTTTAGGACCCTCAAGGGGTCAGGGATGACTCATCTCAGGGCTCGCTTCCCGCTTAGATGCTTTCAGCGGTTATCGATTCCGAACTTAGCTACCGGGCAGTGCCACTGGCGTGACAACCCGAACACCAGAGGTTCGTTCACTCCGGTCCTCTCGTACTAGGAGCAACTCCCTTCAATCATCCAACGCCCACGGCAGATAGGGACCGAACTGTCTCACGACGTTCTGAACCCAGCTCGCGTACCACTTTAAATGGCGAACAGCCATACCCTTGGGACCGACTTCAGCCCCAGGATGTGATGAGCCGACATCGAGGTGCCAAACACCGCCGTCGATATGAACTCTTGGGCGGTATCAGCCTGTTATCCCCGGAGTACCTTTTATCCGTTGAGCGATGGCCCTTCCATTCAGAACCACCGGATCACTATGACCTACTTTCGTACCTGCTCGACCTGTCCGTCTCGCAGTTAAGCTGGCTTATGCCATTGCACTAACCTCCTGATGTCCGACCAGGATTAGCCAACCTTCGTGCTCCTCCGTTACTCTTTGGGAGGAGACCGCCCCAGTCAAACTACCCACCAGGCACTGTCCGCGGCCCAGATTCATGGGCCTGCGTTAGAACATCAAACATACAAGGGTGGTATTTCAAGGACGGCTCCAGCGCAACTGGCGTCACGCCTTCAAAGCCTCCCACCTATCCTACACATGTAGGTTCAATGTTCAGTGCCAAGCTGTAGTAAAGGTTCACGGGGTCTTTCCGTCTAGCCGCGGGTACACCGCATCTTCACGGCGAATTCGATTTCACTGAGTCTCGGGTGGAGACAGCATGGCCATGGTTACACCATTCGTGCAGGTCGGAACTTACCCGACAAGGAATTTCGCTACCTTAGGACCGTTATAGTTACGGCCGCCGTTTACCGGGGCTTCGATCAAGAGCTTCGCTTGCGCTAACCCCATCAATTAACCTTCCGGCACCGGGCAGGTGTCACACCCTATACGTCCACTTTCGTGTTTGCAGAGTGCTGTGTTTTTGATAAACAGTCCCAGCCATCTGGTCACTGCGACTCCCGTCAGCTCCATCCGCAAGGGACTTCACCAACAAGAGCGTACCTTCTCCCGAAGTTACGGTACTATTTTGCCTAGTTCCTTCACCCGAGTTCTCTCAAGCGCCTTGGTATTCTCTACCCGACCACCTGTGTCGGTTTGGGGTACGATGACTTGTAATCTGAAGCTTAGAGGCTTTTCCTGGAAGCAGGGCATCAATGGCTTCCGCACCGTAGTGCGTTCGTCTCGTGTCTCAGCGTTGCACCTCCGGATTTACCTAAAGGTACCGCCTACGCACTTTCACCAGGACAACCGTCGCCTGGCCCACCTAGCCTTCTCCGTCCCCCCATCGCAATTACAAGTCGTGCAGGAATATTAACCTGCTTCCCATCGATTACGCCTTTCGGCCTCACCTTAGGGGTCGACTCACCCTGCCCCGATTAACGTTGGACAGGAACCCTTGGTCTTCCGGCGAGGAGGCTTTTCACCCCCTTTATCGTTAC